>NZ_CP022379.1:0-2162500 GCF_002302495.1 Capnocytophaga sputigena
ATGAAAGAAGCAGCTGAAAAAGTTTGGAGTAAGTGTCTTGAATTTATAAAAGACAACATCACTGAGCAACAATTTAATACTTGGTTTGTTCCTATTGTTCCTGTTGAATTAGAGGGGAATGCTTTGAAAATCAAAGTTCCAAGTAGATTCTTTTATGAATGGTTAGAAGAAAATTTTATTTCTCTTCTCAAATCAGCAATGACATTTACTTTGGGAGTAAACTCCCGCCTTGTGTATATTGTTGATAATCCACTTACTAAAGAACAACTTCCAAGTACGAATCGTCCAGAATTAGCAAAACAGACTTTGACTTTAGCTACTGAGACCAAAGACCCTGGACTTAAAAATCCTTTTGTAATACCTGGAATTCGTGAGATAACTGTTGATCCTCAACTCAATTTACATCAAAACTTTGATAATTTTGTAGAAGGTGCTTCTAATCGTTTGGCACGTTCTGCAGGTATGGCAGTAGCCAATAAACCTGGTGGAACGGCTTTTAATCCACTATTTATTTTTGGAGGGGTAGGCTTAGGAAAAACTCACTTAGCTCACGCTATAGGGGTGGATATTAAAGAAAAATACCCCAAGAAAAAAGTGCTTTATGTTTCTGCTGAAAAGTTTACTCAACAGTTTATCAGTGCTTCTACAGCTAAAGACAAGGATAAAAATACCCTTAACGACTTTATTCACTTCTATCAGCTCATCGATGTACTTATCGTAGATGATATTCAATTCCTTTCGGGGAAGGTGAAAACTCAAGATGCTTTCTTTCATATCTTCAATCACCTACACCAAAACGGCAAGCAGGTAATCCTCACTTCGGATAAAGCTCCTGTAGATTTATTTGATATAGAACAACGTCTCCTTTCTCGTTTTAAATGGGGGCTTTCGGCTGAATTACAAACTCCTGACTACGAAACACGTTACAAGATTTTAGAAAATAAATTCTATAATGATGGAGCCGAAATAGGAGAAGATATAATTGCTTATTTGGCTGAAAATATACGTACGAATGTACGTGAATTAGAAGGGGTGAGCAACTCATTGATTGCACAAGCAGCGTTTAATCGCAAAGAATATTCTATAGAACTTGCACAAAGCATTATTGATAAATCGGTGAAAAATAATAAAAACGATTTAACTATTGACCACATTCAGCAAATTATAGCCGATTACTTCAATTTAGATATCGAATCACTACATTCCAAGACCCGTAAACGCAATGTAGTACAAGCCCGACAATTGGCGATGTTTTTCTCGAAGAAATACACTAAAAACTCACTTTCTACCATTGGAAGCCAGATAGGGCAACGTGATCACGCCACGGTGCTACACGCTTGCAAAACAGTGGAAAACTTAATAGAAACCGATCGCGCTTTCAAGAAATATGTGAGTGATTTAGAAACTAAATTCTCAGACTGATGCAAACCATATCTCAACTATTACCACAAGAAGAACGCTTAGCGGTGAGCAATGAGCAACAATCGTTGAAAATAGGACTTCCTAAAGAACGCACTTTTCAAGAGAAACGAATTTGCTTAACACCAGATGAAGTAGCGGTATTAGTAACTAATGGTCACCAAATTCTCGTAGAGGCTGGGGCAGGTGAAGAAGCTTACTTTCCTGATGCTGATTACAGCGAGGCAGGTGCTGAAATTGTGTATGATACCGAAGTAGTTTTTGCTTGTCCAATGGTACTGAAAGTTGAGCCTCCTACTACTAAAGAACTCGCTTACTTCAACCCTCAAACTGTATTGCTTTCAGCTTTACAACCCAATACACAAGATATAGCCTACTTTGAGATGCTTACGCAAAAGCAAATTACTGCTTTAGCTTTTGAATATATCAAAGATGAGGCTGAAAATTATCCTATACAACAATCGGTGGATGAGCTTACGGGTATAGCTGCTGTGCTAACTGCTTCAGAACTCATCACAGAAGAAAATCGACTTCTATTTGGAAATATTACAGGAGTACCTCCTATAGAGGTGGTACTTTTGGGAGCTAATAACATCACAGAAGCTGCTGCTAAAGCTGCCTTAGGATTAGGTGCTAATGTAAAGATATTTGCTTCCTCCCTTACCGATTTAAGGAAACTACGCACACATTTACCTTCCTCAGTATATACCGCAACCTTACAACCTCAATTACTTCGAGAATCCTTGAAGCGTTGTAATGTACTTATAGGAGCTATGACGGGAACTCATCGCTCACCTATAGTTGTTACAGAAGATATGGTACAACAGATGCCACGAGGCGCTGTGATTGTAGATACAAGTATAGGCAATGGAGGTTGTGTAGAAACTAGCGGACTTACAACTTTAGAACAACTCACCTTTACTAAATACGAAGTTGTACATTGTGGGGTACCTAATCTTTCTTCACGTTATGCCTGTACAGCTTCAACGTCGTTAAGTAATATTTTATTACCATACCTACTAAAAATAGGGGAGGAGGGAGGAGTAGAAAACTTTTTACAAATAGATAAAGGTTTTAGAAACGGACTTTATTCTTACCACGGAATTCTTACTCATAGTACTGTTTCAGAATGGTTTGGGTTACCTTGTAAACCACTGCATTTATTGTTTTTATAGATATTAAAAAAGAGAATTAAGCATTATACTTAATTCTCTTTTTAATTTATGTACACATCTGTTAATTTGCTACTTCACTGATAAACTTCAAACGATAGATTCTGAGCTCATCGTCTTCGTAATCGCCAGCAAATTCTTTAGAAGCTAAAGATATTTTATCACTTTCAGCTTCCATAAAGTATTCGTGAAGCTCTTCTTGTTGTTCTTCATCAAAGATTTCATTTACCCAATAATCAATATTTAGCTTAGTTCCGCTATATACTATCTGTTCCATTTCTTTGAGGAACTCATCCATTTCTAATCCTTTAGCTTGGGCAATATCGGGTAAAGGCAATTTGCGGTCTATGTTCTGAATAATAAACAACTTCAAAGCAGAGTTAGAACCTGTAGTTTTTACAATAAGGTCTTCAGCGCGCACAATGTCGTTTTCTTCAACATAACGACCAATGAGCTTTATAAACTCTGCTCCAAACTTCTTAGCTTTACCTTCCCCTATACCGTGTACATTGGTAAGTTCTTGAATGGTTATAGGATATTTGAGAGCCATATCTTCGAGTGAAGGGTCTTGGAATACCACAAACGGAGGCACCCCTTTCTGTTTGGCTACCTTTTTGCGCAAATCTTTTAACATATCAAGAAGTACAGGGTCTGCAGCTACTGCATTAGCACTATTGATATCTTCAGGTTCTTCTTCATAACTATGGTCTTCAGTCATCATAAATGAAGGCACTTCTTTTAAGAATTCCTTTCCTTTATCGGTGATAAACATTACTCCGTAAGTTTCTATATCCTTGCGTATGAGTCCGTTTACCATTACCTGACGAAGGAGAGCCATCCAATAAGCATCATCTTTATCTTTACCAATACCAAAGAAGTCTTGTTCATCAATACGATGTGCTTTGATAAGGGCACTCACTTTACCGATAAGTGTATTTACAATTTCTTTAGCTTTGAACTTTTGTTTGGTAGCAATAATCACGTTGAGCAATTTTACTACATCATCTTTGGCTTCCTTCTTCTCTTTAGGAAAACGCACATTGTCGTCCATATTAGCACCTTCGCCATTTACCTCGTCAAACTCTTCGCCAAAGTAATGCAAGATAAATTTACGGCGAGAACTAGAGGTTTCGGCGTAAGCTACAATATCCTGCAAGAGCGCTTGTCCTATTTCCTGCTCGGCTATAGGTTTGCCTATCATAAACTTTTCCAGTTTCTCTACATCTTTATAAGAGTAGAAAGCCAAGCAATGCCCTTCACCACCATCACGACCAGCACGTCCTGTTTCTTGATAGTAACTTTCAATACTTTTTGGGATATCGTGGTGGATTACAAAGCGTACATCGGGTTTATCGATACCCATACCAAAGGCGATGGTTGCTACCACCACATCTACCTCTTCCATCAAGAACATATCTTGGTGTTTGGCGCGTGTTTTGGCATCTAATCCCGCGTGGTAAGGTACCGCCGAAATACCATTTACTTGTAAGGTTTGTGCAAGGTCTTCTACCTTTTTACGGCTGAGACAGTATATAATTCCTGATTTTTTGCTGTTCTGTTTTACAAAACGGATGATATCGGCATCTACGTTTTTGGTTTTAGGGCGTACTTCATAATAGAGATTAGGGCGGTTGAATGATGATTTAAATACATTAGCTTCGAGCATTCCCAAGTTTTTGAGAATATCCTCTTGCACTTTAGGGGTAGCTGTAGCTGTAAGCGCGACGATAGGGATATTGCTGCCCAGACGCTCAATAATGGTTTTGATATTGCGGTACTCAGGGCGGAAATCGTGTCCCCATTCAGAGATGCAATGCGCCTCGTCTACAGCGACAAAGGAGATAGGAACGGTTTTGAGAAAGTTAGCATATTCCTCTTTGATGAGGGACTCGGGGGCGACATATAGCAATTTGGTTTTGCCAGCGCTGATATCCTCCATTACCTCACGGATTTCGTTTTTGGTAAGAGAAGAGTTGAGTACGTGGGCAATACTATCGGTAGATGAAATACCACGCATCGCGTCTACTTGATTTTTCATCAAGGCGATAAGGGGGGAAATCACAATAGCAGTTCCCTCCAGAACTAAGGCAGGCAATTGGTAGCACAATGATTTACCACCACCTGTGGGCATAATTACAAAGGTATTTTCTTTGTTGATCACGCTGGTAATAATTTCTTCTTGATGCCCTTTGAACGCTTCAAACCCAAAGTAGTGTTTCAGGGCATTGTGTAAATCATTTTTTGTCATTTTCATATTAAATATTCTCCTGTTTTAGTGTTGAGTTTCTTTGTTATCAAAATATATTTTACAAATATACGACATTTTTCCAAACCACAAAAATTTTTTAGCAAAAAGTGTTGCTGATTTACTCGTTTTTATTTAGCCTCCGACTCATTTATTCGGCAATTGCCAACAACCTCGAAAGAGTGCGATCCGGACAGGAAGGTAGTTTGAGGGTATATAGTTTAAATCTCTCACGAATTTACACAAAATAGGGGCTACATAAAATATTTTGTTATGACAAGGCTGACGGGCAGGTGAAAACAATGGGAGGTGTGAGAGGTGCAAGCTGAACAGTATAGTCTAAAATTCTTAGGGAGCTTACCTTAAATGTAATTGTAAATCGGTGTTTTGTTATATTGAACTGAAGTTAAAGATATGGTTTTATAATTTCGCTCCACAATAAATATCCCTCGCCTAACAAGTGTAATCCGTCATTAGTATAGTTCTTATTCATTTTGTCGGTTCCCTCTTCAAGGAAATATGAATATAAATCAATATAATTCACTTTATACTCTTTGGCTATATTTTGATACTGTTGGTTGATTTCTTTAATGAGTTGGGGTTTCTGATGATCTTTAAACATTCCGAAATCTGGATTTACAGGTAGAATGCTTTGAATATAAATCTTCGTTTTAGGTGATTCGTTTTGTATTTTCTCAACAATTCGCTTCATATTTAAGATGATAGTTTCGACCTGTATCCCACGAGAAATATCGTTAATACCGATGAAGATAAATATTTTAGCAGGTTTTCCTTTTACAATGGGGGCTAATCGGTCGTAGACACCTTCGGAAGTGTCGCCACTAATGCCTCTGTTCTTTACACGTTTTTGTGGAAAGAGTTCAGACCACTCAGCTCCATTGGTAATACTATTGCCAATGAAAACAATGTCTTTAGGGGTGATAGCCAATTTACTGAACAAACTAGCTCGTTGAACATAAAAAGTTGAATACTTTTGAGTTTGAGCTTCGCTAAGTTGAGCAAATAATATTGCTAAAAAAGCAATTAAAATACGTTTCATATTCCTTTTAATATTAAATAACGTGAGTTCGATGTAAGTAATTATTTAACAATCAGCAAAATATTTTGAATCTCCCACGAATTTCACGAATTTTCACGAATTTGGGAAAGTATAAAACTCTTTACTTTATATAATCTCACAAATTTTCACCTGGCGGTGAATTATTTTGTGAATATATTGTGTTATATTGCTCTAAATCATTTTTCTGTTATATCGAACTGACGTTAAATAAGTGCTGCAAATATATTATAAAAAAGTTGGAAAACCTAATAAAATTAGTTTTTTTGAGAGAGTTTTAGAGAGGATAAGTTTGATAGTAGGATGAGGTAGGACGACTCAGACAAGTAGGACAGGGCAGAGTAATGGGAAGTGCGAGTTCCGAGCAGGTAGTGGGAGAGGCAGACAGGGCAGACAAGGCGAAGTAAAGGGGGGCAAGAAAATAGGTCAGACGAGGCGGAGTAAAGGTGAGGTAGGAGCTGCACGTGATAATGGGGTGAGGAACTTGGGGGTAAGGATTATACTGCTTTGATAGCTTTTTCAAAAGGGATGCGATGGGCAATGCTGCGACCTAAGGTTACTTCATCGGTGTATTCGAGTTCGCTGCCTACAGCTATGCCTCGTGCAATGGTGGAGATGGTGATGTGATAGGGCTCTACTTGTTTGTAGATGTAGAAGTTGGTTGTATCTCCTTCCATAGTGTTGCTGAGGGCGAGAATGAGTTCGGTTACTTTGCCTGCCTTTACTTTTTCTATCAGTGAGGCGATGTGCAGATTGGAGGGGGCAATACCATCGATGGGGGATATTTTGCCTCCTAAGACGTGATACTGTCCTCTGAATTGCCCTGTGTTCTCTATTGCCATTACATCACGAAAATCCTCTACAACACAAATAATGCCTGTATCACGAGCGGGATTGGCACATATTTCACAAAGGTCGACATCGGAGATGTTGTGGCAGTTTTTGCAATACTGTATATGGGTTCGTAACGCTACAATAGCTTGTGCTAACTGTAAGGCTTGTTCCTCGGGCTGTTTGAGCAAATGTAAAGCCAAACGCAAAGCAGTGCGCTTGCCTATAGAGGGCAATTGTGCTATTTCGTATACGGCGTTTTCTAAGAGTTTAGATGAGAAGTCCATTTTAGGAGGTAGTAGTTAGGGGTTAGGAGATAGTTTGTGAGCAACTTTTGTGCAAGCCTCATCAATGAGCTGATAGACGTTTTCAAAATCAGCTTCTGTACCATAATAAGGGTCGGGGATTTCACATTGTGCCATTCCTCCTAAAGCATCGGCTAAAAAATGTACTTTAGCACGTTCTTTTTCGTTCTTAGCAAGGCGGATCACGTTTTGGTAGTTACTTTTGTCCATTACGAAGATATAATCGAAGTGAGAGAAATCTTTTGCAGAAAATTGTCGTCCTCTAAGCATAGAGATATCTACTCCGTGTTGTTTACCAGAAGCAATAGAACGATCATCAGGGGCATCACCAACGTGATAATTAGCAGTACCAGCTGAATCTACTTCAAAGTTATCGGAAGGGAGCTTGCTTCTCATCACGCCTTCGGCTAAAGGAGAACGGCAAATATTGCCTAAGCAAACCATTAGTATTTTCGTTTTTTTCATATATTAAAAGAGATAAGACTTACGCCTGATATTATTGGTTTTAACTTAGCCAAAGTGTGAAACTTTGGCTAAGTGTGTGACGCAAAAATGTTAATTGTTACTTGTCAATTGTTAATTGAAATAGAGTCCTAATTTATCAATGTATTGCCATACTTTTTCAGGGAGGAGTGGACGTATATTGCGTCCAACTTTGATTTCTTCACGAATAAAGGTGGCTGAGAGTTCGATGATAGGGGCATTTATACGAGTGATTTGTGGGTGATTGATTAAGGATTGGGGGATATCTCCCTCTGAAATACGAGGATAGACATAAATAGGGTAATTTGCTAAAATATGCTTGTAGTTCTTCCATTTGTGAAAGCTCTTTAGGTTGTCTTCTCCCATAATCAAGGCAAAGTTAGCTTGAGGATATTTTTCTTCCAAATAGGTTAAAGTATTGACTGTATAATTAGGTTGAGGCAACTGAAATTCGATGTTTGAAGCTCTTAACTTGGGATATTCATCTATTGCTAAATTTACCATTTCTAACCGTAAGTGATTGTCTAACAACGATTGTTTTTCTTTAAATGGGTTTTGAGGTGTTACTACAAACCACAATTCGTTCATAGCACTGTGTTCTACTAAATGGTTAGCAATGATGAGGTGTCCTATATGGATAGGGTTGAACGATCCAAAGAATAAGCCTATTTGTTTTTTCATCGATTGATAAATTCGGTTACTACGTTCTCAGCCTCTTGTAAGGCTTTTTGCAACTCATTGTTTTTGATAATCACATCAAATTGATGAGCAGTAGCCATTTCTTGTTCGGCTTTGTTAAGGCGCATTTGAATTTTCTCATCAGTTTCGGTTTTACGATTGCGCAATCGTTCTTCTAAGGCAGAAAGGCTAGGAGGTTCTACAAAAATTGCCAAGGTTTGGTCAGGGTATTTTTTTTTCAAGCGGAGACCTCCAGCAACATCAAGGTCAAATACTACATTTTTACCATTTGCCCAAAGGCGTTCTACTTCTGATTTTAGAGTGCCATAGTAACAACCAGCATACACCTCTTCCCATTCCATAAATTCATCGCGCTGAATACGATTTTTGAACTCATCGGATGATAGGAAGTAGTATTCCTTGCCGTGTTGTTCTTCGCCACGGGGTGCACGAGAGGTAGCTGAAATAGAAAAGGCTAAGTTGAGTTTTTCAATTGATAATAGGTGCCTTACTATAGTAGTTTTACCACTCCCTGAGGGAGCTGAAAAAATAATTAGTTTGTTCATTTTTAGGTGTCAGGTGATAGGTGTCAGGTTACAGGACGTTTAATACTTGTTCTTTAATTTTTTCGAGTTCATCTTTCATTTGCACTACTAACTGTTGCATAGGGGCAAAGTTAGCTTTAGAACCTAAGGTATTTACCTCTCTTCCAATTTCTTGTGCAATAAAGCTCAGTTTACGTCCGTTAGAATCTTCGCTTTGGAGGGTTTCGAGAAAATAGTCTAAGTGTTTTTTGAGTCGGATTTTTTCTTCGGTAATATCCAATTTTTCTAAATAGAAAATAAGTTCTTGCTCAAAGCGATTGGCATCTACATTTTGGATATCCGCAACTGCTTTTTCAAGGCGTTCGCGTATCAAAGCTAAGCGTTCTTCATCAAGACCTTGTACTTCTTGTAATAGGCGGTTGATATTGTTAATACGCAAAATAAAATCCTTTTCTAACACTTTACCTTCCTGAGAACGAAAGTTTTGCAAATCGGCAATAGCGAGGTTGATATGTTGGAAAATATTAGCAAGTTCTTCTTCAGAAATACTTTCGGAAGTGGTTTGCAAGGCATCGGGCATACGCACTGCCATTTTAAGCAACTCGGTAAGGTCGCCATCCACAATCGCACGCATTTGTTCGATGTACGATTTTACGATGTTAGGATTGATTTTAGAAGGTGTTTGAGTACCTGTATTTTCTACGAAGATGTTAAAATCCACTTTTCCACGCACTAATTGTTCTGCAATAAGTTTGCGGAAATCGAGTTCTTTTTCCCGATATACCTGAGGAATACGCGTGTTGATATCAATACTCTTACTATTTAAAGATTTGATTTCTATACTGATATGTTTATCGGAAAGAGATAACACGCTCTTTCCGAATCCTGTCATTGATTGTATCATACTATTTATTTTCTTTTCAGTACTTTTTCAACTGCTTTTAAAATACCCTCTTTGTCCAATCCATATTTTTGCATAAGCTGAGCAGGCGTACCGCTTTCACCAAAGGTATCGTTTACAGCAACAAACTCTTGTGGGGTAGGGCAGTGCTGTGTAAGTACACGAGCTACACTTTCACCTAAACCACCATAGTAGTTGTGTTCTTCGCAAGTAACAATTGCTTTGGTTTTCTTTACAGATTTGAGGATTAGTTCGTTGTCTAAAGGTTTGATAGTATGTATATTGATAACTTCGGCAGAGATACCTTGTTGTTCTAAAACTTCACAAGTTAAAAGAGCTTCCCAAACCAAATGACCTGTAGCAACAATGGTAACATCAGAGCCTTCGTTTAGTAATATACCTTTGCCAATCTCAAAAGTTTGATCTTCGGGGGTAAAGTTAGCCACAGTAGGGCGACCGAAGCGGAGGTATACAGGACCTACATAATCGGCAATAGCAAGGGTTGCCGCTTTAGTTTGATTGTAGTCACAAGGATTGATTACAACCATATTAGGTAACATTTTCATTAGTCCGATGTCCTCTAATATTTGGTGAGTAGCACCATCTTCTCCTAAGGTAAGTCCGGCGTGAGAGGCGCATATTTTTACATTTTTATTAGAATAGGCAATTGATTGGCGTATTTGGTCATAAACGCGACCTGTAGAAAATGCAGCAAAAGTGCCTGTAAAAGGAATTTTACCACCGATAGTAAGACCAGCAGCAATTCCCATCATATTAGCTTCGGCAATACCTATTTGGAAGAAACGCGTAGGGTTTTCTTCTATGAATTTTTCCATTTTTAGAGAGCCAATCAAGTCGGCACAAAGGGCTACAACATTAGGGTTCTTTCGTCCTAATTCGGCAAGACCTGCACCGAAGCCACTTCGGGTATCTTTTTTTCCTGTATCGATATATTTTTTCATTGGAAAAATGAGTGTTAATGTTATTGAGCGACAAAGGTAATGCTTTTTATTAATTTCTCCTAATAAAAAGTTTAATTTACGTATAAATCGATAAGACCGTCGGGGGTTTTTACGATGATTTTTTGGTTAGGGCGATCTACTTTTTCAATAAACTCATCGTTCATAGGGATAAGGATTTCTTTGCCTTCTTCATTTTCTATTTCGAATAAGGGTTGGAAAGTAGTATCGTTGATACTCACAATTTTACCTACTTTTCCATAGTTTATATCCTCAACCTCAAATCCTATTACTTCGTGGTAATAGAACTTATTACCCGAAAGTTTAGGAAGAGCCGCTAAGGGCAAGTAGATTTTGTGTTTTAGCAAAGCATCGGCATCGGCTTCACTATTAACTTCTTCAAATTTTACACGGAGTAAATCGGATTTGTGCAAAGAGCTTTTTTCAACAAAAAAAGGAACCAGATTATTGCCTAAAGCAATAAAAACTGATTCCAATTCTTCGTACATTTCGGGGTCGTCAGAATCTAATTTGATGAGCACTTCCCCTTTAAAGCTAAACTTTGACACAATTGTTCCTACATAAAAACAATCTTTAATGGTCATATTATGAGTCTATGCTTCAGTTTCGTTGTTTTCTTCGGCAGGAGCTTCAGCTTCAGCTTGTTCAGCGGTAGCTTCGGCAGCAGCCTCAGCAGCTTTAGCAGCAGCGTCGTTTTTACGTTTTTCGTTAGCTTCTTTTTCAGCACTTAACGCTTTAGCTTTAGCATCTGCTTTTTCTTTAGCTAATTTTTGTTCTTTAGAAGATACTTTGTTAGCTTTTTCGTCTAACCAAGCTTTGAATTTAGCTTCAGCTTGTTCTTCGGTAAGGGCACCTTTGGCAACACCGCCTAACAAGTGATATTTAAGCAATACACCTTTGTAAGAAAGGATACGGCGAGCTGTATCACTTGGTTGAGCACCGTTTTTCAACCATTTTACTGCTGCATCTACATCAATTTCGATTTGAGCAGGGTTAGAAACTGGGTTGTAAGTACCTAATTTTTCAAGGAATTTACCATCTCTTTTTGCACGTGAGTTGGCGGCTACAATCCAATAGAAAGGTTTGCCTTTTTTACCGTGACGTTGTAATCTGATTTTTACTGGCATAAAAAAATTTAATTAGTGAGGTTCACGACCTCGGTTATTAATTCGGGCGCAAAGATACAATCTTTTTTGATATGTACAAAACTAAATTGTAAGATTTTTACCAAGTGTAAGTTATACCACCTACAAAGTTGCGTCCGACACCAGGGATAAAGTTTGTTTTATCGACAATGGTGGGGGTAGGTCGCAAGACTCTGTTGCCTACTTTTGCAGGAGGAGGAGTTACTTGGTCTTGAATTAAATAGCTGGATGCATAAACTGTATCGGCTAAATTATTACCTTGGAAGAAGAACGTCCAGTTTCCTTTTTTAAATCCTATTTTAGCGCCTAACAGTTGATAGGCATCTTGGTAATAAGTATTTTTATGGTCGGTAGGGGTATCTTCAGGGAGTGCTTCAACGTTGAACTCGGCAAAGAATCCAGAAGGGTGTTTGTAGTCTAAAGTACCATAGATGTAATGTTTAGGGATACCTGCTATTTGGTTGCCTTTTAGAGCGCCTCCATCAAAGAAGAAATCGCTGTAATTGTAGTTTACAAAAAGAGTAAAGGCATCGCCTTTGCTTGAAAATACACGTTTAGCAAAGGTAGATTGCAATGACGCCTCAACTCCTCGGTGGACAGAGGTATAAGGAGCGTTTACAGTAATACCATTGATGCCAATTTCGCCATCGGTGAGGGTAAAAATCTCATCTTTTACCCAAGAGTGATAGGCACTTACATTCCACACGAAGACATCATTAATATTTCCTTTAGTTCCAATTTCGGCAGTTTGTGCTTTTTGAGCTTTCAATTCAAAGGCTGCAATATTTTTAGCACTGGAATTGGCATTGCTACTATTAGGGAAAATTACTTGTGTACCACTCATTGCAGCACCTCCTGTTAAGCGAATGATTTCAAGGAAGGTAGGGGGTTCATAACTAAAGCTATAATTACCATATACTTGGGCATTATCGCTAAACTTATAAATCACACCTGCTTTGGGATTGACAGCGTTGTACGTATACTCATTATCAAGTTTTTTTACAGGAGAAGGGCTTTGGACACGGCGCAAATTTTGACCAGCAAAGAAGGATATGGGTCGGCTACTATCCTCAAATTTATCTTCTAACTTTCGGGTGTCGTAACTACCTTGTACGGCTACATTCACAAGGAATTTATCGGTGATTTTGTACACATCGGAAATGTAGGCTACGGCGTGGTTTGACAAGAGGTCTTGTTTGGCAAATAATGCACCGAAACTTCCTTTTTCGTTGATGTTTCGCAATTGATGCATTTTACCTTGGCTGAGTTGTACCCCTATTGATAAATCGTTTTCACGAGTATTATAATCATAAGTAAGGCGCAAACCATAATCGTTGTTGTAATCGTGACGTATATTGGTGGCTATGGGATATACAAAGGCATCATCAGCATATTGGTAATACAAAGTGGCAGTGAGCAAACTATGGTTGTTAAATTTATAAGCCGACTTACTACCAAAACGTGCGATTTTGCTTGATCTATTAGGTTTATCGCGTTGTACATTAGGTCCGAAAGCATAAGGAACGGTGAGTTTAGGGGCTCCGTTTATTTGTTTGCTATCACTTTCGTATTGTTGTTTGGTAAGAGGACCTGGAATATCGAAATATAAATCGGTAAATGAGGCATATAGGCGAGTTTCAAACTTATTGGTAAACTGTCTGCCAATATTTAGCAATGCGTTGAAGCGTTTGGAGGAGTTGTAAGTGCGGTATCCATCGCTTTTGCTATACGAGGTAGAAATAAAACCATCGTTTTTGCCAGAAGAAAATCCTGAAGAAAGACTACTGTTGAAGTAATTGAAGCTCCCCGCTTCCATTTTTACACTAAGAGGAGAGGCATTATAGCCATTTTTGGTCACGAAGTTCATAGCACCTCCTAAGGTAGCTCCGCCATATTCCATAGCATTAGCTCCACGATATACTTCTACTAAATTGGATGCTTGAGGTTCTAAAACACCTATAATATACGATCCATCAGCGAAATTAATGGGAATACCATCTTGATATAGAGCAACTCCACGTGATTGTGGATTGCTTTGTATTCCTGAACCTCTGATATTGAGGCGAGGCTGGTCGTTACCACCGAAAAACTCTTGAATAACTACCCCTGGTTGACGCACAAGAGCATCTTTGAGGGTTTGAGAACGCTTTTCGGACAAATCCTTTAAGTTGGCTATATTGGTACCTCCAGGAACTTTATCTAATTTTTTTCGCGATAAACTCTCGGAGTTAGCAATTAAGCTGGGGTTATCACTCACTACAACTTCTTCCAAAGCAATAGCCTCCTTTGGGAGTGTGAAATCTACGTAAGTGACGCGGTTTTCGTTGTTTTGGAGCGTAACAACAACCATTTGTTTTTCAAATCCCTCTTTGATAATTTCCAAGGTTATCTCTTTACTGCTGGGTATAAAGTTGAGGGTATACAGCCCATTAGCATCGGTTTGAGTGGCAATACTAGGGTTGTTTTGCAGTTGGATAATTACCCCAGCTACAGGAAATTTAGTTTCATCGGAAATTGTTCCTTTGATTTTGTGATGTTGCCCAAAAAGCAGTGGGCTCATCACGAGCATTACAAATAATATGATGTGTTTGAACATAAAATATAGTTATTAATTTAGAATGATGCAAAATTAGCAATTATATTTTATGTAGCAAATAAAATTTCGATAAAATTATCTTATTTTTTGTACGAGCTCCAATTCGTCCAAAGAAACAGAGGTAGTAAACGCCCCGTAATTTACTATGGCTTTGCCTTTTTCAATCTTATCGATACTTCCCACGCTCCGGCTGTCTTTAATGCGCACACGGTCGCCTACTGAAAGGGCGCGTTGTAGCTTTTCTTTTTCGGCGCGTTCTTGGGCAATGCGCTCTTTCTTCTCTTCTTTGCGTTGCTGTCGGATAGCCTCCATTTGCTTATGAACTTCTTGGGTAGTAGTTTTTTTCTCCTCTTTTTGCTTAGTGCGTTCCTCTTTGCTCATTTGTTTGCGCTTGGCGTTTTCCATTTCAATGAGTTTGAGAAATTCGGATACCAAAGGGCGACGCTTACCATCGTAGAAATAACGTTCGGCTATCTGATCTACCTTACTACCTAAGGTAATCATACGTTGGCTTTGGTCATAGAGCTCTTGATAATTTATGAGCTTGCTTTTTACTTTATCATTAAGTTCCTCCAAACGTTTGGCTTCTTCGCGAGCTTTGGTTTCCTCATCTTTCAGGGTTTCGGCAGTTTTTTCCATTTTGGAGCGTTCTTTCTGCAATTTGGCGATAGTGGCATCAAAACGCACTTTTCCTTTCTCTATTTTTTTCTTAGCCCGATTGATGAGGCTAAACGGAATGCCGTTTTTCTGCGCCACTTCAAAAGTGAAAGAACTTCCCGCTTCGCCTATTATCAGCTTATAGATGGGCTCTAAGGTTTTATCGTTGAAAAGCATATTGGCATTGCTGGCGTTAGGCAATTCATCTGCCAGCATTTTTAAATTGGTGTAATGGGTGGTAATCACCCCAAAAGCCTTTCGGTGGTAAAACTCTTCTAAAAATATTTCAGCCAAAGCACCTCCTAATTCAGGGTCGCTACCTGTCCCGAACTCATCTATCAAAAACAAGGTGCGGTGGTTGCACTTTTTGAGGAAGTAATTCATATTTTTGAGTCGGTAGCTGTATGTGCTAAGGTGGTTTTCAATAGATTGGTTATCGCCGATATCGGTAAGAATGCGTTCAAACAAACACATTTTAGAACGATGATGCACCGGAACGAGCATTCCACTTTGTAACATTAATTGCAATAAGCCAATGGTTTTAAGTGTAATACTCTTTCCGCCCGCATTAGGTCCCGAGATGACGATAATACGATTTTCATCATTCAGTTCTATGGTTTGAGGGAAGGTAGTAACACCTTTTTTGGCATTGCTCAGGTACAGCAAAGGGTGATATGCTTCACGGAGGAATAGTTCGCGCTCCTGAGTGATTTCTGGCAAAAGTGCGTTCATTTGGTGAGCGTACTTGGCTTTGGCGCAAATAATATCAACGGCTGTGATGTATCGCTGATAGTCTTTTAGCAGGTCGGCAAACTGACTGATGAAGGCGGTAAGTTCTCTTAATATACGCTGGATTTCCTCTTTTTCGTCATAAAGCAGATTGGAGAGTTCGCGAGAGTAGATTTCGGTTTGTCGCGGTTCTATATACACTATGCTACCCGTTTTTGAGCTCCCCCATACGGTGCCTTGTACTTTTCGGCGGTACATCGCTTTCACTGCCAGCACGCGGCGGTTTTCTACTACGGTCTCGCGGATATCATCGAGATAGTCGGCAGTGTTATACTCGGCGAGAGCACGGTTGAAACTTTCGTTGAGTTTTCCTTTCAAGGCGCTCAGCTCGCGACGTATATTGCCAAGCGTAGGAGAGGCTTCGTTTTTTATCTCGCCGTACTTGTCCAACACTTTATCGATAGCGTTCAGCAGTTCGGTAGTATACTCGATACTATCAGCCGTTTCGAAAAGGGTAGGGTATAGCGTTTTGAACTTCTTAAAGAAAAGAATTTGAGTGTTTACAACCTCGCTGATACGATGAATCTTCCTAATGCTCGAAACTTCTAACAAGGCGTTTTCAATAGATAGAAGTTTAATTTCGGAAGTGATAGATTCGCAATAGTGTGAAGGGATTGTGTTGTTATTATCAAAAGACGATAGGTATTCATTGGTTTGATTCAGTGCCAATAACAGGCTCTCCTGATTGTCGAAAGGCTTGATACGTAAGGCGTATTTCTTGCCGAGTTCAGTAAGGCAAAGGTCAGACAAATGAGAGAGTACAATGGGGAACTCTAAGTCTTCAAGTGTTTTTGTATTCATTTAGTTTTTAGGAAATATCTTTTTGTGATATAAAATCATCAGCCCCACTGCTATACATATTGCAGAGTCAGCCACATTGAATACGGGCTCGAAGAAACGAAAGCGTTCGCCTCCCCAAAAGGGTACCCAGCTGGGAAGTGTAGTATCGATAATAGGGAAGTAGAACATATCCACCACTTTGCCGTGCAAGAGGGTTCCGTAAGGATTTTCGGCAAATAGGGTAGCAATGTTACCATAACTATGGTCGAAAATTATGCCGTAAAACACCGAATCGATGATATTGCCCAGTGCTCCTGCCAATATTAAAGAAATGCAAATGATAAGTATCTTAGGTTGTTGCTTTCTCACTGCCGATACCAGCCAATAGCCGATACCTATTACCGCTACAATGCGGAAGAGGGTAAGAATGAGTTTGCCGTATTCGCCGGGGATTTTAGTACCCCAAGCTGCACCTTCGTTTTCTACAAAGTAGATTTGAAACCAACTGAAAACGGTTACGGCTTCGTTGAGGATAAAGTGTGTTTTGATGTATATTTTGCTCCATTGGTCAATGATAAGTACCAACAGAATAATAAGGAATGCGTGTTTTAATTTCATAAGTTTTTTCTTAACGATATTCTTTTACAGCTTCTACAAAGGCGATAGCGTTTTCAACGGGGACATTAGGCAGGATGCCGTGTCCTAAGTTGGCGATGTAGTGGTCTTTACCAAAAGCATCGATCATTTCTTTTACTTTTTTCTTAATTTGAGTAGGAGAAGCAAGCAATTGTGAAGGGTCGAAGTTGCCTTGTAATACCTTTTTGCCACGAGTGAGTTCACGTGCTATTTCGGGGGCACAAGTCCAATCTACTCCTAAGGCAGCAGCTTTGGAAGTAGCCATTTCGGGGAGGGCATACCAACAACCCTTAGCAAAAACTATCACTTTGGTAAGAGGTGCTAAAGCCTCTACTATTTGATTGAGGTATTGCCAAGAGAAAGTGCGATAGTCGTCAGGAGATAAAACGCCTCCCCAGCTATCGAACAATTGTACTGCATCTACGCCAGCTTTTACTTTTTCTTTGAGGTAGAGAATGGTAGTATCAGTAATTTTTTGCAATAGTTGATGAGCTAACTCAGGTTGAGTGAAGCAAAATTCTTTAGCAGTAGCATAGTCGCGTGAGCCAGCCCCTTCTACAGCATAGCAGAGTATCGTCCAAGGAGAGCCAGCAAATCCAATAAGAGGCACACGGTTGTTGAGCATTTGTTTGGTGAGTTTGATAGCATCCATCACATACCCTAAACGCTCTTCGATGTTAGGAATTGTTACTTGCGCTACATCCTTAGCCGTACGAATAGGGTTAGGCAACCAAGGACCTACTCCTTTTTTCATTTCGAAAGGCATATTCATCGCTTGGGGTACTACCAATATATCTGAAAAGAGAATAGCGGCATCTACACCTACTATATCGACAGGTTGTACAGTAATTTCGGCTGCTAACTCTGGGGTTTGGCAACGAGTAAAGAAGTCGTATTTGTCGCGTAGGGCTCTAAATTCAGGAAGGTATCTGCCTGCTTGACGCATCATCCACACGGGAGGACGCTTAGTAGTTTCGCCATTGAGTACTCTAAGGAATAAGTCGTTTTGTAACATTTTTGAATTTAAAAAAAATAAACTTTGAGGCTGTCCAAAAAGTTCTATTTATAAGGGCGTTTGCAAAACGCCCCTACAGGACATACCCGAAAAAAGTAATTGATTATTAGAATAATCAACTTTGCCAAAGGTGCGAGCCGCATGGGCAGGAAACTTTGGCAAAGTTTGTGTATTAAGAATGAAAATTAAATACTTTTGATGATAGTAACGAAATCGTCGGCTTTGAGGGCAGCACCTCCGATGAGACCACCATCAACGTCTTCTTTAGCGAAGATTTCTTTAGCATTATCAGGTTTTACGCTACCACCATACAAGATAGATACCTTATCGGCTACTTCTTTACCGTGTTTATCGGCAATAGTTTTACGGATAAAGTGGTGGATTTCTTGTGCTTGATCAGGAGTAGCTGTTTCGCCTGTACCAATTGCCCATACGGGCTCATAAGCCAATACGATGTGTTTCCAAGCCTCAGCAGACAAGTGGAACAAACCATTTTTGATTTGGCTGCCTACTACATCGAAATGTTTATTAGCTTTGCGTTCTGCTAATTCTTCACCGATACAGAACACTACACGCATATTGTGTTTAAGGGCTGTATCTACTTTTTTAGCCAAACTTTCGTCCGTTTCGTTGAAGTAAGCACGGCGTTCAGAGTGACCTAAAATAGTGGTTTTTACGCCGATACTATTCAACATTTCAGCTGAAATCTCACCTGTATAAGCACCATTTTCAGCAAAGTGCATATTTTGGGCAATCACTTCGATTTTGCTACCTTTAGCAGCTTCTACTGCTGGAATAAGGTTTACAAAGGTAGGGGCAATCATTACCTCAGCATCCGTTTGAGGTACTTTTTTCAATAGGTCGGAAATGAGAGCTAACGATTTGTTGAGGTCGTTATTCATTTTCCAGTTACCTGCTACAATTTTTTTTCTCATATAATGAAACTTTAATAATTAGCAATTTTGGTTATACGTTGAAGCGGAAATGCATAATATCACCGTCTTTTACAATATATTCTTTACCTTCAACACGCATTTTTCCTGCTTCTTTTACTTTAGCTTCACTTCCATAGGTGATAAAATCATCATAAGCGATTACTTCGGCACGGATGAATCCTTTTTCGAAATCAGTATGGATAACACCAGCTGCTTGAGGAGCTGTATCTCCTTTGTGGATTGTCCAAGCACGTACTTCTTTTACTCCTGCGGTGAAGTAAGTTTGCAAGTTTAGTAAATGATAAGCTGCACGAATCAATTTAGAAGCACCAGGCTCGTCTAATCCTATGTCTTCCAAGAACATTTGACGTTCTTCATAGCTTTCTAATTCAGTAATATCGGCTTCGGTAGCTACTGCTAAAACAATTATTTCGGCTTCTTCGTTTTTTACAGCTTCTCTTACACGGTCTACATAAGCATTCCCGTTTTTAGCTGACTTTTCATCGACGTTACACACATATAACACAGGTTTGGTAGTGAGCAATTGGAAGCTGTCTAACAATTCTTTTTCATCATCGGCTACTTGTACAGCGCGGGCAGAAACACCTGTGAGCAAGGCTTCTTTTACACGATTGAGCAATTCCATTTCCTTAGCTGCTTTTTTATCGCCAGCTTTGGCAGCACGGGTTACTTTTTCGAGGCGTTTTTCGACAGTTTCGAGGTCTTTTAGTTGTAGTTCTATATCAATAGTTTCTTTATCGCGGATGGGGTCTACACTACCATCTACGTGTACGATATTATCGTTTTCAAAGCAGCGCAATACGTGGATAATGGCATTACACTCACGTATGTTGCCTAAAAATTGGTTGCCTAAGCCTTCGCCTTTACTCGCTCCTTTTACGAGACCTGCAATATCAACAATTTCTACAGTTGCAGGTAATACACGTTCAGGTTTTACAAGAGTTTCGAGTTTTTCTAAACGGGGATCGGGTACATTTACTACCCCTAAATTAGGTTCTATAGTGCAAAACGGGAAGTTGGCACTTTGAGCTTTAGCATTTGATAAACAATTAAATAGAGTAGACTTTCCCACGTTGGGCAGTCCAACAATTCCTGCTTTCATATTCGTTTTTTAAATTAAAGAGCGTGCAAAGGTAATAATAATTTGTCAATTAGGCAATTTGTTAATTGGGTAATTTATGACGGTTGGTAATGAGTCGCAAGCTGATATGGTTGAACCTATACAAGAGGCATATAGCAGCAGCAGTGAGTCCTGTGAGTAATCCTATCCAAATACCCATAGTACCTAAAGAAGTGTGAAGTCCTAAAAAACAAAGAATAGGGAAGGCAATGAGCCAATAGGCTATAAAGGTAATGACCATAGGAATTTTAGCATCTTGGACTCCACGCAATGCCCCGAGAGCTGTAACTTGTAATCCATCGGAGATTTGGAAAATAGCAGCTATCAGCAGTAGGTTTGCGGCTTCGCTTATTACAGCTGCATTGGTAGTTGCTTTTTCGATATTGTCCATTTCCAAATACAATGAGGGTAACCAATCGCGTAATAAGGCTAAGAGTCCTGCAAAAAAGACTTGGGTACACAACACTAATAAGAATACAGAAAAGGCAACCCGACGTAAATTGACATAGTTTTTAGCTCCTAACTGATTGCCAACACGTATCATAGCTGTGATACCTAACCCGTTAGCAACCATAAAAGTCATACTTGCTAGGTTGAGAGCTATTTGGTTAGCTGAGAGTTGGTTTTCACCCAATACACCGCTTATCCATATAGCAGCAGAGAAAATACCTGTTTCAAAAATCATTTGTAATCCTGTAGGAAGTCCAATGTTGCTTATCTTTCTTATCATTGATTCAGTTATGTTTTTGAAACTGATATGGGTAACGTATTCTTTAGTTTTAGGTAAATACTTGAGCATATAATAGAGCATTATAGGCATTGCTATACGCGAAATGAGCGTTCCTACTCCAGCACCTAATACGCCTAATTTTGGGCAACCCCAATTGCCATAGATGAAGAGATAATTACCAAATATATTGATAAGGTTTGCCAATAGGGTAACATACATTGCATATTTAGTCATTGAGAGACCATCGGCAAATTGTTTGAAAGTGTTGAATACGCCTAAAGGTATCAATGAAAAGGCAACCAAATGAGTGTAGGGAACTGCTAAAGCGATTACATTTTCACTTTGTCCTGTGATTCTCATCACCGGTTCGACAAAGAACATCAGCAAGAAAAGTACCGTGCTGAGTATGATATTGAGCAGCATACTGTGGTTGAGGATGGATTGCACGGTTTGTTTATCGCCAGCTTCATCGTTCATTGCTACCAAGGAAGTAGTAGCTACTGAGAAGCCTATAGCGAAGGACATAGCGATAAAAATAGCGGTATTTCCCAAAGCAGCAGCACCGAGCTCGGTAATACCTACTTTGCCTACCATTACGTTATCGACAAAGC
Source organism: Capnocytophaga sputigena (assembly GCF_002302495.1). Taxonomy (NCBI): domain Bacteria; kingdom Pseudomonadati; phylum Bacteroidota; class Flavobacteriia; order Flavobacteriales; family Flavobacteriaceae; genus Capnocytophaga; species Capnocytophaga sputigena. Next base: position 21,673 of record NZ_CP022379.1, read on the forward strand.
CTACAAAGGTGTGCCCCAACATTCCTAAAATGACAGGGTAAGCAATCTTGAAGTTGTATTTAAATTCTTTTGTGTAGTTTGATAAGTTAGGCATAAGGAGGCAGGGATCAGGGATCAGGTGTCAGGGGATAGGGTAATCCCTATCCTCTAACTCCTAATTTCTAATTTTTACTCTTTATTGTACTGTTTCAATTTCGTTGATGATGTTTTTAGCATTGGCATAAATATCAATTACCCAAAGTACATAGCGGATATCGACATTGATGGTGCGCTGTAGTTGTTTATCAAAAATTACATCGCCAGCCATTGCTTCGATATTACCATCGAAAGCGAGACCTATGAGTTCTCCTTTGCCATTCATCACAGGTGATCCAGAGTTACCACCTGTAATGTCGTTGTTGGTAAGGAAGTTTACGTGCATAGAGCCATCTTTGTCTATATATCTACCAAACTCTTTCTTTTTATAAAGGTCGAGCATACGTTGAGACATATCGAACTCAGGGTCGCCTTTTTTGTATTTAGCCATTAAAGATTTGAAAGTGGTATAGTAGTTCTTTTTTACATCGGGGTTGCGTTTATCGGCACCCAACGGACTTACTGTACCATAGGTAAGGCGCAAGGTGGAATTAGCATCAGGATACAAGATTGTGCTAATTTTAGAATCGCGCATTCCTTTTACAAACTTGCGGTAGGCTTTGGCATAGCTATCTTCTAAGTCTATAATCTCTTGAGAAGGTGAACGGAAGTCTTCAACAAGGGCTTCAGCGAGTTGCAACAAAGGGTCTTTTAAGAGTTCTTCTACATCGCGTTGTGTATTAGCTTGTAAGGCTTCTTTACTGCGGTAAATGCTACCTGCTAAGAGTTCATTGACATACTTGAGGAAGTTACCTTTGTATTTTGTTTTAACATCTTTTAGCAAAGCAGGTACATTATTCCCCTTGTTGGCATAGAGTTGCAACATATCAGCAAGGATTTCTTTTTCGACATTAACATTTATCTTATCGTAATTAGCAAGGATGTTGTCAATTCTGTTTTGCAAGTCGGTTTCGGGCATACCACCACGTTGGGCCGCAGCAATAGTGTTGATGTATAGGGAAGGCATTTTGATAAAGAAAGAAGCGCGGGACAAGATACTCACATAGTTCTCATCGGCAGAGCGCAAGTTTGTCTTTTCAAAATATTTAGCCAAAGTGTTGAGCACTTCGCCGTATTCGGCTTTATTTTCGGTTTTGTTAGCCCATTTTCCAAAAATAGCTTCGGTTTTGCGTTTTTCAGCGGCTGTTTTATGGGCTGTAAGGGCATCAATCATACCTTGGCGGTTTTTCCAATAGTTGGCTAATTGAGAGTATAAAGAGGCGTATTGCAAGCGTACGGCATCGTCTTTATCCATATAGCGTTTCATTGCATCCATTGCTGTTTTAGAGGCTTCGACCCAAGCAGGATAAGCATATTTTACTTTTTGATCTACCCAATAAGAGCTTTCCCAACGGTTGGTGCGTCCAGGGTATCCCATAATCATCGCAAAGTCCTTATCTTGTACGCCTTTGAGGCTCACTTTAAGGTAACGTTTGGCTTTAAGAGGAATGTTGTTAGGAGAATAGTCGGCGGCATTTCCATCTTTATCAGTGTATACACGGAAGAGAGAGAAGTCACCTGTTTGGCGAGGCCATTCCCAGTTGTCGGTATCACCACCGAATTTTCCGATGTTTTCAGGAGGGGTACCTACGAGGCGTACATCTTTGAAGTCTTGATATACAAAGTAATAATATTCATTGCCTTGGAAGAATGAACGCACAGAGACTACATATTTACCACCTTCGCTGTTTTCTTTTTGTATTTTAGACATTTCTTGGTTGAGAGCGGCTTCGCGTTCTTTTTCGCTCATTGAGGGGGTAACAGCAGCCAACATACGATCGGTTACATTGTCCATACGCACAAAGAAACGGACGAATGATTGTTTAGGGGAGAGTTCTTCGGCGTGAGAACGCGCCCAAAATCCGTTCTTTAAGTGGTTGCTTTCGGGAGTAGAAAGCTGGGCAATATTGCCATAACCACAGTGGTGGTTAGTGAGTACCAATCCATCTTTGGAGATGATACTCGCTGTACAACCTCCATTAAATTGTACGATAGCATCTTTGAGACTGTTGTTATTGATGCTATAAATTTCTTGTGCAGTGAGTTGTAATCCTAACTTCTGCATATCTCTTTGGTTGAGACGTTCGATGAACATCAAAAACCACATTCCTTCATCAGCTCTTGCTACGGGAGTGAGCAACAAGAAAGCTAATATTACAAGTGTTATTTTCTTCATAAAAAAGTGATATAATGATTTATTAGGGGGCAAAGGTACAAAATAATTAACAATTAACAATTGACAATTGACAATTAATATGGGAGCGGTGGGAGGTGTGGGAGTGGTGGGAGGTGTGGGAGTGGTGGGAGGTGTGGGAGTGGTGGGAGGTGTGGGAGTGGTGGGAGGTGTGGGAGTGGTGGGAGGTGTGGGAGCAGAGGGAGTGATGGGAGCAGAGGGAGTGATGGGAGCAGAGGGAGTGATGGGAGCAGAGGGAGTGATGGGAGCAGAGGGAGTGATGGGAGCAGAGGGAGTGATGGGAGCAGAGGGAGTGATGGGGGTAGAGGGAGTGATGGGAGCAGTGGGAGTGATGGGAGTGATGGGAGGAATTAAAATATATTTAGAAATAATTTGTTAGAATAGAGAAATATTGTACTTTTGAGCCCAAAATAAAAAGAAATGTCAGTAACAGTCAATCAATTAACAAAGATATATGGACAGCAAACGGCTGTGAATTCTATCAGTTTTGAACTTAGAAAGGGAGAAATTACCGGTTTTTTAGGTCCTAATGGAGCGGGGAAATCAACGACGATGAAGATGATCACGGGGGCTTTGATGCCTACCAGTGGTTCGGTTACTATTAACGGTATTGATATACTTCAGCATCCTATTGAGGCACAGAAGACTATTGGCTATTTGCCTGAGCATAATCCTCTGTATACCGAAATGTATGTGAGAGAATATTTGCGCTTCACCGCTGACTTATATTCCAACGTGCCTAAGAGTAGGGTGGAGGAGGTGATTGCCCTTACGGGACTCACACCAGAGAGCAATAAGAAGATAGAGGCACTCTCAAAAGGTTATCGACAACGTGTGGGACTTGCTTCAGCTCTTATTCACGATCCTGAGATACTGATTCTCGATGAGCCGACAACAGGACTCGACCCAAATCAGTTGGTTGAGATACGCCATATCATTAAGCAGCTTGGCAAAGAGAAGACAGTTTTGCTTTCGTCGCATATTATGCAGGAAATTCAGGCGGTTGCCGATAGGGTAATCGTACTGCACCAAGGCAATATAGTGCTTGATAAGAAAATGAGTGAGCTGCAAGGCAAGGAACAAGTGATAGAAGTAGCGTTCGATTTCCGTGTAGAGGAACGTCTTTTACGCGCTTTGCCAAATGTGTCGGCAGCGCAGAATGTATATGATTTCTTATATCAAATCACCTTTGACACTGAGGAAGATATGCGCCCTGTTGTGTTTGACTTTGCTAAGGAGAACGGATTGAAAATCCTCCAAATCAACCATAAACATAGAGACTTGGAGGAAACGTTTATTCAGGTAACAGGGGGTAGGTAATAGGTGTCAGGGGACAGGTGTCAGGGGTTAGTACTCGGATGTGAAGTGTAGCTTCAGGTTCGGGTATTTTTGTTTTACCATCTCAATAGAGAATGCGGAGTCGGCGAGGAAGACTAATTGGTTCTGTTTGTCGCGTGCTAAGAACTTCTGTTTTACACGTAGGAAATCGAGATATTCGGGGTCTTTAGGGTTTTCGGGCGCTTCTACCCAGCAGGCTTTGTAGATAGGGAAGTTTTCATAACTACACTTCGCTCCGTATTCGTGTTCCAATCGGTATTGAATGACCTCATATTGAAGTGCTCCTACCGTTCCGATGACCTTGCGACCATTGAAATCTAATTTGAATAGCTGCGCGACCCCTTCGTCCATTAGCTGGTCGATGCCCTTTTCTAATTGTTTGGATTTCAGTGGATCGGCGTTATTGATGTAACGGAAATGTTCAGGAGAGAAACTCGGTATTCCCTTGAAGTGTAGCATTTCGCCTTCGGTGAGTGTATCTCCGATTTTAAAATTCCCTGTGTCGTGCAAGCCTACAATATCCCCTGCATAAGATATATCCACTACTTCTTTTTTTTCGGCAAAGAAAGCATTCGGGCTGGAGAACTTCAGCTTCTTGCCAAGGCGTGTGTGCAAATAGGGTTTATTGCGTTCAAAAGTGCCTGAAACAATCTTCACGAATGCTAAACGATCGCGGTGGTTAGGGTCCATATTGGCGTGAATCTTGAAGACGAAACCTGTGAAGGAAGGTTCATTGGGGTTTACGATGCGTTCTTCGCTGGCTTTGGGACGTGGTGAAGGGGCGATTTCGACAAAGCAATCGAGTAACTCACGTACGCCAAAATTGTTGAGTGCCGAGCCAAAGAAAACGGGTTGCTGTTCTCCATTGAGGTAGGCTTCACGGTCGAATTTTGGGTATACTTCATATACTAATTCCAAGTCGGAACGGAGGTTTGCCGCAGAACGTTCGGATATTATCCTCTCTAATTCAGGGCTATTGATGTCGTTGAAGGCGATAGTTTCTTCTATATTCTTTCGGCTGTCGCCAGAAAATAGGTTGATATTCTTCTCCCAAATGTTATAAATTCCTTTGAAATCATAGCCTATTCCGATGGGAAAACTCAGCGGTGTTACCTTTAAGCCGAGTTTTTGTTCCACTTCATCTAAGAGGTCGAAGGCGTCTTTCCCTTCACGGTCTAACTTGTTGATGAAGACAATCATAGGGATGTTACGCATACGGCATACTTCGACGAGCTTTTCGGTTTGCTCTTCTACCCCTTTGGCGACATCGATGACTACGATGACACTATCGACGGCGGTGAGAGTGCGGAAGGTGTCTTCGGCGAAATCCTTGTGACCAGGGGTGTCTAAGATGTTTATTTTATGTTCTTTGTAATTGAAAGCGAGTACTGAAGTGGCAACGGAAATTCCGCGTTGGCGTTCAATTTCCATAAAGTCGGAGGTAGCTCCTTTTTTTATTTTATTTGATTTTACGGCGCCGGCTTCTTGTATAGCCCCTCCGAAGAGTAGAAGTTTTTCGGTGAGGGTGGTTTTTCCGGCATCGGGGTGAGATATAATGCCAAAGGTACGGCGCTTTTGTATTTCTTGTTTTAAAGACATAGTGTTTATTTGTCAATTTGTATATTAGCTGATTTGTAAATTGGGGGCAAAGGTACAAAATATTTATAAATAGAAAATAAGAAAAAGAGTGAATTTATTGTTAATTTAAAGGTAAAATTTTGTAATTGAAGATTTTATTATATTTTTGTGCACTTTTTTAAGTAATAAGTTACATTATGAATAAAGTAAAGATTTTATTATTACTATGTATTGGTGGTCTTTTTGGCTGTCAATGGTTTGGTAGTCAGGAGGCTAAGAGAGCTGTAGCTACTGTTGATTCACTTGTTGTGAAAGATACTTCGGCTTATATCAGTTTAGAAGAAGCTGAGAATAGAGTGCTTGCTTTGCCTTTGGCTAAACGAGTGGCTAAGTATATAGAGACGATTTCGGAGGGGAAGAGGGGTATTAGTTATTTTTCGGATGCTGCTACTATTGACGGTGAAGAGTTTTATGAGATAAGGATAGGGTATGATAGTTCTATTCGGTTTGAAACGTATTATATTCTTTATGTAAACAGGAACAATGGCGATGATATTCGGATTATAGAGCCTGTTTCGGGGGATATTATTCCTATTTCAGCCTTTAAGGACGATAAGAAATATGATGAAGTACCTGAAGAGCATAGAGCTTTATAGGAAGAATCACACTTTGGATGGTTGATTGATATTAGATAGAGTTCAAAAGAGTAATACTTGCTTTTTAGATTGTTTTTAGTATCTTTGCGCTTTAAAGTATATAAAAATCACAATATAAAATATGATAGAAGTAACGCAACAGAAGATTGAAGAGCTTGCCCCCAATGCTGAGGCGGCTAAAAAAGGACGTGAGTTGGTGAAGAAAAACAAATTCAGCAACTTAAAAATTAACGCAGAAAAGAACCTTATATGGGGTGAATGCGCAGGGAGTGGGAAGAATCCTTACTACTGCTCTGCCGATTATGTAGACCCTAATAACCCTGTATTCCGCTGTAACTGTCCGAGTAGACAGTTTCCGTGTAAACACTCTGTGGGTTTGCTTTACTGTTTTGAGGCGAATGCAGGTCAGTTTACCGAAGGAGAAGTACCTGAGGACATTCTCTCTAAACGTGAGAAGATAGAGAAGAAGCAAGAGAAGAAAGCCCAAGAAAAGGAATCTATCAAAGAGAAAGCCGAGAAACCTAAGAAGGTGAATAAGGCGGCTTTCACTAAGAAGGTTGATGCCCAGCTCATAGGTATTGAAACTGCCCAAAAGCTGCTACGCGATATGGTGAATACAGGGCTCTCATCAGTGGATGCTAAAATGCGTGCGACCCTCAAAACACAGATAAAAGACTTAGGAAACTACTACATAGGCGGTATTCAAACGGCTTTCAACAATTTGTTGCTTTCTATTGAGGAGGTAAAGAATGAGGAATATACTGCGGTGGTAGACAACTTAAACTATCTTTCGGCTTTGCTTAAAAAAGCTACTGACTACCTCAAGGCGCGCAAAGAAGACCCAGAAGGGACTCCTGAACTGTCTTCAGCAATTGAAGAGCAAATAGGCTATGTGTGGAAACTTGTTGAGTTGATGCAGTATGGGCAATATGAAGAGAATGCTTCTTTGGTGCAATTGTCATTCAATAGTTATGACAATGAGGCACGCAAAGAGTATGTAGATGAGGGTGTATGGCTGAACCTCAAAACGGGTAAAATCTATAAAACATTAAACTATCGTCCTTATAAAGCTGCCAAGTATATTAAAGAAGATAATAGTGTGTTCAGCGTGTTGCAACTAAAAGACCTTTACATCTATCCTGGGGATACCAATCCGCGTATTCGTTGGGAGGCTGATGGAGCTTCAGAGCGTCCGCTATCACAAGCTGACCTTGCAACAGTGAAAGGTTTTGCTTCGGGGCAATTTGCTGAGACGATAAAGAATGTAAAGAATACTATTAAGAATCCACTAATGGATAAACACCCTGTAGTGCTTTTGGCGTTGCACAAGGCTTATAGAGTAGGGGAGGACTTGGTAGTAGAAGATGCTAATGGCTTTGCTATCACCCTAAGAGATATTGAGGAAGGCGCTGTATCACCAACGGGCAATCTGAAGTCGTTTTTGCCAGCAAATGCCGAGGGGCTTTCCCTTGTGGTAATGATGCACAACGATGTAGCCAGCGGATTGCTATCAGCGCAACCACTTTCACTTATCACAGCAGAGAAAGTAATTAGACTACTATACTAATAGATAGCTAAAAAGCCCCCGTTCCCTCGAAGAGGGACAATCCGCAAAAGCAAGTATTTATTAGCGAATAATTATTTTAATGCGGATTTTGGGTTAATTGTTAATTATCAATTGTCAATTATTATGAAGCCTTTATACGATTTACAACAAGAACTGAACCGCTTGTTTATAGCGGGAAGTAAGTTTGCTAAGAACGACCCACGCCTACAGAAGCACATTCCTATACTGAAAAAGTTAGGCGAAAAAGCTCCTGTTTTCAATAAATTAGCTCAAGAAGTAGAAGCTTTGCTACAAGTAGAGAGCACACAAGCTACCGAAAAACTATTGGGTGTTTCTACTTTGCTCTATTCAGTGCTCTATACTCAAGGTGTTACTTTAGAGGCAGAGGCTACAAAAGAAAGCCAAGTTCCTACGATACAATTGGCAGATGTGAATACTACCTATTCCTATTTACAGCTGAAACCTGTACTACAAGCCCTTACCCAAAGCAACTCAGGACGTTTGGAAATATTGCAAGATGCCTTTGAACGCAAGGTATTTGACGATTCACGTACTTATGGATATTTGAGTTATGCTTTGGCTGACAAGTATTCAGAACTTACTTATTACGTTGAAAATACTATCATTCCTGCTTGTGGGAAAGCGATGATACCTTTCCTCATTGCCGACTTCCGTTTAGAAGACAAAAATGAGAATGTACGCCGATTGCGTTTGTTACACCAATTAGGATATGCAGAAATAGGTACCTTAGTAGACAAAATATTTAGTGAAAATCTCCTCAATCTGCAAGCAGAAGCTATTGATATTATAGCAGACAAGAAAGATGAACAAACTGAAGCATTTATCATCAGTTTGACGGGTGATAAGAACAAAGCAGTACGAGGAGCAGCATATAGCGCCTTAGCAAAACTCGGTACGCAACGCAGTATTGATAAGCTTTACGAATTGTACAACACTAATAAGCAGAAAGGCAATGCAGAGCTCTTGGCAGAAGCTATCGCCAAAGTAGCTGTTCCTGAGTATTTCCTGCCATTTGTGGAGAAAATTCAAGAGCGTTATCAGCAGTTATTAACCATAGATGATTCAGATGAGAAAGCGCTTAGTGCAGCTTTTGAACGCTTTGTTATTGATATAGATATTTTAGCAAATAAGGATTGTGAGGGAGTATATGCACTCTTTGCGGAGATGTTGCAGAACAAAGAGTTTAATGCACGACGCAAGAAAGTGTTCAAGAATACGTATGACTCTACCACTAACAATATAATGGGGGTATTAAATACCTTGAACAGCGATAAAGTACTCGCCTTTTATGATACCCATAAGCAACTTCTCACCTATACCAATGGCTATAGCGATATGTGGATTAACTATTTCTATAGTGCTTTCAAGAATGAGCACTACAGCAAAGAAAAACTCTTTGAGGTATTCAGTTCTCAATTGGGAAAATCAGCTGCTACGGATAATATTTTAGAGGCTTTTAGCGGTATTGCAGGAGCTTATGCTTATAATGCTCGCAAAGAATCGGAAGTGAGAGTAGATAGGTTAGATCCTCGCTGGGTAGACACTTTCTATTCTTTCATCAATAGTCTTAAGAAGCTCAACAACAATTATACCTATAGAGCACTCTTTGTACTTGATGCTTTAGAAGGAACAAGCCAAAGATTAGATGATTTGTTATTGAAAGCTCTGTCTCAATCGTATTCAGATGATATGATATGGTTGTTCCACTTGGTATTAAAGCGCAATTTGCCTAATAAGTTTGAGGTGATTTATCATACCTTAGAGAGAGTAAAAGCAGGTAATTCTTATTACTATCTTTACTATCTTTCTAATGCAGATTTCTGGAATCAGTTTCCTAAGGAATATGTAGAGAAGTTTAGAGCTTTAGCAAAGAAGAACAAGCTAAATGTATTTGAAGATATAGCAGATGAGATTGAGAAATCAGTTAAATAGCAGATTAAAATGAAACCCTTATACGATTTACAACAAGAACTGAATCGCTTGTTTATAGCGGGAAGTAAGTTTGCGAAGAATGATCCACGCTTGCAGAAGCACGTTCCTATACTGAAAAAGTTAGGTGAAAAAGCTCCTGTATTCAATAAGTTAGCCCAAGAAGTAGAATCTTTGCTACAAGTAGAAAGTACACAAGCTGCCGAAAAGTTATTGAATGTTGCTACTTTGCTCTATTCAGTACTCTACACTCAAGGTGTTACTGTAGAGGCTGAAGCCCAAAAGAGCGAGCAGGTTCCCACTATCGCTTTGGCAGATGTGAATACTACTTATTCCTATTTACAGCTGAAACCCGTGTTACAAGCTCTTACTGAGAGCAAGTCGGGACGCTTGGAGGTGCTTAAAGATGCTTTTGAACGCAAACTGTTTGACGATTCGCGGACTTATGGTTACTTGAGTTATGTTTTAGCAGATAAATACACTGAACTTGCCGATTATGTAGAGGAAACTATTATCCCCGCTTGTGGGAAAGCAATGCTCCCCTTTCTTTTATCAGACTTTCGTTTGGAAGACAAAACAGAACACGTACGCCGATTGCGTTTGCTACACCAATTAGGTTATGAAGGAATAGATGCTTTGGTAGATAAAATATTTGCTGAAAATCTGCCTAACTTACAAGCTGAAGCCGTCATTATACTTTCAGACAAGAAAGATGAAAAGACAGAAGACTTTATAATCAGTTTGGCAAGTGATAAGAATAAAGTGGTACGAGGAGCAGCTTATAAAGCGTTAGCCAAACTCGGTACGCAACGCAGTATTGACAAACTTTACGAATTGTACAGCAATAACAAACAGAAAGGAAATGCGGAACTCTTAGCAAATGCTATTGCTACAGTTCCGCTACCCTCGCACTATCAGTCGTTTGTTCAAAAAGTGCGTGAATACTTTGAAGCGTTACTTGCAATGGATGACTCTGACGAGAAAGCAGTAGTAGCAGCTTTTGAACGTTTGCCTATAGAGTTGGAAGTGTTAAAATACAAAGATTACCCTGAGACTTATGCACTTTTGGGAGAAATGTTTGGTAATAAACTCTTCAATGTGATGGCTAAGAAGCGTTCACTTACTAATTATCATATTATACCACGCCTTGTAGATGTATTAGATACATTTAAACAAGAGAAAATCATATCTTTTTATGAGCAATACACTGATACATTAGTACATAGTGATTGGGCATATCCTCTTTTTACTGATTATTTTTATCGTATTCTTAACGGAGAAGTCGAATATAGCAAAGAGAAAATCTATGAGATTTTTGCTCCTCAATTTGGAAAAGTACTTGCTCATTATGATGCTATAGAAGGATTAGCAGGGACTAAAGGGGGATATGCCGTAGGTTTTTTCTTTAAAAAATTACGTCCTATTACACCTGATAAAATAGACTCACGTTGGGCTGATTTATTCTATAATTATCTGTTAAGTCTTAAGAAATGCGATGATAATTACAGTTTAGAAGCTCTTAAAGTTCTTTCTAATTTAGAAGAAAATAGTTCTCGCCTTAACAAACTTATTTTGGAAATACTTCCTAAAGCATCTATTTATAAGAAAGAAATTCTGTACTACTTTATTGCGAAAAGCAATATACCTAACAAGTTTGAAGTGCTATATGAGTCGATAGCAAAGATACCTAAAGGATACCACTATTATTATAATAACATAATAGAAGATGAAAACTTTTGGAAGTCTTTTCCTAAAGAATACGCTAAGAAGTTCCGCGAATTATACGAAAAAACAAAGAACGATTTGTTTGAAAATATAGCAGATCAAATAGAAAAATCTTTATAAAGAAGAGGCGTGCTTTAACAGCACGCCCTTTTTATTTTAGGTACTCGGCAGTGAAACTCTTCTTGTTTTTAGCCACTTCTTCAGGAGTACCAAAAGCTATTACTTCGCCACCTGCTTTACCCCCATCGTGCCCTATATCTATGATATAATCTACTTTTCTGATAACATCAAGGTTGTGCTCTATCACCAGAACAGTATTGCCCTTATCTACTAAACGGTCGAGTACTTCGAGGAGTACTTTCACATCTTCGAAATGGAGTCCTGTGGTGGGTTCATCTAATATATAAAAAGTATTGCCCGTGTCTATTTTAGAAAGTTCAGTGGCTAACTTCACCCGTTGGGCTTCTCCTCCTGAAAGGGTAGTAGATTGTTGCCCTAAAGTGATGTAGCCTAAACCAACCTCTTCAATAGTTTTTAGTTTGCGGTATATTTTAGGGATAGGTTCAAAGAATTTTACTGCTTCACTTATGGTCATATCCAGCACATCGGCAATAGATTTCCCTTTGTATCGCACTTCAAGCGTCTCGCGGTTAAAACGTTTTCCTTTACAAGTTTCGCAAGGCACATAGACATCAGGGAGGAAGTTCATTTCAATCACCTTTAAACCTGAGCCTTCGCAGGTTTCACATCTACCGCCTTTCACGTTGAAACTAAATCTACCTGGTTTGTAGCCACGTATTTGCGCTTCGGGTACTTGGGTGAAAAGGTTGCGTATCTCACTGAAAACACCTGTGTAGGTAGCAGGATTTGAACGAGGTGTGCGCCCAATAGGTGATTGGTCGATATCGATTACCTTATCAATATGTTCTAAGCCTTCAATACTTTTGTAAGGCATCGGTTTTTTTACGCCATTAAAGAAGTGAGCGTTTAAGATAGGATACAGAGTCTCGTTAATAAGCGTTGATTTACCACTTCCCGATACACCTGTTACCCCTATCATTACCCCTAAAGGAAATTTTACGGTTACGTTCTTTAGATTGTTACCTGTACAGCCTTTTAGGATAATTTCCTTGCCATTGCCTTTGCGCCTTTGGGTAGGTATTTCAATTCGTTTTCTCCCACTCATATAGTCGGCGGTGATGGTATTTGCTTTTAGCAACTCTTTAGGCGTTCCTTGAAAGATAATATCCCCTCCATTTACGCCTGCTTTAGGTCCTATATCCACTACATAATCGGCTTCTTGTATCATTTCTTCATCGTGTTCTACCACAATTACTGAGTTGCCAATATCTCTGAGCGATTTCAGCGAGTTGATAAGCCTTTTGTTATCTCGCTGATGCAAACCAATGCTAGGTTCATCGAGTATATAGAGTACCCCTGTGAGTTGAGAGCCTATCTGCGTTGCCAGTCTGATACGCTGAGCTTCTCCTCCAGACAACGATTTAGAACTTCTGTTAAGAGCTAAATAAGTAAGCCCTACATCTATGAGGAATTGGAGTCGGGTGATGATCTCTTTGATAATTTCTTCTGCAATTTTGCGCTGTTTGGTAGAGAGATGCTCAGGTAGAGATTTGAACCACGCCAATAAATCTGTAATATCTAAGGCAGATAGTTCAGCTATATTTTTATCAGCTATTTTAAAGTAAAGCGCCTCTTTGCGCAAGCGAGTTCCGTGACATTCCTCGCAAGGAATAGTATCCATAAACTCTTCAGCCCAGCGCTTGATAGCTGCCATATCGGCATTTTCGTGCTGGCTTTTGATAAAGTTGATGATACCTTCAAAATCAATTTCAAAATTGCGCGTAATGCCTAATACATCCGATTTGATAGCGTATTTATCTTTACCACCATAGAGAATAATATCCATCGCTTCTTTAGGAAGTGCCTCAATAGGGTCGGAGAGTTTATGACCGAACTTTTGTACAATGAGCTCTAATTGTTTGAATATCCAAGTGTTCTTTTGCTCTCCTACTGCTGTAATCCCGCCGTTCTTGATAGAGATAGAAGGATCAGGGATAATCTTGGAGAGGTTGATTTCTTGTACTTCACCCAACCCATTGCAGTGCGGGCACATTCCTTTAGGAGAATTGAATGAGAAGGTATTAGGTTCAGGAAGAGGATATGAAATGCCTGAAGAAGGACACATCAAATGTCGGCTGAAATAGTGAGCTTTTTTTTGGTCGTGTTCTAAAACCATTAGCACATCGTTGCCGTAGTTCATTGCAATTTTGATACTTTCTTGTAGGCGTTTTTGGGTGTCGTCAGTATCATCAATTTGCATACGGTCGATCACGATTTCAATATCGTGAGTTTTGTAACGATCGAGCTTCATACTCTTTTCGATATCACGAATTTCGCCATCGGTACGCACCTTTACAAATCCTTGTTTGGCAATCTGCTCAAAGAGCTCGCGGTAGTGTCCTTTTCTCGATTGTACCACAGGAGCTAATAGGTTAATGCGTTTGCCATTGTATTCTTTGGTGATAAGTTCCTGAATTTGGTTATCAGTATAACTTACCATTTTTTCGCCTGTTGCATAGCTATAAGCATCAGAAGCACGGGCAAATAGCAGGCGCAAGAAATCGTAGATTTCGGTGATAGTACCCACTGTAGAGCGTGGTGATTTGGAGGTAGTTTTCTGTTCGATAGCAATCACAGGCGATAGTCCGTCGATTTTATCTACATCGGGGCGTTCTAATCCCCCGAGAAACTGACGAGCATAAGCCGAAAAAGTCTCGATATAACGGCGTTGTCCTTCGGCATAAATAGTATCGAATGCTAATGAGGACTTACCACTACCAGAAAGCCCAGTGAAGACAACAAGTTTTTCGCGGGGAATGGAAAGGTCTATATTTTTGAGGTTATGCACCCTTGCGCCTTGAACTTCAAGGTTTTCTACAGGGGTGATATTTGTAGTTTTCTTCTTCATTTTGAAATGATAATATTATCAAGGGGCAAAAGTACGGAAAAAAAATGGGATAAAGTGTTTTAAGATAGTTTTGAGTTAACATAAAAATTAAGTACCTCCATAAGTAAAGGCTATATAAGAAAAATAAATTCCTATAATTATAAAGAAAACACCTGTAATAAAACCAATAACACGTGCCATATCACGACCTAAATAACGGCTTATTTGCCCCATAGTCCAATTGTTTTGGTAATGTTTATCAGGTTCGTATAGCCAATCCCAGTTTTTTAGAGCACCTATGATGAGGCAAATACCAAAAGCAGCGAGCAAAAGAGCTACAATACCACCAAATGTAATAGGGTTTTTACCTACCCAATTTTTAAATGTTTCCATAGTGTTTAATATTATAGACAAATAAAAATAATAAACTTATTTTTAGAGGGCGATTGGCAAATCGCTCCTATAATATGCCCAAAAAGCGGATGATTATCAATGTGTAAACTTTGCCAAAGTCTGAAACTTAGGCAAAGTGTAACGATACTTATGCTTCTATCATTTGCATAACTTTTAGAGCTTGGTATACACTGTTGATGTTTTCAAAAATAAGCAATAGACGCAAGCCGTTGCGGGTTTCTTTCTCTTGCATACGACACTTATCGGGGTAGCGTTGTACAAAGAACAGTAGCTTTTGGAAGCGCGCACTTTGATAGAACGGACTATTTTGGTCGGCAATGAAATAGCCAGTCATTTTTCCGTTTTTCATAACAAGTTTCTCAATTCCCATACGGGTAGCCAACCATTTTACACGTACACTATTGAGCAAGTCAATAGCTTGAGGGGGTAACTTGCCAAAACGGTCGATAAGGTTGCGTTCATAGACTTGTAAGGCTTCCTCATTGGGCAGATTACTCAGTTCGTTATAAAGGTTGAGTCGTTCGGCTACTCTATTGACATAAGTATCAGGGAAGAGCAGTTCAAAGTCAGTATCTATTTGAGTATCGGTGAGGTAAGTTTTGTCTTCTTCGGCGGTGTGGTATAGTTCAGAGAATTCATTTTCTTTGAGTTCTGTTATGGCTTCTTGTAGTATCTTTTGGTAGGTGTCAAAGCCTATTTCATTGATAAAACCACTTTGCTCTCCCCCCAAGAGGTCGCCAGCCCCTCTAATCTCTAAATCTTTCATAGCGATATTGAGTCCGCTTCCTAAATCGGAGAACTGAGCTATCGCTTCAATACGCTTGCGGGCATCGTCGCTCATCGCTATCAGAGGAGGCGTGATGAAGTAGCAAAAAGCCTTTTTATTACTTCTACCTACGCGACCGCGCATTTGGTGTAAATCGGATAAGCCAAAATTATGCGCATTGTTGATGAAGATAGTGTTGGCATTAGGAACATCTAAACCACTTTCAATAATGGTGGTAGCAACCAATACATCATACCTTCCTTCCATAAAGGCGAGCATTGTCTCTTCTAATTTCTTTCCGTCCATTTGTCCGTGACCAATGGCGATACGAGCATCAGGGAGCAATCGCTGAATCATTCCAGCCACCTCTTGAATATTTTCAACCCTATTGTGCATAAAGAATACTTGTCCGCCACGCTGAATTTCATATCGAATGCCATCGCGTATTACCTCTTCATTGAAAGGCACTACTTGTGAATCAATAGGGTAGCGGTTAGGAGGAGGGGTATTGATAACTGATAGGTCACGAGCTGCCATCAAACTGAATTGTAGTGTGCGTGGGATAGGCGTAGCGGTGAGCGTAAGTACATCGAGGTTTTCTTTGAGGGTTTTAAGCTTATCTTTCACACCTACACCAAACTTTTGCTCTTCATCAACAATCAGTAATCCTAAATCTTTATAAGTAACCTTTTCGCCTACTATTTGATGTGTACCGATGATAATATCTAACTGACCTTTTGCCAGTTCTTCTAAAATGATTTTCTTTTCCTTGGCTGTGCGGAATCGGTTGAGATAATCGATGCGCACAGGGAAGTCTTTCATACGCTGGCTAAATGTTTGAAAGTGTTGGAAAGCTAGCACTGTAGTAGGAACGAGTACAGCTACTTGTTTGCCATTATCGACAGCTTTGAAGGCAGCGCGAATGGCTACTTCAGTTTTCCCAAATCCTACATCACCACACACCAATCTATCCATAGGTTTAGAGCTTTCCATATCAGCTTTTACTTCAGCAGTAGCCTTGCTTTGATCGGGGGTATCTTCGTAGAGGAATGAGGCTTCGAGCTCGTTCTGCATATAGCTATCATGCGCAAAAGCAAACCCTTGAGCTTCTTTTCGTTTGGCATATAACTGAATCAGGTTGAAAGCAATTTCTTTTACACGAGCCTTGGTTTTCTGTTTGAGGGCTTTCCACGCTCCTGAACCTAATTTATAAATCTTAGGAGGTTTACCATCTTTTCCGTTATATTTAGTAATCTTATGTAGCGCGTGAATGCTAACGAATAACACATCACGATCTCCATAAATCAGTTTGATAGCCTCTTGTTGTTTGCCTTCTACTTCAATCTTTTGTAAGCCAACGAACTTACCAATACCGTGGTCTATATGTGTAACATAATCGCCTACCTCTAATTGCATCAGTTCTTTAAGTGTAATGGCTTGTTTTTTGGCATAACCATTTTTTAGCTGAAATTTATAGTAGCGCTCAAAGATTTGATGATCGGTGAATACATTGTATTTTAATTCAGTATCTACAAAGCCAGCGTGTAGCGATAATTGTACCGTTTGGTAAGGTACTTTTTGTTCCATTTCCTCAAAAATATCTTGAAATCGCTTGGCTTGTTGTTCACTTCCGCAGAGGATATAGTTTTGAAATCCTTCCTCGTGTTTGTTGTTGAAGTAACTAATAAGGAGTTCAAACTGTTTGTTAAAAGAAGGTTGCGGGGTGGTATGAAAAGAGAACTCCTTTTTGTTTTTAGAAGCGGGAGTTGTAGCATTGATGTTTACTTGTTGGAATCTCTGGATTTGTTTTAATAAATCTGTTGCTTGACAATAGAGTTCCTCTGGAGGGGTACGTTTTACTTCATTGGGGAGTTTTTGATAAATATCGGTAGCTTTAGCAAAGAGTTTCTCAATCTTGGCATCAAAAAATCCCATATCCTTACCAATGAATAGCGTCTGCTCACTGATATACTCCAAGAATGACTGTCGTATCTCATCACTTTCTTTGTTTTCTACATTAGGGATAATTGTAATTTTTGATAGTTGAGCAGTAGATAACTGACTTTCTACATCAAATGTACGGATACTATCAACTTCGTTTCCAAAGAATTCAATGCGATAAGGTTCATTATTTGAAAAAGAAAATACATCTACAATCCCACCACGTACCGAGAACTCACCAGGTTCGGTAACAAAATCAGTGCGGTTGAAATGGTAGCTGAAAAGCACTTCATTGAGAAAATCAATAGTGAGTGAGTCTCCTTTTTGGATTTTTAGCGTATTTTTTTCTAATTGCTTTCGCGTGATGACCTTTTCGAAAAGAGCTTCGGGGTAGGAGACTATGAGCAATGGTTTTGTACTATGACTCAATTGGTTGAGGACTTCAGCACGCAATAACACATTGGCATTATCGGTATCTTCAATTTGATAAGGTCGACGATAGCTATCAGGAAAGAAAAGTACCTGTTGTTCTCCTACTAAGGTTTCTAAATCATTGAGTATGTAGGCACTTTCTTCTTTATCGGGTAGCAGTACTAATAGAGGTCTATGGACTGTATTGAACAAGTTAGCTATTACTATTGACAAAGAAGCCCCTGCCAATCCCGTAACCTCTGCATTTTCTTTTGTTTGTAGGTGTTTTAATAGGGATTGATAGGTGCTGTTTTTAGTAAATTGTTGTAGGAATGATTTCACAGTAAATTATAAAATATTAAAGTAGTGCTTCAACGTTGATAAGCGGATTGTTTAACTTGTCTTTCAAAATAACTTCAATGCCTTTTTTTAAGGTTTGAGTAGATGACGGACAGCCACTGCAAGCCCCTTGTAAGAGTACTTCGACGTGATGAGTGTCGCGGTTGTAAGAAATAAATTGTATATTTCCTCCATCGGATGCTACAGCGGGTTTTACATATTGTTCTATGATAGCCACGATTTGTTGTGATATTTCATCGGTAGTAACCATAGAGAGCAAGCGCGCTTGAGCTTCTTCTTGTCGTCTTTTTATCTCAGCAGGGTTGATGATAGGGCGACCTTCACTTAGGTATTTACGGATATAATCGCGCAAGTCGCCAGCTATCATTTCCCATTCTTCCATACCTTTTTTGGTGAGTGATATATAATTATCATCAAAAAAAACTTCTTCAATAAATGGAAAACGCGTTAAGAGAGTTGCTGCCATAGGTGCCTCTGTGGCTTCTTCTATTGATTTATACTCTATTACAGTAGGTACCAAACGCTTGTTGGCGACGAACTTCATCACGGTGGGGTTGGGGGTTGTTTCAGTATATACAGTAATAGCTTCCCCTATAGGTTTTCCAGCTTCTCCTAATAATATATCTTTACCCGATTGTAAATACACTAATACTTGCTGAGCAACCTCTTCCTGCACTTCTTTCCATTCAACAATGGGAAAGCGTTTCAAAGCAATGAAATTACTCGAAATATAAACAGTTTTTACAAAGGGCAAATAAAAGAGCTCCTTAGCTAAAGGAGCGTTTTTAGCTTCATCTATGTTTTTAAACTCATAACTCCCTTTTACCAAAGGTCTGTTAGCTTCGAGTTTGATGATGTCGGGGTTAGCAGTAGGTTGTATTTTCAGGGTAAGGTCTGTCATTTTATTTGTCTTTACGTCCGAAATCGGCAGGATTTTCGCCCCACGCTTGGGTTTCCCATTTAAAAATAGGGTTAGGATAAGTATTGTTGTGTAACCATTGTTCAGCACGGGCTATCAGTTCAAATATTTTTTCGTTATGAGAGGTGCGTGGCACTTTAGTTTTGCACACCTTTTGGCGCACCCAGCTCATCGCTATTTTGCTATCAGAATAGACCGGTAAGCTGAGGTTGCGTTGCTTCATAAAGGCTAAAGCGTGTACGATAGCTAAAAACTCCCCTATGTTGTTCGTGCCGTCTTTTATTGGTGCAATTCTGAATATTTCGGCTTGAGTTTCGGTATCTACCCCTCGGTATTCCATAATTCCAGGGTTACCACTGCAAGCAGCATCAACAGCTATAGAAGGCAATATGGGGGAACCTATACGCTCTAATTCTAAGGGGGATAGGGTAGGAGAGGAGGCTACTTTCTTGCCTTTGTATTGCTCAAAGCTCTCATTGAAGGCTTTTTCAGCCATTGCCTGACTCTCAAAACTCTTAAATTTAGCATACGGATAGCCTTCAACGGCTTTTTTGCACTTATCCCACGAGCTAAAGATACCCGTTTTGTGTCCTTCCCACACTACATAGTACTTCTTTTTTGGCATTTTATAGGAAGAATATTAAGACTAAAAGAACCATTACGATGGCAATTACTCCGATAATAATATTGTTATCACTTTCTTTCATCGTACCAATTTTTTGTATTTAATCCTTGTAGGCGTAACTTCTTTGCCAAGGCGTTTTTTCTTGTTCTCTTCATATTCTGAGAAACTGCCTTCAAAGAAATAGACTTGTGAGTCACCTTCAAAAGCTAAAATATGGGTGCATATACGATCTAAGAACCAACGATCGTGTGAGATTACTACTGCACAGCCTGCAAAGTTCTCTAAACCTTCTTCTAGGGCGCGGAGTGTATTCACATCCAAATCATTAGTAGGCTCGTCCAACAGCAATACGTTACCTTCTTCTTTTAGGGTCATCGCAAGGTGCAAGCGATTGCGTTCACCCCCTGAGAGAGTAGCTACTTTCTTGTTCTGCTCACTACCACCAAAGTTAAAACGACTCAAGTAAGCACGAGAGTTTACCTGTCTGCCACCCATCATTATAAGGTCTTGTCCTCCTGAGAAGTTCTCCCAAATAGATTTTTCAGGGTCTATCTGTTTGTGAGTTTGGTCTACATAAGCAATTTTTACGGTTTCGCCTACCAAAAACTCACCGCTATCAGGTCTTTCTTCCCCCATAATCATACGGAAAATAGTAGATTTACCTGCTCCGTTAGGTCCTATCACTCCTACAATACCCGCTTGAGGCAATACAAAGTTGAGGTCGTCATATAATAATTTATCACCAAAGGCTTTGGCTACGTGGCGTGCCTCAATTACATTAGTACCCAAACGAGGTCCGTTAGGGATGTATATTTCAAGCTTTTCTTCTAATTGTTTTTGATCTTCATTTAGTAACCGATCATAGTTCTGCAAACGCGCCTTTTGTTTTGCTTGTCGTCCTTTTGCTCCTTGTCGCACCCATTCTAACTCGCGCTCCAACACCTTTTGGCGTTTGCTTTCGGTTTTCTGTTCTTGGGCAAGGCGTTTGGCTTTTTGGTCAAGCCAAGAAGAGTAGTTTCCTTTCCACGGAATCCCTTCTCCACGGTCGAGCTCCAATATCCAGCCTGCTACATTATCCAAGAAATAACGGTCGTGGGTTACGGCTATCACGGTTCCGGCGTACTGTTGTAGGTGCTGCTCTAACCACAATACCGATTCGGCATCTAAGTGGTTAGTAGGCTCGTCTAAAAGGAGTACATCGGGTTGTTGCAAGAGCAGGCGACACAAGGCTACACGGCGGCGTTCCCCTCCCGAAAGCACTTTGATAGGTGTATCGGGTTCGGGCGTGCGTAGGGCTTCCATAGCTACTTCCAGCTGGTTATCGAGTTCCCAAGCGTTCAAGGCATCTATTTTATCTTGTAACTCTGCTTGTTTATCCATCAACTTCTGCATCTTATCGGGGTCGGAATAGTTTTCTTCCAAGCCGAAAAGGTCGTTGATATGGTTAAATTCATCGAGTAGTTTAACGGTTTCGGCTACGCCTTCGCGTACTACCTCTATCACGGTTTTCTCATCATCAAGGTGAGGTTCTTGTTCCAAATACCCTACAGTGTAATTAGGAGCGAAAACCACTTCACCCTGATAGTTTTTATCAATTCCTGCTATAATTTTTAGTAAAGAAGACTTACCAGAGCCATTGAGACCTAAAATACCTATTTTAGCTCCATAAAAGAAACTCAAGTAGATGTCTTTTAGTACTTGTTTATTAGTAGATGAATAGGTTTTACTTACCTTATTCATCGAGAAAATAATCTTTTTATCGTCTGCCATAATGTAATTAGCTAATATAGTGATTAGTAAAATTGGTGCAAAAATAATAAAAAAACTGGTATAGTTCAAAACTACGCCAGTTTTTCTTTTTCTATGTTGTATAAATTTTTAGAATCTAAAAACACCGCCAATACCTAATACAGTTTCAAAGAAGAAGAAATCGTGTTTAGCTTTATCGGCTATGTCGTAAGTGGTACGCACATCGTACATATTGATATAACCGCCTTTGAGTTCACCAACTACACGAAAATACTTTAAGAAAGTGAGGTGTAATCCAGCTTTAGCATTTACTCCTACCCCTGCAATGTGAAATTCGTCGTAACGTTCTTTATTAAGAAGTTTGGTGTTAGATTTTGGATATAAAGCACCAAAACCAAGTCCTTCGGTTAAGCTCACTTGTAATATATCAGTGTTACGGATGCCAAACAAACGAGAAATATCATCGATACGAGCCCCTTCCACTACTACATAGTTGAGTCCGTCAGTATGTTCAAAAGTAAGGAAGTCTTCACTGAGCAATTTATCGGCATTGTTATATACACCATCGTGTGAAGTGCCAGATCCATTGATATATCCATTCATTTTCACAGTTTGACCGTTTTTCATTACATATTTCATATGGTCTACTCCTACAGAAACAGTGTAATGATCAGAAATGTAATATCCTATGTGAAAATTGGTTTGAGGGATAGTCATTCGCAAAGGATTGATATAGTCGATATGCCAACCTTTAGGACGGTCTACTGCTTCAACATCTTTGATGGTAAAATCGTAGCCATTACCAGTGAAAGTAATATCAGAATTAGAGTACCAGCCGCGATTGCCCCCCCAGAAGAAGAAAAATTTACCTTTGTTATGAGCAGTGTAAAGTTCTTTAGGCGTTTCTTGCGCAAAAAATGTTAGGGTGCTCATT
Source organism: Capnocytophaga sputigena (assembly GCF_002302495.1). Lineage (NCBI taxonomy): Bacteria > Pseudomonadati > Bacteroidota > Flavobacteriia > Flavobacteriales > Flavobacteriaceae > Capnocytophaga > Capnocytophaga sputigena. The sequence continues at coordinate 43,903 of NZ_CP022379.1, forward strand.
CCTAACGCCATAGTGACAAAAAATTTTTTCATTAATGATTATTTTTAGTTATTGATTTTTACAAGATTAGCATTGCATCGCCATAAGAATAAAACTTGTATTTTTGTTCTACAGCTTCTTTATAGGCACGCATAATGAGATCGTGACCAGCAAAAGCTGATACCATCATCAGTAAAGTTGATTTAGGAGTGTGGAAGTTAGTGATCATCGCATTGGCAACACTAAAATCGTAAGGAGGAAAAATAAATTTATTTGTCCATCCATCAAATGGATTTACGAAGCCATCAGAAGATACAGAACTCTCTAAAACACGCATTACAGTAGTTCCTACAGCACAAACACGTTTTTTATTTTCCTTAGCAGTGTTGATGATTTTTGTTTGACTTTCAGGAATATGAATCTCTTCGCTATCCATTTTGTGTTTAGAAAGATCTTCTACCTCCACAGGGTTGAAAGTTCCTAAACCAACGTGTAATGTTACTTCGGCGAAGGTAATACCTTTTATTTCTAAACGTTTCATCAAGTGTTTAGAGAAGTGCAAACCAGCTGTAGGAGCAGCAACAGCACCTTCGTGTTTAGCGTAGATAGTTTGGTAACGTTCCTCGTCTTCAGGTTCTACAGGACGAGAGATGTATTTAGGTAGTGGAGTTTGTCCGAGCTCAGTGAGATGCTGGCGAAACTCTTCATAAGTACCATCATACAAGAAACGAAGTGTACGACCACGAGAGGTCGTATTGTCGATTACCTCGGCTACTAATTCGGCATTTTTACCAAAGTAGAGTTTATTGCCTATACGTATCTTGCGTGCAGGATCTACAAGTACATCCCACAAACGTTGTTCAGCGCTCAATTCACGTAATAAAAAAACTTCTATTTTTGCTTTAGTTTTTTCTTTATTACCATATAAGCGAGCTGGGAATACTTTGGTGTTGTTGAGTACAAACACATCGCCATCATCAAAATAATCAATTACATCTTTGAACAATTTGTGTTCAATTTCTCCTGTTTTGCGATGTACCACCATTAGGCGAGCTTCATCGCGGTTTTCGCTGGGATATTCAGCTAATAACTCTTTAGGAAGATCAAAATTAAAGTTTGAAAGTTTCATATATTTTCTACAAAATTATTGTTAGTTTATAAACGGTATCCCACTCCTATTGCTATGTGCCCATATTTATAATTATCATTTGGGATACCTTCTTTTCTTTTAGCATTAGGAATATAGAAGTTGATATCTACACTACCTATAAATCTTTTCCACTCACCATAACCTCCTAAAAACAAGCGTGCATTTACCCCTTTTGCATCTCCAAAGTTGATGTTAGGCCCTATGCCTACTTGCAAACCATTAGTTTTGTGCATTCCGCCTAAAATATAGAGAAAAGATACTTGATGAATATGATTATAACGATCGTAATCATCATTTTGTTGAGTTTGCAGGAAAGTGTAATCTACACGAGTGCTAAATTTAGATAATCGTCCATACTTTTCGGCATCATATCTATCGGCTTGAACATATATATTTATACGTGGGCGAAAAGATAAAGAAGTTGATGAAGAAGAGTCATTATCTGGTTTTTCTCGATCGTTATTATATAAAAAAGGAAGTTGTGCCCCTATAACAAAATTGTTTTTAAGAGCTTGTGCCTGAGAAAAAAAGGTGAATAGGGAAAATAAAAAAAGAAAATAAACTTTGTTCATTTCTTTATAAAAATAGCTATTGTATAAAAGAAAAAAGTCGGGATGACTGGACTCGAACCAGCGACCACACGCACCCCATACGTGTACGCTACCAACTGCGCCACATCCCGATTTTTATTTTTCAGAGTGCAAAAGTATTACTTTTTGTTGAAACCACCAAATAAATAAATAGAATTTTTTTATTGATGGACTTATTTATTTGATAATCTGAAATCACTATCTTAAGTTGGATATATTGAAAAGCTATTTTAACTACATATTCAATACTTAGAATGTAGTTTAAATTCTTAAAAATATAAAATATTTTGAGATTCTTTATTCAGTATTCACAATTATTTTATAATTTTGCAAAAATAGAATTTAGGAGATAATATGACAACTTTTAAGATAACAGATGAGCTCATTGAAAAGATTCAGCAACTCATTGAACAAAAACAAAATAAAGAACTAACAACCCTCCTAAGTGATTTGCACTATGCTGATATAGCAGAAATCATTCACGAATTAGATACTGAAGAGGGAGTATATATTATTCGTCTTATAGATGCACAAAAAACATCGGATGTACTCACTGAATTAGACGATGATTACCGCGAAAATATCTTAAAAAACCTTTCAGCAAAAGAAATTGCTGATGAAATTATCGAGTTAGACACCGACGATGCTGTAGATATCATTTCTGAACTGCCAGAAGATAGAAAAACAGAAGTTATTTCACATATCAAGGATGTAGAACATGCAAAAGATATCGTAGATTTGCTTCGTTATGATGAAGATACTGCTGGGGGACTAATGGCGAAGGAGCTCGTAAAGGTAAATGAGAATTGGAATGTACTCAAATGTGTGAAAGAAATGCGAGAACAAGCGGCTCATGTTACTCGTGTACATTCTATTTATGTGGTAGATGATAATGATGTGCTAAAAGGCAGACTTTCACTTAAAGATTTGCTTACTACTTCCACACGATCAGAAGTGAAAGATATTTATATTCCAAAAGTAGACTACGTATATGTTACTGATACAGCCGAAGAAGTAGCTCACATAATGAGTAAGTATGACTTGGAGGCGATTCCAGTAGTTGATGAGATGAAACGCCTTGTAGGACGTATCACTATTGATGACGTGGTGGATGTAATTAGGGAAGAAGCTGAAAAAGACTATCAATTAGCAGCGGGTATCACCAATGATGTAGAGGCAGATGACAGTATATGGAAACTCACTAAAGCGCGCTTGCCTTGGTTACTTATTGGAATGTTCGGAGGATTAGGTGCAGCGAGTATTATCAATGGTTTTCAGGATACAATGATGGTTTACCCTATATTATTGATATTCATTCCGCTTATTCAAGCTACTGCGGGAAATGTGGGGGTACAATCATCGGCGATAATAGTACAAGGGTTGGCAAATAATTCTATTGATGGCGAACTTATCAAGCGATTGCTTAAAGAATTTTTATTAGGACTCATCAACGGAGGAACCATTGCAGGAATAGTGATATTAGTAAGCCATTTTGCTTTTCAAGCCGAGTATTTGGTAAGTATTACGGTAGCCATAGCACTCATTACAGTGATTGTAAATGCTGCTGTGATAGGTACTTTTATCCCGATACTCCTCCACAAGCGCGGTATTGACCCAGCGGTTGCTACGGGTCCGTTTATCACTACCAGCAACGATGTTTTAGGTATTTTGATTTACTTTTTTATCGCCAAAATGATATTAGGGTTTTAAAACAATCTTCATTTGCTTTTCAATATTCACTTTTTGTTATTTTACACTACTTCCGCAACTACAAACGTGCTTCCACCCACAAAGATAAAGTCGGTGGGAAGTGCTTGTGCTTTAGCAGCATTTAAGGCTTCTGCTACTGAAGAATATCTCTCCCCTTGGAGACCTTTTGTAGTGGCAATTTCCTTTAATGTATCTACATTAAGTCCTCTTGCAATAGCAGGACTGCAAAAATAATAGGTAGCTTCTTTTGGGAAAAGCTCTAAAACACTATTTACATCTTTTTCTTTTACAAAACCTACTACAATATGAAGATGTGTATAGGTTTGCTTTTTGAGTTGTTCCATCACATAAGTAAGTCCGCCCACATTATGTCCTGTATCACATACGATAGTAGGGCAGGAGCCAAGGGTTTGCCAACGACCTTTCAGATTTGTATTGTGCACCACGTGTAAAAGCCCTTGTGCAATATTCTCCGGAGTAATATCCCACCCCTGGTGGATAAGCAATTCGGTAACGGCTATTACTCCTTTGATGTTTTTCTCTTGGTAGGCACCTTGAAGGTCGGTTGTAAGAGAAGTTTCTATATGATTGGCAAAAATAATAGGAGCCTTTATTTCTTTAGCTCTTGCTGTGAAAACGGGAGCTGTTTCCTCTTGATATTCACTGATTACTACAGGTACATTTTGTTTGATAATACCAGCTTTTTCAAAAGCTATTTTAGGCAATGTATCTCCTAAAATATCTGTATGATCTTTGGAAATATTAGTAATAAGAGAAACTTCGGGAGTGATAATATTAGTAGAATCAAAACGCCCTCCTAAGCCTACTTCTATCACAGCGATATCTACTTTTTCTTCAGCAAAATAACTGAAAGCCATCCCTACCGTCATTTCAAAAAATGACAATGAATGTTTTTCCAAGAAAGATTTGTTTTCGCTTATGAAGTTTACCACATAGTCTTCAGGGATTTCTTTTCCATCAATTTTAATACGCTCACGAAAGTCTTTGAGGTGAGGAGAAGTATATAATCCTACCTTATATCCTGCCTCTTGTAAAATAGAGGCGAGCATACTGCTAGAAGAACCTTTGCCATTAGTGCCAGCGATATGCAAACTTTTGAATTTTGTTTGAGGGTTTCCTAACGCTGAAGTAAAGGTGAGGATATTATCTAATTTGTTGTTCAGAGCATTTTTGCCTTGTGTTTGAAACATAGGTAAGCGGTTGAACATCCACGAAAGAGTTTCTTGATAATTCAATGTTAAAAATAATTTTTAGTTATTATACAATCAAAAATGAGATAATTAGTTATCATATAACTATTATCTCATCTTGTTATTTATAATTGTTAATTGATTTTTTTATTCTCCAAGTTTAAAGTTAATAACAATAAAACCAATTTGACGTGCAGGGGCATTATCATCGGCATTCCAATGGTGCAAAGCTGCTGTTTTTCGAGCGGCATCTAATAAACAAGGGGCAGAATTAGTAGTTCCTTTTACGCCTGCAGTAGCTTTTACAACTCTACCGCTACGATCTACTTCTATTTGTACAACTACACGTCCTTCTTCATTACAATTTTGAGGAACTTTACCTTGTGAAGCAATGAAGCGCCCATTGAGACCCCAGCCTTTGCCAGAACCGCTGCCACCACCAGATCCATAGTAAGAATTAGCATATTGACTACCATCTATTTGACCTTGATAGCCAGGTTGGTTGCCATCACCTTGTCCTGCAGTTCCACTGCCTCCTGCATTAGCAGCTCCTAAAATGTTAGAAAGTGCATCAGAAGTTTCTCGTGAAGGTTTAGGAGCGGGTTTAGGTGTTTCTTTAGGAGGGTCTTTTTTAGGTGTTTCTTTTTTCTTTTCTTGTTTTTTAGGAACTTCGGGTACAGAAACTTCTTCGTTGTTATCTTGAGCTAAAAGATTCTCTTTCACTTCTTGTGAAGTACTTTGTTCAGGTTGTGTTTGTGGTGTTTGGGTTTCTTCTTGTTTGGCAGCACTTGGGGGAGGGGTACGCTCTCCCATTCCAGTTATATCTACCCCATAGATAACCTCTACCCCATTTTCGGGTGGAGGATCTAAGTACTTCATTCCTGCGAAAAATAGGATAAAGATAACCAAACACATCACAACTGTAGTGAGTGCTAAAGCTTTACGTTTATGTTCTGTATTGAATAAGTTCATATACTTTGCTATTTAGGACGTACAGCCAAAATTACCTTAAATTGATTTTGGTTTGCTACATCCATCACAGTTACTGCATTTTCAATAGGCACACTTTCTTCTACGCGTAAAATAATGGTAGGGTTTTCTACTCCTTTTAGTGCCGACTTGAGTTCTGCATCAAGATTATCTACAGATATAGGTTTTTTGTCGATAAAAAAATTCAAATCTTTATCGATACTTACTGAAACATTTTGTGTATTTGTGCTTTTTCCTTTAGCTTTAGGCAATAACAAATCGAGTGCATTGGGGCTATTGGCAGTGATCATAAAGAATACTAACAACAAGAACACAATATCCGTCATAGACGACATACTGAACTCAGGACTTACTTTATTTCTACCTTTTAATTTCATAATTGTACAAGTAGTTTTTGAAACCTATAGAGGTTCGTTCAACAAGTCTAAGAATTCAACAGCATTGGCTTCCATAAGGTGTACCACTTTATCAGTTTTGACCACTAAATGGTTGTAACCTACATAAGTGATAATCCCTACTATAAGACCAGCTACAGTAGTAGCCATTGCGGTATAAATACCTCCTGCTAAAGCACCCATTTCGGCTTGACCGCCAGCAGACGCCATTTCGTGGAATGACATAATCATACCAACAACCGTGCCTAAGAATCCAATCATAGGTCCAGCCCCTGCAATAGTAGCTAAAATAGCAGTGTTTTTTTCTAGTTTGTACACTTCCAAAGTACCTGCATTCTCAATAGCTTTATTGATATCTTCGAGCGGTTTACCTATACGAGAGACACCTTTCTCAATAAGTCGTGCCACAGAGGTATTAGATTGCACACAAAGCATTTTGGCTGCATCCAACCGTCCAGCAGAGATACAATCACGTATTTTATACATAAAAGTTTTATCCACTTTAGAGGCAGCCTTGATAGCAAAAAGGCGTTCGAAATAGAGGAAAAGAGCTACAGCGAGCATTACGAATAGAATGCCAATAATCACAATATTAGCAGTGCCACCATCTACAATCATATCCATTATAGAAAGTGTTTTTTCTTGAGCTGGAAGAGTGTCGGTTGCAGTTGTAGCAACATCTACAGAAGTTTGTAATCCTAACATATTTTTATAGTTTTCTGTTTAAAAATATCGCAAAAGTAAGAAATAATTATCAATATACAATTATTAATAATTAATTAACAATTATTAAAAATGTAAATATTTGATAATCAATTCTGTATTTAATATATTGCTAATAAAAAAAGCTACTCAATATTCGAGTAGCTTTTAGTGGACTCTACTGGATTCGAACCAGTGACCCTCTGCTTGTAAGGCAGATGCTCTGAACCAGCTGAGCTAAGAATCCTTTTTTTAATTATGAAAACAACAATAAAATCTGAATTTTGGTGGGTCCTACTGGATTCGAACCAGTGACCCTCTGCTTGTAAGGCAGATGCTCTGAACCAGCTGAGCTAAGAACCCCAAAAATAACAATGATAAAAATTTTAAACCTAAGTGGGTCCTACTGGATTCGAACCAGTGACCCTCTGCTTGTAAGGCAGATGCTCTGAACCAGCTGAGCTAAGAACCCTTATGTTTTTAAATCGGGTGCAAAGGTACTACTTTTTTTGAAACCTCCAAATTTTTTTATGAAAAAAGTGAAAAAATATTTATTCTTTTAGCATAAACTCGTACTCTAATCGGTTGAAGTTAGTAATCATATAGGGTATTATTCCATTCACTTTCAGGCTTATTATCATTGTAATTCTCGCGTACTGTATAAATGTTTTTGCCATTAAATCTCTTTTGACCTACTCCTACAAAATAATAAGCATCACCGTTCCAACTACCCTTAATTTTAGGAAAATAAAGCACTAAAGTACGTCGTTTTGTAGGGCAATGGTAAATTACGTGTTTATCTGTAGCTTCTATAAGCTCATAAACATCACTGAATTGATATTTTTCCATACATCCCCATTGCTCTTCGTGGAAAGGAAGTGAATCGGGGAATACAATAGGTTTTTCATTTGTTAGACGAAAACTCACTTCGGTAGTATAACAATCGGGGGCTCCACAATCAAAAGTGTGAAGATTGAAAGGCAAATGTACTTTGATACTGTCCTTAGTAGTCTTAGTGAATCCTTGTAAGTAAAACTCTTCTAAACAGGTATTTTTTAGAATACTGTATTTCATTTGTTGCAAAACTAATTTTCGCACAGCTCTTTGGTAACACTCGTAGTCCTCACCATATTTTTCTTGCAAGATTTTTAATAAGCTATCATTTTTTGAGAGTTTAACTTTAGGTTTAGTGGTATTAGCTTTTGCAACAACAGTGCTATCAATAGACATAACTATAGTAGTGTTACTTTGAGTAGTAGTACCCTTCTGTATGCTAATAGTTTTTTGCTGTTGACAATTTGTCGATAATATTACAAAAACGAAAAAAAGAATTGTATGTTTCATTTGGCAAAGATAAGAAATAATTAAAAATTAATAATTGACAATTGAGTTCATTATATTATTTTTATGTAAGAACTTTTATATCAGTGTTTTTTGTGTAGATAGATGATGGTTTCTTTAAGATTTTTCTTTTTGTGAAGCAAGACACTAGTATATATAACTATCACTAAAATCTAAAATTTAAATACTTTTCTTTTGTTTACTTTTAAAAAAGTATTACATTTGCCCAATATTTTTTATTCAAACAAAATAAACCACTCTATATTATTTTTTTTAAAAACTATTAAAAGAGGATAAAACCAATGAAAAAAGAAGATATTCTAGAAGACTATGGCATCGCTGTTCTCAGTAGAGAATGCAGCTTGATGGGAAGAAAAGAAGTGCTTACAGGTAAAGCTAAATTTGGTATTTTTGGGGAAGGAAAAGAGGTGCCTCAGGTAGCTTTGGCAAGAGCTTTTCAAGATGGTGATTTCAGGAGCGGTTATTATCGCGATCAAACACTAATGATGGCTCTTGGCGTACATACTGTAGAGAATTTCTTTGCAGGGATATATGCACACGCTGACATAGAGGCAGACCCTACCAGTGCTGGACGCCAAATGGGGGGGCACTTTGCTACCCATAGTTTAGATGATGAAGGACATTGGAAAGATTTATTAAAACAAAAGAATAGCAGTAGTGATATATCGTGTACTGCTGGTCAAATGCCTCGATTGTTAGGTTTAGCACAGGCTTCTAAAGTGTATCGCGACTTACCTAATGCAGAAAGTAAAGGCTTCTCAAATCACGGTAACGAAGTAGCTTGGGGGACTATTGGTAATGCGAGTACTAGCGAAGGACACTTTTTTGAAATCCTTAATGCGGCAGGGGTAATGCAAGTACCCTTAGTAATGTCGGTTTGGGATGATGAGTATGGTATTTCAGTTCCTAAAGAATTTCACACTATTAAACAAAGTATTTCAGAAGCTTTAAAAGGTTTTGTGCGTGATAAAAAACATAAAGGGTTCGAACTATTTGTTGCTAATGGTTGGGATTATCCTACTTTGTATGACATTTACCAAAAGGCAGCCAAAATAGCCCGTGAGGAACATATACCTGTATTAGTACACGTGAAAGAACTTACTCAACCTCAAGGACACTCAACTTCAGGCTCACACGAGCGTTACAAAAGTGCTGAACGACTTCAGTGGGAAAAAGAATTTGACTGTATTACCAAAATGCGCGAATGGATTTTAGCCGAAAAATATGCTACTCAAGAAGAATTGGTAGCTATAGAACAACAAGCTAAGAAACGTGTGAATGAAGGTAAAAAAATAGCTTGGGAAGCTTATATTAAACCTATTGAAAAAGAAAGAAAAGAACTTGTAGCTCTTCTCTCCTCATTGTTAACCAATACGAACGATAATACTATAAAAGAAAGAGTAAAGAGTTTATCAAAATCTCTTTTGGAAGTAGCTTTACCTAATCGCAAAGATGTGTTGAGTAGTGCGAAAAAAGCCTTGAGATTGTTATTACCAGAGGGTGAAAATAAAATACTTCCTTTACAAGAATGGATAAAGAACTACATAAAGGAAAATGAGCCTAAATATAGTCGATTTCTCCACACAGAGAATGAGCAAAATCCTATTCATATAGCAGAGGTACTTCCTACTTATGACGCATCAGAAGAACTTGTAGATGGGCGTATTGTGTTGAGAGAGAATTTTGATGCTTTACTTACTAAATATCCTAATCTTTTGATATTTGGTGAGGATGTAGGTAATATAGGTGATGTAAACCAAGGATTAGAAGGTTTGCAAAAGAAATACGGAGCTGTAAGAGTAGCTGATACAAGTATTCGTGAAACAGCTATAGTGGGACAAGGTATAGGTATGGCAATGCGAGGTTTGCGCCCAATTGCTGAAATTCAGTATTTAGACTATATTCTTTATGGATTACAAACGCTAAGTGATGATTTAGCCAGTTTGCACTATCGCACTTTTGGTAAGCAAATGGCACCTCTTATTATCAGAACGAGAGGACATCGTTTGCAAGGTATTTGGCATGCGGGTTCACCTATGGGGGTATTGTTGGCTTCTTTAAGAGGAATGTATATTCTCACCCCACGTAATATGGTGAAAGCAGCAGGCTTCTACAATACACTCTTGGAGGGTAATCAACCAGCTGTAGTGGTGGAATGCCTCAATGGTTATCGCTTGAAAGAAGCGTTGCCTAGTAATCTCACTGAGTTTAAGACTCCTATAGGAGTAGTAGAAACACTTCGTGAAGGAAAAGATATTACTGTAGTATCTTACGGGTCTACTTTGCGTATTGTGTGTGAGGTTGCTGATGAATTGGCTGCCTTGGGTATTGATATTGAAATTATTGATGTACAATCATTAGCGCCATTTGATGTGCGTCACGATATAGTGAAGAGCATACAGAAAACCAACAGACTATTAGTAGTTGATGAAGATATGCCTGGAGCTACTTCGGCATATATTTTGCAGAAAATTTTGGAAGAACAAAATGCTTATCAGTATTTAGATAGTGCACCACAAACCTTGGCGGCAGGTAATCACCGTCCTGCTTATGCAACTGATGGTGATTATTTCTCTAAACCTAATGCCGATAGCATTATTGAGAAGATATACAGTATAATGCACGAAGTTAATCCTACAAAATATCCTACATTGTTGTAGTATTGTATTTTTCACTTTGTCAAAGTTTTAGGACTTTGACAAAGTGAATTTTAATCGTCATCGTTATTTTCTTGAAAATCATTTAAGAGATTATCAATAGCACGGCGATCTTTTTTAGTAGGGCGACCTTCTCCTTTTTCGCGGTAATAGTCCTGAGCAAGTTTTTGTATTTCGGCTTGCTCAAAAGCTTCAGGAGGTGTGTTATCTTGACGATAAAGGTCTACTAACTTAGCTCCCACACGACTTTCAGGGATGTCTAAAACCTCTAATTGGTAGTTGATTTGGTTTTTACGTACTACTATTTGGTCGTTTTTATAAATCTCACGTGAAGGTTTTACTGTTTCGCCATTTACTTTAATGTGACCTTTTTTACAAGCTTCAGTAGCAATATTGCGTGTTTTGAAGTAACGTACACACCATAAATATTTATCAATTCGCATTCTTTTATAATTTTAAAAATAACAATGAGGTGCAAAAGTAAGAAATAATTTGTATCTTGCGCCCCAAAAATAAGACAATATTTTATATGATAAACAAAATTCTATTTAGCATCAGTGTAATAGCTCTGCTATTGACTATAGGTTGTAAGAAAAACGATAGTTCTAATGTAACACCACCAAGAGATGTTACAGAAGTGAGGAATGAAAACAATCAAGCTATTGAAACATTCTTAAAAACACATACTTACACATATTCCGCCACGGCAGCTATATCGGATGCTGTTACCTTCACAAGTACAACTAATGTTTCACAATCCATTTTTAATAATAGTAATCTAAAAAAAATGGAATTAGATGTATTTGATGCCAACAACAATCGCATTCGTCATACCTTGTACTATATGGTATTACAAGAAGGTACTAGCACCCATACTACTTCTATTGCCGACTCGGTATATGTAAACTATAAAGGTCAGTTACTCAACTTAACTGTATTTGATGATACTACAACTCAATCAGCATCTAATTGGATGGATTTACTGGGAAATATTGTTACCAATCGCCCTTCAGGTACTATCAGAGGATTTAGAGAGGGAGTTGCTCAACTAAAACCTTCAGTAACTAAACTCACACAAAATTCAGATGGTACACTCACCGCTCCTACCGATGGAGGGGTAGGGGTGTTCTTCATTCCATCAGGTTTAGGCTACTTCAATAATAGTCAGGCAAAAATACCAGCTTATTCACCTTTAATTTTTACAGTAAGACTTATCGCTGCTCGTCACGCCGATCACGATCACGACGGCAAACCATCTAAAGATGAAATTGTACGTGATAACTATGGAGTGGTTACTTATCCTGATTGTGATGAGAAGAAAGATCAATCATATCTTCCAGATTATTTAGATGCCGATTGTAAGTAAAATGAAAAAGCATATCCCTAATTTAATTACTTTAGGAAACCTCTTTTGCGGAACAGTGGCAATTATTTTTACCGTGAAGGGGGCACTTGATTGGGCAGCTCTCTTTGTAGCGATAGGTATTTTCCTTGATTTTTTTGATGGTTTTTTTGCCCGTTTGCTACACGTGAAATCAGAAATGGGGTTACAGTTAGATTCTTTAGCTGATATGGTTACCTCAGGAGTAGTACCAGGTGTTGTGATGTTTCAGTTGTTTAACCAAAGTAGTTATGTAGTAGAAAATCCAACAACTTGGGCAGCCTACTTACCTTATATAGGTTTCCTTATCACTTTAGCATCAGCCTATCGATTGGCGAATTTTAACATAGATACGCGGCAAACTTCTGGTTTTATAGGACTTCCTACTCCAGCTAATACAATGTTTATCCTTTCTCTACCACTTATAATGCAATACCAATCAACAGAACTATTTGATAGTTTATTGCATAATAGTTGGGTTTTATTAGGAATTACATTGTTGAGTGCATATTTGCTGAATGCTGAAATAGCCCTCTTTGCATTGAAGTTCAGTGATTATTCATTTAAGAATAATGCATTGAAGTATATATTTTTAGCACTTTGTGTTATTCTACTTGTAAGTTTAAAAATAATTGCTATCCCTATAATCATTTTATTGTATATTATTCTTTCCTTACTACCTAAGCGATAAATCACGCTTCATTCTATCTAAATTGATTTTAGGTTTTTGTAAGAAGATAACACTATCAATAACTACTTGCTTGGATTTTGGGTATACCCCTAAACTATCCATTAGCAAGTAGTTTTTTTGTTTGAAGCGCAATATATAGGGCATTTTGTAAAGTGTAATATCACTGATGCCTTTGTTTTTAATGTAGTTGTTTACCATTGGATTGATAGAAGTTGTATCGACCTGATAGACACTCAGTTTATTACCTTGCCTAATAGTGATTATCTTATCTTTGTACTTGCTAAATACTAACATTTCTTCGGTAGTTTCTAATTGGTATTTGTGATAGAAAAGTACCCCTTGAAACAAAAGTACAGAAACGAGAAGAGCTACCAATACTTTATATTTCCTATAATGTACAAAGATGATGAGTACTAGTACTATTACTAAAGAAGAAAGAAGTAGGGGAGTTGTGAAAGGTATATTGCGTATGATAAACATTTCTTGATGTGCTATAAAAGCTACTAAAATGTTCATCAGAGTTATTAATTTTTCTAAGACAAAAATTATAGGGTAAGGCAAAATACCTAAACCTCCCAAACATAGAGCAATGATACCTCCTATAAGTATAGGTTGTAACAAAGGTACTACTACCAAGTTAGAAACAAAGAACAAAATAGGAAATTGATGAAAATAGTATAAACTGATGGGCAAAACAACTATCTGAGCAGATAATCCTACCAAAAATAAAGACCAAATCCATTGGATGTATTTATTTTCAGGTTGCCACCATTTGCGCATTACAGGGTAGAATTTCATTATAGAAAATACAGCTGCATAACTCAATTGGAAGCCTACATCATATAAATAATAAGGATTGATAAGCAACAGAAACAACATTGAGAGCATTAAAGCATCGAATCGCCCTTGTTTTCGGCGTATAAGGGTACCCAACCCTACGAAGCTAAACATTATAGTTGCTCTCAATACAGAAGGAGAAGCCCCAGCCATTAAAGCAAAAGTCCACAATCCTGCTAACAAGATGAAGTATCGCAATGGGCGATAAAATCCTAAATTAGGCATTTTTTGCAGCAGTAATAGAAGTATAGCAGTGATAATTCCGACGTGCAAGCCCGAAATAGCTAAAATATGTACTGCACCAGCATCTACATATTGTTGATAAATATTTTCATCTAAATCACTACGTTTTCCTAAGAGTAATGTATTTAAGAGAGCAGCAGACTCGCGATTGAAATTTTGGTTGATTACAGCAGTTAGATGAGAACGCATTTTTTCAATATTTCCCATAAAATCTACTGTATTATTTTTAACAATAGAAAATGTTATTATTTCCGCCCGACCCAATACTCCTTTTCGTTCCATATATCGTTTATAATTAAACTGATATGGATTTTTAGGAGGTGGTATAAGTGTATATTTTCCTACAAAAATTAATCTATCGGTTGGAACTAATTGTTTTACATCATCGCTAATTGCTTTAGAAGGGAAAAAACACAAGATTTTACCTTCGGTACTGTTATGATTTGCTGTTAAGAGGTGAGCTTTAAAGGTAGTACCATAATTGGTTTGTGAAATAAGCTCTATTACCTCGGCTTCTAAGGTGTAATATTCATTGGTATTTAATTTTTGTGTGTAATGATTAGGGTTATAAGTAGGAGTGTGAAGGTACGTTATCAGCATACCTACAGCTACAGAAGTGAGACCTATGTGGAATAGAATTCCGTGACGAAAAGCATATCGCTTGGTAGTTAATAGGTAATGTATTGTTAGGGTAGCTAACAAACATAAACTACTACTTATAACAAACAAAAAAGAGGGAACTATTACATCAGTAATAGCAATCCCTCCTATGAGTCCTAATAATATGGTTAATATGGGAATATTTACGAATTTCACATTACACGTTTTGCCATACGAAAGGCTTTTTTGTAATAAGCATCACTCAATGAAGATATTACAACCCCTCTTTTAGAGGAAGAATGAATGAATTTCACATCACCATCTACATCTACTACCATACCAACGTGAGAAATTCTATTTCGGCGAGTAGTTTTGAAGAATAATAAATCACCTACTTGTACATTTTCTAAGCGTATTTTACGTCCTTGGGTAGCCATTTCTTGTGAAGAACGAGAAAGAGGTACAGCTATAGATTTGAAAGTAGTACTTACAAAGCCAGAGCAGTCCATTCCTTTGCGAGTAACCCCTCCGTGGCGATAAGGAGTTCCTAAGTATGAAAAAGCAGTGTCGAGCAATATTTTTTGTTGTTTAGTATCAACTTTACTTTTTGATAGAGCAGGAAGAGCTATATCAGTATTATCTACGATTTCTTCTTCATCAAGTAGTTCTTCTTCTTCCAAATCATCATCTAAATTTTCTTCAGCAATAGCCATATTTTCAGCATACTGTTGACTTGTTTTTTTAGGAGTATATCTCTTATTTGAAGCTACTGCACGTCCTCTTACTGGAGTTTTTCTTTTAGCGGCAACTGCTCTTCTGTTTTTAGCTACAGCTTTCTTTTTAGCACTATGGCTTGCTACTCTATGTTTAGGAGGTGTTTTTTTTCCTTTAGTAGTAGAGACAGCTACCTTAGTTTTTCCTTTTTTAGGAGGGCTGTAAGTTTTCTTTTTAGGTTTTTTACTTGCTATCACAGTATTTTCAGCACTTACTTTCACAGTAGTGCTTTTTTCATTTTTTTGTATGCTTTCTGTAAAAGAAGAAAGGCAAAATAGTAGTGTAAATAGTCCTAAAAGTCTTAATATGTACATAGATAAGGGGTTATAAAGTTATTAAATTAGTGTTTTTTCTGCAATAATTAGGTTTTCACCTTTTTCATCTAAATCAAATACGATGCTGTCGCCTGCGTGTATTTGGTTAGATACAATTTCTTCAGCCAAAGGGTCTTCAATATATTTTTGTATGGCACGTTTTAGAGGGCGTGCTCCATATTGTTTGTCGTAACCTTTATCAGCTATAAAGTTTTTAGCTTTTTCGCTCAGTTCTACGTGGTAACCTAAATCGTTGATACGAGAATAAAGTTTAGAGAGTTCAATATCAATAATTTTGAAGATGTCTTCTTTACTAAGTGGGTTAAAAGTGATGACATCATCAATACGATTGAGAAACTCGGGTGCAAAGACTTTTTTCAAAGCATTTTCAACGATTGATTTTTCATTAGCCTCAGATTGAGCCAATCGCGCAGAAGTACCAAAACCGACACCTTGTCCGAATTCTTTTACTTGGCGAGCACCTATGTTAGAGGTCATAATGATGATGGTATTTCTAAAGTCAATTTTTCGTCCTAAGCTATCAGTTAGGAAGCCATCGTCTAACACTTGCAAGAGCATATTGAAAACATCGGGGTGAGCTTTCTCGATTTCGTCTAAAAGCACTACAGAGTAAGGTTTGCGGCGTATTTTTTCGGTAAGTTGTCCACCTTCTTCATATCCGATATATCCTGGAGGTGCTCCTATGAGTCGAGAGATAGAGAATTTTTCCATATACTCACTCATATCAATACGCACCATAGCATCTTCAGAATCAAAAAGTTCTTTAGAGAGTACTTTAGCAAGTTGAGTTTTCCCAACACCTGTTTGTCCTAAGAAAATAAAGGAACCTATAGGTTTATTAGGGTCTTTAAGCCCTGTGCGATTGCGTTTGATAGATTTTACAACTTTTTCCACTGCCTCGTCTTGTCCTATGATTTTAGATTTCATAGCGGTAGATAAGCCAGAGAGTTTGTTGATTTCAGTTTGAGCGATTCTATTCACAGGGATACCGCTCATCATAGAAACGACATCGGCGATATGTTCAGCTGTTACCGTGTCGCGATGTAGTTTAGAATCCTCGTCCCATCGTTTGTTGAGATCTATTAATGATTTTTCGATGTGTTTTTCATTATCGCGCAAGCGTGCAGCTTCTTCAAACTGTTGACGAGAAACGGCTCTATTTTTAGCTTGTGTAGCTTGTTCTAATCGTTCTTCTACGTCTAAAATATACTGAGGTACTTTTACCTGCATAATATGGATTCGCGCTCCAGCTTCGTCTAAGGCATCAAGAGCTTTATCAGGTAAATAGCGATCGGTGAGGTAGCGATTGGTGAGTTTTACACACGCCTCGATAGCATCTTCGGTATAAATTACATTGTGGTGTTCTTCGTATTTAGCTTTGATATTTTGAAGAATCTGAATGGTTTCGTCTACACTAGTAGGTTCTACCAAAACTTTTTGGAATCGACGTTCTAAAGCGCCATCTTTTTCGATAGATTGTCGGTACTCATCTAAAGTGGTAGCCCCAATACATTGTATTTCGCCTCTTGCCAAGGCAGGTTTGAACATATTAGAGGCATCTAAACTTCCTGAAGCGCCTCCAGCGCCTACTAAAGTGTGGATTTCGTCTATAAAAAGAATGATGTCTCTATTTTTTTCGAGTTCATTCATTATTGCTTTGAGGCGTTCTTCAAACTGACCACGGTATTTTGTGCCAGCTACTAAAGAAGCCAAATCAAGAGTTACAACACGTTTGTTATACAATACTCGTGCCACTTTTCTCTGTACAATACGCAAAGCTAACCCTTCGGCTATAGCACTTTTTCCCACACCAGGTTCACCGATGAGGATAGGGTTATTTTTTTTGCGGCGGCTCAATATTTGAGATACGCGTTCTATTTCTTTATCTCGTCCTACAACGGGGTCCAACTGACCTTGTTCAGCGAGAGAGGTTAAGTCTCTACCAAAATTATCTAAAACTGTATTTTTTCGTTGGTTGTATTGTCCTTGTCCTTGCCCTTGTAAATTTCTATTGTTTCTACTTTCGTGAGGCAATCGATAGTCTCTATCATATTCATCAACTTCGTTAGTAGGCATTGTAGGGGTAATAAGTTTTGAGTTGTTGTCCTCAATAGGTTGAAAGCTGTCACGGGCAGTTTCGTAGTTTAGTCCTAATTTATTAAAAACTTTTGTAGTAGGGTCGTTTTCGTTACGCAAGATACTCAAAAGTAGGTGAGCTGTGTTTATCACATCAGATTGCATTCTTTTCGCTTCTAAATATGTAGCTTGCATTGCTCTTTCGGCTTGTACAGTGAAGTGAACAGCATTGAAATTAGGAGGGTTGAGACCACGTGCTGAAGTAAGGGTGTGGATGTTTTGCCTAAGTTTCTCCATATCAATGTTTAAGTTGCGCAACAAATTTATAGCACTACCTTCATTTTCTTGAAGTATTGCTAATATGAAATGCTCAGTGCCCACAGTAGATTGTCCTAAACGTACTGCTTCTTCTTTGCTATATGTGAATATTCTTTTAACTCTTGGTGAAAAGTTATCATTCATAGTAAAATTCTCCTTTTGTATTAAAATCCCATAATAGGGATAAAACACGGCAAAGGTAGTAAATAATTATCATAAAACAAAATCTTATTAAAAAATATTTCATTTTAAGCACAATTCATTGAAAATGTTGAACGTTATTTTCTTCATTGCAAAAAGTTTGTCTAAGACAGTATTAATCTGCTGCTCAGAGTAGGGTAGGGTATTTATTAAATCGTTGCAATTGAGAGGTTTATATGATAATAATTGAAGAATATCAGCTTCTATTTTTTGTTTATCGTTTTTAGGGGAGTGCGTTTGCGTAAGACAATTAGAACATATACCACAATTTTTTCCATTTTTCTCACCAAAATACTCTAATAAGAATACACTTCGACAAGTGCTTTCATCTTCTAAGTATTGATATACTTTGTTTTGTAATAATTGTTTGGTATGATTGTATTCTTTGATATGTTTGCCAATGCTATTGATTGTGCGATCGTCGTCACGAGGCACATTGAAAATAAGTTGTATATCGGCAGTTTCACATTTTAAAACACCTATTCCATCATTGTGTAGAGTTTCTAAATATCCCATAATTTCTTTGTGAGATTTTTCAGTACGTTCCATCAATTTAGCCATTTCTAACTCTACTGGGAAATGAAAAATTAGTTCATAGCATCTCATAAGATAAATTGTTATATTTTTGATATATCGATGAGTAGTTATATACTTCACTAATTGTTCTGGTGAAGCTTTCATTTGGAAAGTAACCTTGTTGTAGAAATGGTGGTTGAAGGAAATGATAGAAAACCTATCTAATACTTGTAAAGCATTATAAGTTTTTAAAGGCAATAAGTTGTAGCGTTTGCAAAAATCGGGGAATAGGAAGCTATAAGTGTTTTCAGTACCTTCTCCTATGGCTATTTGAAAGTAACTATTGAGTTTACTATAAACAATTTTTAGATAAGGAATGTCTATAAGATATTCATTTAGAAGTTTTTCGGCATTTTTTATATCTACCTCGTTGTAGAAAACGATAGCCTCGGCAGGGTTGCCATCTCTACCAGCACGTCCTGCCTCTTGGAAATAATCTTCTAAGGTTTGAGGGATATCCCAATGAATCACCCAACGGACATCGGGTTTATCAATTCCCATACCAAAGGCATTTGTAGCTACGATTACACGTACATCGTTTAGTAACCACATGCTCAGTTTGTTATTTTTTTCTTCAGCTGGGAGTCCACCGTGGAAATAAGTAGCTGAAATATCTTGACTTTCTAACAAATGAGCTAACTGTACACAACCATTTCTACTTCGCAAATATATAATGACTGTACCTTCGGTTGTTCTTAGCAGTTGCAAAAGGTGGTGAAATTTGCTTTTTACTTTATATACTTTGTAGGCTATATTAGGGCGAGCTAAAGAAGTACTAATTACATTTGCTTTTTCGATGCCTAATTGATGTAAAATATCTTGTTGTACTTGAGGGGTAGCAGAAGCGGTGAGAGCTAATAAAGGTATATTAGGGAATTGTTCTTTGAGCCATTTACACTGTAAATAAGCAGGGCGGAAATCCTTGCCCCAGAGCGATACGCAATGAGCTTCATCTATCACTATTAGATTGATAGGCATTACTTTGAGGTAATTACGCACGACTTCTTGTTGTAGACGTTCAGGAGAAAGATATAAGAATTTGTATTGCCCATAGAGAGCGTTGTTTAGCAGGCGTTCTAACTCGGGGTAGGGTAGACCTCCGGCTAATGATAATGCACGTATTTCTCTGTTTTTAAGCGCTTCAACTTGGTCGGTCATCAGGGCTATCAGTGGAGAGACCACTATACATATACCTTTGCGCATCATAGCGGGTACTTGGAAAGTAATAGATTTTCCTCCACCTGTAGGCAATAAGGCTAAGGTATCATTACTTTCTAAAACTGATTTGATTACAGCTTCTTGAGAGTTGCGAAAATTATCGTATCCCCAATATTTTTTTAGTGTGTATAGAGGTTCATTTTTCATAGTATTACTCTTAGTAATTTTTATAAACAGAGCGTGCCAATTGAGGAAAATCTATAAACGGATTACGGTTGCCTTGGGCTTGTTCAATTACATTATTACGTTGGCGCTCGAGGTCGGAAACGAGGTCTTCATCATTCCATTTTAAGAGTGTTTCAATTCCCCCTATAACAATTTTATTGTCGATTTTATCGTTATAACGCAAATTGATATACATAATCATTCGAGCGACATCACCTTTCCATTCGTCGCCAGGATACCAAGCGCTATTGATACGTCCAGCTTTTCCAGAGCCATTGGTAAAAGGTATATTTCCTCTACTGCTATTGAGCTTGCTATCACAAGCTTTTAGGTGGTGCAAATCACCTTTAGCATCTCCTTTACTGTATTTTGATTGAGGGAAAATATGTTCGGTGTTGAAAGTTTGAGGTTCATAATTATTGCTACCACTCTTATATTCCTTCCAATAACGCTCTTCCCCAGTGTAGACTAATACTACATTTTCAGGATTTTTAAGACTAGCATCGGCTTTGTATAGGTATTTGTGACGATCATAATAACTTAAAAAATTAGTATGTTTACTGATAGTAAGTACCGCTAAATCATCGTACAAAGCTTTTCCATTTTTAGCAAAATGAATTCCTTTGTAATAGTTTTGTAGTGCTTTAGGCACTATAATATTATTAGGAGGGGTAACAGGGCGTTCTTGAGCTTGTTCTTTGTTATTGCAAGCTAACAAGAATATTGTAAATAATAAAATGTAAAGCTTTTTCATTTGTATTTAGTTTTAAGTAATTTATGTAAGAAAATTTTTAATTTTTCTATCAATTGTTTTTAGGATATTTTTCTTTTATGTATTTACTGAATTTGTGATAGTAGAACGATACGATGAGTATAGTAATCACAAAGAGAATAGCACCTATTACAGCTTGCTTAGGATTTAGGCTCTTATGAAAATAATGGTCTAAGTTGAAATATGGAATAAAGTGATAGAGCGCAATACTATGGATAATGTAAATAGAAAGAGTATTTTGCCCGATAAGCTGTAAGAATTGAGCAGTAAGCACATTTCGCAAGATTACAAATACTGCAAATGTCCAGAGAGTATCACCCATTCTTAAGAAAAGAAAACCATTACGTGCTAAACTTTCAAAATGAGTCCATCCTGTAATACTATATAAGAAGTGAAAGGTGTGGTATTGGAAGTGAAAAATAGCACCGAAAATAATAAGTAGTAAGGTATATACTATATATAGATGTTTGGCATTTCTAAAATAATAGAAAAGAGACCCCATAAAGCCTCCTAAGGTTACGAAACCTAACCACGGAAAAATAGTAAAGAAAGTACCATATTTAGGGGTGAAATAATTTGCTACAACTTGAGGTAACCAAGAGTACTCATATTTGTTATAAGTTTCGTTGAAAGTAAAGAGTATTAGGGTAATAGCAATGAGCATTGCAGGAAGGAAGTGCCTCACGTGATTTCGAGCTAACAAATAAAGTCCCACCATTATAATGAGTGCTAACCCTATACAATGCAATATATCTACAAAATAAATACTTTTACGCAAAATACAAGCTACCACAATAAGCATTAAACCACGTTTAGCTCCTTTTAACACACGAGGATTCTTGAAGCCTACACCACAGCGTTCTCCTTCACGAATGAGTAAATAGGTAAAAATAAATCCAGAGATGGTAAGGAATACAGGAGCAGTAATACCTGTGAAATAATGCCAAATATGATAGTAAGGATTACTTTCGTCACAATATTGTTCAGCGAGTAGGGCAGTAATAAAGTGCCCTTGTAACATCATACAGATGGCATAAGCGCGTATAACGTCTATAAAAATGAGTCGTTGCTTCATTATGAATTTTGTTTTTTAGTATTTGAAAAGGGAGTTCTTATTTCTACGTATTGTGTTGAGAATATCTCTATATTGGCTTGTCTAAAAGTACTTTGGATATTTTTAGTTAGATCAGATTTTATAAAATACATATTTTCAGGATGAAAAGTATAAGCATTGAGTTCATAAACAGCGTTCAGTTCACTGAGTGAAATTTGGAAAATGTAAGGATGAGGTTTAGGAGAAATACCATTAGTTTTCAAAGCAGCTTCTATAAGAAGTTCTTCTACTAAATTATCAGAATAATCATAGCGTACTTTTACCTGTACATTTAGTGCTAAACCTATTTCTTTGCCTATAGAAGTAAAGTTCATAGTAGCACCGCTCAAAATAGCCGAATTAGGGATGGTAATATCTTCGTTGTTGATAGTTTTTAATCTTGTTACTAAGGCATTTTTTTCTATCACTGCTCCGATAATTTCTCCAGATTTAATCCAATCACCTACTTGAAATGGACGCATATAACTGATTACAATACCTGCAATAGCATTGGAAATAGCAGAAGAAGAACCTAAAGAAATCAACACCCCTAAAAAGACAGAAATTCCTTTGAAAGCATCACTATCGGAGCCAGGAAGGTGTGGAAACATTATTACTAATGCTAATACCCATAACATCATACGTGCTAGGACATAAGTAGTATGAGCCCACTCCGGATGAAAGCCTTTTATTTTTAAGATACCACGTTCTATTTCTAAAGCAAAAAAGCGCAATATTTTCAATACATAGCGTGTGATAACAGCAATGATGACCATATAGAACAAATGAGGCAAATACCCAATAATTGCTATACCAACGTTTTTTATAGGTTCAGAAATCCATTGTACTATGATTTTAGACAAGTATTGAGTAGAAGGAAAAATGTCAAAAATTAGGGGGATAATTGTTATTAACAAGAAAAGTAGAAATACAATACGCAGTATAGCGAGTAATTTCACTAAAACTTTTACAATTCCTGGTTTTTTGATAAAATCGTAGTTTCTGATACGTATACTTGTAAGGAAGCGATGCTCGGAGTTGAGGGTGATTTTTTTTAAGAAATCGAACAATCGGTTGATAGCCCATACAAGTATAAAGGCAATGAAGAGTACTAATAACAATTCAGCTAAGCGGATTAGGACACTTTTTAAGCTATTTTGTTCTTTATACTTTACAATTGTATTTTTTATTATATTAGCATATCTTTGAGCTAATTCAGTTTGGGAGCTATTTTCCCAAAGCGCATCTACCATTGAAACCCCAGTAATGGTTTTATCGTTATACATTACTGATAAATAGTCGCTAGCAGGTTTTATTTTGATAGAATCGGCAACAAAATAGGGGTCGTTATATAATTCTTTGAGTTTTTCTTCTACGTATTTTACGCGAGTATCAATATCGTAAGGTCCATAAGAAGTATAGAGATAGTATAAGGTATCTTTTTCAAAAACAATAGGTCGCCCACGCATTTTATTGCGTAGTTTTTCTATTTCTTTTTCATTGGTAGTAGAAGAATTAGTAATTGAAGGTGTATTTTTCTCGTTGTTGATGAGCAGTTGAATTTCGTTTAAGAGCATTGCAATACGTATGGAATCCTTCTGGCGGAATTGCTTGATAGTTTCTAACTCTTTGCGAATTTCTTGTTGAGAAAGACTATCTGGTTGCTGTGCTTGTATGTACGCAACGCAAAATAAATATATAAAAACGAAGATTTTCAAATACATTTTATTTAGCTAAAGGGCAAAATGTAGTGCAAAGATATAACAAAAATATCATATACCCAAAATAAAAAACATTGGCAAAGTATTTAGCTTTGCCAATGTTTTTATAATCTGTTAGTTATTGTTTTATTTATTCAAATCTTCTAAAACTTTTACAGCTTCGTCTATATATACATCTTTTTCAAGACTTTCGTGCCAACGGTCACGACGAAGTTTTAATTCTTCACTATTTTTAATTTTAGCTTCATCGGAAGCTACAGAAAAGAATTTTAAGTTAGATTTATAGTCGCTAATTGCTTTGAATTTCTTAGCTTGCTCTTCATTTTTATCTATTACTTTTTTATAAGCCTCATAGTTGAGAGGGAAAACATTATCTTTTTGTTGTTGTTTTACCCATTGAGCATTTTCATCAATTAGCTTTAAGTATTCATTTTCACTGATACGCTTTTTACTGTTTTCGATAGCCATATCAAAATTGGCATTGTTTGCCCAAGGGGTGTACTTAGCAGGTTCTATTTTATCCCAAGGCATAGCATTAGGCATATCACGTTCACCTATATCGATATATTTGTATTTATCGGGGACAACAATATCACTTTCAACTCCTTTGAGCTGGGTAGATCCTCCATTGATACGGTAGAATTTTTGGATAGTGATTTTCAAAGCACCAAGGTCACCGTAATTGTTTTGACGTAGGAACTCGTTTAGGTCTATAAAACTTTGTACAGTACCTTTACCGAAAGTTTGTTTACCACCTATGATAATAGCGCGTTTATAGTCTTGCATAGCAGCTGCTAGGATTTCGGAAGCAGAAGCAGAAAGTTCGTTGGTAAGGATTACTAAAGAACCATCCCATTGGGTTTTAGGGTCGTTGTCGGAGAGGACATCGCGACTACCACGTGATGATTTTACTTGTACGATAGGACCTTTAGGGATGAATAGACCTCCTATATCTACTACAGTTTTTAGAGAACCACCACCATTGGAACGCAAGTCGATAATTAATCCATCAATATTTTCTTTTTTAAGTTTTTCAATTTCGAGGGCTACATCGGTAGCAGCATTGCGACGGTTTACATCTTCAAAATCGATATAGAATTTAGGAAGATTGATGAGTCCATAACGTTTACCATTAGCGGTAATCACAGCTGATTTAGCATAAGTTTCTTCGATTTCTACTACATCGCGGATGATAGGAACCACTTCGATGGTACCATCTACACGTTTTACAGTTAGGCGTACTTCGGTACCTTTAGGACCTTTAATGAGCTTTACAGCATCATCTAAACGCATACCAACTACATCAACAGGTTCGGCAGCACCTTGACCTACTTTTAGGATTTGGTCACCTACTTCTAAGAGTTTACCTTTCCAAACAGGTCCTCCTAAAATTACATTAGTAATAGCTATACCATCAGTTTTCTTTTGTAATTGAGCGCCAATACCTTCAAATTTACCAGACATATCGCGGTCGAAACCTTCTTTGATGTCGGGCGCCATATAGTTAGAGTGAGGGTCAAAAGTTTCAGTTATAGCATTCACGAACATAGCGAACCACTCTTCACGAGTAATGTCGTTGTACATGCTGAACATATCAGCCAATGTTTTTTGGGTAGACTCTACAGATTCTTTTTTCAGAACCTCGTCACTTTTAGGCTGATATTTAGCATCTTTTTCCTTCTTAGTTGCTTCTTCTTTTTGTTTAGTGATGTAAGTAGAAAGTGTAGTGAAAATGATAACTTGTTTCCATCGATTTTGTAATTCAGCTTTATTTTTTACAAAAGGCAATTTATCATAATCAGTATTGATGGTCTCATTGGTGTTGAGATTGATAGGTTTAGCGAAGATAGCTTTAGTAATGGCTTCAGCTTCTTTCATACGCTGTTTAAGGCGATTGTAAGAAAGATTGAAAAAAGAGATATCGCCTTTTTTCAAATCATCATCTAAATGAGTTTCGTATTTTTTTAACTCATTGATATCAGATTGGAGTAAATAGCGTTTTTGTCCATCGATATTTTTTAGATAACTATCAAATACTTTCTTAGAGAAAGCATCATCCATTTTCACGGGACTAAAATGAGCATTTTCGAGCACGTGCTCAATAATTTCTAATAGTACAGTGTCCTTATCCTTATTAGGATTGTCGAACTTTTTGCTTGTAAAGCTACAAGAAGCAAATGAGATAAATAATAAAAATAATGCTGCTGAAATATTCTTCATCATAAAATGTTATTTGTTTTTATTAGGATGGAAAATAGAAGTTAGCTAATTAGCTAACATTTTTCATATATCCTGTTTTTTTTAATTTTTTGTTTCTATCAAATTTTGTGCCTTTCTCTTATAGGACTGACAATTTTTACATTTTGAAATACAATAGCTCCACGAATTACCCCTGCAATAGTATCGTGTAAAGCTTTGATAATTTGCAATTTCAGTTCATTTTTGTGATAAACTAAGCTAATTTCGCGAGCGGGATAGGGTTCGGCAAAATAGTGAATGCGTTTCTTTTCTTCCTCTTTCAGTTCCAAAGAGTGTAGATAGGGTAAGAGGGTCATTCCTAAGCCTTCGTTAGCTAATCGCACTAAAGTTTCAAAACTTCCACTTTTTAGTTGGAAATGTTCTTTAGAGTCGATTACATCTTGGTTGCAGATATTGAGTACGCTATCTTTAAAGCAATGACCATCCTCAAGCATTAAAATATCGTTGATATCTAAATCTTCAGAGTAGATAGTTTTAGAATTTTGTAGACGGTGATTTACAGGAATATAAGCAACAAAAGGTTCATAGTACAACGGGCGTTCTACAATTGATGAATTGTGTAAGGGAGTTGCTAAAATACCTGCATCATAACTACCATCTTCAATTTTCTTCAAGATATTTTCAGTGGTTTGTTCCTCGATTTTTAGGCAAACTTTAGGATATTTGTTAATGAAATTGGTAAGGAACATAGGCAGCAGGGTAGGGGAGACGGTAGGGATAATCCCTACGCGGAACTCACCACCTATATAGCCTTTTTGTTGAGCGACAATATCGTTCATTCGCCCAGCTTCGTTTACTATTATTTGGGCTTGTTTGATAATTTGTTCACCTATTTCAGTAACTTGTAAAGGTTTTTTACTTCTGTCGAAAATAGTTACGCCCAACTCTTCTTCCAATTTCTGCACTTGCATACTCAAGGTAGGCTGGGTAACAAAGCTGTGTTCGGCGGCAGTAGTAAAGTTTTTATATTTGGCTACTGCTAGCACATATTGGTATTGAGTAATGGTCATAATAAAAAAGGGTATTATTTAAATGTATAAATGACTTGTTTTTCCTCTTCAGTAAGGGCTTCAACTTCGGGGGTATAAGAAGGATTAGGTTGATACCAATCTTCTGTTTTAAAAGCATCTTGCAAAGTTTTATCCTTAAATATATACCCACGTCGTGCAAATGGCAGGTTGCGGATGAGGCGTTTTTCTTCGGGAGTTTTTTCATTGGGGTCTCCTAATTCTTGGTTTTTTCCTAATGAAAAAAGAAATTTTTGTCCACTTTCTTTCTCTTGACAACCCCACGGGCGCATCTCCGTAACATACAATTCATCTTTAGGAGCAAAGTTCTTTCTCTCAAAGGTCAAAATACCTTGTTGAATATAAAAATTAGTGTAATCTTGCTTTTCAGTTACTTTTCCAACCCCATTGAAAATCCAATCATTACTATTTTTAAAGAAAGTCTTACGGATAGAAGCTGTTTGTATACTTCCCATATCCAAGATCAGGGTAAAATCATCGATTTGCTTGTTAGCCCAGCGTTTGGCAGCGGTAAGCACATAATCGAAATCATAGTAATTACATACTCCTCCTGATAGTTTGTATCTATAGGTGTGCTTTACAATGTTTTTTCCTTTTTTGAACTTTGCCTTGAAATGATAAACATACATAAAATCAATATAATTACCATCGGTTTCTCCTTTGAAAGTTTTCAAGTCTATACTCTCCACTTTTCCATTTTTAGCATAAAGAGAATCCGCTACATAAGCTATTTGATAAGGCAAAAAGTTACCGTTAAGTGATACCGTAAAATCAAACATATAAGGATGATGTCCATTGATAGGAGCTCCATCCACATCTCCACTGGGGCGTCCAGCCTCAAAACCAACTATGATTTCTTTTGTTTCTTTAGGATTGAAAAACTCGTAATACACTGATACTTCCGCAAATTCTTGTGTTTTTTTGATATACAAAATTTCTTTCTTTACTGAAATATCTGTTTCATTAATGGGAACAAGTTGGTTACCTGCCATATAGAAAGCACCATCATTGGCATATACACCAATGCAAAAAACTAAAAAGTAGAGTAATATAAAATTTCTCATAGTACTATCTGAGTTGTGGCAATACTTCTTTTCCGATTTCTTCAAGTACTTCACCAGCAGGGCGACTACAATACTTGAGTACTAACATAATATGGTTGACCCCTATTTTTCCGAGTTCGTGAAACATATCTACGAGATAATTACGACCAAGACGAAAACCTAAATCCATTTTTTGAGGTTCGAAATCAGGGTCTTCCATAAGGTCTATATATACAGGTTGTATATAAGGTTTAGCAGGTTCGCCTTCTTTTTTTAGAGCTTCATGCCAATCTTCTACTATTTTTTTAGTAAAGGCAAAGTCACGAGGATAATAAATCCAACCATCGGTGTGTTTTGCTATCCAATCTAAATTTACACCGCCTATGTGCCCTGTGGCGTACATTGGTATGTTTTTGTGAATAGGTTTAGGAAGTACATCACCTACTTTTTCCATTAGAGTACCATAGTCGTTATTATAAGTAGGAAAGTCTGTACTCCATAATTTTTTAAGCATTTGAATATGTTCAGCGACGTGAGCACTACGGAGTTCAAAAGGTTTGTTGAATGCGGGGTATTCTATAGGACGGTCGCCTGAAGCTATCCCCAAAACAAAACGGTTAGGGAACAAAACATCAAGACTTGCAGAGGCTTTAGCAACGTGCAAAGGGTGACGCAAAGGCAAAATTACACTTGCTATGCCTATTTTGATAGAGAGTGTGAGAGATGCTATATGAGCTAAATAAATCCAAGGGTCAAACATTTGGCCTACTTCTTTAAAATCGGGGTTGTTGAGGGGGATGTCACGCACCCATACAGTGTCATATCCTAAGGCTTCGGCACGCTGAATAAGTTGCACTTGGTTCTCCATTTTAGGGATAGCCCCTTCGTACGATTCAATAGGCAAAAGAATTCCTATTGACAGTTTATTTGCGTCTATCATAGCTTTATGTTTTTAAGACGCAAAAGTATAAAAAAAAAGGCATATAAAAAACTATATGCCATTTTATTTTTGATAAGATTATTTTTATGAACCTTTTTGTTCTTTGTTAAAATACACTAAATAGTAGTACATTTGTTTTTCCTCATCCCAACCTTTTTCGATGAACTTATCGGCGGATTCTGGATTGATGAAGTCCATACGTATTTGAATATTAGTATCTAAATCGATTACGTTTTTAATTTTTTTACGTACATCGGAGACCGCTTTGTTAGCAATGGGGAAGGTTGATACATCTTCTATTTGATACTTAGGACCTTTTTCTACTTTGTAGTGTTTGAACTCAGGTATAAGTTCAGGATTCTCAAAAACTTCATTCATAAATGAGGTTTCTTCAAAATCATCATTCTTAGCAAAGTAGTTGATTGCGCGATTCATAAAGAGTACTTCTTCTTTTTTATCTTCAGCAGGTAAAATCACATCTTTTGCGAAATCTTGACTGAATTTTAAGTACTTTTTAGTGTAGAAGTTGTCATCGACCAAAGCATCCACATTTAAGAAATTTTCTAACCAATACTTAGTGTCATAGCGATTGCTATCAATAGAAAGTATTTTGTAGCCATCTTCTTTATTTACATTGAAAATGATACAACCTTTATCCAAACGATGGATGTTTACACCTTCTTGGATAATCATTTCCAACTGATTACCTTGTTCTTCAAATTGTAGGAAACTATTTTTTACCTCAGATTTGAAAATACCAACAGCTTTTACCTTTTCATTATCCAAATAAGTATCGTGCAAAAGAGTAATGTAGACTTCTCCGCTTTTGATATGAGGATGATTAGACTGGTTGTACAAGTGTTGAGCAATTTTTCCTGATTGTTCGTGAATTGTACTTTCATCCTCAAAAATAGGGGTTACCAGCTGGTAAAGAGTATTGAATTCTACATCGGCATCGTGCACAAAATGGAAGTAGTTTTCTTCTTTTTCACGAAAAGGTTTGAAAAAATATTCTTTAAGCAAGCCTATAATTTCGTCGTTTAACGCATAAGGTTTTTCAGAGAAGAATAGAGGTTCCCCTTTGCTCAAATTACCTACTCTGTGAATAGAAAGCGTTTCGATGTTTGTTGTATATAAGTTAAGCATAGATGTTATCGAAATTAATAGTATTCCTCTTCACTGAAGCTACCATAATCGTCTTCATCGAGGTCGAAATCATTGAACTCATCTTCAAATTCATCAAAATCATCGGCGATAAATGACTTTTCGGGAGCTTCGGCAGGGATAGATCCGTGAGCGTGTATCAAAGCAGGGTAGGATACACCAGATTTTTCCTCCTCAATATCTACCAATTCTACGAAGAATGTCCACATTGACATAAAGTCATACACATACAACAATTTAGGTTCATCTTCACTTACGACAGACTCGATAGTAGTCTCTTCCATTAAGCGTATTTCACCACTCTCGGATACATCGAAAAGGGTGATTTCTTCGCCTTGATTCCAATCATCGTCAGTAAGGTAGAAGGAAGCCATTTCATTGCCAGCAAAGCCGAATGACTGGTTGATTACATTGTGTAAATCTTCCAAAGTAGCATCACCTTGGATTGCAATATCTCTAAAAACGTCTTCTTTAACGTCAAGTATTACTCTGAATTTATATACCATTTTTTAGGTGTGAGTGGTTAGGTTTTAGGGGTTATTTAGCTATGTCGGTGATTTCGATGTCGAAAATAAGGTCGCTATTAGGTGGGATTACCTCACCAGCACCTCTTTCGCCATAACCTAAGGCAGCAGGGATAAATACACGCACTTTATCACCTACTTTCATTTTAAGAAGAGCTTCTTTGAAACCAGGGATAAGAGGAGCATTGGAATTATATTCCATAGGGAATGCTTGGTAGCCGCCTTGTTGCTCACGCATTGCATTGTATTTGCCATAAGTTTCTTCTATTTCTTTTACATTAGAATCGAAGAGAGTACCATTTGCCAAATATCCAGCATAGTTTACCATTACTTGTTGAGTGTGGTTAGGCTGTTTGCCTTTACCTTCTACTAAAGTAAACATTTTTACTCCAGAAGGAAGTGCTTTAGCTTGAGGTTCTTGAGTTTTAACCTCTTCTAAGAATTTAGCAGCTGCAGCTTTGGTTTTAGCTTCTTTTTCTTGTTCTCTTTTAGCGATATCTTTGAAATAGTTTTCAAAAACTTTTACAGCATTGAAGTTTTTAGCGTCTTTACCATTAGCAATGATTGTAATTTTATTGATTTTGATATCTTTTTCAGGTTTATCATTAGCTACAGTTTTAGTATTAGCAATTGCATCGATTACTTCTAAACCTTTCACAGTTTCACCGAAAACAGTATGACGACCATTGAGGTGAGGAGTAGGTACTTGAGTGATGAAAAACTGGCTGCCATTTGTGCCAGGACCTGCATTAGCCATTGATAAAATTCCTTTTTTATCGTGTTGTAAAGTAGGAACAAATTCATCTTCAAAACGATATCCAGGATCTCCCATACCTGTACCAGTAGGGTCACCCCCTTGAATCATAAAATCTTTGATCACACGATGGAAGATCGTTCCGTTGTAGAAAGGTTTACCTTTGTATTCGGCTTTTACGAAAGAGTTTTTACCTTCGGCTAAAGTAACAAAGTTGGCTACTGTTATAGGAGTTTCTTTGTAGTTGAGTTTTACAATGATATTTCCTTGAGTAGTTTCGATATCGGCAAATAAGCCATCACCTAAATCTTTGTAGGCTTTTTTTTGCGAATTACAACTGAAAAATACAAACATTGCAGAGAGCAATGCTACTAAATTGAGTCGTCTCATAATATAATAATTAATTAAAAATGTTTATTTATTCGGGTCGAGGTTTTACATCTTCTTGATTTTTTTCAATCTTGAAGACTTCGATTTTAGCTATAATAGGTTGATTGAAAGAGATTTTATCTTTATCGCCACGATAGCCATAAGCTACACTTGAGGGGAAATAGAAAACTCCACTTTCTTTTTCTTTTAGCAATTTTAATGCAGAACGCAAGCCTTGGAATACTTCTTCTTTATCTACATAATATTTGTATTCACCATCGGGTTTTTCTTGATAAAGCTGGTTACCCTGCAAATCGGAAAGGCTGTAATCATAAGTTACAATATCGCCAAACTGAGCAGTATAATGAGCTTCAGGGTTTTGATTTAGATAGTAGAACTTAAATCCGTGTTGTGAATCTATAAAATTATGTAGCGTATCTTTTTTGATGATAGAATCTATCAGCGCTTCTTCGGAGGCTAATAATGCTTTGTTTTTCATAGCTGATTCTTTTAAAAAAGTACTTGTTTTTTTAGTTATAGGATGACGCGCTTGCCTATCGGCACAACTTGTCAATACTATGCCGATGGCACTTAGAGCTATTATTTTTTTGAGTATATTCATTGTATCGTTTTACATATTTTTGTGGATAAAATCAGGTAACACTTGTTTGAAATAAGCTACCGCTTCTTCTATAGACCCATCAAATCTTCCTCCAGCTGCATTTACGTGTCCGCCTCCATTGAAACATTTTCGAGCAAATAGATTCACATCATTATTACCTTTAGAACGCAAAGACATTTTTACGAAATCACCTTCTTGGATAAAGATGACAGCTAATTTAGTGTTTTTAATAGTGAGCCCATAGTTTACAAATCCTTCAGTATCTCCTTTTTGATGATCGTATTTTTGTAATTCTTCGGAAGAAAGTGTTATATAGACGGTGTCAAACTCTTTGATATACACTAAATTTTTGAGAGCGGTACTAAGCAATTGCAATTTATTATAAGAATTGTTATCAAACACATTGCTATTGATTTGGCTATTATTAGCTCCTTTTTCTATTAAGAAAGCACCGATTTTGAGTGTGTTGCTAGTAGTGATAGGGTATTTGAAATTACCTGTATCCGTCATAATCCCCGTATACAAACAAGTAGCTATATCTTTATCAATTTGATTTTTATTGCCCATTGCATCAATAAAAGCATAAATCATTTCACAAGTAGAACTCGCTTTAGGATTAGAAAAAGTAACTTTGGCATAGTCATCAGGCTCTTGATGATGATCAATCATCACAAAAGTTGCTTTAGAGTTTTCTAGCAAAGGGGTAAGGGAATCCGCTCTTTTAAGAGCGTTGAAATCGAGTGTGAAAATAAGTTTGGAGGCTTCTATCTGCTCTGTTGCTTTTTTGGGATTGTTGTCGTAGATAAGAATCTGATCTGCGGCAGGTAACCATTTGAGAAAGTCAGGAAAATCATTAGGAGAAACCACTGTTACATCACAGTGATGCAACTTGAGATAATGGTAAAGCCCCAAGCAACTACCTATGGCATCACCATCGGGGTTTTTGTGGGGTATAATACTTATTTTAGGTTGCTTTTCCAATAATATTTTGGTAGCTTCTATATCGTATATATTCATAATGGCGCGAAAGTACAACATTATTTTTAATTAGCTGCAAAATGTAACTAAAAACTTTTGTTTTACAGATTTTAGGAGAGATTTCTTTTTTCTAAAAGTACAACATTTTCAACGTGGTAAGTTTGAGGGAACATATCGACGGGTTGTACTTTTGTCACCTTATACATTTCGTCTAACAAAGCTAAATCACGTGCTTGAGTAGCACTGTTACAGCTTACATATACTATTTTAGGGGGGGCGATTTGCAGAATTTGCTCTACTACATCTTTATGCATTCCATCACGAGGAGGATCGGTGATGATTACATCGGGGGTACCATTGGCTTTGATAAATGTATCGTTGAAAACGTTTTTCATATCCCCTACATAAAAACTCACATTCTCAATACCATTAGCTTTGGCATTGGCTTTGGCATCGGCAATGGCTTCGGGTACAGCTTCGACACCAACTACTTTTTTAGCTTTTCTTGCTACAAACTGAGCGATAGTACCTGTACCAGTATAGAGGTCATATACCAATTCATCACCTTTTAAATCGGCAAAGTCACGGGTTATTTGATATAGTTTGTGAGCTTGTTTAGAGTTCGTTTGATAGAAAGATTTTGCATTGATTTTGAAGCGCAAACCTTCCATTTCTTCATAAATACAATCGGTACCTTTATAGATTTTTAAATCTTGATCGTAGATAGCATCGTTCCCTTTGCTATTAATACAATACTGCAAAGAAGTGATTTGAGGGAATGTTTGAGCTATATGTTCTAATAGCAAATTACATTTTTTACTATCACTAAAGAATTGTATTACCAGCATTATTTCGCCTGTAGAAGAGATACGTATCATCATAGAACGCAAGACGCCTGTTTGCTGACGTGGGCTATAGAAAGCTATGTTATTTTCTAAAGCAAAACGTTTGATTTCCAAACGTATAGCGTTAGAAGGGTCTTCTTGTAAGTAACATTTATCAATGTCGAGGATTTTATCCCAAGCACCAGCGATATGGAAACCTAGACCATTGCGTTGTTCAATTGTATCGGCATTTTGAATTTCTTCGGGAGTAAGCCAGCGCATATCTGAGAAAGAGAATTCCATTTTATTGCGATAGAAATAGATATTCTCGGAAGCTACAATAGGCATCAGTTCAGGAATTGTTATTTTTCCTAAACGCACTAAGTTGTTTTCGACTTCTTTTTGTTTGTAGAACAGCTGACTTTCGTAGTTCATATCTTGCCATTTGCATCCACCGCAATAGCCAAAATGGGCACATACGGGAGTTACACGGCGATTAGAATACTCGTGGAATTTAGTAGCAAATCCCTCGTAATAAGCCGATTTTTTTTTAGTAGTTTGTACATCGACTACATCGCCAGGGATAGCATTGTTGATAAAAATAACGCGACCATCAGGAGCTTTGGCAACGCTTTTGCCTTTAGCCCCCGCATCGGTAACGATAACATTTTCTATGGTTATATTTTTCTTTTTACTCATTGCGGGGGCAAAGGTACATTATTTTTTTGAATTATCGGTTACTTGGCAGAGGATAAGTACCTTCTACTAAGATACTGCTATCTACATCTTGGAGGTTACGATGACCAGCGAAAGCCATAGTAGTATCCATTTCGTCATAGAGTATTTGCAAAGCACGGGTTACCCCTTCTTCGCCATAAGCACCGAGACCATATACAGGAGCACGACCAAGCATAATACCTTTAGCTCCTAAAGCCCACGCTTTGAGCATGTTTTGACCTGTATAGAAGCCAGAGTCTATCCATACTTCAGTTTGGCTACCTACAGCACTTACGATATCGGGAAGGGCTTTTATAGTGGAAATAGTATCATCCATCTGGCGACCACCATGGTTAGAGACGATGATAGCATCAGCGCCGTATTTTACTGCTTCTATAGCATCTTCAGGGGTCATAATTCCTTTTAAGATGATAGGTCCTCCCCAAAGTTCTTTGATTTCAGCAATATCTTTCCAGCTAAGGCTAGGGTCGAATTGTTCTTTTGTCCAAGAAGATAGAGAAGAAAGGTCGGATACGTTTTTAGCGTGTCCAGCAATATTGCGGAAAGTCCATCGGCGGTTACCGAAGACATAGCGCAATCCCCAAGGAATTTTAGTAGAAAGGTTCAACATATTAGGAATGGTGAACTTAGGAGGAGTAGAAAGTCCGTTTTTGATGTCGCGGTGGCGATTACCTAACACTTGTAAATCGACAGTAATCATCAAAGCTGAACATTTAGCTTCTTTAGCACGACGGATAAGGTCCTTCATAAACTCGCGGTCACGCATTACATAAAGCTGAAACCAGAATGGTTCGACGCCAGCTTCTACTAAATCCTCAATAGAGCAGATAGACATAGTAGATAGGGTGAAGGGGATACCGAATTTTTGTGCAGCTTTAGCCATGTGGATTTCACCGTCAGCCCACATCATTCCCATAAATCCGACAGGAGCCGTCATTGCAGGGAATTTAACTTTCTTGCCAAGGAGTGTACTTTCGAGGGTACGATTGTCCATATCCACTAAGATACGTTGGCGGAATTTGATAGGGTTGAAGTCTGAAACATTCTGTTTGTAAGTTGCTTCAGTCCAAGAGCCGGTGTCTACATACTCATAGAACATTTTAGGAACATTGCGTTTGCAAACAACGCGCAAGTCCTCAATGTTTGTCATTTTGGATAGATCTCTCATTTTTTAAATAATT
The DNA here is from genome assembly GCF_002302495.1 of Capnocytophaga sputigena. NCBI lineage: Bacteria > Pseudomonadati > Bacteroidota > Flavobacteriia > Flavobacteriales > Flavobacteriaceae > Capnocytophaga > Capnocytophaga sputigena. Next base: position 80,074 of record NZ_CP022379.1, read on the forward strand.
AATATTCTTAGTTTTTAAATAAGTCCTTCTTGAATAAGGTTATGCAGGTGTATAATTCCCACATATTCACCTTGTTTAGTTGCTAATAGTTGTGTGATTTTATTTTTTTCCATCAGGTGTAGGGCATCAATTGCTAAACAATCGACCTCAATAGTTTTGGGGTTAACGCTCATTATATCTTTAGCGGTAAGCCCTTTGATACTATCCGTTTTACTAAGCATTCGGCGGATATCGCCATCCGTTACTATTCCAACTATCTGATGATTGTTGAGCACGGCAGTAACTCCGAGCATTTTTTCAGATATTTCTACAATTACCTTTTTAATATCGGTATCAGGAGAGACCTCAGGTTTTTGGTTATGAGATACAATATCAGACACTTTTAGGTATAAACGTTTTCCTAATGCACCACCAGGATGGTATTTAGCAAAGTCACTACTGCCAAAATGTTTCATTTCCAACAGACAAACTGCCAACGCATCACCTAATACTAATTGAGCCGTAGTACTAGTAGTAGGGGCTAAATTGTTAGGGCAAGCCTCTTTATCGACGTGAGCATAAAGCACACTATCAGCTTGTTGTGCTAAGACAGAGTTTTTATTAGAGGTAATGGCTATCAACTTGTTATTACCGCGTTTGAGCAAAGGTACTAACACTTTTATTTCGGGGGTGTTACCACTTTTAGAGATGCATATTACTACATCATCTTGCTGTATAATACCTAAATCACCGTGGATTGCATCGGCAGCATGCATAAAAATAGCAGGAGTACCAGTAGAGTTCATAGTAGCTACTATCTTATTAGCAATAATAGCACTTTTCCCTATACCTGTAATCACTACACGACCTTTGGATTGCAATATATATTGTACTGACTTAGTAAAATCGTCGTCGATATAATCAATTAGTTTAGCAATAGCTTGAGCTTCTTCAGTAATAGTTTGTTTGGCAGAGGTAATAATTTCTTCTGAGTTCATTCGTTATAGTTTTTAGTTGTTCGTATATTACATCAGGCTCCCATCGAAAAGGAAAGGTAAGAGATCTTTAATAGATTCAGTTTGAACGATTTCACCTTCTGCTCCCATAAAATAGACAGGGATGAGTTTTTTTTGTTTGGTTTCGTATTCGGAGAGTGATTGGCGGCAAGCTCCACAAGGCGATACCGGATGAGCAGTAGGATCTTGTGCAGACCCAGAGATTGCAATCATTTCGATTTCCTCATCGGGATACTGAGTAGAAGCCTGATATATAGCTACTCTTTCGGCACAAAGACCTGAAGGGTATGCAGCATTTTCTTGATTAGAACCTATAAAAGTTTGTCCGTTTTTGAGCAAAACAGCAGCACCCACTTTGAATTTAGAGTAAGGAGCATAAGCCTTTTCACGAGTGGTTATAGCTTGTTTCATCAGATTTTGAGCTTTCTCAGGTAGGTCGGTTAAACTATTAAAAACATTATATTTGATATGTAATTGATGTTCCGTTTTCATAAGAAAATACTTTTATTTTGCAAAGATACGAAGTAATTAGCAAATTAACAAATTAGATAGTTAGAAAAATTGCAGCTTTCATCACAAACTTTTCCCGAAGGAGAGAATCCAGAAGTGGAATATTATACTAAATTACGCAATAGGCAGCTTTGTTGCAAAAGTTGCGTGCAGATTCCATGGATTTATGCAAAAATGAATTTTGAAGTACTCAGTGGACATCAGAAAAACTCTGATAAGGTGTTTTACCCTTTTTGTGAGGGCGTTTGCAAAACGCCCCTACAATTAAAATCAATTGATTATCAAAATTAATTAATTTAGGGAAAGGTGTGATCAGCACGGGCAAAAACTTTGGCAAAGTGTAAAACGAAAAATTTACAAATTAATACTGATAGACTATTAATTAGCAAAATATTATTATCTTTGCGCCGTTTAAATTAGAAAGAGACATTATAAATTGTTATGAAACGCAATTTTTTAGATTATTTATTTATCACTTCCAAAGGAATAGCAATGGGAGCAGCCGATGTAGTACCAGGAGTTTCTGGGGGTACTATAGCCTTTATATCGGGAATTTATGAAGAGCTTGTAGGGTCTATTAGCAAGATTAATTTACAAGCGTTTAAACTTTTGTTCAGCGAAGGCATTGTAGCTTTTTGGAAGCATATTAATGGTAATTTTTTTGTAGCACTCTTAGCGGGAATAGGGGTTAGCATCCTATCGCTTGCCAAAGGAATGAAATGGCTTTTAGAGAATGAACCTATAATGATATGGGCTTTTTTCTTTGGGTTGATGATCGCCAGTGTGCTTTTTTTGATAAAAGAAATTAAGCGTTGGAATTTAGCTACAATACTCGTGATGCTCATATCAGGGGGAGTTGCCTATTTTATTACGATTATTCCGCCCTTAGTGAATGGTGGCAACCAGAATTTGATATTTATTTTCTTCTGTGGTGCTTTGGCTATTTGCGCAATGATATTACCAGGAATCTCAGGAGCCTTTATACTAGTGTTGTTAGGAGCTTATCACACAGTTCTTGATGCTTTGAGTTCGTGGAATTTTAAACTCATAGGTATTTTTGGGATAGGAGCAATTACGGGTATTTTGAGTTTTTCTAAAGCGCTGAAATGGTTGTTTGCCAAATACCGCACTCTTACTTTTGCAGGGCTGACTGGTTTTATCGTAGGTTCTCTAAACAAAGTATGGCCTTGGAAAGAAGTTTTGAAATGGGATACAGATGCTCAAGGCAATGCTGTGGCTGTGTGGGAAAAGAGCGTATCGCCTTGTGTTTTTAAAGAGATTACTCATAATGAACCACAAATTCTTATTTCAGTACTATTAGGAATAGCAGGCTTTTTGGTGATTTATCTACTTGAGAAATGGAGTAGCAAACGAAGTAAAAAACACTAAACTATGAACAATTTAGCAAGAGGTGACAAAAAACTACTCAACGCTTGGGCGTTCTATGACTGGGCGAACTCAGTATACTCACTTACTATTGTATCTACTATTTTTCCTATTTTTTACGGACTATTATTTCGCACTGCAGGGCTTACCCATATAGTCCTTTTTGGGATGATAATCAAAAGTACATCGGTAATTGCTTTCGTAACCGCTTTGGCTTTTGCTATGGTGGTGGTACTCTCGCCTATTTTGAGTGGTATAGCCGATTATTTAGGCAACAAAAAGACATTTATGCGCTTTTTTTGCTATATGGGAGCTCTTTCAAGTATAGGTTTGTACTGGTTTTCGTTAGAGCATATCTATTTTAGTTTATTCTGTTATTTTTGTGGTGTGTTAGGTTTTTGGGGAAGTATTGTATTCTACAATTCCTATTTACCAGATATCGCTTTGCCAAAACAATATGACGCCATAAGTGCTAAAGGTTATAGTTTAGGCTATGCGGGGAGTGTGTTGCTATTGATTTTCAATTTGATAATGGTAATGAAGCCTGAATGGATAGGTTTTACTACTACTAATACTGAAACAACACTCACTACAATGCGAATTTCATTTATCACTGTAGGAATATGGTGGATAGGCTTCAGTAGTATTCCTTTTTACTACCTTCCATCACATAAAAAGAATGGAGCTAAAGTTACAAAAAATATTTTTTTTAATGGGTTTAAGGAATTGCGCAAAGTATGGCAACAACTCACTACTTCACCACGATTGAAATGGTATCTCATTGCTTTTTTTGTATATAGTATGGGGGTGCAAACCGTAATGCTGGTAGCTACCTATTTCGGAGAACAAGAAATACAATGGACGAGTGCTGAAGAAAGTACTATAGGACTGATAGTGAGTGTACTTATAATTCAATTAGTGGCTATAGTAGGAGCACGACTCACGGTTATTGCTGTGCGCAAATGGGGGAATATTGGGGTGTTGATAGCACTCAATGCTATATGGGTGGGGATTTGTTTACTTTCATATTATGTGTACAAACCGATGCAATTCTACATCATTGCTACTTTAGTAGGGCTTGTGATGGGGGGTATACAAACGCTTTCTCGCTCTACTTATTCGGCTTATTTACCTGATACTAAAGATACAACTTCGTTCTTCAGTTTTTACGATGTGACTGAAAAAATAGGAATCGTGATAGGGATGGGAATTTATGGACTCATTGACCAATTTACGAATAATATGCGCAATGCGACTGTCTCATTGATTATTTTCTTCGGACTTGGCATAATTTTACTTTTTAAGACAAACAAACAACGGGTAACAAATAATTAGATATGATTTCAAAGTTTAGATTTTTTTTAGAGAAATATGGCTTTGCAGTATCGGCACGATTGGCTGAGAAATTAGGTGTACGCGCTAAAGATGTGCGTATTTTCTTCATCTATGGCACTTTTGCTACTTTAGGGGCTGGTTTTGGTGTTTATCTATTATTGGCTTCTTTGTTGAGAATTAAAGATGTCTTTTTTGTGAAACGGACTTCAGTGTTTGACCTTTAGTGGTGAGAGCAGTGGGGTGCGAGCCGCACGGGCAGTTTTAATGGGAGTAATGGGAGTAATGGGAGCTGGGAGAATAGTGGGAACTAAAAAGCGATATTGGGATAGAGATTATTAGATGAAAAAGTATTATATTTGCGTCATATTTTAATTGGTTCTATATAACTAAATATATAATGATAAGAAAAGATTTTATGAAATACAATTTATTACTGTTGAGTGCTTCTTTATTGTTAAGTGCTTGTAATGAACAAACTACTTATACTTCTACTGCTGACATTCCCGTAGAAGGGGAAATGGTAGCTCAACTTACTTCACCTCCTTTCGTACCAGCGCCAGTAGGCAATCGGAAGGCTACCAAACTGAGTGTTACACTTGAAATCATAGAAAAAGAAGGTGAATTGGCAGATGGTACTAAGTACCTTTTTTGGACATTTGGCGGTACAGTGCCAGGGAGTTTTATTCGAGCTCGTGTAGGTGATGAAGTGTCGTTTACACTTAAAAATCACCCAGATAACAAATTGGCACACAATATCGACCTTCACGCAGTAACGGGAACAGGAGGAGGTGCTGATGCGTCGTTGGTAGCTCCAGGGCAACAACGTACCTTCACCTTTAAATGTTTGAACCCAGGGCTTTTTGTATATCATTGTGCTCAAGCGCCCGTGCCTTTGCATATCGCCAATGGGATGTATGGACTTATATTGGTAGAGCCCGAAGGCGGTCTGCCCCCAGTAGATATGGAATACTATGTGATGCAAGGCGATTTCTATACCGAAGGAGATTATGGAACCCAAGGATTACAAGCCTTCAGCCAAGAGAAAGCCCTTGCAGAGAAGCCTGATTATGTGCTTTTCAACGGGAAAGTAGGTGCTATTGCAGGCGATAAAGCCCTCACGGTGAATGCAGGTGAAACGGTACGCCTTTTTGTAGGAAATGGAGGTCCTAACCTCATCTCTTCTTTCCACGTGATAGGAGAAATCTTTGACCGAGTGCAGGTAGAAGGAGGCAAGTTCGTAAACGAAAATGTGCAAACGACAGTTATTCCTGCGGGAGGGGCAGCTATAGTAGAATTCAAAGTAGAAGTGCCCGGTTCATATACGCTAGTAGACCACGCTATTTTCCGCGCTTTCAACAAAGGTGCATTAGGGCAACTCATCGCGCAAGGGAGAGAAAATCCAGTTATCTACGGCAAGCAAGAGGCAGTGCCTTATCAGGTGATAGGTGTCAGGGAACAGGTGTCAGTAGATAGGGGACAGGAGTCAGGGAATAAGACTTTGGCACAACAGATGGAAGATGGGAAGAAAGTGTATCAGCGTACTTGTGTGGCTTGTCATCAGGCACAAGGGCAAGGGTTGGAAGGAGCTTTTCCGCCTTTGGCAAAAGCTGACTACCTGAATGCTGATGTAGACAGAGCAATAGAGACCGTATTGAAAGGGCATACGGGAGGGATTACTGTGAATGGCAAACAGTACAACAGTATGATGCCTCCTCAACCACTTACCCCAGAACAAATAGCCGATGTGCTCACCTACGTATATCACAACTGGGAGAACAATAAAACCGTAGTAAGCCCTGAAAGAGTGAAGAAAGTAAGAGAAAAACGTTAATTGGGTGATAATGATGAAAAAATACCTTATTAACATAATAACTTTATGCTTTTGTGGATGGCTCTTAGGGCAAACTTCTACTCCAATGGTAACGATAAAAGGAGGAAGCTATGTGCCTTTGTATGGAGTGAAAGGGGAGAATAAAGCGACAAAGCCCGTAAACGTAAAGAGCTTTCAGTTAGATATATACCCAGTGACCAATGCACAATACAAAGCTTTTTTGGAGAAACACCCCGAGTGGCAACGCTCTCGCGTGAAAGGAATCTTTGCGCAGAAGAGTTATCTTTCGCACTGGAAGAGCGACTTAGAATTTAGTCCGCTGGAAGCACAAGCCCCAGTAACCCACATTTCGTGGTTTGCTGCCAAGAAATATTGTGAGTGTGAAGGGAAGCGACTGCCGACAACCGACGAGTGGGAGTACGTAGCCCAAGCCGATGCCCAAAGTATAGATGCCCGCAAGAAGAAACATTATCAAGAGTATATAGTGCGGAGCATGCAAACGCCTAAGACCTACCTACAGAAAGTAGGCAGTACGCCAAAGAACTATTGGGGCGTATATGATATGCACGGCTTGGTATGGGAATGGGTGTCGGACTTCAACAGCGTGCTACTCTCGGGCGACTCGCGTAAAGACAAGCAAGGAGATGATGCTCTTTTTTGTGGTGGGAGTGCGCTCAATGCTTCCGACCTTACTAACTATGCAGCTTTTATGCGGTATGCGCTACGAGGGAGTCTCAAAGCGAACTATACGATGCTGAATATGGGGTTTAGATGTGCTTTATAAATTACGAAATACGAGGGACGAATGACGAGATAGCCCCCGAACCCCCGAAGGGGGACAAGCTGCAAAAATGATTGTTATTTGTCTTAACGGGAATAAATGACGAATTATGAATGACGAGATACAAATTTACGAAATTATAGTCAAACAAAAAATAGATTGTGAATAAAAAAGTTTTCTTTTAGGGGCATTTGTAGCACATACCCAGCGATAGCTGGCTTTCCTACATAACATACTTTAAAAATAATTGATTATCAGGTAATCATTTTTGATAAAACCTAAAACTTTTGCAAAATGTAGTGATGAAAATTTTGCAAACCAATTCTGACTTACTATAATAATTGACAAATGAGTTTCAGAATTTTTGGAGAGATTTTAAGAAAATAGGAGGAACTCTAGGTAGCTTTAATAATGAAAGATATTGTAACAAAATATAGAGCTGTTATAGAAGATTGTGAGTTGTTATTAGGCGATAATGACAACTTGAAGAATATGTCATATAACGATATAGATGAAATCTGTAATTATGTGATAGTAGATATCTATAAAGAATCGGCAGAGCTGACGATTATAGCATTGGTAAATATCTATATCAAGACTATGATTGTAGAAGCTAATGCGGATTATGATAGATTGAAAGAATATGTACAAGAATTTCTATACTATGATGGGACAACAAGCTCGTATAGATATATAAGAGCTAAATTGAAAGAAATAAAAAGGATTATGGAACAAGGAATTGACGATAAATATCTTTATGAGAATTATGAAGATGTAGCCGATGTTCTGTAGGAATTTTTAGAAGATTTAGAAGCAAAATATGATAAAATGAAGATAAACCTTAGAAAAAATTACTATTAATGAAAACATTATATTTTATTTTACTGAGTTTGTTATTACTCAATTGTAATAACCACAATAGCAACACTGCTACAACAGATACAAAAGCAGTGGCAGATAGTACTGTTGCAAAGACGACTGATAGTTTTTCGGACTTATCAGTATATCACTTGCCAGCGGTATGGACGACCCAGAATGGGGATAACATAGAACTTAAAGACCTCAAAGGGAATGTATTGGTGGTGGTAATGATCTACACCTCTTGCAAGACCGCTTGTCCTATCCTTATTAAAGATATGCGCGAAATACGCAAGCGCGTAGATGAACAAGCTGGAGATAAACGCAAACAAGTAAAATATCTTTTGGTGAGTATAGATCCCGAGACGGATACGCCAGAGCACTTAAAAGCCTTTGCCAAAGAAAGACAAATGGACGACGAGCAGTGGCTATTCCTTCGTTCTAATGAAGAACAAACACGAGAGTTTGCTGCAGTACTTGCCGTGAACTACAAGCAAATATCACCAGTGGATTTCTCGCATTCTAACATCATCAGTGTGTTTAACAAAAAAGGTGAATTGGTATCACAACAAGAAGGTTTAGGGATTGACTATGACAAGACTGTGGAGGAAACAATAAAACAATTAAAAATTAACAATTAAAAATTAAAAAGAGGTTACTCAATATTGGGCAACCTCTTTTGTTTTTGGAAAATATTTGCTTAATTATTTAAACTCTTTTTCGTGGCGTTTGCGTTCATTTTCATCTAAGTAGATTTTACGCAAGCGCATATTTTTTGGTGTTACTTCAACGTACTCGTCTTTTTGGATATATTCCAAAGCTTCTTCTAATGAAAACTTAATAGGGGGTGCTAACTTCACTTTTTCATCAGAACCAGCAGCTCGTACGTTTGTAAGTTTTTTAGTCTTCGTAACATTCACAACGATATCTCCACTACGAGAGTTTTCACCAATTACTTGCCCTGTATAGATGTCTTCGCCTGGGAAGATGAAGAATTTACCGCGGTCTTGCAATTTATCAAGAGAGTAGGGGATAGCAGTACCTTGTTCCATAGAGATGAGCGACCCATTGATACGCCCTGCGATTTCACCTTTGAAAGGTTGGAATTCCAAGAAACGGTGGTGGATAATAGCTTCACCAGCAGTAGCTGTGAGCAATTGGTTACGCAAACCAATGATACCGCGAGAAGGAATGATGAACTTGATAATCATACGTTCACCTTTAGGCTCCATACTTAGCATTTCACCTTTACGAAGGGTTACCAAATCGACGGCTTTACCACTTACGTTCTCAGGTAAATCGATAGTAAGTTCTTCTACAGGTTCACATTTTACACCATCGATTTCTTTGATAATTACTTGAGGCTGACCTATTTGTAATTCGTAACCTTCACGGCGCATTGTTTCGATGAGCACTGAGAGGTGTAATACCCCACGACCATAAACAATAAACTTATCGGCACTATCGGTAGGTTCTACACGTAAAGCGAGGTTTTTCTCTAATTCGCGTTCCAAACGTTCTTTGATATGGCGAGAGGTTACGAACTTACCATCCTTACCGAAGAAAGGAGAATCGTTGATAGTGAAGAGCATACTCATTGTAGGTTCATCAATAGCGATAGTAGGAAGTGCTTCGGGATTTTCATAATCGGCGATGGTGTCACCAATTTCAAAGCCTTCTAAGCCAGCAATCGCACAAATGTCGCCTGCTTGTACTTCCTCTACTTTTTTACGCCCTAAACCATCAAATAAGTGTAGTTCTTTAATTTTAGATTTTACAATACTTCCATCACGTTTCACTAATGAAATATTCATACCAGCTTTTAGGATACCACGGTGCAAGCGACCGATAGCGATACGACCTGTAAAGGTAGAATAATCAAGAGAAGTGATGAGCATTTGCAAGCTACCTTCTTCAATTTGAGGAGTAGGGATGTGCTCTACCACCATATCGAGTAGAGGAGCGATGCTATCTGTTTTTTTGTGCCAGTCTTCAGACATCCAGTTTTGTTTAGCTGAACCATAGACAGTAGGGAAATCGAGTTGCCAATCTTCGGCACCGAGTTCAAACATCAGGTCGAATACAGCTTCGTGTACCTCATCAGGTGTACAGTTTTCTTTATCGACTTTGTTGATTACCACAATAGGTTTCAACTTCATTTCGATAGCTTTTTGGAGTACAAAGCGCGTTTGAGGCATAGGACCTTCAAAGGCATCTACTAATAGAAGTACGCCATCAGCCATATTGAGGACACGTTCAACCTCACCACCAAAGTCGGCGTGACCAGGGGTATCGATGATGTTGATTTTGATGTCTTTATAAACAACAGATACGTTTTTAGAGAGGATGGTAATACCGCGTTCGCGTTCGAGGTCGTTATTATCTAATATCAGTTCGCCTGAATCTTGATTGTCGCGAAAGAGTGCACAATGGTGCAAGATTTTATCAACGAGGGTAGTTTTTCCGTGGTCAACGTGGGCAATAATAGCTATATTTCTAATAGCAGTCATAGATATAATTTATATTTTTTAAAATTGAGGGCGCAAAGGTACGAATAATTTGTCAATTAGCAAATTTGTGAAATAGCATTTTTTTAATTATTTAGTGTCCGCAGTTGCAATTAGCGCCTCCAGAACAGCCTTTCTTTTTGTTAAAAAACAATTTTTTTACTAAGAAAACAGCTGCTATTGCTACTAAAATATAGGCTATAATTTCTTGTGTTCCCATAGTGAATTTATTTTAAAAGTTCGAATGCTACATTTACTTGAGCTTCTATAGCTATTTTACCTACGGCTAAAGTATTATCACTTCCGTTGGCGGGGCTTCCTAAACTCATTTTGCTCATTCTTTCAACGGGTTGTATATCATTAAAATGAGAGTTTACTTCCTTGATTTTGATAGCTTTGCCAATGTTCTGATCTAAACTTACTGCGTAGAGCAGGGCTTTTTTACGGGCATCGTCAATAGCAGCTACGCGGGCTTCTTGTAAGAGTTTTTCTTTGTTTTTTACTCCAAAACTGATGCCGTCAATTCGGTTTACTCCTGCATCGAAAATAGCATTCATCAAGTTGTCGTACTTGCTGATATCTTCTAATTTGATATTGATATTTTGCACGACACGATATTTATTCAGTTTGTTATAATCGTCTTTATAAAGAGATACATAGCTGGTTTGGAAATTCTCCATAGGGAGTTCCTTACTCAAAAGTTGTAATACTTGAGCCACAGCTTCGCCGTTCTTTTGTCGGAGGTTCTTCAAATCAAGCCCTTCTTTTTCGATACTGATAGAGATATTTACCATATCGGGGGTTGCATATACGATACCTTCGCCTACAACTTCGACGGTAGGCGTTTGGTTTTGTGCTATTGCCATTGTTGATATTAGCGAAAATAATACAAAGTAGTGTTTCATATTTTTTTGATGTTTATTTTAGATTTTGAGAATCTCGGAGAGACTTGGAGAGTCTAGGAGAATCGGATGTTAATAAGAGTGCCAATTACTCGGGGTATTCGATACGCACGTGGTAGATATTGGTGAGTTTGTTTTTAAATATGCGTTTGATAGCTTCGATTTCTTTGAAAGATATATCGGAATTAGCAAATTGATTGTCATCTAATTGTTTTTTGATGATACGATCGACGAACTCATTGAGAGCTTCAAAAGTAGGGTTTTTAAGACTTTTGGTAGCGGCTTCCACCGAATCAGCCATCATCAGTATAGCTGTTTCTTTGGAGAAAGGAATAGGACCTGGGTAGCGGAAATCTTCTTCTTTAGTGCCTTCGGGATTTAGATCTAAGGCTTTGCGATAGAAATAATAGGTAAGACTGCGTCCGTGATGAGTTTTGATGAAATCGATGATGCGTTTAGGCAGTTTGTTTTTATGAGCGAGTTCGACACCATCGGTAACGTGTTTGATAATCACCTTAGCACTTTGTTCAGGAGTGAGCTGGTCGTGAGGGTTGAGGCTTGTTTTCTGGTTTTCAGTAAAATAAATAGGATTTTCCATCTTACCTATGTCGTGATATAGTGCTCCTACACGTACCAATAGCGTATTAGCGCCAATTTCGGCAGCAGCAGCTTCGGCAAGATTTGCCACCTGCATAGAGTGTTGGAAAGTACCAGGAGCTTTTTCGGAGAGTTGGCGCAAAAGTTTGGTGTTCGTGTCGGAAAGTTCCAAGAGAGAGACATCGGAAACTAAGCCAAAAGTACGTTCATAGATATAGGTAAAAGGTTGTGAAAATAGGATTCCTATACCATTGAGAATGAAAAGAGTAAGCAGAGAGAGATCGAGCCCTTTGAGAGTCCCTTCGGTAATGGTATGGAAAGCGATATAAATAATTAAATAGGCAGCCGTGATGAGTCCCGCTGATACAAAACTACTCAATCGGTAGTGCATTCCCTTAGGAGTGAGGATGATAGCCATAGCAGCTACAATTTGTATGAACACAAACTGGAAGCTATTAGGCACAATGAAGCCTGTGATGAGTATGGTGCTGATATACACAAAGAGGACGGTGCGCAAATCGAAAAACGACTTGAGAATGAGCACCATCATTCCTACGGGGACAATATAGATATAATCGGGGAAATAGCGAGAGATGAGTCCGACGAAAAGAATCATCGTGAGCATATTGAGCAAGATAACACTCAATTTGAGATTGCTTTTGTATATCTTCTTTTCATATATTTTTAAGTATAAAGCCATTAGTATCAATACCATAGCTACTAATGTGTAATAACCTGAGAGCGACCAATTATAGTTATTTTGACTCCACGTTTGAGTCTCATATTCTTCTTTAAGAGATAAGAGAGTGTTTAGTTTTTCACCTTCTACCAATTCACCTTTGGCAATGATAAGTTTTCCTTTGTTCACCCATCCACGCGTATAGACAATCTCTTTGAGGTTTTGATTTAGGGCTTTTTGGGTAAAATTTTGGTCGATTACAAGATTAGGGGTGAGGATATCAAAGAAAAGGTCGTAGTAATTTTTGAGATGTTCGTTGTAAGGAGCTGTATTGAAATAGTTTTTAATGGCATTATTTAGCTGTTGAAGGTATAATACGCGAGAGGCTGAGACCTCAATAATTTGGTTGTTTTGCTTGATAATTGCGATTTCGGAAGTTTTGAACACAGGAGGGTTGAGCATTATCCCATTGTGATAGCTTTCAGTTAAAAATGTTTCAGCTTTGTGGAGTAAAAGCTCTTTTTTGTGTTTAGACAATTGATTGAAATAGCTATTTTTTTTCTGTTCAAACTTCTGTTTAGCACTTATAAAGGCAGTTGTATCTTGTTTGTAATAAACGGTAGATTGATTGGTAATTTGTTGTTTTTCAGAGTTTATTTGTTGCTCTGTTTTTTTTAGGGGAAAATCAAAAGGAGCATATAGATTGTCGTGTTGCCAAAGTTCACCCTTGCGAAATTCGTATTTGAATTTTGCTTTTTCGGGGAATACTTGCAAGATAAGCACTAAGGCTATGACAAAGGCTAAAATCTTGAAAAGAAGGGATTTTTTAATAAATACTTTGATATTTTTGAGAGTCATCATCATTTACTTTGTTAAAGTAAGGGCAAAAGTACAAAATAATTAGGAATTACGAATGAAGAGAGAGATTTTTTTAGGTGATAGGTAATAAAACAAGTAGTGTTCAAATATTTTTAGTTTTACATTATTATCAATGATTTGTTCAATTTGTTAAGTATTCGCCAATAAGTAAAGTATGTATTTTCTTCGTTTATTGTTCGTTCTTTCTTCGTTTATTATTCGTTATTACAGTTATTGCGGAAAATTCAAGAAAAAGGTGATTTCGTTATGAATATGATAATTTAAGTAAAAGAGACTAATAAATGGTAGTTTTGGAGGCTAGTAGGGACATTCCCAATAGTAAGTTACGATATAGTTCTTGACATTTCAAAAAAAAGTTGTATTTTTGTCGCCTCAATAAAACTATATTCGGAAAAACTTTGTTACAGTATAAACGTCAACTCACTTTTATTATCAGCTTGTTAGTAGTAAGCTGTTGCTTTTGGTATTCTGAATCATTTGCCTTTAAGACAGGTGGTTTTAACTATACCTATCCTTGGGTAGCACGCGATACTATTAAAAAAGACACTATAGAGCCTAAGAATGACCGTCGTGGACGACGTATCAAGCCCAAAAAGACTTCAGGAAAGGCTAAAGACTCCCTTAAAAACGATACTATTAAGAAACCTAAGAATACTTTGGAAGATATAGTGAAATACAAAGCTAAGGATAGTATTGTTTTCAATAGAATAAAGAATGAAATCATCTTGTATAATGAAACTAATGTGCAATATACTGATATTGACATTACAGCAGGCGTAGATGTGATTAATTACGAGAAAGGAGAGGTATATGCGGGACGTTTGAAAGACAGTTTAGGAGAATACAGTCAGCACCCTGTATTTAAGCAGGGTAGTGATGTGATAGAGCCTGATTCTATTCGCTTTAACTATCGTAACCAGAAGGCGATTATCCGCAATGCTTATACCAAACAGGACGAAAATAATATAAAAGGTGAGATCATAAAAAAGGAGAATGACTCTACTTACTTTATGAGAAATGCAATTATCACTACTGCTGAAGACCTTGACGATCCTGATTATTACATCAAAGTACGCAAAGCGAAGTTTGTACCTAAGAAAAAGATTATTGCGGGGTTTAGCAATATGTATATCGTGGATATTCCTACCCCTTTAGCTATTCCGTTTGCTTATTATCCTATGGTATCAGGACGTTCTTCAGGACTTATCTTCCCTACTTTTGGAGAAGTGAATAACCGTGGTTATTTCTTACAAAATATAGGTTATTATTTTGTGATTAGCGATAATTTTGATCTTTCACTTACAGGTGACTATTATACTAATGGCAGCTATGGTCTTAGGGCTCAATCGGCTTATGTGAAACGATATAAGTATTCGGGAAGTTTTAATCTTTCTTTTGAAAATAACATCTATAGTATGAAGGGGTTACCCGATTATTCAGGTAGTCGTATGTATAACATACAATGGTCGCATTCCAAAGACGGCAAGGCTAACCCGAATTCTAATTTTTCAGCTTCAGTAAACTTATCGAGTAATAGTAGGTATTATCAAGAATCATACAATCAAGTAAATACATCAAACTTTTTGAACAACACGATGATGTCGTCTATTTCGTATTCTAAAACATTTCCTGCCTATCCTTCAATTAACTTATCACTATCGGCATCACATTCTCAGAATACAAATACCAAAAGCATTGATATGACCTTGCCTTCAATGCGTGCAAGTATGGAACGCATTTACCCTTTTGCTCGTGAAGGGCAAGCAAAGAAAGGACTTATCAAGAGTTTGAATTTTCAATACAGTATGCAAGCTGATAATAGATTTGCAACTTATGACAGCTTATTTTTTAGCAAAAAGATGTTTGATGATGCTAAGAATGGAGTACGACACTCTATACCTGTGAGTACAACAGCTAAACTATTTAAGTATGTTACCTTGGGATTAAATTCTTCTTTGAACGAAACGTGGCAGTTTAAAACAATTCGCCGCAAAGACTTTAATAGTAATACTGGTAAGGTAGGAATTGATACTCTCAGTGGTTTTGACCGCTTTATGACGTACAACCTCGGGGCGAGTCTTGGTACAACCATCTATGGTACTTTTCGTTTTGGTAAGAATGCTAAAATTCAAGCTATTCGTCACGTAATGCGACCCTCGGTAAGTTATGGTTATAATCCTTCTTTTGACCAATATTATGATTATTACATTTCGGATGCTTATGGCAACCGCTCACAATACACGCGTTTTGAGGGGGGTATCTACGGTACGCCAAGTTTGGGTGAGTCACAATCAATAGGGTTCTCACTTGCAAATACCTTTGAAGCCAAAGTGAAACAAAAAGATAGCACTGATGCTGAACCGAAAAAGGTAATGCTCTTGAATAGTCTCAACTTCAGTTCTAACTATAATGTAATCACTAAACAATTTAGTCCTCTAAATATTACAGGAGGGACTTCATTTTTCAACAATAAACTTGGAGTAAATTTTGGAGCTACTCTAAATCCTTATGCAATAGACAACAATGGACGACAAATGGAGAAATGGAATATCAATAATGGAGGTAGTCTCTTTAGACTTACTAATGCCAATGTTTCTACTAATTATTCATTCTCAAACAAAGATAAAAAGGATAAAAATAAAGACAAAAACAAACAGACAGGCACTGTAGCTGGAGGTCGTACAGATGATCTCTTTGGCTCATCAAAACCACTAAGTGAAGTGCAGGATATGGATAAGAACCGCAAAGAAAGCGAAGATAAAGAAGAGAAGAAAACCTACTACAAAGCGGCTATACCTTGGGATATTACTCTTGCACACTCACTTACTTATAGTAATCAAGCACGTGAAAGTACTATATCTAATAATTCTCTAATGTTCTCAGGGAATGTATCACTTACACCTAAGTGGCAAGTGGGGCTTTCCAGTGGTTATGATTTTGTAAATCAAGGTTTCACCTATACTCAAGTACGTTTTGAACGCGATCTGAACAGTTTTCGTATGAGTTTTCAATTTACCCCCTTTGGTTATCGTAGCTCATGGTACTTCTTTATTGGTATCAAAGCTTCAATGCTTTCAGATTTGAAGTGGGAGAAAAACAAAGAACCTGATAGAGTACTAAGATAAATGTGAACTACATAGACAATTATTTAATAACTATGCTATGAAAGAAAAGATACAACAGCTTCGTGAAGAGCTTAATCAACACAATTATAACTACTATATACTAGATAATCCTACAATTTCGGATTATGAGTTTGACCAAAAACTTAAAGAGTTGCAAGCTCTTGAGAAAGCACATCCTGAGTTTTATGATGAGAATTCACCTACTGTACGTGTGGGAGGAACTATAACTAAAAGTTTCCCCACTGTAGTACACGAATATCGTATGTATTCCTTAGATAACTCTTATTCTAAAGAAGACTTAGAGGAATGGGAACAACGTATTATTAAAACATTGGGAAGTGACCAAATCAATTTTACTTGTGAACTGAAATACGATGGTGCTTCTATAGATTTATTATACGAAAACGGCAAGCTTAAACAAGCTACTACTCGTGGTGATGGTATTCAAGGTGACGATATTACCGCTAATGTGCGTATAATTCGTTCAGTACCCTTACAACTTAAAGGCGATTATCCGGAACGTTTTTATATTCGCGGAGAGATAGTAATGCCTAAAAAAGCCTTTGAAAACCTCAATAAGGAACGTATAGCAGCTGGCGAAGACCCTTTTATGAACCCTCGTAACACCGCCAGCGGTAGTCTCAAATTGCAAGATACTGCCGAGGTTGCTAAACGAGGTTTAGATTGCTTGTTGTATTTTTTGGTAGGGAACACAGGTGTAAAGAGTCAGTTTGAGAGTTTAGAAAAAGCGCGCGAATGGGGCTTTAAAGTACCTAATATTTCCAAATTGTGTCATTCTACTGCCGAAGTAATGGACTTTATCAACGAATGGGATACCAAACGCCACACTTTGCCTTATGAAACAGATGGAGTAGTGGTAAAGGTAGATAATATTGCCCAGCAAGAAGAGTTAGGATATACCTCAAAATCACCGCGTTGGGCAATGGCTTACAAGTTCAAAGCAGAACAAGTAGACACTGTTTTAGAGAGTATTTCCTACCAAGTGGGGCGTACAGGAGCTATTACTCCAGTGGCAAATCTCAAACCTGTGTTATTAGCGGGAACTGTAGTAAAGCGTGCTTCATTACATAATGCTGACCAGATTGAAAAACTCGATATTCGCATAGGAGACTCGGTATATGTAGAAAAAGGAGGAGAAATTATCCCTAAAATTGTAGGAGTGAACTTAGATAAGCGTGAGGCTGATGCTCAACCCGTGCAATATATCACCCATTGTCCTGAATGTAGTACTGAGTTAATACGTAACGAAGGTGAAGCGCAACACTATTGTCCTAATACCTATAGCTGTCCACCCCAAATTACGGGTAAAATACAACATTTTATCTCACGTAAAGCAATGGATATAGAAGGCTTAGGTGAAGAGACTGTAGAACAACTCTTCCGTGCTGGTATTATCCATACTTATGCTGATCTCTATGAGGTAACAGTAGAGAAATTGTTACCTTTAGAACGTATGGCACAAAAGAGTGCTGAGAATATTGTAAAAGGTATTCAAAAATCAAAAGAAATACCTTTTGAACGCGTACTTTTTGCTTTAGGAATTAGATATGTAGGTGAGACTGTTGCCAAGAAGCTGGCACGTCACTATAAAAATATTGAAGCGCTCGAAAATGCTACGATAGAACAATTAGTAGAAGTAGACGAAATAGGCAACCAAATAGCTACCAGTGTAGTAAATTTCTTTGCAGACGACTATAACCGTAAACTTATTGATAGACTCAAAAGCTATGGATTGCAATTTGCTCTTTCAGAGGAATCTACTGAAGGACATACAGATACCCTTAAAGGACTTACTTTTGTAGTTTCTGGAGTCTTTCACTTATATTCTCGCGATGAACTAAAAGCCCTCATTGAACAACACGGAGGTAAAGTAGGGTCATCTATCTCATCAAAAACTAATTACGTGATAGTAGGCGATAATATGGGACCTAGCAAAAAAGAGAAAGCTGAACAATTAGGAGTGAAAATGATTAGTGAAGAAGAATTTCAATCGTTAATAATCAGTTAAATATCTGTTCAATTTTGGTGTATTAAGGTAAAAATCTTACCTTTGCCGCCTATTAAATGAAAATGTAAGAATTGATGAAATTTGTCCATTATATCTTCTTATGGGTACTATGTACATTACCAATGTTGGGACTATCTCAAAAAACACCTGTATTTAAAGTAGTTTTAGATGCTGGGCACGGAGGTAAAGACCCTGGCAAGGTAGTAAATAAAAACATTTACGAAAAAGATGTAGTACTTAAAATAGTATTATTAGTAGGCAAAAAGTTAGAAGCCTATCCTGATATAAAGGTTATCTACACACGTAAAACCGATGAGTTGATTGATCTTTATGAACGTGGTGCTATTGCCAATAGAAATAAAGCTGATGTGTTTGTTTCTGTACATTGTAATGCTCACGAAACTCAAGTAGATGGAGCAGAAACCTATGTATTAGGGCTACACGCCAATGAGCAAAACTTTGAGGTTGCTAAAGCCGAAAACTCAGTAATTTATTTAGAAGAAGATTACAAAAAGAAATACGCTAAATACAACATCAACTCTCCAGAATCAGTGATAGGTGTTTCTATTATGCAAGAGGAATTTTTAGAACAGAGTATTCAGCTGGCTAAAATAGTACAAAATCAACTTACAGGAGTTATGAAACGTACTAATAGAGGAGTGAGACAAGCAGGGTTTATTGTACTACATCAAACTTATATGCCTAGTATCCTAATAGAAACTGCTTTTTTGACTAATAATGAAGAACGCAAGTTTCTCACTTCGCCTAAAGGACAAGAAGAGTTCGCTGAAAATATAGCAGAAGCGATTCTTGCTTATAAAAAGTGGGTACAAGGTAAAAGCTCTTATATTGCACCAGATGATAGTGTTTCTCAAGTAAGAGGGAGAGGCTCAAAACAAGTCATTACTAATAATAGAATAAAAAACAATGAGTTGAGTTATAAAATACAGATTTCTTCAAGTCCTAAGAAATTAGAAACTAAACCTTTTAACTTCAAAGGACTCTCTCCTATATCTGCAGAAAAAGATGGAAATGTATATGTGTATTATTATGGAAATGCATCTAAACACCGAGACGCACTTGATTTACTAAACAAAGCAAAAAAAAAAGGCTATAAAGATGCTTATATTATAGCATTTTATCAGAAAAAACGCATTACAATAGAGAAAGCTAAACAATTAGAAAAGTAAAACTTATTGAAAATAGAAACAGATGAAACTATCTAGAGAAATAAAAACAGCAATTATAGTAGTAGCGGGTATTGTCGCTTTCTATGTAGGCTTCAACTTTTTGAAGTCTAAGTCATTATTTAATAAAACGAATACTTATTACGCTTATTTTCCTCATTCAGGTGGATTGAAAACTGGTACACAAATCACTGTGAATGGAGTGAAAGTGGGAAGCGTAGAAGCGGTAGACTTAGAAGAAAAAAGTGCTAAGATAAAAATTACTATGGAGTGTTCAGATGATTTCAAATTCTCTAAAAATAGTGTAGCTGAACTCTATAATAGTTTGCTTGGAGGAGCAGGATTACAAATTATTCCTGCTTTTGATAATGCACCCACAGCTGTATCAGGTGATATATTAGAAGCACGTGTACAAGAAGATATGTTAGCTTCTCTCTCATCATCAATCAAACCTACACAAGATAAACTCAATCATCTTTTAGGGCAAGCTGATACTACCCTTACAGGAGTTAATAGTATTTTAGATGCTAAAACTACTAACGATTTGAAAAATGCAATAACTGAACTCAGTGCAACTATGCGCAATCTCAATCAAGCTTCAGCTACCCTCAACAAAATGTTAGTTGCTAATCAAACTAATTTGAATGCTACTTTAACCAATGCTAATAAAATCACTACTGATTTATCAAAAGTATCAGGACAGCTTTCAGAAGCTGAACTCAACAAAGTAATTGCCAATGCTCAAACTACACTTACCAATCTCAACACTCTTTTGGCTGATGTAGAAGGAGGTAAAGGCACTATTGGTAAACTACTAAAAGATGAGGCTCTCTATAAAGATTTGGATAAATCGGCTAAACAACTTGAACTACTATTACAAGATTTGCGTTTGAATCCTAAACGTTACCTTCACTTCTCTGTTTTTGGTAAAAAAGCTAAAGTATACGAACCAAACGACGAAGAAAAAGCTGAATAAACATATTGATGAGCTTCCTTCCTAACATAGTATTTTTAATACTTCTCTGTATAGGAGGAGGCTTTTTTATTTATAATATACGCAAACTTATTAGGAATATCCGTTTAGGAAAAGCTGAAAATACCTCTGGTAATCACAAAGAGCGACTCAAGAATATGTTATGGCTTGCCTTAGGACAACAAAAAATGTTAGTACGTCCCATAGTAGGAATACTACATATTGTTGTATATGCAGGTTTTTTGATTATCAATATTGAGTTGTTAGAAATTCTCATAGACGGTATTTTGGGTACTCATAGAGTATTTGCTCCTTTAGGAAAATTTTATAATTTTCTGATAGCTTCTTTTGAGATATTAGCTCTTTTAGTAATTGTTTCAGTAATTGTGTTTTGGATAAGAAGACACATCCTAAAAATACCTCGATTTCACAAAACAGAACTCAAAGGTTGGGCTAAAAAAGATGCAAGTAATATCCTCTATGCCGAAATGGTAATGATGAGCCTTTTCTTGCTGATGAATGCTGCCGATGCCCAATTACAAGCACTGCAACTACCTCATTATATACAAGCAGGAACTTTCCCCATAAGTCAATGGCTACACCCATTATTACAAAATGTTTCTGTAGGAACTCTTATTATCATAGAACGCAGTTGTTGGTGGTTACATATCATTGGGATATTGTGTTTTTTAAACTACTTATATTATTCTAAACACCTACATATTCTATTAGCATTTCCTAATACTTATTTTGCTTCTGTGCGTCCGTTAGGCACCTCTAAGGTAAACCCTGTGGTAACACAAGAGGTGAAACTAATGTTAGACCCTAATACCGATTCTTTTACAATGCCTCAAGATACTAACCCTCCAGATAAGTTTGGAGCTTCGGACGTAACCGATCTTACGTGGATACAACTGATGAATGCGTATACTTGCACCGAGTGTGGGCGTTGTACTGATGAGTGTCCAGCGAATCTCACAGGTAAAAAACTTTCTCCTCGCGCTATTATGATGAAAACTCGTGACCGATTAGAAGAAATAGGTCGCAATATCGACAAGCACGACACTTTTCAACCTGACGGCAAACAATTGTTAGGTGATTATATTACTCCTGAAGAATTATGGGCTTGCACTACTTGTAATGCTTGTGTAGAAGTCTGTCCTGTAGGAATTAACCCACTATCTATTATTATGGATATGAGACAATATTTAGTAATGGAACAATCAGCAGCTCCTGCCGAACTCAATGTAATGATGACTAATATAGAAAATAATGGAGCTCCTTGGGCATACAGTCAAGCAGATCGTGCTTTAGTTTTTGATGAATAAAAGTGTGCTTATATTTCTGTTATCTAAATAATTTTACTACCTTTGCAAGAATTTTTTAAAGTAAAACACACAACTTTTAGTATTTATATCAATGGAAAATCCAGTATTACATTTAAAAGAAGTGTCTGTATATCAGAAAAATAATCTTATTTTATCCAATGTAAATCTCACTGTTGGAAAAGGAGAATTAGTATATCTCATCGGTAAGACAGGCTCTGGAAAAAGTAGCTTAATCAAGTTACTTTATGGTGATTTACCCCTTACTAAAGGACAAGGAAAAGTAGTAGGTTTTAATCTTAAAAATCTTACAGAAGATGAAATTCCTCTGCTTCGCCGTAAGTTAGGGGTAGTATTCCAAGATTTTAAATTACTTACAGATAGAAGTGTATATGATAATCTTGCTTTTGTTCTAAAAGCTACAGGATGGACTGACAAAACTAAAATAGATAAACGCATTGAGGAAGTACTCGCTAAGGTGAAAATGCAGAATGCAGGATTTAAATTTCCTCACGAACTCTCAGGGGGTGAACAACAAAGAGTAGCCATTGCACGTGCCTTATTGAACAATCCAGAACTTATTTTAGCCGATGAGCCTACAGGTAATTTAGATCCTGAAACCAGCGTTGAAGTAATGCAAGTACTCAAGGAAATTAATGCCTCAGGGCGCACTATACTAATGGCAACTCACGACTATGCTCTTATTCTTAAATTTCCATCTAAAACATTAAAATGTGATGGTGAACGTATCTTTGAAGTAGTACAAAGAAGAGTAAAAAGCGAAGAATAAAAAATAAATAAAAATATAGTATATTTAAATAGACAGATAATAATGGCAATAAAAATATTAGCAAATGATGGCATTTCCGATTCAGGAAAAGAAGCATTGGAAAAAGAAGGTTTTGAGGTAATCACTACAAAAGTAGCTCAAAACCAATTGATAGATTATATAAACAAATACGCCATTGATGTACTTTTAGTGCGTTCAGCTACTCAAGTGCGCAAGGATATTATCGATGGTTGCCCTTCACTGAAACTCATCGGTAGGGGAGGAGTAGGTATGGACAACATAGATGTAGATTATGCTCAAAGCAAAAATCTACACGTAATCAATACTCCTGCTTCTTCAGCTAACTCAGTAGCAGAACTCGTATTTGCCCACCTTTTTACAGGAGTGCGCTTTTTGCACGATGCTAACCGCAATATGCCTTTAGAAGGTGATACTCAATTCAACGAACTGAAAAAAAACTATACCAATGGTGCTGAACTGCGTGGTAAAACCATAGGTATTATAGGTTTTGGACGTAGTGGGCAAGCAGTAGCTCGTATTGCTATAGGGTTAGGAATGAATGTATTAGCTTATGACCCTAAAGTGAAAGAAGCAGTAGTAACACTTGATTTTTTCAATGGACAAACCTTACCATTCACCATCAAAACGGTAGAAAAAGAACGTTTATTGATAGAATCAGACTTTATCACTCTCAATAATAGTCCAGCCCAAGGAGGTTATGTGCTTGACACTCCTGAATTTAACTTGATGAAAGAAGGGGTAGGTGTAATAAACTTAGCAAGAGGAGGTGCCTTAAATGAGGTAGCTCTTATAGAAGCCTTGGAACACGGCAAGGTAGCTTTTGCAGGTTTAGATGTCTTTGAGAACGAACCTAACCCCGCTATACAAGTACTAATGCATCCTCAAATATCACTCACCCCACACATAGGGGCGGCTACTAACGAAGCTCAAAACCGTATAGGTTTTGAACTAGCTTCACAAATTGCAACCTTATTAAAATAATTTATACTATGGCAGGAATTTTAGATTTTTTAGGAGGTGATAACCTCCAACAACTCGTGAAAGGATTGAGCGAGAAAACAGGTATTGGTGCTGATAAAGTAAGCTCAGTAGTAGATTCATTCAAATCTATGTTTAGCAATGCTGAAGGCAATGATATTTTAAACAAACTCACTGGCGATGGTAAATCGTCTACTTTGAACGCTATTAGTGAGAAAACAGGCGTTTCATTAGATGGTGTGAGTAAAATTTTTGAGAATTTAACCCCAATGATTTCCAACTTTTTCTCAGGTAAAGGTGGTAATATTGGTGAAATGATTACTTCTTTCTTCGACAAGAACAAAGATGGCAATGTAATGGATGATATAATGGGAGGTATAGGTAACCTATTTGGAGGAAACAAATAATAATTCTCATACACTAAAATCTTATTACTTTGGCAGAGTTTTTGTACTTTGCCAAAGTAATTTTTATTTCAGATGAATACTGACGAGTACTTTATGCAAAAAGCTTTGGAGGAAGCTCAAATCGCTTTTGAAGAAGACGAAATCCCTGTAGGAGCTATTATAACAATTGACAATAGAATTATAGCCAAGGCTCATAATCTTACTGAACGCCTAAAAGATGTAACTGCACATGCCGAAATGCAGGCTATAACTATGGCTGCTCACTATCTGGGAGGTAAATATCTCACAGATTGTACTATGTATATCACTTTAGAGCCTTGTGCAATGTGTGCAGGAGCTCTGTATTGGAGCCAGTTATCGCGATTAGTTTATGCTGCTGATGATCCTCATAGAGGTTTTAAAGCAATGGGAGGTAAATTACATCCTAAAACAGAGGTTGTTATGGGTATTTTATCTGAAGAAGCTACTACTTTATTAAAGCAATTTTTTCAGCAAAAAAGGAAATGAGAAAAACCTTTACTCTTATAGCACTCTTTCTCTTGGGAATGAATTATCTTCTTTCTCAAGAAATAGATACTTTAAGAGGAAAAGATTCTCTACCACAAGGCATTTCTCCTCAAAGAGAAATGAAAAACAGAGCATTTTATAAAAAAATAAAAAACTTTTTTGGAAAATATAAACTCACTAAGAACTTAAATGATCTTATTGTTATTGAAGAAAAAAAAGTTCCTGAAGGAATAAGTATATTTACTATTACATCTACTACAATTATTACCCCTAAGAAAACTTCTTCTTATCAAGGGAAAATCATTAGAAACATTGTTATCACTACCTTAGATCCTTTTGGTTTTGATGAAAGAGATTTGAGCAAATCTCCTCGTACTCGGTTAGAACGTTATGGCAATGCTTTACATATAAAAACCCGTGAGAGTACAGTGCGTAGGATGCTTTTGTTTAAAAAGGACAAACCTTTAGACACTCTTCTACTGAGTGAAACTGAACGTATATTGCGTAATCAACGGTATATTCGTAGAGCACAAGTGAAAGCAACGCCTATAGAACGAACTTCCGATTCCATAGATGTACAAGTGAATGTGCTTGATAGTTGGTCTATGTACTTTGATGGAGATTTAGCAGGCAATAGAGGCTGGACAAGGCTTACTGAGCAGAATCTCTTCGGGATAGGACATGAACTTTCGCTTACTTATCAACAATACTTTTCAGGGATTGAAAACAATGGTAAAGGATTCAATTATGTAGTGAGAAATATCAGAAATTCTTATATTAATGTACGAACAGGCTATTATTCCGATTATGAGAATGAGTTTTCAAAAAATATACAAGTAGAACGACCTCTCTATTCACCTTTAGCACGTTGGTCGGGACGTTTAGGGTATTATGAGAATCGTTTTAAAGATGAAGGTATTAGGTATCGCGATTCTGTTTATACCCCTACGTTAATGACACGAACTTTCGATGCTTTTGGTAGTTGGGTAAAACCTATTAAAAAAGGAGATTCTAAACTCATTCACAATTTTATTGCAGCAGCAAGATTTCGCAATATCAGTTATTACGAAAAACCTTCTTTAGATATAGATCCAAAACAATATTACAGCAATGAAAATTTATATCTCACTCAATTTAGCTTAAATAGTACAGGATTTATAAAAGAACGTTATATTTTCCGCAATGGTGATATTGAGGATGTAGGGATAGGACATTCTATATTTCTCACTTCAGGTATTTTATGGAAAAATAAGGCAACATTACCATATCTTGGAATTGGATTTACCTCAGCAAACTATAACAAAAAGGGCTATCACTCTATAAATTTTGAAGTAGGATCTTTCTTTGAAAATGGTAATAGTAAAGAAACTATTCTACGAGGACAAGGCACCTATTTTACTAAGTTATTTACAATAGGCGATTGGCATTTTCGTCAGTTTTTACGTTCTTCATTCGTAATAGGATTCAATGGAAGTATATACCAGCGCAATAATATCAACTTAAATGATTCTAATGGTATTTTAGGTTTCAATAGTAGTGAAGTATATGGCACACGTAAACTAATTTTTACTTCTCAAACACAAGTTTATGCACCTTTTCAGTTATTAGGTTTTAGGTTCAGCCCATTCCTATCAGCCGATGCAGGTTTTATAGGTAGAAATAATACAGCTTTTTTAAAAACTGAAGTCTATTCTAAAGTATCTTTGGGGTTCTATATATCTAATGACTACTTACCCTTTGGTGCTATAGAGTTTTCATTTGGGTATTACCCTAATATACCTGGAACGGGTAGGAATATCTTTAAATTTACAGGGATTACCAACGACGATTTTAGATTGCATAGTTTTTCTCAACGATTACCAAATGTTGTATCGTTTAGATAACAAATGCTTTACAATAAGAAATATTAAAGTAAACATTTGCACAATTCATTTATTTACCATACTTTTGTATCATTATAAAAGCAAATTATGTTACAAAATAATTACCAAGAAGAAACCTTTGCTGAGGAAGATGTGATGGAGCTTATAGATGATGAATGTCATCTAATTTTATACAATGATGATGTCAATACTTTTGATCACGTTATCGATACCTTAGTAGAGGTTTGTCATCACACTTTTGAGCAAGCCGAGCAATGTGCTATTATTGTGCATTTCAAGGGAAAATGCGATGTAAAAACAGGAAGTTATGAATATCTAGAACCTCTTTGCACCGCGCTTCTTGATGCTGGACTCTCTGCTCAAATAGAAAATTAATAATTACCATTTTTAAAATTATTCACTTTTAACTATTCACTAAAATCGTGGAACTAAAACTATCAAAACCTATTTGTTTTTTTGACCTTGAAACTACGGGCATTGATATTACCAAAGACCGTATCGTTGAAATATCTATTTTAAAAGTCTACCCCAATGGCAATAAGGAAAGTAAAACGTGGCTCGTAAATCCTACTATTCCTATCCCAAAAGCTGCCTCAGATGTGCACGGCATTACCGATGAACGCGTTGCGGGTGAGCCTACTTTTAAAGAACTCGCCAAGCAAATCCATAATATGATAAAAGATTCTGACCTTGCTGGCTACAATTCCGACCGATTTGATATTCCTTTGCTTGCCGAAGAAATGCTGCGTGCTGAAGTAGATTTTGATTTGGGGAACCGCGTATCGGTAGATGTACAAACTATTTTTCACAAAATGGAACAGCGTACTCTCTCGGCAGCCTATAAGTTCTATTGTGGTAAAGACCTTATTGATGCGCATACAGCTTCGGCAGATACTAATGCCACTTATGAAATCCTCAAAGCCCAGCTCGACCGTTATGACAACTTAGAGAACAACATCAAAAAACTCAGCGAGTTTACTTATCGCAAACAAATAGCCGACTTTGCTGGGTTTATTGGCTATAATGACAAAGGTGAGGAAATCTTTACCTTTGGGAAACACAAAGGCAAACGTGTAGAAGATATTTTTGACGAAGAACCAGGGTATTTTGGTTGGCTTCTCGGTGCCGACTTCCCATTGTATACTAAAAAAATCCTTACGGCTATCAAGCTCCGCAAATTATCGGCTACTATTAAATAAAAAATAGTTCTAAAACTTCTGTAAAGTTCCAAATTTTGCTAAAGTTAGATTTTTCTACATTCATTTTTATTTATGGAAACAAACACCGACTTAGAAGAAGAAAACAAAGCCATTGCCCGCGAGTATAAAGAACTCTTGCGTATTAGTTATCAAACCTTGAGTGATGAAGATAAAAAACTCATTCGCTTGGCGTTTGACACCGCTGTTGATGCGCACAAAAATCAACGCCGAAAAAGTGGGGAGCCTTATATTTTTCACCCTATTGCCGTAGCTAAAATTGTTGCTTCACAAATAGGATTAGACGCTATAGCCATTGCATCTGCTTTGTTACATGATGTAGTAGAAGATACCGACTATACAATTGAAGATATGGAACGGCTTTTTGGTAAAACTGTAGCTCATATTGTAGAAGGACTTACCAAAATTTCGAGTATGAGCCGTGAAAATGACATCTCTTTACAAGCCGAGAACTTCCGAAAGCTCCTTCTTACAATGAATGACGATGTGCGCGTGATTCTCATAAAAATTGCTGACAGACTCCACAATATGCAAACAATGGATTCGATGGCAGACTATAAACAAGCCAAAATAGCTTCGGAAACACTCTATATTTATGCCCCTATTGCTCACCGCATTGGCTTGTATAACATCAAAACAGAATTAGAAGACCTCGCCCTTAAATATACTGACCCCGAACGCTACAATAGTATCCTAAACAAAATGGAGGAGTCCAAAGAAGAACAACAGGAATACATTGAGGCGTTTACCAAAATAGTAGAAACCTCTTTAACACAACAAAAAATTGATTATTACATTAAAGGGCGCCCCAAATCAATCTATTCTATTTATAGGAAAATGGAATCGCAAGGTGTGAGTTTTGAAGAAGTTTACGATAAATTTGCAATTCGCATCATCTATAAAAGTGAACCAGCTGAAGAAAAGTTTTTGGCTTGGAAAATATACTCTATTGTTACCGACCACTTCCGTCCCAATCCCACCCGATTGCGTGATTGGATTTCCTCACCTAAATCTACAGGTTATGAAGCCTTACATATTACTGTAATGGGTCCAAAAGGCAAATGGCTAGAGGTGCAAATACGCAGCGAACGTATGCACGAAATCGCTGAAAAAGGTTATGCAGCCCATTTTAAGTATAAACACGGCGACCAAAAAGAAGAAGGCATCGAAATGTGGCTTAATAGGTTGCAAGAAGTCTTTGAAAACAGCGAGGCAAATGCTGTAGACTTTGTAGAAGATTTCAAACTCAACTTGTATTCTAAAGAGATTTTCGTCTTTACCCCTAATGGTGAGATAAAATCTCTCCCAAAAGGTGCTACACCACTTGATTTTGCTTTTTCAATACATACAGGAGTGGGTTTAAAAACACGTGGAGCTAAAGTAAACAATAAATTAGTGCCCTTAAACTATGTATTAAAGAGCGGTGAAACAGTAGAAATTATCACTGCCGAAAATGCAAAACCCACTAAGAACTGGCTAAACTATGCTACAACTGCTAAAGCACGTAGTAAGATAAAAAATGCTTTAAAAGAAGAAACAAAAGCTGTTGCTGCTGAAGGAAAAGAAATTTTAGTTCGAAAATTAAAGCAATTGAAGATTACTCTTAATGAAGAAGTAATGAATGAGCTAGTGAGTTACTTCAAAACAAAGACGAGTTTAGATATTTACTATCAAGCAGGCACAGGAGAAATCAGCAACCAAATGCTGAAAGAGTTTGTATCTCATCGCACATCTTTCTTTGGCTTATTCAAAAATAAAGTAGTTAAAAAACCTACTGACGAACCTATTTATTCGCCCAACGTTCACTATGATAGCATTGTGTTTGGCAAAGAAGAAGAATCATTAGATTATACTTTTTCAAAATGTTGCAATCCTATTCCTGGTGATCCTATTTTTGGGTTTGTTACTATCAATGAAGGGGTGAAAGTACACAAAAAAACTTGTCCGAATGCCATTTCGATGCAATCGAATTACGCTTATCGTATCATTCAAGCTAAATGGGTAAAATCTGATGAAAGAGATTTCAAAGTGAGTCTTAGAATTAGTGGTATTGACCGCGATGGACTCATCAGTGATATCTCAAAAGTGATTTTGGATAGCAAATTTGTAAAACTTACCAATATTAATATAGATACCGAAGGTAATGTATTCAGCGGAAAAGTTTCTATTTCAATCAATAACAATGCTACTTAAAAAAAACTGATGCAAGATATTAAGAACATCAAAGGAGTAGATAAAGTAAACAGACTGTAATATGCGTAAATTAGCGAATAATGAACTCAATAGATTGGATATTGAGCAATTTAAGAAGGCAGAAAAGACACCTCTAATAGTAATTTTGGATAATGTGAGAAGTTTGAACAATATAGGTTCTGTTTTTCGCACTTGTGATGCTTTTTTAATTGAAAAGATATACCTCTGTGGGATTACCGCCACTCCTCCAAATAAAGAGATTCATAAAACGGCTTTGGGTGCGACTGATAGTGTGGCGTGGGAATATGTAGAAAATACACTTTCGATAGTAGAAAAGCTAAAAGAGCAAGATGTTTATATTATTAGCATTGAGCAAGCTGAAAATTCCACAATGCTGAATAATTTTCAGCCTAACGGAAAGCAAAAATATGCTATTATCTTTGGCAACGAGGTAAAAGGAGTGGAACAAGAAGTGGTTTCAGCTTCTGATGAGGTGATAGAAATCCCACAGTATGGCACTAAACATTCTCTAAATATTTCTGTAAGTGCAGGAATTGCTATTTGGGAATTGGCAATGAAGCTCAGGAAGCATACAATGTTGTAAAAATAAAATTAGAAATGATAAACAAAAAGCCTAATAACAATATGTTGTTATCAGGCTTTTTGTTTGTAGAGCGGGAGACGAGGTTCGAACTCGCGACATTCAGCTTGGAAGGCTGACGCTCTACCAACTGAGCTACTCCCGCAATTATAGTGATATAGATATATTTTCCGATTGCAAATATACGGGCATTTGCTATTATATTCCAAATTTTTTAAGACTTTTTTATTATGTTTTCCGTAAATATAAAAGTAAATGCTTATAAATCAATATTTTTCTCATTTTTTTCTTCTGATAAAAATAAAGAGAAACAAATGAAAATAAGTACCCAGCACTTATGGATAATAATAGCAAAGTTCCGCGTAAAGGGTGAGTCCAACAACCTATAAAACTTTCATCAATAGCATAAATCAACAATATAATATAAGGAATCCAAAAAAAGATTCGTTTTTTTAAAAATAAAAAACTACTGATAAGCAGACATAAAGGTAAAACATAAAATAATATAAGACCTACTATAAACCCCCATCCCCAAGCTTTGTTTGTATCAGCTTTTAACCAATCAATATAAGCCTTTTCTCCAAGTATATAAACTAAGAATGCTATACAAGTTGCAAATATAACAAATGACAATAGTATAATTACTTTGCATAAAGTTTTAAAGCGCATATTCTTACTAATTTTTATCTTTATAAGTAGCAAAACTTACTAAAAGTAGCGAAACAAGTTCTTTATGACTGATTTTCATTGTAGAACTTGCAATACTAATAGGAGCTCCATACATTTTCTGACTCCATTGCATCATCTTTTTACAAAAAAGTTCTTTTCATTAGCAATAAGAGTTCCTGGATTTCTCACTTGTATCAAAATACTCTTATTCCCTTTGATCTCTAATTCTTGAAAGCCTATTATTTCTTGCCAAGGAATAAGATAATACTTTTGTATTCTTATATGTAGGGCTTTTTCATCTATAGCAAGTACCCATTGATTGTTTAGCAAGTTTTTTATAATAAAAAATAGAGCTGTTAAAGCAAAAACCATAACGATAATACTCATAGTTTCTATAAAAACAATGCTCCTTTTGCCATCATTAGATAATTCATTAGCATTCAGAAAACAAAATATCCCTACTGCTAAGAAAATAATGACTAAGAATAGTAAAAAGATGTTTTTCTTTTTACTAGTAAAGATTTCTATTCGCTCCATTGTTTTATTTTAAAGCTGTAAGTCTTTCTATACCTTTATGATACTCTGTTATAATCTCATTGATAACTTCTTGTACACTTTGTACTTTAGTGATAAGTGAAGCTACTTGCCCTATTTCCAATTCCCCTTGCTCCATATCTCCTTCAAACATTCCTTGTTTGGTACGACGACTACCTACTAAGGCTTTTAGGTTCTCAATAGTAGCTTTTTGGGTATTGTATAGCTCTTTCACTTGTTCATAAAAACCATTCTTTAGTAATCTCACAGGGGCTAATTCTTTTAGTGTAAGTTCTGTATCTCCTTCACCAGCTGCTATAACCTTCTCTTTGAATGCGGGGTGTACAGACGCTTCAGTAGTAGCTACAAATCTACTACCTATTTGCACACCATCAGCTTCCAATGCTATTGCAGCTAACATACCACTACCTGTAGCGATTCCTCCCGCTGCAATAAGTGGAACTTCTAATACTCTACGCACCGCAGGAATGAGCACCATTGTGCTGGTTTCCTCACGTCCATTGTGCCCACCTGCTTCAAAACCTTCTGCCACTACCGCATCAACACCTGCTGCTTGTGCTTTGAGGGCAAACTTACTACTGCTCACTACGTGAGCTACTTTTATACCTTCTTTTTGTAATAAAGAAGTATAAGTAGCTGGATTTCCTGCTGAAGTAAATACAATTTTTACTCCCTCGCGTAAAATCACTTCAATAGCCTTGTCCATTTCAGGGTACATAATTGGTATATTTACTCCAAAAGGTTTATCAGTAGCCGCTTTGCACTTGCGTATATGTTCTACAAGGGTTTCGGGATGCATAGAGCCTGCGCCCAATAGTCCCAAACCGCCTGCATTGCTCACTGCTGAGGCTAATCGCCACCCACTTGCCCATATCATTCCTCCCTGAATGATAGGATATTGAATATTAAAAAGTTCTGTAATACGTGTTTTCATTGTCTATAATTTAAAATTATTATTATCATCAAGTTCCTAAAAAGGATTATAACTAACTTCAAAATACTATCTAAGTTAGTTTTACTATTATATTCCTAACTTCCTTACTCTTTCCACTGGTATATAGGATATTTTGATTTCTTTATATCCATACTATCAATAAGCATGCTATAAAGACTATTATCGTGTTGCAAATTCCAAATAAACATCTTCTTTTTATCCTTTTCTATTACGGTATTTCTATACCATTCAAGAGTTAGTGTATTCCATTTAATAAGTTGATTCTCTTCAAAATCTACATAAGAACTTTCTTTACTTGATGTAAAATATATCTTGGTATCACTTTGTTCAATACTATCTATATTGATAAGATAGTAATCCATACTCAATTTATCTATTATATAGTCTTTGTAGATTGTTAAGGAAGATAGAGTATCTATTTCAATCCGTTGTTCATTAGAAACTAAGGCTCTATAAAAAACTTTTATTGGAATCTTTTTTAAAACACTATCATTATTTACTACTATTTCCTTAATACTATCCTGTTCGTGGTTTATTGTGTCATTCTGTATATTAGATGATTGTCTACAAGCAGTAAAAAGCAATAAAAATGATATATAAAAATATTTTGCGGTCATTGTATTCTAACGTTTATTTAAATTTTCCTTATGCGGGTAATAACGATTACCAAACTTATCAAATACATTATCAACTTCCTCTGTAATATCCGATACTACATACCATTGTTCCCATACATCACCCAAAAAATTATGTGCTCCCGTTATAATCCACGCTATCTCTCCTTCTACCCCAAATCGCGGACTGAGTTGTATATGGTTAAGCACTTCTTCACCTACTAATTTAGGAAACTATTGCTCTTGATAAGCCTTTGCTATTTTTAGTGCTTTTCCTTTGCTAAGGTGTATCCTTCTGCCTTTAGAGAAAAGTTGTTTATCATACAAATCTTTTTTAAATCCTTGAGAAAAGTAAAGTATATACCGTAGGCATTCCATCTCGTATTGCAGTTCCTCATCAGCGAATCCCTTTGAGGTATGTATATCCTTGCCATCCATCTGCATCTTTACATCTATCACATCAGTCACTGCTTGCCAAATAGTGCTTTCAAAACCTCTTTCCTTTCTGATACAATATTGTAACAATACCTCTAAAGCCCTTAGCAATTCATAAATAGCTTTTTCCTCAAAATCTGTCTTATCTAGGATTTTCTTATCGATACCTTGTAGAACTTCATAATATTGTTGCATCTTTTCTTTGTTCCACAAACTATTCTCATCTATTACCTGCCATAAATAATTTAAAATATCCCTTAAGCACGCTGCTTCTTCTGTATCAAAAAAGATAGTTAATACATCACTACACCTCTCCCATAGTCTTTCTACTATCCAGCACCCCAAAAAAAGCAGATTATATTCTGGAATACTTGCAGTCTCTCTTCTGATTAGTTTTGTATAACTGTTAAAATCCTTGATAGAAATCTCAACCTGCCATACTTCAGCACGTATATTCTCAACTACCATCCCTAAGAAATCTTTCTGTTCAGGGAAAAATGCTCTTATCTTCATTAGATAGTAAGCAAAATTATAGTATACTTCCCTATAAGAAGGAGCTTCAAATACATTCTGCTGATGAGAAATATCAATCCTCTCTACCATATCAAAAAATAAATTAGGGTGTTCTTTGATTTCCTTTTCCCAAAAATTCATAAGGCACTTTATATAATGGCACTCTTTCTCTATATCTAAAAAAGTACCCTCCTTACTAAGCGCTTCATATAATCCAATCAGTCCTTCCATAAAATTCTAAAAAAGGGTCGCCTTTTTAATAGACAACCCTTTTTAATTTATATTCTAATTTACTAATCTACTAATCTAATCAGGCTTTTGAGGTAAGCGATTTGAAAAACACAAATCCAAAACCTAAAGTAAGCATACAGTGGAAAGGAAACATACCAAAGTCATTGAGACGAACAGCACTATATAATCCAAAAGCAAAATACAACATTAGCAAAAACTCTACTATCATATTAGGTGATAGTTTGGTGTTGATATATTTATTGTTTTTCCAGCTATCACTTAGCGAACTGATGTTGAACTTAGGGGTACGTACAAACTCGCTGCGTTTGCCACTATGTCCTTCAAGTACAGCAATAGTATTGTGGAAAGAAAATCCTAAAGCCACTGAGAAGAATGTAAAGAATAGCTTCACATAGTTCAAAAAGTCATCAAAAGTCTTCCCTTGCAAGTTCTTATAAGTAAACCAATAACAGATAAACAAAATAATAGTACTTGTAATAAAGAAACTAGTAAAGTGGAATATCCATCCTAAATGACCATATTGATTTTTAAGGTATAACATTGGGATACTGAAAATAGCAGTTATAAACACCCATAAAAACATTGAACTATTCAAGAGGTGCATTACTCCGTGAAATTTAGTTTTCCATCCAATATTTTTAGCAGCAAGTAAACGACCTACACTTTTGCGGAAGTTTTCAGCTCCTCCTTTGTTCCAACGGAATTGTTGTGAGCGTGCAGCCGAGATAACTACAGGAAGTTCTGCAGGAGTTTCAACATCTTCCAAATATTTGAATTTCCAATTTTTTAATTGAGCGCGATAACTAAGGTCAAGATCTTCTGTTAGAGTATCGCCTTCCCAGTTACCTGCATCATATATACACGTTTTGCGCCAAATACCTGCAGTACCATTGAAATTGATAAAATAGCCTTTAGAGTTACGCCCTACTTGTTCAAGAGTGAAGTGAACATCAAGAGCTAGGGCTTGTATTTTAGTAAGGATAGAGTAATTACGATTGATGTGTCCCCAACGGGTTTGTACTACCCCTATTTCAGGGTCTTTGAAGTAAATAACAGTACGTTTAAGCCAGTCAGGTTGTGGTAAAAAGTCAGCATCGAAGATAGCTATAAAATCACCTTTAGCAATAGCTAAACCTTCTTTTAGAGCTCCTGCTTTGAAACCTTGACGATTTTCACGTCGTATATGTTGAATATCTAAGCCTGTAGCTTGCAAATTTTTGATAATTTCAGCTGTTTCAGCTACTGATTCGTCAGTAGAATCATCTAGTACTTGTATTTCAAGTTTAGTACGTGGATACTCTAGTTTTGCAATATTTTCAAGTAAACGAGGTACTACATACTTTTCATTGTAAAGTGGTAATTGGATGGTTACGTAAGGTATCTCTTTAGGGTCAAGGAGGTTAAACTTAGGAGACTCATCATTTTGTTTGCGGTGTTTTAAATAGTTCAGTAGCAAACTAAGCATTGAAAGACTATATAAAAAAATGCCTATCAAAGCTGTACAATAGATAATAATAATTGTGTAATTAATAAATGTTGCCATAAATTATTGTTTTATGTTCTTTTATTTTGCAAAAGTACGTGTTTTTTTGAATACGCCAAGAAAAAAAAGAATTATTTTTTAGAAAACATTTTTAAATAACTGATTTTTAAAGTGTAAAAAATTAACTACTCTTGTAAATCAGGCTATTATCTATTTCAAAACAAAACCTCGTTTTTCTTTGTATATTCCGCAGAAATAGCCATTTAACTTCCATCTAATTAGCTAAAATATTTTAGCTAATTGCTAATAGAAAATTATTAATTACATATTGAATATCAAAAACTTAAAAAAAAAATCAAAAAAAAACATCAACTTTTTTATTGCTATCTCAAAAAAACTTTGTATCTTAGCCCGCTAATTGTAATAAAAACCTTACTTTTATATAGTAAATAATTATGACAGAAGGAGAAAAATTGATTCCTGTTGATATCAGCGAAGAGATGAAATCCGCTTACATCGATTATTCGATGTCAGTAATCGTTTCGCGCGCGCTACCCGATGTTCGTGATGGGTTGAAACCTGTTCACCGTCGCGTGCTTTATGGTATGTTCGATATGGGCGTACTCAGCAATCGTCCCTATAAAAAATCAGCTGCCATTGTTGGGGAAGTACTAGGTAAATACCACCCTCATGGCGATACCGCTGTGTATGATACTATGGTGCGTATGGCTCAGTACTGGAGTTTGCGCTATATGCTCGTTGATGGGCAAGGTAACTTTGGTTCTATGGGAGGTGACCCACCTGCCGCAATGCGTTATACCGAAGCTCGTATGCGCAAATTCTCAGAAGATATGCTTATTGATATCGATAAAGAGACTGTTGACCACCAACTTACTTATGATGATTCTCGTGAAGAACCTATCGTACTTCCTACCCGTATTCCTAATTTATTAGTGAATGGTTCTGCGGGTATCGCTGTGGGTATGGCTACTAATATGGCTCCTCATAACCTTAGTGAAGTAATTGATGGTACTATCGCTTATATTGATAATAATGATATTGAAATAGATGAACTTATCAAATATATCAAAGCTCCTGATTTCCCTACAGGTGGTATTATCTATGGTTATGAAGGAGTAAAAGAGGCTTTTAAAACAGGACGTGGTCGTGTGATTGTACGTGCTAAAGCTGAATTTCAAGAGGTAAGAGGCAAAGAATGTATAGTCGTTACCGAAGTACCTTATCAAGTAGATACATCTATCTTACTGAAAAAAACCTCCGATTTAGTAAAAGAAGGTAAGTTAGAGGGTATTACTGATGTACGCGATGAATCAGCTCGTGGTAAGATTCGTATTGTTTATATCCTAAAACGTGATGCTGTACCTAATGTAGTACTAAACAACTTGTTTAAACATACTGAATTACAAACTTCTTTCAGTGTGAATAACATTGCTTTGGTAAATGGTCGCCCTCAACTATTAAACCTTAAAGAGCTCATTTATCACTTTGTAGAACATCGTCACGATGTGGTATATCGTCGCACTGATTACGAGTTGCGTAAAGCTAAAGAACGTATCCATATCTTGGAAGGTTTTATGAAAGTGATGGCTACAGAAGATACAATGGGTAAAGCTATTGAAATCATCCGTTTTCACGATAAACCTAAAGAAGATTTGATAGCTGAATTTGATCTTACAGATATTCAAGCCGAAGCTATCTTAGCCTTAGCTCTACGCCGTATCAACAAAGCGTTAATATTGCAAACTAAAGAAGAATACGAACAAAAGTTAGCCGAAATACGTGATTTAGAAGATATCTTAGCTCGTAAAGAACGTCGAACTGAAATTATCAAAGAAGAACTTCTTGAAATAAAAGAAAAATACGGCGATGCACGTCGCTCTACTATTGAGTATGCAGGAGGCGAGTTTAGTGTAGAAGATATGATCCCCGATGATAAAATGGTCATTACCATTTCTCACGCAGGTTATATCAAACGCACTTCCCTCAGTGAGTATAAAACACAAAGTAGGGGAGGGGTAGGTCAAAAAGCCTCTACCACTCGGGACCAAGATTTCTTAGAACACCTATTTGTAAGCTCTAATCACCAATATCTATTGTTCTTTACCCAGAAAGGTAAATGTTTTTGGATGCGCGTCTACGAAATCCCTGAAGGTAGCAAAACTGCCAAAGGTCGTGCTGTACAAAATCTTATCAATATAGAACAAGACGACAAAATTAAAGCCTTTGTGAGCGTTCAAAATCTCAAAGATGAAGAGTATATCAACAACAACTACCTCATTATGGCTACCAAACAAGGTACTGTAAAGAAAACCTTGCTCAAAGAATACTCCCGCCCACGTCAGAATGGTATCAATGCCATTACTATTAAAGAAGGCGACGAGCTTATCGAAGCTAAACTTACCTCAGGCAGTAGCCAGCTGATGTTAGCAGTGAAATCAGGTCGTGCAATACGTTTTGGAGAAGACAAAGTGCGTGCTGTAGGGCGTAATTCTCAGGGAGTACGTGGTATCGACCTTGACATTGAAAACGATGAAGTAGTAGGTATGATAGCTATCGAAAACCCACGCGAAGAAACCGTATTAGTTGTTTCTGAAAACGGTTATGGAAAACGTTCATACATCGATGACCCTGAAACACACGAGGCTGTTTATCGTATCACTAACCGCGGTGGTAAAGGAGTTAAAACTATTTCTATTACGGAGAAAACAGGTCAGTTAGTAGCTATCAAGAGCGTGTTAGAGGGAGAAGATTTGATGATTATCAATAAATCAGGTATTGCAATACGCCTCTCCATCGATACACTGCGCATCTCCGGACGTGCTACGCAAGGTGTAAAACTCATCAATATCAAAGGTAAAGACTCTATCGCAGCTGTTACTAAAGTAATGAAAGAAGATGATGAAGAAACCGATGCTGCTGAGGAACTAACACCTCCTACCGAAGAATAAAAATCTGTGTTCATAATTAATAAAGAAAGGTCAAACGGAAGTTACTTCATTTCTCTTTTGGTAAGAACTTACTTCCGTGATTACCTTTCTTTTTTTATTTTATACTATGGGAAAAACAATCAACATACAAAAAGTTGCCCTTAGGCAAAACGCCCTTTATATTCCTCATACTATGGTCTCACAAAGAGCCATACAGTCAGGTACCTTGGAACTAGTAGCTGCCCTACGACAACATGGTTTTGGGGTTACTGAAGACCTTTTGCATGCTATCAATGGTACTAATAGCGAG
Organism: Capnocytophaga sputigena; assembly: GCF_002302495.1. Taxonomy (NCBI): domain Bacteria; kingdom Pseudomonadati; phylum Bacteroidota; class Flavobacteriia; order Flavobacteriales; family Flavobacteriaceae; genus Capnocytophaga; species Capnocytophaga sputigena. The sequence continues at coordinate 119,304 of NZ_CP022379.1, forward strand.
TTTCGCCAAGAGGTGATACGCATTATTAAAGAAGTACTCAATGTCAATCTCAATTGGACTCCTCTCATTAAGAATTGGGAAGTACCTACAGGCGAGAGTGCAATAGATCATATCATCACTGCTTTCTACAATCAGTATCCTGACCTAATAAAATATGATGATGAGTACTCTAGCTATTATTACGATTACTATCAAGACGAAGATGAAAGATATAACGATTCTTACATACCTAAACACGAGCGATTTTTAGCTTGTGGACACTATATTCCTTATGGTACTTTCCCTTTGTGGCGTTATAATGGCTGTCCTTTCTGTGGCACACCTTTTGAGTCAGGTAAGATAGAACATACCGAGCAAGGTAGCAAACTCAAAATTCTAGACCTTTGGAGAGAGGGAGAGGCTAATACATATTACCAAAATCTATTAGCTTCCAAAACTGCTTTAGATGCTACCCAATCCGATTCTCTTAAGCTCTTGTTGCCTTACTTCTCAGTAGCCAAAGAAACAACTATCCAGATGAAAGAAACACTCATCTTAGTAGTCGATAGTTACTTATCTGAAGGAAAAGAAACTGAAGCAGGCACTTGTTTTCGTACCCCTACCGATATTTTGCGCTATTTGTGGTATAAAAAAACAGGCTTCTTACAGATAATCCCTCCTAAAACAATTGTTGCTAAAAATGCTAAAAACAACCAGCATATAATGCGTCAATTAGATAAGAGTGAGCAAGCTACAACTGAAGCAAAACAAGCTCTCAAACTCAAGTACTCTCGTGAGGAATGTACCCGAGTAGCACGCTGGCTAAATAATTTGTCTCTTTCAGCTGAGAAGGCTTGTGAATTAATGCACCCTAAGCGCGAAATGTGGGTGCGCTTTATTCGTGCCTTGCGTTTAGCCGAGTATAGCAAGAAAAAAGGCTTTGAAAAGCTTGCTACACTATTAGATATTTTCTATCATCAGAAATACGAAGTGTGGCAAGGCAAGGTTCAACAGGCTTACCTAAATGTAGATACTGATACTGTTTTAGAATATCTAAAAGAACGCCCTTCCCAGTTTGCACGTTCGCTATTCGCTACTATGTTATGGGTGGGTGCAGATGATACGATTATCTCCTTCAAAGAAGTAATAGACCAAGTGCCTATGCGTTTGCTCTTTACCCTTAATAATTATGCCGACCTTTACTTTACATCACAGGGTACACGCCCTATAAAAATCATCACAGGTGATTATATAAATGCTCCTAAAAATCAATGGGTAAATTTAGGTTATAACGAAGAGCAATTAGCCCAGATGAAAACAGCTGTAGAAGACCTTTGTTTGTGGACAATACGCCGAAAGTTTGCTAAACAACCCAATCCTCATAAAACGATATTTATAGATGAACAGCTGTATCATATCCCTTTGCCTATAGGTGATAGAAGCAATAATATACACGACTTCAATGCAACCCTAATGGGTACGAAATTTCCTTTAGAAGGCAACGAGATACGCCTTTTTATGCAATGGGGTAAAGACCTCCCTGCCCAGCATCTCGATATGGACTTGTCTTGCTATATTACCTTTGACGAAGAATGTAGAATGGAAAATGAGATCTGCTTTTTTGGTAGACTTACCGCTACGGGTTGCCAACACAGTGGTGATATTCGTAGTATTCCTAATAAAGTAGGTACCGCCGAGTATATCAATATCGATGTAAATATCTTGCGCCAAAAGAAAGCTAAGTACGTAACCTTTGTATGCAATGCTTATTCTAATGGAGCTCTATCACCTAATTTAGTAGTAGGTTGGATGGATAGTAAGCATAAAATGAAAGTATCTGAGCGTACAGGGGTAGCCTATGATCCTTCTACCGTGATTCATCAGGTGCGTATCGCTCAATCATTACAAAAAGGACTCATCTTTGGTATCTTAGAGGTAGAGGCTAAAGAGATTATTTGGATGGAACTCCCTTTCCAAGGACAGCTTGCTAATGATCTATCTCTCGATACTGTAAAAGCTCTACTCAATAAATTAAATGCTAAAACTACTATCGGCAACCTGCTAACCCTCAAAGCCGAAGCTCAAGGATTACAGGTAGTAAGCGATAAAGCTCTCGCCGATGAAGTGTATGATATGCAATGGGCAGAATATGGGAAAGTAAATGAATTGTTTTTATAGTTAAAATAAACAGATATGAAAAAATACATACTATTCAGTGCTATAACCTTATTTGTTATAGGGCTACAAGCACAAAACAAATTCAAAGTAACGCCTGATGAGGCACGTAATGGTTCGTATACTATTAGCCCTACTTTACCTAAGGGCGGAATGGTAAAAGCAGGCACGGTTCTTATACTCAAAGCAACCCCTGCCACTGGCTATATTTTTGATAGTGGCTATTACTCCTTACCAGAACAGTGGGGGGCTATGTTTTATGAACAATCTACACCTGAGTTCAAAGTGAAAGTAGACAAAGATATGAATGTAGGAGCTTGTTTTGTACTTAAAAAAGCGGAAGCTAATCTGAAAGTAGTGCAAGATATTGTTTATGCTAAACCGGGAGTAAAACTGCTAAAATACGATGTATATAGTCCTAAAGGTAAGCAAAACCTACCTTGTGTTGTAATTATCCACGGAGGTGGATGGAGCTCCAATACTGAATCGGTGATGAGAGGTTTGGCACGCGAATTAGCAAACAGTGGCAGATATGTGGTTTTCAACATTGATTATCGCTGGATAGACAAACTAGACAGAGATAGTACTCCTACTCAATTGCACCAAATTATAGAAGATGTGTATGGAGCTTTGTTACACATTGCTGAAAACGCTGCTAAATATGGAGGCGATAGCAGTAAGTTATTCCTTACAGGTGATAGTGCGGGAGGACATCTATCTGCCTCAGCAGCTAACTTTGTAGAAAGTATAGGTGATAAAGGTTTTGGTAAAATACAAGGTGTGTATGAGTTTATGCCTACCTATATGCCTAAAGGAAAAACAGTAACTCAAGTGCGTGATGAGTTAACTAATGCTATCAAAGCTGTTGCCCCTAGTTATGGAGTTTTTCGTCCAGAAACTCTTGCTTTTATGTTTAAGAACTATCCTTTTTTGAACGAAATAGCTCCTATCAATAATATTCCCGAGGCTTCTAAAAGAGCTATACCCCAATTATTGTTTAGAGGTTCAGAAGATGGACTTATAAAAGATGAAGAGGTCAAAGCTTACGAACGCGCCCTTTCCAAATCCGGTCAAAGGGTGGAGTATATACAAGTAGGAGGTGCCAATCACGCTTTCTTCGATTGGAAACCTGATACTAAAACACAAGCAACTTTCAACAAATACGGCAAATACCACGCTCACGAAATGTTGTTGTTCTTTGATTCAGTATTAGAAAATCTTAACAAAACTAACAACTAAAGAAACATCTTCAAATATAAATATCGGAGGAAGTATAATACTTTTCTCGGATATTTTTATATTAATTACTCATTCTTCATTGCTAATTATCAATTGTTTTGTACATTTGCGCTCTAAATTAACAAAGACTATGATTTATGAAATATGTGCCAGCTCTTTTGAGTCGGCTAAAAATGCTGAAATATCAGGTGCTACCCGTATAGAGTTGTGTAGCGAATTAGGTGTAGGAGGGGTAACCCCCAGCTATGGATTAATTAAAAAAGTAATGGATGAACTCTCTATCGGTAACTGTGTACTGATACGTCCTCGTAGTGGTAATTTTACTTATACCGATGAGGAGTTTGATGTGATGTTACGCGACATCAATCTCTGTCGTGAATTAGGTTGCCAAGGAGTAGTAACAGGAGTGTTACATCGCGATAACACAATTGATGAAGAACGTACTGCACGCCTCAAAGAAGCTGCAGGTACTATGGAATTTATCTATCATCGTGCTTTTGATTGTGCCCCCGATCCCATTGCTGCAATTAAAACCCTTAAACGTTTGGGAGTTGAACGTATTCTTACCTCAGGGGGTAAAAAATCAGCTATTGAAGGATTAGAACTGCTTAAAGAACTCAACCGCATAGCTGCAGGTCAACCTACAATTATGCCTGGGGGAGGTATCAATCCACAGAGCATTATACAGATAAAAGCTGCTGGTTTTATCCAAGTGCACTTTTCAGGTACAGTTTTTGAGGATTTAGGTACATCTTTGCCTTTCTCATTTAAAACAGAGGCGTTTTTAGACGAAACAAAACGCCCTATTTCTAATGTTGAAAACATCAAAAAAATTATGAATAATTAGCCAGTTTGTTGTCAATTAGCAAATTGGTAAATTGACAAATGAATATGGTTTATATAATTCTTATTGGTATTTTTATAATTTATTTTCTACTAATATTTTATGCAAGTAGAAGTTTAAAAACCCTCAAAGTTCCCCGTTGGGTAGAATGGCTATTTTGGCTCATCACAATAGGAGTGGTAATTCACTTGTTGTACCATTGGTTCTGTAGAGGAAAAGTTGTATGGAGTGCCCCTCAACAATATGCTATTGCAGGGCTACTTACGTGGCTTATTATCTGTTTGTTTGTAACTCTTCCTTTGTTATTAGAAGATATTACACGACTTATAAAAGCTATATTTCGCAAACCTACTAATGCACCGCGTATTCCTTCTCGTCGTAAGTTTGTAAGTACTTTAGGTTGGGGATTGGCAGCTATTCCTTTTGCTTCTATCCTCTATAGTATTTTCAAAGGAAAATATAACTATAAAGTTTGGAAATACACATTGTATTTCGATAATCTCCCTAAAGCATTTGATGGCTATCGCATTACTCAAATATCTGATATTCATTGTGGTAGCTTTGACAACTATGAGAAAATACGCTATGGAGTAGAGCTTATCAACTCACAAAAAAGCGATGTAATCCTTTTTACAGGCGATTTGGTAAATAATTTAGCAAATGAGGTACACAATTGGAAATCACTTTTTGCTACTCTCCAAGCACCTGATGGAGTATTTTCTATTATGGGTAACCACGACTATGGTGATTATTCCTCTTGGGAAACTCCTGAAGCTAAACAACAAAATTTAGAGCATTTATTCCAATTACAAAAACAAATGGGATGGCAACTATTGCTTAACGAACATTGTTATTTAGAACGTAATGGCGAAAAAATAGCTTTAATAGGGGTAGAAAACTGGGGACACGGTCGATTTTCTAAATATGGCGATTTGAATAAGGCTATGGAAGGTGTAAATACCGAAGATTTTAAAATATTAATGAGTCACGACCCAACTCATTGGCAAGAGGTTGTATTACCTGAAAATAAAGATGTTCAACTTACTCTCAGTGGTCATACACACGGGATGCAATGTGGTATTGAAATACCTGGGTGGCTAAAATGGAGCCCTTCACAATATATTTACAAATATTGGGGAGGAATGTATGAGGAGGATGGTAAATACCTGAATGTAAATAGAGGTTTTGGTTATCACGCTTTCCCTGGTCGTTTAGGAGTATGGCCTGAAATCACAGTTATTGAACTAAAAACTAAATAACTAAATTCTATGAAAAAATTTATTATCTCAGGAGGTGGTACTGGCGGACATATATTCCCTGCCATCGCTATTGCCGATGAAATAAAAAAACGTTTACCTGAAGCCGAAATACTTTTTGTAGGGGCTAAAGATCGTATGGAAATGCAAAAGGTACCTCAAGCTGGTTATCCTATTGAAGGCTTGTGGATTTCAGGAATTCAACGCAAGCTCACTTGGCAAAATTTGATTTTTCCACTAAAGTTTATCCATAGTCTATGGAAATCCCGACAAATCATCAATCGTTTTAAGCCTGATGCCGTCATAGGTACAGGAGGGTTTGCTAGTGGAGCTGTAGTGAAAGTAGCAGGACAAATGGGAATCCCTACTTTTATTCAAGAACAAAATTCCTATGCTGGCATTACCAACAAGATGCTTGCCCAAAAGGCAAAGAAAATATGTGTTGCTTATGATGGTATGGAAGTTTTCTTTCCAAAAGAGAAAATCGTAAAAACGGGTAATCCTATTCGTGGAGGTTTATTAAATATAGAGCAACATCGCGAAGAAGGTTTATCGTATTTTCAACTTAATCCTCATCAAAAAACACTTTTGATATTAGGAGGAAGTTTAGGAGCACGACGTATCAATCAGTTAGTGGAAGCTCAGTTGCCTTTATTTGAAAAATTAGGGGTACAAGTGCTATGGCAATGTGGCAAACTTTACTATGAAGAATACAAAAAGTATAATAGTTCACAAGTACACGTTTTAGCTTTTATTGATCGTATGGAACAAGCTTATGCCGTTGCCGATGTAATTATTTCGCGAGCAGGTGCAAGTTCTGTAAGTGAATTATGTGTAGTAGGCAAACCAGTAATATTTATTCCCTCACCTAATGTAGCCGAAGATCATCAAACTAAAAATGCACGTGCTATAGCTGATAAACAAGCTGCTATTTTAATAAAAGAAAATGAATTAGATAGTAAATTTGCAGATACTTTTAGCAGCTTGATAACTGATGAAACTCAACAGCAAAATCTTTCGTCTCATATTAAAGCGCTAGCTCAACCCAATGCAACCAAAGAAATTGTAGATTTAATAATAAATAACAGATGACTAAATTTTTAACCTTTATAGCTCTCTTAGGAGGAGGAGTGTTTTCTATAGCACAAACTACCTTAAAACCCTCTGTATTTATAGATACTAAAAGTGATGATTTCAAAAAAGGTATTGTAGAAATCAAAGAATATACAAACTATGAAGTATACCAACAATTACAACGCAATCTCAAATCAGGTAACTCAGCTGCTATCAATGCTGATATGATACGTCAGGCATTTATCACGAGAAAGATAGCTTTACAAAAAGGTACTTACATCATTGATAACAACGAACAACATTTCGAGTTTGAAATAGGTAATAGTGGTCAATTAGTAGGTGAAGGTAAATTTGTAAATAAAAAGCGTAACATTCCTTCTACTTATATTTTTAACAATGGAAAACTTGCTGAAATTCATATTTTTACTCCTGAAGGAAGATTACGCAAAAAAAATATCTTCAAAGGTAATACTATAGAAGGATTGGTGTATGACCACGCTGGAAATATTGCTCAAAAAATAGAAATATACACTAATTTAAAAGAAGGCGCTGACCAAATAGTAACTAATTATCACAAGAATGGCAACCCCAGTAAAGAAGTAAATACTATTAAAAATACTACCAAAGAATATTATCAAAATGGCAAACTCAAACTCGAACAAATAAATAGTAAAACTACTACCAAATATGACCCTGAAGGAAAAATAACTGAAAAATGGTATGTTACTGAAAAAGGTAACTGCAAAGAGTTATATGAAAAAGGGGTAATTTCTCAAAAAATATGTGAAGATCGCAGTATAAAAGAAAGCACTGTGAGCACTTATAAAAATGGTAAATTATTAGAAACAAAGAAATTATGAATTTACAACCAATAACAAATGTTTATTTTATAGGTATTGGAGGCATAGGAATGTCTGCCCTTGCACGTTATTTCAATGCCAATGGTAAAGTGGTAGCTGGCTACGATCGTACCCCTACCGATATTACTGAAATGCTAGAAAAAGAAGGTATAAAAGTACACTTTACCGATGAGTTAGATGCTATTCCTAATTCATTTAAAAATGTAGAAACTACTTTAGTGGTATATACCCCTGCTGTTCCTAAAGATCATAAAGAGTTAGTTTTTTTTCAAGAAAATGGCTATCAAGTAGTAAAACGATCAGAAGTGTTAGGCTTCATTACTAAAAACTCCTTTTGTTTAGCTGTTGCAGGTACTCACGGTAAAACTACAACATCAAGTATTTTAGCCCATATTATGGTAGAAAGTGGAGCTTCGGTAAGTGCTTTTTTAGGAGGTATAGCCGAAAATTTCAATAGTAATTTGGTACTCAAAGGTAGTGAATATACAGTAGTTGAAGCCGATGAGTTTGACCGTTCATTTTTGCGACTTTCACCTAACATTGCTTGTATTACCTCTATGGACGCTGATCACCTCGATATTTATGGTGATGAGCAACATCTTATAGAAGGATTTCACGAGTTTGCTGGAAAAATTAAACCAGGAGGCAGTCTCATTGTGCGCAATGGACTAAATATAGCTGGTGAAACGTATGGTTTAGAAGATAATTCTGATTACAGTTTCCAAAACATTCATATTGTAGATGGTATTTATCATTTTGATTTCAAATATGCAGGAGGTATTTATAAAGATATTACCTTTATGAAACCAGGACGACACAACTTACTCAATGCTTTGGCAGCTATTGCTATGGCTGTAAAAGCAGGAATTGCTCCTGAAAAATTGTTGCCTCACTTAGCTACTTTTAAAGGGGTAAAACGTCGTTTTTCATATATCATTAAAGAAAAAGACTTTGTTTTCATTGATGATTATGCCCATCACCCTTCTGAAATTAATGCGCTATATCAAGCAGTAGCCGAAATGTATCCTAATACTCCTAAAACTATTGTTTTTCAACCTCACCTTTTCACTCGTACACGTGATTTTATGAATGATTTTGCAAAAAGTCTATCACAATTTGATGAAGTGATACTATTAGATATCTATCCTGCACGTGAATTACCTATAGAGGGAATTACTTCACAAGTTTTATTAGAGAAAATAACTACTTCTAAAAAAACTTTAGTAAGCAAAACTGAACTTATTCCTCTTCTACTCAAGAAACGTCCTCAATTATTATTAGCTGTAGGAGCAGGTGATATAGGAGCTGAAGTAGCTCATATCAAAGAAGCTATGAAAAAGTAAAAACTGAAGAAAATAACAAAAAAAATGAGGCTCACCTTTTTTGATGAGCCTCGTTTTTATTTTTAGTATCCGAAGAGTTCTTCTAAAGAGAGTTTTTTGAAATCTCCTATTTTTTGAAGTTCATCTTTTGAAAGTTTCTTTTCAGAAGCTAAAATTACATAAGTATAAGGTTTTTTAGAAAGGTATTTATCGTGGAAAGTTTTTATCTCTTTCATTGTAATACCATCTATATTTTGATATACTTGCTTGCGTATATCATCCTTAAGTCCTAATTCTTTTGCGGCTAAATAACTATAAATGATACCATCTTGAGTAATACGCTCAGTTTCTATTTCTTGTTTGATTTGTAACTTGGCTAATTCGAGATTAGCTGGTAATTCAGGCATTGTATTGAGCAGTTCATTCATAGCTTCTACAGCTTCTTTAAATTTGTCAGCTTGCGAACCTACATAGGCAAGCACATAGTATTTATCAGTTTTCTTTCTTGGTGAAGCATAATAACCATAAGTACTATATGCTAACGCTTTACTTTCGCGAATGGTTTGGAATACCAAAGACCCCATACCTCCACCAAAATAGTTATTGAATGCACTAATTACAGTACTTTCAGCAGGGTTGAAAGGAACAGTATTGCGCACCCAGCGTGTTTCAGCTTGTACCATTTCATAATCAGTAAAAAGTACTTGGTTTTTAGTCTGTTCTACTTGTTTAAACTCTTTTTTAGGAGCTACTTTAGCAAACTTAGTAGGTACTTTATGTAAAGGTTTTAGTTTAGTTGTAAGTTCTGAAAGTGTAGCAGGTCCATAATAAATAACGGTTTGCTCTACATTATTCAAATTTTTAACTCTATCTACCAATTCCTTTGCACTAATCGCATTAATTTCGGCATTAGAAAGTACATTGTTCACCTTATTTTTAGAACCATAAAGAGCATAATTAGTAAGTGCTTGCATAATAGCCCCACGATTAGCTTTTACATCTACACGTGATTTAGCAACACGTGCTTTAAGTGCTTGTAATACTTGTTCATCTGGTTGAGCATTGAGAACTAAATCTTCGTAAAGTTTAACAGCAGCTTCAAAATTCTCTTGTAAACCTTCTATTGATACATAAGTATATTCTTCTTCTGTAGAAATTTGGAAGCTGGATGCTATCTTATAAAATTCTTTTGAAATTTGTTCAGCTGATTTCTTATCAGTTCCTAAAAATTGGATGTATTGGGCTGCTATAGGCATTTTCAAATCATTAGCTGAACCTATTTTGTAGCGGAAACTCAAACGATACAACTCATTATCTTTGTTTTGTACATACAATACTTCGGCATTACCTAATTTACCTTTTTGTAAATCTTTACTGTAATTTAAGAATACAGGAGCTACTGGAGTACTTGGCATCTCGTTGATCATTTTCACAAAAGCTGATTGTTTATCGGCATTAGTTTCAACAGGAGTAATAGTAGGTTTTTCAATTTTTTCTACATTGGTGCGTTGTCCTTTTTCTTTATAAATAGCCACATAGTTATTACCTAAGTATTTATTAGCAAAAGCGACAATATCGGCTTTAGTAAGTTTAGAAAGATTATTTACATAAGCTACTTGGTCTTTCCAGTTGAGATTATCAGTAAAAGCTGCCATCAACATATTAGCGCGATTACTATAAGATTCAGTTGCTTGAATCGTTTGTTTTTTCAAATTGTTGATAATAGAAGGAATAAGATCGTCATCAAAATTACCTTTTTTAAGGTTTTCTATTTGCCCTAACATAAGATCTTTTACTTGTTCTAACGACTGTCCTTGTAAAGGAGCTCCTGATAGATATAGTACTCCATAATCTATAAGTGTATAAGCAAAGGCACTAGCTTTTAGTAATTTTTGTTTCTTTACAAGATTCAAATCGATGAGCCCAGCATTGCCATTGGTAAGGATTTCACCTACTAAATCAGCTAATAGAGCATCTTTATCTTGGTTACCTGGCAAACGGAATGCTATAGAAACACTTTCAGCATCAGGACCTACTACTTTTTTGATGATAGGGGCAGTGATAGGCGCTTCTTTCTCAAAAGTATATTGAGGTACAGGTTTAGGTTGCATATAGCTAAAAGCCTTATCAATTTCGGCAATAGCTTTATCAGGATTGAAATCACCAGCCAATATTACTGCCATATTATTAGGTACATAATAGGTTTGGAAGTACTTGCGAATTTCTTTTAATGATGGATTTTTTAAATGTTCTACCGTACCAATAGTAGTTTGCAAGCCATAATTGTGTTTTTTGAACAACTCAGAGAAGAGAGTTTCAAATACTTCACTATTATCGCTATCCAAAGAGCGATTTTTTTCTTCATATACAGCTTCTAATTCGGTATGGAAAATACGAAGCACAGGATTGCGAAAACGTTCAGCTTGTACAGCAATATACTTATTGATAGCATTTGCTGGTACATCATCAGTATAAACAGTTTTCTCAAAAGAAGTAAACGCATTAGTACCTTGTGCTCCCATAGCAGTCATCATCTTGTCGTACTCATTAGCAATTGCATACTTGCTAGCTACCCCCGATACTGAATCAATTTTCTTATAAATAGCCTTACGTTTAGCAGGGTCTTTGGTGTGATTGTACTCTTCATAAAGGGCATCAATTTTGTCTAATTGTACCTTTTCTTTGTTCCAATCAAGAGAACCATATTTGTCAGTACCTTTGAAGAGCAAGTGCTCTAAGTAGTGAGCCAACCCTGTATTGGTAGCAGGGTCGGTTTTACTACCTGCTTTCACTGCTACATAACACTGAATGCGAGGTTCTTTATTAGTAGGACTTAAGATGACTGTAAGTCCATTTTTCAAGGTATAGAACCTTGCATTGGTGGGGTCGTGGGTTACATACTTGTAAGTATACCCGCCACTTTGGGCTTCTTTCCACTCATAGTTTTGAGCAGTAGCCCCAAACGATATGGCTATAGTAAACAGCCATAAAAATAGATTTCTTTTTAGCATAAAAATATAGTTTTAAGATGTGTATTAAAAGAAAAGGGTATCTAAAAAGTTGTTTCCAGATACCCTTTATTTGTTATATAAGTTATTACTTATTAATTATTTAAGGCTTCCTACCATATCTTCAGGACGTACCCATTTATCAAAGTCCTCAGGAGTAACATAGCCAAGACGTACAGCTTCTTCTTTGAGGGTAGTACCATTGCGGTGCGCTGTTTGAGCAATTTCGGCAGCTTTATAATAACCTATTTTAGTATTAAGAGCTGTGACAAGCATCAATGAGTTGTCTACTAATTCTTTAATACGCTTGTAATTAGGTTCAATACCACTTGCGCAATGTTCTTCAAATGATACACAAACATCACCTAACAACTCAGCTGATTTAAGGAAGTTAGAAGCCATTAATGGTTTAAATACATTCAATTCGTAATGACCTTGAGTACCACCTACTGAAATAGCTACATCGTTACCCATTACTTGTGCTGCAACCATTGTCATCGCTTCACATTGGGTAGGATTCACTTTACCTGGCATAATAGAACTACCTGGTTCGTTAGCAGGGATGAGAATTTCACCAATACCAGAACGAGGTCCTGAAGCCATCATACGAATGTCGTTTGCAATCTTGTTTAATGATACAGCTAATTGCTTGAGGGCACCATGGCTTTCTACAATGGCGTCGTGAGAAGCTAAAGCTTCAAATTTGTTAGGAGCAGTTACAAAAGGTAGACCGGTGAATTTAGCAATATACTCAGCTACTTTCACATCATAACCTTTAGGAGTGTTGAGCCCTGTACCTACAGCAGTTCCACCTAAAGCGAGTTCTGAGAGGTGTGCTAAAGTATTTTTGATAGCACGAATAGCATGATCAAGCTGAGCTACATAGCCTGAAAGCTCTTGTCCTAAAGTAAGTGGTGTAGCATCCATAAGGTGTGTACGACCTATCTTTACAACATCTTTAAAGGCTTCAGCTTTAGCGGCAAGGGTATCGCGTAGTTTTTGAACCCCAGGAATAGTTTTTTCAACTACCATTTTGTAGCAAGCAATGTGCATACCTGTAGGGAAAGTATCGTTAGAAGATTGTGATTTATTCACATCATCATTAGCCTTTAATACGGGGTCTCCTTCTCCTATTTGTTTACCAGCTAACACTTGAGCACGATTGGCAATTACCTCATTCACATTCATATTAGATTGAGTACCTGATCCAGTTTGCCAAATCACCAATGGAAATTGGTCATCAAGTTTGCCTTCGAGAATCTCGTCACAAACTTGAGCAATAGCATCGCGTTTTTCGGCAGAAAGTACGCCTAAATCGAAGTTAGCGTATGCAGCAGCTTTTTTAAGATAGGCAAAGCCGCGGATAATTTCAATCGGCATAGAAGCAGGTGTACCGATTTTGAAGTTGTTACGTGAACGTTCTGTTTGTGCTCCCCAATATTTATCGGCAGGCACCTTCACTTCACCCAAAGTGTCTTTTTCAATTCTATAATTCATTTTGTTTGTATTAGTTAAAATAATCTTCTTTTAAAAAACGCTACAAAGGTATATTTTATTTTCTAAATATTAAAATTTTTTTAAGAGTTTTTTTATAGCGATAATTCTGCAATTTGCTAATTAGCTAATTAATTGTTACCTTTGCGCCCTCAAAAAGATTATTAGAATAAAAATGCTCGATAAATTAAACATTGTTAAACAACGCTTTGATGAGGTATCGGATTTGATTATCCAACCTGATGTGATAGCCGACCAAAAACGTTACATTCAACTTAATAAGGAATATAAGGACTTAAAAGAGTTGATGGACAAGCGAGAAGAGTACATCAATGTAATTGGTAATCTCACTGAAGCCGAAGAAATTATTGCTGATGGTAGTGATGCTGAAATGGTGGAAATGGCTAAACTGCAATTAGATGAAAGTAAAGAACGCTTACCTCAATTAGAGGAAGAGATCAAATATATGTTGATTCCTAAAGACCCTGAAGATGCGAAGAATGCTGTAATGGAAATACGTGCTGGCACAGGTGGAGATGAGGCTTCTATTTTTGCTGGCGACCTTTATCGTATGTATACTAAATATTGCCAAAGCAAAGGATGGAGTACATCGGTAATGGATTTCAATGAAGGAACAGCAGGGGGCTACAAAGAAATTATTTTTGAAGTTACTGGTGACAATGTATATGGTACTTTAAAGTTTGAAGCAGGAGTACACCGTGTACAGCGTGTTCCTCAAACTGAAACACAAGGGCGTGTACACACTTCGGCGGCTACTGTGATGGTATTGCCAGAGGCTGAAGAGTTTGATGTAGAACTCAATATGGCAGATGTGAATATTATTCGTACAACCTCTACAGGACCTGGTGGACAATCGGTGAATACTACTTATTCTGCTATTCAACTCCAGCATATTCCTACAGGTATAGAGGTACGTTGCCAAGATGAAAAATCTCAACACAAAAACCTTGAAAAAGCATTAAAAGTATTGCGTTCTCGCCTCTACGAATTAGAACTTGCTAAAAAAATGGAAGCTGATTCTGCTCGTCGTAAGTCAATGGTATCCAGTGGTGACCGTTCAGCTAAAATACGCACTTACAATTATCCTCAAGGTCGCGTAACTGACCACCGTATCGGGCTTACTCTCTATGATTTACAGAATGTCATCAATGGAGATGTACAACGCCTCATTGATGAATTACAACTTGCTGAAAACGCTGAAAAACTGAAAGAAGGTGATGTGTTTTAAAGAATAAGATAACAAGTTAATTTAAGTTACTAATTTACTAATGAATAAAAAGCTGACTAAGATTTATTTCTTAATCAGCTTTTCTATTAGTTGTTCTATTGTGTTATAGTGTTTCTTTCAACCATTTGAAGAAAGTTCGCTGCCATAGCAGTCCGTTTTGAGGTTGTAATACCCAGTGGTTTTCATCAGGAAAATAAAGTAACTCACTTCTAATGCCTTTTAATTGTGCGGCAGTAAAGGCTTGGAATCCTTGTTCTTCAGGTACTCGGTAATCTTTACCTCCGTGAATAATTAGTATGGGAGTATCCCAATTATTAATTTTCTTTATAGGGTTAAACTCCTTATATGATTTTTGAGCTACCGCATTACGCTCTTCCCAATAAGCTCCTCCTATTTCATTATTGTTAAAGAAAAGCTCTTCAGTAGTGCCATACATACTTTCTAAATTGAAAACCCCACAATGGGCAATAAATGTCTTAAAGCGTTTTTGATGAATACCTGCTAAATAGTAGATTGAATATCCACCATAACTTGCCCCTACAGCTCCTAATCTATCTTTATCTACATAAGGTTCTTTAGCAATATCATCAATAGCCGATAGGTAATCACGCATCGGCTGTCCGCCCCAATCACCACTGATTTGTGCATTCCATTCTACTCCAAACCCTGGCAAACCACGTCTGTTAGGGGCTATCACTATATAACCTTGTGATGTCATTAGTTGAAAGTTCCAACGAAAACTGTAAAACTGACTTACAATTGATTGTGGACCTCCTTGGCAGTAGAGTAGGGTAGGGTACTTCTTATTAGGGTCAAAGTCTGGAGGGTAAATCACCCAAGCGTGCATATCCTTGCCATCAGTGGTCTTGATGATACGTTCTTTTATAGGACATTGAGCTATCTGCTTATATTGTTCATCATTAAAGTGTGAGAGCTGTGTGAGAGATAGATATTCTTTTTTCTTCTCTTTTAAGTTAATAGTATATAGTTCTGCTGCGTGGTTCATATCCGTACGTATCACAACCAATTGATCGCCTGCTTGTCCTACTATACTATTAACATCAAAAACGCCTTGTGTGAGTTGTCTTGGATTGGTATTTTTACTATAAACATCTACTACAAATAGCTGTTCAGTACCTTGAGTAGGGGCTATTAAATAAATTTGTTTACCGTCATTACTCCAACGGTAACTAAATATGGTGTTATCCCATTGTGCAGTAAGGTTGATACGTTTGCCGTTCTTTAGTATATATAGGTCATTCTTATCAGATTCATTCCCATCGTGTGTCATACTGAGCCACGCCAATACTCCCTCTTTACTATACTGAGGGTTAGTGTCATACCCCATCATTCCTTCGGTAAGGTTTGTTGTTTTTTTGGAAGCGAGGTCGTATTCATAGATGTCAGTATTAGTGCTCAGTACATAATCAGTGCCTACTTTGGCTTTGGTAACATAAAGTACCTTTTTACCGTCGAGACTCCATATATAATCCTCATCACCTCCAAAAGGTAACTGCGGACAGTAATAGGGCAATCCTTCCATTATATCAGTTTGATTACCATTACTATCTTCTATCATCACGTGATTGTAACTACCTTCATTCCATGTGTCCCAATGGCGGTGATCTAAGCTACTATATAGTTTCCCTGATGATTTATCTAAATCAGCATAGAAATCTTTCCCTAAAACCGACTTTAATTTTACTTCCTTATGAGTCAGCTTTAGGCTTTTATCAGTATTGTATTTAGTAGTGAACTTTTCTACCTCTTCTTTGCTTATAGGTATAGGTACCCCTCCTTTTACAGCTAATTTATAGTATTCTTTGTTAAAAGTATTTTCCTTTACATTTGGAGTACTCACACTCACCAATACATATTGTTGATCGGGAGTAAGTGCTATAGCACTCACCCGATGTAGTTCCCATAGTTTTTCAGGAGTAAGTGGTTGTTGTGCCTGTAAGCCATTCAATGTCATAACTGAAGCCAAAATAATTAGATGTTTTTTCATTCCTTAACAAATAAGGCTACAAGCCTTTCTAATAGTTTTACAATAAATTGATAACTTTCTATCAAGAATGCTCTTATTTCTTTTAATACAAAAGCAAGACCTGATTTGATAACAGGTTTTATACGATTATAAATAAATGACAAACATACACATACAGCTATAAAGGTAGGTGCTCCTAAAAATAATTGATAGGGTTTTAGTTGCCCGCCAAAGTGCTGTATAAGTCCGTAAGAAGTGATACTACCATATATGATAAAGCAGTGTATCACATAAATTGATAGGGTATTTTGCCCAATAGTTTTAATGAGTTGCGAAGTAATCACATTGCGCATTAAGGCAAAAAATCCAAACACAAGTAACACATTGCCTAAACGCAAATAAACAAAGTCCTGCATTAGTCGCTCAAAAAATGGAGAATGGTTAATATAGAACAGTTGTTCTATCATAAAGTGAAAGCCCCATAACAAGAATGCTCCCACACTTAAGAATAATAGAATAGCATTGCGGTATAGGTGAGGGTGATTTTTATTTTGCTGAAATAGATATCCCATAAAGCCACCAAATGATACATAGCCATACCAAGGAAATATCGTAAAGAGAGTACCGTGTACTTTTGTGAAATAATTAGCAATAGGCAGTGGTAGCCAGCTAAAAGCAAACTCTTTATAAAAAGGCTCAAAGGTAAAAGCCAATATAGTAGTAGTGATGAGTATAGTAGGCATCACCCATGATTTTCTGTTGTATGAAATGAGGTATGTAGTAATCAGCATCAGAAGCGAAAGACCTATACAGTGCAGTACATCTACACTTTGGAAACTCATACGCAAGAAGTAAGCAATACCAATAAGCAATAAACCACGACGTATTCCCTTCATTACACGAGGATTATTCCAGCCTATTTTGGTAATATCACTTTCTTTCACTAATAAAAAGGTGAAGATAAATCCTGAGACGGTGAAGAAAACAGGAGCTGTAATACCTGTACAATAGTGCCAAAACCAGTAGATAAGATTGTTTTCGTCACGATAACGTTCAGCAATAAGTCCATTTACAAAGTGCCCTTGTAACATCATACAAATAGCAAAGGCACGGATTACATCAATAAAATCAAGTCTAAATTTCTTTATTTTTTCCATAATTATAATGTCATAAAGAGGCTGCAAAGGTACAAAATAATTGGTAATTAGCAAGTAATAGCTAAGAAGTTATCTTTTTTATAAACAAAAAAACTTTGCTAAAATCCTTAGATTTTAGCAAAGTTTAATTTAAGTTATTTTGTTGCTTTTTAAAGAGACATTGGACGTTCTTTTTTCTTTACAGCTCCCACAATAGCTGAGATAATAAGCCCTCCAATAGCTGAAAATACTATAGAAAGAGAAAATGATGAAGCTATAGAAGGTTTGCTGGCATACATTTTATCTTGGAACTCTTCCATCTGTTCTTCGGTAAAATTAGAAGTTATCCCACTCATTTTCTTCATTGTAACTTCTACAACCTTTTCATAATAATCAGGATCAATAATAGTAGTATATATCACTTGATAAATAGCACCTATCACTCCTGCTATGACAGCTACTACTACCCCTACTTTTATAGCTTCTCCTATAGAGAGAAACCCTTCATTAGCTTTTTTGTATTGTTCTATAGCCATTATAATAAAAACTACAGAAATAGCTGTAGCTACCAACCAGGTAAGAATACCCATCAAAGTACTATCAGTGTACAAAAGGTCAGTTACATACAACACTACATTAAAGGCTACTGAAGCAAGCCCTAATAAAAGTCCATTTTTAAGTACAATACTTAAGAAGTTTACATTTTTTGTTTCCATAAGCAAATCAATATTTAAAGTTAATTATTTACTTGTACATTTCAAAAGCTGCTCTTTCCAAGGCTTCCCTATAATTAGGGTGAGCTATAGCTATTAATGCTTTAGCACGATCTTTTAAATTTTTACCAAATAGTTCTGCAACTCCATATTCGGTTACTATGTACTGCACATGTGCTCGGGTAGTAACTACACCTGCTCCTTGTTTGAGAAAAGGCACAATCTTACTTTCTCCCTTGTTGGTTACTGAAGGGAATGTAATAATAGATTTACCTCCTTCACTTAACATTGCCCCACGCACAAAATCTATTTGTCCTCCAAAGCCTGAATAGATAGTTGTCCCTATAGAGTCAGCACATACTTGCCCTGTAATATCTACTTCTATAGCTGAATTGATAGAAATCATCTTAGGATTCTGACGAATAACAGATACTTCATTAGTATATGAAGCCTCAGCCATTTCTACCGAGGGATTATGATCTATAAAATCGTATAACTCTTGTGACCCCATTGCGAATGAGGCAATAATTTTACCTTTATCAATCTTCTTTTCATAACCATTAATAACTCCTTTTTTCACCAAATCAAGTACACCTTCAGTAAGAAGTTCTGTATGAATCCCCAAATTTTTAAGGTGCCCCATTTCACCTAAAGTAGCATTGGGTATATTACCAATACCCAATTGCAAAGTACTACCATCTTCTATAAGAGGGACTATATGTTGAGCTATTTGTTTTTCTATAACATTGGGTTCTGAGAGGTGTAGGGAGAAAATAGGAGCATCATATTCCACTAAGTAATCTATCTCATCTATGTGAACAAGAGCATCGCCATAGGTACGGGGCATTTTCTTATTTACTTTTGCAATAACGTATTTAGCATTGCGAATAGCTGACTTACAAGCCTCTACACTTACCCCCATAGAACAAAATCCAAACTTATCAGGAGGCGATACTTGTATTAATACTACATCCACATTTATATGTTTGCGATCAAATAATAGAGGCATGTCACTTAGAAAAATAGGTGTATACGATCCATTACCTGCTTTTATTATGTGACGTACATTTTTAGAAAGGAAGAAAGAATCTATGTAAAAACTATCTTTGTATTTAGGGTCGGCATAAGGAGCATCACCTTCTATATGAATATGCCCAATGGTAACATTTTTTAATTCGTGAGCTCGTGTTACAAGGGCATTTACTAATATTTCTGGTACAGCTGCACCTCCATGTATATACACAAAATCACCACTTTTTACTACTTTTAGGGCTTCTTTAGCAGTTGTAATCTTTGCCATTCAAAATTAATGTTTAGTTAGTGGCTCAAAAGTACAACATAATTTCTATTTGACAAAATAATTTGTGATATATTTTTTTTTACTACCTTTGCACCCAATTTAAAAATGAAATATTATGTATCCACCTGAATTGGTAAAACCAATGATAGAAGAACTAACAAACGTTGGTTTTCAAGAATTAAAAACAGTTGAAGCTGTAAAAAACGCTATTGAACAAAAAGGAACTACCCTTGTAGTTGTGAACTCTGTTTGTGGTTGTGCAGCTCGTAATGCACGCCCTGCAGTGCTTTATAGTTTGCAAAATGCTAAAAAACCCGATCATCTCACTACAGTTTTTGCAGGAGTTGATAGAGAAGCCACTGAAGAGGCACGCCAATATATGCTACCTTTTCCTCCTTCTTCTCCAAGTATTGCTTTGTTCAAAGATGGAGAATTGGTGCATATGTTAGAACGTCACCATATAGAAGGTCGTATGGCTGAAGTAATTGCAGAAAATCTTCAACAAGCTTACGATGAGTTTTGTTAACTGAAAATTTAACTGTAAAATATAAAAAAAGGGGACACCCTCAATTGGGTATCCCTTTTTTCTTTTTATAAAGATGAATATTTGTTATATTTCGTGTTCTCCTTTGATATCTATATGCTCGTAATCAGCAATCATCAGTTTTTCGTAATCAGTTTTAGTGCCTTTACCAAAACGTTTACTTATATTGTCAAAAATGAGATATACCAAAGGTACCACAATTAAAGTTAGGAACAGTGAAGATAACAATCCTCCAATAGTTACAATAGCCAAACCATTATTTACTTCAGCTCCCGCACTACTTGCTATCGCCAAAGGTATCATTCCTGCTACCATCGCAATAGTTGTCATTAATATCGGGCGCAAACGAGCGTGATTTGCTTGTATCAATGCAGTTACAGTATCTTCTCCTTCTTGCTTACGATGGTTAGCAAAGTCAACTAACATAATCGCATTCTTAGCAACTAGCCCAATGAGCATAATCATACCTAAAAGAGTAAAGGTATTGAGAGACATATTAGCTAATGCTAAAGCTACCAAGGCTCCAATAAAAGATAATGGGATAGAGAATAATACTACAAATGGACGTGAAAAACTGTCATATAATACAACCATTACCATATATACTAAGAGAATAGCTGCAAAAAGTGATACAAACAAAGTGCCAAAACCTTCATCTTGCATTTCTTGGTCTCCCGTAAATACAAAATGTACATTAGTTGGTTTTTCTAATTGGTTTATTTTGCTCTTCCATTCTGAAACTATAGTACCAGTAGGACGACCTACCGATTGAGCTTGTACTGTTACTGATGGAGATTTGTCATAACGTTCTAATTGCGTAGGACCTGAAGCGTAAACAATAGTTGCAAATTGCGATAGCTTTATCTGTTGTCCTACTGAATTGATGAACATCATATTCTCTATATCATCCATTGATTGACGGCTGCCATCTTCAAATATTATATTGATATCATATTCAGAATCTCCCGTGCGAAACTTACTATCATCATTACCATTAAAAGCAGTTCGTATTGTTCCTCCTACAGTAGCAATATTGAGTCCTAACATCGTCATTTTATCACGATCTAACTGTACGCTTATTTCAGGATTACCTGATTCTGAGGTAAGTTTTATTTCGGTAGCTCCTTCTATAGTTTTAAGTAGTTCTGCGGTTTTTTCAGCATATTGTTGAGCTGCTTCTACATTGTCAGAAGTAACCACAAGAGCAATAGGGGCTTGTTCAGCTCCCATCATTCCTACTGGTACTGTTTTTACTTTAGCTTCTATTAAAAACTGACTCAATTCGCGTTTTAACTTTGCTGCAATCACATTAGTTGATTCACTACGCTCTTTTTTATCAATTATAGTAAGTTGTATTTCTGATTTATAAGCTGTTGCTTGTGAAGCCCCCATACCGCTAGTAGATTGCCCTACAGTAGTAATCATACTTTCTACCAAAGGTTTATCTGTACCTTTTACTTTCAAGTTACGAAGATAGTTCTCTGCTTTTTGAGTAATGAAGTTTGTTTGTTCAAGAGAAGCATCTTTATTCAATTCAAATTGTATTAAAAATTTGCCTCTATCCATATTAGGCATAAATTCAGTCCCTACAAATCCTGTAGGAATCAATGAACAAGAACCTATAAAGAGAAAAAATACTAAAATAATAGTTTTCCATTTATTAGCAAATACCCATACCAATAGGTCTGAGAAAAATTGTGTAAAACGCTTAAGATACCCTTCAAATCCAATAGATACCTTTCCTAACAGAGAATTAGAGTTAGCATGTTCTAACTTCCCAAAACGTGAGTACAGCCAAGGTACTACTGTAAATGACATTAGCAATGATAGCATTGTAGCAATGGCTACCGTCATACAAAACTCTCTTACGATATTTACAACTATGCTATTCCCTATAGAAATTGGTACAAATACTACTACAATTACTAAGGTAATAGCCATTACAGTAAGTACAATTTCCTTAGATCCGTCAAAAGCAGCACGAACTTTATTCTTACCCATTTCCATATGGCGGTGAATATTTTCTAATACTACAATAGCATCATCTACTAATATACCTACTACCATTGAAAGGGCTACCAAACTCATCAAGTTCAACGTAAATCCAAAGAAATACATACCTATAAAAGTAGCAATTAATGAGGTAGGAATAGATACCATTACAATAAGAGCATTACGCAAACTATGAAGGAAGAAAAACATTACTACAGCTACCAACACAATTGCTAATACTAAGTCAAACATTACTGCATTTGATGCTTCTAACGTAAATTCACTAGTATCTTCTGCTAATAGCATTTTCACTCCTTCATTTTTGTAAGTCTGCTCTACTTGATTCATTTTTTTTCGTACCAATTCACTCACTGATACAGCATTAGCATCAGTTTGTTTGAGTACTTGCAACAAAAGAGTATTTTCTTGGTCTATACGAGCTATCTTTTCAGCCTCTTCTTCTGTATCTTGTACATCAGCTATATCCGAAAGACGTATTTCTACTCCGTTTTGTGAAGCAAGTATAAGGTTACGCAACTGATCTACATCTTGTATTTTACCAAGCAAACGTATAGAAGTACTATTCTCACGAGTCTTGATTTTACCCGCAGGAATTTCCATATTTGAAGCAGCAATCAATTGTTGTACTTGAGCAATAGAAAGCCCATAACCTTCTAATTTCTTAGCATCAATACTCACACGTATTTCGCGTTTCCGACCACCTATTATATTTACTTGTGCTACCCCTGGTACACGTGAGAGTTCAGGTTGTATCTTCTTATCTACTAAGTCATACAACTCTTGAGCAGATAACTTAGAAGTCACCCCTATAGAAATGATTGGTAAATCCGAAAGAGAAAATTTACTAAGTGAAGGTTCTTTAGCATCAGTAGGTAGGTAAGCACGAATAGCATTAATTTTTCTTTGTGCTTCATTAAGAGTATTATCTACATTAGCATCATTAGTAAGCTGTACTACTACCACTGAAAGACTTTCATACGAATACGATTGTATTTTCTTAATATTTTCTAAGGCTGAAACCGCATCCTCAATCCTTTTGGTAATAGTACTCTCTATCTCAGATGGTGAAGCTCCAGCATAGACAGTAGAGATTGTTACTACATTTACCTCAAATTTAGGAATCAACTCATAATTCAGCAACTTATAAGAATAAAAACCACCTATAAGTAATAAGGAAAGCATTACAATAAGCACACTAGGGCGCTTAATAGAAAGTTTAATTAAATCCATTTGTTTATTTGTTCTAAATCGGCGGCAAAAATACAATAAAAAACTTAATAAACAAAAAAAGTTTCCAAAAATATATTTTTATTAGAGAATATCTTATTTCTTTATTAATTGATTGAAAAAGCTACTAAAGATTCTAATTCCTATAAAAAGTCTCCTATTTCAACCTATAATGAACTTAGTTATTTCCTAATCTTGGCACATCTATTGCAATATATCTCCGTAACATTAGTTTTTTTTATTTAGAGTCTTGTTTGTCAGTATGGTAAATATTATAATCTCATTTATATAAAACAATAACTACTGACAAAATGACACTTACTAACAATATAAATATGAATATAGGAAATTTTGACAGCCTTGTTGCTGAACATATTGATGAAGATACTGAATTTATACCACTTCTCACTTTGGAAGATGAGGAAGAAATAGAGCGTGAACGCATTCCGCATGTATTACCAATTCTTCCCTTGAAAAACACTGTGCTTTTTCCAGGGGTAGTAGTACCTATATCTGCTGGACGTGATGCTTCTATTCATCTAATTAATGAAGCCTATGCTACTACTAAAACAATTGGAGTAGTTGCTCAATTAGACGAAAAAACCGAAATACCTGAAGGAAAAGATCTTTTCCGTTTCGGTACAGTAGCTCGCATTCTTAGAGTACTAAAAATGCCTGATGGTAATGTAACCATTATTATTCAAGGTAAAAAACGTTTTGAAATAGAGAGTATTGTAGAAGAAAAACCCTATATCAAAGCAGTGATCAAAGAGATGTCTGATGTAAAACCTGAACCAAACGATAAAGAGTTTGAAGCGACTATTGATGCTGTAAAAGACCTCTCTATCAAAATTATACAGGAAAATCCAAATATCCCTTCAGAGGCTGCTTTTGCTATTCGCAATATAGAAAGCTACTCATTCCTCATCAACTTTATTTCCTCTAATATGAATGCCACTGTTTTAGAAAAACAAGGTGTATTAGAGATTGATGAACTTAAAGAACGTGCTACAGCGATCTTAAAATATCTAAATATTGATTTGCAACGTCTTACCTTGCGTAATGAAGTGCAATCTAAAACACGTTTTGATATAGACCAACAACAACGTGAATACTTCCTGCACCAGCAGATGCGCACTATTCAAGAAGAATTAGGGGGAGTATCGTATGAGCAAGAGATAGAAGAACTCAAAAAGAAAGCTAAGACTAAGAAATGGGATGATAATATAAAAGAACTTTTTGAAAAAGAACTCAGTAAATTACAACGAACTAATCCTAATAGTCCCGACTATGGTATTCAACGAAATTACTTAGAAGTGCTATTAGAATTACCTTGGAATGAATATTCTAAAGATAACTTCGACTTAAAAAGAGCTCAGAGAATTCTCGATAAAGAACATTATGGATTAGAAGAGGTAAAACGTCGTATCATAGAGTATTTAGCAGTACTCAAACTCCGTAATGATATGAAATCGCCTATTTTATGTTTCTATGGACCTCCTGGGGTAGGAAAAACCTCCTTAGGTCGCTCTATAGCTAAAGCCTTAAATCGTGAGTATGTTCGTATGTCGTTAGGAGGTTTACACGATGAGGCTGAAATACGTGGACATCGTAAAACTTATATAGGTGCTATGCCTGGTCGTATCCTACAACAACTCAAAAAAGCCAAAACTTCTAACCCTGTTTTTGTTTTGGATGAAATTGATAAATTAGGCAATAATAGTTACCATGGCGATCCTTCTTCAGCAATGCTCGAAGTACTTGACCCTGAACAGAACAAGGAATTTTATGACAATTTCCTCGAAATGGGATATGATCTCTCTAAAGTAATGTTTATTGCTACTGCCAATGATCTTTCCACCATACAACCAGCGTTACTAGACCGTATGGAACTCATCAATGTAACAGGCTATACTATAGAAGAAAAGACTGAAATTGCTAAACGTCATTTATTGCCTAAACAATTAGAGGAGCATGGTATGAAAGATACTGATTTGCAGTTAGGTAAAAAAGAAATAGAACGTATTGTAGAAGGCTACACTCGTGAATCTGGTGTACGCGCTTTGGAAAAAGAAATTGCTAAAGTAGTACGTTATGGAGCTAAAAATCTTGCAATGGAAGAAATCTATGACCCTAAAATTACTATTGAAACTATAGAAAAGATATTAGGACCAGCTCGTTTAGAACGTGATAAATATGAAGACAATAAGGTTGCAGGTGTAGTTACAGGATTGGCGTGGACGAGTGTAGGAGGTGATATTCTTTTTATAGAATCTGCCTTATCGAAAGGTAAGGGGGTGCTTAATATCACGGGTAATTTAGGTCAAGTAATGAAAGAATCAGCAACCATCGCTTGGGAATATCTAAAAGCAAATGCCGAAAGATATAACCTTAACCCTAAGCTTTTTAGCAATTACGATGTACATATACATGTACCAGAAGGAGCTACTCCTAAAGATGGTCCAAGTGCAGGTATTGCAATGCTCACCTCTCTAATGTCTCTCTTTACCCAAAAACGCGTGAAAAAGCACCTTGCTATGACTGGAGAAATTACCTTGCGTGGAAAAGTACTTCCCGTAGGAGGTCTCAAAGAAAAAATTCTAGCAGGAAAACGCGCTGGTATCAAAGAATATATCTTATGTAAAGACAATAAGAAAGACATTTTAGAAATCAAACAAGAATACCTTAAAGGACTTACTTTTCACTATGTAACTGATATGGAAGAAGTAATACATTTAGCTATTACTAACCAAGATGTAAAACACAAAAAAGTTTTAACTTTTGATGAATAATTAGTAACTTTGCACTTTCATAATATAAAAAATAAGTAATGAATAAAAATCAAAAAGAAGATATATTAGGTGACAACCATATTGCTACTTCAGCTGTCACACCTCTTAGAGCAGATGCTTTTCAGTTAAATGAAACTGAAAAAATAGCTGAGATAGAAACGCATGTACGTGCTATCCTCCACACTTTGGGAATGGACTTAAATGATGATAGTTTAAAAGGTACCCCAAAACGTGTAGCAAAAATGTTTGTAAAAGAAATTTTTGGAGGTTTGCTTCCTGAACGAAAACCTTCAATGTCTACTTTCAATAATTCTTACCACTATGGGGAAATGTTAGTAGAGAAGAATATAGTAGTATATTCCACTTGTGAACACCATTTGTTACCTATAGTAGGACGTGCCCATGTAGGTTATATTTCTAATGGTAAAGTCTTAGGGCTTTCTAAGATGAATCGTATAGTAGAGTATTACGCGAAACGTCCACAAGTTCAGGAGCGGCTTACAATGCAAATTGTACAAGAAATGCAACAAGCTTTAGGAACTGAAGATGTAGCTTGTATCATAGATGCTAAACACTTATGTGTCAATTCTCGTGGTATAGAAGATATTGATAGCAGTACTGTTACTGCTGAGTTTGGTGGTAAGTTTAAAAATCCTGAAGTTAGAAAGGAATTTTTAGAATATATCAAATTAGAAACAAGATTTCACTAATTTTAAATGTAATTGAAAAATAAAAAAGCTATCCTTTGGGATAGCTTTTTTATTTGTGGAGAAGATGGGGCTCGAACCCACGACCTTTTGGCTGCCAGCCAAACGCTCTAGCCAACTGAGCTACATCCCCATTTGCGCGGCAAAGGTAAAATATTTTTTTGAATTACCAAACCTATTTATAAAAAAAGTTTTATTTTTGCCCCAAAATTGAAACTACTTTTATAATCTATTTTAAATAAAGAAGATACAGGAATTACAAGAAGATTAGGTAATGATTTAGTAATAGCTCTTATTTCATTTGATTATACCTATTTTCTCAGTAACTTCTAGGTGCAAAGGTACAACATCTTGACAATATAACCAAAAAAATTTACCTTTGCACCCGCAGACGTGCGTTGCTGCACGGGCTTTTATAAAAGCCCGTGCAGCAACGCACGTCTGCGGGGAGCTGGTAATGTGTCAGATGTGTTATTTTTAATTATGTAGTAGAATGCGACAAAATCAAAAAATTTTGTCAGATTGAAAAAAAAATGTATCTTTGCCCCCAATATGAAATATTTCACTTTTATATTTAGTTTATATCTGCTGGTGCTCACAGGAGTTCCCTGTGCTGATATGCCTATATATGAAGGTGAAAACACTGCTTTTCGATTAGTAGCTACGCCTGATGATACTTCTTCGCATCTTCACTTAGATGTTTGTTCCCCTTTCTGCGTATGCACTTGCTGTCAGGTGCTTGTGGACAGCTTTTCCTTCAATACTTTCACTATAGAAGCACCTATAGAAACTATTCACCCTCATAGCCTCCCCCTCTATACCGAGGTGTGGGTATCGGCTTACTATGGTAATATCTGGACGCCTCCTAAAGTATAATCTATCTTTATTGTTTATTAGTACCCACTAATATTTTTGCTTTGAGAACTATTCTTGAGGCATTCTTCTTATTTATTCACAATTAAAGAAAGATTATGTTAGATAAAATTATTAAATTCAGCATCAAGAACAAGTTTCTTGTAGGATTGATGACTCTTGCCCTTATCATTTGGGGTGTATGGAGTGCTATGAGGCTACCCATTGATGCCGTTCCCGATATTACCAACAACCAAGTACAGATTATTACTTCTACGCCTACTCTTGCCTCGCAGGAAGTGGAGCAACTCGTTACTTTCCCTATAGAACAAGCTATAGCCAATATTCCTGGACTGGAAGAGACACGCAGTATTTCGCGCTTTGGACTCTCGGTGATTACTGCCGTTTTTAGCGAAGATATGGACATCTACTTTGCCCGTCAGTTAGTCAATGAAAAACTTAAAGAAGCGCAGGAGCAAATCCCCAAGGGAATAGGCACCCCCGAACTTTCGCCCGTGAGTACAGGACTGGGGGAGGTATATCAATATATTATTCGCCCTAAAGAGCAGAGCAAAAACAAATATTCAGCCAAAGACCTCCGCACTATGCAGGATTGGATTGTGGCGCGTCAGCTATATGGTACCAAAGGCATTGCCGAAATCAATAGTTTTGGGGGAGAGCTCAAACAATATGAGGTGGTTATAGACCCTAACCGCTTGCGTGCTATGGGGGTGAGTGTGAGCGACCTCTTCACCGCCTTAGAACAGAACAACCAAAATACGGGAGGTGCTTATATAGACAAGCGCCCTAATGCATATTTTATACGTGGGATAGGTGTGGCTACCTCTCTCACCGATATAGGCAATATCGCTATAGGCAAACATACACCACCTTTGTTTATCAAAGATGTGGCTGAAGTGCGCTTAGGGAGTGCCATTCGTTATGGGGCTCTTACCTACAATGGCGAAGTAGATGCCGTTGGGGGCGTGGTGATGATGCTCAAAGGTGAAAACAGCCACGAGGTAGTTAGCCGTATTAAAGAAAAACTACCCACTATACAACAATCCTTGCCTGACGATGTAGTAATAGAACCTTTCTTAGACCGCACCGACCTAGTGCAACGCGCTATTCACACGGTAGAGAAAAACCTCTTAGAGGGGGCACTGATTGTCATCTTCGTTTTGGTACTCTTCTTAGGCAACTTGAGAGCAGGACTGATTGTAGCTACTGCCATTCCACTTTCTTTGCTCTTTGCCTTAGGTATGATGAACCTCTTTGGGGTAAGTGCGAACCTGATGAGCTTGGGGGCGATAGACTTTGGAATTATCGTTGATGGGTCGGTTATTGTGGTAGAAGCAGTGATGCACCATTTGGCTATTCGTAAAAACCAACAGCCACTTACCCAAGCGCAAATGGACGATGAAGTGTATCATTCTGCGTCCAAGATACGCAGTAGTGCTGCCTTTGGCGAGATTATTATCTTGATGGTATATATTCCAATCCTCACCTTGGTAGGGGTAGAGGGCAAGATGTTCCGCCCTATGGCACAGACTGTAGTCTTCGCTATCTTAGGGGCGTTGATTCTTTCTCTTACCTATATCCCTGCAATGAGTGCTTTGCTCTTGCCTAAAAAGGTGAGTGACAAGCGTAGTTTTGCCGAGAGAATGATAGCGTGGCTCAACTCTCATTACCAACCCCTTTTCTCGCGTTCTATACGCTTAAGAGGCTGGATAATAGGCAGTGCAGTAGGGTTATTTTTGCTTTCAGCAGGTATTTTTAGCCGTATGGGGGGTGAGTTTATCCCACAATTGCAAGAAGGCGATTTTGCTTTTCACTGTATTCTGCCACAAGGCACTTCCCTAAAACAGAGTTTGGAAACTTCTATGCAAGCCTCTCGCCTCATTCGTGAGTTTGATGAGGTGAAAATGGTTATCGGTAAAACGGGGTCTGCCGAAGTGCCTACCGACCCTATGCCCTTAGAAACTACCGACTTAATAATTGTACTCAAGCCACAGGATGAATGGAAAAGCGGTCGTTCTTATGACGAATTGGGAGAGGCTATCACTCAGCGACTTAAGGACATTCCTGGGGTCTTCTTTGAGAAAAACCAACCTATACAAATGCGCTTCAACGAACTAATGACCGGTATTAGGCAAGATGTAGCCGTGAAAATCTTCGGCGAGAATATGGATACCCTTGCCCTATATGCCACCCAAGTAGCCAACATCATTCAAAAAACAGAAGGGGCTACCCCTCCACAGATAGAAAAGGTAACGGGACTTCCTCAAATTAATGTTACTTACGACCGTGTGCGCTTGGCTAACTATGGGCTTTCGGTGCAAGATGTCAATGAGGTACTTAGTACTGCCTTTGCGGGCAGAAGTGCGGGAGTAATCTTTGAGAATGAACGCCGTTTTGACCTTGTGGTACGTCTCGATAGCCTTTATCGCACCAATATCACTGATGTACAAAATATGATGATAGCCACGGAAAACGGACAAATACCGATGAGCCAAATCGCTACTATCAAGTATGAATTAGGTCCTGCACAGGTGAGTCGTGAGGCTGGCAAACGCCGTATTGTGATAGGGTTCAATGTGCAAGGGCGCGATGTGCAGAGTGTGGTGAGTGATATAGAACAAAAATTAAAGGGCGTAAAGCTCCCTACGGGCTATTACTTTACCTATGGCGGTCAGTTTGAGAACCTACAACAAGCCACCGACCGACTGCTCATAGCCGTGCCTGTAGCCCTACTTTTAATATTTTTCTTGTTATACCTTGCTTTCCACTCTATAAAACAATCATTGCTCATCTTTAGCGCTATCCCGATGAGTGCCATTGGGGGCGTATTTGCCTTGCTTCTTCGGGGAATGCCTTTTAGTATTAGTGCGGGTATTGGTTTTATCGCGCTCTTTGGGGTAGCAGTGCTCAACGGTATAGTGCTTATTGGCACTTTCAACCAGCTGAAAAAAGAAGGAATGACCAACCTTTTGCATCGCGTGATTACGGGTACCGAAATGCGTTTACGCCCTGTGCTAATGACGGCTATGGTGGCGAGCTTAGGTTTCCTACCTATGGCACTCAGTCAAGGAGCAGGAGCAGAAGTACAACGCCCCTTAGCTACAGTGGTTATTGGGGGGTTAGTATCGGCTACCTTCCTCACCCTCTTCGTGCTTCCGTTGCTTTACATCGCTTTCAATAGTACCTTTTCTTGGCGCCGTCCTTCAGCTAAAGTACTCACGATAGTCCTATTGCTTATCAGTCCTATAGCGCTACACGCTCAGCAGTCTTACTCGCTACAAGAAATAGAGCAAATAGCCCTTAAGAACAATGGAGTGATTAAGGCAGCACAACTCAAGCTACAAGGAGCAAGTGCTAAAGAGCGAACCTCTTTTGAATTGGCTAAAACAGACTTTACAGGGCAATACGGGCAGTACAGCAGTGCTGAAAAAGACCTTTCAGTAGGTGTATCACAATCTATTCCTTTGCCTACAGTATTTGCTGCTCGCAAAAAGCTCTATCAAGCAGAGACACAATTACAACAAGGGCAATTAGCCCTTCAGCAGAATGAACTGAAGCGGCAAGTGCGCAACGCATATCAGCAATTGCAATATTTGACTTTTAAAGAGGAACAGCTCTTGCAGCTTGATAGTCTCTACAATAATTTTATTCGCATTGCTGAAGTACGCTATAAAGCAGGGGATACCAAGAAGATAGATATTAACACTGCCCAAGTGAAGAAAGGAGAAATAAGTTTGTTACTTCAACAGAACAAAACTATACAACAAGCTACCTATCGCAACTTGCGTACGTTAATGCAAACAGAAGAAGCATTTACCATTACCAAGTCGCCCGTGTATGAGCCTTTGTTACTCAGTGAGCCTTCGGATGTACAACTCTCTCAGCACCCTTTGGTACAACTCAGCTATCAAGAAGCAAACATAGCTGAGCACAACAAACGTCTAGAGCGTGCCCAAGCCCTGCCCGACCTTACATTGGGCTATACCAATCAGTCTCTTATAGGAATGCAAACCATTGGAGGGGTAGAGACCTATACTGATAGAAGTAAACGTTTTCACTTTGCCACCATAGGGCTTTCAGTTCCTATTTTTACCGCTACCCGTGCCAAGGTGAAAGCTTATAAATATCAGAAAGAAGCAGCTATAGAAGAAGCCCAACAAACAGAAAAACAGCTTAAAACTCAATGGATAAATCTGCAAGAGGAATACCAACTGAATTTGCAAAAATATCAGTTTTACAAACAAGAAGCTCTACCCGAAGCCGAGCGCATTATCCGAGCCAATCAGTTAGGGTATAGCGCAGGTGAAATAAGCTATGTGGAGTACCTTTACACCCTACAGACAGCCGTAGATACCCGCTTAGCATACCTTGAGAGTATCGAGGCGCTTAATCAAAAAGTAATAGAAATACAATCCCTTTTAAACCAGTAAAACAAATGAAAAAATATAGTATAAAAATCGCTTTTATCCTTATAGGAATTAGTCTATCAGCCTGCAATGGCACTCCTACAACTACCAATAATCAAAAGCTCGAAGAGCGCGAAGAACACCACGAAGAAGGAGGCAACCTCACCACCCTTACCCAAGCTCAAATCCAAACTGTAGATATTCGTTTGGGACATATAGAAGAAAAAGCTCTTGCCGCTACCCTCAAAGCCAATGGAATACTGAGCGTGCCTGCCGACCATCAGGCGAAGGTATCGACTGTATATGCGGGGATTATCAAGAGCGTAAAGGTAGAGATAGGCAGTTATGTGCAAAAAGGGCAAGTAATCGCTACTGTTTCTAACCCAGAATTCTTGCAACAACAACAGCGCTTGCTCACCGTTAATAGTCAGATAGAACTTGCTAAACAAGAACTTGACCGTCAGCAAACCCTCTATGAAGGTAATGCTGGTACTGGTAAGAACCTACAAGCCGCTACTACTCAGCTACGCACCCTCCGTACCGAAAAAGCTTCACTTGAAGAACAAATACGCCTAATGGGCTTAAACCCTCAAACACTCACCGATAAGGGAATGCAATCTACTTTGGCGATAGTGGCTCCTATTAGTGGGAATATCAGTGCGGTATATACTAACAAAGGGGCTTATGTAGATGCCTCCACCCCTATTGTGGAAATCATCGACAACAGTTCGCTGCACCTGCACTTGCAAGTGTATGAGCGAGACTTGCCTTACATTAAGGTAGGACAACAAGTGCACTTCAACCCTACCAATAACACCTCTCGCGAATATGATGCCCAAGTGTATAACATTGCGGCTTCGTTTGAAAACGAAAGCAAAAGTATCATTGTACATTGCCACGTAGAGGGTGACAAACAAGGGCTCATCAATGGAATGAATGTAACAGGGGTTATCAGTCTTGACAAACAAACGACCCCTGCTGTACCTAACGAGGCTATCGTAGAGGATGCTGGTAAATCCTACATTTTTCTGGTAACCCAAAATTCGGATAAAGAAACCTCTTTTGAGAAAGTGGAGGTAGTAAAAGGAGCTTCCGAAAGTGGGTATACTGCCATTGCCCCTGTAAAACCTATAGCCCCCGAACAGAATATTGCCACCAAAGGAGCATTCTTTATCAACGCAACCTTAGTGAATGCTGGAGAACATAGTCATTAG
Source organism: Capnocytophaga sputigena (assembly GCF_002302495.1). Lineage (NCBI taxonomy): Bacteria > Pseudomonadati > Bacteroidota > Flavobacteriia > Flavobacteriales > Flavobacteriaceae > Capnocytophaga > Capnocytophaga sputigena. The sequence continues at coordinate 152,716 of NZ_CP022379.1, forward strand.
AATTGGTAATGTATCAGATATATTATTAAAATTTTATTACATTAGAAATACAATAAAAATATAAAAGTAAAAAACCACGACTTCGGAGTGTGTTTTAAGCTCCCTGCAAGGGCAAGTGGTTTTGAGGTGCCTACACGCCTAATGCGTGCCTCAAAACACAACTTGCTCTGTTCCGGTGAACAGAAGATTCTCCCTAAAGGTCAAATTTTAATTAACCATAAGAAAAGAAGATAAATACTACAAGCTCATAAAGTGATTTAGGGCATATTAGCAATATATTTAATCACTTACTTACAGAGTTATTTACAATTCTATGTAAAGCTATATGTATATTTGTACATTACTTTGCATTCACGCATCAAAGCAAGCAAGTATGTACGAAGGTAAAAACGTAATTAGGTAGCTACATAGTTTGAAATTTTTATTCGACAATGGGAGGAAAAGCGGTATTCGTTTCAAAAAACAATCTGTAAGAAGCGGCATTTTTCTCATATTTGACATTTTTTTTATTCGCTTAAAGGTCGGAATGAGCTGGTTTCGTTTCGAGTGCCATAAAAGGTCTGTGTTTAGCTTCTACAAGGTTTTTCAAAAAAAATACTACCCGCAGGACAACGGACAAGGGCTGGAGATTTTTTGAAAACCCATCGGGCTTGACCTTGCAAGAAGCGTTAAGAACACAGAAATACCTTTGCACTCGAACAACGAACCGCCATTACGTGCCTTAAGTGTTTAAAACAGGGAAAATAGGTAAGTCTTAATAACACTCTTATCTTTGTGAGATAGCTTTTTGTAAGGCAACAAAAAAATCCATTGACACATCTCTTTTTGAAATATTATCAATGGATTTCTAATTTTTAAAAGACACTGAGAAGCTATCCTATCTTTAAATTCTTTAATCGTTCGGCAGCAATTTCCATATCCTTGCTAATTTTCTCATTGGTGATTTTAGCATAAATCTGGGTAGTTTTGATATTCTTATGTCCCATCATCTTGCTAACACTTTCCAAGGGGACTCCTTCTGTTAAGAACAGAGTACCAAAGGTATGGCGTGCCCAGTGAAATGAAATGGGTTTTTCACGAATGATGTTACAATCTTTCATCATCTTTCTGATTAAGAGATTGCAATTAGTGTTGGAGGGCGTAGGAAACAATGCCTCAGTATGAGTCGTACCCTCATATTTTTCAATAATTTTCTTGGCTATATCTAACAGACGTACATTACAGGGCACATCGGATTTCTGACGTCGTTTGATAAGCCATTTGTTACCGTCAAAGAACGATTGTAAGTGACTTCTTTTAAGTTGTTTGATGTCAATATACGAAAAACCTGTAAAGCAACTAAAAACAAATAGGTCTCGTACTAATTCAGCAGAAGCACTCTTAGGGTGATATTGTAAAAGAGTTTCTACTTCCTCTCTAAGCAAATAGCCTCTGTCTTTCTCCTCCATAGAACTTATATAATTCTTAAAAGGATTGCGATAGATGATACCTTTGTCTATAGCTATTTCTACCATTTTACAAAGGGGCATCATATAAACCCATATTGTGTTGTGAGTAAGACTTTTATTAACTCTAAGATAGAAGTCAAAATCGTTGATAAAGTCTTCTGTAAGCTCTTTGAAAGAAATATCACTTCTGCGGTATTTGTACTGGATAAACTCGCTCAAATGAGTATATACATTCTCATATTTGTTAAGAGTGCTGTAACTTCTAACACCTTTTTCTACCATCAAGGCAAAGTCTTCTTTGAACTTCTCATAGACTTTTAGCAAGGAATCTTCCATTACTCCTATACCCAAGAAAGTAGCTTTTAGCTTCTGAGCTGTAACCACTCCCTCGTACTTCATCAGTTCCTCGTAATGAGTAACCATACGTGAGCGAATCTCTTCCAGCTTGCGGTTGAGTTGGTTAGCTTCCTCTGTTTTACCTGTTACCCTGCCATATTTCAAATCCCATTTCTGTGGAAGGATTTCAAGTTTGGTACTAAACTGAGCTAACTGATTGTCAATGGTAATACGCCCCATAATAGCAACCTTACCGTTCTTCTTTGGGGCATTCTTTTTAAGGTAAAACAATACCTTAAAGGTTGAGCGTTTTACTTTTTTCATACTCTAATTTTTTAATTTGCGAAAGTACTTTTTATCAAGTTACTGTACAATATGAAAAAAGGTGTAAAACACTGAAATATAACCTATTAATAAAAAATATTTTTCAGTATGGTAGGTAACGATTTAGAAACCTAATTTTGAAAAAACCTATCTAAAACATCTAAGACTCTGTCTTCTCTTATCTTCCTGTCAAAAAATTAATCCTCTTTGTATGAGCTAATTACATTATTTTTTGTAGTTTTGCTTTTTATTCGTAATTTTGCGACAAAATTATACAATAATATATGACTGATAGATTAGAAGGTTCTTTATATACAAAAATAGATAAACAGCTAGCTGTTACTACTTTTGGACATCCAAATGCAAACTCTTTTCCTTTAGAGTTACTTAATAGACTCACTAAAGAAATCAACAATCTTTCTGAAAATGATGAGGTAAGTGTTATTCTACTAAAAAGTGAAGGAGATGGAGCTTTTTGTGCTGGAGCCTCTTTTGACGAGCTTTTAGCAGTTACAAATGAAGAAGAAGGAAAACGATTTTTTGAGGGTTTCGCACACCTTTTTTTAGCAATGCGTCGTTGCAAAAAACTCATTATAGGTCGTGCCCAAGGTAAAGCTGTTGGGGGAGGAGTGGGGTTACTCGCTGCTTTAGATTATGTTTTTGCAACTGAAGCTTTAAGTATTAAGCTCTCAGAACTCTCATTAGGTATAGGTCCTTTTGTGATAGCCCCTGCCATTCTTCGCAAAGCAGGACAATCAACTCTCAATGAACTATTTATGGCACCTGATCAATGGAAAAGTGCTTACTGGGCTCAACAAAAAGGATTGATAGCACGTGTGTTTGAAAATACAAAAGATATGGATGAGGCTATAGACCATTTCATAGCCACCCTACTAAAATCTAATCTTATAGCTTTATCAGAAATGAAACGCATCACTTGGCTACATACCGAGCATTGGGAAAAAGAACTGATTGATAATGCTGCTATTTCTGGAAAATTAGTACTCTCTCAACAAACAAGATTAATGTTAGAAAAATTAAAGAATAAATGAAAACAGAAGAAACCATCTTAGAAATCAACCTTACTGCCTTAGAAAAAAATATTCATTACCTAAAAAACCGACTTAAACCTACAACTTTGTTCTTAGCTGTAGTGAAAGCCTCTTCCTATGGAAATAATTCTGTAGCTATAGCTTCTCATTTGCAAAAAAAAGGATTAGTTAATTATTTTACAGTAGCTTATACTTCTGAAGGAATTGCTCTTAGAAAAGCTGGAATTACTCTTCCTATTTTAGTATTACATCCACAACCTATAAACTTTAATGATATTGTAAAATATAACTTAGAACCTACTTTATATTCACAGCGTATTGCCCAATTATTTTTAGACTATGCTAAAATTCAACAGTTAGCAAATTATCCGGTACACCTTAAATGTAATACAGGACTCAATCGTTTAGGTTTTGACTTAAGTGAAATAGAAGAAACTCTTGTCCTGTTAAAAAACAATACTACTGTAAAAGTGAAAACTGCTTATTCTCATTTAGCTGCTTCCGAAGATATGAATGAGAAAGAATTTACAGAAAATCAAATCAATACTTTTATAGCTTTTCAAGAAAAAATAAACAAAACATTTACTCATAAAGTACTCTATCATCAATGCAATACTTCAGGTATACTAAACTATCCTCAAGCACAATTTGATATGGTGCGTTGTGGTATAGGTATGTATGGTTTCGCTAATGATGTCGAATTGCAGCAATATCTTACACCTATTATGACGCTGAAAAGTGTTATTTCACAACTACACACTTTGCAAATAGGTGAAAGTTTGGGCTATAATCGAGGATACATTGCCGATCATATTACCAGAACTGCTACAATTCCTGTAGGTCATGCAGATGGTATCAATCGTATTTATGGCAAGGGGAAAGGTTTCGTATTTATCAATGGAAAAAAAGCTTCTATCATAGGTAATGTGTGTATGGATATGATCTTAGTAGATGTTACTGAAATTTCTTGTCAAGAAGGTGATGAAGTAATTGTATTTGATAAAACTCATACAGCTGAAACTTTAGCCGAATCAGCAGGTACTATTTCTTATGAATTGATCACTTCTATGGCACACAGAATCAAGAGAATATATTTAGAAGATTAAAAAAGTACAAAAAAAGTTTTCCAAAAGTTTGGTATTTAAAAAAAAGGTTGTACTTTTGCACCCAGAAATCGCGGGATAGAGCAGTAGGTAGCTCGTCGGGCTCATAACCCGAAGGTCACTGGTTCGAGTCCAGTTCCCGCTACAAAATAGGCGTAATTAGTTTGATAATCAACTAATTACGCCTAACTTCTTAAAATAGCTGTGTCAGTTTTGTGGCTATTTTCTTGTACCTAACTATCGAAAACTTCAAAATGATTATCTTCATAAAAAAAGATAATGCGCTTAATTTTCTTTCCTACAGTATTATTCACTATAGAAGAAGGTAAAGGTGATAATTCTGATACCTCTTTATCTAAGCTAACTTTTTTTTCTTCTTTAATAGGAGAAGATAGAGTAGGAGAGAGGCTTTCCATTTCTATTTCTGGAATATCACTAAATAAGTCTGGCTGTTGTATTTTTTTAGGTACAGAAACTTCTTTCTCTTCTTTGCGAGGGAAAGTTCCTTTTCCTTGAGTAATCCAATACATATCCACCTCTGGAAATTTTTCTATGAGTTTTAAAATAAAATCTAAACTCGGCTTATTGCGTTCTGATAAGAGATGTGATATTCCTGAACGTTGAATTTCCAAAGCATCAGCAAAAGCTGCTGCATTTAATCCATAATAATCCATCACTTGTTGCAAGCGAATGGAAAAGTCTGACGTGTTTAACATTGTAATTTATATCAAATTTATCAATAATGCACAAATGTAAATCAATATTTTGATATATACAAATTTAAACAAAAATATTTATTTCAAACATTTAAGTATCGATTTATAATATTAATGTAATTATATCATATACAGTCACTTATATATTAATTATAAAAATTATTTATGAGTATTTTCGTAGAAGCTATCTACTAGAAATACTTATTCTCTATTTTTATAGGTGTTACAACTGTAATTTCTTACATTGTAAAATTGTATACAAATGTAATTAGATAGATGTTTATGTAATAAAATATCCTAATCAAAATTTTATGTATATATAATTGTTATCTACTAAATATTTCTTACTTTTGTCCTTATAATAATCTATATAAAAAGGGAAAAGAAAATGGAAAAAGAACTTTTAGGACGTTATATTACCTATCAAATGATTACCCCTCTTTTAGATGAATATCCTTTTGATGAAGTTATTCATTTGGGTAGTTCAGTGAAAGGTATACCTATCAACTTGTATAGAGTAGGTAAGGGGAATAAAAAAATACTACTTTGGTCACAAATGCACGGTAATGAATCAACTACAACTAAGGCTCTTTTTGATGTTTTGCTGAGACTTCAAACAGCTAATGTTTTATCGGAATTGAGTATCTATTGTATACCAATGCTCAATCCTGACGGATCTGAACTGTTTACACGTGTGAACTTTAACAATGTCGACCTCAATCGTGATGCTCACGAACTTACACAGCCTGAAAGCAAATGTTTGCGTAAAGCTTATGACCTTGTGCAGCCTGATTATTGTTTTAATTTACACGACCAAAGAACTATTTTTAGTGTAGGGCAAACCCCTTTTCCTGCTACTGTTTCTTTCTTAGCTCCTGCTTATAATAAAGAACGTAGTGTCAATGAAATCCGTCAAAAGGCAATGGAAGTTATTGTTGTAATGAATAGCATTTTACAACATCATATACCCAATCAAATAGCACGTTTTGATGATAGTTTTAATATCAACTGTACAGGAGATAAATATACTTCATTAGGTACACCTACAATCCTTTTTGAAGCAGGACATTACCCCAATGATTACAATCGTGAACATACAAGATCTTACATAGCGATAGCAATTTTAACAGCATTAGAATATATTGCTACTTCTTATGTTACAAATGTAAATTATACGGGTTATTTCAATATACCAGAAAACGACAAATGTTTTTATGATATTATCTTACGTGATGATACACATAGTGGTAATGATGTAGGTATTCTTTACAAAGAAATCTTAGAAAATGCTAAAATTTTGTTTGTCCCTTATATTGCCGAAATAGGAGATTTATCCACTAAATATGGACATAGAGAAATGCCTCTGTCTAAATATCTAATAGCTCCTATCAATAAAAGTTCTATTGAAAATAGTTTAGATTTACAAAACCTTTAACACAAAATAAGAAAGAAAATGCAAAATATAAGTCTTTTTATTTGGATAATTCAAAATAAAATACTTACTTTGCACGCTGAGTAAATTATAAAAATATAATAGATGGCGAGATACAAATTAGATGAAACTGATCATCAAATATTAGATCTATTGATTGATGATACCCGAACCCCTTTTACTGAGATAGCCAAGCAGTTGGAAATTTCAGCAGGGACTGTTCACGTGAGAGTACGAAAAATGGAGGAACTTGGTATCATTAAAGGCTCTACACTCACAGTAGATTATGAACGATTGGGCTATACTTTTATAGCGTATGTAGGAATTTTTTTAGAGCGTAATCATCAAGCTCAGTTTGTATTAGAACGTTTGGAAGAAATTCCTTTTGTAACAGTAGCACATATTACTTCAGGGCAGTACAATATCTTTTGTAAAATCCGAGCTCGTGACACTAAACACGCCAAAGAAGTGATCTATATGATAGATGATATTCAAGGGGTAGCTCGTTCTGAAACTATGATTTCTATGGAAGAATCTATTAACGACAAGCGTCGTCTATTGCATAAAGCTTTTCGTGAATTACAATAAAATAATATTTAAACAACTTTGAAAGAGCTACCTAAAAATAGGCAGCTCTTTTGTTATAAAAATATTTTATTATTTAAAAATCTGTTATTTATTATGTCAAAATTCTACAACGAAATTGCTGAAAAATACGACTTTATCTTTCCGTTATCTCCAGCTCATCAAACATTTTTTGCGGATGAACTCCAAGGGCATACCGTCCTCGATGTAGGTGCTGCTACGGGCAATCTTACCGCTTACCTAAACTCACAAGGATACGAAGTTACCGCTATCGACCTCAGTGAACGATTGATTGCCAAAGCTGCCGAAAAAGGTATTACTGTACAACAGCGCAATATGCTTACTATTGATGAGCTTTCCACCTTTGATAACATTGTTTGTATCGGTAATACGCTCCCACATTTGGATAGTAAGGCTTCCATACAGCTCTTTTTGCAAAAAGCTTATGGACAACTCACCCAAGAGGGTAAACTTGTCCTGCAATTGGTCAATTTTGAAAAATATTTTGCCCAGCAACAAGGCGATTACCTCGGTAATCTCCCCTTGATAGCCAACGATAAGGTGAAGTTTGAGCGATTTTACTATCTCAATAAGGAAGGAAAAATTCGTTTCAAGACTATTTTGGACGATACCATAGAAAATGAGGAACTGTTACAGCCTATTTTCGCCGATGAACTTACCCAGTGGCTCTCCCAAATAGGATTTCAAGCCATCAACCTATATGGTAATTTCAAAAAAGACTCTTTTGATAAAGAAAAATCCATGGCACTAATAATCACTGCAGAAAAGTAATTTCCATATCTTACAAATATTCCGTACTTTTGCATTTTTTAAACTTTAGAATAAACGATATGGCACGATTAGGCGTTTTTTATGCACTTAGTGATGAGCAAGTAGATGCTATTGCAGAACAAGATGATGACAAGATGTATGCTTATATGCTCAACACTATTGAAGAAAATCTCTTGGGTACACCCAAAAGTTATCAGATAGATAAAGCGTGGGAAGGCATTCACTATTGTCTTTGTGAGGGTGATTGGTACAAAGAAGAAGGAATAGCTCCTAATATTGTTTTTGGAGGTTATTTATTATTGGATCATAATGATTGTGTAATATTTGTAAATGACCTCGATAATATTCAAAAAATTGTAGACTATCTTGAAGAGAATAATCTACAAGAGATAATCAAAAAGAATTTTGACAAAATTCCCTCAGACTACTCATATACTAAAAACGAGGAAGAACTTAACTATTTGTTGAGTTGGAGCAAAGGGGTATTAGATTTTTATAAATATGCTTTGAAGAACCAACTAAATACTATTTTTACCGTAGACCTTTAATTAATCATTAAACATTAATCATTAAACATTAATCATTAAACATTAATCATTAACAATGTTATCAGTATCCAATTTATCCGTACAATTCGGAAAACGCGTCCTCTTCGATGAGGTAAACGTAACCTTTACACAAGGCAACTGCTACGGCATCATCGGTGCCAATGGGGCAGGCAAATCTACTTTCCTTAAAATCCTTTCAGGCAAGCAAGAACCTACTTCGGGGCGTGTGATCCTCGAACCGGGCAAGCGTATGTCGGTGCTTGAGCAAGACCACTACGCTTATGACGATTACACCGTTTTAGACACGGTGATTATGGGCAACAAAGTCCTCTCCAAAGTCAAAAAAGAGATGGACGACCTCTATGCCGACTATTCCGATGAGCACGCCGAACGCATTGGTGAGCTACAAATACAGTTCGACGAGATGAATGGCTGGAATGCCGAGAGTGATGCGGCAGCCCTGCTCTCCAATTTGGGCATCTCTGAGGATATGCACTATACCCTAATGTCCGAAATGGACGGCAAGCTTAAAGTTCGTGTACTTTTGGCACAAGCACTCTTTGGCAACCCCGATGTACTCATAATGGACGAGCCTACGAACGACCTCGACTTCGAGACTATCAGCTGGCTGGAGAACTTTTTGGCAAATTACGACAATACAGTGATTGTCGTTTCCCACGACCGCCACTTCCTTGATGCCGTTTGTACCCATATCTCCGATATTGACTTCGGAAAAATTAACCATTTTTCGGGTAACTATACTTTCTGGTACGAAAGTAGTCAGTTGGCAGCCCGTCAGCGTGCGCAACAGAACAAAAAGGCGGAAGAGAAAGCCAAAGAGTTGCAAGAATTTATCGCGCGCTTTAGTGCCAACGTGGCAAAATCAAAACAAGCGACCTCTCGTAAGAAGATGTTGGAGAAACTCAATATCGAGGAAATCAAACCGTCTTCTCGCCGTTACCCTGCCATCATCTTCGAGCGCGAGCGCGAGGCAGGCGACCAAATCCTACACGTGGAAAACCTTGCTGCGTCTATTGACGGGCAGGTATTGTTCCAAAATGTGGATATTAACCTTACCAAAGACGACAAAGTAGCCGTGATTTCTAAGGATTCACGCGCCACTACTGCCTTTTATGAGATTCTTAACAACAACCTTAAGCCCGATGCAGGTACTTTTGCGTGGGGTATCACCACTTCGCAGTCTTACCTTCCCGTGGATAACTCCGATTTCTTCACCCAAGACCTTTCCTTGGTGGATTGGTTGCGCCAATGGGCAAAAACAGAGGAAGAGCGTGAGGAAGTATATGTGCGTGGCTTCTTGGGCAAGATGCTTTTCAGTGGCGAGGAAGCCCTCAAAAACTGCAAAGTACTTTCAGGAGGCGAGAAAGTGCGCTGTATGCTCAGCCGTATGATGATGTTGCGCGCTAATGTGCTAATGCTCAACGAACCTACCAACCATTTGGATTTGGAGAGCATCACCGCCTTCAATAACTCGCTGAAAAACTTCAAAGGCACAGTGCTTTTCACCACCCACGACCACGAATTTTCGCAAACCGTTGCTAATCGTATCATCGAGCTTACCCCTAGTGGCATTATCGACCGCTATATGACCTTTGATGAATATATGGACGACAAAAATATTCAGGAATTGAGGGAAAAAATGTACAAACAATAACAATTATACTTGACTTTGACAAAGTTTTTAGACTTTGTCAAAGTCTTTAAGTAAATTACTATTGATCAAACTATAGAAAAAACAAAAATATCTCTAACAAACTTCAAAGAATTTTCGCCTGATGAAACCCCTCATTGGGTAATAAATGTCATTATAAGTGATACAGAGAAGGAATATAGTAAATTTTGCGAATCTATCTTTGAAATTCTTCAACCTTTAGCTGAAAAAACAATATTTGAATTGAAAAATCCTATACATGTCAGGGATGTAGGCTTTATAGAAGAAGAGGACGATACAATATCTTACCATCTATGGGATAAAATAAACGAATTAGCAGGACTAAAAGGTAAAGGAGCTACTCTAAGGGCTGTGGTTAAGGCCTTATATGGCAATAAGTACACCTCTAATGAAATAAATATTGATGATTTTTTTATTTAACTGAACAATCAAAAAAAATAAACTATGCAGCGAATAGTATTCTTATTTTTGTTAATTTCCCAGTGTGCTTTTGGTCAATTCTTTGTGGTAAAGGACAAAGATAGCTATGTAAATATCCGTGAAAAAGAAAATGTCAAAAGTAAAATACTAGGGACACTCCCTAATAATAAACTTGTTTATATATTTCATGCTGATGAAGATATAAGTAAGTGGCATTACATAGATAAAGGGTATATTCATAACAGCAGACTGAAACCTACTTATACATTTCTTTCCATTAAGAAAGAAAAAGAAAGCGATAATGCCATTACTTTTTCAGGTATGGGAATTCGTGTAGAGCTTACTGCTCAAAAATACGATAAGAAAAAACATGTCTTTACCAAAGAAAACAAAGGCGACCATTACGAATACAAAATAGATGGAAAACCTTTTGAAGGAACTGATGGCTCTGAGCCAGAGACGGAATATAAGAGTTTTGTGGTGAGCATTAATGGCAAACAAGTGAATATTCCTAAAAGTGCTTATACGGATATGTATGTACCTGCCTTTAGTGAAACATCCGTTTATTATGACAAAGAAGACGATATTATCTATATAGAGGCTCAAAATGGTACAGGAGCAGGGGGCTATGATGTTTGTTGGCAGATTGTAAAGGGTGTTTATAAAACAAGAGAGGTAGGCCATTTTAATTAAAAGGAAGACAAACCCCAACTTTTAGAAAGTATTGGCAAGTTTGTAAGGAGTTAAAAAGAATTTATTAAAAACTATTAAATACAAAGAAAATGAAAATCGTCGGAATTAGTGTACGCACTACCAATCAGAACGGACAAGCGATGCAAGACATCGGAAACCTTTGGCAACGCTTTTTTAGCGAGCAAATTTTGGCAAAAATACCCAATAAGGTAAGCGATGCTATTTACAGCATCTACACCGATTACCAAAAGGACTATACCGAGCCTTACACTTGTATGATAGGGGTGGAAGTTACCACGCTCAGCACGATTCCCGACGGCTTAGAGGGCAGGGAATTCCCTGAACAAACTTTTGAAAAGTTTGTAGCCAAAGGCACAATGCCTCAGGCAGTAGGGGCAATGTGGCAACATATCTGGGACAACGATGCCACGCTCAATCGCACTTATATATATGACTATGAGCGCTACACCGAGAAGTCTCAGCAAGGTGATGCCTCCGAAGTAGATATTTTTATAGGTGTAAAAGAGAATAAATAACTCTAAATAAGCAAATGAAAAATTTATATAACGAAGCAGATAAGAACGAAATAATCAATCGGTTAGAAAATCTGAAAGTAGATGCGGTACGTCAGTGGGGAAAGATGAACATTGTACAAATGTTAGCCCACTTGAACGTTTCTTTAGAAACTCCTTTAGGGAAAAACTTCCCCAAGCGGGCATTTATCGGTAGGTTTATAGGAAAATTGGTAAAGAAAAGGTTTATCAACGACCAGCCTATGCCCAAAAATTCCCCTACTGATAAGATGTATGTCATCACAGACATCTCTATGGAGGATTTTGAGAAAGAAAAGCAACGAGCTAAAGAGCTGATAACCCTTTTTTATAACAATGGAAGGGAAAAATGCAGTCAACATCCACATTCTTTCTTTGGTAAACTCACTCCTGATGAGTGGGGAATCCTACAATGGAAGCATTTTGACCATCATCTGCGACAATTTGGAGCGTAACAAGGATTTTCAAAGTGCAAAAGAGCAAATTCCAGAGAGAAAAATTTGCACTTTGAATTGCACTTTGGAGAAAACAAACAATTATTTAAAAAAAAATAAATAGCATTATGGCGATACCCTTCAATTTTGAGCTTTTTAAAAAGCGTTTAAACCTATTTTTAGAAAAGATAGAAGACCTTGGTGGTGAGACTGACCCTCTTACGATAGAAAAACCTGCTACCGAGGAAGAAATCAAAGCTGTAGAGGCAAAATTAGGCTATACATTACCTCCGCATTTCCGCGAAGTGCTCCTGGAAAATACCGCCCATTTGGAATTTTATTGGAGTATCTATACAGATGAAGACGAGGACTATGAGGACGAAGAAAATGGAGTTTTTCTCTCTGATGAATTAGCAGAAATCTCCTCTGGAGAGTTGCTTTTTGGATTGGATTTGCTTTTAGGCTATGAAGAAAGTCGCAAGGGCTGGGAAGAGGACGTATATCCCGATTACAATAACGAATACGATCGTGTTTGGCATAACAAAATGGCTTTTCACCAAGTAGGCAACGGCGATTATATTGCTATTGAGTTAGAACCAGAGAATTATGGCAAGGTTGTGTATGTGAGCCACGATGGTAGTGAAAACCACGGGCTTTATATAGCCGATAACTTTAAGGAATTCCTGATGAACTACGCTGCTGTGGGTTGTACTGGAGGAGACGATTGGCAATGGGAGTCTTTTTATTCTAAAAGCAAAGGCATAGACCCTACCTCAAAGAACGCCAAAACCTGGTATAAGGTATTGGGGATAGACCCAAAGGAGTTGGAAGGGTAAAAAAGTATTAGTTACACTAAAAAAATAGAAATATGTTAGGTAATCTATTCAAAAAGAAACCTACTTTTACCCCTGTAATGCAAGAGTTATTTGTAAAAATAAGTCTTGCACTGCCTCAGCGTTTTCATTTCCTGCAAAAACAACTTACAGAAGGAATTATCAAAGGAATAAAGAAGCCCGAAGGACAGCGCTACCAACTGCGTTTGGATATTCCTTTGCTCAACAAATACGAAGACAAAAAAGGACGGAATTTCTTAATTGAAAATATCGTAATACAGTCGGTTGAGACAGGCAAAAGTAGTGTGGTGAGTTGGAATGTAGCTTATGGATTGTTATTGGTGTATATTACAGCTAATAACGACTTTCTGAAGTGGCAAGCTGAGGCGGTAGGGATAGATACTTCCCGCATTCGCATAAAGTATTTAGATGATAGCCCTATTGAAAAGCTCCTTTCCAAAGAAGCACGGCAATATATAACTCCTAATGACTTATACGAAGTGTCTTTAAACGACAAAACCTATTATCACGTACAGGATATAACCGATGGAGACGGCGATTTTATCGGGATAGATGCCGATAAGAATGTTTATGAGTTTAGGCACGACCCTTTTGAAATCACTTTGCTAACAGAACCCTTAGAAACCATCCTAAAAAATAATAAATAACCTCAAAAAAATGAAGAAACCCTTTAATTTTGAGCTTTTTAAAAAGCGTTTAAACCTATTTTTAGAAAAGATAGAAGACCTTGGTGGTGAGACTGACCCTCTTACGATAGAAAAACCTGCTACCGAGGAAGAAATCAAAGCCATAGAGGCAAAATTAGGCTATACATTGCCTCCACATTTCCGCGAAGTACTCTTAGAAAACACTGCTCATTTGGAGTTTTGGTGGTATATCGATGATTTTACTGAAGAGGACGAAGATTTTTTACCTGAGGAATTAGATAATATTTCTTCAGGAGAGTTACTTTTTGGATTAGATTTACTTTTAGATAATGAAAGATCCCGAAAAGGTTGGGTAAAAGATGTTTGCCCTTCTAAAAGTGAGGAATATAGCCGTGTATGGAACAACAAAATGTGTTTTCAAAGAGTAGGCAACGGCGATTATATCGCTATTGAGTTAGAACCAGAGAATTATGGTAAGGTTGTGTATCTCAGCCACGATGGTAGTGAAAACCACGGGCTTTATATAGCCGATAACTTTAAGGAATTCCTAATGAACTATGCTGCTGTGGGTTGTACTGGAGGAGAGGATTGGCAATGGGAGCCTTTTTATTCTAAAAGCAAAGGCATAGACCCTACCTCAAAGAACGCCAAAACCTGGCATAAGGTATTGGGAATAAACCCAAAGGAGTTGGAAGGGTAAAAAGTAAGAAAATGAATAACAAAAAGATGAAATGGATAGAATACTTTTCAGAAAATGGCGACCTATGGCAATTATTTGTAGAGGATGATTACCAAGAAACGCAAGCAGATACCTTAGCTCACAATGGCAATGAAGCTGTGACAAGAACTAAAATGCCTACCATAGATAAGGTACAAGTTACCATAATCCCAGCCGCTCGTATTGTAGACAAAGTAAAAGGACAAGTAGCAAAAGAAAAACTTTTTCACCTCAAGCTGAGCCTTATCAATGGGGATGATTGGTTTGCTATCAGTCAACAGGCATTTTCTAAGGAAGAGATATTACAATATGTTTCTCTTTTTGTAGGGTTGAACAAATTCCAAGCCGAAAGGGTATGGAAATCCAAGAAATTAGGCGAAGTCAATACAATAAGACTTGAAAATAAAGAAGAAACAAACAATTAGTTTCATAAAATAAATAGCATTATGGCGATACCCTTTAATTTTGAGCTTTTTAAAAAGCGCTTAAACCTATTTTTAGAAAAGATAGAAGACCTTGGTGGCGAGGTAGAACCTCTTACTATAGAAAAACCTGCTACAGAGGAGGAAGTCAAAGCTGTAGAGGCTCAATTGGGCTATACATTACCTCCTCATTTCCGCGAAGTGCTTTTGGAAAACACTGCTCATTTGGAGTTTTATTGGGATGTGAATGATGTAACTATTGAAGATGAATCTATAATACCCGATGTCTTGGCGCACATTTATTGTGGAGAATTACTCTTTGGGTTGGATTTGCTTTTGGATTATGAGGAACATCGCAAGGAATGGGCAACAGATGTTTTCCCTAATTATGAAGACCCAGAAGACCGCATTTGGTACAACAAATTGTGTTTTCATATCAATGCTAACGGCGATATATCGCTATTGAGTTAGAGCCAGAAAACTATGGCAAGGTTGTGTACCTCAGTCACGATGGTGCAAGCAATCTCGGCACTTATTTAGCCGATAACTTTAAGGAATTCCTAATGAACTACGCCTCTGTAGGCTGTACTGGAGGTGAGGATTGGCAATGGGAGCCCTTTTATACCGCAGGCAAAGGCATAGATCCCACCTCAGAGAACGCTCAAGCGTGGCAGAAGGTATTGGGGATAAATCCAAAGGAGTTGGAGGGGTAAAACAATAAAAACATTACAGTTATGTCGATGGAGCAAAAAGACAAAGAACAAATGGAGCAACTTATTGCTTCTGAAAAGTATCAGCAGATATTAGATAAGCTTTGCAATATTATAGATATGGTATTCGAGGAAGAAATGCCAAGTTTTGCCGTACTGAATTACACGCATAAAGCACTAAAAGATGCAGGTGTTACCTTGGAGGAAATCGCTCCAGTAGCATTGGCGGACGATTACTTCTTGAACTTTACCATTCTCAAGATGGATTATATCAAAAGTGAGAAAACGATGCACTTTAGCAAGGACTTCCTCATTCGCAATATGATAGAATTTTATTTTCTAAAAACAAATCCCAAAGCACTACCTGATTATTTGAAGAAAGCAGGATTAAAAAACTATATGGTTCCTCTAAAAAAATGGTTCACAGAGGCTACTGATACGGAGCTTGTCGCAGCTGTTTCCACTTCTCTCAAAGAACTCAAAGAGAAAAGAAAAGGCGTAGAGCAGACAAGCTCACAAACGGCTACCCCTGAAGATTGGGAGCGACTCTCGGCGGTATATCCCAAGCTTACCAAGCAGGTGCTGAAAGATTTCGATGAATATAATGTGGTTACCGCAGGCATTCCCTTAGCCGAGATTACCCAAAAGAGCCAAGACTTGGGCGTTGCTTTCTCTGAGGAACTTACTCTGTTCTTCCAACATATAGGAGAACTCAGATTGGAGGGGGTAGAAATCCGCTTTACTGACTTATACACCGATGTGTTCAATGGCAAAGACTATTTAGTGCTTGGAGAGTTTTGGAAATACGGTGATGGCGATAAGTTGCTCTATGCTCCCGACACCCAGCAGATATTTTGCTTTGCCCACGAATACGCCAAACCCAAGGTTATCAAGCAAGCTGATACTATGACCGAATTTGTGGAAAAGAAATTAGTAACTTATTTAAAAAATTATTAGGCCATTATGAATATAGAAATATTAGCACCTTATTGTACTACTCCAAAACAGCAAAAACTCATTGAAAAGCTCCGCAAAAAGCTTTCTCTCAAGAGTAGTAAAGACCTACAAACTGTTTATGAACTTGTAGGATGTCTATTTGTGAGCAAACAATACGAAGGCTTATTAGCTTTTTTGCCAGAAGTACTTGCAGTGCCTTTTGCCGAAAATTTTGACCTATGGTATCCTATAGAAAATTCTTTTTGTTTGATTGCAGCCATACCTACCATATCTCCAGAAGAGCGTAAAGCGTGTTTCTCTCATTTTAAAACCGTAAGCGATTTTAAAAGTACTAAAGGAGCTCAGGAAGCTTTTGATTACTATTTTCATCAATATTTATCACTCTATTTTGTTAATGAAAATTTAAACGATTTAGAAGAAATAGATGAATATCCTGCCTCTTATCAACTTTGGATTCATATAGCAATTATTGCCAGTGCTTCTGCTGTAAAACTCATCAATGAAGAAGTAGATTATAAAACCCTCGACTTCCCCAATTGGATCTCCAAACCTACTTATAACAGCAGGGAAGAACTCCAAAACTATATGGATACCCTTATAGTGGAACAACTCACCGCCTTGCAGGATAAGAAATTTGTAAAGTATTACTAAGAATATCTTTAAAATAAATGTTACCAGAAGAAGAAAACTACGCCGTTAGCAAATTTGAATCAATGCTCAAAGAAAATAATATCCTCTTTTTTGACGTGGATGAATTTGAAGAGATTGTAGAATATTACGTAGAATATGGGCGTATTAGTAAAGCCAAACGTGCCTTAGAGATTGGATTATCGCAACACCCCGATGCGTCCTCACTGAAATTGCTAAATGCTGAGCAACTGGTGTTTGAAGACCGTTTGGAGGAAGCGTCAGAAATTCTCAATGAATTGCTCGTGCTTGAACCTATGAATGCTGAAGTACACGCACAGCAGGCTAATCTGTATTCTAAAATGAATAAACATCATCGTGCTATTGAGTTGTTGCAATATGCCCTCACTCTTACTGATGATGCTTCCAATATTTATGCCTTAATAGCAATGGAATACCTCTATGTAGAGGATTATACCAATGCTAAAAACTATTTTATCAAATGTTTAGAACAAGACCCTCAGGACTATACAGCGCTACAACAGTTAGTATTCTGTTATGAAGTTTTAGGCGATGTACAAGAGGCTACTTCTTTCTTAAATCATTACTTGGATCAAAATCCTTATTGTGAAGTTGCTTGGTATTATCTCGGCAGACTCTATTTGGCTATTGGTGATTACAAAAATGCTTTGCGTTGCCTCGATTTTGCTATTATCAGTGACGATACTTTCACGGGGGCTTATTTCGAGAAAGCACGTGTACTCGAAATGATGGAAGATTACGAAAAAGCCATTGAGAACTACAAAATTACTCTCACTCTTGACGATCCTTCAGCTTTAGCTTATTTACATATAGGTCGTTGTTATGAAAAAATGCATAATGATACTAAGGCAGAGGAGTATTATTTTAGAGCTACTCACGAAGATCCTCAATTAGACAAAGCGTGGATTACCTTAGCCGACTTTTATTACTTGCGCCATAATCACAGCAAAGCCTTGAAATATATTCAGAAAGTACTCACTTTTGAACCTAATGAGCCTTATTATTGGCGTCGCTATGCTGAATTGAATTATTTTGAATTCCAAAATCTTGAAGAAGCTGAATATGGCTATCGCAAGGCTGTACAAAATGGCGATTATTCTTATAATACGCTTATTGAATGGGTAGATTTGATGTTCCTCACCCAAAAATATGGAGATGCATTGCCTATTGTTGCAGATATAGTACATATTTATCCACACGAACTCAACAATTATTTTCGTCTTTCCTTAGCTTATTATGGTGTAGGTGATGAGCATACAGCATTGCAATATTATCAAATGGGCGTTACTAAAGCTCCCGAATGGCAATCTTTCTTTGAAAACAAGTTTAACTTCAAAATGTAATTATTATGGGCATAGTGCTCCGTCAGTCGTTTAAGAATGTAGTGGCTACCTATTTGGGGTTTGCCATAGGGGCACTGAACACCCTTTTCTTATTTACTTATTTCCTTTCCAAAGCACAATATGGCTTGGTGAGTTATGTTACTTCCACTGCTACTATTCTTTCTCCACTTATCGCTTTTGGAGTAAATAATACTTTAGTACGTTATTATACGGCTTACCAGCATAAGGAAGAGCAAGCAAAATTCAACCTAATGCTTTGCTTTTTACCTTTGCTCATCATTGTACCTGCTACCTTTATTGGGGTAATCGGGTACGAACAAATCGCTCAATGGCTTTCGGCAAAGAATACAGAAGTGCGCAATTACGTTTTACTCATTTTCCTCACTTCAGTAGCAATGGCTTACTTTGAGATTGCTTATGCGTGGACACGTGTACAGCTAAAAACTGTCTTTGGCAATTTCCTCAAAGAAGTATTCCATAGGGTAGGGGTGATGCTTTTATTAGTAGCCATTTACTTTGGTATTATTGACTTTTACCAACTGATGTGGGGGGTGTTCTGGGTGTATGCCTTGCGTATGCTCTTGATGTTCGTTTTCGCTTTCTATGTACGCCGACCAGAATTTGCTTGGGGATTGCCAAAGAACAAGAAAGAAGTTTTTTTATATAGTCTTTTTGTGATTTTATCGGGGTCTGTAGCTTCTGTATTGATGGACATAGATAAGTTTATGCTCAACCAATACCTGCCTATTAGTGAGATTGCGGTGTATAATGTAGCTATCTTTACCGCCACAGTGATTGCTATTCCTTACCGCAGTATGTACCAGATTGTAAGTCCCCTCACAGCACAATTTATGAACCAACAGAAGCCTCAAGAGCTTGCGGATTTGTACAAGCGCAGTACGGTAAATACTTACTTTGTGAGTATGGTCATTTGTGTGCTTATTGTGGTGAATGCCCAGCAGTGTTACGCCCTCCTATCCGATAAGGATTATAGCACAGGGCTTGGCGTGCTTATCATCATATCCGTAGTGAAACTCTCTGATGCCCTAGTAGGTTTCAGCAATGCAGTATTACTCAATTCTCCTTACTATCGCACAGTGCTATTTTTGGGCATTTTCTTGGTCATAGGCACTGTTTTAATGAATATGTGGCTCATTCCTATTTATGGGATTAATGGAGCTGGATTTGCTACTCTTTTAGCTTTTACTTCGTATAATCTTCTTAAGTCGGGTTTTGTGTATCGCAAATACAACTTACAACCTTTTTATAAAGAAACACTACAGACCACCTTCTTTGGTATCGTAGCCATAGGAGGTTTCTTCTTCTGGGATTTTCCGTTTCACCCGCTGATTAATATTGGTTTGAAATCATTGTTTGTAGGAGTCTTTTGGTTATGGGCACTTATCAAATTTTGTTTGTCAGAAGAACTATTAAAAATACTTAAATAAATATGCATCCACGTATCAAAAACATTCTTGAAAATTACACTTATCCTATTATCAAATCTATTACTTACCCTAATGGTGATATGTTTGTTTTAGAAGGGCAATGGTTAGGGGAAGAGTATCACCTGCGTATATTGTGTCAATCTACTTTAGATAGTTATTTTAAGTATAATGAAGCGGATTATGTTTCTAATCTCTATCCACAAATGGTGGCAGAAAATGCTCAATATGAAGTGTATGGAGGTGAATGTAGTTGGGAAGGAGATGGTTTTATTTACCTTATCCATAAAGAGAGTAGCGAACTTTTATGGTTTTTGTTTTTAGATAATAGCGAGTACTTTAAGGAAGCCTATTTTGAAGATACAAACCATATAATCACTCGTTCTGAACTTAACTTACAACTAAGAATTCCTATTAATGCCCCAGAAAAACTAAGTGTAATAAAATGACTTCAGAAGAAATAAAAGCTATTGTCTATTATATCCAAGGCTTACAAGCTCTTTGGAAAGAAGGTTATAATGCGGAAAAAGTTGCCCTTTACAACTATCAATTTAGCTTAAGGGCAGAAATGGATATGCCTGATGGCTTACTTGATGTTATTGAAATGTTGGAGATGTGGGACGATAATTGGATATATGGAGCAGCTCCTCTTACTGAAAAAGAAGCTACTACAATTATTCAAGAGGAATTAAATATTGATATATACCACCCAGAGAAAGATACTATAGCATTGGTTACCAATGAGTTCATTAGTCAGCTAAAAGAGGAGTGTTCCTCAAATAAAATTGTGGTTAAAGCGCTTGAAAATGCCCAAGAACTTATTTCCTATGATGAATATCTTGTAGCCCTTCAAAATGTATTAAACGAATTGCTCACTCATCACATCCGTATTCCAGCTCATATTTTAGCTATTATTGATGTAGTGGAAGACCCTCATATTCAGAGATTGCAAGCTTCTTTATGGGGAATATAAAACATTATTGATTATGAAAAACATCACTACTTTAGAACTTCTTAGATATATGAAATATCGAGCACCAATGTATATTAGGAAGTATGATATATTTTACCTCAAAACTTTTTTCAATGGTTGGGCTCTTCGCTATAAAGGGGAAGATGTAGGGCTTCGATTGCTGCAACAAGGATTTTTCCCTTGGTTACAAGAAAAATACCCAAGGGATATTGATAATTGGGCAGAAAAGCTTTTTGTTATGTGGAAAAGTGAAAAAGCAGCTTTGCTCTACTTCTTTATATTATTTGATGAATTTTATAATAAGTATTTTTCTGAACATTCTCAGGATTTATCAATAGAGGAACTGATAGCTTTTTTAGAACCTCACCCTGAGCTACATATTAGCAAAAAGAGTATTTTCGCTTTGGAAATATTTCTCAATAATTGGCAAGAAGCACACCCTGCAATACAAACAAAAGTATTAGGCGACTTTTATCTTTGGCTACAACAGATATATCCTAATGAAAAAACTAATAACTGGTCAAATTTGCTGTTTTCAGTTTTCAAAACAGAAGAGAATGCCTTAAAGCAGTTTTTCGAACTCTTTGGTGATTTTTGTTTAGAAAACAGTAAAAAAGATAGTAACTCTTTGACATTGATTGAGCTAATTGAGCTTGTGAGAACTTCACCTGAGAAGTATATAGAGAAATATGATGTTGAATGTTTTCACGTTTTTCTAATAGGATATATGTTGCGAGATAACACCAAAATTCCTGGTGAAAAAATATTAACTGAATTCTACCATTGGTTACAGAAAAGATATATTATTTATGATAGTAGAGGATGGTCGGGTATACTTTTATTGGAAGCCAAAACAAGAGAAAAAGCATTAGATATGTTTTTTGAATTGTTTGATGTTTTCCTTGGAAGAACTACAGAAGTAGTACCTCCTCCTCTAACACCTAAAGAAGTTGCCACTAAAGCAAAATATATACGAGGTCTGCAAAAAATCCTAAAGAAGAAAGAATACAAACAAGGGGATGCTGAAACTTATACCTTATTCTTTGCAAGTGATCATAGAAAAACTGCAAGAGGATTACAGGACATTATAGCTGATTTGTGTACTGATTATGAGAAGAAAAGAGATAAACAAGAAATTGAGCTTCTTGCTCGTGAGCGTTTGGGAATAGTAGATTTACATAAATCTATATTTATTGAAAACAACGAAATTCGACAATAAAAACTATCGCTTTTCTTTGGTAGGTTACTCTTTTTTACGTACCTTTGTCGGTGCATTTTTAAATTACTTTGAATTTTAAACTTACCAAAATATTATGCCTAAAGAATTAGAAAATGTAATGACCAATCACTTTGAAAAAAAACACCTCATCGCCTTAATGTGTATAGTGTTTTTAACCATTGTAGTGTGGAATCTCCCTACCGACATATTCCATATCAATGGTCTAACAGTGATACATCAGCGAATTATCGCTATTTTTGTATTTGCCACCCTAATGTGGATTAGTGAAGCAATCCCTTCGTGGGCTACTTCATTGGGTATTATCGCTCTAATGTGTTTAACGGTTTCTAACCACAGTCTGTTTTTCTTTAAAGCTGAAGAGAATGAGATTTTTGGAAAGCTGCTTAGTAGTGAAGAAATTATGGCTACTTTTGCTAACCCTGTGATTATCCTCTTTCTTGGAGGATTCTTCTTGGCTATTGCTGCCACTAAATCAGGTTTAGATGTATTGCTCGCCAAGAATCTAATACGTCCATTTGGGCGCAAGAGCGAAAATGTACTATTAGGCTTTCTGCTTATCACGGGTATTTTCTCAATGTTTGTAAGCAATACGGCTACAGCGGCGATGATGCTCACTTTCCTTACACCTGTTTTTGTAGTACTACCTGCGAGTGGTAAAGGACGTACAGCGCTCACGATGAGTATCCCCATTGCTGCTAATTTAGGCGGTATGGCTACCCCTATCGGTACACCTCCTAATGCCATTGCTTTGCAAGCTCTCAACAATCCTAAAGGACTAAATATGGGTATTGATTTCGGTGAGTGGATGGCATTTATGTTCCCCTTAGTACTTTTGTTGCTCTTCATCTCGTGGCGATTGATACTGAAATTCTTTCCTTTGAAAGAAAAGACAATCAACTTACACATTTTGGGTAAAGTACACCGCGGCTGGCGTATGTGGGTAGTGAGTGGTACTTTTGTCATTACCATTTTTTTATGGCTAATTCCCAGTGAATTAACGGGTATTGATGCCAATACCGTAGCCTTAATACCTATGGGTATTTTTGCTGCTACAGGAGTGATTACTGCTAAAGACTTACAATCGATTGATTGGAGTGTTATTTGGATGGTAGCAGGTGGTTTTGCTTTAGGTTTAGGCATCAACGAATCAGGATTAGCTAAATTGGCTATCGCTACCATACCCTTTGGATCGTGGTCACCTATTGTAGTGTTGATTGCCTCAGGACTTATTTGTTACGTTCTCAGTAACTTTATTTCTAACACAGCAGCAGCAGCTTTGTTAATCCCTATTTTGGTGGCTATTTGTAATGGAATGCAAGAAAGATTGGGCGAAATAGGAGGTACCTCTACCATACTTATCGGTATAGCTTTATCGGCTTCAGCAGCAATGTGTTTGCCTATATCAACACCCCCCAATGCAATTGCGTACTCTACAGGTTTAGTAAAACAAAATGATATGCTAAAAATAGGACTTATTATAGGTATCATCAGTATGATAATAGGCTATCTTACCTTGTTTTTAGTAGGTGAAATGCATTTATTAGGATAATATGAAAAGCATCATTATCTTACTTGTATATATTAGATAAATAAATTATAAATTATGAATTACGATAATTTTTTTCTTCCTGCAGAAAATTTTGAGGAAAGCAAGCGGTTTTTTACAGAAGTCTTAAAATTGAAAATCAAGTTTGATTTTTCAGAAATAGGAATGATAGCTTTCAGTGTGGGAGATGAAGAACCTGCCATTATTTTAAAAGATAAAAAGAAATTCCCTAACACGAAACCAACTATTTGGATCGAAGTGGATGATGTAAAACAAATATATGATGAGTTACAAGGAAAGGGGGTATCGTTTTTGAGTCCACCGTTTTCCATCAGAACAGGGTGGGCGATTGAGTTTTTAGACCCATCGGGAAATGTATTAGGTTTTACAGATTACAAAGTAGAAAAATAAAACCTCTCTTAGGATAATAAATTATGGCACTTTGGCAATATCAATTTACAATCATACCTAATCAATATATATTGAAAGATATATCTAATGACGAGTTTGAATATGAATTATGGGAACACGCTAATATTCATAAAGAAGATTTTATGCAGGTGAACTCTTTTCTGCCAAAGACTAAATCTTGGAGTGAGAATTTAGATATATATATGGCAATACTGATTCTAACTGTTTGGAAGTATTTTTTGATAGAGAAAATAGGGTTACTTCAGTTTCTTTAAGAATAGATTTCAGAAGTGATTGCAATAAAATACTTTATCATTTATTATCTTTTTTCAAAGCAAAAGATTATACTTTATTGGATGAGAACTTACAACCAATAAAAACAATAAATAATGAAAGTTTGGAAGTAATTATGAAACAATCTGTTCAATACGAAAAATATAATAGATTAGCATCTTGTAAATTTTAAAAAGTAAGGAACATTAAAAAAATGAAGAACATTATCATCACAGGTACCAGCCGAGGAATAGGCTTTGAATTGGTACAACAGTTGGCATCTCAAGGGCATAACATCTTAGCTCTTTCTCGGCATACAGCTCCTATAGAAGCACTGAAGTTACCCAAAGTACGTTGTTTCTCTTTTGACATTACCTTAGCTACGGATAGAGAAGCCGTAGCGCAGTTTGTAAAAGAGCAATGGCAAAAGGTAGATATCTTGATTCACAACGCAGGAAAACTCATCAACAAACCTTTTGAAGCCCTTACAGAAACCGACTTTTTAGAAGTATATAAAGTGAATGTATTTGGGGTAGCACTCCTCACACAACAACTACTGCCTTTTATGGAGAAAGGTGCACACGTGGTGAGTATTAGCAGTATGGGAGGCATACAAGGGAGCTTGAAGTTCGGTGGTTTGGCAGCATATAGCTCCTCCAAAGGTGCCTTGATTACCCTATCGGAGCTTTTAGCCGAAGAGTATAAAGAGCGTGGTATTATCTTCAATACCTTAGCCTTAGGAGCCGTACAGACTGAGATGCTCACCGAAGCCTTCCCTGATTATAAAGCTAATATCACCCCACAACAAATGGCGCGCTACATCGCTGATTTTGCTTTCAATGGGGGAGAAGTATTCAACGGAAAGGTTTTACAAGTAGCCAATACAACGCCTTAAAACACTAACGAGTAAAGAATAAAAACTAATATCTAATAATATGTATATCATTATTTTAACGTATCAGAAAGACCTTTCAGAGGTTGAAAAACACTTAGAAGCCCATCGCGCTTACTTAGATAAGTATTATGCTTCAGGGCATTTTGTTGCTTCAGGAGCACAGGTGCCTCGCAAGGGAGGGGTAATTTTGTGTAAGGGGGGCAGTAAGGAAGAAATACTAGACATCATTACTCAAGATCCTTTTCACGAGCATCGAATAGCTACCTATCAAATTATTGAATTTATCCCTACCAAATTCTCTGAAGCATTCGAGAAGGTACTCTCTTAAAACTATAATAACAAATGGACTTACAACAACTAATTAAAAATTTCCCTTGGCGAAGATTTGGTACCCCTTATGAAACCAATGCTAATATAGTAAAGCAAAGTATAGTAAAAATACTTGATGGAGCAGCTACTGAAAAAGACTATCAAAACCTTATCTATAGTTTTGAATCACAAGCGTGGCTAATAAAGCTCTCTCCTTGGGGAATGAGATTTTATCTCGCTTTGTTAGAAGAGGATAAAGCAAACAAAGTTATATTGTTACGTGATATGCTCACACTTTTTGAGGCAGCAAATTATAGTTCTCAGTCTCCACAAACTAAAGATTTTAAAGCTACGAAAGGAAAAGTTGCCAAATATGAAGCCTACAAAGAAAAACTATTCAATGATACCTATAATGGCACTATGGATGAAGAGTTTTTAAAACTTGTCAAATCCTTAGATCGACACTATTACCACGTGGCTATTATGGAATTATTAGAAGCAAATATCCCTTTGCTTCAGTCCTTAAATACTTCCAAAAATAAGACAATAGCCCAGAGAGTCACTGCATTGATAGAAGCAATTAAGCATCCTAAAATATATCCTATTAATCAGTAACCTCTTCTAAATCTAAACTTTGGCAAAGTCTATTAATTATACATTAAAAATGAAACCACTTTTTATAAGTATTCTTCTATTTTTACTACTTGGTAGCTGTGAAAATAGGGTAGAGGAGAAGCAATATTTTGCAAGTGAAGAACCTCCTGCTACACCATTGCCTGATAAGGCACCTCCTATACCCTACGTAGATATCCTAAAGCTCAATTACGAAGATTATATCAATCGTTATGAAGACAAGTATCACCCTAAAAGTGAAGTTACTTTTATTATGAATGACTTGTTCGATGGAATCATCAGCGAGTTTAGAGTGGGACTATACAATTGTTTCAGTCAAAAAGAAAGTAAAGAGAATGATATTCTCATCAAAGAAGTAACTTGGGATATTTCCTATTTAGATAACAAATATTTGACAGTATGGTACCACCGAGAAGGAAAACACTGGGTACCTATAGAACATTTGCTTTATTCAAAAGATACGAGATTCTAACTATGATAACAAATGTTTTACTAAAACTTTAATAATGTTATTTCATTGGTATAAAGTTATTTATGAAGAAAAAATGAATCTTTTATTCAATTAATATTTCATAAAGTATTTATGTACTATGTATGTGTTTATGTAAACAAACTAATAATCAGTGTATTAACCGTTAATTTAAACAAAAGCAACAAGCATTTATTACGCTTACTAACGCTTTCGCTTTTGTTACAATAGTTACACTTTAACTTTAAAATATCTTGATAAAATATTAATAACCAGTATTTTAATATAATAATTATATATGAGTAAAAATATAGTCTCTACTACCAAGAAGAAACGCAAGGCAAATCGCTCTAAAAAGGTAGGTTTACCTGCAGGTAGTTTGGTGTATTTTGGTAACAAAGAAAAGCCTCTTAATATAGAAGTCATTAGTTATAATGATTCCTCTTATTCAATGAAGAAAGTAGTATCAGCAGAAGAGGCTTTGAACTTTATAACAGACAACTGCATAACTTGGCTCAATGTAAATGGATTGAATAATATTGAGGAAGTAAAGAAATTAGGAAATTACGTACAGTTAAACAACTTACTTTTAGAAGATATCTTAGATACCGAACACCGCCCCAAAGTGGAAATACTTGATGAGCATATTTTGGTAATCATCAAAATGCTTTATTACGGTAAAGACGAACAACTCATTTCAGAGCACTTAGCCTTGGTATTAGGTAAAAACTATCTTATCACTTTTCAAGAAAGTGAAGGAGAAGACGTATTTGAACCCGTACGTAAACGTTTGCAAAGTGCTGATAGCAGTCTGCGCAAACGCCCAGCTGACTATTTGCTATTTGGACTCTTAGATGCTATTGTAGACAACTATTTTGTGATTTTGGATAAAGTAAGCGATAAGATTGAAACCATTGAAGACGAGATTATCATTCACGCTCGTGAAGATATGATTTCCGAAATTCAGTTGCTGAAAAAGAGTGCTATCTTTTTGCAAAAATCAATTGTGCCTTCTCGTGAGGTAGTAAACAAGATTGAGAAAACCCCTCATTATCTTATCAACACCGATACTAAACACTATTTCCGTGACCTCCACGACCACACAGTGCAAATTGTGGAAACACTCAGCACCTACCGCGATATCCTTTGGGGACTTACTGATACCTATATGGGGGCAATGAGTAACAAAATGAACAACATTATGCGCTTGCTTACCCTTATTTCTACTATTTTTATTCCACTTACTTTTATTGTTGGAGTATATGGAATGAATTTTAAATATATGCCTGAATTAGAAGTATGGTGGGCATATCCATTAGTATGGTTGGTGATGATAGCTATTTCATTAGCAATGATTTTCTACTTCAAACGTAAAAAATGGCTTTGATTTTCATAAAAATACACTATCTTTGCACGCTATGAATTTGTTAGACAAGAACGTACAACACTTTATCAAGGAATATAAAGGGGCAACTACCGATTTGCTCCTGAAAAAAACTGTGTTCAATGGCATTTCTAACAAAGAATTAGTACAACAGATTGAAGGCAGACGTACAGCAGGTAAAAAATTACCTTTCTTGCTTGTTAAAGAGAACGTATTGTTTCCGCCAACACTCAATTTAGAACAAACCTCCTCTGAGGCAACCGCTCAGTATAAGGCACAAAACTTACAAGGAGAACGTTTTTTAGATCTTACTTGTGGGTTCGGTATTGATGCATTCTTTCTTTCTGAAAAGTTTAAAGAAGTTACTTTAGTAGAGGAAAATGAGGAGCTTCTCAGCAAAGTAAAACATAATTGGCAGGTATTAGAGTGCAAGGCAACCTTTATAAATGGAAGCGCAGAAGCTTTTTTGAAAGCAACAACAGGACATTACAACCTTATTTATCTTGATCCTGATCGTAGAGACGCACTCAAACAAAAGAAGTTTCTCTTAGAAGACCTCTCACCTAATATCTTAGAGTTACAGTCTGTACTATTGCAAAAAGCAGATAAAGTGCTTACCAAACTCTCACCTATGATAGATATTAGTTATCTGTTGCATACGCTACCCAAGATAACACATATACATTTGGTAGCCTTACGCAATGAAGTAAAGGAGGTGTTAGTAGTACAAGAAGCTAAAACAGAAATAGAAACACAAGTACAAATACATTGTGTAAATTTGGAGACTGAAGAGCCTATTTTGCAATTTGCAGAAGAAGTGTTGCATAGTT
Source organism: Capnocytophaga sputigena (assembly GCF_002302495.1). NCBI lineage: Bacteria > Pseudomonadati > Bacteroidota > Flavobacteriia > Flavobacteriales > Flavobacteriaceae > Capnocytophaga > Capnocytophaga sputigena. Next base: position 181,571 of record NZ_CP022379.1, read on the forward strand.
CTCAAGTGGTGTATAGTGCGCCTAAAAAGTACTTATATATTCCTAATAATGCTTTGTTGAAATCAGGAGCTTTTAATTATATAACGCAGCATTTTGAAGTAAAGAAGTTGGACGTAAATACTCATCTATACACCTCCGAGCAGCTTAAAAAGTCCTTTGCTGGACGTGTTTTGGAGGTAACTCCTATCAATCCTAAAGAGTTGAAGAAAGGTAGTAAATATTGTATTCTCTCTAAAAACTATCCGTTATCGGTAGCAGAAATTAAAAAGAAATATTGTATCGTGGAAGGTGGTAATAAATATCTTATCTTTACCCGTTCTGTTGAAGGGCTGGTCGTACTTTTAGGGAAGGTAATCGAGTGAGGAAGTTTTTCCTTTTGAGGTAAAAATGCTTAGTAAAGGATAATTGTATACTAGGAGTAATCAAGCGAATAGGTTTGCTATCCATAGGATAAACTGACTTGTTATTAAAAATTCCCGATAAGGCTACAGTCCAATCATCTTTCAAATACACAAATGAAAAGCGCGTTATAGAAGTAGGATAAATCTTAATATTGAAATCCTGAAGAACATCGATTTGGTTACCAAAATTCAGTCCACCAATAAACGCCCCTGTAAGTAACCAATGTTTACCAGCCACCCACGAATAGCCATAACCCACGTGAAAACCTATTTGAAAATTCTCAAAAGCTTCAGTGCTCACATTTTCTGTTTTAGCATCAGGTTCTATGCGATGCCAATAGAAACCACTGCCAAAAAGTAAACTACCCGCCGATTTCACTTGGCGTTCGCTTTGCTCAAAGGCAGCCCGTGCCGAGAACTTGTCAGCACGCCATACGTAAGTGCTTTCTACACCTATTTGCTGGGTAGAAAGAGTAGGGAAGAGGGTGTAATTCTCTTTGCCTCTATACGATATAAAATCCTGTATAATCCTGATAATAAGCATCTATAAGTATACGTTTACCATATTTATGAGCTTGTATATCTATACTGCGAGTTTTTAGGTTAGTTTTATTTTTTAGTCGGAATAAGTTCTGTGCATAAAGTACGTTAAGTCCTAATATCTTGCGCAAACCTATTCCTAATCCTAAACTAAATGGGTAGTTAGGCGAATAAACCTTTTTCCCTTGCGTAAGTATGAGCATTTTAGTAGGTGCATATGCTCTGAGCCATATTTCTTGCGAATAAGGTTGAATATAAGTGGTATCTTGCTCTTGAGCATAACTCAAAGGGCTGCTGCCCCATAAAAAAATCAATAATAAAGCTCGTAAATTCATTGTTAAATATAAAAACGGGTACAAAAGTAATATATTTTTAGCAACTATGGAAATCATACTCAAATACTTTCCCTCACTTAGTGAACAACAACAACAACAATTCACACAGCTCAAAACATTGTATGAAAAGTGGAATGCTCAAATAAACGTCATCTCACGCAAAGATATTGATGATTTTTATGAACGACACGTATTACATAGTTTGGCAATAGCTAAATGCATTCAATTCCGTGATGGTACTCAAATATTAGATGTAGGTACTGGTGGAGGCTTCCCTGGTATACCTTTAGCTATAATGTTTCCTAACTGCCAGTTTACATTAGTTGATTCTATTGGAAAAAAAATAAAAGTAGTACAAGAAGTAGTAAAAGCTTTAAAGCTCACCAATGTAACGGCTATGCAAATAAGAGCCGAAGAACTAAAAGATACTTACGACTTTGTAGTAAGTCGTGCTGTTACTCAAATGAAGGATTTTGTACCTTGGGTAAAAGGAAAGTTCAAGAAGACTTCTAAAAACGTTCTCTCTAATGGTATTCTTTATTTAAAAGGTGGCGAACTTACTGAGGAGTTAGCACCTTTTCCTAAGGCAGTACTGACTGACATCAGTAGTTATTACGATGAACCTTTCTTCGAGACTAAGAAAATAGTGTATTTACCTTTCTAAGCCCCTATTATAAAGATTGTAGGTCGTTTTTGTATATCAATTTTTACCTTTCTCCAAAGATGTATTGGGAGTGTTTTTATTTCTTCAGTAGGAAGTGTAATATCACAAGCTATACATAAAAGAGTATCAGCTTGTAAGTTATCCATAAGGTTACTAAACATTTGTTGGTTACGATAAGGAGTTTCTATAAATAGTTGAGACTGTCCTTCACTTGCTTTGCGTTCTAGGGCTTTCAGTATTTTCTTGCGTTCTTGTTTATCAATAGGTAAATAACCATTGAAAGCAAAATTTTGCCCATTGAGCCCGCTTGCCATCATTGCTAATAAAAGTGAAGAAGGACCTACTAAGGGGATAACTTTTAATCCTTTTTGATGAGCTATACGCACTATATCAGCACCAGGATCGGCAATGCCAGGACAACCAGCTTCCGAGATAATACCTATAGAATTTCCTTCCATACAAGGAGCGAAAAAGTTACTAAAATCACTATTACGCTGGTGCTTATCAATTACAGCAATTTGTAAATCAGCTTGTTTTTTATCTGGTACCATCAGTTTGATAAACTTTCTTGCTGATTTTTCATTTTCTACTACAAAATAAGTAAGTGAACACAGTATATTGCTCACTTGTGCTGGTAATACATCAAGAGCGCTATCTCCCAACAAATTGGGGATTAAGTATATATTTCCTTTTGTTTGTTCCATTTATCTGTTATAAAATTTGCTAAAAATTCCTTTCCAACGATATTGCCTTACCCATTTACCTTCTTCTGCAGAGAGTAAGTAAGGTTGTTTTTCTTGTTTTGCTTTGTAAAAACCTTTGCAATAATCTAAGAAGAGTTTGCCTCTACGTTTCTTTACAGCTAATTTTACTGCAGCAAGTAATGTAAGAAGTACACCATATCGCATACGATAAAATACGCTTCCTTGTAAATAACGGGCATTGCTTTTATAACCTGCTCCTGTAGGACGAAGATGTTTTACGTGAAGAGTTTCATCAGTTTGTACTATCCATCCGTGATAGCGTGCTAATAACTCATCAGCTGTATCCCACCCCATTGCCATTTTTAATCCTCCTATGGCTTCAAAACACGCTTTCCGATATGATTTTACAGCACCTCTCAAATGGTCTTTATTTGTGAGATTTTCAAGTACCCACAAGCCATTTTTCTCAATATAACAAAAGCCTCCAAACATTCCTAATTGAGGATTTTTGCTATATTGTAGATTTAGTATTTCAAGATAATCATCAGGAAAAATAAGGTCTGCATCAAATTTACAAATCACTTCTATATCTTCTTTTAGATAAGAAAGTCCATAGTTGAAAGTTTGTACAACTTTAGCTCCAGGTAAGTGTTCTCCTTTTTCACCACGTTGTATCAATTGTACTATAGGATACTTAGAAGCAATGTGATTTACTACCTCAGCAGTGCTATCAGTAGAACCATCATCTACTACTATAATTTGAGAAGGAAGATAAGTTTGATTGAGCAGAGAATGTAGAGTAGTACCAATGCTTTCTGCCTCATTATAAGCAGGGATAACAATTCCGATATTCATTTTACTTAGCACTATCGGTTTCTATAAGTCCGTCTTTTAATCGGATAATACGCTTGGCATACTGTGCTATATCTTCCTCGTGAGTAACCAAGATAACGGTATTTCCTTTTTGGTAAATTTCGTCAAAAAGGTTCATTATTTCATAAGAAGTTTTAGAGTCGAGATTTCCTGTAGGTTCATCTGCTAAAATAATAGAAGGGTGATTTACCAAAGCACGTGCGACAGCCACTCTTTGGCGTTGTCCTCCTGATAACTCATTAGGTTTGTGAAGCATACGATTATCTAAGCCTACTAATTTCAATACCTCTTTAGCACGCTCGTGTCGTTTTTCTTTCTTAACACCAGCGTATACCATTGGGAGAGCCACATTATCTAAAGCTGTAGTACGTGGCATCAAATTAAAAGTTTGAAATACGAAACCTATTTCTTTATTACGTATATCAGCTAACTCTGAATCACTCATCTTGCTCACATCTTTTCCGTTTAAGATATATTCACCAGAAGTGGGAGTATCTAAGCAGCCTAAGATATTCATTAAGGTAGATTTGCCTGATCCTGATGGTCCCATTAGAGCAACATACTCTCCTTTTTCTATGGAAAGATTGATACCTTTTAGTACGTGTAGTATTTCAGAACCTAATCTAAAATCGCGTTTGATATTTTTAATTTCTAGTAAACTCATCTTTTCCTTACTGAATTTTTTGATTTAAGAAATCTAACAACTTTTCAAAAGCTTTTCCACGGTGACTGATACAATTTTTTTCGTCTTGAGTGAGTTCAGCAAAAGTTTTATCAGAGTTTTCAGGAATAAATATAGGGTCATACCCAAAACCATTAGTTCCTATGGGAGTTGTACCTATATTTCCTTTTGCAATACCTTCAAAAGTATATACAACACCTTCTAAGCACAAGGCTATAACAGTTTTAAATTGAGCTTCTCGGTGAGAGATTCCCTCCATATTTCTCAAAAGCAATTGCATATTATCTGCATCGCTTTTGTGTTCACCTGCATAACGTGCTGAATATACCCCTGGAGCATTATTTAATGCTTGAACTTCTAAACCTGTATCATCAGCAAAAACATTACAATGATAGTGTTTTTGGATGTATTGTACTTTTAGTAAGGCATTGCCCTCAATGGTAGTAGCTGTTTCGGGAATATCTTCATCACAGCCGATATCATCCAAACTCAACAATTGAATGTTTGGAGGTAAAAGAGCTTGTATTTCCCTTAATTTATGCTGATTATGGGTAGCAAATACTAATTTCACGACTAAAACTATTCTTTTTCTTCTGTGTTTTCCTCAGCTGTTTCAACTAATTGTGCTTTTTGCAAATGTTTTAGCTCTCGAAGTTTATTTTCCCAAGTTTTAAGAGCCTCTTTTTGATTATTGATATTCTTAATTACATCACGCACTAATGGATTCTTCTCATCGATATTACCAAAGAAAGCCAAGTTATTTTCTAATCGCAATACTTCCGATTTGAGTTCCTCAATACGACGTTTTACAAAAATTACCTCATTGTTGAGAGAATTCTCATTATCATCATTGATAAGTCGTTCTAATTTATTGTTGTATTTAATAATCTCAATTTCTTGTTTATCAAAATTGAGTTTTTTGTACAATGCATCAATGATTTTGTGGAATTTGATGTCAATAGTTCTCTTAGAATGATGAGTAGCTCCTAAAGCATTCCATTCATTCACAAAATTCTGTAAGGTTTCTATTTCCTTATCTCTATCAGTGCTTAATTGGTATTCTTTTAGTTTGTCTAAGAAGGTTTTCTTTTGTTCAAGAGTATTATTTTCCTTATTCTTAGAATGTTGGATTGCTTCTGCAAAATGAGCAAAATAAGTATCACAAGCCTTTTTGAACTCTTTCCAAATTTTTTCGGTGTTTCTAAGAGGTACACTTCCTATTTCTTTCCACTCTTTCTGAATGTTTTTCATCAATTCAGTAGTAGTTTCCCAGTCGGTGCTATTTTGGTTTGCTTTAGCTATTTCTACTAAGGCTAGTTTTTTGGTCAAATTTTCTTGTTGTTCTTTTTTAAGAATTTTATAGAACTGGTTTTTCTTTTTGTTGAAGCTTCGCAAAGCTACATTGAAACTTTTCCACACTTCATCAGCTTGTTGCAAAGGAACTTTTCCGACGTTTAAGAAGTTTTGTCTCAATTCTTCTACTTGTTTAGAAAGTTGCTTCCAAGCATTATGTGTAGTAGGTTCTTTTTCTCCTATTTTTTTAATACGATCGATAATGCTTTGTTTTTTCACAGCATTTTCCTCGTATATTTTATCTAAATTTTTGAGGTAATATTGACGTTTGTCGTGTATTTTTTTTGTCAGTTCGCTAAAACGTTGCCATATACTCTCTCGGTGCTCTTTATCTACAGGACCTATTTCTTCCTTCCAAATACGATGTAACACTTGCAGTTCACGTGAGGCAAGTAGCGCATCTACATCATCTTGAGCGAGAGCTTCAGCTCGTTGAATGATTTTTAATTTTTCTTCCAAATTGCGTTTGAAGTCAATATCACGTAAATCTTTACTTAGGTGGATATAGTCATAGAAATTTTCTACATGGTGGTGGTAGGTATTCCACAAGTCTTCATAATCGGCATTAAAAACAGCACCTGCTTTGCGCCAGCGTTCTTGCAATTGCTGGAATTGTTTAAAAGTTGTGCCTATGTGTTCCTCTGTATTGATAAGGTTCTTTAGCTCTTCTATAATTTCTCGACGCTTAGCAAGATTTTCCTTATGAGTTTTTTCCATTTCCTTGTAGTACTGATTACGCTTTTCACGATAGTTATTGAAAGCTGTGTAGAACTCCTTATAGATAGGAATTTCATAAGAAAAGTTATGAGGTTCACCTCCATCGGCAATGAACTCTTCTCTTTTCTCTTCTACCAGTGCATCGTACTTTTTATCAAATTCATAGCGGATAGCATCCACTTGTTTTTTGATAGCTTGAGTTTTCTCGGTAAGGAGCAGTTCTTTCAACTCTTTAGTTAATTCACTAAGAGACATTGCCTCATAATTCACTAATGAAGCTTCTTCTAAACGATTGTCCTCTATGGCTAATGTGTTTTTTTCCTCTGACATATCTAAGATTTAAATACAACTATTGTTTAAAAACGCTACTAAATTACAACAATATTTTGATATACGTACTTTTTTTTGAAAATATTTTCACTTTTATTCTCTATAATAAACATAAGTAGTTTATTATCAGTATTTATTAAGGGAGATTTCTTTAAGACTTTCTATGAGAAAATCTACTTCTTCTATTGTATTAAAAGCTGAAAATGAGAAGCGCAACGAAGGATATTGTAGTGCTTCTTTTGGCATAAAAGCCGATAATACATGTGAAACTTGTACGCTACCGCTTTGGCAAGCACTTCCTTTTGAGCAGGCAATACCTTTTAGATCTAACTGAAAAAGCAAAGTGTTATCTTGCTGTTGTAATGCAGGAAAGCCTACGTTCACTATAGCATAACTACTTTCCTTTAAACTCTCTGATGTTCCATTGAATACTATCTCAGGAAAATGATGTTTGAGTTGATGTATAAAATATTGTTTCAAGTTTTTGAGTTTTTCAGTATTCTTGTCTAAATTTTTATAGCACAAGTTAAAAGCTACTTCCATACCCACTATGTTATGTACAGCTTCTGTACCTGCACGCAAACCTTTTTCTTGTTCTCCTCCAGTAATGATGCTATGTAAAGCTATACCTTTTCTAATAAAAGCAAATCCTACTCCTTTAGGTCCGTGAAACTTATGAGCTGAAGCTGTGATAAAATCTACAGGAATCTCTTGTAAGTTAATAGAATAATGTCCTACAGATTGTACTGTATCAGAATGAAAATACGCTCCTTTTTCTTTGCAAAGTGTAGCTACTTCCTTCAAAGGCAAAATGTTTCCTATCTCATTATTTAGATGCATCAAACTTACTAATACCTTTTTTTCAGTATATTGCTCAAGTAAGTTCTTTAAATGTTGAAGATCTATATCTCCTCTTTCCGTGAGATTCACATAAACTATTTGTATAGGATATTTCTTAGCTAATACTTCCAATGTATGTAGTACAGCGTGATGTTCTATAAGTGAAGAAATAACTACTTGTACGCCTAAATCACGTACGCAACTGTGGAGAATAAAATTATCAGCTTCAGTACCCCCTGAAGTAAAAATAATTTCAGAGGGTAAAGCATTTAGTTCTTTTGCTATTTGCTTGCGACTGTATTCAATAAGTGATTTTGCACCACGCCCCAAGGCGTGAGTAGATGATGGATTACCATAAGTATTATTCAATACTTCTGTTATTTTTTCTACAACCTCAGGATAAAGGGGAGTAGTAGCCGCATTATCAAAATAGACTTTCATAGTTTTTGAAGGAGAAATTGTTATGCTTTGTTGGCAGCAGTGTTATTATTCCTATTGTTATTATTTTTGCGATAATTTTTATTGCGGTTATTGTTATTTTTATTTCCTAATCCTTTTTTCTGTTTAGAGAGGAAAAGTCCTACTATAAGAGCTAATATAGCTACTATAAAAGCACACCAGCAAGCTTCATTACATATAAAAGAAGAGTTAAATAATGGAGCTATTAACAAGCCTGCAAATACGTATTTAGAAACGTCTAACAAAAAATCTGAAATTCTTTTTTTCATTCTTTATTTTTAATAATTTTCGGCAAAGATACAACTTTTTATCAAAATGGAAATAATAGCGGTAAAACAAACACCATTACAATCCCCATAATAATTTGTAATGGTAAGCCTACTTTTACATAATCGGAAAATGTATAACGTCCTGCTGACATTACTAAAGCATTGGGTGGAGTAGAAAATGGTGAAGCAAAACACATACTCGCTCCAACAGCTACTGCAAACATAAATGCTTGAGGTTGTAAACCTAACGATAAAGCTGTTTTCATAGCAATAGGTGCTAAAAGTACTGCTGTGGCTGTATTACTAATAAACATCGTCATTAGTGAAGTGGTGAAATATACCCCTGCTAATAGTATATATGGACTTTTATCACCTAAACTTCCTACTAATGCATTAGAAACTAAAGCAGATACTCCTGTTTTTTCTAAGGCTAATGCCATTGGCAACATACCAGCAATAAGCACAATACTCTCCCAATTAATCGTTTTGTAAGCTGCTTCTATATTGCGTAAAGCACCTGAAATAACCATTAGAAGAGAGGCTATGAGTACAGCTGTTATAGGAGCTATAGGAATAAAATCGAACATCATTGCTACTACCATTGCTACCATTATTAGCGCTGCTATAGGAGCTTTATGAGTGAGGGTTACTTTCGATGCCTCGGCAAGAGGTTGACCTAATACTACTAACTGACTTCTTTCGGCATCTAACTTGGCTATATGATCCCAAGTTCCTTGTACCAATAATATATCACCTGCGTGCATCTTTTCGTCTTTCAAGTTCTGCAAAATATAGGTATCCTTACGTTGAATACCTAAGATATTAAGTCCATAGTGCTCACGCAGTTTGCTATCACTAATACGAGTATTTACTAATTTAGAAGCGGGCATTATCAACACTTCAGCTATTCCTATATCATGGAAGTGTAATTCATTAGGTAAGCGTTGTTCAGGATGGTGTGTATCAAGGAAGTTCAAGTGATTTTCAACATTCATTTGTTTAATTGACTCAAAATCACCTCGTAAATAAAGAATATCTCCTTCATAAATTACAGTATCAGCATTTACAATCTCCTGATTGCCTGTTTTAAAGAAAGGATTATTAGAAGTAGGTTTGCGCCTAATTTCTAATACTGAAATATGATAACGTTGTGAAAGATTAATTTCTTTAAGTGTCTTACCTTTGAATAAAGTATTTTCGTTTACTAATACGCGATATAAGTTCTTAGATAATTGATATTCACCTACTAAATCACTCAGCGATTTTCCTCCTTTTCCTTTATCACTTCCTCCTTCTCCTTTTTTAGTTAAAAAGATTTTAGTAATAGGTATCAATACTAACATCCCTACTAATAAACATACCAATCCTATAGGGGTGAATGAGAAAAAAGTGAGTTTGTCATAGCCATTTTTCACTAATTCTCCATCGATTACTAAGTTAGGAGGTGTACCGATGAGCGTCATCATACCGCCCATACTACTTGCAAAAGCCATAGGCATCAGCAACCTACTACTATTGATATTACCACTCATTGCCATACTCACAACAATAGGCATCATCAAGGCTACTGTGCCTGTATTGCTTACAAAAGCTCCAATAAAAGCTGTAACAAGCATCACCAGAACAAGGAGTTTCACCTCACTATCACCTGCTAAACGCAAGATTTTACTACTCATCATCTTTGCTAATCCCGTTTGGAAGATAGCTCCTCCTACTACAAAAAGTCCTATCATCATCACCACTACCTTATCCGAAAAACCTGACAAGGCTTGTTCGGGTGTAAGAATACCAAAAAGTACTAAAAGCACTAAGGCACACATTGCTACCAAATCGGAACGGACTTTACCGCTCATAAAAAACAAGGCTGATATAAAGAGAATGATGAGTGTTGTGTACATAACAAATTAAATGATTAATTCGACAAATCTACACTATAATTACTTGGTTCAAAAGTTACTGAAACGTGTTCTTGTAAGGAAGTAGATAATGAAATACCTTTAAAATCAGCTTTTATAGGATAATCTTTATGATTGCGATTCACTAACACTGCTGTTGTAATTCGTTTTAAAGGTACTTCTAAGAAGTGTTTCACTCCATAGATAAGTGTACGCCCTGAATTGAGCACATCATCTACCACTATCACTGCTTTATCAGTATATTGTTCAGCAGGAATAGAAATCGTAGTACCTATCAATGGATTCTTTTTATCCATTATAATTTGGCATAAAACCACTTTTAAAGGTGAAATACCTGCCAATGCTACTGCAAGTTTCTCTGCAAATACATATCCATTGCCATTGATACCTGCTAACACGATTTCCTCTTCATTAAGATGTGTTTCATAAATTTGATAAGCAATGCGCCTTATCTTGTGTTCAATATCAGCGTGATTTAATATTTGTGTCATATACATATAATTTATTAAACGCGACAAAGTTACAAACTATTTCCATAAAAAGCAAGATTTTTTATTTGAACTTCTATCATTTATCATTTATTTTGTACATTTGCCTCACCAATTATTTATCATTATGTTTATAACAGAACGTCTTCTAACTTTAGCTGATATTCCTTACCGCGATTTTACAGCTAAACTTATTCCTACCATTGATAAAGAATGTATCATTGGAGTACGAACCCCAGCAATACGCTCTTTAGCTAAAGAATTACTAAAACAACAACCTAAGGAAGCTATGGCTTTCTTGGAAAAATTGCCTCATTATTACTACGAAGAAAATAATCTGCATGCCTTTATCATAGCTCAATTGAAAGATTTTGAAAAAGTAATGCAATACACCACACAATTTTTACCATATATCGACAATTGGGCTACTTGTGATACTTTTGCCCCTAAAATTTTCTTGAAATACCCTGAAGAGGTGTTGAGTTATGTTCAACAATGGCTCAAAAGTAACGAAACTTATACGGTGCGTTATGCTATTGGGGTATTACTCTCTAATTACTTAGATGAGCATTTTAAAACAACTCATTTAGATTGGGTAGCTGCCATACGTTCAGAAGAATATTACATCAATATGATGATAGCGTGGTATTTTGCTACAGCTTTAGCTAAACAATACAAGGCTACTATCCCTTATATAGAAGCTAAAACACTTACGCCTTTTGTACAAAACAAAACCGTACAAAAGGCGAGAGAGAGTATGCGTATTTCAGCTGAAACAAAAGAATATTTACTTGAATTTAAATTGCCAAATTGAAAATTATTCAAACATACTAAACACACAACCTCCATATTTTTTAGAGGTTACAAAGTGAGGTAAATTTGAAAGGTCAGTACGAGAAGAATGTTCTATAATGAGAGTACCATTTTCATTGAGAAAATCTCTTTCAAAAACGAGCTCTGCAATCTCAGTAAATTTTTCTATAGGAAGTTCATAAGGAGGGTCAGCAAAAATTACATCAAAACGCTGTACTGTGCGTTTGAGGTATTCATACACATCAGCTTTGAGCACTGTGATAGGATAGTCAAGTTCACGTGCTGTTTTGTTAATAAACTGCACGCAACCACTATGACTATCCACTGCAATAAGTGAAGGACACCCCCTGCTAGCAAATTCATAACTGATATTTCCTGTACCCGCAAAAAGATCAAGTACCGAAAGTTCATCAAAATAGTAATAGTTGTTAAGAATATTGAACAAAGCCTCCTTAGCAAAATCGGTTGTAGGTCGAACAGGGAGTTTGGCTGGTGCTATTAATTGTTTACCTTTATTTTTTCCTGAAATGATGCGCATTTTTCATTAATTATATCTGGCGACAAAAGTACTAAAAAATACGAATACATACAAATTGCTTGTGCATTCAATAAAAAGTTGTACTTTTACGCCCTCAAAACTATCACTATATGATTGCTTTAAATTTTATATGGAATTCTAATGAGATTCTCACTACTATAAACTTACCTATTGTAGGCTCATTTTCTCTTCGTTATTACAGCTTAATGTTTATCGTCGCTTTTAGCTTGGGGTGGTATCTCACTAAAAAAATATATCTTAATGAAGGTAAAACTGTACAACAGCTTGATACTTTATTTGTCTATACAGCAGTTGCTACCTTAGTAGGTGCACGTTTAGGTGATTGTTTCTTCTACAATTGGGATTATTTCAAAGACCACTTGCTTGAGATTTTTTTGCCTATTAAAGAAAAACCAGGAGGAGGCTGGGAACTCACAGGCTTTTCAGGTTTAGCAAGTCACGGAGCTGCTGTAGGAATTATTATCGCAATGATACTATATGTACGTAAATATAAAGATATCAGTCTATCATGGATATTAGACCGTGTAGTAATTCCTATTACTATTGGAGGAATGTTTGTACGTTTTGGGAATTTTTTCAATTCTGAAATCAATGGTAAAGAAGTAAGTGACACTTTTCCTTTAGGGGTGAAATTTGTACAAGGGGGAGCTATCTCTCCACGCCAAGCAATGGAAATCACTCAACAGTCTGACCCACAATCGGCTTACCAACTCATTGTTCACGACCCACGTTTCTCCGAAATATTAGCCTCCATTCCTTATCAACACCCTGCACAACTATATGAAGCCTTTGGTTATTTCTGTCTGTTTTGGGTATTGTGGTACGTGTATTGGAAAACTAACAAAAAAAATAAACCCTACTTTATTTTCGGTCTTTTCTTAATAGCTTTGTGGAGCATCCGTTTTGCAGTAGAATTTGTAAAAGAAAGTCAAGGAGGATTTGAAAGTTCTTTAGGTTTACTTTCTACAGGTCAATGGCTGAGTATTCCATTTATCATAGCAGGCTTTTATTTACTATTTAGAAAAACACAAAAAGTATAATTATATTCAAAAACAAAAATGCAATTTTTTAGAAAACACTTTGTAACAGTAGCTTTAGCATTAGTTGCCTTAGCTGCAATCGCTCTCATTTTGCCTCGTTTTTTTGGCAGTAATAAAACTGAACAAATCGTAGAGATTACTCCTGATGACATTCAGTTTACTAAAGATGGAGAGCTTTCTATTTTCAAAAATGATTCTCTTATCCAAACCATTGATGTAGAGTTTGCAAAAAATGAAATGGAACGTTCCTTAGGATTGATGTATCGTTCTTCAATGGATGAACATCAAGGAATGTGGTTTATATTCCCTGAAGAAGCTCCACGCTCTTTTTATATGAGAAATACTGAAATTTCTTTGGATATCATCTATTTAGACAAAGATAAGAAGGTAGTAAGTATTGCTAAAAACGCTCGCCCATACGATGAAACCTCTTTACCTTCAGAAAAACCAGCGATGTATGTACTCGAAATTAATGGAGGTTTAGCTGATAAATGGGGAATTGATAAAGGTGATAGGGTAGAAGTAAAATAAACCTTTGCGATGGAAGAAAAAGTAATATTAGTAGACGAACAAGACAACCCTATAGGCTTGATGGAGAAGCTTGAAGCACATCAAAAAGCACTATTGCATAGGGCTTTCTCTGTATTTATACTTAACGATAAAGGGGAGATTATGCTGCAACAAAGAGCTGCTAATAAGTACCATTCACCTAATTTGTGGACAAACACTTGTTGCAGTCATCCACGTGAAGGAGAGACTACTATTGAAGCTGGTAAACGCCGATTACAAGAAGAAATGGGATTTGTTACAGAGCTTAGTGAAGTGTTAAGTTTTATTTACAAAGCCCCTTTTGACAATGGGCTTACTGAACACGAACTCGACCATATTCTTATAGGTTATTACAATAATTCACCTATTATTAACCTTGATGAAGTATCTAGTTGGCGTTGGGAATCTCCCAAAAACATCAAAGCTGATATTACAAAATATCCTCATCAATATACTGAATGGTTTAAAATTATTTTTGATAAATTCTACAATCAGATTAGTCAATAAAAAAGGGGATGAATTAATCATCCCTTTTTTAATAGCTCTATTGCGTGGTTTCGTGCTGAAACTCCACTATTTTTACCTTCTAACATTTCTGATAGTTCAGTAATACGTTCTTCTTCAGTGAGTAATTTCAAATGTGTAGTAGTCTTACCATTCTTATCTTCTTTAAATACTTTAAAATGATAATTCCCTTTAGCAGCTATTTGCGGCAAGTGAGTAATTGCAAATACTTGTCGGTTTTTACTCATTGTTTTCATTATATCACCCATTTTCTGAGAAATTTCTCCAGACACTCCTGTATCTATTTCATCAAACATTATAGTAGGCAAGGCAGTATGCTCTGCCATTATAGCTTTTACTGCTAACATTATACGTGAGAGTTCTCCTCCTGAAGCTACTTTTTTCAAAGTACCAAAATCTCCACCTTTATTAGCTGAAAAAAGGAATGATAACTCATCATTGCCATTAGTAAAGAAACTATCAGTAGTTTTGAGCTCTATAGCAAATTTACCATTTGGCATACCAAGTTCGCGCATAAAGTGTGTGAGTTTCTTATCTAAAGCAGGAATTACCTTTTCACGTGCATTGTGAATCTCGGTAGCTTTTTCTAAAGTAGCAACCCTTTGGGCTTCTACTGCTTTTTGTTGCTGATTGAGATCTATATCTACACTTTCAGTTTTAGATACTGCTTCTTCTAATTCCTTCTGAATTTTAATGAGTTCAGTAATTGTTGTTACTTTGTGTTTCTTTTGGAGTGCGTATATTTTGTTGAGTTGAGCCGATATTTCTTCTAAACTCTCAGGATCAGTTTCTATATTTTCGTCTATATAGGCTATTTCACTGTTCAAATCTTCGAGTTCTAAAAATGCAGATTCTATACGTTCATAGAGCTCTCTGTATTGCTGCTTGTATTCTGTAAGATTAGAAAATGCACGCTTGAGTTCACGTAAGTTATTGAGTATCCCTACTTCCTCATCATTGAGCAACTGTATACTTTCTGTTACACTTTCTTTTATATCTTCTATATTTGAAGCTTCTTGATAACTCTCTTCTAATTCCTCCAGAATGCCTTCTTCTAATGTGACTGATTTAAATTCTTTTAGTTGGTGCAAATTATAATCATATTCCTTAGTTGCATTTTTTTGAAATTCGATAAGTTCTTGTAATTTTTTCTGTTCCTTCTTCAATAATTGATGAAGCTGTGAATATGCTATAAGAAGTGATTGGTCGTCAGCCATAGCATCAATAATTTCAAACTGAAAAGAAGTATCACTCAAGGCTAAAGTTTGATGTTGAGAGTGAATATCTACTAAAAGTTCTCCTAAACGAGAAAGTACTTCTAAAGTAGCAGGGACATCATTTATGAAAGCCCTTGATTTACCTGAAGGGAGTATCTCTCTACGGATAATTGTTTGTGGATCGTAGTCAAGATCTAATTCGTTAAACAACGATTGAAAACTATATTTTTGTAGTGAAAATTCTGCTTCTATTACACATTTTTCTTCTTTATTACGAAGAGAAGCCATATCGGCACGTTTTCCTAAAATAAGAGAGAGAGCATCAAGCATAATTGATTTTCCCGAACCTGTTTCACCAGTAATTATAATAAAACCTTCAGGAAAATCTACTTTCAAGTCATCTATAAGAGCATAGTTTTTTATAGAAAGTGATGTGAGCATAGTCGTTATTTAATTTCTCCCCATTTACTGTTTTGAGTTGGGGCTAATTTTTGTAAGGTTTCTTTTAGTTTTTTAGTATCTACCATTGCCCCTCCTGCAAAAATAGCTGTAATCTCATCAGTTTTTGCATTGAAAAAGAGCGTCATTGCATAAGAATTAAGGCGAAGACTTGGTATTCTATCTAATAACAAGATAGCATTCTGGATTGTTTCTTTAGCTTGTTTTTCATTAGAACTCATTTGGTCTAAGCCTAAGCGATGGTACTGATATAGTGCTTTATGATAATCATCATAATTCTCAGAAATGAGTTCGTTTATAAGTGAAAAACGATTATTTCTACCATTGTCTGTCCATCCTTCATAACCGCTATTTTGTCCTAAATTAGCAATTTGTTTGGCTTTCGTAAAATAGGAATGACCTCCTTTTTCTGAAAAAGTATCACTATCAAAGCCTAACAACAAATAGGCATAGTATGCAACTACTGAAGTAAGATTAGACTCAAAAGAACTTTCATTAAATGAAAGTGGTGCAAATTCTTGATATTCAAAAGATACTTCTTTATCTTGCAAGTTAAAAATAGGTGATTGATAAGCACTATTATACACAGGTCGAGACGATTGTACCAAAAGAGTAGCCTCATAACGTGTATTTTCAAACTTAGTAATCACCAATGTAAAACTACAACGCAAGCGTTCATTTTCACGTACTTTTATATCTGTCCATCGCGTTTGATTGATAAACTCTTGCAATGACTTTTCTAAAGTTTTGAATACTGAACGATTGCTCAAATTCACTTGCTGAGTATTTACTGTCACTATAGCATTAAGCTCTTGTGAATGAGCAAAAACACAACTGAATAATCCGAAAAAGAATAGTATTTTTTTCATCAATTTGTTTTTAATAAGGAATTTCTTCCGTGATTTCAAGTCCGTAGCCTGACATACCTACATAATTTGAAGCATTTTTAGAATTGCTGAGTAAGCGTAATTTGCGAATACCTAAATCATTGAGTATTTGAGCTCCCATACCTATATCTTTAGTGTCTTTATCTATTTGAGGTAGCGGATTCCCTTTTTGATTTTCTTTCATTTGAGCAATATGTTGTAATAGGTTTTGAGAATAGCCCTCTTTATTAATAACTATTACAGCACCTTTGCCTTCCTCATTTATTTTCTTAAAAATCCGTTCTAATGGATTATCTTTATCACCAGCTAAGACTTCTAAAATATCATTGCTAATAAACGAAGCGTGTACACGAGTGAGAACAGCTTCATCGTTTTTCCAAGTACCTTTAGTAAATGCTAAATGGATTTGTTTGTTAGTAGTTTGCTCATAAGCACGCAAGCGAAATTCTCCATAAGGAGTTTGTAATAAAAAGTCTTCTTTTTTTACCACTAAAGTATCTTTGCGCATACGATAGGCAATAAGGTCTTCTATAGATATGATTTTAAGGTCAAACTTTTTAGCTACTTCCACCAATTGAGGCAAGCGAGCCATCGTACCATCTTCATTTAGTATTTCTACTAAAATACCTGCAGGATAAAGTCCAGCTATACGTGTGAGGTCTATAGCAGCTTCAGTGTGTCCTGAACGGCGTAACACACCTCCTTGTTTAGCACGGAGTGGAAATATATGCCCAGGGCGTCCTAAATCAAATGGTTTAGTTTCAGGATTTACTAGTGCTTGGATAGTTTTAGCCCTATCGAAAGCCGAAATACCTGTAGTACAGCCATTTCCTTTTAAATCTACTGATACAGTGAACTGAGTTTCGTGTAGTACAGTATTGTTCTGCACCATCATCGGTAGGTCTAATTCTGCACATCTTTTTTCAGTAAGTGGTGCACATACTAATCCGCGACCGTGAGTAATCATAAAGTTAATCATTTCTGGAGTTACTTTCTCAGCAGCTGCTATAAAGTCCCCTTCATTTTCACGGTTTTCATCATCTACTACAATGATTACTTTTCCTTTTTTTATATCCTCTACAGCTTCTTCTATGCTGTTTAGTTTAAAATTATTCATTTTTTATATAATATATAACTTTAAAAGTTGATAGTGATATGTTTGATTTTAGCACTCTCTTCTATATCATCCTTAGAGATATTATCAGTAAGACTGAAAGCAGTTTTGATTGCAGTTTTATCGAATGTAAAATAGAAATTTTGACCTTTAGGAGTAACAAGCACACTACTGATAGAGGGTTGTATTTCTAAATCAGGATATTTATCCTTCACATCTTTAAAAGTACTTTCTAACGATATGCCTTTTTCGGTAATATACAAAGGAGAGAGTACTAACACACTCTCTATCACTTCTACGCCTTTTTCACTGGTAGTAGGTGTGATTTCAAGAAGTTCTTTTCCTTCTTTACTAAAAATTGTAATGCGCTCAGAACTCGCATAACGCAACTCTCCTTCCACATTAGAATTTACAATTGAATCTTTAGCAAAAATAGAATCTAATTTTTGTATAGGGGTATTTTTTTGAAGTACTCCTATACTATTATTAGTAATTAGAAAATCGTTTTTGCTATTCTTACAAGCAACGAGCCCTATAAAGGCTACAGCGGTGACAATAAGCTTTTTCATTATTTTTTGATGATTTTATTCAATATTCCTAATACACCTCGTATAAAGGTAGCACTTGTTACCATTTTTATTAATGGATTTTGTCCTGAGCGTTTTGCTGGAGCTTTAGAATTGTTGTTAGATGATGTTTTTTCTACTTTTTCTGTCCTATCAGCCTCTTCTTTCGCTACTTTTTGTTTTTGTTCTTCCTCATTAACTTCTTCAATTTTTTTATTGAGTAACTCATAAGCACTTTCTCGGTCAATGACTTCATTGTACTTGCGCACTAGTTCAGAGTTATTTACGAGGTTTTCTATTTCGGTATCGGTAAGTATATCCATTCTACTCATAGGAGCACGCATCATTGTGGCTACCAAAGGTGTAGGGATTCCTTTTTCGTTCAATACAGTTACTAAAGCTTCTCCCGTACCAAGTGTGGTAAGGGTTTCTGTTGTATCATAAAATTCTGATGATGGGTAGTTCTCGGCTACTAACTTAATAGCTTTGCGATCTTTTGCCGTGAAAGCACGAAGTGAGTGTTGTACTTTCATCCCTAATTGTGAAAGGACAGCATCGGGGATATCTGTCGGATTTTGAGTACAAAATATCAATCCTACGCCCTTAGAACGTATGAGTTTTACAATATTTTCTAATTGGTTTAGGAGAGTTTTTGAGGCTTCGTTGAAGATAAGATGTGCTTCATCTATAAAGATAACCAATTTTGGTTTCTCCATATCACCTACTTCTGGGAAAGTAGTGTATATTTCAGCCAACAGACTCAACATAAAGGTAGAGAACATCTTAGGACGATCTTGTATATCAGTAAGTCTAATGATATTTACATAGCCTTCACCTTGGCTATTTGTACGCAACAAATCTTGGGGCTCAAAACTACGTTCTCCAAAGAAGAGCTCTGCACCTTGATGTTCTAACTCTACTAATTTACGTAGGATTGCACTAGTAGAGGTTTTAGAGATAGAACCATATTCTTTTTCAAAACTCGTTTTACCCTCTTCAGTAGCGTATTGAAGTATTTTTTTAAGATCTTTAAGGTCTAAAAGGGGTAATGCGTGGTCATCACAGTATTTAAACACTACCGCAAGTACTCCTTCTTGTATATCACTCAGGTCTAAGATTCGAGAGAGTAATACAGCTCCAAATTCTGAAATGGTAGCACGCATACGCACTCCTTTCTGGGTTGAAATAGTGAGTAATTCAGTAGGAAATGCTTGTGGTTGAAAGTCTAATCCTATTTTGCCTAATCGTTCTAAAATAAAAGGTTTTACTTCACCCGATGCTGCAATTCCACTGAGATCACCTTTCAGGTCCATTAAAAGTACTGGAACGCCTTTTTTGGAAAGATTTTCAGCAATTACTTGTAATGTTTTAGTTTTTCCTGTACCTGTAGCTCCTGCAATAAGCCCGTGGCGGTTTAAAGTTTTTAAAGGTAGTTTTACTAAAGCATTTTCAATAGGTTGCCCTTCATATACTGCTCCACCTAAAGTGATAGCATTGCCTTTAAAAGTATAGCCGTTGGTAATGGTTTCTCTGAAAGATTCTATATTAGTCATTTCGTTTAGTTATCTAAAGTGTTTCAAGCGACAAAGATACATACTTTTATCGAAATATACAAATTTCTCTTATTTTACTCTTGAAAGAGTGATACCATCACGGATGGGTAATAAGACGGTCTCTACACGGGGGTCGTTTTTTATTTTTTTGTTGTATGCCATTAGTGCTTGAGTATGCTTATCGTTGTGTTTTACTTCTTCTACGACCTTACCACTCCACAACACATTATCCGAAAGAATGATGCCTCCTCGGTTCATTTTTTCGATAACCAAATCAAAATAAAGACTGTAGTTTTGCTTATCAGCATCAATAAAAACAAGGTCGAAAGTAGTGTTGAGAGTAGGAATAATATCGGCAGCTTTACCGAGATGTTGTACTATTTGACTTCCATAGCCACTACGGTCAAAAAATTCACGTTGCAAATCAATGAGTTCTTCTTTGATATCAATAGTATGTAATACCCCATTTGCTGATAATCCTTCTGCCAAGCAAAGAGTGGCATAACCTGTATAAGTACCTATTTCCAAAATAACTTTAGGCTGTACTAACTTAGATAACAAACTGAGAAAACGCCCTTGGAAATGCCCACTAATCATTCGCGGTTGAAGTACAGTAAGGTGTGTGCGTTTACTGAGCTCTTGCAATAAAATAGGCTCATTATCAGTATGTTCATTGGCATAATTTTCTAAATCTTCTGATAAAAAGTGCATTAGCGAAATATTTTTTAGGGCAAAGATAGTAATAATATTAGAAAATATTGTAATTTTGGGCGCAAATTCACAACAATATGAAAGCACTTATTATCATTGATGTACAAAATGACTTTATGCCTACAGGATCTTTACCTGTGAAAGAGGGAGATCAAATTATACCTTTTATCAATGCAGAAATGCAGAAAGGTTATGACCTTGTAGTTGCTACTCAGGATTGGCACCCTGCTACCCATAAAAGTTTTGCAAGTCAGCATAAGGGTAAAAAGCCTTTTGATGTAGTTCAGTTAAATGGTATAGAACAAATATTGTGGCCAGATCATTGTGTGCAAGGGACTTTTGGTGCTCAACTACATAAAGACCTTGACATAAGACCTATATCAGCTATTTTTAGAAAAGGAATGAACCCCGAAATAGATAGTTACAGTGCTTTTTTCGACAATAACAAACTTAATAATACAGGTTTGCACGGCTTTTTGCAGGAGAAAGGTATTACAGAACTCGTATTTTGTGGTTTAGCAGGTGATTTTTGTGTGGCTTATAGTGCCAATGATGCTAAATCCTTGGGCTACAAAGTAAGTTTGTTTGACAAAGGAATAAGATCTATTAATTAAGAAATGGCTCAAATAATTTCATATCAGAGAGAAGGTGCAACTGTAAAAGAAGGAATGCAAGTTTCTGTTTTTGATTTTGACTCTGATGAAAATAATAATCCAGATAATCTATTAGCTGATGGTATTGTAGTTTTGAATGAAACAGGAACATATACCAATACGAAATGGCTTATGAAAGTACTTCCTAATGAAAAATATGGGAAATACTATTGGGTATCAGATACTAAAAAGTAAAAAATAAATTGTATAAAATGAAATATATCACCTACATACTATCAGCCTTACTCCTGGCGAGTTGCGAAACTCCTTTTTTTTCATCACCTGAGAAATATGAAACTCCCTTTGAAAATAAAGATGGTTTAAAAAGCTCTTCGTATGAGGAAGTGATTGATTATTACAAACAACTTTCGCAAGACTTTGCTTCTATATCTTTCAAAACAATAGGACAAACTGATAATGGTGTACCCTTGCATTTGGTGATATACAGCCCTGATGCTGAATTTAACTTCAATAAATACCGCAAAGAACGAACAATTATCTTCATCAACAATGCAATTCACGGCAATGAGCCTGATGGTGTGGACGCTACGATGTTGCTTTTCCGTAATTTAGCCCAGAATGAAATCAAACTTTCTGGGAATGTGATGGTAGTAACCATTCCTGCTTATAATATAGGAGGAATGCAAGAAAACAGGAAAGAGAGTGCTGCTCACTATAATTTGGACAACGATTTTATAAAAGCTGATGTAGAAAATACTTTATCTTTCGCTAAAATCTTTCAAGAAGTACAACCCGATATTTTTATAGACAACCAAGTAAGCCGAAAAGAAGAGTATCAATACACTCTTAGCTACTCATTTTCTAACAAACAAAAGTTAGGAGCTTTCTTAGGAGGGTATATTGAAAATGTATTGACACCACACCTTGCTGATACCCTCTTAAATAGAAGCGATATTTTCAAAAAAGATACGCTTCACAAACCTTTTCGACGTTTAATTGTTGATGAAACTATCGGTAGAGCAAACAATGCTATTGGCTATGCTTCACTTTGGAATTGTATAGGTGTTCGCTTGAATACTCACATATTTCAATCATATAAACAACGCGTAGAAGCTAACTATGAAACTATGAAAACTATTATAGAAGTTGTCGACGCTGATAATCAGTACATTAAACAACTAAAAATAAAACAAGCTCAGACTGATGCTAAAGAAGTATCGCCTGAATACTACATAATCCCCAAAGCGTGGCAACAAGTAATTGCACGACTCAACGCTCACAATATAGAAATGAAAGAGCTCACAAAAGATACTTTGATGAATGTAAATTATTATCAAATAGAAGACTTTAAGACTATAACACATCCATTTGAAGGGCATTATTTACATTATGACACCCAAGTGAGTAATCATAAAGAAAAAATACAGCTTTACAAAGGTGATTATATGGTACCTACTTCACAGTTTGCCAAACGATATTTATTAGAAACCTTGGAACCTACTGCTGCTGATTCTTTCTTCAACTGGAACTTTTTTGATAGTATTTTTGGAGAAGGAGTACAAGAAGAAAATAAAATTATTTATCCAATTTACCAAAAAGAGTAATGTGTATTATGAAGAACATAATTAATTATTTTATCTTCTTATGTTGTATCTTACTGATTTCTTCTTGCAAACAAAAATCTAAAGAACTATTGTCGATTGTTATCTCTATATAGATGAAGCAGAGTTAGATAACGCTCCAGATTAATAAAATACAACCTTTAAAATATCTGACTTATATGAAACAATTATTATTTATTTTATGTATTTTACCCACTCTTACTGTAGCACAAAACTTAAGCGTAATGACTTACAACATTCGCTATGACAACAGCTACGATGGTATAAACTCTTGGACAGAAGGCAATAGAAAAGAAAAGGTATTTACCATTATCAATGATGCAAATCCTGATATCTTTGGGGTACAAGAAGCCTTAGTTCATCAGCTTAAATTCTTGGAAGAGCGTTTTCCTACCTATCAGCGTGAAGGTGTGGGACGTGATGATGGTAAAGAAGCTGGTGAACATTCAGCTATCTTCTTTAAAAAAAATTGTTTTATCTTACTTGATAAAGGTAACTTTTGGCTCTCTCAAACACCTGATGTCCCTTCCTTAGGTTGGGATGCTACTTGTTGTAATCGTATCTGTTCTTGGGTGAAACTCAAAGACAAGAAAACAATCTTTTGGGTATTCAATCTTCATTTTGACCACGAAGGCAAAGTAGCTCAAATACAAAGTGCTGACTTGGTTTTACGAAAAATCAAAGAAATTGCAAAAAATGGAAAAGTCATTTTAATGGGTGATTTCAATCTTCCTACTGAACACCCTGCTGTTCAAAAAATAGCATCTCAATTGTACGATACTCAGTTATCACCTACTAATAAAACTCCTAATATGGGTACTTTCAATGCTTTTAAAACTGATGAACCTTTGAAAGGACATATAGATTTTATCTTTGTCCAAAAATCTATCAAAGTAAAACAATACAAAATTATAGAAACCCGCATCGATAGTCTCTATCCCTCTGACCACTTACCTGTATGGGTACAATTACAACTAAAATAAAATAACAAAACGATATGAAACAGTATTTATCCGACCGTATCAACGCTATGGAAGTTTCAGCTACCTTAGGAATGGCAGCTAAAACACGAGAACTCAAAGCTGAAGGCAAGGATATCATTGGTCTTAGTTTAGGAGAACCCGATTTTGATATTCCTGATTTTATAAAAGAAGCCGCTATTGAGGCTATACAGCAAAATTATAGCAAATACACACCTATTGACGGGTATTTAGAGCTGAGAGAGGCAATTTGTGAGAAGTTCAAACGAGACAACAACCTCAATTACAAACCTTCACAAATTGTAGTTTCTACAGGCGCTAAACAATGTCTAGCTAATGTAGCTTTGGCGATGCTCAACCCTGGTGATGAGGTAATTTTTCCTGCACCTTATTGGGTGAGTTATAAAGAAATAGCTAAAATGGCAGGAGGTGTTCCAATAGAAGTTCACACAACCATTGAGAATAACTTCAAGATAACTCCTGCTCAGTTAGAAGCGGCTATTACTTCTAAAACTAAAATGGTATGGTTCAATACCCCTTGTAACCCCAGTGGTTCTATCTACAGCAAAGCCGAATTAGAAGCCCTTGCTGTAGTACTTAGGAAATATCCTCATATTTTCATCCTTTCTGACGAAATTTATGAATACATCAACTTTACCAATGAGAGAGTAACTAGTGTTGCTGAAATCGATAGTCTTTATGAACGTACTATTACTGTAAATGGAATGTCTAAAGCATTTGCAATGACAGGTTGGCGTATAGGTTATATGGGAGCCCCCGAATGGATTTCCAAAGCTTGTGCTAAAGTACAAGGACAAGTAACGAGTGGTACTAATGCCATAGCACAACGAGCTTCTATTGCGGCTTTAAAAGCTCCTAAGAGCAAAATACAATATATGGTAGATGAGTTCAAACGTAGGAGAGACTTAGTATTACAACTTTTAAATGAGATTGAAGGCTTTAAACTCAACATTCCTGAAGGAGCTTTTTATGTGTTTCCAGATATATCATCTTTCTTTGGTAAAACCTTGAGAGGTCGCGTTATAAACAATGCTACTGATTTTTCTTTATATCTATTAGAAGAGGCAATGGTAGCTACTGTTACAGGAGAAGCTTTTGGAGATGCTAATTGCATTCGTTTTTCGTATGCAGCTTCTGAGAAAGATTTGAGAGAAGCTATCCGTCGTATCAAAGAAAGTTTACAATAATTTTGTTTGGCAATTCAATGAAAAGTATTACTTTTGCGCCGTTTCTTAAAAATAAGAACATTTATTCTTTTAAATTCTTACATCAATGGCTATATCAGAGAGTAGAACTATTAAATACTTAAAATCTTTTTATCTAAGAGATTACCTTACTATATTTGTAGGATTAGTATCTTATGCTGTGGGTATTACAGGCTTTATAATGCCTAATGGAATAGTAACAGGAGGTTTAGCAGGTATCTGCCTTATCTTAAATTACAAATTAGGGTTAGATTTTGCTATTACCTATTGGACAATTAATATCTCCCTATTGTTAATAGGTTTTAAAGCAGTGAGCAAACAGTTCACTTACCGAACTTTTATCTCCATATCTATTTTATCAGGATTGATTTGGGCAGGAAAAGAGTATTTAATGCCTTACTTTTTGGAACACCCTCCTTTGAGTGGTGATTTTCTTTCTGTAATTATGGGAGGTTTACTCTGTGGCACGGGTTTAGGTTTAGTATATTCGGCTAATGGAAGTACTGGTGGTACCGATATTATAGGATTTATACTCACTAAATATTGGAATATGAGTATTGCACGTATTCTCTTGGTAGTGGATGTGTGTATTGTATTATCCTCTTTCTTCATTTTAGAACATCAAGACAATTCAATTGAAAAAACTGTTTATGGGCTCATCCTTCTTCCATTGATGTGGCAAATGGTTGAGATTGTTATCAATGGGGCAAGACAATCAGTACAGTTATTTATATTTTCAAAACACTACGATGAAATTGCAAACCATATCAATAGTGAACTAAAGCGTGGTTGTACTATTATCGATGGTATTGGTTGGTACTCTAAATCTTCACAGAAAATAGTGATTGTAATTGCTCGCAGAACAGAAGCTACTTCTATTTTCCGCTTAGTACGTACTATAGACCCTTCAGCGTTTGTAACCAAAACAAATGTTATGGGAGTTTATGGTAATGGCTTTGATAAATTGAAATAATTTTTCCTATTTTCAAGAAAAGTAGTATATTTGCCCACTGAAAAAACAATAACAAATGATTCAGAGAATACAAACAGTTTATATGCTGATAGTTGCAATAGTAGCAGGTCTTCCCGTTCTTTTTGGGTTAGATTGGATCAGAACGATAGTCTTTGCTCTTTCAGCTGTATTAGCTATCTATAGCATATTTAAATATAAGAAAAGAAGTGTTCAGCAGTGGCTCAACTGGCTGAATATACTTATAAATTTTACTTTACTAGGAATATTTGTATATCGAATGCTAAACTCACCTGGAGAAAGCTTTATTTCTGAGAAAGGTGTTGGGGTTTTCGCACCCGTGCTTTCTATCGTTTTTTTGTTTATGGCCAACAAGGCTATCAGACGGGACGAGAAGCTCGTAAAATCTGCAGACCGATTGCGATAGACCTATAATCTTAGTAGTGTTGTGCGTTAAAAAAATCCTAAGTATATAAACTTAGGATTTTTTTATTACCTTTGCACTTTATTCGCTAAATATATAAACAATGAAAAGAACGTATGCTGGAATTCCAGAGGAAAATGCAACACTGGAAAATGCCAAAGTAATGTTAGTAACAGTACCTTATGATGGTACATCTACTTGGGGCAAAGGAGCTGACAAAGGTCCTGAATTATTTTTAGATGCCTCAGAAAATATGGAGTTATACGATATTGAAACTGATACTGAACCTTACCTCAATGGAGTGTATTTAGCAGGTGAAGTAACTGAAAATAGTTCGCCTGAAGCAATGACTCAAGCCGTTTATGAAAAGACCCAAGAACTATTGAAGCACGAAGATAAGCTCTTTACTCTTTTTGGTGGGGAACACTCTGTGTCTATTGGTTCAATACGGGCTGTAGGTGAGAAATATGAAAAGCTCACAGTTTTGCAACTTGATGCCCATACTGATTTGCGTCCTGAATATCATGGTTCTACTTCTAATCACGCTTGTGCTGTGTTTGAAGCGAACCAAAAGCACAAATTGGTACAAGTAGGTATCCGCTCAATGGATGCAGAAGAAAAACAATATTTGCCTAAAGGTCGTGTGTTCTTTGCTCACGAAATTGCTAAAAATAACAATTGGATAGATGATGTATTAGACAAAGTATCTGGTAATGTATATATCACTATTGACTTAGATGCTTTTGATCCAGCAATAGCACCTTCAACAGGAACTCCTGAACCAGGTGGTTTACAATGGTATCCTACGCTCAAACTCTTGCGTAAAGTGTTTAAAAAATGTAATGTAGTAGCATTTGATATTGTAGAACTAATGGATAGTCCGCAAGCAAAACCAACAGCTTTTTTAGCTGCAAAACTCTATTACAAAATGTTAGCTTATTATTTTAAATATAACAAGAAAAAAGGTGTCTCATAACGACACCTTTTTTTATTCATTTATTATAGTGAGTTTCGCAAAACGCAATAGTATATTTTTCAGTCCTCCTGACTCAAAATTAACTTGTGCTTTTTTATCATTGCCTACTCCTTCAAGAGCTTTGATGATTCCCTTTCCGAAACGTTCGTGATAAACAGTTGTTCCTACTTCTAATTCGTTGTAGATACTTCTATTAGGTGAAGCATTTTGTATACTATTCACAGGTTTAAGCTTGCGTAATCGCTGTTGTTCATCACCCGTAGGGGCATTTTTAGAAGGAGGAGTACCACTGATAGGCTTTTGTAAACGCAATTTACTCTTATCTACTTCACCAAAAATATCTCTATCTATCAAAGGTTTATAACGATAGTTAGGATTAGACAAAGTATGTGTAAGGTAATGTAAGTAACGTTCATCTATTTCCTCTATAAACCTACTTGGTTCAGTATCTGATAAATTTCCAAAACGATAGCGTCTTTCAGCATAGGTGAGATAAGCTTGTTTTTCAGCACGTGTAAGCGCCACATAAAACAAGCGACGTTCTTCTTCTAATTCATCACGTGATTGTATACTTTTTGCCAAAGGAAAAAGATCTTCTTCCATCCCCACTATATATACATACGGAAACTCCAAGCCTTTAGCTAAGTGAATCGTCATTAAGGCTACTCGATCGTCATCTCCTATCTCTTTATCGCTATCCGTAGCTAAAGACACATCTTCCAAATATTCAGCTAAACTACCTGTACTATCGGCTACATCTTCTTGTCCAATCACAAAGTCTTTCATACCATTAAGCATCTCCTCTATGTTTTCCATTTTAGCGATACCCTCAGGAGTTCCATCTTTTTTAAATTCTTGCAATAAACCTGTTTTTTTAGCTACTTGTTCTGCTACCTCAAATACATTCGATCGCTGATTGAGTGCTTGCAAGTTGAGTATCATTACCACAAAATCTGTGAGTTTTTGCTTGGTTGTACTATTAATATGTAATTCAGGTAACTTATTCACATTGTACATTATCTCAAAGATAGACTTCTTATAGTGATTAGCTGCCAATGTAAGTTTCTCCATTGTAGTTTCTCCAATACCACGAGCTGGAAAATTGATAATGCGTACCAATGCTTCTTCATCATTAGGATTGATAATCAAACGCAAATAAGCAAGCATATCTTTAATTTCTTTGCGTTGGTAGAATGAAAGTCCTCCATAAATGCGATAAGGTATATCACGTTTTCTAAGAGCATCTTCTATAGCACGCGATTGTGAATTGGTTCGATAAAGTACAGCAAATTTCCCATTAGCTAACTGGTGCTGCATCTTATTTTCAAAGATAGAACTCGCTACAAAACGTCCTTCATCGGCATCAGTAGGACTGCGATGTACTTTGATAAGCTCTCCCATCTCATTTTCAGTGAATACTACCTTATCTAACCGTACTTTGTTGTGTTCAATTACACTGTTAGCTGCTTCCACTATATTTTTAGTAGAGCGGTAGTTCTGTTCCAATTTATATTCTTTAGCTTCAGGATAATCACTTTTAAAATTCAGTATATTATTGATATTTGCCCCACGGAAAGCATAAATACTTTGAGCATCATCACCTACCACACAAATATTGTGAAAACGGTCAGCGAGAGCTTTTACAATAAGATACTGAGAGTGGTTTGTATCTTGATACTCATCTACAAGTATGTACTGAAAGCGATTTTGGTATTTAGCTAATACTTCAGGGTATACATTCAGCAATTCATTTGTCTTCAGCAGTAAATCATCAAAGTCCATTGCTCCTGCTTTAAAACATCTTTCTACATACTCCTGATAGATTTCTCCAAAACGCGGTTGCTTCCTAATAGCATCGTTTTCTACAAGTTCAGGATTATTGAAATAAGCTCGTACTGTAATAAGATTATTTTTTAAAGAAGAAATGCGTTGTTGTATTTGTTTGTATTTGTATACATCTTTATCCAACTCTTTTTCTTTAATAATTCCATTAATAAGTCGTTGAGAGTCTTGTGTATCATAGATAGTAAAGTTCTGAGGATAGCCTAATTTATCAGCTTCAAAACGCAATATTTTAGCAAATACAGAGTGAAAAGTACCCATCCATAGATTCTTAGCCTCGCTATTGCCCACAATATCCGCAATACGTTTTTTCATTTCGTTAGCCGCTTTATTAGTAAAGGTAAGTGCAAGTATATGAAAAGCATCTACTCCTTGTCGCATTAGGTTAGCAATACGATAAGTAAGTACACGAGTTTTGCCTGAACCTGCTCCAGCAATTACAATAATAGGACCTTCTTTCTGAAGTACTGCTGCACGTTGTGGTGCATTAAGCCTATTGAGTTCCTTTTCAAATGTATCCATAAATAGTGTGTTTTTAAGGGCGCAAAGGTAGCGATAATTTAGCAATTAGACAATTTCGGAACTGATAGTAATTTTGCTTCTCTCATAATTATTTAGTACTTTTGCAGCCTAACATTCAACAATCGATGAAAAAACTTTTATTAGCTAGTACCTCAACTGTATATGGTGGTACTTATCTCTCTTATTTGCGTGATGAACTCAGCGATTTTTTCCAAGGAGCTAACGAAATTCTTTTTGTACCTTATGCGCGCCCCAGTGGAATTTCTCACGATGATTATACTCAAATAGCCGCTAATTTTTTTCAACAATTAGACAAAAGGGTAGTAGGTTTACACACTTTTGTCAATCCTAAACAAGCTATAGAACAGGCAGAAGCTATTTTTACAGGAGGTGGTAATACCTTTGTATTAGTAAATGCTCTATATCAATTAGATATTATAAACTCTTTACGCAAAGTAGTATTAGGAGGTACACCCTATATGGGCACGAGTGCAGGAAGTAATATAGCAGGACAAACAATGCAAACTACTAATGATATGCCTATTGTCTATCCTCCTTCTTTCCGTACTTTAGAGCTTATTCCTTTCAATATCAACCCTCATTACCTTGACCCCAACCCTCATAGCAAACACAAAGGCGAAACTCGCGAAACACGTATTAAAGAATTTCACGTGTTCAACAATATACCAGTAATAGGGTTGCGTGAAGGCTCTTGGCTGCGTGTAATGGGAGATGAAATAAATTTAAAAGGAGAATTTACTGCCCGTTGGTTTGAAAAAGATAAAGAACCAATAGAAATTAGCAATTTTGATAAATCACTATGACAAATATTCAATATATAAAAGCCCAAACACAACTACCTGAAAAAGTTATTGAAAACACACTTTCACTATTAACCGAAGGCTGTACTATTCCCTTCATTGCACGCTATCGAAAAGATAGTACCCAGAATTTAGATGAAGTAGCCATTGAGCATATAGCCAAATCCCAAGCTGATTACGACAATATCTGTAAGCGCAAAGAAACGATTCTCTCTTCTATTGAAGAACAAGGAAAACTTACAGACGATTTGCGCAAATGTATTGAGAACTCTTTTGAGCTCAATGAATTAGAAGACCTATACCTACCTTACAAAAAACGACGTAAAACTAAAGCTGATGTAGCCAAAGAAAACGGCTTAGAACCTCTTGCAAAACAGATAATGAGTCAGCGTGTAACCGACTTGGAACTATTAGCAGGGTGTTATCTTTCCAATAAAGTACCTACTGAAGAAGAAGCTTTACAAGGGGCTTCGGATATTATAGCTGAATGGATTAACGAGAATACGTTTATACGTCGCACTCTTCGCCAAATATTTCAGCGCAAAGCAATCATCAGTAGTGAAGTAGCCAAAGGTAAAAACGAAGAAGAAGAAGCTCAGAAATACGCTCAGTATTTCGATTGGGAAGAAGCCCTTAACAAAGCGCCCTCTCACCGTGTATTAGCAATGTTGCGTGCTGAAAAAGAAGGATTTGTAAAACTAAAAGTACAAGTAGATAGTGAAGAAACCTTACCTTTTATAGAAGAAAACATCATAAAGAATAGGGGAGAAGTAGCCGATTTCTTGAAGAAAACGGTAAAAGACAGCTACAAACGCTTATTAGAGCCTTCTATTTCCAACGAAACACTACAAGAGGCAAAAGATAAAGCCGATGCGAAAGCTATCAGTGTGTTTGCCGAGAACCTTTCACAGTTGTTATTAGCGTCTCCTTTGGGTGAAAAGCGCATTTTGGCTATTGACCCAGGATATCGTACAGGTTGTAAGGTAGTGTGTTTAGATGAAAAAGGCGACCTTTTGCATCACGATGTTATCTACCCTCACGCTCCCCAGAATGATATAACTATGGCTACTAAAAAGCTCAGCACAATGGTTTCTCAATACAACATCCAAGCCATTAGTATAGGCAATGGTACTGCTTCTCGCGAAACAGAGTCGTTTGTAAGAAGTATTGCTTTCCCTAAAAAGGTGGAAGTATTTATGGTGAGTGAAGCAGGAGCATCGGTCTATTCAGCTTCTAAAATAGCTCGCGATGAGTTCCCCGATTACGATGTAACTGTACGTGGGGCAGTATCCATAGGCAGGCGTCTTGCCGACCCATTAGCTGAATTAGTGAAGATAGACCCTAAAAGCATAGGAGTAGGTCAATACCAACACGATGTAAACCAGTCGTTATTGAAAGAAGAGCTCGATGCAACCGTAGTACGTTGCGTGAACAAAGTAGGGGTAAACCTCAACACAGCAAGCAAATCACTACTCAGTTATGTATCAGGAATAGGGGAGAAGATGGCTGAAAACATAGTAGCTTACCGCTCGGCTAATGGTGCTTTTAGTAAGCGAGAAGACTTAAAAAAGGTACCTCGTTTGGGTGATAAAGTATACCAGCAGGCAGTAGCTTTCTTACGTGTACACAACAGTGAGAACCCGCTCGACAATTCAGCAGTACACCCCGAAGCCTATCCTATCATCAAACAAATGGCGAAGGACACGGGTATCTCAGTTGCACAACTTATAGGTAACAAGCAAGATATTGCCACTATTGATATTCAAAAGTACAAAACAGATAAGGTGGGTGAACTTTATTTGAAGGACGTATTAAAGGAATTAGAAAAACCAGGGCTCGACCCTCGTACTACTGCTAAAGCCTTTGCCTTCGACCCTAATGTAAAAACCTTTGATGATGTACGTATAGGAATGATATTACCTGGTATAGTAAACAATATTACTGCCTTTGGTTGCTTTGTGGATATAGGTGTTAAAGAAAGTGGATTAGTACACATCTCTCAACTGAAAGATGGTTATGTCTCTGATGTAAATAAAGTAGTAAAACTCCACCAACAAGTGCAAGTAAAAGTAACAGAAGTAGATGAGTTGCGCAAACGCATCTCATTAACAATGATAATATAAAAATCGATAAATATGAAAACACTTTTTATCCCTTATACTAAAAAAGAACAATATTAAAAAGTTTTATAATATATCTATTTTACTGCTAATATTCCTGTTCTTTTTTATCTATTTAACAATAGATATAAGTGTAATAGATGCAGGAAAAAGAGAGGTAAGCTACATCTTTGTTATAGTAGTACTATTAGTTTCATTGGGTATGTTTACCACTTATGCTATACCAATGTTTGCTTCAAAATTAAGCATTTCTTTCAATGATAAAGGCATAACTCTTAATAATGAAGCACTAAAAGGCTTAGTGAAGTGGCAAGACATATTAGCTATCCATTTTGTAACTAAAGATGATAATTATAAGCTTCAAGAGTTTCATCAGAAAATAATAATAGATTTAAAAGACCGAAACACATCACTGATTACTTATCGTCTAAGGTAAAGAATACAATAATACACGAATTGTAATACCTATTAGAAACTTTAAAAATGATATAAGCGACGAATTGGATAGTATTATCGATTATATTTTAGATAATACCGATAGGTTTATAGCAGCAAAATCCGATTACGGTATCGTACTCGCTGATAAAATAAAAATAGTAATAGAAGAAGTTGAAGAAGAAGATTAGTAATATGAGACAAATGGAAAAATCCAATTTATAATATCCAAAGTAAGATTTTTGAACTTTGATAGGTTCATTAATATTATGTTTTACTTTGGTAAACTGGACTTTTCCACTATAAATTTAGTATAACCTCTATTTTGTAGGAATATTTTGGAGTATTGCTAACAAGAACTTCCAAAACTTCTGTACAGAGGCTATATTCACTCTTTCTGCTGGTGAATGTGCTCCTTTGATAGTAGGACCAAAGCTCACCATTTCCATTTCGGGATAATTGGTTCCTAAAATACCGCACTCTAAACCTGCATGACAAGCTACTACATTAGGCGTTTCACTAAAAAGTGTTTCGTATTGTGCTTTTACAATCTTTAAGATTTCAGCATCTACTTTAGGCTCCCAACCTGGATAACTACCTGTGTATTCTACTTCAAATCCTGCTAATTCAAAGGCTGAGCGAATAGTATCTGCTAAGTCATACTTAGAGCTTTCAGAAGCTGAACGAGTAAGACAATACACATTAATCTCACCATCCTTGATAATTACTCTTGCTACATTATTACTTGTCTCTACAAGATCAGCTATTGTTTGGCTCATCTTATACACTCCATTGAAAGCTGCATAAAGAGCTCGCAACACATCTTCTTGTTCTTCTTGTTCCATTACCTTCTCTGGGAGTACAGTAGGTTCTAACAATACAGTAAGAGTCGGTTCGGTTACTGAATACTCGTGTTGAAGTGTTTGAGTAAGTGTAACGACTTCTTTTTTAAAAGCCTTTTCGTCATTTTTATCAATAGTTACCACTGCTATGCTCTCTCTCGGAATAGCATTGCGCAAACCACCTCCATCTACACTTGCAATGCGCAAACCAAACTTCTCTGTAAAAGTAAACAAGAGACGGTTCATCAGTTTGTTAGCATTAGCATAACCTTTATGTATATCCATACCACTATGCCCTCCGTGAAGACCTTTTAAAGTAAGTGTATAGGCTACCGAATTAATTGGTGTATCTACCACATCGTACTCTCTAAATGCCGAAACATCTACACCTCCAGCACAACCTATATCAATCTCGTCATCCTCTTCAGTATCTAAGTTAAGCAAATAAGCTCCAGAGAGTAATCCTCCTTTAAGACCTTTAGCTCCAGTCATTCCTGTTTCTTCATCAATAGTAAAAAGGGCTTCAAGAGCAGGGTGAGGAATATCCTTACTTTGGAGTATTGCCATAATACTTGCCACTCCAATGCCATTATCAGCTCCTAAAGTTGTACCATCAGCACGTACCCAATCACCATCCACTAACATTTTAATACCTTCAGTACTGAAATCAAAGACCGTATCATTATTCTTTTGGTGTACCATATCAAGATGTGATTGTAGCACCACTGTTTTACGGTTCTCCATTCCTGCTGTAGCAGGCTTTTTGATAATCACATTACCCGTTTCGTCTTGGTAGGTATCAAGACCTAAATTTTTACCGAAAGCCACCATAAAAGCAATGACTTTTTCTTCTTTTTTTGATGGACGAGGTACTGCATTTAAGTTTGCAAAATTGGTCCATAATTGTTTTGGCTCTAATTCTGTTATTTTCATTATATTTAGTTTTTTAATTATCAGTTATTATATATTTTTTAGTCGCTAACATCTTTTCACTCTTCATTTTTCTATTTTCACTTTAAAACCAATATCCTATATTAAATAGCCATATTGCTTGTTGTATTTCAGGTGAGTATGTGCATTTTAACTCTATAGGACCTAAAAAACTTTCAATACCATACCCTATACCATAACCTGAATAATCAGGATATTTTTCCCATTGAAAACTCTTAAAAAGGTTATTATCAGCTTTGGCTACATTAGCTAATAAAAGCAAGTGATGTTTTTTAAATGGTTGAAAATCTATTACCCATTCTGTTTTCAGGTAGTTCTTAGCTCCTATACTCAAAAAATCATACCCATAGAAAGGTGAGTAGTTAGAAAATACATTCTTATTATATCCTCCTAAAAAGAAGTCCAATGAATAGCTATTAGAGTTTCCTATGGTAACACCTCCTTCAAATCCTATTCGTGTATTCAACCTTGGTAGGATAGGAATAGCAAATGATAATTCTGCTTTACCTGTGGTAAATTTCTTAAAGTTTTCATCATTAGAAGCAAGTGCATAAAGATTAAATTGTGTATTAAAATACACTCCTTTACTTGGAAAAAAACCATTGTCAAAACTATCGTATTTCAAGTAAGAATATAAACTACCAAAATGGTTCTTTTCAGAATATGAAGCGATAGTACTTACTGAATATATTTGCTCAGCATCAAATTGTATTTTGCGATGTTCTACACCTAATCCAAACACAAAACCATTACCTAAGAGTGTTTGTAAGTACAACTGATTTACCCAATCATAAGCCTCTACATCCATTCGATTGAGTTCAGATTGTTCTATTCTATAATTAGATAAACGTCTTGTATTCAAATTACGGTCAAACTGCAAAAATTTAGAACGTAATCCATAACTGATATAAAATCCTTTATCTACAAAATAATCAAACTGATAACGTATATTATCACCTACAATAAGATCAAGGGAAAGAAAATCACTATCTTGTAAAAAATAATTCTGTGTATAGTTCATCAAGAACCCTGTTTTCAACAAGTTGTCATAATGAATACCAAATTTCAAGAAAGTACGTTGTGGGTTTTCTTTCAGAAAAAAATCAATATGTTCCCCTTCAAAAGTATGTCTAATTTGGTGATTGATAGAATGAAAGTTATTTGTTGCCATTAGGTTAGACAATCCATCATTCAGTTCTTCAAAAGAAATTTTACGATTCAAGTGTTTTAAGTGGAGTTTCCCACGTAAATAACTACGTGTAAAGTGTTCGTTATTATGGAAGTGAATATCTTTTAGAAAAAAAGAATCAATTTTTTCTATAGGTTCCCTCCGTTGGGTAGTATGTTTTTGGTGAGCAGCTATTTCACGCAAACGAGGCAAAAAATGTTCTGCAGCAATTTTTCCATTGTTAATAATTGTCTCACCCTTATCAAAAGAAATCACATTAAACCCTTCTATATTAGGCTTGATATACACATCAGTTTGTTTTATTTTCTGTGGCATATTATCCGCCATTGGAAAAGTAGTGATTTGTGAAAAGATACTCAAAAAAGAGTTAATTTCCTCACGTTTTGCTAATGGACTCTGTACATCCACCCCTATAATAATATCCATTTCTTTCTTTTTCACCTCATCTACAGGATAATTATTAGCTATACCACCATCCGTAAGCCATTTCCCATCTATTTCTACTAAATCAAACAACGAAGGGAACGACCCGCTGGCTTGTATAGCTTGAGGTAGAAAACCATCTTCTAAAATCACCTCTTTTCCTGTCTCTATATCAGTAGCAATACATAAAAAAGGAATTGGTAACTTAGAAAAATCATAAATTTCATTTACTGGATATAGAAGTTTAACAAATTCATTGTAGATATTTTGACCTTTAGAAACTGCACGAGGTAACCCTACTTTGAAATTATTGAAAGGCAATGCTACTGCATAACGATCATATATATAACGTTCGTGTAATGACTTTGCATGACGTGAAGTTTTGTCTTGTAAAAGTTTATCAAAGTCTAATTGTCGGAAGATAGAATCTAATTCATTAGCCGAATATCCTGCAGCATACATAGCACCTACCATTGCGCCCATACTCGTACCTCCAATGTAATCAATACGTACTCCTGCTTCCTCCAATACTTTCAATACTCCTATATGTGCTAATCCTTTTGCTCCTCCTCCACTGAGTACTAAACCTACTTTTAAATCTTTTTTAGAAATATTTGTCTGACTATAAACTACATAAGGAGTAATTATAAGGAGTATGATAAACAATAAAATTCTCATACGTTATCTTCTTTTATAAACTTGGCACAAAAGTACAAATAATTAGTTAATTAACAAATTTTAAATTAGCAAATTAAAAAGAATTTCATAAAATATATTTCAAAAACTCTTCCTTTTAAAATTACTGGTTGTAAAATTTCGTCATTCGTAATTTGTCATTCGCAATTATTTTTATACCTTTGCCCCAAAAATAGTAATAAATGAAAGAAACAGATATCATTATTATAGGGGCAGGACCTACAGGACTCTTTGCTGTATTTGAGGCTGGACTTCTTCGTCTAAAATGCCACTTGATAGATACACTCCCTCAAGTAGGTGGACAGCTTACTGAATTATATCCTAAAAAACCTATTTTTGACATACCAGGATACCCTAGTGTAGGCGCTTCAGAATTGATAGATAACCTAATGGAGCAAATCAAACAATTCCAACCTGAATTTACCCTTGGTGAAACTGCAATAACACTCACTAAAAATAATGATGATACATTCATAGTAACTACAGATAAAGGTACTCAAATAAAAGGAAAAGCTGTAGCTATAGCCGGTGGATTAGGCACTTTTGAACCTCGTAAACCTGAATTACCTAATATTGAACAATATGAAGGCAAAGGTGTAGCTTATTTTGTGAAAAATCCAGAAAACTACGCTGGAAAACATGTTGTAATTGCAGGTGGAGGCGACTCCGCTCTAGATTGGAGTATATATTTAGCTGAAAAGGTAGCTACTGCTTCAGTTACTTTGGTGCACCGCCGCAATGAATTTCGAGGAGCTTTAGATTCTGTTGAAAAAGTAAAAGCCTTAAAAGAAGCTGGTAAAATCAATCTAAAAACACCTTACGAAGTAATAGGGTTAGAAGGAAATGGACATTTGGAATCATTAGTATTAGAACAAGAAGGGGGTAACAAAGAGACTCTTTTAGCAGATGCTTTTATTCCTCTCTTTGGGCTTACTCCTAAATTAGGACCTATTGCTACTTGGGGAGTAGAAATCGAAAAAAATGCTATAAAAGTAAACAATGCCTTAGACTACCAAACTTGTATAGAAGGTGTATATGCCATAGGTGATGTGAATACCTACCCTGGTAAACTGAAACTTATTCTCTGTGGTTTTCACGAAGCTACTCTAATGTGTCAAAGTGTCTACAACCGTATTTATCCCAATAAAAAATACGTATTAAAGTATACTACCGTAGTAGGAATTGATGGATTTGATGGTAGTAGAAAAGAAGCCGAAAAAGCTGTAGTAAAAGCAATTTAAACAATAAATATATCTTATAGCAAATACTAATAACTAAATAAATGGTAGTAGAAAAGAAGCCGAAAAAGCTGTAGTAAAAGCAATTTAAACAATAAATATATCTTATAGCAAATACTAATAACTAAATAAAATGAAGAATATAAATATACTATTAACAAGCACATTTTTAGCTTTTTCTGTCTCTCTATATGCTCAGATAGATACAATTAGTAGTAAAACTTTACTATTGAAAGGCAAAATAAAAAAAGTAGAAGACTATTCTTTTTTTCTCGACCCTGACCCCAAAGGTACTAAAACTTTTGATGGAAAAACCTATACTGTTTTTCCTTATGTCGAAGATTGGAAGATTGAAAAAGATGAAACTAAATTATCTAAAACCAATATTGCTTATATTTTTGACAATACAGGTCGTAACCTTGAAGTAATTACTTACAATACCGAAAACCAACCTTTCGGAGGAATGCGATTTTACTATGATAAAAAAGGAAGAGTAAATAAAAGTCAATCATCTTTTTCCTTAGGAGATGGAGAGCTTTTAGTAAACCAACAATATTTTTACAACGAGAAAAATCAATTAGTAAAAATAGATGAAACTGATGGCAATACCAATGAATGGCTTATTACCACTACATTCAAATATGATGATTTAGGTAATTGTATTGAAAAAAACAAAGTAGCAAGCAATTCAGCTTTAGAAAAAGACATACAACTATATGAAAAGAAAAATATTGTATTAGAAAAGAAAATACGTCCAGATTACACACGTGAAAAATCTTATAAATACAACCAACTCAACAAAGTTTCAGAAACAGAAGATAAAATATTGAACAAAAATGTATATTTAAAAACTGAAAATGAATATAATAAAGAAGGTTTACTTTCTAAGTCTAAATTTCTAAATGCTTCAAATCAAGAAACTATCTGTACTTATAAATATAACAAAGAGGGACGTCTTATTCAATCTATTTGTACTGCTACTGATGACCCTAATTTTTATGTAGAAACTAACTATATGTTTAATAAATCAGGTGAGACTCAAGTTATGAAAACCCGTACAGAAGTTGTCTCTACCAAAGTATATGATGAACATAATCTACTCACTTCATATATTACAACAGAACTTAATTACAAATATCGTTATACTTTTGATAAAATGGGAAACTGGACACAAATATTGATGTTTGAAAATGATAAACCTATTTGTGCCCGTGTTCGTAAAATAGAATACTTTACTAAATAAATGAACGAAATACATCTAAAAATAACCGATCGTGAGGGGCTTCTATACGAAATAGAAGCCCCTACCGATATGAATATGAACTTAATGGAAGTAATGCGTGCCTACGAAATCGCTCAAGATGGCGAAATAGGCATCTGTGGTGGTATGGCAATGTGTGCTTCTTGTCAGTGCTATGTACAAAATGAAAACGAAGTCACACTACCTGAAATGGGTGAAGAAGAACAAGCAATGCTTTTTGAAGCTTTTCATGTAAAACCTAATAGTAGGTTAGGATGTCAAATACCTATTACACCTGAAATCAATGGGTTAGAAGTTGTATTAGCTCCTTTTTCTTAAATAATACGCTTTTGTATATTATTTTTTTATATCTTTGCCAAAATATTAAAATTGAATGAATAGAAAAATACTTTTATTTGCTTTTATAATAGGGCTTTTTGCT
Source organism: Capnocytophaga sputigena (assembly GCF_002302495.1). Classification (NCBI taxonomy): domain Bacteria; kingdom Pseudomonadati; phylum Bacteroidota; class Flavobacteriia; order Flavobacteriales; family Flavobacteriaceae; genus Capnocytophaga; species Capnocytophaga sputigena. Next base: position 221,708 of record NZ_CP022379.1, read on the forward strand.
ATGGCTTGCAATGATGGTGATATGGAGGTCGAATCTATCTCTTTTGAAAATTCCGACGTTCTTTCTTGTAGAGCAAATGATACCGCTGTTGATTTTCTCTATAAGTATAATCAAAAACAAGCCCTTTATCTCACAATTCCTGCAGGTGTCTTAGAAAATAAAGAAAAAACAGTTACAGGTACAATACCTAATAACTATAAATTGTATTACCGCACCTTTAGTGATGTAGTAAGCAGTAGTTATTTTTGTAATACCATATACCCTGCTTCTCCTCAAATTACTTTTAATAGCGAAGCTACAGGAGGAACAGTGACCATCGCAACTCGTCCTATTTACAACGAAAATACTGGGGCTTTATTGCGTTATGATCATCAAATAACAATTAGTAACTTAGTACTCCTAAAAGAAGATGGTAATAAGTTAGTAGAATCTAACCTCGTCTTTGGTACTTATCAAACTAACAAACAGTAACAATGAACCACTTTGTAGTATCAGCACGCAAATATCGTCCTCAATCATTTCGTGATGTTGTAGGGCAACAAGCTATCACCAATACTCTTCTCAACGCCATTGAAAACAATCATTTGGCGCAGGCACTTCTTTTCACAGGACCGCGTGGTGTAGGTAAAACTACTTGTGCCCGTATCTTAGCCAAAAAGATAAATGAACAAACTGCTGGCGTAGAAGATGAAAATGATTTTGCTTTCAATATTTTTGAACTCGATGCTGCTTCTAATAATAGTGTAGACGATATACGCAAACTTATTGAACAAGTACGCATCCCCCCTCAAGTAGGCAAATACAAAGTATATATTATTGATGAGGTACACATGTTATCTCCTTCTGCTTTCAACGCTTTTCTAAAAACTTTAGAAGAGCCTCCTAAACACGCTATTTTCATCTTAGCTACTACTGAAAAACATAAAATTATTCCTACTATTTTATCACGTTGCCAAATATTTGATTTCAAAAGAATTACCATCAATGATATTCGAGAATATCTAAAATATATAGCACAACAACAAGGAATAGCTGCTGAAGATGAAGCCTTACAAATCATCGCACAAAAAGCTGATGGTGCTATGCGTGATGCTCTTTCTATTTTTGACCGTGTAGTAAGTTTTTCAGGAGAGAAAATTACCAGACAAGCTACTTCCGAAATACTAAATGTACTTGATTATGAAGTTTATTTTAAAGTAACCGACCTTATTTTAGACAATAAACTTCCTGAGTTGTTAATTACATTCAATGATACGATAGCGCAAGGGTTTGATGGCAATCACTTTATAGCTGGTTTAGCAAGTCATTTTCGTGATCTAATGGTATGCAAAAACCCTACTACTATTAATTTAATGGAAGTAGGGGAGGAGACTCAGAAAAAATATACAGAGCAAAGTGCACGTGCTACCGTCCCTTTTTTAATGGAAGCTATTACAATAGCTAACGATTGTGACCTGAAATACCGTACTAGTAAAAACCAAAGACTATTGGTAGAAATAGCTTTAATACAACTCGCCTCTATAACCTACCAAGGAGATAAAAAAAAAATGATGGACGCTTCGTAATTCCAGCTCACGTTTTTAATAGGCAAGAACAAAACTCTAATGAAGTTACAAAAGTGGTCCAACCATCACAACCTATTATAACAACTACTGCTTCTCCCATTCCTAATATTCCTTCTATTAGTAAAGAACAACGTAGTAATGTAGTTTCTGGTTTTTCCATAAAAAGTGTACACGTAAAAACAGAACACCAAAAGAATAATAAAGAGATTATAATAGATCCTAATTCTTTACCTAAAGAACCATTTACTCAAGAGGCTTTTCAAAACTATTGGGATAATTATATAGAAGAACTACTTACAAAAGGAGAACGTATACAAGCCTCTATTCTAAAGATAGCCAATTTAAAACTAGATGGAACTACCATTGATTTGGAAGTGTCTAGTAATACTGCAAAAATTGGAATACTGAATATGGAATACCATTTATTGGATTATCTACATAGATCATTACGTAATTATGATATAAATATTCAGATAAATGTAAATGAAGAGATTGCTAAGAAAATAGCGGTTACTCCTGAGGATAAATATGAGCGATTATTAGAAGAAAATCCTCTGTTACAAGATTTTAAAAATGCTTTTAGCTTAATGTTAAAACCTTAATTATCTGTATTGTAAAATATTATTGCTATTGTATTTAACTGCAATAGCATTTTTTTATTTCTAAAACTTTTGTTTTTTTCAGTATAATGTTTAACTTTGCCGTCAAATTGTTAATATAGGACTTTTTTGAACTAACTATTTTCAATACGAATATTAATAAAATTATAAAATATGAAAGTACTTAATGAACGACAGTCTAAGATTTTGGAGAGCTTAGAAACCAAAAAGTACATCAGCGTAAATGAACTGAGTGAAAAACTTAAAGTTTCAGTAGTTACTATACGTAAAGACTTAACGCTCTTAGAACAAGAAGGCTACCTACACCGTACTCACGGGGGTGCTAGTAAGCAAATGCGCTATGTGTTTGACCAAACAGTAACTGAGAAAGAAACTCAAAATGTAGAAGAAAAAACGCGGATTATTACTAAAGCGTTAGACTTTATCAAAGAAAATGAGTTTATCATACTTTCATCAGGAACTACAGTTAATTTATTAGCTCAAAAACTTTATGGCTTCCGTAATCTTACTGTGCTAACCCCTTCATTAAGGGTTGCCTTAGAAGTATGCAAAAACCCTAACGTAAACACTATCCACCTAGGAGGTGAGGTACGCAAAAATTCTACCTCTACTATAGGCGTACTCGCCGAAGAAACTCTTAGCAACTTCTCTTGTACTACTTTATTCTTAGGAATAGAAGGTATAGATCTTGATTATGGCTTGAGTTCTACCAATGTAGGAGAAGCTCATCTCAACAAAAAAATGATGGAACGTGTAGATAAAACTATCGTCCTTGCTGACTCCTCAAAAATACATAAACGCGGTTTTGGATTCATTTGTTACGTCGAAAAAATAGATATGCTCATCACCGATAGTAACGTAGACCCTGAATTTGTAGAAGAACTCGAAAAAAGAGGAGTAGAAGTAGTAATTTGTTAACTAACAAATTCACAAATTAATAAATTGTTTATGATACAAATATATCACAATCCTAAATGCTCCAAATCGCGTTGTGGTTTGGAGCTTTTAAAAGAATCTAATAAAGCATATCAAGTTGTAGATTACCTTAAAGAAGGTATTTCTAAAGAACAAATTAAAGAGTTACTCACTAAATTACAACTATCTCCTATTGAATTAGTTCGTACTAAAGAAAATGTCTGGAAAGAACATTTTAAAGGAAAAACACTTACTGATGAACAAATCATAGAAGCAATGGTACAATATCCTCAGCTTATCGAACGCCCTATCGTTGTGGTAGGTGATAAAGCTGTAATAGGTCGCCCTACTGAAAAAATAAATGATATTATATAATTAACAAATGAGAAAAACACTATTATGTGCCATTGCTTTCGTTTGGGGAGCAACAGCTATGTACTCACAAGCATACATTTCTGTGAGTGGTGGGTATGGATTTAAAGCTCACGAAAAGACATTAGGTAGAGATGCTTCCAATCCTACTGCCATTACTGATTTAAAAGGAAGCTATGGCGAAGGTTATCAAGCACAATTGCGCGGAGGTTATTTCTTCCACAAACGTTGGGGAGCTGAATTAGCTTTGGGATATCTCCACGGTGAGGATATGCCTACTAATAAAAATCAAGTATTAAATATGAAAGGACACGGTCGTGCTTATGGAGCTTCCCTTTCATTAGTATTCAATATTACTGATAATTTGTATGTACGTGCCGGAGGTGTAACCAAAATAGGTGGTAAAACCGAAATACAAACAGAACTTAATGCTAAATTACCTTTAAGAATGTTCAACCCAATGGCTCCTGCTACAACTATGGTAGATATGAAAGCTGATTTCAACAATAATTTCCATGGAAAAATACCTTTTGGTTTTATAGGAGGAATCGGTTATCGTTTTAAAGTGGCTGATAAAGTAGCTTTTTTTATAGAAGGTGAGTACCTCAACATCAATGTACCACGCAAGGAATCTAAACTAAAAGATTTTTCAGCTACACGCACTATACAAGGTAATACAGCGGCTATCAGTCTTCAGGAATTTAAAACTTATATGACTGCTTTGCAGAATATACCATCTTCTTCTCCACAAATAGAACGTTATAAACAATTAGCTACCCAAGTAGCTCCGCTTCTTGAAGACTCTTATAGTTGGGAAGGAAAGGGAGCTCCTGATGCTCCTTACTCATCTATAGGAGTTCATTTTGGAGTAACCTATACTTTTTAGAAAATTTTCTTCACTATAATAAAAAAACACTTATCAGTTGAAAGTTTATCAAAACTGATAGGTGTTTTCTTACTAAAAGTAATCAATAAAAGAAAAATACTCAGTAAAAAATTTGCTTCATATATAAAAAAAGAAGTACATTTGCACGCAACTAAATTCTCTTTTTTAAAATGAATTTCCAAGATAAAATTATTAATGAGGGGCTTACCTATGATGATGTCCTTCTTATCCCCAATTACTCTGAGGTATTACCTCGAGAAGTATCAATTACCTCACATTTTACTCGTAATATCACTCTAAATGTACCCATTATCTCTGCAGCAATGGATACTGTAACTGAAGCTGCTATGGCTATAGCTATGGCACGTGAAGGAGGTATAGGAGTGCTCCACAAAAATATGACTATTGAGGAGCAAGCTAAACAAATACGCAAAGTCAAACGTGCCGAAAGCGGTATGATTATCGACCCCGTTACACTTCCATTAAACAGCAAAGTGAGTGATGCAAAACGCTGTATGAAAGAAAATAGTATTGGAGGTATTCCTATCGTTGATGACAATGGAATATTAAAAGGCATTGTAACTAACCGTGATCTACGCTTTGAACACGATAACAATCGCCCTATAACTGAAGTAATGACCTCCAAAAACCTCGTAATTGCCAATGAAGGTACTTCTATGAAGGAAGCTGAGGGGATTTTGCAACGCAGTAAGGTAGAAAAACTACCAGTAGTAGATAAAAATTATAAATTAGTAGGGCTTATAACTTTCCGTGACATTGCTAACTTGCAAGAAAAATCTATTTCTAACAAAGATAGCTTAGGGCGCTTACGTGTAGCTGCAGCCTTAGGTGTTACTGCTGATGTGGTAGATCGCGCCGAAGCCCTTGTACAAGCAGGAGTTGATGCTGTAGTTATCGATACAGCTCACGGACATACAAAAGGCGTAGTAAATGCTCTTAAAGCTGTAAAAAGCAAATTTGCTGACTTAGAAGTAGTGGTAGGAAACATTGCTACTGCCGAAGCTGCTCTTTATTTAGCTGAAAATGGTGCCGATGCAGTAAAAGTGGGTATAGGACCAGGCTCTATATGCACTACTAGAGTCGTAGCAGGCGTGGGGTATCCTCAATTATCAGCAGTAATGAATGTTGCTTCTGCACTTAAAGGCAAAGGAATCCCTGTAATTGCCGACGGAGGTATTCGTTACACTGGTGATATTGTAAAAGCTATCGCCGCAGGTGCCAATAGTGTGATGCTTGGCTCTCTACTTGCTGGCACTAAGGAATCACCAGGGGAAACTATCATTTTTGAAGGTAGAAAATATAAATCTTATCGTGGTATGGGGTCGGTAGAAGCAATGAACCAAGGTAGTAAAGACCGCTATTTTCAGGATGTTGAAGACGATATCAAAAAACTCGTTCCAGAAGGTATTGTAGGACGTGTGGCATATAAAGGCGAACTACAAGAAAGTATGCATCAGTTCATTGGAGGTTTGCGTGCAGGTATGGGATACTGTGGTGCCAAGGATATCGAAACATTGCAAGCTGTGAGTCGCTTTGTACGTATCACTACAAGCGGAATTACCGAAAGCCATCCTCATAATATTACCATCACCAAAGAAGCTCCTAATTATTCAAGATAATAATGATTACTAACATTATAAAAGCTGGATTCATTTAAAATCCAGCTTTTTCTATATTAAAAATACTTTGTTAATTCTTAATTATTTCATACATTTGTCACCAAAATAAGTTTGATAATGAAAAAAGTATATCGTAAAGAACAATTACAAACCATTACCTTGCGCAATGCTAACGGAATGGAGGTAAGTATAATGAACTTTGGTGGAATCATTAACTCCATAAAAGTACCAGTAAATGGAAAAATAGTAGAATGTGTATTAGGATTTGATACCTTTGAAGAATACATAAGCGATACTTATCGAGCTGAATACCCTTATTTAGGAGCAATCATCGGTCGTAATGCAGGACGTATTAAGTATGGAAAGGTAATTATCGAAGGAAAAGAAATACAACTACATTGCAATTTAGGTGAAAACCAAATACATGGAGGCTTTATAGGTTTTGATAGTGTATTTTGGGAAGTAATTGATCAAGTAAAAGGTGAAAATCCTTCTGTAACTTTACAATATGTTAGTAAAGAGGGTGAAGAAGGTTACCCTGGTGAGGTAACTGTATTAGTTACTTATATGCTTACTACTGATAATCGTTTGCGAATAGATTACCACGGAATTACTACTGCCCCTACTATACTCAACTTAACCCAACACACTTATTTCAACCTTAATGAGAATGATAATAATGTACTCAACAATACTCTACAAATAAAAGCTGAAAAATACGTCCCTTTAGAGGAAGGTTTTTTCACACCTACTGGTGAACGTCCTTCTGTTGTAGGTACACCTTTAGATTACCGCAACGGACAGAAAGTATATCCTCATACTGATAATTCGTTTGTACGTGAAATATCTGCTGATGAGGTAATGGCAACTCTCATTAATGGAGAGGAAACACTAAAAATGGAAGTACGTACCAATCATCCTGTATTACACATCTATGCAGGTTATTACTTACCTGAATTACATCCTGCACACCGCAAAACTTTAGGGCGAAACAAAGGCATCTGCTTTGAAGCACAAGGTTACGCCGATGCTACTAAACATCCTCAGTTCAACAATGTAGTCCTACTACCCAATGAGGTATATGAGTTCTTCACTGAGTTTAAATTCCAAGTAATCGATAAAAATAACAAGTGAGAAGATGAAATATTTAGCAACCAAAAATCCGTTTTTTAATGTCTCTGGACTTACATCATCAGAGGCTAATTATGTATGTGAACGTATCAAAGAACGACTTAAACCTATTCAAGACCTTGTTAGTTCTATAGAAACTCATACTTCTAGCATCGATGGAGAACCTTTAGATACTTTCACAAAGGTAGATGATATAGGTGGCAAACTCAATGAAATCGGTTCATTATATGCCATTTCAGCTTATTTGCGTACGGCTATCAAAGAAAAAGAAAACCGTTTAGAAATAGTAAATAAAAAACTAAACGAAGTACTTGTTAAAGCTGAACAAGAAGTAAAACCTATTGATTATGAACCTCTAAACCAACTTAGAGATGTTACTATTGAGGATTATCTCAAAACTCTTTCATTAGAAGATATGGTTTGTTATAAAGAGGCAGAAGCTAAAGCTGCTCATATAGGAAAATACATTCATAATTTTGATGAAGTGCGCAACCAACTCAACAAAAAAGAACTCATTACCTTTAAAGAAGTAGGAGAGCAGGTCTTCAAGATTAAAAACACTCCTTTATATGAACTCTCTGAACTACAACAGTTACAAGAACAGCTTCTGGCTGAACATCGTGAGTACGAAAGTGAAGTAAACTTCTATAAAGCACAATTCCGTACTTACCAAAACAATTGTAAATTGCAATATGAACAAGAGTTACAATGCTTGCTACAAGAACGTCAAGCAAAAGTAAATGCTTTGGTTGTAGAAAAAACAGCCGAACTTACTAAACTCAAAGAAACTATTGCTAATTACAGAATAGTAGTACCAAATGTTTATAAAGAAACTATTGGAACACTACTAAAAAAATAAGGTTAAGTACAAACAAAATAGTTAACTTATAACAGATTTGCTTTGTACTTATTTAGAAAACTACAAATCGGATTTCATTTGATAGCAAACACACCTCATAGGATATTCTCGCTCTATACCCAAAATAGTTTTAAAAGGGAATGGTGTTATCCCCAAAAAGAGAGTTTATCTCCCTTTCATCAAAAACTTCACTTTAGACTTTACCTTTGTGGGTATAGAGAACTTAAACTTTATTTTTGTCATCAGCTGCGTTCCGCTTTGTAGTTCTCACTTATATAATTCATCAATTCGTTAATGCAAAAAATAGACAATTATATTTTTTATTAAAGAAATATTAAATATTTGTATTTTTTATTACCTTTGCAAAGTAATATAATGTAGTAGTGTATAACAAAAAAAGATAAAAGATTATGGCTATAATTGATGTCGTGAGTTGGTCTCCTCAAGGTAGTAGAGTAGTTTATGCTTGGAAATTCCCCGAAACTAATTTAGCTACTTATACCCAACTAATTGTACAAGAATCTCAAGAGGCTGTATTGTTTTCTAAAGGACAAATCATAGGAAAATTTGGACCAGGCAAGCATACTCTCAACACTGAAAATATACCTATTTTGCGTAATTTATTCGGAATTCCTTTCGGAGGAAAAAATCCCTTTACTGCAGAAGTATGGTTTGTAAACAAAGTACAATCGTTTAGTATTGATTGGAATGTGAGTGGAATGCCCATACACGACCCTGATTATAACACCCAATTACCCCTTGTAGCCGTTGGTAGATATGGTTTGAAAGTAAATGACTCCGAAACATTCCTTATTAAAGCTGTAGGTACAAAATCTGAATTTACACAAGATGATCTTACAAATCAATTTTTTGGAGAATTCTCTACTAAAACAAAATCACAAATAGCCCAATATGTTATCAAACATCGGGTAGGGTATAAATACATTTCAGCTTTTTTAGATGAATTATCAGGTTATCTCAAAAATGTACTCAATCCTTTTTGGACGAACTTAGGTTTAGAACTCCTTCAATTCAATATCACTAATATCGATATTGATAAATCTACTGAAGAAGGTAGAAAGGTAGCTGAGGCAATTGCTACCCAAGCCTCAATGTCAATTACAGGACACACTTGGCAACAAGAACAAATGTTCAATACTGCTAACAATGCGATTGAAGGATTCGGAAATGGCAATGGAGGTTTATTAGGAGGATTAATGGCAATGAGTATGATGGGAGGTATGAATAATTCTGGAATGGCAGGAGGAATGATGCAACCTCAATATAACCAACCTACTTTTGGAGGTAATCAACAAGTAGGACAACAAGGAGAACAAGCTCCTATAAAAATGGTTTTCTGTTCTAATTGTGCTAAAAAATACCCAAGTAATAGTAGTTTTTGCCCTCACTGTGGCAATCCTTACAATCCTTGTCCCAATTGTGGTGCCGACAATGATACCAATGCCAAACGTTGTGTGAGCTGTGGCACCCAATTACAACAAACAAACAATATTACTCCTGAGCAAACTATAGCCGATGTTTGTAATCGTTGTGGAACTGTATTCCCTCCTTCAGCAAAGTTTTGTCCAAAATGTGGGAATAAACGATAATATTCAGCAAACAAATAATAGGTAACAAAATGAATATACGTCGAAAATTATCATTAATAGCCTTAGTTTTAGGTGAAATATTATTGATAACAGCCTTTCTGTTATTGGGTACAAATTTAGCTACAAATATACTTATTCTAAATATTATAGTAGCCTCATTAGTCTATGCCTTGTTTTTTATTGATGTACTCTTCCCTTGGATACATTTAGGGAAACAGCAACCTATTGAAGTAGGTTCATTGGGTGTAAGATGGTTTTTCACTTGGATTTATGCCTTTGCTGCTATAGGAGTGATGCTATGTGCTAATATATTCTTCAGTTGGTTCTTTGTCCTGCAATTTGTTATACAAACAACTCTTATTTTCTTATTAATTTTAGGTATGATTGCTGTATTATCAGCAGCCGATAGAGTAGGGGAGGTACCTATCTCTGAAAACAGTATTGGATCGGGTATTTCTGAAATGAAACAAGTGATGAACAATTTAAAAATACAAATCAGCACACTCCCCGATTTACCCGAAAATCTTGTACACCGAATTAATTCTTTAAATGAAAACTTGCGATACATTTCACCTGCAAATACAATAGAAGCTCGTGAAATAGAAAAACTTTTTTGCCAAGAAGCTAATGATATATTAATCGTTATCAGTGATTATAAGTACAATACAACAACCATTGAAAATCATCTAAAAAAAATGGAATTATTGTATCAAAACAGAAAATCAGTCTATTCAATTTAAAAAAAATAAAAATATGTTAGGAAAAATCTTTTCAGAATCCGATAGTATCTATCACGATCAAGCTAAAGTACTATTAGATTATTATAGCGCAGCAGCTGAAAAAATAGTAGCCGAAGAGGAACGCATCGAAAAACAAATTGCAATTTTGGAAGAAGAAAAAGCAATGTTGCAAAAACAAATTGATGGACTTTGGGTGTGGTTTCTCACCTTAATATTTTTCTTTGTGTATTATATTAAAAAAAATACCCTTGAAAAAGAAATTACTGACAAAGAAATACGTATTGCTGAGTTCAAGAAACAACATAGCGAAATCTTTAGAGATTACAAAGTAACCAAACTTGGTTTAGCTTATGTACCTATTGCTGAACAAATAAAATATACTGATAAAAGTTTTATAGTAGATTATACAGGACAAATAGACGAATCTGAAGTTGTACTTCAAATCCCTCGCCAAAACGATTTGCTGGTAGAAACCATTGAAAAACTTGAAAAACTATCAGAACAAGCTCCTATAGTAGAAACTTCTTACGATACTGAAACTATCGAAACCGACCAATACTCTACTTCATTCCAAAAAATCAATCAACACGACTATTTTGGAAGTTTAGAACGTTCATTGCGTACCATTTCCTATTGTATGGATGATTTGAACACTACTTCAGTATCTTTGCCTTTAGTAGCCGATAAGAGCGAGTATTTAGCTTACCTGAATGAATATGCTACCGATAATGTTCCACAGGGTGCTGTTATAATTCCTGTTTTCAACAAAGAACGATATGCCGATAGTATCAACAAATTTCAGGAAATCAATCAACTAAGAGATTCTTTATCTAATAAAACTGAGCAATTCGAAAATGTATTAAAGAGTTTAATGCTCACTATGGCTACTTCTGTACAAGCTATTTCAGCATTGAAGGTAGCTTCAGCTAATAAAATGATTACTGTTTCTAACAAAGTGTTATATCAACTCTTGAAATCTCCTTATAATCATTATTCACCTGTTTTAGAACACGAAGAAATAGAACGTATTCGCAATGAAAAGTTTGATTATAGCGAGTCTGTACAAGAGTACATCCCTTTCCATCTAAAACAAAGTTCTCGTGTGTATTACAACCTAACTTCAGGAATGTGGACTGCAGAAGATGGTAGCACTACCAATCTTCCTTTTGGAGTACATCAAATCTATGAAGAAATTGTAGCTCCTATGGTACAAAACTTAATGCAAGAAAACCGATTGGAACGCCTCAAAATCTACAATCATATTCACGACCAAAAGACACATTATCTAAATGAGTGGCATAAAGATACCGAAGCCTTTTATCGCTCAAATCGATTGGAAAGTGCTGATATCATCAACTTAATGCAAGAAAATTTGCGAAAATACGTAGCCGAATACAACACTTTGATCTCTTACCAACGCACTGAAGATAGTATGATACAAACAGAAGATAACTTAAACAGTGCTGTAGTAGATGTAACCGACAATTCAGCTGAAACTCTTGCTGCTTTTGAGATGCAATCTCAAGAATTTAAAACAATACAAGATAACTTTGAGGAATATATGGAACGCCTAAAAGAGGATATAGAACTCAAAGCTATGAAGTTTGGACATATAGAGTATTATGATGCTAAATTGCGTGATGGGCACTCAAATGAAATAGCTGTAGCCACTAATGAAGTGCATGACTTAGACAATCGCCGAAAACCTCTTGCTCTTGTTAATCCACTCTTTGCTAAAACATCTGAATTGCCTCCTGTGCCTAATGTAGAGGAAGTTACTTTTGAACACATTTCATTGAACTTACCTGTTATAGCCAAAAATGCACTCAACAATTTGAATAATTTCAGTAATAACAAATAAAACTATAGAATTATGGCTCGAATTGATTGTGTAGTAGACACCCAACCAATGGCAGATAAAATACAATCTGTCTCCCATCAGATAAATGACACTACCACAGCCGTGGTAGCAATGAAAGCTGCTATAGTTTTAGCTGAACAACAAGCAGCTGATATAGTCTGTAGAAATGTAAACAAAGGGTTTTACACCCTTATGCGTTCCCAAATATCTCAAAAAATAGCCAAACTACAAAGCGAAGTCGATTCTCAACTGATGCAACTCAATGCGCAACGCAAACAACTTTTAGCAATTAAAAATCGTATGGAACGCGATTACAATATGCTTTCTGACAGATATTTGAAGCTCTTCAACGGAATAAACCAAAATCTTAAACAACGTATTTTAGAACTTGACCGTCCTGTATTTAATTTTGCAGTTCAGGAAGTAGGAAAAGTATCAAATAGAACTAAATACTTAGCTGCTACAGTACCTATTTCTCAGTTAGAATCGCTCATTACAAGCCAGCAGATTGTAATATCTAATATAAAATATCGTGCAGAAAAAGTGATTGAGTCAATGACTAACTTTTTAGCTAATACTTCTGAGCAAAAAAAATTATCAGAACGTGTATTACTAAAAAATGAAAAAGTGCAAAATACAACATTACTCATACCTGCCTTAGTATGTGAGTCCAATTTCGACAGTTTCAATAATAAAAAACTCGAAGTGATTGTAAGCAAAGAACAACTCAATACCTCTGTACAATCAGCAATGAAAAACACACTAAATCAATACTTAGAACAACTAGTATGGAATGATTCCTGCGAGCCTCACCAAGAAGTAAAAAGTGAATTTAGTAAGATGCTTGCAACTAGCAATACCTCTCAAAGAGTGAAAGATATGGCTAACAAGCTTTTTATAGCGACTCATTTCCAAACCATTAAAAACGAACAGCTATGAGTTATACTAAAACCATTAGAAAAACAGTTAGAATTCCCTATTCAGGAAGTGTATCGTATGGTCCTTCACAAAGTGGAGGTAGTGTGAGTTATAGTGGTACTGTAACTGAGGAAATAGAGGTAAATGTAGAAGTAGATACTGAACCTTTTGAAGAAAGCATCTATAATTGTAACCAATCAATAGGTGGACTTACAGGAGCTGTTGTAGCTACCGAAGCTGCTCAAATAGCATCAATAAATGCTAATGCTAAAAAAGTAAGTGGCGCTATTGTTAAAGGTTTTTTCAGTACAATCCGTTCAGAAATTACTCAGCAAATTGCAGAACTAAAATCACAAGTTGATGCAACTCTCATACATTTGCGCGGACTTGCTCAACGCTGTGTTGAAAAGCAAAAACAAATGGAACGAGATTACAATAGCATTGCTAAACGCTATTTAAAAACTTTTGAAGACCTGAATAATGAACTTTCTAATCGCATATATGAACTGAATAAACCTGCCTTTGCTTTCAGTAAACAAAGTAATCAGCAGAACAATCGTGCTTATGAAAACGATTTAGTGAGTACTGTAGCTGTTTTTGGCAAAGAGGGAGCTGAATTAGAAGCAAAAATCAGTGCTTCAATAATCAAAAAAAGAGCTCTTGATACTATTGAAAAAGCTAATACTTTTTTGTTAAAACAAAAACAATTAGAAGAACTTATCAATCGAAATATGCTAAAAGAAAGTAAAAATGCTACAGCATACGCTCCTATTTGTTTTATAGAAATGGAAAATGAACAAAAACAGATAGATAAAAAGTTGTATCAACAAGAGTTTATCTCTCAGATGCCAACAAATGAGCTTATGGATAACTTTTTGAAACAGAATTGGCATAAATTACCTGAAGAAAACATCGTGAAACTCAAAAGGTATTTTAATATTGAAATAGATAATCGTTATTCCAATAGTGATAACCATAACTCACGAGTGAAAGGTCATATCTTAAAAATGCTACAACTCAATGAAATAGAATGTATATAACCTTGAAAATCAACTTATTACAATGAAAGAATTAAAAGAAATTTGTTTTAACGAAAGCAATATACAACTAAAAGATAATTTAGTAAAAGGAAGTATATTACCTGAAAAAGTAGCTGAATTAACTCGTACCATTACAATACAAGGAGATACCGTGATAGAAGGTCCTGTATACGCCCATAAACTCGAAATACAAAATGGAGACTTAGAAATCCAAGGTGCCGTCTTTACTCAATTGGAACTCTATGTGAATAGTGAAGCTCAAGGAAATGTAGCTTTCCAAAAAAGTATAGGTTCTGCTAACTCTATCGTTTCAAGAGCTGATAAATTAAAACTTACATTTCATTCCGATATCAATGCTAAAAGTGTAACTCTCTATAATGCTTTTATAGCAGGTAGCATCTATGCCGATGAAATTGTATTAGATAATTGTGTCGTGTGTGGAGGAGTATTTGCTACTCAACAAATAGACTTGAAAAACAGTGTGGTTGGCACATTCAACACTCCTTCTATACGTATAGAAGGCTCTGTGTATCTATTACTTCCAAGCGCTTTTTCTATAGAAAAAATGCTTGCTACTGTCAATGCGCAACTATACAACCTCAGTTTAGCTGATTTAGGAGCTCTCTACAAAGGATTACCTCAAACACCTAATTCAGGAAAAATAACAATGGATATTGAAACTGATGAGGTAAAAAGCACTCTTGTAAATAACGAAATACAGAAAACTCTTCGCAGTTATACTGTTGTGGGCAAAGTATTAGCTGTAGATTTGATAGATACCGATAAGTTTGAAAATCATTTCTTACTTACTACAGCGAGTTTAGGAGCTCAGCTTCTCAAAACTTATGATTTAGGAGTAGATAAAAATGGTAATGCAGCAACTCTTACTCTTAATAAAATCCGCGACTTCTTTTTTGATATTCTCAATGGCAAAATAAGTGTCCAAGATATTGATGGCAAATTTGATATTTCACAGTTAAATAAGTAGTCTTACTCTTTTTTGTTGTAGTGTTATTTTATTTTTGTATTTTTGCCCTCTGAAAAATCACTAAGAATAAAGGTAAGTTGCTTTCACAACTATTTACCTTTTATCTCTTACCTCTTAACTATAAAAATGTACGCACTATTCAAAAAAGAAATCCGTTATTTCTTCACTTCGCCCATTGGTCTTACTATCATTGGGCTCTTTATCGTGCTCAACGGCTTGTTCCTATGGGTCTTTAAAACAGATTATAACATTTTCAATGCTGGTTTCGCCGATATGTTGCCTTTTTTTAGGCTTTCATCTTGGGTTTTCATCTTTTTAGTACCCGCCATTACGATGAGAAGCATCTCCGAAGAGAAAAAAAGCGGTATGTTAGCCCTCTTGTTCACCAAACCGGTCAGCACCCTGCAAATGGTGCTCGGCAAGTACTTGGGCATCCTCTTCTTGCTCTTTGTAATCCTTTTGCCATCAGCCCTGTATGTCTATATGGTATGGGTGTTTGGCAACCCCGTAGGCAACTTAGATATAGCTGGCACTGTGGGGTCTTATATTGCCTTGTTTTTGCTGGTAGCCTCCTTTGCCTCAGTAGGCTTATGGGCGTCGTCTATAAGTAGTAACCAAATCATTTCCTTTGTGTTAGCAGCCTTTCTGTGCTTCTTTTTCTTCTTTGGCATCGACCAGCTTATTGCTTTTATAGCCCCCGAAGATTTTGGTGGGGTAGGCTTCCAAACGCATTTCGACGCTATTAGTAGGGGAGTGCTCGACACCCGAAATATCGTGTATTTTCTCTCTGTTATCTCATTTTTCATATATCTCACTACCTTATCACTCAAAGCCTACAAACGATGAAAAAACTCTTTCAAAACTCTATTAGCAAGGTAGTTATAGCCTTAGTATGTCTCCTTGTAGTCAATTATATCGCCAAACAATGGCACACGCGGATAGACCTCACCCAAGACAAACGTTATACGCTCTCTGAGGTGAGCAAGAAAACACTTGCTAAAATACAGAATCCTATCGTGATTGATGTATTGCTCAAAGGCAATATCCCTACCGAATTTAAGAAATTACAGACTGAAACAATTCAGTTATTAGACGAGTATGCAGCTGCCAATAACAACATTATCGTCAATTTTATAAACCCATTAGAAGGGGAGGAGCACCCCGAAAGTGTGATTCAAGAACTGATAAATAATGGCTATCAGCCCTTGCAAATCACCCAAAATGAAGCAGGAAAATCTTCTATTGAGTATATTTTCCCTTGGGCAGTCATTAGCGATGGCAAGAAGAGTGAGCGTGTGCGTCTCTTTGTAAACAAACTTGGCTCTACTGACCAAGAGCAGGTACAGAACTCTGTGCAGAAGTTAGAATACAATTTTACTGATGCACTCTATAAGTTTACCTTAGATAAAAAGAAGAAAATCGCAATACTTAGAAGTAATGGTGCCCTAGAAGATATCTATATGGCCGACTTCCTCAAAACAGCGCGTGAATACTACTTTATAGCACCTTTCACCCTCGATTCAGTGGCTACCAACCCCGAGAAGACTCTACACGACCTCGAAAAATTCGATTTACTACTCGTGCCTAAGCCTACTGAGCCTTTTACCGATGCCCAAAAGCAGGTCGTAGACCAATATATAATGAATGGCGGTCGTGCTCTATGGCTGATAGATAATGTGGCGGTTTCCTTAGAAGATATGTACAAAACAGGCGGAATGACAATGGCAATGCCCATCAATCTAAATCTTACCGATATGTTTTTCCAATATGGTTTCCGTATCAATTACACCTTGGTAAACGATTTGTACTTTTCTGAAATCATAGTAGCCACAGGCGATGGCTCTCAAACCCGTTATATGCCTATTCCTTGGGTATATAATCCGTTGGTGATTTCAGGTAATAATCACCTTATCAACAATCATTTAGATGCAGTGAGGTTTCAGTTTGCCAATAGCATCGATACGCTGAAAAATGGAGTGAAGAAAACAGTGCTTCTCGCTAGTTCACCTTTTTCAAAAGCAGATGGCACCCCACGCGAAATCAACTTGCGCTTCGACCCCAATAACCAGAATAAAGAAGCCTATAAACACGGAAATATTCCCTTAGTAGTGCTTTTGGAAGGAGAGTTTAACTCAGTTTATAAAGATCGCATTCGCCCCATAAACCTCAAAGAAAAATCCGATAGAAGCAAGCCTACCAAAATGTTGGTAGTCGCCGATGGCGATATTATCAAAAACGATATAGATAGCAAAAATAATATCCCCTTAGAACTCGGTTTTGATAAATGGACAAGCAAATATTATGACAATAAATCCTTCTTGCAGAATGCTTTAAACTATCTTTTAGACGATACTGAGTTTTTGAGTTTACGCAATAAGAAAGTTCAATTAGCTTTCTTAGACAAACAAAAAGTAGCTGAAAGTGTCAATAGTTGGCAAATAAAAGTATTTGTGTATCCATTATTGCCTTTGATATTGGTAATGCTATCAGTGTTATATTTTTATAGGAAGAAGAACATAAGAAAAGTATAATGCAAAACTACATTGATATTTTAGCACTAAATCAGGATTTTCAAGAATTTATTTTTGATAAGAAACTGTCAAGAATAACAGAAAATTGTTCTTTACTGACTGATTTCTCAAAGATTTACAAAGAAGAGTTATCGAAAATACCTTTTAGAACTAATCTTTTGGATAGTTTTAATGTAAACGAAAATGCACACAGTCGTTTGCTGATTTCATTGTTAAAATATAAACCTGCATTGCATCACTTTTTGAATTTTCTTACAAAGAAAAAATTAAATTTTGATATATCTTTAATTGATAAACCTATTCTTACAGTAGAAAAATGGCGTATTGATGGACTTGTCCAAGAAGAAGGAAAATATGCTTTCATCATAGAAAACAAGATTCATAATGCTGTTGAACAGAAAGAGCAAATTGGTCGTTACATTGATATATGCAAACAATTAGGGTATAAATTAAACCAGATTTATATTCTATACCTAACACGTTATGCTGGAAATGAACCTACAATACGAACGTGGGGAAATTATAAAGAAAGTGATTTTGCAGGACGTTATGTAAAAATAGCCTATAAAGAAGATATTATTGTTTGGCTTGAAGAATATTTACAAGCAATATCTGAAAGAGAAACTATTGTAAAAAGTGCAGTAATACAATATATAGATTATTTGAAGCACGTTTTTAATAGCAGAGAAATATTTAAAGAGATGGACAACAAGTTACAAGATTTCTTAGTTAAAAAGTTACAACTAACTGATGACAATAATGTTAAAAATATAGATATTATTACCACAAAAATTAGTGAAATTGATGAGCTTCAAAAACATTTGAAAGCATTAGTTGAAATAACAAGAGAGAAATGTCTTTTTGAATGGAAAAACCGTTTACATTCACAAGAAGAATTTAAAAACTGTAATTTTGTAGTGAATACAGATGATAAATATCCTAATATTTATGTTGTACTTGAATATAAAGGGAAATCTTTTGCTGCTGCAATTGAATATTACCGTTTAAATAATGAGATTTACTTTGGATTAGGGAGACATTTTTCTTCTCAAACTTTAAATGAAGAGATAAAGTACTTTTTCAGCGATTTTCTAAAAGATAGAGAATTTCAATCTAATGATTGGTGGTATGGCTGGAAAGATACTACTTTTCAAGAAGCTTATACAGATTTTTCTTTTTTTCTCAAAGAAGTATTAGATAAATTAGAAACTCAAAATAAAAAATAATTAAATGAAAAGAGTAGTAGTAGGACTTAGTGGGGGAGTAGATAGTAGCGTAGCTGCCTATTTGTTAAAAGAACAAGGCTATGAGGTAATAGGCCTTTTTATGAAAAATTGGCACGATGATTCAGTTACTATTTCCGACGAATGTCCTTGGTTAGAAGATAGTAATGATGCGCTTTTAGTAGCCGAAAAACTCGGCATTCCATTCCAAACAGTGGATATGAGTGAGCCCTACAAAGCCCGTATTGTCGATTATATGTTCAATGAATACGAACATGGTAGAACACCCAATCCCGATGTGTTATGTAATCGTGAAATCAAGTTTGATGTTTTTATGAAACTTGCCCTTAGTTTAGGTGCCGATTACGTAGCAACAGGACACTATTGTCGCAAAGAAGAAATAGAGATAAACGGTAAAAAAATCTACCGATTGCTATCGGGGAAAGATGAAAATAAAGATCAATCATATTTCCTATGTCAGCTTTCACAAGAGCAACTTAGTAAAGCACTTTTCCCTATCGGGGAATTACAGAAATCAGAAGTAAGAGCCATTGCTAAAGCTCAAGATTTGATAACCGCTGATAAAAAAGATTCTCAGGGACTTTGCTTTGTAGGAAAAGTGCGTTTACCCGAATTTCTACAGCAAAAACTACAACCCAAACAAGGCGATATT
This sequence comes from Capnocytophaga sputigena, assembly GCF_002302495.1. Taxonomy (NCBI): domain Bacteria; kingdom Pseudomonadati; phylum Bacteroidota; class Flavobacteriia; order Flavobacteriales; family Flavobacteriaceae; genus Capnocytophaga; species Capnocytophaga sputigena. The sequence goes on from NZ_CP022379.1 coordinate 241,280, forward strand.
ATTGAAATCCCCAATGATTGGAAAGGATATGCAGAATTTGATATGCTACGCCTTTTTGAAACTTATGAAGATGAATTAAAATATTTATCACAACGTTTTGTATATCAACCCGAAGACGGTAAAAAAGTAGGTACTCATCAAGGAGCTCATTATTTTACCAAAGGACAGCGCAAAGGCTTAAATGTGGGTGGAACCAAAGAACCTTTGTTCATCATAGAAACTGATATTGAGAAGAATATCATCTATACAGGACAAGGACATACACATCGTGGATTATTCCGCAGTGCTTTGTTTATCGCAACCCCTGATGAACATTGGATTCGTGAAGATTTGGCATTAAAAGTATATGAATCGAAAGAGTTTATGGTACGTATACGCTATCGTCAGCCATTACAGAAAGCAGTTTTATACAAAGTGAAAAATGGTTTATATATTCATTTTTCGGAACCTCAAAGTGCTATTACTGAGGGACAATTTGCGACTTGGTACAGCGGAGATGAATTGGTGGGTAGTGGTGTGATTTCATAGCAAAAAAACACCTTTACCAAATAAACTATAATATACATTATGTAAAATAGAGGATAAGAAAAGGATATGAGAAAGGTACTTATAATTACTTACTATTGGACGCCAGCTGGCGGACCTGGTGTACAACGTTGGTTAAAATTCGTAAAATATTTGCGAGATTTTAATATAGAACCTATTGTATATATTCCTGAAAATCCAACTTATCCTATCATCGACAATGAAATAGGAAACGATTTGCCTACCGATATACAAATTATCAAACATCCTATATGGGAACCTTATGCTTGGGCTTCGTTATTCTCTAAAAAGAAAACCCAAAAAATTAGTTCAGGTATCATTCCGCGTAAAAAAGTTTCTATTTTAGATAAAGTATTACTTTGGATACGTGGTAATTGTTTCATTCCTGATGCTCGCAAATTCTGGGTAAAACCTTCTGTAAAGTATTTGAATAAGTTTATAAAAGAAAACCAGATAGAAACTATTATCACCACTTCGCCTCCTCACAGCGTACATCTTATAGGTTATGAGTTAAAGAAACTAATTCCTCATCTCAAATGGATTAGCGATTTCCGCGACCCCTGGACAACTATTGGTTATTACAAAGATTTACGTCTTACTAAATGGGCTGATAAACGTCAGCATTATTGGGAAAAAGAAGTGTTACAACAATCAGATTTGGTGATTACAACCAGTTTCAAGACGCAAAAAGACTTTCAGCAACTTACCAATACTCCTATTGAGGTAATTACCAATGGTTACGATGAGGAAAAAACAATCACCCCTCCCCTATCCAATAAATTCCTTATTTCGCACATAGGTTCTTTATTATCAGATAGAAACCCCAAAATACTTTGGAAAATATTAGCCGAATTAATACGCGAAGAACCTCATTTTACCGAAGATTTCACACTTTGTTTTGCAGGCAAAGTAAGTGAAGAAATCGAAGAAGATATTCGCCATAACGGACTTACACCTTATTATATTAATAAAGGTTATATTAGCCATCAAGAAGCTATTAGTCTGCAAAAGCAATCGCAAGTATTGTTGCTCATCGAGATAGATTCTGAAGAAACACAAGGTATTATTGCAGGTAAATTATTTGAATATATGATTTCAGGACGACCTATTCTCGCCATAGGACCTCATAACTGGGATGTTACTCCTATTCTCACTGAAACACAAACAGGTACTTTTGTAGGATATACCAATGCCTCTCAAATGAAAGCCAAAATACTAGAGTTCTATCATCAATTTCAGCAGAGAACACTTAAAACCAGCCCTACAAAAATAGAACAGTACAGCCGAAAAGCCCTTACTCAGCGGTTGGCTAAGTGCATTGAAAATAATCTTTCAAGTTAAATTCTCTGCTAAAAACTTGTCTTTTCAAAAAAATATACTACTTTTGTCAAAAAAATAAATCAACCGAAGAATATGTTAGTAAAAGTATATGGAAGTGCAGTGTTTGGAGTAGAAGCTACTACCATTACTATAGAAGTAAATATTGTTAAAGGAATTGGCTATCATCTTGTTGGACTACCCGATATTGCTATTAAAGAAAGTAATTTCCGCATTGCTGCTGCCTTACAGAACACAGGATATAAAATCCCAGGAAAGAAAATTACTATCAATATGGCTCCTGCCGATATGCGTAAAGAAGGTTCAGCCTATGATCTTAGTCTTGCAATAGGCATATTGGCTGCCAACGAACAAATACAAAGTGACGAGATAGAAAAATATATTATTATGGGAGAACTCTCTTTAGATGGAGGACTACAACCTATCAAAGGAGCACTCCCTATTGCTATTCAAGCACGTAAAGAAGGTTTTAAAGGTTTTATTTTGCCTGCACAAAACGCCAAAGAAGCTGCTATTGTAGATAATTTAGAGGTTTATGGTGTTGAAAATATCAAAGAAGTAATTGATTTTTTCAATGGTGAAAGAGAGCTTGTTCGTACAATAGTGGATACTCGTAAAGAATTTTATAAAAATTTAGAATTTCCTGAATTTGATTTTGCTGATGTAAAAGGACAAGAAACTGTAAAACGCTGTATGGAAATAGCTGCGGCAGGAGGTCATAACATCATTCTCATAGGTCCTCCTGGTTCTGGTAAAACAATGTTAGCCAAAAGATTACCTAGTATCCTCCCTCCTATGACACTTCACGAAGCTCTCGAAACTACTAAAATACATAGTGTTGTAGGTCGTATCAAAGATACAGGTTTGATGAGTCATCGTCCTTTCCGTAGTCCACATCACACAATTTCGGATGTAGCCCTTGTAGGGGGTGGTACATACCCTCAACCTGGTGAAATATCCTTAGCGCATAATGGTGTACTTTTCCTTGATGAATTGCCTGAATTTAAACGTGCTGTATTAGAAGTGATGCGTCAACCTTTAGAGGATAGAGAGGTTACTATTTCGCGTGCTAAATTCTCTATCACATACCCTTCTTCATTTATGTTAGTAGCGAGTATGAACCCCAGCCCTAGTGGCTATTTCAATGATCCTGAGGCACCTGTAAACTCTACTCCTGCTGAAATGCAACGTTATATGAGTAAGATTTCAGGTCCCCTATTAGATAGAATAGATATTCATATAGAAGTCAACCCTGTTCCTTTTGAAAAACTTTCTGATGATCGCAAAGGGGAAAGTAGCACCGAAATACGCAAGCGAGTAATTGCCGCGCGCAACATTCAAACAGAGCGTTTTAAAGAATATGAACACATTCATTACAACGCCCAAATGAATACTAAACAAATACAAAAATTCTGTAAAGTAAGTGAGGAATCTTTAAAACTTTTAAAAAATGCAATGATGAAACTCAACCTCTCCGCACGCGCTTATGATCGTATTTTGAAGGTAGCTCGTACTATTGCCGACTTAGAAGGTACTGAAAATGTACAACCTCACCACATAGGTGAAGCCATTCAGTATCGAAGTTTAGATCGTGAAGGATGGTTTGGTAACAGTTAACAATGGATAATTAACATTAATACACTATAACAATGAAAAAAAATCTTATAGCGATAGCTACCATTTTTATTACTTTGGTAGCTTGTAACACAAGCAACAAAATCAATACTGATGAAGCTACTACACTCATCACCGAATATTTAGAGGAAAATCCTCTCTATGAAACCGGCAAATTCAATACTAATAAACAAAAATTAGTAACCAATAAGGATAAAGAACTCATTGAGAGCATTCAGCGATTATCTGATGAGGGATTGATAGCTATCAACAATGAAAAAACACGTAAAAAGTGGTTTTCTAAGGATAGTGTATATGTGATTTCCCCTACCCTAACTGAAGAGGCTCTCCCTTATTTAGTAAAACAAAACAAAAATAGTGCTCAAGTAAAGACCATTATCTATAAACTAAATAATAAAAAAATAACTCTCGAAAAAAGTACTGAAAAAATGGCTACTTGTGTAGTAGTTTTAGATAAGGAAAAAACTCCTTTCTATAGTTTTGGAAAAGACCCCTATCCCAATAGCAACTTTATTACTCAAAAGTTTAAACTAAAATACAACGAGAAATCAGGGTGGAAAATCATAAAAAAATAAACTATGAAAAATTTTAGTATCCTTACTCTCATACAAGCTATAATGAGCCTCATTTCAGCTATCCTTATCTCTAAAATGTCGTTTATAGGTAAGATAGGGGTAAGTACTTTCTACAGCCAGTATGCAGTGTTTAAAACGTGGTGGAAAACAGCTATTTTGCTATTTATAGTACAATTTATCTTACTGTTATTTCTGCAAACTTTCCGCTCAAGAGTAAGTTCAGGATTTGCTCGTGCTTTAGCAGTTTTACTTGCTGTTATAGGGGCTGTAGGGTTCTATCTCTCCTATGTAGATTTCACCACTACTTCTCATAAGATGATGAAATTCAGTTTTCATTTTGGATTTTATCTCTTTTGGATAGCGTGGCTCATTACTTGTGGTTATTTTCTTTTAGCCAAGGAAGCAAAGCAAACGATCCCCCCCCAAGAAGAAGTGTTATAGCAAATTGTGAAGTCCAAACAAGCCATCCAAAAGCAGTACCTATAGGAGTTGGAACTCCAAAGAGAAATAATACTTCTGCTATAAAAAATGGGTAAGCTCCAAATCCTGCATTGGTAAAAGTCATAGCAAAACTACCTATGACAAAAGCTGTAAGTACGTTTGGTAAACTTATATTAGTAGTTTCCGGCAAGGCGAAAAAAGGAATATAAAACATTAAAAAGTACATTGCCCATATAAATAATGTATGTACCAAAAAAATCCAACGATGGCGTATTTTCAACACTGAAAATACGCCTTCTTTTATACCGTTTAAAAACGTCTTCACTTTTATAAAAAACTTGCGTTCTGAAGTATATATAAGATATAAGAAAATCACAAATGATAGTCCTCCTATTAGCAAGATCCATAAGAGTTTTTCAAACGGAATTTTAGAAAGTATAAAGTTGCTTATCACCTCAAATTGCAATACAAAAGCTGTAGCGGTAAACAAAAATAACAAGAGTAAATCAATCACACGTTCAGAGATAATCGTTCCAAATGATTTTTCAAAAGGCACTCCATCATAATTGCTTACTAATAAAGCTCGTGATACTTCACCTGAGCGCGGTATGGTTACATTTACTAAATACCCCATAAACACTGCCATTATTCGATGTAATAAAGAAGTTTTATACCCCATTGGTCTAAACATCAATTCCCAACGAACTGCTCGCGATACATCTGCTAAGAATCCTAAAAACACAGCTAAAATTATATAAAAATAATCAGCAACAAGAAATGTTTTTTTTATCTCTGTAAATTGTTCTTCAGTAAATTGCTGATAAGCATACCAACATAAAAACCCTCCCACAAGTAGTGGAAGGGTAATCTTTAACCATTTTTTCATTCCAAAAGATTTGTTTGTTCGTTAGGGAAGATTATAGAGGGCTTAAAGTTTTTTGCTTCTTCAAAGTCCATTAAAGCATACGAGATAATAATTACTATATCTCCTCTTTGTACCCTACGAGCCGCAGGTCCATTTAGTACAATAGCTCCTGAATTTCGTTTCCCTTTGATGATATAAGTATCAAAACGTTCCCCATTATTCACATTTACTATTGATACTTTTTCACCTTCTATCATTCCTGCAGCCTCTACCAAAGCTTCATCTATGGTAATGCTACCTATGTAATCTAAATCTGCCCCTGTAACTTTCACACGGTGAATTTTAGATTTCAATACTTCTATTTGCATTTTTATTGTATTAAAAAACGCGGCAAAAGTAGGAATAATTTGTCAATTAGCCAATTTGTCAAATTATCATTTTGTTAATTTATTAATTTTAAAATTCCAAAAAAACTGATTATGAGCAACATACAAAACTTCTTTATATTATTCTTTTTATTTTATTGCATAACAATTGTATATATCAAAAAAAACATTTACCTTTGCTTCTGTTAAAACTAAAAAAACAAATACAATGAGTGTATTAGTCAACAAAAATTCTAAAATTATTGTACAAGGCTTTACTGGTAGTGAAGGGACTTTTCACGCCGAACAAATGATTGCTTATGGCACTAACATTGTAGGTGGTATAACCCCTAATAAAGGCGGACAAACGCACTTAGGCAAGCCTGTATTCAATACAGTTGCTGATGCCGTAAAAGCTACAGCTGCTGATGTTTCCATCATTTTCGTACCTCCTGCCTTTGCTGCTGACGCTATTATGGAAGCTGCTGATGCTGGTATCAAAGTGATTATCACTATTACTGAAGGCATTCCAGTTGCCGATATGGTAAAAGTAGCTGCCTACATCAAAAATCGTGAGTGCCGTTTGGTAGGTCCTAACTGTCCTGGAGTCATTACTCCTGAGGAAGCAAAAGTAGGTATTATGCCTGGCTTTATCTTCAAAAAGGGAAATGTAGGTATTGTTTCTAAATCGGGAACTCTTACCTATGAGGCAGCCGATCAAATTGTACGTCAAGGTTTAGGTATTACTACTGCTATCGGTATAGGTGGTGACCCTATCATCGGGACTACTACTAAAGAAGCTGTAGAACTACTGATGAACGACCCTGAAACTCATTGTATTGTAATGATAGGTGAGATAGGAGGCCAGTTAGAACCAGAAGCAGCTCGTTGGATCAAAGCTAATGGCAACCAAAAACCTGTAGTGAGCTTTATAGCAGGTGAAACAGCACCTAAAGGGCGTACTATGGGGCACGCTGGAGCTATTGTAGGTGGTGCCGATGATACTGCCGAAGCTAAAAAACGTATCTTGAGAGAATGCGGTATCCACGTAGTCGATTCACCTGCTAAAATAGGTGAAAAAGTAGCTGAAATACTCAAAAAATAGAAATACTCAAACTGTTTAATAACTGTCTAAAAAGGTTTCCTATATACACTTTTTAGACAGTTTTTTTGTGCTATTTTTGATTAACTCATTCAATATTTGTACTTTTGCGCCCCGAAAAGTAAAACATTACATTACAATGAAAAAACTAATATCTATTGTTTTGATTTCTACAATTATATCTTTCTTCAACAACCTTTTTGGTCAAAAAAAACTACTTGATACTGATGTATTCCGAAAAAACCCTTCTGAGGTAACTTCTTTTGAAGAAGCTCAAAAAGAAGCTGAAAAAATATTGCAATACCTCATACAAGAAGAATTAATTCCTGGAGCTTCTATTACAGTTACCAAACAAGGAAAAACAATATGGCAAGGTGGATATGGCTATGCCGATATTTCTAAAAAAATGCCTATCGACCCTAAAACTACAATTTTTAGGGTGGCAAGTATGTCTAAAGCTATTACTGGGGTAATTTTAGCGCGTTTGCAAGAACAGAAAAAATTCGATTGGAATATGTCTCTCTACGAATATATTCCTGATTTCCCTAAAAAGCCTTTTGATTTTACTATAAAACAATTAGCAGGACACTTAGCAGGAATTCGCTCCTACAAAGCTAATGAATATACACTCAACAAGCCTTATACTATAGCACAAGGAGTTGATTTGTTTAAGGATGATATCTTACAATCTGCCCCTGGCACAAAGTTCTTGTATAGCAGTTATGGCATCAACCTTATTTCATTAGCTATTGAAAAATGTCTCAACAAAAAGTTTGAAGATGTAGCCAAAGAAGAAGTTTTTAAACCTCTAAATATGTGGCGTACTTTCCCCGATAGAGGTAAAATTATTCAAGATGAAGCTATTCCTTACACACGTAGTAAAAAAGGATTGGATAAAGCTACCGATGTGAATAACTATTTCAAGCTTGCGGGCGGTGGTTTTCTTTCTACATCCAATGATATAGCAAAAATGGGTACAGCTATAGAACGCCATAACTTTCTTTCTCAACCTATCGAAAACGAAATGCTTAAAAAACAATGTACCATAGACGATACTGAAATAAGTTATGGTATTGGCTGGCAAGTCCAACGCGATTGGAACGGACGTGATTATTTTGGTCATACAGGTATGGGGGTAGGAGGATTTGGCTGGTTATCAGTATATCCTAATGAAGAAGTTGTAATAGTAATGCTCTTCAATGTAACCGACCCACAAATTAGTATCTATTTGCAGCGTCTCACCGATTTTATTTTAGAAGGAGCTGAACATATCCCTTCTATTTATGAATAAGCATTTTACTTTTTTATTCTGTGATTTTTCTTACCTTTTTCCTAAAAAATATTTCACAATGAAACAACTATTTTTCACATTTATTTTTTTGCTTTGCTCTTATGTGGTAAAAGCTCAAGAGAACGTACAAGTTTACAATCAAGTTATCAAGACTTTAGAAATACCTAAAGACAAGATAGATAAAGACTTGTATACCGAAAAGGTATTGCCTTATGACACAGATAAAAAGGTTATGGTATTTCCTATAGAAAAAGGGCGACCAGAGGATTCGGATACATGGTGTTATGATGCTTATATTGTTATTTATAGTATAGGGCAACAAAAAATAATTCATTTATATAAAGGGAATGATGAATGGTGTACTTCCACCCCTATAGAGATAAAAAGTATTACGATTGATACAGCTTTGTTTATTCTGTCAGAAGGAGTGAGGGCTTTTGGAATTAGAGTATGGGGAAGTAATTATGACATCAGAGTATTTCCTCGTCAGGAAGAGCATTTTAGTTTGTTTCTTCCAGAGAATAAAATACTTAGGAAGGTACTTAACAATTATAAATTAGCAGAATTTACAGCAGACTGGGACACTTGTACAGGAAGTTCATTTGATAAAGAATCTATGTTTATAATGGAAAAGAAGAAAACAAATGGTTATTTTGACATTAAAAATAGGAAGACTTTTGTAGTAAGAGAAGGGGAAGCCGATTGTGAAGGGGAAAGGATAGTAAACAAAGGAACAGAAACCGTATTTTTGAGATACAATGGTAAGGAATATAAAGAAGAATAAACTTTTGTTATTTAGGTATTAAAATAAAAATATCTTTTTTTCGCTTGTTTTCTTAAATTATATTATTACCTTTGCAACTTATAACATTTAACACTAAAAAGTAAATAAAAAATGAATAAATCTGTTTATGTCATTGCTGCAAATACCCATAGTGGTAAGTCAGTAGTGAGTTTGGGAGTCTTGCAAATGATTATGCGCAACACTGCCAAGGTAGGTTACTTTAGACCTATTGTAGAAAGTAAATCTAAAAAAGATACTTTCATCGAAACTGTTTTAGAACATTTTAAACTCGATATGAGTTATGATGAAGCCTATGCCTACACACGTCAAGAGGTTATCGCTCTTAAAAACGAAGGTAATATAGGCGAAGTGTATGATACTATCATCAAAAAATACAAAGCCTTAGAAAGTAAGTTTGACTTTGTATTAGTCGATAGTTCAAGTGCCGTAGACGATAGCTATTTCGATGCAAACTTCAACGCTTCAGTAGCTCAAAGCCTCAACATTCCTGCATTGGTAGTACTTAAAGACAATTTTACTTCAGAAGATGAACTCGCTAACCAAGTACAAGCTACCCTAAACAATTTTATAGAAAAAGATGTTCGCGTACTCAGCGTGTTTGTAAACAAAGCTACTAATGCTACTGCTGCTACTATCAACCATTTAGAACAGCGCTTCAACGATACTACTTTTACCATTATTCCGCGCAAAGAAGAACTCTCTCGCCCTACCATTCGCGAGATTGCTAACGCTCTCAATGCCGAATTCCTTTACAAAGGTGATAATATCGACGTTATTACCAAACGAACTATCGTAGGAGCTATGCAGTTATCTAACTATTTAGCCAAGCTAAACGAAGATACTTTAGCAGTACTCCCCATCGACCGTATCGACCTCATAGCTGGATCTTTAGTAGCTAACTATTCTAACTTCTCTAATATTAAAGGAGTAGTACTCTATGGTGATTTAACACTCAATGCTTCTATGAGTAAGATTTTCGATGGTATCCAAAAGAATATCCCTATAATGGTAGCTAAAACCGATACTTTTGAAACTGCTAATATCATTGGTAATACTCAAGCACATATCTACCCTGAAAATACTGAAAAGGTAAAAATGCTACTTCAGCTATTTGATGAAAATGTAGATGCCGAAAAACTCAACAATAGTATTGCTTCTTTCAAATCAGAAACTATTACCCCTCGTATGTTCCAATACAATATGGTACAAAAAGCTCGTGCAGGACAAAAACATATTGTATTACCAGAGGGTACTGACGATCGTATTCTTACTGCAGCCTCACAATTGGCTGAAGACGAACTCGTTTACCTCACTATCTTGGGAGAACCCGAAGCTATTAAAACACGCGCTAAGAACATTTTAGGCTTGAAATGGAATGAGGATCGTATCAATATCATCAATCCTGCTGAGAGTGAAAAATACGAGGCGTATGCTGAAAAACTATACGAATTGCGCAAGAGCAAAGGATTAGAGCTTTCGCAAGCTAAAGATTTAATGCTTGATGCTTCTTATTTCGGTACAATGATGGTATTCCTCGGTGATGCCGATGGTATGGTATCAGGAGCTGTAAATACAACCGCTCACACTATCCGTCCATCTTTACAATTCGTAAAAACTAAACCAGGAGTAAACACAGTGTCATCAGTATTCTTTATGTTGTTGCACGACCGCGTATTGGTATATGGAGACTGTGCTGTAGTGCCAAACCCTACTGCTGAACAGTTGGCTGACATAGCTATCAGCTCTGCCGACTCTGCTATTGCCTTTGGTATTGAACCTAAAGTAGCTCTCCTCTCCTACTCTTCTGGTAACTCAGGTAGTGGTGCCGATGTTGATAAAGTGCGAGAAGCAACCGCACTTGTAAAAGAACGTCGTCCTGAACTACTCGTAGAAGGACCTATACAATATGACGCTGCGGTAGACCCTAAAGTAGGTAAACAAAAGATGCCAAATTCACCTGTGGCAGGACAAGCTAATGTACTTATCTTCCCTGATCTTAACACCGGTAATAACACCTATAAAGCAGTACAACGCGAAACAGGTGGTCTGGCTATAGGACCTATGTTACAAGGATTGAAAAAACCTGTAAACGACCTCAGTCGTGGCGCTCTTATTCCTGATATCTACAACACTGTACTTATCACAGCAATACAATCAGAATTTTAGCCTCACCTACCTCCTCTCCAAAGGAGGGGAAAACTTACAACTAATAACAAAAGACTAAAATGGAAATATTAATCATTAATTCAGGGAGTTCATCTCTCAAATATCAGCTTATTGACTCTAAAACAGGAGAATCAAAAGCAAAAGGAATTGTAGACCGCATCAATATCGACGGTAGCTATGTGAAATATGTAGCTGTGAAGAACGGCGAGGAAGTAGAAGTGAAGAAAGAGCAACCTATCCCTACTCACGAAGTGGGTATGAATTTAGTAGCAGAACTTCTTACAGACCCCAAAGTAGGTGTTATCCACAACCCCAGTGATATCAAAGGGGTAGGGCATCGTGTAGTACACGGAGGTGAGAAATTCGTTCAACCTACTGTAATTACCGATGAAGTAGTAGCCGAAATCAAACGCCTCATTCCGCTATCACCTTTGCACAACCCAGGACATTTAGAAGGGATACGTGTAGCACAAAAACTTTTTGACAAAGCTACTCACGTAGCCGTATTTGATACTGCTTTCCATCAAACAATGCCCGCCAAAGCCTTCCGCTATGCCATTCCTAATGAATACTATGAAAAATACGGATTGCGCGCTTATGGATTCCACGGCACCAGTCATAAATATGTAGATGCTCAAGCTCGTAAACACCTCAACAACCCACATATCAAAAATATTACCATTCACTTGGGTAATGGGGCGAGTATGGCTGCTGTAAATGAGGAAGGTAAATGTGTAGATACTTCTATGGGACTTACCCCTCTAGATGGACTCATTATGGGAACACGCACCGGACAGATTGATGCTTCAGTTGCTTTCTTCTTGGGGCAAGAATTGGGTATGAGCTATGAGGAAGTGAAAACACTCTTTAACAAGAAGAGTGGTATGCTTGGACTTACAGGACACTCTGATGCTCGTGATGTAGCAGCTCTATATCGTTCAGGTGATGCCAATGCAGCCCTTTGCTATGAGATGTATGGCTACCGCATTCAGAAGTTTATAGGTGCTTATTCAGCAGCTCTAAATGGCTTAGATAGTATTGTGTTTACTGCTGGTTTAGGGGAAAATGATGCCCTTACCCGTTCATTTGCTTGTAAGAATATGGAATTCTTTGGAATAAAACTTGATGAGAAGAAAAACGAAGAGCTCAACCATCCTACTAAACCTGTAGAGATTCAAGCCGCTGATAGCCGCGTGAAGATACTTATCATCCCTACTAATGAAGAATTGCAAATAGTAAATGAGATAGTAGATTTAGTAAAATAGCAAATCATTAGACTATACTTTGCCAAAGATACAAACTTGATAATTTGTATCTTTGGCTTTTTTATAAATAGTTCCTTTTTTAAGGAGCTTTGGTAACTCTATCAATTACGTTTTCGTTAGAGAGTATAATTAAAAGGTCATCCTTATTGAGTTTAACATTGGGGTCAGGAGTAACATTCATTTTGCCATTAGAGTGTTTTACTGCCAAAATATTTATCTCATATTTGTGCCTTAAATTAAGTTCCATCAACGATTTTCCTACATAACTTTTAGGTACTTTTACTTCATAGATAAAATAATCTTCAGCAAATTTAAAATATTCTATAATAGTAGGTCGCAAAACGGAATAAGCTACTTTTTCTCCCATCAATTCTTCAGGAAATACTACTTGTGTAGCACCAATTTTATACAATACCTTTTCTTGGGTGTGATTCACAGCTTTACAAATCACATTTTTTACCCCCATTTCTCTCAACTGCAAGGTAATAAGTATACTTGCCTGAATATTATCTCCTACGCTCACAAAAGCAGTATCAAAATCATCGCGCACTACTTTTTTAAGAGCTATTTCATCTGTAGCATCTAGAATGATTGCTTCCTCTATAATTCCCTCATTGAGAGCCTGCTTGATTACGCCTTCACGCGAATCTATTGCCAATACTGTAGCTTTGTTTTTATAGAGCGTTTTAGCTACTGATTTGCCAAACTCTCCTAATCCAATGACTAAAAAATTCTTCATAATCTATCCTATTAAAATATTTTCTTTGGGATATTTGTAATTTCCTTCTGCTCGTGGTCTTGAAAGGGCAAGCATAATAGTGAGAGGTCCTACCCTACCAAGAAACATCGTAAAAATCAATATTAATTTAGAAAAAGTACACAACTCTGGAGTTATTCCAGTTGAAAGTCCACAAGTACTAAATGCCGAAATAAGCTCAAAAGCTATTTTAGTAAATTCTATGTTAGGTTCTAAAGCTGTAAGTATAATAATTGTTGTTAGTACATACATCATTGCTATAAAAACAAGAGCTGAAGCTTTGTTAAAAAGTTTCCAAGAAATACGCCTTTTAGAAAATTCAATATAATTCTTGTTAAACAACGCTGTTTTTATACCTAAAAACAAGATACCAATAGTAGTAGTTTTCACCCCAGAGCCTGTGGAATTAGGCGAGGCTCCTATAAACATAAAAGTTACGCAAAAAAGAATAGTAGCACTACTCAAATGTTCTAACGGAATAGTATCAAAACCTGCTGTACGCAAACTCACCGAATGAAAAAAACTAATAAGTAAACGATTGAAAGTACTCTTACCATATAAAGTGTAATAATTGTTATATTCCAAAGTAAAAAACAAAAAAGTCCCCGCTACAAGCAAAATAATTGTAGTAATAATCGAAAACTGTGAGTTGATATCCAACCTCCGACGTTTTTTGCGCAAATATTCATACGATTGAATAATAGTAGTAAAACCTAAACCTCCAAAAATAATAAGAAAAGCAATCACTCCATTTACAAAAATATTATAAGTATAGCCCTCAAAACTATTAGGAAACAATGAAATACCAGCATTACAAAATGCCGAAACCGAGTGAAATACTGCCATAAACAATGCCTGTCCAAAGGAATAGTCTTGAATAAATAAACAAAATAAAAACACTGCTCCTACTGCCTCAAAAAGTAAAGTAATAAGCACTACACGCTTAGTAATAGCATAAATATCGTAGGTCTTGTTGTGATTAAGTCCTTCGGCAACCAAGCGTTTAGTATAAAAACCAATACGTTTGGCAATAAGTAATACCAAAACAGAAGAAATAGTAAGTACTCCCAATCCTCCAAACTGAATGAGAATTAACAAAATAAGTTTCCCCCAGATAGTAAATGTAGCCCCTATATTTATTACCGATAGTCCTGTAACAGTTACTGCTGAAGTAGCTGTAAAAAAAGCCTCTAAAAAGGATAAGTCTTTTTCGGGTATATGTGCAAAAGGCATCATCAGCAATAAGGCTCCTAATACTATCAAAGCAAAGAAGGAAAGCATTATTAGCGTATAAGGGGATATTCTTTTTAACATCTGTTACAATTATTAACGTAGCGTTTCTGTATTTTCAGCGGACAAAAGTACAAAAAATTATCTTATCTAAAAAAAACTATCTTTCTCATACCATCTCATCATAAGGAATACAAATATCAAACCCCTTAGATAAAAAATAATTCGGTGTATCTTCAGTTTCAGAAATAGCTAATACAAAATCACCCCCCCAAGCTCCTAAACTCTTTACTGTACCTTTATAATCAGGGAAAAGACGTTCTTTCACTGTAGGAATCCCCAGATACTCACTAATGAGCATTTCGTGTTCATTGAGTATAGCACAAAAATCGGTTATGGTATATACTAATAAAAGGCGTTCTGTAAGGCGTGTAATGCTTTCAGCAAGTTTGCGTTTGCTTTTACTTACTGAGCGATAGCGTGCAATACCTTCTCGGCTATTTTGTTTTTGGTTGAGATAAACAAAGTAAATTTGAGGGGTATGAGGAAAAAGAAAACGCAAGGGGTAACTATGCGGTTTGTCCTCTTGAAGACGATATAATAAAGGTGTTTGGCTCTTAGCACAAGCAATATCATAACCACTACCACCAAAACTCTTAAAAAGAAGTTCGTACGGATTTACCGCTGCCCATTGGGCTATATTATTGATAAGTGTAGAAGATGTTCCTAATCCCCACAAACGAGGAAATTCTAAATGCGTCTGCACTTGTGAATGTATCCATTTGTCTTTAAAATCAGGATTGAGTTCTGCAGCTGTAGTGAGTATTTTTTGTAGAGTTTGAGCCACTTTCTGGTCATCATCTGTTGTAAGCACAGCACTATCAAACCACAAATTACCATTGCTATCAAAGGCTTGCCAGCGTCCTTGCTCATTATTTTCAGTCACTTCTAATGTTTGTCCTTTTCGGGTAGGAAGAGCAAAAGCAAGTGCCCCATCAAGCACTGCGTATTCACCTGTGATAAGCAATTTACCATTGCTATGAAAAGAATAAGTTTGTGTTACTCTCATATTTTTTATATCTTTGCACTCTGAAAGTACAAAAGTAATAATTATTTACAGATAAAAAGTAGAACAATGAAAAAAATAAAACAACTTTTATGCTCCTTTATCATCGCAATTCCTATGTTTATTCAAGCGCAATCTATACGAGTAAACATTGCCACTTTCGATGGTAACGAACTTAATATCAACTCAGTTGATGAATTGACAAAAGCTAACTTTGCTAATTTCAAAGAAGTAAAGATTTATAGTAACGACCAAGTACAATTAGATGAAAATTTGCTAAAAAAACTACTCACCGAGGCAAAACAATTAGAATATTTAGAAATAAAAGAAGTGAGCATCCCTACTTTTCCTGAATTGAGTGCTGAAAATAAATCACTAAAAACATTAGTATTACGCCTCAATAATCTCACTAAACTCCCCGAAAATATTGGTCATTTTTCTGCTCTACAAACTATAGATATCTACAATCCTATTACTGAAATTCCTAATTCTTTCATCAACTTACAACAATTAGAAAATTTAAAGTTTGAGGGAGCTGAACTAATTGTTTTCCCTGAACAAGTATTTGCCTTGTCTAAATTAAAATCACTCATCATTAGTCAGTTCGACACTAAAAATAAAATCAAAACTCTTCCTGATAATTTCGACAAATTGCCTTTGCTCGAAGAACTATCTTTGCGCAATGCTGCACTTACTGAAGTTCCTGCTTCTATAGGACGTTTACAACACTTGGAAAACGTATATTTCAATGCAAACAATCTTACAAAATTACCTCAAGCATTAGCTGAAAATTCTCATTTAACTTATGTAAATATCAATAACAACCCACTTGATTTTAAACAATTTATAAAATCTGTAGAAAAAGTACAATGGAAAGGGGTTTTGTATATAAACAACCGTAATTTTACTACCCAACAATATGAAGAAGTAGAAAAACGCCTACCTAAAATAACCGTATTCTACAATGAAAAAGAAGAATAATACCCTAAAAAAACATCTCAATTTTTATGAAAGATAAACTGATAAAAGTAGGTATTTCCATTGGTGATATGAATGGAATAGGGCTTGAGATTATCCTCAAAACCTTTGAAGACCACCAAATATTGGAATTGTGTACCCCTATTATTTTTGCTTCTAATAAATTAGTTTCTTTCCAAAAGAAACATTTCAATACAATGGCTAATTTTCAAGGTATCGATAGTGTAGATGCCGCCATTGAAGGTAAACTAAATGTACTCAACTGCTGGAAAGAAACTCCTACAGTTACCTTTGGTCAGGAAACTGAAGAAGGTGGAAAATATGCTTTCCTATCGTTACAAGCTGCTGTAGAAGCTCTTAAAAATAACGAAATTGATGTATTAGTAACTGCTCCTATCAATAAAAACAACATCCAATCAGATAATTTTCACTTCCCTGGTCACACTGATTACTTAGCTAAAGAACTCAATGGTACCAGCCTAATGTTTATGGTAAGTGAAGACTTAAAGGTAGGATTACTTACAGATCACGTGCCTCTAAAAAACGTATCCTCTCTCATTACCGAATCACTCATTATGGAGAAAGCTCGTTTGATGAATGAATCTCTCATCAAAGATTTCCGCTTGCAACGCCCTAAAATAGCTGTATTAGGTATCAATCCTCATTGTGGAGACAAAGGGGTTATTGGCAATGAAGATGATGAAGTGCTACGTCCTGCCTTAAAAAAACTGTATTTCGATGAAAATATATTAGTTTTTGGTCCTTTTGCTGCCGATAGTTTCTTTGGTTCTCAAACTTATCGCAACTACGATGCTATACTTGCTCCTTATCACGACCAAGGGCTTATAGCTTTCAAAACCATTGCTTTTGGCAGTGGTGTGAACTACACAGCTGGACTTAGCAAAGTACGCACTTCCCCCGATCACGGTACTGCTTACGAGATAGCAGGTAAGGGTATTGCCGAACCTGAGTCATTCCGCCACGCTATTTACACTGCCTTAGATGTATTCAGAAATCGGGAAGAATATGCCGAGCTAACTAAAAACCCTCTGAAAGTACGTACTTTAGAAGCTGATAAAGATAAATAATTACAATATGAATATCAAAAAGTTAGGAGCTATAGACATAGGGTCTAATGGGGTGAGATTGCTCATCTCTAACGTTTTAGAAGAACCTAATGAAGCTCCAAAATTCACCAAAGCGAGCTTAGTGCGTGTGCCTATCCGTTTGGGAGCTGATGTGTTTTTAGATGGACTTATCTCTCCTGAAAATACTGATAGATTAGCTGATGCTATGCAAGCCTTTAGCTTGCTGATGAAAATAAATCAAGTAGAAAATTATCGCGCTTGTGCTACTTCGGCAATGCGTGAATCTACTAATGGACAAGAAGTAGCCGATGAGGTTTATAAACGCACTGGCGTACGCATTGAAATTATAGATGGCGCTGAAGAGGCGAGCATCATTGCTTCTACCGATATTTCAAGTTTGATACAAAAAGATAAAGATTATCTGTATATAGATGTGGGAGGAGGTAGTACTGAGTTCACTGTTTTTTCTAAAGGAAAAGTAAAAAAATCGCGTTCATTCCCTATTGGTACAGTGCGTTTATTAGATAACAAGGTGAGCAACAAAACGTGGGAAGATGTTGAAAAATGGATAAAAAAATACACTAAAGATTGTGAACATATAGAAGCCATAGGCTCTGGCGGAAATATCAATAAAATCCATAAGAACTCTAATAGTAAAGAAGGTGAACCTCTTAGCTATCAGTATCTCACCGATTATCACAACTATGTTTCTGGTTTTTCTTATGAAGAACGCATTAGGCTCTTAGGATTCAATCCCGATCGCGCCGACGTAATCCTCTATGCTCTCACTGTATTCACTAATGCAATGAAATGGTCGGGAGCTGAGATTGTTCACGTACCTCGTATTGGTCTCGCCGATGGTATCGTAAGGACTATTTACAACAAAGAAAACAACGTTATAAAATAAGCTCAAAATAATTATATTTATCTTATTATCAGTAGTTTGTAAATTTAACTACTCTGTAAATTACACTTTAAAACCTCAAAAAATAAACGATTTATTTTTATAAATCATTTTTTTGTAATACTTTTGAGCCCTAAAAACATTTAATACACATTCAATTATGAAATTTTACTTTTGTTTTTTAGCTTTATTCTTAGCCTTTGCTTCTTGCAAAAAGAATGGTTCTCAACTCACTCCTGAACAGAAAGAAGCTGAGTTACAAAAAAAATTAGACTCTCTTGCTAAGATTAAATTTGATGAAGTAATAAAAGAAGACGTAGATACTTACCCTATTTTTAAAGGGGTATGCGATACCGCTACTACTAAACCTACTCAAAAAGAATGCTTTGAGAAAACTTTTGCAGCTCTCTTTGAAGAACGCTTGCGAAAAGACCCTTACGAAGTGTCTGAACCTATTAAAGATAGTGTTATTCTCAACATAAAAGTAGATAATATCGGAAAAATAGTGCTCATAGATATTAAAGCTGATGAGAAAACTAAAAAATTACTCAGTACCGAAAACGAAAGTTTTGAAGATTCTTTGCGCGCTAATCTATCAATGTTATCTGATAATGATGCCATTGCCCCTGCTACTAAAAACGGACAAAATGTGAGCACTCAATTTGAACTCCCTATTAAAATTAACGTTAAATAATCTGTAGTAGCTTTTGGAACGTATTATTTTAGGTATCGACCCTGGTACTACTATTATGGGCTTTGGACTTATTCAGGTGGAAAGAGATACTATGAAACTCTTACAACTGAATGAACTTCAACTCAGTAAATACAGCAATCACTACTTAAAACTAAGTGTGATTTTCAATCGTACTTTAGAACTAATTGACACTTACAAACCCGATGAATTAGCTATTGAAGCACCTTTCTTTGGTAAAAATGTACAATCAATGTTGAAATTAGGACGAGCACAAGGGGTAGCAATGGCCGCAGGCTTATCGCGCCAAATTCCTATTACTGAATACGAACCTAAAAAGGTAAAAATGGCTATTACGGGCAATGGTAGTGCTTCTAAGGAACAAGTAGCCAAAATGCTTCAACAACTTCTAAACATAAAAGAACTTCCCAAACACTTCGATGCAACCGATGGATTAGCTGTAGCTGTTTGTCACTTTTTTAATGGTGGTAAGGCACAAAAACAGCAAAGCTATAGTGGTTGGGATGCTTTTGTAAAACAAAACCAAGACCGTATAGGTTAAAAAAACACTTCACTTTGTATAGCTTATACATTCATATTCCTTTTTGTAGGCGTGCTTGTCATTATTGTGATTTCCATTTTTCAACTACTCTAAAAAGAAAAGGAGAAATGGTGAATGCCCTTTGTAAGGAACTCATTTTGCGCAAGGATGAAGCTATAAATAGTGAATTACAAACAGTCTACTTAGGAGGAGGGACACCCAGTATCCTTTCGTATGACGAATTACAACAACTTTTTCATACAATCTTCACATATTACAAGGTAAGTCCCTCAGCCGAAATTACCTTGGAAGCTAATCCTGATGACTTTTTTAGAGACTCCTCTCCCCAACAAATGTTAGAACAATTGCGCTCTTTAGGTATCAATAGGTTAAGTTTGGGTGTACAATCGTTTTTTGAAGAGGACTTACAATTGATGAACAGAGTACATAGTGTAGCTCAAGTAGAAACTTTATTGCAGATAACTCCACAATATTTTGATAACATCACTATTGATTTAATTTATGGCATTCCTCAAATGAGTAAGGAACGTTGGCAGGAAAATATCAATAAGGCGCTGTCTTTTGATATTCCACATATCTCAGCCTATGCTCTTACAGTTGAAGAAAAAACAGCTTTGCACAAGTTTATAGCTACGGGAAAAATACCACCTATAAACGATGAGCAAGCCTATACACACTTTCAAATACTGATAGACACTCTTGAAAAAGAAGGGTTTATACAATATGAGTTTTCAAATTTTGGTAAAGAGGGGTATTTTAGTAAGAATAACACAGCGTATTGGTTTGGCAAACCTTATATGGGAATAGGTCCTTCAGCTCATAGTTTTAATGGAAAAGAACGCAGTTGGAATATTGCTCACAACATTAAGTATATACAACAGATACAGCAGGGAATATTACCTCAGGAAAAAGAAGAACTTACCCTCAACAACCGATATAACGAACTCATCATCACACGTATACGCACGATTGTAGGAATTGATTTAGAAGAAGTGAGAATAGTATTTGGGGATGATTACCGTCAATATTTATTACAGCAAGCACAGAAGTACCTTGCCGATGAGCTTTTAACAATAGAAGAAAACCACCTGAAAGTAACGCACAAGGGTAAGTTTCTTTCAGATGGTATAGCTTCCGATTTATTTAGGGTGAATGACCTCATCTAAGGCTTTAAAGGTAACATTTTGGTTGCCATCAATGTGGTATTCCAAAAGCAGGTCGCCCCACAATTCACCATCAGTAAATTCACAAATCACCCATTTTTCATTGAGTATTCTTATTTTATTAAATAAGAATTTGCCGTTAGACTCTGATTTGATATAAGGGTTATGATCCTTTACATTCATTTCCATTAGCGCATTTATAACAATTTGTGAAGGATTGTCAATTTTTAAATCTTCGAAATATTGCTGTGCTAATTCATTAGTTTCAAGACTGAAGTTCAATGCTTCAAGGCGTTGTTCATCAATCTTTTTGATAGAATCAGTGAGTTTTGAAATCTTTTCTGCCGATTCCTTTAATGCTGTGGCACTTTCATTGTTCGTTGAGTTACAACTTGCCAAAACAGCAGTTCCTAAGAGTGTAATAAAAAAATGTTTATTCATTATGATAAGGTTTTTGTTCGCTTAGTTTGAGTACCTTCACCTTGGAATTCTTGCGGAGATAAGAGTGTAAAAGGTGTCGGTTGAGTAAAGAATTGGCTAAAGGAGTGATAAGGTTTTCTAAAATAGAACGTTGTGTGAGTTGGTAGTTCAGATTTAAAAATCCATATCCTTTGATATTGCCATCTATTACTAAAATCATACTTTTTTCACCTACTACTCTGCCTTTATCTACAATTGCTACATCTTCATTTTGTAGCCCGTATTTAGTAAAAATTCCCTTAGCTCGCTCATTGTATATGTCAGGAGATTCGTTGTTGAAATCTACTTCGTTGAGTTGAAATTCTTTTTCTATACGCTTCAAAAAGAATAATCCTTCTTTTAGTGTTTCAAAAGTAGTGATAAAATTGTTTTGCGATTGCAACAATTCTATAGAAAAACAGAGATATCCTCTTTTGTTGTAATGAGAAGTAAGTATATAGTTGATATTCTTTGATTTATCAATACTCCGGTTGTTACATTTAGGATTGTTAAGTTGTATAAGTTCTAATTCTTTAAGGGTTGCGATGAGTTCATTCCCCATTTCTTCATAGGTTACCTTATAAGTATGGCGTTGTAAATATTTATCGCGTTTAGAGGGAGAGGTGAGCAATTGGTTCACCCGCCCTTTGATGTTTTTATGTTTTCCTACATAGATAATTTTACCTTCTTCGTTATGAATATAGAATACGCCTAAGGTTTCAGGGAGAGCATCAAGTATTTTTAGGTGTCGTGAAGCCATTTCTAAACGTACATCGTTTTTCACTGAAGCGGTAATGATAGTCTTTTTAGTATCTTTCTCAAGTAGATATTTGAAAAGGTTGAGAGTAGCCATAGCATCGCCCGAAGCGCGATGGCGTTCACTCATTGGGATACCTAAAGAACGTACTAATTTCCCTAAGCTATACGATTCTTTATCGGGAATAAGTTGCTGAGAAAGTTCTACTGTACAGAGTGTGGTTTTGATGTACTCATACCCTAAACGGCGAAATTCAGTTTGCAAAATGCGATAATCAAAGGCAGCATTATGCCCAACAATGATACACCCTTCAGTAATTTCCACTATTCGTTTGGCTACCTCATAAAACTTTGGTGCATTGCGCAACATCTTGTTGTTGATGCCTGTAAGTTTAGTAACATAGTCTTGTATAGGGCGTTCAGGATTGATAAGAGAGATAAACTGATCGGTAATAGTATGTCCATCAAATTGATAAATAGCAATTTCGGTAATACCTTCTTCATCGTATTTACCTCCCGTAGTTTCTATATCGAGTATTGCGTACAAATGTTTAAGTGTTAGGGATTAGATATTTATTCATTAGTAAATGAAAAAAGCAAAGAGAAAGGTATACTTTACTCTTTGCTTTTATGTTGTTCATCAATTTTCTTTTAGCGAACTTCTTTAATACGGGCTTTTTTACCAGTAAGTCCTCTAAAGTAATAGATGCGAGCACGTCTAACTTTACCTTTTTTGTTTACTTCAATTTTTTGAAGGGCAGGCATATTGATAGGGAAGATACGTTCTACCCCTACTGTACCAGACATTTTGCGAATGGTAAATGTAGCAGTTACGCCGTGACCTTTGCGTTGTATTACAACACCTTTAAAAAACTGAGTACGTTTTTTGTCACCCTCTTTAATTTCATAGTACACAGTGATAGTATCACCTGCTGAAAATTCTGGGAATTCTTTTTTCTCAATAAAGTTGTCTTGTACGTACTTTAATAATGGTTCCATAAAAAATATAAAATAATTATGTTATCATTGGGCAACATTCACGACTCTCGCCAGAGGTTACTCCAAATCGGGGGCAAAGGTACTATTTTTTTTTGAATTAGCAAGTTTTTTCGTACTTTTGTCGCCTAACGAATATGATAGTTATATTTTTTAATAAACTTTTTTATTGTTTTTAGGGTATAAAATTTGCTTGAAGAAGTTATAACCGATTGTTATACATCAAAAACAAATATCACTTATTATGAATAAGAAAAATACAATATATAATAGCGATACTATTGTTGCTTTAGCAACTGCTTCAGGAATGGGTGCCATTGCTGTTATCCGATTATCAGGCGCAAATGCTATAGAAATTGCAGACCAAATATTCAAGAGTTACAGCAAAAAGTCTTTAATTGACGCTCCCTCTCACACAGTACATTTGGGAACTTTAGAAGCTAAAAATCAAGTAATTGATGAGTGTCTGGCTACTATTTTCAAAGGTACAAAATCATATACAGGAGAGCCTGTAGTAGAGTTTTCTTGTCACGGAAGTAATTACATTGTAGAAGAAGTTATTAAATTGTGTTTAGCTAATGGAGTTCGTTTAGCTGAAGCAGGGGAATTCACTAAACGTGCCTTCTTAAACGGTAAATTAGCACTTAATCAAGCTGAAGCGGTAGCTGACCTGATTGCCTCTGATAGTAAAGCCTCTCATCAAGTAGCCTTGCAACAAATGCGTGGAGGCTTTACTTCTGAAATAGAAGCATTACGACAAGAATTACTCAATTTTGCCTCACTAATAGAACTTGAGTTAGATTTTTCGGAAGAAGATGTTGAGTTTGCTGATAGAAGTCAGTTTAAAAGCCTTTTAAAAACTATTAAAACTACTTTATCATCACTTATCCAATCGTTTTCAGTAGGAAATGTTTTGAAAAATGGTATTCCAGTGGCAATTGTAGGAAAACCCAATGTAGGCAAATCAACCTTGCTCAATGCTTTACTAAATGAAGAGCGTGCTATTGTATCGGATATTGCAGGCACAACTCGTGATACGATTGAAGAGACCTTGCACATAGGAGGTATTGCTTTTCGTTTTATTGATACTGCAGGTATTCGTGACACACAAGATCAAATAGAAGCAATAGGGGTACAGAAAGCCAAAGAAAAAATAGAAAAAGCCTCAGTGATATTATTTCTATTTGATGACAAAGATAATACAGTGAGTGAAATTACTACTTTTGTAAAGGAAAACTACCGAGAGGGAGCTAAGTATATTTTACTACACAACAAAACAGACTTATCACCAGAAGAAACAACTGCTTTTGACGATGAGATTCTACAATCTCTCAAAGGCTATACCGATACTTTATTAAGAATATCAGCTAAAGAAGGGCAAAACATCACCGAGTTAAAAAACTTTCTCGCTGATTATGCCCAAACGCTTAGTCATATTGGCAAAGCAACTGTAGTAACGAATATCCGCCATTACGAAGCTCTTTCCAATGCCTTACAAGCTATTGAAAAAGTAGAAGAAGGAATGCAAATGCATTTATCGGGTGATTTATTAGCTATTGATATACGCGAAACACTCTATCATTTGGGCAGTATCACTGGAGAAGTAAGTAATGAGGAGGTTTTAGGAAACATATTTTCCCGCTTCTGTATCGGGAAATAAGTGAAAATAAAAACTTTGCCAAAGGTGCGAACTGTACTGACAGAAACCTTTGGCAAAGTTTATAATGTTTGTGCTATTTGTTATTGTCTTGCTTTAAGTTTTTCAATGAGTTTAGGAACTACCTCAAAAGCATCACCTACAACACCATAATCGGCAGCTTTGAAAAAAGGTGCTTCAGGATCAGAATTGATAACTAATTTCACTTTAGAGGCATTTACGCCTGCCAAGTGCTGTATAGCTCCTGAAATACCTATAGCTATATAGAGATTAGGCGCTACAGGTTTACCCGTTTGTCCTACGTGTTCAGAATGAGGTCGCCATCCCATATCAGCAACAGGTTTAGAACAAGCGGTTGCTGCACCTAATACTTCAGCAAGTCCTTCCACTATCTGCCAATTCTCGGCAGCTTTCAACCCTCTTCCTCCTGAAACCACTATAGTAGCATCGTCTAACGACACTTTACCAGAGGTTTTCTCTGTAGTGATTACTTGTATCCCCCAATCACTATCAGGAAGTGTAGGAGCAAAAGGTTCTACTGTAAGTTCAACATTTTTTTCTTCTGTTTTAAAAGCATTAGGAGCTAATCCTAATATTTTTATAGGGGTATTGATTTGACTAAGACTAATCGCTTTGTTTGAGAACACATTACTTTTTACAATAAAATCTTCTGTAGGTAAAGAAATGACATTAGATACATACCCCGCTTGCAAGCTATTAGCTAATAAAGGAGCTACTTCTTTGGCTTGTGAAGAAGCGCTAAATACCACTATCGTACTACTTTCTTTTGCTACTGCTTGTTGCAATAGATGATTGAGTGTATTGGCAGAAATATGTTGTAGTTGGTCATTGGTAATGCTAAGCACTTTATTTACCCCATAAGCAGCTAATACTTCAGGTTGAGGTACATTTATAGTTACAGCTACTACTTTTGTTTGTTGTTTATCGGCAATTGCACGAGCATAAGTAGCTACTTCAAAAGCGCTTTTTTTCACTTTTCTGTTTTCGGAATCTATATATATGAGTACTGACATTTTTAATTAAATTACTTTTGCTTCGTTATGTAATAAATCAATAAGGGTATCTAAATCATCGGCAGATACTATTTTCACAGGTTGTTTTGCAGGAAGTTTCTCAAATCCTACAGTTGTTACCCTCACATCGGTAGCCTCAGCAGGTAATACCGTGATTGCTTTAGTGCGTGCTGCCATTAAGTTACGCATATTGGGGATGCGGAGATCTTTCTCTTGAGTAAGACCTTTTTGCCCTGCAATTACCAAAGGAAGTGTAGCAGTTAGTTTTTCTCTGCCGCTATCTATTTCTCGTTGGGCAGTTACTTTGTTGCCTTCAATTTCTAAACCTATACATTTGTTTATAAAAGGAAGATTTAAAAGCGAAGATAAATAACCTCCTACCATTCCTCCATTGTAGTCAATAGATTCCTTACCAGTGATGATAAGGTCATAATTACCTTCTTTGGCAACTCTTGCAAGCTGAGTAGCTACAAAAAAAGCATCAGTAGGGGCGGCATCTATACGAATGATATCGTCAGCTCCTATAGCTGAAGCTTTTCTTAGTACTGGTTCTGTTTCTTGTGTTCCCACATTCACAAGAGTAACACTTGCCCCTAATTGTTCTTTAAGCATAATAGCTTTAGTGAGGCAAAACTCATCATTAGGATTGATAATAAACTGTACCCCTGAAGGGTTAAACTGTTTGTTATCTTCTGTAAAGTTTATTTTAGAAGTAGTGTCGGGAACACTACTGATACATACTAATATCTTCATAATCTTATAGATAATAGGATTAAATTGAACTTAATGTTTTAATTTTAAAGGCGTAAAAGTACTATGTTTTTACTAACTACACAAATTATTATACAAAAAATCGTAATTTTGCCGTTCTAATTAATTGAAATACTATAAGAAATAATGACTCCTCCCATTACTGATATGCGCCTATTAGGACAACTATTTCGTCATCCTGAAGGAGACTACGCCAAAGAAGTAGGTGATTTTATTTTTGCTTCCAATAGTAGTATGATAAACTGTACTATTGATTGTTTGGCACTGCAACCTCATCAAAAAGTTTTAGAGATAGGTTTTGGCAATGGCAAACATCTCCCATATTTATTTAACAAGGAAAGTTCCCTACAATATATAGGAGTAGAAACTTCTTCCGCAATGATAACTGAAGCAACTGAGTACAACAACGTTTTAGTTAGTCAAAAAAAAGTACATTTTTTAGAAGTAGCTGCTGATAAACTCCCTAATTTCGATTATTCTTTTGATGTATGTTTTTCAGTAAATACTCTTTATTTTTTAGAAAACCCATTATATTATTACAAAAAGATTCACGCTTTACTTAGCTCACAAGGTAAAGTAGCTATTGGTTTTATAGATAAAAGTACAGGAGAGAAGGCGCCTTTTGCGCGTGAAGGTTTTCAGTTTTATACCGCTGAAGAAGTAGCTGAAATACTTAAAGCAGCTGGTTTTGAACATATAACAAAATTGCCTTTTGAAGAAACTCTTATTTCAGCAAAAGGCAAAAATATCCAACGAAAATATTGGGTAATAATAGGTGATAAGTGCATAAATTCTCTTATCTCTATGGTTTCAAAAGTTTAAAATCATCTTTGTTCTCAATAGGTGTATTTTGGTATTCTAATGTCCAACCTACGGCACGAGTGGCAAAAATAAGGTTAGAAAGCTCAGTAAGCAGTCTGTTTTGAGCATTACTCTTCAAAGTAGAAGCATCTACCTTGCGTTGTAATTCTGCTTTCACTTTTTTCTGTATTTTTTCTACATCAGCAGGGGTAAATGGGTTTACCTGACTCTGACTTACATCGTAATACTTCATTGTAGGGTAAATCTTTACCTCAGCTTCTGGTAACGATTTAATGATAACTTTCTTTTGTTCTTCGTTTACTTCATAGTCGATTTTGTGCAAATCATAAGCTACTGTTACATCAGCATTTACTACTGTGAGGATTTTCTTATCAAACGATAGCAAATCCATAAAGTACTTTTGAGTATCGGTATACGAGAGTACTTCAGCAAAATGACCTTCAGTAACTACCAGTTTGCTCACATTTGCGATTTGTGTTTGTATTAGGGCTGTATCAGCTTCTAATCGTTCTTGACTTTCTTTTTTATCGCTAAAATATTTTATAAGTAGCAATACGGCGACCGCTACGACTACTCCTAATAAAAATTTCTTCATTATTTTTATACTTTATTTATTACCTACAATACACCCCAAAAAGCACGCCAAAATACCTATTCCTACACTAACTATTACATAAAGAATGGCTTTTAGTAGTTCATTTTGTTGATATAACTGCAGTACCTCCAATGAAAAAGTAGAGAATGTTGTAAAACCTCCCAAGACACCTGTCATCATCAATAAGGGTAAAAGGCTCTCCCCTACTCTATTCTTAAGATAGCTATACAATACACCTATAAGAAAGCATCCTAATACATTTACTACCAAAATGCCTATTGGGAATGTACAAGTACGTGCTATCTTGTTAAAGGCTATTGAAAGCATATAACGCAATGTGCCTCCTACAAAGCTACCAAGTCCAACTATTAGTATATCTTTTATCATATCAACGCAAACTCCGCACAATCTTCATACGATATATATAGAATCCACTTCATCCTTTCAGATAAAAAGTAATGATGTTCAGGTATATTATCCAATATATCTACTATGACTTTTTCTAAATATTTAAATGAGAATATATAGGTTAGGTTCGATACATTATCTCCTAAATACACCACTTTTTCATCTGGTGCTATCCCCGCCTCCATTGCAATACTCTTTACAAAAGCTACAACGGCTTCATTCTCATCAAAAAACATTCTTTGATACTCATCCAATAGCTCAAAATCTACCCTACTCCCCACAAAAGGTAAGTTAGCATTCACCTTATCTACATAAATATCAGAGCTTATTATTTGAAAATCTCTATCTTCTATATGCTCTTCTAATATTTTGATAAGCTCTAAATCATAAAAATTCTTTTCCATCTCTAACTCCTAATACCAACTGAATATTCTTATACGAGTTCTTCACCAATTCCTTTGCCTCTGCCTCATCTTTCCAACATACTTTCTCTATACCTTCCTCTGTTTGGGGGAGTAACTTCTTCTTGTAAGTAGTGGTCATATCATACCAATAGGTTTCTTTCAAAAAATAGTGTCCATCGCGCTTAAACAGGTGGTAAGTAATTGTCCTAAAACGCTGTATTAAGAGTTTTTTTACCCCCGTTTCTTCCTCCACTTCACGCAAGGCACAAGTGGCTATATTTTCACCCTTTTCTTTCTTCCCTTTAGGCAAATCCCACTTGCCGTGTCGCTTGATAAGTAGTACTTTTCCTTCCTCATTATACACCACGCCTCCTCCCGCTTTTATAGTGGGTACAAGCTTCTTAAATTTCTTTATAAGTTTCTCTTCATTAGGGTGATAGAGATATATTCTACTTACCTCTTTACGACCTAATTCCTCGATGATTTCATCAAAGGTTACATCTTTTAATGGAAAATATTTGACGTTCTCAATATTTTCTCGTACATTTGTCAAAATAATCGACTTATCGTCTAAAAATATTTCATACATAAGCTTATGATTTTAGATAACATTACGGCACAACGTACTGCCGAATTTTTACTGCAAATTAACGCAATAAAATTGAATTCTGAAAATTATTTTACGTGGGCAAGCGGTTGGAAGTCGCCTATTTATTGCGACAATCGCATAATCCTCTCATTTCCAGAGGTTCGCAACTACATTGCTAACACTATGGCTACCTATATCAAAAACCATTATCCCTCTGCCGAGGTGGTAGCAGGGGTTGCTACAGGAGCTATCGGAATGGGAATGTTAGTAGCCAATGCACTCGGATTGCCCTTTGTCTATGTGCGTCCTGAACCTAAAAAACACGGTCGTCAAAACCAAATAGAGGGATTACTCTCTGCAGGACAACAAGTAATTGTTATAGAAGACCTCATCAGCACGGGTATGAGTAGCCTTAATGCTGTAAAAGCCCTTCGTGACTTCGGCGCTGAAGTTTTAGGCATGGTGGCTATCTTCTCGTATAACTTTCAGGTGGCAAATGCCAATTTTGCTTCTGAAAAACTCTCCCTTCATACCCTCAGCGACTACGACCTTTTGCTTATCAAAGCCTTAGCTATAGGCTACATCAGCGAGTACGAACTCGATACTCTTAAAGAATGGCGCAAAAGCCCTGACACTTGGAAGAATTAACAAATTGACAAATCAGTAAATTAATATGACTCAAAAAACAGAAATCCCTGAAAACTGGGCAGTCTACATTGGTAGAGTAGAAGATAAACCCGCCGTATTTCGCCTTAATTTAGGTTTAGGCGAAACTGATTTACCGCTCCCTCAATTCACTCATTGTGTGAGAGTAAACATCGTGCTAAAAAATCCTGATGAACACGGCTTTTCATCCGACCAAGAACGCGAGCTTCTCTATGATATAGAAGATACACGCCTAATGCCTCTACTCAAGGAAACCAACCTATTAGCTGGGGTTTTAACTTTTGATGGGGCGGTTACTTGGTATTTCTACTCTCAAAATGCGGCAGCCTTAGCTCCCTTGTTAGAAGAGGCTTTTAATACAAGCAATTATACTCCTGAAGTAGAAGTTGCCAACGACCCCGAATGGAAAACCTATACAGAATTCCTCTACCCAAATATCTACGAACATCAAAGCATCAAAAATAGTGCTGTACGACACCATTGCGAACAGTCTGGCGACCATACTGACCAAGAGCGCCCTATAGACCATTGGTTGTATTTCAACACTGAAAAGGATATGGCTGAAGCTATTGATAAGGTGAAAGCCTTAGGCTATGAAATACAAGAAAGTGGCAAAATAGAACCTGAAGAAGGCGATGACCCTAACGAAGATTTAGGCTACCAATTGATAATTACCAAAGTAAATACCGTAGAGGCTATCGACCCCGATACTTGGGACTTGATAGATGTAGCTCTCGATACCAATGGCCAGTACGACGGCTGGGAAACCGTTTTAGTAAAATAATAATGAACCATTAATAATTAATCATTGTTTTGAATTTAGAAACCCAAAAAACAATCGTCCCAAAGAGTGCTAAAGACCTCTTTGCTCTCTTAGAAAAAGTAGAAACCTTTGAACGCTTGATGCCCGAAAACATCAGCAAATTTGAAAAACTCAGCGACACTTCTTTTGTGTTTGCCTTAAAAGGAATGCCTGAGATTTATTTAGAAAAGAAAAGTAGTACCCCCCATAGCCAGCTGGTATTAGGGGAAGCAAATGGTAAAATCCCCTTCCAGCTCACTACCAATATTGCTGAAATATCAGATAAAGAAAGTGAAGTGCAACTACTCTTCAAAGGAGATTTTAACCCCATAATGGCAATGATGGTCAAAACGCCCATCAGCAAGTTTATAGAGGTATTAGTAACAAAAATGAAAGACTTATAATGGCAGGCAATAGCTTTGGCACTCTTTTTAGGCTCACCTCCTTTGGCGAGTCACACGGCGAGGCATTAGGAGGCATCATTGATGGCTGTCCCCCCAATATTCTTTTAGATTTTGAAGCCATACAGCACGAGCTTGATCGGCGCCGTCCAGGGCAGTCGGCTATTGTTACCCAGCGCAAAGAGGGCGACAAAGTACGCTTCCTTTCGGGTATTTTAAACGGCAAGACTACAGGCACCCCTATTGGCTTTATCATTGAAAACGAAAATCAGCATTCAGCCGATTATGCCCATATAGCCGAGGTATACCGTCCCAGCCACGCCGATTATGTATATCAACAGAAATACGGTATTCGTGATGTTCGTGGAGGCGGACGCTCATCAGCACGCGAGACCGTAAGCCGTGTGGTAGCAGGAACTATTGCCAAACAAGTACTCAAAGGAATACAAATCAACGCTTATGTATCAAGTGTAGGCGAGCTTTCCCTTACTAAACCCTATACCGACCTCGATTTAGCCATAGCCGAAACCAATGCCGTGCGCTGTCCCGATCCTATCTTAGCAGAACAAATGGAAGCCTATATCAAAGCTATTCGTAAAGAAGGCGACACAGTGGGCGGAGTAGTAAGCTGTGTAGTAAAAGGTGTGCCTATAGGTTGGGGCGAACCTGTGTTCGACAAGCTCCACGCACAACTCGGCAAGGCGATGCTCTCTATCAATGCTGTAAAAGGCTTTGAATATGGTAGTGGCTTTGCAGGTACTACAATGCGTGGTAGTCAGCACAACGACCTTTTCAACCCCGATGGCTCTACACAAACCAACTATTCAGGCGGTATACAAGGGGGCATCAGCAACGGTATGGATATTTATTTTAGAGTAGCTTTTAAGCCCGTAGCTACCCTTATGCAAGAACAACCTGCTCTCGATAGCAAAGGCAACATAGTAACAATGCAAGGTAAAGGCAGGCACGACCCCTGTGTAGTACCCCGTGCCGTACCTATTGTCGAGGCAATGACAGCAATGGTACTATTAGATTTTTGTTTGTTAAATAAAAAACACTAAATTATTTTGATAGTTCAATAGATTTTTTATATCTTTGCGGTCTCAATTTGAAAACTAATTATATCTTAATAAAGAAATGGCACATAACATTAAAAAAGGCGTAATTCTTGGAAAAGAAGTACAAGAAGTATTCAAATACGCCAAAGAAAAAGGCTTTGCTCTTCCTGCAGCCAACGTTATCAGTTCTAACTCTATCAATGCTGCTTTAGAAACCGCTGTAGCAGTAAACGCCCCAATGATTATCCAATTCTCTAATGGCGGCGCTCAGTTTATGGCTGGTAAAGGTCTTTCTAACGACAACCAACGTGCTTCAGTTCTTGGAGCTGTAGCTGGAGCAAAACACGTTCACCAACTCGCCGAAGCTTACGGCGCTTCTATCATCTTGCATACTGACCACTGTGCTAAAAAATTACTTCCTTGGTTAGATGGTATGCTCGAAGCTTCTGAAAAACACTTCAAAGAAACAGGAAAACCTCTTTTTAGCTCTCATATGATTGACCTCTCTGAAGAGCCTATCAAAGAAAATATCGAAACTTGCAAACGTTACCTCGAACGTATGAGCAAAATGGATATGACTTTGGAAATCGAACTCGGTATGACTGGTGGTGAAGAAGATGGAGTGGATAACTCTCACGTTGATAGCAACAAACTCTTTACACAACCTGAAGATGTAGCTTTCGCTTATGAAGAACTTTCTAAAGTAAGTTCTCAATTCACTATCGCTGCCGCTTTTGGTAACGTTCACGGAGTGTACAAACCTGGTAACGTAAAATTAACTCCTAAAATCTTAAGAGATTCTCAAGACTACGTTTCTAAAAAATACAACTTAGGTCATAATGCTCTTGACCTCGTATTCCACGGCGGTTCTGGATCTACTCTCGAAGAAATCCGCGAGGCTATTTCTTACGGTGTTATCAAAATGAACATCGATACCGACTTGCAATACGCTTTCACCGAAGGTGTTCGCGACTATATGAAAGCCAAAGCTGCTTACTTGCAAGGTCAAATAGGTAACCCTGAAGGTCCTGAAGCTCCTAACAAAAAATACTACGATCCTCGTGTATGGCTTCGTGAAGGTGAAAAGACTTTCGTTACCCGCTTGAAAAAAGCTTTTGAAGATCTTAACAACGTAAATACTTTATAGTATTCCCCCTGATAAACTTTGCCAAAAGGCTACTCAGTATTAGGGTAGGTCTTTTGGCAAAGTTTTTGATTTACTAAGAAACAAATATTTTTTATTTAGAGTTTTATGAGCAACAACAATTACAATCTAAACAACAATAGTAATAGCAACAATGGCTATAACTTGAATTTCAACAACAACTACAACCCTAACTATCAGAACAACAATGCTCCTGAATTAGTATCGTATGCAACTAATGTAGAACAAGCTACTTTCTATCGTAAAACCTACTCTCACGTAGCAATAGCACTTTTGGCTTTTATAGTAGTAGAAGCTATTTTGATAAATATAGTGCCTGAAAATTTAATTATCTCTATGGTAAGTAGTCCTTTTGTATGGTTACTTATCTTAGGTGGGTTCTGGTTGGGCTCTATGCTTGCTAGCAAATGGACACAAGCACAGGACAGAAGTACTCAATATAGAGGCTTAGGTATTTATGTACTTTTAGAAGCTATCATTTTTCTACCAATGATTTATATAGCAATGGCTTTCAGTGATGGCTTAGCTATCATTTCACAAGCTGGTATCATAACCTTGTCATTATTTGCGGGACTTACTGCTGTAGTGTTTCTCACTCGTCTAGATTTCTCATTCTTGCGTAGTGTATTAGTAATAGGAGGCTTCATTGCATTAGGCTTGATTGTTGCAGGCGCTATCTTTGGTTTTGATTTAGGTCTTTGGTTTTCTTTAGCAATGGTTGCTTTGGCCGCTGGAGGAATTCTATACGAAACCTACAACATCAAAAACGTATATAGCACCGACCAATATGTAGGGGCAGCCTTACAATTGTTCTCATCAGTAATGTTACTATTCTGGTACATATTGAGAATATTACTTTCTAAAAGAGACTAATCTAATAAGTCAATTTATCAATTAACTAATTAGAATAATACAAAACTTTGCTTTAGGGAAACCTTTAGCAAAGTTTTGTTTTTGTTATTTGTTACCCC
Organism: Capnocytophaga sputigena; assembly: GCF_002302495.1. Taxonomy (NCBI): domain Bacteria; kingdom Pseudomonadati; phylum Bacteroidota; class Flavobacteriia; order Flavobacteriales; family Flavobacteriaceae; genus Capnocytophaga; species Capnocytophaga sputigena. Next base: position 275,667 of record NZ_CP022379.1, read on the forward strand.
TAATAAAGTTTGCTAATTTATAAATTATATACTACCTTTGCGCTTTATTATTTTTTCCTATGAAAATAAAAGAATCTAAATATTACCATCCCATAAATATTCTACAAATAGACTCCGATGACCACGTAGAAGTCTATGACAAATACAAGCTACTCACTTTCAGCAATCCTTATCGCTGTTTGTTAGACGACTTGATGGCTCGTATTTATATTGGTAATGAGGATTTAGTAATCCAACGCGACAAACTCAAACATTTTGTAAAATGTACTGATTACTACACTATAGAATATGCTTCTAAACAAAATGAACTATACGAATCTGAAGAGTGTTATTTTCAGCCCGATTTGGAGATTTTCCTCATTATAGATAAAAATCTATCTAATGAGTATGATAATCAGATTTTTGAAGATGGATTATACAAAGTAAATTCAGTATACTACCAAAACGACAATCCTAATGCCAAAGAACATCTAAATTCATTATTTTCTGAATATATAGAAAAGTTTATATCTAAGGAATCAAAGGTTTCCATACTGCTAAAAACACAGATAGGTTTGGAAATAAAAACTCATAGTATCAAGCCTTATCGCATTGACTTTGAAACAATGTACAATGATGATTTTTTTGAGATACATAGCCGAGTAAAGAATGCCTTAACTAATGACAACAAAGGTGTAGTGTTATTCCACGGTATTGCTGGTTCTGGAAAAACAAACTACATTAAATGGCTTACTAGCCAAATCCCTAACAAAAAATTTATCTTTGTGCCTACTACAATGATAGGTTCTCTCACCGATCCCGCTTTTATCAGTCTGCTAATAGGCAATAAAAACTCAGTACTAGTACTTGAGGATTGCGAGAACTACATAGCCGAACGCACAGCTTTCAACAGTAATACCGATGTGGTATCTTCTATACTAAACATAGCTGATGGTATGCTCTCTGATGTATTAGAATGCCAGCTAATATGTACTTTCAATTCCGATATTTCTAAAATAGACTCTGCCCTATTGCGCAAAGGAAGATTAATAGCCGAATATAAGTTTAAAGAACTAACAGTCGAAAAATGCAATAAGTATTTACAATCTACTGATAGAGAATTCATTGTAGATAAACCTTATTCTTTGGCTGAACTCACCAATATAGATATAAAGGAACTTAAAGAACAAAACAAACAGACTAAAATAGGTTTTAAATGATACGCATATTACTCACTTTTCTCTTCTTTTCAATAAGCTTTGCTCAAGAAACTAGTAGCCGAATGTCGTTGCTCTTTATGGGGGATGTAATGGGGCATATCCCTCAAGTAGAAGGAGCTTACAACGCTGATACTAAGCAATATGACTATATGCCTGTGTTTGACAAAATTAAACACAAATTCGCTCAAGTAGATTTTGCAATTGCCAATCTGGAAGTTACTTTAGCAGGAAAACCTTACAAAGGATACCCTCAATTCTCCTCTCCCGATGCCTTGGCTGCCGCTTGTAGAGATAGCGGGATAGATGTGTTAGTAACTGCTAACAATCACACCTGTGATAGAGGTAAAAAAGGAATCATCCGCACTTTAGATGTGCTCGACTCTCTTAAAATAGCTCATACAGGCACTTTCCGCAACAAAGCAGAGTTTGATAAAAAAAATCTTTTAGTGCTTTCTAAAAATGGAATTTCAGTTGGTATTCTCAATTATACCTATGGAACTAATGGCTTACCCGTCCCTGAACCTACTATAGTAAACCGTATAGACTTTAATCTAATGAAAGAAGATATCGAGAAAGCTAAAAAAACACATCTCGACAAGTTGATAGTAGTAATACATTGGGGAATAGAATACCAACAAAAACAAAACAAAAAACAGGAAGATGTAGCTCAATTTCTTTTTGATAATGGTGTAGATATCATTATAGGTGGACACCCTCACGTGCTACAACCTATGTATTATTACCCTCAAACAGGGCTTCATAAAGAGCTGTTTGTTGTCTACTCTCTCGGTAATTTTATATCTAACCAACGTAAATCCCCTTCCGATGGAGGCGCTATGGTAGAGCTAACACTTTTTAAAGATGCACAAGGTACTTACATCGCCGATAAGGGATATTATTTAGTTTGGGTAAATCGTACCCTTAAAACTAATAAAAAATACCTTTTTGAAATATTGCCTTGCAAAGAATATGAAACAGCTTCCTACAAAGAGCTCTCCGAGACTACCAAAGATAGTATGAATATCTTTATAGACAACTCACGTAAACTTTTTAAAAAGAATATTTTTATCAACGAAAAAGAATAATCATCATCAATCATTCACAATTATGAGAAAATTTTTATTTTTAGCATCAGTACTTTGCTTGATAGCTTGTAAAAATCCTGAAGCTCCAAAACCTGTGGGAGCTCTTCCTCCTACATATCAATTACCTTGGCACGAAATGGAGTACTACGCTTTTATCCATTTCAATATGAACACTTTCACCGATATGGAATGGGGTACAGGTGGTGAAGATCCTGCCTTGTTTAACCCCACCGAGTTAGATGTAAATCAATGGGTGAAAGTAATTAAAGATGCTGGTATGAAAGGGGTTATTATTACCGCTAAACACCACGATGGCTTCTGCTTATGGCCATCAAAATACACAGAGCATTCTGTAAAAAACTCCCCTTGGAAAAACGGCAAAGGCGATGTAATTAGAGAACTTTCCGATGCTTGCAAAAAAGCAGGACTCAAGTTCGGTGTATACCTCTCTCCTTGGGATAGAAACCACGCCGAGTATGGCAGACCTGAATATGTAACCTATTTCCATAACCAACTCCGAGAATTACTCACCAATTATGGTGAAATATTTGAAGTATGGTTCGATGGAGCTAATGGCGGTTCTGGCTATTATGGTGGTGCTAACGAAACCCGTACTATCGATGCTCATACATATTACCAATGGGATAAAACATTCGCTATAGTACGCGAATTACAGCCCAATGCCACTATTTTTGGCGATGAAGGCCCTAATATCCGATGGATAGGCAATGAATTAGGCTATGGTACACCTACTAATTGGAATCCTTTTACCTCTAACCCTTCCTTACAAGGAAAAGAGCATCTACATCACTTAGGCGAAGGCGATGAAAATGGCATCAATTGGATTCCCGCTGAAGCCGATGTATCTATCCGTCCAGGTTGGTATTACCACGCACGTGAAGACCACCAAGTGCGCCCCTTAGAAAAAATGGTTGATATATACTACGCTTCAGTAGGTCGTGGTTACAATTTATTGCTGAATCTACCTATAGATAGACACGGTTTAGTACACGAAAACGACATCAAGAGATTAATGGAACTCAAAAAAGTTATAGAAGCAGATTTTGCACATAACCTCGTAACTGATGCCTCTATAACGGCTTCTAATATTCGCGAAAATCACAAGTTTTTCAGCGCTGAAAAAACTATTGACAACGATAAAAATACCTATTGGGCAACCGATGAAGGCCTAACCGAAGCTTCCATTGATATAAACTTTACCAAGCCTACAACCTTCAATCGCTTTATGGCTCAAGAATACATCCCTTTAGGACAACGCATAAAAAAATTCAAATTAGAATACCAAAAAGATGGAAAATGGGAAACTATAGATGAACAAACTACTATTGGCTACAAGCGCTTATTGCGTTTTCCCCCTGTAACAGCTACTAAAGTACGCTTTACAATATTAGACGCCAAAGCCTCTCCTCTCATTAGCAACATAGGGTTGTATAATGCTCCTGCCTTATTAGTAACACCTAAGTTTAGCCGTGATAAAAACGGACAAGTAACGCTTACCCCTGCCGATGAATCTACCGAAATTTTCTACACTTTAGACGGCAGTAATCCTACCGATAAATCGTTGCGTTACACTACTCCTTTTTCTGTTACTCATCCTACAACTCTCAAGTTTGTAGCCTACGACCAAAGTAAAAAATTGTATAGTGAAGTAGCTTCTTATTCGTTAGATATTCCTAAAACAAAATGGAAAGTACTCTCTACTATCAATGATATTCAAAAAATAGTAGATGAAGACCCCATTTCTTGGTTTATCCAAGAAAAAAGCAAAACACCTACAGCTGTTACTATTGATTTAGGAGAACTTTTAAACCTAAAAGGATTTATCTATTTACCTTCACAAGACCGTTGGGCAGAAGGAACTATCAGCCATTATATTTTTGAAGTAAGTACTGATAATATTCATTGGAAGAAAGTAAGCGAAGGAGAGTTTGGTAATATAAAAAACAATCCTATTGAACAACGTATTACATTTGCTGAAGAAAAAGCTCGTTACATCAAACTCACAGCTGTAAAAACAGTCGATGATACCAATAGAGTATCGTATGCCGAAATAGGAATCATTACACAATAAAGTAAAGTTATGTATCTTACAAACGGAAGATTATCACAAAGCCCAAAATGGCTTTATATTATAGTTCCAACCCTGTTCTTTGCCTTTACAGGGTTGAACTTTTTTGTAGCACAATTTTTAGATACTACAGCACTTATCCAGCAAGAAATTTCTCAAAAAGGAGAATTACAATTCTTATTTGAAAATTTAGTAATCTTTGCTATTTTCTTAGGATTATTATTGTTATGGGTAAAATACGTTCATCGTCAGCCGTTAGTAGCCCTCATCACCGCCCGACCAAGCATCAGTTGGAAACGATTTTGGTTTGCTTTTGGGCTATGGGGAAGCATAACCATAGCAATGACTTGTATAGACTATTTATTCATCAGTCCCAATGATTATATTTGGAACTTCCAATGGATACCTTTCTTGAAATTACTTGTAATAGTAGTATTGTTCATCCCTTTACAAACAAGTTTTGAAGAAATATTCTTTAGAGGCTATTTAATGCAAGGCTTAGGACTTGCAACGCGAAGTGCGTGGTTTCCATTGCTTTTTACCTCTATTACTTTTGGTTTAATGCATATAGCCAATCCCGAGGTAGAAAAATTAGGCTACAATTTACTTATTTATTACATCGGTACAGGTCTGTTTTTAGGTATCACAACCCTAATGGATGACGGTTTAGAATTAGCCTTAGGATTTCACGCCGCTAATAACCTTTTTACTGCCCTTTTAGTCACCTCCGATTGGACAGTATTTCAAGTACCTTCCATACTACGCGATATTTCAGAACCAACCTTAGGTTTCAGTATTTGGATGCCTTTAATATTGTGTTTCCCCCTTTTATTGTATATCTATGCTAAGAAATACAGTTGGAAAGAATGGAAAGAACGATTATTAAATTAAATACTATATTTGATAATCAGATACTTTTATAAATCTATACATATTACAATTAAAAAAGTTGAATAAAAATTTGTCGATATAAAAAAAAGTAGTACATTTGCACCCGCAAAGAAATGATAAACGAAAAATGGCGAGGTAGCTCAGGTGGTTAGAGCGTTGGATTCATAACCCAAAGGTCACGGGTTCAAATCCCGTCTTCGCTACGAAATAGGCGTAATTAGTTTGATAGTCAACTAATTACGCCAAGTTTTTTAAAATGTATGGGTCTTGTTTGGGGCTTTTTCTTAGCACGTTTTTACCGTGTGAGAGGTAGCCCTAAATAAAAAAATGTCTACAAACGAAAAAAACACTTCTTCACGTATTATATACGTTGATTATAAGCCCGCTACACTTCAAAAAGGGCATAATAACGAATGGCGTATTGTATTCTACGCTAAAATTCCTACTCAAAATGAGTTTAAACGTTTTCGTAAACGCGTTCCTCCCCTCTCCCCTACTCGTGAACGTGAAAAATACGCCAAAAAGATGATCGCTTCTATCAATCAAAAATTGGATAGTGGCTGGTCTCCTTTCTATGAGGATAATAATGTTAAGTACAAATCTTTGCAGTTTTGTATTGAATTGTTTCTGAAAATGCAAGAACGAGAGGTGCAAGACGGTATTAAACGCCCCGACACGCTAAGGGCTTATACATCTTGCTTGGAACTCTTCCAAAAATACATCACAGATAAAAAAATACCTCTCAAATTTGTAATAGAGTTGGACACAAATACATTACAAAATTACTTGGATTACTTGTACTACGACAAAAAGAATAGTGCTAATACTTATAATAACCACTTGCGCCTGCTGAATATCTTCTTGAACTGGTGCAAAACCAAAAACTTTATCAATGTAAATCCTGCTGAAAGTATCAAACCTAAAGCTAAGGTGCAAAAGAAACGCGAAGTGCTGGCGGTGGATATTAAAGCAAAAGTGAAGACACTACGCGAGACAAATTTTCATTACTATGTGCTTTGTATGCTTACTTACTACTGCTTTATACGGCGCACTGAACTGACAAAGCTGAAAGTAAGTGATGTATATTTGCACGGTGGCTATATAGTAATTGACGGCACAAATTCTAAAAACCGAAAAACCGAAAGTGTAACGATCCCCGATGTATTTTTGCCTGACCTTGCCCAGCACCTCACTACAGCCAATAACAGCGACTACCTTTTTAGTGCCGATAAGTTTAAAGCTGGTCCTACTCCAATAACCCCTAAAAAGATTTCGGACGAGTGGGCTAAGTTTCGCAAACTGCACAAGTTTGATAGCAAATATCAGTTTTACTCTCTCAAAGATACTGGTATTACTGACTTGCTGAACAGTGGTATTCCTGCTATTAAGGTACGCGACCAAGCACGGCATTACGATTTGAAGATTACGGAAAGCTACACCGCCCGTAATAAATTTGCCGATGAAATGGTGAAGAGTGCTACGTTTGCTTTTTAATGCTTTACTCCTATTGATTAGTGTTTTTTTTGTGTGTTTTGTGTGCAAGGTGTATTTTCACTATGTAAAACGCTGTTTTTCAGAATTATATAATACACACAAAACTGCACACAAATTTTTATTTTGCACACAAATATATGTTTTTGCACATAAATTTATAAATTTTGGGCGCGGGGTGAACGTGATTATATATATAAGTTTCCCCCTTCTTTAAATTGATTATGTAGGGCGGATAGTTTTGTGTGTGACAAAAAAAACCGCTCTTACTATGGGCAAGAGCGGTAAAAAAAATAAAAAAAGCCTACTTGTGTGTAGTGTATTTTAGTATGAGCCAACCAAATAGGTAGTAACGTTTTTCGGTGCGACCAGTTTCTAAATGATGTATGATTTTTGTTTTCATAGGGCTAAAAAGGTAACATAAGGTCTTCTAATAATTCTTGTCGGGTTGCAAAGAGCAAATGACGCTCAAACGATTGTTTTCTATTGTAGGTGTTTGACAATACCTTGTAAGTTTCAATGTAGCTTTGAGAGGTTTTTACACTACCGTCGTTATAGGTGTAGTGATTTAGTACGCTTGTAGTATCTATTCTTACTACTTTTCCTTGGTGTATTTTATTGTTTTCGATGTAATACACGGTATCTCCGAGGTTGAATTTTGTTTTGATTTCCATAGCTTAGATTTTTTTTAAGGTTTCTAATATTTCATCTGGAGTTAAATCTATTTGGTATTTTTCTTTTAGAACTTTTAGTTTTAATAGTTTAATGAGTTTAAGACATAATTTAAGACATAATAATGAAAGAAAAGATGGTTTTTCAGATGAAAAAATACACTCTTCTTTATAGCAATGACTTGTAATACCATCTTTGTCAGATATTTTATAAAGTATATCGGTATCATTGATATAGATTTCTTTTACAAAGCCTGCAAATCCTATAAATCCATCATCACAATATACTCTTTCTCCTAAACAATATTTATGTTTAAACTCCATTGGATTACTTGTTGTTAGGGTTAGACAAATAGGGGGTTAGGACTTCTACAAAGTTGTTGAGGGTGTCGATGCCTCTGCAAATTTCGGGGGGAACGTAGTCGCTGCCGTCTTGGCATTGCCACATAAATTTTAACGAAGTGGCGAACATTAGGGAGCGCATTGTACGGGCAAAGTCTTGTAATGAAACTTTGTCGGTGAAGTACTCTTGTAGGGCTTCGGCGGGGAAGCAGTACTGGGTTGCTGGGTTTGTGTTTTCTGTTTTCATTTGTGATATAAAAATAAAAAATCCGTGAGTGGGTGTTGTTGAAACTTACAGCTGTTAGCAATAAGTGTATAGCATTACGGCTATACGACACCTTCACGGATATATTATTTAATATATGTATTTGCTGGAAACAATTCCAGCTGTAAGTTTCAACGGGGCAAAGGTACGGCAATTTTTGAAACTTGCAAGCAAAAAGCAAAAAAACTTTCGCTGTGGGGCGAAAGTTTTTTGTAAGGGTTTGATATTCAGAGGGGGTTATTTTCTATTTTTCAAAGTATTTAGAAGCGAGCCATACCAATAAAAGCCCTCCTCCAATGATTAGGGCAGCATCGAGTACATCGTTTTGTAATTTGTCTTTTTGGGCGAACATCTGGTATTGCTCTTCGGTCATTTTTCCCTCATCGGCAAGCATACGCACGTATTGCTTTTCCTCCTCGAAAGAGGCGGTTTTATTGTTTATTTTTTCTCTGAGAGCCATTAGGGCTTCATAATCGGCTTCGTTTTTCATTGTTTTTTCTTTTTGTAGAGGTGTTTTCTTACTTCATCGGTAGAGATGAAAAAGTGACCGTAGCCTTTTTGGGTTAATCCCTCTATAAGATCTTCATCACGAGACCATATTTTATGCTTATATTGCAGGTGCATAGCAATAAAAGGATAATCGTCTTCATCTATGTCTTTTACAATAGAAAATGCCTTTTGGATATTCTTATCTGATAGATCTTCTAAAGGTACAACAGTGATATTTTTCAACAGTAAAGCCAAATCAGCTAAAATTTGTCGGTTTGTTTTATCCTTTTTTCTTTTTTTCTTTATGGTATCCAAATGATCTTTTACCTCTTCTATAATGTAATCAGGAGCCATAAACTGCATATTTTTATCTTTTAGGATAGAGGCTAACTCTCCATTGGGTGCTATTAGTGATCCAAAAAAGATATTGCTATCAGCGATTACGATCATACTATTTGTTTTTAAAAGGTAAGTTTAAGTTTTTAGCTTTGGCTAATCTACGGGCTATGTTTCTGTTGGCGATCTTTGATAGTGCCATAATAGCCTCGTATTGTTCTGGCGTTTCTTCCTCAAAAACTGGCTGAGCAAGAGTTGTTTTTTTCTTGCTGAGTTGTTTTGTGTTTGTAATGGTTACAAAATCAAAGGTTTTTAGGTATTGCACTAAGTTTTTGGCTATGTTGCTATTGCTGTCTATTGTTATTGTGTATGGCATAATATTCTGTATTTTTATGCAAAGGTAGTGATTATTTGTGAATATGCAAATAAAAACCAGCCTTACGGGGCTGGAGAAAAGGGGTATTAGCGTTTTTTGCGTTTGGCGGTGGTTGCCTTGGCTTTTACGATTCGTCCGTTTTCGTTGTAACGGAATCCTTTTTTTAATTTTCCATTGGCTTTTAAGCCTACTTTACGGGTTGTTGCCATATTAAATAATTATTTATTGGTTACTAAAATTGTTTTACGTGTTCGCTTCGTACACATACTCGGCTGTGCCAGCTCGCCGACTTTGCTTCGTGTTCGTGTGCGGTGTGGTTAGAATTGTTTTACGATGTAGGCGAATATGCGGGGTACGACGGTGTGTGTGCGGTGGTGCTTGGTCATATTTTTGCCTTGCTTTTTGGTGTTGTTGTTGGTGATGTGTTCTTCGGTAAATAGGTGTTCGTGATATACTGGGAATCCTAATATATCTACGCCTACTTGGTAGGATACTACTTTGGTTACTACTGTGGTGCTCATATTTTTTTATAAATTACTTGCGTTGATTGAAAAATTGTTGTATCTTTGCAGTGCAAAAGCAAAATGTTTTTGTTTAACAGAACGTTTCGGGCGTTTGGTCAAGAGGGGACATTATGGTCATCTTAGACATCTGTTATAAGGAAGTCGCTTGTTATTTAGAGCGACTTCCTTTTATTTTGTACATAGTGCTAATAGATATTTTATTACCTCTCTTCTTGCTTAACCGCACAGCTTCCATTACTATATGTACGTTTTCTATTCTCTTTTTATATAGAAATACATCTTGGTTTAGACGGTTTTTTCCTTGATAACTTACTTCATCGGCATTTTCCAATACTGTAGTAATAAGGTCGAAATCATCTAAATTAATAGCTATTTGCCCACGTGATTTTTCTGTTTTTTCAGAGCCGTGATGTTTGATAATATGCCTAATCGCACTGGTATCAATACAACGTTCTACATTTTCGAGGTCTATGCCTAATTGCTGTTTAAATGTTTCGGCTTGCTTTTTAGTTACTTTTCCTATTATTATTTCCTTGTGCTGATTTAGCTTGTCGGATAAGGCAAAATCTACTAACTTCTGTATTTTGCTTTTCTTTTTGGGTGTATTTTGTTCTTGTGGGTTATTCATTGCTTAATAAATTACTTCATAGGTGTTACTTGTTACTGGGGAGGAGTCGGGCGGGGTGGACTCGCTGGGTAATAGTTGCTGGTGATATACGCTGTAGCGTAATTGTTCGCTGGGGGTGCTGTTGTAGCGGTTTTTGGACGGGTATATGTAATTCTCGCGATAGTCGGGGAATACTTGTGTGTACAGAATTATATCGCCGTCGAACTCGGAGGTTGTGCCTCCACGCATATTGCCTGCTACGGTTTGCTGGAATATGATTAGGAATAGCTTGCCGTTGTACTTCTTGCGCAAATCTCTATCGAGTAGGAAATTTCTGTCCCATTCGCGTATTTTGGTGAAACTATCAATTACAATTACATCGTTGCGTTCTATGAGGGCTTGCAAGTCTTGCATATTTTCTATTTCGGGGGCTTCGACATTGGCTTGTGCGGTTTGGTCGAGGTACTGTTGTACTTTGTCGAAATATAGTTTGCTATCGGGTTGCTCTTCGAGGCTGGCGTGTCCTACTTTGTAGTTTTGTGCCAGGGCGTTGATGAATTGAAAGGCAAAGCGTGTTTTTCCGCTTCCTGCTCCTCCCGTGATTGTAATTGCGGTGCTACCAGTGTTTTTGCGTTCTACATCGCCGAGAAATGCTTGCATTTGTGGCTCTGCGATGATAAAGGTTTCAAAGGTGCGGTTTTGGAGCGTTGCCATTTTATTGGCAAGGCTGTTATTACGGGGTGTTATAGATGGGGCGAACTGTTCGGACGGGTCTGGTGAGTGTTCGACGAATACTTCGGGGGTTGACAGTGCGGAATTGGGCACGGTTTTTGCTACACTTTCAGTAGAAAGTGTTTCATTTCGCCCGTCTTGCAAGGTGCCTACTGGGTCTTGTGCGAAATGAGGCACTTTTTTATTTTTACCTACTTCTACATTTTTAAGTTCTGTTCTTCTATCTTTATATACTACTAATGAAATACGTACGTGGCGTTTTTTGCCGTCTATGGTTATTTTACTTTTGAAATTTAGGTAACCTAAGACATCTTTACCGTCTGAGGCTTTTCTATCTCCCCAGTTGTTATAAGTAGAATTTTTGATGAGTGTTTTTAGATGTGCTATTACAGCAGCTTTGGCACTGTACATAGCTTCTCCATAGGCTATTTTACGACCTGCAGTATTGATAAATACTACTTCTTTCACGTATTTTTCGATAGTAGCGCTGTCTCCTTTTAGATATAGATTATAATACTTCATTGTGAAAGTACGCAACTCACTTACTTTCATTTTTTTGAATCGGTCTGTATCGGTTTCGGGGTATTTGCCGAAAAGTGCGGTTTGTCCCGTTGGTTTTATATAGGTCTGTTTGTTTTGATAGACTTTCATTAGTTGGGACTGATAGTATTGTATTTTGGTGTTGTATTCGGCGATTTTGTCGTCGGCAATTTTTTTCACTGCCATATAATCTGGAGCAGTGGGGTTTACAAAGTCCTTATTGGAGGGGTTTATAAACCTATCTTTTAGGTTATCAATATATCCTTGATAGGTGCTGATTTGTGTTTTTAGGTTTTCGACTTCTTCGTCGTACTGTTTTTCGCCCTCTGATTGGTATTTCATACGGGCGAGGTTTAGGGGTTCGCTTGGGGCAAAAGGATTCCAGCAGGCGCGTACATACTCTAAGAATTTAGCTTTGGTACTGGTGCGCTTGCTGGCTTCTTTATTCATTAGAAAATCAAACATTTCTTGCTCGTGTGCATTGGTGAGTTCTGGGGCGTTACGGCGTGCTTGCCCTATCCAGTCGGCAATACGTTCAATTTCGTTTTTGTCGGCTTTGCTTTGTGTTTGGCTGAATTGTACGAGGGTGCTCATCGTACTGCCTTTGGGGTTTAGGCACGATAGGTTGAGTATATATGAGCGGTTTTTTCCCTCGATATTGGCTTTTTCGTTGATTTCTTTTTCACTATATCCCTCATCGCGGTATTTGCGATAGATTGCAGCGCGTTCGTAAGGCTCTTCTAAGGTGCGGTTGGCATTGCTTATTTCTTTGGCGTAACGAATAGCATCGGCTTCGGTGGGATAATCATCATTGGCGTATTTTACGGGTACGGTTTTATGTCCTAAACGTTTTAGGGCTTCGTAACGGTGGTGTCCTGCCAGTACAAAGGTTTTTCCTTGCTTTTCATCATACCATACGACTAAGGGGTCGAGGTCGGTAGGTTTGAAGTTATTGACGATGTTTTCGACAATTTCCTCATTGAGTTTTTTGCGGTTTTGAAAGCGTTTTTCATCGGTGTATAGGTCGGTTAGGGGTATGGTTTTTACGCCCTTGTATTGGGTGGTACGAGGGGCTTTTTTTTTGGTGTTTTTTTTTGAGGACAAGTCGGACGGGGCGGACTTGTCGGTGGGGGTTTTGGGGGTGTTTTTGGAGGCTTTTTTGCCTTGTAGCTTTTTGAGAAAAGCGGGGTTGCCGTCCTTATCCAGTGCAAGGATATAGTCGGTGGCTTGCTGGGCAAGTGAGGCGGCACGCATTAGGAATTTGTTGTCGGATTGCGCTTCTTTGATTGCGCTGTTCCAGCCTTTGAGGTAGGCGGCGTGGTTTTTGTTGTTGTACCACATTATACCTGCCCAAGCGGATAGGAATACAGCACCAAACTCGGCTACTAACTCTTCTTTGGCGTAATCGTCTTTTTCTAACATTAGGTGTATTCCTCGATTTAGTCGCTTGTTGTGCCCAGTGGAGTGGGTGAGTTCGTGGAATAGGGTGCGGTAGTAGTCGTTTACGGTATCGAATTGCTCTTGTTTGGGTAGCTTTATATAGTCGCTGGCGGGGTTGTAATAGGCTTGGTTGCCCTCGTTCTTGATTGCGGGAGGGTTGGGGTAGTTCTCGACTATGAGTTGTGCAGCACGGTTTTCGGTGGCGCTATCGGGGACGGCGCGACCGATTTGGAGTTCGTCTAACTTGAAGTCTATGTTTTCTATATCTGCTCCGTTGTATACGTTGTAATAGCGTATCATTGGGATACGCCCGACAATGTCTTCTGATAACTTGTATTTGTGTAAGAAATCAAGTACTTTTTGTGCGTTGGTAGAAGAAAAGACTTTACGCCCGCTATTTTTGTCGGCTGGGACAACATAGCGGATTGAGTAATATATTACTTCATAGCCTTTTGCGCCTTTTTTTAGGGTTCCTTTGTGTTTTTTGATTTGCTTAAAGGTGAGAAAATAGGGATTGCGAAACGCTCCAGCAAAGCCTATGCGTTCTTGTAACAATAGGCGGTTTACGCCTCGATATGGTTTTTTGCTGTCGTAATTTAGGGGGATAAAGAATGCGTCGTCTTTCCACGCGCGATGATAGTCGGTGGGGCTGGCTGATTTTAGCATACCGATTATTTTATCGGTTACCATTTTGTATATATCGGCAGTAGGCACGGGCTTTCCGAGCCCTTGTGTTTCGTCATCGGTGGCTTCGGGGAAGTAGTCGATACCAGCGGCAGCGAGAAAGGCGATTTCGTCTTCTTGATGTGGTGCGGATAAGGCTGTACGCAATTTGAGTATACCAGTTTTTATTAGGTATTGGTTTACTGCATATTTGGCGTTTTCGGTAAGGGTACGTTGCCACGCTTTGGCGGTGGGAGCCCATTTGAAAGCGTGGGCTTTAAGGGCTTCGCGCACTTCTTTGCTGGGGATACCGTCAAAGAATATTTGTAGGCGTTGTGCTTCGCCATTATGTACTATTTTGCCACCCTCGATAAGTATTTCATCTGTGCCTTTGGCTTGATTCTTTTCGAGGATTGCGATACGTTTTTCTACTTCCTTTATATCTCTATTGAGGTATGGCATTGTAAACCAATTGTAGATATCTTTTTCAGTTTGTTTGCCTCCCTTATCTATATGATTAACAATAGTTTCTGTTGTTTCTTCGTCAATGTTATATTTTTTGAATACTGATAAATCTTTGTTTTTTTGATATTCTTTAGCTGCTACAACGCCGTTTTTTAACATTATTTTTCTGTCTTGTAACATTTTTAGCTTCTGCTGTAGCTTTGTCATAGCATTGTTATCTGTACTCTTGATAATATCACCCTCTTCGTATAGGTCTTCGGGTTTGTTTTTAGCTATTTTCTCTAATATCTTATGTAGTTTGTCGTACTTTTGGCTCCATAATTCGCTTTTTTCACTTTGCAGGCGCATTCTCTTTTCATTAGTAGAGATTTGTTTTTCGGTAATACCTGCTCCTCCAGTAATAGCAGTGCTAAATGTTTTGCTACGAGTTGCTATTATTTCTCTTTCGAGTTTCAATAGCGAGTTATACCCGTTGTTAAACGCGCTATTATACTTTTCTAAAACACCTTGTTTTTTAGCTTCTTCAGATAGTGAATTATATAGACTATAGAACATTTCACCCCATTGTTTTCTATCTCTTTCAGCGCGAGCGTCAGGGTCAAATGAAATCCAACTATATGAGCGTTTAAGGGTGTTAAAATCTAAGTCTTTAGCGAATGTTTCAGCGGTATAGGTTTTTGAGGACGAGTCGGACGGGGCGGACTTGTCGGTAGGGGTTTTAGGGGATTTTTCGGGTTTATTTACCTCTAATGTTGCTTTTTCTTGTTCGATGAAAGCGAACATTTGGGCTTGTTGTTCTTTTTCGGCTTCGTTTTCGGGAACGGGGGTATAATAACGTTTGTTTTTTCTGTCGTATTTCCAGTTTAATTTTTTAAACTTTGCTTTGAGTGTTTTGGTAAATGGGTGTCCAAACTCTTTTTCGGTGTATTGTGATAATAAACCGCTACGTTTTTGCACTTTTAGGACTTTGCCGTCTACAAAGTGCCAGCCTTTTTTTAGGCGACCGCATTCGTCGAGGGCTTCGCGGTAGTCGCCTGAATGGCGTGTGCCCGCAAGTCCTGCTTGGTTGTCAGTTTCTTGCGGGTAATTGATAATATTGATATTGAAGCGGTTGCTATCGGGGTGATCGTTGAGAATCTTTGATAGGCGATAGATGACTTCGGTGTTGTTTTGTTCTTTGGCAAGGGCTATAACGGTTTGTATTTCGTCACGTGATACGGTGCGGTTGTGTAGGGCAATAAATTCTTTCATTATTTTTTCCATTTTTTACATAGTTTGGTGTTTTGGCGGGTGAGTCCTGCGAGTGGACAACTGCAAACGCCACAACATTTTACTCCCATTATTATTTTTTGCAATGGGCAGTTGTTACAGATTTCGAGACGGCGCAAGGCTTCGGCTTCGACTTGGAGGTCGTCGCGGAAGAGAGCGTTACGGTAGCCTTGTATGATAGGTTTAATTTGCATTTGTTTTTTTGTGCAATGTTAATTGGTATAGCATTATGAGTACGTTGAGGGCTGATAGGGCTATTGAGGCTTTCCAATAACCGCTATCGTTGTTTTTAGTATTACTTTTTTGTGTTTGATTTTTTGCCATTATCAATTATTTTTATGTGTTTGTAGCAGTAATAACCGCCACTAATGAGTAGAACAAAAGCTAATATCGTTACTATTCCTTTTTTTTTTCGGATATGTATTGTGTAATCCCCATTAGACTGTGGGCTTTTTCAAATGCACTATTCGGTATTTGTTTAAGGCTGTTTTCGCCGTTTTCGACTGCTGTTATGGCTTTGGCTAAACGGATAAAGAAGTCTTTGTCGAGTTTTTCAAATACTTTGTCTTTAGCTATTCCCATTTGTTTGGCTACATAATCGGCGTAGTTTTTTGAGTTGTTTTCGGAGGGAGGTGCCCAAGTATAGATGAGTTTTTCTATAGTATTTTTTCCCCTATTTATTAGGGTACGTGCGTTTATCATTAGGGCACGCAATCCCATTTCGATACTTTCAAATTGTTCAAAACGCCCATCGGTGTTTTGGTTGTGTGGCACCTTTCCTTGCCAAGGTGATTTACTTTTTTCTAAGTTGCCAGGGTTGTTGTTTCGCAACCCTCTGATGTTTGATTTGTTTCTGAAATCCATAGTGTTTGTTTTAAGGGGTTAGACGGGGCGGACGGGGGACTAATTGCTAACTGCTATATGATGTTTTTGTTAAAGGTGTATAGCTGTCCAAAGCCTTCGACATCTACTTCGTAGCGCAATTCTTTGAGGAATTGCTGGCTGTTGGCTTTGAGGGTGTTTACAAAGGTTTGGGTGTTGTTGTTGGTTTTTTCTTTTGAGAATGCGCCTTTTAAGAGGTTGCCCCAACTTGAGAATCCTCCTGATATGTTGAGTATATGTTTGGCGAGCTCGGTGGTGGGGATTTCGACGTATATATCTTTGAATGTGTAGCTTCCTCCAGCGGGGAGTGTTACGCCATTGATATTTCCGAGGTCGCCAAAGGCTACTACTTGGTTGCCTCGATATACGCGGTAGGCTTTTGCTGTGATGAGGTTGCCAGTGCGTGCGGTGAAATCTTGTGCGGTGGGGTTTTGTAGGGTGAAATCGATATAGAAGCGCAGGCGTGTGGTGCTGATGTCGAAGTTTTTGGGGAAGCCTACTTTAAAGAGTATTTTCTCGAATACATCTTTGGCTTGTGCGGTTTTGGCTTTGACAAAACTCATTAGGGCGAATGCGCCGATGAGTGTTCCACCGATGATGAGGTACTTTACTTTCATAGGGTGTTATGGTTTTAGGGTAAAAAATCGGGAGATTCTATAGCATATATAGATTACTACTAATATACCTATGCCAGCGAGTATTTTTATCCACGTGGGTACATAGGGTACGGGTTGCATTTTGTAGAGTGAGGTATGTATTTGTTGATTGTGTGATTTATAGGTATTGAGTTGTTGTTGTAGGTTTTGGTATAGTATGAGTTGTTGGCGGTATTTGTCGTAGTATATGCCGTAGTTGTTTTGTCCGCTGTGTTTGGTGGTGTTGAGGCGTGCGAGGAGTTGTTGTAGTTGTTGCTGGCATAGGGTGTCGCACTGGTTGTTGCCAGTGTGTGGTGGTGTTATGGGTATGTATAGGGTGTCGTGGACGGGGAGTGTGCGATCTATCCATATAGTGTCGGTTGTTTTTTGTACTGTATCAGTAGACTGTTTCTCTGCTTTATAGGTACGACAGCCTATAATGAACATACTACATAATAGAATTATAAGGAAAAATATGTTTTTCATAGGTAAAAGGTATTAATTTTCAAACTTTTTCTTCAGAATTTCTGAGGCATTATTTATAAATTCTTCCGCTTCGTCGAGTATTGATTCGGAGAATACTCCTACAATACCGCATAGGGCGTTTACGACTGGGATAGGTAATTGCATAAGATGAAGGAATAATACACCTGCACATAACGAGGTAAATACAGCTATAATACACGAACGAAAAAAACGCTTCCAAGTCATACGTTTGCGTAGTTTGTTAATTGAGGCTCCTATTATTCCTGCGAGTAAAAAGCCACTGTATTTATAAAAAAAGTCTAAAAGTGTTTGCATATTATGGGCGTTGTTCAAGTTGTAATACTCGTTGTTCTAATTGTTCTATTCGTTGTTCAAATTCTTGTTTTTTTTGTTCAAACTCTTGATTTTTCTGTTCAAGTTCTTGATTTTTCTGTTCAAGTTCTTGAAGTTTTTGCTGAAAATCTTGATCTTTCTGTTCAAACTCATTTCTCTTTTCTCTAAATTCTAGAATACTTTGTTCAAAATAAGCAGGGTCTACTGTTATAAAACTTCCTATTTTGTCAATACGATATTCTATAGTTCCATTACTATTGTTATGAAGGGGCTCAACACTACTTGGACGCTCTTCTATATCCCACCATTGTACCGTTCTACTTCCTCCACCTGCATTTTGTAAAGCTTCGTCTACATATTTTTTAGTAACATAGTCTTTTTCGTCTGTAGGCTCTGAATATTCGGTTTGGCTTATTTTTTTGGTTTTTATCCCCTCGCTATCTACTTTGATAATTTCTGTTTTCTGACCATTATTTTCTTGAGATAATAAAAATCCATTAAAATTAAAATAAAATAGTGAGGTTGTTTCACCCCCGCCACTATCAGGATTCCCATGTTCTCCAAAATGTCGGAAATTCGAGATTAGAGATATTCCATTTTTATCAAGTTCTATTTTTTGTTTAATATAATCCGAGTAAAGGTTGTTATAAATATTTGAATACTCTAATATGGTTTTAGCGCCTGCGAAATATAATCTAGAGAAATCCGTATCATAAGAAGTTGTATGCACCTCTTTAGAAGCTGAATTAAAATTATTGAAATTCTTACCGTCGGCAATATCAATATCTTTATCCATTTCATTCCCTTTTGCTAACACTTGAGATAACGTAGGTGTTTCTTGAGTAGGAGAAGAAGCACTCTCAATCTTATTTTCAATTTCTTTTTTTAGTTTCTCGTCTGCTTCTTTGTATTTTTTTTCGAGATTCTCTAATGATTCTCTAACCTCATCTATTGGAGAGGGTGGGGTAAATTTTCCAGTCATATTGTTATTTAGAATTAAAAAACAAGTTTTGTATACACTTTATCATCTCTAACGACAACAAATAGAGGAGTTTGTTCGGCTGAATATTCTGTTATTCCCTCAATTGTTTTGTTGTTTGCTATGAATTTAGCTACATTTAGTGCAGGAGGTTGAGATACAATATATACAATGAAAGTAGATATATCAGTGATATTTGAAAAATCCAAATCACAATTAGCACTAATGAATAGCATAGACCCCATATCTTCCTTTTTTAATACATATTGAGGTGTGCTAATTTCAATAACTGGAATGCCTCTAAGTATAGAGTTATTCCCGCTATTGCTATTATTGTTGTTATTCCCGTTATTACTAACTTTAGATATTGTGTTACTGAATTTTCCTGTCATTTTATTTATTTTTAGATGATGAAAAATAATATACTCCTCCTGCTGTTATAATTGCTATAGCTATCCATATCCAACTGGCACTTTCTTTCACTTTTTTATTGAGAGATGGTTGGACATTGATGTTAGGATTGTTAGGTTTTGGTACGGGTGCAGATGTTGGAACTGGTGCGTTTTGAGGATCTTTTTTAGGCGACAAGGTTACTTCTGGCAAATTTTCTACTTGTATATTCAGATAGATAGCTTTAATTGATAACAATGAAGTAGCATCAATAGTAATAGGGGTATACCCTACGTAAGATATTCTTATCTTGTCTAACTTGGTTTTCAAGCCGAGATTACGATATAAGAAATATCCGTTTTTGTCGGTAACAGTTCCCTTTCCAATGTTACTTATATTGGCTATGTGTGCCCCTACTAATGGTTTATTAGTGAGTTTATCTATTACCCGTATTTGCAAGGTTTGTGTATTGACTTTCATTTTGCATTTTTTTGAAAATTGATCAATAGTACCTACTTGTACTACTGTATTGGTTTGGGGGTTTTGCAATATGTTTCTCATATCATTATTTTTTTTTGCAATAACATACGGTAGGTATCTGTAAAGATGGGTATCTTAGTGTCATTGCGTTCCAGTCTTCACTGCCCAAGGCGTGTTTAAGCCAAGAAGTTAAGTCCCAACACTTATTGTATATTCCGTGAGAGAATTTGTGGCAATGAAAATAAGCCTTTAAAATTTTCATATGATCATCAGTAGCGATTCTATCATATATCAATGATTTTATTTGCTCCTTATCTCTACCTATCCAACTCATATTCATATTGGTAAGCAAAGCACGTGTAGTTTCTTTTAATTCAGTACTTTTTGCAAACTTCAATAATTCTTCTCGGTATTCTGGAGTAGCCTTTACTTTTACACCCGTTTTACCAACAATTACTTCGGGTGCGTTAGCTTGGTTTTCAGCTGCTTTTTCGTTGTATTCTCCACTGTCTTTTTTGAATAGAAAATAAGCACCAACGCCTAAGCCTACTAATGCTATACCTCCAATGATATATGCTTGTTTTTTTGTTACATTCATATCTTAATAGTTTTAAAATAAACTTCTTGCATCGTATGCCATTAGATTTCTCAAGGTTGCTAATTCTTTTTCGCCTAAATCACCTTGCAAAAAACTTAATAAATCTTCATCTCCTCTATTACCTATAGAAAAATTTAAAGCTCCCTCGCGTTTACCAAAAGCATTGTATATAGCTACGAATCCATTGTAATTAACGCCTGCAAGGGCTTTATATATTTCTTTTTCATTAGTACCTGCACCTTTCATAGCAGCATACAACGTATTTGCTTTTGCTAAAGCTGCTGCTGGTGATACATTGCTTTGTGCTGCTTTTGGGTTGTATTTCATTTTTTTGAACCTATTTTTCCAATACAATGTATAGAATGCGTACCCTGCTGTTGCTAAAAATGCTGTACCAAATAGAATAAATCCTATATTTATAGTTGTAGATACAGCTTTTCGGTTATCTTCGGCGGCTACCTTAGCAAAAACTTCGCTGGCAGCACCTGATAATTTATTTTTTTTGCTCATTTTCATATCTTTTAAGGATTAGCAATTGCTATATCTTTAAGAATGCTTTTAGTGTATTCCAAAGAATGGTGTTAGAGAAATAACTCAAAGCCTTTTTATTTTCTGAAAGGCTTGCGAGGCGTACTAATACTTTTTCGTCTAATGTTGCTAATTTATCAAGGGCTTGTTGTTTGTTCATTGTTTCGTTGCATTAAAAATTCGTACAATTCTCCTATGATTTCATCGCTAATTTGAGGGTTACTAATCACCTTAATAAATTCGCTCTTTGCTAATGATAGATTAGCCCCTGCTAAAGCTGCTACGGGTGCTTGTGCTGGTGCTGACATCATTTTTTCGACAACTAACGGGGCTATTGCACCTAACGATTCACTCACTTTTTCAAAGGCAGGGCTTTCCCAGAAACCTTTTTTACTCAGCAACTCCTCTTTTAATGCCAACTCGTGCTTCTTGTCTGCTGTATCTAACTGCAATCTTAGAGAGGCTTTTTCCTCATTTAGCGTGCGTACTTGGCTTCGTAAATCTTTGTTATCTTCACGCAAAGTGTCGTTGTCGCGCAATAAATCTCTGTATCTTTCCTCTACTACCTTACTTGTTATCCAGTCGGTAGTTGCTACTGGAGTATAGCCTAGCCCCATTGGATACCCCATAGCTGTTGGCATATTAGTTGGTGCTTGTGCTGTGGGAACAGTTGGCGCAGGTGCTGTGGGAACATTTGGTGTAGGCTGTTGAGTTGTAACGACTTCGTTCATAGGTGTTTCTTTTTTGAAATTGAGAGTGAGGGTATCAATTTTATAACTTGTTTGTTTAGCCCCCGAACCATATAGGCGTTTTAAATCAATTTTTACATCGGTTGTAAATCCTTTAGTAGGTAATATTTTAAGAAAATCACTAACAGTGCCGTATAGGGTGTATATATCCTGCAAGGAGAAGCCGTACTTTGGCGCTGCTTGTTTGGCTAAACGGGCGGTGCCTTGCGTTACGGTGATAATATTTGCTGGGTTTTCGGATAGGAACTGCTCGATACGTTCTGCTGGGTTTTCCATTTTATTTTTATTGATTTTCTAAGTTGTTACTATCTACTATGGGGACGATATAGGTCATTATGGCACTATTGGTTTTTCCTGCTTCTTTTTTAAATTTGACACGAAATGCTGTATTTATGATAGGAATTTCGTTTTCCGCCATAAATACCTCACGAGGCGCAAACTCTTCACCTACGCTGTCATCGATGATAAATGAGGTTTCGCCGTCATTACGAATGGTGAGTCCTACAACGCCCTGTTTATTTGTGTCGCTGTAGAAATCGAATACAGTATCATCGGTGATTCGATGGCGATATAAAAGTCCTTTTCTCATAATCATTATTCGCTACAATTGCAGTCGCGTTGAATGGTGAAAACTAACTCACCAATGAAATCATCGGTAAGGTTTTGCTCTGCCAAAACAGCAACTTGGAATTTGTTATTGTTGCAATCAAAACCAACTTGCTTCATTCCTTGTATATGTCCACCTCCTTTGTGCTGAAAATCGCGATAATCTACTGGCTCAATAATAGTGTTTGATTGCGGGTCGCGCACGCTCATTTCGATAGCAAATTCGGGGTTGTAGTTTTTAAAAGGAATAAAGTACACGCCTACACATTTACCTTTTTCGAGTGTAACGTATTCGGTTTGCGCTTTTTGCCCGTTTGAAATCTTAATATTAACGCGGTTTGTTATTATACTACTTGTCATCTTGTTTTCAATTTGTTAATTAGTTTATTTTGTCGATTTGCCAATGTGATAGACACATTGGCAAACTGACAAAATGGCACTTACTCTTATCGTTTCATATAAGTTTCAAAGCCTTTGAATAGGACTTGTACGAAAGATTTGTCGCTACCATTAGCGGTAGTAATAGAACTACCTGCAGGGGTTTCGATAGTAAGGTCTACTGTTTGTGTAGGCTCAATCACTGCTAAAGCGCCGAGGCGACGGTAACGATCATCGGTTTTGCTTGCTTGGTAGATACTTTCTACTGGCAATTTGATGATTACTTCACCATTTTGGCGAAGTACCAAGTGAGAGGCTTTCAGTTCAGCTGGGATTTCTTTGTTATAATCCACCTCCCATACTTTTTTACTATCGGCGGCTTCTCCATACAATAGGGATACTGAATCGATGACGAAAAAGCGACCGTTGTCGAGACGGTTACCGTCAAAGTTTGTTACGCCTACTTCTTGGGTGCTGTTTCCGTTGAGAAGTGGTACATTTCCACCTGCGTTGAATTTAGATTTTACATACAATTCACTTGGGGTAGGTTTCATACGTGCCATTACATCTGGTGAAAGATTAAATTTGGCTGCTTGGCGGGAGAGGAATGTAGCAACACGTTGGTATTGCTCTTCATTTACAAAATACTCATTCATTTGTGTTTGTGTTTTAAGTGTTTATTAATAATTAGGCTTCTGCGAATAGGTCGGCTCCTGAGAGGAACAAATTTTGTTGTTGTGGTTGTTCTTCAAAGGGGTTGTCTACAATCTCTTCATACGGATAGTATTCGCTACTGCTATCTACGTATACGGTGGTTTCTTCGGCTGGGGCTCCGAGGGCTGTTTTGAGGATACCCTCTTTCATCGGTTCATTTTCCTTGGTGAGTACGCTTTTGAGTACTTCGGTGAGTTGGGTAGCTGCCATACCTGCACCAGCACTTTGTAGGAGTTTACCGCTTGTTTCTTTCGGGTTTACAAAGGCGGCAAGGGCAAGTCCTGCAAGGGCGAGGGCTCCGTGGCGCAAGAGAGGTTTTTTGAGTACGCCTGATAATTTATCGGCGGCAACTCGTGAAACCATAGCGCCAGCTACGACACCAGCTGCTGTTGTAGCGCTTTCGGTGAGTGTTTTTTGATTAATTTTGCTCATTTTTTCTGATTGTTTTTAAATTGTTATAGGGTGTTATTTTTTCATCATTAGGACAATAACAATAAGTGCTGCGGCACCGAGCCCGATATATAGGGGGGTATTGTCTTTCTTATTGTCATCTAACATTTTAGCTAACATTAGCTGTTGGAACATACTATTGCTGTTGCTTTCGTTGAGGGTGCCGTTTTGGCGTGCAACTGCGGTTTTGTATACATATTCTTGTTCTTCTGGGCTTAAATCTTCGCCGTTTACGCGTACTGGCTGACCGCTTTTGAAAGAATTGATAACATTGGCGGCTCCTCCTGCTAAATCTACTAACTGGTTAAGGCGTTCGAGTGTGGTGCCTGCTGTAATATTGTTTCGCTGAAAGATATTACCGCCTTTCTTTTCTCGTAACTCTTGCCGTATTACACGATTTTGCTGGCGTTGTTCTTGTCTGATTTGTCGGTTTTGCTGGCGTTGTGCTTTCTTTTCGGGGTTTGCCTTTAGAAAATCAAGGAAACCAGACATTCCGCCACTGTTACAAGTGGTGCAGGGGGCGGCGAGTTGATATACTGCTAATTTTGCTTCCATTTTTATTTTTTTCTCATTAGTACGATAATAAAACCTAAGAAGAGGATACCTCCTAACATATATAGTGCGGTGTTATCGCTACCTTTATCGGTAATACTATCGACAATTTTACGTTCATTTCTAAGTTTTTCGGCGTGCTGGCTTCGGGCGGTGGCATTGGCAAATGAGGCTTGCTGTCGCTCTAATTCGAGGCGTTGGCGTTCTATTTCGAGTTCTTCTTTACTTTTGGTAACGTGGTAGTGATTTTCGTTTACTACGGTATTACCGCTGTTGCTATTGCCATTGTTTTTGTTGCCAAAACTATCGTACAAGTCTTTTCCTTGTTGTGCTAATGTTAGCCCATTGCTTATGCCGTTTAAGAGGGCTCCAGTATTCATTATGCGTTTACTTTTGTGGCTGATCTGTGGAATAATAGGTAACCTCCTACGAGTGCTGCACCTACTAATATTATAGTTTGTGTTTGCTTGCTTTGCTCTTTAGCTGTTGCTTTGGCTTGCTCTTTGGCGGCTGCTTCTTGTGCTTCACGTTCGAGGGCGAGTTTTTGAGCGTCTTTGTTGGCTTGGTAGCTGGTACGGGAGTCGGCGATACGCTTATTATAGCTATTGAGTAGGTCGCGTTTTTGAGCGATTTCAGCTTCCAATTTGGCTATTGCGTTGCGCTGTATCTGCAAATTCTCTGGGGATAATTGCGCTTGAATGTTTTTTAAGTCCTTGTTTGCCTCTGCAAGTTTAACTTCCAAAGGGCGTGTTCTTTCAATGCTTTCATTTAATCTCTCTTCGTAATGCTCACAAGAAAATGCTTTGTTCCACAAACGTTTACCAAACCAGCCTAATCCCTCTACTCCTGCTTGTTGTTGAGGGTTGGTTTCCCAAGCGTCTACTACTAATTTGTTTTGCTTGAGTTGTGCATTTAACTTGATAACTTCTTGTTCTAATTTTGTTTGCTTTTCTCTAAGCAAATCATATTCTTTTTGTTGTGCGCCGTTTTTCAATGTACTTACTTGTGTTAGCACTGAAGCTATTTGAGCGGGCAAAGAGCGTTCTACGGCTTCTTGTTGTTCGGCGCGTGCGCGGTGATTGTTGCAACCTCCTAATCCTTGGCAGGGTGAGGATAAGGAGGCGCGTGCAATTCTGTTTTGTGCTATTGTATCAAACATATTTTTTAAGTATTAGTTTTTGCTGATGAGTGTTAGTACTCCTATTCCTAATGCGCCAACAAGGGCGAGGTTTAGGAGTTTTTTGCTTTCGAGCCCTACCATTCTATTTGCTTCTGATTGTGCAATTTTACGGCGATTTTCGTCGCTGTGTTGCTCTTCGTATAGGCGTTGGGCTCGTATTTTTTTGAGTTCTTCCCAAAATGTTTTGTTGGCGAGGTTGTAGGCTTCGGTTTTGCTTTTGGCTAGGTCTAACAGTTCTTGTTGGTACTTTTTATCGTACTTGAGATAGATACTGTATTGCTCACGGCGCAATTCGTCTTCCATTGTTACTTGGGTAACGACTGGGAGGTATATGTTACGGCGTATTGCGGCAATTTTTTCTTTGAAAGGTAACATTTCACGACGGTAGGCTTCGGCTTGTTGTGCGCCGTACTCTACTCGCAAGGTGGTTACATTCTCTTCTAACCACGCGTCAAAACTCTGTTCGCTTCCGTAAGGATATATGCCTTTTTTCTTGTCGCGGCTTTCTACCTTTAAAAAGCGGTATTTGGCTGATATTACATCTTTGCCACTGGGCACTATGAAGTACCAACTTCGTTCGGATACACTGCCTTGGCGTTCGATAACTGCTACATTGAAGTTCTCGGATAGCTTGAATTTGAGCATATCGAGCATATCATCGACGGCTTTTTTGGTGTTTTTGACGAATGTATCGTAACTTTTTAGGGTTTCGGTGCTACACTTTTGGTCGTGTACTTGGCATTCGTGGTAATAGTGTGCGCTACCGAGGTCTATTTCTTTCAAAAGTTTATTGAGTTCACTTGTGGCAGTGGGCTCTAATCCTTGTTCTAACTTGGTTCGCAGGGTGTTCATTGTGGTTTTGAACTGCTCAAAGAATTGTTCTTTTAGTCCGCGATTGATATAGTCAGATGTATAGAAAGCACCCGCACAAGGGTTGCCCCATAGCATTATGGCGAGGGCTACAATAGCGGTTACAGCGGCAATACATAGTCCTACAATGGTACCTACGCCAGGGACTGCGTTGGAAGCTAAAGCGGCTTTTCCTCCTATGGCTACAATGGTGGCGGTGGCGGTGGCTGAAGCTGCATTGCCTACTGCATTGACTGTTTGTTGTGCTTTTTGCTTGTGATATGCGCCAGTGGCTTCGGCGTTTTGTTTACCAGCTTCGTAGGATTGGTTTAACAAATCTTCTAACTGCTGATTTACATCTGCTTCACCGAGGGCAGTGGCTTCGTATTCTTTTTTCCAAAGGTTGTATTTACGTCCGTCGAGGGTGATTGTAAAGCCGTCAATCTTGAAAGGTACATCGGTACGATTCTCTTTAGCAAGTTGGTATACACGCGCTTTGAGGTTGGCAAGTTCGGGGTTATTAGGGTTGAGTTTTCCGATATTATCTATCGCCTCTACAAATGCTCGCCACGCTTGCCGTTTTTGATGTCGGGTGTCGCTTGTGAGCATTGTAGGTAGGGGCGATGATAAACCAGACTTTTCATTATGATAATAAACCGATACATCGTCTTTTTCGAGGTATGGCAGTTCTTGCATTGTGTTGATAGTACCGTCGATTACGTAATATCCCTGTGCAAGATTTGCGGTTTTTTGGTTTTTCGGTACTACTACGTATACGTGCGTGAATCCGTTGGGGTTCATAGCTTGCTTGATACGGCGCATATAGTGCTTTATTCCTGCATTGAGGAGTATTGTTGAGGCAAATATGCTGTAGCTTTTGCAGTCGATACCGTCGAAACGGGAGAGCCAGCTACAAGCGGGGGAACGCAGTAGCTGTTTGTCACCGTCAATACTATATTGAAAGTGCCAATACAAGAATTGGTGAATATCATTACAAAGTTTTTCGAGGGGCATTCCGCTGAAAAACTTTAGGGTTAAATCGCGGGTGTGGTGCTGGTACTTGCGGGCTGTTTTTGCCATATTTTGTATAGCAAAAGAGGTGTCACCGTTGCCAAGCTTGGTAGAGGAGCAGTCGGAAGGGGGCATAAAAGCACCATAGAGCGCGCCAGTGCGCACTTCGCGGTGTAGCCCCCTATTAATCTCGTCTGCTGTTATACTCATATTATGCGGTTTAAGGTTATTGATATTCGGGGCAAATATAGTATGAGAAGAAAACCGAATAGAAACGATTAGGCACAATAGGGCAGGATTGGGTAAGATTGGGTAGTTTATAGAATAAAAAAGCCCACTTTATTGGCGGGCTTGGAGGAAGTATATGTTTATGCGTAGCTTCTTTATACTTTTAGTTTTCGGTTTTTTATTTCGTGTTGTAATTCATCAGATAGGGTGTATCCCTCGGGGGTTCCATAGAGTTCTACAAAGGTGAGAAATTCTTGTAGACTGATATTTTTGCTATTAATAGCGTTGGGGCGATATTGTGCGATTATATCGTTGATGTAGGTGCGTACGTTCTTTTCGCTATACTGTGAGAGGTATAGGGCGGTGAGTTGTTTTTTGGTTTTTACGGTTGTGAGTACTTTCATAGGGTTTGCGGTATTTTGTTTTTCTTTAATTCTCTTTCATATAGGGTGATGTATATTTCTTTTTGTTTGTCGCCAACGGTTTTGTTGTTGTAGTATTGCTTGGAGGAGTCTACTATTTTGCCTTTGCGCTTTACGTGCAATTGTATGCGGTTGCCGTAGTAGTCTTTTGCTTCACACTCTACTGTTATGCCTCGCTGTAGGCAGTAGGAGAATGCTTTGGGGAATAGGTCGAGGTTCATTGTTTTATTATTTTTAATCGTTTTGCTATTAATTTTACTATATCCACGGTTACGGCATTGCCTATGAGTTTGTAGCGTTGTGTCTTTGATATGCGCCTTTTTCTGCCGTTGTAGTTGCCGTATTGTGTCCAGTTATCTGGAAAACCTTGCAAGCGTTCGCATTCTATTTCGGTAAGGCGGCGTACGCCACACAGTAGATTATTCTCTTGAAAGGCGTTGCTCGATATAGTAGGGCAAATAGTTAGGTCTGCGCCTTTATTTTTGCCTCGTGAACGTTGTTGTATTACCGTCATATCGGAATGTAAGCCTCCAGAATGTCCGCCTCCTGTGAGGGTACTTGCAGTTTTAGGAATGATGTAGGTG
The DNA here is from genome assembly GCF_002302495.1 of Capnocytophaga sputigena. Lineage (NCBI taxonomy): Bacteria > Pseudomonadati > Bacteroidota > Flavobacteriia > Flavobacteriales > Flavobacteriaceae > Capnocytophaga > Capnocytophaga sputigena. The sequence goes on from NZ_CP022379.1 coordinate 304,175, forward strand.
TCATCAGCATTCATATTGCCATTGGCTTTGATTGTTCCACTAATTTGCATCTGTGATTGACTTTGCGTTTTTTTTGTAGAAATGAAATCATTTTCTTGGATAGGAAATACTCCTGGGATACTTCGTCCTGCAAGATGTCCGACAAGGTAAATTCGCTGTCGATTTTGGGGTAAAAGCCAGCTTGTATTAAGCAATTGCCATTCAAGTCTATAACCCCCAATGTTGGCAAACGCTTTGAGAATTGCCCAAAAGTCTGCGCCAGCATTTGAGGAGAATACTCCTTTAACGTTCTCCCAGATAAATACACTTGGTCGGACGCAAGCAATGAGGGCAATTGCGTACTTGATAATGTTACTTTTTTCGCCTGCGAGTCCGGAACGCTTTCCAGCAATGCTGAAATCGACGCAAGGCGAACCGAAAGTGATAATGTCTGCTCCTGCAATGTCTGCGGGCTGAATAGTTGTAATGTCTCCGAGGTTTTTTGCATGTGGAAAGTTGTTTTTATAGTTTGCGATTGCGTGTTTGTCTATCTCTGAAAAATAATGCTCTGTAAATTCGTATCCTGCACGCTGAAAGCCAAGTGAAAAGCCTCCAATACCACTGAATAGGTCTATGATTTTCATTGTTTAATAGGGTAAATCGGTGAATAAATCGGGGTCGTTGTCGTCGTTGTCGTCGTTGGACGGGGCGGACGGGTGGGACGGGTTGGTGGTTTCGGTTTTTTCGGTTTTTGCGGTGATCATAAAGTAATCGACGGAGGCACGGCGACCGTCGGGGGTGTATTCGGTTTTTTTGATGATATCGGATAGGGTGTATCCTTTGAGTTGGCAGTATTGTGCTAACTTGGTGCGGAAGCCTTGTGCGGTGAGTTTGAAATTACCGCAGGAGGCTTTGTAGTCTTCTTGCATTTCTCGGCGTTGTACTTCGGTATTTAGTCGTTCTGCAAAGTATTCTTCAGCCCATTCAAGGAAGTTGTCGCCTATTGAGGCTTTTAGGTTGTTGTGGTTTATTCTATCCATTGGGGCAAAATAGGGGTTCATTTTGTTTTGCATATAGAATTGGGTGCAACGTAGCATAAAGTTGTAGAATAAGTCCCATTGAGAGGCGTTCCAGTCGTCGAATAGGCTATGCCCGAAGTCGTCGGTTGGTTGCCACTGGCGTTTCATTTCGGGGTGTGAGTAGTGGTAGTATGATGAGAATGTTACAAAGAATAGTCGGCGGAAATCGCTATCGGCTCCGTTTTTTAGTGCGTGGTTGAAGGTCCCGAATAGTTTTGGGCTTTTATCGGGTGGGATAAAGAAACTTGGTCGGAATTTGGGGTTTACTCGTATGCCGTCGGTGATGTAGTTGTATAGTTTTTCAAATCGGTGTTCTGCCATATCGTCGAAGCATATTACGTCGTGGTTTTCGTTGAGTTCGTCGAATATGTGTGTGTTATCGAATAGTTTGCTGTCTTTACCGGCGCAATTGAATACGCTTGTTGAGAGTTTTATTGCATTGGAGAATATACCTTTACCGGTACCGCCATTGCTTTGTGATAGGGTTCCTTTCATTTCGTCGTCTACTATGTATATAAATTTTTCGAAATGGGGCATTTTATATCGGTGTAATAGGTATCCTATGGCGTAGCATTTGGATAAGAAGTGTTGTTCTTGTGTGATTTGTTCTTCTTCAGTGAGGTGTGGGCTGTTGAGGGTGTAGAATGTTCCCCAGCGGTGTGCTTCGTGGGGGTATTCTTTAGCCCAATAGACTCGGCTTCCGTTGATGAGGAAGTTTAGGTATTCGCATTTATCGGTGCTTATGCGTACGCGGTTGCGCCCTTGCTCATCGATATAGGGCTCAAAGAATGGTTCGTTGAGCAGGCGGATATTGGCGGGTAGTACGGCGTTATCGAATATGTAGTTGTTGATGTCGTCGCGTTTTAGTGTTATGATTTTTTCGGGGGTTACTTTTATGGCGGTATTTTGAAAGAAAAATAGCTGAAATTCTTTGCCGTGCTTGGTAAGGTCGAATTTTTTGTAGGTGGCGTTTTTGAGTTCGGGGGCTGATAGGGCTTTGCAGGTGCGCAATAGTTTGAGCACTTGATGTGTGGTTCCTTTGCGAACGTAGTAATTGACACAAAAGTCGCGTATGGTGGCGGTTTGTGGGATTGATAGTTTATAGTCGTCTACTTTTACTAAATATCCTTTGTTTTCGTTGTCGGTATTTTGTGCTATATCGGACTGGAATACGAAATAGTGGTTTACTTGTAGGAAGTAGAATAGGTTTTCGTGGTTTATGGTGTATTTTTTGTCTTCTAAGGTTACGAAATCGCAGGATACTGGTATTTTTAGTAGTTTTTTAAATTCGTTGGCGACGGTTTGTGGTGTTGCTTCTTTGAAATAGTTTACGTAGTCGCGGAAGTCTTTGCCTTTTTCGCCTAAATAGTATTTTGGTAGGAATACGGTGGGGAGTTTCCAGTATTTTCTGGAATATTTATAGGCAAATTCGATTCCTGATGTATCGACATCGGGTAGGTTTATGAGGTGCTGACTTATGGTTTTTAGGTACTCGTAGTCTGTATATTGTATTATATCGCCTTCGGAGTTTCCCCAAACGGGGTAGAAGTCGGGGGATAGAGAAGCGAGGGTGAGCCCGTCGGAGCCACCGGAGCATATAATTACGTAGGGTAAGAGTTCTTCGTTTAGGAGTTCTTGTATTTGTTTTTTGAATTCTGGGGAGTCGCAGTTTTCTACTTGTGTGCGTAGTTCTTGTATTTTTTGGTATCGTTCATCGGTGATTATGGATTTGATGTATGCGAGTCCGTGCAGGTATACGGGAGGTTTTTTTCCGAGGTATCCGTGTTTGAAATTTTCGGTTTTGGTATTTCCGTTTTCGTCGGTTATTTTGCGTTTTTTCTCGGCTGGGTAGTATGTTTTAGCCCAATTGTTTAAATCGGGGGAATAGGCGAACATAGGGTATTGTGGTGTGGCTTCTATGGTCATTAGTTTGCCGTTAGAGGTTACGCGTTCTACTTTTTGTAGTTCGTGTACGTTATAGCGTGCGCATATTTCGGGGGTTAGGAAGGGGTGTATTACTTGTAGGTTTTCGATTTGTGTTTTTGGGTATATGCGGAAATAGCCGTCGGGGTGGTTTCCGCGGGGTGCAAATGTTTTGTTTGGGGTGAGGTTTAGTGAGTTTTCGCCTATATTAAATTCGGCATATAGGGCTTGTAGGGTGCGGTGGTAATCGGTTTCGCCGGTGAGGTGCTGGTATACTTGTATAGGGGTATGTGTGTCGCCACCGAAATCTTTTACGATCCAGCATTTGCCTTGTGGTGGCAAATATAGGTAGGCTGAAGGGGTGCGCTCATTGCGATAGCGAAATGGTTTGCGGGTGCGTTCGCAACCTACGCAATCGGGGAGGTAACGGTGGAGTATGTCGAGTCCGTTGTCGGTATTTTCGTATAGTTTTTCTGGGGTGTATTTGTAGTCGTTATTCATTAGTTTTTAGGTGTTAGGGTATGGGGATAATTGCCAGTTGCTTATTGGAAAATAAAGCCGTGCCGATATTGCGCAGGTAGCACGGCTTCACTAACGAACTGACTAACATTATTTAATTTTCATCGGGGTAGGCGAAAGCTACTATTGTTGTATTTTGTGGGTCTTCTTGGTCTAATTCAGTAAGTAAGAAAGAGAGTTGCGCAACGCCTATATTGCTGTTGAGACTAAGGTGTCCACCAGCGAGGCGGTTGTATATATCGCTTATAGCATTCTCGTTTCGGTAGGAGAAGTCGATGATTAGCATATCGTTTTCGACGGTTGTACATAGTACATTGATGTATTCGATGTCGTACAAGGTGTTTAGAATGCGGGTAACTTGGTTTATGTGATTCATTGTTTTATGGTTTTACGTGTTCGGTATGTATCGCTTTGGGCGAATTGCCATTCGCCCCTACTGGCGGTGTATGTCGATGAGGTTTTCGATGTTTGTACTAAATATTTCGGAAAGGGCTATGAGGAATGAATAATGTGTGAGTTTGCTGCTTGCCTCTTGTAGCCATTTTTTTATGGTTCGCTGTGGGGTGTTGGTTTTGAGGTGTAGAATGGCAATGACGGTGTCGTCGATACGTTGTTGTATTTCGGTTTTTAGTTTTACGGATATGGTTTGTGCTTGTATCATATTTGGGTGTGTTTTTTAAAATTATATAGAATAGATTCGATAGTTGAGATAGTTTTTTTCACTACTTCGCTATTGGCATTTGTTATTAGGGTTTGTGTTAGTTTTGCTATCCCTATTGGACTGTTATCACGTTCTAAGATTAGTCTTTCAATTTCTTCATCTTCATACAATGAGATAGAAAGTTTAGTTATAAGATTTAGGTTTTCTGTTTTTTTCTCGGTGATCATAGTGTTTTATTTACTTTGCTAATAAAAAAGTTATTTGTAATTTTGTTGCTCTAATTAGTGTCTTGTTTATAGTTCGCTTTTTAGGTTTGTTTTTCGGGTGCAAATATAATAACAATATTTCAATATGCAATAAAAAATATAGCTTTTTGTAATAATTTATTTCAAAAAAAATATATTCTATTGATTATTAATTGTTTAATTTTACATACTATGATAACACAAGAACAAATATTACAGAATATTCTAAAAATCCGTACAAACAAAGGGTTTACACAACAAAATGTAGCGGAACATTTAGGTATAGAACAGGGTAGTTATAGCCTTATTGAGAAAGGTAGAAGAGAATTATCCATAGAACGATTATTGCAAATTGCTATTTTTCTTGGGGTAGATGTAAAAGATATTATTACTTATCCTAATACTGAATATAACAATAGCGATGATGAGGTAAAAGCTGTATTGCAGATAGAACTTAAAAAGGACAAAAAGGAGCAGGTTATGAAGCTGATTTTTGGAGATAATAACTTGGAAATATTGAATAAGTAATGACTTTTTATAATTTATCTATAGGAATTGTTTCAGGTATTGTTACAGCTTTTTTATTATGGGTTTTTAAATCATTATGGGTTGAAAAATTAATTCCTTTAATTAAAAAGATTAGTTATGGTGGGTATATAGTAGCTGGAACTTGGTATGAAGATGATGGTATTGATAAATCTACTATTTATTTAAAACAAGTTGGAGAAGAAATAAGAGGAACAATAATTATAACTAAGCCTCTTGGAGAAATAAAGAAATTTTTCTGTAGAGGAATTATAAGGGGTAGTATTATATCTATTATGACTTTCAATAGTGATAGAACACAAATAGGAGCGCAAAGCTATATTTTATTTGTGAAAACAGATGGAAAGGTATTAAACGGAAGTAAAATATATTATAATATTTTTCCTTCAAATTATGAAGATGAAATTCAGCATATAAAAATAGCTTGGAGGAGAGAAAATAAGAAAACCAACGATTGACACAAGAGAACTCTGGGCTGAAAGATAAAATAATACAGCTAATGGAGGAAAAGATAAGTAAGTAATTATAAAATAATATGAAAGAGGAATTAGACAACTTTAATAGCATTAGAAACCATCGGCAGCTAACCGATAGGGAGCTTATGGAGCAAATATATGAATTGCTCGTAGGGGTAAATGCAAAATTGGATAAACTTGGAATACTGAAATACAAAGAACTGGAAGTTGATGATAAGTTTAGATTTACTCTGCCGTTTAGCGATGAAACATTAGATGATAGGCAAAGTAAAACTTACAACTTAGAACATACCTTAGATGATACCAAAGAGTATTTTGATGAGATTTTCAAACCTATTGAAGACTAATTTGCAACTTACACATAAATAATTTATGTGCAGAAATGAATTTGTGTGCATTTTGTGTGCAAGAAGTATATATGAAAATCAATAACTTAACCTATTGCACATAAAACACATAAATATTATTACTATTAATATACATAAAAAATAAAATAAAATATATTATTATATATAGCCCCGTGTATTGGGTCTATTACGGGACTTATATGTAATGTTTATTGCCTTTCACTAATAAAAAAAAGGCTTTATAATGAGACTTTTACGTTTTGTGCTTTTCGGAAACCCCCTCCCGTCTTCGCTACAAAATAGGCGTAATTAGTTTGATAATCAACTAATTACGCCTAACTTCTTAAAATAGCTGTGTCAGTTTTTAGTTTTCTCTATGTTCATTATCACTTTTTCAAATGTTCTGCTATAAGTTCTAATTCTTTATACCATTCTTCTCCAAATTTTCTAATAAGGGCTTCTTTTACAAATTTATAGATTGGCATCTCTAACTCTTTCCCTAAAGTACAAGCTTCATCACATATAGGACTCCAACGATGATAATTTACCGCTGTAAATGAACTATACTCTTGCAAACGTATGGGATATAAATGACAAGATATAGGTTTTTTCCATTCTATTTTTTTATCATTATATGCTTGTTCAATAGCACAAAGTGCCCAACCTTTTTCATTTCGTACTACATAAGCACATTCTCCCCCATTTATCAATGGGGTTTCCCAATCTCCATCTTCTCCTTTTACATATATTCCTTGTTCCTCTATGGCTCTCTTTCCTTCTTCTGTAAGGTATGGTGCTACTTCTGGATAAATACGTTTCATTATATTGAGTTCTCGCTCTTCTATAGGTGCTCCCGCATCTCCTTCTATACAACAAGCTCCTTTACAAGCACTGAGGTTGCAAACAAAATCTCTTTCTACTATATCTTCTGAAATAATGGTATTAGCTATTTGTATCATTTTTATTAAGTTACTATGTTAACAATAAAAAAATAAAAGAGCAAAATGTTACTTTTAACTCTTTTATCTGTTTTAAAATTTTTAAAATCAATATACTGACCTACTCTTAATTTAGATTTTCTTAAGTTGTTGTTGCATCATTTTTATCTGTTCGGTCATAAGGTTTTGTTTGTCTAATTTTTTAGCTTCTGTAAGAAGTTCTTGGGCTTCGCGTTTTTTGCGTTTTTGCATCATTATACCTGCTAAACTCAATTTTGCCATTGCTACATCGTAACTCATTGTAAGCCCTAATTGCAAGGCTTTACGAAAGTATTTTTCAGCTTGTGTAAGATTTTTTTGTGAATAAATAATTCCGTACATATAGTTGTAATAGCCTTGTTGTTTACGTAATAAGGCTGTTTCGGGGTCTACGATTTTGCCAAGCCATTTTTCCATTCCTGCGAAATCTTGTTTTCGCAAACGCAAAAAGGTAAGTAATATAAACTCATTGCGAAAATACAATAAAATAGGAATAAGTGATAGAAAAATGAGAGCAATGCCATTTCCTATATTTCCTCGAGTGAATTGGTATACTGCCCAAGCTACAATAAGGACAGCTACAACTATTTTTAAGTATTTGTTTTGTAGATATTTCATTTCTAGTTTTATTTAAAAAAGTTTGCAAAAGTAATGAATTTCACTGAATAATACTAATAATTTAATTGATTTTTTGAATAAAGAGCTCTTCAGGATATTCTATATGAGTGAGAAACAATCCACAAGCTGGCACTGAAGCTCCTGCTTTACTTCTATTCTTACTGAGAATAATATCTTCAAAGTCTGTGAGTGATAGCTTTTGTAATCCAACATCTATAAGAGTTCCTACAATAGCACGCACCATATTGCGCAAGAAACGATCGGCTATGATGGTAAAGACTAGTTGTTTGTCTATTTTCTCCCAATGTGCTTTATAAATTTTGCATATAAAAGTCTTTACATCGGTATGAGTTTTAGAAAAACATTGAAAATCGCTATAATCAAGAAGAATTTGAGCAGCTTCATTCATTATTGCTATATTTAATGTATGAGTGAAAAACATTGCATAATCATAAGCAAACACATCTTTTTGAGTACTAATATGATACTGATAGGTACGTTTGAGGGCATCAAATCGGGTATGAGCATTTGGTTTCATCTCATATATGTTATGAACAGCAATATCTTTTGGTAAGAAAGCGTTTAATCTATGTACAAAGTTGGTAGGTAAAGGTTCGGTTACATCAAAATGAGCAAACATTTGTGAAGCATGTACACCACTATCAGTACGCCCTGCTCCTACTACACTTATAGGAGTTCGAAGTATTGTTGAAAGTCCTTGCTCTAAAACTTCTTGCACAGAAATAGCCTTTGGTTGAGATTGCCAACCGTGATAATTTTTACCAAAGAAAGAGAGTTCTATAAAATAACGCATTTCGACAAAATAAAATATTTTATTGAATAGGAATAAAAAAATAGGAATTAGACTTTTCTCTCTAATTCCTATTTTTCATTTTCATAGGATTCAATTATTGTCCTAAAAGTTTTTTTACACGTTGGAAATTAGCACTATCTCCTAAAGCTCCATAGATGTTTTTCAATTGTTCTAAGATGTTTTCAACATTACCATTTGCTTTAGTATAATTCTCTAATACTTCAGCACCTTTTTTGAATAAACCATCTTTTTGGTCTCTTAATGCTTCAAATTTAGCAATATCAGCTTTAGAATTTCCTAATTTGTTCATTTGCTCAATCAAACCATTACCTTCATTGATGTAGGTAGTAGAGATATTCAAAGCTGCATCAGCGTAGTTAGGTTTAATTTTAAGTGCTTGTTCAAAACCTTTGCGTGCTTCCAAAATATTACCTTGTTGCATATTGATTACTCCAATATTGTAGTGAAGGTCAGCATTATTTGGATCTAATTGAGCAGCTTCTTGCATTAGTTGTTTGAATTTTTCTTTATTATCTAACTGCAAGTATACATTAGCTTCAGCAAGGATGATGTTTGCATCTTTAGGATATGCTTTTTTAGCATCTTCAAATGCTTTGATAGCCTCATCAACTTTCTTTTGTTCTACATAGATAAAGGCTATGTTTTTTATGATATCGGCGCGTTTAGAAGGTGTTTTTTCAACTCTTGCTTTTTCGTGAGTCCCTGCTTTTACCATTAGTTCAGCTTGGTTTTTATCAGAGAAAGTCTCATCTTGTTTAGTTTGTTTATTGGTTGCGATATAAAGTGTTTCAGCTCCATCATAACCAAGGTCTTTAAGTTCTGAGTACAATTTCACGGCTTTATCATAGTCTTTGCCTTCTACTGCTACTACAGCAGCATTGTATAAGAACACAGTATCGCGAGCGCTAAGGCGATATACTTGTTCAAAAGCTACTGAAGCATTTTTGTAATCCTTAGCTTTGTACTTTTCTTGAGCTTGTCCTACTGCAAAGTTTATAGCTTCATCAGCTAATGATTGTAACTGATTAGTATATTTTCCTTTACCGCCTTCTAATTGTTTTACTTTAGCAAAAGCAGCGGTAGCGTTTTGCAAAGAAGCCAAACTTTTGTTTTTCTTAGTTAGCTCGATATTAGCTTGAGCTTCTAAAAAATAAAACTGAGGAGCAAATTCAGTGCCTTCTACACTTCCTTTGATGGCATTTAAACCACTTTGAGCTGATGTTAAATCACCTTTACGGATTTGTTTTTCAATCTCTTTAAGCTCTTTTTTTTGTCCGAATGCGACTGCCGAAATAAGTAGCGCAGCAGCCATTAATAATGGTTTTCTCATATTGTTTTGCAATTTTAAAACAGTTTTTTGTTTTATGTATTTATTTATAATTCGCAAATGTAGTGCTTTATTTTAAAAATACCAAATATTTTTAACTTTTTATTTAGAAACAAATATTATACCAATTGTATTATTTTGATTATTAGATTATTGTTTTCTCAAAAGGAATAGATTACATTCCTAAGAACCTCATCACTTTGTTGTTATGGCGAGTAGTTACATTGAGTTGTTGTGTAAAACTAATTCTAAAAGTAGAGTTTTTAATACTTACAAGGTCGGAATTATTAAAATATACTCGTTTATTATTATGTAGTATTGAAAAATCTATTGTTGAGTTTTTAATTTTGTAAGTAAGAGCAATATTGTATCTAAAATTTACATATTGATTAATTTTCATTTTACTTATAGGAGCTGTTTCTCCCCCAAAATAGAATCCTAATCCTACTAAACCACTAAAGGTGAGATTAGGGGCAATTTGCCAAAGATTGGCTACCCCTCCACTTAACCCAGTTTGTATATGCTTGAAATCGTCAGTTCTATCTAGATCTATAAGAGGCAAACTGAGTTTATGATAGAAAACGCCTCCTCCAACATAAAAACTAAATAAAGGTTTTAATTGATTACCTTCTGGATTAAAAATATTTTTTAAAGAGGTTTCTCTCCATTTGGTGAAGTATAAAAATTCACTTCCTATCTGTTGTACACGAGCATCTTTGAGAAGATGTATATTTTGACCATTTTCATAATAGAAACCTTTATAACTTTGGTAATAAAGGTCTAACAAAAACTTATTGCTAATAAAAGAATGTATTTGAAAATCAAAATAGCTCGTTTTTCCATATTTATTTTCATTGCGCAAAGGCATTAAACCTCTGGCATAGTCTAGGTTTACATAGGTATTATGCACTCCTAAACCCAACCCCATTGTAAGAGGATAGTTGGGCAATATTGTTTTATTTTTTAGATTTATATTTATAGGAGAATCTTCTATATCAACTGCGAGATAATTAATACTCAATGACGGTTTTATCCACACTTTATATTGATACCTTTTAGTAGTAGTGGTATCTTGTGCCCATAAAGTAGTGATTGATAAGAAAAAAAGAACTATATATTTCATCCTGTTAGAAGTTAAAAAGGAAAGGTTTTGTTGAACTTTGCTAAAGTCTCGTAAGAGACTTTAGCAAAGTTTATACCTTAAATTTTAGTAACCTAAGATTTTTAACATTTCGTCAGCTTTTTGCTGTTCCATAAAGAGACGAGAGGTGAGGTTACCATTTTTATCTTTATCAATAAGTACTATTTTAGGTTGTGGAATGAGGCAGTGTTGCAATCCCCCTACCCCACCAATACTATCCTGATATGCCCCTGTATTGAAGAAACCTATATAGAGTGGTTTATTTTTGTTGTATTTAGGTAAATAGATAGCGTTCATATTTTGTTCGCTATTGTAATAATCATCACCATCACAAGTAAGCCCACCAAGAAGTACGCGTTCATACTCATCATTCCAACGGTTGATAGGCAATAATACAAAACGTTTATTAATAGCCCAAGAATCAGGCAAAGTAGTAATGAAAGAGGAATTAATCATATTCCATTTTTCACGGTCGTTTTGTTGTTTTTGGTACATTATCTCGTAGATAGCGCCCCCGGCTTCTCCCACTGTGAAACTTCCAAATTCAGTAAAGATATTAGGCACGGGTACTTTTTCTTGATCGCAAGTAATTTTTATCTGGCGGATAATCTCATCAACCATATAGGCATAATCATACTCAAAAGCTAATGAACTTTTGATTGGAAAACCACCACCTATATTAAGGCTATCAAGTTCAGGAGCTACTTTTTTGAGCTGGATATATACACGCAAACACTTCAAAAGTTCATTCCAATAGTAGGCATTATCTTTAATACCTGTATTGATAAAGAAGTGCAACATTTTGAGGCGTACTTTAGGATTATCCTTAATCTCTCGATTATAGAAAGGTACAATATTTTTGTAGCCAATACCTAAACGACTGGTATAGAACTCAGAACGAGGGTCTTCTTCAGAAGCAATGCGAATACCAATATTGTATGAGCCTTTTATTTTTTCTTCAAACAAATTGATTTCCTCATAGTTATCAATAATTGGAATACAATTTTGATAGCCACGATTGATAAGATCGGCAATGCCATCAATATAAGCATCACGTTTGAAACCATTACACAAAATATAGTTCTCTTTGGTAATCAATCCTTCGCTGATAAGGTTGTTGATAATATTGATATCAAAAGCTGAAGAGGTTTCCATGTGGATATCATTTTTCAAAGCTTCTACCATTACGTGTTTGAAATGAGAACTTTTGGTGCAATAACAATAGTTATAAGCCCCTTTATATTTGTGTTTTTTAATAGCTTTTTCAAACCATTTTTTGGCACGTTGAATATTCTCGGATATTCTGGGTAGATACATAAATTTGAGGGGAGCTCCATACTTGCGTACAAGTTCCATCAAATCAATATTGTGAAAGCGAAGTTCATCGCCATCTAAAGTAAATTCATCTTGTGGAAAATAGTAGGTTTGGTCAATTAGGTCGATATATTTATTTTTCATTTGTACAGTGTAAATTAAATAATGAGTAATTTTTAGTAAAAAACATTTGAGGTAACCTTAATTTGTCACCTAATTATTACCTAACTACACCTGATTCAAATACGAAGTGGTGAAAGACTTTTAGCCTTAAATTTAATTTGTAGAGAATGAGTGCGTGCAGAGTGAAAATAACTTAAAAATAAAATGTTCATTTTCAACGACCAAAGGTTTTAGTAATTAAATTATCTTATACTTCAGAAATAGTATATTACTATTTGAGTGCAAAAATAATTATTATTTTTGAATTACAAACATATTGAATAGAAAAAAGTGAGGAATATTTTATTGTATAGAACATTAATCTAAATATTTTTAAGGTTCAAGTTGTGGAATATACTCATTTAATAGAAGATAAAAATACCTCCAGAAAGGATAAAATTTCTTGGAGGTATTTTTTATAAAAACAAATACTATTTTGATTTTCCTTGATTTGCAACGCTGTTAATAGCAGCTGCAATTGCTTCTTGGTCACCTAAGTAATAGTGCTTGATAGGTTTTAAGTTAGCATCGAGTTCATACACCAAAGGCACCCCTGTAGGGATGTTGAGTTTAAGGATTTCATCCTCAGAAAGTCCGTCGAGGTATTGAACTAATGAGCGCAAACTATTACCGTGAGCTGCAATGATTACACTTTTACCAGCTTTGATATCAGGAGCTATCTCATTGAACCATATAGGCAACATACGATCATAGCAATCTTTCAAACTTTCGCCAGCTGTTTTTTCTTCTTTAGTAAGGGCAGCATAGCGACGGTCGTGTGACGGGTGACGTTCATCGGATTCTTCAATAAATGGAGGACGTACATCATAAGAGCGACGCCATAAAAGTACTTGGTCTTCACCATATTTAGCAGCTGTTTCAGCTTTGTTTAAACCTTGTAGTGCTCCATAACTTTTTTCATTGAGTCTCCAGCTTTTGTGAGTAGGTACCCAAAGGTCACCCATTGCTTCTAAAGCATTGTTCAAAGTTTTGATAGCTCTTTTAAGTACAGATGTGTAGGCAACATCGAATTTGAAACCTTCTTCTTTCATTACACGTCCTGCTTCGCGAGCTTCTTGTACTCCTTGCTCAGTTAAATCTACATCTTGCCACCCTGTGAATAGGTTGAGCTTGTTCCATTCACTTTGTCCGTGGCGTAAAAGTACTACTTTATACATATATAATTCAATTAATTTTATTTTTATTCGCCTTCATTTTTTCCGCCTAAGCCTTTAAGGAAGTTACCTAATTGTTTTTTAGCTTCTTTTTTAGCCTCCTCTTTAGCTTTTTCTTTCACTTTAGTCATTGTGCTGTCTCTATTTTTCATCAGTCCACCAACAGTTTTGGTTATTTCGCCTGCTGTACCTGAACTGGTTTTACTTCCTAACGCTTGTTGTAGTGCATCAGTACCTTTAGCAGTAAGATTATTAATTTGGTTTTTAGCTATTTGAGTAGCTAAATCTTTTACTACGGTTTTGGCATCAGTGCTTACTTGAGGTTTTTTAAAAGTTCCTCCAACGGTTGCAACTACAGGTAAGTTGGTTATTTTTTTCTGATTTTCAGGAGTGAGTTTTGATAACAAACCTTCGGCTTCTTTACCTAACATTTGAGGGGGAACATTGAAAGTGAGTTTGTAATTCATCTGTTGGTCGAATCCGTGAGACCCCGCTACCTCTATAGCTACATCTTTATATTTAATAGTAAAAGGTTTTATTTTTACTTTTCCATCCTCAAAATCAACTGCTGCTTTCACATCTTTGAGGTTAAGATTATTTAAATTCAATCCTGTAAATTGGCTATCTAAGGCTGAAAGTAAGGCTGAACCGTGACTATCAATCTTAGAGTCGATGAGAGCTGCGAATAAATCACCTGAGACACTATTGATTTCAGGAGTTAAATCGTTTTTCAAAGAACCTTTCACATTGATAACAGTATTTACTTTACCTTGTACTACTTTAGCAATAGGCGCAATTTTTTCTAACATCGTAATTTGAGAGAACGCTTCGGGAATATTGACACGATTGAGGTTTAAATCTACATCAAAAGTAGGTGTTTTCTCTTTGGTAGAGACATCACCTGAGAGGACTATATTACCTCCAAAAATATCTGATTTTAGGTTTTCTAAAGCTACTTTTTCATCTTTTATTATCAGTTTTCCTGATACATTACTCAACTTCAAATTGTCGTATAACACTGTATTAGCTTTAGCTGTAAGAGTACAATCCAAGAAAGCAGGTACTTTTATAGCTGCTTGAGCAGGAACTTTAGTAGTAGTTTTTGGAGCTTCTTTAGTTTCTTTTTTAGGAGTTGTTGTTTCGGCAGCAGGTTGCATAAAATCGTTTACTACCAATTTATTAGAAGAAAGATTGAAGTTTCCTTTGAGAATTTCTTTTCTAAAAGCAAATCCGTATAGATTATCAATTGTTCCAGTAAGATGCAAATCGGTTTCACCTGTACGGGCATCGAATTGAGATAGCCCAATGTGTGAAGGACTAAATGCTACATTCAAATTATCAATATGAAAAGGCTTCACAAACTCTTCGCCTGCATATACAAATTGAGAAAGGGATAAATTACCTTGTGCTTTAATATTTTGATAGTTTTTAGTTTCTACTGATTTCATATCCAGCTGTGTAGCGATATCAGCACGAAGAATACCTGAGAACTTCTTATCTAACGAAATTGGATAAGCTTGAGATAAATTAGCTAAATTAATAGTACCTTTTACTGCTAAATCAACAAATGGATTTACTACTATATTACTCACATTGGCACGAGCTGAGAAGTGATCTTGGTCGATACTCATTGTAAATTTATTGAGATTTACTTTGGTATCGTTGGTAATACCCGTAGTGTTGTTTATTTTTAGGTCGATAGTGATGTCACGCACCGTTTTAGGCAGGTTCGGATATTTAAAAGAAGCATTGTCTGCATACATTTCAAGTCCGAAAGTAGGAATTTTATCACCTACCATATCTCCTTTTGCAAAACCTTTGAGAGTGAGATTACCTGTAGTTTTTACATTTTCAATACTTTTGGAGTACTCTTCAGGAATAAGAGCTAAGAAGTTTTGAAATGAATTAGTAGGAGTGCTAAAAGTAAGATCGTAACGTTGTCCTTCTTCTAATAGCTGAATAAATCCATCAAACACCAAATCTAAGCGGTTTACAGTAGCTTTATTTTGTTTGAAAGTGTACTTTTGATTTTTTAGGTCAATACCTAAAATAGCTTGAAGTGTAATAGGTACTTGTTTCATAAAAGTACTTTTATCCATTGCAAAAGTTACGTTGGCTTTAGTTTGTGTATCTAAATCCAACACTTCTTCAGCAAAGTTACCTTTTCCGCTATGATAGATGTCGGCTACTTCCATAAAGAGGTTACCGTCATCCATTTTAAAAGTGAATTTTAAATTTTCAACGTTATATTGTTGAATATCGAGTTTGATAGGAGCAGATTCTTCTTCAGGTTTATCGGAAGGGATGGCGATATCAAAGTTACCAACTCCTTCTTTATTAAGGTGTATGTATACAGAAGCATCTTTCACATTAGCACCTAACAAATTGTAGTTACCCGCTAATAAATCTTTTATACTCAAAGTTACATCAATATGTTTAGCAGCAAAAAGAGTATCACCTACAAAGGGTTCTTTATTTACTAATACAAAATCATTTAGGGTTACTTGAGCTTTAGGAAAGTTTTTAAATAGACTGATATCTACATCTTGCAAAGCAATATTTGCTTTTAAATTCTTATTTGCCATCTCAATCACCTTTTCTTTAATAGTATCTTTAAAGAAAAAAGGAATAGCAATCATTGCAATGATGAGGAGCAAAAGTGTAATACCTCCCCACTTAAATATTTTTTTAGCTATTTTCATTGTGTTTACAATTATATTTTATAGAGGGCAAAGGTACGAAATAATTTTGAATTGTTACAATCGTTCTACAAATAAAACGGCATCGTCTATAGAAATTATTTTCACGATGGTGTTAGAAGGAAGCCGCTCACCAGTGGTCATAGCGTCTAATTCGTGTATAGTTCCGCGTACACTAATGGTTACTTTACCCCTCCCCTGCTTGTATTCAGGTATAGGAATATAAACTTCAGCCGTTTTTCCTATAGTTTCTGAGAGTTTGAAAGTATTGTCTTCTGAAAGTCTCATTAGAGCTCTGATAATAAGGAAAAATAAGTATACAAACAAAACTCCTACTACAATAGCTAAAGTTATGAGTAGGAGTTGATTGTTAATAATTTTATAAAATGAAATACCAGTCCAGCTAAATCCTAACAAGAAGTTCATCAAATTACGAAAAGAGAAAAGCTGGAAAGGTGTGTCGCCTCCGTTGAGATCACCATCGAAATCGGCGGAAGTACCATCGGAGGCGTCACTTCCTATAAATGTAAGTATCATTTGGATAATAAAAATCACAGAACTAGGGATTGCTACCATCCAAAATCCTTTTAAAAGAGTATCAAAGTTATTGAAAACTTCTAACATAGTATATAGTTTTTATGGTTATTATCGTATTGATTTAGGTTCTACACCTGTATTGATAATTGCCTGACGAATATCAGTAAAAGTTTTGAGATTTGTTTTTCCTTTTACAATTTTAAAATTATCCCCTCTCTTAAGAAAATAGATTATATTTGATTGTCCTCCAAAATAGGGCGGTTTAAGATTTTCTATGGAACCTCCTGTTTTTACGGCAGTAAAGAATGCTACATATTGTCTCACACGTTCCTCAATTTCATTTTTGTTTTGATTAAAATCGTAAGATACAACTTCCCAATCACTATTACTTAGACGTTTTGCATTAATTTTTACTTTATCCACCACTTCTTCAGAGCAAGAAGGAGAGTTGAAACGTTTTAAATCAGCAATAAACTCCTCTGTGAGGCTTACATTAGTAGCGTGAGGTCTTGCCCCTGTTCTAGTACGTCTCACTACTGTTTTAGAATCTCCTCCCTCTACTATAACTGTAGTAGTCTCAATAGGATGAGAAGTAGGAATATTCTTCTTAGGTTTAGGGTTGCTTTTAGGTGTTGTTGCAACAGGTTTAGATTCTCTTATAGGTGCAGGAGTATCAACAGGCATAGGGGTTGCTACTTCTACTATATTATCTTCCTGATTCTCGCGACTTTTAGTTTGAGAAATAATTTGTTCCAAATCTTTTTGATAGGATTTTAATTCGGAAGCCCCTCCTCTTAAATAAGGACGCAAAAGACTATCTACTTGTTCTCTATTATAAGCTGAATAATCAAAATCTTTCAAGAAATTCTCCCATACTGCTTTTTCAAACTCAGGACGTAATTTCTCAGTAAGATAGTTTCGTTTTTTTGCTTCAGCTAAGAAAAGAGCTCCTTTAGGATCGGCGTGAGTATTTTTCCAATTTTGCACTTCAGCAAGAAAGAAACGAGCAGGAGATACTATATCAATTTTAAGAGTATCTTTATTACCTTGTTGTACCATTGTCGCCAATTTAGATAGTTGTTCTCTATTAAAAACAACAGTATCTTTTCCTTCTTCAGCAAAAGTAATTACCAGTTTAGTTTCAGTTTCAGGTAATCCTTTTTTTAAGCGGATACAAGCACTGTCAATCTCATAAGTACGTTCATCTATATTTGTTAAGAAATGAATATCTTCAATTTTGCTTTCAGAATTAAAAGCAATGTAAGCCTTGGTAGGATCTTTGAGCATAGGAAATATAAACCAATAACCTATACCTACTAATGCCAAAACAAATACTACAATAGATGCTATTTTTAGCCAGAAGAAGCGAGATTTGTGTACAGGCTTATTCTTGTCATCTCCAATAATAGCCAAGCTATTATTATTCACTACAGCAAGTTGATTTTTTGCTTGAGGGCTTTCAGAAGCAAGCATTTGAGGATTGTGTACATTACCCTCAATTTCATAGTTTATCTCACCACTTTTAGAAATACTTATCACCCTCTTTGTATCTTGATTCTCAAACTCAAAGTGATACAAGTGTTCAGGAAGAACTATCTCTATAGGAGAGTCACTACGCAAGGAGTTGCTAAATAAAATCCCATTGATTTTCAGAGCTACAGATACTATTTTATTGGAAACAACTGTAAAATGATATTGTTCAAAAGGAATAGATAGAGGGACTTTTTCATCTACTACATAATTACTTCTAAAAACAATTCCATTATAACTGATATTGAATATCTTTTGAGCCTCTTCACCTTTAAAAAGGAAATAAAAGCCTTTGCTATCACTATGAGGTTTAATTTTGAAGCTACCACTTTCTAAAGTTAAGAAAGTAATATATTTTTGAAAATCATACTGAGGAGTTTCGACATAGAGTTTTGTTTCTTTTTCTACAAAAGGGACATACTCTAAACTATAACTATTATCAGTACGTTTGATATAACCTTTTTTAATTGCTTTTTTAATAGTATCATTATAAGAGAACATTTGGTGATACTTAGATTTTTCAAGGAGTAATTCTATAGTATCATCATCTGAAAAAATCTCACTTCTATAAGTAGAACTTACATCTCTACCATTTCTCATAAAAGCTAAAACTTTTATTCTTTTATCAGAGATAGTAAAGTGAGATGTTCCGCTATTACTTGCTGTACTTGCAGCTGTATTTGAGAGAGTTCTATATTCGGGGAAAAGAAGCTCTATACTATAAGCAAAAGGATTTTCGACGAATTCATTTCGCAAGAATAAGATATCCTGAAGGTTGCTAAACTCAGGACGATATGGTGTATTGAAGTATTTATCTACTTCATAAATATCTCTGTAAGAAAAAACCTTAGGTGCATAGGGCATTTCTAAAGTGCAAGGTTTTGCATCTAGCTCTTCAGTAAGTTGTTTTTCATAACCTCGTAGGAGATTGAAATAAGGGAAGATATCTTCTTTTTCATTAAGCAATGGCGCCCCATTTTCGTAGTTTATATGTTCTGCAAAGTACATATCCATCAACAAGTTGAGTACTTGCCGAACTCCACGCCATTGCAAAGAATGAGGAATATACAAAGAAATAGCTATATACACTCCTGTTTGACCATTCACCTCACGAGAAGAGCGATATTGGGTGTATATTTTATAATTTTGCGTAAATTGAAGTGTGTAAAAATCTACACGAGGAATATGGATACGAATAAAAGCACTAAGGTCCTTTAATCTGTCCTTTATTTCTTTAAGTTGAAAATTAACTCCTTGAGAAGCTAAAACTTTACAACCTTGCTTGTAGCCCCATATAGTTAGGCCGACTGTATTAATTTTTGATTCCATTGTAATAAGAAACTTGCTAAAAAACGAGGCAAAAGTAGATATTATTTTTGAGAAAAAAAAATATATTTGTAAAAAAAATACCTATTAAAGATTTCACTTCTTTAATAGGTATCAAAAATTATAATTGATATGAACTATTTACTACTTATAATTTATTAGTTTTCAGTAGATTGCTCAGCAGACACTTCTACTTTAGGTTCTTCTACTTTTTCAGTAGGTTTAGCTTCAACTTTGGCTACTTCTGCTACAATTTCGAATGGGAAATCAACGATTACTTCACGGTGTAAACGGATAGCAGCGTTGTATTTACCTGTACGTTTGATAGTGTTACCTGCGATAGAGATAAATTTTTTATCGATATTGTGACCAGCTTTAGCTAATTCTTGAGCAACATCAGCGTGATTAACAGAACCAAAGAGTTTATCACCAGCACCTACTTTGGCTACAATTTTCACTGCTAAGTTAGCTAGAGCTTTAGCAGTTTTCTTAGCTTCTTCAATGATGTGTTGCTCTTTATAAGCTTTTTGTTTTAAGTTTTCAGCTAATACCTTTTTTGCTGAGGGAGTAGCTAAAATTGCGAATCCTTGCGGAATGAGGTAATTACGACCATAGCCATTCTTTACAGTAACGACATCGTCTTTAAAACCTAAATTATGTACGTCTTGTTTAAGTATAATTTCCATAGTTTCTACTCCTTGTTATTATTTTAATAAATCGGCTACATAAGGCATTAAAGCCAAGTGGCGAGCTCTTTTTACGGCGGTAGCCACTTTGCGTTGGAACTTCAATGAAGTACCAGTAAGGCGACGAGGTAGCAATTTACCTTGTTCGTTCACAAACTTCAAGAGGAAGTCAGCATCTTTGTAATCAATGTATTTAATACCTGATTTTTTAAAGCGACAATATTTCTTTTGTTTAGAAGTGTCGATGTTTAGTGGAGTGAGGTATTTGATATCTCCTTTTTTTTGTTCTACTGCCATTTTCTTACGCTTTTTTAGTGTTTAACTTAGCTCTTCTTTTTTCAGCCCACTCGATGGCGTGCTTGTCTAATTTCACAGTGAGGTAACGCATAACACGTTCGTCACGACGGAATTCCAATTCGAAAGCGTCGATTACTTCACCAGCTACTTTAAATTCAAAGAGGTGATAAAATCCGCTTTTTTTGTTTTGGATTGGGTAAGCTAATTTTTTCAAGCCCCAATTCTCTTTTGCTACAAATTCTGCACCCCTTGAAGTAAGAAAATTTTCAAACTTTTCTACTGCTTCCTTTATCTGAGTTTCAGATAAAACGGGATTCAAAATGAAAACAGTTTCGTATTGATTCATAAAAATAAAATGATTAAATGATTTTTAATTCAGGGCGCAAAAGTAGTATATTTATTTGAAGTAACAAAATAAAATACATTTTTTTTGCAATAAATCAAATTAATTAACTGATAATAAATATATTAATATTCTATTTCTTTCTCTATTAACATCTCTCCCCTATATATTTTTTGGTAACGAGTTAGTTTTTCACCTTTGTAATAACCTATATAGTAGGCACGTTCTTCTTGGTGTGCCTCAGCTTCCTGCTGGCTTATTTCATCATATAGGTAGGTAGAGCGATTCGTCTTTTGTTTGTGCACATCAGAACAGCTAAGGAAATAACGCAGTACGATATCTCCCTTATACAAATAGAGCTTTTGTCCATTCATAGGAATTTCGGCAAAAACCTTTTCTTGTTCAACGGGGGTAATAGGTATTTTAGGCTCAAAAGAGGGATCAGCGTGGAAAGCATATTGAGGATCAATGTATATTTCTGAGCTTTTTATTTTGAACACTTTACGCTCCCAACTATTCCCCAATAAGAAATACTGAAAACCATCCTTTTCTCCACAATACTCATAAGTAAATAAGGATTGCAAGGGAAAGGCTTCGGTAGCTTTTCGCTCTTCTGGCATTTTTTTGCAAGAGAATAAGGCTAACAAAGAGGCTAATAAGGATATTTTTTTCATTCTTTTTTACTAAATATATAGGTATCTGCTTCTTGAAAATTAGGGTATTGCCCTCCAAATACTTCTCTTACTACAATTTTACCGAGGTAACGTTCTAAAGGTAAGTATATATCCTCAGCATCTGTACAAACAAACTCTAAATAAGGCATTTTTAGCAAAGGAGAAGCATCTTTTATAGGATTAAAACATATCTTTAGGTTTCTAAGTGTTTCTATACCTACCAAATCGCTAAGGTCTTCTATCTTGTTTTGCTCTAAGTTCAATTCCTCTAAAGATAAATGCTTCAAAGGAGAAAGGTCTTTTACTTCATTGTGATACAAATATAAAGTGTTGAGCTTCTTGAGGGCTTTCAATGGAGATAAATCGCTAATTTGGTTCCTATCTAATTGCAAATATTCAAGATTGGACAACCACGTTAAAGGGGATATATCGGTGATTTGGTTTCTATCCAACCAAAGTTCGGTAAGGTTTTGTAATCGTTGTATGCCCTCGAAAGAAATGAGTTTATTGCACGATAGTTTTAATTCTTTTAGCTTGGATAGTTCGCAAAAAGGAGTTATATCGCTCACTCCACTGTCATAAACCTCTACTTTTTTCAGTTTTTTATACTTGGCAAGAGGCGTATAATCTGTTGCCTTGACATTCAAATAGAGTTTTTGTAGCTTCTCCAAGGGTGGTAAGGATTCTAAATCAGTAATATTCTCCGATAGCAACTCTAATTCCTTTATATTAGGAAACATTTGCAAGTCGGCTAAGTCCTCCGAGTGCAAATCATCGTTATGAATAAGCATTTTGGTAATCAAAGGCGCTCCTTCTTCTTTGACTAACACCCTCCTCCCCTCTTTTACAAGAAGGTCAGCGTGTTTCTTTTTCAGATATTGCTTTACTTTCTGCTCTATGAGCTTGCTTTTAAAGGTAATGTAACTCATTTAGTTTAATTTTAATATTTCTTCAAAACTAAGTATCTCGTATTCTTCGTTCAAGTGATATTTTTCTTTGGTTTGTCTGTACCAAACGTCGTGTTCTTCCTGAAAACCATTAGTATCAGAGGGCGTTCCATCCTTCCAATACATATCTCCTTTGGCTATCTCCATTGCGTTGTGATAGGTAAGCTCGTGTGTAATACAAAACAAAGCCTCAATATCTTTAGGTGGGGTTGCAAAAAGACTATTTTGAGCTAATTTCTCAGTAGCTTCTTCCCTGCTAAGCCCTGCATAGTGCATCATATAGTGCTTGAGCCATTCGCAATAAGAATAGTGGTTATAAATCCAATAATATCGGTCTTCTGTATCTTCATATACTATTCCGTCACACAAGCCATTTTCGTGAGGCTCAGTTCCTATTTGTGCTAATCGTTTTTGTAAGACATTCATTTAGTTATTTTTCTAAAAGTGATTCCATAAAACTTGTTATTCCAGAATAATTCTGTTTTCTTTTCAACCACTGACGTTGGGATACATTGTTCTATGGCGTTCAAATCAACCGTTTTGCCTTCAAAATAGGATTTAGAAAAGACGCTTTTCTTGTATTGGGTCTCCACAAAGTCGGCTGTCTCATCGGCGATAAGCAACTTGCTTCCTGGTTTGGCAACTCGGAGCATTTCGCTCATAGCAAGAGCTTTATCGTTGAAAAAATTGATACCACCGTTGTGAAAAACAATATCAAACATATTATCAGCAAAAGGTAACTCTTCAGCGGGACATTGCACAAGGGTAAGGTTTGTTTTCTTTTGCCACTGTTTCTTACATCTTTTGAGCATTCCCATAGAAATATCAGCTCCTACAAGGTCTATTGTTTTCAGATCAATCCCTTGCGGTAGATAACGCAAGTCTGCCCCTGTACCTATGGAAACATAAAGTACCGAAATAGCATTCTTCCATTCCAAGCGGCTCATCAATTCCGTACGCAGGCGGTCAATGTCATTTCCATACTTGAGTTTTCCTATCCATTTTTCTCCAAAATCATAAAAGAAAGACATCCAATCATACATTTTCATATATTTTTGATTATCTCCACTGACAAAATGGTCATTCATACAGCAAAAAATACCATCTTCTATTTTTATATCAGCTTTTAATATTTGGGATATATCCTTCATTGTATTTATATTTTTAAATTATCTTTTCTTAATCAAAATATCTCCTTCACAAAGCCAAAGAGGTTCATTTTCTATCTTTAACTCCTCCCACCATTGTTTTTCTTCTGTTTCAGCATCATCTACAATACGAAAATTAGCAAAATCTGTACGAGGCGGAGGCAATACAACAATATGCTCTATCTCTTTAGGTTCTAAATGATAAGTATCCGAAAGTTTTTTGAGAAACAATAATTGCTCTAACTCCTTTTTATAGCTTACAAGTGCTTGTTTCTCCTCTTGCAAAAGAGAAACTTCTTTAAGCTGATGAATTGTTTTGTGAAGTTCATCTTCTATGAGTTGTTTTGCTGTTTTCATTCTTTAGTAAGTTCATCAACCATTGTAATAAGTTTGCTCAAAGTATTAAAATTACGCGTTGTAGCTACTATTTTAAGTCTCTTTTCCACATAATTGTTATTCAATTTAGACCTTGAAGCATCCTTAGGAAGATATAGATATATTTTATCACCCACTATAGCCAATTCTTCTCCATCAAAAGTTTCTTTCTTCAACTTTTCTACTAAATCAGGTGCTAAAACACTATTTGTGAGCGTAAAAAATACCCGAGCTATATCATAATTTTCTCCTATAAAAGGATTCATATCAAGCATTTCCTGTACTTCCTTACGAGTTGCTACAACAGTTGGTAAGTCAGGACCTATATGTTCTTTTATTAATTGGGAGACTTTGGGGGCTATTTCATCACGTATTTTGTCAGATAAGAACACTATATTTCCGCTTTGGATATAAGTGCGTACCCCTTCAAATTCTGAGGAGAGTAATTCTTGTAGCTCTGCCATTTTGGGGATTCTGTTTTTCCCCGTAGGCATTACTCCTCGCAATAAAGCTATATAAGGTTTTTTGTCTTTTGTTTTCATTATTATAATCCGTATTTAGTCCACCCCCCATCGTGCCTTTGACAGTCATCTATCTTCCACTCACCATCTTTTCTAATGATAAGAAAGCGAAACTGATCATCACGATCATTTTGGGTATAGAGGTATATCTTATTTTTAGTTACGGTCTCGCTATCAATGATTTGATGCGCTCTATAAGTACCTCCCTCGTTTAGTGAAAAATGAATTCCCTCAGGACGATAGCCCGCCCTGCGCTTATCGGTACAATACTTTTGGAAGAGGGCTTTGCATTTTTCCTCTACCAAAAGCTCACCCTCTTCTGTATCATCATTCTTGGCAGCAAAAGCCTCCCACTCGGTCATTGCCGCAAAAAAGTCCAAAAGCAGTTGCTTTACTATGGGTAAATCATCAGTAGGGATTGCCGCTGGTTTCTTCTTGCCTGCTATGCGTTGGGCTTGTTCAAAGGCTTTTATCTGCTCCTCAGTGAAAGGTTTATCAAGGTAGAAACTTACCTTGTTATAATGTGCTACTGCCATTAGCCCTTCAAAAGTAACTCTTGTTCTCTTTAGCGAAAGAGACTTCAGGCGTGGTACTTGTAGGACAATTTTTAGCGTTTCATCAGTTACGGGACAACCGTCCAGCGAGATATGGTCAATAGGTTTGTCGGCAAAGTACTTAAAGCCTTCGCCTGTAACTTGTTTGTTGTCCTCTAAGAAAAGGAGTTTTAGTTTGGGTAAAGTCGCCAAGTACTGGAGGGCTTCATCGGTAATATCGGTATTGATAAATCCCATATTGACCAACGACTTTACTTGCACGATCTGTTCAACCATCTCATCGGTTAGGGTGACATCCTTGTAATGATGTCCTTTGCAAAAACGCTCCTCGGTTACTTCTTTGAGCGCGGTATCTAAGGTAATGGGGCGTTTGTATGTTGCCATAATATTTTATTTTTCTTTTATAGCATTGTAGTAAAGAGCTTCATACATCGGTATAATTTTCTCTTCATCAAAACGAGCTGCTACTTTTCGAGCATTCTGTTTAAATTGTGCCAAGCGGTCTTTGTCACTCAAAATATAAATAGCTTTTTCAGCCATTGTTTGCACATCTCCTATGGGGCATAAGTAGCCTGATACTCCTTCTTCATTTACCTCCGATAAGCCTCCTGCGTTACTAGACACTACAGGAACTCCCGCAGCCATTGCCTCTAAGGCTGAAAGTCCAAAACTTTCGGATTCTGAGGGGAGTAAAAACAAATCTGTAAAACATAATATACGGTCTATATCAGATGTATTTCCTAAGAAGAGTACCTTTTTCTTGATACCTAAATCCTTACATAGCTGGTCGGCTATTTCGCGCTCAGGTCCGTCACCTACCATTATCAATTTAGCAGGAAGCTGTTGCTGAATGCCATAGAACACCCTTACTACATCATCTACACGCTTCACTTTCCTAAAGTTGCTGATATGAGTAACGATAAGTTCATCAGCACTTGCCATTACACTTCGTTTACAAGGAGAAACACGCTCCGTTTTTTGCAATCCAATAAAGTTAGGAATAACTTTTATATCTTTATCTACATTAAAAAGACGCAATGTATCTCGTTTCAAACTCTCTGAAACTGAAGTTACTACATCCGATTCGTTGATGCTAAACGTTACCGCTTCTTTATAAGTAGGGTGATTACCTACAAGAGTAATATCAGTGCCGTGCAAAGTGGTAATCATAGGGAGTTCTATTCCTTCACGTTTGAGCATTTGCTTTGCCATATAGCCTGCATAAGCGTGCGGAATAGCATAATGTACGTGCAAAATATCGATGTTGTAAGTCTTTACCACATAAGCCATTTTGCTTGATAACGCTAATTCGTAAGGCTGATAATGAAACAAGGGGTATTCCTCTACGTGTACCTCATGAAAGTGAATGTTCATTTCCAAGAAGTCTAAACGCACAGGATAACTATAAGTAATAAAGTGTACTTGATGACCTTTACGGGCTAAAGCGAGTCCTAATTCGGTAGCAACGACACCGCTACCTCCAAAGGTAGGATAACACACTATGGCTATATTCATTTTTTTATGTATTAGATAGGCAAAAGTACTATTTTTCTGTTGGGTATAAAAAATATTAACAAAAAATTATATCTTTGCGGTTGGATAACAAGAGATAAAATGAAAAAAACAACTTCTTTTTTAGACACTCATAATGGAGATTTCCTTCTCATAGAAAGTGAAATCATCACAACTAATACAACTTTTTCTAATCTTAGAGAACGTTTCCCAAATAATGAAATATGGGAGGTAGGTACAGGATACTATTGGCTATATTTTTACAATTGTTCTTTTGAAGGAAAACTCTTTGATGTTTCTCTTTGTTTTAAAGGAGAGCAACTAGAATGTTTATGTTTTGCGATGAACGAACGACAGACTTCGTGGGAAGATTGGAGTGAGGAATACGAATTGAAAACTGAAAAATATTACAAACAATGGATCACAGCCCATATTGGCGATAATCACTCTTTTGAATGGGGAGAAATTGAGGCTCTTTATGACCGTAAAGGAGGACGTACAGCTATTTGGTTAAGTTATAAAAGATGAAATATTCAAACAAATTAAGTCCTTATATAGAAGAAGCCTATCAGCTTTTTTCTACTTATTCGATAGATAAACATCTATCGGTGTGTGATTGTGGTAATTGCATTACTCCTACTGAAATAGATGATTTATGCCGTATTCGCCTTAGGGAACTCTCACTTCAACAAATTAGTACCTACATAGAAGCTATGTTAGTGAGTACAGATAAGGCTATTGTAGAAGTTCATTATTTTCTACCACGTATGCTAGAACTCCTTTGTGAGGGTAAAGTATTTTATATAGACGAGGGGTTCTCACTCTCTAAATGTCATTTTGAACGTCTTGACTTGTGGAAAGCTCCCGAAATAGATTTTTTAAAGCGGTTTTCTCTCGCTTTTTTTGAAGAAGTTCTCAGTGAAAAATACTCCGAAATCACCACGGCTGAAGATTGGTTGGTTTGTTTTGGATTAGCAGGATTGCCCATTCAGCCTTTATTAGACTGCTGGATAGCTAATGCTTATAAAATAAATGCGATTCGTTATTTTGAAGAAATTTTTATGTATAGCTTACAAGCTAGAGGAATAGAGTATCATCATACCTATTTTAAAGACAAACATAGAGAACTGAATATACAAATTACAGAATGGCTTAACAACAGTAAAACATTAAAGATTTTTTATGAAGCTATAGAAAAATTATTATTATCAGATATAGTTTTAAACGAAAAGGTTGTATATCAACTTGAGAATATGTATAATATATTAGAATTTGAATTATATAAATAAATAGATATCACAGAAAAAAGCTTAAACAAAGGAAGAAAGATGTAAAATTAATCATACAAAAAATGGAATTTGTAAAGTCAACTTATTTTATCCTTAAAAACCATACCATTTCTAAACTCAAATAAAAGTTCTGCTAAATCTTTTCGGTTCTTTTTACTTTTATCTTCTAATATTGAAATAATTTCTTTGTTAAGAAAAAACTCAATGTACTTTGCGAGTTCAAAAAATGTAATTTTCTTATGAAATAAGAGTTTTAATGCCTTTATTATTGAACTTGTATAACATTCATTATATCTCTTAATATCTCTTTCATTTACATTTCTTTGATTTCCAATGATATCTCTTTCAGCAATTATTTCATTCATAGAGCTTGGAATATCTTCAAAACCTATGATATGTTTGTATGTAGATAACTTACCTATAAAATCAGAAGACTTACAACTTAGCAATAGAATATTTTTGCTTTCAAACATCTCATTAGCAGAATTTTTATCAAATATTTTTATATCTGTACTATTGGGAGCCAATAGCCCGTAGGATGTACCATGACCTAGAAAAATAAAAATATCATTATCGTTCAGTTCTTTAATTTTGCTGTAAACTTTATCGATTTCTTCTCGTTCATTTGAAGTTATTGCAAAATAATGTTCCTCAAAGGCTTCTTTGAAAATAGACAAAAACTTAGTACTTTCATCTAATGCGTGAACAATTAGTATTTTATTTATCATCTATTTGTAAATCAGAATATTTAGCAATTGCCAATTCTATAATTTCCCTTATAAATTTCAACCCAAAAATATCAGCTTCCTCAGATTTTAGTATATCTACTATTTCCCTTCCATCATAAAACTTATTTCCTGTATTGATTTTGTGTTTACCAAATGATTGGATGGTATTTAGGACAATACTTGATATTGTATTAGCATCTTTCAGAGCGGATAAAATTTCCTCAAATTGGGAATTTCTTGAACATATTTTTATTCTTAGTTTCAATAATTTTTCAATAACAATTGGCAGTTTTTCTATATTATCATTTTCTCTAATTTTTTCAGCAATAAACTTTGAGACATACTTAGTATTTCCTGAATAGATTAAAAATCTCTTATTTTCCAGCTTCTGCTTAGCTTCAATTACTAATTCAATAATATCCCACCCACATATTCCATTAAATTTATCACTTTTATTGATAAGATTCCAATCTGTGGCAATAAGGCTTATTTCCTTACCTTGAGATTTCTTTATTACTTCTTTTTTAAATGCTTCTTTATCAAAATTATTGCTTTCTACATTATAAAAATTTTCTGGATTTATAAAAAGAAGATTACAATTATACTCTTTAGTTGTAACATTTTGTCTATGAATAGCTTCTTGGTCGCTATCATCATCAAAAACTAAGTAATATAAATCTATTTTACTCTGATGTCCCATAACTAAAATTCTATTTTAAATGAAGCTCCTTTTAGTTTTACATTATTACCATTGAAAACAATAGTTGCTCTCATATCCTCCAAGCGTTTTCTTACATCATACATTCCTATTCCTGAACCTCTTTCATCAGAGTCTCTTACCCCCAATTCAAAAATTTCATTAGGGTTTTTGACTAATTTTTCAGAAACGCCATTACCATCATCATAATAATAAAGTTCCAATTTATTAGATTCTTTATTATCATTGAACTCTACAAGTATATTTTTTGCCTTTGCTTTTATAGAATTTGATATTAAATTATCAATAATAATATCAATATCAATAGGATTTATCATTTTCATCTTTTCAGGTAAAGATGAGATTTTAATATTGATATTAGGTCTGGAAACTGCTATATCATTTAAATATTCTTTTATATATTGAGGTAAATTAATCCTCTGACTGGTAAATTTATAATCAAATTGAGATTTAATAATAAGCTGAGAAACCTTTAATGCTTTATCAATGTTATTCTTAATCAAATAAATTTGTTGTTTGATAGAATTGCTTAGCTCATCACTTGATAATAAATTACTCAAATAAATTGAAGCATTCCCAATATATAAATCTATTGAATGCACTAATTGTTCAGCATCATCACTAAGAGTTTTCCTTGTAGCATTAAGATATTGATTTTTTTGTGTTTCTATTTCGAGTTTATCACTAATATCCTTTACTTTTTCTTCCGCTTTTTTAGCAATAAAATGAGCTTGTTCTGCCTCTTCTCTAATGCCTTTTACTGCTTGTTCTATCTTTTTAGCCTCTTTTACCAATTCAGGATTATCAGACTGAGAGGCAACTCTATTAATATTTTTTACAATTTTATCAACACTCTTATCTTGTTTTTCAGAAATAACCTGTAAAAAATCTTTATCATATTGAATATCTATGATATTATTTGAGTTGATAAATCCCGAAATAAGTTCCAAAATTTGAACTTTTACATCCTTAGGCCATAACTCAGGATTTACAATTTCTCCCGTTTCTCTATCTATTTTTTCCTCGCCCCATTTAATTATATTAATCACATAATTTTCTAGTCGTATAAGAGCATAATGATAAAAGAAATCTACCAACTTATCATAAGTTTTTGTTTTGACTAAGCCGCCATCTCTACTGGTGATTTCTCTTAATTCGGGTTGTTCTCCATTTATTTCAATTCGTCCGATTAATTCCCTTGTTCCAAAATAACGAAAATGCCCCTGCTGTTTTCTTCTATCAATTAGCAATCTATCTTCTCCTTCTTCTCCATACGGATAAATTCTGAAGCCATTTTTGTACATAAAAACAGAACCATATTCCACAGAATTAACTCCCATTATTCGTTTAAAATTAATCTTAGCAGATTTATTTAAAACAAAAAGATAAACTGATATATTGTGAAGTTCTTGATATGGATTTTTTTCTTTAAGGTAATAGATTCTATCTCCTCTATCTTGTAAAATAGTCTCTATATACTCACCATATTCACTAATTTTAACAATAATATTAGATGTCTTTATTCCTAATGTTTCAAAAATAGGATTTTTTACAAGTCCATTAACTTTTTCTCTTTCTTCTTTTTTCTCATTATCAAGTCTTTTTTCTTCCTCTGCGATAATTTCAATTTCAAATCCGTCTCTATCATTTTCCTGATTAGGATTAATAAGTTTAGCTAATGATTTTTTTAACTTTAAAATTTTATCTCTGTCCCATTCATCTCTTAACCCTGAAATTTCTAAAATAGTACCATACTTTAGTTGGTATTTATTTTCAGATAATGTATTATGAGTAACACTTATATTGATAAATTCCTCTTCATCTGCATTTTCAAACTTTTCCCAATCAACATTTAAATTCTCAATTTTTGCCTTATCTTCATTTTTCAATGTTATAAGGTTTAAATGTTTACCAAGCCTATCGCAAGAGAAACGACCAATTCCTTTTGCTCCTGCAAAAATTCTATTTGATTTGATTTTATCTCGATAATCTTCATTTTCTTTTCCTGTTCGTTTAGCAGAATAAGCAACAAATAACCATTTATCTTTCAAATCATTATAATTCATTCCCTTTCCATTATCTTTGATTATTATTTTAGATGATTCTGGCTTATAATTATTCTCAAAGATAATTTCAACTTTTGTAGCATTAGCATCAAATGAGTTTTTTACTAATTCAAAAACAGCAACAAATTCATTAGTAATTAATTCCTTACCAATAATATTTTTTAATGCTGCACTTATTTTAAAATTTTCTGTACTACTCATATCAACTCTTTTAAGATTAAACCTGCTTGTTCTCCAAAAAGGGGAGGAATTGCATTGCCTATTTGAGTATACCTGGGTACTTCAATTTTTCTTAATTTTCCACCAGTGGTATATTTCCCTTTAAAGATAAAGTCATCTGGAAAACTTTGTAATCGAGCATATTCCCTTACAGTTAAAATACGAGGCTCCTTATAATGTATTAAATCATCAGGATGTGATGTAATAGTAGGAGCTTGTTCTTTTGCTTGTAATGGTACTAAAACCTGCTTAGAAATCCCTAACTCTTTTTTTAATTTCTGAGAAATATTTTTGCAATTAGAACTTACAGATTGGATATATGAAAACCTATCAATAATCTGATCAGAATGTTTGGCAAAGCTATGACTATTTGGCGTTTCTTCTTTTCCAATGTCTTGCCTCATTAACTTCTGATAATTAGAATTAATTTTCTTGTAGTTACTGCTCTTGAAACCCTTTCTGTCTGGCGTTTCTATTTGCTTATTATTATCAGATAATAAATCAGAAATAGCCTCCTCAATTGTAGGACTGATACTTATGTTTTTAGTTTCTAAAAAACTAAACTTTTTATTCTCTATGAGTTCAAAAAAACTTTTTGCTTTTTCTTCGGAGGAGTTTTTTAAATCCTTTCTAATTCCTATCAAAATAAACCTTGTTCGCTTTTGAGGAATACCATAATCACCAAAATTAATCAGCTTTCCATAAACATTATAGCCTTCTTTTTTTAATTTTTCTGTTACAATTTGTGAATATCGGTTACCTTTTGCTTTATTGTCTTTAAACTCCATAGTAAATCCTTTTACATTCTCAAAAAAAAGCAAATCAGGCTTCACCAATGAAATAAACTTCACATAAGAATCAATTAATTTATTTCTGGTATCATTTTCGTTTCGTTGTCCTGCAATTGAAAACCCCTGACAAGGCGGACCTCCAGCAACCAAGCTTACTTTCCCTCGAAGATTTTTAAGTTCCTCGAAATAATTATTTATAACATCATTTATGTCATGATTTTGCTTTGGGAGCCATTCTGGCCAATCAAAATGACTTATTCTTTGGCATAAATTATATTCCAAAGTTTGGAATGCGTGAGGACTCTTCTCTATAGCAAACATTCCTTTCCAACCTGAACGATTAAGTCCTAAAGATAGGCCACCGCACCCTGCGAACAAATCTATATAGTTAAACATTCTTCTTAACGGATTTAACCAACAAATTTACAAAAAATATTAACATTAACAAATTGTGATGTGCAATTGAATATTGAAAAAACATAAAAGATAAATTACAAAAAAACACAAGCAACTAATTTAGAAAAGACTTTTCTAATTTTAAGTGCTGATAAAGCTAATCTATTCAAAAATTAACATTAGTACAACAACAAATAAATTATCACATAATGCAAAATTTATCAATATAACATAATTATTTTGAGAGGTAAGTAGGCATAAAGACACTATATTTTAACTACATTTATATTTCATATCTATATGAAAAATCCTCAAAAAAATGTACATTCCATTTTTATAAACTAATATTCAATTTGCGGATTATGAGAATCTTAATTTTAAGAAAATCTGAAAAAATATGAAGAGGAAATAAAAAAATCATTCAATATTTTTAGATGTAAAAAAGGGCGTAAATCTTGAAACTACCTGATTTACACCCTTTAATTTAATGCGGAGAGAGAGGGATTCGAACCCCCGGAGGTGTTACCCTCAACGGTTTTCAAGACCGCCGCATTCGACCGCTCTGCCATCTCTCCAATTGCACAACTGCTATTGTCATTTCAATTATGCGGGTGCAAAGGTACAACTATTTTTATTACTTGCAAATTTTTGAAGCAAAAAATTGCGATGTTTTTTTAACTTATTTTATAACTTATTGTTTTACAAGAAATACAAAAAACAACTTTTAAATGATTAGTTATTCATTGTCGCTAAAAACTCTTCGTTATTTCGAGTTTGTTTGATTTGTTTTTCCATAAACTCCATTGCTTCTATAGGGTTCATATCAGCTAAATATTTACGCAATACCCAGATGCGATTGAGCGTATTTTCCTCTAAAAGCAAATCGTCACGACGAGTAGATGATGCCATTAGATCTATAGCAGGGAAGACACGGCGGTTAGCAATACGGCGGTCTAACTGCAACTCCATATTACCGGTTCCTTTAAACTCTTCAAATATTACCTCATCCATTTTAGAACCTGTTTCAGTAAGTGCGGTAGCTATAATAGAAAGAGAACCACCATTTTCTATATTGCGGGCAGCCCCAAAGAAACGTTTAGGTTTATGAAGTGCATTGGCATCTACCCCACCTGTAAGCACTTTCCCTGAAGCTGGCTGTACAGTGTTATAAGCTCGAGCCAATCGTGTAATAGAATCTAATAGTATCACCACATCGTGACCACATTCTACTAATCGTTTAGCTTTTTCAAGGACTATATTGGCTATTTTCACATGTTCAGAAGCTTCTTTATCAAAGGTAGAGGAAATAATTTCTCCACGTACACTACGTTGCATATCTGTTACCTCTTCAGGACGTTCGTCAATGAGAAGCACCATCAAATATACTTCAGGGTGATTTTTGCTGATAGCATTAGCAATATCCTTCAACAACATTGTTTTCCCCGTTTTAGGTTGTGCTACAATCATTCCACGCTGTCCTTTTCCTATAGGTGCAAAAAGGTCGATAAGACGTGTAGAAATCGTTGCTCCTTTACCTGCTAATTCAAATTTTTCGGTAGGAAAAAGTGGAGTGAGGTGTTCAAAAAGTACGCGATCACGCACTACTTGAGGATCTAAACCATTAATTTTAATCACTTTAAGAAGTGGATAATATTTTTCACCATCTTTAGGTGGACGGACTTCTCCGTGAACTGTATCTCCTGTTTGCAAACCAAACAAACGGATTTGAGAAGCTGATACATAGATATCATCAGGAGAAGCTAAGTAGTTATAATCTGAAGAGCGCAAGAAGCCGTAGCCTTCTGGGGTAATATCCAAAACACCTTCACAATCTACAATACTATCAAACTCAAAATCAGGAGCTCTATAACGATTTTTTTTCTCCTTATCAAAGTTTTCATTATTGGAATTTAGATAGTTGTTACTGCTATTGTTTGCAATATTACCATTATTGTTATTATTTGAAGGGAGAGGTGTTTTAGATTGATTATTGTTAGTAGAAGGAGGTGTAGGAGTATTATTTTTTCGTTGAAAATTAGGTTTAGTGTCTGTTTTTATCTCTACTTTATTGTCTTCCGTTGTTTCTTTATTTATTGCATTTTTAGGTAGATTCTCTTGTTTAGAGCTTCCTACTTTTTGAGGGGCATCTATTTTTTTCTTTCGTTCTTTTTTAGATGGTGAGTTAGAGTTTTTAGCTGTTATAGCAGCAGTTTTTTTAGGAAGTTCTTGAGGAGTTTGATTGGTTTGTTTTTCTTGAAAATCAATAATTTGATTGATAAGTTCGGGCTTGTTTAAGTAACGATACTTAGGCACATTTAGCCCCTTTGCTATTTCCTGTAATTCAGGTAGCTTTTTAGATTTTAAATCTGTAATGTTAGACATTTTATAAAATAGTTGTTAATAAAGTAAATGATTTTTTTCAGTAGAATAAGATAGTGTTTTTTTCCTCTTTTTAAATTAAGATATTATTGAATAGAATTTTGTAGAGGTACTGAAAACGCGGCAAAGATACGAAATATTTTTGATATACAAAATATTAATTTGCTAAATTGATAGATTATTTATATCTTTGCCGAATAATTTAGATTTTTAAACTAATCAAAGATGAGTAAAGGACCTATTTCTCAATTCATTGAGAAAAACTTTTTACACTTCAATGCAGCAGCTTTAGTAGATGCTGCTAAAGGGTATGAAACCCATATTACTGAAGGCGGAAAAATGCTCGTGGCACTTGCTGGAGCAATGAGTACGGCAGAATTAGGAATTTCACTTGCTGAGATGATTCGTGCGGGTAAAGTAGATATCATCTCGTGTACAGGGGCTAACCTTGAAGAGGATGTAATGAACCTTGTGGCACACTCTCATTACAAACGTGTACCACACTATCGCGACCTCACTCCTGAGCAAGAAAGAGAGCTTCTTGATGGACATTACAATCGTGTAACTGATACTTGTATTCCTGAGGAAGAAGCTTTTCGTCGTTTACAAAAACACTTGGAAGATGTATGGCATGCAGCCGAAAGTAAAGGTGAACGCTATTTCCCTCACGAATTTTTATACCAAGTAGTAAAATCAGGTGTATTAGAGCAATATTACGAAATTGACCCTAAAAATTCTTGGATATTAGCAGCTGCCGAAAAGAATTTACCTATCGTTTGCCCTGGTTGGGAAGATTCAACCACTGGTAATATTTTTGCAGCCAATGTAATCAAAGGGAATTTAAAAGCCTCTACTGTGAAAACAGGTATTGAATATATGATTTACCTCACCGAATGGTACCGTGCAAATTCAGGAGGTAAAGGCGTAGGGTTCTTCCAAATAGGAGGTGGTATAGCTGGAGATTTTCCTATTTGTGTAGTACCTATGATGTATCAAGACTTGGAATGGGAAGATGTACCATTTTGGTCATACTTCTGTCAGATTTCTGACTCAACCACTAGCTATGGCTCATACTCAGGAGCTGTACCTAATGAGAAAATCACTTGGGGTAAATTAGATATTGACACCCCTAAATTTATTGTAGAATCGGATGCTACTATTGTAGCTCCACTTATTTTTGCCTATCTTCTTGGCAAATAAGAAATAGAAATAAGAGGTAAGATTTTATTTTTCTTACCTCTTATCTTATATAAAAAACCTCTTTAGGCTGTTCTCTTCTTATAAAAATATACCCTTGATAATATACATTTATACAAGCAGTAACTTTTTCATTTTCTATAAGTTTTCTCCATAAAGGTTCATTTTCTTTTCGGTGAATATTATTGATGATGAAAATACTATCATTGTGCATATAATTCAAATAAAAATCCAAATTTTCTTTCGGATAATTGATAAAAATAAGATCGTAAGTCGTTGCAGTTTGTAATTGGGTTACAAGACTACAATTTTCGTTTACAGAGAGTTCCTTTTCATCTGTAAAAATAGTTTTCACTTCCAAATAACGAATTATCTTCAGCAATGAAATAAATTGTTTTCTAGATATCATTGATGGATAATTAGCAAATTCTTTTGGTTTTACTAACTGTTTATTGTACAAACAACGAGTTACAAAGTTGTAGATAAAAGGAGAATGCACTCCGTGTTGATTTGTTGATTTTATAAGAAATTTTAAATAACTTATGAACGACATATTTTTCTATAATTTACAAGCACGGCAAAGATAAAGAAAATTCACGAGTTTATAAATTTACAATTGATTATTTTTTTTGCAGATGTAAAATATTATTTGTACATTTGCAAACTATGAGAGAAATTTTATTTAAATATTTACCCGAAAACGCTGTAACTCCTTGTTTTGAGCTCATTAAGGCAAACAATATTTATTTGCGTATTGTAAACGAGCGAAAAACAAGACACGGAGATTATCGGCAACTTCCTAACGGGCAACATCTCATTACAATGAATGCTACTGCTAATAAATACCGCTTTTTGATAACCTTTATTCACGAAGTAGCACATTTGATAGCTTTTGAACGGTTTGGCAGACTTATCAAACCACACGGCAACGAATGGAAATACACTTTCCAACAACTAATGATACCTTTTATCACTCCAGAAATATTTCCCCAACAATTATTAGGTGTATTGCAACGACATTTTTTAAACCCTATGTCCAGCAGTGATGTTGACCCCGTATTGGCTATAGCTCTCAAGCAATTTGACACGAGTGAAAATGTAAGTTTTATTTATGAAATTCCGACAGGAAGTACATTTCGTATCAAGGATGGACGCGTATTTCGCAAAGGGCAACGCCGCGTGAAATGTTATGATTG
Organism: Capnocytophaga sputigena; assembly: GCF_002302495.1. Lineage (NCBI taxonomy): Bacteria > Pseudomonadati > Bacteroidota > Flavobacteriia > Flavobacteriales > Flavobacteriaceae > Capnocytophaga > Capnocytophaga sputigena. The sequence goes on from NZ_CP022379.1 coordinate 341,627, forward strand.
TGTAGAAATAAGTTCTGGCAAAAAATACATTTTTCAACCTCACGCTGAGGTTGAACTTATTAAAAGTTAAAAAACTGAATTAAAATATTACAAATATATGGTGAACAATTATTATGCAGTGATTATGGCTGGCGGAGTAGGTTCGCGCTTTTGGCCTGTAAGTACTACTGAATACCCTAAACAATTCCACGATATGCTCGGTACAGGACAAACGCTCTTGCAACGCACTTATTCGCGCTTGCAGAAGTTTATCCCTCAAGAAAATATTCTCATTCTCACAAACGAACGATACAAGGAAATTGTAGAAGAACAAATTCCTAATATATTACCTAAAAACTTGGTATTAGAACCTTGTATGCGTAATACAGCTCCTTGCATACTTTATGCGGCAATGAAAGTGAACAAGCGCAACCCTAATGGAGTAATGATTGTAGCCCCCAGTGATGCATGGATTGAAGACGAAAAGGCTTTTATGCACAATGTGATTACGTGTTTTAATGCTGCTCAAAAGGCTGATAATATCTTCACTTTAGGAATCGTACCTACCTTCCCTAACACGGGTTACGGCTATATACAATACAATAAAGACGACAATACCAATATCAAAAAAGTAAATCAGTTTCGTGAAAAACCCGATTACACTACTGCTAAAGAGTTTTTAAAACAAGGTAACTTTTTGTGGAATGCAGGTATTTTTATATGGAGTACCCAAACTGTACTCAACGCTTATAAAGTCTATCAACCTACTATGTATAAACTCTTTGAAAAAGGAGAAGATACTTATAATACTGAAAATGAAGTAGACTTTATAGCTAAAGCCTACCCTGAAGCTGAAAATATATCAGTAGACTATGCTATTTTAGAACCTTCTACTAATATTTACGTACTTCCTGCTAATTTTGATTGGAATGACTTAGGTTCTTGGGGGTCTTTACATGAAAAATCACCAAAAGATAGTGCTCAAAATGCCGTTATCAACGCAAGAGTATTACTCAAAGATGCTGAAAACAATATTATCCGTACTGAAGGCGCTAAATTTGTAGTAATAGATGGACTTAAAGACTACATTGTAGTAGACAGAGATGATGTTTTGCTCATCTACCCAAAAGCAAAAGAACAGAATATTAAGGAAATAGTAAATGAAGTAAAAAGCAAATGGGACTTACATTAAACAAATTACTCCTAGAGAAAGGATATATCGCCATCCCTCTTGAACTTACTCTTACTCAACATCTTATAGTGCAAGCCAAAATCAATGGTATTGAAGGACGTTTTATTTTAGACTCAGGAGCTTCTAATACGTGTGTAGGAATAGAGTGGATAACCTATTTCAATTTAGAAGCTGAAGATTCAGAAATAAAAGTTGCTGGTGCAGGAGCAAGTGCTATGGAAACACAAGTCGCTATAAAAAATCACTTAGAAATAGGTTCATTAAGTATTCGCAGGATTCCTTTAGTTTTATTTAATTTGACTCACGTAAACGAAGCTTTACAACAATTTAATTTACTTCCCGTACATGGTGTTATAGGAGCTGATTTACTCCTGAAGAAAAAAGCTGTGATAGATTACTCCAAAAAGAAGTTGTATTTACTTCGTTAAAACTTATAAAAAGAGGCTACCAAAATTTTGTTTAGGTAGCCTCTTTTTTCTTCTATGATTTGATATGGGATTTTCTTACTTCATCGTCTCTAACTTCCCTTGTGATTTTAGCAGTTCAATTTCTGCCAACTTATAGTCTAACAAGGCAGTAGTATAGTTATTTTTAGCATCAGATAGTGAGCGTTCAGCTTCTAATAAATCAGTGAGAGAAGCTAACCCTTGTCGATAATTGTTTTGAGTATTGAGTAACACCTCTTCAGCGAGTTTTACGTTTTCTTTTTGTGAATCGATAGTAAGGAGGTTATTGGTGAGCTGGCTACGAGCATTTTCATAAGCCAAATCCATTGCCAAACGAGTATCTTTAAGTGTAGCTTCAAGTGCTTGACTTTCTATCTGAGCTTGACGTATTTTAGCACGTGTACCAAAACCTGAGAAAATAGGTATGTTCAATCCTAAAGTGATAGCTGAATAATCAGAACCATATACTTTATCTTTTTTACCATAAAAAATGGGTGTTTTAGGTCCCATACTCAAATATCCATAGGTAGCTTGCAAAGCTAATGATGGATAGAGTGCTGCACGCTGTACCTTTACATTAATATCTAAAAGTTGTTTTTGTTTTTCAAGCACTTGCAACTCTATACGGTTATTGGTATTTCCTTTATCGAAAGCCAAATCATAATTAGCTTCAAATCCTTCTTTAGGCAATGTAATCGACTCATTCATAGGCATTCCTATCATATATTTAAGTGCATTTTCGGAAAGTTGTAATCCGTTAAGCGCTTGCTGGCGTGCCGATTTAAGATTGTTTACAGCCACTGTGGTGCGATCGAGATCTATTTTTTTAGATAAACCAGATTGGTTTAATCCTTTTACTACATTAGCTGTTTTCTCGGTAAGTGCCAAATTACTTTCTATATTTTCCAATGTTTGCCGGGTTTGATATACTTGATAGTAAGCTTTGGCTACCTTTTCTATAATATCATTTTCAGTAAGTTGTTGATTGAGCATATAGAATTCACGGGTAGTACGCGCTGCTTTTAGTCCCATAAATACCGATTGATTGAAGAGTACTTGGGTAAGTTTAGCTTCAGCATTAGCAGACCATTTTTGTCCCATTTCCATTTTTAATGGTTCATCACTTGCTGGCATACCTGGAAAAGCAAAGGTACTACCATCAATATAAGTGGCTTGTAATTTAGGATTGTATACCATACCGCCTGAAGCTGAAATATTAGGCAATGCATTAGCACGTACTTCTTGTATCTTATAATTGGCTTTGGTCACTTCTAATCGCGCTTTCTCAGCATCTGCTTTATTTTCTAAAGCATAACGAATAGCCTCTTTTAAAGTCAATTCTTTTTGTTGTGCAAAGCTCATAAAACTGAGGCACAACAAAGTACTTGTAATGATTTTTTTCATTGATATTTATTTTTAGTCATTAGTTGTTAGCAACTGAAATTAGTTTATTTTTTGTTTTCTTTCTTGTTCTAATACTCGCTCTAATTCTTTAAGTCCTTTTTCATTGACAAGTATCCTGAAAAAGTACTCTAAAATGGTATAGATAGTTTCCCAGAAGGGAAATTCTCTTTCAGGGAAAGTACGTGTTATGGAACGGAGACGTTGTACACTAGTATAGAAAACTTTATAGAAGTTCACATTGATATCTTTTCTAAAAAGACCTTCTTGCCAACCCTTTTCTAAGAGTTTATCTATAAAAAGTGCATCAGTTTTAGCAAACTCGCCTTCCATACGTTCGTATGTTTTAGGATAGTATTTTTGTAGCTCCCAAATAGGGCGGTCGCTATTGATGTTAAAAACTTCCTGAACCTTTTTTTGGTTGCGGTATACATTTTCTATCACAGAACCTTCTCCTTGTACAAAAGTATCTGCATTTTTACAACTGATCTCTAAAGCGTAATCTAATGTAGCTTCTACCAAGTCGTTTTTAGAGGGAAAATACTCATAAAGTGTCTTTTTAGACATCCCCATTTTGTTAGCCAAATCATCCATAGTAAAGGTTTTAAACCCGTACTGCATAAAGTCATTTAAAGCGCGCTTTACAATATCCTCTTTCATACTATATTAATTTGTTGATTTACTGATTTATTAATCATCTTGTTTTCGGGGGCAAAGATACAATGAAAAAACTTAATAAACAAAAAAAGTTTCCTTTATTTTAGATAAGAAGTAAGAGGTAAAGGGTAAGATTGTTTTACTTAAAGGCTTAAGAAGGTAAATCCTACGCCTACAACTGTTTGTTTATAATTATAATCGATAAGGGAATCGCCATAACCGTGGGATACCTGCAAGAGAATACGAAGATCGCGACTGAGCGGGTATATCCAGTTCAGCTCTACGTGTCCACGATTATTATTAAAATTTAAATTATTCCTCACTCTCAAATTAAAAACATTTTTACGGAAGGGGTAAGCAATGCTCAATTCACAACGTCCTATATAATTCTCAATATCGGGATTGTCATCTTCTCTTGCCTTTTCTGAGAAACGCCACCAGAAACGGCTATTAACCATTAAATCATTCCATAGGAAAATACCTGATAAAATAATCCTGTTCCAACTGCGGGAATGTGCCGCTTCTTTACCATTTGACTGGTGATTTACGGATAAGCCTATCATTTTCATTTTTAGGTTCCCTGCTGAGAAGTTGAGTGGATAGGTAAAGATGAGTTCGGGTTCATAATTCAATTCTCTAAATGGACGTGAGAGTTCGCCATTATACATCTGCCAATAGGATTGTTGAGTAAAAGCAACCCAGACATCGCCTTTACCAAAAGCGTCTTGCATAATTTTAGCTTTTAGGCTTACTTGAAATTTTGTTTCTATGTGTTGATAATCTCTCCATTCGGGTATTGGACGATTAGGGTTAAGACTTACAGGTTGTTCTGTAGGTTTATCAGTAAAGCGGAATGGCATTACATACATAGGGAGATATTCTACGAGTTTAAAAGTACCGCGTTGGTCTTCACGGTCGAGTTCCCACATTTTTGACAAAGTGCGTTCTAATTGCGCTTTTCTATAAGCTTTCTGATCTACTTTAGGGAGTTCTTGTAAAGAATCTTTTATTGTTTCTTGGGAAAAAATAAAAGATGATGTTGCTAAAAATAGTATAAATAAGGAGTGTTTCATTATTCTGTTCTTTGTTTTGCAGGTGCAAAGGTACTGATAAAAACTTTATAAACAAAAAAAGTTTTCTAAAATAAAAAGGGGCACTCACTCTTTAAAACAAAATAACGCAGAGCGGAAACTCTGCGTTATTTCGAACATAAATTTTAATACAAAATGAAACAAATTCTCGTGATCACGACAGGATTCGAACCTGTGACCGTCTGCTTAGAAGGCAGATGCTCTATCCAGCTGAGCTACGTGACCCTATATTTCAAAAAAAATATTTCAAAAATGCCACTAAAAGGAACATTAATGAAATATTTTATTGTCGGGGCGGCAGGATTCGAACCTGCGACCTCCTGGTCCCAAACCAGGCGCGATGACCGGACTACGCTACGCCCCGAGAAACTTATCTAATGAGTACATTTAGATGCGGAGAGACTGGGACTCGAACCCAGGCGACGGTTACCCGCCGACAGATTAGCAATCTGCTCCGTTACCACTCCGGCACCTCTCCATTTATGTATATGAACTTATTATTTCTGTTTTGCGGTTGCAAAGGTATAACGATTTTTCATTTCTTGCAAGTTTTTTGTAAACTTTTTTTGATATTTTTTATAAAGTATTTAGTAAACAGTTATTTATCAAACATATAGTGTTTACATATTTTTGTTTTGAAAAAAATATATCACTTATTTTTCTATACCTTTTCTCTTCCAAAATTGTACTTCATCATTTATTTTAACGTGAGTTCGACGTAAGTAATTATTAAATAATCAGCAAAATGTTTTAAATCTCCCACGAATTTCACAAATTTTCACGAATTTGGGAGTGTATAAAAGTCTTTATTTTTTTATTATCTCACGAATTTTCACCTGACGGTGAATTATTTTGTGAATATATTATGTTACAAAGCTGTAAATCAATGTTCTGTTATATCGAACTGACGTTATTTTATATTGAATGTAGACGATACCAAACAGCAAAATATTAAAAAACTCCAAGCAATTGTGTTACTTGGAGTTTTTAGATATTTGTTTAAATTTGTAAGTACTAATTAAATATCAATAGCTTCACCATAAGCAGCGGCTACAGCTTCTTTTACGCCTTCGCTCATAGTAGGGTGAGGGTGTACAGCTTTGATGATTTCGTGACCTGTAGTTTCTAATTTACGAGCTACTACAGCTTCAGCAATCATATCAGTAACACCAGCTCCAATCATATGGCAGCCTAACCATTCACCATATTTAACATCGAAGATTACTTTGATGAAACCTTCGGTAGTTCCTGCGGCATTAGCTTTACCAGAGGCAGTGAATGGGAATTTACCTACTTTTATTTCATAGCCTTTTTCTTTAGCTTGTTTTTCAGTAAGACCTACTGAAGCTATTTCAGGAGTACAATAAGTACAACCAGGTATGTTGCCATAGTTAAGAGGTTCTACGTGCATACCTTTGATTTTTTCTACACAGATGATACCTTCGGCAGAAGCTACGTGTGCTAAGGCTTGTCCTGGTACTACGTCACCAATAGCATAATAACCAGGAACGTTAGTTTGATAGAATTCATTTACTTGAATTTTATCACGTTCAGTTTTGATACCAACTGCTTCTAAACCAATATTTTCTATATTCGTTTTGATACCTACAGCAGAGAGCAAAATATCAGCTTCGAGCACTTCTTCTCCTTTAGCGGTTTTCACGAATGCTTTTACACCTTTACCTGAAGTATCAACTTTGGTTACTTCTGCAGAAGTCATAATATTGATACCTGATTTTTTGAGGCTCTTTTCAAGTTGTTTTGAAATATCCTCATCTTCTACAGGAACTATATTAGGCATAAACTCTACAATAGTTACTTCGGTACCCATAGCATTGTAGAAGTAAGCGAACTCAATACCAATAGCACCACTACCTACTACAATCATTTTTTTAGGTTGCTCTGGAAGAGTAAGTGCTTGACGATAACCAATGATTTTTTTACCGTCTTGGGGAAGAGCAGGTAACTCACGTGAACGAGCTCCAGTAGCGATAATGATATGGTCGGCACTGTATTCAGTTACTTTACCATCTTTATCTTTTACATCTACTTTTTTACCTGGTTTAAGTGTACCATAGCCCATAATAACATCTATTTTGTTCTTTTTCATTAAGAACTGTACACCTTTGCTCATTGTAGATGCTACATCGCGGCTACGTTTGATTACTGCAGAAAAGTCTTTATCGAAAGACCCTTTTTTTACTGTAATACCATAATTTTCAGCGTGTTTTAAGTATTCAAATACTTGTGCTGATTTTAGCAAAGCTTTAGTAGGGATACAACCCCAGTTAAGGCAGATACCACCAAGATTTTCTTTTTCGATAACAGCGGTTTTAAAACCTAACTGAGAAGCGCGAATAGCAGTAACATAACCACCAGGACCACTTCCTAATACAATAACGTCGTATTTACTCATTTCTTTTAAAATTTATCAATTTTGATATTAGGCTACAAAGTTACAAATATTTTTTTGAATAGCCACCTATTATTTTCTTTTTTTTGATATTTTTCATTATTATTTATCATTTAAATCTCTGAAAAATAGCTCATTGAGTTTATTCCCTAAGAAGCGAATTTTAGCATCACCTCCTAATTCAGCAAGCCAATACCCCTCACTATTTTTCAACAAATAGTAATTGGTATAAGGATCATCGTGACTACAAGATGGACGATACCCTGTGTAAATAGCCAATATTTCTACATTTTGATTCTTGATAAGTTTTCTCCTACCAAAATACAGATAGTTTTTATCTGCTAGAAGATTATTACCAATACTTTTTAGGGTAGAGATATCGTCATAACCTTTGAAAATAATAAGTTTTTCTTTATCGTCCCAAATATCATAATAGTAAACATTATTTTTATCTTTATAGAAGATACTGGTTAGCTTCTCAAAAGTAGCAGTATCTACATTCTGAGGGGTTGTTCCTATGTATATAGTATTATTTGCCTTATACAAATCCTCATAAAATAGTTTTTCTTCTTTAATTCGTCTATTACGCAATGTATTAATAATAACTGTATTCTCCTCTTTTACTTGTTGCACTTGTTCCTGAGTAAGATTTTTAACAAGCAAATCTTCAAAAGGAAAAAACAACTGATTCTCATAAAGGATTACATCATTTTCATTGATATAGAAAAGATTTTCTCCATACACAGGTTGTTTTGTACAATCAATAGGATATTTCCGAAGTCCATCATATATACCATTTTTGTCATACACATAAAATTGATTATTAGGAAATCCGCCAAAAGTAACTGGGTCATATTCTTGTATAGGCAAATTCCCTCTATAAACAATTTCCTCATCAGTAATATAGCGATTAAAAACTTTTACTTTATTAAAATTTTCTTTTGGAATAGGGAGTCTAAAGTCTTTAGTATTGATAGGATTCTCATAGTAGATATAGTTTTTATCTATTAAGTAGCAATCACTTAAAGCCTTGAGGGTAGAAATATCAAAATAGTTAGGGAGTTCTTCAAAAGTTTTTTTATCATTACCACAATATCGCAGTACATATTTAGAAGTTTTTAAAATTAATGTTGTGAGTTGTTGTACTTTTTCTCCCTTGTACATGAGAGGCTTCCCCCTGAAATAAGTAGTATTTTTATCCGACAAAAGGTCGTAATAATATATACCTTGAATACTATTAGGGTCTGCTTCTTTTATTTTTTTGTCATAATAGTAGAGATATTGTTTATCTTTATAATAATGATATGTTACTTGGTGAAAAGTAACTGGATCAGAAACTTTAATTTCTTTGTTAGCAAAGAAAACTTTATGGTTTGTACGCCAAAAGTAGCCCTCATTATTATAAGTATCTATTTTTTTAGGGAATTTTTCTTTCCGGCAACTCAAAATCTTAACCCCAAAAGTATCAGAAGTAACAAGTTTATCTTCATAATAAACACCCTTTTTGTCTATAGCCAATATATTTTCTCCCTTAACCTTAAAACTTGCTATATCGGGGATAAAAATTCTTCTACTATCACAAGTTTGGTATATTACATAATTCTTATTGATTATATATCCCTCAAGATACTTACAAGAAGTTCTCCATTTTTTCTACCACTAAATGTTTATCTGCATACGCATCAAACAGATAGAGTGTATATTATTGTGCTAAAAGGTTTTTCTGAAAACAAAGAAACAATGACAGTAAAATAAGCTGATTAATAGCTATAGATTTTCAGTAAGTAGTGCTACTATTTTATTGTTGGGTAAAAATTCTTTTAAAACTACTTTTAGGACGGTATAGGCTGGTATAGCAACAACCATTCCCACCATTCCAAAAAGAGTACCACTGATAAGAATTATGAGGAATATTTCTAAGGCGGTAGATTTTACTGAATTTGAAAAAATAAGCGGCTGTGAAAAAACATTATCAATAAATTGCCCTATAATAAAGCCTATAAGTACATAGATAGTAGTAGGTAGACTTACTGTCATAAAATCGTTTTGCAGGTTACTGCTCATTGTTAATAATGCCATTAATACAAACCCTATAATTGGACCTATATATGGAATAAGATTGAGCAAAGCACAAAGCAATGCAATAATAAAAGCATTTTGTACGCCAAAAATAAGTAAGACGATAGTGTAAATCACAAAAAGTATGGTGAGTTGGAGTATGAGTCCTACAAAATATCGGGATAGGAGATTATTTATTTGAAATATAGATCTTTTTAGTTTTCGTTTTCTATGAGGAGAAAAAATAGAAAGTAGGTTAATAAGTATTCTATCTCCGTCTTTCATAAAGAAGAAAGTAATAAAGAGTACTGAAAAGAAACCTGCTCCAAAATCGCTGATAAAAGAAATAAACGAGTTGAGAAAGTTTGGAATATCAATAAAGTTTAACATCTCTTGCACACCAAAAGAGTAATCCTCTCTTTCTATCCCAACTTTACTAAGAGTTTGATGTATAAGAGCATCAAGGTTCTCCTTCAGCAAATCAATATTAAGATTTGATAGGTTCTTACCTTGTGATATGAGTAATGGAATAAACAGACTAAACACTCCGATACTGAGTAATACAAAAAGTAACATAGTAAGTACCACACAAAGAGTTTGACTCTTTATCTTCAGCTTTTTGCGAAAAAAATAAATAAGAGGTTTGCCCATTAGTGTTAGCACTAATGATACGATAAGATAAATGATAATTGATTTTAGTAAATGAAGGGTATACAAGCCTAATACTACTAAAACAATGATTCCTACGGCACGTAATATGCCTTTTGCTATTTCTTTTGAGTTCATAATTAATTAGTGAAAAATGAAAAACTTACTATTTTCATTTGTCTAAATTGATAAAATCTTATAATTTTTCTTTTTTACAAAAAAAGAAGAAAATATGTTCATTCAAATAATTTATTTTGAGTATATCAAACATAAATAGACAAATAAAACTATAACAAACTGCAAATATACTTCTTTTAGATTTATAGTTCCAAATTTTTAGTTAGTTTTTTATCTTTTACCATCTTAGCTAACAAGCGAAGAATCAATGTTAAATTTGCTAATTTGCTAATTATCTCTTACCTTTGCGCGGTGATTTTAGATAAGCCGTTATGCAAATACCTAACACTTTCAATATCAATACCAAAGCAAACATTTACCTCCCTATACACAGCGAAGAGGCTTTAGTTGAGGCTTTGCAACAACACAAAAATCCTTTTGTTTTAGGTGGAGGGAGCAATATGTTACTCACCCAAGATATCACACAACCTGTATTACATATTCTCCTGAAAGGTATTAGCATTGTAAAAGAAAATAATGATAATGTATGGATTAAAGCACAAGCAGGTGAAAACTGGCATCAGTTTGTGCAATATACCCTAACTCAAGGTTATGGTGGACTTGAAAACCTCTCACTCATCTATGGAAATGTAGGTACTACTCCTATACAAAACATTGGAGCTTATGGAGTTGAAATCAAAGATATAATGGAAAGTTGTGAAGCTATCAATGTTCACACTTTACAAAAACGCACTTTCACCAATGCTGAATGTAGTTTTGGCTATCGAGAATCTATCTTCAAAGGAAAAGAAAAAGGCAATTACATTATCTCAGCAGTTACTTTCAAACTCACCAAACGCAATCATCTTTTGCATACCGAATATGGGGCTATCCAACAGCTACTCACAGAAAGAGGGCTCTCCTCTCCTACTCCTAAACAACTCTCGGAAGTAATAATAAGCATACGCCAAAGCAAACTGCCTAATCCTGATACATTAGGGAACTGTGGTAGTTTTTTCAAAAATCCTATCATTTCAAAAACTAATTACGAAGAATTAAAAATTCAATATCCAGATATTCCTTCTTACCCTATTGATGAAACACAAGTGAAAGTGCCTGCAGGTTGGTTGATAGATCGCGCAGGGCTCAAAGGATATAGAAAGGGAGATGCAGGAGTACACAACTTGCAAGCCTTAGTGCTTGTGAACTATGGAAAAGCTACTGGCAAAGAAATTTTAGCTGTAGCTCATTATGTACAAGCAACTGTACTCAAGCAATTTGGCATCACCTTAGAATTTGAAGTAAATATTTTCTAATGAATATATCAATTGTCATACCACTACTCAATGAACAAGAATCGTTACCCGAACTTTATCAGTGGTTACATAAAGTACTTACTGAACATAGTTATTCCTACGAAATTATTTTTGTAGATGACGGTAGTACTGATAATTCTTGGCAGGTGATTGAAGAATTATCGGCTAAAGATAGTAACATAAAGGGTATTCGCTTTTTACGCAACTACGGTAAATCACAAGCGCTTCACGCCGGCTTTAAACAAGCACAAGGAGATGTGGTGATCACTATGGATGCCGACCTGCAGGACAGTCCTGATGAGATTCCTGCTCTTTACAATATGATTACCCAAGAAGGGTATGACCTCGTATCAGGCTGGAAGAAAAAACGTTACGACTCAGTTTTAGCAAAGAACTTACCTTCTAAACTTTTCAATTGGGCAGCACGTAAAACCTCAGGTCTCACACTTCACGACTTTAATTGTGGGCTTAAAGCCTACAAACAAGAGGTTGTAAAGAATGTTGAAGTATCAGGAGAGATGCATCGCTATATTCCCGTATTAGCAAAGAATGCGGGGTTCAATCGTATTACTGAGAAAGTAGTGCAACATCAAGCTCGCAAATATGGTGTTACCAAATTTGGTATGAGTAGGTTTATCAACGGATTTTTAGACCTTATCACTATTAGTTTCTTGTCGCATTTTGGCAAACGACCAATGCATTTTTTTGGAGCATTGGGGGTACTGATGTTCTTTATAGGTTTCTTATTTTCAGCTTACCTTGGAATTGATAAATTATTTATCAACCCTAATGGTCGCCTTATTGCTGATAGACCTCAGTTTTATCTTGCACTTACTACTATGCTTATTGGTACACAGTTATTCATTGCTGGTTTTTTAGGAGAAATCATCTTAAAGACTAAGAGTAATGAAGAGAGGTATAAAATTAGAGAAAAAACAAATAACAAGTGACAAATTACGAATTACGAGTTACAAAAAAAATAGTAAATATAAATAAACTTAAATAACATCAGAATGAATCATCAATTAAAAATATTCAATTCTTTAACAGGAGAAAAAGAAGTTTTTGTACCCTTACACGAAAACAATGTAGGAATGTATGTATGTGGTCCTACTGTGTACAGCAATGTGCATTTAGGTAATGTACGCACCTTTATGTCATTTGATTTTATATATCGCACACTCAAGTTTTTAGGCTATAAAGTACGTTATGTGCGTAATATCACTGATGCAGGACATCTTACCGATGATGGCGATGTGAATAACGACCGCTTTGTGAAACAATCTCGTCTTGAAAAACTTGAACCTATGGAGATTGTACAAAAGTACACTGTAGATTTTCATAAAGTTTTAGAGATATTCAACTTACTGCCTCCTACCATTGAACCTACTGCTACAGGACATATACTAGAACAAATACAACTTACCGAAAAACTACTGAAAGATGGCTTTGCTTATGAAAGCAATGGTTCTGTATACTTTGATGTACTTGAATACAATAAACGCGGGCTCAACTATGGAGAACTTTCTCGTCGTAACATAGAAGAACTCTTTGCTAATACTCGAGATTTAGATGGGCAAGGAGAAAAACACAATCCTCAGGACTTTGCGCTTTGGAAAAAGGCTTCTCCAGCTCATATTATGCGCTGGGCGTCGCCTTGGGGTGATGGTTTTCCAGGTTGGCACTTAGAATGTACCGTGATGAGTACTAAATATCTTGGCAATCAGTTTGATATTCACGGAGGAGGTATGGATTTGAAATTCCCACACCACGAATGTGAAATTGCACAAGGAAAAGCAGGACACGGAGAAAGTCCCGTTCGTTATTGGATGCACGCTAATATGCTCACTATGAATGGACAACGTATGAGTAAATCTACTGGTAATTATATATTGCCAATGCAACTCATCAGTGGAGAGAATAGTTTCTTTGAAAAACCTTTTGCTCCTGCTGTGATACGCTTCTGCTTTATGCAAGCCCACTACCGCAGTGTGCTTGACATTTCTAATGAGGCAATGCTTGCTGCTGAAAAAGGCTTCTCAAGGCTTATGGAAGCTGTAAAAACATTGAATGAAATGTCTACCGATTTAGAACACCCAGGTCCCCTTTCGTATGAAATTGATCAATGGAAACAAAAATGCTATGATGCCCTTTTAGACGATTTCAATTCACCTATTCTCATAGCTCATCTTTTTGAAATGGTAAAATGGATAAATAGTGATGAGAAGATTTCGGTAGATGAGCTCAACGAACTGAAAACTCTAATGAATGCTTTTGTTTTTGATGTTTTAGGTCTACAAAGTGAGCAACAAACTGTTAATAACAACGACAAACTCGATGGAGTGCTCCAATTGCTTATTAATATGCGAATGGAAGCTCGTGCTAATAAAGATTGGGCGCTTTCTGACAAGATTAGAGATGAACTCCTTGCAATGGGTATCCAACTCAAAGATGGTAAGGAAGGAACAAGTTACATTGTAAATTAAAAAGAATCTTTAAGCTAACTGCTATGTACAAGTTATTCATACGTCCGTTACTTTTTAGTCTCGACCCCGAGAAGGCACATCACTTTACTTTCAAATATTTGAAGTTGATACACAAAATACCTTTTGTACCCTCTCTCATTCGGTTTATCTATCAAGTAGAACATCCTTCTTTGCACCGAGAAGTTTTTGGATTACACTTCAAAAACCCTGTGGGATTAGCAGCTGGGCTCGACAAGGACGCTACTTTATATCAAGAGTTATCCAACTTAGGCTTTGGTTTTATAGAAATAGGTACCATCACTCCTAAACCACAACCAGGGAACCCCCAAAAACGACTTTTTCGCCTTATAGACGATCAAGGAATTATCAATCGTATGGGGTTTAATAATGAAGGAGTAGTAGCGGCTGTAGAGAGACTCAAAAAAAACAAAGGTGTATTAATAGGAGGCAACATAGGGAAGAATAAAATTACTCCTAATGAGGAAGCTGTAAATGATTATCTCATTTGTTTTGAACAGCTTTTTGATTATGTGGATTATTTTGTAGTGAATGTGAGCTCTCCGAATACCCCTAACTTACGTTCATTACAAGAAAAAGAACCTCTTAAGCAGTTGTTAAACACCCTCCAAGATAAGAATTTAGCCAAAGAAAACTCCAAACCTATTCTCTTAAAAATTGCTCCAGATCTCACTGATGAACAACTATTAGACATAATAGAAATTGTAAAAGAAACAAATATTGCTGGAGTAATTGCAACCAACACAACTATTAACAGAGATGGATTACTATCCAATAACAAGAAAGAAACTGGCGGACTTAGTGGGAAACCACTTAAAAATCGTGCTACGGAAGTAATTCGCTTTTTAAGTGAGAAAAGCGGAAAAGCCTTTCCAATCATAGGTGTAGGAGGTATTTTTAGTGAAGAGGATGCTATTGAAAAATTAGAAGCAGGAGCTTCATTAGTACAGCTTTACACTGGATTTATTTACGAAGGAGCAGGGCTCATAAAACGCATTAATAAAAAACTCATAAAAAAGAACCACGCCTTATAAAGGCGTGGTTTTAATTAAACAATTGTTGAAATGTGTAGTGTTGCGGTTACACAAATTCTTCTATTTATTTTTTCAATAAATCTCTAATTTCAGCCAATAGTTCTTCTTGAGTAGGACCTGCAGGAGCTGCTGGAGCTTCTTCTTCTTTTTTCTTCAATTTGTTAATACCTTTTACAAGCATAAACAATACAAAAGCAATACACAAGAAGTTAATTACAGCAGCTAAAAACTTACCATAAGCTACTCCATTCCATACCAAACCTTCTAAATTTGCAGCACCTGTAGCTTTCAAAGCAGGTGTTAACAACAAAGGTGTAATAACATCAGTTACTAATGATGATACGATAGCACCAAAAGCACCCCCTATGATAACCCCAATGGCTAAATCTACTACATTGCCTTTAACAGCAAACTCTTTAAATTCTTTTAAAAATCCCATAATAATTCAATTTTTAAGTTAAAAAAATAATTTGTTTTTATTTCGGGGGCAAAAATAATACTTTTTTCTGAAATACAAAAAGAAAAGGGACGAATTTCACAACTGTCCCTTTTCATCACTAACTAAAAAACTCAATCACTATGACGGTTAAGTATAACTTTTTAAACTGTCATACTAAATATTTTGGTGTTAGGCATTTTGCGTTGCAAATGTAAATCAAAAGCCATACATATATTTCTAATAAAAGGTTTACCTGCATCAGGAACTTCTATATGATTGTTTGCTATATGCAACAATCCATCATTTTGCATTTCCTGCAAGTGCATTATTACTTCATTTATTTCAGGAAATTGAAGTGCCTCATCACTCCAAGAGGTCTCAAACTGACACATTAGATTAAGAATATGACGCCTGATAATCAAATCTTCTTTATTGAGAATATGTCCTTTACAAACAGGAATTTCATTCTTTTCAAGACATGCATAATAGTCGTCTAAGTCTTTTTCATTCTGAGCAAAACCATACCAACTATCACTGATAGATGACATTCCTAAACCTATCATCACTTGAGTTTTAGAGGCAGTGTACCCCATAAAATTACGATGTAATTGTTTGTTTTTGAATGCGTGATACATACTATCAGTAGGTAAAGCAAAGTGATCCATCCCTATTTCTATATAACCTGCCTCAAGTAGATGTTGTTTACCTACTTCATACAATTGACGCTTCACTTCTCCTGTAGGTACATCTTCATCTTTAAAACCGCGTTGTCCACTACCTTTTATCCAAGGCACATGTGCATAACTATAGAAAGCTATACGATCTGGACGAAGGGTATTACTTTTATCAATAGTAAAGAGTACATCATCTAAGGTTTGAAATGGCAATCCAAAGACCAAATCATGGCTCACTGAGGTATAGCCGATAGTTCTGGCTTGTTCGGTAACACGCTGTACATTCTCAAAAGGTTGCAAACGATGAATGGCTTTTTGCACTTTAGGTGAATAATCTTGCACACCATAACTCACACGTTTGAAACCTAAATTGTAAAGTGTTTGTAAATGAGCTTCAGTGGTGTTATTAGGATGCCCTTCAAAGCTAAACTCATAGTTTTCTACTCTATCAGCTCGCTCAAAAATGCCTTCTATCAATCGGCGTAATTGAGAAGGTTGAAAAAAGGTAGGAGTACCACCTCCTAAATGTATTTCTTTAATACGAGGGCGTTCTTTCAAAAAATCAGTATACAATTGCCACTCTTTGAGTACTGCTTCTATATAAGGTATTTCCATTTCGTGACGTTTGGTAATACGCTTATGACAACCACAAAAAGTACAAAGGCTCTCACAAAAAGGTAAATGAATGTAAAGACTAATACCTTCAGTACTATTACTCTCAGAATATGATTTGGATAAACTCTCTAACCATTTTTCAGTGGAAAAAGTACTACTATCCCAATAAGGAACAGTAGGGTAGCTAGTATAGCGAGGACCTGCTACATTGTATTTTTGAATGAGAGATATTGGCATTTTTGTACAAAAAACGAGGCAAAGGTATAAAAAAAAGTGAAAAGTGAAAAATGAAAAATGAAAAATAAATAGCATCAACAATATAATCTTCTGAAAACCAACACTTCATATAAATTTTTGTATTTCTCCAAAGAAGTTTTCAAACTCTTTTTCATATAAACTTTCATCTTTGCACAAATCATTGGCAGCATATTGCATTTTGGAAATAAATCCCGTACGCCTATCCATTTGGTAGAGTATTGATGCTATTCCTTCAATAGTCTGATATTTTTCTAACCAATGTTCTGCTATGATATATTTGCTCAAATTCTGTGCTTTTTCACTTAACAAGAGTTGATGTTTTTGTAAAGAGTTGTAAAAACGTTGGGCATATTGTTCTAAAGATATAGTAGAATATTCTTTCCAATGTTTAGCAAGAAAGTAATCGTAGTAAATATCTACTAAAACTCCTGCATAATGATTATATGTAGGCACTAGGCGATGTTTACTTTGTCGGAAAATAGGATGCGCATCAGTGAATGTATCAATTTTGCGATGTAATAAAATACCCCGTTGCATTGCTTCGGGGTATTGTAAGTATTCTTTACCTCGTACGGTATCGGCAATAAAGTTACCAATGGTAAGTAATTCATCACCTTCTCCTGAGAGATAAATATGGGCTAAAAAATTCATTATAGAAAGTCTTTTACTTTAGATAATGCTTCGGCAATACCTTCAGTTTTTTTACCTCCTGCAGTGGCGAAGAATGGTTGACCACCTCCACCTCCGTGAATGTATTTACCTAATTCGCGTACTATTTTGCCAGCGTCTAAACCTTTAGCTTGAGCTAATTCTTTATTGATATAACACAATAAGAGTGCTTTACCTTCTTCGTGAGCTGAAGCAAAGAATACAAAAGCATCTTTCACCTCATTACCTAATTCAAAAGCAAGGTCTTTAAGTGTTGCTACCTCAGCATCTACTTGCTTGATAAGACATTGAATACCATTAATTTCTGTAAATTCAGCTTTGAGATTAGCTTTGAGTTGTTTAGCTTGTTCTTTTTTCAGTTGTTCCAATTCTCTGTGCAAAGCTGCATTTTCTTCTTGTAAATGTGTGATAGCTTTCACAGGGTCTTGTGTATTTTTAACTGTTTCTTTGATACGCTCTACCAGCTGTTCTTGTTCAATGAAATACTGCATAGCTCCTCCACGAGTGATTGCCTCAATACGACGAATACCTGCTGCTACGGCTCCTTCTGAGATAATTTTGAAAAACCAAATATCACCTGTATTTTTCACGTGAGTACCCCCACAGAGTTCTTTACTATCTCCAAACTGAATCATACGTACACGGTCGCCATATTTTTCACCAAAGAGCGCCATAGCCCCTGATTCTACCGCTTGTTGGATGGGAATATTTCGGTGTTCTTGCAAAGGAATTTTCTCAAAAATACGTTTGTTTACCAAACGCTCTACTTCTTTAAGTTCATCAGAAGTGAGTTTAGCAAAGTGAGAGAAGTCGAAACGCAAAGCTTCAGGGGCTACACGTGAACCTTTTTGCTCTACGTGTGTGCCTAATACCTCACGCAAAGCTTGGTGTAACAAGTGTGTTGCACTGTGGTTGGCTTCTGCCATTTCACGAGCTACTAAATGTACTTCGGCTTTGAATGGGTCGTTGAGTTCTGTAGGAAGATGTTCTGCTATGTGAATGATAAGGTTGTTTTCTTTTTTAGTGTCTAAAATATAGATAAGTTCACCATTAGCAGCTTGTAATGTACCTTTATCGCCTACTTGCCCTCCCCCTTCAGGATAAAAAGGCGTAGTATTGAATACTAACTGGAAGTGTGTTCCATCTTTCTGACTTTCTACTCGGCGATATTTTACCAATCGCACTACAGCCTCTAAGGTGTCATACCCTATAAACTCTTCTTCATCGTCGTCACGAAGCACTACCCAATCATCAGTTTTTACTTGAGCAGCAGCACGCGAACGTTCTTTTTGTTTTTGTAATTGTACTTCAAACCCTTCTTCATCCATAGTGAGCCCTTTTTCAGAAAGAATGAGCGCAGTTAAATCTTTAGGAAAACCATAAGTATCATACAATTCAAAGGCTTTACCACCGGATAGTTGCTTGTTAGGACTATTTTGTATCATCACATCAAGCATCAGCAAACCTTGTTCAAGAGTACGCAAGAAAGAAGCTTCTTCCTCTTTTATTACACTCATAATCAAGAATTGTTGTTTCTCTAATTCGGGGAAAGTAGCCCCCATTTGAACGGCAAGGGTTTCTACTAATTTATAAATAAATGGTTCTTTTTGGTTTAAAAAAGTGAAACCATAACGAATAGCACGACGCAAGATACGGCGAATTACATAACCCGCTCCGTTGTTAGACGGTAGCTGACCATCGGCTATAGCAAAAGCTACTGCTCTAATATGGTCTGAAATTACACGAATTGCAATATTTACCTGTTCTTGCTCAGTAGTTACACGACCATTACTATTATAATGACTTTTGGTAATCTCTTCTACTTTGTGAATAAGTGGAGTAAAAACATCGGTATCGTAGTTTGATTGTTTGTTTTGAAGTACCATACAGAGGCGCTCAAAACCCATCCCTGTATCTACATTGCGTGAAGGAAGTTTTTCAAGACTACCGTCAGCCTTGCGGTTGAACTCCATAAACACATTATTCCAAATCTCAATAACTTGAGGGTGGTCGTTATTCACCAAATCACGCCCTGCCACTTTGGATTTTTCCTCATCTGAACGGATATC
Organism: Capnocytophaga sputigena; assembly: GCF_002302495.1. Lineage (NCBI taxonomy): Bacteria > Pseudomonadati > Bacteroidota > Flavobacteriia > Flavobacteriales > Flavobacteriaceae > Capnocytophaga > Capnocytophaga sputigena. Next base: position 361,207 of record NZ_CP022379.1, read on the forward strand.
TACGTGAATTTCAGTGCAAGGTCCACAAGGTCCTTGATCTCCCATTTCCCAAAAGTTATCCTTCTTATTTCCAAGCAAGATATGATCTTCAGCAATGCGTTCTTTCCAAATATCGAATGCTTCTTGGTCAAAAGGTACACCATCTTCTTCGCTGCCTTCAAAAACGGTTACATAGAGATTTTCTTTAGGAATTTTATATATTTCAGTTAGCAATTCCCAAGCCCAGCTAATAGCTTCTCTTTTGAAGTAATCACCAAACGACCAGTTGCCGAGCATCTCAAACATCGTATGGTGATACGTATCGCGACCTACTTCTTCCAAATCGTTATGTTTGCCTGATACACGCAAACATTTTTGAGTATCAGCTACACGTTTGTGTTTAGGTTTTGCGTGTCCTAAGAAAAACTCTTTAAACTGGTTCATACCTGCATTAGTAAACATCAAGGTAGGGTCATTTTTGATTACCATAGGAGCTGAAGGAACAATGGTATGTCCTTTGCTTTCGAAGAATTTTAGGAATAGATTTCTTATTTCTTGTGAAGTCATATATTTTCGATTAACAGTTGATAATTAACTTTTTCAGGGCGCAAAAGTAACAATATTTTTTTCAATTAGCAAATTTGCTCATTTACTAATTATTCACTACTTTTGCCCTTATGATTCCAGAAAATATCCTACATACTTCTATAAGTCATCTACGCGGGGTGGGCGCTCAGCGAGCTGAACTCCTGAAAACGGAACTCGGCATTTATGAGTATCAAGATTTGTTGAACCTCTTCCCTAATAGGTATATCGACCGAACTAAGTTCTACAAAATCAATGAGCTACAAAACAATAATGCTGAGGTACAACTCGTGGGTAAAATAGTAAATCTACGTACTGTAGAGTCAGCTCATCAAAAAGGCAACCGCCTTGTCGCTACCTTTGTAGACGAGACAGGAACTATGGAACTCGTGTGGTTCAAAGGGCTAAAATGGTTGCGTGATTCTCTAAAAATCAACGAGCCTTATGTTATTTTTGGCAAGTTGAATTTCTTTGGAGGAACTTTTTCTATGCCTCACCCCGAAATGGATTTACTCAGCGAGTTCAAAAAAACAGGACATAACAGCATTCAGCCCGTTTATCCTTCTACTGAAAAATTAGCTAAACGCAACATTACCAATAGAGTAATGCGACAATTAGTACAAACTGTTTTTGAAGAAATAGGCTATAATTTTACTGAGAATCTACCCGATACAATACTCACTGCTATGAATCTCATCTCTAAGCAAGAGGCGATGCGTAATATTCATTTTCCTACCAACCAATCCTTGCTTACCAAAGCCTCTATACGATTGAAATTTGAAGAACTCTTTTATATACAAGTACAATTAGTACGCAAAAATCTGTTACACAAACAGAAATTTCAAGGACAACCTTTCAAAAAAGTAGGTGATGCTTTTATGAACTTCTACAACCATCACCTCCCTTTTCCTCTCACCAATGCCCAAAAACGAGTACTGAAAGAAATACGTGCTGATGTAGGCTCCAATGCCCAAATGAACCGTTTGTTACAAGGCGATGTTGGATCTGGAAAAACAATTGTTGCTCTAATGACAATGCTTTTGGCAGTAGATAATCATTGCCAAGCTTGTTTAATGGCTCCTACCGAAATTCTCGCTAACCAGCATTATCAAACCATTAGTGAGTTGCTAAAAAACACTGGGATAACCGTTGCTCTACTCACAGGCTCCTCTAAAACAAAAGAACGCAGAATATTAGATGAACAATTACAATCTGGAGAACTTTCTATTCTCATAGGCACTCACGCTCTATTAGAAGAGAAGGTACAATTTCAGAATTTAGGACTTGCTATTATTGATGAACAACACCGTTTCGGGGTAGAACAAAGAGCAAAACTATGGCGTAAAAACACTATACCTCCTCATATTTTGGTAATGACAGCTACTCCCATTCCGCGTACTTTAGCAATGAGTGTATATGGCGATTTAGATATATCAGTAATTGATGAACTTCCTCCAGGGCGTAAACCTATCAAAACCTTACACCAATATGAAAACCGACGTGCAGAGACTTATGAATTTATCAAAAGAGAAATAGATAAAGGTAGGCAGGCTTATGTGGTATATCCTCTCATAGAAGAATCAGAAGCTTTAGATTTTAAAAATCTTACTGAAGGTTATGAATATATCACAGCAAGTTTCCCTTTACCCAAATACAAAGTATCGATTGTTCACGGCAAACTTAAACCTGCTGAAAAAGATGCTGAAATGGAGCGTTTCCTGCGCAATGAAACACAAATAATGGTAGCTACCACTGTAATAGAAGTAGGAGTAAATGTACCTAATGCTTCAGTAATGGTAATTGAAAGTGCCGAACGTTTTGGTCTTTCACAACTACACCAATTGCGCGGACGTGTAGGTCGTGGTAGTGAACAGAGTTATTGCATATTGCTCACAGGTAACAAAATGAGTAACGAAACTCGCATTCGTATGGAAACAATGGTGCGCACTAATGATGGTTTCGAAATTGCTGAAGTAGATCTTAAACTGCGAGGTCCTGGCGACCTGATGGGAACTCAACAAAGTGGAGTGCTTGCCTTAAAAATAGCCGATCTCGTGAAAGACCAAGATATACTAAAAGCTGCTCGCTTTCAAGCTATCGACCTACTCAAAGCTGACCCTAATTTAGAATTACCTCAAAACCAACAAATTGCTTATACTCTTAATCAGTTACAACGACACAAGAATTTATGGACATATATTTCATAATCCTATAAAATAAATGAAAACATTCAGCATAAAAGAAACTACTGATAACTCATTTGAAGCACTAAAGATATTTGGAAATAGTTTACCTTATTAAAAAGAAAATGAACAAAATAAAAATTTGGATAGGTACTTTTGAAGGTACTAATGAGGAGTTTCAATCTTATTTTGATGAAGATAATAACTGCCTTTTTTGTAAAGATATTAACGAAGAAGAATATGACCCCGACTTTATAGGTATCATTCCTTTATTTGATAGTGTTTTAGATGTAGAATTCTTAGCAAAAGAAACACCTTTGGGAGCTAAAAATAGAACTTTATTAGTAGAAAAATGTAAAGAAATGGGTATTTATCAAGGGAATGCTGTTTTTTTCTATTCAGGAGATACTCGCGATATTGTAGAAGGTGAAATTTTTAATCAATTAGTATATGAAGGACAATATGATTTGTAATAAGGAACCTATTAAAATAGAAGAAATTACAAGAGGAAATATTATAGTATCTTACAAAGGTAATTACTATAAAATTTTAGGAGAAGGATTGTTGTTATCAGCAAAAAACATTTACAGTTATGTTATTTATCGCAATTCAATAGATAATACCCTCTCTTATATAGAACAAGAAGAAATATTACAAGCTATTATAGATTATTTTTCTGAGAAAGGACAAAAAATAATAGTTGAATAATGTAATGAATGTAGATAAATATACACCATTTAAAGACTTTGGCTTCTATTTAATAGTAGCCCTCTTATTATTGCTCACCAGTTATATAACACTCTTCCCTTATCTGCTACAATATGAGGAAAGTAACCATCCCTCAAAAAGAGTAATCTTGAGCAATAGTATTTTTGAGATAGTTTTTTTCTCTTATAACTTCTTGGAAAAGATTACTATTTATGCTCTACCATTGGCTTTTATCACCTCTTTGTTTTCAATAACGACATTACTATCAATTTTAGCAAATCTGATAAAATATGTATACCATAAAAACAACTGATTTCTTTACAAGTAAAGGCATAAATAAAGCCTTATATGATAAAACTCTTGTTCAAACTATAGCCGATGTATGGTCTGAAAACCAAAATCTTTTAGCTATCTACCATACTCATTACAAGATAGAGTTCAGTTTTACTAAAAACAACACACTTCATTATGTAATGATTGAAGAAATAACTCCTCAAGAGCAAAAACAGTCTACTCAGTGTGAGTTTATTGACGATATGGCTATCTTTCAAAAGAGTTTAAACAATATTAAAACACTTTTTAAACTAACTTCTACTGATAACAACATTACTATAGATAAAGTTCTTATTCATTTTGAAGATGGAAAAGTAGATAGCTTGTACTATTTTCCTTATTCTGCAAGTATAACAAACACTGAAATTAGAACAACAGATGCACCACTGTAGGAGCTAATACAGCTGTAAAAATACCATTGAATATCATCCCTAAACTCGCATATACAGCATATTTTTCACTGAGATTAAATGCTGCCATTATACCCAAGGCGTGAGATGCAGTACCTAAGGAAATACCTTTTGCCATTGGACTCTTGATACGAAACCAATTGAGAAAAGTAATTCCAAAAATATTCCCCAAAAAGCCCGTAGTCATCACTGCCATCACGGTGATAGGCTCTATGCCGTGGAGCACACGCGATACTTCTAATGCAATAGGAGTTGTTACCGATTTTGGTGCTAAAGAAATAGCTATATCATTGGAAAGTCCTAACCATTTGGCTGTTAGACACACTGTTATAATCCCTACTAAACTACCAGCAAACTGAGAAACTACTAATGGAATCAGCTGTTTTTTTATCTTAGAAAGTTGGAGATAAAGAGGCACTCCTAAGGCTACAATAGAAGGTTTGAGCCAAAAATCAATATACTGTCCTGCTTCTTCGTATTTTTCTGGAGATATTCCAAAAATAATAAGATATGAAACTAATACCAAAACTGTAATGAGTACAGGGTTTAAGAATACTGAATTATATTTTTTTTGTAGTAGCAATACCCCATAATAAAGAATGAAGGTAATACCTAATAATACTACTTGATTTTCTGCGAGTACTTTCATTTTATTTGAGACGTTTACGGAAAAATTGATATACGTGACCAGTAACTACAATCACCACTATAGTACTAATAATAATAGAAATAAAAATAGCTAAAAAGTTTTCACCTATCTGCTTGAAATAAGCCATAATACCTATGCTAGGAGGAACAAAAAAGAGACCTAAATTAGAAATTAGCAAATCGGAGAGGGCTTTAATTGATTGCAGTTTTATCCATCCGAGTTGCAAAAATAAGGTGAGAAAAAGCATTCCAATGATACTAGAAGGAAAAGGAATGTGTGTAAGGGTTACAATCAATTCACCTATACCTAAACAGCCAAAAATAATAGCAAAATAACGTATTAACATAACTCTTCTACATTAAAAAACGGCGGCAAAATTACAACTTCTTTTTCTAAAGTGAATAAAAAAATGTGAAAAATTTGCATTGTATACATTTTTATTACTACATTTGCAAGATTATTAAAAATAATGACTTATGAGCAATAACTACGACAAACCCCTTTTTTTAGAACAAGCTAACAATAGTTTAACTGAAAGAGGAAGTGATCACTCTCTTCCTGCTTATGGAATCCCTGAAGACGACAAGCCCAGAGGAGGAGGTGTTTTATCAAAGATACTTATCGCTATATTAGCTATTGCTACTGGCGGTTTAGGGTATTACACTTACTCTCTCAATAAGGATAGGCAAATTACTGAAAACGAACTCACTACACAAAAGAAACAAGTGATGAGCGATTTAGAATTACTACGTGACAGCTATGACAAAGTAGTAATTGAAAACAAAGATGTAAAAGAAGATTTATTGCAAGCCCGCAATAAAATTGACCAATACATTGACTCTTTACAAAATATGAAAGTGAGTATTTCATCTTTAGCTCGCTTCAAAAGTCAGGCATTTGCTTTAGCTAAAGAACGTGACCTTTTGATTAGAAAGAATGACTCACTAATGCGTGCCAATTCAGCTATCAAAAAAGATTTAGATAGTATGAGTGTAAAATTAGATTTAGCTAGTGCCAAAGTAGACTCTCTTGCTCGTCAAACTAATCAACTGAAGAAGGTAGTTGAAACAGGATCAGCTTTGCAAATTAGTAAACTCATTGCCGAAGCTGTAAAAGGTTCTAAAAACAAAACTACTGATAGAGGTAGAGCTGCCGATAAATTGAAAATATGTTTTACTGTAGGTGCCAATAAGATAGCTAAATCGGGATCTAGATATTTCTATATACAAGTAACAAATCCTTCAGGAAATATTTTAGGCAGTAACGAAAGTTTTTCTGCTGGTGAAGAAAAAGTGAATTATAGTATAGCCACTCACTTTATTTACGACAATAAAAGTGTAGATATTTGTGACTTTATTGCTAAAGTAGGTAAAGAGTTTGAAAAAGGTGCCTATAAAATAACTGTTTATGATGACAAACTTAACCAAGTAGGTACTACAGATCTACTATTGAAATAATACAGCCTTTTAAATTATGAAAACTATTAGTTTTTTTATATCCTTATTTATTGGATTATCTCTTTATGCGCAACCTCAAGATGTTTCAGTAGTATTTCACAAACCTGCTGAACATTTTACTGAAAGCCTACCTATTGGTAATGGACGATTAGGCGCTATGTTCTTTGGTAAAACTGATGTTGATAGAATCATACTCAATGAGATTTCACTTTGGTCAGGAGGAACACAAGATGCTGATGATCCTAATGCTCATATACATCTAAAAAGGATACAACAATTACTATTAGAAGGTAAAAATTTAGAAGCTCAAGCTCTTTTGCAAAAACACTTTATCGCTAAAGGTGAAGGGTCTTGTAAGGGCAATGGGGCAAATTGTAGTTACGGCTGTTATCAAATATTAGGTGAGTTACTATTAGATTGGAAAAGCACCCTCCCTACAGAGAACTACCAACGCATTCTCCGTTTAGACCAAGCTACTGCTTTTACTTCATTCAAACGAGGGGATAACCATATTCAACAAATTGCTTTCGCTGATTTTAAAAACGACCTTATTTGGATTAGAATTACAGCTTCTCAGCCCTTAGATATAGATATTTCTCTACATCGCAAAGAAAATGCTACAACATCTTATAAATCAAACAAAATTACACTATCAGGGGTACTTCCTAATGAAAACACTGAAGGAATGCAATTTGCTTCGGTGATAGACGTTCAAACAGATGGAAATCTTCAAAATACAACCAATGCTACCTCTATACAAAAAGCTAAAGAAATAGTACTTAAAATAAGTGCTGCAACTAATTATAATTTTACTAAAGGGGGACTTACACAAAACGATGTGCTGCAAAAATCTAATGATTGCCTACAAAAAGCAACTATCCCTTTTGAGAACGCAATTATAGAAAGCCAAAAGGCTTATCAAGTGTTTTTTAATCGTAATCGCTGGTATAGTGAAGCTAATACTGATACAAGCTCTCTTAGCACCTTTGAACGACTACAACGATTTTACAAAGGCAAAAAAGACGCTCTGCTTCCTGTATTATATTACAATTTTGGTAGATATCTACTTATTTCTTCCTCTCGTGAAGGTCTTCTTCCCGCTAATCTGCAAGGCTTATGGGCAGAGGAATACCAAACCCCTTGGAATGGCGATTACCATTTGAATATCAATCTACAAATGAACTATTGGTTGGCTGAGAGCACAAACCTTTCTGAACTCACTAAACCCTTACATCAGTTTACTAAAAACTTACTTCCTAATGGGCGCAAAACAGCAAAAGCCTATTACAATGCTAATGGTTGGGTGGCACATGTGATTAGCAACCCTTGGTTTTACACCTCTCCGGGAGAATCAGCTGAATGGGGTTCAACACTTACAGGAGGTGCGTGGTTATGTGAACATATTTGGCAACACTACCTATACACCCTCAACACTGATTTTTTAAGAGAATATTATCCCGTACTAAAAGAAGCTGCTGATTTTTTTCAAAGTTTACTAATCAAAGATCCTAAAACTGGGTATTATGTAACAGCCCCCTCTAATTCACCTGAAAATGCTTATATAATGCCTCAGTTAAAAGATGGTAAAAAACAAATAGGCAACACTTGTATTGCCCCTACTATGGATATGCAAATAGTGCGAGAGCTATTTAGTAACACTCTACAAGCTGCCAAAATATTAGGTGTAGATAGTGAACTTTACTCTCAATGGCAAGAAATAATAACACATACCGTTCCTAACCGTATTGGAAAGAAAGGAGACCTCAATGAATGGTTAGATGATTGGAAAGATGCTGAACCCAATCATCGTCACGTATCACATCTCTATGGACTATATCCATACGACGAGATTACCCCTTGGGATACACCAGCTTTAGCTACAGCTGCTAAAAAAACACTCAAAATGCGAGGAGATGGAGGTACTGGTTGGTCACGTGCGTGGAAGATAAATTTCTGGGCGCGCTTACAAGATGGCAATCATGCTCTAGTGTTATTACGACAATTGTTACATCCTGTAGACCCCAATAGTACTAGCGGACAAAATGGCGGTACTTATCCTAATCTATTTTGTGCTCACCCTCCTTTTCAAATAGATGGCAATTTAGGAGGAGCAGCAGGTATTGCTGAGATGTTTTTGCAAAGTCACGGAAAAAACTATACTATTCGCTTTTTACCAGCACTCCCCTCTCACCCCGATTGGAAAAAAGGTACTATGCAAGGAATGAAAACTCGCAATGGTTTTGAAGTAAGTTTCGATTGGGAAAAACACCGTCTAAAAACAGCTACTATCACCTCTCTCAATGGTACTGATTGCAGCGTTTTACTCCCTGCAGGTAAAAGCATTTACTACAAAAAAACTTTATTAATACCTTCTAAAAAGAAAGAACAAATAGTGAGTTTCCCTACTGAAAAAGGTGCTACTTATAGTATTCAATAATACAAAAAAAGGCTGTACAGCAATCCGCTATACAGCCCTTTTTGCAAACAAATTAATCTATGTTATGCTTCGCAACTACTACAGTTCACAAAGTTCATTATCATCTCTTTAGCTACTGATTGACTACGTTGATAGTACAAACTCTTCACTCCTAACTTCCATGCTTCTATCATCACTTTGTTCACATCTTTGATAGGCATCACTGATGGAATATTTAAGTTTAAACTCTGCGTTTGGTCTATATACGCTTGTCGTTGTGCAGCTTGTGATATGATCTCCATAGGAGATATCTCTTTGAAAGTTTTGAATACATTCTTCTCTTGTTGGGTAAGCTCTTGCAAGTGTTGCACAGAACCATTATTCAAACGGATAGAACGCCATATATCCTCGTTATTAAGCCCTTTTTCTTCTAAAAGTTGTGTGAGATATTTGTTTTTACGCATAAAGTTCCCTTTAGAGAGTCCCACTTTATAGTAATTGCTTGAGTAAGGTTCAATACCAGGAGATACTTGCCCTAAAATAGCTGAACTAGAAGTAGTAGGAGCAATTGCCATAGTGGTGGTGTTGCGTCTGCCATAACCTTTTAGCACTTCAGGTTCTCCATAGATATGTGCTAATTCTTTAGTAGCTTTCTCAGCTTCCTCACGAATGTGTTTGAAAGCACGCGCATTAAATTGAGTAGCTTCAAAACTTTCAAAAGGTATCATATTGCGTTGTAAATACGAGTGATAGCCTAATACTCCTAAACCTAAAGCACGATGGCGGATAGCAAAGTTGCGTGCTGCTTGTAAATAATAGTTACCTTTTGTTTTCTCTATAAATTCTGAAAGTACAGCGTCTAAGAAGAATATTGCTAATTTTACAGCCTTCGTATCTTTCCACTCATCAAAAAGTTCTAAATTCATAGATGAAAGACAGCAAATGAATGATTCATCTTCACTTGATGGCAACATAATCTCACTGCACAAGTTACTTGAGCGAATAAGCATATCTTTATCTTTGTATACTTGAGGACGGTTGCGATTTGCATTATCTGTAAAGATAATATAAGGCAAACCTTTTTGTTGGCGAGATTCTAATACCCGAGCCCACAAACGGCGTTTTTCTACATCACCATCTATCATTTCTTGCATCCAATAATCAGGTACGCAAATCCCGAAGAAAAGGTTTTGAATAGGGAACTCTACATCTTTAATCTGTAAGAATTCTTCAGCATCAGGATGGTCGATATCGAGATAAGCCGCAAAAGCACCGCGTCTTACCCCTCCTTGTGACACCACATCCATAGCCGAATCGAACAATTTCATAAAGCTCACTGCCCCACTTGATTTACCATTATCAGTAACTGCCGAACCGCGACTACGCAATTCACCAAAATAACCAGAAGTTCCCCCCCCTATTTTGGTTTGCATAATCACCTCGCCGAGTTTGTGAGTAATTCCCTCAATGTTATCAGGTACGTGCACATTAAAACACGAAATAGGTAAGCCGCGCTCAGTACCCATATTTGCCCAAATAGGTGACGAGAAACTAATCCAGCCTTTAGTGATCATTTCTTTAAAAGCTGGCTGTAACTCAGGCTTATATAAGCGTTGTGCAGCAGCGCGTGTAATGCGATCTATTGCTCCTTCCACGCTCTCACCTTTTAATAAATAGCCTCTATTGAGGATTTGTTCAGACTCTTCGTTGAGCCACCAAATATCTTTTTCTTCGTTCATAACTTTTTATTTTCGGGCTGCAAAGTAACGGCTTTCTATTCGATTTTCACACCCTCTCACGAATAAGTTATTAACAAAGTTTTCAACAATTGATAAAAATCAGTGATTTTGAGTTGGGTATTCCAATTGAATACTATACCTTTGCAGTCTCATTCTCATCAAATATGAAAATCATCACTCTTACCACCGATTTTGGTTTGCGCGACTATTCGGTTGCCGCTGTGAAGGGAGCTCTCTACAACAAGTGTCCTAATGCCACTATTGTAGATATTTCTCATTATATTTCTCCTTTCAACATTTTAGAAACTTTTTATATCCTCCAGAATAGTTATATGCACTTCCCAAAAGGGAGTATTCATATTATAGGAGTAGATACTGAGCGCACTGCTACAAAAAAACATCTGCTAATGTCACTCAATGGTCATTATTTTATAGGTGCTGATAATGGTATTTTTCATCTACTTTCTGAAAATTGTACTAATGCAGCTCTATATGAGTTTGATACCCAACCTTCTACACCTCTTTTTCCCACACTTTATAGTTTTACTTCAATAGCTGAGCAAATTTACAAAGGAACTCCTCTTAATCAAATAGGTATTCCTATCGAAAAATGTAATTCAGTATCATATTTCAAACCAGAAGTATCTACAGACGAAAATTTTATTCACGGAATAATTATCTATATAGACCATTACGGCAATGCTGTGAGTAACATTTCGCATTCTCTCTTTGAAGAAACAAGAAAAGGGCGAAATTTTGAAGTAATATTCAATTTGTATTCTTTCAAAAAAGTATATAACAACTATAGTGAAATAAACGATGATGGTAAAATGATGATTCTCTTCAATGAACTGAACTTGCTGCAATGTAGCATCTACAAAAGTGATACCCGTTCAGTAGGAGGAGCTTCTTCTTTATTAGGTATCAATTGCCTCGATAGAGTAATTGTTCAATTCAAATAAAAAATAATTTTTGGAAACTTTTTTTGTTTATTAAGTTTTTTTATCGTACCTTTGCCCCCGATTTAGAACACTTAATATATTATTGTAAGAAAAATGAAAAAAGTAATTACTATAGTTGTAATAGTAGCCCTTATGGGATTAATGGCTTTCCGCCTATATTCTAACAAGCAAAAGAATGCTGAAGAAGTGGCTATCGTTGCCCAAAAAGAAGCTCAAGTAGCCGTTCGAGCTGCTAAGGTAGCAGAAGAAAAAGTAGCTGACCTTTTTACAGCTAATGGTACTTTTGTAGCTGAACAAGATTTGAATGTTTCTTCAGAAATGGGAGGACAAGTAATAAAAATCTACGTAAAAGAAGGTGATTTTGTAAGAGCAGGGCAAGTATTAGCTCAAACAAAAGCCGACAGAACTAATGTTCAATTAGATAATGCTAAAGCAGCTCTCGAAACAGCTAAATCAGATTTGAAACGATTTGAAAGTGCTTTCCAAACAGGAGGAGTTACTGCTCAACAATTAGAACAAGTGCGCTTGCAACTCAAAAATGCACAAGCTAACTACAATTCAGCTGCTATTGCCTCGGGAGATACAGCAATTCGCAGTAAAATCAACGGAATTGTGACCAGTAAAGAAGTGGAAGAAGGAACACTTGTAGCAGCAGGACAAACACTATTCAATGTAGTGAATATCGACAATTTAAAGCTAAAAATCACAGTAGATGAAAGTCAAGTAGGTCGACTAAAAGTAGGAGAAGTTGTCAAAATTAAACCTAGTACATCTTCTGAATTAGTAGAAGGAAAAATTGTTTTTATTGCTCCTAAATCTAATAGTGCTCTCAAATTTCCAGTAGAAATATTAGTAGCTAATAAGGATAAAAAACTTAAAGCTGGTATGTATGCCACCGCCCAATTTGGTAGTGGTAACGAAGATGTTTCTACTCTTGTAGTGCCACATTCTGCTTTTGTAGGTAGCGTTAGCCAAAATAAAATCTTCAAAATTGTAAACAATAAAGCTGAAATGGTAACTGTAAAAAGCGGTCGTAACTTTGGCGATAAAGTGGAAATCATCAGCGGACTTACAGCTGGTGATGAAGTGATTACCAGCGGTCAAATAAATATCGATAATGGTACTCCTATAAAAATAGTACAATAATTGTACTATTTATCTCAATATTAAAATCTCTCCGTCTGCATCAAAACGTATCAGTCGTGAGGGATTTTTTATTTGGGTATCATCTTGACGATAGGGCACTACATAATCACATTGTGCAATAATTTTAGGGTCAATCAACTGATAATACAAAGGCGTTGATTCTCCACTGACATTAGCAGATGTAGAGACTATAGGTTTGCCAAAATCAGCAATCATTTGTTGGCAGAAAGCATCTTGTACAACTCTAATGGCTACAGTATCATCAGTAGCTATTACATTTTTAGCCAAATGCAAAGGGTGACTATAGATGATAGTGGTAGGTTCTTGCAAAGTTTGAAGATAAGCGAGTATCTTAGAAGGAACAGCTGTTACATATTGTTGTAACATCTGTATATCACTCACTAAAATGATAAGACTTTTGCTTTCACTCCGTTGTTTTATTTGGAAAATTTTGGCTACCGCTTCAGGATTTGTAGCATCACACCCCAACCCCCAAACCGTATCAGTGGGGTATAGAATTATCTTCCCTTCCTTTAATATTTCAGTTATCAGATGGTTATTTGCCATTAGTTTTGTAATTTTGCCCGCAAATATATGCAAAAAATGTATACCTCTATCATATCTTTCTTTAAAAGTTTTTCTTTTTTCAAAGGCTGCCTGAAAACTATTGCGGTGCTTATTCCCTTAGGATTAGGTCTTTGGCTTGACTTATTGGATATTGGTATCCCTATAGCTTTGAGTGTGATTGCCATTTCTCCCAGTGATATCCCAGGAAATCAAAAACACCTCTATGGAGGGCTTTTCATAGCAACATTGCTGGCAACCCTCAGTTGTGTTTTAGTAAACCTCACTGCCCCTTATGAGTACTTGTTACTGCCTACTATTTTTTTGCTCACCTTTGGCAATGCTTACATTTCGTTATACGGACATCGTGCTACAATGGTAGCTTTTGCAGGTTTGTTTGAGATAGCCTCTACTTTAGCCCACTTACAAACAGGATGGGGCATTGTGTTATACAGCAGTTGTGTGCTATTAGGAGGCTTATGGTACAGTGTGTTAGTTTATATATTTCTAAAAATACGTCCACGTTTATATAGCGAACAGTTATTAGGAAAATGCTTTGCTCTCACAGCGGAGTTTTTTTCAATAAGAGCTGATTTGCTTATTGCTAAAGACAGAACTGAAGGTTTAAAAAAACTCATCAATCTGCAAACAAGTCTCAACGAAAATTATGAAAAGCTACGTGAAGCTGTACTTGATTCACGTAGCAAATCGGGTAAAACTGATTACCTACAACGCCAATTTTTGATGTTTATAGAGTTAGTAGATATCTTTGAATTAGCCTTAGCTAACCCCGTACAATACGAAAAAGTAGACAAGGCTTTTGCTAAACATCAAGAATATTTACAAACTTATGTAGATTTCCTCAAAGAATTATCAAGGCAGTTGCACCAAATGGCAGAATATATTGGTTCACGCAAGAAGATACAATTAGACAACTGTTTGAAAGACTTATTAGCGCAAACTAAAGAAAAAAACGAAAAATTAAAAGTACTTTCAGAAGTATCGGAAGAAGATAAAGAGCGTGCCTTGCTATTGCGAAATTTTTATATCTATATAGAAAGTCAGTATCATTCTATTGAAAATATCCGACATATTTTTGAGAATTATTACAACAACGATGCAGGGGTGCGTGATGAGAGTACTTATCGCAAGTTTGTGAGTTACCAAAACTATTCGTGGCGACGTCTCAAAGACCATATATCTTTAAAATCAACCTTTTTTAGGCACGCTATGCGTCTATCTATTGTAGTAATTTTAGGTTACCTCATAGGTGATATATTCCCTATCAACAATGCCTACTGGATTATACTTACCATCTTCATCATTATGCGCCCTGGTTTTGGCATCACCCAAGAACGTTCGCTTAGTAGAGTATATGGTACTATCATTGGTGGGGTTGCTTCTTTTGCTGTAATCTATCTACTCCCCTACCCCAGTTTATACCTATACGTTGCTATTTTGTGTATGCCTATTGCTTTTGGATTAATCCAAGAGAATTATATGTATGCGTCTATATTTATCACTATTAGTGCGATATTTATTTTTGCACTGATTACACCTAATGTTTACAGCCTTATTTATGACCGCCTATTGGATACTGTTATAGGAGTTGGGCTATCGTTTGCAGGAAATTATCTCATTTTACCTACTTGGGAACATAGTACTTATAGAGAAGCTGTTACCAAGTCGATAAAAGCTAATATTGCTTATTTACAACAAGTAAAAGAAATTTTTAATACCGAAGAAGGAATTACTACTGCCTATAAAGTATCACGCAAAGAAGCTGTGTTAGCACTTTCTAACCTAAATACCACCTTCCAACGAATGTTACAAGAGCCAAAGTTTATGCAATATAAAAACCCATCAGTATACGGAATTATTGTGATACAACAAACTTTCTTAGCTTCAGTAGCGTCGTTTGGTATTAGGTTGAACAGCAAGAAAGTAACCTTCCCTAAAGCAGTATTCAATGAGGCTATTGAAAGCCTTATAGCCGCTTTACAACACGCTTTAACATTGCTTATTAACCCTACAACTACCATTCAAACTGATTATAAAACACCTATTGAGAAATTCAATCAAGCGATTAAAGAAATTATGGATACCTCTCAAAATACAAATAATTCTTTACAAATTTCAAGGCGTGAGATACAATTCTATGGAGAGCAGTTTAATTATCTATTTGGATTAGCAAAGAACTTAGAACAAAGTATAAAAACAATAAACAATTGATAATTATGTACGAAAAAGTCGAAGCTATTGTAATATCAAATTTAAAATATAGTGATAATAGTCTCATTGTAAAGTGTTTTACTAAAACACTTGGCACACGTAGTTATCTACAGCAAGGTATTCTTTCTGCTAAAAAGAACAGCCAAACCATAGCACTTTTTCAGCCTTTTACCCTCTTAGAGCTCGTTGCTACTCATAAGAGTAATGGTTCCTTAGGTCGTATCAAAGAAGCAAAAGTAACTACCCCTTATCTCTCACTCCATACTGATATATACAAAAGTACAGTAAGCCTTTTTCTTTCTGAAATATGTGCAAATATATGTACTTCTGAGGCTCCTGATATAGAACTTTTCAACTACTTAGAAGAAAAACTCATCTATTTAGACCGCAATGAGTTTTCTGCTAATTTTCATTTAAAGTTCTTGCTTGACCTTAGTAAGTATCTCGGTTTTTACCCCGATGATAACGACTCACATCTCCCTTTTTTCAATTTGGAAGAAGGTCATTTTACAACTACCGAAAGTAATTCAACAATTATTTCGGGAACTATACTTTCTCTATTTAAAGATATTTTAATAACAGATTATCCATCTCTAAATCATATTAAAACTAATAAAAACGAACGCAATGCACTATTACATCAACTACTAAAGTACTACGAATGGCACTTCCCTAATTTTAAGAAATTAAAATCTTTAGAAGTTTTACAAGTACTTTTTTAAATCTGTCATCTATATTGATTTATAGAATTTTACAATAGTCTATAAGAAGTTTATATCAGCAAAAAATTGTCAGTTTATAAAAAAGTAGTACTTTTGAAAAAAAATTTAGTTTAAAGAAAAAAACAATGAATGCAGAATCAATTGCTATCAATAATATAGAAACAGATATAACTCCTACCAAAAAACCTGAATGGATACGTGTAAAACTGCCTACTGGAAAGAAATATACTGAACTGAGGAGTGTGGTAGATCGCTACAATCTTCATACTATTTGTACTTCGGGTAGCTGCCCTAATATGGGGGAATGCTGGGGAGAAGGTACTGCTACCTTTATGATTTTAGGAAATATTTGTACTCGTTCTTGTGGATTTTGTGGTGTAAAAACAGGACGCCCTGAAAGTTTAGACTGGGAAGAACCCGAAAAAGTAGCTCGTTCTATCAAATTGATGAATATCAAACACGCTGTACTAACTTCGGTAGACAGAGATGATTTGAAAGATATGGGAAGTATTATCTGGGCAGAGACGGTAAGAGCTGTACGACGTATGAACCCTAACACTACTATGGAGACTCTCATCCCTGATTTTCAGGGAGTAGAACGCAACTTGAACCGCATTTTGGATGCTGCTCCTGAAATTATCTCTCATAATATGGAAACTGTACGCCGATTAACACGAGAAGTAAGAATTCAAGCTAAGTATGACCGAAGTTTAGGAGTATTGCGTTATTTAAAAGAAAATGGTGCTAACCGCACTAAATCAGGAATTATGTTAGGGTTGGGTGAAAAGGAAGAAGAAGTGATAGAAACCCTTCACGACTTAAAAGAAGCTAAAGTAGATATTGTAACTATAGGTCAATATTTGCAACCTTCTAAAAAACACTTACCTGTAAAACAATTTGTAACTCCTGAACAATTTGCTAAATACAAAGAAATAGGCTTAGAATTAGGTTTCCGCCACGTAGAGAGTGGAGCATTAGTTCGTTCGTCCTATCGTGCTCACAAACACTTATTATAATAAGTATGATATAAACAAAAAAGGCTGCTCTTTGAAAAGGCAGCCTTTTCTTTATAATAACATTCTCTTATGCGAGCATCGTTACAGGGTTCTCAATGTATGCTTTGAGAGTTTGCAAGAATTGAGCACCAGTAGCACCATCAATAGTACGGTGGTCGCAAGCAAGGGTTACTTGCATTGTATGACCTATTACTATTTGTCCATTTTTCACTACGGGTTTCTCTACAATTGCACCTACTGAGAGGATAGCTGAGTTAGGCTGATTGATAATAGAAGTAAATACATCTACACCAAACATACCTAAGTTAGACACAGTGAATGTGCTACCTTCCATTTCAGCAGGAGTCAATTTTTTATTACGTGCTTTGCCTGCCAAATCTTTTACTAATGCACCTATTTGAGTAAGTGTTAATGAATCAGTAAATTTGATAACAGGAACTACTAAACCATCTTCAATAGCTACTGCTACCCCTACATTCACGTGTTTGTTGTACACAGTAGTATCTCCTTTCCAAGAAGTGTTTACTTGAGGATGTTTTTTAAGTGCCATTGCACAAGCTTTCACTACCATATCATTGAAAGATATTTTTGTATCAGGCAAGTTGTTGATTTGAGCACGTGATGCCATTGCATTTTCCATATCAATTTCAATTGCCAAATAGTAGTGAGGAGCCGTAAATTTAGATTCTGACAAACGTTTTGCAATTGTTTTGCGCATTTGTGAGTTCTTCACTTCCTCAGTTACTTCTACACCCACAGGAATTACTGTTGGGATAGCTGAATTTGCTAAAGCTGAAGTTGTAGCAGGAGCCGCTGCCGCTTTTGCACTTGGAGTAAAGTTCTCTACGTCTTTCTTCACAATACGTCCATTTTCTCCACTTCCTTTTACTTCAGTAAGGTTAATACCTTTATCTTGAGCAATTTTCTTAGCCAAAGGTGAAGCAAACACACGGTCGTTAGCATTAGCTACTGGAGTAGCAGCTGGAGCTGCTGTTTCAGCAGGTTTGCTTTCAGCTTTAGGAGCAGCAGCTGCTGCTGGAGCACTACTACCTCCTTGTAATGCAGCTAATACTGCATTTACATCAGTACCTGCAGGACCTATGATTGCCAACAATGAATCTACTGATGCACTTTCTCCCTCTTTTAAACCTACATATAATAAGGTTCCTGAGTGGAAAGATTCAAATTCCATTGTAGCTTTATCAGTTTCGATTTCAGCTAAAATGTCTCCTTCCTTCACAGTATCTCCTACTTTTTTAAGCCAAGAAGCTACAGTACCTTCAGTCATTGTATCGCTAAGTCGAGGCATTGTTACCACTTCTACACCTGCAGGTATAGCAGCACCTGCAGCAGGAGCAGTAGCTACCTCAGCAACAGGTTTTGCTTCTTCAGCTTTAGGAGCTGTTGCAGGAGCACCACCTCCAATAAGTGCTGAGATATCTTCACCTTCTTTACCAATGATAGCCAAAAGTGTATCTACTTTAGCTCCTTCACCTTCTTGTAACCCTATATATAATAAGGTACCTGAGTGAAATGATTCAAACTCCATTGTAGCTTTGTCAGTTTCGATTTCAGCTAAAATGTCGCCTTCATTTACTTTATCGCCTACTTTTTTAAGCCACTTTGCAACAACACCTTCTTCCATAGTGTCGCTAAGACGTGGCATAGTAATAATTTCTGCCATTTATGTTCTTGTATTTAATTAGTGTTTTTATTTTATTAGAGTCTACTTGGCAAGAAAGGATAATTTTCTTGATCGTAAACCACGTCGTACATAATATGTTTTTCTGGGTAAGGTGATTCTTCAGCGAATCTCTCACACTCTGCCACACGTTCTTTTATACGTTCTTCAATCGCTTCTAACTCTGCATCGGTAGCGTATTTTTTCTTTTTGATAACTGCAAGTACATTAGTGATAGGGTCTTGTTTTTTATACTCCTCTACCTCTTCTTTTGTACGATAGTGTTGTGCATCCGACATAGAGTGACCACGATAACGATAAGTACGAATATCAAGTAAAGTAGGACCATCGCCACGGCGAGCTCTTTCTATAGCTTCGTATACTGCTTCTGCTACTGTTTCAGGGTGCATACCATCTACTGCTTGGCAAGGCATTTCATAACCTAAACCAAGTTTCCAAATATCTACGTGGTTTGCTGTTCTTTCTACTGAAGTCCCCATTGCGTAATGGTTGTTTTCCACAATGAAAACTACTGGCAATTTCCATAACATCGCTAAGTTAAGCGTTTCATGAAAAGCACCTTGTCGCACAGCACCATCCCCCATAAAAGTAAGAGTTACTGCATCACGATTGAAGTACTTATCGGCGAAAGCCAAACCTGCCCCAAGAGCAATTTGTCCCCCTACAATACCGTGACCTCCATAAAAATGGTGTTCTTTAGAGAAAATGTGCATAGACCCTCCTAAACCAAGAGAAGTACCTGTAGCTTTGCCATATAATTCTGCCATAATACGTTTAGGATCAACACCCAAACCTATAGGTTGTACGTGGCAACGATAAGATGTAATCATCTTGTCCTTAGTCAAATCCATTGCGTGAAGACAACCTGCAGCTACAGCCTCTTGTCCGTTATAAAGATGCAAGAAACCTCTTACTTTTTGCTGAATATAAACTGCTGCAAGTTTATCTTCAAACTTTCTCCAAAAAAGCATATCCTCGTACCATTTTAGGTACACTTCTTTATCAAATTTTTTCATTTGTTAATGTATATAAAAGTCTATTCGTTTTAAAAATATTTGCAAAGGTGCAAAAAAAAAATAACGTAACCAAAAAATATTTAAAAAAATTTATACCTTTGTCCCATTAATTCAAATTTATAAACGTAATGAAGATAAAATTAACTTCCGCACTTTTGTTATTGATGACGATGATTTCTTGTAAATCAACGACTACCAATGGAGAAGGGAGTACTGCAAACTATGAAATAGTTCCTGCTCCTGAAATGATTACTAACCCTCAAACTGAAGCTGATAAACCTTTTGTTCTTACAGCTGATACCAAGCTCATTTATCCTGAAGGTGATACTGCTTTACAACAGTACGCTGGATTCTTGCAAGAGTACATCAAAAAACAAACAGGAATAGAAGTGAAAGTAGCCCCTAACCAAAACGATGAAGCGAATATTATTTCTCTATCACAAAACTACTCTAACGACAATAAAGAGGCTTACCAAGTAACCATTACTGCCAACAACATTACTATAAATGGAGCTTCTAAAGCTGGAACTTTCTATGGAGTACAATTTTTAAGAAAATCAATCCCCGTACAAAAGGTAAGTAAAGTAACTTTCCCTGCTAAAATAATAACTGATAAACCCTTTTTTGCTTATCGTGGAGCTCATTTAGATAGTGCTCGCCACTTCTTCTCTGCCGACTCTGTACGCATCTACATAGATATGCTTGCCCTTCACAACATTAACAAATTCCATTGGCACCTCACCGATGACCAAGGCTGGCGTTTTGAATCTAAAAAATATCCTGAACTCACTGTCGTAGGAAGTAAACGCAGTCAAACAATGATAGCCAAAGAATGGGAAAAATTTGATGGTAAACCTCATAGTGGTTTCTACACTCAACAAGAGATGAAAGAGCTTGTAAAATATGCTGCAGAACGCAATATTACCATCATCCCTGAAATTGATCTTCCTGGTCACATGGTAGCTGTTTTGGCTACTTATCCAAAATTAGGCTGTACTGGAGGTCCCTACAAAGTGAGAGAAACTTGGGGAGTTGCTGAAGATGTACTTTGTGCAGGCAACGATGAAACTTATGATTTTATCAAAAACATATTAGAAGAAGTAACCGAAATATTTCCTTCTGAATATATTCATATCGGGGGAGATGAATGCCCTAAAAACAGTTGGAAAAAATGTTCTAAATGTCAAGCTAAAATAAAGGCTTTAGGTATCAAGGGTGATGCTAAACATACTGCTGAAGAATATTTGCAAAGCCACATAATCACCTTTGCTGAAGAAGTGTTAGCTAAAAAAGGTCGCAAGATGATTGGTTGGGATGAAATTCTCGAAGGTGGTTTAGCTCCTAATGCTACTGTAATGTCTTGGAGAGGTATTGGCGGTGCTATTGAAGCTGCTAAATCTAACCACGATGCAATTATGACCCCTATGTCATTCTGCTATTTTGATTTTTACCAAACTGATAAAACTGATAAAGAACCTCTTGCTATAGGTAATTATCTTCCTGTAGAACGTGTATACTCTTTCAATCCTTATCCTGAAGCTCTAAATAAAGAACAACAAAAACATATTTTGGGAGTTCAAGCTAATATTTGGACAGAATATATTCAAACTTTTAAACACGTTGAATATATGGCGTTGCCACGTATGGCTGCTTTAGCTGAAGTTCAATGGGTAACTCCTAGTAAACCTAAAAATTATCAAGAATTTTTACAACGTTTAATGCGCTTGCTTCCTATCTATGAAGTGGAAGGTTATACTTATGCTAAACATATTTTTGATCTTCGTGCTGAAGTAAAACCTGGTGTAGATGAAATCAATGTTACTTTCTCTTGTTTGCAAGACACTCCTATTTATTATACTACTGATGGCAGTGAACCTACTAAAAATTCTAATGTATACAAAGAACCTTTAAAACTTACTCAAAACACAAATTTGAAAGCTAAAGTATTTGGCAAAGAAGGTGAAAGTGAGTTCAACCAAGAGTTCTTTTTTAATAAAGCAACTGTACGCCCTATAGAATTCCTCAGCAAGCCTACACAAAATTACGCCTATAATGGTGCTATCACCTTAATAGATGGAAGAAAAGGAGGTAGAAACTCTCGTTCTAGTGAATGGTTAGGTTTTAGTGAAGCTCCTTGTGAAGCACTTATCACCTTAAAAGATAATACTTTAGTAAAAGAAGTGAGTTTCAATGCTTTCATTGAAACTGGTGATTGGATTTATCCTCCTACTAATTTTGAAGTGTGGGGGTCTAAAGATGGGAAAAACTATGAGTTACTTGGTAAAGAAAGTTACGCTCTACCTAAAGAACATTTTAAAGAAATAAAAACTTATACGCTATCTTTTCCTGCAAAAGAAGTTACTTATCTAAAAGTAAAAATCAATGAAGTAAACAAAATTCCTGCTTTCCACGAAGGAGCTGCAGGCAAACCTGGTTTTCTTTTCATCGATGAAATACAAGTAAACTAGTTTTTTTTAAACTCACTAGAAGAAGCTGTCTGAATAGTTTTTAGACAGCTTTCTTTTTATGTTCAAACATATAGTTTTTTCAAAACTATAAAAAAACACTATCTTTGCCTCTGTAACGGCACAATATTTGTACAATAGATAAACACTAAAAATAATTCATATTATGGAACAAAGAATATCTGTAGATATCAGCCAGATAAACGAAAAAATAGAGCGTGAAAGCGTATTCATTGATGCACTTACCAATGAAATGAATAAAGTTATTGTTGGGCAAAAGCATATGGTAAACGCCCTGCTTATCGGTCTGTTAGGCAAAGGACATATTCTTTTAGAAGGGGTACCTGGGTTAGCTAAAACACTTTCTATTAACACTCTTGCAAAATCAGTTCATGGGTCATTTAGTCGTATTCAGTTCACTCCTGACTTGTTACCTGCCGATGTCATAGGTACAATGACCTATAATATCAAACAAAATGAATTCTCTATTAAAAAAGGACCTATCTTCGCAAACTTTGTCTTAGCCGACGAAATTAATCGTGCTCCTGCTAAAGTACAATCTGCTCTATTAGAAGCAATGCAAGAGAGACAAGTAACTATAGGCGACTCTACCTTTAAACTCGATGCTCCTTTTATGGTAATGGCTACTCAAAATCCGGTAGAGCAAGAAGGTACTTACCCACTTCCCGAGGCACAAGTAGACCGTTTTATGCTCAAAACAGTTATCGACTATCCCAAATTAGACGAAGAACAACAGATTATGCGCGATAACCTTAGCAATATCTATGCTGTAGTAAACCAAACGGTGAGTTTAGAGCAAATCCTAAAAGCTCAAGAAGCTGTTCGTGAGGTGTATATGGACGAAAAGATTGAAAAATACATCCTAGATATCATTTTTGCAACTCGTTATCCTGAAAAGTATAACTTAGCTGAACTTAAACCTCTTATCAGTTTTGGTGCATCACCTCGTGGTAGTATCAATTTAGCTATGGCTGCTAAATGTTATGCTTTTATCAAACGTCGTGGTTATGTAATTCCTGAGGATGTACGAGCTGTAGTGTTTGATGTATTGCGTCATCGTATTGGTATCACCTATGAAGCAGAGGCTGAGAATATTACCTCAGTGGAGATGATTCATAAAATAGTAAATACAATAGAAGTGCCTTAAAAGTTAAATATTAAGAATTATAAATGGCATACATATTAAAAATCAGTATTGAAGGCTCAAGGAAGCCTATAATATGGTGACGTGTGAAAGTGAATAACAATATCACTTTTGAAACACTACATTATATTATTCAAACCCTTTTCAACTGGGACAATGCGGATTTGTATCAATTTTACAGATTTCCGAAAAATGAACCTCGTTTGTTTATCAAAACTGAAAAGGATATGGAGTTTGGTAGAGAAATGGGCTTTGTAGGTGATGAGGATGAGGACGATAACTTCGATCCTAATGATCCTATGTCTGTTTTCTTGCACTCACGCCGAGATATTTACAAATTGGTAAACAAGACCCTCCTTTCTGATATATTAAAAAAAGAAAAGGATTATATTATCTATGAGTATGATTTTGGTGATTCGTGGGAACACAAAATTGTATTAGAAGCTATTGATGATGAAACTCTCATCTACCCTATATGCATTAAAGGAAAAGGTAAAACTCCCCCTGAAGATTGTGGCGGTATTTGGGGTTACCAAGCAATGCTTGAAGTACTTAAAGCTGGTAAACCTAAAACTGAAGTAAAAAACTACAAGGAATGGCTCTCTTTCTGTGGTTACAACTTCCCTTGGGATGAAAATGAGTTTGATATCAATGCTATCAACGAAACTCTCATTATAGATACTCAAAATAATTACGAAGATTTTCAGTTGGACTTTCAATAATCCCTAACTACATAATTGCTAATTAATTTTGGATACTAAAGAATTATTAAAAAAAGTACGCAAGATAGAGATAAAAACGCGTAAACTCTCCGATAATATCTTCGGAGGGGAGTATCACTCTACTTTTAAAGGTCGTGGTATGACTTTCAGTGAAGTGCGCCCCTACCAGTTTGGCGATGATATCCGTAATATCGATTGGAATGTAACAGCTCGCTACAACGAACCTTTTGTTAAAGTTTTTGAAGAAGAGCGTGAACTTACTCTAATGTTGATGGTAGATGTAAGTGGTAGTGAGCTCTTTGGTACCGAACAACAATTCAAAAGTGAGTTTATTACTGAAATAGCAGCTACTTTAGCTTTTTCAGCCCTACAAAACAACGACAAAACTGGTTTAATTCTCTTCTCCGACCAAATAGAGTTGTATATACCTCCTAAAAAAGGTAAATCTCACGTACTACGTATTATCAGAGAACTTATAGAGTTTCAACCCAAAAGTTTAAAGACAAATATTTCTGAAGCCTTACAATTTCTCAGCAGAGTAAGCAAGAAAAAAGCGATTGTGTTTATGCTCTCCGATTTTATGGATAAAGGTTATGAGAAACCCATACAAATAGCCGCTAAAAAACACGATATTACCGGCATTCGCATCTATGACAAAAAAGAAACTGAATTACCTAATTTAGGCTACATAATGGTAAAAGATGCAGAAACAGGAGCATTGATGCGCGTCAATACCTCTTCAGCTGCTGTGCGAAATGAGTATACCAAACAATATCGCGAAACAGTAAACTACTTTGAGACTCTTTGGCAAAAATCGGGTGCTGGCGTAGTAAGCTGTAGAGACGATGAGAGTTACACCCAAAAACTATTAGGATACTTCAAAAATAGGAGTTAGGATTTAGAAAGATAAAGGACTAAAAAATGAAACAAATATTATATTTCATATTAATATTATTTGTATTCCCTACTCTTCACGCACAAGAAGTGAAAGTAGCAACTAGTACAAAAAACATAAAGATAGGAGAACAAATAGAGTATAAAATATCTGTACAAGCTCCTGCCGATGCCACTGTGGTATTCCCTGAAGGTCAAACTTTTGGAGCTTTGGAAATGGTAAAAACTAATCCTACCGATACCTTGAAAGAGGCAGGTAAATTCCGTTTGGAAAAAGCCTATTACCTCACTCAATTCGACGAGGGTAAATACACCATCCCACAACAAAAAATACAGATTAGCCATAAAGATTTTTATACTGATTCACTACTCGTAGAAGTACATAATGTAGCCGTAGATACGCTCAAACAGCCTTTATATGACGCTAAACCTATTGCCGATGTAACCTCTCCCTCCTCTTCTCTCCTTTGGCTATGGATTGTTTTAGGTATAGTTGCTCTTCTTTTAACTGCTGCCGCTTCATACTTTTTTGTATTTCGCAAGAAAAAACTATCCGCTGAAGAAGAACGTAAAAAACTACTTCCTTTCGAACGTGCTATTCAGGATTTAAAAGATTTACAAAATTCTAAATACCTTATAGAATCTCAACACAAAGCATATTATACACGACTTACAGATATTGTAAAAGAATATTTGGAAGACGAGGTACACATTTTAGCTAAAGAAAGTACTACCGATGAACTCTTAGCTAAAATCAACGATTTACAACAAAATGGAAAATTACATTTATCGGCAGAAACTATCAGTAACCTCAAACGCGTATTACAAAATGCCGACTTGGTGAAATTTGCTAAGAGTAAACCTTCTGATAGCAACGCTGAATACGACCGTGAAACTATTGAAAATGTAGTTATCAAAACTAAGGAGGCCATCCCTATAGTAGTTGCAGAAGGAGAAACCCCTGCTCAAGACGCTTTTGTGATGAGTGTACTAAAAATAAGAGAACGTAAGAAAAAACGCAATCGCATAGCCTTGATAGCTTCCCTCTGCTTTATATTGTCAACTCCTGTACTCCTTATTGGATATAATCTATTGAAAAATAAATATTTCAATACTTATGCAAATATCAATCGCAGTGAGTGGGTAACAAGTGATTATGGCTATCCTATTACTGAACTTACTACTCCTGAAGTACTCATTCGTAAGCAAATAGTAGATATTACCGAATACAAATCTATCATAGATAAACAATATACGTTCTATTATGGTAGTATTAATTCGCCTCTCTACATAATGACGAATATCATTACTTTTAAAAAAGATACTCAAAATACAACACCTCAACAAGAAGGACAAGACGGCGGACTTACTTTAGACCCGAAAAAAGTGAATGAAATTGTGCTTTCACAATTAGATAAAGCTAAGGCAAAGAATATTTCTACCTTGGCAGAAGAATATACCTCGCCCAGTGGTGCTAAAGGTATGAAAGTATTTGGTAAAATGAGTATTCCTGATGAAAAAGGCAATTATTTTAATGCTTTGTATGAACTCTATAGTTTTACTGAAAATGGAGCTTTGCAACAAGTACTTATCACTCATATAGACGAACCTAACGCCGAAGAAATAGCTCAAAGAGTTATCAATTCTATAGTTTTTAAAACAGAATAATATGCTTAAAAATATTACATTTGCGAATCCTCAATTCTTTTGGTTACTGTTAGTTTTACCCCTAATGGTAGCTTGGTATGTGTATTGGAATAAAAAATCTAAACCAAATGTCACTTTATCCTCTACAATCGCCTTTAAAAAGATAAGTTCGTGGAAGGATTACTTATACCATTCTCTTTTTGCTTTACGCTTATTGGCTGTTGCTTTAATTATTATAGCTTTAGCACGCCCTCAAACGCATTCTGAAAATGCACAAACTAAAATTACTGATGGGATAGATATTGTAATGGCAATAGATGTTTCATCGAGTATGCTTTCTCAAGACTTAAAACCTAATCGTTTTGAAGCCTTGAAAAAAGTAGCCTCCCAATTTGTAAAAGATCGTCCTAACGATCGTATCGGCTTGGTGGTATACGCTGGTGAAAGCTATACCAAAACACCTGTAACTACTGATAAAGGCATCATTCTTAGTTCTTTAGCTGAACTTACTTATGGACAAGTAGAAGATGGTACTGCTATAGGTATGGGGTTAGCAACTGCTGTAAACCGTCTTAAAGAGAGCAAAGCTAAAAGTAGAGTGATTATCCTCCTTACCGATGGGGTAAACAACACAGGAGTTATCGACCCGCTTATTGCTGCTGAATTAGCTGCTGAATATGGCATCAAAGTGTATACAGTAGGCATTGGCACGAATGGTATGGCACTTTCGCCTTATGCTCTCAACCCCGATGGCAGCATAATGTACCGGATGCTACAAGTAGAAATAGATGAATCCTTGATGAAAAAAATTGCACAAATAACTCACGGACGTTATTTCCGTGCTACTAACAACCAAAAACTCCAACAAATTTACGACGAAATCAACAAATTAGAAACCTCTAAAATTGAAGAGTTTAAATACACTGAAGTAGACGAAAAATTCCGCTTGTTAGTAATCATTGCTACTGTACTATTGTTAATTGAATTCCTTTTAAAACACACTGTTTTTAGGAATGAAATATAATACAAATGAAAAAAAAAGAAAAAGTAAAATTCATCATTGATACACTTGAAAGTATCTATCCTGAAATCACTATACCTCTACAGCACAAAGACCCTTATACTTTACTAATAGCCGTACTCCTATCGGCTCAAACTACCGATGCTCGTGTGAACCAAATCACACCTATTCTATTTAGTAAAGCTGATAATCCTTATGATATGGTACTGCTTTCGGTAGACGAAATACACGAAATTATCAAACCATTAGGGCTTGCTCCTATGAAATCTAAAGGTATTCACGGACTTTCACAAATACTCATTGATAAGTACAATGGCGAAGTCCCTCAAACCTTTGAAGCCTTAGAATCTCTTCCCTCTGTAGGACATAAAACTGCTAGTGTTGTACTTGCTCAAGCTTTTGGCATCCCTACTTTTCCCGTAGATACTCATATACACCGGTTAATGCACCGCTGGAAACTCTCCGATGGTAGTTCGGTTATACAAACTGAAAAAGATGCTAAACGCCTCTTCCCTAAAGAGAAATGGAACAAGTTACACATACAAATCATCTTGTACGGACGTGAGTATAGCCCTGCACGAGGTTGGGATATAGAAGAGGATATCATAACCAAAACCATCATACAATCAAAAAAATGAATTTACAACAGCGAGACGAAAAACATTTGTGGCACCCGTATACCCAACATCAAACGGCTGCCAAACCCCTCGGAATTGTGAAAGGAAAAGATGCCCTCCTTTGGGATGAAAACGGCAAAGAATACATAGATGCTATTGCCAGTTGGTGGGTAAATCCTTATGGACATAGCAACGAGCGTTTAGCTCAAGCTGCCTACAAACAGCTCACTCAATTGGAGCACGTACTTTTTGGAGGCTTCACTCATCAGCCTGCTGTAGAACTTGCTGAAAAACTTATCAGTATTTTGCCTAAAAACCAGCAAAAGGTATTCTTTTCCGACAATGGTTCTACTGCCGTTGAAATAGGCATTAAAATGGCATTACAGTATTTCTTCAACAAAGGTGAAAAACGCTTTACTGTAATTGCTTTTGAAGATGCTTTTCACGGCGATACCTTTGCCGCTATGGCTGCCTCGGGTATTTCTTTTTTCACCGAAGCCTTTAAAGAACACTTACTCAAAGTAGTTCGTATCCCTTTACCTAAAAAAGGAAGTGATGAAGCGGCTAAAAAGCTAAAAGAAGTGATTGCTGAACATCACCCTGCCGCCTTTATATTTGAAGCCTTAGTACAAGGAGCCTCAGGAATGCAAATCTACGAACCAGAAGCCTTAGACGAATTGATTCACATCGCTCAAGAAAATGGCGTAATTACCATCGCTGATGAGGTAATGACAGGCTTTGGGCGTACAGGGCGCACTTTTGCTTCGGACTATCTCACTCACAAACCCGATATTATGTGCTTATCAAAAGCACTTACGGGAGGAACTATCCCATTAGCGGTAACAACAGCTACGCAAGAGATATTTGATGGCTTTTATAGTGAGGACGTAAATAAGGCTCTCTTCCACGGACATACCTTTACGGCAAACCCTACAGGATGTGCCATTGCCTTAGAGGCTATTCGCATTTTAGAAAGTGATGAAATGCAAGCTAATTTACAGCGCATTGCATCTCGTCATCAGGAGTTTTTAGCTCGTATATCTAAATATTCATCGGTGGAAAATGCACGTACTTTAGGCGTTATTTTAGCTTTCGATCTCAAAACTACTCAAAATACCGATTACTACGGTTCGTTTAGAGATAAATTATACAATTTCTTTATCTCTGAAGGCGTGATATTGCGTCCAGTGGGTAACATTATCTACATTTTACCTCCTTACATCATCACCGATAAGCAATTAGACCGAGTGTATGATGTTTTAGAGCAAGCAATACAAAAATTCTCTAATCAATAGATGCACACTTTGCCAAAGGAATTATTATTTAATATAAGAAACTCCTTTGGCAAAGTCTTTTTGTGTATCATTTGTTTAAGTGAAAAAAAAAGAGTATTTTTGCCGCCGAATTGTAACATTTTTTTTCATTCAATGAAAATTAAATTCTATTTTTTAATAGCTACTCTTGCTATACTCCAAAGCTGTAAGAAAAATCCTGCTTCACACCCTGATTCATCACTGAGAGAAAATGGTGAAGAAATTTATACTGAAGCTCTTACTATAGCAGTAGATACTACAGCTGCTACTTTTGAAAATCTTCCTATCTTGGATACTCACTACAAAAAAGGTATCCAATCTGAAACTTATACCTATTATATACAAAATGGAGGCAAAACACGTTGGCTCTACCAAGATATTCCTTCACGCTTGTTTAAAGAGTATCTTTCTGTTCTAGACAGCGTTGCTAATGATGGCTTAGTACCTGAAACTTATAGACGTACTGCGCTAAAAAAAGCAGTAGATAGTAGCTATGCTCACCAGTTATCCGATGATTACAAAGCTTCTTTAGACAAGGAAATCACTGCCTCATTCTTATTGTTTACCAAACATCTCACCAGCGGTAGATTTACGAGAATTGCTTATGGCAAACACACTTGGCGCAAACCTAAATATGATGCTCAGAAAAATATCAACCTATTATTACATATAAGTGATAAAACTTCTTTAGCAAGTGTTATTACTCCTCTATTTCCTCATAACAAGCAATATGAGCAAATGAAAGCACTCTACAAGCAGCTCAAACAACAAGTAGTTGATACTTTTATTACTGTTGATTTTCCTGCAAAGGATTTTGTATATGGCTACACTGCTCCCATAGTGGTACAATTGCGCAACAGCCTTAAACAAAAAGGATTCGAAGCAGCCCCTGAAATTGAGGCTCAAATGGTAGATAGTACTCTTATCAGAACAGTACAGCGTTTCCAAAAAAGCAACGGACTCACAGCTGATGGTTTATTGGGAAAACAAACCCTTTATTTCCTAAATATGAACAAAACTCGCGAACGTGATTTGTTACAACTCAATATGGAACGTATGCGTGTGTTCAACAACGATTTAGGTGAACACTACGCTTTGGTGAATATCCCCGATTTTAAGCTATCACTCTTTCACAAGGACTCGTTGCAATTCCAAACACGTGTAGTTGTAGGTAGAACAGAAACCTCTACCCCTATTTTTACTGATACCATTCGCTACGTAGAGTTCCGTCCTACGTGGTCGGTACCACAAAGTATTATCAAAAAGGAGATGTTGCCACAAATCATATCACAAGCTGACCCTGAAAAATACCAAAAAAGAGGCTATACTATGTATGAAAAGGGTAAAAAAGTAGATCCTACAACCATTGATTGGACAGACCCTTCTGTTCACAAACGCGGTTTTCACTTTGTAGAAGCTCCATCAGCTAATAACTCCTTGGGATTAGTAAAATTCATACTCACTAATGATATGAGTATTTACCTGCACGACACTCCCTCTAAATATTTCTTTCAGCGTGATGATCGCGCCTTAAGTCACGGTTGTGTGCGTGTGCAAAACCCTAATGAATTAGCTTATCATCTATTAAAAAATGAAGCTACTGAAACACCTTGGACTTTAGAAAAAGTAAATGAAGCAATGAATGGAAAGCGTTCTCAATATCGCATTGCTTTAAAAACGAAGTACAAAATAAATATTCTTTACTACACCGCTTTTATAGATGAAAACGGCGAATTGACCTTAAAAAACGATATCTATGATCTCGATAACGAACAACTAAAAGAAATAAAGCGATTTGAAAGTTAATCTTTCAAATCGCTTATTGCTTTTTTCAATTCTTCTGATGCCTCTACTAAAGGCAAACGCACATAAGGTTGGCATAAACCTTTAGCGGCTAACATAGCTTTAATTCCTATTGGATTTCCTTCTTTAAAAGCTAATGTTGTTCTAGGGAGCAATTTATATTGAAGTTTATTAGCCTCAACTGTTTTTCCTTGTCGTCCTAAACGCACCATTTCTGAAAATTCTTTAGGATAAGCAATTCCTATCACCGAAATAGCCCCACTACCTCCCATATATACTGCTGGCAAAGTAGTAGCATCATCACCAGAGAGCAAGATGAAATCCTTAGGCATATCTTTGATGATATTCATATCAAGTAACAAATTACCCGAAGCTTCTTTAATCGCTACAATATTCTGGAAATCATTTGCTAAGCGCACAACAGTTTCAGCTGTCATTGATACTCCTGTACGACCTGGTACATTATATAAAATAATAGGTAGAGGGCTTTCTTTAGCGATAGCTGCAAAGTGTGCGTATAAGCCATTTTGTGATGGTTTGTTGTAATAAGGCGTTACCGATAAAATTGCTACAAAAGGTGATAAATCGGTTTGTTTGATTTCATCAATCACATTTTGGGTATTGTTCCCGCCTATACCTAAAACCAAAGGTAAACGCCCTTTATTAGCTTTGATAATCGTTTCGCGTACAATGCGTTTTTCATCTTTAGTAAGTGTTGGGGCTTCACTAGTAGTACCTAGCACTACAATAAATTCAACTCCCCCTTCGGTTACATAGTCCACAATGCGGGTAAGAGCTTCGGTATCCACCTGATTGTCTTTTGTGAAAGGTGTAATGAGAGCTACACCTGTTCCTATTAGTTGGTTTGTCATAACTTTTTATTTATGAATAATGGTTCCTAATACTTTTTTTACTTCTTCAGTAAAAATCTTTTCTTCAGTCAGCTTACAAGCAATAGTAATATCGTTGTATTGCATATCAATTCCTTGAAAGCCTATTCGCAGTTTAGCTCTAATAGATGAGGAAAGTAAGAGTAAGGGCAATTTAGGCTCATTAAAGTAATTAATGAGCAAATCGTATTCTTGTTCTGCCAAACGATCAGCGTGATAATTTCTTATCTTTCCTTGCCAATTAATTTCTTTATCTACTAAAAAAGGTACTCCATTAGTATGAGTCTCTTCCGAATTGCGCTTGTATCCTAAAACAATATAGTTTTCAGGACGTATGGAATAGTGTTTCATCAGTTCTAACAATGGGTTTACTTCCTTCACTGCATCCATATCCACAATACAGCCTACTTTCACTAAGTCGCTGTCTAACCTTTTGTTATATTTTTCTAAGGCTTTAAAATTCTTGCGAATTTTATTTTTTAGATAAAAATTTTTTATAATGTCCAAAATATATTGTAATTTTGCGTGTGATTGCAAAGGTAAAAATAATTTTTAAATTAAAAACATATTTATGAGAAAGTTTGACATAATGAAGCATTATTTTTTTGTATTATTTGTAACATTCGTTTTTTTAGCTTCTTGTACCCCTGCTAAATACACTGTTACAAAAGAACGTGGCAAAAATATTCCTATTACTGAATCTATATCTCAAAAAACTGATATAGATAACTTTATAAGCCCGTATAGAGAGCGTATCAAAGCGGAAATGTCTACAGTTTTAGCCGAAAATGCTCGCGATTTAGTAAAGGATAGAAAAACCACCTTGCTTAACACTGGAATTAGCAATTTTATGGCTGATGCTACCTTTGAAATGGTATCCGAGGCATACAAAAAACGCACCGGCAAGGAGGTTGATTTTGTGATGCTCAACTGGGGAGGTATCCGCTCCGATTTGCCTAAAGGCACCATCACAATGGAATCAGCATTCAACCTGATGCCTTTTGAAAATGAGGTAATTGTACTCACTATGCCAGGAACTAAAGTAAAAGAACTCGCCGATTACCTCATACAACACCATCTCCCCCACCCTCTTTCTAAACAAGTGTCGTTACAAATCACTAAGGATGGTAAAATCACGCACTTCACCATTAATGGACAACCTTTTGACCCTAACAAAACTTATGTAGTTGTCACTTCCGATTACCTATACAATGGAGGCGATGAAATGTACTTTTTTAAAGGTGCTTTAGACGCTGATAAAATAGGCTATAAACTCCGCAACGTACTTATTGATTACTTCAAGAAAATAGATGTTTTAAACGCTACTGAAGACCATCGTTTTGAATATAAACCTTAATATATTATGGAAAGAAGAACTTTTTTAAAACATATAGGCGCTTCCTCTCTATTGGTAGGGATGGGAGGATTAGGTTCCTTATCAATGAAATCCGCTAATACCAAACAAATTACTATCTTGCACACTAACGATGTGCACAGTCATATCGACCCACTACCTGCTACCGACCCCTTTAGTCCTAACAAAGGAGGGGTAGCACGCAGGGCTGTCCTCATAGACCAAATACGCCAAGAAAACCCTTATACTCTCCTGTTTGATGCGGGTGATATTTTTCAAGGTACTCCTTATTTCAACTTCTACGGAGGTGAATTAGAGTTCAAACTGATGTCAATGCTCAAATACGACGCGGCAACTCTTGGCAATCACGATTTTGACAATGCTCTCGAAGGTCTCTATGCGCAATTACCTCACGCTAAATTCGATTTTATCATCTCTAATTATGATTTTAGCAATACCATTTTAAATGGACATACACTCCCTTATAAAATTTATCATCTTAATGGTATTAAAATAGGTGTTTTTGGTATAGGAGTAGAACTAGAAGGCTTAGTTAATAAACAGATGTACGGCGAAACTGTATATCTCAACCCTATAGAAGTTGCGCAAGATATGGAACGCAAATTGCATAACGAGGAACATTGTGACCTCATTATCTGCCTTTCACACATAGGCTATGAATACAAAGATAATCCTAATAAGGTGTGCGACCTAAAAGTGGCAGCACAAACATCGTATATCGATTTGATTATTGGCGGACATACACACACTTTCTTGCCAAAACCTACTTTGGTAACCAATCGCCGTGAAAAAACAACTTTAGTAAACCAAGTAGGATGCTATGGTATCAATTTAGGGCGTATTGATTTCTTTTTTGAAGATGAAAAGCTGGTGAAAAATAAATCTGTTAGCATTGAAGTTTAATAAGTTAAAAAATATTTAGCAAAAAAGTTAGGCTTTTTTTTGCATATTCAAAAAACTTATGTACCTTTGCACCCGATTTAAAAAGCAAGCCTGAGTGGCGGAATTGGTAGACGCGCACGACTCAAACTCGTGTTCTTCGGAGTGAGGGTTCGATTCCCTCCTCAGGTACAACAAAAAAAGCTATCCTAATAGGATAGCTTTTTTTATAACAATTAACTTTCAATACAATGAATATCCATTTTATAGTAGCCCCCAGCACTCACTTGCGCCCCTTGATGATGGCTCTAAATGAACGGCATCACATCACTACCTTACCAGAAGAATTGTCTTCTGAAATTCATTATGTAATTGCTGATCCTCACCTATCACCTACTCACCCCGATTTGTTATTGGCTCAAAACTTAGGGCTTTCACCTATATCACCTAATGCTTTTCTATATGAATATTTCAAAAATAAAACCCGTGTAGTACTCAGTGGTGATAAGGGTAAGAAAGAGTGTTTGGCACGTGTGCTACACACTATGGATTTTTATAACCAACCTTTGAGTTATTGTTTAGAAACTCCTATTAATGGCAAACAAGTACATTTTGTAGATACCGAATTTGTTCTTTTTGAAGGAGGAGACAACAGTGCCGCGCTACATCCTACCATTGCCCTCATCAGTGATATCAATAATGAAAAAGTAGAAGAATATCACAACTTTATAGAATCGATTACTAAAGGAGGTATACTTATTTACAACGAAGAAGATGAAGCTCTCAAAACACTTGTAGAAAACAACGAGAGGGCGATACGTAAAATGGAATACCGCACCCCTCTATTTGAAACGCACAATGGCGAAACTTTTCTTATTACTCTCGAAGGAGAATTGCCCTTAGGCGATGCTTCGGCTACCCAAATAAGCTACATTGAGGCTGCTAAATGGGTATGCCAAAATATGGGCATTGATGAAACTGATTTCTACGAAGCTATGGTGAGTTTCTAATCCTATTGGAGTTCATTAAGCACGGCTACTGTATGGCAAGCTACTACGGCTGCTGTTTCGGTACGCAAACGCGTATCACCCAATGATATAGGCACAAACGCCTGTTGTAAAGCGGTGTTGAGTTCAGTTGTTGAGAAATCACCTTCAGGACCTATTAGTACTGTGATACGCTCAGGGAACGGAGTGAGTGTTCGTGAGAACAACCGCTTCTCATTTTCGTAACAATGGGCTATATATTTAGCTGAAGTATCTGTCTTTATCACTTTAAAAAACTGAGTTGATGCAATAGGAGCATTGAGTTTAGGCAAATAACATTGCAGCGATTGTTTCATCGCCGAAAGAAGTATCTTCTCAAAACGCTCTACTTTAATAGTCGTACGCTCAGAATGTTCACAAATAATAGGTGTAATTTCATCTACCCCTATTTCAGTAGCTTTCTCTAAAAACCATTCATAACGTTCATTCATTTTGGTAGGAGCTACTACCAAGTGTAAATAATAAGAACGCGGTGATTGGGTAGTGCATTTCAGTATTCTTACTTCGCATTGTTTAGGAGACGCAAAATCTAATTGTGCTTCAAAAAGTTGTCCCTTACCATTAGTAATATGTAACACATCACCTACTTTTTTGCGCAATACCTTTACTATATGCTGACTTTCTTCCTTATCAAAAAAGCAATTTGTACTATCTAATTGCAGTGCTGGGTGATAAAATAATTGTATACTCATAGTTTAATTTTCTTAGAAATCATAAGCATTTTTCGAGGGCAAAGATACTACAAATTAAAAAAAAATACGTTTTTTATTTTGTAATTATAAAATTTAACTTACTTTCGCCCCGTGAAAAGTAATATTAATATGAAACGCGTAATAGTAGACTACAACAAACTAACCAATGAGATTCTCTCTATGTTAGTAGAAAAATACCCTGATGGGTATACTGATGCAGATGTAATTCGTTTTAAAAACGCCAAAAATGAGACCGTTGATGCCTTAGAAGTACGCACCGAGGACACTATCTATTTAGTGAAAGTAAGTACTCGTTTAGCCGATACAATGGAAAACTTCGACGAGGACGACGACTTTATGAACAATAATGACGATGAAATAGGGGTAGGCGGTTTAGACATCCCCGACGATTCTTCATTAGACGACGAATAAAAATACTCCAAGCGTATGATTTCCGCTTATATTCCTTACTCCAATATTCGGTTTTTCTCTACGCTCATCACCGATTATATAGATGAGCAAGAAAAACTACGCCCTTTCTACAATCACTTTTCTTCAATAACAGAATTTGAAAAGCAAATAACTGAAAAAGAAGCTGATTTTAGTCAAGAAAAACGCAATGTTTTAGTAAGTAGCTTAAAAGCACAATACGCCGAGCTAAAAACGACCCCTAAAGTACTCAAAAATATAGAACTTTTAGCTCAAAGTAATACGTTCACAGTTACTACAGGACATCAGTTGAGTCTTTTTACAGGGCATCTTTATTTTATTTTCAAGATAATTTCAGTAATTAATACTGTTAGACAGCTCACTGAAAAGTACCCCAATAAACATTTTGTTCCTGTGTATTGGATGGCTACAGAAGACCACGATTTTGAGGAAATCAACCATTTTCACCTCAGCAATCGCACCATCTGTTGGAATAGCGACCAAACAGGAGCAACGGGCAACTTTTCCACCAATACACTCGAAGCGGTATTTCAAACGTTTGATAGAGCAATAGGATTGGGTAAAAATGCTGATGAATTGCGAGCTCTCTTCCGCGATAGTTATCTAAAAAACAATAATTTAGCTGAAGCTACTCGCTATTTAGTAAATGCCCTATTTGAAGATTATGGAGTGGTGGTAATCGATGGTAACGACAAAGCTTTAAAAAAGGAATTTATCCCCTATATAAGCAATGATTTGTTACACAGTGTTGCTCATCGTGAAGTAACTAAAAGTATTGAGGCTTTACAAAAGGTGAATAGTACTTATCCTGTGCAAGTAAACCCACGTGAGGTAAATATGTTCTACCTCACCCCTAACAGCAGACACCGCATCATACGTACCACCGAAGGTTTTGAAGTACACGATACAAATATTCGCTTCTCTAAAGAAGCTATTTTAGAAGAACTCAATACCTATCCTGAACGATTTTCTCCTAACGTTATCTTGCGCCCTTTGTATCAAGAGGTGATATTGCCTAATTTGGCTTATATAGGTGGTGGTGGAGAAATAGCTTATTGGTTAGAATTAAAAGGATTTTTTAATAAGGAAAAAGTACCCTTCCCCATACTGATGTTGCGCAATTCGGCAATGCTCGTTTCACAACGACAAGCTGAAAAAATTGAAAAACTACAGCTTTCTCTAAACGATTTATTCTTAAAACCAGAAGAGTTAAAGAATAAAAAAGTACGACAACTCAGTGAATTTCCTATAGATTTTACCCCTGAAAAGGAATTACTCCAAAAGCAATTCACTCATCTATACCAATTAGCTGAACGTACTGACATTACCTTTAAGAATGCCGTAAAAGCCCAAGAAGTCCGACAGTTAAAAGGTTTAGAAAAACTTGAAAAACGACTTTTAAAAGCCCAAAAAAGGAAGTTTAGTGAGGAATTAGAGCGCACTACTATTTTGCAAAGCGAACTATTCCCTAATAACATCTTACAAGAACGCTTTGCTAACTTCACCGATTTCTATTTGCTGAAAGGTAAGGAATTCATCCCTGAATTAGTAAAAGACTTCAATCCCTTTGATTTTAGATTTGTAGTCATACAATACTAACGATACAAAAAAAGACGCTAAAGAGCGTCTTTTTTTGTTATAAATAGGCATAAAAAAAGCTCCCTAATTTCTTAGAGAGCCTTTTTCACAATGCATATAAATACTACTACTAACTCCAAAATGAAGAAAATTTTTCTAATTTAGAAAAATGTTATTACTATTCAGTAATAAAGTTTTTTACATAAGATTTGTTTTAATGAGGATCACAATATTAATGTGATAATGTTTAATTTAGCATTTTCCTACTTAGTAAATAGAAAATTCCGTGCCAAACTCTTTACTTTATTCAAATATCCTCACAACTAATTGACTATCAACATAATGACTAGCAATAGCAATAATAACCTTTCAAAACTTACAATTAAAAAATGTATAATTATACATTTATCAACGTGTAGTTAGACACTTTATTACACTAAACAATCACCTTTGTCAAATACTCTTGGGTATTAGGTCCTTCGTGAAACAATAAATCCAATATTGATAAGTTAGGAATAAAACCATATTTATCTGAGAATATTTGATGATAGGGAGGCATTGTTATAGGGTATTCTTTTTTAGCGCTACTTAAAAAGCGATAGTCTTTTACTTCTTGAGGCTCGGCTTCATACCCTTTTGTCTTATCAAAATTGATATGTACGAAGAGGCACGCTAAAATAGTTTCTATTGTATCAAGATTAACATCAAGTAGGTAAGTATATTTTTTTTCAAAAATACGTGCCAAATCATCTTCGTAGTACTCAAAGTAGGGAGAAGTGCGATAGGCAGTTTCTAAGCTCTTCCAATGCAATCGTTGCCAAGGAAAATTATTTTCTACCTTTACATCTTTAAACAGCTGTCTGCCAGTATCCCCTCCTACGTGTTTGATAGGTAAATTAAGAGCTTGTTTACCATTCGCACCATAAATATAAGCCCTATTGCGCAAAGTTTGCTTCTGATAGTTATCTGAAACTTCTAACACACAAGGGTTATTCAATATCAAATGAAATTGAGCTATTGAAGGAAAATAAGTGGGGTGCAATAATACTTGTGTTACCATTTATTCTTTTTCTTTTTTCTTTTTCAGCAAACTATAAGCTAACCACAAACCGAGCAAAGCAAACACAATATAACGATACGATACGGGTTCTCCATTACCATTCACAGTGGTGAACAGACGATTCCAACGTATTTTCTTAAAGCCTGAAGCGTTTTGGTCTAAACTCATCCAAACGAGTACTGGTTTTCCTAATACGTGATCTTCAGGTACAAAGCCCCAAAAACGGCTATCTTCGGAATTATGGCGATTGTCACCCATCATCCAATAATAGTCTTGTTTAAAGGTATAGCTATCAGCTTTTTGTCCGTTGATATAAATCTCATTACCTTTTACTTCCAATTGGTTGTGTTCATACACGCTGATAATGCGTTTATACAAAGGTAAATTCTCAATAGTAAGTGTTACACTTTTTCCTTTAGCAGGGATGGTAATGGGACCGTAATTATCCTCATTCCAAGGGAATGCAGGACTATGAGGGAAGATAGCCTTGTTGTACACTCCAGCCTTATTCACATTGCGAGTTACAGATACAATATTAGGATTAGCAGCTAATGCTTTTGCCACATCGTCAGTAAGAGAAGAAAAAATATAGGTGTCGTTATTGATAGGATAAGCACGATCGGTCACACCAAATTGTTGGTACATAGCACTCCAAACTTCTTCTATAGAGTTAAACAAATTAGGCTGTGTCACCACTATATACGATGTTTGTAGTTTAGCACGTACAGGGTAAATTTCTTTTTTGCCATTGATCCATACATCACCATCTTTTATCTCAAGTACATCACCTGGGATAGCTACCGTGCGTTTCACATAATTTGATTTCTTATCAATAGGTTTATCAACGTGAATACCCGAATTATCGCGGAAGTATCTTACTGTATCAGTAGGCCAGTTGAATACAGTAATATCATTTCGTTGTACTTTTTGCAAAGCAGGCAAACGCAAATAAGGTAATTGTGGTGTTTTGATGTATGATTTTGTACCTATTACAGGAATAGAATCATGTACCATAGGTAATGATAAAGGCGTCATAGGTACACGCACTCCATAATGAAATTTACTTACAAAAAGAAAATCACCTACTAAAAGTGTTTTCTCTAAAGAAGAAGTAGGAATCATATAAGGTTGTATGAAATAGGTGTGAATACCTGAAGCTGCTACCACAGCAAAGAGTACAGCACTTACCCACGACGATACATTTTTCTTGATTACCTCTACATCCTTACCTACATATTGTGTAGAGGGCAAATAAGTTATGTAGGCAGCAAACAAGCCTAAAGTAACTATCGAAAGCAAGGTATAGCGTTTTTTGCGATAGTTAAACACGTGTAACCATTCGTAGGTCATCACTACTACCATAATATTGCCTATTACAGGTAAGTACAACAAGAAGACCCACCACCACGGACGTGAAATGATACGCAAAAAAATGACAGTATTATAAAAAGGTACAAAGGCTTGCCACGCTTTGTAACCTGCTTTTTCATAACCTTTCCAAAAAAATAGCCCATTGATGAGCTGTGCAATAATTAAAATGTATAAATATACCATCTTTAATTGTTATTATTAATTATTAATTGTTTTAAGAAAGCCGCTACCCCATCTTTAGTATGATGTAGTGTTATATGTTTGGCAACTGCTTTTACTTCTTCTCGTGCATTATCCACTGCGACCCCACAACCTACTCCTTTTAGCATTTCTAAATCGTTGTAGTTATCGCCAAAAGCAATTGCTTCACTTAGTGGCAAATGATATATTTCATCTAAAACTACCTTCACACCTGTGAGTTTAGAAATACTTATATCCGATACTTCTATATAAGTTTCTTTTGCACGATAAATTTGCATTGTGTGAGCATACTTTTCATTCAATAACTGAAACATTTGGTCTATAAGAGATTCTTCTCCCATCAACATTAGTTTATGAGCTCCATGTCCCGCTTGTTCCCATTGAGTAAGCACTTCGCGATTAGAACGCACTATAGGAGTTACTAATGTATTTCGTTCTTCTCGTTCTGCCCATTGGTCGTATTGAGGTACGTACCACTCATCATTATAATAGAAACTAATATGTATTTGTGATGAAAACTCTTGTTCATTTAGGGTAACAAGTTCTTCTAATATCTGGAGAGAGATAGCTGCAGAGTGCAACACTTTTTCTCCATTGAGTACCAACCCACCATTATAAGCAATAAGAGGTAACCCCATAATACCTAAATCTTTTTGTAAGTGGTACATTTGTTTGGGCATACGTGATGACACCAAAATAAAAGGGAGTTTCTCATTGAGTCGCTTCACCTCTGTAATAGTAGCTTGAGATAATGTTCGCAAACCACTTAAGAGAGTGCCATCAATATCCGAAAAGATAATTTTATACATTCTTTTAGTTAAAAGTTCTGAGTTTTTAGGTTGCAAAGATAATACCATTTTCTCAAAGAAAACTGGTTTATTCTAAAAAATTATTGAGTTCTTCTATTAAAGTTATTTTATTTTTATAAGGTTTTTAGTTATAGAATATTAAAGTATTGAGTAATTATACTCTATAATCATCTTTATCAATTACTTATTCCAAGTACATCACTCATTTCAAAGACGCCTTGCTTTCCTACGATCCATTCAGCTGCCAGCACAGCACCAAGAGCAAAACCATTACGATTGTGAGCCGTATGTTTAATTTCTATAGTATCCACCTCACTGCTATAAGTGATGATGTGAGTACCAGGAGTATTATCAATGCGTTTGGCTACGATAGGAATTTCGTTTTCCCCAGCGGTATCTAAATGCCAGCCAGTTTTATCTGTCTCTGCGATGATACCTTCAGCCAAAGTAATTGCTGTACCACTAGGAGCATCGAGTTTTTGGGTATGGTGAATTTCCTCAATAGCTACCTCATACTCCTTAAGTCCTGACATTAGTTTAGCTAAAGTTTTATTGAGAGCAAAAAACACATTCACCCCTATACTGAAATTAGACGCATACAAAAAAGCAGTTTGTTGTGCCTCACACAATGTAACTGCCTCATTATATTGGGATAACCACCCTGTAGTACCTGCTACCACAGGTACTTTATGTGTCAAACTATTGCTGATATTTGCAAAAGCACTATTGGGCGTGCTGAACTCTATAGCTACATCGGCTATAGTAATGTCGTAAGGTGTTTCAGCATTATCTATTTTCAAAACAATCTCGTGACCACGCGCAACAGCTATTTGTTCAATGGTTTTACCCATTTTACCATATCCTAATAAAGCAATTTTCATATAATTAATAAATTAATAGTCAATGTTTTATTTTCTTATTTTTTATCAAATACAACTCTTTTTAAAAGTCGCAACTGATGTGTATAATTTCTAAGTTCATTATTGAATATTCCTATATGATCGAAACGATCAATTCGCACTTTCCCAAAAGAATGAATAATTTTATTATCGCCTAACAGAATTCCTACGTGAATGATATTTCCTTCTTCATCATCAAAAAAAGCCAAATCGCCTGCCTCACATTCTTCTATGAAACTAATGAGTTCGCCGTATTTCGCTTGTTTCTCAGCAGTGCGAGGTAGATGTATATTGTTGAGTTTAAAAACCATTTGTACCAAACCAGAAGCATCTATGCCAAAAGGAGTTTTTCCTCCTGCCAAAAAAGGTACATTGAGATATTCTAAAGCAGTGGAAACTACCCCTTGATGAGGAGTTCTTTGGGTAGATTGAGAAGTGTGTAAAAGATGATTATGAGAGAAAGTTGCCCCTTTGGGTATGTGCAAAAAGAGATCATCTCCTGTTTTCAAACGGAGTTTAGTAAGCCATCGATGTGCGTATTTCTCTTTCTTTTTAAGGCATTTTTTGTAGTCCTTATCCGAAATTTCTGTAAACTGACTGTTATCTACCCAGCCTTCTACATTGTCGAATAACAAGCGCACATAGCTCCAATGTCCTTCTTTATCAATCACTTGTAGCAATTCACCGAATAGTAATTGCGTAATCATCTCGGCTCCTTCAAGGGGCTCTAAGCGTACTGGAACAACGCTCAAATGGCATATTCCATAAGGGGTTTCTAATATTTTCATACTCATCACGCGCGCAAAGGTACGAATAATTTGTCAATTAGCAAATTAGCAAACTATAGAATTAGTAAATATGATGATTCTACTACAAGAGTTCACCTTCTCTATCAAATATACTATTTAAGTTAAAACACACAATTAACAAAATTTTAACATCAACCATTTGGTTAATACAAACGTTTAATATAATTTTGCCCCCGAAATCAAACAACAATGAGTAACACTAAAGACACATCCACTGAAGATCGCATCAAAGTTGCTGCCCGCAAAGTTTTTCACCAAAAGGGCTATGCAGGCACTCGCACCCGCGACATTGCCGAGGAAGCAGGTATCAATCACGCGATGCTCAACTATTATTTCCGCAGTAAAGAAAAGCTCTTTGAGATTGTAATGATGGAAACAATGGGGCAATTCTTTAAAGGTGTAGGTGTTATCCTCAATGATGAAAGTACCTCTTTAGAGGAGAAAATAGAGCAAGTTGTGGCTAACTATATTGATTTGCTCTTGGAAGAACCTGACCTGCCAACCTTTATACTCAACGAGGTGCGTCCTAATCCGCAATTCTTTGTAGAGCAAAGTCCTATAAGAGAAGTACTTACTAACTCGGCGCTCACCCGTCAATACGCTGAAGCTGTAGCCCGTGGCGAAATCAGCGAGCCTAATTTAATGCACGCTATTCTCAATGTCATTGGGCTGGTGATATTCCCTTTTGTTGCTAAGCCTATATTAAGTGCAATTATCAACCTACCCGAGGAACAGTATAAAGCCTTAATGATTCAGCGCAAAACCCTTATCCCACAATGGATTAAAGCAATATTATTCCTCCCAAATAGGGCTGAATAAAGAGGAGATATATTTTTTTATCTATACCCTAACCAAATGGTTAAACACACTGTATAACGTAAACAACATCTATATATGAGAT
Organism: Capnocytophaga sputigena; assembly: GCF_002302495.1. Lineage (NCBI taxonomy): Bacteria > Pseudomonadati > Bacteroidota > Flavobacteriia > Flavobacteriales > Flavobacteriaceae > Capnocytophaga > Capnocytophaga sputigena. Next base: position 405,633 of record NZ_CP022379.1, read on the forward strand.
TTATAGCATTACTTTTACTCTTCCCCATCATAGGTATCGCACAAGAAACGATTACCTTGGAGGATTGCTATCGCTTGGCGCGAGAAAATTACCCTACTGTCAAAAAGCTCGATTTGGTAGCCAAAACCGAAGCTTACACCCTTGCCAATGCCAACCGTGCCTATCTCCCGCAGGTCTCTATCTTAGGGCAAGCCACTTACCAGTCGGAAGTAACCGACCTCTCCAAGTCTGTAGCGGGGGTACTTCCGTTACCGCCCAATGTTTCTTTGCCTACGATTGACAAGGAGCAATACAAAGTGGTGGGCGAGGTAAGCCAACTCCTCTATGGGGGTGGTGCGATTCACAGTCAGAAGGCAGTCGCCAAAGCCCAGAGTACTATACAAGCGCAAGCTGTTGAAACGCAGTTATACACCCTAAAACAGCGTGTGAGCAACCTATATTTTGGGGTGCTCCTAATTGATGCTCAGTTATCGCAAAACCGCCTCAATATCGAAACGCTTGAGTCGCAACTCAAAAAGGCGGAAGTAGCCCTAAAAAACGGCACGACCCTCCCCAGCAATGTCAATGAGCTCAAAGCCGAAATCCTCCGCGTAGCAATGCAGACCACCGAGTACGAAGCCGCCCAAGCTACCTACTTGCAAATGCTGTCTACCTTTATAGACAAAGAGCTCACCAGCGCTTCCCAGCTCACACAGCCTGCGCCTCAGTACCAGTCTCAAACCCTATCCACCGAAGTTTTTCGCCCTGAACTCAAGGGATTTCAGCTACAGGAATCGTTGCTCAAAGCCCAAGAAAAACAGCTCAACAGTGAATATATGCCCAAGCTCAGTGCGTTTTTCCAAGGCGGTTACGGGCGTCCCACGCTCAATATACTCAACAACCAAGCGGATTTCTACTGCATCACAGGACTCCGCTTGCAGTGGAATCTCAGTCCACTATACAACCTATCGAGCAAGAGACACATCTTGCGCCTGAATCGCGAAAGTATCGCAACCGACCGTCAAGCCTTCTTGCTCAACACAAAACTTGAACTTCCCCAGCAGTCCGAGCAACTCAAAAAGCTACAAAAGCTAATAGAACAAGATGAAACATCGGTAACCCTCCGCCAGTCCGTCGCCAAAGCAGCCGAAGTACAGTTAGACAACGGGGTCATCACTACCCACGAATACCTGCAGAAAGTCAATGCTTGGCATCTTGCACAACAAACGCTATCGCTTCACAAAATACAACTCTTGCAAGCTCAAGAGAATCATCAATTAATTATTGGACAGTCCTCCCCCAGCCCCTCCCAAGGAGGGGAGTTGTAGCGAGGCTAACAATAAAACAGAACAAGAATACCATTTACTGAATAACAACCCAATAAAAAGCACCCCTATCGCCTTTACGGCTTGCCCCCTCTCCCAAGGAGAGGGGGAACGGGGGTGAGGAACTAAAATGAAAAAGATAACACTCATCACCGCCCTTGCAGTCCTTATCGCCTGCAACAACAAACCTCAGTTCGACGCTTCTGGCAACTTCACTGCCGACGAAGTAATTGTTTCTGCCCAGCAAACAGGGCAACTCATCGCCTACGAGGTGGAAGAAGGCAAGACTCTCACCGAAGGACAAAAGGTAGGGCAAATAAACGTCGAAGTCCTCAAGATCCAAAAAGAGCAGGTCGAGGCTACCATTTCTTCCCTCAAAGAGAAGACCCTAAACCCTGCCGACCAAGTAGCACTTATCCGTAGCCAATATGAGGTACAGAAAGCACAACTCGAACAGCAGGAGCGCGAACTTACCCGTGTGCGACAACTCGTGGCAGGAGGCGCTGCTACCCAAAAGCAATTGGACGATCTCACCGCTTTAGTTGACCAGCTCCGCAAGCAACTTGCCGTTACTCAGAACCAACTCAAGGTCAGTCTCACCAACATCAACACCCAGAACCGCAATGTGCTCAGCCAAGAAGCTCCCTTGCAAAAGAATGCTCAGGCTGTTCAAGAGCAAATCAACCAAGGGGAAATTATCAACCCCATAGTGGGAACAGTACTCGTCAATTACGCTCTCAAAGGGGAAATGCAGACTTTTGGGAAGCCTCTCTATAAAATCGCTAATACCGATGTCCTAACCCTAAAAGCCTACATCACTGGCGACCAGCTGACCCAAATCAAGTTAGGACAGCAAGTTACCGTCCGTACTGATGCCGGCAAAGGCGAATATCGCACCTATCAAGGCGAAATCACTCATATATCTAATAAAGCTGAGTTTACCCCTAAAACCATACAAACCAAATCCGAACGTGCCAACCTGGTCTATGCTATCAAGGTCAAAGTAAAAAATGATGGTTATTTAAAGATAGGAATGTATGGGGAAGTGGTGTTTAAGTAAAAAATAAAAAGTGAAGCCACTGAATACGATGAAATAAGCAAACAAATTCATATATTTGCATTTTATTAGAGTATCACTTTTTTAATATATGTTGTTATGAATAGTTTAGTGTCATACGATAATGCTGTTAAGACAATAAAGACCGCTATCTTACAAGGGCAGTATGAAGCCGCAAAGGATGTAAACCGAGTACAACTTGTTTTGTATTTTGCTATTGGCAAATACCTATCACAGCACACCCGTAATCGCAGTTGGAGGGAAGGCGCCTTAGTGGTTATCAGTGATATGTACGGGAACGCTACTATATCAAGCTTATGGGAGTAGCTACCTATAAGACTTTGGACGATATGCCTGAAAAATTGCGCAAGGCTTTGCCTGATGTAAATAAAATGATAGAAATTTTAAAAAAGAAAGAATAATTGTTTAAGGATTTCTACCCCTAAACAGCCTTTCTTATCTAAAAAACACACTAATGAAAAAACGTCTTTTATACCTAAGTATCACGTTTTTATCCGCAGCCATACTCGCACCCATCATAGTAGTAATACGCACACTATACCCCAGTTACTACCATTCAACCCTTGGGATAATTCTATCCAAAGCCGTTTTTATTACAACTTATATCATATTTCCGCTATTTTTTATCTATCTAATAATAGCCGAAATCAACCTTAATTTTATGTACCAACACAGCCTTAGAAAGAGGCAACACAAGCGCACAACCAGCTTCAACCTATCGCTCATCACCTTAGCACTCGTGCTCCTGAGCCTTCTCGCCCGCCTCTTCCTCTAAGATTAATAACATATAAATTAAATTAGTAACAATTATAAAAAAAATATGATACGTAATTATTTCTACCTTGTAGTGGGAGTACTTTGCTTACTCTCTGCCGTTACTCACGAGATGAACGGATTCACAACCCTTTTCCCTGCCTTGTCAAACACCAACATCGATGCCGAAAGCAAGGTAACATTCAATTATCTTTGGCATATCATAGCCACCGAAAACGTGGTAATGGGTATTGCTTTAGTGCTTATAGCGCTGCGCAAAAACGACAACGCAGGCAAGTATATTGCTCAGTTTGTAATGGCTTTATTAGCAGTACGTTGGGCAAGTATTGCATTTAGTACCTTAACTGCCGATTGGGCTAACTTTACTAAAATACTTCCTGAAAGTATTATAATGTGGGTACTTATACTTGTATTGTGGTTAGGTACAAGAAAAAAAGAGGAAAAATAAAAAGAAAATCAATGTTCATTTGCCTTTGAAAAAAGGTTAATCACCACCACCCCAGCGATGATAAGCAGAGAACCCAATACAAAAGGCAAGTCTATTTTGTTCTTAAAAACAAGAATACTTACAATGGCTGTCAGTACAATCCCTACCCCCGACCAGACAGCGTAGGCTACCCCCAACGAAATATTCTTGAGGGCTAAGGATAAAAAATAAAAACAAACACCATAAGACAATAGTGAGCCTACAGCAAACAACCACTTGGTAAACCCTTCCGATTTACCTAAAAGAGCAGTGGCTAAGACCTCTAAAACAATCGCTAAAGTAAGGTATAGGTAATGCATATAAGTATAGTATCTAATTTCGTGGCAAAAATATAACAATTTTACTGAAAATAAAATTAAAACTCATAGAACACATAAAGCTTGTAGCTCATTGGCAAAATCGACAAATTAACAAATCAGAAAAATGAATAGTATTACCCAGTAATTGGGCTAACTTTAGTAAAATACTTCCTGAAAAGTATTATAATGTAGGTACTTATACTTCTATTGTGGTTAGGTACAAGAATAAAGAAGAAAAATGAAACCTTTATACTATGATTTACATTGAACAATATCAAACCCTTACTTCTATTCCCGAAAAACTCAACAGTGGGGATAAACTTATGACTCTTACCGAGGAAGGACTCTCGGTAAAGAACACAAAAACAGGTAAAGAGTACTTTATCAAAGGGGATGTGCTCCATTACGAAGAATCTCTAAATCACACCTACCTATGGTGTGCCCTATACAATGAAGATGAGACTTTTACTCTTATGGCTATTGATGAAAATGGCAAAACTATAGCCTCATTGGAGATGGAAGACCCTTTTGGTGCAGCGAGTTTATGGCTTACCCATCTGCCTAAAGAAAATGAAGTAACCATTTCCTTATTAGATGGTGCAGGTTGGTCAGAAAGTTACTATATTGCTTTGGAAGGTAATGAACTGAGAATCTATCAAAAACTGCCTGACAGCTACATATATATGTTTCCTCTTGGCAATCGTTCCCTTCTTACTAACTTTGATAACAGACTGATGTTAGCTTCCTATCCCGATTTTGAGATACTAAAAGAAAAACAACTCTCTGATACTGATGGTGAAGGTATACTTAATATATGGCAAGTAGACGAGCATTTTGGTATTTTCTCCAGTACACAAGGAATATGGTATGCTTTTAGTTTAGATACCCTTGAGATTATTAGTGAATGCGTGATAAAAGGTTATGAGCCTATTACAGAGGGAGAATACTATTACTCACACATTGCAGCTCTTATTCCAACACCTGATAAGTTCCTTTTCGAGCATTGGAGTTACCAAGATAAAAAAGAAGAAAGCCAATGGTTTGCTGTGGATAAAGCCTATTTATCTACCCTTATCCAAAAATACCTAAACTAATTGCTGGTGCTTTTCTTGTAGCTCGTGCCTACCAAGAAAAGAGTTTGTAGCTCATAACCAAATCAGTAAATCAAAAGATGAATAGCATCACTATACATAATCTCAACAAGTCCTACGGCGATATCCACGCCGTGCAACACCTTTCCTTAGAAGTTAAAAAGGGCGAACTTTTCGGGCTCATCGGTCCCGATGGGGCAGGCAAAACCACCGTCTTTCGTATGCTCACCACCCTCCTATTGCCTGATGAGGGTACAGCAAGCATCGAGGGCTGGGATATCGTTAAGGATTATAAAGAAATCCGCAAGCACGTGGGCTATATGCCTGGGCGCTTCTCTTTGTACCAAGATCTCACTGTCGAGGAAAACCTCTCCTTCTTCGCTACCGTTTTTGGTACGACTATCGCCGAAAATTACGACCTTATTAAGGATATTTACGAGCAGATAAAGCCGTTCAGCAACCGTCGCGCGGGCAAGCTCTCAGGGGGTATGAAGCAAAAGTTAGCCCTATGTTGCGCCCTCATTCACAAGCCCAAAGTCCTTTTGTTAGACGAACCCACCACGGGGGTAGATGTGGTTTCGCGCAAAGAGTTCTGGGAAATGCTGAAGAAACTAAAGGAGCAAGGCATCAGCATACTGGTTTCCACTCCCTATATGGACGAAGCCAGCCTGTGCGACCGCATAGCCTTAATACAATCAGGCAAGGTGCTTTCCACCAGCACCCCCGAGCAAATCATAGCCCAGTACCCCACCGCACTCTATGCTGTCAAGGATCCCAACCTGTACGCACTGCTGAAGCATTTGCGAGAGCACCCCGACATTGATAGCTGTTACCCCTTTGGCGAGTACCTACACATTACTGTCAAGGAAAACACCAACATTTCCATATTCGAGCAACAGCTGAAAACCACCTTCCCCCACCTCGAATGGGAAGCCATTACCCCCACCATCGAGGATAGTTTTATACGATTAATGGAGGGTGATGTAGGGGCGAATGGCAATTCGCCCTCACCTAATATCGACAATTGACAAATTGACAAATTAACAAATGAACGCAATCCACTGTCATAACCTAACAAAGCAATTCGGCGATTTCAAAGCCGTGAACAACATTTCCCTTACCGTTGAAAAAGGCGAAATCTTTGGTTTCCTCGGTGCCAATGGTGCGGGGAAAACCACTGCTATACGCATCTTCTGCGGACTCTCCTACCCTACTTCAGGCGAGGCTCAGGTAGCAGGCTTTGATGTCTATCGAGAGCAAGAGCAGATTAAAAAACACATCGGTTATATGAGTCAGAAGTTTTCGTTGTATGATAACCTCACCGTGCAGGAAAACATCACCTTTTACGGAGGCGTCTATGGCTTGAGTCGCAAGGAAATCAAAACCCGCAGTACCGACCTTATCACCAAGCTCGGCTTGGAGGCAGAAGCCAACAAACTCGTAGGTTCGCTACCTCTTGGCTGGAAGCAGAAGCTCGCCTTCTCGGTGGCTATCTTCCATCGTCCCGAAATCGTGTTCTTAGACGAGCCCACCGGTGGCGTAGACCCCATAACGCGCCGTCAGTTTTGGGATATGATATACGAAGCCTCGGCACAGGGCATCACTGTATTCGTTACCACCCACTATATGGATGAAGCCGAATACTGCCACCGCATCAGCATAATGGTAGACGGCAAAGTGGAAGCAATGGATACGCCCACCAACCTTAAAAACCAATTTCACACCGATTCAATGGACGAGGTGTTCTACCAACTCGCCCGTAAAGCAAAACGTTCAGCAGACTAAACAATGAAACAACTCATCGCCTTTATACGCAAGGAATTCTATCACGTATTCCGCGACCGTCGCACACTACTGATACTCTTTGGTATCCCCATAACGCAGATTATCCTTTTCGGTCAAGCCCTCAGCAGCGAGGTCAAGAACATCGGTATCGCTGTATTAGATGAGGCTAACAATACCTATAGCCAAAAAATCACACACCGCTTGCAGGCAAGTCCGTATTTTAAGCTAAAGGAGCCTCTGTACCATTACAATCAAGTAGAAGACCAATTTAAGCGTGGCACCATAAAAGCGGCGCTCATCTTCCCTCCCGATTTCGGCAAAGACCTCTACACCTCGAGTGGTACCTCACTACAACTCATCACCGATGGTAGCGACCCCAATACGGCTAAAATGGTGCAAAACTACTTCTCAACTATGGTAGCGAGCTATCAGCAAGAGCTGAATCCTACTGTACAACTACCCTACCAGATAACCGTTCAAAACCGAATGCTGTACAACGAGGAGCAGAATGGCTCTATGAACTTCGTCCCTGGGGTGATTGCACTCGTCTTTATGATAGTGAGCACTGCCCTCACCTCGGTAGCGGTGGTGCGCGAAAAAGAGTTAGGCACTATGGAAATCCTTTTGGTATCGCCTTTCAAACCTATAATGATACTCATTGCCAAAGCCGTGCCTTACCTTATTCTCTCGCTCATCAACTTCACCGTGATACTCCTGCTATCGGTCTATATGCTCGATGTCCCGATACGTGGCAATTTGTTGCTGCTGTACGCCGAAAGCACCTTGTTTATCATCATCTGTTTGTCGTTGGGGCTACTCATATCCACCGTTACTGCCTCACAGCAAACGGCTATGCTCATCGCTATGATGGGAATGATGCTCCCCACAGCTTTCTTTACCGGCTTTATGTTCCCCATAGAGAATATGCCTCTTATCTTTCAGGGAATATCCAAAGTCTTCCCCTCTAGTTACTACTACGCTATCGTAAAGAAAGTAATGCTCAAAGGATTGGATTTCACTTATGTATGGAAAGAAACGCTGATATTAATAGCAATGGCGGTAATTTTCTTAAGCCTTGCAATGAAGAAGTTTAAGATTAGATTACAATAAAGAAGAAATGAAAGTATTAAGCTTTATACTACAAAAAGAATTTAAGCAGATATTCCGAGATAAGACGATCTTGGCAATGATGCTTGTGGCACCTATGATGCAACTGATTATACTGCCTTTGGTTGCCAATTTCGACGTGAAGAATATCAACCTTGTGTATATCGACCACGACCAGAGTCCGTACTCGCACGAGCTCATACAGAAGATTACTGCGTCAAGGTACTTTAAGCTTGTAGATGCTCCTTTCTCTTATAAGGAAGGTATCGCCCTGATAGAAGACGGCAAAACTGATGTAGTTTTGGAAGTCCCCGAAGGTTTTGAGCGCAACCTCGTACGCGAAGGAAAGCAACCTCTCGGTGTCTCTATCGATGCCATTAACGGGAGTAAGTCGTCGTTAGGAGGGGCTTATTTGCTTTCGGTGATACGTGACTTCAACACTCAGCTCGATGTAAATGTAAAAACACCTCAGCGCATAGGTAATGTAGCCAAAATCGGGGGGGAGAGTACCCATTGGTACAATCCCTATATGCAATACACGCGCTATATTGTTCCAGGCATTTTAGCTATATTACTCACCATTATTGGGGGCTTTCTTTCAGCTCTCAATGTAGTTAAAGAAAAGGAAATAGGTACTATCGAGCAGATTAATGTAACACCTATCAAGAAGTGGCAGTTTATCTTGGGCAAGCTCACTCCTTTTTTGGTAGTAGGGTTAATCCTCTTTACCTTGGGGCTTGTGGTGATGTATGTAGTCTATGGTATCTTCCCCGCAGGGAATCTACTCACCTTATACGCCTTTGCGATAATGTACCTTATCGCAATTCTCGGCTTCGGACTGCTCGTCTCCACTTATGCTAATTCGCAGTTGCAAGCTATGTTCATCGCCTATTTCTTTATAATGATATTCCTACTGATGAGCGGTTTCCTCACCAGTGTAGACAGTATGCCGGAGTGGAGCCGACAGGTGAGTAATGCCATTCCAATAACCCATTTTGTCAATGCAATGCGACTTATTGTGCTCAAAGGCAGTAGTTTTGCACAACTCAGTACTGAGTTCTTGTATTTAGTAGGCTTTGCAATACTGCTGAACAGCTGGGCAATTTGGAACTATAAGAAAACGAGTTAATTACGAATAACGAATTACAAATGACGAGTATACCTTTCATATTCAAATAGGTAATATTCTTCATCTGAAAAATACTGATAACACCCTTTAGTTTCGTTGTTATAACCTATATCCCAACCTACAAATTCAGTTTCACATTGCGCTATCTCGTTAAGGAAAAATGAAGACACTTCAGTTAAGCACAATCTTATACCAAAATCGTGGAATGGAAGTATAATTACATCACCTACTGTAGTAATAGATTGTATTTTAGAGAGCATCCATTCTTTCTTTTTAACTGAAGTTAGTTCTTCATTCAACAACAACCTATCATTATAAGGGGTATTGTTCTCATATCGTATAGCCTCTCGTACAAAATCATAAAAAGATATTAGCGTTTCGGCATTTACCAATCCTAATACTTCACAGTAAGGATTAGCTTTATAAGAAATTATTTTTGCTTTTTGAGCGAGTTCCTTTTGCTTTTGCTCAATACGATCTTGTAACATCTGAATATATCAATTTTATTTAAAAAAAAGGAAGAATTATACGACAAACAATAAAGGTAATGGCATAAAATAAAGGAGGAATGAACATCAATAGAAATCCTTTTTCTGTTTTAAAAATTCTTTCATAATAGTTTATCACAAGCACATTTAACAAAAACACAGCATAGTTGACAAAAGTTTCATAAAACTCCATAATTTGCACAAAGAGGTGGTGGTAACTTACGGGCTTCCTTTCTGTAGCAACACCTATGAGTTTAGGCCTATCAGAAAAACTTGTCTTATAGACAAAATCATCTTCTAACTCATAATAGGTAATTTTATCTCTAAACTTTATTTCAGGAATGTCTACAAAGTTGAACTTTTTTAACCTTAAACTAATGTCCACATCACCCTCTATGCTAGGCTCTTCCATTTGTTTTACCTCCTGTTCTGAAGCCAAATAAATATTTAAATTTTTCTTTTTCCCCATTCCCCAGTACTCATATCCCTTTACCCAACCTGTTTTTTTAGGTAGGGAATCAAGGTTGTCTAACACATTAAAAGTCTTATAAAGAATGAAAATATTGGGCAAACAGAAAATAATAACAACAAGATAGATAAGTAGTTTTTTCATTCTTATTTTTAACTTTTGAAATTACTCATTCCACTTTCTAGCATTGATGCTGTCCAATAGCGGTTGGAAACCGTCAGCGAGGTCGAACTGAGTGCCTATAGCATCAAAAATAGCATCTTGAGTAAGTACCCATTGTGGTACCTCGTCTGGAATTTTGCCATCGTTGCTATCGAAATAGTCTTCACGCCATTGAGGGCTGTCGTAATACGCCTCCAAAGCCTCATACTCGGGTTGTATGGCTTTCCATTCTTCTAAAAGAGTTTCAGCTTTGCTAAGAATACCCTCTAATCGTAAGAGGATATCGTTCATTTTGTGGATGTTTTCGTATCGTTTATTCATTTTAATATTATTTTTAGCTATATTCTCAGACTCATTATTTCTATATCACAAAAAGGCTATTTAAAAAGTCTCAAAATCGTATTTGTATCGCTACACTTTGCCAAAGTTTTTAGACTTTGGCAAAGTTAAACCTAAAAAGAACACATTTTCTTATTAAACTCATATTAAAAACTAAATTTCAGGAAAAATAATCTCTTTAGGAATGAAACTATAGTCTTCTTTATTGATAACTTGAACCTCTTTTAAGTAATTTTCTTTAGAAAACTTAAAACAATAAGGTTTGTCCCTCAAAAAATCCCATTGAACAATAGCTTCTGAATGTGTTATCTTAATTGTTGCCCATCCTCCATCGTCTGCAACACCACAAGCACAAGTAAACAATAGATATTCATCACTTTGTAAGCTACTTTTGTATAATTCAGTGGGGACTATCAGTATATCTTCAAAATCAGGATAAGTAGCTATATCCTCATCGTCAATGAAAAGCTGTAGATAACTACAATTTTCAAAACGAATACTATCGCGAATAAGGTATTCATCTTCTTTTAGTGTAACTACATTGATTTTGAGTCTATTCATTTCTTTTATTTTAACAAATGTACATTCTGATATACTTTTCTAATCTCGTCTCTTACTTCCATTAGCGCAAAGCCCAAGAGGTTCTTGCCACGCCACGAAGCGATGTTATGTGCTTTCTCATTGTCTTTCCCCAAGCCTATCCCCCAAATGGTATCCATCGGACTTGCTTCTACTAATATTTTATCACCGGTAGAGAGCAAAAAGTCCATCATTTCCTTATTCTGAGTGAATTTGTAGTAATTTCCATTCAGTACAATGCTGTATTTGGCTCTGTCCCACACCTGAGGGTCAAAGTTGCGCACTTTTCTTCCCAAGGCTTTCATCAGTTTAGGGTCGGAGGTGTTCATTATTTCTTCCTCCACCTCTTCATCACCAAACAAACGCGCTTTTTCAGCCATCATATACTGCTCAGCACAATAATATTTATCACCATCTACAGAAAAAGGTGAGGGTTGCCATTGTGAAAAACAAGATTCATCTACTACCTCTGTATTGGGCTTCCAAAAGAAAACAAACTTGAGCTTCTTTGGCGAATTGATAAAGGTCGCTTTAGAATATTTATAAGCACCTTTGGGTTGCCAAATCGGAATTCCTTCGTAGTAATAATCCTCCTCGTCATCTATATCTTGGTCATCCTCTTCCCATCTGTTGTAATGCCAAAAACAAGGATACGGAAAAAGTGCTTGGTACTCTTTTTGTTGTGCTGGGGTAAGGGACTCATACCAGTCCCAAAACTTGGATTTATAATCTTCGCCAGCGCCCATACGCCAGCCTATCGTAAATTCAGTATAAGCAGGGAACGCAATCCACTGCGGTGCCATATAATTCATAACTAAACTATTAATTATTAATGATTAACAATGGGGCAAAAATAACAATAATTAGTCAATTAGCCAACTTTCTGATTAGCAAATTAGTAAAAATTTGTCATTCGTTATTCGTATTTCACAATTATTTTCTACTTTTGCCTCACCTAAACCCTAATACCTGAAACTTAACACCTAAACTATGGCAGCACATAATGATTTTGGAAAAGAAGGCGAGCAAGATGCTGTAAACTTCCTTATAGAAAATGGTCATACTATTTTAGAACGCAATTTTAGATTCGGTCACGCCGAGATTGATATAATTTCTCGAAAGGACAATATTTTGCACATTGTAGAGGTAAAAACGCGTAATTCAAGTGCTTATGGCGAACCCGAATCGTTTGTGAACCAACAAAAAATCGACCTTTTAGTAAGAGCAACCAACTACTATCTGGAAAAAACCGATTTAGATTTAGAGGTTCAATTTGATATCATTTCTATTGTAAAAAACAATGTTGAGTTTACTATCAATTATATTGAAGATGCTTTTTACCCATTCTAAAAATGTTAAATAAATATAATTTTTTACCCTATATTGTTATAGAATTATTTTTTTTTAGTACTTTTGTAACAATTTTAAACCTCAGCAAAATGAAAACAGTAGCCTCAGCCGTTGAACAATACATCAAATCAAAACCTTTTTTGCAAACTGCCCTCTCTCAAGGGATTATCAACCTCACGTCGCTCGCAAGGGTGATTCGCAAAGATATACAAAGCAAAACTACTACACGCGAAGTCCGTAATGGGGCTATAGTAATGGCTCTCAAACGATTATCGGTAGATATGGAGTTCCGTTCTACGCATCGTATCGTAAAAGTATTAAAAAATATAGGCGATATTATCGTTCGATCAAACCTTATTGACTATACTTTCTTACTATCCGATACTTTTATGAACAATCAGGCTGAATTGCTTCAAAAGATTCAAAACAACAAAGATGTGTTCTATGCTGCTACTCGTGGGGTAAATGAAACAAATCTCATTGTAAGTAGTACAATGGAGAGTATTGTGGAAGATATTTTCAAGAAAGAACGCTTATTGCACAAGTTTCCTAATTTAGGGGCTATCAGTGTGAAATTACCTGAAGAAAATATTTCGGTACCAGGAATTTATTATTTCATCTTCCAGCGTTTGGCGTGGGAAGGTGTGAGTATGAACGAGGTAATTTCTACTGCAAATGAGTTTACTATAGTAATTCCTGAATACCACGTGGACATTGCTTTTAAAGTGATTAAAGATTTAAAATTATTATAAAAATAAATGGTTAGAGTTAGATTTGCTCCAAGTCCTACAGGAGCATTGCATATCGGAGGCGTACGTACCGCCTTATTCAATTATTTATTCGCCAAAAAACACGGTGGCGACTTTTTGCTTCGCATTGAAGATACCGACCAAAATCGCTATGTACCAGGCGCAGAACAGTACATTATCAACTCACTCAATTGGTTAGGGCTTACCTACGACGAGGGGGTAGGCAAAGAGGGCAAACACGCCCCCTACCGCCAAAGTGAACGCAAGCCGCTGTACAAACAATACGCTGATGCTCTTATTGAGAACGGTTGGGCGTATTACGCTTTCGATACCGCTGAGGCATTGGATAACGCGCGCAAAGAGGCTGAAGCCAAAGGGGAAACCTTTATATACAACTGGGCGACACGCGATACTTTGCAAAACTCTCTATCGCTGAGTGCTGAAGAGGTACAACAACGCCTACAACGCGGTGATGAATATGTAATTCGCTTCAAAATGCCCCACAACGAACAATTGAAAATGAACGATATGATTCGCGGGGAAGTAACTATCGATACGAGTACCTTAGACGACAAAGTGCTCTTCAAAAGTGACGGAATGCCTACTTACCACTTAGCAAACATCGTAGACGACCACCTTATGGAAATTACTCACGTAATACGCGGTGAAGAATGGTTGCCTTCTATGGCTTTGCACCTAATGCTCTACCGCGCTTTTGGTTGGCAAGCTCCTGCTTTTGCTCATTTGCCTCTTATCCTCAAACCTGTAGGGAATGGCAAACTCAGCAAACGCGATGGTATCAAACTCGGTTTTCCTGTCTTCCCAATGGATTGGACAGAGAATGGCGAAACGCTAAAAGGATTTAGTGGAGAAGGTTATTTTCCTGAAGCTCTTATCAACTTTTTAGCACTTTTAGGGTGGAATCCAGGGAATGATGAGGAGATTTTTTCAATGGAACAACTCATTCAACTATTTGATTTAGAAAAAGTACACAAGGCTGGGGCTCGTTTCGACCCTGAGAAAATCAAATGGTTCAACCACCAATATTTGCAAATGAAACCCAATGATGAATTGGCTACCCTTTTCCAAAAAGACCTTACCGAAAGAGGTGTAACTGCCCCAATTGCTACAGTAGAAAAAGTAGTTGGACTCATCAAAGAGCGCGCTTCCTTTGTAAGTGATTTCTGGGAACTCTGCAAATTCTTCTTTGAAGCACCTACCCAATACGACGAAAAGGCTATTAAAAAACAATGGAAAGAACAAACTCCTACCATTGTGAAAGAAGTAGCGGAAGTGATCCAAAATACTGCTAATTTTACTTCAATTGCCTTAGAAGAGGCGGTAAAGCAATATATGGAAACAAAGGGCTTAGGCTTTGGTCAAGTAATGCCTCCATTGCGCTTGGCGTTAGTAGGTGAACTCAAAGGTCCTCACGTATTTGATATTATAGAGGTTATAGGTAAAGAAGAAACACTACGCCGTTTAGACGCAATTCTTTCTGCTGAAAAATAAAAAAATGAAATAATTTTTCACTTTTTATTTGGTAGTTAGAAAAATATTCTTACCTTTGCCCCATCAAATAGAACAATATTATATGACATTGTACACTTTAAACATAATGACGATGTGTTGCACACTCAATTTGAGCAGTGCAAGGCTCGTTATTTCTTAAAGATATGTCAGTTACTATATTTTAACAAACGAAATAACAACCCCCACTGCTTTATAAAGGTAGTGGGGGTATTTTTTTATAACGATGACAAAAATAAATTGTACTGAGAGTCTCATCAACGAACTCTATCGCGAAAGTAAAAACATCAAACACCACGTAAGCAAACAGCGTATTACACGCTTTGTAAACGACCTTTTTCAGTTCTTATTTCTTATTGACGAACGCACCTGCTTATCAAAAGTGAGTATAGAAGCCCGCTATGAGGAATTGCGTTGGGATTTTATCAATATTGTAGACGATTTTCTACAAAACGAATCTCAAAAAGCAAAAACAACCGATTATTACGATTGCATTTTGCCTAATATCTATCAGCAATTGCGAGAAGATGCTCAGTATTTTATCGATAGCGACCCTGCAGCAACTTCTATCAGAGAGGTACAAATCACCTACCCTGGTTTCTTTGCTATTATGGTATATCGCATTGCTCACGAATTGTGGTTGCGCAAAGTACCTCTCTTGCCGCGTATGCTCACTGAATACGCTCATAGCAAAACGGGTATCGACATTCACCCAGGGGCAAGCATCGGAGTCCCTTTTATGATTGACCACGGTACAGGTATTGTAATTGGAGAAACTACGATAATAGGAAACTATGTAAAAGTATATCAAGGAGTTACCTTGGGGGCTCTCTCAGTATCAGTAGATAAAGCTCATACCAAGCGCCACCCTACCATTCAGGATAATGTGGTGATATACTCTGGTGCTACTATTTTAGGTGGTGAAACCGTAATAGGACACGATAGTATCATCGGCGGAAATGTATGGCTCACCAATAGCATCGAACCTTTTACTAAGGTTTTCCACAAAAGTCAGATTATTGTAAAGGACAACGAAGTATATGAAGAACCGATTAATTTTGTTATCTGATTCCTAAACACGTAACTAATAAATAATTTATATAATGGCATACAAAAATGTTTTAGAAGTCATCGGGCATACTCCCGAGGTAAAAATCAACAGATTGTTTGGCAATGATGCCAACGTATTCATCAAATTAGAGCGCTTGAACCCTGGCGGTAGTATCAAAGACCGTATTGCGCTCGCTATGGTTGAAGATGCCGAAGCTAAAGGCATCCTCAAAAAAGACAGTGTGATTGTAGAGCCTACCTCTGGCAACACGGGAGTGGGCTTGGCATTAGTAGCGGCTGTAAAGGGCTATAAACTCATTGTGGTAATGCCTGAATCAATGAGTATTGAACGCCGCAAGTTGGTAGCCGCTTATGGTGCCGAAGTAGTACTCACGCCTAAAGAAAAAGGTACGGGCGGAGCTGTCGCTAAAGCTTTGGAAATAGCCGAAGGCAAACCTAACTATTGGGTACCTCAACAGTTTAAAAATCCTGCTAATCCTGATGTACACGAAAAAACAACCGCTCAGGAAATACTAAAATCTTTCCCCGAAGGTTTTGACTATTTCGTAACGGGAGTAGGTACTGGCGGACATATCTCTGGGGTATCAAAAGTACTCAAACAACACTTCCCTAACCTCAAAACTGTAGCTGTAGAACCCGATCAATCGGCAGTGTTGAGTGGTGGCGCTCCAGGTCCTCACGCCTTACAAGGATTGGGCACTGGCTTCATACCCGATAACTATAACCCTGCTGTAGTAGATGAAGTTATCCCTATCTCTAAAGAAGAAGCCTTTGATTACGCTCGCCGATTGGCTAAAGAAGAAGGTATTTTAGGCGGTATCTCTACAGGAGCTGCTTTAGCTGCGGTAGCGAAAATACTCAAAAAAGACCCCAAAGCGCGTGTCCTCACCGTAAATTACGACACAGGAGAACGCTATTGGTCAGTAGAAGGACTTTTTTAGTGAAATGTGAAAAATGAAAAGTCTTAATAATTAAAAAGCAGTTGGATACTTATTTTATCCAACTGCTTTTTTGTAACTCATCATTCGTATTTCGTCATTACAAATTTCCGATTACTTCATTTTTAGGGTATTTTACCTTATAACTAATACGGAATTTTTTAGTTTCACCTGCTTTGAGGTTGGTATCCCAAGTGAGTATACCCGTTTCCTTATTTACTTCAGCTTTTGAGGCTTCTAAGAGTTCTATTTGTATCTTATCATCAGTGCTAAGCGGGTATTGGTCTTTTAGTTTCAGGTCGATAGCCTCTTTTTTATTGTTCTTAACGATAATTTCGTAGGTAAAAGTCTGCTCTTTATAGCTGGAAATAAACTTAGTTGCCGATTTGTCAGCTATTTTTTCGCGTTTTACACTTATCTTCTTATCATTACCCATAGTGAGTTGCATACTCTCTGAGGTTTGATTAGGGTCTATCAGTGTTTTGCCTACATACATATCTTCAAAAATCACATTTGCCTGACCAGTAAGCAGGTTATACTGTGAATAATCGTCAACTGAAGCTACCAAATACACCCCATTATCTATGCGCGGTGCAGTGTAATACTCATATTTAGCTTTGATTTTAAGCTCTTTGAGTGATACACTATGCTCTTTGTTGTTAGAGAGTATATCATAAGGCGTAGTAATCTCAAACGAGGTATTGAGTTGATTTTCGTTTAGATTTGTATAATCGGAAATAGTAGCTTCTTCTTGTATCTGTTCTACCATTGCTTCTTTTTTTACTGCTCCTGAATGATAGACATTAGCTCTCACATAGTCATAGTCGTCATCATATCGCCTGCCAAAATAGAGATACCACGCTTTTAGTAGCGTAAACTGATTATTCTGATTAGGATTACCACTAGAAAGACTCAGTTTGATATGTTTCCAATCTACCCCAGTGTTTTGTCGCACTTGCGCCTTATATATCAAATTGATAGGTTGAGAGATATTATCGGCACGCAAGTCATAAAAAGGCACCCACGATGCACTAGGAGTGATATAACTCACACTGAAATCGGCTTTAACAGCTGCATCAGTCATCACTTGCAATACCAATTTACCATTGGAGAGCGTTTCCTCTTTAGTAACTTCCCCTTTAAGGCGTTGCTCTAAATTGTAGCGAAGAGAGCGCAATTTGTTTTGCTTATCAGTCATCGTATCTATTTTGTCGAGAGAAGTGGTCATTTTATCTTTAGAATAGTCGAGAAACTTAGCGTACTCAGCTACATTAAGTCCCGTACCACCTCCTAACACCGATTTGTTTTCTTTGATAAGCTCTACCACCTGCTTTTCAGCAGCAATTTGGTTGCTGAGTTTATCAATTTGAGAAGTCAGCAAGTCGATACTATCTTTTACTTGTTTCGATTTAGGCAAGAGATTGTCACCATCAGTAGTATACTGAGTGGTAAATTGAGCCGAAAGTACCGTTACATTTTTAGGAGCTACAATGCGAAGCGTATTCTCATTCAGTCTATTAGCAACGTTTTTCACTACAATTTCATTCGTACCCTTGTTGAGGTTCGCACTAAAATAATGAGTAAGTTCAGCTGAATTGAAATATACTGTAGCTGCATCGAGTTTAGCATTAGCAAACTGTGCTTTTTGCGCTAACACAAAAACTGAACTAAACAATAAAATATAGGTAATAAACTGTTTCATCTACGCATTATTTGTTTTTTGTTTCTCGTCATTCGTAATTCGTCTCTCGTCATTCATTATTCGTCCCTCGTCATTCGTAATTTGTTTCCCTTCTTTAGCCAAGTAGGTAGGGAGGTTCAATCCTGCCATATTGAAGAGGTCGTTGAGAGGTGGGACAGTTTTCATCATCCCCGATACGAAATTGGCAGTAGAGTTATTGCCATCTTCACCTTTGCCTGAATCCCATACTGTAATCTTATCGATTTTGATATTCTTAACAGCTTCCACTTGGGTTTTAACGAGTTCAGGCAACTTCTCGATAAGGAGCAATTGGAATGCCTTGGTAGGGTCGCCCCCTGCTGCACTAACCACATCTTTATAACCTTCAGCTTGTTTGGTAAGGATTTGGAAGAGACCTTTTGCTTCAGCTTCCATTTTAGCGTAAATAGCATCGGCTTCCCCTTTGGCTTTCTCGCGGAGGCGTTCAGCTTCGGCTTGTGCCTCGATAATAGCGCGCTGTTTGTCAATTTCAGCAGGGACAATGATATTTGCCACTTGGGTAGCACGTTCGCGTTCAGAACGAGCAGTTTCAGCTTTTTCTTCAGCTGAATAGGCTTCTTCTAAAGCTTTAGCTTGTTGTACTTTTTCAGCCGAAATAGCAATACGCAACGATTCGGCTTCTTTTTCACGACGTAGCGCTTCGGAGTTGGCAATAGCGATTTTAGCCTCGTTTTCCCCTTTGATAGCTAAGGCATTGGCTTCTGAAATTTTGATACGACTATCACGGTCGGCTTCTGCTTTACCAATAGACTCAAACTTCTTAGCTTCGGCAATCCCTACAGTTTCATCTTTCTTAGCCTCGGCGATGCTAATCTCTTTATCTTTTTGAGTGATAGCGATTTTCACATCTCTATCGCGGTGTGTTTCGGCTATTTGGGTATCTTTCTCACGGTCGGCAAGGGCTTTACCTGTTTCCCCTATTTTCTCTTGTTCAGCCACACTGATTTTTGCCTCGTTGATAGCTTTGGCAGCCGCTTCTTTACCAAGAGCTTCAATATAACCCGACTCGTCTTTGATATCGGTTACGTTTACGTTGATGAGTTTTAAACCTATTTTTTTGAGCTCACTATCTACGTTTTTAGAGATGTTTTCGAGGAACTTATCGCGGTCGGAATTGATTTCCTCAATAGTCATAGTAGCGATAACCAAACGCAACTGACCGAAAAGAATATCTTTTGCCAACTCTTGAATTTGCTCAGGTGAGAGCCCTAAGAGGCGTTCGGCAGCTGCATTCATATTCTCGTGTTCGGTAGAAATCGCAATCGTAAAACGACAAGGTACATCTACGCGAATATTCTGACGGCTCAGCGCATTGGTAAGGTTTGCCTCGATAGAAAGCGGACGCAAATCTAAATAGGCATAATCCTGAATCACAGGCCATACAAAGGCACCACCCCCGTGGATACACTTGGCAGATGAACCGCCGGTTTTACCGTAGATTACGAGAATTTTGTCGGACGGACAGCGTTTGTAGCGCGCCACGAGCGATGAGATAGTAACGAAGAGGACAACCGCCAAAATAACGATAAGTCCAATTGGTGAAGTGAATGTTTCCATTAGTTTATTTTTAATTGTTTATTCTTGTTTTAAGTCCGCATTTTCGAAAAGGGAGATAATCTTTTGCATCGCTACACTTTGCCAAAGTTTCACACTTTGGTAAAGTTGATCACAATCTTATCTGTTTTTTACAAATGTTGCGACAAAGATAGGGAATAAGTTATGATAATCCAAGCATAGCACCAACTAAATAAGTGCTTACTTTCTCTTACCATAGTGTTTTTCATAGTAATCTCTAAATTCTTTTACTTGATCTTCAGTGTAATGAAATAAGCCATAACCTTCTTTTAGAGGGCGTTCTACTATATAATAGTAGGCGTTTTTATCTAAATCTTTTACTAAATGAACTGAAATAAAAAAATCATTACTCCCTGTAATACATATTTCATAGTTCGTGAGTTTTAAGTATTGCGATGCGTAGTTATCAGCGCGTTGTTGACAAGTTAGCTTGGAAGGCAGTGTAATATTTCCAAAACTACTATAGTTTTTGTTAAGGATTATCCTAAAGTAATCGGCTAATACTTTTGCATAAGTAACTTTTTGTAAATCTTTTGAATGGTCGTCTGTAGTTTTGAGAAGATAGATTTCACTTTCTGATTTTTTATACACATAATAAGTGTTAGTCTTATTCTTTTTTACCTCCCCTTCATCGCGGCAATCACCCCAATGTTCTACTTTTTGAATGTGGAAACTAATATATTCCTCACTGATTTTTTTATAAGTACCATAAGAAGTGGTAAAACAATCATTCCCACACGGGGCTGAGTACCACGATTTGAAATTTCCATCGGTAGATAACTGTAGGTGATCCCCATAACTCCATTTAGGGTCTTCGGGTTTTGTAAGGATATAAAAATCCTCTTTATTAATATCAGCCCCTAATATGTTGTTAATCTTCCATTGAGCACCTATAAATTCTTGGGCAGAAAGTATTCCTACCCAGAGAAAATTGAGTGTTATAAAAAGTGTTTTCATCATTGTTTTTTCTGTTCTTTAGCACGTTGTTTTAAGTCTTTTTCAGTAAAGTAATAAACTGTTACTTTATCTTTATAATATTCCTCTCGCAGGTAGTAATAGGTATTGGTTTTCAAGTCTTTCACAAGGTAAAGAGTGCTATCATCGGTAGGGTAACCTTTGAGGATTTCGTAAGAGATAAGGTGAAAAAGTTTGCGCACAAGTTTGCCAATACGCTCATCCTTAGGCACATCACTTTTCAGTTGGAAAGAAGGATTAGGCGATTTACCATTTCGGCTATATATTTTCATAAAGCGTGCTAAAGCCTCCGCATTTTTAGCCTTTTGTTTATCGGTAATGAGGTTTCCTGTACTTTTGATAAGATAAAATTCATCATTAGATACTTTATGAATGTAGTAACTACCAATAGCTACCTTCAGATAGTTTTCCCCCGCCATTTGGTATTGACCATCATAATGATCTTTATCTATTATACAAGGTGGAAAAAAAGTACCATCAGAGCGAAATAGAATCGTATTATCAGCTACACAAGGATTTTTCTGGCGTGGTTTTTTTAGAAAATAAACATCCGTTACATCGGGAAATTCTCCTAAGAAATTATCAATATCCCAATCTTTGCCTATAAACTCTTGAGCTGAAAGACAAGTGATGGAAAATAAAGCGATTAAGAGTGTTTTCATTTTTAGATTTTTTAGTAATCAAAATTTGTAATACAAAAAGCTCATCGTGCCACGACTGTACTATGACCCCGTGCGAATGGCTTCTACAGGATTGAGTCGTGCTGCTGACGAAGCAGGAATGATGCCCGAAAGCAAGCCCACCACAAACGAGATACTCAAACCTATAGCTACATTTTTAAACGATAGTATAAAAGTAAAACCTTCTTCACTACTCGGGATTACAAAGGTGAGTAACCATACGAAGAGCAACCCAAAAAGTCCGCCAATAATCGCCAAAAGTACTGCTTCAAACAAAAACTGAAACAAAATAAACTGATTTTTAGCGCCTAACGACTTTTGTACCCCAATGAGGTTTGTGCGTTCTTTCACACTCACAAACATAATGTTGGCAATCCCAAAACCACCTACCAAGATAGAAAAGCCCCCAATAATCCAACCTACTACATTCATCATTCCAATGGTTTCATCTATCATATCAGTAAACGACGAGATTTTGTTGAGGAAAAAATTGTCGATATCCTCAGGTTTGAGTCCGCGATAAGTACGGAATTTCTGGCGCAATACGGCTTCATATTCTGCCATATCCACTCCTTTTTTAGGTTTGAGTACGACCCCACTAGGCATCCCTTGCGGACCTGTATTCATAAAACTGCGGACGAAATTAGCTGTTACATAGGCATTATTATCAGGACCTCCCCCTAATTCTCCGTATTTTTTTAGTACCCCAATAACCGTGAGTCGCCTGCCAAATACGCGTATTTCTTTATCAAGAGGATCTTCTTCTCCAAAGAGTTGTTCGGCAGCTTCATAGCCTAATATCGTTACTGCCGTTCCTGCATTGGCTTCCGCATCGTTGTAAAAACGCCCTTTGCCCATACGAATGTCGCTAATCTGTTCCACCCCTGCTGAGGTAGCCTGCACAGACATTGAGGGAATAGTTTTACCGCCGTACTTCACCGCCGAATTGAGACCGAATAACTCGTACACCACTGCTTCGGTATTAGGTAATTCACGTTTGAGAAATTCGTATTCCTGATAAGTAACTTGTGGAAAGCTGAGGCGTTGCCATTGAGGCACAGACGAGGGGGCAAAAGAATATTTAGAAAGGTTAATCATATTCTTATCCAAACCCGAAAGACTCTCCTGAATGCTCCTATTGAGTGAATCAACCGCTGCTAACACCGAGATAATAGAAAAGATACCCACCGTTACACCTAATAGCGATAGGAAAGTGCGGAGCTTGTTGTCGCGCAGTGACTTGATAGCAAAGTTAAAACTCTCTTTTAATAGTTGTAGATAAATGAACATATCGTATTTTTTACATTAATTTCTAAATGTCTTGTCTTTCAATAGAGGAATAGGAGCGTATAAAACTGCTTTTTTCATAGGATATAGGATTGATTTAAGAATTTGCCAATTTGCTAATTTGTTAATTAGCAAATTGGCTCATTAACAAATTTTAATCTCTTTTGTTTGCTTTGTATTGGTAAAAAGTACTATTTTTGTAGCCAAAAATAAAACTTTTTTTTCAAATGAGCACTACAAAACAAGCAAAATCTGCTTTAATATCTGTTTTTGACAAGACAGGATTAGAACCTATCATTCACAGAATGAAAACTTTAGGCATTACCATCTACTCTACTGGGGGTACTGAAGATTTTATCAAAAAATTAGGCGTAGAGGTAATTCCTGTGGAAAGTATTACTGATTATCCCTCTATTTTTGGAGGACGTGTGAAAACACTTCACCCTAAAATTTTTGGAGGCATCCTCAACCGTCAGGACAATGTGCAGGATACTGAAGAAATGAAACAATACGCTATCCCTCAAATTGATATAGTGATTGTAGATTTATATCCTTTTGAAAAAACAGTGGCAAGCGGTGCTAATGAACAAGAGATTATTGAAAAAATTGATATAGGTGGTATTTCGCTCATCCGCGCTGCTGCTAAAAACTATAAAGATGTGCTTTGTGTAGCCTCAGTTGATGAATACAATGACCTTTTGCAGATTTTAGACGAACAACACGGCAGCACTACTTTAGAACAGCGCCGCCACTTTGCTGCTAAAGCCTTCCGCGTATCGTCTCACTACGATACTGCTATCTTCAACTACTTCAACCAAACCGAAGAAATTCCTACTTTAGCTATCAACGAGTGCCACGGACAAGTGTTGCGCTATGGCGAAAACCCTCACCAAAAAGGAGAATTTTACGGTAATTTCGATACCCTTTTCGATAAATTACACGGCAAAGAGCTCTCGTATAATAACTTGTTAGATGTAGATGCTGCTGTAAATCTAATGGCTGAATTTGTAGGCGACGATCCTACTTTTGCTATACTAAAACACAACAATGCTTGTGGCGTAGCAACTCGCAAAACGATACACGAAGCCTATAAAGATGCGCTCGCAGGCGACCCCGTTTCAGCTTTTGGAGGTATCCTCATTTCTAATACAAAAATCGATTCGGCTACTGCCGAAACTATTCACTCACTGTTTTTTGAGGTAATCATTGCTCCTTCTTATAGTGATGAAGCTCTAAAAATACTCGAACAGAAGAAAAACCGTATTATTTTAGTACAGAAGAAAGCCAAAATGCCTACAACAAGTGTGCGTTCGTGTCTCAATGGCTATTTGGTACAGGAAAAAGACCTCAAAACTGATAGCATAGCCGATGTACAATACGTAACTGCGGTAAAACCTTCAGCAGAAGTGCTCGACGATCTTTTCTTCGCTTCTAAAATATGCAAAAACACCAAATCGAATACCATTGTATTAGCTAAAAACAAACAGCTCATCGCCAGCGGTACAGGACAAACCAGCCGTGTTGATGCGCTCAAACAAGCTATCGAAAAGGCTAAAGAATTCAAATTTGATCTCAACAATGCCGTAATGGCAAGTGATGCCTTCTTCCCCTTCCCCGATTGCGTGGAAATTGCTCACAACGAAGGTATCCGCTCTGTAATACAACCCGGTGGCTCTATTAAAGATCAAGCCAGTATCGACTATTGTGATACCCACCAAATGGGAATGGTATTCACAGGAATACGACACTTTAAACACTAATTAAACGCTATTTAAACAACCTATGAAACACATTGCAGCCGTAGGAGGCTATTTTATAATGCTTTATGATGTCTTTCGCAAACGCACCCGCTGGTCGATTACTAAAGACCTCATATTGCGTGAGATAGACGACCTCATCTTTGGATCTATAGGTATCGTAGCTTTTATCTCTTTCTTCGTGGGAGGGGTAGTAGCTGTACAAACCGCTTTGAATATCGACAACCCTTTTATCCCTAAATACCTCATAGGTTTCGCTACTCGTCAATCTATTGTATTGGAGTTTGCTCCTACCTTTACAGCAGTAATTTTAGCAGGGAAAATTGGTTCGTTTATCACTTCCAGCATAGGTACAATGCGCGTAACCGAACAGATTGACGCCCTTGATATTATGGGGGTAAACTCGGTGAATTATTTGATATTCCCCAAAATAGTAGCCCTAATGTTAATGCCTTTCCTCATCGCCTTAGGTATGTACTTAGGGGTATTAGGTGGTTGGGCTTCTGCGGTGATGAGTGGCTATACCACCTCTGCCGAATTTGTACAAGGAGTGCAATACGACTTCAAACCT
Source organism: Capnocytophaga sputigena (assembly GCF_002302495.1). NCBI lineage: Bacteria > Pseudomonadati > Bacteroidota > Flavobacteriia > Flavobacteriales > Flavobacteriaceae > Capnocytophaga > Capnocytophaga sputigena. The sequence goes on from NZ_CP022379.1 coordinate 430,948, forward strand.
TATAGTATGGTGTATGCCTTCACTAAAACAATAGTTTTTGCATTTTTCTTGGCTACTATTCCGTCCTATCACGGTTATTATATGAAGGGAGGCGCTTTAGATGTTGGAAAAGCTAGTACGGTTTCATTTGTATGGACAAGTATAGTGATTATCCTTGCTAACTCAGTGCTTACACAATTGTTCTACGCTTAGTTTGATCAAGATAATAACAAAAAATCCAGTATAGTGAGTTACTATACTGGATTTTTTGTTTAGTAAATAATATCAATATCTCCTTTGCCTTCCCGCAGCACAACAGGTGCATCACCTGAGAGGTCGATGACGGTGGAGGCTACATTGTCGCCATAACCACCATCAATAACGATATCTACGCGGTTTTGCCATTTCTCGAAGATAAGCTCTGGGTCGGTGGTGTACTCAATCACATCATCATCGTCGTAGATAGAGGTAGAGACTATGGGGTTACCTAACTTCTCTACAATAGTACGCGCAATAGTGTTATCGGGGACACGTATCCCTACAGTTTTCTTCTTTTTAAAATCCTTAGGAAGATTGTTATTTCCTTGCATTATAAAGGTATAAGGACCTGGTAAAGCGCGTTTCAACAGTTTGAAAGTGCTCGTATCTATCTGTTTTACATAGTCAGATAGATTTTTTAAATCGGAGCATACAAATGAAAAGTTTGCTTTTTCGAGTTTTACTCCTTTGATGCGAGCAATTTTCTCAAGGGCTTTGGTATTAGTAATATCACAGCCCAAACCGTAAACGGTATCAGTAGGATAGATAATGAGTCCGCCGAGGCGAAGCACTTCCACTACCTTAGCAATATCCTTTTCGTTGGGATTTTCGTTGTATAATTTAATAAAATCAGCCATTGTTCTAAATATTAGGGGTAATTCTAATCGTGGTGAATTTGCAATAACAAATCAGTTTTTCCTCCTGATTTGTTACTTTTATTTCCCAAAGTTGGAGCGTACGTCCTGCATTCACACATACAGCTTTAGCGTAAAGGGTATCCCCTACTCTACCTGCTCTCAAGTGATTAGCACTGAGTTCAATACCTCGAATCTGTTCATCATCATTACGGTAAAGTAAGTACGCTCCTATGCTACCTGCTGTTTCAGCTAAAGCTAAAGTAGCCCCTCCGTGTAACACCCCATCTACCTGAGTAACTTTCTCGGTAACAGGCATCGTTATAGTAACACTATCTTCGGTTACTTCGGAAATTTCCATTTGCCAATCGCGCATCAAGTTGTTTGGAGGTAACGCCTGCCACTTCTGTAATAAAGTTTCTTTGTTGAGCATAGCATATCCTTTTTGTTACTTCAACCCACGTGCTTTGAGTAGAGGCTCAATAGCAGGAGCTTTCCCTCTGAAGGCTAAATACATCTTTTCGTAATCCATTGTATTGCCTTTGGAGAGTATCAAATCTCTAAAACGTTGTCCATTAGCACGAGTGAGTCCGCCGTTTTCTTCAAACCATTGGTAGGCATCGTGGCAAAGCATTTCTGTCCATTGGTAAGAGTAATAGCCTGCTCCATAGCCTCCGCCAAAAATATGAGCAAAGTAAGACGAACGATATCTTGGAGGTACTTCTTTCACCCATAAGCCTGTTCTTTCAAGGGCTTTCTTCTCAAAATCACTTACATTATTGATGATAGTATCCGATGAGATTGTATGCCATTGCAAGTCTAAATTGGCAGCAGCCAAAACTTCAGTAAAGGCATAGCCCTCATTGAAGGTACTCGCTTTTTTTATCTTATCAATAAGAGCTTGTGGAATAGGTTGTTTAGTCTTGTAATGTACTGCATAGTTTTTAAGAATATCAGGATACAAAGCCCAATGCTCATTGAATTGTGAAGGAAACTCTACAAAATCACGCGCTACTGCTGTTCCTGATAAACTTGCATACTGTTGATTCGCAAAGAAACCATGTAATGCGTGACCAAACTCGTGGAAAAGAGTAGTGAGTTCATCGTAAGTAAGCAAAGCAGGTTTGCCTTCGGCTGGTTTTACATAGTTGCACACATTGTAAATAACAGGTTTAGTACCAAACAATTTAGATTGATTTACAAAGTTGCTCATCCACGCACCACCGCGTTTGCTTTCACGAGCAAAGAAATCACTATAGAAAAGACCTAATGGCGTACCATCTTCTTCAAAAAGCTCATATACCAATACATCGGGGTGATATACGGGTATATCTTTGCGTTCTTTAAAGGTAATGCCATAAAGTTTGGTAGCTGCATAGAATACACCATTTTCAAGAGCATTTTTCAATTCGAAATAAGGTTTGATTTCGTTCTCATCGAGGTCGTATTTAGCTTTGCGAACTTGTTCGGCATAGAAGTTCCAATCGTAAGGTTCTAAAGTAAAATTACCTCCCGTTTTGGCGATTTGTGCTTGTATTTCTTTAGCTTCAGCTTTGGCTTTACCTACTGAAGCAGGCACTAAATCTTTAAAGAATTGAGCAATAGCAACAGGTGTTTTAGCCATAGTGCGTTGCAAGCTCCATTCGGCATAGTTTTTAAAGCCCAAGAGTTCAGCTTTTTTAGCACGCAGTAAAGCAATGCGTTTTAGGATATCATTGGTATTATGAGCTCCCCCATCGGTACGATTCCAGCTTGCTTCAAACAATTGTTTACGAGCGTTGCGGTCGGGTAATTCACTAAGGAGCGGTTGCTGAGTAGTATTCACAATTGCTACTTTTTGACCATTGATAGTTTGAGCGGCTGCCAATGAGCCTTCTAAAAGCGTTTGGTTAAAATCAGTTTCTAAAGAAGCTAACTCACTATTGTACTTTTTAAGAGTTTCTTTATCAGTAGCCGATAGGTTAGCACCTGCTACTACAAAATCTTCGTAGTAATTTTCTAACAATTTAAGCGATTCAGCATCTAAATTCAAGCTCTCACGTTTATCGTATAAGGCTTTGATACGCGCAAAGAGTTTTTCGTTCAGGTGAATGCCATCAGCGTGTTCGGCAAACTTAGGTGATAGTTCTTTTTGCAATACTTTTAAAGTATCATTAGTATTTGCCTCAGTTAAGGCATTGAATACCGCTGAAGCACGTTCTAATTCTACCCCACTTTTTTCTAAAGCGATAATCGTATTCTCAAAAGTAGGCACTTCGTTGCTATTAGCGATAGCAGCAATACGTTCGTTTTGCAAAGCCATTCCCTTGAGCAAGGCGGGACGGTAATGCTCGTCTTTAATTTTTGAGAAGTCGGGAGCACCGTAAGGCAAAGTGCTTTCTACCAATAGCGGATTGTTCTCTGTGTTTTCTGTCATTTTTGAAGTCTTTGAATCGTTGCAGCCTACCAAAGCTGTGAGTAATATAGCTGCTGAAAATAAAGGTAATTTCATAGTTTTTAGGTGATTATAAAAAGGGTGTTCAAGGAAAGAACTTCCTCAAACACCCCTTTTGAGGTTATATAGTAACTAAAATATTTTGCTATTTAGCAGTCAAACGTATGTCGATACGTCTATTTTTAGCTTTGCACTCATCGGTGTCGTTAGCTTCACAAATAGGGTGTTCTTGACCATAACCTTGAGCGCTCAATTGTGCTTTGTTAGCACCCAATGCTACCAATTTGTTTAACACTGAATTAGCACGTCTTTCTGAAAGTTTCAAGTTACCTTCAGCGCTACCTGTGTTATCAGTGTAACCTCCTAAACGAATAGCCACCTTAGGATAGGCTTTTAAAATAGCTACAATGTTCTTTAATTGTTGTTCAGAACCTTCAGTAAGTTCATCGCTACCTGTTTTGAAGTAAGTTCTATCCAAAGTAATCCAGTTTTCTTTGAATTGTTCTGGAGTAGTAAGACTTTTATCTTCTATCAATTTCACGAGGTGAGCTTCAGATGAATTTTTACCTACTTCTAACATTGTATTATCAAAAAGGCTCAATTGGAATAAATCACCTACATTGTACTCGAAGTTACCATCGGCGTTAAGCATACCATCTATTACTACTACTTCGTCTACAGGCATCATTTCCTCACCTTCACCTTGACGGATTTGAGCTTCTATAGGAGTACCTGAAGCATCAGCAGTATGTCCACCCAAGATAGGAGCGATTACTAAACCTACCAAGCAAGTGAGTTTGATAAGGATATTCATTGAAGGACCTGAAGTATCTTTGAATGGGTCACCTACAGTATCACCAGTAACGGCAGCTTTGTGAGCGTCAGAACCTTTGTAAGTCATTTGTCCGTTGATTTCAACACCTGCTTCAAATGATTTCTTAGCATTGTCCCAAGCACCACCAGCGTTGTTTTGGAAGATAGCCCATACAACTCCTGATACAGCTACACCAGCCATATAAGCGCCAAGAGCTTCAGCACCCATCACAAAACCGATGATAATAGGAGTAATGATAGTAATTGCACCAGGTAACATCATTTCACGCAAAGCAGCTTTGGTAGAAATATCTACACATCTGCCGTACTCTGGAGTACCTTTACCTTCCATAATACCAGGGATTTCACGGAATTGGCGACGTACTTCGTTCACCATATCCATAGCAGCTTTCCCTACTGATTGCATTGCCAAGGCTGAGAAAATTACTGGAATCATACCTCCGATAAACAAAGCAGCTAATACGTTTGCTTTGAAAATATTGATACCAGAAATACCTGTAAAGGTTACATAAGCAGCGAATAAAGCTAAAGCAGTAAGTGCAGCTGAAGCAATTGCAAAGCCTTTACCTACCGCAGCAGTAGTATTACCTACTGAGTCTAAAATATCAGTACGCTGACGTACTTCTTTTGGCAATTCACTCATTTCGGCTACACCACCAGCGTTATCGGCAATAGGACCGAAAGCATCGATAGCCAATTGCATAGCAGTAGTAGCCATCATTGCTGATGCGGCAATCGCTACACCATAAAAACCAGCTAAAGAGTAAGAACCCCAAATAGCCACAGCAAAAAGCAATACAGAACCAAAGGTAGATTTCATACCAGTAGCTAAACCTGCAATAATATTGGTAGCAGCTCCAGTAGATGAATTGCGTACGATATTCAATACCGGTTTTTTACCCAAAGCTGTAAAATGTTCAGTAATAGCTGAAATGAGTAAGCCTACTGCCAAACCTACGATAGTTGCGTAGAATACATTGATACTTGCGATTTCTTTTACTCCTTCACCAAAGAAACTCATTTGGATAGTTTCGGGCAACATATATTTGATAAGGAAATAGCAAGCTACTAAAGTAAGTGCTAAAGCTACATAGTTACCTGTATTTAGTGAACTTTGTACTTGTTTTTCTTTAGCATCGTTGTTTTTGATACCTACACAGAAAGTACCAATAATTGAAGCAATGATACCTACACCAGCAATTACTAACGGCAATAAGATAGGACCTAAACCACCAAAAGCATCGGTGAAAGCACCACCATTGGCAGTTGCTATATCTTTAATCACATAGTTACCCAATACCATTGAAGCAAGTACAGTAGCCACATACGAACCAAACAAGTCAGCACCCATACCAGCCACGTCACCTACGTTATCACCTACGTTATCGGCAATAGTAGCAGGGTTACGAGGGTCGTCTTCGGGGATACCAGCTTCTACTTTACCTACGAGGTCAGCTCCTACGTCAGCAGCTTTGGTGTAAATACCACCACCTACACGAGCAAAGAGCGCGATAGACTCAGCACCAAGTGAGAAACCAGCTAAGGCTTCGAGTACAAGAGTCATTTCGTCGTAGAAAGGTTTGCCTCCTCCTACAAAAGTGTTTACAAAAAGAATGAAGAACAAGCTCAAGCCCAATACAGCTAAACCTGCTACTCCTAATCCCATTACAGTACCACCTCCAAAGGATACTCTCAAAGCTTTTGGCAAGCTAGTGCGAGCTGCTTCGGTAGTGCGTACATTAGCATTGGTAGCAATACGCATCCCGATATTTCCCGCTAAGGCAGAGAAGAAAGCTCCACACACAAAAGCTACTACAATAAGCCAGTGAGAAGTTTCTACCATACGAGAAACAATAAATAGAGCAATAGAAGCAATAATCACAAAAATACCCAAAATGCGGTACTCAGCATTGAGGAATGCCATTGCCCCTTCTTTGATACTTTTGGAAATACTTTGCATTCGCTCATTGCCTGTGGTTTGTTTGTTCACCCACGAAGCCTTCACAATCATAAAGATAAGTCCAAGAATAGCAAGGACTAACGGTAAATATAACATCATTTTATCCATACAAATATTAGTAATTAGTTAAATTTAGGGCGTAAAAGTACGAAAGATAATTGTAACGAAAAAATAATAGTTAAAAAAATATTAATTTTTTTAGGAGTTAGGGAATAGAGATTAGGAGATAGAGGATAGTTGTCATATCCTGAAATAGGTTTACACTAAAAAAGTAAGTTTTTCATTCTCTTTATTCTACAAACAGATTGCTAATAAATGAGCTCTCACTTTTAAGGGCGTTTGCAAGTATAGTTTTTCTACGTAACATACTCTAAAAGTAATTGATTTTCAGAGTAATCAACTTTGGCAAAGTTTCAGACTTTGGCAAAGTGTAGTGACGCAAAATTTGTAAACCAATTCTGATTTACTATAATAGAGAAAAAATTTCGGTATTCTCGCAGATATAAACATCTTTTAGTTGGCAATCTATATAGCCCCATTTTTGCCAATTTTCCTTTAGCCAATCTGTTCTTAGTCCGAATTTGTAACCTTCTGGTATAGATTCTTTAGGGAAAAGCACGTAAGTTAATCCTGCTTTATAACCCGAAATTACCATTAAACCGTAACTATCACCTAATTCATACAATAGAAAATATACAACTTCTTCATAAGGATATACTCCTTTACATTTGAATATCGTTCCTCTTGGAATAGATGTTTCTGTATAATCTATCAATTTTTTCATTATAACAACTATTGTAAGAAACCTATAAAAGTAGTCAAAATAAAGGCGTTGATAAAATCTATAAAGAATGCTCCTACCATTGGTACAATCAAAAAGGCTTTATGTGAAGATCCAAAACGCTCAGTAACTGACTGCATATTAGCCACTGCTGTAGGGGTAGCACCTAAACCAAAACCACAATGCCCTGCACAGAGTACCGCTGCATCATAATCAGAGCCCATCAGGCGAAAAGTTACAAAATAAGCATACGTACACATTACAAAGGTTTGTACGACTAAGATAATGAACATTGGCACGGCTATGTCTAACAACGTCCAAAGTTTTAGGTTTAAGAGGGCAATCCCTAAAAACAGACTTAATGAGGCATTGCCAAATACATCAATAGCACGATCGAACATATTCACTTTGAAGGCGTTGGTGAGTATATTGCGTAAGAGCACCCCAAAGAATAAAGCCCATACAAATTGTGGAATAGTAAGTTTTTCAGGTAACCAAGCCGTTACTGTAGGTGAAACCATAATAGCTGAAAACGACAGACAAGCAGCAAACAAAGCCATTGTTTCTATCGCTGATTTTGAAGTAATCAACCGCTGTTTACCTGCATTTTCAAAAACTTCTACTACAGTATCCGCTACATTGTCATTCTGTTTTTCTACAGGTTTTCTTCCTAAATTATTTACTAATTTTCGCGCTACAGGACCTCCTATAAGTCCGCCGAGTACCAATCCAAAAGTAGCTGAAGCCATACCGAGACTCGTAGCCCCTTCAATATGATATTTAGTTTCTAAAATCTTGCCCCACGCACCTGCTGTTCCGTGTCCGCCCGTAAGTGTAATAGAACCTGTAATCAAGCCCATAATAGGATTTTGTCCCAATGCGCTTGCCAAACCTACTCCTACGGAGTTTTGTACGACAATAAACAGTGCTACTACTCCTAAGAAAATGATAAGCCCTTTACCACCAGCTTTTAGTCGGGAGAAATCGGCACTGAGCCCGATAGAAGAGAAGAAAAAGAGCATAAAAGCGTCTTGCAGATTCGTATTGAAGTCCAATGAAATCTCGTATTTGATATACAACAGATAGATGACAACAGCCGCCAAGAGTCCACCTGCTACAGGTTCAGGGATATTGAAGTCGCGTAAGAGTTTTATTTTTGTTACTAACAAACGTCCTACCAACAATACAAGGGTAGCGATAATCAGGGTGTAATAAGGGTCGATGATAATGGTATTCATTACTGTTAGGGTTAAAAAGTTTTTGTTTTTTATTAGCAAGCATTCCCACCTTCTTAAAAATAGAAAAGGGTGGGAATGATAAGTTTAGAGTTTAAATTTACAAGATTATTCTTCCGATTCTTTCATAGTGTGATACACATTCTGCACATCTTCGTCTTCTTCGATTTTTTCCAAAAGTTTCTCTACATCAGCCTGTTCTTCAGGGGTGAGTTCTTTGGTTACTTGTGGAATGCGTTCAAATCCTGAAGATAAGATTTCAATACCTCGGCTTTCCAATTCTTTTTGGATAGCTCCAAAACTCTCAAAAGGTGCATAGATAAGGATACCATCTTCATCTACAAACACTTCTTCAGCTCCAAAATCTATCATTTCGAGTTCCAACTCTTCAGGGTCTATACCTGTAGCATTGATACGGAAGTTACAAGTGTGGTCGAACATAAATTCTACTGATCCTGAGGTACCTAAAGTACCATTACACTTGTTGAAGTAACTACGGATATTAGCCACAGTGCGGTTATTGTTGTCGGTTGCAGTTTCGATAAGCACAGCGATACCGTGAGGGGCATAACCTTCAAAAAGTACTTCTTTATAGTTAGCAGTATCTTTTTCGCTTGCTTTTTTAATAGCGCGCTCAATATTTTCTTTGGGCATATTGGCGGCTTTGGCATTTTGTATTACGGCACGCAAGCGCGAGTTACTTTCGGGGTGAGGACCACCTTCTTTCACTGCCATTACGATGTCTTTCCCTATGCGGGTAAATGTCTTTGCCATTGCAGCCCAACGTTTAAATTTACGGGCTTTTCTAAATTCAAATGCTCTTCCCATTTATATTACTTAGTTTTTAATTATTAGTCGTTAGGGGTTAGTTAGTTATAGTTTTTAGTTGTATTCTATCGTTTTCAAAGTGCAAGGGAGTTTCAGGAAAATCAAGTTTGGTAAGGCGTTTCATCTCTTCAAATACCTTACAATCATCATCGAGTAACAATCCATTGGCTTTGGTTTGTTTTACAGAGAGTACATCGGCATATAAAAAGTCGCCTTTGCGATTGATTTTGATGTTTAACAAAGGAGCTATGCCATTAGGTCCTTGCAAGCTAAAACGTCCATAGGTATTGAAGTTACCCATACTATAGGCAATAAACTTACCATTATATACTTCCACAGCACGTGTTACGTGAGGTCCGTGTCCTAACACAATATCTGCACCTGCATCGATTACTGAGTGCGCAAATTTATAGACATTTCCTCTGTTTTCACCAAAGAAAATTTCATTAGCGCGTGGTACACGGGTACTTTTAGAGCCTTCAGCCCCTCCGTGAAACGATACAATCACAATATCTACTTGCGGGCGTAATTCCTTTACTAAATCAGTAGCTTGGTTGATATTGTTCACCGATAACATATTGCTATTAGGTGAAAAAGCACAAAAACCGTATTTTACTCCATCTTTCTCAAATATAACCGATTTATTTTCTACGGGTCCTGCGTGATATATACCTACTTCATCTAATATTTTAGCAGTATTGCGTCGTCCTTTTTCTCCAAAGTCATTAGCGTGGTTATTGGCAGTACTCATCAGGTTAAAACCTGCCTCTTTGATAATTTTGCCATAGCGGTCGGGCATCCGGAAAGCATAACAAGTACCTTCAGCTGAGTTTTTGCATTTATCAGAAGTCCCACTATCAAGAATTGCTCCTTCTAAGTTTCCAAATACAATATCACCTTTTAGATAAGGTTTTACGTATTTAAAGCTCTCAACAGCATCATCTTTGGGGAGATATCCGTCAGGAAAACCTGAACCTATCATCACATCACCTACTGCTACTATACTGAGGGTATCCTTAGTTGTAGTAACTATAAGACTATCTGTTTGAGCAGAAGCATAAAAAGTTGTTATAAGTGCTATTGAGAAGAAATATTTTTTCATTGCAATATAACTTTATTTTTCAGCAATTACTTGCACACCTCCTTTTACCTTATCGCCCAATTTTACTTTTACTTTAGTTCCTAAAGGTAAATACACATCTACACGCGACCCAAATTTAATAAATCCAGCGTCTTCTCCTTGTACAGCAGTATCGCCTACTTTAGCATAATTTACAATGCGTTTTGCCAAGGCTCCTGCTATTTGTCGGTATAACACTTCGCCAAATACAGGATTATCTACCACAACGGTAGTACGTTCGTTTTCTTCGGAAGCCTTAGGATGCCACGCTACTAAGTACTTCCCTGGGTGATACTCACTATAAGTAACTTTACCTCCTAATGCATAACGAGTTACGTGTACATTAATAGGCGACATAAAAATGGATACCTGCAAGCGCTTATCTTTGAAATACTCTTTTTCAAACACTTCTTCTATCACCACCACCTTGCCATCTACGGGGGCTATGATATGCTGATCGTTTTGAGGTGTTACGCGTTTAGGATTTCTAAAAAACTGTAAAATAGCTATAAGAAATATAATAGCCAAGAGTTGTATACCTTTCTTAAGCCATAGTATATCAACAAAATAATGCGCTATTAGCGATACTCCTATCACTATAAATAGCGTTACGAGAATAATCTTAAAACCTTCTTTATGAAACATTATTATTTATTTTAGGGGGCAAAGATAAGAAAAAATTGACAATTAGCAATTATCAATTACTAATTGTCAATCAAATGGCTAATAGCTATGAATAACAACTCTTAGCTCTACACGTCTTGCTTCAGCTGGAGTAACTTGTGGGTCTATTCCTTTAAAAGCAGTTAATATACGTTCGCTACTTATTCCTTTATCTTTCAATATTTGAGCTACATTTACAGCGCGTTGCATCGACAATACATTGTTATATGCAACACTTCCTACCTCACTTGCGTACCCTTCTAAGAGTATTGATAACTCGGGATGTGTTTTTAGCATCGTTACCATCTCATCTATAGTAGTAGGGTCGTAAGTTAAGGGCTCTGACTTGTTATTGGCAAAATAAAGCACAGCTTTTTTATGTCCATACGCGGCTAACAACTGCTCCAATTCACTTCGCCTTTCAGCGGAAATTTGCATAGGTACTCCTGTAGCTGTTACATTTTGGACTACTATAGGAGTTTGAGATGCTGTTGTAGGTGTAACTGTTGTTGCACGTGCATTTTTTGTAGCTATTCCTACTCCTGTATTGGCAGCTAAAGCAGCTAAGAGCAATTGTTGCTGTTTGCGTAACTGATCTACACTTTTCGACAATTGTGCCACCTGTTGTGCGATAGCAGTAGTACTACTTCCTGTTTGAGATACTGCCATAGGAGTCACTGTAGTGTGAGGCATTACACGAGAGGTTGTAGTACTTGCGGTGCGAGGTATTGCAGTGTTACGTGCGATAGCTGTGTTGGTAGCTGTACGCACAATAGCTGTATTAGTTGCCGTACGTACTACTGCAGTATTACTCGCTGTTCCTACTACTATTGTTGGGCTTTTGGTAGCAAATTTACTTTCTTCAGCTACTACTGAAGTGTAAGGCATCTCTTTTTGTTTATATTTTACAGCCGATAGCATACTGTCCAACTCCTTATCTCTGAGATTGGTGAGTTCTGCTCTCCCTATTTGTTCTAATAGATATTGCAGTTCATCTACCGTCATTACTATCTCTGTTTTTGTTTTATTAGGGGCTACTTGTGCATACATACTATGTACACACAATAATAGCCCCCCTATAATGCAATAGATATACTTCATAGTTATTTTGATGCAGGTATTTCTATTTTCTCTTCTTGAATTTCACCTTTTGAATCTTGCATTTCCAAAAGAAGTTTTTCCAATCGGTCGATACGTTGTTCAGGACTTTTTACTTCTCCTTCTCTAATGCGTTTTACTACATCATTTATTAGCTGTTGTAGTTCTTCAGGAGTCATACGTACTAAACGCACTTGCTCTGAAGCTGGATAAGGCAAACGCTCAGCTACATAGGTGTTTCTAAGATTTTCCCACTGTTGTTTTTCTTTTAACAAACGGTTAGCATTTGCTGTATCACCATTTTGGTAAGCCATTTGTAATTGTTTTTCAGTAGCGGTTATCTGGCTGTTGTAGTAAGCTAAGTTTCGTTTTTCAGGAGAAACAGTAGACGCAACATTTGTTGTAGTTGTAGGGGTAGCAACCCAAACTTTAGCAGCTTCAGCTGCGCCTAATTCTTGTTCATACAATTCTTTTTCTACTGATTTAGCCAACTTAATTCTTACCCCTGCATTATAAAATACATTGCTTTGCAATTTATGTACTGAACTCAAGGCAGAAGATACATCTTCATTACGAGTAGTATACATCAAATTAGCTACCCCAAAAAGCTCAACACGCTTTCCTAAAGGTATTGCTAACCCTACACCTCCTTTGGCAAAAATACCTGAGGTATTGGTATTGCTAACTACCTTGCCTACATAGTCATCACCTACTTTCATATAGCCCACACCTATTTGCAAATAAGGAACTACTCCTTTGGCTACATTCAATCGGGCTAAGAAATCTCCCCCATATATAGATAGTTTATCAAACTCAGCAGAGAATTTCTCATCTTTCATAGCACGGTGATAGTAACCTCTAACACCTATGTACTCAGTGAAATCTACTCCCAATGCCAAACCTCCAAAATAAGCATCGCGCAAATTGCTGTCATCGCTGAAGTTTAAGTAACCCAAAGTAGGTTCTATCACTACTTTAAAACCTTTTAGACTTGTATATACTTGGTCTAACTCGGTTAATTCATTAGGATTGCGACCTCCTAAATAAAGTTCTAAACCAGCACCTACACTCCAAGCCAAATGACTTTTATCTTCTACATTATTGTTTATCCAACTATTGTAAGCCGATGTGTTAGCTTCTGTTGGTTTATAAAGTATATTTCTAGAGTCTAATGAAAAGTGAGTAGCTTTGGCTTCTATATTCAAAGTAAGACGGCGGGCAAGATTAAATTTAGAACCTATCCCTAAACCAAAATACACTTGATTTTGACTCAAATCATTAGCTTTGATAGTTTGCACACCTGAACCTAAAGTAACATAAGGCTGAAAAGAATAAGCCATTGGGATATTGCCTTTTAGCTCTCCACCCCAGCGATATATAGATACATCTTTAGCTTCAAATACATTGCTAATAGCAGCAGGAGCATCATAACCATCAAGAGTTGATTTCAACCCTATTGAATGTTTATAAGAACCTAATAGTTCTAAATTTCTACCAAAACCAAAACCTACATAACCTCCCGCCATAAAGCCATTAGTTACAGCTGTTTTCTTTGGAAACCACACATAGTCAGCAGTAGGTGCTACTGCAAAACTAATGTCCTTTACTTGTGCAACAGCCGAAACTGATAAAAGCACGAAAGCGCTAACGCTTAAAAAAGTTTTTCTCATTTCTTTTAAATAATTTTTATAGTATGTTTTTTTAGTTATAAAACCTAATTTTTAAATTTAGGTTAATTCTCAATTGCAAAAGTACAAACTAATTATTTAATGAACAAATTTTCAAACTCTTAATTTGAAAAATATTTTGCTATTCAAAAAAAACTTCGTACTTTCGCAACCTAATTAATTTATTTCATCAAATCGCAATGAAAAAACTATTTATTTTGTCGTTAGCCTCTTTAGGCTTTGTAGCTTGTGGTGAACGAGCTGATTACATCGTGCTATCTGGTAAAATTGATAGCTATAACGGTCTGCCTCTGAAAATTACAGGAGGTGATTTCAAGTCCGATTTACATATCAATCAAGACGGGACTTTCCGCGATACTTTGAAAGTAGATACTAACTACTTCTATTACACTATTGGTAACCCTATGTACGGTGTTCAAGTGCCTGTTTATTTGGAAAAAGGAAAAGAAACAGCTCTGAATATCAACCTCAACAGCAATCCTATTGCAGCCACTTTCACTGGAGCTAATGTAGATATCAATAACTATTTACAAAAGAAAAATGCTCTTTACTTTCAAGTGCAAAACGGATTGGAAAAAACTTTTGCTCAAAAACCTGAAGACTTCAAAAAGAGTATCATAGCAATAGGACAACAATACCTCAACCTTCTCAATGGTGAAAAAGAACTCTCTAAAAAATTCTTAACTACAGAAGCTAAAGCCATCAATTATGAATTGCTTTATATGAAAAGCCTTTATGAGGGTGCTCACCAAGAACTTACTGGTGAAGAGGTAAAACTTCCTAAAGAAATAGCTGATGAATTGGCTCGTGTGGACTACGATCTCTCTCAAGACTTTGACATCTATGGTTATTACAAAGCTTTAGTTATAAGTAAGTTCTATGAAAAATACCAAAGTGCCAAAGAGAATGAAAATCCTTGGGATAAAGTTATCAAACACTTTGATACTCTCAAATCTGAAAACATCAAAAAAAGTCTTTCTCGTTCACTTATCAGCGGTATTTCAGTAGCAAATACTCCAGAAAACAACAAAAAACTCGCTGAAATAGTAAAAGCTAATGTGAAAGATGCTGAAGGTGTTGCAGAAATTAACAAACGCTTGGCTAACCTCGAACGCCTAAAAGATGGTAATCCTTTTCCTGCTTTTGAAGCGCAAGATATACAAGGCAATACTGTTAGTTCTGAAAGCCTCAAAGGCAAATTACTTTACATTGATATTTGGGCTACTTGGTGTTTACCTTGCCGTAAAGAAATACCTGCACTCAAAGCACTACAAGAAGAGTACAAAGATAAAGATATCACTTTCGTAAGTCTTTCTGTTGATGATGATAAAGAGGCTTGGAAAAATGCAGTAACCACTGAAAAATTAACTGGTGTACAATTGCACAAAAATGTACAAATGTCACCTGATTTTGCAGAAAACTACGACCTTACAGGTATTCCACGTTTTATCTTGGTAAGCAAAGACGGAAAACTTATCAGTATCAATGCTCCTCGCCCTTCTGAGGCTAAGATAAAAGAACTTATCAACGCAAATCTATAACAGAGACTTTTTTCATATTGATTGATAACTTTGCTAAGGCTATAAAAGGCTTTAGCAAAGTTTTTTTCTGATTAAATCATTGACAAATTCACAAATTAACTATGGCTCAATCTCTCATATTTGAAGAATACGACCTCCCTAATGGACTACACGTGATTCTTCACCCTAATAATGCCGCCCCTGTGGTAACTATAGGGGTAATGTACCACGTAGGTGCTAAAGACGAAGACCCTACCCGCACCGGCTTTGCACACTTTTTTGAACACCTCCTCTTTGAAGGTACTCAAAATATTGCTCGTGGCAAATGGTTTGATATTGTATCAGCAAATGGCGGGCATAACAATGCCTTTACAACACAAGACAAAACGTATTATTACGAAGTTTTTCCCTCTAACAACCTGCAATTAGGCTTGTGGATGGAAGCTGAACGTATGCTCCACCCGGTTATCAATGAGATTGGAGTAAGTACTCAAAATTCAGTGGTAAAAGAAGAGAAAAACCAACGTATAGACAACGCTCCTTACGGTAGAATAATGTATCGTTCAGCTATCAATCCTTACCTTTTTAAAAAACACCCCTACTCCGGCACAGTGATTGGTGAAGTAGAGCATTTAGATGCTGCCAGCTTAGAAGAATTCATCGCTTTCAAAAAGAAATTCTACAATCCTAACAATGCGGTATTAGTAGTAGCTGGCGATTTTGATACCCCAACTACCAAAGAATGGATAGAGCAATACTTCGCAACGATTCCTAATACGGGTAATGCGATACAACGCAACAAAATAGAAGAAGCTCCTATCACTGAAACTATTGAGGTAACCGAATATGACCCTAACATTCAAATTCCTCTTAAACTATATGCCTATCGCACTCCTGCAATGACGGACAAAGATTCGTATACTATTGACCTGCTTTCTAATATCCTTACCGATGGCAAAAGTGCTCGCCTCTACAAAAAAATGATTGACGAACACCAAACAGCTTTACAGGTATTGGCATTTTCGGATGCTCAAGAAGATTATGGCGTTTATATAATGGGAGCGCTCCCTATGGACGGGGTGAGTTTAGAAACTTTAGCACAAGAAATGGATGAGGAAATTGAAAGACTACAAACTGAACTCATCAGTGAACGAGAATATGAAAAGTTACAGAACCAAATAGAGGCTAACTTTGTGGCTCAAAACAGCAATATGGAAGGAATTGCCCTCTCTTTAGCTGATAACTATACTTTCTATAAAGATACAAACCTCATCAACAAAGCCATAGATTACTATCGTGCTATTACTCGTGAGGATATTAGAGAGGCTGCTCGCAAGTATTTAGACAAAAAACAACGTTTAGACCTCAATTATTTACCTTCAGTTCAATAAGTAAACAAAAATGACACATATAGACCGCTCTATACAACCTACCCCAGGAGCTGCTCCTATTATCAATTTAGGAACTCCTATTACACATAGCCTTCCAAACGGACTTACGCTATTGATAGTAGAAAATCACCAACTCCCTCAAGTAGGCATCCGTCTTTCTTTAGACGAATGTCCAGAATTAGAGAAAGAAAAGAAAGGAATTTCCGACCTTATTTCACTAATGGCGGGCAATGGGTCTACCTCTATCAATAAAGACGATTTTAACGAGGAAATAGACTATCTCGCTGCAACACTCTCTATCGCTCCTAATGGCGCTTATGCTCAAGTACTCTCTAAATATTTTCCGCGAGTATTAGCGCTCATTGCCGATGCTGCCCTGAATCCTAACTTCACTGAGGAGGATATGGAAAAAGAAAAAGCACGGATTATCCAAAGTATCCGTGCTAACGAAAGCAATGCTGAAGTGATTATGAAACGCGTACGGCAAACCTTGCGCTACAGTACGGCTCACCCTTACGGTGAATACATTACTGAAGCCCAGATTGCTGCCCTCTCCTTAGACGATGTAACCAACTATTACCGCAAGCGTTTTGTGCCTAACAATGCCTATTTAGTAGTAACAGGAGATGTAAATCCCGAAGAGATAATTACTTTAGTAAACGAACATTTCGCTGATTGGCAACCTTATTCAGAAGAAACTTCTGCTTTATATATCCCTGAGAATGTGAGTGAAACGCAAATCAACTTTATAGATTTGCCCAGTGCAGTACAATCGGAAATACAAGTTACAAACCTCATCGACCTCAAGATGTCGCACCCTGATTACTTCCCTCTATTAGTAGCCAATAGCATTTTAGGTGGAGATTTTGGTAGTTATATCAATATGAATTTGCGCGAAGAACACGGCTATACTTATGGTGCTTTTTCTACTTTTAAAACCGATAAATGGACAAAAGGCAGTTTCAGCATCAAGACCAAAGTAGGCAATGCCGTAACAGCTCCTGCCATTGTTGAGATACTCAAAGAAGTAAAACGCATACAAACTACTATAGTGAGTGAAGAGAAGTTAGCACAAGCTAAAGCACAGTATTTAGGTCAGTTTGTATTAGCTACTGAACGCCCACAGACGATTGCTAATTACGCTATCAATATAAAAGTGCGCAACCTACCTGAAGATTTTTACAAGAACTATATCGCCAAGATTAATGCAGTAACTAAAGAAGATGTACAACGAGTTGCTAATAGTTATTTTCTATTAAAAAACTTCAGAATCATCATTGTAGGCAAAGGTAGTGACATAGCTGATGAACTTAAAAACATCAACTTCGATGGAAAGAAAATTCCTATGAAGGAGTTTGACAGCTATGGAAATGAGAAGTGAAAAGTAAAAAAGGCTTTGCTATGAGTTAGCGAAGCCTTTTTTATTTCTTATTCTTAAAACTGGAAGTATATAAAAGGTTGTGCCCCACTGGAGGCTGTAGCATATACTACCCAGAAAGTGAGCGCCACTATCACTGCTTTGAAAAGTATAGGCATACTACCAAAGAAATTTTTCAGTTGATCGTTCATATTTTGAGGGAAGAAATGCCATACAAAGCCTATTGCCATTAGTAGGAATACATTTCTATACCCCTCAATAATAGTTTGCCATTTGTGCCAATCGAATTGTAGTTCTGCAATATTATTCATCACTGTAAGGGCAATATCAAAATCTTTTGCTCTGAAAAATATCCAACAGAAAGCCACAAAGTGAAAGGTAATTATCACAAATATCACATTGGCAGTACTACCGAAGAAACCTTTTTTCTCATCTTCTTTTTTAGCGGGGAAAAAGTCCATAAAAGTTTTATGCACAGCTAAGGCAAGTCCGTGAAGAGCTCCCCAAATGATAAAACGCAAATTAGCCCCGTGCCATAATCCTCCTAAGAGCATCGTTGTCATTTGGTTGAAATGGCTACGCACTGATTTTTTTCTATCTTTGGCTACTAAAATAGCTAATACAAATACTATTATCACCCCTGCTACAATATAAAGCGGTATAGGAGTAGTGTTGTACATTTTTACTGCCCAAAATAGTGTAGCTCCAAAAAATAAAGTAGGGAAAAAGTAGCCCCAGAAAGTACCTCGTCTGTTCCCTCCTACCGAGAAATACAAATAGTCTTTCAACCACGTTGAAAGTGAGATATGCCAACGTCGCCAAAATTCGGTAATATTTTTAGATTGATAAGGCGTACGGAAGTTTATAGGCAACGTAAAGCCCATCAGTAGGGCTAAGCCTATTGCCATATCCGAATAACCTGAAAAGTCACAATAAATTTGCAATGAATAGCCATAGACTGCCATTAAGTTTTCAAAAGGAGTATAACTATTGGGAGCCTCGAATACCCTATCTACAAAGTTTAGTGAAATATAATCGGAAATCACAGCCTTTTTGAGTAATCCTCCTATGATAAGGAAAAGAGCCAATGAGGTTTCTTCTTTAGTGAGAGTGAGCTTCTTGTATATTTGTGGAATAAAATCTTTTGCTCTTACAATAGGTCCTGCTACCAACTGAGGGAAGAAACACACAAAGAAAGCAAAATCTAAAAAGCTCTTAGCAGGTTCTATTTCACGACGATACACATCAATTGTGTAACTCATCGTTTGGAAAGTATAGAATGAGATCCCTACTGGCAATATGATATCCATCAGCGCAAAATTGCTTTGGAAAATAGCGTTAAAACTATCAATAAGGAAGTTTGTATATTTAAAATAGAACAATATCCCCAAATTGGTTATCATACTCACTGCCAAGAAGAATTTTCGCGCAGCAGGTTTTTGGGTTTTGTAAATCTGTCCAGCAAAAAAATAGTCTAATACCGAAGAGAGTATTAGTAGTACAAAGTAATTACCACCTGCTTTGTAATAAAAAAACAGTGAAAATAAGGTAACATATACTGTACGGAAATGGACGTGTTTTTTAGTGAAAATATACACTAAATAAAACACCAAAAATAGCCCCAAAAACAAACTGCTATTAAATAGTAGAGGGTGATTGGGGTTATAGGTAAACCATTGTTTTACTTGTTCAGTTGTGAAGCTAAAATTATCGGTAAACCACTGGGCTAATGCTGCTGTATTCAATTTAAAATGGATTTAAAAGAGTGTTTAGATTGTTTTTTGTAGTTTAGGTAATTACTCATAAGAGCATCGAAGAAAAGCGCACCTTGTTCTAAATAACCATCTCTGGTATAATGTACGCGATCACCTGCGATAAGGTTTTGTTGAATAAATCTACTCATTGCTTCATTACCCCCTAAGGCACGATAGAGGTCGAACACACTATAGTCATCCTTTACAGCGTTGTCTATCAATGTATCAGCATATTCTACACACAATGAAGTGGTACTTTTTTTTCTATACAAAAAAGGAGGAGGAGTAGTGAGTATAATAGGGCAGTTGCCATACTGAGTGCGTATAGTGTTGATAAACTTCATCACCTCAGTATCGTATCTTTCAGGAGCAAGCCTGCCATAAGCCTCATTAGTTCCCAAGGAAATCACTATCAAATCGGGTTCGAGAGCACTTATTTGTTCAAAGAACAATTCAGATTTGTTGTAATCAGAAAAATGTGCTCCATTCACACCAATAGTGTGATAAATAATTCCTTTTTGGTCATTTTCAAGTACTATACCATTAAGCGTATACGAACTGCTTTCGGTATTAGGGGTTAAGTATATTTTATCAGAAACGTTTAAATTTTCATAAGCATAGTAGTTATAAAGTGAATTAGCTTTGAGGATAGTCGCATTGCTCATATCCACTTTAGTTGCAGGGGTGGAAGCAGGTACAGTGCCTGAAATTCCTTTTGCAGAAGCGATATGCAACACTTGTCCTATACGGATGTTACTACCTTTCAAACGATTGTTTTTCTGCAATAAAGCTACCGTAGTGTGGTATTTTTTAGCAATCGCATAGAGGGTTTCTCCTTGGGTTACCTTGTGTGAAATCATCTTAGGAGCTGAAGGTTTTAAAGGAGCGGTTACCTTACCTACATTGGTTGCTAACTCAAATTGGCGTTGATTTTTAGGGGTAATAATTTTAAGGGTATTAAAAGCGTAATCTTTATTTTTTAGGTTCAGTTCTATCACGAAATCTTTCTTATTAGTAGAAAGAGCGTAACCCGTGATTCCTGCGAGAGGTGAAGAAGTATTTTTTTGAACTTCCCAAGAGATATTAGAAGTAAAACTTACATTGCGCCCGCCGTTAGTACGGACTAGAGAGTAAGGAAAAACCAAGCCTAAACCTGCATTGCCAAAACTTTCTTGCAAACGCTGTCTCATCACATTGGGCATTACATCAGCTTGGATGTGTGAGTCGCCTATGTGTACGATATTCAGTTTGCGATCTTTAGATTTTTCTAAGGTAGCTAATTTTTCAAAAAAAGGATTAAGCACCGAAGTATTGTACATATTGTTGTACTCTTTCGGGGCGTTGTTTTTGGCATACATTGAGAGGGTATCTTTGGCAGCCAAAGGAGGGGAGATATTTTCTGCTGAGGTATAGTTAGCTCTTAAATAGAGTGCTACCCCCAAGAGCATACAGCTCCCCATTATGATTTTCTTTACTAATTGTTTCTTTTTCATTATAATTGTGTCTTTTAGTGTGTTATTAGTGTTTTTTAGTATTACAATTCGTATAAATCTGTTTTTTTGGGTTTAACACTATCTTTAGGAGTACGTTGAGCTGCTGGTGCTTGTTGTACAGGATGTGCTGGTTGTGCAGCTGGTTGTTGTCGCGCTGGTGTAGCAGGCTGTACAGTACGTGTAGCAGTAGCAACAGTAGTTGTAGCGGTAGTGGTTGTAGTAGGGTGTACTTCTTGTATTTCTTTTATTTTTTCACCAAAAACATCAGCTTTCTGACTATTATGAGGGTCTTTGTAATGTTCGTACTCTTCCATCAATTTATTATACAACAAATGAGCAACCTTTTTAGCACCTCGTGCATTGAAGTGAGTATAATCCTTACTTGCAAGTGAAGGATTAGCTTCTACCCATTGTTTCATAGAACCTTTTCCTCCCATCAATTCGTACAAATTGATAAAACCAGAATGAGTATTGCGTGCGTATTTGTGTTGGGCATTTGCCAAAGGCACTACCGCTTTATCAGTTTGCATTTCCATATTCACCTTAGTTGATTTATCGGCAGTTGAGACGATAAGAATAGAGGTATTAGGGAAACAAGCGCGTATTTGGTTTACTACTTTGGTCATTCCTCTTTCATACCAAGAATAATCCAAAGTACCATAGTTTAGGACATTAGCACCGAAATGCAACACAATGAGGTCATATCCGCCAAGAGCATCATCAAATCGGTTCATCAAATCTACATTGAAAAGAGAGATTGGCAAGCCTGAATTACCACGACTTGAAAAGTTATCAACGTATACACCTTGTCGTTCTCCTGAACTCACTCCATAGATAGGAATACTATCAGATTTGATAAAATTAATACGTACAGACTTAGTATTATGACCTTCGGTAAGAGACAGAGTATTCAGTAACTTATTAGTTGACAAAGGTTTTACTACTTTTACTGTATCGTTATATATAATTTCTACTTTTGCTTCCTTATTGCCTGATGAACCATAATATAGCACGGGGGCATACAGTTGATTGATATGTTTTTGGTTAGATGATTTGTACTGAACCCAAGTGCCATTTCCTTGAGTAAAGAACACTTGCCCACACACCCCAAATGGACGTTTAGGGCGTTTTACATTTACATACGATTGTGTTTTCCAAGTATTAGAATAAGTGTGCCATACACTTCCTCGAGACTTAGCTGACTCGGAAGTAATAGGCAAAAATCCAATTCCTTGTCCGCCAAAAGCATCTTGAAAGAGAGCTCTTAAATCCTGTACAATTAAGTCACCATCGGTCATAGAATCGCCGTAGTAGCCTATTCTTATCTTTCCTTTTTTTGTAGTTTCGAGTTCGTGTAACTTCTTAAAAAAAGCAAAGAGATATTCATCGGATTTTTTCAATCTCTTAGTAGTAGCCATTGAATCATTTGCCTGACTGAGCACTTTATCAATTTCCTTACCTGATATAGCTTCTAACATCAAGCTATCTACCACTACATTATCCATAGCTTTGGCTTCAGGAAATATGCGTGCTGGCAAAAACTCCTTAAAACCTATAAAGATGAGGGTAGCCAGCAAAACAATAAAAAACGATTGTTTAAAATATGATGTGTTCACAAAATGGTACTTAGTTTTCTTCAGGGGGCAAAATTACAAAATAATTGGAAACTACGTATCACAAATAAAAAAAAAGTATTACTTTTGCGTACTTTAATTTTAGTAAATATGATTGATTATTATAAAACACTAGGAGTAGAAAAAACTGCTACTCAAGATGATATAAAGAAAGCCTACCGCAAATTGGCAAGAAAATATCACCCTGATATGAACCCCAACGACAAGACGGCAGAGCAAAAATTTAAAGAAATTAATGAGGCTAACGAAGTACTCAGCAATCCCGAAAACCGTGCTAAATATGACAAGTACGGTGAACATTGGCAACACGGTGAGGAGTATGAAAAAGCCCAACAACAGCAATATGCTCGTGGTGGTGGTTTTGGCGGTTTTGGAGGATTTGAAGGTTTTGGTGAAGGCAACTATTCAAATGAGGATTACTCTGATTTCTTTAGAGATATGTTTGGGGGACGTGCAGGTGGTTTTGGCAGAGGCTATAGTAGTGCTTCAGGTAAATTTAAAGGGCAAGATCTTTATGCCGATATGTCTCTCCCATTACGAGAAGTAGCTACTACCCAACAGCGCACCTTTACGGTGAACGGCAAGAACATACGTATAACTGTGCCAGCAGGAGTATATGAAGGTTTGCAAATCAAACTCAAAGGTCACGGACAAGAAGGCTATAACGGAGGTCCTAATGGTGATTTGTACATTACCTTCCACATAGAACCTGACGCTCAGTTTGAACGTAATGGCAACGACCTAAAAACAACTGTAAACATCGACCTTTATACCGCTATGTTAGGTGGAGAGGTGCAAATAGAGACTCTAAGTGGCAAGGTAAAAATGAAGGTTGCCCCTGAAACCCAAAACGGTACTACAGTGCGACTCAAAGGTAAGGGATTCCCCGTATACAAACAAAAAGATAGCTTTGGCGACCTCTTTGTTACTTACCAAGTACAATTGCCTAAAAATCTTACTGAGAAACAAAAAGAATTGTTTGAACAACTTAAAAATTCATAGTTATGGAAGAGAGAATATCAAGAGAAGACATCGTTCGTTTGTACAATATAGAAATTACTTTTTTTGACGACTTAGCCTCCAACGGACTCATACAAACGGAGGTTATCAACAATACTACTTACCTTCATTACGACCAACTTTCTGCTTTTGAACGCTTTACAAATTGGCATTATGACCTTGAAGTAAATATGGCAGGATTGGAAATCATTCATCATTTGTTACAACAGATTGAAGAACTTAGAGGAGTAAAAAGTGAATAAGCAAATTAGCCAATGGCTAATTTGCTTATTTATTAATTTTCTGGTGGAAATCTATAACCATTGCCCGTAGCACTATCAAAAGAAGCTCCTGAAGGCAAACTGATTGTAGGCATTCCATAAGATGACCAATCCCAAAGTTGTGTTTCGTCGTCGGTTACCACTTTGGTATTAAAATCTATTTTTTTGCCATTGAGAGGCAAATAGAGTTGTAAGTCTTTGTTAGTAGGTAAAGTATGCCATAGGTTAGCTTTAAGTTCTTGCTGGGTAAGAGCTCTTCGCCAAAAGCGCAGCTCTCTCAAACGCTGATTACTACCTGCTATATATAGATTTCTAAGCTGAAGAGCTCCTCCTTGTAACAATTGAGTAGCAACAGGTTTGCCATTTACAAAAGCACGCAAAGTGTTACCATCATAAGTAAACGATAGAGCATACCATTTGTTTACTTGAGGAGCAAAAGCTGTTGTAGGAATTTCGAGAGCAGTAACAGCATTCAGTTGTGCTTGTAATTGTCCGTTTTTAAACGCTATTTCTAATGGATTTACTGTATTTTTATTGAGTCCCACAATTGGTATTTCACCTGTAAGACTTTCTACATACACTGTAGTTTCAAAACTCCACTGCTGAAAAACATTACTTGAAGAAAGAATTTCGGTAGAAGTTACCGAGGTTGTGCCCATTTTCAACACTTTACTATATCTGTTAGGACGGATCACCAACAGCAAATGTTCTTGTCCTTCAATTGCTTGTATGCTTTTTCTATTCACAATTTGCAAGGGAAGGGCATACACTTCATCATCATCGAAAATGAGATTTTTTATAGTAATTCTTATAGGAGTTTCTCTTTCACCTTTACCAAAGACTATAATTTCATCAACATTGTACTTATCAGCAGGTAATAATTTATAATTTACGCCATAGCGTTCATTATAATCAGCGAGATATTGCGCATCCCCTGTAAGGAGATCTGCAAAAAGGTTTTTCTCAGCCGGATAAATAAGTCGGGCTTTTACATTTTGCAATTGGTTTTCTTGGTATTGCTGTACAAATACCTCTTGTGCTTTATTGCCTACAAAATACACCTTTTGGTCAATATTGGGGTGAGCAATTTTTTCGGTAGTTTCATCTTTACAAGCTACTATTGAGAGCAAGCTGAGTATTAAAAATATTTTTTTCATCATTATAGAATTTTAGAATTGCATTTTCACATTCAATCCGTAACTTCTTACGGAAGGCAACATAAACTTATCATAGCCACTGCCATAAGTACCTACAGAAGGCACTATTTCGGGATCGAAAGGTGCTTTGTTGTAGAGCATTAGCAAGTTGCTACCTACTAATGACACACTGAGGTCTTTCAATCCTTTCACAATAAAACCTTCTCTAAAATGATAGGTAAGAGCAGCTTCTTGCAAGCGAATATTAGTAGCCGAATAATGATAATCAGCATCTGTTCTATTAGCTATAAAAGGAACAAAGTTAGCTCGATTATCAGCAGAGGCTTTAGAAACCCCATAACGATCAAAATAACGTTCTGTTTCTGAAAGAACTATTCCACCTAAACGCGCTTTGAACAAGAAATCTAAATCAAAATTTTTATAGCTCAATTTTCCTTTCCAGCCTAAGAGCCAATCAGGGTTTGTAGAGCCTAATTTATTGCCATTGCTATCGTATATATCGCCTATTTCACCTCCTTCACGCAAGGTGTACATACCATTGGCAATCTCACTAGGTAGGCTCAGTATCTCATTTTTATTAGTAGAGGCAATGAGTTGAGTTTCTCCTTTCAATGCTCTGTTATACTCAGAATAAGTGTATCCAAGTGCTACTTCTACTCCTTGATTTTGTACCTCTCCCACTTGTTGCCACAAAATAGGAACTAACTGATTGTTAGTGCGGGTGTGATAGAATGTAGCATTCAATGAAAGATTGTTAAACCATCGGGTATCTAAACCTACTTCGTAAGAGGTGGTACGTTCTAATTGTAAATCAGCAGGGTAGTTAGGTAAAGTATACGAATCACCTATCCAAGCACGAGAAGTTTCAGCAACGCCTAACCCCGCATAACTCATAGGGGCGGCTACTTGGCTGTAGCCACCACGCAATTTGCCATAGCTCAATATATCTTTATTTATATTTATAAAATTATATAAGGGTATTGCTAATCCTATTGACGGACTGAAGACTGTACTTTCGCTTGTGTAAGGAAAATCGGATGGTTTATCAGCACGACCTGAGAGAGTGAGGTATAATTTATTTTTCCAATCTATTTCAGCCATTGCAAAGAAAGCAGTATTGCTTCTTTTTCCCCATAACGGGTGAGAAATCGCCGTAGGAGCTGCAATATTGCTTTGAGTGAAATTGTTTACATTTATCAAATTTCCTCTATAACCATCTACTTGAGTATCATACCCTTCATAAGAAGCTCCTATATGAGCGTCTAATCCAAAATCCGAAAATCTTTCATTGTAATGAACGATAACATCGGCATATTGTTGTTTAAAGGTTTCTTTCCAATGAGCATAGTAACCGTTAGCAGCCGCATAAGCAGGAAGTGTGGAAGCATAACGCTTGTCGTCCATAGTTGAAGAAGTATTATCCATACGAAAACGAGCTGCCACTTCTAAATTATCCATAATTTTGTAGTTCGCTTTAGCTGAAAACATATAGCGATTTTTAGTAGCAGGACGCAAATTACGATAGGCAATCCAATAAGGATTTTGGATATTTTCTCCTAAATTAGCAGGAGTATCAGGAGTCCCTGAACCCGCTATCCAATACTGTTTATCATAACCTGCTACAGCATCATAACGCTCAAAATAACGCTCTTGAGCAAATTGTTCACCTCTTGGATATAGATATAAACCTACTATAGGGTTGAAAGCGATGCCCGAAGCAACCTGATTGCGCTCATACTGACGGATATAGTTACCTGAAAGATCTATATTCAACTTCTTCTTTAACAGAGAAGTGCTATTTTGCAAATAAGCATTATAACGGTTGTATACGCTATTAGGCACTATCCCTCCTGACTGCAAAGATGCTACTGAAGCATACGTTTTATTATTGCCACCTTCAAAATTAAATCCACCTGAAACATTTAGTGAATTTTGGTATATGTGACCTGTTCTATAAAAATCATTGATATTGAAATTAGTACCCTTAGGTAAGGCGCGAGTAGAGAGAGAAGTGTATTGTCCTAACTCATTGCCATAGGTTTCTTGGAACTCAGGTTTTGTTAGTTTATTTACAAATTCTACTGAGGAAGACAGGTTAATATTGAGTTGATTGTCATTAGCCTTCTTAGTACGAATAAGCAGTACCCCATTAGCAGCCGATGCTCCATAGAGGGCAGTGGCTTGTGCCCCTTGTAGTACTACGACCTCTGCAATGTCTTCAGGATTAAGGTCGGATATACCTTCGCTAGTATCTCTGCCATTGCCTCCAAACCCTCTTTCAGCTTGGTTAGCTATAGGCATTCCATCCACCACATAAAGCATGTTGTTATCACCAAAAAGCGAGCGAGCCCCACGCATAGTAGCTTTAGTAGCCCCACCTATACCCGTCGCACTGCGCTGGATATGCAAACCCGCAACCCTACCATCAAGGCTATTCACAAAATTTACTTGTTTGACTTGAGTGAGATCTTTACTTGATACAGCTTGTTGTAGATAGGTTAAACGATATGGGACTTTTTGGATCCCTAAAGCCATAGTTTCTGGGGGAATATTAATAATAGTAAAAACCTCCAGTTTTTGTTCTTTTAAAACCACCCTAAAGTTGATAGTTTTATTTTTACCCTCTACTTTTCTTCTTTGGGTTTCATACCCGAAAAAATTAAACTCAAGTATATCACCTACTCTGGCTTTGAGTTCAAATTTACCATCTATATCTGTTGAAACACCTTTGGTTGTTTTTGATGAATTTGTGTTTTTAATAATTACTTCAACTAATGGCAGAGGCTCATTGTTCTCGTCGAAAACTTCCCCAGTAATGGTTTTCATTTGAGCTTGGAGGGCTCCTGAAGTTAGGAGCAACAAGATTAAAAGAAGTTGTATTTTCTGTTTCATAGCGATATATTTATAAATATACCCCGCAAAAATACAATTTTTATTTACTTTTGCAAAAATTTTAGCATTTTTTAAGTATTATTTTTATCACGATTTTAGAAATATAAAGAATAAAAAAGGACTTACCAACACCTAAAAACAAATAACTCATAACCAATTTTTTGCTATTTCAAAAAAATATTATACTTTTGCCTGATTTTTAGTTTATAAATAGAAAAAAACAAGAATGGCTCGGTCTATTGATTCTTTTAACAAACGACGATTACTCACTTCCTATTTTTCGGTAATAGTGAGCATTACCTTAGTACTCTTCCTATTGGGATTCTTTGGTTTTTTAGTGTTCAGTACTAAAAAGTTAGCCAATCACTTCAAAGAACAAGTAACCGTTACTATCCTCATTAAAGACGAAGCTAAAAGTGCTGATATCGCTCAGTTACAAAAAACACTCTCAGTAGCTTCTTTCGTAAAATCATTGCAATTTATCTCCAAAGATAAAGCTGCCGAAACCTTTAGCAAGGACATAGGTGAAGATTTTGTGAGCTTTATTGGCACCAATCCCTTACAAAATGTCATAGACTTGAGTTTAAAAGCTGATTATGCTGAACCCGATAGAATGGCTGAAATTAAACGTGAATTGGAGCAAAATTCTTTCGTATCAGAAGTAGTGTACGACCAATCACTTGTAGCACTTATTCACGAGAATGTAAACAGAATAGGACTTATTACCTTAGTGTTTAGCGCACTATTCTCCTTTGTATCAGTACTGCTCATCAATGCTTCTATTCGCCTATCTATTTACTCTAAACGTTTTATTATCAAAACAATGCAATTAGTAGGTGCCACTCGTAGTTTTATACGTCGCCCATTTATTCGTACCAATGTACGTTTGGGTATCTTGAGTGCTTTCCTCGCTATACTGCTATTCTACGGGGCACTCTTGGCAATTGTAAAATCATATCCTGAGTTTTCTATATTGTTAGATAACACAATATTATGTATCGTTTTTATAGGAATTCTCGCTATGGGGATTCTCATCAGTTGGTTGAGCACCTATTTTGCTACACAACGATTTTTAAATTTAAACACAAATGACCTTTACTATTAGGTAACAAGTAATAAATATGAAACATCATTCAACTTTTATATTCGGAAAGAAAAACTATCTTATAATGGGGATAGGGTTGGCTGTAATTGCAATTGGTTTTATACTAATGAGCGGCGGTGGAAGTGATAATCCTGCAGTATTTGACACTTCAATTTTCAATTTCAGACGTATACACTTAGCCCCTGCTTTGGTGCTTTTAGGATTTGCTATTGAAATATATGCTATTTTGGTAAAACCTAATAAAGAAGATAAGAAAAAAGACGCATAAGGCTATGGTGATTGTAACCTTACAACGTGAAAAGTGCATAGGATGCAACTATTGTGTAGAAATGGCGCCTGAGCAGTTCCAAATGTCTAAAAAGGATGGAAAAAGTGTGCTGTTGCGCTCTACTGAGAAAAAAGGTTTTTTTACTCTCAAAAGCTATGATGATAGCATTTTTGAAGATTGTGAAAAAGCTCAAAAAGCTTGCCCTGTAAAGATTATAACTACTAAAAAAATATAAAAACAATGAAAAAAATAGTATTATTAGCATTATGTTTATTAGCTTCTTATGCTGTAGAAGCGCAATACATAGGGCTCAAAGCTGGTTATAACTATGCTACTCTAAAAGGCAACGTGAGTGATGGTGCTAATTTTAAGCCTTATCACGGCTACTATGCAGGAATTACGTTAGAATTTCCGCTCTCTAATTTGTTTTCTCTACAAGTAGAAGGTATTTATAACCGACGTGGAGCGAATATTACTTCTAATACTTATGGCAAAGCTAAACTGAATTTAGATTATCTTTCGTTACCCGTACTTGCACGTTTCAATGTGGGAAAGGGTATTAACTTGCACATAGGTCCTCAGTTAGAATATCGCATTGATAAACCTAACTTCTACTTTGATGCTGGCACCGACCCTGTAACACGCGTGAAAGATGATGCTCTAGACATCATTGATGGAGCAATGACTGTAGGTATTGCTTATATGACCGATGCAGGTTGGTTTTTTGAAGCTCGCTGGGTACAAGGACTCACTAGTGTTTTTGAAGCAGATGAGACTAGCCTTACTCACATAGGTATTAGTCCTGATTATAATTTCAAGAATAGAACACTTTCTGTAGGAGTGGGATATAGGTTTTAGATAACAAGTAAGAAGTGATGAGAAGATTTATAATTATTATAATACTTTTTATAGGATTGTGGGGTTGTGAAAAAGAACAGCAAAAACGCAATCCTTACTTGGGTGAAGCGCATTTCACTTATACTATTGATTTAAATCAACCTCTTTACAACAGTCTCAAAACTCCTATGAATACAGTTTTCGTACCTTATGGAGGTATTAGAGGTTTTTTTGTAATTTATAATGGAAGTTCCTATTATGCTTGGGAGGCTGCTTGTCCTAACCACAGTTTAGATGGCTGCTCTAGCAGGTTATATGGTGTAAAAACTCAAGTTGATGAGGAAAATTACGAGAATACCAAACTACATAATTACGTTTATGTGCGATGCTCTTGTGATAAAACTGTTTATCTTTTAGGAAATGGCACTCCTATTACTATTGGTGATATTGCCAAACCTTATCCTCTACTCAACTATCGTGTTTCAGTTTCAGGAAGCTCTTTAACTATCAGTAACTAATGCTCTCAAAATACTTTGAAAATACAAAGCCCATCACCTTTATCATAGTGCTATTAGCACTCTTGATAGGTGATGGGCTATATCAATTTGAGATATTACAACAGCCTTTAAAGGTTGGAACACATCTTATATTTTTGTCTATCAGCCTCACACTACTTCTATTTTCCTTAGTATTACTGCACCAAATAGATAGATGGAATGAGCTCACCGAAACTAAAAACAGCTATTCTATCGCCTTTTTTAGCATTTTAGTAGTGCTCTTTCCTACTCTTTTTGACAATATGAAATTAGTAGGTGCTAACTTACTTATCATTGTAGCATTATGGAGAGTACTTACCCTCAAAACGGGAGAAGAGATTCCACAAAAATTATTAGACACCTCTTTACTTATTATCTGTGCAAGTTTATTACATCCTTGGGCATTGGTTTTCTTGCTAAATGTATGGATTTCACTATTGTTTTACGGGGCTGAAAAGCGTCGTTATTGGTTTATCCCTCTCTTGGCTATTTTAGTAATTGCTTTGTTAGGAGGTGCTATATTATTAGTTTTGCAAATGCCCTTCCCTTTTGATAGTTATTACACTTTAGTTAGTAACGATATAGCCCACTTGTTACAACTCCCTTCCTACCCTATTGCTACAACAGTTGCTTTAGTCAGTTTAGTTTTGTTGTTTTTAGTATC
Organism: Capnocytophaga sputigena; assembly: GCF_002302495.1. Classification (NCBI taxonomy): domain Bacteria; kingdom Pseudomonadati; phylum Bacteroidota; class Flavobacteriia; order Flavobacteriales; family Flavobacteriaceae; genus Capnocytophaga; species Capnocytophaga sputigena. Next base: position 462,370 of record NZ_CP022379.1, read on the forward strand.
AGTAGGAGTGTATTACTTCAGAAGTACTTATCATAGCATCAGTTCAATAGTAGTGGTGCAATTCTTATGGGTGGGCTTACTTGTAGCATTTTTATCAAAAGAAGTTATCTATATTTTTGCCCCCATAGCCATACTTTTTGCTTTGTATATAGAAAAAATACGAGTATGGTGGCTAAAAGAAACTGTACTATGGATATTATTATCACTACCTGCTACAGTGCTCTTACTCCATTTTATTACCAAAAGCTAAATCTCCGGCATCCCCTAACCCTGGCACTATATAGCCGTGATCATTGAGAAGTGGGTCGATAGTAGCAATCCACAAGTGAGTGGTTTCAGGGAATTTATCTTCTAAATATTCTATTCCTTGTTGCGCCCCAATTACAGCAAATAAGTGTATTTCCTTGGGTGTTCCCAAAGGCTTCAAAGCGTTGAACACATTAGCAAACGAACGACCCGTAGCCAGCATTGGGTCGGCTAAGAAAAGAATTTTGCCTTCTAAAGAAGGAGAGGCAAGGTACTCTACCATTATATCAAAATCGGTTTCGGAAGTGTGTTTACGATAAGCTGATATAAAGGCGTTATCGGCATTGTCAAAATAATTCATCAAACCTTGATGTAGTGCTAATCCTGCACGCAAAATAGAGCAAATCACTACCTCATCTTTGGGTAATTGTACCTTTTTTTCACCCAAAGGAGTAGTTATCACTTCGGTTTTATAGTGTAGAAATTTACTCATTTCATAACATAAGACCTCGCCTATACGTTCCAAATTTTTACGAAAACGCATACGGTCTTTTTGAATATTTACATCGCGCAATTGGGCGATAAATCGGTTTAATACAGAGGGCTCTTCGCCTAAATGGTGTATAATCATTGGTGTGGTAACTTTAATATTTTCAAGCCACAAAAGTAGTATATAATTTGCTAATTTCCAAATTTGCTAATTTGCTATTTTATTTTTTTGGCACGCTATTTGGGATAATCACTACGAAACATTAAACAATAATTAAGCGTATGAAAAAAACAATCACTAAATTAACAGCTTTTATTGCTATAATGCTACTCACAACTACTGCCTATGCTCAAGAGTTTCACTTAGGAGCTAAAGCAGGTGCTAACTTAGGAAAATTAGATGGCGTTGCCTACAGTAAAGGCTTCAAATTGGGATACCAATTGGGCGGTTTTGTAGAATATGACTTCAATGACAAATGGGGACTACAAGGCGAAGTGCTATTTAGCCAAACTAACACAAAGTTCCGTGATAGTTATCAATCAGTATGGGATGAAAAGTTTGATAAAAATAAAACTTTGAACTATGTGAGTGTACCTTTACTCTTTAAATACAACCCTAATGGGTTGATTTCATTGCACGCAGGTCCGCAATTTAGTTTCCTTGCTAATAAAGACGATAGCACTTGGGAAAATGGAAAAAAACTTTTCAAAGATACCGACTTCTCATTAGTCGCTGGTGCCGAAGTGAATTTAGGTCCGCTCTTTGCTTATGGTCGTTATGTATGGGGCTTTTCTGATATTAGTAATGCCCTTAAAGAGAAAGCCACTACCCAACAAATTCAAGTGGGTGTAGGCGTACGTTTTTAGACTTACGAATATATTAGTTAATTAGAAGATAGGTTTTAAGGATTAACAAGTATCACCTTAAACCCTATCTTGTTTTTTTTAATATAGCAGGTATTTTTTCCTTACTTCTTTGAATTTTTCTAACTCTTTTTGCCAAGTTTGACGTATTTCAGCTTCAGTTTTACCTTCTATAATTTGTTTTTTGAGAGCATCAGTACCTGCTATTCTATTGAAAGAGGAAGTGAAGAAAGGCGTTTTCACCCCTTTACTTTCTTCAAAAGCCTTTTTAAGCCAAGAAAAATTGAGTTGATTTAAGCGGGGTATTTTGCTCAAATCTTCACCATAACACAATTTCCCATTAAACTTTGGATTTTTATCTCCAGCATTAGGATGAGGTGTGAAACTAAAAGAACTTTTCACAAAATAAGGTGAACCATAAATTTGAAACTGCTGAGAAGTACCACGCCCCATACTCACATTAGTCCCCTCGAAAAAACACAAGCTGGGATATAAGTTTATCGATACATCATTAGGCAAATTAGGTGATGGTTTTACTGGTAAACTATAAGGTGTTTGGTGAGTATAATTTGCTAATGGAATCACCTTTAAATCAGCTGTAATACCTTCGTGCAACCACTTTTCACCATTAATCATCTGGGCGTATTCACCAATAGTCATTCCGTAGACCACAGGTACAGGGTGCATCCCTATAAAACTTTTAAATTGCGGTTTCAACACAGGACCGTCAATATAATGAGCATTAGGATTAGGGCGATCTAACACTATTATAGGAATATGTTGTTCGGCACAAGCCTCCATCACATAGTGCAAAGTAGAAATATAAGTATAGAAACGCACACCTACATCTTGTAAATCGAAGAGTACGAGGTCTACCCCTTTTAGCTGTTCAGGGGTAGGCTTTTTATTTTTACCATAGAGTGAAATGATAGGCAAGCCCGTTTTAGAGTCTTTACCATCTTTTACCACTTCACCTGCATCAGCTTCTCCTCTAAATCCGTGTTCGGGAGCAAAAACCTTGCTGATATTTATTTTCTTCTTCAATAGTGTATCTACTAAATGTACATAATTGTCTTTTTCAGTCTTCACAATTCCTGTTTGGTTAGTAACTACAGCTATATTTTTTGCACGCAAATCCTTAATATAAAGATACATTCGGTTTGCACCTACAACTACTTCTTTTGTCTGTTTTTCAGCTTTTTGCGCAGAAGAGTAGTCTTGTGATTGTCCATTATTTTTGCACGAAATGAACGTACATAAGAAAAAAAGTGTAATTTTGGCACTTCTAAAAGGCATTATTGTTTTGAATATTGAATATTTCATAGCAAAAAGAGTTATTTTCTCAAAAGGGGACAAAGGTACAATTTCTTCTCCAATTATCAAAATGGCAATAGCTGCTATTGCTGTAGGAATGGTGATGATGCTCATCGCTATTGCTACGGGTATTGGTTTGCAACAAAAGATTAGAGAAAAATTGGTAGTTTTCCACGGTCACATACAAATTTTCGATTACGGCAGCAATGCTTCACAAGTTACTACCAAACCTATTAGTATACAACAGGATTTTTACCCTAAATTTTCGGCAGTGCCCGAAGTTACTCATATTCAAGCAGTAGCAACTAAAGGCGGAATTATCCGTACCGAGAATACTTACGAATCCATTCTCGCTAAAGGTGTAGGACAAGATTACAATTGGTCACTCATTCACGATTTTATTACCGAAGGGCGCACTCCTAATGTATCAAGTGAAGAACTGACTGATGAGATACTGATGTCTACCTATTTAGCTAACAGGCTGCACCTTAAACTCGGTGACCGCTGCCAAGCTATCTTCTTAAAAGACGAAGCTGCTCAAGCTCCTAACCAGCGCAATTTTAAAATTGTAGGTTTATACAACAGTGGCTTTCAAGAGTTTGATGCATCGTATATCTTCACTGATATTCGTCATATTCAAAAAATCAACAAATGGAAAGCTGATGAGATAGGCAATTTTGAACTTTTTATCAAAGATTTTGATCGTATTGAGGTGGTAGGCAAACAAGTATACGGCAAAATCGGTACTTTCCTCGATTCACAAACAATTATTCAAAGATTCCCCTTTATTTTTGAATGGTTAGGAATGTTTGATTTTAATATTTATCTCATCATAGGGATAATGATAGTTGTTGGTGGATTTAATATGATTACCGCTATCCTAGTACTCATTTTAGAGAAAACACCAATGATAGGAACTTTAAAAAGTTTAGGAGCTTCTGACCGTAGTATTCGCAAGATTTTTTTATACAATGCTACTTATATTATAGGATTAGGGCTTTTGTGGGGTAACATTTTAGGTTTCTTACTATTGTGGTTACAACAGCGTTATAGTATTATCAAGTTAGATCCAGCAACCTATTATGTAAGTGAAGTACCTATTGCCTTCACTCCCTTGTGGGTAATATTGCTCAACATAGGAGTTTTATTGTTGTGTTTACTAATGTTACTCATCCCTACCTATGTGATTACCAAAATATCACCTACTAAATCGATGAAATTCTCATAGTTTCTAATTCTCTAACTCTTAATTTCTAAACTTAATTAATTATAATCTATATGAAACACTTTTTGTTAACTTTAGCACTTTTTTCAGTAGCAACTTTAGCAATGGCACAAAGCCCTAATATTTTAGACCCCGATTATCAAAATAGTCATTCAAATCGCTGGACATACGGAGGAAATATAGGCTTGAGCTATACTTATGGCTTAGGAGTTGATATATCTCCACGTGTGGGATATAAAATCACTGATGATTTAGAATTAGCAGCCATTGTAAATGGTTCACTACAACACAGTCAGTATTATCGCAGTCTCTCGGTGTCTGTAGGTCCTGCATTATCTTATTATATAGGAAGAGCAGCCTATGTAAGCACTAGTTATCAGCATTATTTCATCTCTCAAAAACACAAAACTACTGATATAAAATACAATACTGAAGAGGACGCTCTTTACATTGGTGGAGGTTATATGCAGAATATAGGAGGCAATGTGTATGTGCAAATAGGTGCAAGTTACAATTTACTCTACAAAAAAGACAAGAGCATTTTCAGCACTGGCTTTATACCCAATGTAGGAATTGTTATCGGTTTGTAATTGGCTAATTGACAAATTATTCGTACCTTTGCGCCCTCAATCACTATAAATAATAATGACAAATACAGGAAAAATTGAACTAATGGCACCTGCCGGAAACTTCGAGTCGCTACAAGCGGCTATAGACAACGGTGCTGATTCAGTATACTTTGGGGTAGACCAGCTTAATATGCGCGCAAGGGCAAGCATTAACTTCACTATTGACGACCTTGACGAAATTGCTCGCCGCTGTGCTCCTAAAGGTATCCGTACCTACCTCACCCTCAATACAATCATCTACGACCACGACCTTTCTATCATCAAAACACTACTTGATGCTGCAAAAAAAGCAGGACTTACTGCTGTGATTGCAATGGATCAAGCAGTTATAGCCTACGCACGACAAATAGGAATGGAAGTGCATATCTCTACCCAAATCAACATCACCAATATCGAAACTGTGCGCTTCTACGCTATGTTTGCCGATACAATGGTGATGAGTCGTGAGCTCAGTTTACGACAAATAAAAAAAATATGTGAACAAATAGAAAAAGAGCAAATCAAAGGTCCTTCGGGCAATTTGGTAGAAGTAGAAATATTTGGGCACGGGGCACTCTGTATGGCAGTATCAGGCAAGTGTTATTTGAGTTTGCACTCTCATAATTCTTCAGCCAATAGAGGCGCTTGCAAACAAAATTGCCGTAAAAAATATACTGTAATCGACCAAGAAAGTGGTTTTGAAATAGAACTCGACAACGAATATATGATGTCGCCTAAAGACCTCTGCACCATCGACTTCCTCGACCAAGTAATTGATACTGGCGCAAAAGTATTGAAAATTGAAGGTCGTGGGCGAGCTCCTGAGTACGTTGCTACAGTAATTCGCACTTATCGCGAAGCTATTGATGCCTATTACGCAGGCACTTACTCCAAAGATAAGTTTGAAGGATGGATAGAAACCCTCAAAACAGTGTATAATCGTGGCTTCTGGGGAGGTTATTACTTAGGACAAAAATTGGGTGAATGGAGCGAAAACCCTGGTTCTAACGCTACCCAAAAGAAAGTGTATATTGGGCAAGGCAAGCACTACTTCCCTAAAACAGGTATCGCTGAATTTGCTATTGAAGCCTTTGATATAAAAATAGGCGATAAACTCCTCATTACAGGTCCCTCTACAGGGGTACAAGAACTTGAACTTACTAGTATGATGGTGAACGATGTGCCTGCTGATCGTGCTAAAAAAGGGGATTCGTGTACCATTAAAACTGATTTCAGAGTGCGATTATCAGATAAACTTTATAAAATAGTTAAAAATAATTAACAATGAACACACTACAAGCTATTATAATTGCCATTATTGAAGGGCTTACTGAGTATCTTCCTATTTCGTCTACTGCTCATATGGGCTTTACAGCAACTCTTATGGGAATACCCGATGACGAATATTTGAAAATGTTTCAGGTATCTATACAATTTGGGGCTATTCTCTCAATTGTTGTACTATATTGGCGTAAGTTCTTCAACTTTACTCAATGGCAATTTTATCTCAAATTAGCTTGTGCTGTAGTTCCTGCTCTTATTCTTGGCAAACTATTCGATGATAAAATAGAAGCTGTTTTGGGTAACCAAAAAGCCATTGCTATTACACTTATCATAGGAGGAATAATCCTATTGTTTGTAGACAACTGGTTTAAAAATCCTAACATTCACGATGAGAAACAAATCAGTGTAAAGAAAGCAGTAACCATTGGCTTTTGGCAATGTTTAGCAATGATGCCAGGCACCTCACGTTCAGCTGCTTCTATTATAGGTGGGATGACCCAAGGACTCACACGTAAAGCGGCTGCCGAGTTCTCCTTCTTTTTAGCTGTCCCTACAATGCTTGCCGTAACTGTATATTCTATTTTCTTGAAGAAATGGGGAGTTGCCGAAGAAAAAGGTTACGAGTTAATAATGAAAACTAATGAAAGTTTTTGGTTGTTTATTATAGGTAATGTAATAGCCTTTGTAGTGGCTATGATAGCTGTAAAGTTCTTCATCCATATCCTCACAAAATTCGGCTTCAAAGTATGGGGTATCTACCGCATCATCATCGGTACTGCATTACTAATCTATTTCTCTATAAACTAACTACTGATATACCTAAAATGAAAATATTATTTCTGACAATAGCTTTTGTTTGTCTGCTCATTCACTCTATAAAAGCTCAAACAGATAGTTTATCAGTAATGGATGAGCAAGGAATTGTAGCCGACACTCTGCGCAGTGATGCTGAGAAACCACAACTCAAACAAGTAATTTTACCTGCTTCTCTCATTACCTTTGGAGTAATCTCTAATGCTACCTACATAAACCGCTACGTACAGCGCCACGTTTATAATTATTCTGGTGGACATAAGTTGCGTATTGATGACTATATGCAATACGCTCCCATTGCAAGTGTTTTTGCCTTTAGCAACTTAGGTGTAAAAGCTAAACACAGCGTAAAAGAACGATTGATTATAGGGGCTACTGCCTATGCTATAATGGGAGCTTTGGTAAACGGAGTAAAATATACTGCCAAAATACAACGCCCTGATAGTAGTGCTTTCAACTCCTTTCCTTCAGGACATACAGCAACTGCTTTCACAGGAATGGAAATCCTATGGCAAGAGTACAAAGATGAAAATGTGTGGGTAGGTATCAGTGGTTATGCTATTGCTACTACCGTGGCAACCCTTCGTTTGTACAACAACCGCCATTGGATAGGTGATGTATTAGGAGGAGCGGGGATAGGTATCCTTAGTGCAAAAGCAGCTTATTGGCTCTTTCCTTATACTTCAAAACTGCTTAAACGTAAAGAAAAATCATCCGTACAAATGGCTATCTACCCCGTTTATTCTGATGAAATGAAAGGTGTAGGGCTAACCCTATTCCACTAAAAAAAATAGCTTCTAATGGCAATTATTACCACTATTTTAAACAAAGTTCCCCGACCTTGGCTCATCAAATTGAGCTATTGGGTGCGCCCCTTTTTATCTTTCTATCTACGAGGTAAAAAATATCAAGACCCCATTGACGGAAAGACTTTTAGAAAATTCTTACCCTATGGCTATGGCAAAGCACGTCCCAATGTACTCTCCCCCTCTACCCTATCATTAGAACGCCATAGGTTATTATGGCTTTATCTTACCCGCGAAACAGACTTCTTTACCAAACCCTTAAAAGTACTACACGTGGCTCCCGAGCAAGCCTTCTACAAGCGATTTAAAAAACAAGCTAACCTCGATTACCTCACAACCGACCTTTATTCGCCTTTAGCCGATGTAAAAGCTGATTTGTGCGCTTTACCCTTTGAAGATGAAAGTTTTGATGTAGTATTTTGCAACCACGTATTAGAACACATTCCCGATGATACTCAAGCAATGCGAGAACTCTATCGCGTGATAAAAAAAGGTGGTTGGGGTATCTTCCAAATACCACAAGACTATAACCGAGCTGTCACTTTTGAAGACAATAGTATTACTGACCCTGAAGAGCGTACCCGTATCTTTGGTCAGTACGACCACGTTAGAGTGTATGGAATGGATTATTTTAACAAACTTCGTGGCATAGGTTTTGAGGTGGAAGAAATACACTATGCTTCCAAATTATCCACTGAAGAAATTGAAAAATATCGTATTGTAGCAAATGAAATTATACCTCTGTGTAAAAAGAAGTTATAGATAGAAAAATAATAATACATAACTATCTTACTATTAAAGAGTTGTTAAAAATGTTAATAAAAACATAAAAAATAATTACAAAAATACTTGTAGATTTGAAAAATAGCAGTATCTTTGCCGTTTATTCATAAAAAAAATGAAAAAAATATTATTGAGTATCTCCCTACTTTTTGTAGGCTGTCAAACTGAAAAATTACACTTTATAGAAGGTGAAGCGCAGGGCTCTACTTATCATATCAAATACATAAGCAGCAGTAATGAAAACTTACAACCTGCTATTGATTCAATTTTGCAGGTGATAGACCAATCAATGTCTACCTACAAACCCGATTCTGACATTTCTAAAATCAATGCAGGGGATACTACAGTAGTAGTTGATGAGCATTTTAGAAAGGTTTTTGAAGCTTCACAACAAATATGGCAGGAAAGTGAGGGGTTGTTTGATCCTACTGTGGGGGTATTAGTAAATGCTTGGGGGTTTGGGAAAGAAAAAATACAGGAGAAAAACCTTCCTACTGATGAAAAGGTAGTTGAACTTAAAAAGTATGTAGGTTTCAACAAAGTACATCTTACAGAAAATGGAACTATAAGAAAGGAAAATCCCTCTATACTTTTTGATTTTAATGCTATTGCTCAAGGTTATACCTCTGATGTAGTTGCCTCTTTTCTTAGTTCTAAAGGCATTGAGAACTACATTGTTGAAATAGCTGGTGAAATGTTCTTAAAAGGAAAGAATACTATAGAAAACAAAGCCTGGACAATAGGTGTTGAAAACCCTATTAAACCCTTAGATGAAAAAGAATTAATCACCACTATACAGTTTGAAAATCAAGGATTAGCAACTTCAGGTAATTATCGCAAAGTATGGACTGATAGCAATGGGCGCAAATACGTGCACTCTATCAACCCCATAACAGGGCGTGCTACCCAAAGTGATGTACTCAGTGCCACTGTAGTAGCTCCTTCTACAATGTATGCTGATGGTTATGCTACAATGTTTATGGTAATGGGAATGGAAAAGAGTAAAGATTTCTTAGCTAAACACCCTAACCTAGCTGTACTTTTAGTGTATAGTAATGAACAAAATCAAGAAATCACTTTTAAAACATACCCTTTTAAAAAATTAGAAGAGAAAAAATAAACTAACTAAATTATCAATTTTTAAATAGAAGCAAATATGAACGGAAAATTTTTAACATTATGCTTAGGAGCTTTGCTCTTGTTTTCTTGTGACAACAACACAAAGAAAACTTCTAAACTCTACGAAGTAGAAGGTAAAGGTGGTAGTGTAGCCTATCGCGTGAAATACATCTCTGCCGATAGTACCGACTTAAAACCTGCTATTGACTCTCTTGTAAAAGTAGTAGATCACTCTATTTCTTCTTACAATAAAGAATCTATTGTAGCTAAAATCAACCAAGGCTTAGTAGCTACTAAAGCAAATGATCACTTTAAGAGAGCATTTGCCACTGCACAAAAAGTATGGAAAGAAAGTGGAGGATTTTATGATCCAACTGTGGGAATTCTTGTGAATGCTTGGGGATTTGGTAAAGAACTTATCCAGCCTGTTTCTAAGTTACCTACTGAACACGAAATTGACAGTTTGAAAAAATATGTAGGTTTTGAAAAAGTACACATTAGTGATGATGACTATGTGAAAAAACAAAATCCTGCTATCCAATTAGACTTAACTTCTGTACTAAGAGGTTATACCGCTGATGTAATTTCAGACTTCTTGAAATCTAAAGGCATTGAAAATTTCTCAGTGAAAGTGGATGGTCAAACCATTGTTGAAGGAAAAGATGTAGTAAACAACACACCTTGGAAAGTAGAAGCTGAAGATCCTTATGAACTAAACGACGATTACAAAGAGGTTATCCTTCACCTAAATAACGAATCTGTTTCTACTGATGAGAACTATCGTAGAGTATGGATTGACGGAAATGGTAAACGCTTTGTACACATTATCAATCCTTTCACTGGTTACCCAATGACAGGAGAAATGCTCAGTGCCACTGTAATTGCTAAAACAGCTGTAGAATCAGATGCTTACTCTACTATGTTTATGATTATAGGTCTTGAAAAAAGCAAAGAGTTCTTAGCTAAACACCCTGAGCTAAAAGCTCTATTAGTATATAGTGACCAAAACAATGAGGTTAAAACTTATAAAACTCAAAACATAGAACCTCTTATTGTAACTATAGCACAAAATTAATTGAAAGTAAAATAGAAATGAAGGGGACTGCTTGACAACTCAAACAGTCCCCTTCTAATATTAAATATTAATTGATATGATTGGAATTATAGGTGCAATGGAGCTTGAAATCAACACCCTAAAAGCTGCCATTGAAAATTGTAAAGAAACAAAAATAGGGCGTTTTGCCTTTTATCAGGGAATCCTTTGTGGCAAAGATGTAGTAGTTTTACTATCAGGAATAGGAAAAGTAAGTGCTGCTGTAGGTACTACCTTACTTATAGAGCATTACCATCCATCACTTATTATCAATACAGGGACTGCTGGAGGATTAGGTGATATTTCTGTGCACGATTTAATCTTAGCTACCGAAGTGAGACACCACGATGTAGATGTAACCGCTTTTGGTTACGAAATAGGGCAACAAGCTCAAATGCCCCCTGCTTTCAAAGCTGATGCTCAGTGGAATGAGAAATTGAAAGATGTAGCCTCTACTCATCAATACATTTTACATTATGGACAAGTAGTAAGTGGTGATTCATTTATCTCAGACCCTAAACGTTTTGATGAAATTTCAGTTAACTTTCCTCAAGCTAAAGCTGTAGAGATGGAAGCTGCTGCCATTGCCCAAACTTGCTATATGCTAAATATACCTTTTGTGATGTTACGTGCTATATCTGATAAGGCAGGTGAAGGCAACGCTATTTCCTATAACGAGTTTGTAGAGGAAGCAGGACGTATTTCAGCTTCTATTGTCAAAACTTTTTTATTGAGTTGCTAACCTCCTATTTAGTGTAAAAATCAACTATTCTGCGAATTGCACGTTCACATACAGGGCAAAAACCTTTCGGATCGTTAGATTTCATTCGGCAATCTTGCATAGGGCTATAAACCCCTTTACTAGTGTACCCTCCGCCTTCAAAAGCGCCGAGGGTATTTTTGTATTTTGAAGTGCGAGGAGTAGGAATAGGAGTTCCTTTTTTCACCATATCTTTCCACTTGCTCTCAAAATTCACTAAAGTAGTGATATTTTCTTCCCAAGGCTCTATCTTAGAATCATAAGTTTCTTGAAAAGTAGGATCCCAATCGTAATAATATTCATCAGCTAAACCCACAAAACCGTGACCAAACTCGTGTATGTATACTTTTTCGGAAAGTTCATTATCAGCTGATGCTAAATTGAGGTGATTGTAAAAAGCCCCACCTCCATAAGTAGACGTATTTACCAATACATAAATTTGATCATAAGGCACTGCTGAGGCAGCATCTGCAATGGCTTGCATACTGTTTGTAGTGAGGTAACGCTCTTGATTAAATGTATAGAAAGACGCGTTAAACGCTGTATTTTTATAAATATGTTTCCCTGGTACATCAGTGCCACTTTCTTTAGAGGGCACTGCAATGGCATAGACATTAAAATCTTTTTTGAGTTTATCAAAAGGAGGAATTGTGAACATATAATCAGTCATACGCTGTGCATCAGCATAGAATTTTTCAGCTTCTGCAGCGGTATAACCTTCTGCTAAAATCGCAATATCCACTTTTTTTGCTGCATTACCATTGTTGAGCAATTGTTTTATAGGGTAACTGGGTTGTGTTTCTTCAACAATAAAATAATCATCTGGAGATAATTCTTTTGTAGCAATAGTGTGAAATACTCCTTGTTTATCGCGCTTATCAAGGTGCAGAAGGAGTTTTTTAGTTGGAAAAGGCAACTGCATTGCGTGAGCAAAAAGTCGTTTTTCAGCTTTTGCTTCTTCAAGAGTAGCCCATTCATTAGCTAATGAATTAAACCCCTTGGAAAATACTAATTGTGTACCATCAAACACTTGCAGACGAAAATTTCCAAAATTAGGGGCAATGAGGTGCGAATGCGAACCTCCCCAATATGGTTCTTTCTTCAGCTGACCAAAAATCACCTCTGTATTTTGAGCATCAGAGAGTAAATTAAAGTCAATTCTCAAACTTTTATCAAAAGTAAAAACAGTGTTATTTTGAGCGAAAATAAACTGCGTAAGAAAAAAAAGTAAAAATAAATGCCTCATATTTAGTTGATATTAAAAATTATTTACTACATTTGCAGTGATTTTAGTTAGAGATGGTAGCATTTCAGCTGCCAAAGATAATAATAAAAACATTCATACCAAAACAAAATGGAACATATCGCTGTATTTAGAATGTCGGCAATGGGTGATGTAGCTATCAGTGTACCTGTTATAACGGCTTTTTCTGAGCAATATCCCGATGTAAAAATTACCTACCTCACACGTCCCTTATTTGCTCCAATGTTTTCTCATCTCCCTAATGTAGAGGTGTTTACCCCCGAACTTAACGGAAAACACAGTGGCTTAATAGGATTGTACAAACTCTACAAAGAGCTAAAAGCAAAAGGCATTGATGGAATAGCCGATATTCACAATGTATTACGTACAAAAATCCTTAAATTTTATTTTAAAGGCTCTAAAATACCTTTTAAACAGATTAACAAAGGCAGAAGAGAAAAATATGCCCTCACACGCTATAAATTTAAAGTTTTTGAACCGCTAAAACCTTCGTTCCAGCGATACGCCGATGTTTTTGCTGCCTTAGGTTTCCCTATCGATTTGAGCGACGACTATTTGCTCCCTCCTACCCCACTGAGTGATCCTGTAAAAAATTTGCTAAATGGAAGTGATTTGCACTTAGGTGTTGCTCCTTTTGCTTCGTTTATAAGCAAACAATATCCTTTTGACAAAATGTGTCAAGTGATTGAAAAACTCTCTGAACGTTATCCTAACAGTAAGATTTATATCTTCGGTGGCGGCAAAGAAGAAGAACAAAAAGTAGCTCAAATACAATTGCCTAATACTGAAAATATGGTAGGCAAACTTTCATTTAAACAAGAATTAGAACTCATTTCTCATCTAAATATAATGATAGGAATGGACAGTGGTAATGCGCACTTATCGGCGATGTATGGGGTACCAACGATTACTCTTTGGGGAGTTACGCACCCTTATGCAGGTTTCTATCCGTATGCCCAACCTATGGAGAATGCCCTTTTAGCCGATAGAACAAAATATCCGCTCATTCCTACTTCAGTTTACGGAAAAAAATACCCAAAAGGCTATGAAAAAGCTATAGAAACTATTTCAGCAGAAATGATATTAGAAAAAGTAGAACAAATATTAAATGTATTATGAAAAAAATTATGACTTTTATGATGACTGCTCTATTGGTAGGAGTAGCATATTGCCAAAAAAATACTAATGGCGAAAAAGAAATCAAAACTGAAGACCGAAAAGTAGCTGCTTATGAATCAGTAGAAGTATCAGGGGCTTATCATCTTGTGCTCACTGAAGGTGAAGTAGGTACTTTGAAAGTTAAAGGACAAAAAGAGGTACTTCCGTATTTGAAAACGAGCGTATCAAACAAAGTACTCTACGTGAGTATAGACAATAAATACAAACTAAAGACTTCATTAACAGTATATGTACCCATTAATACTTCCTCAAAAAAGATAGTAGCAAAAGGAGCTGTTGATATATCTACACAAGAAAAGCTAAAAGTTGGTAACTTGCAATTCAAAATAGAAGGCAGTGGAGACCTTGATGCTACTGTAGAGGCTACTTCTCTTGATTTGCAAGTAGCAGGGGCTGGTGATGTGGATATTGCAGGCTCAACAGAACGCCTCAATGCTGTAGTAAAAGGAGCTGGCGATATAGATGCTAAAGAGCTCGTTGCCAAACAAGCTACTTTGCGCATAGCAGGTGCAGGAAGCATTTCAGCTCACGTAACAGAAGATGTAGATGCTTCAATAGCAGGAGCAGGAAGTATTACTGTAAAAGGAAATCCGCCTGTGTTTAAGAAAAGTGTAAAAGGTATAGGGCGCATCAAAATAGAAGAATAAGGCGTATTTATGAAGAAAAAAATAATGATTATCAATGGACCTAACCTCAATTTGTTAGGTACACGAGAGCCTGAAATTTATGGCTCTCAAACTTTTGAAACGCTATTAGCCGAGTTGCAAACTAAGTTCCCTGAGTGTGAGTTAGACTACTTCCAAAGCAATCACGAGGGCGCTCTTATTGACAAACTTCACGAAATAGGTTTTACTTTTGAGGGAATAGTGCTCAATGCAGGCGCCTATACCCACACTTCTATCGCTTTAGCCGACGCTATAAAGGCGGTAAAAACTCCTGTGATAGAGGTACATATCTCCAATACTTTTGCCCGAGAATCCTTCCGTCATCACTCCTATTTATCGGCAGTAGCCGAAGGTGTAATTGTAGGGTTTGGGATGAAAAGTTACGAATTGGCAATCCAAAGTTTTATTGATTGATTGAATGAAGAAATATATATTTAAAGCACTGAAATATTTAGGTATATTAGTAGGATTGCTATTGGCTTTTGTGATTGTTTTCCCGATGCTCTACCCCGAGTATGTAACTGAGAAAGTTAAGAAATTAGCTAATGATAACCTCAATGGTGAACTCAACTTCTCTAAGGCAAATCTCACTTTCTTTACCCATTTTCCCTCACTCACTCTTAACTTAGACGATGTACTTCTCAAAGGGTCAGCTCCTTTTGAGAACGACACTTTGGTATCCGTAAAACGACTCTCATTGGGGATAGATGTGAAGGAATTGCTCTTCTCTAAAAAAATTGATATAGAAGAAATTTACCTAAAAAATGCTTTTGTCCATATCCAAGTAGACAAACAAGGGGGAGCGAGCTATAATGTGTACAAATCATCAGAAGAAACTACTGACGAAGGAGATGATGACGCTCGCGTAGATTTACAACGTATTGAATTAAAGGACACTCGATTAATTTATGACGATAAATCTACTGGTATTTACATCCAAGCCAACGGCTTTAACTACTTAGGAAAAGGAGGTTTAGAAGAATCTATTTTTGATTTGCGCACCAAAGCCCAAATACAGTCATTAGATTTTATCTTTGGTGGTGAAACTTATCTAAAGGACAAACACGTAAATGCAGAACTCATCACTCAAATCAACACGCATTCATTATCGTTTATATTTCAACAAAACGATTTGAAAATAAATCAACTTCCGGTAGACTTCAAAGGGAAGTTAGATTTCTTGAGCAATGGTTATGACCTCAATTTCGAAATCAATTCTAAAGATAGCAATCTCAACGATTTCTTTACCGCTTTGCCCCCTCAGTTTACCCAATGGCATAAGAAAGCTACTCTTAAAGGAAAAACCGACATTTTCTTTTCGATGAAAGGAAAATATATTGCTTCACAAAACCTGAGTCCCGATATTTATTTCAAAATGAAGGTAAGAGATGGCTATGTGGGCTATAAAGGGGTACCAGCACCAGCCGAACATCTCTACCTAAATGTAGAGACGAGTCTACCTTCTTTAGATGTAAATAAAGTAGGGGGTAAACTTGATTCTATCTATTTTACAATTGGTAAAGAATATTTTTCGGGTATCTTGAATTTAAATGGTATCAATCCCCCAGTGATTGATGCTAAAGTGCGTGCAAACATCAATGTAGCAAATGTAATGCACTTATTGGATATGAAGGATTTAGAGGTAAAAGGAATGCTTTTAGCTAATATAAAATCTAAAGGAACGTATGCCCCAGAACAAAAGCTATTTCCTATTACCAAAGGCGATTTAGAATTCTCGGAAGGTTATGTAAAAACACCCTATTACCCTAATCCTATCACCAATATACATTTTAAAGGAAAGGTAGAGAATACCGATGGCAGTATGAAAACGCTGGCATTGCAACTCAATCCTCTCAATTTCCTTTTTGAAAATAAGCCTTTTACAGTGAATTTAGCAATGGAAAACTTCGACGATATTCACTATGACATTCAAGCTAAAGGAGAACTCAATATTGCTAAGATTTACAAAGTATTCTCACAAAAAGGCTTGGAGTTAGAAGGTTATGCCAATGCCGATGTATCGCTGAAAGGCACACAAAGTGATGCCACCAATGGGCGTTATCACTTATTGCAAAACAAGGGTAGCATTGAACTTCGCAATATCAAAACAACATCAGAATATTTACCAAAACCATTTATTATTCAGCAAGGACTTTTTAGATTCCAGCAAGATGATATGCGCTTTACTAATTTCCGTGCTACTTATGGTAAATCCGATTTTTTGATGAACGGACGAATGAGCAATGTCATTAACTTTTTATTCTCTAAAAATCAGATACTGAGAGGTAATTTTTCAGTAGTCTCTAACTATATTGATGTTGATGAGTTTATGTATGCCCCTACAGCTCCTACTAAAGAAGCAAAAGAGGAAACTACCAGCACCTCAACACCTACTGTTACTTCTGAAAAAGGGGTAGTGATTGTTCCTAAACCTTTTGATTTTAACCTGAATGCTAACCTTAAAAAAGTAGTTTTTCAAGGGCTCGACATTCTCAACCTCAGAGGAAGCACCCAACTAAAAAGAGGTACTTTATCCTTGAAAAATGTAAACTTCAAGGTTATAGGAGTTACCGCTCAAATCAATGCTAAATACGGCGACGAAACCCCTAAACGCGCTCATTTCAATTTTGATATCAAAGCTGAAAACTTTGATGTGCAACGCGCTTATAAAGAGGTAAAACTCTTTAGAGAAATGGCTTCAATGGCTAAAGATGCGCACGGTATTGTTTCTTTAGATTATAAAGTAGCTGGAAAACTCAACGATGAGATGTTGCCTATCTACCCTTCACTTAAAGGAGGAGGCGTGCTTTCGGTGAAAGATGTACAAATGAAAGGTTTTAAACTTTTCAATGTGATTAGCGATAAAACAGGTACTGATGCGCTAAGAGATTCTAAACTTTCTACTATCGATATCAAAAGTGAGATTAAAAACAACCTCATTACTATAGAGCGATTTAAATTTAAAGTATCAGGATTTCGCTTACGTATTGAAGGACAAACCAGTTTTGACGGGAAACTCAACTTTAAAATGCGTTTAGGCTTACCTCCTTTGGGAATTATAGGGATTCCTATAAAAATAACAGGAACTCAAGAGAACCCTAAAATAGGTTTAGGCAATAAGTCTAAAGATTTAGAAGAAACTGAATACGATGCTAATAACGAAGCAACCAATGAAGAAAAAGACACTGAAATTATACAAGAAGAAAATCATCACCCCGATAGGAGTGATGATAGCAATGGCAACGGATGAGGCTATTTGTGTATTAGATTTTTTCGACCAAACAACTTGGTATCGAGATCAAGCTGAAGTACTTTTGCGCTTGGAAGCTAAAGATATGGCGCAGGAAAACGCCTTGCTTTTAGAACTCGAAAAGCAACTAAAAGAGTACTTTGCTAAAGAACGCAAAGAGTTTACATTACCCATTACCTTAGTAGGTACACCCTTTCAGGAAGAAGTGTGGAAGGTATTGCAAACCATTCCGTATGGTGAAACACGCACTTATAAAGAACAAGCAATTGCGGTAGGAAATCCCAAAGGCGTTCGTGCAGTAGCCAATGCCAATAGTAAAAATCGCCTTTCTATTATTGTACCTTGCCACCGTGTGATTGGCAGTAATGGTACGCTCACAGGTTATGCAGGTGGTCTTAGCCGAAAGGAGTTTTTGCTCAATTTAGAAAAAAGTAATTCCTAATACTATAACTATGGATTTCAGAACAATTGTACCTATCTCTAAAACAACTGAAAGCATTACTTACTATACCTCTATAGTGAGTTTAGGCTCGTGCTTTGCTGTGAATATGGCACAAAAGTTCGCTTATTACAAATTTCCTATTACTGTAAATCCGTTTGGGGTGCTCTTTCACCCTTTGGCTATTGAGAATATATTGCAACACACTATTGAAAATTCTCGTTATACAGCTGAAGATTTTTTTCTTCACAATGAATTGTGGCATAGTTTCGATTTTCATTCGGATATGAGTCAGTCCTCACTCAAAGAGGCAATACAGCAGGCTAACAGCCAGCAAATACAATTGCAACAAGCCTTACAAGAGGCGAGCTTTTGTTTTATCACCTTGGGGACAGCTTGGGTATATATCTACAACAGCACCGATACTATTGTAGCAAATTGCCACAAATTGCCCTCTCAACACTTTTCTAAACGATTGCTATCTGTTGAAGAAATTACAGAAAGCCTCAGCCATATTATCACTTTGCTGAAACAATTCAACCCTTCAATAACTGTTGTTTTCACCATTTCACCTGTACGACATATCAAAGATGGTTTCTTTGAAAATCAGGTGAGTAAATCACAACTCTTTGCAGCTTTATACCCATTTATCACCGATAGCAAAAACCTTTATTTTCCTGCTTACGAATTGCTATTAGACGAATTGCGCGACTATCGTTTCTACGCCAATGATATGGTGCATCCATCGGAAATGGCTATCAATTATATTTGGGAACGTTTGGTTACTACCTATATAGAAACTGCCACTCAAGCTGATATGAAACAAGTAGATAGTATCCAAAAAGGCTTATCTCATCGCCCGTTTAACCCTGAAACTGAAAGTCATCAGCAGTTTTTAGCACAATTACAACAAAAAATGGAGGCATTTACTATGAAATACCCCCATATTAGGTTTTAGGTTTCAGGTTTTAGGATTCAGAATTATAAATTAGTGTGCTTCTATTCTATAACTATAGCTATAAGGCTGATATAGATACAACAGATATTGTTGCATTGGTAAGTTGCCCCAGCTGTTATCACCTCCCAAACCTAATTGTTGCAAATCGATGTCTAAATGAGTGTAAGGTGAAGGTGTGAGTTCCCCAGCGTGAGTTTGCCCTTTTTCTACCCCAGGGAATAACTGGGCGGGACTATAAGGCAGGGCATTTACATTCAATAGAGTATCTATACTGTAAATAGTAAGGCTTACGCCCTTCTTGCTAAGTCTTGCCCAACGCACATCACTCTTATTGCCATTCTCTTGCGGACGCACATAAGGGTAATATTGGTCGGCAATAGTTCCTTCATACAAACCTATCATAGCCGATGTTTTTCTATCCCAATAACTTTCCCAAGGACCTCTACCATACCACTGAATACGCTGAAAAGGCTGTAATGTGAGATGATTGCCTATTTTGAAAGTAAGTGTTTTATCCTCTTTTAAAGGTTTGAAACTATTATGCACTGTTACTGAAGGTTTTCCTTCAAATAGCAATTCTTGGCTATAATCAATAGTAGCATCTACTAATCGTTTGTGAATACATATTTTTATTCGTCCATCTACACACTTCTCTACCGATACACTCACACTATCAGCTTTTTTATCAGCTTCTTGCAAGTGTTGTAGTTTTTTAGGTAAACCTGCCCCAAAATCGTTATCAGTGCCAGCACGCCATAAGTTTACCTCTAATCCTTCAGGAGCAAAAAGTTCTTCGTTTTTTACCTTAAAAGATACCCATTTTCCTGCTTGCTTGTCTATTTTGGCTGTATAGTATTTATTTTGTAAGAGAATATACATTGGCGTTTCCTCTATGGTTATAGGGGTAATATCGATGATAGATTTTTGAGGAGTGTAGGCAGTGAGTGGAAACTCGGCAAAGGCAAGAGGAGTGCCTTTTGCAAGTAGTCCTTCATTTTCCTTTAACTGAGCGGTATACTGCAATATATACTCTGCTTTATCATCAGTGAGCAAAGCAGGCATAACAAGTGATGTACTATTTTGTGGAAGCACTACCAAATCTGTAAAAGCACCACTTTGTACCTCTTTACCATCTTTGAGCAATCGCCATACTATTTGATAGTTAGAAAGGTCTTTAAAAAAATGTTTGTTACGCAAAGTCAGCACTTTGTCTTTATACTCAAAGGCTATTTCTTGCTGTACCTTTCGCACTTCATAACTATGAGGGTGAAAACTTCTGTCGGAAGCAATGACTCCGTTGATGAGGAAGTTGTTATCACTAGGCGTATTTTTGTTGCCATAATCTCCGCCGTATGCTAATACTTTTTTTCCATTGGGTAAGGTTTTATAAAGACCTTGATCTACAAAATCCCAAATAAAACCTCCTTGTAATTTGGGGTAGTGTTCATATACATCCCAATACTCTTGAAAGTTACCTAAGCTATTACCCATAGCGTGGGCATATTCGCATTGCAAGAAAGGTTTAGTACGATTGCTAAGCGCATAATCTACAAGGAAAGGAATACGGCGGTACATACGCGATTCTATATCGGTATTCCAATCGTAATGAGCTAATTCATAATGAATAGGGCGTGTAGAATCTAATCCTTTCATCAGTTTATATCCTTTGTAGAAGTTCCAACCATTCCCCGATTCATTCCCCATACTCCAAAACAATATACTGGGGTGATTTTTATCGCGTTGTATCATTCGCTGCATCCTAAGCAAATGTGCATATTCCCAGTTAGGGTCGTTGCCCAATGTTTTATCCTTTTCATAATGCATCCCGTGGCTTTCTATATTAGCCTCATCCATTATATAAAGCCCATATTTATCGCAAAGTTCATAGAAATAAGGATCATTAGGATAATGAGAAGTACGTACGGCATTGAAGTTGAGTGCTTTCATTAGCATTAGGTCTTTCTCCATACTTTCCCGTGATACTACTTGCCCCGTTTGGGGGTCGGTTTCGTGTCGGTTTACACCTTTGAAAAATACGCGTTTGCCATTTACCAATATATCACTTCCTTTTATTTCAATCGTTCTGAAGCCTACAAACCTACTTACTACCTCTTTCACCTTGCCTTGTGCATCGTATAGAGTTACTTGCAGACGATAAAGATAAGGGATTTCAGCGCTCCACGCCTTCACTTGAGGGAAAAGTGCTTGAAATGAGAGTTCTGTTTTTCCAAAAGAGCGTTTCAGCCCATCTGTAGTTTGTTTTTCAGTATACAGCAATTTATCTTTGTCATACAACGATACCTCAACTCGGTATTTTGAGGCATCTTCTGGAGTTTCATTCCACACTTCTACAAGCGTTGAGAGTTGTCCATCAGCGTAGTTTTTGCTTAAGAGAGAGGTTATACTTAGGTCATACAAATGCACTTTAGGGCGCATATAGAGATAGCAATCGCGCGAAATGCCCGAAAAGCGCCACATATCTTGACATTCGAGGTAGCTGGCATCCGTCCAGCGACGCACTTCCATAGCAATAAGATTTTTGCCCTGAACAATGTAAGGTGTAATATCAAATTCCGAAGCCAATTTGCTATCTTTTCCTACCCCTACGAACTTGCCGTTTACATAGAGTTTAAAAGCTGATTTTACAGCCCCTAAATGCAAATATACTTTCTCTCCTTGCCAAGAAGTAGGTAGGTTGAAAGTTTTGCGATAGAGACCTGCATTTTGAGCAAGACTATCAGGGATATCAGGAGGGGTAGGGTTCTTTTGGTTGAACTCATAAGAAGCATTCACATAGATAGGAATGCCATAACCATTCACTTCCCAATTGGCAGGTACAGCTATTTTTTTCCATTGACTTTCGTTGAAATCAGTTTTGTAGAAATCCTTTGGCAACTGCTTATAGTCTTCTTTCCAAAGAAAAGACCACTGTCCGTTGAGGTTCAAAAAGCGCACAGAAGTAGTAAGATTGCTGATTTGCGCTTTGCTCGCCTCTTCAAAAGGAAAGTAAGAGGCACGCATAGGCAAGCGATTAATTTCTTGTATTGCAGGATTTTCAAAGATACTATCGAGCTGTTGAGCTCTAATATTTTTACCACAGAAGATCAATATGGTAACTAAAAAATATTTCTTCATATAGTTTTTTAAGTTTTGTAAGTAAAACAACTGGCTGATTTAGTGAATAAAGTAGCATATTATTGGGTATAAAAACCAAAAATATGTTGGGCAAAGGTATAGAAAATTTATCAGAACTCAAAAACTTTTTGTTGAAGTAGCAACAAGAAGTAGAGCATATAAAAAAAGGCTACCTACAACACTGTAGATAGCCTTTTCTCATTTAGGGATTTTTGTAAGACATTATCTTTTTTCTTTGAGTGACCAACCGGTTTTGAGTCCGATGATAAAATATACTAACAATAGTTCACCTACTGCTAATAGTATATCCCCTGGCACACGTAACCAGCGTACTGTTTGCATCAATTCGGTATGCATAAACTCTTCAGAACGCGCTGACCAATAGCCGTTTTGAATAGCTTCTACAGCTTGCATAATACCTATAGGAAGCACACTCACTACTAACATTGTCATCAAACCAATGTTTATGAGCCAGAAAGCCCAACCGAGTAACTTGTCGTTCCAATGGCGATCAGGATATAAACCGCGAAGTACAAACAAGATAAGCCCAATACCGAGGATACCATATACACCAAAGAGAGCAGCGTGACCGTGAACAGCTGTAGTGTTCAAGCCCTGAACATAGTACAAAGCAATAGGCGGGTTGATAGCAAAACCAAATATACCTGCTCCGATGAAGTTCCAGAAGCACATTGCTATAAAGCAATAGATAGGCCATTTGTAGGCTTTAATCCACTCAGTAGATTTAGAGATTTTATAGTTGTGATAAGCCTCAAAACCTATAAGTACCAAAGGCACAATTTCCAAAGCACTGAAAGTAGCTCCCAAAGCTAATACGCCTGTAGGGGTAGCACTAAAATACAAGTGGTGGAAAGTACCCAATATACCCCCTGCTAAGAATATAATTGTTGAAAACAATACTGAGGCACTCGCTACTTTTATTCTGAGCAAGCCCATACGTGAGAACAAGAAAGCAGCCACTACGGTAGCAAATACTTCAAAGAAGCCTTCTACCCAAAGGTGAACTACCCACCAACGCCAGTATTCAGCAATTGCCATGTGAGTTTGGCGACCATACATCAAGCCTGCTCCATAGAAAGCTGCAATAGCAACAGAGGCTAATACAAAGAGCAATAACAAGTGGCGATTTTCATCTTTTTTGCGCAATGCAGGCAATAAAGCTCTTACCATCAAGAACAACCATAAGAACAAGCCTACAAGCAATAATATTTGCCAAAAACGACCTAATTCTATATATTCATATCCTTGGTGACCAAAGTAGAAGTTTTCTACTAAACCTAATTTTTGCATTACACCAAACCATTGTCCTGCTAATGAACCCAAAACAACTATCAATAAGGCGATAAAGAGAATATTTACCCCTAATTTTTGGTATTTAGGTTCGTGTCCTGATACGGCAGGAGCAATATAAAGACCTGTAGCCAACCAAGAAGTTGCTATCCAAAAAATAGCCAACTGTACGTGCCAGCTACGCGAAATAGCTTGTGGTAATATCATATCAAGTGGAATACCAAAAAAACCTTCACCTTCTACACCATAGTGTGCTGTGATCACCCCTGCAAGCATTTGTACCAAAATAAGTAATGATACAATCCAGATGTATTTGAGGGTTGCTTTCATTGAAGGTGTAGGTTTCATACCGCGCATAGGGTCTTCAGCAGGAAGGTGTTCACTCTCTTCTTCCTCCTTGTTACTTGCGTGATAGTACACCAAAATTCCTACCCCAAAAAGTAACATTAGCACACTAAATCCTGACCACATTTGTAATGAAGTAGATGGCTGATTGCCAATCACAGGATCGTAAGGCCAGTTGTTAGTGTAAGTAACATTGTCGTTAGGACGATTGGTGCTACATACCCAAGTAGTCCAAGTAAAGAAAGCATTCATTTGCTGCATACGAGCAGAATCTTTGATAGCATTCTTAGGAATTGCATAATGGCTACGCGTTTTATCCAATGAAGGATCGTTCATAAAGAGTTTAGTGTAATAAGCTGCCAACTCTTTAGCTACTTGCGCACGTTCAGGCGAGAAAGTAATCACTCCTGTTTCTTGGTTAAAAGTGTTTGTGCGAAGTTCTTTGCGCAACTGTACTTGGTATTTAGCCTGCTCTTCTTCAGAAAGGTCTTTGTATACCTTACCATCTTTAGCAGCAAATATATCCAAGAGCATCTCTGATTCGCGGTGTAAATAATCCGCATTCCAGTCGGGTGCAATATAAGCACCGTGCCCCCAGATACTACCTACTGTTTGCCCACCTATTGACTGCCAAACATTTTGACCGTCTTTGATGTCTTGTCCATTATAGAGCACTTCCCCCTCTGTAGTAACAATTTTTTCAGGGAAAGGCGGCGTAGTACGGTATATTTCTACACCGTAAAAAATCAGCACGAGGAATGAGGCTGCTACTGTAGCCCCAAGCCAAATCCATAATTTCTTAGCTGTCATAAATAAAATATATTAGTGTTTTTTATTATTTGCGGGTACAAAGATATAGAAGATAATTGTATCTTATATGATACTTGGGTATTTTTTTTTAATATTTAGGAAATTTAGAATCATTAAAAAAAGGCTATCTATTGATTTACAACAGATAACCTTATATATTAGTATTTTTTTTTAATTATTGTGCTTTAGGATTTGTAAGAACTCTTAACGTCGCAGTTATCAATTCTTTTAAGTTTTTATCAGAAGGCATTGGTAGATTAGCATTGATGATATTTCCTTTTTCATCTATCAACATATAACGCGGGATGCTTCTCAAATCGTATAATTCTTTGAATAATTCCTTTGTTTCAGGAGAGGCATATAGATGAATACCACGGAGTTTCTTTTCCTTTACCATTGCTTTCCACGCTTCTTTATCGCGGTCTACCGAAATACTTACAAAGGTAATAGGTTCCGTTTTGTAATCCTCTTGTAAGGCTTCTAAGGCAGGCAACTCCTTACGACAATCAGGACAATAAGTAGCCCAGATGTCTATAAACAGCAATTTACCTTTGAGTGGTAATTGCTCATATTTTACCTCTTTATCGTTTAAATCAGTAAGAGCAGGAAGAGCGGGAAAAGGTTGTCCTGCTTTGAGTTTATTTACCAAATCAATATGTTTTGAAAGGGTATTTAAAAGGTCGTTATCTTTCACTAATTGTTTCACTAAAGCAATGATTTCCTCATTAGTGGCAGTTGCCGAAGTAGGTGATACGCCCTCAATAATCAAAGGGGCTAATGCTTGCTTGATATTTTCCGATTTAAGCGCTTTGAAATCGGCTAATATTTTGCCCCAAGGGTCATCAAACTCATATTGTACTTTACGAGAGTAGATGCGCCATTTAAAAATATTCTGTACTAAAGTTTGATACTCGGGATAATCATTAAAATCAGTAGCATTGTCTAAATCTACTGCAGTACATAAATCTTGTAACTCTTTGATAGCAGGAGCTTCTTCTTCAGTATATTTACGGTGATTCAACAGATATTCCGATACTATAACCAACTGTTGATAGCGATTAGCTTTCTCTTCTTTAGCTGCAAAATCTGCTGGCAAGTTCTTGAGTATTTCGGTGTATTGTTGGGCTATTGCTTGCATACTTTGTTTAAAAGCCATAGGAGATTGCCCTAAGAGTTCATTTTGTTTTTCAGCTGATTGTAAGCCTATAGCTTCTTTTTGTTGCTGATAAGCCTTTATTGCTTCTTCTGAATTGGTACACGACACCAAGGCGCATACAAGGATTGCAAATATCTTTTTCATAACACTATGATTTAAAAATAATGACAAAGGTACAATATTTTTTGGGAAATCCCTCTAATTCTAACAATTATTCCTATTTTTGCACTCAAAAGACCTCTCATAGGAAACAATAATTCATTTTATGAATATAAATATTGAAGATTTCAGTCTTATTAATTTCATTTCTTCTGTTGAAACTATCCCTTTTGATTATGCTGGTGTAGAAGGCATCGCGGATTGTTTGGGATATTATATTATCTGTTTTAAGGAAAGAAACAGTGATATTCTCTCTGCTATCAGTTTTGATGATATTTTACTGCATAAAGAACTTACTGAAATAGCTAATCATATTTTGCAAACACTGTATATTCCTATCCGTTTTGGAGATGATAGTCATCTTGTTGAATCTACCTTAGGACACCCTTTCTGTATTGATGAAAAACTTTTTGCTGACCGAAAGATATGGTATTATTACATCAATGAAGAAAAAGGACTTTTAAGTGTTGGTATTAATCTGGCAGATAAAGTTATGAGTTTAGAGATTATCACTCACCCCACAATTATAAAAGAACGAAAAGAAACCTTATCTATATCATAAAAAAATCCGACCTATTACTAAGTCGGATTTTTGTATAATGTAGGTAGTTATTAACCACCAAAGTCATCGAAACGGATATTTTCATCGGGCATACCAAAGTCTTGACCCATTTTTTGAACAGCTTTGTTCATCATTGGAGGTCCGCAGAAGTACAATTCTATATCTTCTGGGGCTTCGTGTTTGCTCAAATATTGTTCAATCACAGCATTGTGAACAAAACCTAAGAAGCCATCACCTTCGGTATCATTGACATCTTTCTTCACTTTCCAATTGTCTTCTGGTAGTGGTTCAGAAAGTACGATGAAGAACTTGAAGTTAGGGAATTCGCGCTCTAATTCACGGAAGTGTTCTACATAGAACAACTCGCGTTTTGAACGACCTCCGTACCAATAAGTCACGGTACGTCCTGTTTTCAAAGTTTTGAATAGGTGGTACAAGTGAGAACGCATAGGCGCCATACCAGCCCCTCCACCTACGTACAACATCTCGGCATTAGACTCGTTGATGAAGAATTCACCATAAGGTCCTGAGATGGTTACCTTATCACCTGGTTTGCGAGAGAAGATGTATGATGAAGCAACCCCTGGGTTTACATCCATCCAGCCACCTTTAGCTTTGTCGAATGGTGGAGTAGCGATACGTACATTAAGCATAATCTCACGACCTTCGGCAGGGTAAGAAGCCATAGAGTAGGCACGTTCAGCAGGTTCTGGGTTTTTCATCACCAATGGCCATAGTTTGAACTTATCCCATTCCATTTTGAACTTATCGGGTTCACCTGGGTGTTCTACAGGGTGTGCAGTGATATCAATATCGGAGTATTTTACCTCACAAGGTGGGATTTCAATTTGGATGTATCCCCCTGGTTTATAGTCCATATCCTCAGGGATTTCTACCACAAACTCTTTGATGAAAGAGGCAACGTTGTAGTTACGCACTACAGTAGCTTGCCATTTCTTGATACCAAACACTTGTTCTGGCACCCCAATTTTCATATCTTGTTTTACTTTCACTTGGCAAGCCAAACGCACTCCTTCTTTCAATTCTTTTTTAGTAAAGTGAGGAGTTTCGGTAGGGAGTGCTTCTCCCCCACCTTCGTATACGTGGCATTCACATTGTAAACAAGACCCTTTACCACCACAAGCTGATGGCAAGAAAATCTTTTCGTTACCTAAAGTAGAGAGCAGTGAACCTCCAAGAGGCACTTCAACTACTTTTTCGTTATTGATAGTAATTTTTACAGGTCCTGATGGTGTTAGTTTCTGTTTTACGTAAAGCAAAATAGCAACCAACAATAGGATTACAACTAATAATCCTATCACCGTTACTGCAATAGTTGTTAATATTTCACTTGCTAATATCATTGCTTAAATCTTTTGTGTTATGAGCTAATTTATCAGTTTTAACTTCTTGTTGGATAGTAGTCTCTTGTTTAGGAGCTTCTTTAGCTTCTTCTTTTTTGCTGCTACCACCTGTAAGCATACCACCAAAGCTCATAAAGCCGATAGCCATAAGACCTGTGGTGATGAAGGTGATACCTAAGCCGCGCAAAGGTGCAGGCACGTGTGAATAACGTATTTTCTCACGAATAGCAGCCAATGCTAAGATAGCGATAGCCCAACCTAATCCTGAACTCACTCCATAGGCTACTGAAAGACCAAATGAGTGAATTACTTCAGCACGTGATTGCATAAAGAGAGATCCCCCTAAGATAGCACAGTTTACCGCTATCAAAGGTAAGAAGATACCCAATGAGTTATACAAAGATGGTGAGAATTTCTCTACTATAATCTCTACCAACTGTACCATTGTAGCAACCGTAGCAATGAACAAGATATAAGTAAGGAAGCTCAAATCGTAATTAGCATACTCTTCGCCTAACCAACGCAAAGCACCCTCTTTGAGTATGTACTCATTAAGTAGCCAGTTCATAGGTACAGTAAGGGTTTGTACAAAGATAACGGCAGCTCCTAAGCCTATGGCAGTAGATACTTTTTTAGATACAGCCAAGTACGAACACATACCTAAGAAGGTAGCGAAAATCATATTCTCAACGAATATTGATTTAAAAATCAGTGTTAAATATTCTAACATTTTCTTTTCTTTTTAAATGATTAATGACTGTCTTCTATCAAGGCTTTGTTGCGTGAGCGTTGTACCCAAACTACTATACCATAGGTTACCAAAGCCATAGGTGCTAACAACATAAAACCGTTGTTTTCATAGCCTAATGCATAAGCTCCTGTTTTTTTGATAGGGTCGCCTAATACTTGGAAGCCAAGCAAAGTACCAGAACCTAATAGTTCACGGAAGAAAGCAACGATAAGCAAAGCGATAGAATAACCACCTGCATTACCAATAGCATCTAAGAACGATTTTCCTGGAGGGTTACCCAAGGCGAACGCCTCAAAACGTCCCATCAAAATACAGTTGGTGATGATAAGCCCTACATATACCGATAGCTGTTTGCTAAGGTCGTACACATAGGCTTTAAGCACAAAGTCCACCACAATTACCAAAGCAGCTGCTACAATTAGCTGAGCGATGATACGGATTTTAGGTGGTATTACATTTCTAAGCAAAGAAATGGTTACGTTACCCATTACAAGTACAAAGGTAAAGGAAAGGCTCATTACGATAGCGGCTTTCAGTTGGGCTGTAATTGCCAAAGCAGAACAGATACCCAACACTTGTACCGTTACGGGGTTGTTATCCCATAGAGGGTCAGTTACTAATTTTGTATCTTTTTTTGATAGTCCCATAGTCTCTTATTTGTTTAAACTTTTAATATAGGATATATAAGGCTCTATGCCATCGCTTATCATCGCTTGCACTCCATTACCAGTAAGGGTAGCTCCTGCAATAGCATCAATTTTCCCATCTTCTTTACGTTTATTTTCAGGATCACCATTGCTTTTTGAAATTTGAATGCTTTGGAAGTTACCTGCGGCATCCAATAAATGTTCCCCGATAAAGTCGTCCATAAAGAAACGTTCTTTGATGTTAGCTCCTAAACCAGCAGTTTCACCTTTGTGGTCGAAGAAAACACCACGTACGATAAGGTCTTTATCTACAGCTATATATCCCCAAATAGCATCCCACAAACCACGTCCGCTTACGGGAATTATATAGAGGGTAGCTCCATCTTTTTCACCTACGTAAAGAGGTAAACCTTCACGATGACCGTTGAAGTTGATAAGGTCGTTTGCACCTTCTACTTTCTCAGCGGTATTTCCTTTGATAAGGTATTGTTCTTTCACATAGTTAGGGAACTCTTTTTCAGCATCAGTTGTAGAAAGAAACTCTACTTTACCTCCTCCAAGCTCACCTTGGTTGTGATTTACGCCCATAGCGTAGAGAATGTTTTGTTTCTTTTCTAACTTTTTATTGTTACTGATATCACTGCTCAATGCTGATGAAATACCAGCGAGCAAAGCTCCTACGATTACCACCATTATAATGGCGAAAATCACTGTATACGAATTACTTTCTGTTTTTACTGCCATAATTTATGCGGTTTTAGTAACTGTTTTTAAACGTTTTTTACGACGAGATACATTAGCTTGTACTACAAAGTGGTCGATAGTAGGAGCTAGTACGTTCATCAATAGGATAGCGAGCATTACCCCTTCAGGATAAGCAGGGTTGAAGCAACGGATAGCAATAGCAATGAAACCTGCTAAGAACCCGTAGATATACTTACCTGTATTGGTTTGTGCTGCGGTTACTGGGTCGGTAGCCATAAATACAGCTCCAAATGCTAAACCTCCAATGAGCAAGTGTTGATAAGCTGGTATACTCCAAATAGCGTGGAATGAAGTGCCTACCATATTTGGCGATAAAGCATTGAAAATTAATCCCATTACCCAAGCTCCTACAAACATACTCACCATTACACGCCAAGAAGCGATTTTGGTATAGATGAGGAATAAACCTGCTAAGAGGATAAGAATTGTAGAAGTTTCACCTACTGAACCTGGAATAAACCCGAAAAGGAGGTCAGAATCGGTGTAGTGAATTGAGTGCCCTTGTGCCAAGTTACCTAAGATAGTTTCTCCTGAAACCGCATCTAAATTTGCTCCTGCTGCGATTTCTTTTGAACGACCTAATACGCCTGTTACCCATACTTTATCTCCTGTCATTGAAGTAGGATAAGCAAAGAATAAGAAGGCACGAATGGTAAGCGCAGGGTTTAAGATATTCATACCTGTACCCCCAAATACCTCTTTACCAATGATTACTCCAAAGGCTACTGCTACTGCAAGCATCCAAAGTGGAATATCTACTGGAACGATAAGAGGCACTAACATACCAGTTACTAAATATCCTTCTTCTACTTCGTGACCGCGGATGGTAGCAAAGATAAACTCTATGCCCAAACCTACCACATACGAAACTACTACTAAAGGAAGTACTTTTATAAAACCAATACAGAAGTTTGTCCAGCTCCAAAAATCACCACTACAGAAAGCTAAGCCTTCCGCAGGATGCGTTAAGTGACCAAAAGCCACTTCGTGCTGGTAACCTGTATTGAAAATACCAAAAATCAAACAAGGAATGAGTGCTAAAACCACCATATTCATTGTTCGTTTTAGGTCGTCGGCAGCCTTAATATGGGTACCTCCGTGAGTTACCTCATTAGGCGTATAGAGGAAAGTGTGGAGCGCATTGAAAGTTGTCTCCATTTTGGTTCCTTTATACTTTTCTTTTAATGTATTTAATTTACTTTTTAAACTCATTTTCTTAATGAATAAGTTAATTATTTCTTTTTATTGATTTGCGAATTAGTTTTAAAGCCCAATCATAATGACTTGATGTTGCCGAAACTAAGTAAGAGCCAAGTGAGGTTGTACCCGTCCAATGATACTTCTTTTTGGTAAAAAGCTCTTCATCTGAGTGTTTCTGTATAAGTTGAAACACTTTATTATGAGAAGCTTCAAAAAGAGGGAGTATCTCAGCAAGTGATACTTTTTGACATTGTTCCCATATTTCTCGGTTGAGTTTAGGAGTATCAGAAAAAGTATAACCCTCTTTAGGTATTTTAGGTTTCTCACCTCGCATTCCTACCTCATACCAATTTAGGAATAATAAATGCCAATGATATAAGTGTCCTATAACATCGCGAATATTTCTATTCATTGTACCTTCTGGAAAGGAATCTTCTTGCTGCTTCTCAGGTAGTGTTTCTATCAAAGAAAGTAACTTTTGGTAATTTTCTTTAGCTAAAAACTCTAAATCTTGTTTCGTTGCTGGTCTTGCCATTACACATAAGACTTTTCTCTTTTTAAATCTGTGATGAGCAATGGATTGTCTTCTCTCATTTTATTAATGAGCTCCTCTACTCTATCAGTAGTAGGATCTTCATAGAGCCAATCCAATTCTTTTTGTGTAATCCCTACCATTTGTAAGAAAGCTACTTCGCCATTAGGGGTTTCAATAGTGCCCAACTGAGGGTCAGGGGCAAAGGCTATCCCTACTAACTTGGTGTCGCATTCCAAACGTATAGGTCCGTTAGCTGGAATAAAGTGATAGGCTTCAAACCATTTTTTACTTTCGAATACATAACGCGCTAAATTCTGCATTACATTCATAGCCCAAGAAGGTTCGTTTTTAGCTCCTTCCCCATCTTTATCCTCTTCAAAAGGTACAATGCGGAAAGTAAACTCAAAGCCCCAACCACTAAATTCATTTTCAGCACTTTCAGGAGAATAATACAACTCACTCATTCCGTAAGAAACTATATGACGATGGAAAGTTTGCTCGTGGTTGTCGTAGATACTGATACCATCAAGCGGGTCTTCACCTCCCAACATATATTTTAGAATAGGACCATAATGGCGGGGCTCTTGCTCAGGATAAACCTTCAATAAAGCCTCATCTATAACCTCCCACCCTACTGGGTCTGTCTCTTCAAATTGCGCTTTGTATTGTTCTTCTGTATATCTCATCGTTAAAAAGTTAAAATTCTTATTTATAAACTATTAGCCTAATTCTGCCATCATTAAATCAAGTCCATCTCTGATGATTTGTTGATGTGGCTGTTTAGAGACACATACAAATTCAGTAAGAGCAAAATCTTCAGGTGCTACTTCATAAGCTCCTAAGTTTTCCAATTCGTCTAAATCCTTATACAAGCAGGCTTTGAGCAGTTGCATAGGGTAAATATCTAACGGGAAAACTTCTTCATACATACCTGTTACCACAAAAGCGCGGTGTTCACCATTGGTATTAGTGTTCAAGTTGTATTTTTTCTTAGGATTTAACCAAGAGAAGGTAAGCGAACGTGTAAGTGAAATTTTGTTGGCTATAGGCTTTGCCCAACCGAACAAATCATAATCATTTCCTTCGGGAATAGCTGTAATTTGATCGTCGTAAAAACCTAAAAATCCTGTTTCACTCACTTGTGTACCAGTAAGCACATCACCACTGATCACACGAGTATTAGCAGCATCTTTCACTTGGCTACCTACAACACCACTGATTTGAGCACCAGCGAGTACTGTAACATAGTGAGGTTTTTCGATGCAAGCACCTGTAAGGGCAACTGTACGTGTAAGGTTTAATTTACCGGTGAGGAAGAGTTCACCTATCACCACCAAATCTTGAGGAGTTACTACCCATACCACTTCACCTTTGTTAATAGGGCTAATCTGTGCGATTTGAGTGCTGACGTTCCCAGCAGGGTGAGGTCCAGACACATTATGCACCACGATGTCCTTAAGGTTGCGGAAAGGTGACAACGAACTGTCTTTAAATACAGACACGTGTACTTTACCTGTGGTGAGTTTAGACAAGGCAGTAAGAGCTGTTTGCAGCGCTTGTTCTTTGCCTTTCAGCACATAGTCGTAATCGGGAGCGAGCGGATTGGTTTTGCAAGCCGACACGAAAATAGCTTTAGGCTTTCCGTCGGGATTGGCAATCACGTCGTAAGGGCGTTGTTTGATAAAAGGCCAGCAACCTGAAGAAAGGAGGTGAGCCTTAATGTCTTCGCCCTGCATCTCGTTTACATTTTTCTTTCCATAGTCTTTGAAGGTTTGTTCTTGGGCTGGTGCAATGTGTATTTCCAACACTTTGCGACGCTCACCACGTACAATCTCCTTGATAGTACCACTTACTGGAGAAGGGAACAAAACACGCTCATCACTCTTTGAAAAGAACAGTGCTTCACCTGCTTTCACTTCATTACCCTCACGCAATAAAAGCTTAGGAATAACACCGTGAAAATCACTGGGTTTAATGCCATACAAAGCAGCAAGAGGAAGCTGTTGTGTAGTTTTATCAGCTTCGCCTTCTAAATGTATGTCCAACCCTTTTCGAATGCGGATGTCGTTTGACATATCTAAATAATATTAGTTAGTTTTATTAAATTGGCGACAAATATACGAATAATTCTTTACAAAAAAATAAAGTCTATTTTTTTAAAGCTAAAAAAGAATCATTCTACATTAGACATATCTTCTGAAAATCTTGAGACTTTCATAAGGAATTGTGTAAAATGATTCTTTTTATTTATCAAAGAAAGTTATTATTCTTTAAAGAAGGAATCTACAAACTCGTATTTATTAAAGATTTGCAAATCGTCTATTCCCTCCCCTACTCCTATATATTTCACAGGAATTTGAAACTGATCGGAAATACCTATTACAACACCGCCTTTAGCCGTGCCATCAAGCTTAGTTACTGCCAAAGAGGTAACCTCCGTAGCCTTCGTAAATTCCTTAGCCTGTTCAAAAGCATTTTGTCCTGTAGAGCCATCGAGCACTAAGAGCACTTCGTGAGGAGCATCTGGCAATACTTTTTGCATCACTCGCTTGATTTTTGAAAGCTCGTTCATCAAGTTGATTTTGTTATGTAAACGCCCTGCCGTATCTATAATCACCACATCGGCATTTTGTTTTACGGCAGAGCTCAGCGTATCGTAAGCTACTGAAGCAGGGTCGCTCCCTAATTGCTGCTTGATCATCGGTACCCCTGTACGGTCAGCCCATACTTGCAATTGGTCGATTGCAGCAGCACGGAAAGTATCAGCAGCGCCTAATACTACTTTCAAACCTTTTTTAGTGAACTGACTTGCGAGCTTACCTATAGTAGTGGTTTTACCAGCACCATTCACGCCTACAACCATCATCACATAAGGTTTTTTGTCGGCTGGGAGAATAAAATCAGTTGCTTCACCGGTATGTGTTTCGGAAAGGAGACCTGCTATTTCTTCACGGAGAATGGTATTAAGTTCAGAAGTCCCTAAATACTTATCTTTAGCCACACGTGCCTCAATACGGTCGATAATTTTAAGTGTAGTATTCACACCTACATCACTGGCAATGAGGACTTCTTCGAGGTCATCAAGCACCTCATCATCTACTTTAGATTTTCCCATAACCGCTTTTCCTAAACGGTCGAAGAAGCTATTTTTAGATTTTTCTAAGCCTTTATCTAAGGTTTCTTTCTTTTCTTTAGAAAAGATATTTTTTAGAAATTGGAATGCCATAACTTATTGTATATATTTAGATATGAGTGCAAAGGTAATAAAAAAGTTTATATATGCAAAAAAGCCGTCTCACGACAGCTTTTTTTAGATATGATAAAAATAGAGAAAATTTAATTATTTCTTCTTCAAAAATTCATCAACAAGTTCAGGAGCCATTACGCTTTCTACGAAAGTGTAAGCACCTGTTTTAGGTGATTTCACCATTTTGATAGCTTTAGTAAGCTTTTTAGATTTACCTTGTAGGGTTGCTACTGTTTTCTTTGCCATAACGTTTTAATTATTTAATTTCTTTATGAACAGTTACTTTTTTAAGGATAGGGTTGAACTTTTTAAGCTCTAATCTATCGGGTGTATTTTTTTTGTTTTTGGTAGTGATGTAACGTGAAGTTCCTGGAAGACCAGATTCTTTATGCTCTGTGCACTCCAAAATAACCTGAATTCTATTTCCTTTTTTAGCCATTTTAGTATTGTTTTAAAATTTAGTTAATATATCCGTTACGTTCTACTTCTTGTAGCACTGCATAGATACCTTTTTTATCAATAGTTTTAATTGCAGCTGCTGAAACCTTGAGGGTAATCCAACGATTCTCTTCAGGGATGAAGAAACGTTTTGTACGGAGGTTTACATTAAATTTACGTTTAGTTTTGTTCATTGCGTGCGACACGTTGTTGCCCACCAATGCTTTTTTGCCTGTTAAGTCACAAACTCTTGCCATTTTTTCTCTATTTATTAATGTGTTATTTATATTCAGGGCGCAAAGGTATAACTATTTTTTGAAATAGCAAAACTTTTTTGAATAAAAAGGAGATAGTAGTTAGGAGACAGGAGATAGCAGTCTGTAAATTAAATAGTTATATAGATTAAAAATCTTTTACATATTGCACGGTTTTAATTTAGATTACGCATTTGTATAAAAAAACCTCCATTCCCCCGAAGGAAAACAATCCTTTGTAATGTAAAAACAATTGAAAGTCGCCCACGAATCACACGAATTTGCACGAAAAAGAAGTTTTGAGAGGGTGATTTGCAAACATTTTTGGGCGTATACGATACGTTCCTACAGAGCATACTTCAAAGTTCAAGACTTTACGAAAGTGTAGTGATGTAAAAGTATATAATTTTGATAGACTAAAAAAATACCCCCCATCTAATAATTTCTATCAAATGGGGGTGTTATTATTGTTTTTATTATTTAACTTCTTCGAAGTCTACATCTTGGACATCGGGACCATTGTTGCCACCTTGTTGTCCGCCGAATGGATTTGCATCACCAAAAGGATTGGTTGCATTAGGATTTGGTCCTTGTGCTGCACCTCCTTGTTGTGCTTTGTAGATATCTTCAGAGGCTTGTTG
The DNA here is from genome assembly GCF_002302495.1 of Capnocytophaga sputigena. NCBI lineage: Bacteria > Pseudomonadati > Bacteroidota > Flavobacteriia > Flavobacteriales > Flavobacteriaceae > Capnocytophaga > Capnocytophaga sputigena. The sequence continues at coordinate 498,849 of NZ_CP022379.1, forward strand.
CCAAGCAGTGTTGATTTTGCTGAGAGCTGCTTCTACTGCTGGGAGCTCTTTGCTTTCGAAAGCTGTTTTGAGTTCACCAAGTGCTGTTTCAATAGCTCCTCTCTTATCAGCTGGGATTTTGTCACCAAACTCTTTCAATTGTTTTTCGGTTTGGAAAATCATCGCATCAGCTTCGTTGAGTTTTTCAGCTTTTTCTCTCGCTTGTTTATCAGCTTCAGCATTGGCTTCAGCTTCGCGTTTCATCTTTTCAATTTCTTCTTTAGAAAGACCTGAAGAGGCTTCTATACGGATATTGTGAGATTTACCTGTACCTTTATCGGTTGCTGATACGTTGATGATACCATTGGCATCGATATCAAAAGTTACCTCAATTTGTGGTACACCACGTGGTGCAGGTGGAATATTATCTAAGTGGAAACGACCGATGGTATTATTATCGTGTGCCATTGGGCGCTCTCCTTGCAATACGTGAATTTCTACACTTGGCTGATTGTCGGTAGCAGTGGAGAACACTTGTGATTTCTTGGTAGGAATAGTAGTGTTTGCATCGATGAGTTTGGTCATCACACCACCCATAGTTTCGATACCTAAAGAAAGTGGGGTAACGTCCAAGAGCAATACATCTTTCACATCACCGGTGAGTACACCTCCTTGAATAGCTGCTCCAATGGCTACTACCTCATCAGGGTTCACACTCTTATTAGGTTTCTTACCAAAGAATTTCTCAACAGCATCTTGTACAGCAGGGATACGTGTAGAACCACCTACTAAGATTACTTCGTTGATATCACTTACAGTGAGACCCGCATTTTCCAACGCTTTTTTACAAGGCTCAATAGTACGTTTTACGAGGTCATCAATGAGTTGTTCGAATTTAGCGCGAGAGAGTTTACGTACCAAGTGTTTAGGTCCTGAGGCTGTAGCTGTGATATAAGGCAAGTTGATTTCAGTTTCAGTAGTTGAAGAAAGTTCAATCTTAGCTTTTTCAGCAGCTTCTTTAAGACGTTGCAATGCCATAGGATCTTTACGAAGGTCGATTTGTTCTTCTTTTTGAAACTCTTCAGCCAACCAATTGATGATTTTTTCATCTACGTCATCACCACCTAAGTGAGTATCACCATCGGTAGCTAATACTTCGAATACACCATCGCCGAGTTCCAAGATAGACACGTCGTGTGTACCACCACCAAAGTCGAATACAACAATTTTGTGATCGCTATGGTCTTTATCCAAACCGTAAGCCAAAGCAGCAGCTGTAGGCTCATTAATGATACGTTCTACTTTCAAACCTGCGATTTCTCCAGCTTCTTTAGTAGCTTGACGTTGAGCGTCGTTAAAGTAAGCTGGTACAGTGATTACTGCACTTGTTACTGGTTGTCCTAAGAAATCTTCGGCAGTTTTCTTCATTTTTTGAAGAATCATAGCTGAAATTTCTTGTGGGGTATACAAACGTCCGTCTATATCCACACGAGGGGTATCGTTGTCGCCACGTACTACTTTATAAGGTACACGAGCGATTTCTTTTTCTAATTCTGAAAATTTGTTACCCATAAAACGTTTGATAGAATATATCGTGTTTTTAGGGTTGGTAACAGCCTGACGTTTAGCAGCGTCACCTACTTTTATTTCACCGCCTTCGGTAAAAGCTACCACTGAAGGAGTTGTGCGTTTACCTTCGGCATTGGTAATTACCACTGGGTCATTACCTTCCATTACAGAAACACAAGAGTTTGTGGTTCCTAAGTCAATACCTATAATCTTACTCATATTAATTAATTATCGTTTTTTAAGTTCAACATTTATTTATATTTTCATCAGTTATTAGTCAATGATTGTGCCAAAGGACTAAAAACTGACAAATTGTCAGAGTTAAAGATTGGAGATAGGTTTTAGGAGTTAGCCATTGCTACTAATGACTGACAACTAACTCCTAAATTTCCTAATTCCTTGTTAATTATTCTCTGATTTTTGATTTCTAAATACCAATTGGTTATCAAAAGCATCTAATAAGATGACTGCATCACGTTGTACCGTACCGCTCAATATTTCTTTGGAGAGTTTATTGAGCACTTCTTTTTGGATTGTACGTTTTACAGGACGTGCTCCGAACTGAGGGTCAAATCCTTTTTGTGCTAAGTAATCAATAGCCTCATCGGTAGCATCGAGCAAAATGCCTTCTTTAGCAACCATACGGAATAACGATTGCAATTGCAACTTCACAATGCTACGAATATTCTTAGCATTGAGTGGTGTAAACATTATAATATCGTCTATACGGTTTAAAAATTCCGGACGTACAGTTTCTTTGAGGAGCTGTAAGACTTCATCACGAGACTCATCGATAGCACGCTCAGTATCATTAGGATATTTTTCAAAAGTTTCCTGAATGATTTGACTACCCATATTAGAAGTCATAATGATGATTGTATTCTTAAAGTCGGCAGTACGACCTTTGTTGTCAGTAAGACGACCTTCATCAAGCACTTGCAACAAGATGTTGAAAGTATCGGGGTGAGCTTTTTCAATTTCATCTAAAAGGATTACAGAATACGGACGGCGACGCACAGCTTCAGTAAGCTGACCACCTTCGTCATAACCCACATATCCTGGAGGCGCACCTACCAATCGGCTCACAGCGTGTTTTTCTTGGTATTCACTCATATCTATACGCGTCATTGCATTTTCATCGTCGAATAGATACTCGGCTAAGGCTTTAGCAAGTTCCGTTTTACCTACCCCTGTAGTTCCTAAGAAAAGGAAAGAGCCTATAGGACGACGTGGGTCTTGCAAACCTGCACGGCTACGGCGTATGGCATCGGAAACTGCCTCGATAGCTTCTTCTTGACCTACTACACGGCGGTGCAATTCCTTCTCTAAGTTCAAGAGTTTTTCGCGTTCACCTTGTAACATCTTAGCTACGGGTATACCTGTCCATTTTGCTACAACTTCGGCAATATCCTCAGCTGTCACTTCTTCTTTTACAAGAGCATTTTCGTGAGATTTGCTATCTAAATTCTTTTGTAATTCCGCTAACTTATCTTCTGCTTCTTTGATTTTACCATAGCGCAATTCGGCTACTTTACCATAGTCGCCTTCGCGTTCAGCTCTATCGGCTTCTAAACGGTATTTCTCAATAGCTTCTTTGGTTGCTTGTACCTCGTCTATCACACTTTTTTCGCTCTGCCATTTAGCATTCACTGCGTTGCGTTCTTCTTTAAGGTTTGCTAAATCTACATAAAGCATTTTTAGCTTTTCCTCGTCTTTTTCGCGTTTGATAGCCTCAATTTCTATTTCGAGTTGCATTATCTTACGGTCAAGCACATCCAACTCTTCAGGTTTAGAATTGATTTCCATACGGAGTTTTGCAGCTGCCTCATCCATCAAGTCAATAGCTTTATCAGGCAAAAAACGATTGGTGATATAGCGTTCAGAAAGTTCGACTGCCGCGATAATCGCCTCATCTTTAATACGCACTTTATGGTGAGTTTCGTATTTTTCTTTGATACCACGAAGGATAGAAATTGCACTCTCAGTATCTGGTTCATCTACCATTACCTTTTGGAAACGACGTTCAAGAGCCTTATCTTTCTCAAAATATTTTTGGTACTCATCGAGGGTTGTCGCTCCAATAGCACGAAGTTCACCACGCGCTAAAGCAGGTTTTAGAATATTGGCAGCGTCCATCGCACCTTCTCCCCCACCCGCACCTACAAGGGTGTGGATTTCGTCTATAAATAGAATGATATTACCATCGGAAGAGGTCACCTCTTTCACTACCGATTTGAGTCGTTCTTCAAACTCACCTTTATACTTCGCACCAGCGATAAGAGCACCCATATCCAAAGAGTAAATCACCTTATCTTTTAAGTTTTCAGGTACGTCGCCTTTTACAATACGGTGAGCTAAGCCTTCAGCGATAGCAGTTTTACCTACCCCTGGTTCACCTACCAACATAGGGTTGTTTTTGGTACGACGAGAAAGGATTTGTAACACACGGCGTATTTCCTCATCACGACCAATCACAGGATCAAGTTTGCCACTATCGGCTAACTGATTGAGGTTTTTGGCGTATTTGTTGAGTGAATTATAAGTATCTTCGGCTGATGCTGAAGTTACACGTTCACCTTTACGCAATTCTTGAATAGCCTTCTCCAACTCTTTTTCACTCACGCCTTGGTTTTTGAGTGCTTGAGCTATTTTACTGTTTGATTTGAAGATAGCCAATATAAGGTGTTCCAAAGACACATATTCGTCATTCCATTTTTTTGCGATATTTACAGCCTCGTTGAGCATAGTGCTTGCATCACGTGAGATCCCCATATCGCCACCGCTTACTTTTGCAAAACCTTGTAAGGCTGCATCCAACTGTTTATTTAGCTGCTCGCGGTTGATATTCAATTTTTTGAATAGGAAAGGCAATACGTTCTCATCTACTTGCTCAATAGCTTTGAAGAAGTGTTCGTTTTGCAATTCCTGATGCCCATATTGTTGGGCAATTTGTTGAGCGGTTTGTACCGCTTCTTGTGCTTTGATAGTAAAATTATTAAAGTTCATATATCTTTCAATTAACAATTTGGGTTAAACATTTTCAACAAGAGAAAGACAAGAGTTATGCCAAATAGTTTTAACTGACAAAATGACAGCTACAAAAAACTTTCTGTCGGGATAACTTCTTTATATTTTAAACAAAAATTAAATTAAACAACTTATTATCAGTATTTTCAAACTTATTTTCAAAACTGACAATATGTCAGTAATTTTAATTATAGAAAAGTATTACTTCAGTCTGCTATTGCTTTCCATCGTTGTATTACCCTTGTGTAGCAACCTATAAACACCAAAGTTAAACAGAAGGATATACAAAAAATTTTGTTAGAAAACCCATCGCGCGACCTATCTAATAACATATTCTCCATAATACTATCAACTACATAGTACATTACCATAAACGAAAAAAGAAGCACTGTATTTACCACAACGCCTATAAACTTCTTTGGTATGTGAATTTCCTTACTCACAGAAATATATACAAGTGTTGCATAAACCAATAAAAACAACAATTTATTACCTATAAAAGATAATATAATTGAAAGAACCCCTATAAAAACAATAGTAAACAGCAGAATTTGTACATTGGTAATACGCACACAGTATACAAGTGTTGCTATAGCAAAAGTAATAATCAAAAGGAAATTCAATAGGTATATCACATCAGAAGTATTGCTAAAAGGGTACTTTCCTAAGCCTTTTACAATCGCATAGGACAGAACAAAGGATACTGAGGCGAAAACGATAAGAAAATAAAGTATCCATTGCAAGAAAAGTTTTTCTTCAGAGAAAGGATAGAAATGCTTGAAAGCGTTGTTTCTACTGAGATACAGCAACCAAACTACTAACAACAATATAGAGATAACAAGATGTAACAATAATGGCATCCCTATAAAATCTGCCATTATAGCATTAAAAGCATAGTAATTAAAGTTTTCATTTTTTGCTGCCCAACCTAATAAGATAAAGAAGATATGTCCACCGCTCGCAAGAGCTAACATTGGGAGCAAGCGAGTATTCCACACAAGTGGGTAACGTTCTAAAAGATATTTGTTCATAGTAGATTTTTCGATTTAACAATTTGTCAATTTGCTGATTTTACGCGACAAAGATATAAAATAATTTGTCAATCCAGAATTATTTTGTAGTTTTGTACTCACAATATCATTTCTATGAGTACTATATATAAACTATTCGTTGCTATCTCGCTACTTTTTAGCTTTTTACCCGCTTTTTCTCAAGAGGAAAGCATCCGCCACGACGATCTCATAGGCTCGTGGACGATTGAATCTCAAAGTTTAGACAACTTAGAGATTACCCTCAACGATTGTGAAAAGCAGAGTACTTTTATATTCACTAAAAACGAAATTATTGAAAATTACTACAAAAAATACAATGGTAATTGTGTAATTCTCAACAGTAATAAAGATTTCTATACCGTAGAGGGCAATCACATTATCCGCAAAGAAGAAAGTGATTTAAACAACACTTTCCTGATAAAAGGTAAAATTCTCACTCTTTCGTTTACGGGAAAAGATGAAGACAACGAGGAACACATAGCTGTAATTGTATGTAAAAGGGCTAAACCTATCGAATATATTAAATGATGAAAAAAACACTCTTCTTACTTTGCTTGCTACCTTTTTCAACAGTAGCTCAGAAACTTTGGACGCTCAACGATTGCATAGCGTATGCCAAAGAGCACAACCTTTCTATTAAACAATCGGAAATAGACTTGAAATCCACTGATATAGAAGTATGGCAAACAAAAGCTAACTTTTTGCCCTCTATCAACAGTGAAGCAGCTTATAATTGGAATACAGGAAAGAATATCAATCCTGTGAGCAATCAGTTTGAAAACACTACTTTTGAATCGGCTTCAGGAGGTATCAGTATGTCAATGCCTCTGTTCTCAGGCTTACAAAATTGGCGTAAATTACAACAAGCAAAATGTAAACAATTGGCAACTCAATACCAATTGGATATGAAGAAAGATGAGATTATCTTAATGATTATCAACGCTTACACTGAAGTATTGAGCAACAAAGAAAAGATCAAAATTCAAAAAGCACAATTAGAAATATCAAAAGAAAGCGTTGCACGTACGCGTGAACTCATCAATGCGGGGTCATTACCCAAAGGTGATATTTATGATAGTGAAGCTCAACTATTTTCGCTTGAGCAGAAAATTATAGAAACAGAAAGCGCTCTTTTCATCGGAAAAATGGGATTAGCTCAACTGCTTTTACTGAAGAATTACAAAGATTTTGAGGTAGCTGATAACACATTTGAAGTTCCCGTAGCCGATATACTAAACAAAACTCCTGAAGAAATTTACCAAAGTGCTAAAGAGATAATGGGTGAAGTGAAATTAGCAACTGCCAATGTGAAATTAGCTGAAAGTAGTTTGCGCTTAAGTCAGTCTGCTTTTTGGCCTCGCCTTTCTGCGCAATGGGGTTATAGTTCGCGATGGAGTAAGAACCAAGTAATGGATTTCTGGAAACAGCTTGATACTAACAAAGGTATGTACGCTGGTTTATCGCTCAATATTCCTATTTTTAATCATTTTTCTGTACTTAGTAATGTTAAAACTCAAAAATTAGCCTTACAGAAAATGCAATTAGCAAAGGAACAAACTGAATTGAGTACTGAAAAAAATATCTATCAAGCCTACAACGATGCTGCTAATGCCAAAAAACTATACGAAGCAAGTGAAAAAACAGCTCAAGCTAAAGAACAATCTTTTAGTTATGCACGAGAACGACACAATGTAGGCTTAATGAATACTTTTGACTTCAATCAATCTAAATACGAATATGAAAATGCTCAAAATGATGTGATAAAAGCTAAATATCAGTACATTTTTAAACTAAAAGTACTCGAATATTACTTTAGTCACTAATTAGGCATCAGTCTAACGTAACGTATATAGCCTTTACCCTCAACTTTAGTGTTAAGGTTTTCTTTTTTGAGTTCTATTTCAGCGTCTTTAGCATAGTAATAGTCATCTTCTACTGCTGTTTCAAAGCGTATTTTATACCCTTTGTCAAACTTATTCTCATCAAGGGTGAGCACCTTTACAGCGCGTTCTCCCCCACTGATGGTCGCTCCTGTAATCCCATCAATTGTTTGGCGTTTGCCATAAAATTTCCACCATTCAGTAAGATCATCATACCATTCGGGGTCATCACCTAATACTTGCAATGTTTGCTCATATTTTCCTTGTGGATTGATGAGTGAAGCTACTATATAAGCCCCCTCCCCTTTGTAGTTAGTAAGCTGGATAAGGCATTTGTATTTTTTAGCAGTAGCTTGCTGAGCGACAAATGAAACTGTAAGCAAGGCAACTACCACAGCTACAGTAAGTAAGAGTTTCTTTTTCATCTTCTTTCTTTTATTTTAAAAATTCTACATTCATTCCTTTTAAGGCTTCATTTTCTTGAGCCAATTCGTAAACTGTTTCACCCAAATCGGTAGTGAGATTTTTATCAGCTCCTTTGCTGAGCAAGAAGTTTACCACATCTAAATTTTTAGCGGTCATCACAGCCATTTGTAGAGGGGTAAGACCATTGCTATTTTTTTGATTGATATTGATAGGATAGAGTGAAAGTTTTTCTAAAATTTTTATATCACCGCGTTTCACAGCGTAGTGATAAAGTGTATTTTCTTCCTTGTCTACTACTTGAACATCGGCATTTTTTAAGAGTAAAAAATCTATTACCTCAAGGGTATTGTTCTCTACTGCAAAGGTCAAAGCCGATAATCCTTGTTTATTTTGTGTGTTGATATCTTTGGTCTTGGCGAGTAAAGCTGTTATTACAGATATATTATTGCTGATTGCTGATTTCATCAATGGGTTATTTCCTTCTTTATCAAGCTGATTGGCATCATTTCCTTTTTCTAAGAAATAATTAATCACTTTTTCATCTTTGTTCTTTTCAGCTAACACAAAAAGAGGAGAAAGTCCATCTTTATTCTTTTGATTAAGTGAAAGCCCCAATTGTTCTAAATATAGGAAAGTATCAAGTTTGTTATAATTTCTTTTAGCACCACGAGCGGCACCAAAAATAGCACTCTCACCTTTGTTATTCAGGTTTTTAACATTAATTTTCTTTTTCATCAGAGCCTCAATTATAGGGCGATTACCCGTTGTTGCTGCGTAGTAAATAGCGTTATTACCTTTGTTATCGGTAGCAGTAAGTTTGAGTCCTTTTTTTACAAAATAATCAGCTTCTTTAAGGTCTTTGAGGTGAGGGAGTAACAGCAAAAGGGCATTTGCACCATCGGCATTAGTATCTTTTAAGTTAGCGCCGTGTTTCAGTAACAATTCATAAATTGCGTTATTGCTTCTCCCTCCTACAGCGGCGAATAACAAAGGGGTAAGTTGATGTGATTCAGTAATATTCACCTTAGCTCCTTTCTTGAGAAGGTATTCCATCACGGGCACATTGTCCTGATAGGCAGCCCAAAAGAGGTAAGTGCGTTTGTCGTGAGTCAGTTTATCTACTCCATTACCCTCTAAATCAATAAGATAAGCAATAGTTTCATAGGGTGCTCCATTTAAGATCGCCAAAGTTGTTGCATCAAAAGCACGGCTATTAAAAGCGGTAGCACTATTACCTTGATTGATAGCCTGTTCCACTTGAGCCACTGAAGGTTTTTGTTTCCAATATTCATTAGTGAGGAAAACATTTTCTTGTGCGTGGATCTTCCCTATTAGAAGTATTGCAATAACAAATAAAAGTCTTTTCATAAAAGATGCTTATTTAGAATGATTCGGCGCAAAGATAGTAAATAATTGTGAACTACAAATAATCTGCTCTAAAATTACTATAGAATAAAAAAACATACCATTTGATTATCAAATATTTACAAAGAAAACGTTATATTTCACACAAAAAAGTTCGATATGCATTTTGTTTTATAATATTTTTTTCTTACTTTTGTGGCGTTGAATATAATCTATAGAAATTATGTCAGAAGAAATCACAAACAGACCTACTCCTATCAACAGAGAAGTTGTGTGGGACAAGACAAAGACTATTATCAGTACAACTGATAAGTATGGTACTATTACTGACGTAAACCAAACGTTCATAGACATTTGTGGCTATTCAGCAGATGAATTGCTTGGGAAACCTCACAATATTATCCGCCACCCCGATATGCCAAAAATTATATTTAAGGTTACTTGGGATAATATTTTAGCAGGTAGAAACTTTCACGGCATCATCAAAAACTTAGCAAAATCTGGCGAATACTATTGGGTAATCACCGATTTTGAGGTGGGTAGAAATATTATGGGTGAAGTAGTAACTATTATGGCACGCCGTCGTGCAGTGCCTCAGTATGTGATTACGGATCATATAGAACCTTTATACCAAACACTCCTTAAACTTGAAAAGATAGGAGGCATGGAACTTAGCAATCGTTATTTGAAAGGATTCTTAGAAAAACAGGGCAAATCGTACATCGAATACATAATGGATATTTTAGATGAAAATCGACGCACTGAAGGTGTTTCTCATCAAGATATCGTGTTTGAACCTGTATCTAATACTCATCACACTGAAGGTAACTTTGGTGACTATGAAATTTCCGATGAAATTTTCAGTGAAGAACATCCTGAAGAAGAAAGTATGATGCAACGCAAAAGTTTCTTCGCAAGATTGTTCTCTACAAATTAATTGTAACTCCTAAAACTGTATAAAAAAAGAGTGTATCTATTACAAAAATAGATACACTCTTTTTTGTGAGTATTTTTTAGCATTATGCTTCTTTTTTCTCTACTTCTTTTTTATTGTCTCTCAATCTAATAGAAAGTTCCATAGAGATAGCCGAACGCTCGAATTTTATTTTACCTGCAAGGGTTTCAATCACACAAGTATCGTCGGTAAGTTCTACAATGCGACCGTGCATACCACCTTTGGTAATTACTTTATCGCCTTTCTTCATTGATTGTATGAAGTTTTTTTCTTGTTTTTGTCGCTTTGCTTGTGGACGAATCATTAGAAAATACATTACCACAATCATCAATGCGATAATCAAAAAATTGTTGCTCATCAAATTTTGCATATATACTTAATTTTAGTTTTTTTTTATTTTATTACTTACAAAAGTCCTCGTCCAATCTTTTTAATAAGTTCTTTTTCACTGAGTTCCTTGTGTACTACATTCAGTACCCCATTGATGAACAAACTACTTTTAGCAGTAGAATACTCTTTAGCAAGCTCTAAGTACTCGTTGATAGTTACTTTCACAGGAATACTTGGGAAGTGCAAAAACTCACAAATAGCCATTTTCAAAAGAATAAGGTCTAACACTGCCACGCGTTCCTTGTCCCAATTGGTGAGTTTATCTTCTACAAAACTCTTGAGTTTAGCATCGTTAAGAGCTGTTTTCTTTAGCAAATCTACTAAAAACTCTTTTTCTTCACTGTTGTTGTAGAGAGGAGGAGTAAAATACTTTTCGGGAGGATTCGGGCGTAAACTTTTAAATTCTCTTACTATAAAGGTGTTTACAATAGGAAAATCATCCATCCACGTAAGGTTATAGTCCTCTATATATTCATAAAGTCCTTCATCAGGAGCTATGAATTCTTCAAAAATTTCAATTAAAAATTTTTTATCAGCTTCAAAACTTGCTTTTTGCTTACTATAGGCTTGGTAAATATCGCTTTCCACAATACGTTTATAGAGCGTTCTCACATATTCTTCTTGGATATTCCAAAAGTTTATATGAGCATCGACTATAGTTTTTTGTAACGCCTCGTTAGTAGCAATCAGTGAAAGCAGTTCGTTGTCTTTGATTTTTTGGTGCAACAGTTTGTCAGCAGGAGTTGCTAAGTATTTTTTTTGTGCTACTTCATACTGATTTACTGCCAAAGAATGAAGCTCTGTAAGAAGTGCCATTAACAAAAGATAGAGATTTTCCATCTCATTAGCACTATTTTGCAAGAATTTCAATTCTTTGTCTAAATCCTGACTTTGGCTTTGCTGCATTGCATAGACTGATTGCATCACTTTAGCCCTAATATGTCGTCGTGTAAGCATAATTTATAAGAACCTTATTTACTTTATTTTTGAGGGTGCAAAAGTAGGAAAAAAAGCTGCAATGAGCAAAGAAAATAGGGAAAAAAGTGTTTGAAATGTTAATTTTTTACTAAAACTGCATTTTTTTTTGTTTTATGTTTGCCATAAACAAATATATTACTACCTTTGTACCAAGTTAACTATATTATACAATTTATAATATGAACAAAACAGAATTAATCGATGCAATTGCTGCAGAAGCTGGCTTAACAAAAGCTGATGCTAAAAAAGCAGTAGAAGCGTTCTTTTCAAACGTTGAAAAGAGCCTTAAACAAGGTAAAAAGGTAGCTATCGTAGGCTTCGGATCTTGGTCAGTAACTAAGAAAGAGGCGAGAGATGCAAGAAATCCTCGTACTGGTGCAGTTATCAAAGTTCCTGCTAAGAAAGTAGTAAAATTCAAAGCTGGGACTGAACTTTCTGAATCAGTAAACAAAAAGTAATTGCACTAAAAAGTCCCTTTCTTAATAAGAAAGGGACTTTTTTTATCTAGTAATTTTCTAATCTGTTAATTGTTATGACAAACCTAATGAACGAACAAGAGTTTACTCAGCTATATATCGATGCTTTGAGAGAGACTTTCCCCGATATTACTATAAATAGCACAGCGGCATTGGAGGTAAGCACAACAACCCCTGATGACCAGCGAGAAGTAAAACATTTTTTGGATAATTGTTTTAATGAATATTTAAGCAACCCAAATGATTTAAATGATATTTTAGACAAATATCTCGCTCCATTGATTAGAATATACAAGTCTGAGGAAGCAACCACAATCACTGATTGCATTTTTCCTACAATCAAAGATACAATCTATATAAAGAAATTGAAGAGTATAGTGCCAGAAGCTGAAGAGTTACCAATGGTATATGAGAAGTATAACGATGAGTTGTATGTGTTTTACGGGGTAGATGATGGGGATAGTATAGGCTCTTTGTCTACTTCGGACTTTGAGGAGTTAGGGATGAGTATTGAAGCACTACGAGAGTTGGCTCTCAACAATTTAGCTAACACCTTAGAAATAGAAGCACAAGCTGATGAACATCTCATTTTTCTAATAGCAGATGGCAATTATGAAGCAAGCCTTATTCTTCTAACGGATATATGGACAAAAGAGAATTTTCCAGTAGAAGGAGAGATTGTAATAGGAGTTCCTGCACGCGATGTATTGGTAGTTTGTGGCAGTGAAGATACAGAAGGTTTGGCAAAACTAGAATCGGTTATCAGTGATATATATAGTGGAGGGGATCATATTATCAGTGATAAGAAATTCGTTTTTAGAAACGGGAAGTTTGAAGTATTTTCATAATTTATAACTAACATTACCAATGAAAAAGAAGAAAATAGTAGTCCTTACAGGGGCTGGTATCAGTGCTGAAAGCGGCGTGAAAACCTTTCGCGATGCCGATGGCTTGTGGGAAGGACACGACATAGAACAAGTGGCAACCCCTTATGGTTTTAAGAAAGACCCTGAATTAGTGTTGAACTTCTACAACGGTTTGCGCAAACAGCTAAAAGATGTGCAACCTAATCCTGCTCACCTATTGCTCGCCGAGCTTGAAAAAGACTATAATGTGATAGTTATCACGCAAAATGTAGACGATTTGCACGAACGTGCAGGCAGCACCAATATTATCCACTTGCACGGTGAACTCTTAAAAATGCGTGGGGTAGACGATCCTTACACGCTTTATGACTGTACCAAAGATATCAAAGTGGATGACCTAAGCCCCAGTGGAGCTCAATTGCGACCTCATATCGTGTGGTTTGGCGAGGATGTACCAATGATTGTAAAGGCTGCCGAAGAAGTTGAAATTGCTGATATAGTACTTATTGTAGGGACTTCACTGCAAGTGTATCCTGCTGCTGGACTGATGAATTGTGCTGAAGAAGGCACTCCTATATATTATGTAGACCCGCGCCCAAGTATCAGCAGTAAAGATAATATTACTGTAATTAAAGACGTTGCCTCTAAGGGGGTAGCTAAAGCTATTGAACTAATAAAAGAATTAAAATGAGTAACTTCCCAAAATTTATTTTAGGTGACAACACCGATATGCCTAACGCTATGTTTGTAGTGCATTTAGAGTATCCACGCTTCGTATTGAATTTAGATAACGACGAAGTTGAATGGCTTGAAGAGTTTGACGAAGAGGACACTAAAGAATTAGAAGCTGAAAGTGAGAACCTTATAGAAGAAGCTATCGCTTTCTATGAACGTGAAATTACCCGTATAGAAGAAAATGACTATTAAGCAACTCATCCAGCAAATCAAAGCTAAACAATCACTACTATGTGTGGGTTTAGATACTGATATGACTAAAATTCCTCCTCATTTGCTTGAGGAGGAAGATCCTATTTTTGCATTCAACAAGGCAATTATAGAAGCTACCCACCGCTTTACAGTAGCCTATAAACCTAATACAGCTTTCTATGAAGCACATGGTGAAATGGGGTGGCGCGCCTTAAAAAAAACAATTGACTATCTCAACCGCCACCACCCCGAGATATATACCATTGCCGATGCTAAACGCGGAGATATAGGCAACACCTCAAGTATGTATGCCAAAGCCTTTTTTGAGGATATGCAATTCGATAGTGTGACTGTTGCCCCCTATATGGGCAGAGATTCAGTAGAACCTTTTTTAGCTTTTGAAAACAAACACACCATCCTCTTAGCACTGACATCTAATGAAGGGGCTTTTGATTTCCAAACTCAGAAACTCAGTGATGAGGAATTGTACAAAAAAGTATTACGCACCTCACTCACTTGGCAAAACAGCCAAAACCTAATGTATGTAGTAGGTGCAACCAAAGCTGAATTCTTAAAAGAAATACGCCAAATTATCCCTGAACACTTTCTATTAGTCCCTGGAGTTGGCGCACAAGGAGGTAGCTTAGAAGAAGTTTGTCACTATGGACTGAATGAACATTACGGACTGCTCATCAACTCTTCACGTGGTATTATCTATGCTTCTAAAGGTGAAGACTTTGCTAAAATAGCAGGAGAAAAATCCGAGGAATTGCAAGGAGAAATGAGGTCTTTGGTCTTAGGGGTTAGGAGATAGAAAAGGAAGACAAAATTAGTAAAACGAGAATTTAAACTCAACTATGGTGACGAACCTATTTTTTAAACTAAATCGTATGATCACATTTTTAAACAAAAGCAACATTACCCCAACCATTGAAAAAGATGCCGCTCGCTTGTTCTCATTGTTGAGCAGGCGTTACCAGCAACCCTTATCAAACCTTTTTAATGATGAAGCTCAAGCTCCTTATGTAGTAGGTTATATAGAAGATGGTCGCCTACACGGAATGGCTTCTATGGCTATCTACAGAGTGATTTCAGGCTACAAAGGTTGGATAGAAGATGTAGTGGTAGATGAATTTGCACGTGGCAAAAAAATAGGCACACAACTCATTCAGCAGCTGATAACTAAAGGAAAAGAATTGGGCTTAGGCGAAATATTGCTCTTTACTTCACCTACCAATGAAGCTGCCATTAAACTTTATGAAAACGAGGGCTTTAAACGCAAAGGTGCAGAAGTATATGTGAATGCTCTCAAACAAATGTATCCCCCTGAATCTTGATATATTGTGATTTCTTTGTATTTTTGCGCCCTTTAAAAGAAAACTCAAAATACTATGGAATTAGTTCACAAGAATCTTGTATTGCCTAACAATGGCAAAAAATTATTGTTACACACTTGTTGTGCGCCTTGTTCAGGCTCAATTATACTATCTATTCAAGCATCGGGGATAGACTTTACTATATTTTTTTACAACCCTAATATCCACCCTAAAAAAGAATACGAAATCCGTAAAGACGAAAATATTCGTTTTGCCGAAAAATATGGTGTACCTATTGTAGATGCTGAATATGACACCGATAACTGGTACGCTCGTGCCAAAGGTATGGAATTTGAACCCGAACGCGGTAGCCGCTGTGCAATGTGTTTTGATATGCGTATGGAACGCACCGCTTTGTATGCTCACGAAAATGGCTTTGATACCATTGCTACTTCTTTAGGTATCTCACGCTGGAAAGACCTCAACCAAGTGAATGAAGCAGGCAAAAACGCTGCTAACAAGTATGAAGGTCTTACTTACTGGGACTACAATTGGCGCAAAAACGGAGGCTCTGCCTGCAATATGGAAATCTGTAAAAGTGAAAAGTTCTACCAGCAAGAGTATTGTGGCTGTGCTTTCTCATTGCGCGATGCCAACAAATGGCGCGTTGCCAATGGTAGAGAGAAAATACGCATAGGCGAGAAGTTCTATGGAACTGAAAAATGAATCGTGAAAAGTGAATAGTATGATAACTCCAGAAGAATTTTCAGAAGGTCGTATCTTGCTTATTGATAAACCCCTACAATGGTCGTCGTTTCAAGCGGTGAACAAAATCAAATGGGCAATTCTCAAGCATTACAAACTCAAGAAAATAAAAATAGGGCACGCGGGCACATTAGACCCGCTTGCTTCTGGTTTATTGGTGATTTGTACCGGTAAATTTACAAAAAAAATCACTGAAATACAAGATGCTGTAAAAACCTATACGGGTACTATCACCTTGGGAGCTACTACCCCTTCCTACGATATGGAAACCGAAATAGATGCTCGCTACCCTACTGACCATATCACTCCTGAACTGATAGAACAAGTTCGAAAACAGTTTATGGGCGAGCTTGTGCAAACCCCACCTGTATTTTCGGCTATCAAAAAAGATGGCAAACGCCTCTACGAATTTGCTCGCGATGGCAAAGAAATAGAAGTACCTCAGCGCACTATTTACATTCACAATTTCACTATTGATGCAAGTCAGTTTCCTGAACTGCATTTTGAGGTGGTATGCAGTAAGGGTACTTATATACGTTCTTTAGCAAACGATTTCGGTAAAGCCTTAGGATCTGGAGGCTATCTATCTGCTTTGCGACGCACCAAAATAGGTGATTTTTCAGTAAGTGATGCCATAAGTCCTGAGGAGTTTGTAAGTGCTCATATTCCTGACCTTAGGAAACACCCCCTTCCTCCTATTATCCTTACTACTGTGGTAGGTGAACCACAAGAAAAGAAAGTTCTCAACGATCGTTTTGCCGATCACAATAAAACCATCAACAGTCAGTTTGAACGTGAAGATACACCTCCCCCTCACCCTATTGGTGAGCTAAATATGGAAGTTATATTTCCAAGAAGAAAAGCCCAAAAAACTTCCGGATTACAGTATGAAATACGTTCTTTTATGAGAATGTTTACTAATACCGATAAGGCAATTACTCTCACTTTGCTCATACTCTTTTGTACGGTACTCACTCTTACAATAATACAATTACACGGGAAAAAGAAAGAAATAATGATTGAAATGGCTCTTACCCCCAAGGATTTACCTCAAGAGCCTCCACAACCTGAAGAAACTGAACAAAATACTGATGTTCCTACTAACAATGCCAAACTCACTACTAATGCCTACAACCAAACTGATGCTTCCTTACAACACACTGATGATTTCAAAACTTTAGACGAAATTATGGCTGAACGAGCTGCCGAGGAGATGGCAGCTGCCAAAGAAGAATTAGTAGCCAACCAAAAAATGGCAGGCGACCTCATTATCACCGATCACAGTTTGCAAAGCACAACTAATACTCCTAAAATAAGTGACAAAGTAAATAAAAACACTTTAGTAAAATACGCCTTAGCTGGTAGAGTAGGAAATATACCAAATCCTGTGTTTACTTGTGAGCGCAATGGAAAAGTGGTGGTAAGTATCACTGTGGACGAAGCAGGACGTGTGACTAAAACAGCTATTGATAGAGCTAATTCCACAACTACCGATGATTGTCTATTAGAAAACTCATTACTCTACGCTCAAAAAGCTAAATTCAATGCGGTGAGTGGCAAAAAAGAACAAACAGGTACTATTACTTATATTTTCCAGAGCAAAAGATAACATTTTATGACTACATTTCCACAATTTTTATACCTCATCCTGCTTACAATAGCAGTGGTAGCTTGCAAAAACACGCCTAATGACGGCAAGGATTTTAACATAGAAATCTTTCCTAAAAAGAAAGAATACCACTTAGGTGACACCCTTGTGGTGAAAATCACACACCCAAAATTCAGTGAGGCAATTACCAAAACTTCTTTTCAATTTCATCAACAGCATTTAGAAGCTCAAGGTGATACTATCGTACTGCACGCTCTTCTGCCGTTAGGCAAACAGCAACTAAAAGTTACTGCTCATACTACTAACGGACAGCAGTACACCGTACAAAAACAACTATTGTTATTAGCTAAAGATGCTCCTAAAATCTATACATACAAAATCATCAATGAGTATGCACACGACAAGAAGGCTTATACACAAGGATTAGAATTCATAGGTGATACGCTTGTGGAAAGTACAGGGCAATACGGCGAATCATCTATACGCAAATGGAATCCGTTTACAGGGGAAGTTTATAAAAATGTACCTTTACAACCTTCATACTTTGGCGAAGGTGCTACTGTTTTTAAAGGTAAAATACTGCAACTCACTTGGAGAGAACAAGTAGGAATGGTATATGACAAAGATTTAAACTTTCAGAAGACCTTCACTTATGGCAAAAGTAAAGAAGGTTGGGGTCTCTGCCATAATGGAGAAGACAAACTCTACAAAAGTGATGGTAGTGAAAAAATTTGGTTACTCCATCCCGAAACTTATGCCGAGATTGATAGTTTACAACTCTGCACTAATAAATCGCTCTACACTTATGCTAATGAATTAGAATTTGCTAACGGAAAGATTTATGCCAATACTTTCCTAAAGGACGGCATAATGATTATCAATCCCGAAAATGGCGCTATTGAAGGTGTAGTAGATGTACGCGGACTTAAAAGCAAAGTAGAGCAAACTCCTGATGTGGATGTACTCAATGGCATTGCCTATCACCCTAAGCGTCAAACTTTTTTCATTACGGGTAAGAATTGGAGTAAAATTTTTGAAGTAGTTTTCTTACCTTCTAACAACTAAACAGTAACAACTATACTGCTCTTTCCATTGCCTTTCTTTTGTACCACTACTTTCACAGCAATGCGCTCTACCATTTCTTGTACGTGAGAGATAACCCCTACTTTCTTCCCTTGATTTTGTAGGCTCTCCAATGCATCTATGGCTACAGAAAGCGTTTCGGAGTCTAAGGAGCCAAAACCTTCGTCTATAAAGAGGGTTTCTACATTCATTTTAGTAGATGAGAGTGAGGAAAGTGCTAAAGCCAAAGCCAGAGATACTAAAAACGATTCTCCTCCTGAAAGTGAATAAACCGAGCGCACCTCAGCACCCATATCGTTATCTACTACCTGCAAACTTAAAGAATTAGGAATACGTTGCAAAGTGTAACGCCTATTGAGGTAGCGCATTTGTACATTGGCGTATTGCAAAAGCATATCAAGAGTATATTCCTGAGCGTACTTGCGGAATGTGCTACCTGTACTACTTCCTATAAGGTCGTTGAGCAAACTCCAGCGATGGGTGAGTTTTTCCTTTTCTTCTTTAGCTTTATGCAATGTTGCAGCGGTAGCGCGCTGCTGAGTATCAGTTAGAAGCCTGCTTTTTTGAGTAACTACAGCCTCGCGTAGTGTATCTTCTTCAGCTGTTTGAGCTGCCAATTGCTGTATGGTAGCTTCTTCTGTAAGGTCAAGTGGTCGTTTTTCTTTTAATTGTTCAAGAGCTTGCTGTTTTTCTGTAGCAATAGTATTGTATTGGGCTATGCGCTCGTTTAACGATTGAAGAGCTTGCCTTTCTGATTGTAACCATTCGTGAGAGCGATTTGCCCACTCTAGCATATTTCTTCTTATAAAGTCTATTTGCTCAGAAGGGTAAGCAGTAAGCCATTCTTCTATTGTAAGAGTTGCCTCAGTTATATGAGTTTGCGATTGCTGTTGTTGCGTTGTTAAGGTTTCTAAAGTCTTTTCATTAGCTGTCAGTTTTAGCAAAATAGCATTGTATTGCTGTTGGTTTTGCTCCAACCGAGATGTTAATTCATTTATTTGTTTCTCAAAAGTAGCCTCTACCTCTTGAGCCGATTTTCCTTCTAACAAATTGTTACGTTCTTCTTTCATTTTTTGCAACTGAATTTGCTCTTTAGTAATACGTTCTGTCAATTCAGTGAGTTCTTGCTGGAGCGCTTGAGCCGAAGAAGAAAGCTCTGTGCGCTCTTGTGTGAGTTCTGCAAGGCGTTTTTTGTATTTTTCGAGACAAGCCGAATGTGTTTCCCAATTGGTTTTAGCTGTGGTAACTTTATTTTGAAATTGTGCAATATCTGTTTGCCAAAGATTGAGCCAAGCAGCCGAAAGTTGCAAATTTTGCAACTGCTGAAAGTATTTCTGGCTTTGTTGTTCACAATTTTGAGTATCTTTTGCAAGAGTATTCAGTTCATCGGTGAGTGATTTGAGTTGGTTAAGCACTTCAAAAAGCGTTTCAGTTTCTGCTAAAAGGTGCTCTATTTCAGAAATTTTACTTGTGATATAAAGCTCTATTTCAGCAGTGGGATAAGTCATATAGTAATACACCGATTGCGTTAAGCGTTCGTACTCTTGGGTGTATAATGTTGCGTATTCAGCATTTTGTGTGGTTTGCTGTGCTATGCGTTTTTGCAGTTCTTTAAGCTCTATTTCTTTGGTAATTAAGTCTTTCGTAAGCGATTCTAAATGCTTTTTGGCATTGAGAAATTCTTGATATACCGTATTGATAAGATGTTCAGCGACAGCCTTGTGAGCATTGGGGTGGTGTAGCGACCCACATACAGGACAAGCCTCCCCCTCCACCAAATGTTCACGTAAAAAGGCAACATCTTTGGTATTTTCCATTTGTGCTTTTTGGTAGATACGCTCAGCAGTGTCACAAGCGATTTTAGCTTCTGCCTGAGCTGTTTGCAATTGTGTTATAGCCTCTTCTGTTTGATTTTGTGTATGTTGCAACTCCTGTAAGAGCGATGCTCCTTGTATTTTCTGCGTTTCATATTGCATCATTCGTTTTGCCACTTCTCTATCCGATTGATACATCTGCAAAGCAGTGAGATAATCCTTTTGTTGTTTGGCAAGTGCCTCTATATCAGTTGAGGGAAGATTTTCTATAGCGTATTGAGCTTTCAGATTAGAGAGTTGTTGTGTAAGGCGTTCTTCCGTTTGCTTGTAGGCAGTTAGTTTTTCGTTGAGCAGTTGCTGGTCGGTTGTGAGTTGCTCTAACCACAGCGCATTGCGGTACAATTGATCCTCATCGGGGTGAGTATTGATCCATTGTTCTTCAGTTTGAATGTAACTCTCCCCTTTTTGGATATGTTCCACTACTTTTTCAAGTTCGGTTTCTTTAGTTTGTAAAACAGATTTTTTAGTATTGTACTGTTGCTGATATTGCAATAGCGCATTTTGTTGTTCTGTGAAACGAATATCCAGTTCCTTTGCTTTAGCGATAGCAGGTTTGGCTATTTCATAAGTTCTTTTGGCTGTTGCCAAATCCTTTTCGATAGCCTCTTTATCACTGGAAATAAGAGCCTTATCGGTAATAAGTTGTTCTTTTTCTAAAGTAGCTTGCTCTAATTGTTGTGTGGTGAGTGCTAATTTTTCGCTTTCCTTTTGCTGGGTGAGGATATCCCCTTTTACAGCTTGCAACTGCTCCACCATTGCAAGTTGAGCAAAACGTTCTGACTGAGAGATTTTCTCCTGCTCGGCTATTTGTTTATTTTCAAGAGCCTCTTGCCATTGTTGTGTGTACAATTTCTGATTGTCAAACCACTGTTGTTGAGCTTTTAGAGAAGAAAGAGAGTTTTGCAGGTTTTTCAGTTTTTCTTCATCAGCAGCGAGTTGGGTAGATAGCGTAGTGCGTTCATCTTCCGTTAGGAAAGTAATGTTCTCAAGCTGTTTTTCTAAGAGTTGAAGTTCGTTTTTGTGTTGTTTATGACATTCGTGTATCTGTTTAGAGACGCGTGTATACACCTCAGTACCTGTGAGTTTCTCTAAAATATCCGAACGTTTATCGTCGTTTGCTTTTAAGAAAGAAGTAAAATCACCTTGTGCTAAAATCACCGATTTGGTAAACTCATCAAAAGTCAATCCCACGCATTCGCGAATCTTTTCGAGTACGAGTGTTTTGCGGTTTTCGGTAATTAAGTGATTATCAGTTAAGCAAGTGAGTTGCATTTTCTCGTTTTGGATAGCCCCCGAGAGTTTGTTGTAAGCGCGGCTCACCTGCCATTCAGCTTCGTAAATCTTGCTATCAACCGCCTGAAATACCACTTTGGCATAGCCCGAAACAGCCCCTTTGCGCAAGAGGTGTTTCACGTTGTTAGCCTTTACCTCTACCCCACTATCGGTTATAGCAACCGAGCTTTGAGTAGCTGCTAATCGAGGAGTATCGTTGTAAAGGGCGAGGCAAATAGCATCTAAAATAGTAGATTTTCCTGCACCTGTAGCCCCCGTAATAGCGAATAACCCCACCGATTTGAGGGGGTCAGCTTCCAAATTGAGGGTAAAAGGACCTTCGATTGAGGCGATATTATGGAGAGAGACGGAGAGTATTTTCATAAGAAAAAAACCTCCTTAAAGGGAGGTTTTTAGAAGTTGCTATGTTATTTCTGGAACTTAGCGTATTTGTTCTTAAACTTATCAATACGTCCGGCTGTGTCAATAAGTTTAGATTTACCTGTGTAGTAAGGGTGAGAAGTGCGAGAAATTTCCAATTTTACTAATGGATACTCAACCCCATCTACTTCAATAGTCTCTTTAGTTTCTACGGTAGACTTTGTGATAAAGATATCGTCGTTAGACATATCTTTGAAAGCCACCAAACGGTAAGATTCTGGGTGAATTTCTTTTTTCATTGCAATGTTAAATTTTTATTACGTAATTTTTCAGGGCGCAAAGGTACGATTATTTTTTAAAATGGCAAATTTTAAGAGACAGTTTTTAGAGGTTGGGGGTTGAGGCTTAAGAAACAGAATAAGGTAGAAATTTAAAAATCAATTGTTTATAAAATATTGTTTTATAAAGAATCTTAGAATATATTGATAAATATTGAACGTGAAAAAGCTGATAGCTAAGCTCTAAAACTTGCTAATTGACAAATTATTTGTATATTTGCACTTTACAATAGTTAGAAAACTAAATTAAATGAAAACAGAACAAGAATTAGCAGAATTTTACGAGCGATTGAAAAACGAACTTTTAGAAACAAGTTTGTGGCCTACTCGCTACCTCTATAAATTTATCATCCCTAAAGATGAGGATAAATTAGCGCAATTAGAGGATGTTTTTAAAAATACTGATGCCGAAATTACCACACGCCCTTCATCAGGCGATAAATACACAGGAGTTTCGGTGAGCCTCACCGTAAAAAATCCTGATGAGGTAATTGCTTTTTACAAAGAAGCAGGCAAAGTAGAAGGAATTTTATCACTATGACGACCTTAGAATACAATACCGAACGTCCGCATTTGCGCATACCTGAGTACGGGCGACACATACAAAAAATGATTGAAAAAGCGGTACTTTTAGAAGACCGCAATGAGCGCAACCGCACAGCTCGCAGCATCATCGCTGTAATGGGAAACCTATTTCCCCACTTACGCGATGTCCCTGACTTCCAACACAAATTGTGGGATCAATTGTTTATAATGTCGGGTTTTCAGTTAGATGTAGATTCTCCTTATGAGAAACCTACCCCCTCTACCCTACACAAGCACCCCGACCGCTTAGAATATCCACAACACCAACTCAAATATCGCTTTTATGGCAATATCATCCTTAGGCTCATCAACACTTGTGTGAAATGGGAAAAAGGCGATTTGCGAGAGGCTTTAGAATATTCTATCGCTAACCATATGAAAAAATGTTTCCTCACTTGGAACAAAGAAGCGGTAGACGATAGTGTGGTGTTTGAACACCTTTACGAATTGAGCAAAGGACGGATAGATTTGCGCAAAAGGAAAGAAGACCTTTGGGACAGCCAAGCGTTGATACGTACCAAAATGAACCTCACTCGCCGCTCTATACCGCAGCAGAACCAAAATCAACTTCATCAGCAACATCAACAAAACAAAAAAGTTTTTACTAATAAATTTAATAAAAAGAATAATAATGGGCGTATTTAAGATAGAAGGAGGACATACTCTTAAAGGAGAAATTACTCCACAAGGTGCTAAAAATGAGGCATTACAAGTGCTTTGTGCTGTTCTACTCACCGACCAAAAGGTTACTATTCACAACATCCCCGACATTCAGGATGTAAATAAACTCATTTCTTTACTCGAAAATTTAGGTGTAAAAATTCAAAAAGTAGGAAAAGGTTCTTATAGCTTTCAGGCAGATGAAGTGAATATCGATTACTTAAAATCAGAGTCATTTCATACCGAAGGGCAAGCCTTGCGCGGTTCTATTATGGTAGTAGGACCACTACTCACACGTTTTGGCGTAGGCTATATTCCTAAACCTGGGGGAGACAAAATAGGTCGCCGCCGCCTCGACACCCACTTCGATGGCTTCATTAAATTAGGAGCTCATTTTGAATACGATGAGAACAATTATACTTATAGTGTAGTAGCTGAAAAACTCCGTGGTACTTATATGCTTTTAGAAGAAGCATCAGTAACGGGAACCTCGAACATTATTATGGCTGCCGTATTAGCTGAAGGCACTACCACCATCTACAACGCTGCTTGTGAGCCTTATGTACAACAACTTTGCCGTATGCTCAATGCTATGGGGGCTGATATACAAGGTATTGGTTCTAACCTTATCACTATCAATGGAGTGGAACGCCTAAATGGTTGTACTCATACCATTCTGCCCGATATGATTGAAATAGGTAGCTGGATAGGGTTAGCGGCTATGACCCGCAGCGAGATTACTATCAAAAATGTGGGGTGGGAACATTTGGGTATTATGCCTACTATCTTCCAAAAATTAGGTATTACCTTCGAAAAGAAAAACGACGATATTCATATCCCTGCTCATACTAACGGCTATGAGATTCAGAATTACATTGATGGCTCTATCCTTACTGTAGCCGATGCCCCTTGGCCTGGTTTTACTCCCGACTTATTGAGCATTATACTTGTAGTTGCTACCCAAGCACGCGGCGAGGTGCTTATTCACCAAAAGATGTTTGAAAGCCGACTCTTCTTTATTGATAAGCTGATAGATATGGGAGCTAAAATTATATTATGCGACCCGCACCGCGCAACAGTTATTGGCAACGACTTCAAATCGCCTTTGCGCGCTACCCTAATGACTTCACCCGATATACGTGCTGGTATTGCCCTGCTCATCGCAGCCTTATCAGCCAAAGGTACTTCTACCATCTATAATATAGAACAGATAGATAGAGGTTATGAAAATATCGATGGACGACTCAAAGCATTGGGTGCCAACATTGTGAGAGTAAATTAGTAACGATAATTGATAGGTACAACCTAACAATTAGTTGGTACATACGTAATAAAAAATTAATCATTAACCATTAATCATTAGATAAAGTGGATTACAATTTTGACGAAGTAGTTTGTAGAAAACATACAGATGCCTTGAAGTTAGAGGCATTAGCTCCTCGCTGGGGGCGTACCGATTTGCTACCAATGTGGGTAGCTGATATGGATTTTAAAACACCTCCATTCATTGTAGAGGTGATGAAAAAACGTATGGAATGCGAAGTGTTTGGCTATACAGCCAGACCTGAGAGTTGGTATGAGGCTATTATCAGTTGGCAAGCACGCCGCCACCAATGGACGATTGCTAAAGAAATGATTTCATTCGTTCCTGGGGTAGTTCCTGCCTTAGCAATGGCTGTGCAAAGCTTTACCGAACGCGGTGAAAAAGTGATGATTCAGCAGCCTGTATACAATCCTTTTGCACAAGTAGTTCGTAACAATCATCGCGAATTAGTGAACTGCCCTTTAGACTTAAAAGATGGGCAATATCACATCAATTTTGAAGTGTTTGAAGAGAAAATAAAAGGATGTAAGCTCTTCCTCTTCTGCCATCCTCATAACCCTGGTGGACGTGTTTGGACTCGAGAAGAATTACAAAAAGTAGCTGCAATCTGCGCTCAAAACAACGTAATTATAGTAGCTGATGAAATCCACGCCGACCTTACCTTACCTCCATATCAGCACATTCCATTTGCTACTGTAAGCGAAGAAGCTGCACAAAACTCGGTAGTATTTGCCTCTCCGAGCAAAGCTTTTAATATGGCAGGTTTAGCAACTTCGTATGCCGTGATAGCCAACCCTACCTTACGCCGACGTTTTGAGAGCTATGTAGAGGGGAATGAGTTAGCCGCAGGAAACGTTTTTGCGTTCAACACTGTGGTAGCCGCCTATAACAAAGGAGAAGAATGGCTACAACAAATGCTCAACTATGTACAAGGGAATGTTGATGAAGTAATACATTACATTGAAAAATACATACCACAATTAAAAGTGATTGTACCCCAAGCTTCTTACTTAGTATTTATAGATTTCAGTGCATTACAACTCAGTCAGAAAGAAATTGTAGCCCTATGCACTGATAAAGCACACTTAGCCCTAAATGATGGAGCTATTTATGGGGAAGAAGGCAAAGGTTATATGCGCATAAATTTAGCTTGTCCGCGAAGTGTGGTAAAACAAGCTTTGATACAACTAAAAGAAGCGGTTCGGTCTATAAACTGATAATAAAAAAACGAGGTGTAAAAACCTCGTTTTTTTATTTATATCTTAATAACGATAAGTAAGACTCAGATTAAAATATCTTCCGTTACCACGTGCATACTCAGCATCTCGTGCTACCAACATAGAAGCAGGTGTATAATACACCTTATCGGTGAGGTTTTCAATTCCTAAAGCCAAAGAAAAAGACTTGTTGAAAGTATAACCTGCACTGAGAGAAAACAAGTCGATAGGATAAACAATTCCCTCTCCTTCAGTATATACACCTCGATTATCAGGAGAGAAGCGATCTCTACTACCTGTATGTAAGTAATTTACTTGAAGGTAACTATATTCAGTAGGTGTAACTCTTATATAAGCAGTTGCCTTAGGAGCAGGAATAGAAGTACCACTCATATAGCCATCCCAATCTCCATCTTCAGTAGATTTTTTCTTTCCTTCAAAAGAGATAAAACTTCCGCCAAGGGTAAGCCATTTAGTAGGAAAAATATCAGCATTTACTTCAAAACCATATACTTTTTGAGGGGTTCTATCTACTACCCAAAAACCACTTACTGATTTAAGATCACTACCGAGTTTTGAATAAGTATAGAAGTAAGAACCACTCAAATGAACATATTTGCTTAGCTCAGCATAAGCTCCGGCTTCATAATTTTCGGTTTTAACAGGCTCTGTATTGATTTTAGAAAGGACATCTGCTTTAGCAGCACGAAGGGTTCTTCCTAAATCAAAAATTGAAAAACCTTGTGAATAAGAGATGAAAGGCTGGAAATACTTGAATTGGTTGTAGGCAATCCCTATGTTAGGAGAAAGATTGTTGTAAGTAAGATCTCCTCCTTTTACATATACACGAGGATCGGTATTGCGGAGCCTGAGAACCTCATAATTAGGAACAGATACATCAATGTAATCATAACGCAAGCCTGCTTTGAGTACATAGTATTGGAAGAAAGTAGTTTTTGTTTGTAAGAAAGGAGCAGAATTATAAGAAGTGAGCTCAGGCATCCAATAACGACCATCTACTAGAGGCTGACTGGTTTTATCTATCAATACATCAGCACCATAGAGTAACTGAGTAAAAACATTTTCAGAAAATAAAAACTTAGAAGTTAGTTGGGTACGAATACCATATTTTTCACCTTTTACAGTTGCTTGCCCGCTACTGCTTTCCCAGCGTGGACTTCGAGCGTTGTGCTTGCGATAATCGAAAATAGCATATTGGTGTTGGGTAAAAGCACTTAACTCTAAATCAGTACGTTTAAAAATGTTATTGGAGTTGAATTTTATATAGGCGTTGTGATTATAGCGCATTCCTTCATCTTGAGCAGCAGGGTCTTTAGTATCATAAACTCCTATACGAGGGCGTTCTAGATATTTTCCTCCAGAAGCTACCAAAGGGGTGTTTTGCAAACTTTGATAGAAGTTATACATAGCTTCTACCTTGTTATCATCGTCAATCTGATAACCAAGTTTTACAAGTCCGTTGTAAGTACGCACATCTCCTAATCCATAGCGAGGAGATATATATTCACCTGTCCCATCAATAGCTGAACCTGTTTGGTTCATTGCCGCATCAACTAAATAAGAAAAGCCTTTGTAATTTCCATAAAATTGTTGATTAAAACGATAGCCAAAGCCTCTATTTTCTTTAAAAGAATCTCTTGCTGAAGCTCCTATAGTAGTTTGCCCACCGAAAATAACATTTTTAGGCGATTTTTTAGTTACAATATTCATTATTCCTCCTATGGCTCCATTTCCATAAATAGAGGTAGCCCCTTTTACTATCTCAATACGTTCTACAGCTGCTGGGTCAATAGAGCGAATATCGCGGTCTGTAGCACGTAATGGCGTAGATTGAGGAATACCATCAATCAATACGAGTATAGAGCGCCCTCGCAAATTTTGATAACGGTTGTTAGTTGTATTGGTAGAAAGTGACATAGCTGGTTCTATCATCCCAATAAGATGCGACATATCAGGCGCTATTTTTATAAACTGCTGTAGTTTCTTTTGGTCAATAATGGTTACATTCGCAACAGCATCCGTTTTCTTCTCTTTGATACGATTAGCCGTAATCACTACTTCCTCAAGTGATACAGTATCTTTTTTAGAATCAAGAGGGTCATTTTGTGCCATACTCATCGTAGCACATAACACCATAATAGGCAAAATGAGTTTTTTCATAAAATGATATTTAAGTTTTTCAGCGGACAAAAATACCACTTTATTTAGAATTAAACAAAATAATTTAACTATATTTTCTTAGGCTTCAAAATATCTATCATTACTGCAATGATAATGAGTAGCACTCCTATAATAAGATTCGTTGTAAGACTTTCTTGCTGGAATATCCAAATACTGATAGCTACTGCTACAATGGGTTCCATTACCCCAATGATAGCTGTAGGAGTAGAACCTATTATTCTGATAGCATAAATAAGGGTAATAATAGAGAACAAGGTAGTTACTATACCAAAACTTGTGAGTAGTAAACTCATCTTTACCTCGGGGATAGGAAGAGGAGTACCTATAACCCATAGTTTTACAAGAAAATAAACTGAAGAAAATAAGGTAGAATAAAACGATACTTTTATTCCTGAAGCCGATATTTTAGATTTATTGACAATAAGCATATAGAGTGCATACGAAATTGCCCCAAGTAGTGATACGCCTGCCCCTATATAGTTGATTGAAAAGTTTGTTACATCTTTTACACTGAGTAAGAAAACACCTATTAATACAACAATAAGGGCTATCATTGTGCGAAAGGTGATATGTTCTTTAAAGAAAACACCCAAAGCAAGTGCTACTATTAGCGGATACATAAAAAATATAGTAGAAGCAATTCCTGGGGAGAGTAAATCATAGGCAAGGAAGAGAAATTCTGCTGAAAGGGCGTATAGCAATCCTAAAACAAGAAAGATAAATACTTCGCGCGGGGTAATGCGCAGTGTCTCTTTTCGGTAGAAAAGATATCCCATAATAAAGACGCTTGTAGTAATAAAACGATAGAAAAGCGCTGCATCTACCGAAAAACCTTGCTGCTTGATAGGAATCATAAACAGCGGAATCATACCATAAGTAACCGCTGAAATAAAAGCTGCTAAATACCCTTTTACTACGTCTTTCATAGTGAGAATTAAAAGAGCTCCTTTACATAAGGATAATAGATAATACCAAGCACAATACTAACTGGTATCACAGCAAATCCTACACTTCCCGCAGCTACATCTTTGATAATCCCAATGGTTTTATGATGGTCGGGGTGAATAAAGTCGCAAAGTTTCTCAACGGCTGTATTGAGACCTTCTACTGACAGTACTATAGCAATACACAATAGTTGTACAATCCATTCATTGGTAGTAATGCCGAAACAAAAGCCTAAAATCACCCATACTAAAGAGATGGCAATATGTACCATCACAGGAGGTTCATTCTTTATTAAATAAAACAAACCTTGAAATACATATTGTAAGCTTTTGAGTCTTTTTCTTATAAATTCCATAATTTTGTATGCTGATTTATTTTTTAAATCGCATTCCGATAACGCCAAAGATAGCTTCACGGATAATGCTTTTATTCATTTTTGATTTTCCTTTAGTTCTATCGGTAAAGATGATAGGTACTTCAATGATTTTGAACTTCTTGAGGTAAGCACGATACTTCATCTCTATTTGAAAGGCATAGCCTACAAATCGGATAGTATTCAGGTCGATGCTCTCTAATACCCTTCGGTGGTAACACACAAAGCCAGCAGTAGGGTCTTTAATTTTCATTCCCGTAATTACCCTCACATAGATAGAAGCCCCATAGGATAACAAGATGCGTTGCAGGGGCCAGTTCACTACATTCACCCCTTTTACATAACGCGACCCAATTGCAACATCAGCACCTTGTTGGCAAGCCTCATAAAGCCGCAAGAGGTCAGCAGGGTTATGAGAGAAATCGGCGTCCATCTCAAAAATATATTCATAGTTGCGTGTTAATGCCCACTGAAATCCGTGAATATAAGCTGTACCTAAACCTTTTTTCTCGGTGCGTACCTCTAAAAAGAGTCGGTTAAGGTAAATATTTTGTAATTCGCGTACCTTATCGGCGGTACCATCAGGAGAATTGTCGTCTACAATGAGGATATGAAACTTATCATTTTGGGCAAATACTGCCTTTATGATAGCTTCTATATTTTCAATTTCATTATATGTAGGGATGACAATTAACAATTAACGATTAGCAATTAATAATGAACAAGGTGGAGATACACAAAAACTTTGCCAAAGTTGGTTGTAGCACAATAAGCTATCTCACTTTGGCAAAGTATTTTTTTTCAATTTAATAATTAATTACATATCTCCCATTTCTTTAGTAAGCTCAGCATTCATAGCGCGGTATACACCCGTTTCGAGTTTCTCGCGAATAGCTGAAAATGCTTCCAAAGTACGGTCGATATCTTCTTTACTATGCGAAGCAG
The DNA here is from genome assembly GCF_002302495.1 of Capnocytophaga sputigena. Taxonomy (NCBI): domain Bacteria; kingdom Pseudomonadati; phylum Bacteroidota; class Flavobacteriia; order Flavobacteriales; family Flavobacteriaceae; genus Capnocytophaga; species Capnocytophaga sputigena. The sequence goes on from NZ_CP022379.1 coordinate 529,628, forward strand.
TAGGAATAATGCGCAAGAGTATCATTCCTTTTGGAATCACTGGATAAACTACAATAGAAAGGAAAATACCATAGTGCTCACGTAGGTCGTTTACCATCGCCATTGCTTCAGGAATACTACCGTGCAAGAATACAGGCGTTACGCAAGTATTGGTATTACCGATATTGAATCCACGCTCTTTAAGTCCATTTTGCAAACGATTTACATTGTCCCATAACTTTTGTTGTAGTTCGGGCATTGTTTCCATCATTTCCAAACGTTTCAAAGCTCCTTTTACATAAATCATCGGAAGTGATTTAGCAAACATTTGAGAGCGGAGATTATATTTAAGATAATCTACGACTTTGGCATTTGCAGCTACAAAAGCTCCAATACCTGCCATTGATTTAGCAAAAGTAGAGAAATACACATCAATTTCATCTTGTATACCTTGGTGAACACCTGTTCCCTCACCACGAGGGCCTAAGGTACCAAAACCGTGAGCATCGTCTACTAAAAGGCGGAAGTTGTATTTCTTTTTAAGAGCTACAATTTCTTTAAGTTTACCTTGTTCGCCACGCATTCCGAAAACACCTTCTGAAATCACCAAGATACCACCTCCTGTAGTTTCAGCTAATTTGGCAGCACGCTCTAAGTTTTTCTCAAAGCTCTCCATATCATTGTGCTGATAGGTATAGCGTTTGCCAAAGTGCAAGCGTACCCCATCGATAATACAAGCGTGTGAATCGACATCGTACACGATAACGTCATTTTTTGTTACCAAAGCATCGATGATAGATACCATTCCTTGATAACCGAAGTTGAGCAAATAAGCAGCTTCTTTATGTACGAATTTAGCTAAACGTTTTTCGAGTTCTTCGTGCATTGTAGTATGCCCACTCATCATACGAGCTCCCATAGGGTAAGCCGCACCATACTCGGCAGCTGCTTCGGCATCTACTTTGCGCACTTCGGGGTGGTTTGCAAGTCCTAAATAATCGTTGATACTCCAGTTGAGGATTTCTTTTCCTTGGAATTTCATATGAGGACCTAATTCACCTTCTAATTTAGGGAATACATAATACCCCTCGGCGTGGTCTGACCAGCGCCCTATACTTCCTTTATTTGCATAAATATGCTCAAATAAATCTTTCATTCTTCTTTTTTATTTATTTTATTAATTGATAATTGTCAATTGTTATTCAATAAATCCTTGCTTTTTCATCCAATCGTCACTATAAATTTTGTTCATATAGCGCGAACCGTGGTCGGCGAGAAGGGCAACTACAATGCTGTTTTCGTCAAACTTACCTGCCTCGGCATATTGTTTTACGGCTTGCATAGCAGCCCCACTGGTATAACCCATAAAAAGTCCTTCAGTACGTGCCAATTCACGAGCGGTGAGTGCCGCATCTTTATCAGTTACTTTGATAAACTCATCAATAACATCAAAATTAGTAGCGGTAGGAATTAGGTTTTTACCCATTCCTTCTATTTTGTATGGATATACTTCGGCAGGGTCAAACTGACGAGTGTCGTGGTATTTTTTGATAGCTGAACCATAGGCGTCTACCCCCAATACTTGTACGTTAGAATTTTGTTCTTTGAGATAGCGCGCAATCCCCGAAATGGTACCTCCTGTACCACTACATACTACTACGTGAGTGATTTCCCCTTGGGTTTGTTCCCATATTTCACGACCGGTAGAAAGGTAATGAGCCTCAGGATTGAGCGGATTGAAATACTGATTGATATAGATAGAATTAGGAGTTTCGTTGTGGATGCGTTTGGCTACTTCGTAGTAAGAGCGAGGGTCATCGGGAGCAACATTTGAAGGACACAAATGCACTTCAGCCCCTAAGGCTTGTAGCATTTCCACTTTGTCGTGTGAAGATTTATCGCTAATTGCAATGATACAGCGGTAGCCTCTTAGGGCACTTATCATTGCCAAACTGTAGCCTGTATTGCCAGAACTAGTTTCTACAATAGTATATCCTGGTTTGAGAAGTCCTTTGCGTTCGGCATCTTCAACGATATATTTGGCTACTCTGTCCTTGGCAGAATGACCTGCGTTAAAGGCTTCGAGTTTAGCAAAATAGCGACCTTTAAGATTTTTGGTAATTTTGTGCAATTCCAATAGAGGTGTATTGCCAATGAGTTGTAGTAAGCTGCTATGTACGTTCAATGATTCGTTTATTTTCATTGGTTACTTGCTTTATTTTTGAGTGGCAAAAGTACGAATAATTTGTCAATTAGCAAATTTGTTGATTAGCAAATTTCTATGAGCCCTTGAAAGTTGAGTTTATAGGGTTCATCTTTATACAGAGGAAGGGTTTCATCGGTTGCATTAGAGAGTCCGACACCAGCGTAGAAAGTGCGAGCGTTATGTTTTTCGGCGTGTTTGCGCACCACTTCCATAAATACGATATCATACTCGGTAGGGTCGTCGCCATAAGGGACTGCACGGACAATGATGAAGTATTTTTGGTTGTTTTTATCTACACATACAAATTGAGGGTCGCGTTTGAGTTCACTATTCACTAATAGAAATTCCCATTGTAGTTCCTTTTGTAAGGCTTCACCTACAATGTTCATCGCTAAATTGTGGAGTTCTTGACCTGTAAGGGGCGTCATATTCACTTTTTCTTTATATAAGGTTGATCAATTTTTATTTTAGGATAATTTAAACGGGTAACCTTATACCCTTCTGTTGTTTTCTCTAATAGTACCTCATAGTTAGTATACCCTTCTTGAAATTCTCTATAAATTTTAAGAACTATGCCTTTTGAAGTCCTCACTGCATTCATCACCTCATCTAAAAAACCATCATTGTCACATAGTTGAAAAAATTGAAACATTTTTCTATTAATACCAAGTGAATTATTTTCCCCTATTGGTACTAATCCCTTAAAACCTGTATTTGTAATTAATATGGCAGGTTGATAAGGTTCACCGCAAAAAGTTAATCCATCATCATCTGATACAGGTGTACCATAATAGGCAGTTCTAAAAAATTGTATGCGTTCACCGTTGTCAAAGGTTTTATCAATCAGTTTATCAGTTGTTCTAAATACATTTCTTCCATCTACAATGAGAGAATCAGTATTATTCAACACTATTTTTATATAATGAAAGGCTGTACAATGATCTTTTGTGAAATTGTATAGGGTATCCGAAACTCCCACTATTGCTACCCACTTTGTATCAAGATCAGTACGTTTTTCTTTTAGAAAACCTTTATGGTTATAAATAGGAATTGAATCTCCTAACAAAAAAGCTTCTTTTTTATCTGGTAAAAAGATTAAATTCTTATTTTCATCAGGGAGATGCCAATCATAACGACTTACAAATTCACTATCTTCAGAAGCATCATTTCTCACTGATAAATCTTCCTCAGTGCATACAACTACTGTATCTTTTTCTACTGAAGTATCATCTCTATCAATGGAAGTAGTATTATGACAATTGAATAGCCATAACATAACTAAAAAATAAAATGCTTTCATAAGTTTACAACTAATAAATTATTGATTATCAAATTAATCAATTTTGTTAAAGTGTAGTAATAACTATTTTGCCAATTGTTCTAAACCATATACGATGAGGTCTTCTACTACTTTTTTAGTATCCTTAGTGAAAGTACCTGTAGGGCGATTGGCTATGATAGCATTGAGCGAAACAGCTTGGTGTCCTAAGAGTTTAGAAAGCCCATAGATGGCAGATGTTTCCATTTCGAGGTTCGTCATACGATGCCCATTGTGATTGAAGCTGTGGAGTTTATCATTGAGTTCAGGGTCTTGCACTGGCAAGCGTAACACACGTCCTTGAGGACCATAGAAGCCTGGAGCAGTACCCGTAATTCCCTCAAATACCTTATCGGTGAGGAGGCGTTTTTTGAGTTCTTGTCCGCAAGCAATGATATAAGGGCGTCCTTTGAGAGGATTCCAATTTGTATGAGCGATAAAAGCCTCTTCCATAGCAACTTCACGCACCTTAGGACTATCATTATACGAATGGAACATATTGTCCATACCTAATCCGTGAGAAGAGAGCACAAAACTATCTACAGGTATATCGGCTTGTAGAGAGCCCGAAGTACCAAAACGCACTATATTAAGCGAAGTGAGTTGCTCTTTAGGCTGGCGCGTGTGCAAATCGATATTAGCAAGGGCATCGAGTTCATTGATCACAATATCGATATTATCAGGACCTATACCAGTGGAAATCACAGTAAGGCGTTTGCCTTTATAAGAACCTGTATGGGTACAAAATTCGCGCTTTTGGGTGCTAAATTCTATATTGTCGAAATAAGCACTCACGCGAGGCACACGGTTAGGATCACCTACTAAAATAATAGTATCGGCGACTTGTTCGGGTCGCAAATTGATGTGATAAATACTACCATCAGGATTCAAAATAAGTTCAGATTCTTTAATCATAATTTATAGTTCTATTAATTTTTTAAGATATTGTTCTATCGCTGGACGGCATTCATTTTCAAATAGTTGTTCTAAAGTATGGATTTGTCCGTGTAATTCAGTAGGTACTTCTTCCAACACTTTATTGAGAATGATAAGTATTTCAGACTCACGTTTAGCATTGATTTGTGCAAACATCGTAGTCATTTTATGAGCGATTGCCTTGATACCTTTATAGTCTTGACGATCGGCAAGGAGTTTAAGTGTTTGTATATTCTCACTGCTTTCTTTCAAGAAATGTTCATAAATACCTATGATACCTTCGTGGTCGTCTCCCATAAAACTTTCTAATATTTCAGGGGTATAACCTCCTACTATATTATTGCTCACCATAATAGTTTTATGTTCTACTTCGGCATTGAGTTTAGGGAAGAAGATTTTCAGTTTTTGGTAGAACTGCTCAGGAGTGAATGGCTTAGGCAAAATGCCAGAGAAGCCACTCTTCATATAGAAACTTTCGGGAACGTCGCGTCGTCCTGTAATTGCTAATACAGGTAACGGATTGTTTTTGTACTGCTCGTTGAAGAGGGTTACAAAATGGAAACCATTCATTTCGGGAAGCTGAATATCAGTAATTACCAAATCGAAATTGAAATTTTCCATTTGTTCAAACGCTTCTTTACCATTGTTGAAAGTAATAGCATTGATGTGTTTTTGTTTTAGCAATTCTTCTATGAGTGAAAGGATGGAGAGGTCATCATCTATTACTATAATAGTAATTAAATCAGGATTCTTATCATTAGTGATAATTTGAGTAGTTTTGGTGCGCTCTACCACTTTCTCAGCCAAGAAGCGCAAAGTGAAAGTACTACCTTTATCCTCATAGCTTTCCAAATAAATTTTACCACGTAACAGATGTGCTAATTTTTGAGAGATGTGCAAGCCGAGACCTGACCCGCCATAACGTTTAGAAATTTCATCGTTTGCTTGGGTAAATTCATCAAAAATATGTTGTTGTTGTTCCTTTTTGATACCAATACCTGTATCGGTAACTGCAATACCTATTTCATATTCATCACCATTGAGCTGACGAGCATCGGCTTGTATATGCACTGTTCCGTGTTCAGTAAATTTAAAGGCGTTAGAAATAAGGTTGTACAATATCTGTTTGATACGATAAGCATCACTTGAGAAATTAAGATTATTTACAGTTTCGGAGAAACTGAGAGATAGGTTGATATCTTTCGTTTTATAAGCCGATTTCACATTATTGGCAACCTCATCGATAATTTCGGTAGTATTGAAAGGCACTTTTTCAATTGTAATTTTACCAGCTTCAATACGGGTATAATCCAAAAGCTCGTCTACCAATTTAGAGATGTATTCAGAAGAATACTTGATATGAGAAAGGTAATTTTGACCTTTTTCGGATATATTTTGTTTGCTGAGCAGTTCGGAATAGCCTACAATGGAGCTCAATGGCGTACGCAAGTCGTGGCTCACCATAGAGATGAGTTGTTCGCGGTTTTTGAGCAGATTGTTAGATTTCCTATTGGCAGTTTCTAAACGATGACGATAGCGTTGTGAATTAACAAAATCATTGATAATTACAATAGATGAGATCACTATAATTCCTAAAGCGACTAAGAAAGCTATCATCAGCAGATTTTTACTATTTTCAAAAATTTGTTTGCGTTCCAAGCTCAATTTTTGAGAATTAGCTAATACTTCTTCTTCAAAGTTATGTAGCAAGTCGTCTAATTTTCTTGAAATCTGGATATCATTCTGCCAGAGTTTTTGCATTTTTTCATTTATCTGGCTTTTAGATTCTTCGGTATCTTCATTTATTTTGTTTAGCAGTGAAAGTGTTTCTAATACGACCTTATCAAACTTAGTGTTTTTAAAGGTAGTAGGGATTTTTATATTTTTATATTTTTTTAGGATAGAAGCGATATCAGGAGGGGCTTTTTCAGGAGTTCTTCTTCTATAAGTTTCTTTGCTGTAAAGCTCATAGCCTAAGTAAGGTTCTAAACTTGAGAGTTTGCGTATAGCACTACGTATGATAATAGAAGTACTATCGGTTTCTTGAAAGGCTTTTAACTCTTGTATATTTTCACTTTTTAGGTTGAGCAAAGAGCGAATTGTATCTAGTGTGAAGACTTGTTTTTCGGAGCTAATATCACGGCGAAATTTAAGTATTTCTGTTTGTAAATAGACGTTCTTTTCTAAAAAGAGTTGCAAGGCTTCTCTATCGTCAGTACGCATAGCAATACGCCCTGCACTTTCGGTATCATTTACTAAAGAGAGGATTTTGCTAATTTGTATAATTTTATTTCTATCTTCTTGATTTATCTTTTCTTGATGGGATAGCTTTTGTATTTCTTTGAAGATTACATAGCCCGCTACTACCGACACTAAGAAAAGTAGTACATAACTTGCTATAACTTTAATAGTTATTTTATTTGTTTTCATCTTGAGTATTTAGTGTTGTGAACAGATATAAACTAACGCACAAAAGTACGTTTTTATTTTGTAATAAACAAATATTAATGTAAAAACTGTTCTAAAAGGTTAAGAAATACCTTTCAGAACAGTTTTATTATAAGATTTTGAAGAAGTTTTTCTACTTCAATTCAAAAGTAGCTTTTCTAGCTAATTGGCGAGCTCTTGGAGAATTTTTATCTACGCTATTATCCACTCCTTTGCCTTGAGCTGTGATGCGATTAGCATCAATACCTGCTTTTACAAGCAAGTTTTTCACAGCATCGGCGCGTTTTTGAGAAAGGGTAGTGTTGTAGTTAGTACCACCTAACTCATCAGCATAACCATTTACGGTGATGTGAGCATTAGGATTTTCTTTCATATACTTACCTACGAAGTCAATAGACCAAGAAGATGAAACTTGAGGTTCTGATGAATTGAAATCGAAGTAAGCACTGATATATCCTTTTCTAATAAGGTCGGCAGCTACATCTCCAGAGGCTACATCACTATCATTAGCTACTGCATTACCTGCTTTAGCTTGATAGTTGTCGTTTAGGTAGCTTTCAATCTCATCAGGAATGCGGTTACCATTAGCGTCATTCATTCTGTTTTGCTTGTTAGCTACTTCGCCTTTCAAATCGGCTACGTTGCTTTCTAGAGCAGCGATGCGTTGAGCTACATCCTCTTCTTGTTCGCGCATATCGGCGCCTGCCCAATCGGCGTGTTTGCCTTGTTTACCTATAGCGATATTCAAACCAGCAGTGAGGGTGAAGTGATTTCCTTGGAAACCTTTTTGACCATTAGCAGATTTGGTATCATAAGTAAGTTGTTGCTTGCTATTGATGTACATAGAGCCATCTAACAAGAAAGCGATACGATTAGAGATTCTCAATTGAGGTGTAAGACCAATAGTAAGGAATGCTATTTTATCGGCTTTAGAGATTGCGTCACTTTTTAGTTGAGAGTATCCTAAACCAGCGTGCAATAACAATCCTAAATCGCTTGTCCATTCTTCAAAACTCAACACGCGGGCTAAATTAGCAACTCCTTGTAAGTTTACATTCCAAATATTGGATTCGAAAGCAGGGCTATCATCATCATTTTTAAATACATCATAACCACCAGCCAAACGGATACCAAATTTATTGTTTGCCATATAGCGAACCCCTACATTAGCACTCCAGAAGTTGGGAGTACTTGTGCCATAACCAGCGGTGAAAGGAGTAGTGGCTTTGTTCACACCTCCGTTTACATCTACAGACCATCGGTTATAATCTACTTGTTGAGCTTGTACACCTAAAAAGGCTAATGAAGCTAAAGCGAGAATACTTTTTTTCATTCTTTTAAATAAGTAAATAAAATTATACAATAAAAACTGGGGCAAAGGTATGATTTAAATTTTAGTTACTCTTTAAAAAAGAAGAATATTAACAAAATATTAACATTTTATTAATGTTTATCTTTGTGTTTTAAAAGCATTCTTTCCAATGGAGTGATGGCGCTATCAATTCCTTCTTCGAAAGTTTTAAATTGTTTTTTCACGACAAGGCTTTCACCTGGTATATGTACTTTTACTTCCACTATTTTATTTTCTTTAGTGGTGGTATTATCCAACTTCAAATGTACGTCGGCTTCAATGATACGGTCGTAGAAATTATCTAACTTATCCAATTTTTTTTGGATGAACTCTACTAATTTGTGGTCGACTGTAAAGTCTACTGGGTGTACGTGTACTTTCATAATGTTTAGAAATTTTAAGGTTTAACAATTCTATTTATTATCATCCTCTTCTTTGCGGTCGGCTCTTGGATGGGCTTTTTTGTACTGTTTTTTGAGTTCTGCTAAACTTGTATTGGTGTATACTTGTGTAGAAGCCAAACTGGAATGCCCCAGTAATTCCTTAACAGTATTCAAATCGGCACCATTATCCAACAAATGGCTTGCGAAAGAGTGGCGCAATACGTGAGGACTTACGTCTTTCTTAGGTGTAACGGCGCTAAAGTACGAATTTATAATTCGATATACAAGGGTAGAATATAGTTTTTTACCATTTTTAACTAAGAATAAATAGTTTTGGCTTTTTTCGTTTGCTACTTCCTCTCTTAATTTTAAGTATTCTTTAAGTGTTTCTTCTAACTCTGGTATAATGGGGATATAACGTTCTTTATCGCCTTTACCTGATACTTTGAGTTGTTTTTGAGCTAAATCGACATCGGATAAGCGGAGATTTGCTAACTCGGAGCGTCGAATTCCTGTAGCGTATAACATTTCGATTACGGCTCTATCTCTGACTTCATCGAAAGAGCTTTTACTTGAGAAATAAGATAGTACTTTTTCTATTTCAGCTTCAGAAAAAGGTAACTTTTGCCTTTTTTCTGTTTTCAACAAGAAAATTCCTTTTTCAAATGGACTCACCTCTATTTGTTTTGTTTTCTTCAAAAAGGTGTAATAAGTTTTCAAAGCTGACAATTTCCGGTTGATGCTTCTAAAGGACATCTCTTGTTGGGATAGTTGTATAATCCACTTTTTGATATCCTCCTGATCTGCTCTTTCTAAAGGGCATTCCTCTTCCTTATCTTCATACTCACTTTTGATGAATTTCTCAAAAGCCCTTAAATCGTGCTTATAAGCTTCCACCGTATGAATAGAATACTTCATTTCTATTGAAAGATAAATGATAAAGGCATTGATTGACATAGCTTCATTTTTTTGTTGATTAAATAAAAAGATATAATCCTAAGCAGAGTAATACTCTTTTTATCACATAGCAAAATAACTAATTATTCTTGGAACAAAGAGTTAAATAAATGTTAAATTTTCAAATATAAAGTTAAGTATTTTGTTTAACCCTATAAATGAGATAGTTATATTGCTATTTTTTCATCCTCAATCCCGCAGAATCCTTTTCATTTCTCCTAATTTCTTTAATTTCAGTGAAGATGTTAGTTTTCATAGGCAAATGTACAAATAATATTTTTATCTACAAAATAAAATTCACTAAAACACCTATTATTATTTTTTAACGAGTATTTTCTTATTTATTTAGAAGCCTTTCTTTTTCTTTACGGATTTGTATCAAACGATAGTTTTCAGTAGGTATAGGATACGCTGAAAGTTTGTGTTTTTCTAAGAAACTTTTGAGTTCATTTACTATACTCTGTGCTGAATAAGCATCGCGTATTTTATGTATTACCCACCAAGTTTCGTTGGCGTTGTAGATATCGGTGGAGAGAGTGAGAACTTCCGAAATGGCTTTTAGCTTTTCGGTGAGAGTTTCTTTTAATTTTTCACGCATTTCGGGGGTTGTGCCTGTAATCACTACCTTCCATAAAGTAGCTTTATCATCGGAGATATATTCCTCATTAGCAACATCCTTCAGTTCTTCCAACAAATTTTTTGCTTCTTCACTTTCGGCAGTAGCAGGATAGTTAGTTGCTATCTGTTGCAACTGAGCCTGATAAGGAGCTAATCCTTCTAAGCGAGCTGTAGTTTTAGCCTGCAAAAGAGCTATTGCAGGAGCTGCTGCCGTTTCACGATACTGCAATCCTTCTTCTTGCAATCGGCGAGCGGTTTCTATAAATTCACCTCTATTATACTGAGCAGTAAGGCTATCCACAAACACTTGAGCAATTTTGTTGCGTTCGTGCTGGGTAGTTTCTCCTCCTTGCAAAAGTTTTGCATAATCGGTATTAGGATAATTCGCTAACAGACGACTTTTTGTAGTTTCAGCTTTAGAGTTGTGAGTATCAGTATAGTTCTTTTGCAATTCATAAAGGGCTGCAGCTTCAATTTCAGGGGTAGGATTGCTGGCAAGCACACGCTCCAAACGCTGAATAGCCAATTCATTCTCTTTGAACTTAGCTCGATAAAGGACACCTAATTGGTAGAGCGCCTCGTTGCGATTGGCTGACAATTGGTTGATTTCAGTTTCTGTTTTAGGGAGTTTAGCCAGATAGCTATCAGGGGTTTCGACTTGCTTTTCTACAGTTTTTGTTGTAGTTGTTGAGGCTGTAACATTGGCTACTACCCCACTCCCCACTGATGACCAACGCCAATTATCTTCTAACTTTCTATCACCCCAATACTGTTCAAACTGCTGTTTGCCATACGCTACACTCATAGGGTTGTAGAAATAGAATTTACCGCCTTTTTCTGGAGCAACATCAGGAGTAGAAAATCCCATACCTGTATTTTTAACTTTGCTTGTTTGCTCTTTTTGAGTGCGCAATGCTGCTATTTGCTGCATAGAGTCGATATGCTTTTGGTAATAGGCACGACGTTCGGTTTCAGGCATACGGATTACTTTTAGCACACTGTCGTTTTTTCTTACAACGTACTCTAATTCAGCTATTTTAGCTAAATTATCTCTTTTTCGACGCACATATAAGTGTTCAAAAGTATTTTCGGGGATATAGGTAAGGGTACTATCCAAATGTTGATAAGCCCCTATGTAGTCTTTTTGATCAAAAAATAATTCGGAAAGACGTGTATGTGCTTTTGCTTTTAGCGGATTATTGTCTTTATTATTATGCAAAGACTGACGATAGTAATCGGTAGCAACTATTTTCTGGTCGTTTTTCAACAATTCGGCGTGAGTATAGTAAAGTACATCGAGGTAGTTTTTGTGTTCATAACGATTTTCGAGTTTACGCAAATAGGCTAAAAACTCTGCTTTTTCTTCGGGAGTGAAAGTTTTGTTACGTGCTTTACCTGCTTGAGCTTCTACCCATAATTTACGCGGAATTTTCCAATTCTGTTTTACAACTTTCTCAAAAGCTACCTCAGCTGAATCTTTTTGATGTTGTTTTTCATAGAGTTGTGCAGCGATGAAATAGTAGCGACCACGCAATGCTTTGTTACGTGTGTATTTACCTGCATTATAGAGAGCATCGGCTGCTTGGGGGTATTGTTCTTGATTGATATAAGCCTGCCCTAAAGTAGCATAAGCCTCTGCCCTATCATTGCGACGCAATTTAGGATTTTCTTTTAGAAACTCGGTGAGTTTTTCAATCGCTATTTTGTCTTTACCAAGGCGAAGATTAGTTTTTTGTGCCCATACAGCAGCTTCGGGGATGCGTTCACTTTTACCATAATTGGTAAGCAAGTGATTGAATGCCTCTAAAGCAGGGAAGAAACGCTCGTCGTAATAACGCGCTTTTCCCAAAAGCATATAAGCATCGTCTATTTTATAGTTGCGTTGCACCCCTTTGAAGACCATAGAGTGACGCTGGATAGTTTTGATTGCTTTATCTTCAGCACGCTCGAAATTAGGATTTCCCATTCCATCTAACTGCACCTTACCACTGAGCCCAATAGGTTCCACTGGCAAGACTTCACTAAAGTTATCTTGGTACTTTTCGCGCAGTTCGTTAAGCCCTTTAGCATACGCCTCTTCACCATTGAAAAGCACATTGTACTTAGTAACTATAGGCTGCATTTGGCGGTTGTAGTAGGTGTTAGCATTAGGGGTACAAGCTATTACAAGCCCTATAAAAACCCCTACAAAGGTGCTATATAATAAGATTTTTTTCATTATATTTAGTGCTGTAAGAATGGGCGAAGATACTACTTTTTTTGTAAAGTATGAAATCTTTAACACTAATTTAACGTGAATTTAATATCAGGAATATCATAAGATAAACTTTCTAAAGTCTCCCATGAATTTCACGAATTTACAACTATATAAAAACTCTTTACTTTACATTATCTCACAAATTTTCTCCTGACGGTGAATTATTTTGGGAATATTATGTGATTTAGCGCTGTAAATCAATATTCTGTTGTATCAAATCAAGATTAAAATAGGAAATAGAAGACCTCTAAACAGAGGGAAAACCAATTAAGTCTCTCAAAAAGCAACAGACGGTATCCTCGGTTTTGCAAGCTTTGTTTAGAGTGAGCCACAGCTCTGTCTTGTCTTTCTTCCCAATAATGAATACAATGGAGTCATTCCCCTTTCGTTGTTCCGCAATACCTTATTTTATGAGGGGAAGACGGTTTATATAATAAGTGGCGGTTTGTTTTTCTAAATCTGTTCCTTATTTCTGAATATTGTGCTAATACTATACAAGGAAAAGGAATAAAAATAAACGGAGCATAATAGGATATGACAATTCGTAAGTTCCTATTATTTTAGAAAGCTCAAAATATATTGAATTAAAACAAACAATTTTTTAGTGAAGAACTTTCTTTAAAATAGGTTTATGGCAATCTTTAAGTAATTTATTGATATTTTTCTAGTGTTTTTTTATTTGATTACTAATCTTATTATTAGGCATCCTACTTATAGCCTTTTTTGCATAAGTTATATAGTTCCCATAATTATATGTATCATATTTATATAGCCTTTTTTCTGCCTCATTCCATACTACTTTTCTATTTCTTTTGGCTCCTTTGTAAGAGAATTTTTTTAAAATTCGCCTTCTAAAAATTGGCTCTTCATATTTATAAGAATAAAATTTTGCTCTACTTATATATCTTTTCATTTTTCTATAATACCCTGAAAGACTTGATTTTTTTAATCTTATACTTTCGCCATCAAATTCAAAACCTAAATATGTTAGATTTTTATTTCTATTAATAGTATCCTCAAAAATTTGTGCACATGTTAATTTATTATTCTCTCTTTTAAATTCAAATACTTGAGTTTTTGCCTCTTGTATCTCTAATTTATACTTTGTAATCTCTTCCACTACAAAATGACAAACTTCCTTTCTGTATTCATAAGTACAGATAACAATAATATCGTCTGAATATCTTTTATAATGCCCTCCGATCTTTTCAATATAACTATTAATATCCTTGTCAAAATCTACTAAATAGATATTTGCTAAAGTAGCACTAATGGGGGAGCCCTGTGGAATCCCAAATGTTCTTGGTATAATTTGGTCTCCTTTTTTAATAGTTTTAAACGAATGAACTAATTTATGTTTTACCTTAAGAAATTCCTTTTTTTCACAGAAAGCTATTGCATTTTGATTCCTTAAGAATTTTATCTTGCTAATCTTCTTTCTTTTAACTGGCTGTTGTATTCCCCTAGTTGTTATTTTTTGTGTCAGGATACTACCTTGAAAAAAACTGAATATATCCACTAAATCTACATAACTGAAACGTGTAATGTTTTTGTATATATTAAAATGATCTATAGGTAATTTATCTACAGAAAGAACTTCTTCCCACTTTTCTCTTAATATTCTATGATCCAAGTTATCAAAAAAACTAGTAATATCAAAAGCTATTACACAGAAAAAATCTTTAGGATATTTCTTTATTAAATCAAAAGCATCATTTGCAATCTCGATATTAGATTTATTAGTGCTATTTGGGTTATTCTCATCAATTGGGATACTTCTATAAGCACAAACAACCTCATCTAATTTATATTCCTTTATAAGTTTTTCATATTTATCAGACAACTGATAAGAATAATAACTAAAAATAAGAGAATCTAAATGACTTGCATAGAAAAGCTCTCTTTTTTCTGACCTTTTACTCTTTGTATTTTATTAGTTCCTTCTGCCTTTATAGGATTTCCTTCCTCATTATATTCCTTACGAAACTTACGGACTAATGAGGTTTTATGGATAAAAGGCAGGAATGAATGTTTAGCTATATTCTCAGGACTAAGTATATAAGACATTACCCTTTTTTTTATCTTTAATAGAAATAGGTCTTCCTATATGAGGGTATTTTTTTAACTTAAACCAATCCTTCTTGTTTTTTCTCATGTTTTCTTTATAAAAAGAGTAGTGAAATCCAAATGCGGAGCCGTGCTTTTTAAGAAGATAACACTATCTTCATAGAACCATGTATGCTAATACGATATACTAACCAATTAAAATCGATCAATATATCACTCCGTCTTCTATTTGGGTAGAAAAATATTAATGCTATATTTGCACATTCGTGCTAAACCTAACATTATGAAAGTTATGTATATCATATCTAAGATATTAACCTTAGCTGGACTTGCTCAAAGTAGAATTATTTCTCTTGAGATTTGTCTCTATGAAATGACATTTCCCTTATAGTTTTTCATATAAGGCTATAGGATTTCTCCTAACCAAAAAACACAATAGTTCGGCTATTTCACTACTCTTATATTTTCAACCTTGTATTCTAAAATCTCTGCAAATATACAACTAAAAACCAAAAAGGCAAGCCTCAGCCTGCCCTTTTAGTTTTATTTTGAAAGATACATCTTCCTCCTTGTATAAATATCGTAGAAAGCATCATCTTTAAGGCTATCTATAAACAAGATACTTTCGCCAGTAGATTTCATTTCAGGTCCTAACTTCTTATCTACATTCGGGAATTTGTTGAATGAGAACACAGGTTGCTTGATAGCAAAACCCTCTAAGTGCGGATTGAAATGGAAATCAGTGAGTTTCTTCTCGCCAAGCATTACCTTAGTAGCGTAGTTCACATACGGCTCTTGGTAGGCCTTGGAAATAAACGGTACGGTACGCGAAGCGCGTGGGTTTGCCTCGATGATATACACTACATCATCTTTTACAGCAAACTGCACATTGATAAGCCCTACCGTGTTGAGTGCTAAGGCTATTTTATGAGTATGGTCTTTTATTTGTTGCAATACAAATTCACCCAAGTTGAATGGTGGCAAGGTAGCGTTACTATCGCCTGAGTGAATACCACAAGGCTCTATATGTTCCATAATACCAATGATATATACATTCTCACCGTCGCATATCGCATCAGCTTCAGCTTCTATAGCTCCGTCTAAATAGTGGTCAAGTAGGAGTTTGTTATTAGGTATCTTGCGCAATAGGTCTACCACGTGGGCTTCCAACTCTTCTTTGTTGATAACAATCTTCATTCCTTGTCCGCCCAATACATACGAAGGACGCACGAGTAGCGGGAAGTCAAGTTCATCGGCGAGTTTTAGCGCCTCATCGGCAGTTTCAGCTACTCCAAAACGCGGATAAGGAATGTTATTCTCTTTCAGCAGAGTTGAAAAGCTACCTCTATCTTCTGCCAAATCCAACGACTGGAAGCTGGTGCCTATAATTTTGATACCGTATTTATCTAATTTCTCAGCTAATTTCAGGGCTGTTTGTCCGCCGAGCTGTACGATGACTCCCTCTGGTTTTTCGTGCTGGATAATATCGTAGATGTACTCCCAGAACACAGGCTCAAAATAGAGTTTGTTAGCTGTATCAAAATCGGTGGAAACGGTCTCAGGGTTGCAGTTAATCATTATGGTTTCATAACCGCACTCTTCAGCAGCTAATACCCCGTGCACACAGCAGTAATCGAACTCAATCCCCTGCCCTATGCGGTTAGGTCCTGAACCGAGTACTACCACCTTTTTGCGGTCGGTTACTACGCTGTCGTTGGCTACGTATTCCTTGCCGTCAGCGGTGCGAATAGGCGCCTCGAAAGTAGAATAATAGTAAGGGGTTTGCGCCTTAAACTCAGCAGCACAAGTGTCTACTAATTTGAATACACGGCGTATATTCAGTTCCTCGCGTTTTTTATGCACCTCACTTTCCCAACAGCCCACCATATAAGCAATTTGTCGGTCGGCAAAACCTTTTTGTTTGGCTTCAAAAAGGAGTTCTTTAGGTAGCGTGTCTATTTTGTAGCGCGATATTTCTTTTTCGAGCGCACAGAGTTCTTCATATTGTTTGAGGAACCACATATCTATCTTGGTGATTTCGTGTATACGGCTCAGCGGGATACCCATTTGTACCGCATCGTATATTACGAATACCCTATCCCAACTTGGGTAGGTTAGTTTCTCAATAATCTGTTCGTAATTTTTATAGCCTTTGCCATCAGCTCCTAAACCATTGCGTTTGATTTCGAGCGATTGGGTGGCTTTCTGCAATGCCTCTTGGAAAGAACGCCCTATACCCATTACCTCACCTACCGACTTCATTTGCAATCCTATAGTACGGTCAGAGCCTTCGAACTTATCGAAGTTCCAACGCGGTATTTTCACAATCACATAATCTAACGTAGGCTCGAAGAAAGCTGAAGTAGATTTGGTGATTTGGTTTTGCAATTCGTCTAAATGGTAACCGATAGCCAGTTTGGTGGCAATCTTAGCAATAGGATAACCTGTAGCCTTAGAAGCCAAAGCCGAAGAACGCGATACACGTGGGTTGATTTCAATAGCGATAATATCTTCCTTTTCATCAGGCGACACGGCAAACTGCACATTGCAACCACCAGCAAAATCGCCTATACTACGCATCATCTTAATAGCCATATCGCGCATACGCTGGAAAGTGCGGTCAGATAGAGTCATCGCAGGGGCTACGGTAATAGAATCCCCAGTGTGGATACCCATAGGGTCCATATTTTCAATGGTACAGATAATTGCCACATTGTCGTTCTTGTCGCGCAAAAGTTCAAGCTCATACTCCTTCCAGCCTAAAAGCGCTTTATCGATAAGCACCTCGTGGATAGGCGAGGCTTCTAAACCGCGATTGAGGAGCATATCAAAATCCTCTTTTTTATAGACGATAGAAGCTCCTGTACCGCCCAAAGTAAAAGACGGACGTATTACCAGTGGAAAACCAAAGCGTTGTGCGATTTCTTTTCCTTTAAGGAAAGAAGTAGCCGTTTCAGACGGTGCCATAGGGATACCGATTTCATCGAGCAACACGCGGAATTTCTCGCGGTCTTCAGTGATTTGTATCGCATCGATATCTACCCCGATGATTTCCACCCCAAAGTCTTTCCAGATCCCTTTCTCATCAGCCTCAATACAGAGGTTAAGCGCTGTTTGTCCGCCCATAGTAGGGAGTACGGCATCTATTTCGGGGTGAGCTTTTAGAATTTCCACTAATGATTTAGTGGTGAGAGGTTTCAGATAGACCACATCCGCCATAGAGGGGTCAGTCATAATAGTAGCAGGGTTAGAGTTAATAAGTATGGTTTTGATACCATCTTCGCGTAAAGAGCGCAACGATTGCGAGCCTGAGTAGTCAAACTCACAGGCTTGTCCGATGATAATAGGTCCTGATCCGATGAGCAGAACACAATGTAGGTCGTTTCTTTTTGGCATTTTATATAGATATTGCTATGTTTATCATAAAAAAATAGCTACATTTTTCAAATGAAAAACATAGCTATTGTATTATTAGAAAAGAATATCCCACCGTATCTCTTGAGAGTACTGCTTAAAGGGGTACAGGGGAGGGCTTGTGATTTAATATTCTTTAGTGTGCTCATTTAATATCGTTGAATAACGGGGCAAAGGTAGTAATTATTTTAAAAATAACAAAAAAATAGTAGTTAGTCTTTAGGAGGTAATCATTATCAAGTAATAACGAACCTCTAAATTAAGAAAATATTATTATTTTTGCAACGTTTGGCGCAATATTTGATTATCACAATCTGTTTATTACAAATCAACTAATTACTCATTTTACTGATTAATTTATGGTTCACATCGACGAAAAAATATATCTTTGGCTCATAGCGGTACTCATTCCGCTATTCATTATTTTTGTACTTTCGATGCTTCGCAAACGCCGATTGCAAAAACAATTTGCTTCCTCATCAACTCTTAGACGTTTAGCCCCCGACCGATCCCGCTTCAAACTGTGGGTGAAGTGGAGTGTTTTGGCTGTAGTGTTTATACTGCTGAGCATTGCTTTGGCTAATCCTAAAATAGGCACTAAAATTGAGACTGTAAAACGTGAAGGGGTGGATATCGTTTTTGCTATAGATGTCTCTAAAAGTATGCTTGCTGAAGATGTAGCTCCTAACCGTTTAGAAAAAGCTAAACGTATTGCTTTTGAGACTATTAGTCAGCTAAAAGGCGACCGCGTGGGTATCGTGGCTTATGCAGCGAGTGCTTACCCTCAATTAGCACTCACAACCGACCATTCGGCAGCGAAAATGTTTCTCCAAGGTATGAATACCGATATGCTTTCCTCACAAGGCACTGCTATTCAAGAGGCAATACGTATGGCAAGCAATTATTTTGACGACAAGAGCCCTACAGCCCGCTTGCTCTTTATTCTCAGCGATGGCGAAGACCACGAAATGGGTGCTACTGAAATTGCTTCGGAAGCAAAAGAAAAAGGGGTACACATTTATACCATAGGTATTGGTACTGAAAAAGGAGCTCCTATTCCTATAAAAGAAGGAGGCGGACAAACTTATAAACGCGACAGCAATGGTGAGGTAGTAATTACCAAGCTCAACCCCGAACTCTTGCAACAGATAGCGAGCAATGCAGGAGGTGAATACCTCAACGGTGATAACACACAAAAAACAGTAAACCAAATTAATAAAATATTAGATGGTACTGAAAAGAGTCAGTTTGACACTCAAAAGTTTGTAGATTTTAAAGATCAATTTCAGTGGTTTTTAGGAGGTGCTTTACTATTACTTCTATTAGATCTTACTATTTTTGAACGCAAAACACAATGGGTGAAGAAATTGAATCTTTTTAATGAAAGAAAAAAGTAATAAATAAGAATAAAAAAATTCGTGTATGATGACCAACACTAGTTCCCCCTTTGGAGGGGCTAGGGGGAGGTTCTCAAAGAGATATTTTCTACTATGAAAAACATTCTATACATATCATTATCCTTACTCTCTCTCTCTGCTTTTGCTCAAACTAAAACAGAGAAAGAAGCTCAAAAAGCAATGGCTAACTCTAAAAAATACACTTATGAAGGTAATACTGCCCTCAAAAGTGATAAACCTATACAAGCCGAAGTGGAATATCGCAAAGCAATAGCCGAAGATAAAAACAATGCTACTGCCCAATATAACCTCGGCACTATGTATTACCAACAAAAAAGTTATGACGAGGCTTTCTCCCGACTCAAAAACGCTTCTGCTTCCGATAAAATCAGTGAAGACGAAAAACATAGAGCGTTCCACAATTTGGGTAATGCCTTTATGAAGAAAAAAGAATACGAAAAGGCTGTTCTTACTTATAAAGAAGCTCTTCGCCATAACCCTAAAGACGAGGAAACTCGTTACAATTTGGCTGTAGCCAAAGAAATGCTCAAACAAAATCCTCCACCTCCACAAGACAACAAGAATGATAAAGATAAAAATAACCAGCAAAATCAGAACAATCAACAAAATCAACAAAATCAACAAAATCAACAAAATCAACAAAATCAACAAAACCAAAACAATCAGCAAAATCAACAAAACCAGAATAACCAAAACCAAAATAATAAAAATAACCAGAACAACCAAGATAACAAGGACAACAAAGATCAAGGCGATAACAAGCAAGATAAAAATAAGGATAAGGGTAACGATCAAAAAGACCCTAATCAAAACAATCAACAAGATAAAGACCAAAACGGACAAGGGCAAGGTAGACAACAGCGTCCTTCATCTCTTTCTCCACAACAAATGGAGCGCATTTTAGAAGCTATGAACAACGAAGAACGCAAAACTCAAGAGAAAATCAATGCTCAAAAAGTAAAAGGTCAGCGTGCTAAATCTGAGAAAGATTGGTAATAGAAGTGAATAGCAATTCACCTTTTTAACAAATAATAATAAAAAATGAAATACAAGATTATATTCTTTATAACTTTCTTAATCCAAAGTCTCTATGCACAACAAGTAGAGTTTAAAGCCGAAGTGAGTAAAAATCAATTAGGGGCTAACGAACGCTTGCGTATAGAGTTCTCTATGAATAAAGATGGGGATAACTTTACACCACCTAATTTTCACGGATTTACAGTGGTAATGGGTCCCTCACAATCGATTTCTAAATCGTGGATTAACGGAGTAAGCAGTTTCTCCAAAACCTATGTCTATATCTTAGAACCTAAAACCAAAGGTAATTTTACTATTGGGCAAGCAAGCATAGAGATTGACGGTAGGACTTACCGCACAAATCCTATTAATATTACTGTTACCGATGCTGTAAAAACTCCTACAATGGAGAAAAATAGCAATGATTATGCTCGTGAAGGTTTATTTCTCTTAACTGAAATATCAAACCCTAATCCTTACCTAAACGAGGCAGTAATTGTTACTTATCGCTTGTATGTAGGTAGAGGTATTGCGGTAAATAACTTCCAAGAATTGAACACCCCTAAATATCCTGAGTTTTGGAGTCAAGAGATTAGAGCGAACGACTACCAAGTAGAGGAACGCACCTATAAAGGTCAGGTGTATCGCACAGTAGTGATGAGACGCAAAATGATACTCTATCCCCAAAAAACGGGTAGCATCACCTTAGAACCATTGAATTTGAACGTGTTACTCACTGCTCCTACAGGACAGCGCGATTTCTTTGGCGGTCTTGTATACGAAAGTATGGAACGAAAAGTTTCTTCAGGTAGTGCAGTAATCAATGTAAAACCATTACCTGAGCAAGGTAAACCTGATAACTTCTCAGGAGCTGTGGGTGATTTTTCATTTGCAGTAAACCTTACTCAACCTACCCTTAAAGCTAATGAAAGTACCCAGCTAAAAATAGAAATATCAGGTAACGGAAATTTCAAATTATTTGATTTGCCTAAACCTAATTTCCCATCATCATTAGAAGTATATGCTCCTGAACAAAAAGACGATGTACTCCCCTCACTCAATAGCGGGATGAAAGGTCGATTAGAGCAAACCTACACTATTGTACCTGAGTACAAAGGTAAATATCCTATCTCTGGACTCTCTTTTTCGTACTTTAACCCTAAAACACAAAAGTATGAAACTGTAAAAACAAACGATTTATGGATAGATGTAACTGAAGGTCCTACCCCTGATAGCGACACTACAGCCAACGAACCGACTACCGCTCCTAAAACTTTAGGTGGTTTGCAAATGAATGCCGACTTCCAAGATATACACACTCCTGTATTCTTCGGTTCTACCAGCTACTATTTGTGGTTGTTCTTGCCATTATTGCTCATCCCGATAGCTCTTATTTGGTGGCATATCAGAATGCAAAGAGCTAGTGATGTAGAAGGAAATAAAGTAAGGGCAGCTAACAGATTAGCAAAGAAATATTTAGGCGAAGCCAAACGCAAATTAGGTGATAAAAACACATTCTACGAAGCCTTAGAACGCGCTTTACACAATTATTTAAAAGCTAAATTGAAGATTGAAACTGCCGAAATGAGCAAAGATAAAATCACTGAATTATTGCTCAACCAAAAGGCTAATGAGGCTACTGTAACACAATTTATGGCATTACTCGCTAATTGTGAAATGGCACGATATTCACAACACCACACCGATGCCTCTATGGAAAAAGATTTTGGAGATGCTGTAGAAGTGATTTCAGCACTCGACAAACAAGTGAAAAACAAGTAATCGCTAAACAAAATGAAAAATAATATTTTTATCTATATCCTTCTGTTAGTTTCTGTGCAACTTTTTTCACAAGACAACCATATCAATCTGTTTGAAAAAGGTGCTCAGTATTATCAGCAAGGTGAATATACAAACGCTATTGAGCAATACAAAGCCATATTAGCACACGGAAAAGAATCGTCTGCTTTGTACTACAATTTAGCAAATGCTCACTACAAGCTAAATCACGTACCAGAGAGCATTTATTATTATGAGAAAGCCCTACAGCTCAACCCCGATAATCAGCAGGCTAAAGACGGACTATTATTGGCAAACCAAATGAAAGTAGATGCGATTGTACCTCTGCCCAAAACGTGGTTACGCCAGTTCTCTGATGCTGTTACAGGACTATTTAGCTTACAGACGTGGGCAATACTCTCTATAATAGGTGTCATCGCCTTTGTATTAAGTTTTCTTTGCTACTATTTTTTAGAAAAAAGCTCTCTCAAACGACTCTTTTTCACTCTAATGTTCGTATCAGTAGCAATAGCAGTAGGCACCTATTTTATTGCAAACTTTCACAAAAAACAAGTAGATGGTGAGAAGTACGCTATCTTATTTGACAAAACGGTACGAGTATTCTCGGAAGCTAATGCCTATAGCAGTGAGGTGGTACAACTACACGAAGGCACCAAAGTAGAGATTACCGAAAAGAAGAACGATTGGGTAAAAATACGTTTAGCTAATGGAAAAACTGGTTGGACTAAAGTAAGTAGTTTGAAAGTATTGTAAGTATTTGCTGCAAACTTTCCTCTTTAGTCAATTCGTCCATTGCGAGACTATGAGTAGCTTGAGTATAAAACGCATTGCGCTCAAAGAGATGCTTGCGAATAAAATCTTCTAAATCCTCCTTTTTTAGTTCCTTTAGCAAAGGTCGGGAGGTGGATTTAGCCAAACGTTTTGCTAAGGTTTTAGGAAGGTATCTTAAGTAAATAGATATATTACCTTCAGCTTTTATCAATTGCATATTATTACCAAAACAAGGGGTACCTCCCCCTAATGAAAGGATACAATCACCTTCTTTTTGCAGGAGTTCTTGCAAATAGAAGGTTTCTTTTTTGCGAAAATATATCTCTCCTTTGGTAGCAAAAATATCTTGCACACTCATTTTTTCGGCAGTAGCAATATAAGTATCAAGATCTACAAAAGGTACATTTTTAGCAACTGCTAAGGCTTTTCCAAGCGTAGATTTACCACTTCCCATATAACCGAGTAAAATTATTTTCATCTGTAATTTATTGGATTGTAAGGTTTTGAAAAATACTTTAAAAATAAAATGCAAAAATAATACTTTTTTTCTTGCTACGTAAAAAAAATGTTATATCTTTGCACCCGCAAACAAGAAAATACTGATTGTCATAATGACTCGGTAGCTCAGCTGGTAGAGCACGACACTCTTAATGTTGGGGTCCAGGGTTCGATCCCCTGCCGGGTCACAGGGTTATACAATTATTGTTATTTTTTATAGGACTTGGTAGCTCAGTTGGTAGAGCACAACACTTTTAATGTTGGGGTCCTGGGTTCGAGCCCCAGCCAGGTCACAAGGGTTATACAATTTGTTTTTTTATTTTTTTAAGGGACTTGGTAGCTCAGTTGGTAGAGCACAACACTTTTAATGTTGGGGTCCTGGGTTCGAGCCCCAGCCAGGTCACAGACTTATTAGCCTACGTGGAGAAATTGGTAGACTTGCCATCTTGAGGGGGTGGTGCTCGTTAGGGCGTGCTGGTTCGAATCCAGTCGTAGGCACTTTGGGGATAAGGATTTATATAAAAAAGAGACTATTCAAAATTTTGAATAGTCTCTTTTTTGTTGTTTTGATTTGTAATCATACACTTTGTCAAAGCCTTTGGGCTTTAACAAAGTGTATGATATATCTTACTCGAAATTATCTATTTCTACTTTTAGGTTATTGATAATAAACTCTTGGCGATCAGGAGTGTTTTTACCCATATAGAACTCTAAAAGCTGCTCAGTATGGATAGATTTATCCATCATCACTGGGTCTAAACGGATATCTTCACCTATGAAATCTTTAAACTCATCAGGAGAAATTTCACCTAACCCTTTAAATCGCGTAATTTCAGGTTTCCCTTTGAGTTTTTCTATAGCGGCTTGTTTTTCTTCTTCGCTATAGCAGTATATCTTCTGTTGCTTATTGCGCACACGGAATAAAGGTGTCTGCAATATATATAGGTGTCCCTCTTTGATGATTTCTGGGAAGAATTGCAAAAAGAAAGTGATGAGCAATAGGCGAATGTGCATACCATCTACATCGGCATCGGTGGCGACTACGATATTGTTATAACGGAGGTCGTCCATAGAATCTTCGATGTTTAGAGCTGCTTGCAAAAGGTTGAATTCTTCATTTTCATACACTATTTTCTTAGTCATTCCATAGGTATTGAGAGGCTTACCGCGCAATGAAAAAACAGCTTGGGTAGTTACATCACGCGACTTGGTAATAGACCCCGATGCTGAATCCCCTTCGGTGATAAACAAGGTACTTTGAAGAGCGCGTTCATCTTTGGTATCAGTGAGATGCACACGGCAATCGCGGAGTTTACGGTTGTGTAAGTTTGCCTTTTTAGCTCTATCTTTGGCTAATTTGCGAATACCTGCCAATTCTTCGCGTTCCCGTTGCGCTTGCATAATTTTGCGCAAGATAGCATCGGCAATTTCATTGTTTTTATGCAAGAAATCATCTAAATTTCGGCTTATGAAATCGTTGATATAAGTACGCACTGTAGGCATTCCTTCGCCCATCTCGGTAGAACCTAATTTGGTTTTCGTTTGACTCTCGAACACAGGCTCCATCACTTTGATAGAAAGCCCCGCGATGATAGATTTACGCACATCCGAAGGGTCGAAATTCTTTTTATAGAAATCGCGAATGGTTTTTACATAAGCCTCTTTGAAAGCATTGAGATGCGTACCTCCTTGTGTAGTATTTTGTCCGTTTACAAATGAGTAGTACTCTTCACTATACTGGGTTTTGCTATGCGAAATAGCTACCTCTATATCCTCACCTTTGAGGTGAATGATAGGGTATAGAAAATCTTCTTCGTTGTTATTTTCAGCTAAAAGGTCACGAAGTCCATTTTCAGAATAGAACTTTTCGCCGTTGTAGTTGATTGTGAGTCCTGGGTTGAGGTATACGTAGTTTTTAAGCATACGCACCACATACTCATTGCGAAATTTAAAGTTTTTGAAGATGGTATCATCAGGAATGAAAACGATTCCTGTTCCGCGTCTTTTGGTAGTTTCTTCTATAGGAGATTCTTCTTTTAAGATACCTCTTTCAAAAGATGCTGATTTAGATTGATTATCACGCACCGATTCTACCTTGAAGTAAGCTGAAAGAGCATTCACTGCTTTAGTACCCACCCCATTGAGTCCGATAGATTTCTTAAACGCACGAGAGTCGTATTTACCACCCGTATTCATTTTAGAAACTACATCTACGACTTTCCCTAAGGGGATACCACGACCATAATCGCGTACTTCCACTTTATTATCGTTGATTTTCACGTCGATAGTTTTACCCGCACCCATTATAAACTCGTCGATGCTATTATCTATTACTTCTTTGAGGAGCACATAGATACCATCATCGGCTGAAGAGCCATCTCCCAGCTTTCCGATGTACATACCAGGGCGTAAACGTACGTGTTCTAAGGGGTCGAGAGAGCGAATGCTATCCTCGTCATATCTTACTTCTTCCATAATGATTTTAGGTGTTTGAGGGGGCAAAGGTAGTAATAATTTGTCAATTAGTCAATTAGTCGATTTATAAATTAGCTGAGCATCCTCTGAGCTTTTTTTACAGCCTCCACGAAAGTATCTATCTCTTCAAAAGTGTTGTATACAGCAAAACTTGCTCGCACTGTACCTGGGATTTGATAAAAATCCATAATAGGTTGTGCGCAATGGTGACCAGTGCGTACTGCTATCCCTAATTGGTCGAGAATCACCCCTACATCGTAAGGGTGTACCCCCTGCAAGTTGAAAGATATAACAGCTGTACGTTGAGTTAAATCAGGGTTGCCATATAGGATAATCCCCTCTATAGTTTGCAGTTTTTCAATAGCATAAGCTAACAATTGATGTTCGTGATCCGCTATAGCCTCTATACCTAAGGAATGTATGTAATCAATAGCAGCACCAAAGGCAATACCACCACAAATGTTGGGCGTACCCGCTTCAAATTTATAAGGCAAATCAGCATAAGTGCTCTTTTCAAATTGCACTTGTTTAATCATCTCCCCTCCTCCCTGATAAGGAGGCAATTGCAACAATAATTCTTCTTTGCCATAGAGTACACCTACGCCCGTAGGTCCATACATTTTATGAGCCGATACGGCATAGAAATCTACATCAAGGGCTTGCACATCGGGTTGAAGATGTGGAGCTGCTTGCGCTCCATCTACCAATACAACAGCCCCTACACGGTGTGCTTGAGCTATAATTTCGGCTATAGGATGTATATTGCCCAACGCATTCGATACGTGTTGTACACATACCACTCGTGTACGTTCATTGAGCAGTTCGCTGTAGGCTTGCATATCCCAAATACCCTGCTCATTCATTGGGATTACCTTTAGGGTAGCCCCACTTCGCTCACAAGCCAACTGCCAAGGCACTATATTGCTATGGTGTTCTGAGGCTGAAATAATCACCTCATCACCCTCTTTCATAAGAGCAGCATAGCCATTGGCAACCAAGTTGATGCCGTGAGTTGTGCCTGCTGTAAAAATAATTTCGGAAGATTTATGAGCATTAAAATGGCGTTGTAGTTTTTGTCGTGCCTGCTCATAAGCATCGGTAGCCTCTTGACTAAGAGTGTGTACTCCACGGTGGATATTCGCGTTTTGATATGTATAGTAATGTACTATCGCCTCAATCACAGAGGTAGGCGTTTGAGAGGTCGCTCCGTTATCAAAATAGATGAGCGGGCGATTGTGGATTGTGCGGTTGAGTATAGGAAAATCTGCGCGTATTTCAGAGATGGTTTTCATTTTTTTTGTGAGATTTATTTTCTTCTCCACTTGTTTAATTGTTCTCGAGAAAGAAGTTTTTTCAATTTAGTGTTTTGTTCCCAATTTGTTTTCCAATCACAATAGTTATAGCTATTTACAATAGTCTTAGCATCTTTTAGCTCAATCTCTATTTCAGTGTTATCTAAAAGAATATTGTGCTTTATCTTTGTTTTTAGAATCGTACCATTGTGTCGCCTTACAATGCGATGATAGGCTTTTCTACCTATTCCACTATCTTTAAAAATGGCTTTTTTATAACTATAAGACATTGAGATTTATTTTTCATTGTGCAAATATAAAGCAAAAAATTAAAAAAACGACTCTTATAATTTTATTTTTGATTTAGTAACCCCAAAAAATAACTAACAACTAATAGCTAATTATGAGTGATTTACTAATCGACAAATTGGCTAATTGCCAAATTATTACTACCTTTGCGGTCTTAATTAGAAAAATAAAAAATGAAAACAGAAGACTTACTAAATATAGCACATACCTACGGAAATCCTGTGTATGTATATGATGCTGAGAAAATTAGCAGTCAATATCAACGTCTTACCAATGCTTTTGCCTCAGTACCTAAATTGCGTATCAATTATGCAATGAAGGCGCTTTCTAATATTGCTGTCTTAAAACTGATGAAGAGTTTAGGTGCTGGACTTGATACCGTTTCTATCCAAGAGGTACAATTAGGTTTATTAGCAGGTTTTGCTCCTGAACAAATTATCTTTACTCCTAATGGGGTATCGATGAGTGAGATTGAAGAGGCGATGCGTTTGGGCGTTCAGCTGAATATAGATAACCTTTCGTTCTTGGAACAGTTTGGAACGCAACACCCTGAAGTACCAGTGTGCATTCGCATCAACCCACACGTAATGGCAGGGGGTAACAGCAATATTTCGGTGGGACATATCGATAGTAAATTTGGGATTAGTATCCACCAAATTCCTCATATATTGCGCATTGTAGAGAATACGAAAATGCACATCAACGGTATCCATATGCACACGGGTAGCGATATTTTAGACATAGATGTATTCCTTTATGCTGCCGAAATACTCTTTGAAACAGCAAAAAACTTTAAGGACTTACAATTTATAGATTTTGGAAGTGGTTTTAAAGTGCCTTATAAAGAGGGGGATATACAAACGAATATAGAGGAATTAGGCGAACGCCTAAGTACACGATTTGCTGAATTCTGTAAAGAGTACGGGCGCGACCTTACATTGGCTTTTGAACCTGGTAAATTTTTAGTAAGTGAGGCAGGGCGCTTTTTAGTGAAAGTGAATGTGGTGAAACAAACTACTTCCACTGTGTTTGCGGGTATTGATTCGGGTTTTAATCACCTTATCCGACCTATGTTCTACGGGGCTACTCACTATATTGAAAACCTTTCTAATCCTGAAGGTAAAAAGCGTTTCTACTCGGTAGTGGGATATATTTGTGAGACAGATACTTTTGCTTCTAACCGACAAATAGCTGAAATTACTGAGGGTGACATTCTTTGCTTCCACAATGCAGGGGCATATTGCTATACAATGGCAAGCAACTACAATTCGCGTTTGCGTCCTGCTGAAGTATTGTGGCAAAATGGTGAGGCAAAACTCATCAGAAAAGCAGAGATTTTTGAAGATTTAGTAAGAAACCAAATATATTGATTTATCGATGAAACAATAAGTTAATTTGCCAATGAATAGAGCACTTTTGCGTTCTACTTCATTGGCAAATTAATAAATTAGCAAATTTGCTAATTATAAAAAGCGGTTGTGCCAGCTATCTTCTAAAGGCACTTCCCAATTTTCTTCGTATTCTATTTTGGTATTTACCAAATTGTTGAATACTATAGTTTGAGCCGATACAGCTTTATCTTTTACCATCTTCTTGAAATTGGCGAGGTTTTTATACGCAATATGTTCCCCTTGGCGGTAACTCACATTCATACGGTCGAGCAAAGTAACATTGTACTGGGCTTCTAAATCCTGAATGAAACGCGCTAAAACATCAAGAGAGCAGCCTCCTACACCGTGAGCATCGGGAGAGGCACCTATCACAATAAAGCGGTTGTAACGCAATTCAAAGGAGGAAAGCAATTCCTTGCCGTGTACCATCCAATGGCTTATAAAATCTTCTAACTGAGTGCGCAATTGCGCTTGTTCATCTTCCGTAAAACTGCGGTTACATTGGTATATCCACACACGGGCATCATCGGGGAGTTGTTTAAATTCTTTATACATTTTTTTAGGTTTCAGGTTATAGTTAGTGTTTCATTAATCGGTCTAAATTGCGCTTGTTGTCGCGGTCTTTGATGGTTTCGCGCTTATCGTATAGTTTTTTACCTCGAACTAAGGCAATATCCATTTTTGCTAAACCTTTATCATTGATAAAGAGTTTAAGTGGTACAATGGTAAGTCCGCTGTTTTTCACTTCTTTATTGAGTTTGCGCAACTCTTTTTTCTGTAAGAGTAATTTGCGTTCTGTTTTAGGACGGTGGTTGTAGTGCGTACCAAAATCATAGGCTTCAATAGTAGAGTTGATTACAAATAGTTCACCTTTGTCGTTGAACTCACAAAAACTCTCGGCTATAGAAGCTTTTCCTAACCTTATTGACTTTATTTCGGTACCCACAAGCACAATTCCCGCTGTATATTTGTCGAGAATTTCGTATTCAAACTTAGCGCGTTTGTTGAGTATCTGTACTGTTTTCTGAATTTTCATATATAGAGATTTTATCCTGGAATTCTCACTTTTATTTTATCAGTCATCGCATAAGCCTGACAAGTGAGAATATAGCCTTGCGATACTTGTTCATCGTTGAGCACTTCGTTCTTTGCCATTTTAGCTTCCCCCTCCTCTACCCTACCGATACAGCTACTACACACGCCATTGAGGCAAGAGTAAGGCGCATCGCATCCGCGAAAAAGAGCAGAGTTTAGGAGCGTTTGATTACGAGCACTCTCAAAAGTATGGATTTTACCATTGAGTTGCAGGGTAATGGCTACATTGCCTTGCAGGGTACTGTAATCTACATCGGCGGGGGAAGCCTCGAAGAGTTCGGTGAAAATGCGATCTTTATCAATTCCTCTTAACAGAAGCATTTCGCGAAGGTTTTTCACGAGTTCTGTAGGTCCACAAGCGTAGTAACGTCCCCAATTGAAGTGCTTGTACTTAGTAAAAAGTTCATTCACTATTTTATCGTTGATACGCCCTATATAGTGGTCGCCCCAAGGTTCTTGACTAAAAGCGTAATGCACAAAAAAACGGTCGGGATATTGCACTCTTAAGGCTTCAATTTCATCAAAAAATAGGGTTTCTTCTTTGGATTTATTACCATAGACGAATACCACTTTGATATTGGTTTTTGCTAAAGCAGTTTTGGCAATACTCATCATAGGAGTTACACCACTTCCTGCCGAAAAAAGCATAATATCACGGTTACCAAAAATATCGTAGAAGAAGACAAACGAGCCCATAGGAGGCATCACTTCCAATACATCACCTGCTTTGAGCTGAGTTGTGGCATAAGTAGAAAATAATCCGTTGGGTACACGTTTCACTGCCACGCTCAATTCACCTTCATTCACTCCTGAGCAAATGGAATAAGCACGGTGCACTTTTTGTCCGTTGATAGTTTGTTGTAGGGTAAGGTATTCACCAGCCTCAAAGCTAAATACTTTTTTTAATAGTTCGGGGACTTCAAAGGTAATCATTACCGATGAAGTAGTGAGGTGTGTGATTTTAGATATTGTTAGTTCGTGGAATTTATTCATTTATACATTTCGTTTAAGCCAAAGTAGCCTGAAGTTGAGGTGCTGAGCGTTTCAAAGGAAAAAGATGTTTTATCAGTTGATAGAGGCGCTCTACCTGAAGTATTAACCCCTGTGATTTCTTGTAGGGTACGAGCTAAAAGCGGCTCACTTTCATCACCTAATACTCCTAAATTACTACCTATTTCTTCTATAAAAATATCAGGAGACAAACCATTTACATAATCGCCTACTCCTTTAGCATTTTCTATTTTCATCACCAAAGGTTGCATTGCCCATTTGTGTTTAGGGTTTTTCACTTTTCCTTGCGCATCGGTATAATCGTAAATTGTAACCGAGCCCTGATTTTTACCTATGGTAGTAGCACCTACCTGCACCACTGTGATATAAGGCTTGAGCCCATTGATTACCAACTCACTAGCTGAAGCAGTATTTTCGGAAGTTATGATATACACCTTGCTCATTCGCAAGCTGTTAATTGCTATTTTTCTACTATCTTTCACTATGTTATCGGTGAAATATTCACGAGAATTTCCTCGATGGGGCTGCACTTTGCTATTCCAGCGTTCAACGGCAAATACCTGCCCTGCAAACTGACCGGTAATCATTGAGGCTAAATAGGTAGCCGTATTCACACTTCCTCCACCGTTGTAACGCAAATCGAGAATGAGGTCGGTAACACCTTGCGCTTTGAAGTCGGCAAAAGCGTTGTTGAGCGCCTCATCAAAATCTGCTACAAAGGCATTATACATCAAATAAGCTATTTTTTTACCTCCTTTGTTGAAAACTTTATGAATGAGTACAGGGTTTTCGGGAGTTTGTTCTTGTCGCAAAGTATAGGTTTTCCCTGTAGGTTCAAATCTCTCATTCACAAATCTATAAGTAGCAAAAGAGATGATAGGTGTATCTTGTAACAGTTGTTGAACATTAGCACGTGTAAGCTGTTGCCCATTGATGTTCAGTATTACATCTCCACGTTGCAAACCTAATTTTTCGGCATCGGAATTAGGTACCACATAGCGCACATACGCCAAATAGATACCTAATTTTTTAACCAAACCAAAAGCATAATTCATTCCCAAACCAGCCGTAATCCCCTTGAAGTGGTTTTCAAGATCGGTGTAATTATCAGTGATATAGCTAAAGCGGTCTATTCGTTTATAATTATTCAGTAAGCCATTATAGAACAAATCCTTAGGATCACTAAAACTCTTCAAAAACTGGGTGTAACTTTTGTTTTTATCGGCTTTGGTATCAGGTAGAGAACCAAAACGATTGTCTTGCAAATTTTGCACATCGGCTTGCCACAAATAATAAGCATTCAAGCCTTTCCAAATAAAATCGCGTACGCGCAAATCTACATCGTTACCCGTGTAGTCGGAAGCACCTAAAAGAGAGGGATTGGTATTCTCTACTGGGTCTTTTACACAAGATAACACACTGATTGTGATGATTATATATAAAAAAAATCGCTTCATTTTTAAAATAATTTTCTACAAAAGTAATACTTTTTTTATATTTGCAAAAATTTTAATAGATAAGAGGTAACAGATAAAAGGTAAGAAGTAATATATTTAATTGTTTTCTTACAATATAAATTGTTAATTGATAA
Organism: Capnocytophaga sputigena; assembly: GCF_002302495.1. NCBI lineage: Bacteria > Pseudomonadati > Bacteroidota > Flavobacteriia > Flavobacteriales > Flavobacteriaceae > Capnocytophaga > Capnocytophaga sputigena. The sequence goes on from NZ_CP022379.1 coordinate 562,230, forward strand.
TTGTTAATTGAATGAGTGATATTATCCGTTTATTACCGGACCACGTAGCCAACCAAATAGCAGCGGGAGAAGTGATTCAGCGTCCAGCATCGGCAGTGAAAGAGCTGATGGAGAATGCTATAGATGCCCGCGCTACCGAAATAAAACTGCTTATCAAAGACGCAGGTAAAACGCTTGTGCAGGTGATAGACAACGGTATAGGAATGAGTACTACCGATGCGCGTATGGCTTTCGAGCGTCACGCAACCTCTAAAATACAAAAAGCTGAAGACCTTTTTCACTTGCAAACCAAAGGATTTCGAGGGGAAGCGCTCGCTTCTATCGTCGCCATTGCCCACGTGGAAATGCAAACCAAACGCCCTGAGGACGAGTTGGGTACCGAGATACATATTGAAGGAAGTAAAATCACACGCCAAGAGCCTTGTGTGTGTCCTACGGGTACGAGTATTGCGATGAAAAACCTATTTTTTAACATTCCAGCACGTCGCAACTTTCTAAAATCGGATACGGTGGAATTTCGCCATATACTTGATGAGTTTCACCGCGTTGCCTTGGCACACCCTGCCATTCACTTCTATTTGTACAACAATGGCAATGAACTCTTCAACCTGCCTGCTACCAATTTCCGCCAGCGCATTGTGCATCTGTTTGGAGGAAAAACCAATGAAAAATTAGTGCCTATCATAGCCGAAGATACGCCTTTAGTGAAAATCAGTGGGTTTATTGTAAAACCTGAATATTTAGCAAAGACTAAAAACTTGCAATTCTTGATGGTAAACCACCGATTTGTGAAAAATCAATACCTCAACCACGCTATTACAGCCGCTTATGAGGGGCTTATTCACGCCGACCAAAAACCAGAGTATTTCATCTCTTTGGAGGTAGATCCTGCAACGATAGACATCAATATCCACCCTACAAAAACCGAAATAAAGTTTGAAGAAGAACACAGCATTTACGCTTTGCTAAAATCGGCAGTGAAACACAGTTTAGGTCAGTTTAACATTGCCCCTACCCTTGATTTTAGCAAAGACCCTACTTTTGATATTCCATATAACTACAAGGATAAAGCCCCTGAATTACCCAGAATACAAGTAGACCCCAATTTCAATCCGTTTAAAGAAGAGTACGAGAGCCGAAGCAGTAGCAGAAGTAGCTCTAATTTTGGTAATTATCCTAAAAAAACAGCCTCGTGGGAAAGTTTGTACACGGGAATTGAATCGGCGATAGATACATCGGCTTCAGAAACTATAGTAAGTTCACTTTTTGAAGCCGAACCTACTAAAAACCAGGGTAAGAAAATCATTGCATTAGCCAAAAAATACTTAGTTACTACTTTAGGTGGGGAACTTATCATCATCAACTGTAATAGGGCACACCAACGCATTTTGTTTGAAGATTTTATGAAAAATCTACAATCTTCACACACAGCAGTACAGCAGTTGATGTTTCCTTACGAACTGCCTTTTGCACCTCACGAATTAGAAGTGATTGCCCAATTGCGCGATCTTTTTGAGAGCAGTGGATTTATGTTCACTATAGAGAGCGACAAGGTAGTAGTAAGTGGCATCCCCTTACACCTTACTGATAGTGAGATACCTAATATTTTTCACGAACTATTGCAGCAGCATATAGAGGCGCTCCCTACTACCGAAAATACTCAAAAAGAGGCATTTGCCAAAGCCTTATGCAAAAGTTTAGCGGTAAAAACAGGGCAAGTGCTCAGTGAAGAAGAACAAGAAACTTTGATAAATAATTTGTTTAGTTGTCAAGAAGTGTTAATTTCGCCTTTTGGAAAGCGAATTTACTACAGTTTATCAACAAATGAAATTGATAACTTAATTAACTAATTTGCTAATTTAAATATGGAAAGAATATCAAAAACAGTATTACATCTGATTATTATCAATGCAGTGTTGTTACTCATTACAGAACTGCATCTTATCCCGAATATAGACCTTACACAATTGTTGGCACTTCATTATTTCGAGAATACTCATTTTGGGTGGTGGCAATACGTGAGTTATATGTTTATGCACGGTGATTTTATGCACCTATTCTTCAATATGTATGCTTTATGGGCTTTTGGTACTCCTTTAGAAAATATTTGGGGGCGGAATAAGTTTCTCTTCTTCTATTTCTCTTGTGGTGTAGGAGCAGCTTTGCTACACACTATGGTTAATTATTACTATGTACATCAAGGATTGGAAGCTCTTCAAAATGTAGGTGTATCAACTGAAGAGGTAATCAGCGCTCTTTCTGACAGAAAATATTTACCTATGTGGGAAACAATTATCAATAAGAGTACTTTTGATAATATGGCAGCTGCTATAGCTTCCCCTACTGTAGGTGCTTCAGGGGCTATTTATGGTATATTGGTAGCTTTTGCTATGTTCTTCCCCGATGCTAAACTGATGTTATTCTTCGTGCCTTACCCTATCGCTGCGCGCTATTTTATTCCTATCATTGTAGCCTTAGACCTCTTCTCAGGTTTTACAGGTTTTTCTCTCTTTGGTGGTAATATCGCTCACTTTGCTCACGTGGGAGGCGCTCTCATTGGCTTTCTTATTATGTTGTACTGGAAAAAACACAGCTTTGATAAGAATAGGTGGGACAGATTCAGGTAACAAGTAATAGATAACAAGCGATGAAGCGATTTATATTCATATTTGTATTGTGTTGGTACGGCACCAATATATGGGCACAAACAGAGGTGCGGGGCAGGGTGATGCACGACACCATTCCGCTATCGGGGGTACACGTGCTAAACCTCTATACTCACGCTATCACCACTACCGATGCCAACGGCTATTTTACCCTTAAAGCGCGTGAACGCCATACTTTGCAATTTACTTTTGTGGGAATGGAAACTGTATATCGCGTACTTACCAAAACCGATTTTGGCTTTGGAGGGCTTAACATAGTAATGAATATAGCTGTAAACCAACTAGATGAAGTACAAGTCTCACAATATCGAAAACTATCAGCTCAAGAGTTAGGTATCTTGCAACATACCCCTCAAGAGCGTACTTTTGCTGAAAAACGACTATATGCTAGCAAGGGATTGGGTATTGTTTCGATTCTAAATACTTTGTCAGGACAAAAAAAAATTATCAAAAAAATAGTAGCCAACGAAAAGAATTTAGCTGTAGCACAATACATTCGTGAAAATATGAGTCCTTTTCTACAAAAAGAACTCAAACTGAATGAAGAAGAAATAGACATTTTAGCTTATTTTGTAATGGAACGCCCAGAATTTCACGAGCTTGTGCGCAAAAAAGACAACAAACCAATGGAGTTTATGCTCTTAGAAGCGTGGAATGAAGTGCAAGCTGCACAAGCAACTAATTGATTACTGAACCAATGAGAGCCTTTTTCCTCATATTATGCTTAATAACCTCCTTTGCAATGAGAGGACAAACAACAACGCGCATTAGAGGAAAGGTATTCTACAACAATGCTCCTATAGAAGGGGTACACATTCAAAACATAGACAATCAGCATTACACAAGCACCGATGCAGAAGGTTCGTTTTCAATAGAAGCTCAAAAAGGGCATACCCTAAAAGCTACTTTTGTGGGTAAGAAAACTCTCTATCGCAGTCTTACCCAAGTAGATTTACATCGATTGGTCACTCTAAAAATGACCGATGTTACGATTACTTTAGACGAAGTAAGTGTGAGTGAAAGACCTAAGATAACTGCCCAAAGTTTAGGAATCCTACAACATACCCCAAAAGAGCGCACTTGGGAAGAAAAACGAGAATATGCCAATGCAGATATTCTTCAAGTAGATAAATTCACTCTCTATAAATTATTAGTAGGAAGTGTAGGGATAAATTTTATAGCTATCATCAACCAACTGAATGGAAAAGCAAAAATTATCAAACAACAAGTTATCAACGAAAAGAACCTGATGGTAGCACACTACATCGTAAATGAAATGAGTAACTACCTCAAGAATGAACATCATCTAACGGAAGAAGAAATAGGCACCTTGGCTTATTATATAATGGAGAAACCCGAAGCCCATCGCCTTGTAGAACGGAAAGAGAAGAAGGAATTAGAATTTATGTTATACGAATGGTGGAATGAATTAACTAATTTACAGAAAGAAGAAACAAAAAAAAATGTTAATAATTAATTGTTATTTAATAATTAATTTGTACCTTTGCTAACGAAAAACAACGCTGATAAAATATATAAATAGAAGTCAGCCTTTATAATTAATTTTATGAAAAGTATTGACACAGCAAAAGCGTGGCTTTCTGACACTTTTGATGCAGAAACCCGCAGTAAGGTTCAAGCCCTCATCGATGGAAATCCCGATGAACTCAACGAAGCCTTTCACAAGAACTTAGAGTTTGGTACTGGAGGTATGCGAGGTATTATGGGTATCGGTACCAACCGTATCAACAAATACACTTTGGGAAAAAATACCCAAGGATTGAGCAACTACCTCAAAAAATGTTTCCCTAACAAAGAAATAAAAGTGGCTATCGCTCACGATTGCCGTAACAACTCTAAGAAATTTGCCAAAATAGTAGCCGATGTATTTGCAGCTAATGGCATTAAAGTATTTCTCTTCTCCGACCTTCGTCCTACTCCTGAATTATCCTTCACTGTACGTTATTTAGGATGCCAAGCAGGTATCGTGCTTACCGCCTCTCACAACCCTCCAGAATACAATGGTTATAAAGTATATTGGCAAGACGGCGGACAAACTGTACCGCCTGAAGATGGCGATATTATGAAAGCTATTGAAGCCATTGACTTCAAAGACATCAAATTCAATGCTGATGAGAGTCTTATTCACTATATCGACAAAGAGCTTGATAATGCTTTTGCCGAAGCCTCTATCAAACACGGCGACTTCAATGCTCCTGAGAAAGACAAGCTAAAAATTGTATTTACTTCTTTGCACGGCACTTCTATTACAATGGTACCTGATGTACTCAAACGCGCAGGATTTACCAATGTACATATCGTAGAAGAACAAGCCGTACCCGATGGTAACTTCCCTACTGTAAAATCACCTAACCCTGAAGAGCCTGAAGCACTTACTATGGCACTCAAAAAAGCCGATGAAATAGGTGCAGATATCGTAATAGGTACCGACCCCGATTGCGACCGTATAGGTATAGCCGTTCGCGACCTTCACGGCAAAATGGTACTGCTCAATGGTAACCAAACAATGGTAATGATGACTGAGTTCCTCTTGGAACAACAAAGCAAAAAAGGCTTTAAAGGCAATGAGTTTGTCGCTTCTACTATTGTTTCAACTCCTATGGTAAAAGCCATCGCCGATGCCTACAAAGTGGAATACAAAGAAGGACTCACTGGCTTCAAATGGATTGCCAAAATGATTAAAGACTTCCCTGAGCTCACTTTCATAGGTGGTGGCGAAGAAAGTTTTGGCTATATGATAAGCGATTTTGTGCGCGACAAAGATGCTGTAACCGCTACCCTATTAGCTTGTGAGATTGCAGCATTCGCTAAAGCTAAAGGCAGTTCTTTCTACAAAGAATTACTACACGCTTATACTAAATATGGCTTCTATAAAGAATACCTCATCTCCTTAGTGAAGAAAGGTATTTCAGGCTCAGAAGAAATTGCCCAAATGATGAAAAACTTGCGCGAGAACCCTCTAAAAGAAATTGGAGGTGAAAAGGTAACAATGATACACGATATCCAAACCTCTATCTCACACATAGTAGCTACAGGCAAAGTTTCAACACTTAATATTCCTAAATCGAATGTACTTATTTACTATACTGAAAACGGTACAAAAATAGCTGCCCGCCCTAGTGGTACAGAACCTAAAATTAAGTTCTATTTCAGTGTGAACACTCCTTTAGAACGTATTGAGGACTTTGAAGCAACTCAAAAGATTTTGGATAATAAAATCCAAAAGATTGTAGAAGAGTTGAAATTAAAATAAAACACTTCATCAATAAAAAAGCCGACAATTTAAAATTGCCGGCTTTTTTTATATAAAGAATCTATATAAGATTAGTAACCAGGGGTTTGAACAAGTGTATTATCATCTGCTATCATAGCTGGGGAAATAGGCAAATATATATTCTTTTTTGTACCATTAGAAGTCATTGAAGCTACTTCATCATATACAAAATTATCACCCGCACGTAGTAAATCCCACCAACGTTTACCTTCTCCAATAAACTCTTTGTAACGTTCATCAAGAATAGCCTTAGCGTTATTAGCTTGAGTACTATTGGTATAACCGTGGGTAGCTACATTGTAATTGCTACCATAAGCTCTTGCACGTACTTGATTTATCTCAGTAGATGGGTCTTCTCCTAAATTATTTTTAGCCTCTGCTAATAGCAATAATACATCAGCATAGCGATAAATAGGTACGTTATTTTCATTCACTATATCACCTGAGTTATTCCTTCCTACGAATTTTGAGAGTATAGAACCTAAATAATTAGTAGTATTGAAAGGAATATGCCCTACATTATCAGAGTAAACACGTACAAATGTAGCACGGCGTTGATCTTTTACATCATCTATTAGGCGCAAGGTTTTTTCTGAAGGAGAATGATAGTTACCACCTTCTACATACAAGAATGATGAAATTTTTCGACCACTATCATCAAACTTATCCTTAACATCGGTATTACGTGCTGTTGTTACTTTATAGAAGTGTTCAGCTTCATCTTTCTTATAATCTAGGGCAAAAATAAACTCAGCATTTTTTTCGTTATCAATACCCCATAAGTTTTCATAGGGCACTAATGCTCCTGAAACTTGGCTAAGAGCATTTTTAGCTTCAGTAAATTCGGCAGCACCACCAGCTAACACTTTACCTGACCACAAGAATACATCTCCTTTAAGAATAAGGGTAGCACGTTTTGACCAATATACGTTATCACGATAGAAGTTTTCATTACCCTCAAACAAATCTAACGATTTCTGGATATCTTGTTTGATAAAAGCTAATACTTCTGCTTTAGGAGCACGTGCTTTTTTAAGGGCAGTTAAATTATCAACGTTTTGCAAAGGTTCTGTAACAATAGGTATATCTCCCCAACTTTTTAGCATAGTGTAATAAATATAGGCTCTAAGTCCATACATCTGTGCCAACATATTCTTCTTCTCATTTTCATTACTAAAAGAAGTTTGAGGAGCATTTTTAATAAAATCATTGATATAATGAAGCATTGTATACCAATCTCCCCAATTATTAAATGCCACCTTAGTAATGTTAATATCATTGGTATAAAGGTCTTGATTATGTGAATTTTCAATACCTTTACCTCCCCATACATCAGAGCGTAGTTCTCCCATCAGCCACATTGTATATCCATAAGCTCTAAAACGTGAATATACGCCTGAGTGTACTGACTTGGCAGCTTCTTCTTTATTCCAAAATCCTGTATAAGTAAGATCACTTTCAGGAGGTGTTTCTAATTCACAGGCTCCCAAAAATAGCAATGAGAGTCCTAATAATATATTTCTTTTCATTTTTGTTCTATTTTAAAAAGTTATTTAAAAAGTAGCATTGATACCAAAAGTAAAGCTACGAGGCAAAGGGAAACGTCCGTTATCCCAGCCACCTTTTTCAGGAGAATAACCTGAATACTTAGTAAAGTAAGCTAAGTTAGTACCTGAAACGAAAAAGCGAATATCTTTAAAAGCATTATTCACTGCTGCTCCTGGTAAATTATAGCTAAGAGTAATTTCACGCAAAGCTAAATAATCTCCTTTTTCCCAGTAGCGAGAACTTGCTGTAAATTGTCCTTCACCACCAGCCTTATGATTTCCACGAGGGTCGGTAAAGTCATAACGTGGAATATCAGCATTAGGATTCTCAGGTGTCCAAGTATCTTTTATCTCTGATGTCCAGTTCATATTACCTTGTACTTGTGAAATACCTCTACTGCGAACGCCATTGTGTACTAAGTGTCCCACTGCATAGTCTGTTTTCACAAAGAGATTGATGTTTTTATAGGTAAAATCAGTAGTAAAACCTCCTATAAAATCAGGGGTTGTTCTACCCAATACCACTCTATCTCGACTATCAATAATACCATCGCCATTTACATCTTTCCAACGGGTATCACCTACCATAGGTTTTCTGTTAGCAGTAGGTATCGTACCAGCATAAAACTGGATTTGTCTGTCTTTATGAGGATCTAATTCTGCTTGGTTATGATATACACCTTCATCTTGATAACCAACTACTAAGTCATCACCTACACGTTCTCCTTGCTGACGACCACCTACATACATAGTTTTGGTAGGATCAGAAGGATCCCATATTTCTTGGCCTCCTATACGATTCTTATCATTACCGTTATCAGGCAGTTTTTTAACAAGGTTACGGACGCGAGTGAAGTTAGCCCCTATATTCCATTTTATATCATCGGTGTTGATAACTTTGAAGTTCGCTTCAATTTCAATACCTCTGTTTTGTAGTGTACCATTATTAATTTTCACAGATGAGAAACCTGTAGAGATAGGTATTCTTTGGTCTGCCAATTTATCATAGATATCACGAATGAAATAATCTACTAAGAAATTTACACGATTGTTAAATAGTCCAAGGTCTAACCCGAAGTTTAGCGTAGTAGCTTTTTCCCATTTCAAGTAGTACAAAGGTACAGAAGTATTTACATAACCTTTCTTACCATTATAAGGAGATTGTACGCTATATTTACCCAATAACCAATAGTAGTCATTATCTATGGTCAAAGCATCAATATTTCCATTTACCCCATAACTTACACGAGGTTTTAACCTGCTAACTACTTGGCTAATTTTTCCTTCTCTAAAAAATTCTTCATTATGAATATTCCAACCTACAGAAGCACCAGGGAAAAATCCGAATTTATTATCACGTAGTTTAGAAGTACCATCATAACGGAAAGTAAGTCCTAAGAGATAACGATCGTCATAATCGTAATTAAGCTGTCCAAAGGCAGAGATTATACTGTAATCACGTTTATAAGAATAAGGAATTCCACTTGCTTTTGCTCCCGCATTGAGGGTACGGATAAGGTCAGTGGGAGAGCCTTCAGTAGCTGCATTAGAAGTGAATTGTTGTTGTTTGAAATATTCACCTCCTAATAATGCGCTTAGGTTATGCTTTTCGGCAAAAGTATTTTTGTAGTTCAGTGTAAGGGTACCCTGATTGTTCATAGTGCGATCATAAGCTGTTTTAGCTTGGCGAGAAGACACTAAAGCACCACTATTCATATATGATTTGTAAAATCTTTCTGTTGTATTATGTACTGCGAAGTGGCTAGCACGTGCCATCAAAGAAAGATTTTTGAGTAATTTCCAATCAAATTGCACTGAAGCTGTAATACGATGTTCTATATTATCCATCAAGAATTTATCTTTGTAGTAAGCTGGGTTACCAAAACCTGAGTTACTACCAGGGTTGTACTCGTTAGAAGAACTGCCATCGGGATTGGTATTGTAGATACGCGAAGTAGGCGCTTGCCCTGCAAAACGTTGGAAGATGAAATAATCGTCTTCATTGGCATAGTTACTCAAAGCATCTCTAAAAGACCCTACTCTATTAGATTGGGCGTAAAGAACATTAGAAGAGACTTTGAAGTCGTCTGTAATTTTATAAGAACCATTGAAAGTACCTGAATAGCGTTTAAAATTAGAACCTAACACCAATCCTGTGTCATCTAAATATCCTAATCCTAAATAGTAAGAGCCTTTGTCATTACCTCCTTCAAATGAAATGCTATAATCTTTGGCGTCACTATACTGATAAATAAGTTCTCCTACATTATTATTTTGAAAAATAAGTGTTTTAGTAGGGTCTAACGGATCTGTCATTGTTTGCCATTCTGGATTGTTGAGCAAATAACGATTGGCATTGGTTAGTTCCATTGTAGTATATGGTGAATCGGTAGTGTTATTACCTGTTGCCATAGCGTGAGTACCCGTAAGGAATTGGTCGAAGTTATGCACTCCGTAGTCTTGTACATTTTTGATAGCACGTCTATTCCAGTAGATAAAATCACGAGCCTCAAGATAATCAGGGAGAGCACGTTTCTGATTCATTGTATATTTGGTTCTAACGGTAATATTAGAACGCCCTGCTTTCCCTTTTTTAGTAGTTATCAAAATAACTCCATTCGCAGCACGAGCTCCATAAATAGCAGTAGAAGCTGCATCTTTTAAAACCTCCATAGATTCTATATCATCGGAGTTTAAGGCATAAAAAGAACCTGGAACACCATCTATCAAAACTAAAGGTGAACCACTACCATCAAAGCCAGTACCACCACGCAATTGTATTTCGGGGGTAGTACCTGGTTTTCCTGTTACTTGAGTTACCCTAACCCCTGCTATACTACCTTGTAAAGCAGTTGCTGCATTAGCACGTGGCGCACTTTCTAGTACCTTAGTATCTAATTTTGAAACTGAAGTAGCCAAAGTTTTACGTGTTTGCACTCCATAACCTGTTACCACTACCTCATCAAGTGCGTTAGTTTCTTCTTTTAACTTGATGTTGATTGTTAGATTTTTACCTCCTCCAGTTACTTTTCTTTCTTGGGTGGTATAACCTATAAAGCTAAATACAAGAATATCACCCTCTTTAGCAGTGAGAGTGTAATTCCCATCAAAGTCGGTTTGGGTACCATGAGTGGTACCTTTCACAACTACAGCAGCACCAGGCAACGGCATTTCATCAGAAGAAACCGTTCCATTCACTATTCTTTCTTGTGCCCAACCTATTGTAGTGAAAAGGAACAAGAAAAACGAACAAAATAAAATCTTTTGTTTCATAATCAAATATACTTATTTTCAATTAGTTCTGTTTTAGTAGTTAGCTTTTTATTGCCAGTTATTTATTGCATTTGTTAAAGAAGTCGATGCTTTCTAATTCTTTTTTAATGATAGCTTCTTCTTCATCGGTGATATTTTGGAAAGGCGTACGGTTGATACCTAAGTCTAAACCTAACAACTTCATTATACGCTTGCCACATACGATGTTACCACGATATTTGGCGATTACATTTATCACGTCTTGAGCGTAGTTTTGCAACTCGGCTGCTTTAGCAATATTGCCCTTGTGATATTCATCGATGATGCCTACCAACACTTTTCCTATATAACTACCAGTACCACTAATACCACCGCGAGCACCTCCCATTACAAGCGCATTGAGAATTGTCTCGTCTAAGCCGTAGAGCATATCGTATTTGCCGTTATTGTAGAGCATACATTGGTTGTACTCATAAAGCGGTTCGTAAGTATATTTGATACCCGCTAAGTTAGGAATACGACCATCGGCTGCTTTGAGGAATGGCAACATAGGCAAATACACCCCATTGAGGACAGGAATATGATAGAAATAGAAAGGCAAATTAGGTGCTCCACAAGCTATTTCCTCGCAGTATTTCACCAACTCTTCTACCCTACCCGCTTTTGGGAAAGGTGAAGCCATAGCACCAATACCGAAAGCTCCAATTTCTTGGGCGTGTTGTGCCATTTTATAGCTATCTTTGATGCAGGTAGCCCCGCAGTGTACAATCACTTTGAAGTCTTTGGGAGCTACTGACACCCATTTCTCGGCTATTTTCATACGTTCTTCAACTGTCATCATATAGCCTTCGCCTGATGAACCGTTGATAAATACTCCTATCAATCCATTTCTTTGCAAGAGTTTAGCATACTGATCGATAGGTTCTAAATTTACCTCACCTTTCTTGTCGAAAGGTGTAAAGGGCGCTACTATTAGCCCATTGATTTTTTCAAATGTCATATATTATAAATTTGTTAATTTGCTAATTTATTGATTTGGCGATTTACTAATTATTTGCCACACAATTCTCTTTTTGGCTTTAGGAATATGAGCATCAGTATGATAGCTATTAGGATAATCAATGAGAGTTTGCTGAAATCAGCTCCTAAGTTACCCGTATCGGTTGAAGAACCAAGCATTCGGGTAACAGTATAGCCTGCCAATACACCTCCCATATTCATAATGCCATAAGCCGTAGCACGTTGTTGCTGTGGAATGATTTGGCATAAGATAGGCATATTATTCGTGTCGAACATTCCATAACCAATACCAAAGAGCAAGGTTGCGCCTATCATTGCAACGTAGGAGCTACCAAATCCCATCAGTACCAAAGCAGGAATGGTGAGACCTAAACCAATAGTACTAGTGTAGATACGCGCTTTGATATTTGTCTGTACCCAGCGATCGGAGAGGGTTCCCCCGATGAGTACCCCTAAGAAAGACGAAATTGCAATAGAAATGGTTGCCATTGGTCCTGCGGTTGCCATTGGTACATTTAAGTTGTTTGAAAAGAGGGTAGGCAACCAGTTTTTAGTTCCCCAGCCTGGGAAGCTCGATGCCATAAAGTAGAAGAGCAATATCCAAAAAGAAGCTGTACCTAACACAAGGGCAAGTGACTGCCCCATACTACTTTTAGGAACTGTAGTCGCTTGCTGAGGAACAACGGGTTTTCTTTCGATGTCAAACAAAGTGAACGCTAAGAATACGGCATATACAATACCTGCAATACCGAACCAGTGGAAGACGGTGTGCCACGTATAATTAGAAGCGATGGTAGCCCCAAAACCTCCCAAGGCTTGCCCTGCATAGAGCCCCGACATGTGGATACCTACCGCTAACGAACGTGTTTTTGAGCTGTGGTAATCGGCTATCATAGAGAGGGCTGTTGCTAAGTATAAGGCTTCGCTAAGTCCCATTAATGCGCGCAACCAATACACTTGATCAAAAGTAGTGGCATAGCCCATTCCATAGGTTACCGCCGACCACACAAAGAGGCTACTTACTATCATCCACTTGCGGTTAAGACGATCGGCAAGGACACCTGCTATGGGGCTCATCAATCCATAGATAAGAAGAAAGATTGCCATTAGGCGACCAAAGTTATCGCCTACAGTAAGCTCTTTGATGTCCATTTTCATCGACTCCTGCATCGTGGAGAGCATTTGTCGGTCTAAATAATTCAGTAGTGCTACTACCCACAGTAGGGCAACTACTATCCAAGGGTATATTTTGGTGTTTTTCATAATATTCTCCCTTATCCTCTCTTAAGAAGAGAATTTAGTAGGGCTTTTTAGTTAGACAATATTTTAAGTTTATAGGTTTTAGGGCTGCGTACACCAGGTTTGAGTTCTCCTTGGATGAGGTAAAACTCACTGGGGGTACCGACTAAAGTAGCACCTGCTCGAGCAAAATCAGGTTGTGTATTGAGTACCGACCATTGTTTTGTATGGGTGTCAAACAAATAGCATTCTTGGTTAAATTTGTAGTATGCTATAGGTTGGGTCATATAATGCGACATATAGTCGTAGTTTTTCTGCTTGCGTTGCTCATCTGTAAGGGAAGTATCTTTACCCAAGTGGTAAAGGTCTGTAATAGTATTGATGAACAGGCTGTGATTCACACCTCCAAAACAAGCAATATAACGATTGTCAATAGCCAAAGCTGTAGCGCCAGTAAGTGAAAAGATTTCTTTATTAGGGTTTTCTTGTAGAGCTACTTCGTGCCACTGTTGTTGTTTGAGGCTAAAAGCCAGTACTTTTTCACCCATAGTAGGCGTTTTAGTAGCATCGCCTCCGAAAAATCCCCCTAAGACATACAAAAGGGTATCGTTATCTTTTTCGATGGCAGCTAATACTGGTTGTACTCTTGCATCGCCAGGGAAATCGGGTAACTGTTTCCATTCTTTGTCAGTAGCAGTATTTATATAAAATACTTTGTTAGAGGCTTTACCAGAAGCGTTACCACCTGCCACAAATACTTTGCTACCTACACTCGCCCCTGAAAAATTATCAAGCGGTTCGGGCAAGGCAGGAAAAGAATTAAGGGTAAGAGCTTTTTCTTTTGAGTATTGCACTTTATAGCAATTAGCTAAAGAATTTGTAGCTGTTTGTCCGCCTATCCACAGATAGCCATCGGGAATGGCTACTGAAACCCCATAAGCAGCAGCTTCGGGGAGTTTGCCTATAGTTTGCCATTGATTTTGTGTTTTATTGAAAAGAAGAATTTCGTCATAAAATACTTTTTTTCCACCTTCAAACCCCAATTTATCGGGAAAGTTACAGCCGCCAGCTACTAATAGATTATCATCTATAAGTGCTGCATAAGAGGCTGAGACGCCTTTTTGAAGGTCGCCTTGTAAGCCTTGGGTAGTGAGTGTTGTTATATCAATTTTCATAGATTGTTCTTTTTGGGTTTCTGTACAAGCCGTCAATATTATTAGAGATAAAACGAATAGTACAGACTTTGTCAAAGGTGCGAGCCGCACGGGCAGGAAACTTTGGCAAAGTAGCTTAGACTTTGTCAAAGTTTTTCTGTTCATTATTTGTCTTTTATCATTAACCATTAACAATTAAGCATTGATCATTTCAATTGTTTTCCACACTTGATATAAGCCACGGGGTACGTGGAAACAGCCTTTCCATTTACCACCTTTGAGGTCGAGGAGTACTTCGCCTTGACGGTTGAGATAGCCCCACCACTCGCGATGTTTAGGGTCTTTGAAATGTTGCCAAGTGTAATTATGCACTTTCTCAAACCACTCTAAACACTCTTTATTACCGGTAAGTTGGTATCCTTTTATGAGAGATATAAGTGTTTCGATATGCACCCACCACAACTTTTGATCCCATTCTAATTGTTGAGGCGGGCAAGCTTTTCTATCCATAAAGTAGTAGATACCCCCGTACTGTTTATCCCAACCATAGTTGAGCATTGTTAGGGTAGTTTGTACTGCTTTTTCTATCAATTCAGGGCGGTTGAGGCGTTTGCCTAAGTCCATTATAAACCACATTGCCTCAATAGCGTGCCCTGGGTTGAGGTGTCGCCCTTCAAAAGTATCAGAAAGTGATCCATCGGTATTTACATTCTCTACTACTATCCCCCCCAATTCAGGTCGCAAAAATACTTCCATCACCTCGTGAATACAAGCCTCCATTGCCTTCTCAATAAAGGAAGGTTCTAAAAGAGGTTCAATTTCGAGGGCTAAATTACATAAAATCATTGGGAGGGCGAAGTTCTTGAGGGAGCGCGTACCAGGGTGCGCTTTACTCCATTTGCCTTTGGGATTTTCTTGTTTGGAGAGGATGATATCAAAAGTTTTTTTAGCAATATCGGCATATTCTTGATTGGCTGTAGCGATACTCAACTGACCAAAAGCCATAGTGGCAAAAGTATAGGAGAAGATGTTATAAGGCTCAACCAAGGGGTTGCCTTGTTGGTCTAATGAAAAGTACCAATTCAATTGTCCGTCGTGACCATATTTTTTGAGGAACTCAGCCCCTTGTATAGCACAATCTAACCATTCTTGACGCTTTTCAACACGATTGTAGAGCATTGCAAAGAGCCATACTTCGCGAGCTTGTAGCCAAATAAATTTATCAGTATCGAATACATTTCCTTCTCTATCGAGGCAGGTGAAGTAGCCTCCGTATTCTTTATCTTGCGATTTTTCTAACCAAAACGGAATTACATTTTGCAAGAGTTCATCGCGGTATTGTTTTTCTAATTGTTTAAAATCCATTGGTTCAAATTTGAGTTATTCTTTAAAAATTAATAGTTTTATGTTTAATTTTAAATTTACATCTAAAAACACCCCGCAAAAGTACAATAATGATTTTTAAAATACAAATTATTTATTAAATATTTTATTAACTTTTTTAACTTACAATCAAAATTTTAATACAATCAACTGAATAACATATATTTAAAATCTTACAGACTTTTCATTCTTTTTCGATTATTGTTATATTTTTATTTTTTCATACAAAACAACTATCTAATCTATCAAAAAATATTAAAAATAACCAAACAACATAAGGATTTAATGCTCCTTTTGTTTTTTATAAGATATACATTATAAAATATTTTTAATAAATAGAAGAGATTAGGGATCAGGAATCAGGAGGCAGGCATCAGGAATCAGGAGGCAGGCATCAGGAATCAGGAGGCAGGCATCAGGAATTAGGGGCAGGGGCTAGGGGATAGCCCCCGAAAGGGAAAAAGCTGGAAAAGTGATTGTAAATCAGTTGGAGGGGTGTCAAAAAAGTTTTTGTGTGTAGGCGTTTGCAACACATACCCAGCTATTGCTGGTTTGCCTACATAACATTTCTACTTTACTAACTTGCTCATTGGCAAATTAAACTCTCCCATATCAAGCATTGCATTGATAAAGCCTATTTGTTCAAAGTTGTGAATATCGGTGTAGTGTATAGGGGCTTCGGTAATTTTACCTTCATTAAGGAGTCGCTGACGGCAGGTACCATTGAGAAGAAAAGTGGAGGGGGTAAGCCATTGTTTGCCATCAAAGAAGATAATATTAGCATAACTGCTATCGGTTACTTTTCCGTTTTTGAAAAAAATTACCTCATCGGCGCCAGAAGTTTGTTTTAAAGTGTTGAGAAATTCTCGGTTTAAAAATTTATAAGAATAATCGTATTCATCGGCGTTTACACATTTGATAGTGTTGATAGGTTTGAGTTGGTAAGGTAGGACTTCTATTGTATAGTCTTTTTGATTGTATACAATACGAATTTTGTACTTTCCGATTGCTGGTAAGGCAATTTTGCTGATGCTCTCCTGTAGCGAAAGTATCTTTTCACTTGGGAAGAAATGTGAAAAGGTACGGCAAACACGCTCTTGATGATATGCTAAATGACAAATATCACCATTAAAGAGTTTTATTGATTCTATAAATTGTTGGTTTTCCATTAAATAGGGATATATATTTTTTCAATAATCTCATTGTATTCATTTTGCGGTTGGCTTTGTGCGGTAATGCCTGCACCACTTTTGTAGTAATACTTATCGCCAATATGTTCGATAAAGCGAATAAGCACACAACTATCTACCGCATTACCATCAAAAACGCCTGCAATGCCTGTGTAATAACCACGCTCATAATTTTCGGCTTCGGCGATCACCTCAACCGATTTTTCTTTAGGTGCACCCGCAATAGACCCCGCAGGGAGCAATGTCGCCAACAAATCCCCTAAATGTGCTTGCCAATGATTGGGAAGCTCTCCCTCTATCTCAGAACTTGTTTGCAAAAGATCGCCCGTAGATTTTTTGATAGTATCTACATATCTGAAGCGGGTGGTGTGCACATTGGTAGCTACTTTTTGTAAATCGTCGGACAATAGGCGTACTACCTTGTGATGCTCATCGATTTCCTTTTCGTTGTTGAGCAGTGTAGCCTCGGCATCGGGGATTGTTGCGCTGATAGTCCCCTTCATAGGGTAAGTTTTGATGAGATTATCTTCTATTCTCACAAATATTTCGGGCGAAAAACACACCCATTCATCTTTGTACAGAATTTTGTACTTGGCTAAAGCATTCTGATAAATTTCTTTAAGAGGAACTTTTGAAATTTCAGTAGCAAAAGTGAGGTTTATGAGCTCGGTATCTCCATTTTTTAAATGATTGTACACTGTATTAAACGCTTTCTCAAATTCAGTATAAGAGATAGGGTATTTTTCTATAGGGATAGGAGCAGCGTTGTTATTTTTTTCTTCTGAAAAAGAAAATTCAATCCCCTCAGGGAGTTCAGAAAGCGGAAATACCATTCCATTTTCTCCTTTATAATCAATTATAAATAAACAAGGGATACGTTGCTGTCCGAAGTTGTTAAGTTTAGTTTTCCAATGGATAGTGTTCATTAGTTTTTTGATTTTTTTTGTTTTTAGATTTTATTATCAGTAGCTTTGCTACAAAGGTCTCGCACAGATTACACAAATTACACAGATTTAACACAAATGAATCTGTATTATTAGTTATAATTTGCACGGATTGTGATGCAATTACAATTGTAAGTCAGTGTTTAATTATATCAAACTAGTGTTTTTTAATATCAAGTCGCAAAAGTAGTAAAAAATGACAAAATATCTAACGCCTCTATAAATTTGTTTATTTACTAATTATTCCTTACCTTTGTCGTATCATTTCCAAAAAACTATGAATATTCCTGATTTTCAAAAAATAATGCATCCTTTATTAGAAGTACTTAAGGATAATCGCGTGTACTCTACAGAACAAATTGTAGAGATACTACGGGTGCACTTTATGCTTTCTATAGACGATATGAAAGTGAGAGTTCCTAATGGCAAACAATCACTATTTCGCAATCGCATAGACTGGGCTCTTAACAACCTCTTACAAGCGGGACTTATTGTGAGTTTGCTCAAAGGTTATTACCAAATTACTGAAGAAGGAAAAAATGTACTCTATCAAGAAATGGGGTCAGTGATGGATATGGCTTTTTTGCGCAAGTTCGAGCAGTTCAAGGCTTGGAAAACAATGTTTGAAGAAGATACCGATAGTTCAAAGCCTATAGAGACTGAAATGGAAAAGGAAACCCCTGAAGTAATTATAGGAAAGGCAATAGTAATGCTCTATCAATCACTAAAATTTGAGCTTTTGCAATCTATCAAAAACAAACCTATTTCGTTTTTTGAATACTTCATTGTGGAACTTTTGAGAAAAATAGGTTATAAGGGAATTGATTCTAGCAACTTTGAGGTGATTGGCAAGCAAGAAAAAGAAGGTTTAGAAGGGGTACTATACCAAGACGAGTTGTGCATAGATAGGGTTTATGTACAAGCTAAAAAATGGGAAATGGAGGTAACCTCTAAAGATGTACGCAACTTCATAGGCGCCTTAAACCTAAAAGGTACTAACAAAGGGGTATTTATCACTACCTCTGCCTTTTCACCTGAAGCTAAAGCCGAAGCTAAGCAAAACCCTTCGCACAAAATCATCTTAATAGACTCTGACCGACTGATGCAACTAGCTATCCGCTACAATGTAGGTATACGAACCAAACAAATTGTAGAAATCAAAGGGATTGATGAGAACTTTTAAATACTAATCTGCTAATTTGGGTTTTCTCACTTGTAACACAATACCTCCTATAAGCCATACAATAAGTAAAATAGCACCTACTAAACTGAGGTTGCTACCTGTTTTTACTATTTGAGGTTCAAATACAAAGCGTATTTCGTGTTTACCTGCAGGTACTGAAAGCGCTCTCAAAGTATAGTTTACACGATAAATAGGCGCTTCTTTGCCATCGATAGTAGCTTTCCAGCCGTGAGGGTAGTACATTTCGGAGAAAACTGCCAAACCATTGTGAGGATTGTTACTTTCGTATATCAGTTCATCAGGACGTACATTCTTTAGTGTAATTTTTGCAGTTGTATCGACGGTGTATTGTGTGGGGAGGGTTGTTTTCAAATCATTGGCTGTTGCCAAAGCTTCTTGAGCAGGTTTAAATTTCTCTAAAGCCTGCATTACCTCATTATCGTTATTTTTTAAACTGAGTTGTTTTACAAACCACGCACTGCCCAAGGCATCATCATTATGTATGGGTTGCATTTGTCCTTCTTGGTTACGCAAAATTATATACTTCACGTTCAGCATATTGAGGACTTCCATATTACCTTTGGCGATTTGGTAATCAAAAAGTTCCTGCAAGCGTTTGGGTTTGGCAGCGTGATATCCCCCAATAGAGTGGTGGAAATACGAAGTACGCGCGCCATTGATACCCACTTGAGGTTCATATACGCGATAATAACTCTTATCTTGAAGAATTGCTCTATCGGCAGGAGTTTCCTCGAAAGGATTTTCTATCTGGTATTTATCTACAAAACTATCTTTATTCACATAGCGTTTGGCTACCCCTCCCAAATCAAAGAAAAGCAAGGCTAAAATTGCAATTTGCATTCCCCTAAGTGGGATTTTTTTGTATTGATAGAGTAACAAAGCTAAAGCCGTAAGGAGGAATAGCACAGTACTTCTCAACACATCGGCGGTATAGATGCTCTTGCGGTCTTCCACTATAGCTTGAACTATTTGTTGGTTTGCATAGTAACCATCGTTAGCACCTTGAAAATCTAAGAATCCTTTGGCTAACAAGAGTACTCCCATTAATCCTAAGCAGATATAAAGGGTATGAAGCAAGTATTTTTTGCGTTGTTCTTCTTCTGTTTTAAGAAATTGCTGCAGTCCGACGATTGCCAATATAGGCACACAGAGTTCCAAGAGTACTTGTATAGACGATACGGCTCTGAACTTGTTGTAGAGTGGAAAATAGTCAATCATAAAATCGGTAAGGATACCGAAATTTTTACCCCACGAGAGTACGAGCGCCATTAGCGAGCCTGCCAAGAGCCACCATTTGAGTCGGTTTTTCACCACAAAGAGAGCCAGTACAAAGAGGAAGAACACTACTGCGCCTATATAGGCAGGAGCAGCGACCAAAGGTTGGTCACCCCAATAGGTAGGCAAATGCTGAGTTTGCAGTAAGGCTTGTTCAGGGGGAGCTCCTAATTGCAACAAAACTTCATAAGTGTGAGAATCTTTACCTAAATCTTCACTGTTAGAGCCTCCTAACAAGCGAGGCACAATGAGATTCAGCGATTCGGTGATACCATAACTATATTCGGTGATATACTCGTGAGAGAGTCCGCTACTTTGTTTTTTAGGAGTTCCCTCAGGAGTAAAAGTAAGTGTAGATTTACTGCGTGTACTCCAATCGGCATATTCACGGGTAGTGAGTAATAGGGTTGCATTAGCAAGTATACTCACCACTACTGCCCCTACAAGTACAGCAGTTGCTTTTCCAAAATCATTGAGTTGTTTTTCTTTAACAGCTTTATAGAGAAGACCTGCACCTAAGAGCAACACTAAAAGTAACAGGTAGTACGTCATTTGGAAGTGGTTGGCGGAGAGTTCTAAAGCCAAAGCCACTGCTGTGAGCAAGCCCCCCCAAAGGTATTTCCGTTGGAAAACCAATAAGATACCTGCTAATACTGGTGCAAAATAAGCAATAGCGTGTGCTTTGGAGTTATGTCCTGCTCCTAAGATGATAATCAGGTAGGTAGAGAGCCCAAAAGCAATAGCACCCAAAAATGCATTTTTGTAATCTACTTTGAGCACCAAGAGCAAAATATAAAATCCTACGAAATATAAAAAGAGGTAATCGGCAGGACGTGGCAAGAAGCGTAGTGTTCTATCCAATTGTTTTACAAGGTCGTTAGGGTATTGCGCCCCCAACTGGTAGGTAGGCATACCTCCAAAGGCACTATTCGTCCAATAAGTTTCTTTGTTTTCCGTCTGGCGGTAGTCGTTGCGTTCTTTCGCCATACCCGTGTACTGAGTAATATCGCTTTGGAATATGCCTTTCCCCTGCAATACGGGGTAGAAAAAAGCGAGCGCAATGACTGCGAATAGCGCAATTATAACAATGTGGGGGGTGATTTTCTTTACCATTGTGAATTAAATTTCTTCGTAATCAATATATTCGCCTACTTGCTTGGTAGCTTGAGGGTTTTTAGAATGAAGATTATTATTGATAATTGTTTGTTCTCCAGCTTGTCGCTGAGAGAGATTTTGCTGGTAAGCATTTTGTTGGTATTGATTTTGAGCGCGTTCAAATTCCTTTTGCATTCTCTGGCTCATTCGGGTGAGGAAAAAGCGCATTATAGAAGGAGCAAAAGCGCGCAGGAGGATTCTTATCCCCAAGAATATCAATATAATAATCAGGATTGTTCGTATAAATCCTGTGAAAGAAGCTTCTGCCATCATTTCTATTTTTTTAGTTTCATTGGGGCAAAGGTAGAAAGAAATTAGCAAATTAGCAAATTTATAAATCTCAGTATATTTTTGTTCGTTATTCATTGTTAATTATCAATTATTTTCTACCTTTGCCACATCAAAATATAAAACGAAGAAATACAATGAATATCCAACAACTTACCGACCTTACGACGCAGGTGCGCAGAGATATCCTAAGAATGGTTCACAAAGTAAATTCAGGACACCCAGGAGGCTCTTTGGGCTGTGCCGAGTTTCTCGTTTGCCTCTACAACGAGGTAATGGACATTAAAATGCCTTTCACAATGGACGGCAAAGACGAGGATTTATTTTTCCTCTCTAACGGACATATATCTCCCGTATTTTACAGCGTATTAGCCCGCCGTGGCTTCTTCCCTATAAGCGAACTGAATACTTTCCGCTTGCTCAACTCGCGCTTGCAAGGACACCCTACCCCTCACGAAGGTTTGGAAGGCGTACGCGTAGCTTCAGGCTCCTTAGGGCAAGGACTTTCGGTAGCTATTGGGGCAGCTCTTGCTAAAAAACTCAACAGCGACAAGCACCTTGTATATACCCTTCACGGTGATGGCGAACTACAAGAAGGACAAATATGGGAAGCAGCAATGTACGCAGGCGGTAAAGGGGTAGACAACCTCATCGCTACAGTTGATTACAACCACAAACAGATTGACGGTCCTACTGATGTTGTAATGCCTTTAGGTAACCTTCGCGCTAAATGGGAAGCCTTTGGATGGCAGGTAATCGATATTGAAAAAGGCAACGATATTGCTTCTATCTTAAAAGGATTGGCAGATGCCAAATCCTTAACCGGCAAAGGTAAACCCGTGTGTATCTTGCTCCACAGCGAAATGGGTAATGGCGTAGATTTTATGATGGGCACTCACGCTTGGCACGGGAAGGCTCCTAACGACGAACAATTGGCTAAAGGTTTAGCACAGAACCCTGAAACTTTGGGCGATTACTAATTAGCAAATTAGAGAATTTGCAAATTAGAAAAAACATTAAACTTTGGCAAAGCCCTAGATGGTCTTTGACAAAGTTTTTTATCATTAAAGAAACTATGTACAAAATTGCTACTTGGAACGTTGAACGTCCTAAAAAAGGAACTCAAAAAACAGCTCTTGCCATAGTAAAAATTGAAGAACTCAACGCTGATGTTTTAGTACTCACAGAAAATGCTACTAGTATATCATTAACTGAATTATATCCGTTTTCTGTACATTCTTTAGCTTATGAAAAAACTCCTGAAGAACATTGGGTTTCTATCTTCTCTAAATGGCAAATCACTGAGCAAATACAAACTTTCGATAACTACCGAACAGCTTGTGCTGTAATAAAAGCCCCTTTTGGAGATATTACTGTTTTTGGGACAATTATTCCTTACCATCAGGCGGGAGTATCAGGAATTAGATATGGGAATTTAGGGTAT
This sequence comes from Capnocytophaga sputigena, assembly GCF_002302495.1. NCBI lineage: Bacteria > Pseudomonadati > Bacteroidota > Flavobacteriia > Flavobacteriales > Flavobacteriaceae > Capnocytophaga > Capnocytophaga sputigena. The sequence continues at coordinate 585,286 of NZ_CP022379.1, forward strand.
AAACAATGGGAATATCACGAAAAAGACTTGCACCAGCAGGCTAAGGATTGGGAACGTATTACTAAAAAAACACAAAACCCTTTATGGGTAATGGGAGATTTTAACCAAAGTCGATATAACCATCAAGGATATGGTACTGAAAAAGTAAGGCAACTCCTTTCTGATTATCTCAAGAAGCTAAATTTAACTTGCGTAACAGAAGGAGACCTCTCCCCTTTTCTACACCCTGATCCTATTAAAAACAAGATAAGGAACAACATAGACCATATTTGTATTTCCAATTCTTTTAAAAAGAAAATGAAAGCATATCAAGTTGGCGCTTGGGATCATTTCAATGAAAAGGGGAAATATATGTCCGACCACAATGGAGTTTTTATCAGTTTTGAGATTTAAAATTTGTCAGTAAAGATATTTTAATTATTTTTGCATAAGAAAAGAGCAAATCAGCTTATCGCTACGAAAGTAGAGGAAAGTCTGGACACCACAGAGCATCATAGCGGGTAACACCCGTCCGCCGCGAGGCGAGGACAAGTGCAACAGAAAGAATGTATGGGTAATGCCATAGTGAAATCAGGTAAACTCTATGAGGTGCAACGCCGCGTAAACCAGCGCTTGAGGGCTGCTCGCCCGATGTTGGAGGGTAGGCGGTTAGAGCTAATGAGCAATCATTAACCGAGATAAATGATAAGCACTTATCAACAATGATAAGTACAGAATCCGGCTTATGATTTGCTCTTTTTTTATTGACTAAAACAAAAGGGCTATCCCTACGTGGGGACAGCCCTTTTTCATTTATCTATATACTTCTTATTTCTTGATATACAACCAACCTACTTTAGATTCTTTGTAGTTATTGTGGTCGTAATATTCAATTACATAATAGTAAGTTCCTTGAGGTAATTTTTCAGGAGCATTTACAGTTACACGTCCGTTAGAAATACCTCTGAACACGCGAGTAACGTTGTCGTAGCCTTCAGTTTCAAAGACTTTCACTCCCCAACGGTTATAAATACGCACTATATTGTTAGGATAGCTTTCTATACCACCAATGTGGAAATAGTCGTTTTTGTCATCACCATCTACTGACATACCATTGTATGGTATAATAGTATTGATAACTTCTATCGTAACAGTAGCACTATCACAATTACCTTGTGGATTACACAATTCATATACAAAAGTATCTGTACCTATAAAGCCAGTATTAGGGCGATATTCGATAGAACCATCGAGGTTCACTATCACAGTACCATTGGCTGGGTTTGCTACTACATTAGGTGTTGTGGCACCATTTAAAGTATCGTTAGCAAGCACATTCACTACTATTGGCGTATTGAGTGGAGTAGTAGCGCGATCGTCTACTGCTATAGGAGCTATAGTAGGCGTTGGCGTTGCTGCTGGTACGGTTACTTGTACAGTAGCTGTTGCACAAGCCGTTGGCGTTGCTACAGTACAGATTTGATAAGTGATTGTATAAATACCTGCTGGGGTATTATTTGGTACAATTACATCACCATTGGTTGTATCAATACGTGGTACTACAGCACCTGTTGGCGTACTTACTTGGCTAATCGTTACATTAGAAGTTGTAGCCGAAGTCGTTCCGCTAACAGTATCGTTTGTTAATACATTACCTACGGTTTGCGTTGCTGTTCCTGAATATGTAAAGGTATCAGGAGTTGCTTGAACGGTAGGTGTTGGCGTTGCTGCTGGTACGGTTACTTGTACGGTAGCTGTTGCACAAGCCGTTGGCGTTGCTACGGTACAGATTTGATATGTAATTGTATAAATACCTGCTGGGGTATTATTTGGTACAATTACATCACCATTGGTTGTATCAATACGTGGTACTACAGCACCTGTTGGCGTACTTACTTGGCTAATCGTTACATTAGAAGTTGTAGCCGAAGTCGTTCCGCTAACAGTATCGTTTGTTAATACATTACCTACGGTTTGCGTTGCTGTTCCTGAATATGTAAAGGTATCAGGAGTTGCTTGAACGGTAGGTGTTGGCGTTGCTGCCGGTACGGTTACTTGTACGGTAGCTGTTGCACAAGCCGTTGGCGTTGCTACGGTACAGATTTGATATGTAATTGTATAAATACCTGCTGGGGTATTGTTAGGTACGATTACATTACCATTAGTTGTATCAATACGTGGTACTACAGAGCCCGTAGGGGTACTTACTTGACTAATTGTTACATTAGATGTTGTAGCTGAAGTCGTTCCGCTAACGGTATCGTTTGTCAATACATTTCCTACTGTTTGTGTTGCTGTTCCTGAATATGTAAACTCATCAGGAGTTGCGTGAACGGTAGGTGTTGGCGTTGCTGCTGGTACTGTTACTTGTACGGTTGCTGTTGCACAAGCCGTTGGCGTTGCTACTGTACAGATTTGATATGTAATTGTATAAATACCTGCTGGGGTATTGTTTGGTACAATTACATTACCATTGGTTGTATCAATACGTGGTACTATAGCACCTGTTGGCGTACTTACTTGGCTAATTGTTACATTAGAAGTTGTAGCCGAAGTCGTTCCGCTAACGGTATCGTTTGTCAATACATTACCTACTGTTTGTGTTGCTGTTCCTGAATATGTAAAGGTATCAGGAGTTGCGTGAACGGTAGGTGTTGGCGTTGCTGCCGGTACTGTTACTTGTACGGTAGCTGTTGCACAAGCCGTTGGCGTTGCTACGGTACAGATTTGATAAGTGATTGTATAAATACCTGCTGGGGTATTGTTTGGTACAATTACATCACCATTGGTTGTATCAATACGTGGTACTACAGCACCTGTTGGCGTACTTACTTGGCTAATCGTTACATTAGACGTTGTAGCCGAAGTCGTTCCGCTAACAGTATCGTTTGTCAATACATTACCTACTGTTTGTGTTGCTGTTCCTGAGTATGTAAAGGTATCAGGAGTTGCGTGAACGGTAGGCGTTGGCGTTACGATTGGTGATGTTACATTTACTGTAACAGTAGCTGTATCACAGTTGGTTGTAGGAGTTCCTGTTTGGTCTTTTTCACAAATGCGATAAGTAATTGTGTAAGTACCCGTTGGAGTTCCTGTAGGTATCACTACATTACCCGTTGCAGGGGTAAGATAAGGGACTACAGTTCCTACCGCAGGAGTTACTACTGCAATCGCTACATTAGCAGTTGTTGCTTGGTTACCATTGAGGGTATCAGAACCTGATGGTGGGTTGTTCAACACATTACCTACTGTGATATTCGTTGTACTTACTACTCCTGAGAAAACATCATCATTAGCAATGATTTCAGGTTGTTTTACTATAGTAAGGGTTGCTGTATCACAAACTACAGGGGTAGTGAGTGTACAAATTCGGTATTCTACATTATTATAAGTACCTGCAGGAGTAGAAGCTGGAACATTAAGTGTTCCATCGCTATTTACTGTCAATCCTGAAATACCACCATTATAAGTAATGGTAAGACTTACATTGGCTGTAGTTACTGAAGTTACTCCAGTAGGTGCACCATAAATATCATTATTTAATACGGTAATATTACCACCTGTTTTAGGCAATACTTTGGTGCCATCATTCACAGCATCAAGTGTAATTACTTTTACAGTAGCTGTAGCTGTACTACAATTTGTAGGATTCGCTTTTTCGCAAATTGTATAACTAACGGTATAAGTACCCGCAGGTGTATTAGGTGCTACAGTAAGTGTACCATCGTTATTCGTCGTGATGCCTGATGGAGTTGTTCCCCAAGTAAGGTTTACATCAGAAGGATTGATAGGTGTTGTACCTTTCAAATCATTATCGAATACTGATTTAGTAGTAGTACCACCAGCAAGACCGCCCAAAGTACCTAAATCGTCGTCCTTCGCTTCGAGTTTAGGCGCTACTATCACGGTAACTGTAGCAGTAGCACAATCTACTGAACTACCTTTGGCACATATTTTATAGGTAATTTGATACTGACCTATAGGAGTGTTGGCAGGTACTTCTACATCACCATTTGATTTTACTACAGGCACAGTACCCGTACCAGCAGTTGAGATGATGGTGATATCAACAGTAGCTGTAGTAGCTGTTACGCCTCCTACTTTATCATTGTTTAGTATATTACCTGTAACGGTAGCTGTTGTAATTGGAGCAAATACTTTGTAAGGATCGTCTTTTGCTACTACATTACATACAGTAACGCTTACAGTTACATCTGCTTTTTCAGTTTCGCAACCTGAAGGCTGTACCAAACTCACTTTATATATTCCTGATTGTAAAGTAGTAGTATCGGATAAAACGGTTCCTCCACTATATACTTTTACCGAGTTAGTAGCCATTGAATTGACTCTCAATTTCAAATCCAACACAGTAGCAGGAGCACAGAACTGTTGTGGTGCAACTGTAGGTGCATTAGGAGCCGGTGTTACAACCACTGTTACAGTTTGAGTCGCTTCACAAGCATTGGTTCTTTTTACTTTCAGCAAATAAGTAATGGTTTGAATTGCTGTAGTATTTGTTCCTGTATATTGGAACACAGGATTTTTGATATCAGTTGCTGATAAGTGAGCTAAGGCACCTGGGGTTACTGCTTCCCAAGTATAACTTTCGTATTCTGGAGCTTGTGAATTGTAAGTAATTTCTGTTTTACCTATTTCGCAAGCAGTTACAGTAGCTACTAATCCATTGATAGCAGTAGGAGCATTTACTTTCACAGCTCTATCATTACACAAGCAAGGATTAAATGTATTTCGGATAGATAGATACAAACGACATAGCTGACCTTGATCAAGTAAGAGCGTTTCTGTTCGTGTAGTAGTTGCCCCTGGGGCTAATGACAATCCGCTAACAGTAAAATCTTGTATTTTTGTATCGGTTGTTTCTTCTATAATTCCATTGTTATTAGTATCACCGTACAAAGTTACTTTTAAGTCACCAGAATAAGTCATCGTAGCAGTTGAGGCATTTTCAACAGCATATTGAATTGTAACTTTCTCTTTATTGCTTTCGGCAACTGAAGTAAGCACTACATTCTTAATATTCAAATCAGCTCTTTCTAATGGTATTTCTACTTCGCCACGACGAGTAGTAGTTTCTACAGCAATAGAAGGGCAAGGATTTGAAGGTCCTGATGGACAAGCAATACCATTTACCTTATCAGTAGTATAGTATTGTATCTTTTTAGTTTCTCCACAATCTATAATAGGAGTATTAGCTTTTTGTCTTATTTGAATAGTATATTCAAAGTAATCATTGCCTTTCATTCCAGAAGGAATTCTGATACTGAGTTCAGTTTCGTCATTACCTATTTGTTTAGTAGGTGGTGTAGCAAGAGTAGGTGCTGCAAAATAGGTAGCGCTATTATGAGTATGGTTAAATGAGCCAGTAACATATTCAAATCCTTTAGGAATACGAATCACTACCAATCCATTATCTCCTGTATGGAAAGTATGACTTGCTGATAAATCGATAATTTCGTGTTTACCTTTGAATACAGCATAAGATGAGGAGCAAGCATTAGCATTGCCACCTTGAGCCACGATAGAGTTATTCACCTTATACTTATTAGTATCTACACCAGCAATCCCTGCAATAATCACTTTGGTTCTATCACCTTCGGCAGGGTCGCCACATAAGTTATTACCTTCTACATCTATATCAAAAGAAGAGCCAGCTGTAAATTCACAATCGGGTTGTACATTAAAGCTCAATCGCAAGTTACGCTTGTTTACTTCTGAAGGTTGAGAGATAGATCCTGGTAATGTACCATTAGGCAAAATAGCTGTAATATCATAAGTAACTTTATTACCTACTTGTGAAACATTAATAGCAGGAGTAGAATTTTGAGTATATTTATTACCACTATTAAGAGGATATTCTACTTCTACATCTGATATAGTAAGACCTGGTTGTTGTATTACTACTAACTTTGTATCAAAAAGATCACCTTCGTCACCACTATTGATAGTATACTCGTATTTTGTTTTTTGACACATAGAGATAGTACCTATCTTATCAGGGTTGTTTTCTCCTGGATTGTTTGCACTTGGTCTAATCTGTTTTAAACTCTTGGCTATCTTCACATTGTAAGTAATCTTTTGATCGTGGCAAGTTTTTGTATATCCTTGGGTAGGATCACCATTACAATTCCAACCTGCATAAACATCAAAAGACAAATTATTAGTACAATTAGTGATTTGATACTCTAAACGATATTTTTTTTCAGTATTCTTAGCAATGGTACCATTATTACCTCCTTCACTTAGGAAGTACATTTTCTCACCCGAAATATTTTGAGCTGTAAAAGTTCTTACAGCACTACCTGAGTTATCAAGTTCTACCAAACTTAATATTTTCACTCCTGTTACATCAGGAATTGAAACCCAGCCATAAGGAGCATCGGACACACTAGTGTTAGTAATGTTAAAATCAACGGTTTGGGTACGCTGATTAGCTGTAACGTTCTGTGGAGTCTCGGTAAGGAGGTTGATAGCAGGTTTTTTTGAATATTTTATCCATTCTTCATAATGTTCTCCTTGAACGGGAATATTTGCTTTATCAGCATAATGATAATAGAAATCTTCAAAATCTATATCTACTTTTGCTAACTGATTATCTGCAATAGCTTGAGTAGTATTTACAAATGTTTTCGAATCACAAGTAGCTTGTAGCCAAGTTCGTATAGTCTCACCATAAGCATTTTCTACAGATACAGTTCCTGGATTAAGATAACCTGAACTTCCTTTAGGAGGGTTGATATAGGTATATGTTTTGTAAGTACCATCATCAGTAATAGTAAATTGGTCTATTGGAATTTGTACATCAACATCTATCCAATTACCTGCAGCTCTAATATAAGAATAGTCTACTGGTTTTACTAAATTATAAGAGCTAGGTATAGTAATCTTCAAAGTTTTAATACGACGTGATGGACGAAATTCGTTAGTATAATAAGTTCCTGCAGTACCAAAACGACGTGCTAAATAAGCCTGTTGACTTCCTATAGCTGTTATATCACAAGCTTCTATATCATAAGAATTAGTACCTATAATTTTATAAGTTTCCGCTATATAGAAAGCTGGTGTTTGTTTAGCACCACAGTGTTTTTCATTTGTGTGATAACCAAATGCATTGATATCAGTATCATTTTGATTATCAAGCATATAGAAGAAAGATTTACTACCTACTTGAACATCAAAAACATAATCTCTACTATTTCTAGAATTTTTATTATTTACTTGATAGGTAGCTACTACTATAAATTTCTCCCCTGCAGCAATTCCTCCTGTAGGCAAAGCAGAAGAAAGATTCCAACGGAAATATTTTCCATCGGCATTAGTACCTTGATCAAGTATAGCTGAAGCAGCTTGTAAAGTAACTGTCGCACTACTTCCTACTGATATAGCAATACTTTTAGGAATGAGATCAGCATGCGTTTTTACTTGAGCGTGATAGTATAGATTATTAGTCTGTACTCCATTTTGTTGTCCTTGTGAAATAATCTCTATATCATCTAGATAGAGTGTACGACTACGATCTATAATTGATACATTGTCACGAGTTTGACGCGTATTCATTGTATAGTCTGTCCAACCATAAGAATTATCAGCACGTTCTGCTTTGGTGCTAATCATCACAGGTCCATTACCAGCACAAGCTCCAGGACAAATAGTGCCTATTTCAGTATCAGCACAGATTAGAGGAAGTTCACAATAAGTATTTGTGTCTCCAACTTTATCTAAATAATAAATTGCATACTTCAAGGGTACATTACCAGAAGTACAAGGTGTGGTAAGTAACATATCAAATGTGATGTAACCTCTCACATTTGATGTATAAGAGAGTGTACCTTGTGCAGGAACATTTGCCAATGGAATAGCGGGTTTAGTAGATTGACCAAAACCAATTCCTTCATAGAATTTTACATTTTTCAATTCTACTCCTGCAGGTAATTTTATTTCATACTTCCATTTTGTAGTACCATTTTTTGTATCTTCTCCTTGTATTTTTTGTTGAGCTATAATGGTGTGACTTCCTACAGAAAGATAGCCGAAAATAGGTTCATTTTGAGTTAAAGACGCTGGAAACTTAGAAGTATCAGCTATTCCCGTAATTAGTCGTCTAAAAGTATAGTTTGTAAGAGCATGTACTGCAGAAGTTCTGAATGTACCGCAAGCATCTTTATAATTAAACTTTGAATGTGGTGAAACACTAAAAATACCTCCATCATTTTGCAAACAAGTCATTGCTTGATTTTGTACCATATCAAAGCGCACTTTAAGTTTAGCATTTATAGGTAAATCATCTTTAAAGCCATCACCATCCATATCTTTAAGGCCTATATCTTTACCTGCCAAAGCGGAAGTAGTAGATAAGGCAGTTAAATCTTTAAAAGGTATCTCCCTTTCAACGACTTCATTACCATTAGGAGTCATTGAATTAATAGGAATTTCTGTTCCATCAGTAGCTACAATACGGAAATTAGTTGGTTTATGACTTTTAAATCCTTTCCAACTCACATAAGGAGTGATAAGCATTTGCAAATCATAAGCTGTTGCATTTCCACTTCCTTTATTGATATATTGAACAGTAAATGTTCCTAAGTTATTGACACAAATTCCATCACCCCACTTAAAATAGGTATGGTTATTATCCGTATCCAATACAATATTAGGAGTACCTGTATTTACATTTATTGCTCTACCCGCATCACGTGCTTGGTAGAGTATTGCAGGACTCTCTCCCCAATAGGCTTCGTATACTATCTGGCGGTTAGATTGACAACCTGTAACAGTATATTTTTCAGTAATGGTAATTTCATCATTTAGTTTAAAACCATTAGGGTTACTTATTTTATACAAAGTAGCTCCAGTATTTTTACCTATGCCAGTAACCGTACCGACTGAAGTAACAGAGGTACCATTATGAGTAAGTTCAAGCCCCGTAATTCCTGTAGGATATTTTACTGAAAAATAAATATCTTTTACTGCACCAGTACCTGTATTTCTAAGTTTAAAAGTTTTTATACTCGTTCCTGAAGCGTTATTATGAGTAAGCTCAGCAAGCTGTACAACTATATTAGGTATAGGTAAAGCATAAGTATTAGAATCTTTCTCATCTTTAGCTGAGCCTGAATTTACTACTACTTTATCTTTAAAGACAGTAGCTGCTGCTAATAGTCCTTTCAATGCATTTTTAGTTACTTTTCTTTTAATAGTAAAAGTAATAGGTGCAGCCCCCGAAATGTTGAAGACGGGAGCATTGATAGGAGAAGAAGAGACGTGTGATATAGTAGCTGAACCACTTGATTTTTGAAGTGAATTAGCTACATACTCTATCCCTGTAGGCAAAGTAATTTTCACACTTGCTGATGAAGAAGGTAAAGAGGAAATAGTTACCGTAAGGGTACCTGCCTCAAAATCCCTATTGGCAAAGTTCACAGGATCTTCTGCTATCACGTGTGAAAGCATTGTTGTTTGTGCTGTAACTTTTCCTAAAAAACTGAATAGTAAAGTACAGAACAATAACTTAAAAAATACATTTTGCATATTGTTAATCATATAATACTTTTTCATCTATATAATATAGTTATTACTAAAAGGGCGACAAAAGTACTATTAAAATATCTTATCGCCTTTCATTTTTTATTGCTTTTTGTGATTGTAAAATCAACAGAAATTATAGTTAAAAAATCTATTGAGGCAAACACAATTCTCTATATTTATAATTAAGGCGCAAAATTAGATATTTCTTTTTGACCCTACAAAAGTATCTCGCTAATTAACATCGATTTAACAAATGTACAAATACTAAGAATACCTCTATAAAATAAGAACTACCCTAAATAGGGTAGTTCTTATTTTTATTAAATTGTATAATATAAGCTATTTACAACTGATAAGTTGTTTAAGAGCACTCATCTCTTTATATTTCTCACGGGCTTCACCAGCAGGATAACCAAAGTAAGTTTGTCCACCCTCTAAGGATTTAGAAATACCACTTTGGGCTAAAATCACTGCTTTCTCACCAATAGTGATACCGCTAGTCATCCCTACTTGTCCCCAAATAGTTACTTCATTTTCTATGACTACACAACCAGCAATTCCTGTTTGAGAAGCTATAAGGCACTTCTCTCCTACTACTGTATCATGACCTATATGCACTTGATTATCTATCTTTGTTCCTTTTTTGATAGTGGTATCACCTGTTACCCCTCTATCAATAGTACAAAGAGCTCCTAAATCGACATTATCTTCAATTACTACACGTCCGCCAGACTTGAGTTTATCAAAACCTTCAGGGCGTTTTTTGTAGTAGAAAGCATCAGCTCCAAGCACTGTACCGGCGTGAATGGTTACATTATCACCTATCACACAATCATCGTAAATACTCACATTGGAATGGATACGACAGTTGTTACCTATTACTACATTGTTCCCCACAAAAGTACTTGGTTGTACTACTGTATTTTCACCTATACGAGCTGAAGGTGCTATGAGTGCTGTTGCTTTTTGGAAAGGTTTAAAAAAGTCGGTGAGTTTATTGAAATCACGAAAAGGGTCATCTGAGATTAAAAGAGCTTTCCCTTCAGGACATTCTACTTCTTTATTAATCAGTACAATAGTAGCCTTAGAGTGCAAAGCTTTTTCGTAATACTTAGGATGATCTACAAATACTATATCACCAGCTTGTACGACGTGAATTTCATTCATTCCAAGTACTGGAAAATCACTCGCTCCGGCGTATTTCGCATTGATAATAGTCGCTATTTGTTCAAGAGTATAAGGTTGTGGAAAACGCATAATTAGTCTTTCATTCTTTCGACGTAAGTACCTTTTTCAGTTTCTACTTTAATGCGGTCACCTTCGTTGATGAAAAGAGGTACATTCACAGTAGCTCCTGTTTCTACAGTAGCAGGCTTGGTAGCATTGGTAGCTGTATTACCTTTAACACCAGGTTCTACGTGTGTAACAGTAAGAATAACATTGGCAGGCATTTCTACAGAAAGAGGAGTCTCGTCTTCGGCATTGAAGATAACCATCACTGTTTCGCCTTCTTTAAGCAACTCAGGATAATCGAGCATATCTTTACGGATGTGTACTTGGTTGAAGTCGTCGTTATTCATAAAAACGAACTCATCACCTTCGGCATATAGATATTGGAAAGAGCGAGTTTCTACGCGCACGTCTTCAATTTTGTGACCAGCAGAGAAAGTGTTATCAAGTATTTTACCTGTAGTAACACTTTTTAGTTTGGTACGTACAAAAGCAGGGCCTTTACCTGGTTTTACGTGTAGAAATTCAATAATTTTGTAGATATCGTGATTGAAGCGAATGCACAATCCTTTTTTAATGTCTGCGGTTGTTGCCATTTATTTTGTTTTAAGTTATTTGTTTTTAATTTTAAGTCCTTATTCTTTTATCAACTCACCGTGATAGCCTTTCATAATACCGTGTTGTGAACGACGGACAAATTGCAAAATTTCATCGCGTTCTACAGTAGCTTCCATCTCGGCTTCTATATAGTCCAAAGCGTGAGATGTACTGAGTTTTTTCTGGAAAAGTATGCGGTAGATATCTTGTATCTCACGTATTTTCTCGGTAGAAAATCCGCGACGATGTAAGCCTATAGAGTTTACCCCTACATAAGAGAGAGGGTTTCGAGCAGCCTTCACATAAGGAGGAACATCTTTGCCTACAAGAGAACCGCCAGTTACAAAGGCATAACTCCCGATAGAACAGAACTGATAGACAGCTGTCATACCAGCCATCACAGCACAATTACCAACAGTTACGTGCCCTGCAAGAGTAGTCCCGTTAGAGAAAATACAATTATCCCCCACAATACAATCGTGAGCGATATGAGAATAAGCCATTATAAGGCAATTGTTCCCAACCACTGTTCTCATACGATCTACAGTGCCTTTATTAATGGTTACACACTCCCTAATAGTAGTATTATCGCCTATGTGAGTAGTGGTTTCTTCACCTTTATATTTGAGGTCTTGCGGAATAGCTGAAATTACAGCCCCAGGGAAAATTTTACAGTTTTTCCCGATACGCGCACCCTCCATAATGGTTACGTTAGGTCCTATCCAAGTGCCTTCACCTATTTCTACATTTTTACTGATAGTAGTAAAAGGTTCAATCACTACATTCTTAGCAATTTTGGCATCGGGGTGGACATAAGCCAAAGGTTGAATCATATACTTTTATTTTACTTTAACAATTTGAGCCATTAGCTCAGCTTCGGTAGCTAACTTGCCATTTACATAAGCATAGGCTTGCATGTGGCAGATACCACGGCGAATAGGTGTTAGCAATTCTAATTTGAATATAAGGGTATCCCCTGGCACTACTTGTACCTTAAACTTCACATTGTCTATTTTCATAAAGTAAGTGAGGTAATTTTCGGGGTCGGGGACAGTACTGAGTATCAATACGCCTCCCGTTTGTGCCATTGCTTCTATCTGTAGTACTCCAGGCATTACAGGAGCTCCTGGGAAGTGCCCTACGAAGAAAGGTTCATCCATTGTTACATTCTTTAAACCTACCACATGTTTATCAGAAAGTTCAAAGATTTTATCTACCAATAAGAATGGAGAACGGTGAGGTAGCAACTTCATTATATCAACAGTATTGAGCAACGGCGGTTGATTGATATCTATAGAAGGAACGTTGTTGCGTCGTTCATTTTTTATAATCTTAGAAAGTTTTTTAGCAAATTGGGTATTAGTGAAATGCCCCGGCTTAGTAGCGATGACTTTACCACGAATGCGAGTTCCTACTAATGCCAAGTCGCCTATGACATCTAAAAGTTTATGGCGAGCAGCTTCGTTAGGGTAATGCAAAGTAAGATTATCAAGCACTCCATTAGGTTTCACTGAAATATTTTCTTTATTGAAAACCTTTTTGAGTTTTTGCATCGTACTATCAGAAATTTCTTTATCTACATATACAATAGCATTATTTAAATCTCCTCCCTTTATAAGTCCGTGATCAAGCAATGCTTCAAGCTCGTGCAAGAAACTAAAGGTACGAGCATCGGCTATTTCGGTTTTAAATTCGGAAATTTTATTGAGGTAAGCGTTTTGGGTGCCTAATATTTTAGTACCAAAATCTACCATTGTAGTCACTTGGTATTCATCGGCAGGAATGAGGGTAATTTCACTACCTGTTTCTTCATTTACGTAGGTAATTACCTGTTTTACTATATACTCATCACGATCAGCTTCTTGAGCAGTGATACCCACTTTTTCTATAGCTTCTACAAAGTACTTAGAAGAACCATCCATAATAGGAGGTTCTGACGAGTTGAGCTCAATAATGACATTATCCAAATCCATCCCCACAAGAGCAGCTAAAATATGTTCACAGGTTTGGATTTTTACCCCTTTTTTCTCTAAAACAGTACCACGTTCTGTATTTACTACATAAGTAGCATCTGCTTCTACTATGGGGCTACCTTCTAAATCGGTACGTACAAAGGTAAAACCATTGCCCACTGGCGCAGGCTTGAGTACCATTTTCACTTGTTTACCTGTATGTAACCCAATACCTTCTAAGGTAATTTCTTTGGATAAAGTATTTTGCTTTACCATAGTGTATTTATTTTAATTTTTTTTCTAATTCTTCTAAGCGTTTTAGCAAGTTTGGTAACTTTCTAAAAATAACATAAGCTTTATTATATTCAGCGTGTCCTAAAGCAGGAGAACCTTGAATAGCTTCATCATCTTTGAGATTGCGTCCTACTCCTGTTTGGGCTTGTATTTTTACGCGATTGCCTATGACCAAGTGTCCTACAATTCCTACTTGTCCTCCTATCATACAATTTTCACCTACTTTAGTTGAGCCAGCGATACCTGTTTGGGCAGCAATCACTGTATTTTTACCTATCTCTACATTATGAGCGATGTGTATTTGGTTATCTAATTTAACGCCTTTATGGATAATTGTAGATCCTAAGGTAGCGCGGTCGATAGCTGTTCCAGCACCTATATCGACAGAGTCCTCAATCACGACATTGCCTATTTGTGGCACTCTGCTGAATTCTCCTTTTTCATTAGGTTGGAAGCCAAAACCATCGGCACCTAACACTACTCCACTGTGGAGCATACAATCTTTGCCAATCACAGTTTCGGAATATATTTTACAGCCTGCAAAAATAGTAGTCCCCTCACCTACTGATGAGTTATCACCTATATAAGTATTAGGGTAGATTTTCACGTTATCACTTATCACTACATTTTCGCCAATATATACAAAAGCTCCTATATATACATTTTGTCCTATTTTAGCAGATGAAGCTATAAATGAAGGTTGCTCTATACCTACTTTATTCATTTTCACTTGATTGTAGAACTCTAAGAGTTTGGTGAAAGCTGCATAAGCATCATCCACTCTCACTAAGGTTGCTGATATTTTATCTTCAGCCTCAAAGTCCTTATTTACAATCACTATGGATGCTTGAGTAGTATAGATAAAATGTTTATATTTAGGATTTGCCAAAAAAGATATACTCCCTTCACTTCCCTCTTCAATTTTTGAAAGTTTATAGACTTCAATTTGGGGATTTCCTTCTACTTCACCACCGAGTACATTGGCTATTTGTAATGCTGTAAATTTCATTTAATTAGTTTATAATCAAAACGATATAGGGCTATATTTATATATTTTTACCTTGCAAAAAGGTTATTTTTCGCAACAAAAGTATAAAAATTATTTTATATAACACTCATTTTACTATTTTTTTTCTCTATTAGGCAATTTTACCTCCTCGCTTTTCACCCTATTTTGGATAGCAAATATAGTATCGTTCGGTTACTTGTGAAAGAGGTTCTAAGTTGATAGCTTCAGAGGTTTTACTAAGCTCTACTACTCTACCATTTTTAGTGAGTATTTTTATAATTTCTTTTTCGGGGTTGTAGGCTCTATTAGTCATCACACCTGTAAAGACAAAGTATTTCATATCTTTTTCATCTATTCCTTTGGCAAGTGACAATTTCTGCAGCCTCTTTATCTTCTGTTCTTCAAAATCGTTTAAGCGGACTTTTATTTTTGGCAAATCGCGATTGAGTAACATTTTGCTGAGTTTAGAAAGGACTGCATCGGGGTAGAACTGCCATTCTTTCATCGCTGAAATGATATCGGTATCGTCTAAACGTGCAAACATTTCAAGCACTTCTTGTGAGAAATTATCTTTGGATATTTTGTTTTTCACAAAGAAAGCTAAAGCAGTGGACATAGTGAGTTTTTGCCCTTGTTGTACTAATTCCTTTGCACGATTGAGTAACCTAATCAATATTTGTTCGGCGGCTACGCTAGTTTTGTGCAGATATACTTGCCAATACATCAAGCGGCGAGCTACCAAAAATTTCTCTACTGAGTACAAACCTTTTTCTTCGACTACTAATTCGTCGTTACGGACATTGAGCATTGAGATAAGGCGTTCAGAATTGATATTTCCTTCGGCAACTCCGGTGTAGAAGCTATCGCGTTTGAGGTAATCGGCTCTATCCATATCCAACTGACTTGAAATGAGTTGGTGCATAAACTTACGAGGATAAGTGCCTTGAAACATAGCAATTGCAGTTTCTAACTTACCATTAAACACCTTGTTAAGTTCTTGCATAAAGCGCAACGAGATTTCCTCGTGAGAAATACCTTCGACAATGCTGTGTTCCATAGCGTGAGAAAAAGGTCCGTGCCCTATGTCGTGCAACAATATGGCAATATAGAGCCCCTCGGCTTCTTTGTCGGAAATTTGGATACCTTTAAAGCGCAACATTTCGACTGTTTTCTGCATCAAGAACACACAGCCAAGTACGTGTTCAAAACGGGTGTGTTTAGCTCCTGGAAACACCAAATAGGACAGCGCCATTTGATTGATGCGCCTGAGTCGCTGAAAATAAGGATGTTCAATGATATCGAACACTAAAGTGCTAGGAATATGAATAAACCCATAAATAGGGTCGTTGATAATTTTTAGCTTATTTCTTGACCGCATTGTACTGTTTGTTTTTTAACCACTCGGCAGTAGCTTGATAAGTACCAATACAAGCATCGGCTTGTTCTTTGTTCAAGTTATTTTCTTTTACTTGTTCATAAAACAAAGGATACTCTTGTGAAGGTTGTTCAGCTTCTTTGTGCAAACTGTATTGAGTAGTTTTTCTCAAAGGTGATATAATCGTGAGTTTATCGGGGGTTAAGTAACCTAAATCTTGATAAGTAGCGATATAGGCACGCGGTTGATAGCCTTCTTTTAGTACATCTTGCCCTATAAACTTAGAGGTATAATTGAAGTTTAACAAACCGAAAACAGTAGGCATCACATCTATTTGCGACATCATCACATCTATTTTTTTAGGAGTGATAAAATCGGCGACTATGAAACAAGGGATGCGATAGCCATCTAAAGGCAGTTCGGTACTACCTGCACTTGATGCACAATGGTCGGCTACAATCACAAAAATAGTATTTTTGTACCATTTTTGTTGTTTTGCCATCTCAAAAAATCGTTTGAGCGCATAATCTGTATATTTTACCCCCCCTGCTCTACTCTTTTCGGTAGGAGGAATATCAATTTTACCTTCAGGATAAGTAAATGGACGGTGATTGCTAACAGTCATCCAATGATTGAAGAATGGTTTGCCAGCTTTAGCTTGTTCATTCATCACCTTTATAGCTTTGTTTGCCATATCTTCATCGCAAACACCCCATATATTAGAAAATGTTACTTCTTCAGGAGTAAAGTTTTTGTTATCTATAATATCGTAACCATTACCGCCAAAGAAATCCTTCATATTATCAAAATAACTATCGCCTCCATAAAGATATTTCACATCATAGTCTTTACTTTTGAACACGCTTCCTGTGGTAAACTTATCTTTATTGTCTTTACGCTTCACTACACTTTCACCTGGAGTAGGTGGTATACAAAGGGTTAAGGCTTCTAAACCTCTCACTGTACGGTTACCTGTAGCATATAAATTAGTGAAAAACAAGCTATTATTAGCTAAACTATCTAAAAAGGGTGTACGGTTATCGGTATTACCATACATTGTAAGGTATTCTGCCGAAAGACTTTCTATTGAAATAAGGAGCACATTGCGGTGTACCTCAGTAGTATCGCCTACAATCTGGCGTTCGAGCGCAGGAGCATTGAGTTGTTTGAGCACAATGCTTTCAGCCTCTTTTTCTGGCAAGGTAGGATAAAACTGAAAGAAATCTAACTCACTATGGGTAAAGGCATAATAAAACTTATATACGCCATTACTTTGTATTTCCTGAGCAAAAGTATTCTCGGCACTGATGGTATCAAGTCGTGGCAAACTCCACATTCCTACAAGAGCAAGCAATAAATAGACTATTAATAATGCTGCTTTTTCTAACAGTGTAGGGATCGTTTTTAAAACACTCTTAGTTTTTATAAACAAGAAAGTTGTAAGTGCCAATACTACTACAAAAACAGCGGAAAACAAGGGCACTACAGGGTAGCTTTCCATTATATTCCCTATCACCTCATTGGTATAGATGAGATAATCTACCGCTATAAAGTTGTAGCGGATACCAAATTCATTCCAAAAGAAATACTCGCTTACTGCATTCATCACTATGGCAAATACATAGATTGCTAACGTTATGAAATACAGAATATTGCGCAACTGTATTCTATATTTAGGGAAGAAGAGCAGAAGAGCAAAACAAAAAGTTTTAAACCCAAAGAAAGCTAATGCTATCTCAGGAAGAACCCCTCCATATTGTGCAAAAATATTATTAGGGTAAAACTGTATGTAGAGTAGTATAAGGATAAAAATTCCTAAAATAATTCCTCCATAGGGCTTCTTATACTTTACATTGGCAATAAAAATAAGATAGATAGCCAAGATACTACTTGCCAACAATATAGTAAAGACATCGGATATCAAGCCTATAGTAATCATTTTTATCACACTCCAAACCGAAAAAGTAGTAGTGGTAATGGGGTGTAACATAAAAATAGCGCGCATCACAAACGATACGAGAAGATATAATATTGCTATATAGGCAAATGGTTTTATTCTTTCTAAGAAGGATTTCATAAATTGTTTTTTTTAGTTATAAGCGTTGTGTTGAGATTTCCCTTTAAAAAAAGAAACGCCTTAAAAAGACTTCATAAGGCGTTTCATCTTTAATTATAGAAAAGATTTTTATTTTATTGATTCGTATTGAGCATAATAGGCATAGCCAGCATTAACACTTTCTCTCCCTCATCAAGACCATCCACAGGCGTGATAAGTCCAGCACGATTTGGTAAGGACATTTCTATTAAGATTTCATCAGAATCTAAATTGTTGATCATTTCTTTCAAGAACTTAGAGTTGAATCCTATTTCTAAATCGTCTCCCTGATAGTTGCAAGTGAATCGTTCCTCACCTTTGTTGCTATAATCTATATCCTCAGCTGAAATTACCAAGCTAGAGCCTGCTACTTTCAAGCGTACTTGGTGAGTAGTTTTGTTAGAAAACAATGACAAACGATTGATAGAACTATAGAATTGTGAACGATTTAAGATAAGTTTATTAGGATTTTCTTTAGGGATTACCGCATCATAGTTAGGATATTTACCATCTATAAGGCGGCAGATAAACTCCATATCGTCAAAAGAGAATTTTGCATTGCTCTCATTGTATTCCACAGTTACTTCAGTTTCACTTCCTGCTAAAATACCTTTGAGAATGTTCAATGGTTTTTTAGGCATAATGAAATCGGCAGCATCATTAGCTTTAATGTCTAAGCGTTCGTATTTCACTAATTTATGAGCATCAGTACCCACGAAAGTAAGTCCGTTTTCGCTAAATTGGAACAAAATACCGCTCATTGTAGGGCGCAAATCATCATTTCCTGCTGCGAAAATAGTTTTCTGTACAGCTGTAGCCAACACATCGCCTAACATTGTTACCTTGCTTGCTTCTGGCAAAGCTACAGGGCGAGGAAATTCCTCTCCATCTAAATAAGCTAAAGTATAATTACCTGTAGTAGAGCTAATTTCTATTACATTATTCTCTTTTACCAAAAAGGTAAGCGGTTGTTCTGAAAAGGTTTTAAGAATATCTATCAATAATTTAGCTGATACGGCTATACTTCCTTGAGAGTCTGATTCCACTTCCAAAGTACCTCTTACAGTGGTTTCCAAATCGGAAGCCGAGATTGTTAAAGAATTGGTAGATAGTTCAAACAAAAAATTATCTAGTATAGGCATAGTGTTGTTGCTATTAATAACACCACCAAATACTTGTAACTTTTTCAATAGGTAAGAACTTGATACTATAAACTTCATATTTTTTATGTATTTTAAATGACAAATCATACCCCTTTACGGAGTAATAATGGCAAAATTAGTAATAATATTTATTACGACCAAATATTTTAGGATATTTTTTCGTTTGTTAATTATCAATATTTCTTGAGTTTTCAGAGAAACGCAAGGAAAATTGATTATTAGATTTTGAATAAATAATATGAGTTAGATGTAAGAAACATATAATTAAAGTAATGCAAATATAATTTTAAACCACTCATTTTGTTAACTATGATCTGATGATCATTCAATGGTTTGCATTTCTACTAATCGTTTGTACATTCCATTTTTTTGTATTAGCTCGGTATGGGTGCCTTGTTCTACGATACGTCCTTTTTGCATCACCACAATCAAGTCGGCATTTTGTATGGTTGATAGGCGGTGTGCTATCACTATAGAGGTACGGTGTTTCATCATATTTTCTAAAGCACTCTGCACCAAACGTTCACTTTCGGTATCAAGTGCTGAAGTAGCTTCGTCGAGCACCATTATAGGTGGATTTTTCAGTACGGCACGGGCAATGCTCAAACGTTGTTTTTGACCTCCACTGAGCTTGCTACCTGCATCACCTATGTTAGTGTCAAAACCTTCGGGCAAGTCGTTTATAAACTCATAGGCATTAGCAATTTTGGCTGCTGTTATGAGCTCCTCATCAGTAGCATCGGGTTTGCCTATCAGTAGGTTGTTCTTTATCGTATCATTGAAGAGTATAGAGTCCTGCGATACTACCCCTATGAGCTTGCGCAACGAAGCCGTTTGCATATCTTTCACATCCACTCCATCGATAAGAATTGCCCCTTCGTTCACATCGTAAAAACGAGTGATTAGATTGGCAATAGTACTCTTACCACTACCCGACTGACCTACCAAAGCTACTGTTTTCCCTTTAGGCACTTCCAATGAAAAATTGGTGAGCACAGGCAAATCGGCATAAGCAAATGTAATATCTTTCACACTGATAGCTGTAGTAAAATCTTTCATTTCCACAGCGTCTTCACGTTCTTTGATAGGATTCTCGTAATCGAGTATTTCCAAAATACGCTCAGCGGCAGCATTTCCTCGACGCATATCATACGAAGCCTTACTAATAGCCTTTGCAGGAGTGAGAATATTGTAAGCCAAGCCCATAAAGGCGATGAACTGAGTCCCCTCCAAAGTCTTGTCTACCAACACTAAAGAACCTCCAAACCATAACAAAATAGCAATCATCAAAATACCGAGGAACTCACTCATAGGCGATCCTAAATTTTGCCTATTCATTACCTTGTTACTCAACCTATTAAAAGTTTGACTTGATTCTCCAAAGCGCTTTGAGAATATCTGCTCGGCATTGAACGCCTTGATTACACGCAACCCTCCCACCGTTTCTTCTATCAACGACAAAAAGCGTCCTTGCTCTTGTTGTACTGCTATAGAGTTCTTTTTCAACGATTTCCCTATCTTAGAAATCACTGCGCCAGCGATGGGAATAAATATAAAAGTAAAAAGGGTGAGTTTCACACTGATACCTAACATCACTAGAATAGAAAATATAATAGTGAGCGGTTCACGTATAAAAGCTTCCATTGCTGATAGCATTGAGTTTTGCACCTCATTTACATCGCCTACCATACGTGACATTATATCACCCTTGCGTTGCTCCGAGAAAAATGCTATTGGCTGGTGTACAATCTTTTTGTAGAAGCTATCTCGCAAGTCTCTCAGCACCCCATTGCGCAAGTACGTAATGAAATAGGATGCTAAATAGCTAAACATATTCTTGAGTAAGAAAAGTGAAATTACCAAGGCGATTACTATCCCCAATGCCCAAATCATATTTTCTCCTGCAAGATTCCCCACTTTGTAGTTTAAATAGGCTTTGCCATAACTCCCTAAGTCTAACAAATTACCAGAATATACGGGAGCTTCGGTTATAGGTTGGGCTTTACCAAAAAGCACATCTAACATTGGAATCAATGCAACAAATGACAAAGCACTGAAAAGCGAATAGAGTATATTGAAAAATACATTCAAAAATGCCTGTCGTTTATAGGGAAATAGGTAAGGGATAAATCTCTTGAGTTTCATTCTTATTTTTTGTATTTTTTAACGGTTTCGTCCCTTCTTAACTTTTGATTATCAGTATATACAAATTCAGGAACGAAATAAATTTGGCGAGGCACTTCATACTTCAGCATATCCTTATCCATATAGATATCGTGAGCTAAAGTAGGGTAATCTTTTTCATCGCCTTGCACATATAACACAGCGCGTTGTCCTAATTCATCATCAGGTTCTTTGGTAATAAAATAATCGCCTTTGATATATTTTTTGATTTTGCGTTCTACACTTTCAGGGAAGACCTTAAATCCGCCAGAGTTAATAATATTATCAAAACGACCTAACCATTCAAACTCATTGTGAGAAATAAGGTTTACCATATCGTTTGTAACTACAGGGTGATCGGCAATCAAAGGTGCATTTATCACTAAGCAATGGCGCTCGTCTTGGGTGAATATCACATTAGGCATTGCCTTGTAAGTAGTTTCGTGTTCCTCGGTGTGATTTACCTTGCGCATTGCAATATGCGAAATAGTTTCGGTCATTCCATAAGAAGAATAGACTTCAGTAGAAATATTCTGTAATTTAGCCTCTAACTCTCCATCTATAGAAGCACCTCCTAAAATTACTTTTTTCACACGTGGTAAATCAGTAAGAGATTTTGCTGCTTGTAAAGGAATCATCGCACAGAAATCATAATCCTTGCTGGTAAGTGATAGTGGCATAGATGAAGGTCTAATAATATCAATATGCAAACCTAAAACAATAGCGCGAATAAGCATCATTTTTCCTGCGATAAAATCGGTAGGCAAACACAACAAAGCGCGATCCTTAGGCGAAAGTTTGAGATATTCACCTGTTGCCAAAGCTGAATTCACCATACCTTGCTTTTTGAGGTGAATTTGTTTAGGAACGCCTGTAGATCCTGAGGTTGTTGCTTCTATATAATCTCTGTCGTCAAGCCAATCCAAAAGAAATCTCCCCACCGATTTACGGTAAGGCAAACCATCTTTCACGTAGGCTACTGCCAGAATAATCAAACGTTCTCTATCAATAGAAAAACCATTGATTTTAAAGTCTTTATGTACAAATTTGTAGTCTATTTCTTCCATATAAAATAATATTATTGTTTAGATAGCAACCGCAAAACTACAATTTTTAAACGAAATGCACAAAATTAAATACAAATATTAGAAAAATTTTGCTTTGTACACTGCCAGAAATTTACATTAGCTATAATCTCTAAATCTACGTATTCTGTAAAATCTTATTTGTTTAGAAAATATTACTGATTCACAAATAGAAAACAGAAAAAAAACATTTTAGCTATTCTTTTACACTTCTTAACTGTATTTGAGCCTTTTAGAGCGAAACAGTAAAAATATTTTCCTCTTTTATTACTCCTATATCAAAAATATTTTTTAATTTTACCGCATCAATTTTATATATTATGTACCAATTAGACCGCATAGATTTAAAAATTTTAGATGAACTACAAAAAGACAGCAAACAATCTGTTAAGAGTTTAGCTGAAAAAGTAGGGCTATCTATTACCCCTGTTCACGAGCGCATCAAACGAATGGAAAACACTGGTGTTATTCAAAAATATGTTGCTGTTGCTGACCCTAAAGCTCTTGGAAAAAGGCTGATAGCTTACTGCCAAGTAAAACTTTTAAGACATAGTGGTGAACTATTTGAAGAATTTGAAAAATACATAAGCGGACTTGATGAAGTGCTTGAAGCCTCGTATATGGCTGGAGGCTACGATTTCCTCCTTAAAGTTATACTCAACGATATGGAAGATTATCAGAAATTCGTAGTACAGAAACTCTCTAAAATGGAGATTATCTCTAATATCCAAAGTTCTTTTGTAATCCAACAAATCAAAAACACCTCTTTGATTAAAAGTATAAACGAAGAAACCGAAAAAAATTAATCTAAAAAATGCACATAGCTATCGCAGGAAATATAGGTGCAGGCAAAACGACCCTTACCTCCCTATTAGCTAAACACTACCAATGGGAAGCCCACTTTGAAGATGTGGTAGACAACCCGTATTTAGACGACTTCTACCACCAAATGGAGCGCTGGAGTTTTAATCTTCAAATCTACTTTCTCAATAGTAGATTTCGTCAAATTCTTGATTTTAGAGAAAAGGGCAATGATATTATTCAGGATCGCACCATCTATGAAGATGCACACATTTTTGCTCCTAACCTACACGAAATGGGGTTGATGACTTCTCGTGATTTTGACAACTACAAGTCCTTATTTGCTCTAATGGAACGCCTTGTTCTTCCTCCTGATTTACTTATCTACCTAAGAAGTTCGATACCTAACTTGGTAAACCAAATTCAAAAGCGCGGTAGAGATTACGAAAATTCTATTTCTATAGACTACCTCAACCGCCTCAACCAACGATACGAACAATGGATAAAGGGCTACGACAAAGGCAAGCTACTCATCATAGAGGTAGACAACATTGATTTTGTAAACAATCCTGAAGATTTAGGTGATATTATCAACAAAATAGATGGACTTCTTTATGGATTATTTTAAAATTAAAAAGAGACACCCGCTATAATAGCGAGTGTCTCTTTTCTTTTATTATATTAGCTATTAAAAGAATTTGTTTACGTGGAAAGCAACTAAACCATCGATTGGTTTTCTAAGTACAGTTCCTAATTTAAGATTGTTTTCAGCTAAAACTTCTTCCAAAATATCTTGGAGGAAGAAAGCGATACTACCTACAAAGTTGATAGGCACTTCGTAGCGATCTTCATATTGAGAAATCCAGTGGTCTACAAATAGTTGCATACCTTTTCTCACCATATCGCGGCAATATTCGTGATTTTTGTTTTCAACCACAAATTTTGCAAAAGTAGCCAAATAACTATTAGGGTTAGGCATTTTGTACAAGTGATTTTTAATCACATCTGAACCTAATTCATATTGGTTTTCAAATTTTTGTACAAGATCTGATGGCATTTTCTTGAAGTAATAGTCAATAATCAAGCGTTTGCCATAGAAGTTTCCACTTGATTCGTCCATCAAAATATAGCCTAATGAATCTACTGCTTGGTATAATTCTTTACCATTCCAATAAGAGCAGTTAGCTCCTGTACCTAAGATACATACAATAGCTTTATCAGTAGGGGCTGTAGTAGCGAATACAGCAGCATAAGTATCTTCTTTTACTTCTATTTTAGCATTTTTGAAGATAGTTGCTAAGCTACGTTCTACAAAGTAACGAATGCGTTCAGTACCACAACCAGCACCATAGAAATAAATTTCGGATACTGAATTTCTATTTTCAAACAATTGATAATTGGTGGTAATACGCTCTACGAGAATTTCTTCTGTAAGTACTTCGGGGTTCAACCCTAAAGTTTGCGTAAAAAATATTTTTTCACCTTTGCTATTTAAGGCAGTCCAATCCGCCTTAGTAGCACCACTGTCTACAATTAAAATCATATCGTTTCGGTTTTTAAATTATTATTATTTTATTAAAAAAAGGTGAGTTTACCCCTAAGTTGGGCAACTCACCTTTTTTAAGAATTACAATTTAGCAACGTGTTGTGCTAAATCTACTAATTTGTTTGAATAACCAGTTTCGTTATCGTACCAAGAAACTACTTTGAAGAAGTTAGCACTCAAGCCGATACCAGCTTTAGCATCGAAAATAGAGGTATTTTTGCAACCTACGAAGTCTTGAGAAACTACAAGGTCTTCAGTATATCCAAGGATACCTTTCAATTCACCTTCAGATGCTTTTTTCATAGCAGCGTTGATTTCATCAAGCGTAGTTGATTTTTTAGTACGGAAAGTCAAATCAACCACTGAAACGTCGGCAGTAGGAACGCGGAAAGCCATACCGGTAAGTTTACCATTGAGTTCAGGGATTACTTTACCTACAGCTTTAGCAGCACCAGTGCTTGAAGGAATGATGTTGCAAAGAGCAGAACGTCCACCTCTCCAATCTTTTTTAGAAGGACCATCTACTGTTAATTGAGTAGCGGTTGTAGCGTGAACTGTAGTCATTAAGGCTTCTTCGATACCGAAGTTATCGTTCAATACTTTAGCGATAGGAGCCAAGCAGTTGGTTGTACAAGAAGCGTTAGACACGATAGTATCAGTAGGTTTTACTGATTTGTGGTTTACACCCATTACAAACATAGGAGCATCAGCTGATGGAGCAGAAATTACTACTTTTTTAGCACCAGCATTGATGTGAGCTTGAGCTTTTTCTAAAGTGGTGAAGATACCAGTACATTCAGCAACTACATCGGCGTGTACTTCATTCCATTTAAGGTTGTTAGGGTCTTTTTCAGCAGTGATACGTACTACTTTACCATCTACTACTAAGTGACCATTTTCTACTTTCACGTCACCTTTAAAAGTTCCGTGAACTGAGTCGTATTTCAAAAGGTAAGCGATGTAATCTACATCTAAAAGGTCGTTAATACCAACGATTTCTACGTCGGCTCTTTCATAAGCAGCACGGAATACGAGACGACCAATACGTCCGAAACCGTTAATTCCAATTTTTACTGACATAATTCTGTTAAATTTAATTTATTCGTTATTTAATTTCAAATTTGTTACGTTACTAAGTTGCCATTATTTCGGCTACACGGAGGAGTTCCATATCGATTTTAGAACTACCTTTGATAGCTTTTTCAAGCGGAGTGAGTTCCATTTTATTGTTACGGATACCCACCATATAGTTAGATTTACCTTCAAGGAGTGATTCTACGGCTTTAACGCCCATACGGCTTGCTAAAACGCGGTCGAAACAAGAAGGAGCACCTCCACGTTGCATGTGACCTAATACAGATACACGCACATCGTAATCGGGGTGATGTTGTTCTACATATTCTTTAAGTTCGAATACATTTTTACCAATTTTATCACCTTCGGCTACTACTACTAAGCTAGAAGTTTTACCTGTACTACGGCTTTTTTCCAAAGATTCGAGTAGCTTTTTGAGCCCTATATTCTCTTCAGGAATCAAGATTTCTTCAGCTCCTGCTCCTACTCCAGAGTTAAGAGCGATGTGCCCTGCGTCACGACCCATTACTTCTATGAAAAACAAACGGTTGTGAGAGCTTGCGGTATCTCTAATCTTATCGATAGCTTCGATTACGGTATTGAGGGCAGTATCATAGCCTAAAGTAAAGTCGGTACCATAAATATCATTATCAATAGTACCAGGAATTCCCATTACAGGGAAGCCAAATTCTTTGTTGAACAAGAGCGCTCCAGTGAAAGAACCGTCACCTCCTATTACTACTAAAGAATCTACTCCTGCTGCTTTTAGTTTTTCATAGGCTATTTTGCGCCCTTCAGGAGTTCTAAAGTCTTTAGAGCGGGCAGATTTCAAGATAGTACCCCCTCTGTTGATAATATCGCGAACGCTACGAGCATTCATTGGTTCGAAATCGCCTTCTATCATTCCCTGATAGCCGCGATATACACCTACCACTTCTATATTGTGGTATGCACAAGTACGTACCACTGAACGAATGGCGGCGTTCATACCAGGAGCATCTCCTCCTGATGTTAATACTGCTATTTTCTTTACTGACATTGTCTGTTTTTAATTTTCCGCCTCAAAAGTACAAAATATTTTTGATATGGCAATAATTTTATGTTTTTTTTTAACACTAAAAAATATAACTATTTATCTTTTTAGGAGTTAGGAAATAGAAAATAGAATTTAGGGATTAGGAGTTATTATATTTTTTTAGTGCATCCGCTAATATGTGAATGGCTTTTACTATTTTCTCTTTTTCGAGTACATAAGCTATACGCACTTGGTTGCGCCCTAATCCTTCGGTAGCATAAAAACCTTCGGCTGGGGCTAACATTACAGTTTCGTTATTCACTGAGAAATGATCTAAAAGCCATATACAGAAGTCTTCCGCATTTTCTACGGGCAATTCGGCAATGCAATAGAAAGCCCCTTTGGGCATTGATACACGAACGCCTTGTACTTTTTGGAGTTCTTCAATGAGCACGTTCCTACGTTGCGTATATTCCTTTAACACCTCTTCAAAATAGGTTTCGGGTACATCAAAAGCACGTTCTGCACCTATTTGAGAATAGGTAGGGGGAGACAAGCGGGCTTGTGCGAACTTCAAGATAGATTTCATCACCTCTTTATTCTTAGACACGACCCACCCGATACGCGCTCCGCACATACTGAAACGCTTAGATACAGAGTCTATCATTATAGCATTTTGTTCAATACCTTCAACTTGCATAATAGAATAATGGGTAGCTCCATCGTACACGAACTCGCGATATACCTCATCAAAAATAAGGAAAATATCGTGTTTTTTGGCTATTGCTGCCAATTGCAAAATTTCCTCTTTAGAATATAAATATCCTGTAGGATTTCCTGGGTTACAGATAAGAAAGGCTTTAGTTTTAGGGGTTATCTTTTTCTCAAATTCTTCTATAGGAGGCAAAGCAAAATTATTATCAAAAGAAGAAGTGATAGGCACACATATAGCATCAAAGGCTTCTGAAAAGCTAATGTAATTCGCGTAGTAAGGTTCGGGAATGATAATCTCATCATCGGCATTAGCAACAGTAGCAATTACATAGGTAAGCGCTTCAGAGCCACCATTGGTGATGATGATATCATTACTATTAACCTTAATATCGTGCTTTTTGTAGTACTCTACCACTTTTTCTCTGAGGGAGTTGATGCCCTCACTTTTGGTATATTCCAATACCTTAGGGGTAAAATCTTTTACTGCCTGAATAGCTATTTCAGGGGTTTTAATATCGGGCTGACCGATATTAAGGTGGTAAATAGTTTTCCCTTCCTTAGCCGCTTTTTCAGCATAAGGAGTCAATTTCCTAATCGGCGATTGAGGCAATATTTGTGCTCTATGTGATATTGTAGGCATAAGTTGATTTATCAATTAGTTAATTAACAAATTAGCCAATTTATCAATTCATAGACAAATCGGCTAATTATATTATTTTTTTGCCACTAATTCAGCTATGCGAATAATCACTTCGGTAGCTTTTTCGAGGTTTTCTACGGGAACAAATTCGTATTTGCCATGGAAGTTATGTCCACCTGCAAAGATATTAGGACAAGGCAAGCCCATAAAGCTAAGTTGAGAACCATCGGTACCGCCGCGGATAGGTTTAGTAATAGGTGTAATTCCTAATTCTTTCATTGCGCGTTCGGCTACTTCTACAATGTGCATCACGGGTTTGATTTTTTCACCCATATTGTAGTATTGGTCTTTTATTTCGGCTACTGCCACATTAGGGATTTGTTTGTTCAAATCGTCTACAATTTGCTGTACTACGGCTTTACGTTTGTTGAAGATGTCGCGGTCGTGGTCGCGGATGATAAGCTGAACTACGGTATTTTCTACATCTCCAGAAATATCGGTAATGTGATAGAAACCTTCGCGACCTTCGGTACGTGCAGGAATCTCATCGGCTGGTAGGGCATTGATAAATTGAGTAGCGACGAGCATTGAGTTCACCATTTTGTTTTTAGCAGTACCTGGGTGTACGCTTTTTCCTTTGAAGTGAATTTTAGCTCCTGCTGCGTTAAAGCTCTCATATTCAAGTTCGCCAATTTGTCCGCCATCCATTGTATAAGCCCAGTCGGCAGCGAATTTTTTCACATCGAATTTATGTGCTCCACGCCCTATTTCCTCATCAGGAGTAAATCCTACGCGGATTTTCCCATGTTTGATTTCGGGGTGTTGCACGAGATATTCCATAGCGGTTACAATTTCGGCAATACCTGCCTTATCGTCAGCTCCTAAGAGTGTAGTGCCATCGGTTGTGATGATAGTATTACCTTTGTAGAGCAACAAATCTTCAAAATAAGAAGGAGACAACACTATATTTTGTTCTTTATTGAGGACGATATCACCTCCATCGTAGTTTTCTATAAACTGTGGATTTACATTTTCACCAGAGAAATCAGGAGAGGTATCGAAGTGAGAGATAAAGCCAATGGTAGGTACTGGATAATCTACATTTGATGGCAAGGTAGCCATTACATAGGCGTTTTCATCTACAGTCACATCTTGCAAACCAATGGCTTTCAATTCTTCTACCAATAAGTTTGCCATATTCCATTGTTTTTCGGTACTAGGGGTTGTTTCACTCTCAGGATTAGACTGAGAGTCTATTTTTATGTACTTAATAAAACGGTCTACTAAATTTTTCATTATATATAGTTTTTAGTTTTTCTTGTTTGTTAGGCAGCCCCTTTCACTCGAAGGGGAAAATCCTAAAAAGTGGGTGTTATATTTTAAGAGGGTGTCCGAAAAGTTTTATTTATGTGGGCGTTTGCAGCACATACCCAGCTATTGCTGGCTTTCCTACACAACTCACTTTAAGAGTAGTTGATTTTCAGAGTAATCAATTTCGACAAAATTGCGATCTGCATAGGCAGGAAACATTGGTAAAGTATAGTGATATTTTTCAGTCTTTTAACGGTAAATTTATACATTTATTTCTACCCTTCATAAACATCTCTTTGCCATTGCCCTCCTATAAACTCCCTATTAGCACTTTCTCCATAATCGAGGTTAAAAACATCATTGAGAGTAGGGTCGGTTTTTACTAATTCTTCCAAGGGCACCATCTTCAAATCGGGTTCTCCTAAGGGAAGGAAAAACCAATAGCCTTCTTTATCGTGTATTACATCTACGATTGGCTCTTGACTTTCTAACCAAGCGGATGTTGTAAATACGGGACGGAGTTTGTCTTCTCTAAATTTGAAATCGGCATTTCTATCTAAGAGCGGTTGTAAGTAGATTAAATCTTCTCTAAAATTTGTTTCATAAGGGAATACACCTTTGTCATCAGGCCATATCAATTGCAATGCAGGGAAGTCGGCTGTTTGGTAATAGTTGATTGCTTGTCCAAAATAATCAGGTATATTACGCTTGTCTACTGTTAAGAATTGTACAGGGTGTTTTTCTAATACGCCGCGATAATTCTTACCTATTTCTATAGATTTTCCTTTTTTTACGCCTTCAAACGCTACAGTATTGAGTAAGGTATGGAGTATATCTATGGGCATTCCTAAAGTAATAAGTTCAGGGCGTTTGTAGTTTTTCCACAAACCTACTGTATAAGCAAAAGATGGCAAGTAATCAGTTTGAGGTACCATTATCACCCCAAAGCCGTATTTTTCAATATCACTTACCAATTTATTGATATATTGATTTTCCAATTCGTTAGTTTATTGATTTACTTGTTGATTATAAACATCTCCCGATTTGCTCACTCGGGAATTACCGATAATGAATCTTTCAAAGGGGGAGATGCTATACAAAAGTGACAATACACTGTTAATCAAGGATTATTATTTTCCAATTCTTGATTCATATTTCTATCATCATCTTCTAATATTTTCTTGCGTCTCAACTCGAAGTTTCTTCCAAGGTATACTTTTCTTACCATCTCATCGGCAGCTAAATCTTCAGGCACACCTGATTTGAGGATTCCTCCTTCAAACATCAAGTAAGTACGATCGGTAATCGCAAGCGTTTCCTGCACATTATGGTCGGTGATAAGAATACCTATATTTTTATTTTTGAGCTGTGCTACAATGCGTTGGATATCTTCTACTGCAATAGGGTCTACCCCAGCAAAAGGCTCATCAAGTAGTATAAACTTTGGGCTAGTAGCCAAAGCACGGGCAATTTCAGTACGGCGGCGTTCTCCCCCTGAGAGCAGGTCGCCACGGTTTTTGCGAATATGTCCTAAACTAAACTCATCTATTAGCTCATCGGTTTTGCGTTGTTGTTCTGCTTTAGAAAGTTTAGTGAGTTGCAACACACTTTTGATATTGTCCTCAATGCTCAACTTTCTAAATACTGAAGCCTCTTGTGCCAAATAGCCAATACCACTTTGGGCACGCTTGTACATAGGGTAATTGGTAATATCGGTATTATCTAAGAAGATAGTACCACCATTGGGTTTAATGAGTCCCACTATCATATAAAAGGAGGTTGTTTTACCAGCACCATTAGGTCCCAAGAGTCCAACAATTTCACCTTGGTTCACTTCCAGCGAAACGCCTTTTACAACCTTTCTTCCTTTGTATATTTTGATGATGTTGTTTACTACTAATTTCATATTGTTAAAACGAAAAGCGATAAGGCATTTCGTTAAGTTCAGTTTCTAAATCTACCCAGTCGTGCACTTCGGTTACGATACTATAGACCATTTCCTCGGTAAGCACTTTCCCTTCATAAAGGTCGGTAATAGTTTGTTCGCTCATCACTTCCTGCAAGAAGCCTTCGTCGCCCATATAGTTTACTGCCCATTCTTTGTATTTTGTAGGGCTAGTAGTGATGTGTTCAAATTTATCGATGTGTTCTTCCACAAGGAAGTTTTCTACGCATTGCCACGTTTCACCATCCAAAGAGTATATCACGAAAGGGATATCACTTTGAGAGAAATTTTTGCGATAGTAGGGCAAAAATACTTTGGGGATGCGTTTTTCGAAATCGCGGTTATCGCCTCCTTTGCTGTCTTCGGCACTAGAAGAGGGAACTATCAAACAGGCTTTATCAATAAAATAGAACGACAACGAAGTGCCATCTTCATCTTCAAAGCCGTGCCCCCACTGGGCTTCATAGCCATCGTATTCTTCTTCATTAGCTTTGTAGTAGGTGTGATATACTTCAAACTCGTGACCACAAATAATCCAGTCTAACACGGCTCTGCCTTTGCAAAGCTGTTTCAACGTTTTCACGTTGGGTAAGTGCTGTAAGTAGGTATTACAATCCATTAAAAAATATTAAATTACCTTGTTTTGTTCTTTTTTTAAAACATAAGCTGAAATAAAAATACTTATTTCGTATAGGAGCATAATCGGTATTGAGACGATTATTTGGCTAGCTACATCGGGTGGGGTGATGATAGCAGCTATTATGAGTACTACTATCAAAGCGTGACGCCTATACTTGCGCATAAAATCAGGGGTTACAACTCCTAATTTGGTAAGAAAATAGATGATAATAGGCAGTTCAAAAACAATGCCACACGAAATGACAGATGATCGTACTACTGAAATATACGAATCTATATCTATTTGGTTTTTCACCTCAGGACTTACCGAGTAAGATCCTAAAAAGTTCACTGAAAGTGGTGTTATAAGGTAATAGCCAAACAATACACCTATAAAAAACAGTAAAGAAGCAATGAGGATAAAACCTCTAGCCAACTTACGTTCATTTTCATACAGTGCTGGACTGATGAATTTCCAGACTTCATAAAGCACATAAGGAAATGCGATAATCACTCCTGCCCAGATAGACGTCCAGATATGAGCTGAGAACTGTCCTGCCATTGTACGGCTTTGGATGGTAAAGGGAAGTTGTTCAGTACAAAAATCACTCTCAAAACCAAAAAAGTGTCCTATTTTACAGAACATTCTATAAGTGAAAAAATCGCCATTTTTAGGAGCAAAGATTATTTGAAAGATAAAATCCTTACAGATAAAAGCTACAACTCCCACTATTAAAACGGCTATAGTAGAGCGTATTAGATGCCAGCGCAAGGCTTCCAAATGGTCTAAAAAGGACATTTCATCTTGTGATACTCCCATTGTGAGTGTATTAATTTCTTTTATATAACAAATTTAATGGCGCAAAGATAAAAAATAATTCATAATTAGCAATTATTGGTCATAAAAAAACTGCTTGGTTTCCCAAACAGTTTTTTTACTTATTCAAACATTGTTATTCCATACTCACTATTATAAACTCGCTACGACGGTTAGCTTGGTGTTCTTCTTCGGTACAAGGGACGCCATTAGAGCAACCATTTACCAAACGAGTTTCGCCATAGCCTTTAGCTGTTAAGCGTTTGCGTTCAATACCTTGTTTTACTATCCATTCAAGAGTTGATTTTGCACGTCTATCTGATAAAGCTAAATTGTAAGCATCGGAAGCACGGCTATCGGTATGAGAACGGATATCAATTTTCATCTTAGGATATTCTTTCATCACCTCTACTATCTTAGCAAGTTCTACAGCTGCATCAGGACGTATATCTGATTTATTCAAATCAAAATAGATTTCTTTAATATCAAATACTTTAGCTAAATCGGTATTTTTAGAAATAGCTACTTCTCTTGGTTTGAGAAGCATTTCGTAGTATGTTTCGCCTTCTTTATCAGTGCTTACTTTCACCTCGGCAGTTTCATATTTTTCTTTTTCACCGCGCAAGTAGTAATACAATTCTTTACAATCTACTTCATTAAAAGCAAAAGAGCCATCTTCTTTAGTTCTTTGTTTTGCTACTTCTTTCATTGTTCTATCAGAAAGGACAATGAGACCATCTACGATAACATCATTAGTTTTAGCATCTTTCAAGACTCCTTTTAGCATTTTTTGGCAATCGAAAGGTAGAGGTTTTTCTTCAAAGAAGCTATAGATATCATCTTTTCCTTTTCCTCCTGGACGGTTAGATGTGAGGAAGCCTATTTTAGAATCGCTATCCATAATGAAACAGAAGTCATCATCAGCACTATTACCTGGGCGACCGATATTGATAGGTTTAGAGGTAGTACCATTGTCATAGAATTTTACAGCAAAAATATCCAAACCACCTAAACCAGGGAAACCATCGGATGAATAGTACATCACGTTGTTTTTAGAGATGAAAGGGAATGATTCACGCCCTGGGGTATTGATTACATTTCCTAAATTTTCAGGTTTTCCATATTTATTACCCCCTAAAATTTCTACTCGGAAGATGTCAGACCCCCCTAAAGTACCTGCCATGTCTGATGCAAAATATAGATATTTTTCATCAGGACTCAAAGCCGGGTGTGCTACGTTGTATTGGTCACTATTGAAAGGTACTTCTACCACATTACCCCACTCACCATTACTATCTTTAGTAGCACGAAGTATTTTTAGGAGAATAGTATTTTCTTTATCAGTTCCTAATTTTTTATTTACATAGTTATTACGAGTAAAATAAACTGTTTTACCATCTTTTGTAAAGACAGCAGTAGACTCGTTGAACTTTGTATTGATAACACTTGACAAAGGTTTTTTATTAGATAATTTTTGCTTGTTGCGATCGGCTACATAAAGGTCGTAGAAACCTTCGCCTGTCCATTGAGAAACACCTCCTTTAGAGGCTTTCCCACTGGTAGCTGCAGCAAATACCACTTTATCTCCGTAAAAAGTAGGTCCATACTCAGAATACTCTGTATTTAAAGCAATAGGGTTTAGTTTAAACCTTCCTGAATTAGCTTGGATTACCTCTTGATAATCTTTATTTTCTTCAAAAAGTACTGCACGAGTATCTTTGTCATCAGTCAATTCAGCAAACTTAGCCATCATTTTATCGGCTTCATTATATTTACCTACTGATTTTAACACTTGTGCGTAACGATAGTAATACTCAGGTTTTATTTTGTATTTTGGGTTTTCAAACAGTTGTTTGTACCAAGGAAGTGCTTTTTTGTATTCAGCATTGTAATAATAGGAATTTCCTAAACTCTCAAGCATTTCTTGGTTTACAAATCCTTTTTTAGCAATACTTTCGTATATTCTAATAGCATCGACATAAGCAAAATTTTTGTACATTTCATTTGCTTTTTCTAATTCCTTTTCAGGTTGTGCTAATAGTACTTGTGCACTACATAATAATGCGAAAGTTAAACTTAGTAATCTCATTTTTTATAATTAATAATTAAAAAATAGGTTTTAAAACTTTAAGAAGTGATTAACTCACATTAGAAGAATCGAGGTGATACGATTTTTTTGTAGGTTTTCACCAATTCGTAACGCAAGAAGATTTCGTGTGAGCCTGAATTATATTTGCGCAACTCGGTAGTTTCAAAATCGTAACCATAACCCGCAAACCAACGATCGTTGATTTGGAATCCTGCCATTAAACTCACCGCAGCTGACCAGCGATAAGCAGCTCCTAAAACAAACTTCTCATTGAACATAAAGTTTGCTGAAAAGTCTAATTGCAAAGGCGCTCCAAACGATACTTTAGAAAGTACTGCTGGTTTGAATTTTGTATTTTCGGATAAATTGAATACATAACCTCCTATCAAATACAAGTGTTGTGCATTTTTAAGCACTGACACTGAACTTTTGTTGTAGTGAGTCGTTTCAAGCATATTAGGCACTGAAAAACCGAGGTAGTACTTATCAGTATACCAATAAACGCCAGCCCCAATGTTAGGTGAAAATACGCTTTCACTACCTGAAAGGCTTTGATCGGTTTTATCTTTCACGTCCAACTTGTTGTAGTCTATTTGAAACAAGCTCGCTGAACCATTGATACCGAATGCTAATTTAGAGTTTTCGAAGTTTAGTGTATATGACACATCGATTGTTAAATCAATTTGGGTTTGAGGTCCTATACTTTCACGGAAGATACTTCCTCCTAAACCTACGTTGCGCAAACTCTCCATAGGCTGATGATAACTGATGCTTCCATTAGTAGGTGCACCACTGATACCCACCCATTGGGTACGGAACATCCCAAAGAGGCTACCTACCTCTCGAGACCCTGTGTATGCAGGGTTAAACAGCATAGTATTATACATATACTGAGTGTATTGAGATTCTTGTTGTGCAAAAATCTCGGTACAAAATAACATTGTTAGTGCTGAAAACAACGCTTTTTTAATCATAATAAAATCGTCTTTATATATTTGCTATTGATTTTTAGATAAATAGTACTTATTGTGAGTACATATAACTGGGCAAAAGTACATCTTTTTGTTTTAATAAAAGCTATTTTGTATAATTTTTTTTTATACAGTTGATATTTTTCTCTATCATTTAAAATAAAAACCATCGTAACCTATTGCTTACAAATTAATTACGAATATAAAAACCAAAAGAGGCACTCTTTATTTAAGGCACCTCTTTTGAATTTTTTTTACGTTATGACTTTATTTTAGTATGCAAACAGAGGTCTATCTTCCATAAATCTGTTCACTTCATCAGCAATTTCTTCTAACATTTCGTCGTTAGTGCGATGAGTAATGGCACGATCGATAAAATCGGCGATGCGTTCCATATCAGCTTCTTTGAGCCCGCGGGTAGTGATAGCTGAGACACCAACTCTAATACCACTGGTTACAAAAGGAGAACGAGTATCAAAAGGTACCATATTCTTATTCACTGTAATATCAGCTTTACCGAGAGCTTCTTCAGCTTCTTTACCACTTACATCTTTATTTCTCAAATCGATAAGCATCAAGTGATTATCAGTTCCTTTAGAGATGATATCATACCCCTTATCTAAAAGAATAGAGGCTAACTTGCGTGCGTTCTTCTGTACTTGAATAGCGTAATGAAGAAAATCATCAGAAAGAGCTTCGCCAAAAGCTATAGCTTTAGCTGCAATAATGTGCTCTAAAGGGCCTCCTTGGTTACCAGGGAATACGGCACTATCGAGTAAAGAACTCATCATTCTTACTTCTCCTTTAGGGGTTTTGATACCAAAAGGGTTCTCAAAATCTTTACCCATCAAGATAAGTCCACCACGAGGGCCACGCAATGTTTTATGAGTAGTAGTAGTTACAACGTGGCAATGTGGTATTGGGTCATTTAATAATCCTTTAGCAATAAGACCTGCAGGGTGTGCAATATCAGCAAAGAGAATAGCACCTACTTCATCAGCTATTTCTCTAAATCGCTTAAAGTCTATATCACGAGAATATGCAGAAGCGCCTGCTACTATCATTTTAGGTCGCTCACGTTTGGCTATTTCCAATATATTGTCGTAATTGAGTCGTCCTGTTTCTTTTTCTACTCCATAGAATACAGGTTCATACAATCTACCTGAAAAGTTCACAGGAGAACCGTGAGTAAGGTGACCACCGTGAGAAAGATCGAAGCCGAGAATTTTATCTCCAGGTTTGAGGCAAGTAGCATATACAGCGGCATTGGCTTGAGAGCCACTATGAGGCTGTACGTTCGCATATTCAGCACCAAAGAGAGCTTTAGCACGATCAATAGCGATTTGCTCTATTTCGTCAATCACTTCACAACCACCATAATAGCGCTTGCCAGGGTAGCCTTCAGCGTATTTGTTTGTAAGTACTGAACCCGCAGCTTCCATTACTTGGTCGCTTACAAAGTTTTCAGAAGCGATTAGCTCAATACCTAACTCTTGACGCTCTCTTTCGTCTTCAATCAGTTCAAAAATATCAATGTCTCTTTGCATATTAAAATTATTTAATGTTTAATAAAAATTTCTTTACTTTTATTTGGGGCAAAAATATATACTTTTTCAGTATCAAGCAAATATTCGTAAATAAATATCTTATTAGCCCAATACCACGTCCATTGCCATCATCACTACAAAACCTATTAAAAAGCCTATGGTAGAAACATCGGTGCTCTTATTTTGTTGAGCTTCGGGTATTACCTCTTCAATGACCACATAAATCATAGCTCCTGCCGCAAAAGCAAGGGCATAAGGTAGTATTGGGGTAAAAAAGAGTACTGCAAAAGCCCCCAATACTCCTGCTATGGGTTCTACAATAGCCGAAAGCTGCCCATAAAAAAAGCTCTTACATCTGCCCACCCCCATACGTCTGAGTGGCATCGCTACAGCAATTCCTTCTGGAAAATTTTGTAGACCAATACCAATGGCAAGAGTTACTGCTCCGGCAATAGAAGCTTCGGGAATCCCTGCTGCTACCCCTCCAAAAAGTACTCCTACCGCCAATCCTTCAGGAATGTTGTGCAAAGTGATAGCTAAAATGAGCAAAGTAGTTTTTTGCCAATCGGTTTTAATACCTTCTGTTTGTTTGAAGTTAGCGTGAAAGTGTGGTAATAACTTATCTAATACATAAAGAAAAAGTGCCCCCATAAATATCCCTACTGTAGCAGGAAGAACCTTTATAAAACCTTCACCTTCTGTCATATTAATAGAGGGTATTATCAAACTCCACACGCTGGCTGCCAGCATCACCCCTCCTGTAAAACCTAACATACCATCTAACACAGTTTTGTTTTCTTTCTTGAAAAAGAACACTACTCCAGCCCCTAAAGCTGTTACTCCCCACGTAAAAATGGTAGCGTATAAGGCAGCAAGTATAGGGTTTATGGTCTCTAAATAAGTAATAATATCTCGAATCATTTAATGAGTTATTTGAATATATTTTGGTATAATAACACGTCTTTATATTTACCTTGACTATAAAGCCAATCTTTTTGTACACCACTACAAGTAAAGCCTATTTTTTCAAAAAGAGCTATACTCACTATATTATCAGTAGGAATGTATGCAATAAGTTGATGTAAATCCAAATAGTTTTGGACATTAGCAATGAGTAATTGTAAGGCTTTTTTAGCATACCCCTTACCTTGATAAGCGGGCAGAAGAGCTATCCCTACTGCTGCTCTGTGGTGTTTTGGACTAAAATCATACAAATCTACACAACCCAAAGGCTCTTCATTGAGTGCTATCACATAACGATATTGTTTAGCTTCATAAATATCTTGATGCGCGTGCTGTATATAGTCCTGTAACAAATGTTTAGCAAAAGGCAATTGAGTTTCACTCACCTCCCACAAACTCTCTTCATTTTCCAAGTGATATAAAAAATCTATATCCTCAGGTTCTAAGGCTCTTAACTTTATCATTTAATTATTCCTTCAAACACAAATTGAGCACTACCACTCAAATAGATATTCTCATACCCCTCGCCTACTCTATCAAAACTCACTTGTAAATCCCCTCCACGAGTGTGCAGTGTAATTTTTTGTACATCTGTTTGTTGAGTGTGATGCAACGCTATTGCTACAGCAGTAACGCCTGTACCACAAGAATAGGTTTCATCTTCCACTCCACGTTCATAGGTACGCACTTTAAAGCCATTCTCTCCTTTGCTCACAAAATTCACATTGCTACCACCTTTATCAGCGTAAAGAGTTCCATAGCGTATGGTAGCTCCTTGAGTTTTTACATCCACAGTTTCTACATCATCTACCCATTGTACGTGGTGAGGTGAGCCTGTATTTAAGAATACATAATCTGGGTGTTCTTGTACCGATGTTACATTTTTCATTTGCAAATGTACATAGTTATCACCTTCAATTGTTGCGCGGTGCTCTCCGTCAATAGCTATAAAGAGTGTTTCTCGTTCTATTACCTTCAGCTGTTTGGCAAATGCTACTACGCAGCGTCCTCCATTGCCACACATTGTACTTTGGCGTCCATCAGAATTGTAGTACACCATACGAAAATCATACTGAGGATCGTTTTCAAGTAGAATAAGACCATCAGCACCAATGCCAAAACGTCTATCGCACAAGTGAGCTATAAGTTTTTCGTTATCTTTATCTTTAGGAAACTCTCCTTCGCGATTATCAATCATCACAAAGTCATTTCCTGTTCCTTGATATTTATAGAAAATCATCATTAAAAAAGGTCAAAAATTAGCAGTGTTAAAAACGCAAAAGGTGAGGCAAAAATAAGACTATCTAAACGGTCGAGCAAGCCACCATGCCCTGGCAATATTGTTCCACTATCTTTTACTTTTGCAGCGCGTTTAAAGCTAGACTCTACTAAGTCGCCTAAAGTGCCTGTAACCACTAGAATCACTGCTAAAACTAGCCATTGCCATAGAGGGCGAGCACTGCTATATGAGATAGTTGTAGCTATAATCATTGCTCCTACTAGCCCACCGAGAAAACCTTCTATAGTTTTTTTAGGAGAAATACGTTCGAAGAGTTTGTGTTTGCCAAAGGCTTTGCCTGTGAGATAAGCAAAGGTATCACTCGCCCATATAATAGACAAGAGTCCAATCATTGTGATTTGCGACTGATTGTTGAAGAAACTTTGAAATAGATAATAAACATTTTCACTGTTCTCATTTTTATAGATAAGAGGCACAAATATACAACCTCCACCTATGTAGAGCAAACTAATGAGTAGCTTGGTATTGTTACTTTGCTTACGAATAGGCGTTTTCTGATTGAAAAGCATCATTATGAGATATATATTAGTAAGCAAAGTAGCTAAAAGCAGTATGTAAACCGAAAAAGGATAGGTTCTTAGATGGATAAACAACCACCAAACCAACAAAAAAAGTAGAAATATATGTAATTCCTTAAGCCTGATGAGCATTTTAAACTCAAATAAGCAAATAATACCAAAGGACAAAAATAAGAAGTCGAAAGCATCGGGGTTAAGCATAATTGCTGATAGCAATAGGAAAACATAAATAAACCCCGTAATCGTTCTTTTGAATAGTTCGTTCATAAATTATTGTTTATCAATAGGTAAATCTTCTAACAGAATAAGATAGGTTTTCTTAGAGCTTGTACCATAATTGGAAATCGTTTGGGTATCAGGATTATCGGTAAAACTCTGCAAAGTGATTAGCCCAGTAGGGATATGACCTATATATTTTTTCTTAATACCTTTCATTCCCTCTGGAATATCCTTTACCATCTGACTTGTTTTAGCAAAAATGATAAATACCTCTGGCAACTCATCCATTTTTCGGTGTTTTAGCTGGTGAGAGGAGAGCATTATTCCTCCGAGAGAAGTTATAAGATACTCACAGTCTATTAAATACACATTAGAAGTTTCTATATCGGATGTAAACATTGGGCTGTGTTCCTCAAACATTTCATTGATTATAGGCGATGCATTGCTACTCATTTTCACATAAACGCCTAACTCCTTTAATATATTGCGAAAGACCTCTTGCACCTCAAGATCTGAAGTACAATAGATAAACTTACCACCATTTTTGGTAAAATTCATTGCAAATTGCTCATCTTCCGTAAGTTGCTGGGGTGGTTCTATGTTATTACGTTTAAATATCTTAGCGAAAAAATTCATTTCTACACTATAAAATAATGTGTTATCTACATATTTTTTTGCAAATATATACAAAATAAATGAATCTCCGCATTTTTTAAGAAAAAAAGATGTTATTCAAACAAAGAGATGAGTGCTCAGGGCTAAGATTTGAAAATTAGAAAATTATCCCTACCTTTGCCCTTTGAAAAATAACTTGTATGGCAATACACATCAATATCATAGGTGCTGGCAATATGGCTTACCAACTCACACAGGCGTTTCACAATCATCCTGAGGTGCAATTGCAGCAACTCTACAACCGCAGTGAGTTAAGCCCTGAGTTTGATGCTTTTGAAATAGAAAAAACACATCACCTCAGCACTTTACGCCCTGCTGATGTGTGTATTATCGCTGTGAAAGATGAGGCTATAGCCGGAATATCCAAAAAATTGCCTTTTGAAAATCAATTGGTGGTACACACATCGGGTAACACTTCTATTGAAGCTATTGACTCTAAAAATAGGCGAGGTGTGTTCTACCCCTTACAAACGATGAACAAACAAACAATTGTAGATTTCGAGAAAGTACCTTTTTGCTTGGAAGCTGAAAATACTAATGATTTCTACCTACTACAACGTTTGGCATCTTTGCTTTCCACAAAAACATACGCATTGAATAGTTACCAACGCAGGGTACTACACCTCGCGGCAGTATTTATGAACAATTTTAGTAATCATTTAGTATATATAAGTGAACAGATATGTAAGGAAAATGAAGTTCCTTTTGAAATTCTACAACCATTACTCACTGAAACTTTTACAAAATTGCAAAATACCTCGGCTTACGATGCTCAAACAGGACCTGCACGACGCAACGATTCTCTAACTATTGCAAACCACTTGGCAATGTTAGATAACAATAACTATAAAGAAATATATGAGATTATTACAAATTCAATAATAAACACTTATGGAAGAAAAGAATTATAAAGAAAAATTAAAAGACATTACTACATTTATCTTTGATGTAGATGGGGTTTTTACCAATACCCAAGTATTTGTAAACAATGATGGCGACCTTTTGCGCAGTATGAATATGAAAGACGGCTTTGCCCTCAAAACAGCTGTTGCTAAAGGATATACTATCTGCATTATTACAGGTGGGGGCAATGTAGGGGTACAAAAACGCTTTGAAAACCTTGGTGTAACCGATATTTATATGCTCCGTCACGAGAAACTCGAAACTTTTTTAGAGTACCAAAAGAGCAAAGGACTTAAAACAGAGCAAATTCTCTATATGGGAGATGATATCCCTGATATTCCTCCTATGAAACACTCAGGTTTAGCTACTTGTCCTCAAGATGCTGTACCAGAGGTAAAAGCAGTTGCTCACTACATATCTCACCGCGATGGCGGACAAGGGGCTGTACGCGATGTGATTGAACAAGTACTAAAAGTACGTGGTGATTGGTTTGAGTTCAATTAATAATTAACGATTAACGAAAGCTGCTCAAGAAAAGTTATTTTTTTGAGCAGCTTTTTGTATTGATTTATTTGTTTATTAGCTAATTATTAGAACGCTTTGATGCGATACATCAACCCGAGGCTCACGCGATTGGTATTATTAGTAACACTATTCACTTCACGACTTCTTCCTATATAAGCCAAGAAGAAACGCAAGTCTTGTTTTTCAAAAGGCAAATATTCAACTCCTGCATAGTAGCCTATACTTTTAAGTTCATTATTGGGTAAATCACTTTTAGCAGTTTCATACATACCTTGAGCAAAGATATTCCAATGAGGTACAGGTTGATACTCAGCTTTTAGTACAAAGCTATTGTACTTGGCATCTTTTACTGGGGTTGCTGTTTTTCCATTAGCACTTAAAGGGGTATAATTCAACCTATCTAATGCTTCGTTAGCCATCATATAATCAAAGAAGACTTGGAACTTAGACAAATTGAGTTTGGTACCCAACATCAATAGCCAGTCGTTATAGCCATCGGCTTCACTTTGCAAACCTCCTCCCCAACGAGTTTGGATAAGATTATCAAATAGATTACCATTCCAATTAAAGATGTAGGTAAGAGGAGCTTTACTTGCACTGATAGTATTCGTAGCTGTTCCATAAATATCCGCAAATTTATCATTGCGTACATCAGTAATTTGGAAGTTAAACTCGTGATTTTCGTTAGGAGCATAAGTAATCATTGCTCCTAACATAAAGTTATCCATATTGTCAATAAAATCAGAATATTCATAGATGTTCATTGGGTTTAAATCGAACTCAAAACCACCCCACGCTTGACACATCTTACCTGCAGTAAGTGTCCATTTATCGTCTAAACGGAAGCCTGCGTAAAGCATATCGGTAGCTTTGGCGAGATTATCCAAAGAAGTCGCTACATTTGATTTATTCAAACGATGGCGGAAACGATAGAAAATACGGTCGGTAATATCACCTCGAACCTCCAATCGCAATTGGCGTGCATAGAACTTAGCCGTCATATCTTTGTCTTTTGCTTTTTCTACATCAAAACTTCCTTGGAAGTTGAAGTACATATTAAATTTCTTATGAATAGGCTGTTCTCCTTCATTTTCAGGCAGAGGCGCAGGATTAGCTTTTAGCTGGTTGATTTCTGCCCTCAATTGATTGATTTGTTCTTGCAAATCTTGTTGTGCTGAAGCAACACCTCCTATAAGAAAGCTGATTGCTAATAATATTCTTTTCATAATAAGGTAAAAGGTAAGAGATAAGAGATAAGAGACATTTTTTACTTGTTACTTATTATCTCTTACTTGTTTTAGTATTCATTGAAATATTTTTGGATTTGTTTCCAATCTTTGGTT
This sequence comes from Capnocytophaga sputigena, assembly GCF_002302495.1. Taxonomy (NCBI): domain Bacteria; kingdom Pseudomonadati; phylum Bacteroidota; class Flavobacteriia; order Flavobacteriales; family Flavobacteriaceae; genus Capnocytophaga; species Capnocytophaga sputigena. Next base: position 629,305 of record NZ_CP022379.1, read on the forward strand.
TTAGTGAGAGCTAACATCAATAGAACACGAGCTTTTTGTGGGTTGAGTGTTTGTGAAGCTACAAATTGATATTTAGCATCATCTACTTCGGCATCGAGGGTTGTTGCTCCTGTAGGTACACGTGAAGAGCGCACAAACTGAATGCCTTGCTCTCTTGCTTTTACTGCCAAATCGAAGATAGTGTGATAGAGATTACCATTACCTACTCCAGCGTGTACAATACCATCAAATTTAGCATCCATAAAGGCTTTCATTGGTAATTCAGACACATTAGAATAGCTGTATACGATACCTACTTTAGGTAATTCTTTAAGGTTATCTACATTGAAAACGGATTGATAAGTGTGTTTGTTTTCAGGAGTGCGGTTAAAGAATACTTTGCCATTGTGAATGTATGCCAATTTGCCATAGTTAGCACCTTGGAAAGTTTCGACAGCAGTAGTATTGGTTTTAATCACATCTTTAGCATCGAGTACGATGTCGTTCATACACACCATTACCCCACGCCCCATAGCGTTTTTATCGGCAGCTGTTACTACTGCGTTATAGAGGTTTAGAGGTCCATCGGCACTCATACCAGTAGCGGGGCGCATAGCTCCTACCATTACTACTGGTTTTTTACTATGAACAGTAAGATTGAGGAAATAGGCAGTTTCCTCCATTGTATCAGTACCGTGAGTGATTACCACTCCGTCGTATCCTTCTTTGTTGAGCAATTGATTGATGCGTTTGGCAAGGGTAAGCCATACCTCATCATTCATATCTTGAGAACCTATCTTCACGATTTGTTCACCACTTATATTGGCTACATTTTTCACTTCGGGCACTGCTTCCAAGAGTTGATAAATACCGAGTTCACCAGCCTTATAGTTGGTTTCAGTATTTGATTTACTTACCCCAGCGATAGTACCACCAGTAGCTAAAATACGAATCTTTGGCTTTTGTTGCGCAAAGACAGCCACAGACATCATCAACAACAATGAAAGGGCTAATTTTTTCATCAATGTTATCATATATATTAGGTTTTTATTTTTCAGGGATTAGATGTTAGGAATTAGTTAGAGAGTGCTACATAAACATTATGATAAAATACCCTACTGCGATAGCAACAATAGTCGCTACGAAACCAGGTATTTGGAAAGAGTGGTTTAGTACGTATTTACCTATGCGTGTAGTGCCCGTTCTATCGAAATTGATAGCAGCAACTACCGTTGGATAGTTAGGAATAAAGAAATATCCGTTTACCGCAGGGAACATCGCGATGAGTGCCATTGGGTGAATACCTAAAGCAATCCCCAAAGGATAGAGCGTACGCACTGTTGCTGCTTGACTAAACAAAAGAACAGACATTACAAAAAGTGCTACTGCAAAGAGGAAAGGATATTGGGTAACGATTTGTTCGATGTGCATTTTAAAGAACTCAATATTACCATTAAAGAAAGTATCTCCCATCCAAGCTATCCCAAAAATAGCTATCACTGCTTGCATACCTGCAATAAATACTGAACCTTTTACTGCTTTATTGATGTCTACTCGAGCAAAGATAATCATCAAGCCAGCTATAGACATCATTATAATTTCAATAAGTTGGGTCATCCCTATTCTTTGCATTTCGCCATTTACCTCAAAAGCGGGACGCAATGTATCAATAGAACCAAAAAGCACAATAGAAAGTACTCCCATAAGGAAAATAATCACTGAGGTTTTTGCTCTTTGTTGATCTTTCTCATTTTCTTGCCCAGCAGAGTGATTTTCTTTTTCTAGCAAACCTTCTTTTAAACGACGTAAATATTCAGGGTCTTTTTCGAGAGGTACGCCCATAAATCTCACAGCTATCGCTCCCACAATTACCCCAATAAGGGTTGCAGGGATACACACCATTAATATATTACCAAGTGTAATACCTTTACTTCCTAATAGTTCAGCAGAAAGCAAAGCAGCTGTTGCTGCCGAAATAGGGCTGGCAGTAATGGCTTGTTGCGAAGCAATTACTGAGATAGAAAGTGGACGCTCAGGTCGCACTTTGCTATCGGTAGCTATTTCAGAAATAATAGGCAATAGAGAATAGGCAATGTGTCCTGTACCTGAAAACAAAGTGAAGAAGTAGCACACTACAGGTGCTAAGAAAGTAATCATTGAAGGGTTTTTACGCAGGATTTTCTCGGCTACTTTCACTAAATAATCCAAGCCTCCTGAGGCTTGCAAAGTAGCAGCAGCTGTAATTACAGCTACAATGATGAGCATTACATCAATAGGTGGATTACCTGGTTTGAGCCCAAAGCCAAAAACCAAAATACCCAAACCTATCATACCAAAGATACCAAGCCCTATACCTCCTACTCTAGCTCCTATAAAAATAGCAAGAAGCACTACTAACAATTCAATATAAATCATATTCAATTAAGAAATCATAATTATGGCTCAAAGGTACGAAAGTTTTAGAAAACAAAAAAAGAAAAATACGATATTTTTAAACAAATATCGTATTTTTCTTAACAGATAAGTATATCCTTTATGATAACTATCGGAGATTGAGGTTATCTGAACAAAGTAAAGTTACCATAGAACTCACGTTTATCGTATAATTGATCGTTGATTTCGATGATATACCAGTAGTCTCCTGATGGCATTGGACGTTTTTCATAAGTACCATCCCAACCTTGACCTGATTCTAACACCACTAATCGACGTCCATAACGATCGAATATGTAGATGCGGGCATTTACATTATTGTCTAAATACTTAGGCTTCCATACCTCATTCTCTCCATCTCCATTGGGCGTAAAGTAGTTTGGAATTTCTATATCAAAATACTCTACCTCGTAAGTCGCTGTAACAGTACAACCTTCGGCATCCTCTACTCGTACATTCACTACCTTGTAACGACGACCTCCAATTTCTTTTTCAGGATCATTATGGTTGACTTTATACACCGGATTATCTCCTTTACTTACCTCATTGAAGTAGTATGTATAACCTCTAAAGTTATTCGTTCTACCGCCTTGTGCCAATACCTCTAATGTATTAAGTGTTGTATTGGTCGTTACTCGTGTAACAGTAAGCGGTGTGTAAGGATCAATTGTGATTGTTTCGGAAGCACTACAACTGCCTGTCATTCCTGGAATAGAGGATACTACCGTATAGGTTACTTCTACCGTTTGGGTAACTGAAGCTCTGTTGAAATTATCAATATAAGCTATATTACCTACCGTACGTGTGAATGTAGCTGATGCTCCTCCATTCAAACTATAAGTAATCTTACTATAGTCAGGTGATGGATTGTTGAAATGTACCTCTAAATAATCTACATAACTATTTGAGTTCGCTTGACAAGTACCATAGTATTTAAATTCGTTGATACTAACATCTGGCAACTCTTCTACTGTGAAGGTCAAGGTCTTAGTCATTGTACAGTCGTGGCTATCTTTTATTACTACCTGATAGTAACTATCCTTAGGACTTGGACCTAAATCATTGAAGGTATGACTTGTTCCTGTGGTTTCTACTTCAGGAGTTACCTTTTGTCCGTTGTCGGCTCTAATTATTGTAAGCGTATAAGTAGGGGTGCCTCCCGTGATATTTGTAATCTCTACCTTACCACTATCACTTCCTTTACAAGTTACAAACGTAGAATTGAGTGTGTTTATATCGGCAGTGATAGGCGATGGATTTACAAAGGTATAGCTTCCTGACACTGTAACTGAACAGTTTTGTGCATCATAGATATCCACTCGATAAGTTCCTGGTTCTATACCTTTGAAAGTTACCTCACTATCGGTGGTGGCTATCTCTGGTAAATCACTACCTGTTGCTGATATTCTTATTAACATATAGTGATAAGGTGGAGCACCTCCTGCTACTCCTGACACTTTGAGTGTACCATCTTTAGCATCTATACAAGTGATTGAAGTTGTCGCTACAGTAATGCTCGCTGTATTGATAGCATTATATGGGGCTACTGTTACACTAAGGGTTCCGGTAGCTGTTGTACAACCTAAAGCGTCTATTACGGTAATATTATAATTACCCGCTTTCACTTGTGTGATTTCTACTCCTGGTGATCCTTCTGGAATATCTGATTTTGTATATACATTTCCTGTTACTGGATCTGTAAGGGTTACTGTATAGACTTGTTGACCTCCGATGACTGTAAGGGCTACAACCCCATTTTCATTATTACAGTCTACCGATACTTTTTGTGATACATAAATCACTTTTATCTCGGCTGGGTTCGATGGTATCACAAATCGATGTTTAGCTACCTTACAACCTGTAGCATTTGATATTGCTTCAATATCGTAAGAGCCGCCTACTAGGGTAAGTGTTGTGGTATTACCCAATACTGTACCCGTAGTTGTCGCTCCGCCACTTACTGCTGTAACAGTATATGTAAAGCCTGCTGTTGATTGATCGCCATTAGAGAGATCTTTATCTACTAAGGTTATCGCAATGCTACCATTATCGTTATGACAAACAGCTCTCACTGGGTTATGAGAAGTCATCTCAAAGGTATTAGCATCTTTTACGGTATAAACTCCCGTAATACTACAGCCTGTCTTCTCGTTGAAGACCTCTATCGTATAGTTTGAACCTGCCAAGTTTTGTGAACCTGTGAGGGTCAAACTCAAGCTGGTTGCCGTTGTTGTGGTAATAGTTGCAAAGGCATTATCTGTTCCTTTTATCACGTAACGCAATGGTGTGCCTGCTATATATGTAGGTGTAGCTGTTACACTGATATTTATTACCTCATCTACCACACAAGTAGCTGATGTTGTTGTGGTAATACTTAGAGTTTGTAACTCAAAGGCTGGTGCTACTGTTACGCTTGTAGTGCTTGTAGCACAGGTGCCTGAAGCATCTTTCACTGTAGCGTAGAAAGTTCCTCCATTTAAGTTCGGAAGTGTATACTCTGTTCCATTTCCTAAACTATTGCCTCCATTATCAAAGAACTCAATGGTATATGGTGGAATACCTCCACGTATCTTAGTCGTATCTACACTTACTTTAGGTGTTGATAATCCATTTGTACCCTCACAAACATACTCTGTAGCACTAATCACTCCTACTTGCAATTCTAATGGCTCTGGAGAGGTGATTATTGTCTCTACATAAGCCTCACAACCTGTACTATTAGTAATTGTTATTTGGTATTTCACTCCTTGAGTTGTACCACGTAGCTGAGTGAATGTAGCTGTATGAGTACCTACAATAGTAGGAGTTGTTGTTACTGTTACATTATTTCCAGTAGTGATATCAATAGCACTAGTAATCTTAAAGGTATAAGTATCACTATCTGTTGGCATTGCTATATCTATACTACCTGTTCCAGTAGCTGTAAGACCTAAATTACATTTTTCGTGATAAGGTTGTACTACAACATTAGCTAAATTGATAGGATCGGGGTCACGTACTATTACCTCTTTCACTATAGGGCAATCTACTGTTTCGGCATCATAAATACTGATGCGATAAGTAGCAGCCTCAGTAGTAGGTGTTGCAATAGTTATCACTCCTCCAGTAGGTGTAGGGAAAGCTACATCTTGTGAAATAATAGCTCCTGCTACTATACCATTGTCTAAACGTTCTAAAGTATAACTATAAGTACCAGTTCCTCCTGCCACAGTTACTGTGATATCGGCAGTAGGGGTTGCACAAGTTTTATTTCTACTAATAGTAGCTGTTGCTGTGATAAGAGCTGTAGTACTGAAAGTAGCTGTAGTCACGCAAGCATTTACATCTTTCACTGCAACAGTGTGTGTAGCCAAAGGAGTTACCTCTAACTCGAATGCCTGATTGGCTATCGTCCAAACTACAGGTCTATCGGCTGCTCCATCTAAACTATAATAGTGGTTACCTTGACCTATTTTGTTAAGAGTTACCCTTACTGGTATTCTACCATTAGTATTATGGTAAGCCTGACAAGCCAAAGTAGTTACTGTTGCAATATTAGGTGTATCAAAAATATCAATAGTAACTGTAGTAGATTGCAAGCAGCCATAAGCATCGCGTACATACACATCCCAATTACCCGCAGGTATATTGATATAGGATGAAGTTTGAACAGTACGAGTCATTACCGCAGCGCTATAAGCTGTTCCTGAAGCTACGTAACCATAAGTGTAAGTAGCTGTACCTCCTGTAATATTCAACCACGCTTCACCCAAAGTATTACAAGAAGCTTTTTTGCTAGCTACAGCTGCAATTTGTAACTGAGTGAGAGAACGTTTGATTTCAAAATTCTTTGAGGTTACACAGCTTGCTACACCTCCAATAGTTTCTGTAAATTTTACATAGTATTTACCTGCTGGTAAGTTACCATTGGCTACTTGAGGTGTAGTGAATGGAGCTGAAACTGTACCTACCGCCCCTGCTATTGGCTGATGATTATCTTCACGATATACTTCATAACCTATATGGGTAGTACTTCCGTGAGGATTTGTTAAAGTAAAGGTGAAGGTTCCATCGCTACCAGTTGCACAACTTACATTCTTCACATCTATCGCTACCGACATTTGTGAGTATGTAGGTACAGGTACTGTCATCTGTTGGGTGTAACGACACTTAGTAACCATATTATAAGCTATGAAAGTGTATTGTACCCCTGGTGTGAGACCTCCTATAGTTACTCCTACCCCAGTACCTAAAGCCACTCCTTTATGCCATACATCTGTACCTCCATTTGGATTAGTTGTAATCTCTATATTCGCTCCTGATCCCGCTGGTGGGTTTTGAATACCTGGTCGATATATAGCAAAATATGCATTAGTAGATGCTGTAAAGGTAGGTGAACTAGTTGCTGTGATACGTACCTCTCCTGTAGTAGCGCAAGCTGTAGGGGTTACTGGAGTGATAGACATCACATTAGAGTTTGGTAAGATCACCACATTCATTCGTGTTTGGCAACTATTAGCATCGGTAATCGTAATTTCATAATTACCATAGTCCAAACCTGCAAATACTTTTGAAACATTATTAAGTTGAGAAGTTTCACTTACTTGAGCTCCTGAAGTGGTATTTCTTAAAAGAATATCAAAAGGTGCTCTACCTCCTGTATTAAGGGTTACTGTAATCGCTGCTAAATCGGCAGCTGATGAGGTACAACCCATTTGTTTGCTTACAGTAGCTGTTGCTGTGAGTTGAGGAGCTGCTGTAATGGTAAAGGCTTGAGTAGCCACACAACCACGATCATCGGTGAGGTGTGCTATATAATTACCCGGTGCTAAAGCTGTAGGAGTTTGTGTTACTCCTAAAGTATTCACCACTTTAAGGGTATGTGAAGCTGTACCTACATAATAATCACTTGGTGTGATAATTACCGAACCATTATTGTTACCACAAGTAGCTTGAGTAGTGGTAAAGGTATTGGTTAAGAAACGTGGTGGGTCATAAGCTAAGGTTACGTATTGTTCACGTTTACACTCACTACCATCGGGTTTATAAGTTACTTGGAAACGGAACTCAGTTGTGGTTGCTACTGTTACTGGATAGGTAAAGGTTACCTGAGAGGTACTTGAACCAATTGTATGGAAAGTAGCTCCACCATCAACACTATACTTAAATTCTTTAAGTGCAGTAGGGATACCTCCAGATGCGGTGAGAGTATAGTTTACACTGCTTCCCTTACAATCAGCATATTGTGTTTGAGTAGGTGATACAGTGAGTGATAATGGTGCATAAATTTGAGTAGTTACAGTTGTTTGACAACCAAAACCATCAGTTACTACAAATGTATGAGTACCTGCATCAAGAGCATCAGGATATTCAAAAATTGATGTATTGAAAGCATAAATATTACCTCCTACACGTTGTACTTTATAGTTTCCATTACCGCTAATTATTGTAATCTCTACTTTCTTCTCTTGTGCATCTCCATAGCAATAAGAGGTAGGCTCGGCAGTAACTGAAAGAGTAGCTTTATTAACGATTTCAAAAGTAGTCTCGGTTGTACAACCTTTACTATCTTGTACTACTAAAGTATAAGTACCAGGTGCTAAATTACTTATTTCCCAAGGATTTACTTGTGGAGCTACTGGTTGCAAAGCACCTAAAGTTCCACTTACTAAACCTACTCTATACTGATAACCTCCAGCATTACCACCAGTAGCCGATACTTTTATCTTAGCAACTCCGCCATTGTAGCAGGTTACTTTATCCATAAATACTACTGTTGGTACTATAGGAGTAGGCTCTCCAACTTTATAAGCCACTGATACTGCACAATTAGCATTATTAGCATCTCGTATACTCACTACACCATTTTGGTTAGCTTCTAATCCTGTAACTATGAATACTCCTTGAGCATCAAGGGTTGTAGGTGTCCAAGTAGTTGTAGTGGTATAAGTTCTTTCTACTGAATAAAGAATATTAGTAGATGTTGGGTTGATAACCCTGATGCGAACTTCACCATCTTGTGCTCCAATACAACTTACATTCTTCTCGGTACCGAATTTCTCGGCACGCATTTGTTTATTCTTTTCTATATTGATTAGCTGAGTTACCTTCAAATCACAATAAGTGATAGCTTGTGATACTTTGAGGTTATCCACTGCAAAATCATTACCTAAACCTCCATAAGTAGCAGCTGCTGTATTCACCACTTTTAGTAATAGTTCTCCATTAGCAAAGCCAGTCATTTCAGTTTCAGTAAAGGTTACTTTATAATTTGTCCAATTATTGCTGTTGATAGTAGCCAAGCTCTTACTGCGTAGAGTTGTACCATCAGTTTTAGCTATTTCTACATTGAGGTGAGCAGGTATAGCGGTTACTCCTGTTCTAATAAGGTTGAGAGCGTCTAAACTCACGGTAAATTCAGTATTAGGAGCTACTCCTTTAAGAAGCTTTTGATATACTACCTCATTATTACCATTACCTGCCACAGCTAAGTAACGACCTCCTGAAGGGTCTATAGGGGCTGTAGCAAGCCAATTAGGATTTGAAGTTACTTGTACTTGTTTGGTAAGTACTTGGTTACCATCTGAAAGACTGCCTGTAGTGTTACATACCAAAGAAGTATTAGCAACTGGCAAACAATCGTTAGCATCTTTACCGAAGTCTTCTGTAAAGAGTACATTAGGTGTTGTAGCGGTATCAGTTGGACGGTAATACACTGTAAGAGTATGTACTCCTGGTGACAACAAGCGGTTGAAACTGTTGCCTACAAGAGTTTGTTTAGCACTACCATCAAGACTGTATTGATAGGTTTGACTTACTGTAGATGAAACTGTTACAGTTACTGAACCATAGCCACTATCACAACTATAAAATACAGGACTCAACACTATAGTAGGTACAACAGTCGCTTGTGTAGTAATAGGTATTTCAATACGACAGTCTTTACTATCTTTTACATAAATAGTACTTGAACCTCCAATAAAACCTATAGGATTAGTAACATAAGTATTTTCACCATCAAAACTATAACGATAAGGAGGTGTACCACCTATAACATTGTTTACTGATACTTTGTATTGGTTGTTTGTTGTATCACACGATCTATCGGCTACCACTCCTGCATAAGCACGCAAAGGAGCTTGAGGTGGAAGTATCACTACTGGCTTCTTGATATATGTACAAGTAGTTCCAGCTACTTGTGATAACATTTCTATTTCATAAGTACCTGCAGGAATACCTGTGAACAAGCCTCCTGAACTGGTTTTAAAAGGAGCTCCTATTCTTGCTCCTGTATCATCTAATTTATAAAGATTGATAGTGCGATTTTGATTTTGTGTTCCTGGTGCAAAGGTAAGGTTGATAACTCCTGAATTAGGTATACTTTCACACTGAATTTCTTGAGTTGCACTAAAGGTGAATGTATGCGGACTTGGAGGGTCTACAATTACTTTATTAGACAAGGCAAAAGCTCCATTACGAGTATCTCCTACTAAGAATACATATTCACCTACACGAGTGATATTTGCTACTTCAACCTCTACACTTGGTTGATGTGCCAATTGAATAGCGATATGAGGAGCTGCCAAAGCTGTAGGTATATCTGTATATTGTTGTTGACCATCTATTGTCCAAATATAAAAACGATAGGTAGGAGCACCTCCTTCAGCTTTAAGTTCAAACTTAGCTTTGTTACAAGAGGTAAATCCTTTGAAGGTTGCTGTAACCTTCATTTGGCTTGTTTTGTTGATAGTTACTTGTCCGTTGTATTGACAACCAGGGATTTGTGGTGATGTAACTTTTATATCATAAGTACCTTGTGACAAATTATTGATACGATAATCATTAGTATTGATTACTTCAGTACGGAAAGGAGCACCTCCTTTGAAAATTTCTACTTTATAGGTTACTCCAGCTGTGCTGAGCTGAAGTTTTACAGAACCTTGAGTGAAATCAGTTTCGTGAATTTCATCGGTAAGTGAACCTGTAAGTCCAGCTGTGAATACCTCAAAATAGAAACTTTGGCTACAATCTGGCAATCTCAAACGATATTTACCTGCTGTATTGGCTACAAAAGTGCGATTGTTGTGTAAAGTTGTCCAACATTGGTCTTCTGAATTTCTACAATCAGAAGAAGATTCAGTACAAGAGCCATTCCACTGTTGCCATTCAAAAGCTGTATTTTGGTAGCTTACAGTAATATTTTTAGAACCTCCTTGACATAGGTAGAAATGGCTTGTCCAAACCGAGTTATCTGGACAAGTTACCCCTACATTTTGAGCTTGTGCGCGAATAGGGTCGGTTGTATTTGAGGGTGCTTCATAGTTAATAGTTTCAGTAGTTTCCACCTGTACTCCTTGGCAAGAGTTTGTTTTCACTACTTTGTACACTCCAGGCCCATTAGCTTGATAAGTGCGATGAATCTCACCCGTTAATATACCTCCATTTTTATACCATTGATAAGTAGCAAAATTACCTGTTGCTTCAAAAGTCATTATACCTGTACCACACAAAGTCTCTTGGCGGTTGCAGTTAGAGGTATCAATAGTAATAGAGCTTACACCTGTATCTACTTGTTGTGCAATTGGACAAGCTGCAGGCCCACCTTGGTAAGTGATCGTAAATTCGGTTTGCAAATAGTTAGCACAAGGTTGTAACAGTTTATCACAATCGCCCTGTACTTTCATCGGGATACGAATGGTACGACTTGGATCACCTAACTTAAGAGTAGACTCAGGATACCCTGATGTGCCACCTATCACAAACTCATAAGCCTTATTCACAGCATTGTACGATTTTTGTGGATATGGATTAGCACTTGAGCCATCACCTGCACTATTGAGATCGGGTTCTCCATTGGTTATTACGGTAGCATTCTGAGGAAGTTTTACCGATATAACTGCTTGTTTGATACTTTCAGAACCTACATTCTCATAGTTTAATTCGTAGAAAAACGCTTGGTTAGGAGTAAGTTGAGTAATAAGGTTACCGGATGTATCTACATAGCGTTGTGAAGTTTTCAACTTCAAAGCATTAGATTTCACCGTAACTGTAAACGAGCAACTACTTGTATTACCTCGCGTATCAGCAAAGGTATATACTACTGTATGCACTCCTATAGGGAATACATAGCCTGGTGCGTGACTGCGGGTAGTGGTAACTGCGCCTAAACAAGTAGGATAAGCTTCGGGTTCACGCCAACGTACTGCTTTACCACACTCCCCTACATCTACAGTAACTTCTATATTATTTGGACAAGGAGTCTTGATAAAAGGAGGTTCGTCTATAGGTGGCAATACTACTGTAGCTGTTTTGGTATAAGTAGTTTTGTTACTACATCCTATTCCTGTTTTCAAGGTATATTCAGCCATATAAGTAGTAGTAGTATAAATATTTTCCCAAAAACTACTACCCGTACCCAATGGGTAAGTAGTAGTTTTGTCACCATTAGCATCAAGCTTAAACCAATTGATATCAAATATATGGTCTGAAAGTCCTAACTTCACACGAGCCCGATTGCCTGTACAGAAAGGTACAGGGCGATCAATCACCAAGAATGGATTGAAAGCATTAGAAAGATCTATATCTATATCTTTAGGTACAGTTTGGCAACGGTGTTCTACTTCTACAAGATAATAACCTGTATTAAGTCCTTCAAAGATATGATAATATTTGTTATCACTTGCTTCATATTTCTTTGTTTCTAGCAAAGTAGAGGTAGTAGCAGTAACTGTAGCTTTTTTGTATAGGCGGAAAGTAAGTGGAAAATACACTTCTTGTCCAGTTACATCCACAGCAATCATACCAGTAGCACTACCTTGTTGACAAGCCACAGGATTCACTACAGGATTGAGTTTTACAAGATCAGGAATAGTAATTTCTTTATAAAGATAGTTTGAACTATTTGGAACAGTTGGATCTGTTGCACTAGTTTGATACATAGTTCCTGACTTCTGACGAAGAAAAGCATTGTAATAAAAAGCCGTTGTCTTGATTCTATATTTACTTGTGAGCAAATTCACAAACTCACCGGTATGGTTTCTCACATAACTTAAACCACTAGGTTGTTTTATTTCTTTCCAAGTTTTATTCCCATAAGCATCTTCTACTTCTTGCTCTAAATACACATAAATATAAGGATCTTTATAAATTTGGTTTCCTATATTATAAATTATTTTTGCTATCTCACAATCTTTCTCATATTTCAATTCCGGCTTATAGGCAGGCATACCTGGTACATAGATGATCTTATCGGTTGTTATACCACAAGCATCAGTAACGGTAACTTTGTAATTTCCTTCAGGCAAATTTGTATAGTTGTAGCCACTTCCTGTTGTAGTAATTTCTAATGGGAAAGTGATAGTACGTGTACCTCGATTAAAGAAACTTATCTTGCCTTCATAGGAAAGTGTTTTCGAACCATCAGCTGCTTCCAATTTAAACTTCAAAGGATAAGCAAAATTATTAATTGAATAATTAACTCTAAAAGCTCCCGTTCCTTCATATATTCCATATCCAGTTTCTATATTATCCCATATCTTATTGATATCTTGAGTACTAGATATAGGATATTTCACTTCTCGTATATCAGAACATTGCCCGTGACAATTGTTAGGATTTTTATATGTAAGCCTATAGAAACCTTCACCTACTTTATCTAAATAGACATAACTATTAGTCCAATGGGCTTGTCCAGCTCCAGGAGCTGTGGTGACCATTGGTACAGGAGTCCAAGGTCCAGAAGCAGAATTAGATTTTTCTAAGGTAAAATAGGATATATTTTGAGGATGTGTCCAACCTAATTGATATGAGTACGTACCTCCATCTAAATTAGGCATACTTCTATACTGATAATTTGTAATAGAATAGTAAATATATAATCGCTTATCTAAGCCACAATTGCGATTATAAGAATAATTACTTGTAGTTAACATTTTATAACTAGGGCAAGATAGTGGGTCTATTTGCTCATTAAAACGCACCTTTTCTACAATAGTATTATTAGGCCCCTTTATAGTAATTTCTACTTCATCTCCTTTTTCAAAGATATAATCTCTCACATAGTAACCATAAATATCAAAAGTAGAAGATATATCTATTTGTGGTTTTGAAGAATTCAAGAAACGTACTATGGCCGTTCCTGGCTTACTAAAGTAGCTTTTAAGAGCTGTTGCATCTAAAATATTTTTATTTATCCAATTACCATCTTCTACTCTCACTATTCTAAATCTACCATTGTATTTACCACAATTATCTTTATGCATTCCCATATACCTATCATACATCTTGATGTTGATACATTCCACCGTATATTGTTCTATAGGTATTACAATAGAAGGATAACGACGAGTCTCACCACATTTTTCTCCTATAGAGGTAATATCCTTTACTTGCAACATTATAGTAGCATTAGTTTTAATAGAATGAGAGTTTGTCCCTCTTATTTCTATATAGCCATTGCCTGAAGGTCTCACAAATCTTTGTGTAGGTAGTAATACATTATGTCCTGAAGCATCAAGTATTGTAACATCAAAAGGACCTATCCCCCCATTGGGTATTTTAAAACGTACTCCGCCATTATTCTTCTGCCCACAAGTAGGAGCTAAAGTCTCTAAACTTTGGATATTCATAACCTTATAGTTAGACTCCGCATCTACCTCGCGCTCATCAAAAGCTCCTGTGTCTTCATCGCGCACAATAATTTTATACTTTCCTACTTTTAAGTTATAGAAAGTATATTCGGCAGGAGCCGAAGGTGATGGACGTTTCATTCTAAACATCTCACCATCTTTTCCTTCCCCCTGTATTTCTACTATAAATTTACCACTAGAAGGCAAACAAATTGAAGGATAAGGGCTCATATCTTGGGCTGTTACCTTTATCTGGTTGTCACTGTAACAATTCCCTTTGATAGCCGTAGTTTGCACATTAATACATTGAGCAAATCCTGCCCCTGTGAAGATTAAAAATACAATTGCTGTAAGAAACTTTTTCATTTTTGTTTACTTTTAAGCTGTAAGTAATAATTATTTTACGTGTAATTTATATATACATTAAACGCCACAAAAATAACATCTTTTTCCTATTTACACAATGCTGTTACCCTAATTTTACACTACCTAAACAATACATTTTTTGTAAATCACTGAATTTTAAATAAATAAGACAATGTTAAATTATTGTTAAAGTTCTGTTTGCTAGGAAATAAGAGATAAAAGTAAAAACCTAACTCTTACTATATTTCAAAAAAAATTGCTTATTACTTTTTTTTTCGTATCTTTGCCCTTGCAATTAAAAAAAACAAACATTAATTTAATGACTACATTAGTGATTCTTGCCGCAGGCTTAGGAAGTCGATTCGGCTCTGATAAACAATTAGAAAATATACACAATGGGAATGCCTTGTTTGATTATGGTATCTACGATGCTCTACAAGCTGGGTTCGATAATATCGTGCTAATTATCCGCCACGAAATAGATAATCTCACCCGCCAACACCTTGAAAATCGTTTTAATAATGTCCCTATCACTTACGTATACCAAGACGACTATAATCCTAAAGGTATTGAACGCAAAAAACCTTGGGGAACAGGGCACGCAATGCTCTGTGTGAAAGAATTCGTAAAAAACCCTTTCCTCATTATCAATGCTGATGATTACTACGGCAAAGAAGGCTTTACACTGATGTATGAAGCTCTTAATGCTGGTAAAGAAAAAACTTTCTTCTCAGGTGGTTACCTGCTCAAAAACACTTTAAGTGAGAATGGTACTGTCTCTCGTGGTATTTGTGAAGTAGATAAAAATCACCACCTACTCTCCATCAACGAAGCTACCAAACTGCGCAAAAATAGTGAGACTACTGCTATTGATGAGGCTACTGGCACCGAGTACCCACTAAGTACCTACGTTTCTATGAACTTCTGGGGATTTACTCACGAAGTATTGGATATAGCCGACCGTTATTTCAAAGAATTTGTAGCCGAACATAAAGATGACCCTAAGGCAGAATTTTATATTCCTATGGTTGTACAACACGCTATCAAAGACTATGGATATAAATTGGAAGTATTGCCTAACCACGATAACTGGTTTGGAATGACCTATCACGAAGATCTTGCTCTGGTACAAAACGAAATACAAAAACTCGTAGATAAAGGTAGCTATCCCGATAAATTCTAATAAAATGTTTAACCTGTAAGAGATAATAAGTTTTTTCACTTCTTATCTCTTACCTCTTATTTAAATACAATGAAAGAAATAGCCAATCAATTTATTTTAGAAGGGGACATCCTTTCTGTAGAACCTTATGGTAATGGGCACATCAACCGCACCTATTTGGTAAAAACTACTGAAACTAACTATATCCTTCAAGGAATTAACAGCAATGTGTTCAAAACCCCCGACTGCATCATCAAAAATATCGAACTGCTTTGGGAAACTGAACCTAACAATCGCGTAATCCTCCCAATGATGTCTGCCAAACAAGGCGGTCATTCTGTAAATGCTGAAGCTATTGTGTGGCGTGTATTCCCTTTTGCTGAAGGTTATACTTCCTATGAGTTCATCGAAGCTCCTTGGCAAGCCGAAAAAGCCGCTACTGCCTTTGCTACTTTTATGAAAACTTTTGCTAACATTGATACTTCTCGCTTGCAAGCTACCATTCCTAACTTCCACAATGGGCATTTACGCTTCCAACAATTAGAAGATGCTTACGCTCAAGCTACTCTCGACCGCAAGAAAAAAGCTCAAAAACTATACGAGTTTGCACAACAACACAAAGTGATTTTCGACCTTATTCAAAAAGAAGTAGACGAAAAGCGCATACCCATTCGTGTAACTCACAACGACACCAAAATCAATAACGTACTCATCAATAAAGAAAACCCTGATGATTTTAGAGTAATTGACCTCGATACAGTGATGCAAGGTATTTTGTTGTATGATTTTGGTGATATGGTACGTACTTCGGTAAGCCCTACCGAAGAAAATGAACCTGACGATACTAAAATTGTATTCAACACTGAGTTTTTTGAAGCCCTTTGCAAAGGTTTTTCTGTAATGAACTCAGTAATGACAGCTTCTGAAAAGGCCCATATAGTAGATGGAGCTAAATATATGATATTCATCATCGGCATCCGCTTTTTAGCCGATTATTTCAACAATGATATCTATTTCAAAATCTCATACCCCGAAGAAAATTACATCCGAGCTCGCAATCAATTCGTACTTTTCCAACGTTTAGAGGACAAAGAAAATGAGTTGAAAACGATTGCAGCAAAGTATTTCAATTAGATTCTGATGTAATATACAAACACACAATAACGACTAAATAATAACTAAAATTAAAAACTATATGAAACACTTAGAACAAAAGTTTCAAGAAGTTTTCGGTGCTCCTGCCGAAAAACAATTCTTCGCACCAGGACGTGTGAACCTCATCGGTGAACATACTGACTACAATGGCGGTAATGTGTTCCCTTGCGCTATTGACAAAGGTACTTACGGTCTCGTAAAAAAACGCAACGACCGCAAATTCCGTATGTATTCTGAAAATTTTGCCGACCTCGGCATTATGGAGTTCACTCTTGATGAACTTACTAATGAAAAAAAACACGACTGGGCTAACTACCCTAAAGGTGTGATTAAAATGTTCCTCGAAGCAGGTCAGAAAATTGATTCTGGTTTCGACATTCTCTTCTCTGGAAATATCCCTAACGGCGCAGGACTTTCTTCTTCTGCCTCTATCGAAATGCTTACCGCTATCGTGCTGAAAGACCTTTTCAACCTTTCTATTGACCCAGTGGAAATGGCTCAATTAGGCAAAAAAACTGAAAACCTATTCATCGGGGTAAACTCTGGTATTATGGATCAATTTGCGGTAGCTATGGGCAAGAAAGACAATGCTATCCTCCTTGACTGCAACACCCTCAAATACGACTATGTGCCCGTAGTGCTAAAAGATGAAGTAATCGTTATTGCCAACACTAACAAACGTCGTGGTTTAGCTGATTCTAAATATAACGAACGCCGTGCAGAATGTGATGAAGCCTTAGCCGAATTGCAAACTAAATTGCCTATCAAAGCCTTAGGAGAACTCTCTATTGAACAATTTGAAGCCAACAAAGACCTCATCAAGAGTCCTATTCGCCAAAAAAGAGCAAAACACGCAGTATATGAAAATCAACGCACTCTTAAAGCGCAAAAAGAACTTTCTGCAGGTAATTTAGCTGAGTTTGGCAAACTAATGAATCAATCACATATTTCTCTACGTGATGATTATGAAGTAACTGGTGTAGAACTCGATACTTTAGCTGCCCTTGCTTGGGAACAACCTGGGGTAGTAGGTTCACGTATGACGGGAGCTGGTTTTGGCGGTTGCACTGTGAGCATCGTTAAAAAAGACAAAGTAGACGATTTCATTAAAAATGTAGGCGAGGCTTACAAAAACAAAATAGGTTATGCTGCCGATTTCTATATCGCTTCTGTAAGCGATGGCGCTAAAAAACTATAAACAAGACAAAGTATGATAACCATCAACAAAAGCCTGTTCGGTACTCACAACGGACAGGCTGTCTATCAATATACCTTACAGAATGCGAACGGCTTTCGCGTGTCTGTTTTGAACTTAGGCGGTACTATTACCGAAATAGCTGTAAAAGACAAACACAATGTACTGAAAAACGTAGTATTAGGCTATGCTCATTTAGAAGATTACATAGGTAATGGTGCCTACAATGGTGCTACCATAGGGCGCACTTCAGGGCGTATTCATAACGCTGCTTTTACTATCGACGGAAAAACTTATCACCTTTTTAAAAACAATGGTGAAAACTCATTACACGGTGGTAAAGAGGGTTTTAGCAGTAAAGTTTTTGAAGTAAAAGAACTCTCTAATGGCTTAGAAATGTGTTATACAAGTCCTGATGGTGAAGAAGGCTACCCTGCTAAGGTAGATTTCAAAGTGATTTACACTATCACTGATGACAACAGCCTGCACATTGCTTACGAAGCCGTTGCCGATGCCAAAACCTACCTGAATATCACCAACCACAGTTATTTCAACCTCTCTGGTGATATGGAAATGAATGGCGATACCCAAGTATTACAAATCGCTGCTGACAATATCTGTGAATTAGCAGAAGGATTGATACCTACGGGTAATTATATAGCTGTAGAAGGTACTACTTTCGATCTCCGCAAAGGAAAAGTCATCGCCGAAGGTATTGCTGAAGTACATCCCCAATTCGAAATCACTCGCGCTTACGACCACCCTTTTGTACTCAACCACAGCGGACTTAATGGCGCTCCTCAATTAGTATTACACTCTCCTCATAGTGGTATTACTATGGAAGCCTATACTACCCAACACGTGGCTGTGATTTACACCGGTAACTTTTTAGATGATGTAGCCGTATTCGATAAGGTATGTACTGCCAAAGAAAAACCTGCTAAAAATCCACGATTTGTAGGAGTAGCTATTGAGATGCAAGACTTCCCCGATGGTATCAATCAGCCTAAATTTGCAGTAAAACCTTTAGAAAAAGGAGAAGTGTACAAACAGGAAACCATTTATAAATTTAGGAGTTAGAAATTAGTTTGAAAATGGATATTTACATTGAAATAGAAACCCTCATCAGCTATGCTATATTGCACGGATTGGTGAAGGAAGACGATCGTATACTTGTAACTAATGCTGTTTTAGAAAGCATTGGATGTGATAGTTATACCGAGTTTACAGAAGAAGAAACCGCAAAAATCGCTAAAAAAGCTGCCGAGATAGTCTACCCTACTGAGGAACTTGATCGCTTGGTAGAATGGGCTGCTGAGAACGGCACCCTCTCTACCGATACGCTTACTTTCCGCGACCTGCTGAACTCTAAGATAATGGGACAGGTATTACCTCGTACATCGGTAATTCGCAACGACTTTTGGCACAAATACGAAAGTAGTAAAGAGCAAGCTACCCAATATTTCTACGAACTAAACAAACAAAGCAACTATATACGCACCGATAGAATTGCCAAAAACATCTTGTGGGAACACGAGAGCCCTTATGGCAATTTAGAGATTACTATCAACCTTTCTAAACCTGAAAAAGACCCTCGTGATATTGCTGCCCAAAAAGATGTGATAGCCACTAACTACCCAAAATGTCTACTCTGCAAAGAGAACGAAGGCTATATGGGGCGTGTAAACCACGCTGGACGCCAAAATTTGCGCACTATTAAATTAGATTTAGCTAATGAGGAATGGTTTTTCCAATACTCTCCCTATATCTATTACAACGAGCATTGCATTGTATTCTCAAGTGAACATCGGCCAATGAAGATTGACAAGGCTTGTTTTGAGCACGTATTGGGCTTTGTAGAGCAATTCCCTCACTATTTCTTAAGTTCTAATGCCGATTTGCCTATTGTGGGAGGTTCTATCCTCTCTCACGACCATTTTCAAGGTGGGCGACACGTATTCCCTATGGAAAAAGCCACCATTAAAGAACGTGTGAGTTTCAAAGGATTTGAAGATGTGGAAGCAGGCATCGTAAATTGGCCTATGAGTGTATTGCGATTACGCGGTGAGAAAGACCGCCTCATCACCTTAGCCAATGTGATTCTGCAATCGTGGATAAACTACAGTGATGAGTCATTAGGCATTTATTCTCATACTGAGGGTGTGCGCCACAATACAGTAAACCCTGTTGCACGCTTCAAAAATGGCAAATACGAACTCGATTTGGCTCTGCGCAACAACCGCACCGATAACCAGCACCCTATGGGAATCTTCCATCCTTATGAACATCTGCACAACATCAAAAAAGAAAACATTGGGATTATTGAGGTGATGGGCTTAGCTATTTTACCTGGTAGATTGAAAACTGAAATGGCAAGTATCAAAACATTGCTAAGTGAAGCCCTTTCAACAGGTAACAGCTTCAGTTCTGTATATACTAAAATGAACACTGACTCCACTTTGCAAAAGCATAGTCAATGGTTAGAACGTTATATAAACCTCGCCCCTACTCCACTCTCAATTGATAATTTAGACGACTTTATCAACAAGAGTATAGGCGATACTTTCTGTGAGGTATTAGAAAACTGCGGCGTGTTCAAACATACCCCTGAAGGTGAGGAAGGATTTAGGAAATTCGTGAGCCAAATTTGCTAATTTGCTAATTATTTGTATTTTTGCCTTCTAATTTTAATTTCTATACGATGAAAAAACACTTCTTACTACTCTTGTTATGTGCTTTTTTTCCCTTAGGTTCTTACCTATGGTCACAAACACACGTATCGGGTAAAGTAATCGACGAAAATGGCCAACCTATAGCTTTTGCTAATGTGCTATTCCCTAAAACTACTATTGGTGCTTACACTGATGATGAAGGGCGTTTTTCTCTATACTCCGAAAAAAAACAAAGAGATTTAGAGGTGTCATTTATAGGGTACACTACTAAAAGAATCCATTTAGAGAAAGAAAACACTAAAGGATTGGTTGTTGTACTTGTAGAAGGTGAACAATTAGATGCTGTAACTATTGTAGCAAAACCTAAAAAGGCTCTTTCTAAAAAAGAAAACCCTGCCTATACCGTTTTGCAAGGTATTTGGAAGAACAAAAAGAAACGCGGATTGCAAAATGCCACAGCTTATCAGTATAAAAAACATATTACTACTGAGTTAGGGGTGAACAACCTCGATACAGTCTTTCTCAAAAAAGCCTTAAACAAAGAATACGATACGATTAGAAAAATCCTCTCTGAGAAAAAGTACAAGGAAACTTTTTCTCTCCCAATGTATCTCACCGAAAAAATAGAAACTGTTTATGGTAACAATCAGTTAGGAAAAAAACGTGTAGATATAGAAGCCGAACGTGCTCAAGGTATTGTTCAACAAGGTTTTGGTCTGGAACGCGTGAGCCAATCGTTTGACGAGTTCGAGATTTACGACAATACTTATATGATACTCAACAAGCCGTTTGTGAGCCCTCTATCCGAATTTGGTTATGGTGTGTACCTCTATGTATTAAGTGATACTATTCAAAAAGATGATCGCCAATTCTACCGTATCAATTTCTTCCCTCGTGACGATCAAGATCTGGCTTTACAAGGGCAGTTTGATGTAGATACCAAAACCTTCATAGTGAGTGCTATACAAATGCACACCACTCCTAAAACTAATATCAACTTAGTACGCGGACTTTCATTTGAAAAATACTTCACCATTGCCAACGATAGTATTTATCTACCCGAACGCGAAATTCAGGTAGGCGATTTTACACTAATCACTAAAAAAGATGAAGAGAAAGGTCTATATGTAAAGAACTATATCAATTATTCCGATATATTGTTAAACAAAGCTAAAACTGCTGAATTTTATGACCAGCAAGTAGTAAAAACTGCTAAAGATCAGTTTCATAAAGATGATGCTTATTGGGATAACAATACTTTAGGAGGAGCCGACCTCACCAAAACCAAACTCCTCATTCGTGAGGTAGGAAGCAATAAACGCATTAAAATGATAGGTGATGTAACCGATGTGGTAACTTCAGGTTATATTCCTATAGGTAATTATATGCAATTTGGTAGGTTTTGGCAAACTTTCTCAAGCAACAATGTAGAAGGATTGCGCTTGCGTGCTGGCTTCCGTTCATTTATCTCTACTGATGACCGTTTTCGTGCCTACATTTATGGTGCTTATGGGTTGAGAGACAAACAATTTAAATACGGATTCAGTGGTAAATACCTCCTCTCTCACAGTCCGCGTATCACTCTTGGGGCTGGTTATCAGAATGATAATCTACAATTAGGCACTTTTGTAATGCACGATGATACCGAATTGAATTTTGAAAAGACTACTAACTTTATCATTGCACGTGGTGAGAATTACTACCTCACTCGCAACAAAAAGATACAAGGGGTAATCAATTACAATATCATTTCTAATTTGCAGTTTTCAATTTTTGGTACTTACCAAAAACTCTCTTCTGCAAGTGAAGAAAACTTCTTGATTGCCTACCAAAATCCTAAAACAGGAGATGTAATTCACGAGTATGACAACTTCTATACAGGAGCTCAGCTTTCGTTCACCCCTCACCGAAAAGTATTTGGTTATGGTGTAGAACAGCGTTATGGCAAAAAACTCTTCCCTATATACACCCTTAAATATTCTAAAGGGGTAGATGGGGTAATAAACAGCAAGTTTGATTATGACAAAGTCCAAATGATGCTTTATAAACCCATTCCACTCTTTGGTTATGGTATTTTTCACGCCAATATAGAAGCTGGAAAAGTGTTTGGTACAGCACCCCTTATTGCTTTAGCACCTACACCTGCAAACCAATCGTATTCATCAGCTCCTAATACTTTTGCACTTTTAGACTACTACGATTTCATCACTGATACCTATATTAATGGTTACTTTGAGCACCATTTTGATGGTTTCTTGTTAAACCGCATTCCTTTCTTGCAAAAATTACGCTTTAAAAGTGTACTTTTTGGTAGATTTGCTTACGGAACTCTCTCCGATAAAAACAAACAAGCAAATATCACTAACATCATATTCAATTCGCCCGAAAAACTCTATTGGGAATACGGATTTGGTATTGAAAATATAGGATTAGGCAACTTCCGTTTTATACGAGTAGATTTCGTATGGCGTAACGATTTCAACGATGTAAATGGCGTACGTAATCCTAAATTTGGAGTGCGTATTGGGATAGTACCATCGTTCTAGTAAGAAATAAGAGATGATAAAAGAAAAAGTAAAAAAAAATCTTATACAATTAGGAGACTTATTTTCTAACACCAAATTATTTAAGGATGCTTTTGAAAAAGCTGAGCAGCAAAACAGCTGGTTTACTCGTGCTAATTTGGAATTTGCCTTTACATCGTGGAGTGAAGCCCTCAGCGAAAGTAATGTACAACAATGGCTATCGCAGTATCAATTACCACAGGCTACTTCAGCTAAAAAAGTATTGATAGTAATGGCTGGCAACCTGCCATTAGTAGGTTTTCACGATTTATTATGTGTGTTAGTAGCAGGACATCAAGCTATCGTAAAACTATCAAGTGATGATCGTGTACTGCTCCCCTATTTACTTGAAAAAATAAAAGATTTTGCTCCCCAATGGACTGCTTCTGTACAATTTACTGACGAAAAAGTAACCGATTACGATGCTGTAATTGCAACAGGTAGCGACAATACTGCCCGCTATTTTGAATATTATTTTGGTAAGAAACCACACATTATTAGAAAAAACCGACATTCAGTAGCTGTACTCACTGGAGGAGAAACTCCTGAGCAGCTTTTTGCTTTAGGTAAAGACATCTTTCAGTACTATGGTTTAGGTTGCCGCAGCATCTCTAAACTTTTTGTTCCTAAGGGATATGATTTTAACTTGCTATTTCAAGCAATTTATCCTTACAAAGATATCATCCAAGAACAAAAGTACGCCAATAACTACGATTACAACAAAGCCGTCTACCTAATGAGCTTATACCAGCTCCTCGAAAACGGATTTCTATTGCTAAAAGAAGACGAGCATTACGGTTCACCTATTGCTACCCTTTTTTACGAATACTACACTGATGTAGATAGCTTAAAAAAGAAACTCACTGCTGATGCTGAAAAGATACAATGTGTAGTTGCACACAATTTTATAACTGAAGAAGTAGCCTTTGGAAAGACTCAAACTCCCCAGCTATGGGACTACGCCGATGGGGTAGACACCCTCATTTTCTTACTCAATTTATCATAAAACACTTCAAAACATCAACTGATAAAGAAAAATATTGAATTTATAAAATACTAATTATAAGACACTTATAAAATATTTTAAACTTTTTCCAAAAAAAAGTACTAAAAAAAATTGCAGATATAAAAAAAAGTAGTACTTTTGCCACCGCATTGAGAGAGAAACAATGTATAAATAAACTAAACTGGTCCGTTCGTCTAGGGGTTAGGACGCAAGGTTTTCATCCTTGTAACAGGGGTTCGATTCCCCTACGGACTACAAGCCATAATTAAATTTTTTAAACGGTTAAACAAATATTTTTAAGGTCCGTTCGTCTAGGGGTTAGGACGCAAGGTTTTCATCCTTGTAACAGGGGTTCGATTCCCCTACGGACTACTAAACTAAATGCACTATTCGTATCTAAAAGATACAACTTTAAAATTAAATTAGTAAAGGAAAATGGCAAACCATAAATCAGCATTAAAAAGAATTAGAAGAAACGAAGCAGCTCGCTTGCGCAATCGTTATCAACACAAAACGGCTCGTAATGCCGTAAGAAAACTACGTGCTTTAGAAAATGTAGAAGAAGCAAAAGCGCTTTTCCCTAAAGTAGTTTCAATGATCGACAAGCTCGCTAAGAAAAATATTATTCATGCTAATAAAGCAGCGAATTTAAAAAGCAGTTTAGCTAAACATATCAATAAATTAGCTAAATAGTCATTTAGGTTTTAGATTTATCACTGATAGCCAGATTTATGCAAGTAAATCTGGCTTTGGTGTTTTAAAGTTAAATATATGAAATTATGAAATATACATCTTATGCCCTACTTTTCTTACTTTCAGGAGTTATTTCTTGTAATGACACAAATCAATCAGATAAAGAAAAGCAAACTCATAAAACAAAGTCTATAGAGTTTGAAGAATTTAAACTCATAGACCTAACTCCTAAAGCTCAGGAAGATATGAAGCACTGGAAGAATTTCCAATCACTGATGCAGGTTATCGTATCAATGGCTCCTGCCAAGATAAAAAACACCGATGATTTGATGCTCTCTAATCCTGATAGTTTGTTAGTATACAGTCGCTTGTATCCTATCAATTCTAAAACAGAAGTTATCAATAGTATTGTAGAACACGATTGGAGAACTCCAGCCGATGCCGCTAAAGATACTGTTTTTAGGTTTGAAAAAAAGAAAAATAATGCAGTAGGCTTTTTACAATGGAATCGCTTTTTGGTAGCCAATATTCCTTACACTTTTTCCATAGTATTGAAAAAAGTAAATTATCCCAATGTAAAACTAAATTTTTTAGAAGGTGAAAATGATGAATTATCCGCAACTTTAGCTCTTGATACTCTTAGTACTTCTACTAATAATGTGAAGAGAATAACCCTATCCGATGATTGGTACAGCTACCAAATTGATTTCTCACCTAAAAAATCAGCATCTTACACTATAAGACTTTCGTTAGACGAAAATGCCAAAGAAAATGACAATGTGATACTATACCGCTCTATTTTAGAGCTTCCTGCAAAGCATTTTCACCAAGTAGGCAAATTTTCTGATAAGATTGTAGGAGAACACTCTGATGTAGAAAGTTCTTATTATTCTGTATTTTTTTGGTTAGTACAAATAGAAGATGCTCTCAAGGAACTACTCAATAGCGACACCTTTCCAGAGCGTATTAATGTCCCTACTGTAAAAGCTCGTTTTAGGCTCTTTCAAACACAAATTAAATCATTAGCTGATAATGTTAAGAACAACCCTGATTTCAACGAAAATGAGCTTAAAAACAATATCTTTCTATTAAGAGAAACATTCAATAGTATTATCGCTCGTATCAACAATATATATGGCAACGACTTAGATGAACGTATGAAATATATTGATACTCAACCAGATTCTATTTCTTCAACTAAGAATTAAATTAATCTTTTATTAATTAAAAAACTTCCCGTTAGGTCGCGACCTAACGGGAAGTTTTTTGTTTGTATTTGTCTAGCTATTGCTAGTTTATTCAACCTTAATCAGCGGCTCTATAGAGGTTGAAGTGACCCATATATTCGTGGTCGTCTTCGCCTTCTTCGTGGGTTTTGAGGATATACCAATAGTCGCCTGTTGGTAATTCCTTGCCGTTATAACGACCGTCCCAAGTTTGTCCTGAACGCAAAGTGGTGATATAACGTCCGTAACGATCGTAGATGTCTACCGTTAGATTTGGATAACTGCGGTATCTATCTGGATCCCAACCATCGTTCTGTCCGTCGCCGTTTGGCGTGAAGAAGTCTGGTGGTACTGACTTCATATACTCTTTCTCTATAGTGAGCGTTGAACTACAGCCATTAGCATCGGTTACCTCTACTACTACTGTTTTGTACACTCTATTACCTACCACTCGTGTGGTTGGATCGGTTGAACGCAACATATACTCGTTAGTACCATTGGTAAAGCCATTGAAGTAATAAATGTACTGCGTTGAGTTTCCTCCCTTGGCTTGTACCTTTACCGTATTGATAGATCGTGGATCACTCTTATCTTCTAATTCTAATCCTGGATAACGGGTCAAGCTTACTGTTTCTCCATATACTTTTGTACAATATGGCGCTCCTGGATAAGATTGATATTGTACCGTAAGGGTGTATTGTCCCGTTGGAATAGTTCTCGTATAAGCATACTTACCTTCATATCTATCAAAGGCTATCATTGGTCCTCCACCTAATGAGTACTGCATATTCCTTATCTGATTTTCATCAGCGTATGGGAACTCTATGCGCAAGTAACTTGTAGTATAAGTAGTCGATACTGTTGAACAGTTGAACATCGTCTTCACATTCATCTCGAGATTTGGTGCTTTTGGCACTGTTATCTCTAAGGTTTGTGAACAGTTACCATCATTGTACTCTAAGAGATAAACTCCTGCTACATTGGTTTGTGTATATACCGCTCCTGCTGTAGCTAAAGTACCATTGGTTACTGTGGTGCCTGAGGCTGTTTTAATCGTAAAGTTATACGGTGCTCTACCGCCTCGGATACTAAAGCTCAAGCTACCATCATTGGCTTGGTAACAAGTTTCGGATACTGTTGAGGCTGTTGCTTTCAACAACTCTGGTTCCTCTATAGTGAAGCTTTGTTCTAATTCACAGTTTATCTCGCCATTAGATCTCACTTTCACTGTATAGATACCTGCCGATAGACCGGTATACTTGCTTACTCCATCGAACGTACCTGCCTCTGGGGTAATGGTATAAGTGTAACTATTAGTTGCTCCACTTACCGCAAAGGTTATCGTACCATCATTTATTCCATAACAACTCATATCGGTTTTCGTTGCTGTGGTGGCTGTAAGACTATTGTAAGCCGTTACATTGACTGTAAGGGTAGTGGTACATCCATTGAGGTGGGTAAAGGTGATGCTGTGAACCCCTGCTGTTACTCCTGTAAATTTACCTGAGTTTTGTGGCGCTCCACCATCTAAACTGAAGCTTACCGCTCCTGTGTAGCTAGCATTCACCGTTGCATTAATGGTGTTCACTACTGTATTGTTACCACAACCGTAGCTTACCGTAGCTGTAGCTTGCAAGTCTACTCCTTCTTTGATAGTTACTGGCACTTCTGTTGTACAAGAACGTGCATCTTTTACCGTAATGGTGTGAACTCCTACCGATAAACCTGTATACAAGGTCTTATCTACTGTCCAAGCGCCTCCATCAATTGAAGTGCTATAAGACTGTGTTCCTCCTGTAATGGTAATCGATACTGTACCATCACCTGCTCCATAACATACCTCATCGGTTTGTTTGTGGATTACTGCATTCAATACATCGGGTTCGTGGATGGTAAATACTTCATCTACAAAACAGCCATTCTTATCTTGTGCTCTTACTACATACTGTCCTCTACCTAAATTCGTGAAGTAACCTTCGGATACAAATCGGTCTAATCGAGGACTGATAGCATATTGTACATCGCCTGCACCTCCGGTTACCGTCATTGAGATGGTACCATCACGCATTGCGTTACAAGTGATATCGGTTGTAGCTGTTGCTACTGTAAAGGCTGGTGATTCATCTACATCTACTGTTCTCGATACAGTACAGTCTACGCTGATGACCTCTACTTGATATTTACCTTTATTCAAGCCTGTAAATGCCCAGTCGGTCGCGTTTACTTGGGTAGCACTAGCCGTAGTTGAGTGTACGCCTGATTTGTACAATTTGTACTGATAGTTACCCAATGCTCCCGTTGCCGAGAAGGTAATACGCGCTGAACTTTCTCCATTACATTTTACAAAGGCATCCTCTGTATTTACGTGTAACTGTAGTGCTTCTAAGGCTGTAATACTTACTTTATTTGATACTTTAGATCTACATCCTTTACTATCGGTTACATAGAACTCGTAGTCGCCTAATGGCTGACCTCCGTTACCTACCTGGATGCTATTGCCTGCCAATGGGGTAGCATTACCTACTTGGTAGTAAGTATAAGGTGGTGTTCCTCCCGTAACAGTAATCGATACAGTGGCTGGGTTGTTACAAGTAAGCGGACTAGCAATACTTGCTACTACTCCAAGTTCTGATGGTTCATCAATGGTTATTTCTACTTGGGCATCACAACCCCAACCATCGATGATGTTCAGTACATACGTACGAGCATCTAAGCCGGTGAAGGTGGTACTGGTTTGTGCTCCTCGTACAATCGCACCTCCTAACTCTTTAAGCTCATAAGTATAGTTGCCGCTGCCTCCACTGATGCTTTGTACTGTTATGCTGCCTTCGCGGGCTCCAAAACAAGTCACATCGGTATGGGTTACATTGGCACTTATTGGCGCTGGTGCTGCCATTACTTGGGTGAGGGTAGCCACACAGCCATTCTCATCTTTCACCTCTACTGTATAGGTATTAGATACCAATCCTTCAAAGAGGCTTGTGCTGGTATAAGTTCCATACTTGCTATGAGGTGCTCCTCCTACAAGTAATCGGTACTGATAATTACCCCATCCACCTGTTGTCTCTACACTAAAGGCTCCGGTTTGACCTATACCACACTTGATGCGGTCGGTAACTGTTGGGGTAGCGGTAATAGTGGTTGCTGGTTCGGATACCATTACCACTGAACTGGTTACTGTACAGTTCGGTGCAGTTGTTTGAACCATTCTCACCACATAGCTACCTTTGGCAAGACCGCCTATAACTATTGTTCTTGTTGCTGCTCCGCTACCTATCTGTGTTTGTACTGTTCCTGCAGTTCCTGGTGCTGGAGCTAAAGTTGTAGCATTGAACACTTGGTAAGTAATTGCACCTTGATAACCACTGAAAGTTACTGTGATTTCTCCATTGCTATCTCCCACACAGCTCACTGGCTTGCTTTGTGCAGCACTTACTTCCATCGTTCTGTATTCGTTTACAGTGTGAGATACTGTTGCATAGCAGCCTGTATCTCTATCGGTTACTTTAATAGTGTAGTAACCTGCTGCATTGAAGTGTACCGTTGCTACATTTGTTCCTGCTGTAAGGGTTTGTGTTGATGGCGTTGGCGTTGCCACACTACCATTGGCTGTTACCTCTACTACATAACCGAGGTTCTTACCTCCTACTATAGTGAAGTTCACTGTTTCGGATTGGTTACAACTCAAAGTTGATATACGGGTAGCATTCACCGCGCTGATGCGTTGTAGTGGTGGTACTACCATTGGAGTATAGACTGCTCTACAACCATTGGCATCCTCTACATTCACTATCACTGTTTGGGTAGCACTACCTGCACTGGTAAGACTGTATACACTGCTGTTTATCCAGCCTGAAGTGCTTGTGTTTGTTCCATCAAATACTTGATAGTTGTACTTATAAGGTTGCGTACCACCTTGGGCTACTGCCGAGATAATCGCTTGTTGAGCGTTGTTATCGGCATCGCACTTATAGTGGGTGGTTACCGTGGTGGTATTGCTCACTATCAAGGCTGCTGGTGCACCTATAATTATCGTTTGAGTAGCTGTACAGTTACGTGCAGAGGTGAGTGTTACCGTGTAAGTACCTGCTGGCATAGCTATAAACTCTATGTCCTTAGGTGTGGTGTTCACCATTTCACTGCGGGTAAAGCCGCCGCTACCTACTATATTGATTTGATAATCGGTTTGGGTTTGTGTACCTGGTATGGTAATTTTTAACTTACCATCACTGCTGCCATTACAGCTTACTGCTGTAGTGGTGTAAGTGAAGCTCACTGTTGCTGCATCGGTTACTGCAAAGGTGTGGGTTTGGGTAGGACAACCTGTTGCCACATCGTATACCGATACTTCATAATTACCTGCCGGTACATTAGTAAATCCATTAGTAGTGGATGTTGTGCTCACTCCTGTAGTTACGTTCTTAAGGGTATAACGCAAACTTGGTGAATCGCCTCCTGCATAGGTTACACTAATGGTTGCGCCCGTTGCTGGGGTACAAGTTACTTGCTTGATAAAGCGTACGCCTACTCCTTCTACCGGTTCGTACAAGGTTACCGATTGGGTGAGTGTGGTGGTACAACCCCAAGAATCGGATATGGCTACTTGGTAATTACCTGCACTTAAGTTTTGGAACTCGGTGCTGGTTTGAGCTCCGCCTTGAGCAACTCCATCTTTGATGAGTTGATACAAGTAGTTCGCTCCTTCACCTCCCGTTACACTTCTCACTCCTATAGCGCCCGTACCATTAGTACAGTTCGCATTGGTTACCGTAAGTGTACCACTGATAGTGGTTGGCGTAGCTATCGTTACTGTATTGCTAAGTGTTGTAGCACAACCGTTGTTGTCTTTTACCAATACTCTATAAGTTCCTGGGGTTAAGCCTGTACGTACACTTGTATTTGTCCACACTTCTAAACCTGCGGCTGCTTGACCTATATAGTACTGATAAGTACCCCAACCTCCTGTTACATTCTCTATAGCTATCTCTCCACTATTGTAAGTAGGGGCACTCGCACAAGTGGCTTGATGTACTGTAACACTTGCTGTGATAGCCGATGTTGGCTCTTCTATCTTGAAGCTATAGGTTTGTTCACAAGCTGTATTATTGTCTTTTACTGTTACTGTATAGGTATTTGGTGCTAAACCTGCTATGTTGAAGCTAGCTGTTGTTCCCGTTGCTGTAAATGGTGCCGCAGGGGTTATGGTTCCTCCTGCTGGACTCAACGTTACATTATAAGCGTGACCATTTACTGTATTGCTAAGGGTAAAGGTAGCTGTTCCATTGTTTGCTCCTTTACAACCTACATTCTTCACTTGTGGGTTTACTATGCTAAAGTTGTTTGGATTAGGCGAGATGTACAACTTGCTCGCTATACAGCCCGTCGCTCTATTGGCTACCCAGAACGTATAAGTTCTGTTAGGGGCTATGGTAAAGCTATTGCTTGTTTGCCAGCCACCTGCTGTTGGGGTAAGGGTTCCCGCTGGGGCAGTTGCACCTTGATAGTACAACAACTGACCTGTAAATGGTGCTCCTGAACTTTGTGTAGCATTGATAGTAATAGTTTCACTCGCGTTACAAGTTCCTGTAGTGGTTACCGCAAAGTCGATCTTATCTACATCGAAGGCTTCGAACGGTTTAATAACCACTGAGGTTTGGGTGCTACATCCATTGGCATCAATAGCGGTGATGGTTACAATACCTCCTGCGGTATTACCAATGCTAAAGCTATTGCCTGTGCCTGATACCGTACCATATAAGTACTCTATTCTATAAGGTGATGTTCCTCCTTGTACTGCACCACTTGGCACTGTGATTTCTGCTTGTTGTACGCTTCCTGAACTACCACAACTAAACTCGCGTTTGTTGTTCTCTATAAGCGTTTTGCTAAGGGTAAGAGCAGTAGGCTCTTTCACCGTAGCTGTATAAGTGTTTTGACAGCCATTAGCCGTTACAGTAATGGTGTATAAACCGGCTTTGACATTTGTTATCTCTCGGTTAGTACCCACTGCTGGGGTTACACCTCCAGGTCCTTGTACTGCATAAGTAAAGGCTACTCCTAAGGCTGCTGTATTGCGTTCGGTGATGTAGATCACCCCATCGCTACCGCCCGCACAAGTTACTGATTTTACCGAAGTGGTAATCTCTGGTCTCTCGGCTGCATTTACCGTTACTGACCTTGTGAAAGTGTTACAAGTGCTCGGTGCGTTCTTGTCTTTTACCGTTACTGTATATACACCTACTGCCGTTACATTGAAGGTAACTTTGTACTCGCCTGCTGTTTGTGGGATTGCAGCTGGGGTTGTTGGCGTACCTCCTGGACTGGTATAGGTATATTCGTAGTCGCCTGAACCATTGTCTACTTTTACAGTGATTCCAGCAGCTCCTCCTGTACATCCTAATGGAGTTGTTAAAGCTACACTTGCCTCTAAAGCATTGGTGATGCTCACCGTTTTGGTAGCTATACAACCTGTAGCTTTATCACGGATTTGTACATCGTAAGCTCCTGCTACCAAGTTACCAAATACATTGCTGCTTTGATAATTGATACCACTATCTATAGAGTACTCATAGCCTGCAATCTCTGCTGCTGGTGCTACTGCTCCTGATGCTCCTGTTTTAGCTTGTGGCTGGATGGTAAGTGTATACTGACCATCGGCACAACCTACTATTGGAGTAGCTGCAATATCTGGAGCTGGGGTTACCGTAAAGGTGTAAGTACCTAAATCTGCTTTACAACCATATTGGTCTTCCATTTCTAATTTTACTCCAAAGTTATAAGCAGCACTTGGATAGCTTGGCATCGCTGGGGTTGCTATGTTATCTTTTACTATCTGTACTCTTGAACTACCTGTAACTATTGGTGCTCTAAAAGTAACTCCTGCTGTTATTGGGGTTACGGTGTAACGATAAGTACCGCCACCTCCAGTAGGATTTTGTACCTCTAATACTCCATCACTGTTACAAGTAATAACTGATGTTTGTGATACAGTGGCTGAAAGTGTTTCCATCTCTCTGATGTAAAGATCTCTACTACCCCACTCACAATTAGTACCTTCTTTTACTATCACATAGTAAGTTTTATTAGGTGCTAAAGCGTAAGGTCCTGCTGAAGGAGTAAATGATGTAGCATCTTGTCCTACTCCTGGCATTACTGCTGACCCTGTATGTATTGGGGTACCTACTGTTAAACCTGGTTGTTTTTCATATATCGTCCAGTTAAGAGTTGCTCCCGTGCTAGCACTTGTATAAGAAGCGCTACGGTGGATCTTAATGGTTGCCTGACTGCTACTTGCTCCGTTACAAGCTGGATTGGCTATCAATGTTGCTGTCATCGCTGGAGTGGCTACATTAGCATAGATATCTTGCGTATCCTCAATTTCACAACCATTTTTATCTTTTACTCCAAAGGTGTAAGTACGTCCTACTACCAAGCCCGTAAACACATACATACGTGAATTTGCTGGTGTAGGTGTTAGATAAGCTCCTCCATTTACATTGAATAAGAATGGATCTGATCCCACTCCCGTAGGTACTGTTACCGTTGCTGTAAAGTATTGTGTACCTGCCGCTGTACAGTTATAAGTGAACTTATCGATATTAGTCGTTATACTTAATGTTGCTAATGGTTTAGGTACTATATAAGCAATCGCTGCTGTAGTACATACATTAGGTGCTGTAGCATTAGGACGTGTTGCAAAACGTACTTGGATGGTTTTACCTGGTTCTGTTACTCCTGATATAGCTCCTATATCGTAAACTCTCGTTGGCATTGGATGCCAGCTAGCTCCATTATCAATGCTATAGTATATTTGATTACCACCTGCTGTATAGGCATTCCAAGACTCAGTGGTCATACTCAAAGTGAGTGTTGCTGCGCTTCCTGCTTTTAAACATCCAGCACTTGTTGATACACTGATGCTCGCTGTTAGTGCTGGCATATCGGCTAAGGTGATGCTTTGGGTTGTGCTACAGCCGTATTTATCAGTTAATGTTACTGAGTAAACGCCTGCCGCTACATTGGTAATCGTATAGCTACTACCTGCAATACCTGTATAGTTGGCTATCACTGGTGTGCCTGCTTTACCATAACTTACCTTGAAGTTGCCATCGCCTTTGATATTACCCAATACGATCTTACCAGTTGCTGATCCTTGACAAGTAGGCGTTACTGTCGCCGCTGTAAAGGCTACATTGTCCGCTTTCTTCACCACTACTTGGTGGGTTTTCACACAAGCTGCTGAACGTACATATACTATCCAAGTCTCTGATGCTGCCGTAAAATCAGGTACATCAAAGCTTCTTGCTGTACTACTGTATTCACTATCAGTTGGCGCTGGATCGCCTTGTTTCTTATAAGCAAATTCTATCGTGCCATTACCGCCTGAAGCTGTTACTTCTATCTTACCTTTCTTACAACTTTGGTCTGTTACTTTCACCGTGCTGTTAAGCGATGGGTAGATACGCACTTGTGTGGCACTACTACAACCATAACTATCGGTAACTGTAACACTATAGCTGCCTTGGGTAAGACCCGTAAAGGTGTGCGTAGTGGCGCCTGCTGCTAAACTTATGGCTGCATTATTATTTAATTTTACTTTATAACCTCCGTTACCTTGAGTGATTTTTACCGCTATCTCTCCATTGTTGTTGTTTGAATAACAAGTGGTTGCCGAAGTGGTAAAGGCTACGGTGGTAGGGGTTGTTACCGTAAAGATTCCTGTGAGCTGTGTACTACAACCATTCTTATCTACCACTCTAAAGGTAGGCGTACCTGGCGCTACTCCCGTAAAGACATTGCTTGTTTGGGTAGTTACATTGCTGCCTACTTGATAGATATAGGTATATGGTGGCGTACCTCCGCCTGCTGTAAGCGTTACGCGTGCTTTGGTGTTGTTTGAACACATCGCTGGCTCACTAATAGTTGCCGTTAGGGTAAGTTCATCTGGCTCGGTGATGGTTACCGTACGAACTATTCCACAAGTACGATTCGTAAACTTGATGGTATTAACTCCTGGTCTAAGACCATCTACCTCGAAGGTTGGTGCGGTAATCTCGGTCGCATAACCTGCTCCTGAACGTATCGCTCCATTTACCTCGGTAATACGATAGCCCGCACCTCCTAAGTTCTCCATCTTGAAGGTTACCTTACCGGTTTGTGCTCCCTTACAAGTAGCGTGTGTGATACTCACTACACTGGCTTTAAACTCTTTGCCTGATGGAACTACTACCTGCTTGGTGATCTCTTGCTCACAAGAGTTTGGTTCTTGATAGACAAAAATATCATCTAATGCCATATCACAACCAACTCCTGCCCAACTCTTAGTACGTATTTCAATACGTACTTGATTGATATTTCCTGGATTGAGTTCCCCAGAGAACTCGTGCCAATCATTAGGATTTGATGACCTTGCAATCGTTCCATAATCTTGTTCTGAACCTATCTGAGTATTAGTTACAGGATTTATCAAACGAATTTTGATATCTGGTAAAGCTCCTGACATTCCTACTTTTTCAAGATTCATCACAAACATTTTATATTTAATCTTGCGATTTGGATCTATATTTACTGTTTTTTGATATAACACATCTCCATTGCCTACATTTCCAATATCAATCATTAACATTCTTGATTTGTTATTAGCAGGATTTGTATGGTCATTTGCATTTGACCAATATGTAAGATGTGATTGTACAAAAAGCGAACTATTAGAACCTATTACATAGCGTCCTGGAGTAGGCACCATACCAGGCCCACATTGTATAGCTGGTGCTACATTTGCACTACAAGTATCTTCTCCAATTCCAAAATCATCTTGAATTAATATACTTGCTGCTGGTGGATTAGCATTTTTATATTTTATAGTTACTGTGTAATTTCCTGGAGCAAGTCCCGTAATGGTAGCAGTTGTACCCGTAGCAGTTTTGCCACCTATCTCATACGTATAATTATAGGATGTAGGGAGTCCCATAAAGCGTACCGTTGCATTACCATTACAATCATATCCTGTAATGGTATAGGTAGTACCCATAGGCTCTGGAATCTTAGCCGTTACCGTTACAGTCATTCCTAACTCACATCCATTGGCATCCTTTACATATACTGTATGGGTACCTGCTGATAACCAACCGCTATTGAGATTACTATAATTACCACTGAATTTATATTGATAAGGAGCTGTACCGCCTGAAACATTGGTAATACGTACCTCTGCCTTATCTTTATTAGTGCCCGTTCCACAACCTATCAGTTGTGACACTGCCGCAAAACCTTTTAATGGAGCTCCTGGCTGTGTTATAGTAGCATTTTTAATGGTTTCGCAATTGTTCGCATCTACTACTTTTATAGCGTATGTTTTTGCAGCTAAGTTGTTGAAAACTAATTGGCTGCCTTTAGCTACTCCGTCTAAGAATACTTTATAAGGCGCTTTGCCTCCTGATATTGTTAAGGATATAGTTCCATTATTAGCTCCATAACAACCAACTGTTGTTGTACTTACTGTTACTATTGGCGCTACTGCATTTAACAAAGTAGCACTGCCTGAAACCATACAACCTTTACTGTCTGTCACTTCAATGGTATAAGACCCTGAGGTTGCTGTTTTATAAGTAACTATATTGCCTACTACATTTTGGGTATTTTGTACAATACCTCCTCCTTGTTTTACAACATAACGATAAGGCGGATAACCATCTTTTACCTTAAGGGTGATTTCTCCTTGGTTAGCTGGGGCTGCGTTACAAGAAATATCCTTTGAAACACTTGCTCCCGTACCATCTATAGAAAGTGGATTCTTAATTTCAACACTATAGGTGGCTTTACATCCATATTTATCTGTTACTGTGAAAGTGTGAACGCCTGCATTTAAATTGTCGAATATATAAGTATTCGTATTTTGCGTTGCTTTTGTAACTCCGTTGTGTTGGAATACATAAGGTGCGGTGCTCGTATTATCGGAAGTACGTACCTCTACCTCTACTTTACCTTTCTGACCCCCTTGTAAACAATAATTGTTATTCGCTGCATTGGTAGTACCTGTAAGGGTAAGGGTTGGAGCACTCAACACATTTACAGTCGTGTTTTTGTCACAATTATTAGCGTCTCGTACATATACCGTATAAGCACCTGTTTGATTTACTGTAAAGACTGGTGAATTTTGATAACCATACAACACTGTGCCTCCTTTTCTCAATGAGAATTGCTTAACTCCTGTACCTCCTGTAGCTGTAACTGTGATGTTTGTAGTACCATTACAGCCTAAAATTACATTAGATGCACTAACTGTAATAACCGAAGGATCTACAATGGTGAAAGTGCGGGTTACCTCACAGTTAGCATTATTCTGCTCTGCACGGATTTTTACAGTATGACTAACTCCATTTAAATTAATCCATCTAAAGAGATTACCTGTCATCGCTACAAAAGCTCCCCCATCTTTACTTACATAATAAGTAGATGGTGCATTCTTTAATGTAATTTGATAAGACCCTCTGTCTCCATTACACTTAGGCTGAGTAATCACCTCACTAGATGGATCTACACCAAAAGCCTTGTCGTTAGCTACATTTACTGTAAGGGTATAAGTGAAACCGCAAGCCTCAGGTTCTTGGTAGAGATAGATATCATCCATAGCCAAGTCGTTACCACTAGTTACCAAACTGTGTGAACGAATTACTGCTATGAGCTCAGTATTATTACCAGGGTTAAGCGGACGTTCAAATACAGTCCAATCATTACGGTTCTTTGCACCCCTAATGCGTGGATCAATACGTACTGAAACAAGTGGTGTATTATTATTGATAGCTGCTTGATTGGCATACAATTCTATAGATAGGTCAGGGGCACCTCCTGGATAACGCGAATCATTGAAATCTAATAAGTTCATCAGGGCTACTGAGAATTTGATTTCCTTGTTAGGAATAATATCTTTCATAGGTCGCTGATAGAGGATAGCTCCTTCATGTTTTAATACATTACCAATGTTTACAAAGAAGACACGACCTTGTGGTAAGCCTGAGTGATCAGTAGATGCCCACCACGCTCCATTTTTAGGATTTAAGGCTTGAGATACCACATACTCACCATCAGCAAGGTGAGTACCTTCGTGATTATAACCATCAAACCAAGGACTACCATAACCATTTTTAGGCATTGAACCATCTTGTAACTCTAAATAATAAGCCTTGTTGATATACTCATTACCTCCATTACGTCCTGTACCAAAGTCTTCTAGAAAGAGTACATTTTTGCTTGGAGGATTAGCATCAGCATATTTGATTGTGATAGTATGTGTACCTGGAGGAAGGTTTTTAATTGTATTGCTATTCACTGGGCGACCATCTACCTCATAAGTATAAGAGTAAGTGCCCTTGTTATTTTCAACAGTAACTGTACCTCTTCCTTGACAATCATAGGTAATTGAAGATTTGAAAATAGGTTCTGTAATTTTATTAGGAACAATCACCTTGAGATTTGTACGAGCACAACCAATAGCATCTTTTACAGATAGATTGTAAGTACCTGGTAATAACCAACGTTGATGGGTAGTTGTCCATACCCCATCACCAAAGTTATACTGATAAGGTTTTACACCTCCTTGTACATTAGAGAAACGTACCAAAGCTTTATCTTCATCAGTTCCTGTACCACATCCTATTAACTTTTCTACTCCAGCAGAGGCAATAAGGTTACCTCCAATGGCCATACCCATAGTGCGTGTAGAAGTTATTGTACAAGAAGCTTCAGTACCAAACTTATAACGCAAAGTAGGGGTGTAAGTTTTACCAGGTATAAGGTTAGTAAACTCACGACCTGATTGGAAACTATTACCATCTATACTGTATTCATAAGTGTAATTTATCGCACTTTGAGGTTCACTGAAAGTAATTTTAGCACTCGCTCCACAATCGGTAAGTTCATCAGTAATATTAAAAGTGGGGGCTGGCTGTGTTTGTATAGCTACCGAAGCCTGAGCACTACAATTATTTTGGTCTACCACTGTAAAGTTATAAGTGCCTGGGTTCGTTACTGTAAAGTCATAGAAATTACCAGTGAAATTGTTGTAATAAGTTACCCCATCATTTGAAAACTGATAGGTACGCCCTTTAGTACCTCCACTTGCAGTTACACGTATCTTACCTGTACCACACATTATAGGTGAAAGTACTGTAGCGGTAGCTTTGAGGTCGGCTAATTTGTTAATTTCTACTATTTCAGTAACATTACAACCATAAGCATTTTCTAAACTCACACGATATCTACCTGCATCAAAATGATTAGTAAGTTCTACAACTGTAATAGGAAGAGCAGCTCCAGTTACATCTTTTCTATAGATTTCACCAACGACATTCTCTTTACGTATCACAAAACTATAAGGTTTGTAAGGAGCATCGGTAAGCTCTATACGCATACCTCCTTTATTATTGGCACAAGCCATAGGAGTAACTGTTACTTTTAGTTTAGGTTCACGTTTTTTTACAAATATATCATTGAACTCAAACACACAAGGCACCGAAGTAGTTTTTGTAACTGTTTGTTTGATAAGCACTTTATAAGTACCTTCATTATTGATTACAAAATTAGGGGAGTTTTGATAATTTGTAATTGTGGTTACTCCTTGTAATAAAGCAAACTGATAACCAGTAGCAGGCACATCTTTAACACTAATACTTCCTTTAGTAGTACAGATAATATCTGTCTTTTCAATTTTAGCTTCTAAATTATTTTTGGTAATTTTGAAATAATAGTATACCACACAATTACCAGCACCATCGCCATAGGTTACTACCAAGCGATAATCGCCTTCTTGAGAGAGAGAGCGATTGGTAGTTGTACCATCATCTTTATATAAATCCGTCCAATTACAAGCATAGACTTCTAAGCTTGGTGGACAATCATTTGTTCTATTTTTTTCATTAGTATTACAATTGGCCTTTTTCTGCCATACATAACTTTTGGCATTTGCCATAGTAATTTTGAAAGGTACTGAAGCTTCTTTTCCACACAAATACACTTGAG
The DNA here is from genome assembly GCF_002302495.1 of Capnocytophaga sputigena. Lineage (NCBI taxonomy): Bacteria > Pseudomonadati > Bacteroidota > Flavobacteriia > Flavobacteriales > Flavobacteriaceae > Capnocytophaga > Capnocytophaga sputigena. The sequence goes on from NZ_CP022379.1 coordinate 669,378, forward strand.
GATAATACTGCCCTGTATCTGGACAAGTATAGAGTTCCCCATTGACTTGTCTGTTTTCAATCATTTTATGAATAGGGTGATCACCTTCGGTAGGGTTAGGTTTCACCTCATAGATTTCGTACATTGTAGCACAGCCCGTTTTTGTTTTGGTCACTTTATAAGTACCAGCTTCTGAAACGGTAAGAGAACGATCGGTTCCTCTTTGTCCTGTATTAGCTCCTGCTGTTTTTTCCCACTTATAGCTATCAAAGCCATCGGCAGCAGTAAGTACTGTACTAGCTTGACAGAGAGTAAGTGTTTCTTTATAGGCACAATTAGTAAAATCAGTATTTACGGTAAAGCGAGAAGGTCCCTCAGTGCCTGAGTTACAAGCTCCAAATTTAGGGAAGCTATTTGTTTTATAACCATTAGCCAAAGGATTCTCCACACCATTATAACTAGCGGAAACACTATTCTCAATCACATTGGCACAAGGATCGCGCCAATCGTTACAATCTTTAGCTACCTCTACTCCAAAGGATATTTCTTGTAGCGCACTGTATTTTTTTACTAATTCATTAGGTATAGTAAATTTTAGTTCACGAGTGGCTTGATTATAATTATTGGTAATATTAGATCCTGTAAGCACATCAACATTCACTACTTTGTTTTGTAGACTTTTAGGGAGTATATCGGTAATTACCAAATTTTTAGCATCGTCATTACCTATATTTTGAAAACGGATTTTATAGCGAAGAGAAGAACCAAAAGCAATGTTAGTATCATCTGTTACATCTTTGCCTGCTGCGTTGAAGACACGTTTTTCCATTACAATATGGGGGGCAATCACCTCCACATTGAATGCAAACATAAAGGGGTAATAAGCATCTTGGGTAGAAATAGGGTTAAATTTAGTAGAAGTATCATTATTTCCTAAAAAAGCTTTAGAACCATTTTCTAATTCAAAAATCCCTGCATCAAATCCTAAAAGATTTTCTGAAGCTGGATTACGACTTGTATTAACCCCATTTTCATCAGTTATAGTACTATTGAAAAAGTTATTTGCTGAACGACCAGGAGCTGACAAAGATTGAAAAGTTCCATTCTTTTTACGCATATCAAGACGATCACCTGTAATCCCCAATTCACCTTCTAAAGCTGCAAAACCAATTTTAGCATTTACTGGACCAGTAGGCACTGTTTTGAATCCTGAAATATCAATAGTAGGGTTATTATTTCTATTAACTACTGAAAAACCATCAAATATAGTTACATTACGAGATGGTTTTGTTAAATCTTCATAGACGATTACAAGAGTCCAACCTGCAGCATAACCTACCCCTGTAGTTTCTTCACCATAAGGAGCTTGAATATTTCCTACAGTATAAGTATTGTTTATGGAAGTAAGATATTGAGTTACCTCTTTTCTATATACATAAGCTCTCTGACTATTATATAAACCAGAACCAGAAAGTATATTATCAGCATCATATACTTTTTCTCCTTCTATGTCTATATAATTTCCTGAACCTACTTTAAATTTTACATTTTTAAATTTTGATCTTTCTAACTTAGGATTAGTTTGATTATCAATGCGTTCTTTAGTATAAGCAGCAGCCCAATACAAGTATGCTTTTAATACTTTCTTGCAATTAGAGGAAGGATTAGGGTCTGGCACAACTGCTGAACTAGAATTAAAAATTCCAGTCTCAGGAACTACATTGGTGTAGTTTAGAGTTATCTGTGAGTTATCTCCTTGAGTTCCCTTATAGTCCTGATTAGCAGGGTAATCACCTACATTGAGAATGGAGTTACCTACCACAATCATATCTCCTTTTATGGTATTCTGATAACGAATACCGAAATTGACATAATTCTGACTCCATACAACAGAAAATGTTGCTAAAAAGAAACATTGTAATATGATAAACTTTTTCATAATGCTATGAATGTATTTCTTAAAAATGCTAATTACTGAGAAAGAAACTTTGTGTGTAAAATTACACACTTAGGGTTTCACGCGCAAAAATAATATATTTATTTTAAAATCAAATGGGTTACACAAACAATTAACATCTTTTTAACACTAGTAAAAACTTTTTTCTATCTAACTTACACATCTATTGTATAAATAAGAAAGATACAAAATTTGCTCTTTTATCTTTATTAACATTATCTATAGAAGATGATTAAACATACAGATAAATGATGAGGAGCGTGAGAAATGAAAGAAATAATGAAAAAAATCTTTTTCAACAGTTTATGGTATAAATTTTGTATTTTTTACCTCATCAAAAAATGTTGTTTTATGAATAATTTTATTTTTATAGTTTTATTAATTTGGACTGGAACTACTATAAATGCACAAACTAGCGAAGAAGTACAAAAAGAACGTGCTGGTTATGAACAACCTTATCACCCTGAAGAAGATGGTGATATGCGTATCAATCAGTTGTTGAAACAAGCTAAAAAAGAAGGTAAAAAAGTTTTGGTACAAATTGGGGGTAACTGGTGTGTGTGGTGTTTGCGTTTCAATCATTTAGTAACTACTACCCCTGAACTAAAGCAAATTCTCAACAAAAAATATATCTATTATCACTTGAACTATTCACCTGAAAACAAAAACGAAAAGGCTCTTAAAAAGTACGGCAACCCTGGTGAACAATACGGTTATCCTGCTTTTTTAATCCTCAGTGCTAAAGGTGAAGTACTCTTCACTCAAAAAAGTGAAGATTTAGAAGACGGCAAAGGGTATGATCCTAAAAAAGTAAAGAAATTCTTACAAGGAAGGTTGTAAATTAGCTAATTTGGCGATTTGCCAATTCATCAATGATATTAATTACTTCTATAGCCTCACTTGCGGGTATAGGATTTTCTTTTTTTCCTATGAGCGCTTGATAGAAATCTTCATAAAACTGCCAATAATTACCGTGTTGGGCTGTGGTGAGTGTGCGATTTTCAAGCGTATGCAAGATGCCATTAGGCTCTTGAATATTTGGTAACCAAGGTGTAGGAGCAGGAATAGTTCCTGCCACTAAAGCAGTTTCTTGTCCGTCAAAACGCTGTTGCAAAAAGCTGCCTTTAGTACCGTGTAACACATATTCCCATTGGCGTTCTAAAGCAAAGGTTGTAGATTTAAGACGTACACGCAACTGATTGTTATAGAAGCATATCACTTCAAAATAATCGTCGGTTTGAGTTCCTTTTCTAAGGTAGCCCAAATCGGCGTATGTTTTTATAGGTTTTCCAAATAATTGCAAGGCTTGGTCTATAAGGTGTGCGCCCAAATCATAAAGTGCTCCTCCCCCACTCTCGGCAGTTTCTTTATGGGCTTTAGCACTGATACTATCACGGAAACGGTCGAAGCGTATTTCTACTTCTTTAAGTTCGCCTAATACACCGCTTTTTACTATTTCCTTTACCTTTAAGTAATCACCATCATAGCGACGATTTTGATAAACCATGAGTAACTTTCCTTTTTCTTTAGCTAAAGTATCAAGAGCACGAGCTTCTTCAGCAGTTACTGTAAAAGGTTTTTCAACTAATACGTGTTTTCCTGCTAAAAGGGCTTCCTTGGCATATTCATAATGGGTTTGTACGGGAGTATTGACAACTACCACATCTACCGAAGGGTCTTGTAGCATTTCGGCTACTGAACGATACAATTTACTTTTGGGATATAATTCACGAGATTCTGAGCGATGGCGTTCTACCACCGCATAAAGGTTGAGATGAGGATGTTGAGCGATAAAAGGAGCGTGAAACACACGTCCGCTCATTCCAAAACTACAAAGTGCTATATTCATTTTTTAGGTAACAAATAACAAGTAAGAGGTATCAAAATGTTAATCTTTAACTATTAATACTCCATAGATATTCTCAAAAAGCTCTTGCATTCTTTGATAATCACTTTGGCGAATAGTAAGGTGTAACTCACAATTTTCGGTAAGTAACTGCTGGGTGATATTGAGGTTTTGCTCCTTTACTACGCGCATTACTTTGTTCATTAATGGATATTCAAAACGAATACGCAACTCTTCGGTAATGAGTTTTTCTTCAATTTCGGCTTCTTGCAGGGTAAGTTGGGCAGTAGTTCTATAGGCTTGTACTAATCCGCCGACACCTAACTTAATTCCTCCAAAATAACGCACCACTATGACTAGTATATTAGTGAGCTCAAAGGACTGAATTTGCCCGTAAATAGGTATACCTGCCGTGTTATTAGGCTCACCGTCATCGTTAGCACGATAGCGTTGGTTAGTACCATGACCTAATTGCCACGCATAACACCAATGTCGTGCTGAAAAATGTTCCTTTTTCACTGCCTCAAGATGCGCTTTTATCTCCTCTTCAGAGGTAACTGGAAAAGCATAGCCGAGAAATTTACTACTCTTCTCTTTAAAGATTACCTCTTGTACAGAGGAAGCTATGGTTTTATAAGTATCCATTATTCAGGTGTCAGGTGTCAGGTGTCAGGTTTCAGGTGTCAGGGGTTATTGAAAGGTGTATTTCACTGAGAGTCCTGTACGGATAGTGGTCATAGGGAAGGCTGTAGAAATAGCCGATTTAGAGAAATTGTATTGGAAATAATACGATGCCAATAAGTTACGACTGAGGGCATACTCGGCAGTGAGATTACCTAACCAAGAGGTTTGTCCTGCAGTTACTTGGTTGTTAAATATTTCCATATTACGTATTACGGTAAACTCATTGAGGTAAGAAAGCGTACCTTTGAGCACCAAATCACTCTTCAGCGTAGTGAGATTACCATTCACTCGAGTTACAAAAGTCAAGTTTTTAAATCGATATCCTAATCCAAATTTATATTCTCGTTTGAGGATTTCGGTAAGATAATCATTGTCTAAACTGATAGAAATGGTACGATCGCGGTTGAACTCTGCCAAGAGACTCATAGAGTTTTTAAGTTCCATATCGGCACGGATAAGCGGATTGAACTGCTCAGCAAGGGTAACCGTAGAATACAATTTCTCATTTAGAAAATCGCCTGCTACATTCGTTTTATTAGGGTTTGCAGGTTCATATTCCAAGTTGGTGCGGAACTCACTAAGTGAATAGCTCGCACGATAGCCGTGTGCCAATGAGAAACGGCGGAAAGTATTCTTAATAAACTCAATACGCATCAAGCCTGTATAACGCACATTCCATTCAGGGATAGGAATATTTTTGAACGCATCAAGAGACACTCCACTGGCATTACCACCTGAATAAGCCGCAAAGAACGCTGGAATCATCACCGCCTGACTTTTTTTGCTGTATCCTATAGGATAACCCTCGGCATCTACCGATGAAGGATTCAAGCCGCGAGCCTCAGCTAAACGACGAGCGACTGTAAGTCGGTTGTCTTTAAAACGTTCAAAGGCAGCTGAGTTGTATTCGTCTATTTTATTGAAAGCCGTTGCAATAAGGTTAGTAGAAATATTAAAACTACCTACCTGATTGCCTACTAATTTGTTGTATACAAAATTGCGCACCTCAAAGGTTTCGGTATAGTTTTCTGTAAATTGCCTATTAGCCTTTAAGTTGATTTGCAAATCAGGGATTGGTTGCAAATTAGCGGTGAGCAAGAGTTGTTTTTCTTGTGATCTGATATATTGGTCGTTGAAATCAGCAAATTCAGTAAGCTGACCACGTTTAGCCATTTCGTAGCGCAAATCGGTTTGGTCACCAAACATAAAGCCTGCCGAAGGTTTGAAAGTTCCTAAGAAACCTACTTGCTGGGTGTAACCTGGAATAGTGCGAGCATTGGTAACTGAATAGTTCACACCTGCGGTTTTAATCATCGTTAAAAGAGATTTACCTACGCTAGCCTTCTCACCTCTTGGGGTAGGTTTAACTCCCAAGTAGCGATACAACTGATCGAAAGTAAGATTCGCTGTAAAGTTGTGAGTATTTCCATTTTGTAAGGTATTCACTTCTTGGCGAGCCAACTGCAAGAGAGTTTGTGATCCGCGTTGGTAATCAAAATCACCTGAATATGTATAGTTTGCACGGATAAACTCAAAGTAAGGGAACTTCGCAAAAGGCAATTCGTAATTCACTTGGAATTTAGAGAAGAAATGATCAGGAGTCCCTAAATCCCAGAAGTTATTCCACAACGATACCTCTCTATCTACTCCTGATATATCACCATTGGCGTCGTATTTATAGTAATTGCGAATAATGCTATTATTAGTTGCATTAAAATTGAGGCGCAATGATTTGGTGAGATTGTAGTTAATCGCGTATTGGTGATTCATTTGATAATTGCGTTGTTGCAATTCTGGCAAGGCACGTTGCTGACTTGCATTTATACCATCGAAATGTACATCACGGAACAACTGCTTAGTGAATGAACGATTGACATCTGCTGTAAACATAATGCTTGTAGGCAAAATATTCAGATTCATATCAGCCAACCACTGCCAATAACGTTTGCCTGCAAATTTGCTACTCTTTTTGAAAGGCTCTACAGTCGTAGGTTTAAACGTATAGTTGTACATAAAGCCTGCACGTACTTGTTGCTCATCTTCATAACTAAGCTCGTAATCGCGGTGGTTTTTCTCGTTATAAGCGTAGTTGAAAGTAAAGTTTTCGATGTTGTAGATATGGTTCTTTTGCCCTTCAGCTAAGTTTTTCTTCACCCCAATAAGGTTGATACCGCGTCGCAAGGTATAATCTTCGGCTTGCCGCTTGATAATTTCACGTTCATTTTCATTTTGAGCAACATCCAAGCGGTCTTTCAATCTGATATCTTGATATACAGGATCATACTCTGGTGTTGAGAGCTTTTGAGAGTGATTCAAACCTACGGGTATTTGCATATTCCACTTAGGAGGCAAGAGTTTCCCTGCATTGATATTCATCATCACGTCATACTCACGGGTACTTTCGAGCGCACGTTGGTTAGGCGCTTGGTCTACAGCCCCAAAGCCGACAGTGTGCATACGTCCTGTAGCCGAAATATTCAGTAATTCAGAAGCATTAGCATCCAATGAACCAACGGCAGCCCAGCCACCGCGATTTTCTAATTCGGCAACACGGAGTTCGTTGAACCAAAATTCACCACTGAGGGGGTGCCCCGATGCATTTTTAATTCCCAACATCACCGCACGCACGCTACCTAAGGATGGATTTCCTTTGATGACATAGCGGTTTTGCCCCGCGATATGAGGAGTAGTGTAAGGACTAGTAATTACATTAAAATTATGATCGTAATACGTTTCATCACTCAGTCCTCCTACACTTCTCAGTTTAATAGCTTTGAGCTTAGTGAGCACTTCCATTGGGATATTCAGTTCGTTTTCTTTAGGCCATATTAGGTAATCGGCACTTGCTCCTGCAGGAGTTACCTGCAAGGGGACTTCTATTTGGTAGTAGTTGTTGTTAAAATCGGTACCTATTCGTATAAAAGCCACAGCCTGATTATCGGTCAAGGGATTCTTTTTATAGGCTTCGGCGTGTACGAACATCTTGATATATTTGTATTGTCGCAAGTCAAAACGCAAGGCTTTATACACAGCACGACTGTCCTGATCTCTCAGTTTATGCACTATATATGAAAGAGCTTGTTCATTCTGTTCTACCAAGGTATTATTGGTATTGATACGTTCGCGGTGTACCCCTGGTGGCATACGATAAGGAATAGGCTGACGATTTTCATTCTCAATAAGGTTTACTGAGTTGATTTCGACAGTAGTTTCCGAAGTAACGCCAATATTTTCATTGAGTGGATAGTTGTAGTAACGCCAATCGCCACGAATGAGATCGAGTGTACCAAAGCGCAAGAGCATCTCATTTTGGAAACCAGTAAGGTACATCCTCATATGGGTCATTGAGTTGATAATGCTTATCTGTTCTGTTGTATTAGAAGTTGTACTAATAATCGTTCCAACCCCTTCACGCCATAGTTTACCACTGGCAATTGGTATTTTATACTGTATCCATCGAGCCGATACTTGTTGTCCGTTAGGTGCTTCTACTGAAACTGTACGAATGTCGTTTACATAAGGGTCGTTAATTGGATCATCAATTTTAATTCCTGGGTGAAGATTCACTCGGTATTCCAAATAGTTATTGGCAGTATTCATCGTATAATCACCATTGATATCCTCGTGATCAGGTATGGTTGTAGAACCTCTATTGCTATCGGTATTATTTACGGGTGAGTTGCCCTGAGTACCATTATAGTTATAGTAACGATTGAGGATACCTCCGCTACGCGCCAAGAAATATTCGTAGTTATCCATTGCAGGGTCGTTAGGCGAAGTAGCAAGGTTATTGGTATAAATATTTCTTTCATCAGTATCTGTAAGTCCGTCAAGTCCTATATCTTGTAAACTGCGGTTAGAAGGATTCTCATCAAATGCATAAACTAATGATTGAGCGGCAGGTACTTTACCCCAAGAAGTTGGGTTAGTGCTAGCGGTAGACGAAAGTCCAGGTAAGCCATTTTCATATTGCTTGCGACCGTCTTTAAGAACGTCTTCAGAGATATTTCCTAAGTTGAAAACTAACTCTCCATTACCACTATATTCACCTGAATAATATGGATCCATTACCCAAAATTGCAAAAACTCTATATTGCTCTCTTGAAAATCTGAATAACTCATACCGCGCATAATACCTCCCCATTTATTTTCGGTATTGAAAGAAGGGCTGTTGTTATAAGGTCCTTTTATATTAGGGTAGTAAGCCAAATCCAGCGTAGTTTGGACTAAAGATTGCCCTTGTGCTAATTGCTGTTGAGGGAAGATTTCTTCTACAAAAATACGACGGGTACTATTTTTAGAAATTTCGTTGCTATTTACATCTGAAGGTTTTTGAGCAGAATAGAACACAGGGTCAATAGTATACCACGCCAATTTAGCACGACCAAAACTATTGCGCAAGTTATCAGTATCGGTAGGACTACTTCCGTAAAGAGTACGTGAAGCTGTACCACTACCTTGTCCAAACTCTAAAGGTGTACTTGCTAATTTCCAAGCCAGAGGTGAACGTATATCAATAGTGGCTTGAGCTGACTCAAAATCATCTAAATATACAGTTGTTTCGCCATCAAAATCATCGGCTTTAGGGGTACTAGCTCTCAAATAAGCAAACTCACCACGCAGTGAGAGGTTAGAAGGTGCATCACTCTTGATAGTAGGAATACGGTTTACCCAACGAGTAAGAAAAGGTAACTCAGTAGAATAAGTAGCTCCTACCCCAAAAATTGTATTATTCACACTCTCTTGCCCATAGCTTGTTTTTTGAGTATAAGGTCGTTCGCGTAGATTTACAATTGCTCCATTTACAACGAACTTATCATTAAATTTATGTTCCACATTCACACCCATATAGCGCGTGGTCTGTCCGCCAAAAATAAGGTTGTTCTCTACTGATACTTGTATGGGCAAATTAGAGGCTTCTAAACTCGCATTGATAATCTCCACTGTACCCGATTGGTAATCCACCAAATAATCAATCCCCTCTACAAGTATACGTCCACCTGCCGTTACTACTACTGAGCCACGTGGCACGTTGAAAGCCCCTAAGGATATGCCGCGACGTGAGGAGGCTTTGTAGCGACCTTTCATCACAAACTTGTTCTTGTCGCCGTCCATTTGGGCTTGCGATTTAGTGTTTTTATACAGCGAAGTATAAACGTATTTTTTCTGATTGTTGTTGTAAGAAAGAGGGTTGCCGTAATCTGTTCCTCCTCCTAAAGTGTTGTAGAGAAAACTACCAAAAGGTTCTACTTTAGTAAAGAAGATTTTGCCGTACTGTTCATCGATAGTAATGCCAGGCAGGTAATCGAAGAAACCATCACCCCCTGGTTGAGGGTCGTTGTATTTATTGAGGCGGTCGAAATTAAAAAGATTGAGCAAAATACGATCGTCTAAACTCGCAGGCCAACCTACATTATCCACCTTTTCTATATAGTTAATAGGCGACGGATTAGAATAAAATATATTCATACGAAAATCCTCTGCCGAAAGTCTTGCTGTCCCTACCGAATAAACGTTTTTCATCATTAAATCCCAAATAGGGTCATTCACGTTCAAACGATTGCTTTTGAGCATCTTCAATACTAAAAGATTATTGGTAATAGCATTGTTACCGCCACCATAAATCTGATTAGTAGTTGCCGAAATACCATCATTAGCAAACTCACCTACTTGATACACTTGGCTACCATAGGTATATTGGTAAGCTACTGCTAACACCTCATCACTGCTCAAAGCTGTAACAAGAGATATATAACCAAGTTTATTATCTACCTTATAATCAACTCCTTCTTCAAGTTTTCGTGCATTTTCAATGATAGCATAGTCATAACCTTGACTTACATACGAAGCATTTGTTCCAAAACCTTGTTGTACCGTTGCTACATCGCGAATTGCATTGGTAAGTACTGAATTAGATGTTCCTATTCGGGTAGGGTCGTATTTATTAGCAGCATTGGTAGGCATATTATTTGTAGTAGCATTGAAAAAGGTAGAACCTGCCTTATCTTTCAAACGGGTATTTACTTCTTTAGGCTCTCCTAAGTCTTGCAATGCCAAGATATTGCGAATATTACCCATACGGCTATTGCGGTTGGTAACCCATACCTCTAAACGAGTAATTTGTACTTTACTATTGATAAAAGGATAGTTCTCTAAGGCGCGATCGTAGTTATCACGGAAGAATTGTGCTAAGAAGAAGTTACGGTTTTCATCGTAGTCTAAAGCCGAAAATTCAAATTCGGTAATGGTACCACCACCTTGTGCGCTCACCGTTTTACGCTCAGATTTCTGTTCAGAGAATACCCCAGTAATAGTTGTACGCCCAAACTTCAGTTCTGTTTTCACCCCAAACAGACTCTGTGAACCAGTAATCAGTGAGTTAGACATCGGCATAGAGATGTTTCCTAACTCTACTTTCTGTACAATATCATCTTCATCGGGTGAGTACTCTAATTTAAAGACATTTTGAAAATCAAAAGATGCTTGAGTGTCATACTGTGCATTGAGACTCAATCTTGTACCTATTTTCCCTGTAAGCCCCAAACTGATGCGCTGTTCAAAATCTAATCCCCAAGAACTACGATATCGCGGACTTACCACAGGGTTGTCATTACGGGTATAGCGTACACCCAAATCTACCCCTACACTCCCTTGTGGTGTGAGTTCTATATTGCGCCCCCCAAAGATACTTTCAAAAAAATCGGAATTTATATACAATTCAGGCAACAAATTGCGTTGTGCTTTTTTCTTATCAATAGTACCAGAAGCTGTATCACCCAAAGTTGCGAGTTTTTCATCGTAATACGCTTTCATACGCTCACGTAAAACTAAGTTCTCGTATTCCTTTACAGTGAGGAACATAGGTGTTCTAAGGTCGTATTTGCCAAGTTGTTCGGTATACACATAGCGATCAAGTGTAGGGTTATAGGTATACTGATGCACAATACTTTTAGGCTGCTCTAACCCCACACGCCCAATGCCATTGCGCACGGTCGTCTCGGTTTGAGTACCTTCGGTAGTAGTGGGAGTTACTTGAGCTTGAGTTGTTAAAACACTGAAAAAGAGTAGTATGAATAGTGTATAAGTATATTTCATAATGGGAGATACATTATAGGAGAATATAAATCGGGGCAAAGATAAAAAACTATTGACAATTTCCAATTAATAATTAACATTTTTAACAATCTGTTATTTTTTCTTTTTAAGAAGTTTTATAAAAGTTGTTGAATTAATAATCGTATAAAAAAATACTTTATTATCACAAACTGATAATTATCATAGTTTCATTTTCTTTCAAACACTTACATTTGCCGCCTAATTTAATCTTTTTATAAATAAACTAATTATTAATGAATTCTACAACCTCTTTGCGTACTTCGCATTTTGTGCTTACGCTCAACACTTTAGCTTTTACTATTTGTTTTGCCTGCTGGACACTGAACGGTGTTTTGGTAACTTATTTAGTAGATAATGGTATCTTCAATTGGAGTGTAGTACAAACAGGCTGGCTCTTAGGATTGCCTATCCTTTCAGGTTCTATCTTCCGCCCTTTGATGGGGATGCTCACCGATAAATACGGAGGGAAACCCGTGTTTAGTACATTGCTTATCTTCTGTGCTATCCCATTCTTTTTGATGTACTTCGTAAATTCATATTGGATGTACTTCATTTTGAGTATTCTTTTTGGTATGGTGGGAACAGGTTTTGCTGTAGGGATTGCTTTTACGTCAGTATGGTATCCTAAAAACTGGCAAGGTCGTGCACTCGGTATTTTCGGTATGGGAAATGCAGGGGCAGCTCTTACTACTTTTTTAGCACCTACACTACTTAAATGGCTCACTAACAACAATGAGAACTTAGATGGATGGCGTTGGCTACCTATAATCTACGGGTGTGTAATTTTATTAATGGGCTTGATATTTTTGTTCTTTACCAAAAATAAAAAAGCTGCACAAGCACCTAAATCAATGCACGAAATGATCACTCCGCTTAAATCTACTCGTGTATGGCGTTTTGGGTTGTACTATTTCTTAGTATTCGGTTTGTTTGTAGCCTTCTCACAATGGCTATTACCTTACTATATCAACGTATACAGCACAACCTTGATATTAGGAGGTATGCTTGCTTCAGCCTTTAGCTTGCCCAGTGGGGTGATTAGAGCACTTGGAGGTTACTTATCCGATAAATTTGGTGCGCGTGCCGTAATGCACTGGGTATTACTTTCTTCTCTTATCATAGGAGGACTCTTGATGTTGCCTAAAATGGAAATTCTTACTCCAGGAAAAGGAGTAGCAGCCAAGAAAAATACTACTGTTGAAAAAGTAGAAGGAAATGCTATTACCCTTGCTACAGGTGAAGTGATACAACTTACAGAAAAACCTGAAATTAAAGATGGTAACTACATTTTCCCAAAAAGTTATTCGTGGCAAGAAGCCCTCGTGAAAGAGAACCAACAAGTGAAGAAAAAAGAAGTGCTTGCCCAAGGACAAACACTCATTAAATTTGAAGCACACTTGTGGGTATATACTATCTTGGTAATCCTCATTGGTATTATGTGGGGTATTGGAAAAGCAGCGGTATACAAATACATTCCTGAATATTTTCCTAATGAAGTAGGTATTGTAGGAGGTATGGTAGGACTCATCGGTGGATTAGGAGGTTTTATAGGACCTATCCTCTTTGGGTATCTTCTTGACTTTACAGGTTTATGGACAAGCTCTTGGATTTTTGTATTCCTCACTTCGGCTGTCTGTCTCTACTGGATGCACCGCACTATCAATAAACTAAACAAAAAAGCAGCCCCAGAGTTGCGAGATAAAATTGAATAATTAGTAATTGACTAATTGACAAATCAACAAATTGACAAATTAATAAAAATGAGTAAATGGTTATCACAATGGGAGCCTGAAAACGAACAGTTTTGGCATTCCACAGGAAAAAAAATAGCGAATAGAACGCTTACAATTACTACTATCGCGCTTACAATGTCGTTTGCGTGCTGGTTTCTATACAGTGCCGTAGTGGTACAATTACCTAAAATTGGGTTTCATTTCACTGATGACCAATTGTTTTGGTTGGCAGCGATGCCTGGTTTAGCAGGAGGGCTTTTGCGTATCCTCAACACTTTCTTGATTCCTATCTTCGGAACACAAAAAGTAGTATCTATCAGTGCTTTATTAAAGATTATCCCTTTATTGATGTTAGGTTTTGCCGTAATGGATCCTTCATCATCTTATAGCTATTTTATGCTAATAGGATTCTTGCTCGGTATAGGAGGTGGTGACTTCTCATCCTATATGCCTTCTACTTCTTTATTTTTCCCTAAACGCCTATCAGGTACCGCTTTAGGTATTCAAGCAGGGGTAGGAAACTTTGGGGTGAGTTTGGTACAATTGCTTTCTCCTATCGTCATCAGCCTTAGTATTTTTTCCTTCTTAGGAGGAGGAGAAACAGTGATAGCAACTGGCAAAACTATCTTTTTAGAGAACGTAGCCTTCATCTATGTGATTCCGTTATTTCTTGTAGGTATATGGGCTTGGGTATCATTGAAGAGTATCCCTGTAAAAGCCTCTTTTAAAGAGCAGTTGGATATTTTTGGTGATAAACACACTTGGTATTGCACTGTCACTTATATTATGACTTTTGGGATTTTCGCAGGACTTTCAGCGGCTTTCCCATTGATGATTAAAAATATGTATGTGCCTTTGGATAATACTCTCGAGCCTTTGCATTACGCTTTCTATGGACCTCTAATTAGTTCGGCAATGCGTGTGCTTTTTGGTAAAATAGCTGATAAATTTGGAGGGGCTATCCTCACCCATATCACTGGTATTGCAATGGCGATTCTCTTTGCTATACTTATCTTGGGAGGTTATCTTACCCCTACTTCAGCAGACCAGTTCCCGATGTTCTTCACTATCATTATGGTGATTTTCTTCTTTACAGGAGTAGGTAATGCTGCTACTTTCAAGCAATACCCTACTATTTTTGCTGCTTCACCACGTAAATCAGCAGGAGTAATAGGATGGACAGCTGCAGTAGCTGCTTTTGGTCCTTTTATCTTCAATATAATGATTCCTCAATCACGTGCTTGGTTTGGTAATTCGGAACCTTTCTTTTGGTGTGTATTTGCTTTATGCGTGATTGCAACGTGGATAAATTGGTACTTCTATACCCGTAAAGGTTGTGAGAGACCAAGTTAAATAAATTGTTAAAAAAGAGGTAATAACCTTATATTACAACAACTTACATAAAACAAGTGAATTACGAATGATTCTAAATTACTGGAAATATTTGTAATTCACTTTTTTAGTCGTATTTTTGTCCCCTAGAGTAAAACAAAATTTATGTTCCGTATTTTTACTAAAATAAACAAAAAGGCATTTCGCAATGCTATTATTGCTACTTTAGGAGTAATAGCTATTACCGTGATAGGCTCTGTAAACTTGCAGAACTACGATGCCGCCCTGATGATATACTTTTTTGGTACCATCAGTATGACCTTTGGGATTGCTTACCGTCACTCGATATGGTTGCAACGCCCTCCTACCAAAATGTATTGGAAACGCACTTGGCAGCTTTTGCGCAGTAGAAACTATTGGTCTCAGTTGAAGAACTATGGGAAACTGTCGTTCAAGAACTTACTGCTTCAAAAGTTCATTATGCCTCGTGGCAAGATGCGTTGGGTAGGGCACTTCTTATTAGCTGTAGGTTGCTTAATCTCCTTTGGAGTAACCTTTGGGCTTACCTTTGGGTGGATGCACTTCACCTTAGTACCCGGCACTACCGATATGTATGAAACCCACTTTATGGGCTTCACCGTAATGGAGTTCAAACTCGGTACTATTGTAGCTTTATTTCTCTTCCACATCCTTGTTTGGACAGCTATAATGGTTATTATAGGTAGTGCTATAATGATGCACCGTCGTTTCATAGACGAGGGGCAAATGGCTACTCAGTGGTTTGAGCGCGATTGGGTGCCACTTATTCTACTTATCATTGTATCAGTAACCGGTTTAGGTATTTGGTTTGACTATTCATTTTTAGAAGGAAAAATGAGTCAGTTTATGGCTATTACCCACGCTATCACTGTAGCGATGTTTCTAATGTGGATTCCTTTTGGTAAATTCTTCCATATCTTCCAGCGTCCTGCTCAAATAGGGGCAAATGTATACCGCATAGAAGGTGCTAAAGAAGGAATGCAAGTTTGTCCTCACACTAAAGAAGAATACGCTTGCAAAATGCAGATTAACGATCTTAAAGAAGTAACCAAAGAGCTCGGTTTCAAATTAGAAAACGAAAAGGGAATGAGCTATTTGGAGTACAGCCCTGAAGGCAAACGCTGTATGCTTGCCAAAGCACACCTCAAAGCCCGTGAAGAAGCGGGTAGTTTCTTCGGTTAATTCCTAATATCACTAATTTTAAAAGAAAACACTAAAAGATTATGGCAACGTTACCCGTATCCGTAGATGAAATTATAGCTAAATGGGGACCTCATAAACACTATATGACCAAAGAGAGCGCTAGAGCACGTGCCTCTCAAACCGCTGATGAATTTGTAAAAACACACTGTTGTTTTTGTGGATTACAATGTGGCATTAAGCTAAAAGTAAAAGATAAAAAAGTAGTAGGCTTTGAACCTTGGCGTGAGTTCCCTTTTAATGAGGGTCGCCTTTGCCCAAAAGGGGTTCAACGTTATATGCAAGACAACCACCCCGACCGCCTATTGCAACCTATTAAACGCGTAGAAGGCGTGGGATTTGTACCTATTGAATGGGAAGAAGCCTATAGCACTGTAGTGAGCGAAATCAAGCGTATCCAAGAACAATATGGCAGAAACGCTTTTGCAATGCTTTCAGGCGTATCACTTTCTACTGAAAAGAGTTATTTGGTAGGAAAATTTGCCCGTGTAGCTCTTAAAACAGCTAACTTAGATTACAACGGACGTTTGTGTATGGTAAGTGCTGGGGCTGGTAACAAAAAGGCTTTCGGGATGGACAGATCGTCTAACTCTTGGGCTGACCTCGCTCACGCTGAAGTGATTATTATAACAGGGGCTAATATCTCCGAATGTTTCCCTGTGCTTACTTATCGTATATGGGAAGCCCGCGACAACGGGGCAAAAATCATAGTAATCGACCCACGTGTGATTCCGTTGGCTCGTACTGCCGATGTACACCTTCCGTTGCGTTCAGGTACTGATACTGCGTTGATGAGTACTATGTTAAAAGTACTTATTGACAACGATTGGTTAGACCACGATTTTATTGATAACTATACCTCTGGCTGGGAAGAAACTGCTAAAACAGTAGAACACTGCACACTTGAATGGGGAGAAGAAATTACAGGAGTACCTAAAGAGCTCATCTACAAGGCTGCTGAGATGTGGGGAAAAGCTAAAACTTCATTCCTCGTACACGCTCGCGGTATTGAGCAGCACCGCAAAGGGGTACTCAACGTATTGAGTTGTATCAACTTAGTGTTGGCTACAGGTCGTATTGGAAAACCTTACTGTGGCTATGGTACTATCACAGGGCAAGGTAACGGACAAGGAGGTCGTGAGCACGGACACAAATGCGACCAGCTTCCTGGTAACCGCGACATCGAAAACCCTGAACACCGCCAGATAGTAGCCGATTTCTGGGGTATCCCTGAATCAGAACTACCGCGTAAAGGACTCAGTGCTTACGAGATTATTGATGCTATCAACAAAGGTGAAATCAAAGGGTTACTCTCTATCTGCTTCAACCCTATCATCTCTTTACCTAATAACAAATACGTAAAAAGTGCCTTAGAAAAACTAGAATTTTATGCAGGTATTGATTTCTTCCTCTCAGAAACATTGCGTCACGCTAACATCGTATTAGCGGGCTCTTTGCAAGAAGAAGAAGAAGGTACTACCACTACTTCAGAAGGACGTGTAGTACGTATTTCTGGAGCTGTAAACCCTCCAGGAAAAGCCAAACGCGATATCGAAATTCTTAAAGAATTAGCAAAACGCCTTGGTCAAGAAGATAAGTTTAACTTCCCTACTTCCGAGGATATATTTAATGAAATTCGCCATATTTCAAAAGGTTCGTATGCTGATTACTACGGTATTACTTACGAAAAAGTAGAAAAGAATATGGGAGTTTTCTGGCCCTGCCCAAGTCTTGATCACCCAGGTACACCACGCCTTTGGGAAGATAAGAAATTCAAAACTAATGACGGTAAGGCACACTTCAACCCTACGCCATATCAACCACCAGTAGAAGAACCCGATGCTGATTATCCAGTAGTGCTCACAACAGGGCGTGTGGTAAGTCAGTACCTCAGCGGTACTCAAACCCGCCGTATCGGTAAACTTGTAGATATCTATCCAGAGCCTCTAATGGAAATACACCCTGAATTGGCAGCTAAATACGGCATAGAAGAAGGCGACTTAGTGCGTATCAGTACCCGTCGTAACTCAGCTGTATTCCCTGCTAATGTAGTGGAAACTATCCGCAAAGATTCTATTTTTGTACCTTATCACTGGGGAGGAGTAAACTCTATCAATCAGCTTACTGTGGGACTTGAAGGGCTCGACCCTATCTCCAAAATGCCTGAGTTCAAAGTATGTGCCTGCAAAATAGAAAAAACAGGTGAGAAAAAAGCTAAGGACTCAGCTGAATACGCTTATCGCAGTCGTGATGTGCTATTCGCTGAAGGTGATACCCCTATTCCTAACTAAGAGAGTAAATCTAAACTATACAAAAGAGTAAAAACAAAATTCAATGGCAGATCAATTTAAGAAATTCAACGATATGGAGTTCTTCTTGGATATGCAGCGTTGTATAGGCTGTCACTCTTGTGAGATGGCTTGTGCAGAATGCGAAACCAATGGAGAAACCTCAATGATTCATATTCACTATGTAGATAGACGTGAAACTGTGCAAACCACTGTACAGGTGTGTATGCACTGCGATGACCCTATCTGCGCTAATGTGTGTCCCGCCGATGCTATCGTAAAAGATGAATTTGGCATAGTGCACTCCGCTGATGTCTCTAAATGTATCGGGTGTGCGAACTGCGTACTCAGCTGTCCGTTTGGGGTACCTCAAATCCCCGACCAAAATGCGCTTTTGATGATGAAGTGCAATATGTGTTACGATCGTACCAGTGTAGGTTTAAAACCTATGTGTGCTACTGTTTGCCCAAGTGGTGCGCTCACTTTCGATACCAAAGAAAACGTGGCTAAAAAACGCCCTAATAGTACTCCTATTAAGAAGTTTATCTTTGGTGAAGAAGTAGTAACTACTAAAGTAAACCTAATGATGCCTAAGGGCAGTGAAGAAATAAAAGTATTCTAATTTCTAAAAAACAACATTAAACAATGGGAGACGAAAATAAAAACATACCCGATTGGAAAGCTGATTTTCCTATTTCAAAAACAGAAGCAGGCTATGTAGCGCGTCGTGACTTTTTGAAAGTGATTACCCTTTTCTCAGGTATTATGGCGGTAGCAAGTGTATTTATTCCTGTGTTCAACTTTTTTCACAAAAGAAAACAAATCAAGGATTATTTTGTGTGCAACACCTCAGAATTGGCAATAGGCGGACAAAAAACATTCTATGTAGATGGTGATCATAGAAACCCTTATATGCTCATTCGCTTAGCTGAGAACGATTGGCGCGTGTACGAACAAAAATGTACTCACTTATCTTGTGCTGTGATTTATGACCACGAGCACCAAATGATAGAATGCCCTTGCCACCACGGATTTTTTGATGCCAAAGATGGTAAGGTATTACAAGGTCCTCCACCACGCCCACTACCTCAATTGGGTGTGGTAATTAAAGACAACAAAATATTTGTGGAAGATTACACTTATGAAAAGCAAATCAACCACAAAGCACATTCTTAAGTATTAATAACTAATAATTAACAAATTATGGCAATCAGAAAGAAACCCATATCAAAAGTGACCACACGTGTCAATGATATGTTAGTATTCATTATCGCTATTTACATTTTGCTCACAGGCTTACAAATGTGGCTTTTGTTTGGTAGTATCAACAAAGCCTTATACTTGTACAACACCGAGATTGATGTAATGCCTTTTGCTACTTGGTCGGCTATTGGTTCAGTAGTGATTTTTGCTTGCTTGCTCTTCTTCCTCCGCTATATCCCACTTATCAAAACGGGTAAACTATTGAAAGGCAACGAAAAAGAGGAAGAATATGAGTACTAATCTAATTGATTCATTCGGACGAAAACATACCTATTTGCGGCTATCCATAACGGATAGCTGCAATTTTCGTTGTTTGTACTGTATGCCTGATGAACCTTTCAGCAGTAGTTCTTCTTCTAAACTGATGAGTAGTGATGAAATATTTGGCATCTCTAAAATTTTCACAGAACAATTCGGTATTTCTAAAATTCGCATTACGGGGGGCGAACCCTTAGTGCGACACGATTTTGCTGAAATTATCGAAAAATTAGCAACCCTTCAGGTCTCCTTAGGAGTTACTACCAATGGGGTATTGTTAGACAAATACTTCTCACTATTGCAACAAAACCAAGTACAACTCTTAAACATCAGTATTGATTCGTTAGACAGCGAGCGCTTCAAGCAGATTACTAAACGTGACCTATTGCCTCAAGTGTGGGACAATATAATGCAGAGTATCAGCTTAGGGTTTAAAGTGAAACTCAATGCAGTGATTATGAAAGGGGTGAATGACGATGAGCTTCTTTCGCTGGCAATGCTCTCTCACAACTATCCCATTGAAATGCGTTTTATAGAGTTTATGCCTTTCTACGGCAATTCTTGGGAAAAAGGCAAAGTGATGCCAATAAACGAAATGCTTCAGGTTATTGAACGAGAATACTCTTGTATCAAGCTCCACGACGACAAACACGATACATCGCGTAAGTACAAACTCTCCGAGGATAGCAAAGGCTGTTTTGGCTTTATCACTACAATGAGCAACGCTTTTTGCGGTGGTTGCAATCGCATAAGGCTCACTTCTGATGGCAAGATGAAAAACTGCCTCTTTGGTGCGGAAGAATTTGATTTACTGAGTCTTTATAGGGCAGGTGAAGATATAGGCAACCTTATAAAAGAAGGCGTATGGCGCAAGCACAAAGAAAAAGGTGGTCAGTTTACTGAGATGAATACTGTTGATAACAGTAAGATTATCAACCGCAGTATGATAAAAATAGGAGGCTGATTTTTTTGATTAACGAAATGCTTTTTTATACATAACGTAAAAACCACTCTGATATGAAACATCTTTTTAAAACACTTTCCACACTACTATTATTGTTATTCGTTCATACGCACTCATTTGCTGCCGATAAAATTACGGTAGCCGCCGCAGCTAATTTGCGTTACGTATTAGAAGAACTGAAACAACAATATGTAAAATCACACAAAGGCACCCAAATAGATATTGTATTTGGAGCTTCGGGTACGCTCACTCAACAAATAGTAAATGGTGCTAATTTCGATTTATTTTTAGCTGCTAACACTAAATTTCCAGAAGAAGTGATTAACAAAGGTTTTGGTCACGGCAAATCTGTGGTGTATTGCTATGGCAAAGTTGCTCTTTGGAGTATGACTCTCAATGTAAAAAAAGGGATTAAAGCTACTTTAGAGAATCCCAAAATAACCCGTATAGCCATTGCAAATCCTAAATTAGCTCCTTACGGTAAAAATGCAGTAGAAACCTTGCAAAAATTAGGCTTATACAAGAATATAGAATCTAAAATAGTATGGGGCGAAAATATCAATCAAACAGCACATTTTGTCTCTACGGGCAATGCCCAAGTGGGGTTTGTAGCCCTTTCTACTATTTTAGCTCCTGAAATGAAAGGCAAACAAGGTAATTATTATGTGCTAAAAAATGAAGAATGCGCCCCTATTGCACAAGCTGGTGTAGTAATAAAAGATAAGAATACCGTACTTGCACAAGCCTTTTTAGATTATTTGCTAAGTGACAAAGCAAAACCTATTTGGAAAAAACACGGTTACGAATTAAAATAATGGAAGAATTTGTAAAAACCTTATTACTAACGGGTAAAATGGCAATAATTACTACTGCCGTTTTATTCGTTTTTAGTTTGCCTATCGCTTATTGGTTAGCTTACAGCAAGTTTAAGGGAAAAGTGATATTCGAGGCTTTGGTATGTATGCCTATGGTGCTTCCTCCTACCGTATTGGGCTATTATTTTCTCTTGCTCATCAGTCCTACACGAGGGTTTGGAAAGTTTTTAAATGAAACCTTTGATATTCAACTCGCTTTCACTTTCGAGGGGATTGTAATAGCTAGTATCATTGCCAATCTACCTTTTATGATTCAGCCTCTGCAAAACGGCTTCACTGCTTTACCCAAAAGTTTCAAAGAGGCGGCTTACACCTTAGGCAAAAGCCGATGGACAACCTTCTGGCGGGTGTTATTACCTAATATCAAACCTTCTATTATCACAGGATTGGCACTCACCTTTGCCCATTGTATTGGCGAGTTTGGCATTGTACTGATGATTGGTGGTAGCATTCCTCACGAAACTAAAGTAGCTTCTATCGAACTCTACGACCAAGTGCAAGCTCTCAATTATGATCTTGCTAACCAATATGCCCTAATACTATTTGCTATTTCGTTTATCCTGCTGATGATTATTTTCAGCATCAATAAAAAGAAAACAATCTTCTAATGATTACAATTGATATTTCACATACGCTCTACACTTCCAACGGCATCGCCGATTTATTGATACAAAAAACGTTTCGCGAAGGCGATTTGGTATTTTTATCGGGAGCTTCTGGGATAGGTAAAACTACCTTTTTTCGCATCTTAGCAGGATTGGTAAAACCCGATTACGGCTACCTCCGTATAGGTGATAAAATATTACTACGCACTGAAAAAGACATCAATCTTCCACCTCAACAGCGCGATATTGCCCTAATGTTTCAAGATTATGCACTCTTCCCTAATATGACTGTCTGGGAAAACATTGCCTTTGCCCAAAAAGAAAAAGATCTTACTTATATCACCCATTTGTTAGACGCTTTTCAAATGACAACTCTCAAAGACCGAAAAGTAACACAATTATCAGGGGGACAGCAACAACGGGTGGCTTTAGCGCGTACTTTGGCTCAAAAGGCTTCCATTACTTTGCTCGATGAGCCTCTCTCATCGGTAGATGCTACAATGAAAACCCTGATGAAACAAGAAATTCTCAATTTTCACAAAGAGACTCAAAGTACTGTGTTTATTATCAGTCATCAGCCTAAAGATTTTCAGGCAGAAGCCGATACTATTATAACATTATAAACATCTTCCTAAACTTTAAGAGGAATATCCAAAGGGATAATCTGTTTTTTTGAGAGGATTTCTACGTATTGTCCTACTGTGAAAAGCATAGGGCGCTTCATATCTATAGCGCGAAGTGTTTGTTCTACTTTTGCCAAAGTAGTCATTACCGAGGTTTGATCTTTTGCCGAAATACGTGAGGTTACAGCTACAGGCATATCTGCTGAAACTCCTGCCGATGTGATGATTGTTACTATTTCGGCTATACAATCGGTGTTGGCAAAGTAGATGTGAATGGTACTACCATATTTCAAGGTATTTGCCAATTCTTTCAGCAGTTGATGATTCTTCTCATTGTTGTGATACACAAAATTTACCGATACATCGCTTTCTTCCATTTCGGTAGTAGGTATCGCAAAAATATTAGTAGCAGCACACGATGCTGTAATCCCTGGTATCATAACAAAGTCAATTCCATTGGCTTTTAAGGTGCGTGCTTCTTTTCCTCCTCCGTTGAACATTAGGGCATCACCAGGTTTTAAACGACATACTTTCTTCCCCATATCATAATACTTTTTCATTTCATTGAGCATTGCTGTAGGGTCTATTTTCTTATCAATAGCTTTAATTTCAGCTTTGAAGTTAAATTCTTTTAGCAAACTGTCGTCGGGCATACAGTCAAACAAGATGACATCAGCCTCATCAAGGGCTTTTTTAGCTGCCAAAGTAAGTAGCTGTGGGTTGCCCGGTCCCATACCGATAATTGTAATAGGGTATTTCATTTTTTCAATATTTTAATGGTTTAAAGTATAGGGGAAACACACTTTGCGCCCCTCTATATCAATGATTTTCATATCTATATCATAAAGACTTTTCAAAAGTGCTTCACTCATCACCTCCTCAGGAGTGCCCGTTACAGCAAGTTTTCCGTCTTTCACTACCGCAACCTTAGAATTGCACAAAAAAACGTGGTCGGGGTTATGAGTAGAGAGCACAATGCCTATATGTTTGTTCTGCAATGATTTAATCTGCTGAATTACTTTTATTTGGTTACCAAAATCAAGTGCCGAAGTAGGCTCATCCATCACGATATACTCAGGTTCTTGTGTGAGGGCGCGTGCGATAATGGTGAGCTGTTGTTCCCCGCCACTCATCTGCGAAAACACCTTGTCTTTCAGCGATAGAATACCTATTTGAGCCATTGTTTCAGTAGCAATTTCTTTATCTTTTTTAGAGGGGAATCCAAAATACGACAAGTGTGGCGTACGTCCAAAGAGCACCACTTCAAAGGCAGTAAAACTAAAGTCAATCTTCCGCGCTTGGGGGATATAGGCTATTTTCTTAGCATTTTCTTGTTTTTTGCTGAAGTCAAAAGGTTGGTCGTCCAATAATATCTCTCCAGATAACTTCGGCAAAAGCCCTAATAAGGTTTTGAAAAGGGTCGTTTTTCCTGAACCATTCTTGCCCAACACACACAGTATTTCTCCTTTGTTCACCGATAGATTTACATCGCTGAGCACTGGCTTTTGGTAACCTATCGTTAGATTATTAGTGATTATTCCCATAAGTTGCGTTTGCTTTTTACCGATTTTAACACAAAGAAAAAGATAGGAGCTCCTATGATAGAGGCAATGATGCCCAAGGGGATTTCTAAGGCTGAAATGGTGCGCGAGAACAGGTCGATGAGCAGTAAGAACATCCCTCCTAAAATAAATGCCGACGGTAGCAACCAGCGGTTGTCCGAGCCTATGAGAAAACGCGCAATATGAGGCACTACCAGCCCTATCCAGCCTATGAGTCCGGTGATTGAAACTACGGTAGCGGTGAGCAATGTCGCCGATAAAATAACGATAAACCGCAATCGCGATACTTGTACCCCCATACTGCTGGCTTCTTCTTCACCAAACGACAGCACATTCAGTTTCCACGACGAGAGGTAAAGCGGAATGATAGCCAGTAGCACGATAGGGGCGACTATCATTATTTGTTCATTGGTGATATTGGTAAGACTTCCCATCAGCCAAAAAGTGATGTCGGGGAGTTTGTATTCGGCATCGGCGAGGTATTTGGTTAGCGAGATAAAAGCCCCAAACATAGAGCCTGTGATAATACCCGAAAGCAAGAGTACCAGTGTTTGGTTGTGCAACTTGCTGATACTTCGGCTCAAGCCTAAAGTTATGAATACAGCGGTTAAACCAAATGCAAAAGCCGAAAGCTGTATGCCCAACATACTCAGCGAAAAGAGTATGGCTACTGAGGCTCCAAATCCTGCTCCTGAACTCACCCCTAATATATCGGGACTAATCAGTGGGTTTTTGAACATTCCTTGATAGGCTACCCCTGATACTGCCAAGGCGCCACCTACCAATACAGCCCCCAGCACACGCGGTAAGCGCACTTCTAAAAGTAGCAAAGCGGTGTGTTCATCAACGGCTGCTTTAGAGAAGATAAATTTTATAATGTCGCCAATGGGCAGAGGATATCGTCCTACACTCAGCGCTATCAAGCAAAGCCCTATCAAGCATAGCAACTGAACGACCAACAGAGCGTTGCGTTTATGTAATGTTTTTAAAATCATTATTCAAATCTATTGTCTGATTTTAGAATTTCAGAAGTGAACTTTTTGCCCTCTAACCAGCCATTGCGCACTTCTGTACGATCATCAAAATAAGAATAATAGGGTTTGATATCCAATAACGGACTTCCATTGAGCATATCTACTCCGCAAAAATAAATCGTATTCCCTTCAATACGTTCTAAATTAACAATTGACATACCAATGCGGTTAGGGCGTTTAGGCGAACGCGTTGCAAAAACTCCGTGAGATACAGTATCCATAAAGGGCACTACCTCCAGTGCATAGCCCTCTACCTTGTGAAGCAAAAAGAGAAGAATGATATGTGAGAAGCCTTCTAAATCTTTTAATCCTTTCGCAAATTCCTCATAAATAATAGCTTTCCCTTGCGTATGAGCTACTACTGAAGGCTGTATAGGCATATTGGCAACTGCTTCAAAAGGTGTTTCAAGATACCCTATAGGAGTGATTGTAATGTCCATAAGCAAAAAATAAAGTGCAAAGATAATAGTTTTGTCAAAAAAAACATAACGATTTACCAAAATATAATATAGAGTTCGTTTTTTTTTCGTACATTTGTGCCGTGAATAAAGCAATAACTATGAATGATGTAGTGCTTCAAGGAAGTATTACCAAATATGTAAAACGATTACTATTAGATAAAATAATTGATGATACTCCTCTACAAGCTCCTAAAGGCAGTGTGATTTTTAAAGAAAATGAGCATATCAAAGGTGTCTTTTACTTAATAGAAGGCGTTTGTAAAACGAGTAAATTGAGCCCAACAGGCAAAAATCACATCATCCGATTGACGAAAAAAGGAGAACTTCTCGGGTTGCGCAGCGTAATGAGCCAAAATACTACTAACCTGATGGCTACTGCTCTCACCGATGTACAATACTATATAATCCCCAAAGAATACATTCTCTCTGCATTTAGCGAAAACCCCTCTTTTGTAATGGAACTCGCTAAAATAGTGAGTGATGAGTTGAGAAAATCGGATAATCAAATAGTGGATATGGTGCATAAGCGTGTGAAACAGCGTTTAGCGGAAACCTTATGTTTGTTAGAAAACACTTTTGGCACGGATGCGCAAGGTTATATTGCTTCTCCTTTGGTGCGTGAAGAAATTGCTAACTTGGTGGGCACCGCTACCGAGTCGCTTATTCGTACCCTTTCTGATTTTGCCAAAGATGGCATTGTAGAACTCAAAGGCAAACACATCAGGATTGCCAACCGCAACCTTTTAAAGAAAATACACGGATAGAATGACACGTTATACTCGACAAATACAACTCATTGGAAGTGAGAACCAAGCTAAATTACACCGCGCCAGAGTGTTGGTCGTAGGGGTAGGAGGCTTGGGTTGCCCTGTGCTGGAACTGCTTTGCTCGGCGGGGATAGGCACGCTGGGTTTGGTAGATTTTGACAAGGTGGAGCTTCACAACTTGCACCGCCAGTTTCTGTTTGCCGAAAAAGATGTGCAACAACTGAAAACAGCAGTTGCTGTAGAGCGACTGCAAGCGCGCAACAGTGACACTATTTTCAGAACATACCCTTATAGCCTTAGCGCTCAGAATGTATTTGCTATTATCGACGGCTATGATATAGTGGTGGATTGCACTGACAATTTTGCAGTGCGTTATCTGCTATCGGACGCTTGTGCTATTATGGGTAAACCCTTAGTATATGGAGCGCTGTATCACTACGAGGGGCAGGTGAGTGTGTTCAACGTTATGAAAGATGGTTATACGACTACTTACCGCGACCTCTTCCCTACCCCACCGCAACCTGAGGAAGTACCGACGTGCAATGAGGCGGGCATCTTACCGACCGTTTCATCGATGATAGGGCATTTGCAAGCCAATGAGGTGCTGAAACTACTCTTAGGCAAGGTAGATGATTGCCTTGTGCATACTCTTCTGTTATTCAATACACAAACTTATCAACTTACTAAAATCAAATATTGTAAAATGAATACTTCATCCCCACAAACCCCTAAAGAAGTAGAGGGGTATAACTATCCTGCTTTTTGTCATCAAACAGAAGGCGAGGAACTTCACAGCGTAGAGGATTTGCAAGCGTTTTTGGCACAAGAAAACAGTGTGCTAGTAGATGTGCGCGAAGCTGATGAAATGCCTAAAATCAACTTGTTTAAGGCATTGGAATTGCCTCTTTCTGAACTTCCTACGCAATGGGAGCAACTGAAAACATACGACCATATTTGTTTTGTGTGTGTAGCGGGCGTGCGCAGTATGAAGGCGCTCCGTTTTGCCAAAGAAGTATTGGGTGAGAAAGATTTGAAGAGTTTTAAACTTGGTTTTTCTTCTTTAGTAAAATAAAAAAATTATTATTATGAAAAATATCTTTAAACAAGGGGCGCTCTCCCCTACTCTTGTGGCTGAGAGCATTGCTAAACATCAAGTAAAAACGCAGATTGGTGGGCATAGCATCTTTTTAGGTCAGGTGCGTGCTGATATGATAGACGGCAAAACTGTGTCGGCTATTGAGTTTACGGCTTATGAAGCAATGGCTAATGAGAAAGCTGCTGAGATACGCGAGGAAATAATAGTAAAATACGGTTTGTCGTGTGCACATATCTACCATTCACTAGGAGAAATAAAATCAGGTGAATTGTGTTTTTTTGTCTTTACCTCAGCGCCCCATCGCAAGGCAGCTATACAGGCTTGTGATGAGATGGTAGACCGCATCAAGAAAGAAGTGCCTATCTTTGGGAAAGAACTCTTTGAAGAAGGTGGGCATCAATGGAAGGAAAACAAGTAACAAGTAACAATTAATAATTAACAAGTAACAATTAATAAAGTGGTAAACATTACTCATAAAAGTAATACCCTGCGGCAAGCGATTGCGACTGCAGTGGTGGCAGTAAGTTCGGAAGCGACGATTGCTGCTATAAAAAATAACCAAGTGCCTAAAGGCAATGTGTTTGAAATGAGCAAAACAGCGGGACTTTTCGCTGCTAAACGCACTAGCGATATGATTCCTGACTGCCACCCACTGCCCATTGAATATACACATATCAGTTTTGAGGTAAAAGATTTGGAAATTCATATTTTTGTAGAAGTACACACTATCTACAAAACAGGTGTGGAAGTGGAAGCGATGCACGCCGCCTCGGTAGTGGCTCTTACGCTCTACGATATGCTAAAACCTATTGACAAGGGAATTGAGATACACAATATTCGTTTGGTTGAGAAGAAAGGAGGCAAAACAGACTACAAGGAAGCTGCTGAAGGACTTACCGCAGCAGTGATTGTATGCTCCGACAGTATTTTTACGAGCAAGAAAGAAGACAAAGCAGGCAAAGCGATTATAACGCATTTAGAGCGTTATGCCATTCCTGCTACTTATACTATTATCGCTGATGAAATAGCTGATATACAAAGTAACATAAAAAAAGCGGTAGACGCGGGTACTTCTTTGGTACTTATCACAGGAGGTACAGGGCTCTCACCTCGCGATGTTACTCCAGAAGCTGTACGCCCTCTATTAGACCGCGAAATCGACGGTATTGCAGAAACTTTGCGAAATTACGGACAAGACCGTACGCCTTATGCTATGCTTTCACGCAGTGTGGCGGGGACTATAGGCAATACTTTGGTGATAGCTCTTCCAGGATCTACCAAAGGTGCAAGTGAGTCGATGGATGCTCTTTTCCCTGCAGTATTACATATTTTTAAAGTATTGAAGGGGGGGAGACACGAATAGTTAATGATTAATGGTGAAGTGATATTAAACATTAACCTCCTGAATAGGGTGGTAATAGTGCCAATTGAGCATCGGGGGGGATTGTTGCCTCATCGGGGGCTTTTTGGTTATTGACCACCATAAAGTACGTCATTGTACTGAGGGCAGGAAAGGCTGTATGTAGCTGGGCTTTTAGCTCGGCTACTGTTTTTTTAGTGAAGTCGGTGGTGTAGGTATTGGTACCTAAGATTTCGGTTAGTTTACCGAATACTTGAATTGTTATCATTGTTATTTGTTTGTAATATAGGGTTGTGCGCTTATGATGTCTCGGGTTTCTATGTAATCCATATCATAATGATAGAATTTCTTGAAGAACTCTTGGGTGATAGGCACTAAATCGGCTTTGAAATAATTAGGATAGGTAAGGCTTGCAAGCCATATACTACCCATCACACGACCGAGCCCAGGGGGACGGTCGATCCAGCCAAAAGGACGCCAAGGCACTTGGTACACTTGATTTTCTTTTACGGCACGCAATTGTTGCCATATCTTCTCTTGGCGAATGGCTTTATAACTGTACAAATCATCAAAATTACCAGACCATACTAATATCATATCGGGATTCCAATTGTATATCTGCTCGATAGAAACATTAGTTTTCCCTTTGCCAGGGAGGAGTTCTACCTCGGCGATATTCTTCCCACCTGTATAATTAATAAGGTAGCTGTGCAATGAGGTAGGGGGCTCAGTTTGCAGTCCGTTCATACCCTCGGCATAGTAGATAGTTTTGCGTTCATTCGCGGGGATGGTAGCTACTATTTTAGGAATAGAATAACAATATTTTTCTATAAAAGCATTCAGCTCTTTAGCTTTTTCTTCTTTATGCAAGAGCGTTCCTAAAAGGCTAATAGCCTCAGTATATTGCTGGAATTCACCACTGAAGAGCACTACGGGAATTTTAGTTTTCTGCTGGAGCGCATTGGCTTTTTCAGTCTCTTTGGCGCGCTCGGTATCGTTTTGCAAGGAAACAGTAAAGAGAATTACATCGGGGTGTAGCTTTATAATTTCTTCGATAGGCGCCCCCGTTACATAAGGTTTGCCTTCATAGAAGCCTTTTTTGAGGTACTTCTTTTCTGATTCGTTGTAGTTAAAGACTCTATTGACGGGTAACAAGGTATCGAGTGCATAGATGAGATGCACCGATGAACGGTCGATAAAAGCGTGGTTTATCTGCTTAGGCACAGAGACTTTGCGCCCTGCCATATCGGTGATAGTTACTTTTTCAGCTGTATTAGCTTGCTTTTTAGGAGTATTGTCGCAAGCTGAAAGGAGGAAAGCGATGAGTATAGGGAATAAATACTTCATTTAATGAATGATCATTTGTTTGAAAGGTGCAAATATAGAAAAAAAATGCTTTAATCGTATATAATACCAATCAAGGGTTAAATTAATTTGTTGATTATAAACCTCCCCCCCTAATTCACTTACTCAGCAATTGCCGACAAGCCTCGAAAGGGGGAGATGCGATGCAAAAGCGATAACATTCTGTTAATCAGTGATTATTATTTTTCAACTCTTGATTCATATATAGACAAAGCCTATTAATAGTCAAACAAAAATAGATTGCTAATAGGCTTACTTTTAAGAGCAATCAACTTTAGCAAAGTGTAGCGATGTAAAATTTACAAACCGAATTTAATTAATTTTTCTTTTTACCACCGCCTTTGTTGCCACCGTTGTTACCATTATTACCTTTGTTGTTGGCTGTGATTACTTTTACACCTATTTCTTTAGTTTGCTGGGTGTAATTATCGGTTATTACTATAGTTGTAGTACCTGTTTCGATGGCTTTGATCTCTACACTCATTTTTTTGAGTGAAGCAGTAGCTACCGATTCATTAAGAGATTTGATACTATAATCACTACTACCTGAAACAATAGTGATACTTGTAGGGGCTACATCTTTATTGCCTTTACCTCCTCCTTTGTTACCACCTTGTCCTTTACCTCCTTGTTTATTGCCACCTTGACCTTTGCCACCACCTTTATTATCTTCTTTTTTAGTAGCCTCGGGGAAGGTTTTTCCTTTTTCGAGTGTAAGCGTTACATTTTTGGTATTTGCCTCATCAGTACTCAATTTGAGAGGAAGATTAGGCAAGGCATTTTCATCGGTTTTTTCGCAAGCTGTAGTTAGAGCTATACTAACAGTCACTAATGATAGGTATTTAAAAAATCTTTTCATTTGATATATAATAGTGTTTAAGAGTTTGCTTAGAAAAAATGCTTTGATAGATGCCCTACCAAAGCATTTCTATTAAGAGTAAAAACAAAATTTAGAAGTTATAGGATACTCCTGTGATAAAATTACGACCTGCTTGTGGCCAGCCATAAGCCCAGTAGTAATCTCTGTCTAAAAGGTTATTCACCCCAAAGTTGAAGTCTAATCCTTTGTAAAGTTTTACATTGAGTTTAGCATTTACCAATGTAAAATCTGGGGCTTCATCACCTTGGCTGTTGAGATAGCGTTTGCCGTAAGTTTCAGTATTTACGTGTAGTTGGGTTTTAATTTCAGGCACTGAAATAGTCGCAAAACCTACCAATTTGTATTTAGGAACATTGGTGAATTTCAAATCGCTGTTTTTGGTTTTGTCTTTCATTTCAATAAAGCTATAGTTAGCCCCTAAAGTGAGGTATTTTATAGGTGCATATCCTACACCTGCTTCAAAACCTTGATAGAGAGCTTTACCCAGATTGGTGTTATAAATTATATTTCTGCCACTATTGTCTACCCCTACAGTGAGTTCGTAGATAGCGTTGCTTACATCGTTGATAAAGCCAGAAACTTCGTATTGCAATTTGTTATCTAAGGCTTTACCTATGTAGTTGAGGTCGTAAGCAATAGTGTATTCAGATTTTAAATCGGGGTTAGGTACTTGACCGCCAAATCTGCTTGAATAACGTTCTTTTTGAGAAGCAAAGCGAGAGCGTTTAGAGGCTGAAAGGGTGATTTGGTGGTTTTCGAGAGGTTTGAATACGAGTCCGCCTTTGAAATCGAAAGCGTTGTCACTACCTGTTGGAAAATCGTATAAAGTATTGCGTGCGCCAGTGAGGTAGTGTGTACCGTACTCTTGTGCTAAGATATTTTCGCGTTGGTTGTAAGATGCGCCTACTACTACATTAAGCCAATCGGTGAGGGTAACAACATCTTCTAATCCTACGTAGAGGGTATTATCTTTATAAGATTGTTCAGGTTCTCCTGCTTTGAATGTTTGCCCAGTGAGTGCATTGGCAGCTACTTCAGCATTGTGTTCTTTGTGGTGATCGTATTTTTCGTTGATAGTAAGCGTGATAGCGTTGCGATTAAGCGCTTTAGAACTAAAAGTGAGGATTCCACCCAATGAATAATCGTCGTAAATACTACGGAAAGAAGAATTACGGTTCATAATAGTATAGGTGTCATCATCATACTGACGCATTTCGTTGTAATATTTGTCGTAATACCCAGTGAAGTTCATAAAAGTCTCGCGTGCTATTTTGGTTTTTGTTTTAGCGTATAGACTTGTTTTGTTGTAGATAGGGTAATCGCGCCAACTGCTATTACCTGCAGTATATACATTAGGAGAAATGTTTTTATTAGCTTGTTGGTTTACAAAACCTAAAGCATATTCATCGGTTTCATTTGGCGTATAGCCTATTTTGGCGTTTATCTTCTTATCGAAAGCTTCGGAGCTACGGCGTTTGCCTGCTTCTTGGTATTGTGTAGGCTCGAAGTTTTTGGAGAGCACAAAGTTTTCGCGTTTGTTGAAGGAACCCGATACCATAGCGTAGAATTTATCTTGGCGTGTACCTACATTCAAGCCTGTGAAATAAGAGTTTACACCAGCACCATCGGCGAAACCAACGCCAGAAGTACCATTGATATCCAATTCTTTTTGAGGGGTACGTGATACGATATTCACAGCACCTCCCATAGCGTTAGCCCCATATTTTACGGACACTAATCCTTTTTCTATTGAAATACTTCCCAAGTCGTAAGTAAGGAAGCGACTGAGGTCGAAATTACCGTCATAAGGAGCATAGATAGGAATCCCATCGTAATACACAGGGGTACGACGATTGTCGAACCCACGCACTAAGATAGAACCTTCATTACGACCGCCAAATTGAGTAATACTCACGCCTGTAAGCAAGTTAAGCGCTTCTACTACATTGGTTTTGTTGTTGTTTTGAAGGTCGGTAGATTTTAGTTCTTGTATAGGAACTACAGATACTTTTTCAGTAGGTTTTCCTAAAATGGTAACCTCTTGGAGGTCGTAATGTTTTGCTGCTAAAGAATCTTTTTCCTGAGCTTGAATAGCAGCTGCTGAAAGCAAAGTTAAGGCAAAAGCCCAATGTTTGTTTTTCATTTCTTTATAGTTAGTTTGCTATTAGACACAAAACGTTATGTGTTATAAAACATAACGGATAGTAAAAAAATATAGTTGTTTTTTCGGGGGCAAAAGTAGTAATAGTTTTTCAATTAACCAAATAAAGTAGTTTTTTAAATTTGCTAATTTGCTAATTATACACTACCTTTGCCGCCAACTATTATACAATTATAAATAAGATGGTTACAACAAATCAAGCCAAAGACCTCATTGAAGCTCATATAGAAACTACAAATATTATAGAAGTTCCTCTTATGGACGCCTTAGGGGGATACTTAGCTGAACACGTGTTTTCACCTATAAATATACCTTCTTTTTCTAATTCAGCAATGGATGGTTATGCTTTTAGGTATATTGACATACTCTCTACTGATACTTTCAAGATTGTAGGAGAAGTAGCTGCAGGCAAAAATTCGTCTGTAAATATAGGCTTTGGAGAGGCGGTACGTATCTTTACAGGGGCAAAAATTCCTGCAGGGGTAGATACTGTGGTAATGCAAGAGGTTGTAACTCGCGAAGGAGACCATATTCGCTTTGATAAAAACCACCTTAAAAAAGGTCAAAATGTCCGTTTAGAAGGAGAACAAACCAAAACAGGAGACCTTGTATTACACGAACATACATACTTGAATGCCGCTACAATAGGTTTTTTGAGCAGTATGGGGATTGACCGCGTGAAAATATTTGCTAAACCTACTATTGGACTTCTCTACACGGGAGATGAATTAGTAGAGATTGGCGAACCTCTTAGCGAGGGTAAAATATATAATTCTAATACTTATTTTTTGCAAGCTGCTTTGGCTGAAATAGGCTTACAGTTCCAATTTATCAAACATATTCCTGATAATCAATCTGATACTCAAAAAGCAATTGCCGAAGCCTTAGAACAAGTAGACATCTTGTTACTCACAGGAGGGATATCAGTAGGTGATTACGACTTTGTTTTATCTTCATTACAAAATATTGGGGTAGATGAACTTTTCTATAAAGTACAACAAAAACCTGGTAAACCGCTTTATTTTGGCAAATATGGCACTAAAAGTGTATTTGCACTTCCTGGTAATCCAGCTTCGGTATTCACGTGTTATCATTTATATGTAAAACCTTTTTTATTAGGCTGTTACGGTAGAAATAACTTCCGTAAAGAAATGGATTATGCAACCATCACCCACGATTATCCGCGTGCAAAGGCTGAGCTCACTCAGTATCTTAAAGCCTATGTAGATAAAGCTAAAGTAATGGTGTTACACTCTCAAGAATCACATAAATTAGACACTCTTCCTCTAACGAATTGTATCATAGAGTTCCCAGCGGGAAAAGCTTCATTCACTCAAGACGAAAAAGTAAAAATATGGAGAATATAACTATCAATGGACATATTTGGTTTCAAACTGCTTCTGGCTTACGTATAGGCGAAGGCAGAGCTAAATTATTAGAAGAAATAGAAAATTCAGGTTCTATTTCCGAAGCGGCACGTAAACTCGAAATCCCTTATCGCCGCGCGTGGGGAATGATTAAGGATATGAACACTAATGCTAAAGAGAGTTTGGTAATCAAAGAAGTAGGAGGTAAAGACGGAGGTAGAAGTATACTTACAGAAGAAGGGAAAAGAATCGTCGCCTTATTCAAAAAAATTAATAAGTGCTTTAAAGAATTTTCTGAAGATGAAAGCAGTCGTATTAGCGGGGGGGAAAAGTAGCCGAATGGGGCAAGACAAAGCCCTAATTCTCTTTAATGAAAAACCTCTCTTATTACACATTGCTAACATCTTGCAAGAAGTGAATAGCAAAGTGTATATATCAGGCAAAAAAGAGGCTTACAACAGTTTCCCTTATCCTCAAATCGCTGATGTTTATCCCGAGAAAGGACCCTTAGGTGGTATCTACAGTGCTTTGGAGTATTGTAAGGATGATATATTGGTATGCCCTTGTGATATGCCTTTTATAAATACTTATGTACTTCATTTTCTACTGCTTAATGCCGATGCTTCACGCATCAATGTACTTGAGTTCAACGGACAAATATTTCCTACTTTAGGAATTTACCCATATAATGTAGCCTCAGCTCTTAAGAAGTTTATAGAGAATGATATACTGCAATTGCAGAAAGTGCTAACTGCTCTCAATGCTCAAAAAATCGCCTATCCAGTACATCCTAATACAAAAAGATATTTTACAAACCTCAATACTCCCGAAGATTTAAAAATACAAACATTTTCTAATTAACTCATTGGCTAATCAATAAATTATACTTACTTTTGTACCTTTGATTGCTAACCTCTGTTTACTGATGAAAAAACAAATTACCAATACTGTGTTAATGGTGCGCCCTGTGCGCTTCCGTATGAATGAACAAACCGTTGTAAACAACTATTTCCAAGAGGAAATGGATTTGAAGAACGACGAAATCAACCGCCAAGCCCAACAAGAGTTTGATGTTCTTGTAGAAAAATTGCGTACTGTAGGAGTAAAAGTGATTGTTGTAGACGATATTTATGAACAAAATACTCCAGATTCGGTTTTTCCAAACAATTGGATTACCTTCCACCAGAACGGTGATGTAGCTATCTACCCTATGTTTGCCGAAAACCGTCGCCGTGAGCGTCGTGAGGATATTTTAGACAAAGTAGAAGCTGAAGGTTTTGATATTGAAAATGTATACGACTATACCGATGCCGAGAAAGAAAATATCTTCTTGGAAGGTACAGGTGCTATGGTGCTTGATAGGGTAAATCGCAAAGCCTATTGTGCCCTCTCTCCTCGTGCTGATGAAGAACTCTTTATTGAGTTCTGCGAAGATTTTGAATATACTCCAGTGATTTTCAAAGCCTATCAGCAGGTAAATAATGAGCAATTACCTATTTACCATACCAATGTAATGATGGCATTAGGCGTAGATTTCGCAGTAGTATGCTTAGATACTATTACCGATAAAAGCGAACGCAAAAATCTCTTGCATCACCTCAAAGAAGATAAAAAAGAGGTTATCAACATCACTCCAGAACAGATGTGCCAGTACGCGGGCAATATGCTACAAGTACAAGGAAAAAACAGCACTTACTTAGTAATGAGTGATGCTGCCTATAATGCCCTTACCCCTCAACAGATACAAACAATAGAAAAACACACCCAAATACTTCACAGCAATTTAGAAACTATTGAAACTTGTGGTGGAGGTAGTGCAAGATGTATGATGGCTGAAGTGTTTAATCCGAGTAACAAGTAATTATAACAATGGACAAAAAAGAATATATTCAAAGTAAAATACGCGACATTAAGGACTTTCCTAAGGAAGGTATTATCTTTAAAGACATTACTCCTCTACTAATGGATGTAAAAGGGGTAGAATATGTAATCGACCTATTGGTAGAAAACCTGCACGGTCAGAAAATCGACAAAGTGGTCGGAATGGAAAGCCGTGGATTCTTCTTCGGTATGCTTCTGGCACAACGTTTAGGAGCAGGTTTTATACCTGTCCGCAAAAAAGGTAAATTACCCTATAAAACACTCTCTCAAACTTACGATTTAGAATATGGTCAAGATGTTCTCGAAATCCACGAAGATGCCATCTCTAAAGGTGAAAAAGTACTTATTCACGACGATATCCTCGCTACTGGAGGTACTGCCGAAGCCGTAGTAAAACTCGTAGAACGTCTCGGGGGAGATATTGTCCAACTCGATTTTTTGATGGAACTGCATTTCCTCAAGGGGCGTGATAAACTAAAAAATTACAAAGTGTATAGTATTTTGTAGAAATCAGAGAGCTAAAAATTACTTATTAGAAATATTAACTATTAAATATCAACTATTTAAATATTTCTAATTAAAAAATATACCAAAAAATTTCGCTACTTAAATAAAAAATCCTACATTTGCGCAAATAAAAACAAAACAAGTAATGAAAGTAAAGAATTACATTCTATATATCACTTTATTTGTAATCTCACTGATACCTCTACAAGGTTTTGCTACCGAAAATGAAGGGAGTGAGGAGTTTAATATCAATGAATTAATCGATGAACATATTGGTGATTCTCACGATTTCCACTTGTTTGATTACAATGGGCACGCTTATTCGTTGCCCTTACCTATAATCCTATGGACTGATAATGGATTGGTAACTTTCTTATCAAGTGACTTTCATCACGATAACAAAGGAACTGTTGTAGTTGAAAAAAACGGACAGCGCTTTGTGCGTTACAAAGAAGATATCTACTACGCTAATGCTGATACACCTCTTACACTTAATGCTCAAGGTGATGTAACCAATGCTCGCCCTCTGAACTTTTCTATTACTAAGAATGTCGTTTCATTGATGTTAATATCAATACTATTATTGTTCACTTTCATTGCAGTAGCGCGTTCATATAAAAAGAATCCTAAAGCACCAAAAGGTTTGGCAGGTCTCTTAGAACCTATTGTAATCTTTGTGCGCGACGAAATAGCTATTCCTAATATAGGTAAAAAGTACTACAATAGATATATGCCTTATTTGCTTACAGTATTTTTCCTCATTTGGGTAGGAAATCTCTTCGGACTTATACCTTTCTTCCCTTTTGCAGGCACTGTAACCAACAACATTCTCTTTACGGGTATGTTAGCTCTTTTTACACTTATCCTTACCTTATTTAGTAGCAACAAACACTATTGGCAACATATTTTTGCTCCACCTGGGGTACCCTCGTGGATATTGCCTATTATGATACCTATCGAAATATTGAGTGTATTTACCAAACCTTTCGCCTTGATGATACGTTTGTTCGCCAATATGACGGCAGGTCACATCATCGCCCTAAGTTTGATATCACTGATATTCATATTCAAATCAGTAGCAATAGCCCCTGTATCGGTTGCCTTTACAGTGTTTATGCAAATGTTAGAGTTATTAGTAGCTGTATTGCAAGCCTATGTATTTACATTGCTTTCCGCACTATTCATAGGGCAAGCTGTAGAAGAAACTCACTAATCTCTAAAACCTAACAAAAGTAACTAATTAATTTTTATAAATATGACTCCTATGTCTTTAGCAGGAATTGGGGCTGGATTAGCAGCCATCGGAGCTGGAATCGGTATTGGTAAAATCGGTGCTTCTGCCGTAGAAGGTGTAGCACGCCAACCCGAAGTCGCTTCTAAAATCCAAACTATGATGTTGATTGCAGCAGCTCTTATCGAAGGGGCAGCCCTCTTCGGTATTGTTGTAGCTTTCCTCAAATAGTACTGAAAAAAACCGTTGTGTAACGGTTGGTTGCACAACGGTTCTTTATTAACACCTGACACCTAACACCTAATAATTAAATACAATGAATTTATCACATCCTGAAAGTTTATTATTCTGGAATACCATTATCTTTCTCATCTTGCTTTTTCTCTTAGCAAAATTTGCTTGGAAACCTATAATGGCAGCTGTAAAACAGCGTGAAAACTCTATCAATCAGGCTTTAGAAGCTGCCGAAGAAGCGCAAAAACAAATGGCAAACCTCAAAGCTGATAACGAGCGCCTTTTAGCCGAAGCACGTGCTGAAAGAGATGTTATCTTAAAAGAAGCAAGAGATATTAAAGATAAAATCGTAAGTGAAGCCAAAGAAGAAGCAGGACGCGAAGGTGCTAAAATCATTCAGCAAGCACAACAAGCTATTGAAAGTGAGAAAAAAGTAGCTTTAGCTCAACTTAAAGACCAAGTAGCAGCTCTTTCTATTGAAATGGCACAAAAAGTGATGATGAGCGAACTTTCCGACGAGAAAAAACAACACGCCCTCATCAACGATTATTTAAAAAGTGTTACCCTAAACTAAATAGGTTATGTACGGATTCAGAGTAGCAAACAGATATGCCAAGGCACTCTTGGAATACGCCCTACAGCAAAATGTCTTAGAGGCGGTTTTCGCTGATATGACCTTGATAGACAAAACTATAAAATCTCATAAAGATTTGGAACGTATGCTCATCTCTCCTATCGTAAAAACAACGGTAAAAAAGAATGTACTCTCCAAAATCTTTACTACAATAACCCCCGAAACCTTGCGTTTATTTGAATTACTAATTAAAAACGGACGCTTGTCTATTCTCGGGATAGTAGCTGAAAAATTTGTAGTACAATACAACATCTATAAAAATCATAAAGTAGCAGTAGTTACTACAGCTACCCCACTGAATGACTCTACCCAGCGAGAAATGCTCCAAAAGGTAAAATTACTTACTAAGAATGAAAATGTTACTCTTGAAAACAAGGTAGATAAAAACATTATAGGGGGCTTTATCCTCCGTGTAGGTGATGTCCAATACAACGCTAGTGTAGCTCACAAACTCAACCGATTACAACAAGAGTTCCAAGAAAAATTATTTTTGTAGATAAAAGAAGACATTTTCAAGTTTGATATTTACAACAATAAAAAACTAACGACTAAGAAATAAAACCTGAAAAAATGGCAGAAATAAAAGCCGCTGAAATTTCAGCAATTTTAAAAGAACAATTAGCGCACTTCGATGCCAATGCTTCTTTAGAAGAGGTAGGAACGGTATTACAAGTGGGAGACGGTATTGCGCGTATCTTCGGACTATCAAATGCGCAATATGGTGAATTAGTGAAATTTGACAACGGACTACAAGGGATTGTCCTCAACCTCGAAGAAGACAACGTAGGGATTACCCTCTTAGGACCGTCAACCGATATTAAAGAAGGGGATACTGTAAAACGTACGGGGCTCATCGCCTCTATCAATGTAGGCGAAGGCATCGTAGGTCGTGTAGTAAACACCTTAGGGCAACCTATTGATGGTAAAGGTCCCATTACTGGCAAACTATACGAAATGCCCTTGGAACGCAAAGCCCCTGGGGTTATTTTCCGTCAGCCAGTAAACGAACCTCTACAAACAGGTATCAAAGCAATTGATGCAATGATTCCTATCGGTCGTGGGCAACGTGAGTTGGTTATCGGCGACCGTCAAACAGGGAAAACTACCGTGTGTATCGATACCATCCTCAACCAGAAAGAGTTCTACGATGCAGGCAATCCTGTGTATTGTATCTATGTAGCCATTGGTCAAAAAGCCTCAACTGTAGCAGGTATTACTAAAACCTTAGAAGATGCTGGTGCTTTAGCTTATACTACTATTGTAGCGGCTAATGCCTCCGATCCTGCCCCTATGCAGGTATATGCTCCTTTTGCAGGTGCAGCTATTGGCGAATACTTCCGCGATACAGGTCGCCCAGCTCTTATCATCTATGATGACCTCTCTAAACAAGCGGTAGCCTACCGTGAGGTATCACTCTTATTGCGCCGCCCACCTGGACGTGAGGCTTACCCTGGTGACGTATTCTATTTGCACTCTCGTTTGCTAGAACGCGCTGCCAAAGTAATAGGTGATGATACTATTGCACGCCAGATGAATGACTTACCCGAAAGTATTGCTCCACTCGTAAAAGGTGGGGGATCACTCACTGCCTTACCTATTATTGAAACACAAGCGGGTGACGTATCAGCTTATATCCCTACTAACGTAATTTCTATTACCGACGGACAGATATTCTTGGAATCTGACTTATTCAACTCTGGGGTACGCCCTGCTATCAACGTAGGTATTTCAGTATCTCGTGTGGGCGGTTCAGCTCAGATTAAATCAATGAAAAAGGTAGCAGGTACGCTCAAATTAGACCAAGCGCAATACCGTGAACTTGAAGCTTTTGCCAAATTTGGATCTGACCTCGATGCAGCTACTATGGGGGTTATCGAAAAAGGAAAACGCAATGTGGAAATCTTAAAACAACCACAAAACGACCCTTACCCTGTAGAAAGTCAAATTGCAATTATCTATGCAGGATCTAAGAACTTGTTGCGTCAAGTTCCTGTAAATAAAGTAAAAGAGTTCGAAAAAGAATATTTAGAGTTCCTGAATGTATCTCATCGTGATATTTTAGACCAGCTCAAAGCAGGAAAACTTACTGATGAGATTACAGCTACTCTCGAAAAAGTAGCTAAAGATTTGAGCGAAAAATACGCAAAATAATTAAATGAAAACCTTAAAAGAGCTCATTAATACCGAAGAGCCTGGCTGGGACTTAGTGCAAGAATGGTTGCAACAGGCTACCAATCCTTATGAAATACTCCCTCGCAATATCAAACGTGCTGAGGAAGAATTGGTAAGAGCGCAGATAACTACCCGTTCTCCTATGGGCGCAATCATCTACGAAACAGGTGGTATTCTCATTGATGGTGGTTGGATACGTATTTTGGGTTCTGGCTGTGAAAGATTGCAAAGAGGTATAATGGAATGGAACAAAGGTAAATCGTTTGATAATTATGGTGAACAACCTCGTTTCCTCCTCATTGCCGACGATGTGCTCGGAGGGTATTTCGCTATCAATGGAGGTGGGCTCAGTGAAGAAAGTATAGGCAAAATATTCTATTTAGCCCCCGATACATTGCAGTGGGAAGATATGGATTGCACCTATTCCGATTTCCTTAATTGGGCTTTTGCAGGCGACCTACAAATGTTCTATGAAGGTTCTTATTGGAATGGTTGTAAAGAAGAAGTAGCGCAAGCCAATGCCGACAAAGTCTTTTCGTTCTTTCCTCCACTTTGGACAAAAGAAGGTAAAGACCTTGAAAACAGCAGCCGAAAGTTAGTTCCTATAGAAGAGAGCTATGCACTCACACTTGAATTTCAAGCACAATTAAATAACAAATAGTTAATGATTAGTGGTAAATATGGTATATAGAGTTCACCTCTTACCTCTTATCTCTTACCTAATAAAATGGCAAATTTAAAAGAAATACGTAGCAGAATTTCATCAGTAAGTTCAACGATGCAAATCACAGCAGCGATGAAAATGGTGTCAGCAGCCAAATTAAAAAAGGCTCAAGATGCCATTGTGGCGATGAAACCTTATGCTTATAAACTCAAGCAGTTGTTAGAACACCTTAGCGCTGCTTTGGGTGATGAGAACGTTTATAACCCACGCAAAGGAGAGGTAAAAAAAGTACTTTTAGTACCCATCACTTCCAACAGAGGACTCTGTGGGGCATTCAATGCCAGTGTGATAAAAAAGACTTTAGAATTACAACAAACTACCTATAAAGGTAAGCTCGTACAACTCTATACCATAGGGAAAAAGGGTAATGATGTGCTAAGAAAATATGACAATATTATAGCTCATAACAGCGATATTTTCGATAAACTCACCTTCGCTACAGCTGCTACTTTGGCTGAAGAACTGATGGAATTATACACTTCAGGTAAATACGACCAGATTGTATTGGTGTACAACAGCTTTAAGAATGCAGCTACTCAAATCCTTACAGAAGAAACTTTCTTGCCTATTCAACCTATAGCTACTAAATCAAAAGCTAAAGAACTAAACACAGATTATATTTATGAGCCTTCTAAGCAAGAAATTGTAGAAGAACTCATCCCACGTTCGCTAAAAACAGAAATTTTTAAAGCATTACGCGACTCAGTAGCTGCTGAGCACGGTGCTCGTATGACAGCTATGCACAAGGCTACCGACAATGCTCAAGACCTTAAAAACGAGCTTATTCTCACCTACAACAAAGCCCGTCAGGCTACTATTACTGGTGAAATTATCGAAATTGTAGGAGGTTCTGAAGCCTTAGCCTAAAATTTGTAGAGGCGAATAACAATTCGCCCTTAATAGAGAGATTTAATTTTATA
This sequence comes from Capnocytophaga sputigena, assembly GCF_002302495.1. Taxonomy (NCBI): domain Bacteria; kingdom Pseudomonadati; phylum Bacteroidota; class Flavobacteriia; order Flavobacteriales; family Flavobacteriaceae; genus Capnocytophaga; species Capnocytophaga sputigena. The sequence continues at coordinate 712,496 of NZ_CP022379.1, forward strand.
TGGAAAACAAAAAATTTAACAACAACTACAAGAAGAATAGCTATTCCTCTAATGGGAATTCAGAGAAAAAGCCTTACAATTCTTCTTACAACAGCGGTAACAATCGCAACAACAGCAATAGTTCATTCAAAAAGAAAACTTACGGACAGAACGAAGGACGCAGTTACAACAACAGCGGAAACCGCTATGACAACAGCAACCGCTATGATAACAATAGCGGTAATCGTTATGAAAATAATGGTGGCAATCGTTATGAAAATAACGGTGGCAATCGTTACAACAATAGTAACAATGGTTATAACTCAGAAAACAGAAAATCATATAATCCTAATTTCAAAAAGAATGAGGGATATAGTAAACCTAACAACTATAACCGTAACGAAGGCTACAATCGTAACGAAAGTTATAACCGCAATGAAGGTTATAAGCAAAACGATAATTATAAAAAACCTTTCAACAAGAAACCTTATAACAATACCTACAAGCCTCAAAACAACGCTCCTATAGACTATCCTACTGTTACTCCAGCTGAAGTACGTTTGAACAAATATATTGCTGATGCTGGTATATGCTCTCGCCGTAATGCCGATATGTATATTTCATCAGGTAATGTAACTGTGAATGGTGAAGTGATGACAACCCTTGGCTACCGCGTAAAACCTACCGATGAAGTTCGTTTTGATGGCAAACTCCTTTCTTCTGAAAAGAAAGAATACATCTTGCTCAACAAACCTAAAGGTTTTATCACCACCACCAATGATGAGAAAGGACGCAAAACTGTGATGGATTTGGTGGCAAATGCTACCAATGCACGTATCTTGCCTGTAGGTCGTTTAGACAGAGCTACTACAGGTTTGTTATTGCTCACCAATGATGGTGAACTTACCAAAAAACTCACCCACCCCACTCACGGTGTGCGCAAAATATACCACGTAATCCTCGACCGCAAACTCGACTACAAGGACTTTATGAAAGTACAAGACGGATTAGAGTTAGAAGATGGCCTTATTGAAGTAGATGAAATCAGCTATGTAAACGATAAACCTAAAAATGAAATAGGTATTAAAATCCATAGCGGTCGCAATCGTATTGTACGCCGTATTTTTGAACACTTAGGCTATCAAGTAGAAAAACTCGATCGTGTAGTTTTTGCTGGGCTCACTAAAAAAGATTTACCTCGTGGTCATTGGCGTCGTCTCACTCAGCAAGAAGTAATCAATCTTCGCAATATGAAGTGATGCTATCTTCTAAATCTTAAAGGCTTGAATAAAAACTTAGATCCAAATAAAGAAAATTATTCGGCGCAAGAACTTGATATAGAAAGAGCCTTGCGCCCTTTGTCGTTTGATGATTTTGCGGGGCAAGAAGCAGTTTTAGAAAATCTAAAAGTATTCGTAAAAGCTGCTAATATGCGCCACGAAGCGCTTGATCATACTCTTTTTCACGGACCTCCAGGGCTCGGAAAAACTACCCTCGCTCATATTTTAGCTAACGAATTGGGCGTAGGTATCAAAATCACTTCAGGTCCTGTACTCGATAAACCTGGTGATTTAGCTGGATTACTCACTAATTTGCAAGAGCGTGATGTACTTTTTATCGACGAGATACACCGCTTGAGTCCCGTAGTCGAAGAGTATCTCTACTCAGCTATGGAGGACTACAAGATTGATATAATGATAGAGTCAGGACCCAATGCCCGTACTGTACAAATCAACCTCAATCCCTTTACACTTATAGGAGCAACTACCCGTTCAGGGCTACTTACAGCTCCTATGCGTGCGCGTTTTGGTATTCAAAGTCGATTGCAATATTATTCTACTGAACTTTTAGCTGATATCGTTCAGCGTAGTGCTTCCATCCTCAAAGTCCCGATTTCTATGGAAGCTGCTATAGAATTAGCAAGTAGAAGTAGAGGTACTCCACGTATTGCCAATGCCCTTTTGCGTCGCATTCGCGACTTTGCTCAGATAAAAGGTAATGGTCAAATAGACATTGCTATTACCCGATTTGGACTCAAAGCCTTAAATGTAGATGCACACGGATTAGACGAGATGGACAACAAAATCCTCTCCACCCTCATCGATAAATTTAAAGGAGGTCCCGTGGGAATCACCACTTTGGCAACCGCTGTATCCGAAAGTGCTGAAACTATTGAAGAGGTATATGAACCCTTCCTCATTCAAGAAGGTTTCATTGTACGCACCCCTCGCGGACGTGAAGTAACTGAGTTGGCTTACAAACACTTAGGAAAAGTACATCCTGCAAAACAGGGAACACTTTTCGACTAAACAAACAATATGCAGTTAACAAAAAATTCCTTAAAGTAACATTATACTTTAAGGATTTTTTTATAGATTTTAAAGGTTTCACCTTTTATTTACTTAGAATTTCGAAACTTTTTATTTTAATGATAAAAGTTTTTTTAAGACTTATTATTGTTTTTTTAATATTTTGTATTAACTTTGCGCGATGAATAGACGTTTATACATAGTAGCTTTAGTCCTCACAAGTTTATCACTTGTAGGAATCATCTTCATTCAAGGATATTGGATTAAGATGGCTATTGATGATAAAGAAGAGGCTTTCACTTACTCTATTCAGCAGGTTCTCAACAATGTAGTAAAGAAAATTGAGCAAGATGAAGTAGATAAATATGTAGCTCAAATCATTTTTTTAAGAGAAAATGACAGCACTCTCAAACTTAGAGATCCTCTTTTGCACGACTTTATTTTTATACAAAACAACAAAGATAATAGAGAAACTTTTGCTTACAATCACGGGGTTTTAGATGAAGATTATGAACTACCCATAACATCTACTTATTCATCTAATAATGATTTAGGAGGTATTTTAAACACCGAAGAATTAGACGCCAATTCATATTTAGTAAAAGCTTATGAAAAACTAAGTGAATTGCCTGAAATAGAGCGCTTGATGATTGAAGAATCGTTTAAGAGTATTATTCGCCAACAATCTATAAGCGAGCGAGTATCGCTCCCTCAGATTCAAAAACTTATTGAAAAAAAATTAGATAAAAGTGATCTCAAATTACATTTTGAGTTTGCTATATACAATAAAAACGTACTTTCAAAAGTACATTCTAAGTACTTTGAACCCAATGAAACCAAAGAATACAGAGCCCCACTTTTCGGAGCTAATAGTAACGACGATTCTTTTTATGAATTAGCTGTAATATTCCCTCAACGAGAGCGTTTTGTATTGTCATCAATTATAGAGATAGCAAGTCTTTCTACTGTTTTTATGCTTATCATTATTGCGGTATTTATTATTACTTTAAACCAATTAGTTACCCAGCGCCGTATTTCTGAAATAAAAACAGATTTTATCAACAATATGACTCACGAGTTCAAAACTCCTATCGCTACAATGAACTTAGTACTCGATACTCTCAAGAGCCCTATTGCACTAAACAACCCCGACAAGGTAATGCATTACGTGAAAATCCTTAAACAAGAGAACAAACGAATGCTCACCCAAGTTGAAAATATCTTGCAAATATCACGCCTTGAAAAAGGTAATTTGCAATTAGAACGTGAACCTTTAGATGTACACGACCTCATCACAAATGCTATCACCCACGTACAAGTGATGCTCAACGAACGAGGTGGAGTGATACACACTCACTTTTTGGCAGACAACAGTGATATATCAGCTAATGAATCGCATCTTACTAATGTATTTATAAATATAATTGAAAACGCCATCAAGTATTCACCTGAAGCTCCTATCATAGACATTTATACTGAAAATATTAAAAATAGAATCCTCATCCGCATCAAGGATAAAGGTCAAGGAATGAGCAAACAAGCTGCCAAATATATTTTCGATAAATTCTATAGAGAACATACAGGTGATCTGCACAACGTAAAAGGACACGGCTTAGGGCTTGCTTATGTAAAAAGCATTGTAGAATACCATCAAGGAAGTATTTATGTAGAGAGTGAAAAAGGTAAAGGATCTACTTTTTTTATCAAGCTACCCATAATATGAGTGCTATAAAATAAACTCAAAAAATAACTAAAAACAAATAAAAAAATGAATATGAACGGAAACTATTACCCTGCCAAACCTTCCTCTGAGGATAAACGCATCCTCTTAGTGGAAGATGATCCTAACTTTGGCACTGTACTCAAAGACTACTTAGTAATGAGTGGCTTTGATGTAACCTTAGCTAAAAATGGTATGGAAGGCTTTGAGCTTTTCAAAAAAGAACTCTTCGATATGTGCATTCTCGATGTAATGATGCCTTACAAAGATGGCTTTACCCTTGCAAGAGAAATCCGTGAGAAAAACGAAAAAATCCCTATCATTTTCCTTACAGCTCGCACTATGCGCGAAGATGTAATCAAAGGATATAAATCTGGTGGCGACGACTACCTCAACAAACCCTTCGATTCCGAAATTCTCTTAATGAAAATACGCTCAATGTTACAACGCAAAAACATTGAGACAATGGTCGACAACAATAAGTTTGAGTTTGAAATAGGTAATTTCTTCCTCAATACTAAATTGCGTATCCTTAAATACAAAGACGAAGAGCCTATGAAACTCTCCCCTAAAGAGAATGAACTCTTGCGACTCCTCGCTCTACATACTGATGACTTTATGTCACGAGAACTCGCCCTTTCTAAAATATGGAAAGACGACAACTATTTTACCTCTCGCAGTATGGACGTATATATCGCTAAACTGAGAAAATTACTCAAAAAAGATGAGAAAGTAGAAATTCTAAACATCCACGGTGAAGGTTTTAGATTGGTTGCCAACAAAGATGCTGACGGCTTTATTTAGGAACTTTTTTACTTTTTTTTTGGTAGTTCACTGAAAATTCTTACCTTTGCGCCTCAAAAGATAGGCAATCAACTACTGAACTTATAGAAAATGAGAAAGTTAAAAGATTATACTATTTCTTTTGCAGGCTTAAAACAAGGAAAACATCAGTTTATTTACAACATTGATAAGAAGTTTTTAGAGCTTTTTAATTTTGATGAAATAAACGATACTCAACAAACTATCACTGTAGATTTAGAAAAAAAGAGCAACCTTATGGAATTGCACTTTCACAACAAAGGAACAGTGAATGTGAATTGTGATGTTTCTAATGAACCTTTTGATTTACCTATAACTGGTGAATTGTTCTTGGTAGTAAAATTCGGTGAAGAATACAACGATGACGACGAAGAGTTACTAATACTCCCTCACGGCGAACATCAATTAGAGATAGCTCAATATCTTTATGAACTCATTGTACTATCAATCCCAGCAAAACGCGTACATCCTGATGTAATCAATGGTTCGATGCACTCCGAGGTGTTAGACAAACTTGAAGCATTAGCCCCAAAAGAAAACCATATAGCTCCACAAGCTATAGACCCAAGATGGGAAAGTTTAAAAAAATTAATAACTGATAAATAAATATTAAGCAATGGCACATCCTAAGCGAAGACAATCAAAAACAAGAAGAGATAAGAGAAGAACTCACGATGTAGCAGTACTTCCACAAATTGCAAAAGACCCTACAACGGGCGAAAACCACTTGTACCACCGTGCACACTGGCATGAAGGTAAACTTTACTATCGTGGACAAGTACTTATTGACAATACTGAAAACGCTGAGTAATCAGTAGCTTTCATACAAAAATGAAGTTTAAATGAAAAAGAGGCTGTAAGAATTAATTCTCACAGCCTCTTTTTTATGCTTCTTCCTCAGTTGGAGTTTCTTCTAAAAATCCTTTGCTGAGTAGGAGATTATACCATTGTATTACTTTTTTAATATCACTAGCATATACGCGGTCACGATCGTAGTTAGGAAGTACTTTAGAAAAATAAGACTCTAAAGTAGCTCCATCAGATTTTGCTGATACACTTGCTTCTTTACCTTCTTCTAAAGTTTTCATACTTTCAAACACTTCACTAAGGGGCACTTCTTTTTCCATAGTGTAGATAGCAATTTCTGATAATAAACTCACATTGTTGCGAATTCCTACCGAAATACGTTTATCATCGGCTAAAGAAGTAGCTAAAAATCCTGTACGCGTTTGCGTTTCTAAATGATACAAACCTGGTTTTCCCGATATGGCAAGTATTTTCGTTAAATTCATTTTTATATTTTTAATATTGATTACTTATTATTACTTAGCATTTGAAAATTTCATTCTGTAATCTACCTTCACTTTCCCCTTCATAATATTGTTCAATTTAGTTTTGATAAGCTGTTTTTTAAAGGCTGAAAGTTTGTCAGTAAATAGTATGCCCTCTATATGGTCATACTCGTGTTGAACAATGCGAGCTGCCAAACCATCAAGAGTGAGTGTTTGAGGTTTAAAATCCTCATCAAGGTATTCAATAGTGATTTGCTTGTGGCGGCTCACATCTTCACGCACCCCTGGAATACTGAGGCACCCCTCATTGAAATTCCATTTATCACCTGTTTCTTCAGTGATTTTGGCATTGATAAAAGTTTTTTGAAAGGTTTTCAAAAACGCTTGTTCTTCAGGCGTTAAGTCATCGTCCTCAGCAAACGGAGAGGCATCTACTACAAACAAACGTATAGCAAGCCCTACTTGTGGGGCAGCCAAGCCTACACCATAAGCGTGACGCATAGTGTCGTACATATTGGCGATAAGCACTTTAAGCTCAGGATAATCAGGGGTAATATCCTCTCCTACTTTCCTGAGCACAGGGTCGCCGTATCCTATAATAGGTAAAACCATTGTGATATTTTTTTATTTTGCGGGGGCAAAGATAAGAATAATTAGCTAATTCGCCAATTATTAAATTATTTTGCACTTTAAAAAATAATTCACTACCTTTGCCTTGTTGATAACTTATAAAAAAATCATTATGAAAGTAACTTATTTAGGTCATGCTTGCGTGAATATAGACATTGATGGGACTCATTTTCTTGTAGACCCTTTTATTAGCCCTAACCCTTTGGCTTCACACATTGATATAAACTCTATCAAAGCAGATTACATCCTCATCACTCACGCCCACGGTGACCATATTGCCGATGTAGAAGCTATTGCTAAACGCACAGGTGCTCAACTGATTACCAATCCCGAAATTCTCACTCACTACGAAAAATTAGGGCTTACTGGTCACGCTATGAACCTCGGTGGCTCTCACCGATTTGTAGATGGCAAAGTGAAAATCAAGATGATTAAAGCCGAACATTCTTCATCTTTCCCCGATGGTTCTTATGGGGGTAATCCTGCAGGTTTCTTGATTGATTGTAATGATGATACTATCTACATTTCAGGAGATACCGCCTTGCATTACGATATGAAAATTATCCCTCACCAATACAAAGTGAATTTAGCTATTTTCCCTATCGGCAACAACTATACTATGGGAGTGCGCGATGCCCTTACAGCTGCTCGTTTTGTAGAGGTAAACAACGTGCTGGGCGTACATTACGATACCTTTCCTGTAATCAAAATTGATAAAGATGCTGCTAAACGCAAATTCAAAGACGACCATCGTCGCCTTCACCTCTTAGAAATAGGAGCTTCCTTAGATTTAAAAGATTTAAAAGTTAGTACCTTATAGGTATTAGTTGTTAAATAATAACTATTAAACTTTGTTGAAATTTAGAGATTTCAACAAAGTTTTTTTGTAGATTTTACAAATTGACAAATTATTCTTACTTTTGCGCCGTTTTATATGCAAAACTTTTATTAGCAAAGAATGAAAAAACTTATCACTTATCACTTAACTATCCTCTTATCTCTTATTTCTTACTCCTTACCTCTTACCTTAAAAGGTCAAGAATTTAAACCCATCATTCCTCTGAATACCAAACCTTTACTCGCAGGTACTTTTGCCGAATTGCGCCCTAATCACTTCCATGGCGGTATCGACCTAAAAACTGAAAGTCGCGAAGGATTGCAAGTATTAGCTGCCGATAAAGGCTACATTTCTCGTATCAAAGTAAGTCCGTATGGTTATGGTAAAATGCTGTATATCACTCACCCTAGTGGCTATGTAACTACTTATGGACACTTGCAAAAATACGCTCCCGAAATAGAGGCTTTTGTAAAACAAAAACAATACGCACAACAAACTTACGACATCGATATTATCCTCAATGAAAAACAATTTCCCGTAGCACAAGGCCAATGGGTAGCCCTCAGCGGTAACACGGGGGGTAGCCAAGGACCTCACTTACACTTTGAGGTGCGCGATACCAGCGACAATGGCTGGAATCCACTGCTTTTTGGTTTTAAAGACCTCATTGAAGATACTACTCCTCCCGAAATTATAAACCTCTATGGTTATTCACTCGGCAAAGATGCTCAAATAGAAAGCACTCAACTCCCCCGACAAATTAACAAAACTTTACAAGCCGACCGCACCTACCTCACCGATAATATCAGTGCTATTGGTACTATTGGATTTGGCATTCAAGGTTTTGACCGCCAAAATGAGACAATGCACCGGAATGGCATCTACAAAGTAACCCTTCTGCTCAATGGAGAGGTGCAGTTCCAAACTGTTTTAGACAAGGTAAATTTCAACGACACTCGCTACCTCAACGCCTTGATAGATTATGAAATGTACACTCAAAAAAGAGGTATGGTACAACGCCTTTACAAACTGCCTAACAACCGTTTGGACGTCTACCCTACCCCTCCTACCAAAAGCAATTTTGGCTATCTTACTATAGAAGAAGGTAAACAATATACTGCTACTATTATAGCTGAAGATTTCAAAGGAAATTCCACTACAATAAATATTCCTATAGAAGGTAAACGAGAAATATTAAAAACGCCGCGCCCTGAGCCTAAAGGTAACAAACAAGTGGTAGCAATTCGCGACAACTACTATGAGTTAGAACACGGCAGTGTCTATCTACCTGAAAATACTCTTTATGAAGATTTACAAATGCTCATCACCAGCAAAAAGGATTCTATTACCGTAGGTGATCACCGTATTCCTGCTCAGAAATACTTTACTATAACAATAAAAGACGATAGTTATACGCCCGAAGAAGCTAGCAAGATGTTCCTATCACGTGGCGGCAGCTATGAACCTACAGTTTATAAAGATGGTGTATTTACAGCACGTGCGCGCAACTTTGGTACTTTTACCTTGCGCAAAGATGTAACTGCTCCTACTCTCAAAGCCGTGAATTTCAAAAATGGTGGTATCGTAAAAGCCGATACTCTCAAAATTTTAGTAAGCGATAATTTAAGTGGTTTTTCTTCTTGTTCAGCAACCCTTAATGGTGAGTGGATACTTTTTGAATACGAACCCAAAAACAAATGCCTTACTTTCCATTTTAGTGATATTGATACTACTAAAACTGATAAATACGAGCTCATCGTAAATGCGAAAGACAAAGTAGGTAACATAGGAACTCTAAAAGCAAACTTTACCAAAATAACGACTAATAACTAATAGCTATATGAAACATATCATTTTTACAGAAAAAGCGCCAGCACCAATAGGCCCTTACACACAAGCGGTAAAAGCTGGCAACACGCTCTACGTATCAGGACAAATTCCTGTAAATCCTACAACAGGTGAAGTAGTAAAAGGCATAGAAGCTGCTACCGAGCAAGTGATGGAAAACCTCAAAGCCATTCTCACCGAAGCAGGAGCTACTTTTGAGAATGTAGTAAAAACCACTATTTTCTTAGCCGATATGGGGCAATTTGCGCAAGTAAATAGCGTATATGCACGCTATTTCAACGAGGCAACAGCACCCGCACGCGAAACTGTGCAAGTAGCTCAATTGCCTAAAGCCGTAGAAGTAGAAATTTCTTGTATTGCTGTATTGTAGTAATACCGTGTAGAGAAAAAAATCCCCGCAAGACTTATAGTAAATCTTGCGGGGATTTGTTTTGTATTTATTTCCTATGAAAGAAAATTAGCAATTTCGTATTACTAATACTATTTTTTCCACCCTTTGAGGATATCGTTAGGCACTCCGCCTTTGTGAAGCATAATGGCAGTTGTTTTGAACTCTACAAAGGCTTTAGTTACATACAAGTAGCCTTCATAATCGTTGCGCAAGCCCCAAGAGTTTTTCACGATGTAGTACTCACGTCCGTTTTGGTCTTTAGCAAGCCCTACAATGTGCATTGCGTGGTCATCGGTAGTTTGATAGTTGTCAAAATCACGCTGACGCATCTCGGGGGTGATGGTTCTCTCGGCAGTAGGAGGATTAGAAAAAAGATACAAGGCTTCCTCGTTACTCATCTCACTCACTTCTTTTTCAGGCACAAAAGCCACTCCGTTTTTCCAACTGAAATAACGCTCACTCACATCGGCTGCCCACGCTACAGTATAACCTTTTTTAAGAGCGTTGTCAATGGTTTTTGTAAGGTCGGTCATTGCGATATTGTAAGCGTAATCAAAGCTCCAGTTATCGGGTACTGCCATAAATACATTTTGGTATTTAGGTTGGTCGGCATACGATACCATTTCTATATAGTCGGCAGGATTGATACCTACGCGCTCTTTAGCAAAACTCTGAGGAGTATATTTTTTGCCTTCATACATAAAACTTTCGGGCACTGCACCTAAATAAGCATCGATGGTCGCGGTGAAAGCAGGTAACCAATTAGGAGTGAGTTTATTCTTTTTCTCTCCGTTCTTTAGCATTCCTTCAAGAAATCCTTTCAAGATAGCGTGTAGTTCACCAAAATCATTGCGGGTAGTACCATAGTGCAAACCTGTATAAACATTTTGAGGTACAGCACCATATTTGGCGTACATATTAATTACATCGTGGAGCTCTCCTCCTTGTCCATAATCTAAATTTCCGTGCATACGCACGTATTGTTTAGCTTTTTCGATATAGCAATTGCGAGCAGTGAAGATTTCAGCAAGGTCAATAGGCTTTTTGCCCATACGCTTCATTTCACTTTCAATAAACGAAGCCCCTGCATAGCTCCAGCAAGTGCCGCTGCTACCTTGGTCTTTCACGTCGGTGCGTTCGAGGTTGATAACGGTAGTAAACTTAAAACCAGCGTTTTCTGAGTGGTTACCAGCTACCGATTTGATAAGGTCGTCCTGTGCAGTTCCTATAAAAAAGGAAGATAGCGCTACAAATAATGTAATGTTTTTCATAAAAGAATACTTAATAATGAAGCGCAAAGGTATGAAACAATTACCAAAATAGCAAATTTGGCATAATTATAGCTATAAAAAAGTAAATGCTCAAACATTATGAAATATTTATGCTTGTACATATTACTTTTATTAGGATGCTTAGCTGCTCAGGCTCAACCGTTTGAAACACGGAAAAAAGATGAGAAGGTTGTCATTCCTTTAGAAAAATCACCTGAGCTGGAGTACAAGGGTAGCCCTATCAATCTGCGGGTAGCTCCTAAAAAAGAAAACAACCCTTGGATGAAGGTGCCCGAAAAAAGCATTGATTTTACAGGAAAAAGCAATTTAGTACAGCGTAAAGTAGAGTTCAAACCTAATTATGAGGTACTGAACGACCATAAGCGAGAAGATTACGAAGCACCTAAAGGCGACCAGTTTTTTGGTGACTTCACTAATAATGGAAAGTTTGTAAATGTATATTGTCGCGACTTCGCTGCTATTGATGGCGATCGAGTGAGTTTATATGTGAATGGAGTAGAAGAAGTTCGCGACATTTTTCTCCTTGGAGAGTTCAGAGGTTTTAAAGTAGAATTAAAACCTGGCTTCAACAAAGTAGAGTTTTTAGCGCTCAACCAAGGCGAATCGGGTCCTAATACAGCCGAGTTTATGGTGTTGGATGACAAAGGCAATACCATTATACGCAACCGTTGGGATTTAGCAACAGGATCAAAAGCGCAACTCGTAATTGTAAAAGACCAATAAAAGAGAAGAATTATTTTTATTTGTTACTTTTTTTAGCTCATATTTTTATAGGAAATTTCCTATAAAGATATGAGCTTTTTTGTAAAATCGTTTAAAGGGGTTTTTGAACAACAAGAGCTATAGCATCTAAGTTCTTTTGGTGTTTTCTAAACGTTTTCTTCATATTCATCACGCGTTTGCGCAAATCGGGGTGGGTAAAGAGATTGAAGAAGAATTTAAGCGTGCGGAATATCCCTTCATCTTGCCATACACGCTTGTTTTCAAGTAGGAGCATTGCGTTGTGCTGTTCTTTCACCACCTTAAAACCTTGCTCTTCAAAAAGAGCTTTCCACTCACTAGGGGTCATTGGGCGTGCGTGCACACGTATATTGGCACTTAGTTCTTTAAAAACATCGTTTTTCACCTCGTCGCTCACATTGTCTGGCTGTAAGCCTAATTCGTGAATAGCGTAATAACCTCCTGGTTTGAGTATCCTAAAAGCCTCTGCAATAATAGCTTTTTTGTGTTCAAGAGGTTGCATAGTGAGCATTGCCTCTCCATACACTTTATTAGCAAAAGCATCAGGAAGTGTAGAAGCAGCGGCATCAGCTACAATCACACGTGCATTTTCATAGTGAATATTCTTTTTAGCCAAAGCAGCAGCTGCCTCATTCATATCTACTCCCGTATAGCTGAAAGGCTTGTAAGAACAGGCTATATTAGCCGTAAATCCTAAGCCTGGGGCAAACTCTACAATATCATCTTTGGAGGTAATCTCTAAGTTTTTTACTAACCATTCGCTGAGTACTCTTCCTCCTGGGCGCAACACTTTCTTGCCGAGTTTGGCGAGAATCCAGTGCCCTTGTTTTTCATTTAATGATGTTTCTGTCTTCATCGTTTCAATGGTTTTTATAATTTAGGAGACAAAAGTACGAATTTATTTTGAATGTTTCAAAATAAATTAACAAATCTGCTAATTAAAAGAAAGTCGCGCTTGGGCAGTTACTTCTTGTGCTACAAAATTTCCTTCTAAAAACTTGTGATAACCTACGATACCTATCATCGCTGCATTATCAGTACAATACTGAAATTTAGGCACAAAGGTTTGCCAACCGTATTGCTGTCCTAAAGCTGTGAGAGCATTGCGAATACCCGAATTAGCCGATACTCCCCCTCCAATAGCCACTTGCTTGATACCAGTTTCTTTTACAGCTTTTTTGAGTTTGCTCATCAGTATTTCCACAATCGTGTGTTGTACTGAAGCACAAATATCAGCTAAATGTTCAGTTATGAAATTAGGATTTTCTTCTGTGTTTTTCTGTATGAAGTAGAGAATGCCTGTTTTAAGTCCCGAAAAACTGAAGTTAAGACCTGATATTTTAGGTTTAGAAAAGCTAAAGGCTTTAGGGTTACCCTCTTGGGCGTATTTATCAATGAGAGGTCCCCCAGGGTAAGGAAGTCCTAATATTTTAGCAGTTTTGTCGAACGCCTCCCCTACTGCATCATCAAGAGTTTCGCCTAGCACCTCCATATCAAAAAAACTGTTTACCTTCACAATTTGGGTATGCCCCCCGCTGATAGTCATTGCGAGAAAAGGGAACTCGGGTTTCGGCTGACCCTCCTCTATAAAATGTGCCAAAATATGTGCCTGCATGTGGTTCACTTCAATGAGTGGGATATTTAGTCCCATTGCCAGCGATTTAGCAAATGAAGTCCCCACGAGCAACGACCCCATCAAACCAGGTCCTCTGGTAAAGGCAATAGCCGAGAGTTCTTCTTTGGTTATTCCTGCTTTTTTGAGCGCTTGAGCCACTACGGGTACTATGTTTTGCAAGTGAGCGCGTGAAGCCAATTCTGGCACTACCCCACCGTATTGTTTATGAACCTCTTGGTTTGCCACCTCATTAGAAAGTACTTTATCATTACAAAGCACTGAGGCAGAAGTGTCATCGCAAGAAGATTCTATAGCTAATATATAGGTATTTTTCATTCTTTTCTGTTTAAAATGCAAAAGTAAGGATTATTTGTCAATTAGCAAATTAGCAATTTTTAGAAGTATTATTAATTATTTTTTGCTAATTAATAAATTGTTTCGTATCTTTGCCGAATAGTTACCAAATTATTCTCGTATGAACTTACACGAATACCAAGGAAAGGAAATCCTTTCAAGTTTTGGGGTGCGCGTACAGCGTGGCATCGTTGCTCAAACCCCCACCGAAGCAGTAGAGGCTGCCAAACAACTCACCGAAGCCACTAATACTCAGTGGTATGTGGTAAAAGCACAAGTGCACGCCGGAGGGCGCGGTAAAGGCGGCGGCATTAAGTTAGCCAAAGGTTTAGACCAAGTAGAGCCTATCGCTTCTCAAATTATAGGTATGCAACTCGTTACGCCTCAAACGCCACCTTCAGGAAAAAAAGTACATCAAGTGCTCATCGCCGAAGATGTATATTACCCTGGAGAAAGCGAACCTAAAGAGTTCTATATGTCGGTACTATTAAACCGTGCCAAAGGTAAGAATATGATTATGTATTCTACCGAAGGGGGAATGGATATTGAGGCAGTAGCCGAAAAAACACCTCATCTTATCTTCACCGAAGAAATTGACCCTGCCGTAGGGCTCTTACCTTTCCAAGCTCGCCAGATTGCTTTCAACTTAGGAGTTACTGGTGACGCTCAAAAAGAAATGGTAAAATTCGTAACAGCTCTCTACAATGCTTATGTATCTTCTGATGCGAGCTTGTTTGAAATCAACCCTGTTCTAAAAACTTCTGATAATAAAATAATGGCAGTAGATGCCAAAGTAACTCTTGATGACAATGCGCTCTTCCGTCACCCTGAATATGCAGCTTATCGCGACACTCGTGAGGAAAACCCTGTAGAAGTAGAAGCTAAAGCCGTAGGTCTCAACTATGTCGCTCTCGATGGTAACGTGGGCTGTATGGTAAATGGTGCTGGACTCGCAATGGCTACGATGGACTTAATCAAACAAGCGGGTGGTTCACCTGCTAACTTCCTTGATGTAGGGGGTACCGCCGATGCCAAACGCGTAGAAGCTGCTTTTCGCATTATTCTCAAAGACCCTAATGTAAAGGCTATCCTCATCAATATCTTTGGTGGTATTGTGCGTTGCGACCGCGTAGCTCAAGGAGTTGTAGATGCCTACCAAAATATGGGCGATGCTATCAAAGTGCCTATCATCGTGCGTTTACAAGGTACTAATGCCGAACTTGCTAAAGAAATTTTAGACAATTCAGGCTTAGCCGTTCACTCAGCAATCCTCTTCCAAGAAGCTGCTGATAAAGTGAAGGAAGTGCTTAGCTAATAATCACTTAAAAATTGTACATTCAACTTTGCCAAAGTTTTGAACTTTGGCAAAGTTCATTTCTAAAAACAGAAAACTTATGATAAAAAGAATTTTCTCTATCCTCACTGCTATAACCTTACTCATAAGTTGCCGCAATACACCTACTGAAAAACACACCTCTCCCGAAAAAGGAGTAGTAGCCACACACGCTATGGTGGTGAGTGCCAAAGAAGAAGCCTCACAAATAGGTCTTGCTATCCTCAAAAAAGGCGGAAATGCTTTCGATGCAATGGTGGCTACCGAACTTGCCTTAGCTGTAGCTTACCCCAATGCTGGCAATATAGGCGGCGGCGGCTTTATGGTGTACCGTTTAGCTAATGGCGAAAAAGGTGCTTTAGACTATCGCGAAAAAGCTCCTGCTAAAGCGCATCGCGATATGTATTTAGACAAAGATGGCAATGTCATCCCCGATAAAAGTACATTAGGCGCTTTATCAGTAGGTGTACCAGGTACTATCGCTGGCCTCTTTGCAGTACATCAAAAGTTCGGGTCGCTACCTATTGGCGAACTTATACAGCCTGCTATTGATTTGGCGCGCAAAGGGGTGCTTATCACCGAACTGCAAGCCAATTTTTATATGAATAAGAATGTTGACCTCATCAAGCAGGCAAATAACTATGTTACTCCTTTCGAAAATGGTTGGAAAGCGGGTGAACGCTTCAAATACGAGGAATTTGCGCAAACCTTAGAACGCATACGCGATAATGGGAAGGCAGAATTTTACGAGGGTGAAACAGCCAAACGCATTGTTAGCTATGTGCAAGAACTTGGAGGTATCCTCTCATTAGACGACCTTAAAAACTACAAACCTCAATGGCGCACGCCTGTTACTTTCACCTATAAAGATTACACGGTCAATTCTATGCCTCTCCCCTCAAGCGGAGGCATCTGTTTGGCACAGATTCTCAAAAGTGTAGAACCTTATAATATAGGTCAGTATCCTCATAACGGCGAGCAATACATTCAGTTATTAGTAGAAGCCGAACGCCGTGCTTATGCTGATAGGGCTTACTATATGGGTGACCCCGACTTTGTGAAAGTCCCTACTGAAACGCTCCTCTCTCCCGATTATCTCAAAGAACGTATGAGTAGTTTTTCGTGGGAGAAAGCGAGCAAATCAAGTGAGATAGCACACGGCAAAATAGCAGGTTACGAAAGCAATGAAACCACTCATTACTCTATTGTAGACCGTTTTGGTAATGCCGTAGCGGTTACTACTACCCTCAACACCAATTATGGCAGCAAGGTATATGTGAAAGGTGGAGGTTTCTTCCTCAATAACCAAATGGATGATTTTAGCATCAAACCTGGTGAACCCAACACTTATGGTTTAGTAGGTTCTGAAAAAAATGCCATTGCCCCTAATAAACGTATGCTCAGCTCTATGAGCCCTACCATTATAGAAAAAGGAGGAAAACTCTTTATGGTAATTGGCACCCCTGGTGGTTCAACAATTATCACCTCAGTATTACAATGTTTTCTCAACGTAGCCGAATATGGTATGACGATGCAAGAATCGGTGAGTAAACCGCGTTTTCACCACCAATGGCTACCCGATGATGTGATGTATGAGCCCAACGGTTTTGCTCCCGAGGTCATTGCCAAACTCAAGGCTAAAGGTTATAAACCTCGTGAAGAAAACTTTGTTATCATTGGTAAAGTAGACGCTATTTTAGTACAACCCGATGGCAGTTTAGAAGGTGGTGCCGACCCTCGTGGTGATGATACAGCTGTAGGGTATTAAAATTAAAAAACAGAATTAAAGAAAATAGTAATTATTTCTTTTACAATATTAAAAAACAGAAAAATATCCCATTTTAACTACTAAAATGATTTTTTTAATACATTATTTTGGTAGATTGATAAAATATTGTAGTTTTGCACTTTAAATAAGAATTTTATATGAAATCAAACGTATTAGGTTATCCTCGTATTGGTGAAAAACGAGAACTAAAAAAAGCCAATGAGTCTTTCTGGGCTGGTAAAATATCAGAAGAAGAACTCCTTGCTGTGGCTGAAAATATTCGTGTTCATAACTGGACACTACAAAGAGAAGCAGGGGTAGACTTGATCCCTTCTAACGACTTTTCTTTCTATGACCAAATGCTTGACTTTTCGTTTACAGTAAACGCTATTCCTGAGCGTTTTGCTCCCATCCATCAGTTGAGCAATTTGGAGCGTTATTACGCTTTAGCACGTGGCTATCAAAAAAATGGTATCGACATTACCGCTATGGAAATGACCAAATGGTTTGATACCAACTACCACTATATAGTACCCGAGTTTACTAAAGACCAATCTTTCCGTATATTGGTAAACAAACCTTTGCAAGAATACAACTTGGCTAAAAAACACGGTTTTGACACTAAACCTGTGCTTATCGGATTGGTAACTTACTTGCTTCTCGGTAAAGAAAAAGAACAAGGTTTCCACCGCTTAGACTTGGCTGATCGTCTATTGCCTGTGTATGTACAAATTGTACAAAGTTTAGTAGATGCAGGTGCTAAAACTATTCAAATAGACGAGCCTTACTTAGCTCTCGACCTTCCTGAAGGTGCTGCCGATGTATACAAAAAAATATATACCGAACTAAGAAGCAAATTCCCTACTACCGAATTTATCCTCACTACTTACTTCGGCGCACTCGATAACAATACCGAATTAGCTGTTTCATTGCCTTTCAACGTATTGCACATTGATTTAGTGCGTGCAGCAGCTCAACTTGACAAAGTGCTCAAAGCTCTTCCTGCCGATAAAAAACTATCACTTGGAGTAGTAGACGGACGTAATATTTGGAAAAACAACTTCGAACACTCATTAGCATTGATTGAGAAAGCCAAAGAAGCTATCGGTGCTGACCGCCTATTGATAGCTACTTCTTGCTCATTATTGCACTCTCCTTGCAACCTCGAACTCGAAAACAACGAGAAAGTACTTACCCCTGAAATCAAACAATGGTTGGCTTTTGCTAAACAAAAAGTAAAAGAAGTAACTACTTTGCAAGCAATTGCTAACGGACAAATAACTCCTGAGGTGAAAGCTGTTTTTGAAGAAAACAAAAAAGCAGCTGAAACGCGTAAAACTTCACCGCTTATCCACGACAACAAAGTGAAAGAACGCGTGAACAACATCACTGCCAAAGACGATGTGCGCCACAGTCCGTTCAACGAGCGTAAAGTAGCACAACACAAAGCGTTGAACTTACCTCTCTTCCCTACAACTACTATTGGGTCATTCCCTCAAACCGACGAGGTACGCAGCTGGCGTGCTCGCTTCAAAAAAGGAGAACTCACTCAAGCCGAATACGATAAGCTATTGGAAAAAGAAATTGAAGAGTCTATCCGTTTTCAAGAAGATACCAATATCGATGTACTCGTACACGGCGAATTTGAGCGTAACGATATGGTGGAATACTTTGGCGAATTGCTAAAAGGATATACCTTCACTAAATTCGGTTGGGTACAAAGTTATGGTTCACGTTGCGTAAAACCACCGATTATCTTTGGTGATATTTCACGCCCTGAACCAATGACTGTACGCTGGAGCAAATACGCACAATCGCTTACCAAATTGCCAGTAAAAGGTATGCTTACAGGACCTGTAACTATCTTGCAATGGTCGTTTGTACGTGATGATCAACCTCGTTCTCAAACTTGTTTACAAATAGCCTTGGCTATCCGCGATGAAGTAGTAGACCTCGAAAAAGCGGGCATCAAAGTTATTCAGATTGACGAACCAGCTATCCGCGAAGGATTGCCATTGCGCAAAAGCGAATGGAAAGCCTACTTTGATTGGGCAATCAAAGCGTTCCGCATTTCAGCTTCAGGTGTGAAAGACGAAACCCAAATCCACACCCATATGTGCTATTCCGAGTTCAACGATATGATTGAAGCTATCGCCGATATGGACGCCGATGTGATTACCATAGAGTGTTCACGTTCACAAATGGAACTCCTCGATGTATTTGGTGACTTCAAATATCCTAACGAAATAGGACCTGGGGTATACGATATTCACTCACCACGCGTACCTTCACAAGAGGAAATGACCAACTTGATGAAGAAAGCGATTTCGGTAGTGCCAAAAGAGCAATTGTGGGTAAACCCCGACTGCGGACTTAAAACACGCCACTGGCCAGAAACCAAAGCAGCTCTTCACGCAATGGTTGATACCGCCAAAGAACTTCGCAATCTTTACAAATAAGAAATAAGAAGTAATAAATAAAAAAAGCAATGTGCAGAAGATGTACATTGCTTTTTTGTTTGTAAATTTCTAAAATCTACTAACAATACTAATAATCATCTGCTAATTCTAAGAAATCCTCAAAATATTCATCAAAAGAATTGAATAGAAGTGTAGGTTTGCTCATTACAAAATTACCGTCTTTATTACAATGTATTTCAGCATCATATACTTTTGAATCGTTGAGAGTATCTGTTTTTTGAGACTTTATATAGAATCAAGTATTCATTAATTTCGTAATTGAGTACGAGAAAATCGTCGGGGACGTTGAGTTCTTCTCTCAACTGTTTGGTGAGTTCTACCACAGGATATGATAATGTTCCATCTTCTTTGTAAACTCCATTGATATAAGTATCTCCAAAGTTACAAGAGCCACATTCGTTCAAGAACTTTACATACGCTTTAGGAAGTAATACTCCTAAAGATGTTTCTACAATTTGAATTTCTTCGGCAGTAGCACCTTCACAGTATTCAAATTCATCACTCTGTTGTAGTTTCTTTAGATAATTCATTAGATATAGGTATTTGATTTTGTTCTTCTCTTTTAAATACGAAAGTATCGTAATAGGTGTTGAAAAATTGTATTAAAAACACAGCGCCTTGTAGGTCTCTATACACTTCTACTAATAAATTACCGTCTTTATCAGGAGCTATGCGTATTCTATCGATATCCACTCCTAAATAAATAGGTATAAACGGATAGATTCTAAACCTATTATAACGCTGCCAAAAGTTCTTTTTCTGTTTACCTTTGAATCCAGCCCTCATCGTAACGGTGGTTGTACTATCCTTTACTTTTTGGTAACTCACATAAAGCGAATCGGCTTTTACTTGCAATTTGAATTTACTTGAAGATTGTGCTTTTTCTTGATATTCTTTAGGTAGTAACGGAAAGAACAAAGGTGTTTGCTTTTCTATAGGTTCTGAATACACATAGTACGTTCCCTCATTAAGAGTCTTAATAGCAGCTTCATCCATAAGAGCTGTCATTTTAGGGCGTTGTACTGTTTTACACGAAAACAACAGTAAAGATAATACAATAAAAATAATAGTTCTCATAAAGTTTAGATATTTAATGATGCTAATTACAAGTACAAAAGTATAAAATAATCAGTTACAAAAAAAGCAAAGCGAAGATTCAATTTCACTTTGCTTTTTTGTTAAGGTACAGGGTCGTAGCCGCTACCTCCCCAAGGGTGGCAACTACATATACGCTTGATAGCCAACCAACCTCCTTTGAAAAAACCATATTTTTGTAGGGCTTCCAAAGTGTATTGAGAGCAGGTGGGGGTATACCTACAAGTAGGCGGTTTCAGTGGTGAAATAGCTACCTGATAAAAGCGTACCAAATAAATGAAAAGGTATTTCATTATTTACCAAATCTTTCAATTACCTCTTGGCTTACACCTGTATTAGAGAAACCTCCGTCGTGGAAGAGATTTTGCATTGTTACTTTGCGAGTAAGATCAGAGAAGAGAGATACTGTATAATCAGCACAATCTTGAGCGGTAGCATTGCCCAGTGGTGACATCGCATCGGCGTAGGCAATAAAACCATCAAATCCTTTTACACCTTGTCCTGCGGTGGTAGCAGTAGGTGATTGTGAAATGGTGTTCACGCGCACTTTTTTATCTTTACCAAAGAAATAGCCAAAGCTACGCGCAATAGACTCTAAGTAGGCTTTGTTATCAGCCATATCGTTATAATCAGGGAAAGTGCGTTGAGCTGCCATATAAGTAAGGGCAACGATGCTACCCCACTCGTTCATTGCATCGTTCTTGTAAAGCACTTGGCATACTTTGTGGAAAGAAAGTGCTGAAACATCCCAACCTTTCTCGGTATTCATATAGTTAGACTCGGTATAAGGGATATTTTTACGCACATTCACCGACATACCAATAGAGTGCAACACAAAATCCAACTTGCCCCCTAAAATTTCCATTGCTTTAGTTACCAAGTTTTGGAGGTCGTCCATATTGGTAGCATCGGCAGGAATAATTTCAGAACCAGTTTTTTCGGCTAAGTTTTTTATTTGTCCCATACGCATTGCCACGGGAGCATTGGTAAGTACAAACTTACCGCCTTCTTCGTGTACGCGTTCTGCTGTTTTCCAAGCAATAGAATTTTCATCTAAAGCACCAAAGATGATGCCTCTTTTTCCTTTTAATAAATTGTACATAATTCTTTCTTTTTATAAGGTGAAATTTGTTTCTGTGGGGCAAATGTACAAAATATTTCTGTATAAATAAAAAGCTACCTAAAACATTAGGCAGCTTTCTATTTGTATACAATATGATATATTATTTTTCAAACGCTTTTAAAGCATTGATAATAATAGCAATACATTCTCGTAATTCTGTTTCATTCATCACCAAGGGCGGAGCAAACCTAATGATATTGCCGTGAGTAGGTTTGGCGAGCAAGCCATTGTCACGCATCTTTAGGCAGATATTCCAAGCAGTGTCACTCTCTTCGGTATCGTTGATAACTACCGCATTTAATAATCCTTTACCACGTACTAATGAGGCAATTTTTGAGGTTTTGATATAATCTCCAATTTCTTTACGGAAAATCTCACCTAAACGGGCAGCATTTTCAGCCAAATGTTCATCTTTTACCACTTGTAAAGCTTCAATTGCTACTGCTGCTGCCAAAGGATTGCCTCCAAAAGTACTGCCGTGTTGCCCTGCTTTGATTACGTGCATTATACGGTCATCGGCAAGAACAGCACTCACAGGATATACACCCCCGCTAAGGGCTTTACCTAATACCAATACATCGGGTTTTACATTTTCGTGATCTACTGCCAAACGCTTCCCAGTTCGCGCTACCCCTGTTTGCACCTCATCTGCAATAAAGAGCGCATTATATTTTTCGCATAAGGCTTTAGCTCCACTCAAATAACCTTCAGAAGGGACGTATACCCCCGCTTCTCCTTGTATCGGTTCTACTAAAAAGCCTGCTACTGTTGCTTTATTATCGGCAAGCACTTGTTCCAAAGCTGCTAAATCGTTGTAAGGAACAGATACAAAACCAGGTGTATAGGGACCAAAGTTCTTACGCGCATTCTTATCAGAAGAGAAAGAAACTACTGTAGTAGTACGCCCGTGGAAATTCTGGTCGCATACAATAATAATAGCAGCACTTTCTGGCACTCCTTTCTGTTCGTATGCCCATTTGCGACATATTTTAATAGCTGTTTCTACAGCTTCAGCTCCTGTATTCATAGGGAGTACTTTTTCAAAGCCAAAATACTCGGTTACATATTTTTCATACACTCCGAGTTTATCGTTATAAAAAGCACGAGAGGTAAGTGTAAGAGTTTGCGCTTGCTCAGTAAGTGCTTTGATGATGCGAGGATGACAATGCCCTTGGTTTACAGCAGAGTAAGAGGAAAGAAAATCGTAGTAGCGTTTGCCTTCCACATCCCACACATATACCCCTTGCCCTTTGCTGAGAACGACTGGTAGTGGGTGATAGTTATGAGCACCGTACTGATTTTCCAGTGCCATTGCTTGTTCTGAGGTTAATTTTTGTGACGTCATATATTTTTCGTTTTATTTTTAGACGACAAATATACAACTAATTTTCGTAAAAACAAAAAAGCACAAACTTGGAATATCCAAATTTGTGCTATAAATTTTTTGCGTTACTATTCGTTTCCTAAAAGAAGTCGTCTAACATTGTTCCAAATTCTGCTTTACATTTGTATAGTAGAGCTCTTGAAATACCAATATTAGATTTTGGTCTATCCAATGCAGTGATTGAAAAGAATTTTCCTAAAGCTGAAATCATTAGCATATAGGTTATTTTATCAGCTTCAATTAGAATATAGTCTAAAGCTGTTTCTCCCATAGATTTATTGCTATTCATCACTTTTTTCACTTGATCTACAATCGTCAAATGAAAAGCTGAACTTTGTTCTACTATTTTTGAAGATTCTTCATTAGCTGAAGCTTTAGATAAAATAGTTCCATCTTTACAGCTTAAAATTCCATAAAATAGAAAACCAGGCATATTGGCTTTCATTTCTAAGCAATGAGCGTCGAGTAATTCTTGTAGTTTTGTTCCAGTCATAATAATAATATAATGTTTAGTTTTTTATGACGCAAAACTACACATTATTTTTATAACCTCCAAATTTTTTAACACTTTTTTTAGTTTTTATTTGCATTATATTAAGAATTAAAAACTATATTTCTCAAAATCAACCTTTTAGAAATTACTCTTCTATTAAATTTTTTTACTATTTTTTGGGTAAAAATACCTCTTTGGATAAAATATTATCCTTAAATAATAAAGATAAAACATAAATATAATATCTTGAATGCTTCTCTATGGATTGTTTTATAAAACTAAAAAAACATCTTTATTACGTATGTTATTGAATTAGTGAATGATAGATATACACTTCACTGTAATTTCTTAGTGTATTTCGCTTATTGTAAAGTTAATAAAAAAATAGGATTGTTTTATTTTTAGTTGTTGGCAGTTAGCTATTAGTTGTAAAAATTACCCAATAAAAAAAAACACCTAAATGGTGTTAGTTACTTTTCGAAAGCAAATCTTCAAAAATCATTATATTCAATTATTAACTATAGTTGGTAAAACTATTGATATTTATAATTTCTGAATGAGAAACTTGTTGTTTTCTAATTGTACTTTATTCTTATTGATATAAAGTCCTTCACTTCTATAAAATACTTATTTCCAGCAAGTGATGTTTCTTTTTTACTTTTAAAACTTTGCCAAAGGTCGTAGCACGACGAGTAATTAAAACTTTGGCAAAGTTTAGGGATTGGCTAAAAGCTAAGATATCATCACAGCTCCTACTGTAGCATTGCTCGTCTCATCAATGAGGATGGCGCTACCCATAGGGGGATTGCTTTGGAAAGCATCATATACTAATGGAGCAGCTGTTTTAAGTCGGATTTTTGCTATTTCATTGAGTTTTACACTTTCTACTCCTTCAGTTTGGTCAAGGGTATTGACATCTATTTTGTATTCAATTTCCTTTGCAATGGCTTTTACGAGCCTACTGCGCTGTTGTAACAAGTACTTATTACCCTCACGCAATTCGCGTTTGTCCATCCAGCACACAAGGGCTTCTATATCCTGACCTTGCTGAGGTTCAGCTCCTTGTTTGGCAAAATAGTCACCACGAGAAATATCGATATCATCTTCGATATGTAACACTACAGGGTCGCCTGCTTTGGCTTCTGCCACTTCTTCGCCATTGTGTTCTATCTTACTGATTTTAGTGTTGATACCTTCAGGAAGTACCACTATAGCATCGCCTTTGTGGTAAGTACCCGAAATAATTTGCCCTGCATAGCCGCGATAGTCGTGTAAGGCTTCTGTTTGAGGGCGTATTACATACTGCACCTGAAAACGAGGTTGGTCGTAATTATCTTTATTAATTTCTATAGTTTCTAAGAAGTCTAATAATGAATTTCCTTTGTACCAAGGCATTGCTTCAGTGGTATTCACAATGTTATCACCTACAAAAGCCGAAATTGGGAAATAGTGCACACTTTTCAATCCTAAACGTTTGGCGATACCTTCATACTCTTGCTGGATATTTTTGAATACCTCTTCACTATAGCCTACCAAATCCATTTTGTTTACAGCTACAACTACCTCTGGAATATTGAGCAGAGAGGCTATGATAGAATGGCGGCGAGTTTGTTCGGTTACACCATTACGAGCATCTACCAGAATGATAATAAGCTCAGAATTAGAGGCACCAGTAATCATATTGCGGGTGTACTGCGTATGACCAGGGGCATCAGCGATGATAAATTTGCGTTTAGGGGTTGCGAAATAGCGATAAGCCACGTCAATAGTAATACCCTGTTCACGTTCTGCACGAAGACCATCGGTGAGGATAGCGAGGTCTATACCATCATCGTTCTTATTTTTAGATTGTTGTTCAAGCGCCTCAAGCTGGTCGGCTAAAATGCTTTTGCTATCGTATAACAAACGACCTATGAGGGTACTTTTACCGTCGTCTACACTACCTGCAGTGATAAATCGTAATATATTCATTTGTATCTTAAAAATCAATTTTTGGCAAAGATACAAATAATTACGAAATACGAGTTACGAATAGCGAAAATAATTTGTTAAGAAGAAAATATTAAGAGTGTTTTTCATAAGTTATCCAATTAGTATAAGCTACATTATATTTCTTATCATTTGGATACTTATAACGTATAGAAGCACGGATTTTTACAACCGGTTTATCAAAGTCTATTATGTCTTGACAATTGATCATTTTATCAATTATGTGATAGACAAGATTGTATTTCTCACCTTTCTGCAAAGTTTTTTTGCAATCATTTAAATTTGCTGGAGGCACAGAAGGAGGTGGACAACCTTGTATATCTTTAGCTTTCCCATTCTCATCTTCATATTGTAAACCAAAATGAAACACATAATAAGTATTGATTTCAATGGGTTTACCTGAGTAATTTACAATAACTGCCTCAGCATATTCTCGGTTTACATCAGTGTAGTTTAGTGTTGCTTGTACGCCAATTTTTGGATTAGACAAGGATTTTCCAAGGTATGTACGTAGCTTTTGTTGTACTTCTGTCCGATATTCTTCTACATAATTCAGTAAGTCTGAAGGATAAGTACATTTTTTCTCAAATACATCAAATTGGATATAAAAACATTGAAACAAAGGAATATTTAGTGTTTCTTGCAAATAAAGAAAAGCTACATCACCTTTGCGCAATGGTTTTTCTTTGGAACAGACCATTACTTTAAGATTTGTAGTATCAGTAATACTATTAAGCAATAGAGTGATAGCCTCACTATCTTCTTGATAGCGTTGATAATTGGTGTTTTGAAGTAGTTGTTGAGAAGCGACATCCCATTGTAGAGAAATATCATCGCTGAAAGGAATGGTTATTACTTCAGGCTCTTTAACAGCGGTAGAGGTAGGTGATTGAGTATTACAATGGTTGAGGGCAATCGTAGAAAATACTAAAAGCAAAAGGGTACATTTCATAGCTTAATTCTCACGAATTTTTTCTATAATATACTCGTAGTGAGTGTAGTGTTGCACGAAATCGAGATCGGTTACATCGATGATAAGAGAATTGATAGCGGCATTTTTCTGTATAAAATCTAAATAGCCATAATGTATTTTTTTTAGATAATCAGGGGAGATGTTCTGTTCGTATTCCCTGCCGCGTTTTTTGATGTTCTCTATGAGGCGATCGGTATTTTGATAGAGAAATACGTACAAATCGGGTTTGATGATTTGGCTATAGAGAATATAGAAAAGTTTGCGGTACAACACAAATTCATCATCAGTAAGGGTTACCTTAGAGAAAATGAGGGATTTGAAGATATCGTAATCGGAAACGACGAACTCTTTAAACAAGTCGGTTTGAGCTAATTGTTCGCGCATTTGTTGGTATCGTTCGGTAAGGAACGACATTTCGAGTGTAAAGCCGTATTGTTTAGGATTTTCGTAGAATTTAGGCAAGAAAGGATTATCTGAAAACTGTTCTAAAATCAGTTTAGCATTGAAATCTTCGGCGATTTTAGTAGCCAAAGTAGTTTTACCAGAACCTATATTTCCTTCAATAGCGATGTACTTATAATTTAAAAACGGCGACTTTTGTGCGGGAAATGACAGTTGGTCGGACAAGCGTTGTACAGGTGAAGTGTCATTGGTAGTGCGGAGCAGTTCGGCAACTGTTTTTTTAAGTACGGGGTGTATTTTGAGGTCATCGATATTAGCTAAAGGCTTGAGCACAAATTTACGTTGGTGTAAAAGCGGATGGGGCACAGTAAGTACATCGGTATGAATCACTTCATCGTCATAGAAAAGTATATCGAGGTCTATCGTACGGGACTGGTAGCCTTTAGAATGAGGCATACGTTCGCGCCCCAGTTCTTGCTCTATTTGCAAGAGTTGCATTAGCACCTGCTCAGCAGAGAGGAAGGTGCGACAGAGCAGACAAGTGTTGAGGAAAGCCTCGCCTGAAAATCCCCAAGAGGGTGTTTCGTAGATAGGGGCTATATCCACAATGGTACCTACCCGCGTAGCAATGCCTTCTATGGCTTGTTGTAAGTACGCTTTACGGTTCCCTAAATTACTTCCTAATGATATGTAGACGTCGTGGTTCAATTGACAATTGACAATTAATAATTAACAAAAGTCCCAGTGTTTTTGATACAATTTGAGACGAACTTTGCCAAAGGTGCAACCCACAATGGGCAATTAGAAACTTTGGCAAAGTAGAAGCAAGAATGCTATTTTTATAGATTTTTTGATTATTGATTTTGTAAAAATCGTAATACGTTGTCGTGGATACGGTTTTCAATGTCGGAGGTATCGGCAGGAAGAAATTTTTCACCCATAATATTTTCGTAGAGCTCGATATAACGATCGGAAACAGATTGTACATATTCATCGCTCATTGCAGGCATTTTTTGTCCTTTTTCGCCTTGGAAGCCTTGTGAGATGAGCCACTGACGTACAAATTCTTTGGAGAGTTGGATTTGAGGTTCACCATTTTCTTGGCGTTCTTCATAGCCTTCTTTGTAGAAATAACGGGAAGAATCGGGGGTGTGAATTTCGTCGATGAGTACGATTTCACCATCGCGGGTTTTACCGAACTCATATTTGGTATCTACCAAAATCAAACCGTGTTTAGAAGCAATTTCGGTACCTCGTGCGAAGAGAGCATAGGTATATTTTTCCATCAAACGATAGTCGTCTTCATTTACAATTCCGCGACGAATGATTTCTTCACGAGAGATATCTTCATCGTGCAAACCTTGTTCTGCCTTAGTAGCAGGGGTGATGATGGGGTGTTGAGGGAACATATCAAACTCACGCAATCCTTCTGGTAAAGGCACTCCTGAGAGCTTGCGCACTCCGTTTTTGTAGAGGCGTGCAGCGTGCCCTGCAAGGTAACCACGAATTACCATTTCTACTTTTAGAGGTTCGCACACTTGCCCAATAGAAACATTAGGATCGGGGGAAGCAATAAGCCAATTAGGCACAATATCTTCAGTTTGTTGCAAAAAACTTACAGCTATTTGGTTTAGAATCTGACCTTTATAAGGGATGCCTTTAGGAAGAATAGCATCGAAAGCTGAAATACGATCAGTGGCAATCATAATGAGGGTATCATCTTTCAATTGATACACATCACGTACTTTCCCTTTATAAACAGACTTTTGTTTAGGGAATTTAAAGTTTGTTTTTGTTATGGTATTCATCTTCGTAAAAAGTTTTTAAAATCTCTTTCTCGGGGCAAAGGTATAAAATAATTACGAATTACGAGTTACGAATTATGAAAAAATACT
Source organism: Capnocytophaga sputigena (assembly GCF_002302495.1). Lineage (NCBI taxonomy): Bacteria > Pseudomonadati > Bacteroidota > Flavobacteriia > Flavobacteriales > Flavobacteriaceae > Capnocytophaga > Capnocytophaga sputigena. The sequence goes on from NZ_CP022379.1 coordinate 741,262, forward strand.
ACTTTTGCAATATCATTTTTATACGCTAAAAAGGAAAGACTATGAAAATCATTTGTATAGGTAGAAATTACCGCGAGACTATCGAAGAAAACAATCAAACACCACTTCAACCTATAGTAGTGTTTATGAAACCAGACACAGCTATCCATAACCTTGAAATTCCTTATTACATTCCTGATTTTACACAGGATTTGTATTACGAAATAGAATTAGTGCTGAAAATCAACCAAAATGGGAAATGTATTTCGGAGAAGTTTGCACATAAATATTACGACGAGATTGCTGTGGGCATTGATTTTACAGCTTGCGATCTACAAGCTGAATTGAGCCAAAAAGGGCTGTCTTGGGAGCAAGCAAAGGCTTTTGACAGCTCGGCTATCGTAGGAAAATTTGTATCTAAAGAAATGTTTAGCAACTCCTCCCCTATTGAGTTTCACTTAGATAAAAACGGCTCTACTATACAAGAGGGAAAGACAACACAAATGCTCAGAGGATTTGATACTATCATTGCTGAAGTATCACAGTACTTTACCCTTCGCAAAGGCGACCTTATCTTTACAGGAGCGCCCCAAGGTGCAAGGAAGGCAGTAGCAGGTGATTTATTAGAGGGATTTTTAGGAGAAGAGAAGAGTTTTAGCTTGAAAATTAGATAAGGAGAGGTGTCTTTAGTATAGCCTCTGCTACTCACTACCACCGCACTGTCTATAGAGCCCCTATAAAGTTTTTCTCATTGTATTGCAGTGGAAAGTTAGCTAAAACAGTGGTTGTGTAAGCTGAAAAAAGTATTAAAAATAGGAACTTCATATCATATTATCATTAGAAGTTTTAGACTTTATCAAAGGTGCGAGTCGCACGGGCAATTAAGGACTTTGACAATGTGTGTGATATAAAAGCAATTTTAAAAATCAGCTTGTATAGTTTTGATGAGTTCATCGGGGTCTTTGAATTTTACAAAAGCTCCATTCTTGAAGTAAGAGATATGCCCTGTTTCTTCAGAAACTACTAAAGCTGTAGCATCGGTTTTCTCGGTAATGGAAATAGCGGCGCGGTGGCGCAAACCGTAGCGTTTAGGCAAATTGATTTCACTTGCCACAGGCAATATCACCCTTGTAGCTACAATATGATCGCCCTTTATCACAATAGCTCCATCGTGTAGCGGGCTGTTTTTATAAAAGATACTTTCAATAATAGGCTCAGAAAATTCTATATTCACCTTGTCACCCGTTTCAGTTACAAAATCAAGGGGCATATTGTGTTCCAAAACAATAAGCGCTCCTGTATTGGTAGTTCCTAATTTCAAACATACATTTACCAAACTTTCGATATTGAGTAGAATTTCTTTTTCTTTGAAAAAATGAAATACGCGTTGTAATTTGTTGCGCGCTGTGATATTAGTAGAACCCAATGTGAGCAAAAAGCGACGTATTTCCTGCTGGAACACAACTATTAATGCAAAGACTCCTACCCCAATAAACTGACCTAACATACTGCTGAGCAACTGCATTTGCAGGGCTTCTGTAATTTTCCATATCAGGTAGATAATCACAATCCCCATAAAAATATTGATAGCTACCGTACCCCGAATCAATCGGTAGAGGTAGTACAAAAGAGATGCAAATAGCAGTATATCAATCGCATCGACAACGGTAAAGTCTAAAATATCGAATAGTTTCATTGTATTTTTTCAAAGAGTGTTACACATTCTTTAGCTTCTTTTACATCGTGTACCCGCAAGATGTGTGCCCCTTTCATCAAGGCAATAGTATTGACTACTGTCGTAGCATTCAGTGCATTGGCGGGGTCGGTTTCTAACAGTTTGTACAACATCGACTTGCGGGAAAAACCTACCAATAGCGGACAACCAAAACACTGAAATAGTTCTAAGCGCTTCAAGACTTCGTAATTTTGGTCTAAAGTTTTAGAGAATCCAAAGCCTACATCTACTATAAAATCATTAATTCCTGCTTCTAAGGCTTTAGCTTTGCGCTCCGAAAAATAGTAGCGCATATCGCTGATAATATCATTATAATCAGTATGTTGTTGCATTGTTTGGGGGGTACCTACAAGATGCATCGCAATATAAGGCACCTGAAATTGTGCCACTACGGGCAACATCTGCTCATCTAAGAGTCCCGCAGAAATATCGTTGATTATACAAGCTCCTTCTAAGAGTGATTGGCGCGCTACCTCACTGCGGAAAGTATCTACTGAGATACGTATCTCGGGGAAATGTTGCACCAAAGAGCGCACTACGGGCAGAACCCTATTAAGTTCTTCATTTTGTGAGACTTCAGGTGCATTCGGGCGAGTACTATAGCCCCCTACATCAATAAAATCAGCACCTTGAGCAAGCATTGTTTCAGCGCGTTGCAAGAGTGTTTTTTCGGTTACACGACTCCCTTCGTAAAAAGAGTCGGGGGTATGATTGAGGATTCCCATCACTTTTGGGGTATCCATAGAGAGCAATTCTCCTTTACAATTGATGGTCATAAATATTAGGTGTCAGGTGTCAGGTGTTAGGTTTCAGGGTTCAGGGGGGTTAGCAGTCTGCCATATTTACGGCGACGGCTAAACCACCTTCGGAGGTTTCTTTATATTTAGAATTCATATCTTTGGCAGTTTGCCACATTGTATTTATCACCTTATCCAAAGGAACTTTGACATTCTTAGGGTCGGTTTCGATAGCCAATTCGGCAGCGTTAATTGCTTTGATTGCCCCCATTGCATTGCGCTCTATACAAGGGATTTGCACCAATCCGCCGATAGGGTCGCAAGTAAGCCCCAAGTGGTGTTCCATTGCTATTTCGGCAGCGATAAGCACCTGCTCAGGAGAACCGCCTAAGAGTTCACAGAGCGCGCCTGCCGCCATTGCTGACGACACCCCTATTTCGGCTTGACAACCACCCATAGCCGCCGAGATGGTTGCCCCTTTTTTGAAGAGACTGCCTATCTCGCCTGCCACCAAGAGAAATTGCTGAATATGCTCCTCAGTAGCCTGTTGGTTTTCAATAGTTACATAGTAGAGCAACACTGCTGGAATTACTCCTGCACTTCCGTTAGTAGGTGCGGTAACCACACGCCCTAACGAAGCATTCACTTCATTGACTGCCAGTGAAAAACAACTCACCCATTTGAGGATTTCGCGGAACTTGATATTCGTTTTCTTGATAGAGTTCAGCCAATTTTCAGGACTATCATAAGTAACTACCCCGATGAGGTTCTTATGGATATCATAAGCGCGACGGCGCACGTGCAAGCCGCCAGGGAGTACCCCCTCGGTATGGCAACCTATATAAGTGCATTCCAGCATTGTATGCCATATACGCATCAACTCGCTGTGAATTTGCTCCTCTGTGCGCAAGGATTTTTCGTTTTCATAAACTATTTCGGATATTTTCTTACCCTCTTGCCGACAATAGTTTATCAGTTCTTCAGCTTTATCGATAGGAAAAGGAAAATTGCGTCGGTTATCATCTTTAGTTATTGTTTGTTCCCCTTCTTTTACTATAAAACCACCCCCTACTGAGTAGAAAGTAGAAGCATAGCTAAAGTCTTCACCTTCAGCAGTAAAAGTAAGCCCATTAGCGTGAAAAGGCAAGAAATTCCTGTTAAAAACGATATTTTCTTTAGGGTTGAAGTTGATAATCTGTTCGTTACCCAAACAGAGTTTTTGATTGTTAGTAATAGCTGTAATGATTACGTCTAAGCTCTCAATAGGCACATACTCAGGGTCGGCACCACTGAGACCAAGCATTACTGCTAAATCAGTAGCGTGTCCTTTGCCAGTGAGGGAAAGAGAACCATACAAATCTACGTGTACTTTCGTTGTTTTGGACAATAGGCGCTTCTCTCTCAATTCTTTGAGGAAAGCCTCGGCAGCACGCCAAGGACCTAAAGTGTGAGAGCTGGAAGGTCCTACCCCTATTTTAAGCATATCGAATACACTTATTCGTTCCATTTAATTTACTATAAGAGTTTTAAGACCGCAAAAGTAGGAAACAATTAGCAAATTAGCAAAAATTTTATTTGTGAAAACAGTAAGTAACAAGAGGTAAGACTATTTTTTTATTTATCTTTTGTTTGTTAATTATTAACAGTTTTATATCTTTGTGCTTTCAAACGAAGTTTTTCAAAAGAATATGATCACTAATAAAGAATTAGAAGCCCTAATGAACAAAGTTGATGGGGCTGTAGATAAACAATATGATTTCATCAAAGAGATGAAAGGTATTAAAAACTACCTTTGGGAGCTGAAAGCTACAATGCAGGAAAGTACTGAGAGAGCAACTATTGCGCCTCCAGTTATAGAGACAATTGCAGAACAGCCTATTGTACCCACAGTGGTAGAAGAAGAAAAACTTGATCCTACAGTAGTGGAAGAAAAACTTGCTCCTGCTGCAATGGAAGAAGTTATAGAAAAAACTGCTGAAGAAACTGTAGAAAGAGTTGCTGAAGACCCTATTATTAATCCTCAAATAGTAGAAGAAGTAACAGCCGAAGAAACTACTATTGCACCTCAACCCATAGAAGCAAACCAACCTTACCATAGCAGAAAACCTGATTTTGAAAAACAAGTAGACAATTGGTTTAAACCTAAAAAATCTATTAACTGGGAACGTTTTATTGGTGAAAACTTATTCAGCAAAATAGGGATAGGCATTATCATTATTGGGGTGTTTATAGGAGTAAAATACTCTATAGAACACAACTTAATCAGCCCTGCAATGCGATTGGTATTGGGCTACTTAGTGGGAGCAGGACTTTTTGTGGCAGGAGCAATGCTCAAAAAGAAATACGAGAGCTTCAGCGCAGTGCTTGTGAGTGGAGCGATGACGATTTTCTACTTTGTTACTTTTATAGGCTATTCGGTATTTGAGTTTTTCCCGCAGTCGCTTACCTTTATACTGATGTTCCTCTTCACTGCCTTTACGGTAGCCGCATCGCTAAACTACAACAAGGTAGTGATTGCTCTCATAGGCTTAGTAGGTAGTTATGCCGTTCCATTCTTACTGAGCGATAACTCAGGACGCGTATCTATTTTGTTTGCTTATACAGCTATTATCAACATTGGGGTACTCATCATTTCGTTCTACAAACAATGGCGTTCTCTTTATTTATCAGCTTTTGTTTTCACTTGGTTAATGTTGCTTTCATTGTGGGCTAACAATTACGAGTACGATGATTTTGCACCTTATTTCACTTTCAATTTAGTTACTTTTCTCACTTTTTATATAGCTTTTATCTTCCAGAAAATACATCAAGAAAAAGAGTTAAAAGGTTTAGATGTAGTACTATTCCTATTTAATAGTTTGCTTTTCTTTAGTATGGGAGTGTGGTATATTCACGACTATTCTATAGGTAATCGCACTGCTATAGCGGCATTCACTTTAGGAAATGCCCTATTGCACTTTGGGGTAGCCTATTATTTCCATGTTAAAAAATTCCCTTCACAAGCTCTAAAATACTTGATATTAGTATTGGCGCTATCCTATGCTACTTTAGTGATACCTATCCAATTCAAAGGCTCTTGGATTACAGTATTTTGGAGTGCTGAAGCTGCTTTGCTCTTCTGGTTTGGTCGCCGCAAAAACTTGCTGGTATACGAGCGAATTTCATACGCTGTAATGGTATTGGCGAGCATCAGTTTATTAATCGATTGGACAAAAGCAGACTACAGTTTATACTATACAAATTTGAATGAGTTTAATAATATCGTTCCGTTTGGCAATGCGATGTTCATCAATGCATTGTTATATAGTGCTGCCTTTGGTTTTATGGCATATACACACCATTTAACTCAACTCGCTAACAAAGAAATCTACAAGCTCCTTACCATCATACTAAATATTTTGTGTGTAGGGTCTCTCTATTTTATATTCTTTAGAGAAATAGATATTTTGTGCGATGTAAGAGCTCTCCAGCAAACACCTAATCTTACAGATAATTATGGTGCTTGGGAAGCGTTAGATAATTTTAAAAACGTATGGAAAATAGTTTATAGTTTGCTTTTTGTTGTTGTTTACACCTTATTGAATATAAAATTGTTCAAATCTAAATTATTGGGTGAAATACAGTTTGGCATCAGCATTTTGCTCGCATTTATTTTTATGACCTTAGGGCTATACACTTTCAGTGAATTGAGAGAAAGTTACCTCGATAATCCTCAGTTATCACTTTGGTTCTTGAATGTGAGATATGTAGGGATTGTAGTTTTTGCTATATTCTGTTATACATCCTACTTATTGAGTCGTTTTCTCAATTTAAAAGAAGAAGTTAAAAAGAACTTAGAATTCCTTCTACACCTCGTTATTTTATGGGTTGCCAGCAGCGAGCTCTTGCACTGGACAGAGCTTTACCGTTCGGCTTCTAACTACAAATTAGGACTTACCATCTTATGGGGCTCTTACGCACTTCTTTTGGTAGTTTTAGGTATTTTCAAACGTAAGAAACATCTGCGTATTTCGGGTATTGTACTCATCGGTTTCAGTATCCTAAAATTATTCTTGTACGACACTACCCACTTAGACGCCTTGCGGAAAACTATTGTATTTGTAATTCTCGGTTTCTTAGTGCTTGTAGCATCATTTTTTTATAACAAATACACTAACAAGATTGAAGAAACAGATAAATCTGAAAACGATAACACTACGGACAATAACGCAACAATTTGATATTCAAAAACGTAAAAAAGTAAGTTTTAGACGTTCCGAAATTTTATGAAAAGTTTAAGAGAAAAAAACATTTCATCTTTAAGAAACTTTGTACCTTTGCGCGATAATAACCAAAAATAAAATTTTGGAATGATTAATGATTATAGAAAAATTGAACTTACTGTGGAACGCCCTACTCCAATAGACAGAGAAGTAGGTTGGAACAAATCACAAGTGGTGATTAGTGAAACTGATGTTTATGGTCGTATTACTAATGTGAATGATGTGTTTTGCAATGTTTGTGGCTATTCACCAGATGAGATGATAGGACAACCTCACAGCATTATTCGCCACCCTGATATGCCTAAACTAATTTTCAAATTGCTTTGAGATAACCTTAAAGCTGGTAATAACTTTATTGGGGTTATCAAAAACTTGGCTAAGAGCGGTGAATACTATTGGGTAATTACCGATTTTGAAATGCGCTGCGACGCAATGGGTAATATCACTCACTATATCGCTCGCCGTAAGTCAGTACCTAAAGCTGTGATTGAAAACTATGTAGCACCTCTTTACGAAACCTTATTGAAACTTGAAAAAGTAGGTGGTATGGAACTCAGCACTCGTTTCTTCAAAAACTATTTGGCTAAACAAGGTAAAGACTATATTGATTTTATCATTGATGTAATGAATGAAAACCGTGAAAACGTAGCCTTTGAGGAAATTCCTGTATCATCAGTAGATACTAGCACTGTAGTATCTGATGATATTGTAACAATGAACGAAGCTCAGAACGAAAAACGTAAAAGTTTCTTCAGTCACCTATTTAGTTAGGAGAAAATTATTACTGAAGAACTTATTAAATTAACAATAAATAATATGTCAGATTTTCAAAATCTAGTACCTACTATCGAGCGTCCTACCCCTGTAGATCGTGAAGTAGAATGGGATAAAAGTAAAGTGCTCATCAGTGAAACTGATGCTGCAGGAACTATTACCAATGTAAACGATGTGTTCTGCTCGGTAGCACACTATTCTGCCAGCGAACTCATTGGGCAACCTCATAACCTTATTCGTCACCCCGATATGCCTAAATTGATTTTTAAACTCCTTTGGGATAACTTGAAAGCAGGTAACAACTTTGTAGGGGTTATCAAGAACTTAGCAAAAACAGGTGAATACTACTGGGTAGTAACTGATTTTGAAATGCGTCGCGACGAAACAGGTAAGATTACACACTATATTGGTAGACGTAAATCTGTGCCAAAATCAGCTATTACCAATTATGTAGCTCCTTTCTATGATTCACTCTTAAAAATGGAGAGAATAGGTGGGGTAGAACTCAGCAGTCGTTTTTTCAAAAACTATTTGGCTAAACAAGGCAAAGATTATATCGACTTTGTAATCGACATTATGTCGGAAGAACAACAACAAACCTTTAGTTCAGAAACTGTTTTGGCTGTGGATAACACACCTGCAGTAGCACCTGTGTCTGACGATATCCTACACGTAGATGATTCGATGAATAAAAAACATAAAAACTTCTTTGAACGTTTGTTTTCTTAGTAATAAATTTTTATTGATTATATAAAGGAATAGAGCAATGCTCTGTTCCTTTTTTTTGTGGTATAACATTTGTTACTTGTATATTGCTAATTGAAAAATATTTTATACTTTTGCCCCGACTAATTAATTCAATAACGAAAATGGATTTAACAGCCTATCATTTTGTGTCGCTGTTCCGCAATAATGTACAGCAATACCCACAAAAAGATGCCTTAATGGGAAGAGACGCTGCTTCTCAATGGAAAGGCATCACGTGGGAAACTTTAGGCAATACCACTACCCTTCTTTCTAAAGCTCTACTTTCATTGGGGATACAACCTCAAGAAACAATAGGGATTCTCTCTCAAAACACTCCTCAATGGTCGCTTGCCGACCTCGCTTGCTTGCAAATACGCGCTATTACGGTGCCTATATACACTACAAACACAGCCGAACAAGCTCTTTACGTGATGAATCACGCTGAAGTGAAAGTACTATTTGTAGGCGATGAAAAACAATACCAAAAAGTACTTCAAGTTGCTAATCAATGTCCATCATTACAAATGATTATAGTATGCGACAACGAGGTTGCTCTTACCGAAAAACAATATTCAATTCACTGGAACGATTTTTTAGCATTGGGTAGTAGTTCTCAATATGATATTGAGTTTGAAAAGCGCATTGCCGAACGCAATCTAGACGATCTTTTCACGATTATATACACCTCGGGCACCACAGGTGAACCCAAAGGAGTAATGCTTTCCTACGAGAACTTAGCTTTCCAAATGATAGGACACACCGAGCGCCTATCAACTGTGGATAACACCGATATTTCTTTAGCTTTCTTACCCTTATCACACGTATTTGAACGCGCTTGGACATTTTTCTGTCTTTATAAAGCTGTTACGGTATACTATTTAGACGATACTAATTTAGTGCGTGAAGCCCTTGCCCAAGTGCGCCCCACTTTGATGTGTGCTGTACCTCGTTTCTACGAGAAGATATTTGCAACAGTGCATGACAAAGCGGATGCTTCTTCCTTTGTGAAACGCAAACTCTTCCGTTTAGCCATTGCTACCGGTAGACGCGTGTTGAACTTGCGCGAACAAGGCAAAAAACCGTCATTAGCACTACAAAAAGCCTATAACCTTTTTGATAAATTAGTATACAAAAAACTAAAAGAAGCTCTTGGTGGTCGCATTAAGTTTATGCCTTGTGGGGGTGCAAATCTCGAACCCAGTATAGGTAGGTTTTTCCAATCAATTGGTATTAATTTGAAATTGGGTTATGGAATGACCGAAACAGTTGCCACCATATCTTGCTGGGGTGACAATCGTATCAACCCTCAATCGGTAGGGGAAGTAATGCCTAACGTACAAGTGCGTATAGGTGAAGATAACGAAATATTAGTAAAAGGAGGAATGGTGATGAAGGGTTACTATAAAAACCCTGAAGAAACAGCCAAAGTATTTACTCCCGATGGTTATTTGCGTACTGGTGATGCTGGTAAGTTAGATGGTAACAATAGTCTCTTTATTACTGAACGCATCAAAGAATTGATGAAAACTTCTAATGGCAAATACATTGCTCCACAAATGATTGAAGGTAAAGTGGGCAAATATAACCTTATTGAACAGATAGCTGTAGTTGCCGATGGAAAGAAATTTGTTTCAGCTCTTATCGTTCCTAATTTTGAGATGCTGTCGCAAGCCTTAAAAGACCTTAATATTAAGTATAAAAACACAGCAGATTTGATCAAACACAGTCAGGTGATAGAATACATAGGCAAGCAATTGCAAAAATTCCAAAAAGACTTACCTGACTACGAGCAAATTAAGAAGTTTACGTTACTTCCTTCAGCTTTTACAATTGAACGCAACGAAATTACCCCTTCATTAAAGTTAAGAAGAAAGGTGATTTATGCTAATTACAGTCGTGAAATAGAAGCGATGTACAAATAAATTAACTAATTAGCCAATTTGCCAATTAGGAGCTACCTCAATTGAAACATTCTCCTTTTTAACGGGGTGTAAAAAGCGAAGACTATGAGCGTGAAGACAGATACCGCCATCGGGATTTGAGCGTTTAGCTCCATATTTCAAATCACCTTTGATATGCAAGCCAATGGCAGCCAATTGCGCTCTTATTTGGTGATGTCGTCCTGTGATAAGGTCGATTTCCAATAAATAATAACGATCATAAGTTTTTAATAGTTTGTAGTGCAATACAGCCTTTTTGCTGTGTTGCACTTCTTTTTGATACGCTACTGATTTATTTTGTTTTTCATTGCGCACTAACCAGTGGATAAGCGTCCCTTCCTCGGCCGGAGGCATCGCATCTACCAAAGCCCAATAAGTTTTTTGCACTTCTTCCTTATTAGCAAACATCGCATTAAGACGCGCAAGTGCCTTAGATGTCTTAGCAAAAAGCACCACCCCTGTAGTAGGTCGGTCTAAACGATGAACTACCCCGAGGAACACCTCCCCAGGTTTGTTGTATTTTTTCTTAAGATAAGCCTTAACAATTTCGCTTAGGGGTATATCACCCGTCTTGTCGCCCTGAACTATGTCGCCCACTCGCTTGTTTACGGCGATAACGTGATTGTCTTCGTAAAGCACGTCTACGTTTTCGGCGTTTGTGATAAGTTTCATAATGTCGTTTATTAGTGAAGTAGAGAAAACGTATTCCATCGTAAAAAAGTCCGATGAGAAGTATGATTACTGAAATCAGCAGTGTATATATAGAAAGCCCGCGTTCAATATAAAAATACCCCGCACTAAATCCGCCTAAAAAGAAAAATGCAATGATGAAAAGTCGCAAGCGGATAGTGTTTTTCAGTTGCGCGTGTTGATTTTCATAGTGATTGCGATTTAAATAAAGCCTTTGAGCGAGTTCAATACCCAAATCGGTAAAAAGTCCTGTAAGGTGAGTAGTGCGCACTACCGAGTTGGAGATTTTGGTTACAAAAGAATTCTGCAACCCCATCGCAAAGAGCAAGATACAAGCCGTTACATCTGTAGGAATTGCTTCGGGAAAAAAGAAGTGCAACCCCATTACCAATAACAAAGCAAAGCACTCTAAGAGTGTAGGTTTCAGATATTTATTTTGGGTACGATGGTAATTAGCATTTTCAATGAGCAACCCCGAAGTAAAAGAGCCTAACAAGAAAGCAAAGATATAGAGAAAATAAATCAATCCTTTCCAAAATTCGGCTACCGATACATCATAAATAAAATAAGCAAAGTGCCCTGTTACGTTAGTGGTGAGTTTGCCCACAAACAAAAAGCCCGTAACGTTCACCATTCCTGCAACGAATGAGAGCACTACGGCTATTTGTAAATTGTGTTTAGCGGTACGCTTTTTACCTTGATGGCGGAACATTAGTACTGTTCTTTTTCATTAGGAAAATCAACGTTCTTCACATCTTCAATATAATGAGACACTGCCTTGGTAATCACCTCTTGCAAGTTTGCATATTTGCGCAAGAAACGAGGCTGAAATTCATTGTTCATTCCAAGCATATCCTGCATTACAAGCACTTGTCCATCTACCGCACTACCTGCGCCAATACCAATGATAGGCACACGCACACTTTTAGCTACTTCTTCTGCTAATTTAGCAGGTATTTTTTCTAATACAATAGCAAAACAACCCAATTGTTCGAGCAGTTTAGCATCTTCTTTGAGTTTTTGTGCTTCGGCTTCTTCTTTAGCGCGCAAAGCAAAAGAACCAAACTGATGAATTGATTGTGGCGTAAGCCCCAAGTGTCCCATCACAGGAATACCTGCATTCACAATGCGCTTGATACTCTCGGCTTCTTCTTTACCTCCCTCTAATTTAATAGCGTGCGCTCCACTTTCTTTCATTATTCTGATAGCCGAACGCAAAGCCTTTTTAGGGTCGGACTGGTAAGTACCAAAAGGCAAATCCACCACCACAAGAGCGCGTTCTACCCCACGTACTACTGATGAAGCGTGATAAATCATCTGATCTAAGGTGATAGGCAAGGTTGTTTCGTGTCCTGCCATTACATTACTGGCTGAGTCGCCTACCAAAAGTACATCGATACCAGCGGAATCTAATAATTTTGCAAAAGTATAATCGTAGGCGGTAAGCATTGAAATCTTCTCGCCATTGGCTTTCATCTCTACTACCGATTTGGTAGTTACGCGTTTGTATTCTTTTCTAACTGCAGACATTTCTTTTTGTAGTTTAAAAATCGCGGCAAAGATATAAATAATTAACAAATTAGCCAATTTGTTGATTAGCAAATTTCAATCCGTCTCTTAACGAAAAAACTTTTCTCTCATTCTTCTAAAAAATAATTGCTACCTTTGCATCACGAACATTATATTTTATAGCGCTATGTATAGATTTGGAGAACCTAAAAGTTTAGATACAATTACTGCCAAAGATGTAATTGACAACAAATTATGGGTTTGGGAGAGAAAAGAAATGAATATCAACACTAAAGAATCTATAGAAGAAATGACTGCTGCCTTATTTCAAGCTATAGTACAAATGAAGAAAAGGAAAAAATGGATGTCAATTGGCATTTAGATAAATTTTTCGCCAAAATGACAAAAGAAGAAATAAAATTTTTAGTGGTAGTATTTAGGCAAATATACCTCTCAATACAAAGGGTTAATGACGCAGAAAAAGAAGCGTATTTTTCTTTTTTCACCAAAAGAATGAAATATTACCTATATGCTCAACGTTTATTGAAGAAAAAGACGCAGCAAGAAAAAATTAAATTGAGATACATTGCTATGTACGAAACGCTTAACAAATTTATCCTTTTTGTAAAAGAAAAGCCATACCCCGCTTATGAGTTAAGGTATGAAATTTTTAAGTTTACAGCTAATATTTACAGCTATTTAGAATTAAAACTCTTTTTTAGCAATCGGAAAAAATATGCTTATGTAGAACATTACAATCAAAACGATTTATACGGACAAACTTTTGATACGATTGAAGAAGTGCTTGACAAATTAGGCTGTCACAACATCATAACCGATATTCACAACACTACAATATGATACCCCCTGAAAAAAACAGACGAGCTATAAAAGCTATACACAATTTGATGATTCGTTTAAAAGGAATTTGTAAACGTTTTAGATCTATGCGTATTTGGGAACAATATCAAGACGAAGAAGAACTTTATTGTTACCAACATACTCCAATAAAAATATTTGAAAAAGGTTTTGTTTTAAACGATTGGAGAACGGTATATGTAGGAGTAAGAAAACATTGGATCACTCCTGAAGAGGTTTTATCCTACTGTGAATATGGATATATAGAATGTACTGAAAAAATGTTCACTGGTTTATATCTATTACCTACATTTTCTGAAGAGGAATTTGTTAAACTACTAAGAAAAATATATCCTAACTCTATTTGGGACGATATAGATAAGGAAATTTTTGAAAGAGAAATAGATATAAATAAAAGTTATTATCAATTTTGGGAAGTGAAAAAATTATCAGAAATAATTGCTTCAAACAAAGATAAAAAAGATAAATTATACGAAGTAGATATGATACATTCAGAGTTTGACTTCCCCGTCGAATGGCATAGTTTTATATATTATATGCCTGCTGAAGAAGGTGAAAAAACTGGAATAAACGCTTTGTATAACAGATTGATAAAGTATGCAAACAATATTTCTCAACGACTCATTGAAACTAAAATTATAACACTCTCACAACAACACTAATTGACAAATCAACAAATCGACAAATTATCCAATGTTTTTATTTTTCGACCTTTCGTATACGCCTCTCTTAGAACTCCATTTGCCCACTGCCTATATAGGTGAAACGCAAAACGGATTCCTTTCTTTCTACAAAAAAGCTACTCCTCAAGTACTCGAAAGTTTAACCAATTGGCAATTATCATCTGCCGAAAAAGAGGCTTTGGCGTTAGTAAACAATCTGCAAACCAATGTTCTTTACAATAAATACACTAAAAAAGGAGAGACTTTTGAAAAACTATTCCAAAATCCTGCCACCAAAAAGTATATCCAAGAGCAAATAGAGGAACAAACTCACCAATTGCTTTTACTTATTGCTGAAAAAGAGTTGTTTTTAACCATCAACTATTCCCCTAAGGACGATATTCCCAAAAAAAGACGCTTTATAACTAACGAAATACTCGAACCTCTATTAGTTTTCGAGAAAAAAGAAGAGGGTATTGCCTACCGCTTGTATATAGAAGAAAACGGACAAAAACACTTGCCTCATCAGTGCCAAATTGAACTGCTCAACAACACTCACACGTGGATTACTCTAAACCAAAAAGTGGTGCGTATCGCTCACATCAAAGCGTCTCACTTGAAACCTTTTCTCAACAAAGAGGAGACTTTTATTCCTGAAAAAAATCTACAAGAATATTTTGATAAATTTCTTCAAAAAATACTGCGCAATGCCCAAGTAGAAGCTATTGGTTTTGAAATCATTGAAAAGACAAGTCTAAAAAATACTGAAATAGAACTTATCAACGATTTTTTTGCCAATCAGTACAAAATTGTACTTCATTTTGATTACGAAGGCTATACTTTTAAAAGCAATCAAAACAAAAATGTACATTCTCAACTAAAAATTGACGAAAACAACCGTATTACTATCTACAAATACAAGAGAAATACCGAGGAAGAAACTCAAATGAAGCAACACCTCACCGATATAGACTTCAGTGAGGAAAGCGGTATTTTTTCACTACAAAACACCGACCCTTTTGCAGCTTATTTTCACTTGTTACACCACCAGCAAAGGCTTAGTGAACAAGGATTTACCTTTCGCCCGTTTTTGGTAGACGGAAAAGAGGTGAATATGAGCACTTCAGAGCTTATTTATAGCAATACTAGCTCCCAAAACGACTGGTTTGACCTTTCTATTGAGGTAAAACAAGGTGAAAACAGCTTCCATTTTAAGGATTTAATCGGTAATATCAAGGAAAATAATCCTATTTACACACTTCCTAACGGAAAAATCTTTATTATTCCGCAAGAATGGTTTAGTAAATTCAGCAGTATAGCCAAACACAGCAAGCAACAAGACGGAAAACTGCAATTAGCAAAGAATAATTATGCTCTTTTAGAGGCTATTCCTGAACTCAAACCGCATAATATTGTCGAAAAGGTAACCTATACCCCCTCCCCTAACCTACGCGCAACCTTGCGACCTTACCAAGTGGAAGGCGTAGAATGGCTTTTGCAACACTATCACAACGGGGTAGGCGCTTGTTTAGCCGATGATATGGGATTGGGTAAAACCTTGCAAACCATAGCTTTATTAGTTGCCATTCACGATACTCTCCCCCTAAAAGAAAATGATTTCACCGATCTTTTTTCAGCTACCGAGCCTCAAAAAGAAGCTCTAAAAGTATTAGTAATATTGCCCTCGTCTTTGCTCTTCAATTGGTACGACGAGACCAAACGTTTTGCCCCTCATTTCAAATGCACCCAATACATAGGCAGTAGCAGTGAACGCAAAACAAAAGTACGCCGGCTTACCAATTACGATGTGGTATTCACCTCCTACCCCATTGTGGAACGCGACGGCAAAGAACTCGAAAAACTCGAATTTAGGTATATCATTTTAGACGAGAGTCAGCGTATTAAAAACAAGAATTCCAAGACCTTTAAAGCAATCAACGCTTTGAAAGCTGAGCATCGCATCGCTCTCAGTGGCACGCCTATAGAGAACGCCCTCAGCGATTTATGGGCGCAAATGCAGTTTATCAACCCCAATCAATTAGGGACTTATCCTTTCTTTTACAAACATTATGAGGTAGAAATCAGCAAGAAAAAGAATCCGCAAGCCTTGGAAGAACTCAAAACTTTGGTAGGCAAACACATTTTGCGCCGTACCAAAGAACAAGTACTCAGCGATTTACCCGATATAGAAGAACAACTCGCCTACTGCCCGATGAGTGAAGCCCAAGCCCAATGGTACGAGAGAGAAAAATCTAAAGTACGCAACCAGCTATTAGAAACCTCAGAACCCATCAGCGAGTTCAATGCTCTGCAAATGCTCACCAAATTGCGACAGATAAGCAACCACCCTGTATTAGCTGATGCCGAAAGCACTATCCCTTCAGGCAAGTATCAAGAGGTAATTAGCTATATGGAAACTCTCCACACTGCACAGCACAAAGCTCTTATATTCAGTAGTTTTGTAAAACATTTAGAACTCTTTGAAGCGTGGTGCAAAACCCATAAAATAAAGTATAGCAAACTCACGGGAGCTACCGCTACTCACGAACGAAAAAGCCAAGTAGAAGCTTTTCAAAACCAAGAAGATGTGAGTTTCTTTTTCATATCACTCAAAGCTGGTGAAGTAGGGCTCAACCTCACCAAAGCCTCGTATGTATTGCTATTAGACCCCTGGTGGAATCCATTTTCCGAACGCCAAGCCATTGCACGCGCCCACCGCATAGGACAAGAAAACAAAGTGAACGTCATCCGATTTGTAAGCAAGGATAGTATAGAAGAAAAAATCATCAAACTACAAGAAAACAAAACTGAACTATTTGAAAATGTAATAGATGAAAATCATATCGTTAGAGATATTATCTCCCAAATGGATAGCCTATTGGAATAATTTTTGTAATTTGTTCATTGTTAATTCTCAATATTTTTTTACCTTTGCGCATTATGAAGATTAAACTATTTCAATTACAGAAGAATAAACGTTTCAACTATACCCCTCGTTACTACGAAGGAAAGGAACAAGGCAACGCTTTTGAAATGGGGTCACGTATCCGCAGAGACCGCGAAACAGTAACCAACCATTTCACTGAAGAATGGCGCACTATCCGCAATGAGAGTAGGAACAAAAAAAATGCAGGAGTAAATAAAACCTTTTGGATTATACTGGCTATACTCATACTCATTACGCTCTATTTCCTTGATTTCGACCTATCTATATTCAAACGTAACTGATGAAAAAAACAATACTGATAAGTTTAATAGTCGTACTTGTAGTAGCAGGTATAGGCTATTTCCTCAAACAACGCCAAGAAGAACAGCAAGCCGCTCAAAAAGTGTACAACGAAGTAAAACAAGGCTTACTGATGATTTCTAAAGAATACAACAAAGGCGTTGAAAAAGTAGAACTCCTCCAGCAATATGAGGAAGCAAAACTCAAAATAATAAAAGAAGATCCTAAATAATAATCTTATGAAAATAAAAAGTTTAGCAATTCTATCAGCAGCTTTTGTATCAATGAGCGTAAGTGCTCAAGCCTCTTTTGAGAAATTAGAAGCTAATAAAGACATTAACACAGTAGTAGTGTCTCAAAAAATGTTTCAAATGCTCTCTAAAATAGATAGTAAAGATGCCGATGCTAAAGAATTTATGGAAGTAGCCAACAAACTCAAAGGAATGAAAATATTCACTACCGAGAATAGTACAGCGGCTGCCCAAATGAAAACTGAAGCCTTAGCTTATGTAAAAACCGCTGCACTATCAGAATTGATGCGCGTGAAAGACAAAGCTCAAAACGTGAAATTCTACACCAAAGGAGGAAAAGATGCAAACAATGTAGCCGAACTCCTAATGTTAGTAGAACCCTCAGAAACCTCTAAACAAACCGTTGTTCTATCACTCACAGGTGACATCAACCTGAACAAGATAGGTGTATTAACCAAAAATATGAACCTCCCTCAAGAGGTGAAAGACCTAAAGTAGCACAAAATGGCAAAATATGAATTGAAATTGCCCTCAATGGGCGAAAGTGTAGCTGAAGCTACTATTACCAATTGGCTTAAAAAAGTAGGCGATCCTATTGAAGCCGAAGAAACTATTGCAGAAGTAGCCACCGATAAGGTAGACTCCGAAGTGTCCTGTGATGTATCGGGCATAGTAGCCGAAATACTCTTCAAAGTAGATGAAGTAGTGAAAGTAGGTGAGGTAATGGCTATCATAGAAACTGAAAATGATGCTGAAATTGAAGCTGAAAATGGAAATGAAGATGATGCTGAAAATGAAGCTAAAAACTTAACACAGCAAATCGCTGAGATAAAAGAAACACTTGCTGCACCCATTGATTTTAGCAGTAGTGAACGCTTTTATTCGCCCTTGGTGAAGAATATCGCTAAAAAAGAAGGTATCACCCTCGATGAACTAAATCATATACAAGGTACAGGTTTGAATAACCGCGTTACCAAAGACGATATTTTAGGTTATTTAGCACATAGAACTCAAAAATCATCAATTTTTGCAACGCCTACCTCTTCTTTTGTTGAAGGAGATGAGCGCATAGAGATGAGTCGTATGGGCAAAATCATCGCTGAACACATGACGATGAGCAAGCAAACCTCAGCACACGTACAAAGTTTTACTGAAGTAGATGTTACTCGTGTTTGGCAATGGCGCAACAAAGTAAAAAAAGCCTTTGAAGCCCGTGAAGGTGAGAAAATTACCTTTACCCCTATCTTTATGGAGGCAGTAGCCAAAGCCTTGGTAGATTTCCCGATGATGAACATTTCGGTAGAAGGCAATACAATTATCAAGAAGAAACACATCAATATAGGTATGGCAACTGCCCTCCCCGACGGTAACCTCATTGTACCTGTAATTAAAAACGCTGATGCCCTTAACTTACGTGGAATGGTAAAAACTGTAAATGATCTTGCCGTACGAGCACGTGCAGGTCAGTTAAAACCTGATGAAGTAAAAGACGGCACTTATACAGTTACTAATATAGGTTCTTTTGGCACTTTATTTGGCACTCCTATTATCAATCAGCCACAAGTGGGAATTTTAGCAATTGGCGCTATTTGCAAAGTCCCTTCTGTAATAGAAACTCCTGAAGGTGATGTGATAGGTATCCGTTACAAAATGATGCTCTCCCACAGTTATGACCATCGCGTGGTAAATGGTGCTTTAGGCGGAATGTTTGTACAACGTGTTGCCGAATATCTCGAAAAATGGGATATGAACAGAAATATTTAACAACTGATTTATAACAACAAAAAAAATCTGAAAGTTCACTATGAGCTTTCAGATTTTTTCTTTTTAAGGATATTTAACTTTAGTCTACATTATCGTGCAAGAAAGAATTGTTACGTCTTATTTGCATTTCACCTGCACTATCTTTACCTACTGTAGTACGTGATTGACCTGCATTACCAAAAGTGTGATTATAGGTCTTTAGGTTAGATGAACGCTTGTTAAGCACATCAGAGATGGGAGCATCCATAGGACTGAGTTTTTGTTCTTCATCTTCAGCAAACATTCTTGTTTGTACTCCTACAGAAGTATTAGGATTGTAAGGTTGAGGAGCTTCACCACCTTTATTACTTACAAACTCAGATTGGCTTCTCTTTTCTACCACAGGCTGAGTATATTTTTCTTCAAACTCGATATCTCTTACATACATATCAAACATTTCTTCCTCTTTTATAGGAGATTTTGTTGCATAAGAAAACTCATAAGGTTCATCTCTCAAAGTATGAATGATAGGAGCATCAGGAGCTTTAGTTTGCGGTTGCTGTGGTTGAATTGATTGTTGTTGAATTGGTTGCTGTTTAACTATAGATTGTGTCTGAAAATTGTCGTCAAACTGAGTAGGAGCTGTTTTATCAACAATTACAAAAGCATCATCAGCGGTTACAACTTCGCAATCTGTCCAGATATTGAATAAATCTGAAAGAGAAAGTTCTTTTTTAATTTCTGGAACTGCAGGAGTAGGATAAGTTGTACTCTCAGGGGAGATAGAGGTTTTAACTACTGTTCCTTTTTGTTCAGTTAAATCACGAATGATAGTTTGGTTTTCTTCGAGTACGTGAATCACGCGGCGAGGTTCGGAATTAACGATTTCTTGTTGTTGTTCGGCATCAAAACCAGTGGCAATCACGATTACTGAGATAGCTTCTCCTAAACTTTCGTCTACCCCTATACCATAGATAAGGTCAGCCATATCATCTCCAGCTTTTTCTTGGATGTAGCCCATAATCTCATTGACCTCGCGTTGAGTAGCTTTTTTATCTCCATAAGTAATAAGGACAAGAGCATTTTTAGCACCTACAATTTTGTTATCGTTGAGCAGAGGGGAGTTCAAAGCACCTGCTACGGCATCGATAGCGCGATTATCACCTTCAGCCATTGCTGATCCCATAATAGCTGTACCTCCATTTTCTAAAACTGTACGGGCATCACGTAAGTCGATATTTACAAGGTAGTGTTTACTGATTACCTCTGCCATACCTTTAGCTCCTTTGAGGAGTATTTCGTTGGCTTTACCGTATCCTTCTTCCACGGTAAGGTCGTCGTAAATTTCACTTATTTTATTGTTATTGATTACGAGAAGTGAATCTACACAATCGCGTAATTTTTTAATTCCCGCTTGAGCTTGTCGGCTTCTTTTTAGACCTTCATAGTTGAAAGGGGTAGTAACGATGGCAACTGTAAGGATTCCCATATCTTTAGCTTGTTTAGCGATTACAGGCACAGCACCTGTACCCGTACCACCTCCCATACCTGCGGTGATGAATACCATTTGGGTATTTCCTTCTAAAGCGCGCTTAATATCCTCAATGCTTTCAAGAGCAGCTTGCTCTCCGATTTCAGGATTAGCACCAGCTCCTAATCCTTCGGTGAGGGTAACACCCAACTGAATACGATTAGAAATAGGGCTATACTCTAAAGCTTGAGCATCGGTGTTACATACTACGTAATCTACGCCTTTTATGCCTTCGTTATACATAAAATTCACGGCGTTACATCCTCCACCTCCTACACCAATAACTTTGATATAGTTACTGTTGTTTTTAGGAAAGTTAAATTGATAGTTCTCTTCCATATCTAAATCATAATTATTTGTTTTATACTTTACTCGTCGTCTGTTTCTCCTATATATTTAGAGACAAATTTATTGAATCTTGCCCAAAAATTCTCGCTTGTTTTAGGTTTTTCATCCTCGTCATCTCCTATAGGTTGTAGTTCTTCTTTAGTAGTAGTAACAGTAGTAGTAACAGTATCATCTACTATGGTAATATTTTGAGCTACAGGGTCTATTGGTTTTTCTTGGAATAGGGTAGTTTCTGTATTTTTTGCAGCTTCAACTTCTTGAAATTTGAGCTCTTCCAATCGTTTTTTGAATTGTTCTTCAGCTTCATTTTCAATAGCACTCATCACCAATCCTATGGCTGTAGCATAGATAGGAGAAGTGAGTCGATTATCGGAATTGCTTGCTAAGTGTTCATCAGGGTAACCTATGCGGGTATCCATTCCGGTGATATACTCTACTAACTGTACAATATGTTTGAGCTGGCTTCCACCACCAGTTAGCACGATGCCTGAAATAAGTTTCTTTTTAGGTTCTTCGTGTCCATAACTTTTGATTACGTTGAACACCAAATTGATAATTTCGCTTACGCGGGCGTGAATAATTTTGGAGAGGTTTTTAAGAGATATTTCGCGAGGCTCTTTACCTCTAATCCCTGGTATAGAAACGATTTCGTTGTCGCGATTCTCACCAGGCCAAGCGGAGCCGTATTGTACTTTTAACATTTCAGCTTGGCGTGCTAATATACCACAACCTTCTTTGATATCTTCGGTAATGATATTCCCACCTAAAGGCACCACTGCTGTATGGCGAATAATACCATCTTTAAAAATAGCTACATCGGTAGTACCACCTCCTATATCTACTAACACAACTCCAGCATCCTTTTCTTCATCGCTAAGTACAGCACTTGCTGAAGCAATAGGTTCTAAGGTGAGCCCTACGGGTTTTAAATGAGCCATCACTACGCAACGAGAAATAGCTCTTATAGCATTGACTTGCCCAATGACTAAGTGGAAAGTAGCATCTAAACGTGAGCCCATCATTCCAATAGGTTCTTTCACATCAAGATTGTTGTCTACTTTATAGTCTTGAGGTAAAGCGTGAATAATTTCCTGACCTGGAGATAAGGGGATAGAATCAACACGATCTTTGAGGTGTTTTAAGTCTTCAAAATCTATAAGTTTATCGGGGTCTTCACGTATAATATAATCGGAATGAGAGCGACTGATAATATTTTGTCCTGCAATACCAGCCACTACATTTTCGATTTCTAAACCAGTCTTTTCTTTTGCATCTTGGATAGCATCCATTATGGATTGAGAAGTTTGGGCAATATTATTCACCACTCCTTTGTTTATTCCTTCGCTTTTTGCTTGCCCATATCCTAAGATCTGAATTTTACCATATTCGTTTCTGGCACCTACCATAGCTACAATCTTGGTAGTACCGATATCCAACCCTACGTAATACTTTTTATATTTCATTTTTTCACATAAAACAATCCCATATCTCTATGAGATTGATATTTTTTTGTTTGTTTTGTTATTATATGTCTTAAGGAATTAGGCAGTTTTATCCATAACTATGTCTTGCAGGTAGCAAAGATAAATAAAAAAAGCAATTTGTATAGTAGTTTTTTATCAATAAGTTATCAACATTCTTATAAGTATTTGAAAATCATTGTTAAAGAAAATGTTAAAAAATCTGTTAATAACTTTTTATTCTCTATTTTGAGAGTCTTTGGCGAGCTTTTTCCAAATCTTTAGGGGTGTCAATACCTATAGTGGGAATATCAGTAACTGCGAGGCGTATTTTAAAACCATTTTCTAAGTAGCGAAGTTGCTCTAATTTCTCGGTCTCTTCTAACAAGGAGGGAGGCAACTGAGTGAATTGTTGCAAAGCATCTTTACGATAGGCATAAATACCAATGTGTTTGTAGTAAGGCACTGCTGTATTGGGGTCACGTGGAAAAGGAATTACACTTCTAGAAAAATAGAGGGCTTCATTAAATTTATTTACTACTACCTTCACATTGTTAGGGTTAGCGATATCTTCGGGGTTGGTAATGCATTCCATCAAACTAGCTACTGCTATATTTTGCTGAGAATCATTAGCAAAAATATCTATTATTTTTTGTAGGTTCTCTACATCGGTAAAAGGCTCATCTCCTTGTACATTTACGATTATATCTACTTCTAAATCCTTAGAGGCTTCGGCTAAGCGATCGCTACCACTATTGTGCTCTTTCTGACTGCGGATTACCTTACCTCCTACCTCACGAATCGCATTTTCTATACGGTCGTCATCGGTTACTACATATACCTCATCGAACAGATGAGTTTGTGCTACACGTTCATAGGTATGTACAATTACGGGCTTGCCACAGAGATCTTGCATCAGTTTGGCAGGGAAACGAGTTGCTCCATAACGGGCAGGTATCATTGCAATTATTTTCATATTTCTATCTTGATAATAAGTATATTACTATAATTTGCAAAAGTATATTTAGTGGGAGTACCCAAGCTAAAAATTTAGCTTTGCGACGCATCTCTATGCTGTTTTGTATATATTGTTTTACGCGTGCTACCAATCTATCACTGCGCTTCTCATAGGTATCAAGCAGAGGAGTACGATAAATTTCGGCTACGAAACCTACGACGGGTACTTGAGAGAGTAATAGCCACAATACTTTTTGAAATACTGGAGGTATTTTAGGGATAAATGAATTAAACACTCCCTTTACTTGATCTACAGTTACTACTTTTTCAGTGCTTTTTTCAGCTTTATCTACAATAGCAGCACAGATTTTGCGAATAAAAGGATCAAACTGATTAAAAACGTACAGCACATAATCTAATTGTAACAAAGAAACCATACGTTTTACAGCCAAAAATACAAAAAGAGCTCCTATAAGTAGGATAATAGCTAAATAAACTAATTGTATATATTCAAACTTAGCTGAAAAAGCGAGTATACAGCCCCCTATTATAAGAAACAAAAAATTTAATAGGAATAGTACTACTATACTTCCTGAAGATTTCATTCCAGAGGTTACCCCTAAGAGGGTCATTTCTTTGAGTTTTTCAAAATAGGTAGTAGCTCCTTGTAGCTTTTTGAGCCCAGGGGTAAGCTCAAAAGTAGTGTCGATGTTTTTGATATTATCGTTCATTGTGTTATGGTTTTAAAATGGTATAAAAGGGACTATCTTCCTTGTGAGTTAGACAGTCCCTTTTATTAATACATTCATTTTTGAGTTGCTTATTCTGCCACTTGAGGTTTCATTTTGAAGTCCTCCATAAACTTAGTGGTGTAGTTGCCAGCTAAGTAATCGGGGTCGTCCATTAGTTGCAAGTGGAATGGAATTGTGGTTTTTACTCCTTCTACTACAAATTCATCTAAAGCGCGTTTCATTTTGGCAATCGCCTCCTCACGAGTTTGTGCTGTAGTGATAAGCTTGGCTATCATAGAATCGTAGTTAGGTGGAATTACATAGCCACTATATACGTGAGTATCAAGACGTACCCCGTGACCTCCTGGAGCGTGCAAGGTAGTAATTTTACCTGGTGATGGACGGAAATCGTTGTAAGGATCTTCGGCATTGATACGGCACTCAATAGCGTGCAACTTAGGTGTATAGTTCTTGCCTGAAATAGGCACTCCAGCTGCTACTAATATTTGTTCGCGAATAAGGTCGTAATCAATTACTTGTTCGGTAATAGGGTGTTCTACTTGTATACGAGTGTTCATCTCCATAAAGTAGAAATTACGATCTTTATCTACCAAGAATTCTACTGTTCCTGCTCCTTCGTATTTAATAAACTCGGCAGCTTTTACAGCAGCTTCCCCCATACGTTTGCGAAGATCATCGGTCATAAAAGGCGATGGTGTTTCTTCGGTAAGTTTTTGGTGGCGGCGCTGGATAGAGCAATCGCGTTCAGAAAGGTGACAAGCCTTACCATATTGGTCGCCCACGATTTGAATTTCGATATGGCGAGGGTCTACGATAAGTTTTTCCATATACATAGCATCGTTACCAAAGGCAGCTCCTGCTTCTTGCATTGCGCTATTGAGGGCTTTTTCGAGGTCTTCCTCTTTCCATACATCGCGCATACCACGACCACCTCCACCGGCAGTAGCTTTTAGCATCACAGGATAACCGATTTCAGCGGCTATTTTTTTAGCGTGTTCTAATGATTCTACAAGTCCGTCGGAACCAGGTACTGTGGGCACCCCAGCAGCTTTCATAGTAGCTTTGGCAGATGCTTTATCCCCCATTTTTTCAATCATTTCGGGTGATGCACCTATAAATTTAATGCCGTGTTCTGCACAAATCTTAGAAAATTTAGCATTTTCCGAAAGGAAGCCATAGCCAGGGTGTATGGCATCGGCATTGGTAATTTCGGCAGCAGCAATAATATTAGGTATTTTTAAGTATGAATCTTTGCTTGGTGGAGGACCTATACACACAGCTTCATCGGCGAAGCGTACGTGCAAGCTATCGGCATCGGCAGTAGAATACACGGCTACCGATTTGATACCCATTTCGCGACACGTACGTATGACACGCAAGGCAATTTCTCCACGGTTGGCAATTAATATTTTTTTAAACATAGTTGTTTGGTTTAGGATGGATCCACTAAATACAAAGGTTGGTCAAACTCTACAGGAGAAGAGTCATCAACCAATATTTTAACAATCTTACCAGAAACTTCTGATTCTATTTCGTTGAAGAGTTTCATTGCCTCGATAATGCAAATCACGCTACCTTTTGATATGGTAGAGCCTACTTCTACGAATAAAGGTTTGTCTGGACCAGGACGGCGATAAAAAGTACCAATCATTGGCGATTTGATAGTAATATATTTGCTATCGTCATCGGCAGGTGTTGCAGGTTTGCTGTCGGCAGGTTCAGCTGCAGGGAGCTGTTGTACAGGTATTGACTGTTGCAAAGGCAACTGAGGTAGTTGTTGTGCTATAGGCAATTGTTGTACAAACACTTGCTCTTTGCCACTTTCATCAGGGTTTGTTTTAATGGTGATTTTTACATCTTCCATTTCCAATTTCACTTCGCTTGCTCCTGACTTGGCAACAAACTTAATTAAATTTTGAATGTCTTTTAAATCCATACGTTATATATTATATATTGTATTTTTTCTCTATGGTTGTTATTTTATTTGTGATAGTGAGTTCCATCGTAAGCCCATTTGAGGTAAACAGCTCCCCAAGTGAAACCACCTCCAAAGGCGGCTAATACTATGTTATCACCTTTTTTGAGTTGTTGTTCGTAATCATTAAGGGCTAAGATGATGGTTGCAGAAGTAGTATTGCCGTACTTATAGATATTGAGCATTACTTTTTCGGCAGGTAAGCCCATACGTTCGGCAGTGGCATCGATGATACGTTTGTTAGCTTGATGAGGAGTGAGCCATTGTATATCATCACGTGTTAAGCCGTTGCGTTTGATGAGTTCTTCGGCTATATCGGCCATTCCAGTAACGGCATATTTGAAGACAGTTTTACCATCTTGGAAGACAAAATGCTCTTTGTTAGCTACTGTTTCGGCTGTAGTAGGGCAGAGAGATCCACCTGCTTTTATGTATAGGTAATTACGCCCTATACCATCACTTCTCAACAATTCGTCTTGCACACCTAAACCTTCATAGTTAGGTTCAAAGAGTGCAGCTCCTCCTCCATCACCAAAGATGATGCAGGTAGCGCGGTCGGTATAATCGATGATAGATGACATTTTATCGGCACCTACCAAGAGAACTTTTTTATAACGACCTGACTCTATGTATTTAGCAGCTACAGAAACGCCGAACAAGAAACTTGAGCAAGCTGCTTGCAAATCGAATGAAAAAGCATTTACAGCACCTATTTGTGAAGCTACATAAGGAGCTGTTAGAGCTACAGGCATATCGGGGGTAGCAGTTGCTAAAATAACTAAATCTATTTCTTTAGGGTCGAGACCTTTTTTGCGAATTAGGTCTTTAGCGGCTTCAATTCCTAAAAATGAAGAACCTTTATTAGGGTCTTTGAGTATGCGTCTTTCTTTGATGCCTGTACGGGTGTAAATCCACTCGTCGTTAGTATCTACCATTTTTTCTAACATTTCATTGGTTAGAACATCTTCAGGTACATAACCTCCGACAGCCGTAATGGCAGCGGTTATTTTCTCCATTGTATTAAATTTTGGGCAAAAGTACATAATTATTTTTATTTAACAGCAAAAAGGAGTATATTTTTTATCAAAAGTCCGTTATTTTGCATTGAAGATAGAAAGGTGTTTTTCCATTTCTTTGAAGTCAGAAACACTCTCTTCTTCGGTTTCTACCAATATTTTCATCAGTTTCACTGCTTTTTGCTGAATAGATGAAGCGGTAGCCTTATCACCTTGAGTATAGAGCAAACAAGCCAGAGTATCAAGCATAAAAGGGTTCTCTGGGACTAAGTCTGCTGCTATTTTTGCCCATTCTACAGCTTGGGTTACTTTAGAAACATCGGTATTTTCTTCTTCAAAAACTTTCCACGCTATATTATTAGCTACTAAAGCAAATTGATATTTATAGCGCTTCCAATCGTTATTTTCTTTTTGCTGTTCAAAACGCTTGTCTAAGGCTGCAAGCACACTTCCACCTCCTTCAGCTTTCAGTGTATTGAAGTAGGTTACAAAGAAAGATGTAAGCTCATTAGGGGTGTACTTTTCATAGAAATCTACTAAGTTATTAAGAGATAACAATTGTTGTTTTTCAGCTTCTAAAAGTGTGTGTTGCAATTCTTTAAAAGGTACAACTTTATTGGTTGCTAATTCTTTAATCGTGCGGTAGAGAGAGGTAGTGTATACATCTATTTTTTCATCTTTTACAGCAGAGTAATTTTCGACCAAATAGCAAATTGCTTTATAATCGGTAAGGGTTAATGGATTGGGAGTGTTGAATACTTTATGTGAGAGGGAAACTGCTCCAAAGTTGCGCGCCAACAAATTATAATAAGATTGATTTAGAGGTTTCTTTTCGTTGTAGTGAGCTACTAAACGCTCCCACTGAGTAGCGAGTTGTGCAGGGGTAAGTTGCAAACGATAGATGCGTTCAGGTTGTAAGCCTAAAAAGTAATCAGTTTGATCCTCTTCATCCGTTTCGGCAACTTTAGGGAGCAAATAGTACAAATTCACTTTGTAATTAGCTTGAAACACATCATTCATCACTTGTAGCACTTCGGTGATGGGTGCTTGTGGATTGGTGAGTGTTTTATCCACTTTGCGTGCGAGCTCTATAGCCTGATACACCTCGGCATCCATAGCATTATTGAAATATTCAGCCTCGGGGTCTATCGGTTGTGAATAGACAATAGTTTCGTTCTCACCTACTACTATCAGCTGGGGAGTTATGGTAGAGAATCCGTGTTTTTTCAGCCATTTATGGTCTTTACGACTCGCTATATAATAAACATAAGGCAGAGTGATTTGAGGCGTTTCTTCGCTATCATCATCCTCTTCCCAATCTTTGCTATATTTATCGGTGAGATAATTCACTAATTTCTCATTCCAACCCTCAGTAGCCGTGAGTATCACCAAGAGTTGTTGTTCTTTTTTAGCTTTCTGCAAGGCTTCTTTTAGAGTCTTTTCCGGAGTAATTTCTAATTCGGCAGAGGCTTTATGAAGCTGCTGTTGCCAATTAGGTAAAGGGTTGATGCTCACTAAAGGAAACTGAGGAGAGGTGGCTTTATTTTTCTTTTTGAATAGGGCTATGGAATCTATATGTTCATCGACGACTATCAAACTTTGGGTAGGAGCATCATATACAAAATTAACCTCTTCTAACATATTGTGAGGATGAGATAGATAATTTATTTTCAGTGCATTGGTTTGTTTTCCTATAGCAAACTTTTCTACTTTCACTTTAGCATTGCTCTGATGTTCCGTAAACTGTTGTATATATTCAGCCATTTGGGTGTCTACCAAATAGAGATATTCGGTGCGAGGAATAGTTACTCGTAAGGCTTCAGAATATTTTACTGGGTGTAAAGCAGTTAGAGCAGTATAGGTCACTTCACCTTTAGCATTTTCATAACCCACATAGATATAGTTTCCCAATTCATTAGCTACATAAAATGTAAGTTCTAATTGGGATGATTTTCCCTCTTCTTTATGGAGTTCAAATGAAGGATTAGGTGCCGATGTGAAGGTAATTTTATCACCTTCAAGGGAATAACTCCCTGAGAAGAGTGTAAGATTATAGGTATTGTCGCTATTGAGATGCAACTCACCAGTATCCTGTAAATTAAATTTGTAGACTCCTTGTATATCTTTGTTTTGTGCCAAAACGCTCAAAGAGCAGAACAGTAATGGAAGTATATATTTCATAATTTTGGGCTTATTTTTATCAATTTGCTAATTTTTTTCTTTTAACATTGGTACGAATTGAAAAGTACCATAATCAGTTTTGTGAAATTCTTTTTCTGAAATGCGTTCGTAGAGTGTCATTGTTTGAGTATCATTACCTATGGGGATCACTAAACGACCTCCAATAGCTAATTGTGATAGAAGTGCATTGGGCACGTAAGGCGCTCCTGCGGTTACTAAAATACGATCGAAGGGAGCGTCGTTAGGCAAGCCTTTGTAACCATCACCAAAATACATACGCACTGGTTTATTGATGAGCTTAGGCAACAGCATTTGGGCTTGCTTGAAGAGTTTTTGTTGGCGCTCAATTGTGTAGAGTTTTACATTTAAATACAAGAGTACACTAGACTGATAACCACTACCTGTACCTATTTCTAATACTTTTTGATGTGGAGCTACTTGTAGTAATTCGGTTTGGAAAGCGACAGTATAGGGTTGAGAGATGGTTTGGTCTTCACCTATTGGGAAGGCTTTATCTTGATAGGCATGATCTTCAAAACTGCTATCCATAAACAAATGGCGAGGAATAGCGCGAATAGCAGCTAACACTCGTTCATCTTTAATTCCTTTTTCTTTGAGTAAATCAGCTAATTGATTGCGTAATCCTTGGTGTTTTAATGTGTCTTTCAGCGGTAGCATTATGTTATTTTTGGGCACAAAATTCCATCTTTTTTCTGAAGAAAAAAAACATTTTTACTATTTTTTTTAACAAAAATTGATTTATTGAAAATTTATATCTACTTTTGTAGCGGAAAAAACTAAATTAGCAAGAGATGAAACGTTTCAGCAAACTACACTTCATCGCGCTCTTTCTTTTGACTACTGCTTGTAGAGTAAGTGAAAATTCAACAGAACCTTCTCAAGTAGTGAACATAGAAGACAAGTATGAAGTAAAACTACCTAACTCTCTTACTAACCAGAACAACCTCTACGAGCAAGCCTCTCTGCAGTATGGTGACCGCAAAACAGATTTTTTTGTAGCTGTAATTGATGAAAATCGAGAGGAAGTGAATGATTTGCTTTATGAGGTTTTGAAAGATTCGCTACGCATTCGCAGCAAAAAGGCTTTTGCCAAAAAGTTTAAACTCAGAAATTACTTTGAGATTTGCAGAAAAGGTTGGGCTGAAGCTAATATGATGCGCCCTACTGCTAAGCAAATCACCGAGACGACCATTAACAAGTATCCTGCTATTGTAGTAGAAACTACAGAAGAAGTGAATGGTATGGGAGTGTTCTATGTGGTAGCAATTATCCAAACAAAGAAAACGTACTACCAAATCTTTACGTGGACATTAGCCAACAAAAAAGAGAAACATTACCAACAAATGAAGGAGATTATCAATTCATTTAAAGAATTATAAATATGCACAGGGGGCGTTTTGCAAAACGCCCCTATTCTTTTCTTGGAGGGCGTTTACTCTCTATATTAGGGCGATAGTATTTATCACCTATTTTTACTTCATTGTCACGCTGTGGATAACCAAAAAAAGCATCTATTTTTCGTACTTCAGTAACTTGAGCATCATACTCATTACCTTCTTTATCTACAAATAATATAGTATCACCATCGTAAACTAAAATGTAGTTGCTCCATAAAGTTGATTGGTCTATAACTGTATAGCAAGCAGGTATAAATCTACTTTCATCATCTTTGCCTTTATAATATTTGAAATATCCTTTTTTATCACCTAAGTACAAGTTGAAGTTAGAGCCTGATCTATCAATTACATCATAAATAATGGGCAAGACTGTGTTTCCTTGCTCATCTAAAAAGCCCCAACGCTTATTTTTTTGCACTAAAAATAATTTAGGGGTAGTGTAATTTTCTTTTTCTAACACCTTATATTCAATAGGAATCACAATTTTTCCGTCATTATTAATCGTTCCCCATAGTGAATCCTTTTTTACTCTGGCGACTCCTTTATCAAAAATATCAATGTGATCATAACAAGCAGGGACGATGATTTTCCCTTGACGTTTAAGACCAAATTTACCATTTTCTATATAAGGAATAGCTATTTGAATATCTTCTTCATTTTTATATGTATTAAGCGATGAATATCCTGCTCCACCTGCACAAAAGAAGAACAGACAGCCCCCACTACTACTATAAGTATCCACACGCATATCGTTTTCAATATTAGGATATATCAACACCTTGTAAACTGAGGAATAGAAATATATAGGAAAGAAAGGCAGCAATCTACGCGATACAAACTTCCAGCCGTCTTTTTTAAGTTTTCCTTTGATACTTTTAGTTTCTGTAAGTACTTTTCCTTCTTTAAAAATCTCATAATTCACGTGGAGCGAATCACCCTTAAACTGCAGTTTGAAACGCATTGGAATTTTCTCTTTATCTAAATAACTATAAGGCAAAAAGGTGAAACAATTGCCTTTACTACCATTTGTTTCATAAGAATAAGCGTAATAAGTGCGATTGTTTAGCGCGGACATATCCATCTTAGAGCTACTACAAGCTACTATTAAGAGAAAGGGAATAAGGCAAAAGAGTTTTTTCATTTTTCTTGAATATTTATAGGTTTTTCAGATTGCATTGCGGGGCGCTTAGTCTCTAAGTTAGGTTTATAAAAACTATTATCAATCTTTACTATGCATTCCTTCCCCAATTTTTCCCCCATAAAAGTTTCCCACTTGCTTAGATGAACTATTTGCAAATCATATTCATTACCTTTGTGATCTATAAAAAGAGGTGTTAGTCCATCGTATACTAATATATGATCTGAATTAAGAGTGCGCATTTCTATTTTGCTATATACAGCAGGAATAAATAAATAAGGCATTTGAGATGGGGAATTAGTATTGTAAGTAAAATACCCTACTTTATTACCTATCCCTAAAATGTAACTTCTCTCATTAGATTGTTTTTCTATATAACTATAAATAAGAGGCAATATAGGCACTCCTGAAGGTTCTAAAAATCCGTATCGTCTTTCTTTTTGTGCTATAAACAAAGGGTGACTATCTACTGATTTGTCATACTGCAAAGCATCGTATTCTAAAGGAATGATCATCTGACCATTTTTATCAATGGTACCCCATTTCCCTTCTCGTTCTACAATAAAAAAACCATCGGTATAGGCACTGATATAATCATATTGAGCAGGTATAAGCAACTTTCCTCCCTTGTTGATACCATATTTACCATTTTCAAAAAAAGGAATCATCAGCTCTTCATCATTGATACGCTTGTAAATATGCTTTAATTTATAGGAATAACCAGATCCTAATACAGCTAATACAGCTCCCTCTCTATCTATATAAGTATCTACTCTCAAATTCCCTTCTTCAGTAGGGCGCAAACGCAGTCGGTGAATATAAATTCTCATATAAATAGGAAAATAAGGCACTATTTCACGAGCGGCATAATAGCGCCAAAAACGCCTTTTTTGTTTGCCTTTAAAACCTCTTACTATAGGAATAGTTGAGCCATTAGCAATTGAGTCGTAAGTCACAAACAAAGAATCTTTTTTAAAATGCAACCAAAAACTATTCACTGCTGCCTTTTGCTGTTGGTATTCCAAAGGTACAAAAGGAAATTTGCGTTCATTATCTTCTTCCTTTTCTTTAGAAAAAGCATAAAAAGACACATCATTTAGCACGGTCATATCTACTGTTTTACAAGCGATAAATAAAAAACATAATATAAGGGGGAGGAATGTTTTCATAGTGAAAAATGAAGAGTGAAAAGTAAAAAGTGAAGAATAATAGACTTTGCCAAAGTTTTTCTGCCTGTGCGGCTCGCACCTTTGGCAAAGTCGGATATTATAAAGAGTTATACTTTCTTTACTATAAAGTAGTTTTTCTTTCCGCGTTGTAGTAGAATAAATTTACCATCTACAAGGTCTTTTTCAGCTATTTGGTAGTCTTCACCTACTTTTTCTTTATTCACCGAAATAGAATTTTCTTTCAAGGCACGACGTGCTTCGGAATTAGAACTGATAAAACCTGTTTTTGCTGAAAGAATGGCAATCATATCAAGCCCTCCAGCAATATCGGCTGCACTTACTTCGGCTTGAGGTACACCATCAAACACTTCTAAGAAAGTTTTTTCGTCTAAAGTACGCAAATCGGCAGAGGTAGAGTTACCAAAGAGGATTTGTGATGCTTTTTTAGCTTTCTCAAGTTCTTCACGTCCGTGTACTAATACAGTGAGTTCTTCAGCTAATTTATTTTGTAATAGACGCAAATGAGGCGCCTCGGCGTGTTGCGCGATGAGAGCATCAATTTCTTCTTTACTAAGCATTGTAAAGATTTTGATATAACGCTCAGCATCAGCATCGGAGATATTAATCCAATATTGGTAGAACTTGTAGGGCGAAGTTTTCTCGGGGTCAAGCCATACGTTACCACCTTCACTTTTACCGAATTTAGTACCATCGGCTTTGGTAATCAGTGGGCAAGTGAGGGCATACGCCTTTCCTCCTGCAATGCGACGAATGAGCTCGGTACCAGTGGTAATATTTCCCCATTGGTCTGACCCACCCATTTGCAAGGTGAGGTTTTTCTCTTGATAAAGATGCAAAAAGTCATAACCTTGCAAGAGTTGGTATGAAAATTCAGTAAACGACATCCCATCAGTATTTTCATTAGGGTCGAAGCGTTTTTTTACTGAATCCTTAGCCATCATATAATTTACGGTGATGTGTTTACCGATATCGCGAATGAATGAAAGGAATGAGAACTCTTTCATCCAATCGTAGTTATTCACGAGTTCAGCGCGATTAGGTGCAGTGCTTTCAAAATCGAGAAATTTTGCTAATTGTTTTTTGATACCTGCTATATTGTGTGCTAATACTTCTTCGGTGAGCAAATTGCGTTCTACTGATTTACCTGAAGGGTCACCTATCATACCTGTTGCACCTCCTACGAGTGCATAAGGTTTATGACCGCAATTTTGGAAATGGCGCAACATCATCACGCCCACTAAATGACCGATGTGCAGCGAGTCGGCAGTAGGGTCGATTCCCACATAAGCTGCGCGTAAACCTTCCATAAGGTGTTGTTCGGTTTCTGGCATAATATCCTGAATCATACCACGCCAACGCAATTCTTCTATAAAATTCTTCATTAGTTTTATTCGTTTATGATCTATAATTTGGGCAAAGGTACGAATTAATTAAGAATTAACAAATAAACAAGAGGACAATCTACAAAAACGAGTACAAATTAAGTATTCTACGATTCTATACAAAATAAAAATATTAACATTTATTTAGAAATAAAGAAACTTATATTTTTCATAAGATGACAATATCTTTTTCTTAAAAATAACTAAAAATATTTTTCAATGGAATGAATTAAAATTTTCGATTTTTATTCTTTTTAGATTGAAAAAGTGCTTTTTTGATAAAATTCTTTTCGATTGATTAATAAAAAGTTACAGAAATTGAAATGTTAAAATTTAAATTTTGTTAATAAATTTGTTCGTTAAAATTTGGCAGTTTATTAAGAACTTTCTACCTTTGTCGAAAATAAATTATTAGTAAATGAAAGTAAAAGAATCAATGTTGCTATTCGTTTTGTTGCTATGCTGCACTGTAGCAATGGCACAAACGAGAGTATCTGTAATAGGTTCTGTTACAGGTAATGATGGACTGCCCCTTCCTGGGGTGAGTGTGGTTGTCAAAGGGACAACTCGTGGTGTTTCAACCGACTTTGATGGGAAGTACGAAATTCAAGTCACTCCTAATGAAGTACTTGAATTTAGTTCTATAGGCTATGCTTCTCAACTCAAAAAGATTGATACTAAAAAAGGGACGTTTACTTTAAACATCGTCCTTAAAGAAGAAGCGCAACAGCTTGGCGAAGTAGTAGTTACGGCGTTAGGTATCAAGCGTGAACAAAAGGCTTTAAGCTACAATGTACAACAGGTAAACGTCGAAGAGCTTACTAAAGTGAAAGATGCGAACTTTATCAACTCGCTCACTGGTAAAGTAGCGGGAGTAACGATTAACCGCAGTTCTTCAGGCGTGGGAGGTGCTACCAAAGTAGTGATGCGCGGCGCTAAATCTATTGAAAAGAGCAACAACGCTCTTTATGTAGTAGATGGTGTGCCTATGCTCTCCACTACTTCTACCCAAGGTAGTGGTAGATTTAATTCACAAGGAACTACTGAAAGTATTGCCGACATTAACCCTGATGATATTGAAAGTATGACTGTACTTACAGGGGCTTCGGCTGCTGCGCTCTATGGTTCGGCTGCTGCCAATGGAGCTATCCTCATCACTACTAAAAAAGGTAAAGAGGGTAAAATGAATATTCAGCTATCTTCTAATACAGAGTTTGGCAATCCGTTTGTTTTACCTGAATTCCAAAATACTTATGGCAGTGATGGAAAAGTAACTTCTTGGGGAGCAAAATTGCCCGATGATGCCAGTCGTTATGATGTGAAAGACTTCTTTAGAACGGCAACTACCCTTACCAATTCGGTAGCGCTCTCTGGAGGAACTGAAAAGAATCAAACTTATTTTTCAGCAGCTTCTACCAATGCTGAAGGTTTGGTACCTAACAATCAATACAACCGCTATAACTTTACAGTGCGCAACACTACCCACTTGCTTAACGACCGTTTGCGCATTGATGCTTCAGCAAGTTATATCCTCCAAAACCACCTTAATATGATTAACCAAGGGGAATATATGAACCCCTTAGTAAGTGCTTATTTGATGCCTCGTGGTTATGGTTTGCAACGCGCACGCCAGTTTGAGCGTTATAACCCTACCACTCATATTTACGAACAAGTATGGGGTGATTTGACTGCTGGGCCTGACGGTACTTTCAATGGTAGCTTTGCAGGTGATTACAGTTTGCAAAATCCTTATTGGGTAGCTTACCGCAACTTGCGCGAAAGCAAACGCGAACGCTATTTGCTTTCACTTGGAGTTACCCTCGACCTCAAAAAATGGAGCCCTACTGAAAAATGGGATATTTCAGGACGTGTACGCACTGAT
Source organism: Capnocytophaga sputigena (assembly GCF_002302495.1). Taxonomy (NCBI): domain Bacteria; kingdom Pseudomonadati; phylum Bacteroidota; class Flavobacteriia; order Flavobacteriales; family Flavobacteriaceae; genus Capnocytophaga; species Capnocytophaga sputigena. Next base: position 777,626 of record NZ_CP022379.1, read on the forward strand.
AATACCAATTTCACTAGTACCGACAAACGTTATGCTTCTACTTTGTCGTTATTAGATATGAGCAAAACAGGTTATTTTGGCATTGCTCGTGGTTATGAAAAACAAACTTACCTTGATGTGCTTACTAACCTCAACAAAAATTTTGAATGGGAAGGCGTAGGTCGTTTCTCTTTAGTAGCTAATATTGGCGCTTCTTTGCAAGACACTCGTTATGACGAATTAGGTTATAAAGGACCTTTGCGCAAAGATGGTATTCCTAATGTATTCAACGCTTTTAATATAGACCAAGGTGCTGTTAAAACGCGCCCTTACCAATCAGGTTATACTGAGCAAACTCAATCTATTTTCGGTAGTTTGGAGGTAGGTTATAACAGTTGGCTCTACCTTACCCTCACCGGTCGTAATGATTGGGCTTCACAGTTAGCGAACTCTCCACAATCTTCTTTCTTCTATCCTTCTGTGGGACTTTCAGGAGTACTTACTGATTTGCTTTCACCTGAAACAAAAGCTAAATGGTATAACACCTTATCTTTTGCTAAAATGCGCGTAGCTTTCAGTTCGGTAGCCTCTCCTTTTGACAGAGAACTTACTACCCCTACTTTCACTTTCAACGAAGATACTAAAGTATGGAAAGCAGTTTCCTATTTCCCTATTGGTGAATTGCGTCCTGAACGCACCGATTCTTACGAAGTAGGTATTGCTACCAAATGGCTCAAAGGAACACTAAGTTTAGATGCTACCGTTTATCAAACTAACACTTACAACCAAACTATCAAGGCTGAGATTTCACCTTCTACAGGTTTCGACGGCATCTACTTGCAAACAGGTGATGTACGCAACCGCGGACTTGAAGTAGGATTGGGTTATGATTTGAAAATCAAAGACAAAATCAACTGGAACAGCTATTTCACTATGAGCTACAACGAAAACAAAATTATGTCGCTTGTAGAAGATTACATTAACCCTGTAACTGGACAACGCGAAGGCCGTAGTTACTTAGAAAAAGGAGGTATTGGTGGAGCTCGCTATATCCTTAAAACAGGAGGTACTTTAGGCGATGTGTACGCTACTAACGATTTCAAACGCAATGCAGATGGCAACCTACTTGTAGATAGCAATGGCAAAGTGAATGTAGAAGAATATGGCAACCGAGACAACTATGTGAAATTAGGCACCGTACTACCTAAATACAACTTAGGTTGGCGCAATGATTTCAATATTGGTAATATAGGTTTTGGTGCTATGTTCGCAGGACGCATAGGAGGTGTAGCTATCTCTATGACTCAGGCTGCCTTAGACCACTATGGTGTTTCTAAAGAATCAGCTGAAGCTCGCAATGCAGGAGGCGTAAACCTCGACGGTTACAAAGTACCTGCACAAAGTTACTTTGAAGAACGCGGAAAAGGACGTGTAGCACAATATTATACCTATTCGGCTACTAACTTCCGCTTGCAAGAGGCTTATGTTTCTTATCATTTGCCACGCAAACTCGTGAACGATAAGATAGATGTCACCCTTTCTATAGTAGGTAGAAACTTAGCAATGCTTTACTGCAAAGCACCTTTCGACCCTGAAGCGGTTTCATCTACTGGTAACTACGCTCAAGGTTTAGACTACTTTATGTTGCCAAGCCTTAGAAGCTATGGTTTTAGTATCAAAGCAAATTTTTAAATAAGCGCAAAAAGAATGAAAAAATATATTATCCCTGTACTAGCACTACTCACTGTAGGCTGTACTAAAGATTTTAAAGATTTCAATACAAACCCTTACGGAGCTACCGATGAACAGCTTAGTAGAATCCCACAAGGAGGGAATGAACTTGTCGCCTTGCAAAAATTAGTAGTACCTCAGCAGGAAAACTCTTACCAAATGTGTTTTGACCTGCCTGCTACTCCTTATGCAGGTTATGCTTCACAACCTAAATTCCAAGCCGATTACCCTGTGTATAACCCACGTACAGGCTGGACTGACTATGTGTTCGATGATACTTACACCAAGCATCTATACCCTGCTTATTTCGCTCTAAAAAGCTACTCTAAAGGAGATATGAGCAAATACTATTTTGCTTGGGGAACTGTGTTGCGCGTAGCTATTACTCATTGGCTTACCGATAGTTATGGACCTCTACCCTACTCTCAAATGGAAGCTGGTAAAACCCAAACTCCTTACGACAAACAATCGGATTTGTATAAATATATGGCTGAGGACTTGAAAGCGGCTATCAACACCTTGAAAGCTGTAGACGCTTCCGACCGCCAATATGCCGATTTTGACCTTGTATACAAGGGTGATATGACTAAATGGGTGAAATACGCTAACTCTTTATTGTTGCGTATGGCTATACGTATGAGTGATGTAGACGAAACTAATGCCAAAGCTTATGCTCAATTTGCTCTTACTAACGGAGTGATTACTGAAAATGCTGATAACGCCATGCTTGAAAATAAAGATAATGCAGCTTTCAAAGTAGCAGTAAGTTGGGGTGACTCACGTGCAGGTGCCGATATTGTAGCCTATATGAATGCTTTTTCCGACCCTCGTCGTGAAGCCTATTTCACTGAAGTTACTGGTTTAAGTCAAAAATACATTGGGTTAAGAAGTGGACTTACTGGTATCACTGTAGACCCTGCTCTTTTTTCAGCCCCAAAAATTACTAAAGAGTCTCCTATGGTGTGGATTACTGCATCGGAAGTAGCTTTTATCAAAGCTGAAATGGCTCTCAAAGGTTGGACTTTTGTAGGCGACACTGCCGAAAACTTGTACAAAAAAGGTATAGAACTATCATTTGCTCAACACAATGTTGCCATAGGAAGTTACTTGAGCAACACTAGTGTTCGTGGTGCTTATACCGATCCTCGTCAAAATGCTTACAACAACCCTACATTCTCATCGGCTATTACTGTAAAATGGAATAGCAGTGATAGTAATGAAGTGAAATTATCAAAGATTATCACTCAAAAATGGATTGCGATGTACCCTTACAACTCACACGAAGCGTGGGCTGAATGGCGCAGAACTGGCTATCCTAACCTAATGGCTCCAGTAGAAAATCGCAGCAATGGAGTGATTACGTCGGTAACCCAAGTAAATGGTAAAGACACTGGAGGTATGCGCCGCTTGCCTTTCTCTTCTAAAGAGACTACTAATAACCCTACCAACCGCAACACCGCTGTAGGTTACTTAGGAGGTGCTGATAATGGCGCTACCGACCTTTGGTGGGTGAAGAAATAACTTAACTTTTAAATGTTATTGCAATGAAAAAAATAATGATCATAGCCTCGTTACTCGCTGTTGCTTGTAACGATATTGAACCAATAGATATAGAGGCTCCCAAACGTGAAATCAACACTCAGGCGCTTACTCAATACAAAGCCGACCTGAACAAGCGACCAATCACTATGGGAATGCTCTACAATTGGGGAAAAGAAGCAGGTGCTATCCTGATGAATACCCCCGATAGTTTAGATGTGATTGTAGTGAAAAACAACTACAACGCTATCGACGAAATGCTCCAAAACGATTTGAGAAACGTACAACAAAAGAAAGCGACTAAAGTATTGCTCGGTATTGATTTTTCTGAAGCTACTACTACCGATACTACCAAGCTTACCAAACAAGCTAACGATGCTCTTGCTATTGCCAAAGCCAATGGTTTTAACGGTGTGAGTGTAGAATTTCCGCAAGAAAGTAGCGACTACTTTTCTAAAGTAGCTTTTGATGCAGTTCTTTCGGCTATTGTTGCTAATAAAGGTAACTTGCTCTTTGCCGTTGAAAATATGTATGGTGAGTATGGACTAACAAGTGAGGAAAAACCGATTGACAAAGCTAATTGGGTCATATTCCGCAAAAAGGACAATGAGCTATTACGCAGTTTCACCGATCAGGCTGAAAAGTGGAAAACGCTTCGCTATTTACCTTCAACCGATTTCACCGAAGAAGGTCTTGACGATGGTTATAGCGACTCTACCAATTTCAACCCCGATGGAAAGAATGGTCGTTATCCACGCACAGTAGATATCGTCAATTGGAAAGCCGACAACAGAGCTGGTGTAGCCCTTTACCACATCGAAAAAGATTACTACAATCTCTCTGGTAAAACTACTTCCAAAACCTTAAGAGGTATCATTCACAAAGTACAACAACAAAAATAGAAGTAATGAAACGCAATTTAATAATAGGTATGTTCCTCGCCCTTGCGGCTTGCGCTCCTAAAGAAGATGTAGGAGGAGGAGCTAAAGCAGGAGGTCAATCGGCAGTGTTGCTCCAAAAAGATGGCAATAAAACCGCTGAATTTTCTTCTCCAGTAGCCATTTCGGCTCAAGCTAATGAAGTAGGTACTCAAAAAATCGTAGCCTACCAAGTACAATTGTTTAAAGAGAACAATAGCAATTTGGCTGCTTTTGTCACCTTAGACGAAAGCCAAGTAGCTAAATACAATAGCTTATATGGCACCAATTATACTGTGTTGCCTGCTAAGTTTATTTCGTATACTAAAACCTTGAACATCAAAGCTGGTAATATTCTATCGGACGAAGGGACTGCCAAAGTAACCGTTTCTGATGAGATGAAGGACAACACTGCTTATATGTTTGCCTTGCGCCTCTCCTCAGTAAGCGGAGCGAGAGTTACGCCTAATACCCAACTGCTAATGGTAAGCTTTGAAAAAGTAAAAGGTCAAATTAAAAGCACCTTGGCTGTTACTCGCGATGAGTACTTAGAAGTAGATAACGGAGGATATCCTAGCGTTAGTGATATTGGTCGCACCTTCACTATGGAAGGACTCATCAATATACAGAAATTTAGAAGTAATCCTGATGATCCAGGTGAAGCTGGCATTTCTACCTTTATGGGTACAGAAGGAAAAACTTTATTGCGCTTCGGCGATAGTGGAGTAGAGCCTGATCACTTACAAGCCAATGGTCAAGACATAGGCGTAAAATTCAAAACTAACCAATGGTATCATATTGCTTTAGTAGTGGACGGCAGTAAAACCATTGCTTATGTAAACGGTAAAAAAATAACTGAATTTACAAAATCAGGAAGTCTTCACACTTTCTATATTGGAAAGAGTTGGAGCGAAAATCGAGGTATTGTAGCGCGCTTTAGTGAACTCCGCTTATGGAGTGTAGCTCGTACTGCTGAACAAATAAAAGACGGTATGTACGAAGTGAATCCTACTGAAAGTGGCTTGTACGCTTACTGGAAAATGAACGAAGTGAAAGACAATAAAATACCTGATGCTTCTGGCAATAACCGATTCCTTACCTTACAAGGTCAAGCAGGCAAAAGTGGTAGACAAACTATCCAACTACACGAAGAAGAAAAAGGTGTAAAAATAACTGAATAATATGAAAGCAAAATACATCATAGCCAATATAATGATAGGTGCAGCATTGCTGTACGCTTGCGAGAAAGACAAAATAGAATTGCCTCAACCCGAGAACAATACTATGAATAGCCAAGGCAGTGTCTTGTATTACAAAACGGTTCCTCAACAAGAGGAAACTAACCTTACTGCCGATGGGGCTTATACTTTTGTAACCAAAGTAGGAAAAGCAGCCTCCGATGCAGGAACTGTTACTTTGCTCACTGGTTCTTTGGAAAAAATCGTTAAAGATTACAACGCTTTTAAAGGAGTTTCAGATTATAGTTTGTTACCTTCAGCCCACTATACTTTTGAAGGCAATAGTTATTCCAAAGGTGCCACTGAGGCTGAAGCAAAACTCACCATTAAAGATTATGCTTCTTTAGCGTATGGCGAGTATTTGCTCCCTTTAAAAGTGGAGATGGCAGGACAACAAGTATTCCATTTGGTAAAAATACATAAAGATGGAGAATATTCTGCTCTTAGCGAAACCTCTAAAAAACCTTTGCCCCCCGGAAGCTATAGCTGTTCTAATCGTAAAGAACCTATGAAAATGGTCGCTTATGTAGAAACTAACGACTGGGATATCCGCAATATGGGGCAGTTTATACTTAAAGACAGTAAAAAACCAGTATTTGACATTGTGATTTTATTCGCTGCCAATATGAACTATGATGCCAAAAAAGGCAAACGTTATTTATCTTTCAACGATAAATTGCAACCTATTCTCAAAGACCCCGATAAGTATATCAAACCTTTGAAAGATAGAGGTATCAAAGTGATAGTAGATATCTTGCCTAACCACCAAGGAGTAGGTTATCTCAACTTCCAAAACTACGAAGAAGCTCTTGAGTTTGCTCGTGAATGCAAACAATATGCTGATAAATACGGTTTTGACGGTTACGATATAGATGAAGAATATGCAGGGTATGGAAAAGTTGAAGACAAACCTTATGTAGGAGATGAATCTATCTTATGGTTTATGCGTGCAATGAAAGAAGTAATGCCTAATAAACTTCTTACGTTATATGATTATGGACATGGATTATATGGCAGTACAACTGATGACCAAGGAAAAGAAGCTAAAGACTACATAGACTATAGTTGGGCTAACTATTGGGAACAACACGGGTCTTATATAGGCGTTCCTAAAGAAAAATACGGACAATACTCTATTGAGGCTAATAGTGGACTTTATGCAGCAAGCTATTCAGCTCAATCTAACTTAGATGGTTGTTATGGATTGGTGATGATATTCAATATCAATGGAAATAGTATAAAAAGTGGAAGAACAACTAGAGACCTAAGTAATGCTACTAGGTTATTATATGGTGAAGAATGTATATTCTCTGGTAAATACCATAAAGGACATAGAGATAGGTAACACTTATAATTACTTTATAAAAAGAAGAGGCTGCCCTTTGCACTGGGGGCAGCCTCTTTATTTATACTATACTACTTTATTTATGCTACTACTATTTGTACCGTATCGGCAGCTACTTGCTTGAGTAATACGGTTTTTCCTGTTTCTACTGTTTGTATAGCCGCTGGGGTGGCGTGGCGAATGGTATAAAGTGTTACTTTTTCGGTTACTGAGACTTTAAAACGCTCTTCTAATTTTTCTAATAGTTCTGCCAAGGTATCAAACTTGTTGTCTACACATACCGAGAAACTAATCGCTGAGTTTTGTATCACACTCACTTTCATTTGTGCTTTGTGCAAACTCTTGAAAATATAACTAATACCTTCTTCCACTATAAACGAGAAATCACGAGAGGAGAGCGAGAGTAATATCTGGTCTTTTTTGAGGATAAAGCAAGGTACTTTAGGCTCTAATTCAGAGACATTACACACGGCACTTCCTTCGGCTGTAGGATTTACAAATGAACGTACATAGAGAGGAATTTCCTTTTGTTGTAGAGGTTGTAAGGTTTTAGGGTGAATCACCGAAGCTCCATAGAACGCGAGTTCTATAGCCTCTTTATACGGGATTTTGTGTAAGAGCTCGGTATGTTCAAAATAACGGGGGTCAGCATTGAGCACCCCTGGAACATCTTTCCATATTGTTACACTCTCGGCATTAAGGCAATAAGCAAAAATTGCAGCGGTATAATCAGAGCCTTCACGCCCTAAAGTAGTGGTGAAGAAATTGGCATCACTGCCCAAGAATCCTTGAGTAATATTTAGCAGTGATTTGTTGATATGGGTGCGGATATTACTTTGTGTCTCTTCCCAATCAATAGAGGCATCGCGATAGTTGCTATCGGTTTTCACGAGATTACGCACATCTATCCAAGTGTTTTTAATACCATTATCATTCAAAAACTGACTGATAATAGTGGTAGAAATGAGCTCGCCAAAACAAATTACTTGGTCGTACACGAAACTGTGTTTTGGTGACTTGTTGCGTTCTAAAAAGGAAGTGAGTTCGGCAAAAAGTCCATCGACTTTCCAGTACACAGGATGATTTTCATCGGTGAATAACTCGCGAATGATATGATAGTGAAAATCCTTTATCACTTGAATACTTTCGGAGAGTTTTTCTTGTTCTTTGAAATAACTGTTCACTACCACTTCCAAAGCATTGGTAGTCTTCCCCATTGCCGAAATGACAATGAGGGTATTGGCATAGCCTACATTTTCTAATATTTTAGCGACATTGCGCACGCCTGCAGCATCTTTCACTGAGGCACCTCCAAATTTGAATATCTGCATTTTAATTAGGTAAGAGGTAAAAAGTAAGAGTTATATCTAAAGCCTTTTACCGAAATTGACAAGGCAAAAGTAGTGCATTTTAATGAAAAGAGAAAAGAGAAATGCGAAAAAAGTCAATTAGATAATTTGTTGTTATATCTATAACTAAAAAATAAGCGCTGAGGGATACTCAACGCTTATTCTATTTGAAGTGTTATGTTCTTATTGTCCAGCTTGTTTTTTAGCTTCGGCTTTCATTTTTTCGTTAGGAACGATTACCACATTCACACGGCGGTTTTTAGCACGACCTTCAGCAGTATCGTTGCTTGCTATAGGATTTTTTTCACCGTACCATTTGGTAGTAAAACGACTGCTTGCTAAACCTTTACTTTTAAAATAGTTAGTAACAGCTTGTGCGCGGCGTTGTGAAAGACCTAAGTTATACTCATCTTTACCTACGCTATCAGTATGACCAGCTACTAACACATTAGTATCAGGGTATTCTTTGAGGATAGCTGCTAACTTATCTAAGGTTTGTTTTGATTTTTCGTTGATGTTGTACTTGTTAGTATCGAAGTAAACACCTCCGTTGTTTTCGTCAAAAGTAACCACGATACCATCGTCTACGCGTTTTACATCGGCACCAGGGATTTCTTCTTCAATTTTTTTAGCTTGTTTATCCATTTGGTTACCGATAACAGCACCAGCTGCACCGCCTACTACAGTACCAAGTACTGCGCCGAGTTCGCTATTTTGACCGTTACCGACGTTGTTACCTAAGATAGCTCCTAATAGAGCTCCTCCTGCTGCACCAATTACAGCTCCACGTTGTGCTTTGTTTGTATTATTGTATGCCTCACAACCAGTAAGCAATACAGCTGCTGATAAGGCTAAAACTACGAATTTCTTCATTATTTCTTATTTTTTTTTAATTATTTTACAAAGTTCATTGAGATTACAAAAGGTTTGCCATCTACTCTTACGGTTTGTTGCCATACCATTGCATTTTCTGATATGCTTGCTAAGTGCAAACGAATACCTGCATTGGTTTCAGATTTGTATTTTTCATTGGTAGGTTTCAACAAGAAATCGTAATATCCAGTAGATTTATCGATTTGTTGTACTACGAAAATGAAGTTTCTTTGTCCTGTAGAGCAACCACCTGCATTGATAGTATAGTGCCCGCGGTTGTTGTTAGGAACAAATTTCCAAGTACTACCTTCAAAACATTCTTTTGAGGTATCGTTCAATAAGGTAACATCAAACTTACCTTGTTCGCTATAAGTAATAGACTGTAGAGTCCATTCACCTTTGATAGCTTTGTCGGCTACATTTGTTTCTTTAGGTTTAGCAGTCATAGAGTTAGAGCTCTTACAAGCCATCACCAATGCTGCTATTACAAATAGAAGTGCAATTTTTCTCATCTTGATAAATATTTTGTTTTGCGGGCAAAAATACAGTTTTTATTCATAACTTGCACAACAATTAACTAAATATTAACATTTTATCACTAAATTATCGTAGGCTAAAAAAACATTTTCGGGGAGGTTTTGTTGTATCTCATCGTGAAAACCAAAGGTTTGACTCACGTGTGTGAGAAAAGTGCGTTTGGGTTGTACTTGTGCTATAATCTCTAATGCTTCTGATAAATTAAGGTGTGTAGGGTGCGCTTGTTCTCTCAAACAATTTAACACTAAGGTATCTACCCCTTTCAGTTTCTCTATTTCTTTATCTTCTATATATTTAGCATCTGTGATGTAAGCGAAATTTTCAATTCGGTAGCCTATAATGGGCAAATTGCCGTGCATCACGTGTATAGGTTGCACTATTTTTCCGTGTAGGCTAAAGGGCGTACTATTTATTTCGTGAGCAATTACTGAGGGAGCGCCCTCATATCTATTTTCGGTAGCAAAGATATAAGCAAAACGAACTCTCAACTCGTTAATTACGCGTTTGAGTCCATAGATAGGCATATCACCTTGGAGGCGCACAAAAGGGCGTATGTCGTCCATACCGGCAGTATGATCGGCGTGTTCGTGAGTAAAAAGGATAGCCTCTAAATGCTGCACGTTGTTAGTGAGCATCTGCTGCCTAAAATCGGGGCTACAATCTATTGCAATATTGGTATTATCCCAACTGATGAGTACCGAAGTGCGCAAACGCTTGTCTTTAGGATTGGTGCTTTTGCCTACAGGGTGGTCGCTTGCTATTACAGGGACTCCTTGAGAAGTGCCTGTACCGAGGAAAGTAATCTTCATTTTTCAGGTAAGAGATAAGAGGTAAGAGGTAAGAAATAAGAACTTTAGCTCTTATTTCTTACCTCTTACTTTTTACCTTATAGAAAGGTTTATTTTTTATGACGTGGTTCTGAGGATACAGTTAGTTTTTTACGTCCTTTAGCGCGACGGCGTGCTAATACTTTTCTACCATTGGCAGTTGCCATACGTTCTCTAAAACCGTGTTTATTTCTTCTTTTTCTTTTTGAAGGTTGAAATGTTCTTTTCATTGCTTGTTAATCTTTAAAATCTTATTAAAAATGATACTTTGTCTCTCTATTTTATCAATAGCGGGGCAAAAGTACATCTTTTTTTTGGAATGACAAAATTTTTTATAGGTAAAAGGTAAAAGGTAAGAGACAAGAAACTGTTAAACCTTTATTTTACAATATTTTAATTGAAATAAAATTGTTGTTATACCTTCTTATTTTTTCTTGTGTAAGACTCTATATTCTTCGTAACACTGACTGATAGCTTCAAGCACTTGCAGGTCGTTTGCGGTCATTATAAAGTCGTTAGAATAATTGCAAGAACGGATGATTTCTTCGAGTTCAGAGCGATCTACTTGCAAAAGTTCTAATAGGGTTTCGCGATCATAACGGGTGGAAAGAGCATCACTCAATTGATTATCTTTGCGCATCTCTCTGAGTTTGCGCATTTCCTTTCCTTTAGCACTGAAAGAGCGGCTGAGCAAATCGGCGGGGTTCATTACAGCACTGAGCACGCGCCCTACGGCACTAGCACTGGCACGGCTTTCATAGCCTATTTCTAAGCCCGAAACGCTATAACGAGTATTGTTATTAATAGGAGCATTTTTAGCATCGATATCTAAGTATCCGGTGAGTTTATAAGGGGTAACCACGACCTCTTCCAAGGCGTAGGCGAGTTCGGTCATACCTATTTTAAGTCCTTGGAATTTTATCATATCATTGGTAATCCTTATTTTAGTAGATTTATACCCCAAAAAAGATATATAAAGCGTATCATTAGCAGTTACTCTAATGGTAAAATCTCCTTTTTCGTTAGTTGTGGTTCCTCGTACTTTGTTGAGATTCAAGATATGTACATTAGCCATTGGTTTGTTGTTCTGCACACTATACACGTGACCATGCAACTCAGTTTCTTGAGCTACCAGCGTACTTACAAACAACAACATACAAAACCACAATATCTTCTTCATCATAATTATTTCTTTTTAAGGGTAAAAAAGAGGTTTTTAAGGTGTGATAATTGATTAACAGAACTATCAATATTTATAAACTTTGCCAAAGTGTGAAACTTTGGCAAAGTTTGTGAGGTTATTAGTTCTTCACATTGAAGGCTTTTTCTTTAGGATAGTAGGCTACTGAACCTAAAGATTCTTCGATGCGGAGCAATTGGTTGTACTTAGCCATACGGTCAGAACGTGAAGCAGAACCAGTTTTGATTTGTCCGGTGTTCAAAGCTACAGCCAAGTCGGCAATAGTATTGTCTTCAGTTTCACCTGAACGGTGAGACATTACGGCTGTATAACCAGCGCGGTTAGCCATATCTACGGCTGCGATAGTTTCAGACAAAGTACCGATTTGGTTTACTTTGATAAGGATAGAGTTTGCAATACCTTTGGCAATACCTCTTTCAAGGATAGATACGTTAGTAACGAACAAGTCGTCACCTACTAATTGAACGCGGTTACCGATTTTATCAGTAAGGAGTTTCCAACCATCCCAGTCGTTTTGATCCATACCGTCCTCGATAGAGATGATAGGATATTTAGCTACTAACTCAGCCAAGTAGTCAGCTTGTTCAGCTGAAGTACGTACTTTACCTTTAGCGCCTTCGAAGATAGTATAGTCGTATTTACCATCTTTGTAGAACTCAGAAGAAGCACAGTCTAAGGCGATTTTGATATCTTCACCCCATTTGTAACCAGCTTTGTTTACTGCTTCTTTGATAGAGTCGAGTGCATCTTCGATGTCTTTGAAGTTAGGAGCAAAACCACCTTCGTCGCCTACAGCAGTTCCTAAACCTTTGTCGTGTAATACCTTTTTAAGGTTGTGGAATACTTCAGCACCCATTTGGATAGCTTGTGAAAAGTCTTTTGCATTCACAGGCATAATCATAAACTCTTGGAAAGCAATAGGCGCATCGGAGTGAGCACCAGCATTGATGATGTTCATCATAGGCACTGGCAAAGTGTGAGCACTTACCCCACCTACGTAGCGGTACAAAGGCAAACCGAGTTCTTCGGCAGCAGCTCTAGCAACCGCTAATGATACACCAAGAATAGCGTTAGCTCCTAATTTAGATTTGTTAGGAGTACCATCAAGAGCAATCATAGTTTGGTCGATAAGGTTTTGTTCAAAAACGTCCATACCTACGATTTCTTCAGCGATGATATCGTTTACATTGGCAACGGCTTTAAGTACGCCTTTACCCATATAATCTTTACCGCCGTCGCGCAATTCAACAGCTTCGTATTCACCTGTTGAAGCTCCTGAAGGAACAGCAGCTCTACCAAGGAAACCATTTTCAGTTTCTACATCTACTTCTACGGTTGGATTTCCTCTTGAATCCAAAATCTGACGTGCGTGCACGCTTACAATAATACTCATATATTTTGTTATTTAATTATTTACTTTGTTTAGGGGTCAGGTGCTAGGGGGACATTTCTGACCTATCTGACTTATCTGAGTTAATTATCAATTGTTAAAACTTTCTCTTCCCCAAAAGGAAGGAGGTTCGATACCTAAAGCGCGGAGGTAAGTATACCCTTGTCCGCGGTGGTGACTCTCGTTTTCAATAAAATACAATATCCATTGGGCAAAGCTAAAAGTCATTTGATAGATAGTCAGTGGCTGGGTATAATCGCCTACTTTTTGCCATTCACGGTCGAGAATTTCAGTAGCTCTATCCCACAAAGCTAATACTTCTGCTTTGGTAGTAGGGAAAGTTCCTTCTAAGAAAAGCGTGTGTTGTTCTTGAAATCTTTCTTTGAAAAGATAGTCCATAACTCTCAAAAACTCTTCTACCATTGCTGAAAACGGACGCAAGTTTGCAATATTGAACTCAAAGAGGTCTTTCTCGGGAAAAGCCTCAATCACCTTGCGGGTGAGAGCACGCACATCTTTTAGATTAGTGAGCAGTGCTTGGGGTGTAAGTAATTCTTTCATTATTATTTTTTAGTTATCATTTCTACAAATTGGTCGAACAAATAGGTTGCATCGTTAGGACCTGGGGCTGCTTCAGGATGGTACTGTACACTAAAACATTTCTTCCCTTTTACACGCAAACCCATCACGGTATTGTCGTTTAGGTGAGTATGGGTGATTTCGACGTTAGGATTAGCTTCTGCCTCTGCCCTATTCACTGCAAAACCGTGATTTTGTGAGGTAATCTCATCTTTGCCGGTAAGCAAATTTTTCACGGGGTGGTTGATACCGCGGTGACCATTGTGCATCTTGTAAGTACTAATACCATTGGCAAGTGCAATAATTTGATGTCCTAAGCAAATACCAAAAATAGGTAAATCCTCAGCAATCATTTGTTTTACTTGAGCAATGACCTCGGTGAGTGGCTCGGGGTCGCCAGGTCCATTAGACAAGAAATAGCCATCGGGATTCCACGCTTTGAGCTCAGCTAAAGGCGTGTTGTACGGGAATACTTTGATGTACATATCACGAGCTGCCAAGTTGCGCAAGATATTTCGCTTGATACCAAAATCGAGTGCTGCTACTTTGTACTTCGCTTCTGGATTGCCAAAAAAATAAGGTTCAGTAACTGACACTTTCGATGCCAATTCTAAACCTTTCATATTGGGAACCTCTTGTAAACGAGCTTTGAGTAGTGCTAAATCATCGGTTTCAGTGGAAATAACAGCATTCATTGAGCCATTGTCGCGAATGTAGCTGACTAAAGCACGTGTATCAACTTCGCAAATAGCTACTAAGTGGTTACGGTCTAAAAAATCTTTTAAGGTTTCCTCAGCAAGGGAGCGGGAGGCATCATAACTAAAATTTCTGCAAACCAGCCCTGCAATTTTCATACCACTTGATTCGTAATCATCGGCAGCAATGCCATAATTACCAATATGAGCATTGGCAGTAACCATAATCTGACCAAAGTATGAGGGATCAGTAAAAATTTCTTGATAGCCCGTCATACCTGTATTGAAACACACTTCGCCAAAAGCAGTGCCTTCATAACCAACACTTTTGCCATAAAAGGCAGTGCCATCGGCAAGGAGCAAAACTGCTTTTTTCTTTTGTTGATACTTCATTGTGCTATTTGCTTAATTTGAGCGCAAAGGTACAAAATAATTAACAATTAACAAGTAATGAGGAAGATTTTTTTAATCAGAAAGTCCTAAATCTTCCATTACCATTTCTTCATCATCTTGAGTCTCTTCAGCCTTTTTAGCTATAATTTTCTCAATACGGCGATCGTTGAGATTGTATTGAGCTAATAAATTGTCTAAATCGTCTAAAAAAGATTTGGTAATTGCTACTTTTAAATTGCCATTTTCCATATTGAGATGGATATTCTCCGTTTGATGGTGCACTACAAAATAAATAGGTTGACTCCCTTTGTGTTTTTGCAGTAAATCTCTGTAATCGGTAATGAATTTTGGGGTGATATCCTTAATATTTACGTGCAAAGTAAGTTTCTTAGCAAGACTTTCCATTACATCTTGTAACTGCATTACCTGCATAAACTGTATGCGAGGCTCTCCTCTTTGGTTGGTTTCTCTATTAAGGAATCCTTCTACTACTTTGAATTTGACATACAAAAACGCTCCTGAAATCATATATTTCTGATAGTTCAAATAATCATCTCCAAAGAGTTTAAACTCATAAGAGCCATCGTAATCCTCGAGGGTGAGGAAGCCAAATCCTTTACCATTTTTACTAGTGCGGTGCTGCAAATCGGCTACCATACCCGCTACTGTGAGTTCGCGATTGATAAAAGAATTCAAGTCTTGCAATTGTGACAGACTGATATTGCAGAAATTGTGCAATTCGTGTTTGAAATCGTCTAATGGATGCCCTGAGATATAGATACCTACTACCTCCTTCTCACGGCGCAACTGCTCGAGGTTGCCCCAAGTTTCACACTTAGGTACTGCAGGTTCAGGGACATCTACTTCACTCTCTCCCCCAAAGAGACTCATCTGGGCAGAGTTCTTGCTCTCTTGATATTTGGTGCCAAAACGAATGGCTTTTTCAAGAAATGGAATACCATCGGCTTCGGCGTGGAAGTACTGAGCACGGTGTACATTGGTAAATGAGTCAAAACCTCCTGCCAAGGCGATACTTTCAAAGGCTTTTTTGTTGATACTCTTATAATCTACGCGTTTTGCCAAATCGAAAATAGAAGTATAAGGACGCTCTTGGCGTTGTTCTACAATCGTATCGACGGCTGCTTTTCCTACCCCTTTTACAGCCCCCATCCCGAAGCGTATATCGCCGTTTTTATTTACGGTAAATTTGTACAACGATTCATTCACATCAGGAGGTAACACCTTGATTCCCATACGGTGGCACTCTTCTAAGAAGAAAGTAATCGTTTTGATATCGTTCATATTGTTAGACAATACTGCTGCCATATACTCGGCAGGGTAATTGGCTTTCAAAAAGGCTGTTTGATAACCCACCCAAGCATAGCAAGTGGAGTGTGATTTGTTGAATGCATAAGCCGCAAACTTCTCCCAGTCTGCCCATATCTTTTCGAGTTTTTGAGCGTCGTGTCCTTTTTCGGAGGCTTGGGTAATAAACTTAGGTTTCATCTTAGCTAGCACAGCTATTTGTTTCTTACCCATTGCCTTACGGAGCACGTCGGCTTCACCTTTGGTAAAACCTGCCAATTTCTGCGATAGCAACATCACCTGCTCTTGATAGACAGTAATCCCATAAGTTTCTTTGAGGTATTCCTCCATATCGGGGAGGTCGTACTCAATGGGCTCAATACCGTGTTTGCGCTTGATAAAACTAGGAATGTACTCCAATGGTCCTGGACGATAGAGGGCATTCATCGCTATCAGGTCGGCAAAGACCGTAGGTTTAAGCTCTCGCATATATTTCTGCATACCAGTGGACTCGTACTGGAAAATCCCGACCGTTTCACCGCGCTGGAAGAGTTCGTAAGTCTTTTTATCGTCGAGCGGAAAAGCCTCGGCATCTAGCTCTATATTATGCGTTTGTTTGATATTTTCAATAGTATCTTTGATAAGTGTGAGAGTACTAAGCCCCAAGAAGTCCATTTTTAGCAATCCTGCGCTCTCTACTACCGAGTTATCAAACTGAGTCACAAATAAGTCGGAATCTTTAGCTAAAGCTACTGGCACAAAGTTGGTGATATCGTCGGGGGTGATAATCACCCCACAAGCGTGGATACCCGTGTTGCGCACTGAACCTTCAATAATATTTGCTTGTTGAATGGTTTGGGTACTATCCTCCTCCCCTTCTCCTGCTAAAAGGCGTTTCAGTTCATCTACTTTTGGCAGTTCTTCACTGCGCACTTTTTCTTTAAGGGTTTTATCGTCCCAACCGAACATCTTCCCTAAAGACGATACCCCATTAGGCACCAATCCTGCTAATCTATTTGACTCTTGCAGAGGTACATCCAGCACGCGAGCCGTATCTTTGATAGCCGATTTGGCAGCCATTTTGCCATAGGTGATAATCCGTGCTACCTGACTCTCGCCATACTTATCAATCACGTAGTTGATAACATCTTGACGCCCTGAGTCCTCAAAATCGATATCGATATCGGGCATAGACACACGATCGGGATTAAGGAAACGCTCAAAGAGGAGATCGTACTTAATAGGATCCATATTGGTAATATCCAAACAGAACGCCACTGCCGACCCTGCAGCCGACCCACGACCAGGTCCTACTGATACACCCATCTTCCGCGCTGCTGCGATAAAGTCTTGCACAATAAGGAAGTACCCTGGGTAACCCGTTTTTTCGATAATGGAAAGCTCGAAATCCAAACGCTCGCGCACTTCATCGGTAATTTCGGGATATTTGCGTTTAGCTCCTTCATAAGTAAGATGACGCAAATAGTTGTTTTCTCCTTTTTTGCCTGTAGGGTCGTCTTCCACCTGAAATTCTTCGGGGATATCAAACTTAGGCAAGAGGATATCACGCGCCAAGCCATAGGGTTCTACCTTGTCAATAATTTCTTGAATATTGAGAATCGCCTCAGGAATATCCTTGAAAAGCGCCTTCATTTCGGCTGAAGTTTTGAAATAATACTCATTGTTAGGCATTCCAAAACGATAGCCACGACCGCGCCCGATAGGTGTTTTTTGCTTTTCGCCATCTTTTACACACAACAAAATATCGTGTGCATTGGCATCTTTTTTATGTAAATAAAAAGTATTGTTTGTAGCAATGAGTTTGACCCCGTATTTCTTAGAAAACTCTACAAGGGTTTCGTTTACGCGATTTTCGTCTTCTTGGTTGTGGCGCATCACCTCCAAATAGAAGTCATCGCCAAACTGTTCTTTCCACCACAAGAGCGCCTCTTCAGCTTGCTTGGTACCGATATTCAGTATTTTAGACGGAATTTCGCCATTCATACCCCCTGAGAGCACCATTAAGTCGCTTTTGTACTGCTCTACAATCGCCTTATCTATACGAGGCACATAGTAAAAACCTTTGGTAGAAGCGATAGAAGTCATTTTGGTAAGATTGTGATAGCCCTGTTTGTTTTTAGCCAAAATCACTACTTGGTAGCCGTTATCTTGTCGGCTTTTATCTAAGTGATTTTCGCAGATATTGAACTCACAACCTATAATAGGCTTGATGAGCGTTTCGGTAGGTGTTTCACCCTTTTCTTCAGCCTCTTTGTTTTTAGCTTCCGCTTCTTTGTTATGCCCTTGTACGGCTTGTACAAAGTGAAAGGCAGCCATCATATTGCCACTATCGGTAAGTGCTACGGCAGGCATCTTCTCTTTAGCGGTGATTTTTACGAGGTCTTTTATAGAGGTAGTAGATTGTAATATAGAGTGTTGCGTATGGTTGTGGAGGTGGGCAAACACCGCCTCTTCTAACAGTGAAGCATCGGCGTGAGGCTCGGTAGTTTGCGCAGTACTACTACTTTTTCGCAAGGCATCGGAAGCCTCTTTGAGGTTCACGTGCTTGAGTCCGATAAGACCTATAGGTGAAGTGTGATGTCCTTGAAATTCTTTGATATAGTCACTACTGAAAGTGCCTTCTTGGAAGCCTTCACCACGCCGTATCAATTCAAAGAAACAGCGTGTAGTTGCTTCCACGTCGGCAGTGGCATTGTGCGCCTCGGCAAAGGGTACACCAAAGAGGAAAGAGTGCAACTCGGTGAGGGTGGGCAACTTATAACGACCTCCTTTTCCGCCAGCTATCTGGCAGAGATTGGCAGTTGCCTCAGTACAAGTATCGATTACGGGCATCTGCGTAAGCGGACTCTCCACCCCATAGCGGTAAAACTCAGCCCCCATAATATTGATATCGAAGCCGATGTTTTGTCCTACCACGTATTTTGCTTTGCTGAGTGCCTCATTAAAAGCTTTGAATACCTCAGCGATAGGTACCCCTTGTGCTTCTGCTAATTGAGTAGAGATACCGTGTACTTTTTCGGCATCATAAGGCACATCAAAGCCATCGGGCTTTATCAAAAAGTCCTGATGTTCTATGAGTGCGCCCCACTGGTCGTGCAATTGCCAAGCAATTTGCACGGCGCGAGGCCAGTTGTCACTATCGGTAAGGGGGGCATCCCAACGGCGGGGTAAACCCGTGGTTTCAGTATCGAATATTAAGTACATTTTCGTTTAGATAAGAGGTAAGAGATAAGAGTTCATTTTGTGAGGGCAAAGGTAGGGAATAATGAGGAATTAGCAAAAAACATCTGTATAAATGGCTGCATATTACCAAACTTTTCTTTACCTTTGCCTATCTAAATCATTTTTCTATGGCTCAAAAATATTATGTTTTCAGTGGTTTGGGTGCTGATGAAAGGGTTTTTAAAAACCTATCGTTTGGCGAGGCTGAAGTAGAACATATCCACTGGATACCGCCTTTGGCTACTGAAACACTTGCTCAATACGCCCAGCGCATCGCTCAGCGAATTACGGCTCCTCATCCTGTGCTTGTGGGACTCTCTTTCGGAGGGATGGTTGCTGTAGAAATCGCTAAAATATTACCTGTGGAAAAGGTGATTTTGATTTCCTCAGCAAAAACACGTGATGAATTGCCTCCATCGTACCGTTTTTTAGGAAAACTGCGCTTACACAAATTTTTGCCTTATTCACTAATGAAGAGAGCTAATGCATTCACTTATTGGCTGTTTGGAGTAGACACCTCTGAAGATAAAGCCCTTCTAAAAAGCATTTTAGAGGAGACATCTACTCCTTTTTTGCGTTGGGCGATAAGCGCCATCATAGGGTGGCAAAATACTAAAATCCCTACGAATTTTGTTCACTACCACGGCGATAACGACCATATACTTCCTTTTAGATATATCAAAAACGCACAGCGAGTGGTAGGTGGCGGACACTCAATGGTGCTCTCTTTGTGCAAAATATAAAAACTTTTCCTTATATTTGCGCGATTTTTATGAAAAAACGTCTTTTACATACCTTTCATTTTCTAAAACAAAAAGTCCGCAAGCACCCTATTAAAACAGCAATATTGGTATGCTGCCTTGTGTGGTATATATTCTGTTTGCCAAGCGTACTCTTCCCACAACCTTATGCCACAGTGTTGGAAAGCAACGAGGGTAAATTACTTGGGGCTAAGATTGCGGACGACGGACAATGGCGTTTTCCCGAAGTAGACAGTGTGCCCTACCGCTTTAAAATGTCGGTTTTACAGTTTGAAGACGCTCATTTTTATTACCATTGGGGCGTAAATCCTATATCAGTAACCAAAGCTTTGTATCGCAATATTACCAACGGAAAGATTACAAGAGGGGGGAGTACGCTCACCCAGCAGGTGATACGCATCGCTCGTGAGCACCAGCAGCGCACTTATTTTGAGAAACTCATCGAAATGATATGGGCTACCCGCTTGGAGTTCCGTTATTCTAAGGAGAGTATCCTCAAACTCTACGCCTCTCACGCTCCCTTTGGTGGCAATGTGGTAGGACTCGATATGGCAGCTTGGCGTTACTTTGGTGTCGCTCCTCATCAACTCTCGTGGGCACAATCGGCTACGTTGGCAGTTCTCCCTAATGCTCCCAGCCTCATCTTCCCTGGTAAGAACCAAGAACGCCTCTTGCAGAAACGCAATGCGTTGCTTTACAAACTCCTCTTTAAAAATATCATTGATAAAGAAACATACGATTTGGCGCTCCTCGAGCCTCTTCCTGCTGAGCCTCACCCTATTCCTCAACTCGCGCCTCACCTGCTTACTTTTGCTTCCAAAACCCAAGAAGGTCAGCGCATTAGCTCTACAATATCATTAGAGTTACAAGAGAAAGTGAACAGTCTTGTAGCAGGGTATTACACCCATTACTCGCAGTCCGAAATCTATAATATGGCAGCTTTGGTGGTAGAAGTGAAAACACGAAAAGTGCTCGCCTACGTAGGCAATACCCCTACCGATACCGACCATCAAAAAGATGTGGACATCGTGCACGCACCTCGCAGTACAGGCAGTGTGCTCAAACCTTTTCTCTATGCAGCGATGTTGCACGAGGGAGAACTCCTGCCTACCCAATTAATCCCTGATATTCCTACTCAAATAGGTGGCTATTCACCCCAGAATTTTAGCAATAGTTTTGAAGGAGCCGTTGCTGCCGATATGGCTTTAGCTAAATCATTAAACATTCCGTTTGTATGGCTTTTGAAGCAATTTACTACCTATCGTTTCTACGATGTCTTACAACACTTGCAACTGAAAAACATCAACCGCCACCCCGACCATTATGGGCTTTCCATTATCCTCGGAGGTGCGGAGAGCAATCTGTGGGATTTGGCACAGGCGTATACCAATTTGGCTTCGGAAACGGAAGTTTTTGCGCGCACTCAGCACTATCGTACTCAAGAATTTCAGCACTTGCGTTATACCGATACTGCCCCCTTAGATTTCGGAAAAAACACTCGCGAACTACCTACCCTCAGGGCGGGAGCGCTCTACAAGATGTTCAGTGCAATGAAGGAAGTGAACCGCCCTACCGATGATATAGCGTGGCGCTACTACGAGTCGTCACGCAAGATAGCGTGGAAAACGGGGACTAGCTTTGGCAACAAAGATGCGTGGGCTATTGGTGCTACACCTGAATATGTGGTGGCTGTGTGGGTAGGTAATGCCACAGGCGAAGGACGTCCCACCCTCACAGGGGCTACCTACGCCGCTCCGGTGATGTTCAGTATCTTCAACGCTCTCCCTCCTACTTCATGGTTTTCACAGCCCTTAGACGACCTGCGTGAGGTAACCGTCTGTGCCAGTTCTGGTTTCCTTGCTAAACCCGAATGCCCTAAGCAAATAGTACTCAGCAACATCGCTCCTAAGGAAGTGGGGCAATGCCCTTATCACAAACTCGTACACCTCGACCTTAATGAGCAGTACCAAGTAAACACCTCGTGTGAGTCTCCACAAAATATTGTAAACAAAGCGTGGTTCGTATTACCTCCCGTAATGGAATGGTATTACAAACAGCAACACATTCACTACAAGCCACTCCCCCCCTTACGTGAAGACTGTACACAAAGCAATCTGCAAAGGGGCTTAGATTTTGTTTACCCCAAACACCAAAGTGTACTCTACACCACTAAAACTTTTGGGGGCGAGCAACAACCCTTTACAGCGAAAGCTGCCAATCGCGAAGGCAAGGTTTTTTGGTATTTAGACGATGCTTTTCTCGGCACTACCGAAACTTTTCACGAAATGAATATCTTTGCTTCTAAAGGCGACCATATCTTGCGCATCATCAACGAAAAAGGGGAGGAAAGAGCAATTAGTGTGATGTGCAGGTAGCTACTAAAACCTTGCTAATTAACTAATTATTTGTACTTTTGTCCTTTCAAAATAAAAATTATGAACAGATTCTCATATTTTATTACTTTCATTGTAGTCTTAACTCTTACTTCTTGTGATGCATGGTATTGTTGTGGTTTCAGAGCAATGACTACAGAAGGAGAAAACGATAGAGATGCTTCTGTACATTTTTATTACAACAAGTAAAATATCATTAGCCATATAAACAAATATGTACGATTCTTTAAAAAATCATTTTCGGCAAGCCCTCTCTTTTACTGAGGAAGAACTCAGCGCAGTAGACCATTTTTTTGAAGAGCGCATCTTTGCTAAAAAAGCAATGCTCTTAGAATCTCCTCAGCCTTGTAAATATCTCTTTTTTATTGTCAAGGGCTGTGTGCGCCATTTTCACACCAAAGAGGACGGAACAGAGAAGACCTGTGATATTTCACTTGAAAATCAATGGACAACTGCTTTTATGAGTTTTAATAACGGTACCTCTTCCAATCTATCATTGCAAGCCCTAGACGAGACCACCGTTTATAGTATCAGTAAAGAAAAACTCTTTACCCTTTATGCCCTACATCACAACTTTGAGACTTTCGGCAGGTTGATGGCGGAACAAATCTTGCAGCGCGCCACCGATACCGCTATGTATCTTGCTGCCGATAAACCCGAAGAGCGCTTTCAGCATCTGTTGCACTCACGCCCTGAACTCTTTCAGCGAGTACCACAGAAGTACATTGCCAATCTACTAGGTATCAGCCCTGAAAGTTTAAGCCGATTGCAAAAACGTATACACACAAAAAAAATCTTAACTTAAGTCAACGAGTGAGGAGCTCATTGCGCCGTACTTTTGCCCCAAATTAAAAAAAGAACGCGTAATGAAAACACTTAATGATTATCAAATCGCCTTAGACGATGTAATGGAATTCATCAACAATGACCTTTTGCAAGCCAAACTTCCTGAAGTAGAAGCTGATTACAAGGCAAACCCTTCCTTGCTGAACAAAGTGCGCTTAGGAATTATCTATCACGAAGTAGCCTTAAATTTAGGCTTTTTTAGCAAGCAGTACAAAGGCTATGCGCAAAAAAGTCTCACTATTTTATCAGAATGCGAAGCCAATCCTGAAACACCTGAGGCGTTAGAGCCTTTTATCCTTTCTTACGAGGCTTCGGCAATGGCTTTGGTAGCTGGCGAAACTTTCAAGCTCTCACTTATCGGCAAGAGTTTTAAGCTTTTTGAAACGGCTATTAAAAAATACGGAGAGGTGCACTATCTTCCTGAATTTATGCGCGGTAGCGTAGCCGAGAACTTACCTTGGTTTTATTTCAGCAAGCGTGCTTTAGCTAAAATTGACTTTGAAAATATCATCCGCAAAGAAGCCCAAAACCCCGAGTACGCTTCGTGGAAAATAATGAGTTTTGTGTATTGGGCGTGGGCAAAGCAACACCCTCAGCGTAAATATCGCGCGCAAGCCATCGCCTATCTGCAAAAAGCTATAGAGCTTGACCCTCACTATTTAGCAGGGCGCAAACGCTCGGAAGAGCTACTTTCTCAATTCACAATTGACAATTAAGAATGAACAATCACACACTTTGCCAAAGTTAATTGCCCGTCGTGTTACGACTGCCTATGCAGCTCGCACCTTTGGCAAAGTTTTTTACTTCTACCCCGTAAAATCTTGCTAATTTTCTAATTATTTGTACTTTTGCAAATCAACAAATTAGCAAATTAAACTAATGATTACACAATTACAAGGAAAACTCGTAGAAAAGAACCCTACTCACGTAGTGATTGATTGCCATGGGGTGGGCTATTTCGTAAATATCAGCTTAAATACCTACTCAGCACTACCCGAAGGGGAAGCAATTAAACTATACACCTATCTGCAAATCAAAGAAGACGCCCACACGCTTTATGGCTTCCTCACCAAAGCCGAACGCGAAGTGTTTGTATTGCTACTTTCAGTATCGGGAGTGGGTGCTAGTACTGCCCGCACTATGCTCTCATCGCTCACTGCTGCCCACGTGCGCAGTGCAATTATCAACGGTGATGTGGCTACCATTCAAGCCGTAAAAGGCATAGGTGCTAAAACAGCGCAGCGTGTAGTACTTGACCTAAAAGATAAAATGCTCAAACTACAGGACTTTGAAGAGGTTTCTATCAGCACTCTAAACACTAACAAAGAAGAAGCACTTGCCGCCTTAGAGGTATTAGGTTTTGTACGCAAACAAGCTGAAAAAGTGGTCGATAGCATTATCAAATCAAATAGTGAAGAGCTTTCGGTAGAAGAAATTATCAAGCAAGCCCTCAAACGTTTGTAAAAAATTTCGTCATTCGTAATTTGTCATTCGTAATTATTTTCGTATCTTTGCCCGCTAATTGATTGATAGAATGAAATATCTCTTATATATACTATTGGCTTTCACTGCTGTAAGTTGTGGTATCTACAACTTTACGGGGGGTAGTACCGGCGATGCTAAAACCTTTCAAGTCAACTTCTTCCGCAATGATGCACCTTTAGTAGAACCAGGGCTCGACCGCGATTTTACCATCGCCTTGCAAGATTTAATCAACAACCAAACTAACCTCAGCCTTACCGACCGCAATGGCGACCTTGTGTATGAAGGTGAAATTGTAGAGTTCAACATTACTCCTATGACCGCTACCGCAGGACAAACCGCTGCACAAAACCGCCTTACCATAAGTGTAAATGTACGTTTTACCAATCATACTGAAGAGAAAAAAGACTTTGAAAAACGCTTTTCTTTTTACTACGATTATCCCGCTGCAGCCCAGTTGAGTTCTGTAAAAGGAGAGGCTATCCCTCAAATTTTCGAACGTATCACCCAAGATATTTTCAATGCCTCACTCGCCGATTGGTAAATCCACAAATCAGCAAATCGACAAAATAACACATTGACTGTAAAGGAATTCATAGAGATTATTAGGCATCCCTACACTATTAACGATGATCAAGTATATGAACTCGACGAGATAGTGAAGGAATATCCTTATTTTCAAGCAGCAAGGGTGTTACAACTCAAAATATTACATTCCGAAGGAAATTACAAATACAACAAGGCTCTAAAATTAGCTGCGGTACACGTAACCGATCGTTCAGTATTGTTCGATTTTATCAACTCTAAAAGCATCATTCCTGATTTTTCAGCACTGCGCCGTGATTTTGAGCGCATTCGCAAAGCTCGTGAACGCAAAGAAGCTGAAGAAACAGAAAACACACCGCCTAAAGTAAGTTATATCGACCACGAACCACATCCTTACCGCCCCGATTTACCCAATAAATCAATTTTTGAAGATCCTATCTTTCCTGAAGATTTGGTAAATCACCAAGAGTTAGCCGATGTTTTTATAGCCAAAGAACCTGAAGAAAAACCTAAAACCGATGCCGACAATATCTCTCAATGGCTGGAAAATATCTCGGAAGAACACGCCGAAGTCGCTTACAAAGACGATAAAGTAGCCGAGAAATTTAAACTCATTGATAAGTTCTTAGAAAGTAATCCTAAAATTGAAGCCTCAAGAGATTACGTTTCTAACGTGAATTTAGCCGATGAAGTAAAGCCCGACCCTAAACAATTAATGACTGAAACATTGGCGCAAGTATATGTAAATCAGCGCAAATTCAAGCAAGCCATTCAAGCTTATGAAATATTAATTTTGAAAAATCCAGAAAAAAGTGCTTACTTTGCAGCCCAAATAGAAAAAATTAAAAAACTACAGCAAAATAATTTATAAGAAAAATGACAACATTTAACATCTTTTTAGTGCTCATCGTGGTAGTATGTTTGCTACTCGCTTTGGTAATTATGGTTCAAAATCCTAAAGGAGGTGGACTCTCTTCTACTTTCGGAGGTAACACTCAAGTAGTAGGAGGGGTAAAGAAAACTGGCGACTTCCTTGAACGCAGTACTTGGACATTTGCTACTGCTTTAGCTGTGCTCATCCTTATTGCCAACACCTTAATAGCCAACAATAGTAATGGTGTAACTGGCGACTCTAAATTATTAGACGGTAGTACTCCCGCCGCTCCAATAAACCAACTCAATCAGCAAGCACCCGTTAACAACAACGCTACTCAACAAGTGCCTGCTACTCCTGCCACATCTTCTAATACAGGAAACTAAACTGACAAAAAGTCAGTTATTTCAGATTGGCACACTTTCTGAAATATCCTCTTCGATTTTTTATAAAAGGAATTAAATACTAAATGAAAGGTTGAAAATAGAACTTTGACAAAGTTTTAGGACTTTGTCAAAGTTTTCTAACACCTAATTTCTTTCCCCTAACTTTCTAAGTAAACAAATAATTAAAAACTAAACAATAATGGCAAAATTGAATATCAAACCTTTAGCTGATAGAGTAGTGATTGAGCCCGCAGTGGCAGAAACTACTACTGCATCAGGTATTATCATTCCTGATACTGCAAAAGAAAAACCTCAAAAAGGTACCGTTGTAGCCGTAGGTACAGGTACTAAAGACAACCCTGTTACCCTAAAAGTAGGTGATACTGTACTCTATGGCAAATATGCTGGTACTGAACTCAAATTAGAAGGTAAAGACTACCTTATTATGCGTGAAAACGACGTGTTAGCAGTTATCTAATCTAAACATTAAAAATTAAAAAAATGGCAAAAGACATTAAATTTGATATAGACGCTCGCGAAGGTCTTAAACGCGGCGTTGATGCATTAGCTAATGCAGTAAAAGTAACCTTAGGTCCTAAAGGACGTAATGTAATTATTAGCAAATCATTCGGTTCTCCTCAAGTAACTAAAGATGGGGTGAGCGTTGCTAAAGAAATTGAATTAGAAGACGCTCTCGAAAATATGGGCGCTCAAATGGTAAAAGAAGTAGCTTCTAAAACTAACGACCTCGCTGGTGATGGTACTACTACCGCTACCGTTTTGGCTCAAGCTATCGTAAAAGAAGGTTTGAAAAACGTAGCTTCTGGTGCTAACCCAATGGATTTGAAACGCGGTATCGACAAAGCTGTTGTAAAAATCGTAGAACACTTGGCTAAACAAGCTAAAGAAGTAGGTTCTTCTTCTGAAAAAATCAGACAAGTAGCTTCTATCTCAGCTAACAACGATGATACTATCGGTGAACTTATCGCTCAAGCATTCGAGAAAGTTGGTAAAGAAGGTGTTATCACCGTAGAAGAAGCCAAAAGTACTGATACTTACGTAGATGTAGTAGAAGGTATGCAATTTGATCGCGGTTACCTTTCTCCTTACTTCGTTACCGATTCAGAAAAAATGGTAGCTGAACTCGATCGCCCTTACATCTTATTGTACGACAAGAAAATCTCTACTATGAAGGATTTGCTTCCAGTATTAGAGCCTGTAGCTCAATCTGGTAAACCACTTTTGATTATTGCTGAAGATATCGATGGGGAAGCCTTAGCTACCTTAGTAGTAAACAAATTGCGTGGTACCCTTCGCATCGCTGCTGTAAAAGCACCTGGTTTTGGTGACCGTCGCAAAGCAATGCTCGAAGATATCGCTATCCTAACTGGTGGTACTGTAATCGCTGAAGAAAGAGGCTTTACTCTCGAAAACGCTACTGTAGATATGCTCGGTACTGCCGAAAGAGTAAGCATCGACAAAGATAACACTACCATTGTAAATGGTGCAGGTAAATCTGAAGACATTAAAGCACGCGCAGCCCAAATAAAAGCTCAAATTGAAAACACTACTTCTGATTACGATCGTGAAAAACTACAAGAACGTTTGGCTAAACTTTCTGGTGGGGTAGCTGTATTATATATAGGTGCTGCTTCAGAAGTAGAAATGAAAGAGAAAAAAGACCGCGTAGACGATGCGCTTCACGCTACTCGTGCCGCTGTTGAAGAAGGTATCGTAGCAGGGGGTGGTATTGCTCTTCTCCGTGCTAAAAACGCTTTAGCAAAACTTAAACCTGCAAATGCCGACGAAGAAACAGGTATTAAAATTATCCTCAAAGCATTGGAAGCTCCTTTGCGTACTATCGTAGAAAACGCTGGTGTTGAAGGTTCTGTAATCGTAGCTCGTGTACTCGATGCTTCAAGAGATGCTTACGGATACAATGCCAAAACAGGTACTTATACCGATATGTTTAAAGCTGGTATCATCGACCCTAAAAAGGTAACTCGTGTTGCCCTTGAGAACGCTGCTTCAGTAGCTGGTATGATCCTCACTACCGAGTGTGCTTTAGTTGATATCAAAGACGATAAAGCAATGGCTATGCCTCCAATGGGCGGTGGAATGCCAGGAATGATGTAATTGTAAATTCATAGCATTATTATCATATTTTTAAAACGGAAATCGGGGAGAGCTTCACAAGAAACTCTCCCCGATTTTATAATTCATATCAAATAATTAAATACTTTGATAAGCTCTGTGTCCAAATCTCACTCCAAAGAAGAAGTTAAATTCTTTAGATGATTTTGTAAGATTACCTAATATAGTGTTAGAACCTACAACAAAAGGACCTAAACGCAAGGCAAGACCTATGTTTGTTTTAGAAATTTGGTTGTATGAAATAGGTAAATAAGCTCCTAAAAACTCTGATTCAACTCGTGGTGTAAGCGACACTTCATTAGCGTAAGCTGCTGTATAAGCATTGCTTTTATTAGTAAGATTAAAACGAGTTGATAAATTCACGAAGAAAGGCTGCGCTATGCGGTAATCTACACTCAAGTTCAAAGTAGTAGGCAAAGATACTTTTATCTTCTCGGTAGTAGCTCTACTATCAGCAAAGGCACTTTTTAGTTTTTCTTCTGATAAATCATCCATAGTAAGGCTGGCAACACCAGAAGCTGGCATGCGATAACGTTGAGAATCTTTAGTAGGTGTATATTTCAATCTTCCAATATCCATTATAGAAAAGCCTACTCTTAAATCGTGAGAGTTATTATGGCAATGAGGACAGCCATCTTTTTTAAACTCATAAGTAGCTCCTATATCAAATCCTACAGTAGAAGCATTTGATTTGAAGTATAAATCATTTGCATTGAGGTTATCAAAATTCACTAAAGAAGCTCCTCCATTGAGTACTTCCACTACCCCATTTTGTGACTGGATGTTAAGTATAGTACTTTTAGTAGATCTATCCACTGTAAGTGAAGCTGTAGCCCCTTCAAAGTTTCTAAAACCTGCGTACACATTTCCTGATCCTTGTATTATTTTCAAGCTTGCCCCTGCTTTGATAGCATTATGCCCATCAAAATAGAGCTCTCCTGCCCAAGAAAAGCCTATTTCTGAAAAAATATGTGCTGCTATTTCTTGGTTGTTCAAACTCAAGTTATATGGCTGAGTCAAATCTAAATCTTTCTCATCAGCAAATATTGATTGCAAGAGTTTAGCATCAAAATTTCTCACATTACCCAAAGCACGTACACGAGAAAAAACGCCCACGGTGTGTTGGTTATTGATTTTTATAAAAAGCGATGGACCCAACACATCTATATTTAGCTTGGCATTTATGTTATGACTGAGCAGTGGATTATTAGCATCGCTACGAGTATAATCATTAAAACTGTTCATTAGACCAGTATCCATTTTGATAGCATTATTCGCCAAATCAAAATTTACCAAAAACAAGTTAGCATCCCAAGGGCGCTTGCTGCTAATCATATAAGCAGGATTTGCTGTAGTTTGTATCACCCCCGAGTAAAAACTCTCTCTAAGCCCTGCAAACGATTGCTGAGCTTCCATTGCCATTGTTGTTAAAAACAAAGCTGATAAAATTACTTTTTTCATTGTGTAAAAAACATTATAAATTTGCGTGCAAATGTACAACTTTTTATCAAATATCAAATAAAAATGGTAATTCATTTTGTACTCTTCCTGCTTTTACTTACTTTTGCCGTCATAAACGTATCAATTATAAAAAGATGAATACACTTAAAACACTATCAACTGTAGCTTTTTCTATACTTGCTTTTGGAGTAGCTACTGCTCAAGAAGAAGATGGTCTTGTGCCTGCGAGTGCTCTACCCGCTAATGCACAAACTTTTGTAAATCAGTATTTTTCTGCTAACAATATCGTTTCAGTATGGCAAGATACTGAAAAAGGAAAAATAGAAGATTACACCGTTCTCTTTGCCGATGGCACTGAAGTAGAATTTCACGCGGATGGCAACTGGAAAGAAGTAAAAGCGCGCAACGGACAAGTATCGCCTAAAATCGTTCCTGCTAAAATAACTAAGTACGTACAAAAAAAGTTCCCTAAAGCGATGATTAAAGAAATCAAAAAAGGGCGCGCTAAATACGAAGTAGACCTTACTAATGGCGTAGAACTCATCTTCAACTTAAATGGTAAATTCTTAAAAATAGACGACTAATATGAAACGTTTTTTATTACTCATTGCTGCTACACTTACCTTCAGCGCAGCCTCAGCTCAAGACTCTAAAGTAACTTTCAACGACCTTCCTGCCGATGCTATCAACTTCGTGCGTGAGCATTTCTTGGTAGATCATATTGCTTCGGTTTGGAAAGACACTGATTACAACGACGAAGAGTACACCGTTATCTTCCGCGACGGACTTGAAATAGAATTCAATGGCAACGGCGATTGGAAAGAGCTCAAAGCTCGTCACGGCAAAGTGCCTGATCACGTAGTTCCCGAAAAAATATTGGCTCACGTACGCGCTACTTTCCCTTTTGAATCTATCAAAGAAGTATCACGCAATCTCACCAAAAAGAGATATAAAGCTGAACTTACTGACGAGCAAGAACTCAAATTTGACGAAAACTTCAATTTTATTGGGGTAAAGTAATCTCCCGTTAATTGTTAATTGAATGTACGACCTAATCATTATCGGTGGAGGAGCTGCAGGCTTCTTCACCGCTATTAATACCGCCGAAAACCGTCCTGATTTCAAAATCGCTATCCTCGAAAAAAGCAAAGAAGTACTTCACAAAGTGCAAATTTCGGGTGGGGGGCGTTGCAACCTAACGAATGCTACTTTCACCCCTCAAGAACTCGTAAAGAATTATCCTCGAGGCAGTAAGGAACTCCTTAGCCCTTTCCACCGCTTTATGTGTGGCGATACAATGGAATGGTTTGAAGCACACGGCGTCTCTCTCAAAACAGAACCCGATGGTCGTGTATTCCCAGCCTCTAACTCTTCAGAAAGCATTATAAATTGCTTCCTCAAAGAAATTAAAAAACACCATATTGAGCTCTTCACCCAGCAAAATGTACAAACCCTCTCCCCTACCCCCGAGGGTTGGGAAGTAATTACATCTAATCAAACCTACAAAGCTCATAATCTAGTAATTGCTACCGGAAGCAACCCTAAAATATGGCAACTATTAGCCAATTTAGGACATACTATTATTTCTCCTGTCCCCTCGCTTTTCACTTTCAACACTTCTACCCAATGGGCAAAAGAGCTATCGGGTATTGCGGTAAATGCCTCTGTACGCTTGCTCAGTCAAGATGGAAAATCGCTCAAAATTGCCGAAACTGCTCCTATGCTTTTCACTCACAATGGTTTTAGTGGTCCTGCGGTGTTGCGTGCTTCGGCTTGGGGGGCTCGCGTGTTAGCCGAATGTAACTACCGATGCCTAATGGAAGTAAACTTCACTGCTCAGAACAGCGAAGCACTTACTTATGACGAAACGCTTCTCCTCTTGCAAGATTGCAAACAACACAACGGACGCAAAACTATGCAAAACCTCGC
Source organism: Capnocytophaga sputigena (assembly GCF_002302495.1). NCBI lineage: Bacteria > Pseudomonadati > Bacteroidota > Flavobacteriia > Flavobacteriales > Flavobacteriaceae > Capnocytophaga > Capnocytophaga sputigena. The sequence continues at coordinate 809,599 of NZ_CP022379.1, forward strand.
GCTTTTTGACCTCCCTAAACGCTTGTGGAATGCCCTTTTAGATAGTGCCGGAATTGCCCCTGCGCAGTCGTGGGCAGAGCTCAACAAATCGCAATTGCGACACCTTGCCGAAATCCTTACCCAATGCCGTTTTCCTATAGAAGGTAAAGCTACTTTTAAAGATGAATTTGTAACAGCTGGAGGCGTAAAACTCTCTGAAATCAACTTCAAAACCTACGAGAGCAAGCTGTACCCTCACCTCTACTTAGCTGGTGAAGTACTTGATATCGATGCCATTACTGGAGGATTCAACTTTCAAAACGCTTGGACGGGAGGCTATATTATTGCTGAAAATTTTTTGATGAAATAACAGTAAAAAGTCTCAAAATCACCTTTGTATCCCAAACTTCATTAAAGACCTTAAATTTTAGAACTCATAATCAATCCTCAACTCAAAAAATAATCTTTAATTCTTGCTTCAATTCAAAAAAAAATACTTAACTTTGCCATCGTAATTAATTTATAATAAAATTGCAAGCTATGGGACTCAAATTTTTAGATGATATAAAAGCTGGCATTCGCAGTGCTTCGCTTAAAAAAGATATCATTTGCTACTACATCAACAATGGCGATAATACCCTTGCCGACCTTGGTAAAGAATTAGACCTGAGCGTACCTACTGTTACCAAAATGGTAGGAGAACTCATTGATGATGGCATTGTAATGGATTTTGGAAAAATAGAAACCCCAGGTGGTCGCCGCCCTAATATCTATGGGCTTAACCAAAATTCTGGCTACTTCATTGGCGTAGATATCTGCCATTCTCACGTGAACATAGGCATCACCGACTTCAAAGGTGAACTCATCAGTGATGAACTCTCCATTCCCTTTATTGAATCTCAACCTCAAGAAAGATTTCAAAGACTTTGCGAAATTATCACTCAATTTATACATAACTCAAAAGTACCCAAACACAAAATCCTCAGTATGGGTATCAATATTTCCGGACGTGTAAATACTCTTACTGGACATAGCTATAGCAGCTTCTATTTTGATGAACGCCCCCTTACCGAAATGTTCGAAAACGAACTGAACATCAATGTTTCTATTGATAATGATTCCCGTGCAATGACCTATGGCGAATACATCAAAGGATGCGTAAATGGTGAGAAAAACGTATTGTACGTGAATGTAAGTTGGGGCTTAGGTCTCGGCATTATCGTAGGCGGACAATTGTACTATGGCAAATCAGGATTTTCAGGAGAATTTGGTCATATTCCTGCCTTTGGCAACGAAATACTCTGCCACTGTGGCAAAAAAGGTTGCCTCGAAACAGAGGCTTCTGGCTTAGCCTTACATCGCAAATTCTTGGAAAAACTGCATAGCGGACATTCCTCTCTGCTTACCCAAAAAAGCGGATACAACCCCAATGCTCCTATTAGCTTGAACGACATCATAGAGGTTGCCTTACAAGAAGATATGCTCGCCATCGAACTTATCGAGGAAATAGGCAATTCTTTAGGAAAACACATCGCAGGGCTCATCAATCTTTTCAACCCCGAATTAGTTGTTATTGGAGGAACTCTTGCCTATGCAGGCGACTACCTAATGCTCCCCTTGCGAAGTGCTATTAGAAAATATTCATTGAACTTAGTAAGTAAAGATTCCACAATTAAAGTATCTAAATTGGGCGAAAAAGCAGGTCTTTTAGGGGCTAGCCTCCTCGCTCGCAGTAAATTCATCGGATTGATATGAAAGACGAACGATTAGTAGCTTTCGAGCGGCTCCTCAACATAATGGACGACCTGCGCGCCAAATGTCCGTGGGATAAAAAGCAAACTATGGAAAGCTTGCGCCATCTCACCATTGAAGAAACGTACGAATTAGGCGATGCTATCCTTAACAACGACCTTCAAGAAGTAAAAAAAGAATTAGGCGACCTACTCTTACACATTGTTTTCTATGCCAAAATAGGCAGTGAAACCAATAGTTTTAACATCGCTGATGTAGCCAATGGCGTATGCGAAAAACTCATTGAGCGACACCCCCACATCTACGGTGATGTGCAGGTAAACAACGAGGAAGATGTAAAGCGTAATTGGGAAAAAATAAAACTCAAAGAAGGCAACAAAAGCGTTTTGGGTGGTGTACCCAAGAGTCTGCCTGCCTTAGTGAAAGCCACTCGCATACAAGATAAAGCCGCTGGTGTAGGTTTTGATTGGGACAATATCGACGATGTTTTTGCAAAAATAAAAGAAGAAATAGATGAGCTACACGCCGAAGTAAAAGCTCAAAAGCAAAGCAATATAGAAAGTGAGTTTGGCGATGTGCTGTTTAGTCTCATCAACTATGCTCGTTTTTTAAAGGTAAACCCCGAAGATGCCTTAGAGCGCACTAATCGCAAATTCATCGCTCGCTTTCAGTACTTAGAAGAAAAAGCTACGGCACAAGGCAAATCACTCAAAGATATGACCTTGCAAGAAATGGAGACCTATTGGCAAGAAGCTAAAAACCTATAAAACAACAAAACTATGACCACAGATTTAGACATCTTAATCAAGACTTTGGTCATATAGAAACATATAGATGCATATATTAATATAAAAAATACCTAAAAAACAATGGCAATACAAAAACCAAGCATACCGAAAGGCACTCGTGACTTTTCACCTACTGAAGTAGCTAAACGCAACTTCATTATCAACACTATCAAAAATGCTTTCAATACCTTTGGATTTCAACCTATAGAAACCCCAAGTTTTGAAAACTACAATACCCTAATGGGTAAATACGGCGAAGAAGGCGACCGCCTTATCTTCAAGATACTCAATTCAGGTGACTTTACACAAGGTGTAAACCAAGAAGATTGGGAAGCTAAAAACCCTCAAAAACTCACTCCTCAACTCTCCGAAAAAGCCCTTCGCTATGATCTTACCGTACCCTTTGCTCGCTATGTAGTGCAACACCAAAGCGAACTAACTTTCCCTTTCAAACGTTATCAAATACAACCTGTATGGCGTGCTGACCGTCCGCAAAAAGGTAGATTTAGAGAATTCTATCAATGTGATGCCGATGTTGTAGGTAGCACCAGTTTGTGGCAGGAAGTGGAGTTCGTACAACTCTACGACACCGTGTTCACAGCCCTCAATCTCAAAGGGGTAACTATCAAAATGAACAACCGAAAAATCCTCAGTGGCTTTGCCGAAATGATAGGCGAAAGCGATAAACTCACTGATTTTACGGTAGCACTCGATAAATTAGACAAGATAGGTGAAGAAGGGGTAATCAAAGAAATGAAAGAAAGAGGCATCAGTGAGGAGGCAATTGCTAAATTGCAACCTATCTTCGCACTCAAAGGTTCTTTTGCTGAAAAACTTTCTGCCCTAAAAGAAATTCTCAAAAACTCGGAAACAGGATTGAAAGGTGTGGAGGAATTAGAATTTATAGCCCAACAAATCAATCAGCTTGGTTTGCAAACAGCTATCTTAGACCTCGATGTTACCCTCGCTCGCGGACTCAATTACTACACGGGAGCTATCTTTGAGATTGCTGCCCCAGCAGGCGTACAAATGGGCTCTATTGGTGGTGGTGGACGCTATGACGACCTTACTAGTATCTTTGGTCTCAAAGGGATAAGTGGGATAGGTATTTCATTTGGGTTAGACCGCATTGGCTTAGTAATGGAAGAACTAAACCTTTTCCCTGAATCGCTCAATAGTACTGTAGAGGTGCTTTGTATCAACTTTGGCGATGCTGAAGCGCTACAGAGTATGAAACTACTCAAAGCCTTGCGCCAGCTTGGCAAAACTGCAGAACTCTACCCTGATGCTGCTAAAATTAAAAAACAAATGGATTATGCCAACAAGCGTAATATCCCTTATGTAGTGATTATAGGCGAAAGTGAACTCGCTAAAGGTACTTTTGTACTAAAAAATATGTTAGAGGGCACTCAAAAAGAATGTAGTCTTAATGAAGTAAGCAATGCTTTATTTCAGTAGTAGTACGACAAACAATTAGAAATTTTTATAGACTTTGTCAAAGTGCGAGCCGCAAAGGCAATTAAGGACTTTGACAAAGTTTTTTTTGTGTGAGTCGCACAAGCAAACTCTATTCGTTTTTCATTGCGTTGATAGCGCATTTTAAAGCCAATACGCTTCCTAAATGCACTCCTTCGTGTGAGATATTGAAATAAATCGCTTCTTCAATGGTATTGAGTTCATACTCTATACCTGTTACATAATGATTGTATTGTTTAAAAATTCCTTTTTGGTAATCAGTTTCAAGTAAATCGACTGTGCGGATGAGGAGTTGCTGTAGTTCTTCTATCTCGGCAGCAGTAGGAATATGTCCATCGGGGATGGTACCTTTGCGATAACGCTCTATAAATTCAGGGGTGAGATAAGTAGGCAGGCCGCTATTGGCATAACAATAATTTTGCTGGGTAACTACGCAATGAGCGAGATTCCACAAGATATTATTTTTAAAGCCCGCAGGAATGATTGCCAACTCTTCAGGCGTGAAACTATTGAGCAATTTGAGTTGTCGCTCACGCAATTTTCGGTATAAGGTAAATACTTCTTTCATATATTTAAAAATCAAAATCAAAGTCGTTGAGTTCGTCTAATTTGGTACTTTCTTCTTCCGTAAGCACTTCTTGTAAAAGCTCGGCTGTTGCTTCTTTGCCAGTACCCCAAAGGTCTCCTAAAAGTTCGGCTATGCTATTCTTTTGGTTAGGCTCAAAATCGGCAAAAGCACGGCGCAAGAACACTACTGAGCGCATAAACTGTTCTTCGTCTAATTGGCGCACATAATTATCTAATTCTTGCCATATAATTGTACGCGATAACAATGCGTATCTATTTCTTCCAGAAAATCCTTCAAACCACGAAGCTCCTAAATCGGCGGGAACACCTGCTGAAAGGCGGCGTGATACCTCGCGTGCACATTCTTCTTCAGTTGCTAAATTGTGTTCTAACAATATTGCAAAAGCTACCCCTGATAATTTAGTATTTACATCATCGCGCCACGCAAGGTGAGTGAGTTCTTTTTGCCACGTTTCGGTATCTACGAGTTCGTATTGCTGTTCGGAGATGAACTCCATTGTATTCATCGCATCTACGATTGGTTTTGAGGCTTTATCATCACAAGATGAGGCATCAATCAACAATAAAGAGGCACGCAAAAAGAGTTGTTGCAAGATAGGTTTCAGCGGTTCGAGGTTGAACTGGCGGAGGTCACCATACTGAATGAGCATTGAAAGCTCGTGAGCAGCAAAAGCAGTTTCGACAAAATTATTACTATCTACCAAAAGGCTTTGCAAGGTGCTGAGTGCATTGCCAAAAATATGCGTAAGCTGACATTCGCAAGCCTGTCTGATGATTTTGGCTACTACAGAAAGGTCGGTTGCTTCGCTCAGTTGTTCTTTGAGTATAAAGGCAGCTGCAATTTCAAGCGTTTCACCTTTAAGGTTGGCTTCAACGATTTCTATTTCTACTTCAGGACTCCATTGCAAGACCCATTTTTCAGCCCACGAGGCTTTATCTTGCTGTACGCGTTGTTGAGTGGCAAAGTGAATGCCTAAGACTTCCAAACGGTGGAGGAAAGTAGAGCGATTCAGGTCTATGAAAGCAGCTTCTTTGGTTTTTACTTTGAGGTTTTCGCGGAGGTCAAGAGAGAGGTCTTGTGCTATTGCCGATTTGTAGTTGGTGAGTTTCAAGCGTTTCAGCTCCTGATTCATATCCTCCTGCACGGGCGTTTGGCTCACTCCTTCGGGCAATGCTCCAATAGCTGTACCTATATCTACTTTATTGATAGCTTCGGCTACTGAGGAGAGTCCGCCACCGCCAAAGCAAGTTACTACTGCATCGTGCAAATCTTCGAGCACGGGATAAGTACCGCCTTTCATAGCGGAGAGTACATTGGCAAGTCGGACAGCTTCAATCACACTGGCAGAAGAGGCATTTTGCCCTTGGTCGCGAAGTATTTTGGCTATTTTGGTGAGATAGGTAGCGGCAAGTTTATCCATTGTATTGGTTTGCATTGCACGCCACATCAGTTCGAAGTAGTAAGGCGCCATATTGCCCGCTCCGTAACCCGTACGGCTGCTGAGGCGGAGGTAGGAATAAGGCATTAGAGTAAGCTGAGCTGTAGCTTTAGGGAGCTTTTTGAGCTCGTCGTCGCTCATTGCAGGTAGGCTATTTTGGATGCCCAACAAATGGTAAGCACCTACAATCACTACTATTTCCTCAGGTTTAAACTCGGTGCAAGCCTTAGCGATTTCGCGTTTCATATACGCCTCACGAATGAGGTTGTACGAGAAATCAAAAGGTGCTTCTTCATATTCCTTATCTATGACCATTTGGCGCATTTCACCGGATTGTAAGGCAAGTGTAGGCGCAAAAGTATCGGTGTTGAGATTGTGTTCGTAATGGCGTTCCCAATAGTTTTCGTAATCGGTTTCATCAACCTGCTCGGCAAGTTGTTTGTAGAGAGCATTGTGGTACTTGTAGAACTCACGTGCTTTTTCGCCTTCTTCATCAGAGGGTTGTTCCTGACGAAGTTTGAGCATATTTTCGGTAGGCAAATCTATAAACCTAAGCGTTGCTTTTTTCTTTACTCCCCAGCATATTGCTTGATATTCGGGAGAATAGGACGCAAACGGATAGAGCACTGTTTCTATAGGTAGCTCGGTGGTATAGCCCAACATCGCAATGGGAGGTTTTACCCCTTTCTGAGCGATTTGAGACATCAGAGGAGTAGCATCGGCAGGTCCTTCTATAAGAATGCATTTAGGTTTGTGCTTTTCTAAGAAGTCTAAGAGGTGATAGGCAGCCGAGGGTGACAAGTGTCGTACACCAAAAAAGTGAAGGTTATTCATAATAAGTGAAGGTGCGTTCTATAATCTGACGAGGCTCGCCATTGATGAAAGTCGTTTTGGAAATCCAGTTACCTTGAGCATCATATTTATACTCGTAAGTCGCTACATTTTTCTGTTTTTTAGGCAGTTTAGTTTCTGCTTGCAGTTTTACACAATCCCCTTTGGCGTTGTATTTTTTAGTAGTGGTACTCACTAAGTTATTATCTTTATCATACACCTGATTGCTCACGAGCTGATGCTGTTTATTTAGCTTATTTTTTACTATTTGCAATAAATTATTTTGAGCATCATAATAACGCATTTCCACGGGATCGCCTTGTTTATTGTAAGTATAAGTAACAGCAGATTCTAATTCATTGGCGCGGTAGGTTTCTTCTTTAAGTATTTGTCCTTCAGCATTTACTTGATAGGTGTAATGCGATTTGAGAAAGCCCCCAGGTGAATAGGTTGCATCTTTGATAAGATAACCTTCAGGGTTATAAGCATAGAGGGTTTTATCGGAATTATAGCGAGTTTCAAACAACTGCCCTTGTGGATTGTAATAATATTCCATACGGCTATACAAGTCGCCATTTTTGTAGAAGAAACGCGTTTGGCTGAGATAACCTTTAGCGTTAAAATCTTTTTGGAGGTTTTCGAGGTTAGCGATTTTATTTACTGTATCTAAATCGAGGTCTACCGCACCTTTGGCGAAAGATTTTCCTTGAGCGGTTATCTGATAAGGGATAGAGCGCAATGTTTTGACCTTACCTTTAAGTCCAGAGATTTCCCAATCAGTGGGGTTTTGCTGTTGAGCAAATAGCGTAGCAGTAGCTACTAATAGCATAGAAGTTATTAGATATTTCATCAGTTTTTTAGTTTTTAGTTGTGCAAAGGTAAAGATAAATTAGCAAATTAGCAAATTAGTAAATAAACAAATTCCGCGAGGCGTGTGCCTCGCGGAATTAATTTATTTGTTAATCAGCGGCTCTATAGAGGTTGAAGTGACCCATATATTCGTGGTCGTCTTCGCCTTCTTCGTGGGTTTTGAGGATATACCAATAGTCGCCTGTTGGTAATTCCTTGCCGTTATAACGACCGTCCCAAGTTTGTCCTGAACGCAAAGTGGTGATATAACGTCCGTAACGATCGTAGATGTCTACCGTTAGATTTGGATAACTGCGGTATCTATCTGGATCCCAACCATCGTTCTGTCCGTCGCCGTTTGGCGTGAAGAAGTCTGGTGGTACTGACTTCATATACTCTTTCTCTATAGTGAGCGTTGAACTACAGCCATTAGCATCGGTTACCTCTACTACTACTGTTTTGTACACTCTATTACCTACCACTCGTGTGGTTGGATCGGTTGAACGCAACATATACTCGTTAGTACCATTGGTAAAGCCATTGAAGTAATAAATGTACTGCGTTGAGTTTCCTCCCTTGGCTTGTACCTTTACCGTATTGATAGATCGTGGATCACTCTTATCTTCTAATTCTAATCCTGGATAACGGGTCAAGCTTACTGTTTCTCCATATACTTTTGTACAATATGGCGCTCCTGGATAAGATTGATATTGTACCGTAAGGGTGTATTGTCCCGTTGGAATAGTTCTCGTATAAGCATACTTACCTTCATATCTATCAAAGGCTATCATTGGTCCTCCACCTAATGAGTACTGCATATTCCTTATCTGATTTTCATCAGCGTATGGGAACTCTATGCGCAAGTAACTTGTAGTATAAGTAGTCGATACTGTTGAACAGTTGAACATCGTCTTCACATTCATCTCGAGATTTGGTGCTTTTGGCACTGTTATCTCTAAGGTTTGTGAACAGTTACCATCATTGTACTCTAAGAGATAAACTCCTGCTACATTGGTTTGTGTATATACCGCTCCTGCTGTAGCTAAAGTACCATTGGTTACTGTGGTGCCTGAGGCTGTTTTAATCGTAAAGTTATACGGTGCTCTACCGCCTCGGATACTAAAGCTCAAGCTACCATCATTGGCTTGGTAACAAGTTTCGGATACTGTTGAGGCTGTTGCTTTCAACAACTCTGGTTCCTCTATAGTGAAGCTTTGTTCTAATTCACAGTTTATCTCGCCATTAGATCTCACTTTCACTGTATAGATACCTGCCGATAGACCGGTATACTTGCTTACTCCATCGAACGTACCTGCCTCTGGGGTAATGGTATAAGTGTAACTATTAGTTGCTCCACTTACCGCAAAGGTTATCGTACCATCATTTATTCCATAACAACTCATATCGGTTTTCGTTGCTGTGGTGGCTGTAAGACTATTGTAAGCCGTTACATTGACTGTAAGGGTAGTGGTACATCCATTGAGGTGGGTAAAGGTGATGCTGTGAACCCCTGCTGTTACTCCTGTAAATTTACCTGAGTTTTGTGGCGCTCCACCATCTAAACTGAAGCTTACCGCTCCTGTGTAGCTAGCATTCACCGTTGCATTAATGGTGTTCACTACTGTATTGTTACCACAACCGTAGCTTACCGTAGCTGTAGCTTGCAAGTCTACTCCTTCTTTGATAGTTACTGGCACTTCTGTTGTACAAGAACGTGCATCTTTTACCGTAATGGTGTGAACTCCTACCGATAAACCTGTATACAAGGTCTTATCTACTGTCCAAGCGCCTCCATCAATTGAAGTGCTATAAGACTGTGTTCCTCCTGTAATGGTAATCGATACTGTACCATCACCTGCTCCATAACATACCTCATCGGTTTGTTTGTGGATTACTGCATTCAATACATCGGGTTCGTGGATGGTAAATACTTCATCTACAAAACAGCCATTCTTATCTTGTGCTCTTACTACATACTGTCCTCTACCTAAATTCGTGAAGTAACCTTCGGATACAAATCGGTCTAATCGAGGACTGATAGCATATTGTACATCGCCTGCACCTCCGGTTACCGTCATTGAGATGGTACCATCACGCATTGCGTTACAAGTGATATCGGTTGTAGCTGTTGCTACTGTAAAGGCTGGTGATTCATCTACATCTACTGTTCTCGATACAGTACAGTCTACGCTGATGACCTCTACTTGATATTTACCTTTATTCAAGCCTGTAAATGCCCAGTCGGTCGCGTTTACTTGGGTAGCACTAGCCGTAGTTGAGTGTACGCCTGATTTGTACAATTTGTACTGATAGTTACCCAATGCTCCCGTTGCCGAGAAGGTAATACGCGCTGAACTTTCTCCATTACATTTTACAAAGGCATCCTCTGTATTTACGTGTAACTGTAGTGCTTCTAAGGCTGTAATACTTACTTTATTTGATACTTTAGATCTACATCCTTTACTATCGGTTACATAGAACTCGTAGTCGCCTAATGGCTGACCTCCGTTACCTACCTGGATGCTATTGCCTGCCAATGGGGTAGCATTACCTACTTGGTAGTAAGTATAAGGTGGTGTTCCTCCCGTAACAGTAATCGATACAGTGGCTGGGTTGTTACAAGTAAGCGGACTAGCAATACTTGCTACTACTCCAAGTTCTGATGGTTCATCAATGGTTATTTCTACTTGGGCATCACAACCCCAACCATCGATGATGTTCAGTACATACGTACGAGCATCTAAGCCGGTGAAGGTGGTACTGGTTTGTGCTCCTCGTACAATCGCACCTCCTAACTCTTTAAGCTCATAAGTATAGTTGCCGCTGCCTCCACTGATGCTTTGTACTGTTATGCTGCCTTCGCGGGCTCCAAAACAAGTCACATCGGTATGGGTTACATTGGCACTTATTGGCGCTGGTGCTGCCATTACTTGGGTGAGGGTAGCCACACAGCCATTCTCATCTTTCACCTCTACTGTATAGGTATTAGATACCAATCCTTCAAAGAGGCTTGTGCTGGTATAAGTTCCATACTTGCTATGAGGTGCTCCTCCTACAAGTAATCGGTACTGATAATTACCCCATCCACCTGTTGTCTCTACACTAAAGGCTCCGGTTTGACCTATACCACACTTGATGCGGTCGGTAACTGTTGGGGTAGCGGTAATAGTGGTTGCTGGTTCGGATACCATTACCACTGAACTGGTTACTGTACAGTTCGGTGCAGTTGTTTGAACCATTCTCACCACATAGCTACCTTTGGCAAGACCGCCTATAACTATTGTTCTTGTTGCTGCTCCGCTACCTATCTGTGTTTGTACTGTTCCTGCAGTTCCTGGTGCTGGAGCTAAAGTTGTAGCATTGAACACTTGGTAAGTAATTGCACCTTGATAACCACTGAAAGTTACTGTGATTTCTCCATTGCTATCTCCCACACAGCTCACTGGCTTGCTTTGTGCAGCACTTACTTCCATCGTTCTGTATTCGTTTACAGTGTGAGATACTGTTGCATAGCAGCCTGTATCTCTATCGGTTACTTTAATAGTGTAGTAACCTGCTGCATTGAAGTGTACCGTTGCTACATTTGTTCCTGCTGTAAGGGTTTGTGTTGATGGCGTTGGCGTTGCCACACTACCATTGGCTGTTACCTCTACTACATAACCGAGGTTCTTACCTCCTACTATAGTGAAGTTCACTGTTTCGGATTGGTTACAACTCAAAGTTGATATACGGGTAGCATTCACCGCGCTGATGCGTTGTAGTGGTGGTACTACCATTGGAGTATAGACTGCTCTACAACCATTGGCATCCTCTACATTCACTATCACTGTTTGGGTAGCACTACCTGCACTGGTAAGACTGTATACACTGCTGTTTATCCAGCCTGAAGTGCTTGTGTTTGTTCCATCAAATACTTGATAGTTGTACTTATAAGGTTGCGTACCACCTTGGGCTACTGCCGAGATAATCGCTTGTTGAGCGTTGTTATCGGCATCGCACTTATAGTGGGTGGTTACCGTGGTGGTATTGCTCACTATCAAGGCTGCTGGTGCACCTATAATTATCGTTTGAGTAGCTGTACAGTTACGTGCAGAGGTGAGTGTTACCGTGTAAGTACCTGCTGGCATAGCTATAAACTCTATGTCCTTAGGTGTGGTGTTCACCATTTCACTGCGGGTAAAGCCGCCGCTACCTACTATATTGATTTGATAATCGGTTTGGGTTTGTGTACCTGGTATGGTAATTTTTAACTTACCATCACTGCTGCCATTACAGCTTACTGCTGTAGTGGTGTAAGTGAAGCTCACTGTTGCTGCATCGGTTACTGCAAAGGTGTGGGTTTGGGTAGGACAACCTGTTGCCACATCGTATACCGATACTTCATAATTACCTGCCGGTACATTAGTAAATCCATTAGTAGTGGATGTTGTGCTCACTCCTGTAGTTACGTTCTTAAGGGTATAACGCAAACTTGGTGAATCGCCTCCTGCATAGGTTACACTAATGGTTGCGCCCGTTGCTGGGGTACAAGTTACTTGCTTGATAAAGCGTACGCCTACTCCTTCTACCGGTTCGTACAAGGTTACCGATTGGGTGAGTGTGGTGGTACAACCCCAAGAATCGGATATGGCTACTTGGTAATTACCTGCACTTAAGTTTTGGAACTCGGTGCTGGTTTGAGCTCCGCCTTGAGCAACTCCATCTTTGATGAGTTGATACAAGTAGTTCGCTCCTTCACCTCCCGTTACACTTCTCACTCCTATAGCGCCCGTACCATTAGTACAGTTCGCATTGGTTACCGTAAGTGTACCACTGATAGTGGTTGGCGTAGCTATCGTTACTGTATTGCTAAGTGTTGTAGCACAACCGTTGTTGTCTTTTACCAATACTCTATAAGTTCCTGGGGTTAAGCCTGTACGTACACTTGTATTTGTCCACACTTCTAAACCTGCGGCTGCTTGACCTATATAGTACTGATAAGTACCCCAACCTCCTGTTACATTCTCTATAGCTATCTCTCCACTATTGTAAGTAGGGGCACTCGCACAAGTGGCTTGATGTACTGTAACACTTGCTGTGATAGCCGATGTTGGCTCTTCTATCTTGAAGCTATAGGTTTGTTCACAAGCTGTATTATTGTCTTTTACTGTTACTGTATAGGTATTTGGTGCTAAACCTGCTATGTTGAAGCTAGCTGTTGTTCCCGTTGCTGTAAATGGTGCCGCAGGGGTTATGGTTCCTCCTGCTGGACTCAACGTTACATTATAAGCGTGACCATTTACTGTATTGCTAAGGGTAAAGGTAGCTGTTCCATTGTTTGCTCCTTTACAACCTACATTCTTCACTTGTGGGTTTACTATGCTAAAGTTGTTTGGATTAGGCGAGATGTACAACTTGCTCGCTATACAGCCCGTCGCTCTATTGGCTACCCAGAACGTATAAGTTCTGTTAGGGGCTATGGTAAAGCTATTGCTTGTTTGCCAGCCACCTGCTGTTGGGGTAAGGGTTCCCGCTGGGGCAGTTGCACCTTGATAGTACAACAACTGACCTGTAAATGGTGCTCCTGAACTTTGTGTAGCATTGATAGTAATAGTTTCACTCGCGTTACAAGTTCCTGTAGTGGTTACCGCAAAGTCGATCTTATCTACATCGAAGGCTTCGAACGGTTTAATAACCACTGAGGTTTGGGTGCTACATCCATTGGCATCAATAGCGGTGATGGTTACAATACCTCCTGCGGTATTACCAATGCTAAAGCTATTGCCTGTGCCTGATACCGTACCATATAAGTACTCTATTCTATAAGGTGATGTTCCTCCTTGTACTGCACCACTTGGCACTGTGATTTCTGCTTGTTGTACGCTTCCTGAACTACCACAACTAAACTCGCGTTTGTTGTTCTCTATAAGCGTTTTGCTAAGGGTAAGAGCAGTAGGCTCTTTCACCGTAGCTGTATAAGTGTTTTGACAGCCATTAGCCGTTACAGTAATGGTGTATAAACCGGCTTTGACATTTGTTATCTCTCGGTTAGTACCCACTGCTGGGGTTACACCTCCAGGTCCTTGTACTGCATAAGTAAAGGCTACTCCTAAGGCTGCTGTATTGCGTTCGGTGATGTAGATCACCCCATCGCTACCGCCCGCACAAGTTACTGATTTTACCGAAGTGGTAATCTCTGGTCTCTCGGCTGCATTTACCGTTACTGACCTTGTGAAAGTGTTACAAGTGCTCGGTGCGTTCTTGTCTTTTACCGTTACTGTATATACACCTACTGCCGTTACATTGAAGGTAACTTTGTACTCGCCTGCTGTTTGTGGGATTGCAGCTGGGGTTGTTGGCGTACCTCCTGGACTGGTATAGGTATATTCGTAGTCGCCTGAACCATTGTCTACTTTTACAGTGATTCCAGCAGCTCCTCCTGTACATCCTAATGGAGTTGTTAAAGCTACACTTGCCTCTAAAGCATTGGTGATGCTCACCGTTTTGGTAGCTATACAACCTGTAGCTTTATCACGGATTTGTACATCGTAAGCTCCTGCTACCAAGTTACCAAATACATTGCTGCTTTGATAATTGATACCACTATCTATAGAGTACTCATAGCCTGCAATCTCTGCTGCTGGTGCTACTGCTCCTGATGCTCCTGTTTTAGCTTGTGGCTGGATGGTAAGTGTATACTGACCATCGGCACAACCTACTATTGGAGTAGCTGCAATATCTGGAGCTGGGGTTACCGTAAAGGTGTAAGTACCTAAATCTGCTTTACAACCATATTGGTCTTCCATTTCTAATTTTACTCCAAAGTTATAAGCAGCACTTGGATAGCTTGGCATCGCTGGGGTTGCTATGTTATCTTTTACTATCTGTACTCTTGAACTACCTGTAACTATTGGTGCTCTAAAAGTAACTCCTGCTGTTATTGGGGTTACGGTGTAACGATAAGTACCGCCACCTCCAGTAGGATTTTGTACCTCTAATACTCCATCACTGTTACAAGTAATAACTGATGTTTGTGATACAGTGGCTGAAAGTGTTTCCATCTCTCTGATGTAAAGATCTCTACTACCCCACTCACAATTAGTACCTTCTTTTACTATCACATAGTAAGTTTTATTAGGTGCTAAAGCGTAAGGTCCTGCTGAAGGAGTAAATGATGTAGCATCTTGTCCTACTCCTGGCATTACTGCTGACCCTGTATGTATTGGGGTACCTACTGTTAAACCTGGTTGTTTTTCATATATCGTCCAGTTAAGAGTTGCTCCCGTGCTAGCACTTGTATAAGAAGCGCTACGGTGGATCTTAATGGTTGCCTGACTGCTACTTGCTCCGTTACAAGCTGGATTGGCTATCAATGTTGCTGTCATCGCTGGAGTGGCTACATTAGCATAGATATCTTGCGTATCCTCAATTTCACAACCATTTTTATCTTTTACTCCAAAGGTGTAAGTACGTCCTACTACCAAGCCCGTAAACACATACATACGTGAATTTGCTGGTGTAGGTGTTAGATAAGCTCCTCCATTTACATTGAATAAGAATGGATCTGATCCCACTCCCGTAGGTACTGTTACCGTTGCTGTAAAGTATTGTGTACCTGCCGCTGTACAGTTATAAGTGAACTTATCGATATTAGTCGTTATACTTAATGTTGCTAATGGTTTAGGTACTATATAAGCAATCGCTGCTGTAGTACATACATTAGGTGCTGTAGCATTAGGACGTGTTGCAAAACGTACTTGGATGGTTTTACCTGGTTCTGTTACTCCTGATATAGCTCCTATATCGTAAACTCTCGTTGGCATTGGATGCCAGCTAGCTCCATTATCAATGCTATAGTATATTTGATTACCACCTGCTGTATAGGCATTCCAAGACTCAGTGGTCATACTCAAAGTGAGTGTTGCTGCGCTTCCTGCTTTTAAACATCCAGCACTTGTTGATACACTGATGCTCGCTGTTAGTGCTGGCATATCGGCTAAGGTGATGCTTTGGGTTGTGCTACAGCCGTATTTATCAGTTAATGTTACTGAGTAAACGCCTGCCGCTACATTGGTAATCGTATAGCTACTACCTGCAATACCTGTATAGTTGGCTATCACTGGTGTGCCTGCTTTACCATAACTTACCTTGAAGTTGCCATCGCCTTTGATATTACCCAATACGATCTTACCAGTTGCTGATCCTTGACAAGTAGGCGTTACTGTCGCCGCTGTAAAGGCTACATTGTCCGCTTTCTTCACCACTACTTGGTGGGTTTTCACACAAGCTGCTGAACGTACATATACTATCCAAGTCTCTGATGCTGCCGTAAAATCAGGTACATCAAAGCTTCTTGCTGTACTACTGTATTCACTATCAGTTGGCGCTGGATCGCCTTGTTTCTTATAAGCAAATTCTATCGTGCCATTACCGCCTGAAGCTGTTACTTCTATCTTACCTTTCTTACAACTTTGGTCTGTTACTTTCACCGTGCTGTTAAGCGATGGGTAGATACGCACTTGTGTGGCACTACTACAACCATAACTATCGGTAACTGTAACACTATAGCTGCCTTGGGTAAGACCCGTAAAGGTGTGCGTAGTGGCGCCTGCTGCTAAACTTATGGCTGCATTATTATTTAATTTTACTTTATAACCTCCGTTACCTTGAGTGATTTTTACCGCTATCTCTCCATTGTTGTTGTTTGAATAACAAGTGGTTGCCGAAGTGGTAAAGGCTACGGTGGTAGGGGTTGTTACCGTAAAGATTCCTGTGAGCTGTGTACTACAACCATTCTTATCTACCACTCTAAAGGTAGGCGTACCTGGCGCTACTCCCGTAAAGACATTGCTTGTTTGGGTAGTTACATTGCTGCCTACTTGATAGATATAGGTATATGGTGGCGTACCTCCGCCTGCTGTAAGCGTTACACGGGCTTTGGTGTTGTTTGAACACATCGCTGGCTCACTAATAGTTGCCGTAAGGGTAAGCTCATCGGGCTCGGTGATGGTTACTGTGCGAACTATTCCACAAGTGCGGTTAGAGAACTTGATGGTATTAACTCCTGGTCTTAGACCATCTACCTCAAAGGTTGGTGCGGTAATCTCGGTGGCATAACCTGCTCCTGAACGTATCGCTCCATTTACCTCAGAAATACGATAACCCGCTCCGCCTAAGTTCTCTACCTTGAAGGTTACCTTACCGGTTTGTGCTCCCTTACAAGTAGCGTGAGTGATGCTCACTACACTGGCTTTAAACTCTTTGCCTGAGGGAACTACTACCTGCTTGGTGATTGATTGCTCACAAGATTTTGCCTCTTGGTAAACATAAATATCATCCATACACAAGTCACTACCCCAATTTGCCCAAGAGTTTGTACGTATTTGGATATCTATAGATGTATTATTACTTGGATTTAACTCTCCCGCAAAACGTATCCAATTATCAGGATTTAGATTGTCGGCAAGAGGGCCTGATTGTTTCGAAGCTATTGTATTTCCATTACTTACCAAACGAATTTCTACATCAGGCAATTTTGCTCCATGACCAGGTCTAAATAAGTTCAATAGATATAATTCATATTTAATCGGAACATTTGGCATTATATCATTTACTTGTTTATGATATAATATATCTCCTGTCCCCACATTTCCTACATCAACAAAGAAATATCTACCACTAGAATCTGCACCTGCTGAAGTATGGTCATTAGGTTTGATCCAAATACTTGGATATCCTCCCATAGGTAAATATGCTGAATTTTTATTCAATATCACATATTTTCCAGGACCTATTCCATTTGAACCATTAGGTGAACAAGTAAATGCTGAAGACACATTTGAACTACAAGTATCAGGACCTGAGGCAAAATCTTCTTTAATGAGAATACTTGAAGCTGGTGGATTAGCATCTTTATATTTGATCGTTACTGTGTAATTACCTGGGGCAAGTCCCGTAATGGTAGCGGTTGTGCCTGTAGCGGTTTTGCCACCTATCTCATACGTATAATCGTAAGTGGTAGGAATACCTGTAAAGCGTACCGTTGCATTACCATCACAATCATAACTTGTTATAGTGTAAGTGGTTCCTGTAGGCTCTGATATTCTAGCTGTTACCGTTACAGTCATTCCTAATTCACATCCATTAGCATCTTTTACATAGACTGTATGAACTCCAGCTGGCAACCAAGCTACTTTACTGCTACCGTAATTACCATCAAACTTGTATTGATATGGTGGAGTACCTCCACTTGGATTGGTAATACGCACCTCTGCCTTATCTTTATTGGCTCCTGTTCCTCCACATCCTATAAGTTGTGATACCCCTGCAAAGGCTTGCAATGGATTAGCCGGTTGAGATATTGTCGCATTTTTAGTGGTTTCGCAATTGTTCGCATCTACTACTTTTATAGTATAACTCTTTGCCGACAAGTTGTTGAAAACCAATTGACTACCTTTAGCTACTCCATCTAAGAATACTTTGTAAGGGGCTTTGCCGCCCGTAATAGTTAAAGATAAACTTCCATTATTAGCTCCATAACAACCTATTGTTGTTGTACTTACTGTTACTGTTGGCGCTACTGCATTTAACAAAGTAGCACTGCCTGAAACCATACAACCTTTACTGTCTGTCACTTCAATGGTATAAGACCCTGAGGTTGCTGTTTTATAAGTAACTGTATTGTTGGTAGGTACATTTTGGGTATTTTGTACAATACCTCCTCCTTGTTTTACAACATAACGATAAGGCGGATAACCATCTTTTACCTTAAGGGTGATTTCTCCTTGGTTAGCTGGGGCTGCGTTACAAGAAATATCCTTTGAAACACTTGCTCCCGTACCATCTATTGAAAGTGGATTCTTAATTTCAACACTATAGGTGGCTTTACATCCATATTTATCTGTTACTGTGAAAGTATGAACGCCTGCATTTAAATTGTCGAATATATAAGTATTCGTATTTTGCGTTGCTTTTGTAACTCCGTTGTGTTGGAATACATAAGGTGCGGTGCTCGTATTATCGGAAGTACGTACCTCTACCTCTACTTTACCTTTCTGACCCCCTTGTAAACAATAATTGTTATTCGCTGTATTGGTAGTACCTGTAAGGGTAAGGATTGGAGCACTCAACACATTTACAGTCGTGTTTTTCTCACAATTATTAGCGTCTCGTACATATACCGTATAAGCACCTGTTTGATTTACTGTAAAGACTGGTGAATTTTGATAACCATACAACACTGTGCCTCCTTTTCTCAATGAGAATTGCTTAACTCCTGTACCTCCTGTAGCTGTAACTGTGATGTTTGTAGTACCATTACAGCCTAAAATTACATTAGATGCACTAACTGTAATAACCGAAGGATCTACAATGGTGAAAGTGCGGGTTACCTCACAGTTAGCATTATTCTGCTCTGCACGGATTTTTACAGTATGACTAACTCCATTTAAATTAATCCATCTAAAGAGATTACCTGTCATCGCTACAAAAGCTCCCCCATCTTTACTTACATAATAAGTAGATGGTGCATTCTTTAATGTAATTTGATAAGACCCTCTGTCTCCATTACACTTAGGCTGAGTAATCACCTCACTAGATGGATCTACACCAAAAGCCTTGTCGTTAGCTACATTTACTGTAAGGGTATAAGTGAAACCGCAAGTTTTTGGCAATTGGTATACTGTAATATCATCAAAAGCAAAGTCGTTACAAGCTGTAGTATTCCATTTGGTACGTATACGTATTTTAAGACGCTTATAAGTTCCTGGATTTACACGTACTACAGGGGTTAGAGCTGTATTCACACCTGTACCATCAGAAGCAAAGCGGAACCACGCATCGGCATTGCCTCCATTGGTAGGTATTTCTTGTGATTCAATACGTCCTAACACTTTGTCTCGACCACCTTCAATCACTACATTACCAGCATCGTCCAAAGCTACAATTTCCATAATCATCACAGGTAAAGCACAACCTGGAGCAGCATAAGAACTCACTAAGTTATAACCAAACATTTCAAACTCGATAGGTTGGTTTTCCATTACGTCCATTACGTCTTTCTCATAAAAGATTGCACCCTCCTCAATAAGTTGACCAAAGTCTACTGCCAAATAGCGAGAGGTATTGTCTAAACGATCTGTATGGTCGTTAGGGAACATTGCACTAGATTGCCACCAACCTGTTTGAATATGATTATAGATATCGCGTTTACCTGCAACAAAGTATTTATTCCAATCTAAACGATTGTAACGAGGATCTATCAAGGTATAAGCTGTGGTCATCCCTGAAGGAGGGGTAGTATAAGGATTGCCCTTACCGAAGTCCTCTTTAAGCAAAGGAGCAGGGCGGGTAGTTGATGGATCATCGTAGTAAACAGTGATAGTATGCACCCCTGGAGAAAGGTTTTTAAAGGTTCTCGTAGTTGTTTCGGTACCATCTATCAGATATTTATAGATATAATTAGGCTTGTTGTTGCCAAGAGTAAGAGTTCCTTTTCCTTGACAATCATAAGTGATTGCAGAAGGTGTGAAGATAGGAGTATCAGGTTTATCTTTTACTGTAACACTAAGGTTTGTACGTGCGCAACCTGCTGCATCACGTACTGATAGAAGATAAGTACCTGGCGCTAACCAACGTTCGCGAGTGCTTGTCCACACGCCATCACCAAAATTGTACTCGTAAGGAGTTTGACCTCCTTGTACATTAGTAAAGTGTACTAAACCTTTACCTATATTGGCACCTGTACCACAACTCACAAGTTGAGCTACACCTGCTGATGCAATCAATTCGTTATTACCCCCAGTTCCTATAGTTACATCGCGCTCTACTGTACAAGCGGCAGAACTACCATATTTGTAACGGAAGACAGTGTTATAAGTTGTACCTGGGGCTACTATAAATTCACGTCCCGTTTGGAAAGTAGTACCTCCATCTACACTATATTCATAAGTATAACTTACTGTACTTTGAGGTTCACTGAAAGTAATTTGGCCATTTGCACCACAATTGATGAGTTTGCTAGTTACTGTATTTGTAGGGGCTGGAAGTGAAGTAACAGCTACTGTTTCCTGCACGGTACAGTTGTTAGCATCTACTATTTTAGCTGTATAAGTACCTACTGTAGAAACGGTAAATGTATAAGTTGATTGAGCTGTACCATTTAAGTTTACACCATTACCTATAAGCTGGAAGTTATAGCCATAAGGTGCTTTTTTGCCACCTATAGCGGTAAGTACTACTTTTGCAGCACCACACATTAGCGGTTGTGCTAGAGCAGCCGTTATTTTAAGTTGGTTGCTATCATTGATAACCACTGATTTTCCAGGTAAGCAAGTGGCATTGATATCTTCAGAAGTTACCTGCACGAAGTAAGTGCCTGCAGGTTGTGCAGGGAAGGTATAGGTAGTACTGCTAATTGTTTTAGAATCGAGCACTGCTCCTGTAGCTCCGCCACGACGGAGGGTAAAGGAGAATGGAGGATAAGCATCGGCAATTGTTGCCTGAATAGTTGTTCTTCCATCTTTACAAAGTATCTCGGTATTTGTAACTGTAAGTGAAGGAGTGCGTTTTTTGATCACTACATTTTCAGAGAATACACAAGGCAACATTGTATTGCTCACTGTGTTTTGCTTAATAAGCACAGTATAAGCATCAGGAGTAGCGATTTCGAATACTGGGTTGGTTTGATAATTAGTTACTGTAGCAGTTCCTTTTTTTAGGGCAAATTTATATTGAGTGTTGTTCACCCCTGTTATGGTGATTTTACCTTTTTTACCGCAAATGATATCTTTGCCATCTACTTTATAGGTAAGGTTGTTTTTGGTTACCTTAAAGTAATAAGTAGAGACACAGTTGTTTTGGAAAGTTACCGTTAGACGGTAATCGCCAGCCTCAGTAATTACATAGTCGTTAGTGGTGGTTGTAGCTTTGGTTACCCAGTTACAACCATACGTATTTTCTAAAACAGGGCATTCTTTATCGTGACTAGATGGAATATTACAATTGTCACGTTTTTGCCAAGTATAGTTTTTGGCATTAGTCAATCTGAGGTTGATTACCGCTTTGGCATTTGCCCCACAAAGATAGAGTTGTGGATACACCACCCCATTATCTGGACAAGTATAGACCTCTTGCGCAAAAGGAATAAGCGGGTGCTGACTGAGTGACTGGGCGTGAGTTTTTACGGTGATTTCCTCAACACGTGTTTGGCAATTGTTAGCACCAGTACGGGATTTTTCGACACGGTATACTCCAGGTGCATTGATTGTAATTTCTTGGTTGTTACCAGAAATATTAGTCCACCCTGTTTGACCAAGTGCTTGGAATTTCCATTTGAAAGTATCGTAATTACCGTAGAAAATACCATAGTCCTTACCTGCTATTTTAGCAATAGGGTGGTTGTAGTCGATGCCTTGAGCTTTGATTTTTATATCATTACCACAAAGTACGGCTTCTGAGTTACAAGACGCTGTACTGATGTCACTCACTCGTACTTCAGTAGGTTTAGGTTCGCGGTCGCCACATTCGTCTAATTTGAGAGGGCTACTCACGTTGAAATCAGGGTAGTAGGAAAGGTTATCGGCGAAGAAGCGCGCATAGGTACGGATATATTCACTACAAGCAAAAGTAGTGAAGTCACAATCGTTTGTAGTTACTTTGAGATGGAATTTTACGATAAACTCTTTACCAGGAGCCAAAGTTCGCTGCCCTGTTCCCATAGTAGACTGTATGGAACCAAATACAGCAGGAGTATCTCCTGTTATATAATAAGCTGAATCGAAAGGACTCGCATTTGCTCCATTTGAGAAGACTAATTCATTTTTGATAAGGTCTACATTAGGTTTTACACCTGTTTTGAGAGGCTCCAAAAGTTTGTTAGGATAATAGAGCACAACACCAATACCAGGGAGGGCTCCTCCTTGAGAAGGACCAAAGTTAGCATCGGCTTTACCGACGTTTTTTACTTTTACTTGATAAGTGAGGACATCACCTTTATTTACATTTTGAGGATTGTTGATATTGGTGATATCGGTTCCACCTTTAAAGACACGAGTTTCAACTTCGAGTTTAGGCTCGTAGTTCTCTACAGAAACGGCAGTAACTACAGGGAGATACACGTCACCCGTAGCTCTTAATTTTACGTTTAAAGCATTGGTATTGTTACCTATAATAGAGTTACCAGGGTTAGGTACATTGAAGACATCTAAGTCAAAACCTAAATTATTGATAGAAGCAGGACGACGGGTAGATACATTGCTACCATCGAGGGTTACTGATGAATCAAAGAAGTTATCTGTCCAATTAGGGAGGGCACTATTGGCTTGCCCCATTTTGTGACCATTTACTTCCATATAATCGCCATCCCACTCAAGCTGTCCTTCAACAGACATTACGCCCATACGGACGTTTACGGGACCTGAAGGTACGGTAGTGAAACCAGTAAGGTTCATATTTATTCCAGAACGTGTTACATACTGGAAACCATCGTAAATATTTATTTTTTTAGAAGTAACACTACTACCAGGATATTCATATACTACCAAGATAGACCAACCTCCCGATAGACCATGCATATTACGGCTCATTCCTCCAGGATTAGCAATTTCTCCATAAATATCACCTACTATATATTCACCAGTAGTTACCCCTTGGTTTTGGAGTAGATTTGTAATATCTTTAAAACAATAATATTGCTTAGCTGATTGTGTGCCAATAGTACCACTTTCATCAGCAGTAAGATCGTGATACTCATTTTTACCAGGTAGCTTGAGTTTTACTTTTCTGTAATTACTATTAGAGGTGTAACCAGACCAGTACAATGCAGCATAACGGATGCGTAATGGACAACCGTTTTGCAAAGTAGGCAAATTGAGAGTAGCTGCACTTGATTGGAATCTAGGAGCATTGGCTGCTGTAGAATTCTTATCAATATGGATATAATCAAGTGTACGGTTATTCCAAGCATTAGGATTATGTCTATAATCTCCTGGAGGGTAAGGAGTATAACGATATAGGGGATCTGTATCATCTCTATCTTTGCGATCCAATGGCTTATTAGGATCTGGATGATACCAAAATTTACCCACATCATTATTACGAAGATTGATGTTTTGGTTACCAATCATCGTAAAATCACCATTGATACTTTGACCAGAAAAATTTTGGCGCAAGCTGAAATTTTTCTGTGCAAAAGAAGTGAATGTAATAAAGAAAATTGCTAAGAAAACTGTTAGTTTTTTCATAGATATATGAGTGAATTTCTTTTTTAATTACTGAAATTGTGTAGTATTTTGACACACTTACACTTTAAGGCGCAAATGTACAATATTATTTTTACACAGAAAAAAAGTAAAAGAAATTTTAACAGAAAATTAACGATTGAAAGAAAATGAATAGGAGATATGGGATAGAAAGTAAAAGAGGTAAGAGACAAAAAACTTTTTATCTCTTACCTCTTGGCTATTAATTTACCTATTAGAGCTTTAGTTATTAATTCTTTAGATTAGAGCTCAAGGGCTTGTTTAGGATTGCCGTTCATTAGAATTTCTACAGGATTTTCGAGAGCTTCTTTTACTGCTACTAAAAATCCTACTGATTCACGTCCGTCGATGATGCGGTGGTCGTAAGAAAGGGCGACGTACATCACAGGGGCGATTACTATTTGACCATTGCGCACGATAGGGCGATCGACGATGTTGTGCATACCTAAAATACCGGATTGTGGAGGATTGATAATAGGTGTAGACAACATAGAACCAAATACACCTCCATTGGTAATGGTAAAGGTACCTCCAGTCATCTCATCGACAGTGATTTGTCCGTCACGAGCGCGGGTTGCCAAACGTTTTACTTCTGCTTCTACACCTCTGAAAGAGAGGTTTTCGGCATTGCGAATTACGGGTACCATCAAACCTTTAGGTCCTGATACTGCTACAGAAATATCGCAGAAGTCGTAAGTAACTTTGTCTTGACCATCAATCATAGAATTGACATCGGGGAAGAGTTTAAGGGCGCGTACTACTGCCAAAGTGAAGAATGACATAAAGCCGAGCCCCACATTATGACGTTCTTTGAAAGCATCCTTATATTCATTGCGCAACTGGTAGATAGCTGTCATATCAACCTCGTTGAAAGTAGTGAGCATAGCGGTTTCGTTTTTAGCACTCACCAAACGTTCGGCTACTTTTCGGCGCAACATACTCATCTTAGCGCGGGTTTCACTGCGCACGCCACCAGTAGGTGTACCCATTGATGGTTTAGATGCTTTGAGCGCATCATTTTTAGTTATACGACCGTCTTTACCTGTACCTACTACTGTTGATGCAGGGATTTCGCGTTCGGCTAATATTTTACGAGCTGCAGGTGCGACCCGCACGGGGGGAGTAGGTTGCGCTGGGGAAGTGACTTGCACGGGAGAAGGGGCGGAAGCTGCTGGAGCTGCAGGAACCTCTTGTTTCACAGGTTGTGATGTTGAAGGGGCTGCTGATGAAGCAGCTGTTGGTGCTTTTGCTTCGGTATCGATCAAGCATACCACTTGTCCTACTTTTACAGCTTCACCTTCTTCAGCTTGCAATGTAATAATTCCGCTAGCTTCAGCAGGAAGTTCGAGGGTTGCCTTATCGGAATCTACTTCGGCAACCGCTTGGTCTTTAGTTACGTAATCCCCCGTTTTCACAAGCCAACGGGCTATTTCTACTTCGGTGATAGATTCCCCAGGTGAGGGGACTTTCATTTCTAGCATAGTTTTTTAGGTGTTAGGTGTTAGTTATTTCGTCGTTAAAAATTTTTTCAATTTTGCTAATAAGCCCTTTCGTTCTTGTTTATCATTTTGCAAGAGGGCTTCGAGTTCTTGTCGGTTGAGTGTTATAAGCATATAGTGACCATCGAGTTTTTTGATTTTGTTTTGAGGCAAACGCTCCAAAAAGGTTTTGTAATCAAGGCCATCAAGTACTTCATAAGCATTAGGGTCGTTTTCATCACCATTAATGACAACTAAACTGATACGCCATAGCTTTACGTCGTCTTGACCGAGGTTTACTTGCGTAAAATCTACAAAAGGTGGATATTTATAAGGCAAGACAGTAGGTACTCCTTGTGTAAGGGCATAAACTCCCATCACTTCCTCTTTGTCGTTACTAAAAAACTGTTGGCGTGCAATATATACATCGGGGTGTTCATATAGTTGTTTTTCTACGAGCTGACTAAATGCTTTTACTTTATCTTCGGCTTCTAATAGTTCGTTGATCATTTGCTTAGATAAACATATAGGGCGATAAACACTGAAAATATAAGCACCTTCTTCTTTATCGTCATAGCATCTGACACCAAAGCTAATATCGTGCCTATAATCGTACGTAATAGCATTGGGTTCATAGGTCTCACCCTCTTCATCAACTACATTAGTAGCCAAAGCTGTAGCTACTTTGCCAATGAATTCTATAGCTCCTAACCAATCATTTTCGGTGCTAGGGGTGAACACACGCACACCATAGTCTTGGGTTTCGGGGTCGTAAGAGACTTCAAAACCGCGACCGCTAATACCTTTTTGTCCCATTATCATACACCCCCATTCACTGATAGGGCTATGCATCACCTGAGCATAATGTTCGTCATCTTCATCAATATTGTACTGCATAAATCCCTCACGTTGGAGGTTAAGCAATTGCTGAGGGGACATTTCCTCAGGTGCTTGGGTGTTTTTAATGTAAAAAGTTCGACTCATCTTTTGCTAGGTGTTAGGTATCAGGTGTCAGGTGTTAGGGGTTAGGTGCTAATTTAAGAGATATATCATCTAAGAAAAATAGTTTCTTTGTCTTTAAGGTTTTGTTTTTTAGCTTTTTGCGGCTTGAGTTCAATATTGATTACTCCATTCTTAGCTGCGTCACCATATTTAGCTGCGGCTTTTGTTTCAAGTTTTTCTATCCTTTTAACTCTATGTCTATCTATATTTTCCAAAATCACCTTTTTTAATTTAGCATCAAAAAGGGGGACACTATCTAATATATAGAGTGGATGATAGATTTTTTCAGATTTCTTATCAAAAGCCTTCTTCTTTGAAGGCTTAAGAGTAATTACAATCACTCCTTCTTTGGCTAAATCACCATATTTATCAGTAGCTTCTGCACCTGTAAATACCTTTATACTTTTAATTTTTTCAGGGTCTAAAACATTTAAGGCAAGCTCTCTTAGTTGGGGCTCTACAAGAGGAATGCTATCTAATACAACCAAAGCAGCAATAGGCTTTCGCTGTGCTGATACAGTTCCGATGATAAATAAACACAAGAATGTAATAATTGTTTTCATATTAACAATTTTGAGGTGTTCAAAAAAATCTATTTGTGAGGGCGTTTACAAAACGCCCTTACACAACATACTCTAAAAATGATTGATTATCAAAGTAATCAACTTTAGCAAAGGTCGTAGGACGACGAGCAATTAAAAACTTTGGCAAAGGTCGTAGGACGACGAGCAATTGAAAACTTTGACAAAAGTTGTAGCGATGGGACAGGCGAATTGCCATTCACCCCTACGGGATAAATACTTCAGCTATGGCTTGGCTGTGACGTTTGCGGTCACGAGTATGGCTACCAGAGGCAGGGGCTGCATAAGCAGGTGTACCTACATAACGCCATTTTACCAAATCAAAATTCATTAGCATATAGCCATAAGCGCCCATATTTTTTGGTTCTTCCTGCGCCCAAACAAAATCGGTGGCGTGAGCATATTTGGCAATTACTGCTTTGAGTTGCTCTACAGGCAATGGAAACAACTGCTCAATACGTACCAAGGCTATATCGTCTCTACCTAACTTTTCACGCTCGGCATAGAGGTCGTAGTAATAACGACCTGAACAGAATACCACGCGTTTTACCTTTTCGGCTTTGGCGATAGGGTCGTCTAACACTTCTTGGAAATGACCTTTAGCCAAATCGTCGACGGTTGAAATCACTTGTGGGTGACGCAACAAACTCTTAGGAGTGAATACTACTAATGGCTTGCGGAAGTTTGTTTTCATTTGGCGACGCAAGAGGTGGAAGAAGTTAGCAGGGGTAGTACAATTGGTTACATACATATTATTTTCGGCACAGAGTTGCAAATAGCGTTCTATACGTGCTGAGGAGTGTTCAGCCCCTTGTCCTTCATAACCGTGAGGGAGTAATATCACTATACCGTCCTGAGTTTTCCATTTGCCTTCGCCGCAACAAACATACTGATCAAGCATTATTTGAGCGCCATTGGAGAAGTCGCCAAACTGCGCTTCCCAAATTGTGAGTGTTCGTGGGCTTGCCATTGCATAGCCATACTCATACCCCAAGACTCCATATTCAGACAACAATGAATTATAGATATGGAAAGTACCCGTAGCGAGTTGTTTAGCTTTAAGATCTTGCAAGAAGCATACTTCTTCTTCAGTATCTTCAGTTTTAATCACAGCGTGGCGATGTGAGAAAGTACCGCGTTGTACGTCTTCCCCAGTGATGCGCACATCGAAACCTTCGGTGAGGAGCGAACCATAGGCTAATAGTTCAGCCATTCCCCAATCGATATGGTTATTAGCATACGCCTCTTTACGATCAGCGATAATCTTTTTCACTTTATTAATAAAAGGTTTATCGGCAGGCAATTCGGTAAGGACAGCAGCTATTTCATCAAGTTTTTCTTTAGGGATAGAAGTATCTACCTTTTGTAGCATTTCCTGAGGTGAGGCGATTTCAAAGCCCTGCCATTCGGTTTGCATAAAAGGTTTTAATATCGTAAGTGGTTCTTTGCGTGAGGCTTCAAGACAAGTATCGAGATATGCTTTGTAAGCATTTTCTATTTCGGTAACATACGTTTGTTGGGTGATCCCCTCCCCTATTAGTTTTTGTGCATAGATATGGAAAGGATTGTCGTGTTTACTGATGGTTTTATACATTATTGGCTGAGAGAAACGCGGTTCGTCACCCTCGTTATGACCGTATTTACGATAGCCAAAAAGATTGATATACACATCTTTGCCAAAGGTTTGACGGTAATCGGTAGCTAAAATGAAAGCGTGTACAACAGCTTCGGCATCATCGGCATTGACGTGAAGCACAGGAGATTCGTTCATTTTTGCAATATCAGTGCAGTAGAGAGAAGAACGCGAATCGGAAAAATTAGCAGTAAAACCAACTTGGTTGTTCACTACGATATGAACAGTACCTCCATTAGTAAAGCCACGCAAGCCGCACATCTGTACCGTTTCGTATACTATACCCTGACCTGCAACAGCAGCATCACCGTGAATGAGTATGGGCAGGGCTTGACGGATATTTCCTTGACAATAACGATCTTGTTTAGCGCGGGTAATTCCTCCTACGAGAGCATTAACAGCTTCGAGGTGTGAGGGGTTAGGCACTAAGTTCATATCTACTGTTTTTCCAGTGCGAGTAGTGCGATTGATAGTAATACCCAAGTGGTATTTCACATCACCATCGAACCAATCGTCCATTTCGTAATCTTTACCGTCGAACTCAGAGAATATATCTTGTGGATTTTTGTGGAATATATTAGCTAATACATTTAGTCGACCACGGTGTGCCATACCAAGTACTACGTGTTTTACACCTTGTTCGGCAGCTGTTTCAATCATGAAGTCGAGCCCCGCTACAAGGCTATCATTTCCTTCTAATGAAAATCGTTTTTGACCTACATATTTAGTATGAAGGAAGTTCTCAAAAGAAGCAGCTTCGTTGAGTTTTTGAAGAATTTGAAGTTTTTCTTCTTTGGAAAACTGAGTAGTATTATGGTTTTGTTGTAGTCGTTTAATGAACCACTCACGCTCTTCGGTATTGCGAATGTGTTGAAACTCTACCCCTATAGATTTACAATAGGTAGCTTGGAGTTTTTCTACAATAATATTAAGAGGTGAAGGGGCTAAGCCTATTTCGCGAGCGGCATCGAAAGTAGTATTCAAATCGGCTGCTGTTAGTCCGTAGTTTTCGATAGCCAAAGTAGGTGTATAAGGCTCGCGAGGGCGTAGAGGGTTGATTTGTGCGAATAAGTGTCCGTTAGTGCGATAACCATTGATGAGGTTGAGCACAGCAAACTCTTTTTTGACCTTATCGAGAAGGGCAGGGTTCTCGCCATTTACTACTTGTTGTGCCATTACTGGTACGGCTTCTTCAACGGAAGTGCCATATTGCTCTTGGGCAAAATCAAAACCTTGGAAGAAAGCGCGCCAACTAGGTTCTACCGCATCGGGGTTTTCTAAATACTTATCGTATAAATCACCGAAAAAAGCCGTACTTGCGGCATTCAAGAAAGAATACTTATCCATAAAATAGCAATTGTTTCGTTTGTCTTTCGTTAATAATAGGCAAAGGTAGTATTTTGTTTTGAATTAACAAGGAGATTTGTATTAAAAAAAACAATATTTTTACAAATGGTTGATTTTCAATCATATTGAGAAACGAAATAAAAACACGAGTTATAAGCTCGCGCCAGCGGGGAGTTTGCATCAGCGAGAAAAACTCAGATAATCTTGGAGTGTCTCAAAGGAGGTAATACTGTTATTAGAAAAATCTATTGAATTTAATTACATTATTTGATAAAACTATTGTAATTTTGCAGCGTAGAATTAAAAAAATAACAACATTATGAAATTAAATACCTTAGGGCTTGATAAAGCCAAAGTAGAAAAAGAAATCGGCTTGCTAAATGTTTTGCTTGCCAACTATCAAACGTATTACCAAAACTTGCGCGGTGTACACTGGAACATCAAGGGAAAACGCTTCTTTGAACTTCACGTGAAATTTGAAGAGCTTTACACTACCGCACAAGAACAAGTAGACGAAATTGCTGAACGTATTCTCACCCTTGGAGGTGTACCTTTCCACACTCTCGAAAGCTATGTGAAACACACTTCTGTACCTGTAGGTGAAAATATTTTTGACGATGATAAAACTGTGCGTTTGGTAATCGATACTCTTAGTGCGCTATTGCCTTTGGAAAGAGAATTGTTGAACTTTTCTGACGAAATAGGCGATGAAGGTACCAACTCACTAATGAGCGACTTTATCTCTGGACAAGAGAAAACAATCTGGATGCTCAAAGCCTACCTTAATGAAGTGGTATAATCAATTGATTATTGATAATTGACAAAGTGCGGTGTTTCATATTGAACATCGCACTTTTTGTTTTGGAGGGAGGTGCGAGCCGCACGGGCAATGATGGGAGGTGGTGGGAATGGTGGGAGCGGTGGGAATGATGGGAGTGGTGGGAATGATGGGAGCTGTGGGAATGATGGGAGCGGTGGGAATGATGGGAGCGGTGGGAATGATGGGAGTGGTGGGAGCGGTGGGAACAGTGGGAGTGGTGGGAACAGTGGGAGTGGTGGGAGCGGTGGGAACAGTGGGAGTGGTGGGAACAGTGGAGTAAAAAATTGTTGTTAATTGAGAAATTATTATTACTTTTGCACAACCACTTAAAAAAGAATATAAAATGAGTGCATTGAGTGTGAACCACCTATTGGGTATCAAGTATATCACTGAAAAGGATATACAGTTAATTTTTGAGACTGCTGACCATTTTAAGGAGGTCATCAACCGTCCTATTAAAAAAGTGCCTTCACTGCGCGATATTACTATTGCTAATCTTTTCTTCGAAAATAGTACACGCACCCGCCTATCATTTGAATTGGCAGAAAAACGCCTCTCTGCTGATGTGATTAATTTTTCGGCTTCACAATCTTCAGTAACCAAAGGTGAAACCTTAGTAGATACCGTAAACAATATCCTCTCAATGAAAGTGGATATGATAGTAATGCGCCACCCTAACCCTGGTGCGGGAGTATTTCTATCACAACACGTAAAAGCATCGATTGTAAATGCTGGTGATGGGGCACACGAACACCCTACTCAGGCACTTTTAGACTCATATTCCATACGAGAACGCTTGGGCGAGGTTGCTGGCAAGAAAGTAGTGATTGTAGGCGATATATTGCACTCGCGTGTAGCACTCTCTAATATTTTTGCCCTCCATAAACAAGGTGCTGAAGTAATGGTGTGCGGGCCTCAAACACTCATTCCTAAATATATACACGAGTTAGATGTGAAAGTAGAAACTAACTTGCGCAAAGCACTGAATTGGTGCGATGTAGCTAATATGTTACGCATTCAAAACGAGCGTTTGGACATTAGTTATTTTCCTTCTACACGCGAATATGTACAACAATACGGACTTACTAAAGAAATATTGGATAGTCTTGACAAAGAAATAGTGATTATGCACCCAGGTCCTATCAACCGAGGGGTAGAAATCACCAGTGAAGTAGCTGATAGTGACCAATCGATTATCTTACAACAAGTAGAAAATGGGGTTGCCATACGAATGGCGGTAATTTATTTATTAGCTAACAAGTAAGAGGTAAGAGATAAGAGATAAGAAAAGCGCGATGTTCATCGCGCTTTTTATTTATCAGTTGTTATCTTTTTAGTCTGATGGTGATAAGGGCAAAAGCAAAAGTTGTAAAGAAAGAAAAAATTGCATAGACAAGGGCAGGTTTGGTCATATCGGTATTGCCTATAAGGGTACCTGCTACCAATATGGCTAAAGCGGTGTTTTGCAAACCTACTTCTATACTGATAGTTGTTGCTTGTACGCCTGAAAGTTTAAAGTTTTTTAAAGCAATAAAATAACTGAGTATCATTGCGCTGAGATGCATTAGTAGTGTAGCAGGCAAAAGACGAATTATTTCGTCTACCAAGATACCACTACCTCCTGATTGTTCATCACCAAAGAATTTGATAAAAAACACAATTCCTAATAATATTGTATTGATCACCTTTAAAGGGAGACGGATTTTAAGAGATATATTAGGGAAAAATCGGTTGAAAAATAAACCCAACAAAGCTGGAATAATAATAATTTTAGCTACTTCCCATACCATATTAAGGATAGGCAAGGAAACCTCAGTATGACCGCCCATAAAGGCTGCTACTGCCCAATTAGAAAGCAACGGAATGGTGAGTAGAATGAGCAGACTATTGATAGCGGTGAGCGCTACTGCCAAAGCGGTATCGGCTTTGATGAGATAACTGATAAAGTTAGAAGTAGTTCCGCCAGGACATATTGAGACGATGATAAGTCCTACTTTTTCGGCTGGAGTAAGATTAGCTAATTCAGCAATAATAAAAGCGCAGATAGGCAGGAAGACCATCTGCAAGAAAAGCCCCAAATATAGGGGCTTTGATTTTTTGAATATATTCTCGAAATCGGCAAAGCGGAGGGAGCTGCCTATCGCAAAAGTGATAAGCATCAATACTGCTGAAAGAAGATAATCTATAAACATCAGTAATTAAGTTTTTCTAATAAGTGTAAGTATAATTGGCTTTATGGCTACTGTTTTTCTTGTATTCCATTGATTTAGGGCTGTTGTCGCTATTCCATTGGTAATGGAAAGAGCGAGTGGCATTTTCTAAATCTTGGTAATCTGCGTGAGTGTTGTTGTACAAATTATTTGTATAAGCAACAACATTGTGAGCGACTGTTCTCAAAAGAGGGTCTCTGTAATAATCGCCATAGTAGTTGTTGTTTGTTGCTATTTCTATTTCAGCTAAATACTTAAATACATCACGCTGAAAGATATTAGGTTTGTTGTCGTATTGATAAGAACAAGTACCTTCAGTTGTGGCATCGGGAACATTACCAATATAGGTTATTTTTTTGAAAGAGGCAATAGTACCATCAGCATTAAGTGTATAGGTAAAGCGGTCATTTTCAGCTTTTCCTATTTCTTGTGAAATCATTTTTATTGTGTTGGCACTATAAGTATAAGCATAATTCGTTTTCTTAGAATTATATGTTATCGTTTTGGTGCTCACTTTCCCTTCTACATACTGATAGTTTATTTTTAGAACATTATCATTACGAGTGATTGATTGCAACACACCTCCGTTATAATCGAAGGTATAAGTATGATTTTTATTGCTTTGAGAGTTACTATTAACAGCTATAGAGGTAATTAGATTACCATTGTAGTTGATAGTGTAAGCTTCATCGGTAGTAGGAGTGCCGTTATCAACTATTTTTTTGGTAAAAGAGGTGATTTTATTACCACTATCAAGAGTATAGCTCTCAGTGGTTTTAACCATACCTATATTGCTTACTTCTTCTTTTACAATTGTTTTAGGGAAAGCACCGCCATAAGTAGTTTCATTGTTGTCATCTTTTTTACAAGAGAACAAACTAAGGGTCATTACTGCTAATAATACTGTTTTTTTCATTTTTAAATATTTTTAATGGCGACAAAGGTAGCAATAATTTTTCAATTAGCCAATTTGTCAATTAGCAAAATAATAAAAGGACTGCCAGAAATACTCTGGACAGTCCTTTTTATCTATGAACTCATTTAATTATTTTTTGAGATATAACCAGCCTACTTCAGATTGTTTATTATTATTCTGATCGTAGTATTCGATTACGTAATAGTAAGTACCTTGAGGTAGTTTATCGGAAGCTTCCACTGTTACACGACCATCGGAAATTCCTTTAAACACACGGGTTACGTTGTCATAACCACTCACCTCGAATACTTTCACACCCCAACGGTTGTAGATACGTACCACATTGTTTGGATAGTTTTCTATACCGCCAATATGGAAGTAGTCGTTTTTACCATCGCCATCTACAGACATACCGTTGTAAGGTACGATTTTATTGACTATATCTACCGTTACAGTAGCAGAGCTACATCCTGCGGAGTTACAGATTTCGTATACAAAGGTATCAGTTCCTACAAAACCTGTATGAGGTCTGTATTCTACCGTATTATCAGCATTTACAACTACTGTACCATTCGCTGGAGAAGTTACTACATTAGGAGTAGTTGCTCCGTTGAGGGTATCGTTCGCTAACACGGCAATATTTATAGGCGTATTCATAGCTGTAGAAGCTCTATCATCTACTGCTATTGGCAATGCGGTAGGAGTAACTGTTCCTACTACTGTTACTACCAAGGTTTGTGTACCTGTACAGTTGGTTGGGTTCAATACCTCACAATAGCTGTAAGTAATCGTGTAAGTACCTGCTGGGGTATTACCTGGAATGGTTACCTCGCCGGTGTTTGGATCAAGTGTTGGTTTCTTACCTGGTGTGTTTGGATTGGTAACCGTCAATGTTACATTACCTCCCACGCCTACTGTTGGCGTTACTGTACCGCCTATCTTATCATTGTTTAAGATATTTGGTATAGTTTGAGTTGCTGTACTTGGCGTTACTGTTAAGGTTTCTGGGGTTACCGTAATAGTCGGTGTGCCTACCTTAATTACCGCTGTTGCTGTTTGACAGTTACTGCTTAAGTTAAGTGTTTCACACTCTTTATAGGTAATCGTATAAGTACCTGCTGGGGTATTAGCTGGGATAGTTACTACTCCAGTGTTTGTATCTAAGGTTGGTACCTTGCCTCCGTTGATTGGAGTTGCTCCCGTTACATTGGTAATCGTTACTGTACCTCCTACTCCTGCTGTTGGTTTATTGCCTCCTAAACTATCGTTGTCAAGTACACTGATTGTAGTTTGAGTTGTTAAACCATCTGGTATTGTAAAGCTATCGTTTACTACGGTAAGGGTTGCTGCTCCTACCGTTACTACCAAGGTTTGTGTGCCTGTACAGTTGGTTGGGTTCAACACCTCACAATAACTATAAGTAATCGTGTAAGTACCTGCTGGAGTATTACCCGGAATGGTTACCTCGCCGGTATTTGGATCAAGCGTTGGTTTCTTACCTGGTGTGTTTGGATTGGTAACCGTTAATGTTACATTTCCTCCCACGCCTACTGTTGGCGTTACTGTACCGCCTATCTTATCATTGTTTAAGATATTTGGTATAGTTTGAGTAGCTGTACTTGGCGTTACCGTTAAGGTTTCTGGGGTTACCGTAATAGTCGGTGTGCCTACCTTAATTACCGCTGTTGCTGTTTGACAGTTACTGCTTAAGTTAAGTGTTTCACACTCTTTATAGGTAATCGTATAAATACCTGCTGGGGTATTAGCTGGGATTGTTACTACTCCAGTGTTTGGATCTAAGGTTGGTACCTTGCCTCCGTTGATTGGAGTTGCTCCCGTTACATTGGTAATCGTTACTGTACCTCCTGCTCCTGCCGTTGGTTTAGTACCTCCTAAACTATCATTGTCAAGTACACTGATTGTAGTTTGAGTTGTTAAACCATCTGGTACTGTAAAGCTATCGTTTTGTACAGTAAGAGTTGCAGCTCCTACCGTTACTACCAAGGTTTGTGTGCCTGTACAGTTGGTTGGGTTCAACACCTCACAATAACTATAAGTAATCGTATAAGTACCTGCTGGGGTATTACCTGGGATGGTTACCTCGCCGGTATTTGGATCAAGCGTTGGTTTCTTACCTGGTGTGTTTGGATTGGTAACTGTCAATGTTACATTACCTCCCACGCCTACTGTTGGCGTTACTGTACCGCCTATCTTATCATTGTTTAAGATATTTGGTATAGTTTGAGTAGCTGTACTTGGCGTTACTGTTAAGGTTTCTGGGGTTACCGTAATCGTTGGTGTGCCTACCTTAATCTCTGCTGTAGCTGTTCTACAGTTACTGCTTGGATTGAGTGTTTCACACTCTTTATAGGTAATCGTATAGATACCTGCTGGGGTATTAGCTGGGATTGTTACTACTCCAGTGTTTGGATCTAAGGTTGGTACCTTGCCTCCGTTGATTGGAGTTGCTCCCGTTACATTGGTAATCGTTACAGTACCTCCTGCTCCTGCCGTTGGTTTATTGCCTCCTAAACTATCATTGTCAAGTACACTGATTGTAGTTTGAGTTCTTAAACCATCTGGTACTGTAAAGCTGTCGTTTACTACGGTAAGGGTTGCTGCTCCTACCGTTACTACCAAGGTTTGTGTACCTGTACAGTTGGTTGGGTTCAACACCTCACAATAACTATAAGTAATTGTATAAGTACCTGCGGGAGTATTACCTGGGATGGTTACCTCGCCAGTGTTTGGATCAAGGGTAGGTTTCTTACCTGGTGTGTTCGGATTGGTAACCGTTAATGTTACATTTCCTCCCACGCCTACTGTTGGCGTTACTGTACCTCCTATCTTATCATTGTTTAAGATATTTGGTATAGTTTGAGTAGCTGTACTTGGCGTTACTGTTAAGGTTTCTGGGGTTACCGTAATCGTTGGTGTGCCTACCTTAATCTCTGCTGTAGCTGTTCTACAGTTACTGCTTGGATTGAGTGTTTCACACTCTTTATAGGTAATCGTATAGATACCTGCTGGGGTATTAGCTGGGATTGTTACTACTCCAGTGTTTGGATCTAAGGTTGGTACCTTGCCTCCGTTGATTGGAGTTGCTCCCGTTACATTGGTAATCGTTACAGTACCTCCTGCTCCTGCCGTTGGTTTAGTTCCTCCTAAACTATCATTGTCAAGTACACTGATTGTAGTTTGAGTTGTTAAACCATCTGGTACTGTAAAGCTGTCGTTTACTACGGTAAGGGTTGCTGCTCCTACCGTTACTACCAAGGTTTGTGTGCCTGTACAGTTGGTTGGGTTCAACACCTCACAATAACTATAAGTAATTGTATAAGTACCTGCGGGAGTATTACCTGGAATGGTTACCTCGCCGGTATTTGGATCAAGGGTAGGTTTCTTACCTGGTATGTTTGGATTGGTAACTGTTAATGTTACATTTCCTCCCACGCCTACTGTTGGCGTTACGGTACCGCCTATCTTATCATTGTTTAAGATATTTGGTATTGTTTGAGTTGCTGTACTTGGCGTTACTGTTAAGGTTTCTGGGGTTACCGTAATCGTTGGTGTGCCTACCTTAATTACCGCTGTTGCTGTTTGACAGTTACTGCTTAAGTTAAGTGTTTCACACTCTTTATAGGTAATCGTATAAGTACCCGCTGGGGTATTGGCTGGGATAGTTACTACTCCAGTGTTTGGATCTAAGGTTGGCACCTTACCTCTGTTGATTGGAGTTGCTCCCGTTACATTGGTAATAGTTACCGTACCTCCTGCTCCTGCCGTTGGTTTAGTACCTCCTAAACTATCATTGTCAAGTACACTGATTGTAGTTTGAGTTGTTAAACCATCTGGTACTGTAAAGCTATCGTTTTGTACAGTAAGAGTTGCAGCTCCTACCGTTACTACCAAGGTTTGTGTGCCTGTACAGTTGGTTGGGTTCAACACCTCACAATAACTATAAGTAATCGTATAAGTACCTGCTGGGGTATTACCTGGAATGGTTACCTCGCCGGTGTTTGGATCAAGCGTTGGCTTCTTACCTGGTGTGTTTGGATTGGTAACTGTCAATGTTACATTTCCTCCCACGCCTACTGTTGGCGTTACGGTACCGCCTATCTTATCGTTATTTAAGATATTTGGTATAGTTTGAGTTGCTGTACTTGGCGTTACTGTTAAGGTTTCTGGGGTTACCGTAATCGTCGGTGTGCCTACCTTAATCTCTGCTGTAGCTGTTCTACAGTTACTGCTTAAGTTAAGTGTTTCACACTCTTTATAGGTAATCGTATAAGTACCTGCTGGGGTATTGGCTGGGATAGTTACTACTCCAGTGTTTGTATCTAAGGTTGGTACCTTGCCTCCGTTAATTGGAGTTGCTCCCGTTACATTGGTAATCGTTACTGTACCTCCTACTCCTGCTGTTGGTTTAGTACCTCCTAAACTATCATTGTCAAGTACACTGATTGTAGTTTGAGTTGTTAAACCATCTGGTACTGTAAAGCTATCGTTTTGTACAGTAAGAGTTGCAGCTCCTACCGTTACTACCAAGGTTTGTGTACCTGTACAGTTGGTTGGGTTCAACACCTCACAATAACTGTAAGTAATCGTATAAGTACCTGCTGGGGTATTACCTGGGATGGTTACCTCGCCGGTGTTTCTATCTAATGTAGGTACTTTAGTTCCTATTGGGTTAGTAACTGTTAATGTTACATTACCTCCCACGCCTACTGTTGGCGTTACGGTACCGCCTATCTTATCATTGTTTAAGATATTTGGTATAGTTTGAGTAGCTGTACTTGGCGTTACTGTTAAGGTTTCTGGGGTTACCGTAATAGTCGGTGTGCCTACCTTAATCTCTGCTGTAGCTGTTTTACAGTTACTGCTTGGATTGAGTGTTTCACATTCTTTATAGGTAATCGTATAGATACCTGCTGGGGTATTGGCTGGGATTGTTACTTTACCATCGTTAGGATTCAAGACAGGAACATTACCACCGTTGATAGGAGTAGCAGGTACTACATTGGTAATCGTTACAGTACCTCCTGATCCTGCCGTTGGTTTAGTGCCTCCTAAACTATCATTGTCAAGTACACTGATTGTAGTTTGAGTTGTTAAACCATCTGGTACTGTAAAGCTATCGTTTTGTACAGTAAGGGTTGCTGCTCCTACCGTTACTACCAAGGTTTGTGTGCCTGTACAGTTGGTTGGGTTCAACACCTCACAATAACTGTAAGTAATCGTATAAGTACCTGCTGGGGTATTACCTGGGATGGTTACCTCGCCAGTGTTTGGATCAAGGGTAGGTTTCTTACCTGGTGTGTTCGGATTGGTAACCGTTAATGTTACATTTCCTCCCACGCCTACTGTTGGCGTTACTGTACCTCCTATCTTATCATTGTTTAAGATATTTGGTATAGTTTGAGTAGCTGTACTTGGCGTTACTGTTAAGGTTTCTGGG
Organism: Capnocytophaga sputigena; assembly: GCF_002302495.1. Taxonomy (NCBI): domain Bacteria; kingdom Pseudomonadati; phylum Bacteroidota; class Flavobacteriia; order Flavobacteriales; family Flavobacteriaceae; genus Capnocytophaga; species Capnocytophaga sputigena. The sequence continues at coordinate 848,984 of NZ_CP022379.1, forward strand.
GTTACCGTAATCGTTGGTGTGCCTACCTTAATCTCTGCTGTAGCTGTTCTACAGTTACTGCTTGGATTGAGTGTTTCACACTCTTTATAGGTAATCGTATAGATACCTGCTGGGGTATTAGCTGGGATTGTTACTACTCCAGTGTTTGGATCTAAGGTTGGTACCTTGCCTCCGTTGATTGGAGTTGCTCCCGTTACATTGGTAATCGTTACAGTACCTCCTGCTCCTGCCGTTGGTTTAGTTCCTCCTAAACTATCATTGTCAAGTACACTGATTGTAGTTTGAGTTCTTAAACCATCTGGTACTGTAAAGCTGTCGTTTACTACGGTAAGGGTTGCTGCTCCTACCGTTACTACCAAGGTTTGTGTACCTGTACAGTTGGTTGGGTTCAACACCTCACAATAACTATAAGTAATTGTATAAGTACCTGCGGGAGTATTACCTGGAATGGTTACCTCGCCGGTATTTGGATCAAGGGTAGGTTTCTTACCTGGTATGTTTGGATTGGTAACTGTTAATGTTACATTTCCTCCCACGCCTACTGTTGGCGTTACGGTACCGCCTATCTTATCATTGTTTAAGATATTTGGTATTGTTTGAGTTGCTGTACTTGGCGTTACTGTTAAGGTTTCTGGGGTTACCGTAATCGTTGGTGTGCCTACCTTAATTACCGCTGTTGCTGTTTGACAGTTACTGCTTAAGTTAAGTGTTTCACACTCTTTATAGGTAATCGTATAAGTACCCGCTGGGGTATTGGCTGGGATTGTTACCTTACCATCGTTAGGATTCAAGATAGGAACATTACCTCCGTTGATTGGAGTTGCTCCCGTTACATTGGTAATAGTTACCGTACCTCCTGCTCCTGCCGTTGGTTTAGTACCTCCTAAACTATCATTGTCAAGTACACTGATTGTAGTTTGAGTTGTTAAACCATCTGGTACTGTAAAGCTATCGTTTTGTACAGTAAGAGTTGCTGCTCCTACCGTTACTACCAAGGTTTGTGTGCCTGTACAGTTGGTTGGGTTCAACACCTCACAATAACTATAAGTAATCGTGTAAGTACCTGCTGGGGTATTACCTGGGATGGTTACCTCGCCGGTGTTTGGATCAAGCGTTGGTTTCTTACCTGGTGTGTTTGGATTGGTAACTGTTAATGTTACATTTCCTCCCACGCCTACTGTTGGCGTTACGGTACCGCCTATCTTATCATTGTTTAAGATATTTGGTATTGTTTGAGTAGCTGTACTTGGCGTTACTGTTAAGGTTTCTGGGGTTACCGTAATAGTCGGTGTGCCTACCTTAATCTCTGCTGTAGCTGTTCTACAGTTACTGCTTAAGTTAAGTGTTTCACACTCTTTATAAGTAATCGTATAAGTGCCTGCTGGGGTATTGGCTGGGATTGTTACCTTACCATCGTTAGGATTCAAGATAGGAACATTACCTCCGTTGATTGGAGTTGCTCCCGTTACATTGGTAATAGTTACAGTACCTCCTGCTCCTGCTGTTGGTTTAGTGCCTCCTAAACTATCATTGTCAAGTACACTGATTGTAGTTTGAGTTCTTAAACCATCTGGTACTGTAAAGCTATCGTCTTTTACTACTAAAGGAGTTACTCCTAAGTGAATAGTTGAAGTACGAGTTTGTGTATTGCCAAAAGTGTCTTTGGCTACAAAAGTAACTGTAATAATACCGCCAGGTACTGTACAAAGGTCAGCAGGAGTATTATAGTCATTTGTAATAGTTGCTATTGCACCACAAGTATCGGTGGCGGTAGCCGTACCGAGCCAATTGCTGATAGCCGTAGTAGCCGTAGTTGAGTTGCACACTATATTCAGTGCTGCAGGAGCATTGAAAGTAGGGGCGGTAGTATCGTCCACAGTTAAGGTAACGGTTACAATACCGCTAGTACAACCAGTAGTGCTAAGAGCACGCACATAAGCCGTTTGGGTAGTGCGAGTAGTTATGTGAGTATTGATAACAGGTGCCGTAGTGCTTGAAACAGTAGCTGTAGGGGCAGTGTACCAAAGCAAGGTAGTACCCGTAGGAGCAGTTACATAGTTAGCAAACGATACTGTATTGTTAGTTGCTGTTGGACAAAGGGTTCTGTTACCAGTGAGTGTAGGTAGAGCTACAGCAGGCAATTTGGTAAGCGTTGCTTCTTGTGAAGTAGCTGTAACCACAATGCCTTGTGCAAACTGATAAGTATATACTACTCTGTATTTGTAATTAGTTGTTCCATCTATCGTTAAAGAGGCAGTTCCTCCACTTGTGATAGCCCCCGTAGAAGCAGGAATATCTGTCCAAGTTGCTCCATTACTACTTTGTTGCCATTTGTACTGAATATTACCTGTAGCATCTTTCAATTGAGCTTTAGAGGTAAAAGTAGCCATCTTATCAGCACAAATAGTTTGGCTTTGCGGTTGTGTAGTGATACTAATAGTCTCAGCGGGAGTGATAGAAGTAGGACAGAGTTCTACTAATACCCCTGAGGAGTCAGCACCATTAATATCTTCTACTATTAATTGAGTAAAAGGAGTATTAGAGGTTATGCGCACCGCCACATCGGTTATAATACGATCCTGTGAAGTGACTATTCCATTACTTAAAGCAGCTCCTGCTTGTCCCTTCCCTTCGGCACAATCGTACACTTTAGTAAAAGTAGGTATACCATTGTTAGTAGATAGTTTTACTTTATCATATCTTGTATTTGGACTACCCATTATCATTAGCCATACCTCTGCACTAGTTATTGGTTGACTAAAGGTATAAATTACTTTAGGGCTAAAACTAGGATTAGTATGTATAATAGTATAATTATGATAAGGAGTTCCACTACAGTAACCATTATTATCTGTACTGCCATATACTAAAGTAGTTGCTGAGGGTTTTGAATAGGTACGTGTTACTGTAACCCCATTCATCACTGCTGTTTGTTCGTTAGGAGAAGCGGTAGCAAACTGAGAAGCGGGCTTAGTAGTACATTTAGCAGTAGTTGCTAATATACCGCCACTTTTGTCGGTATAGTTTTGCTCACAAGCACCTAATTTTACTTTGGTAACATTGAGAATAGTTGTTTGGTTTACGGTGCGAGAAGGCAACGTATAGGTACCACTTGAGTTGAGCGTTACCACTTGTGTACCTGCACCATTGATATTGTAGGTTACTTGCGCATTAGGAGTACCTTTAATTGTAAATACTACTGAAGCACTTTCTCCTTGCTTGAACGCTGGAGGAGTTGCTATAATTTGAGTAACTTCGGGAGGAGTAAGTACATCTACCTTAGCTACAGTACTTGTAGCTACGCCACAAGAACCAGTTACTACCGCATAGTAATAAGTGGTGCCCGTAGCTGTAATAGAAGGTGTATAGGTCGCTGCATTAGCTCCCGTAATAAGAGATCCTCCCGTATTGTTATTCGTTGTATTAGAATACCATTGATAAGCAAGAGTGCCTTCACCCGTTGCCACTACATTGAGAGCCGTAGTTGTAGCATCTTTACAATAAGTTACTGAAGTTGCTGGCTGAGTAGTGATAGTAGTAACCGCTTGTTTAGTGTAAGTAAACTCATTAGAGTATACTGTAAGATTATCACATAAACCTACTATATCAGCTGTATATCTTACTCTAAAAGTAGCACCACTTGGAGTATTATTAGGATTTATAGAGAAAGTACGTGTCCAACCATTTCCATTATTGCTATATACTTGATTGTAATAGTTTTCCCAAGGAGAGGTAGGTGTTTTACGATATTCTAATTGGTAAGCAAAGAAATTACCACCTCCCAAATTTTTAATTTTATTACTATAATTGGGAGCAATAGTAGCCTGAGCACTTATAGTACTATTTGTATTACAAATACCATTAATATTATTGTAATTAGGAGTATTAATAGTAATGATATCCGAAGCGGTAAGTACTTGTACTCTTGCTACTGTACTGGTTACTGTACCACAAGTACCGGTAACTGCTACGTAGTAGTAAGTGCTACCCGCAGTTGTAGTAGGAGGTGTATAGGTAGCTGCATTAGCTCCCGTAATAAGAGTGCCTCCGGTATTGTTATTAGTTGTATTAGAATACCATTGATAACTAAGCGTTCCTTGCCCAGTAGCTGTTACACTAAGAGCCGTAGGTGTAGCATCTTTACAATAAGCTACTGAAGTTGCTGGTTGAGTTGTAATAGTAGTACTAGCGTTTACATTCAGTTTTACCTCATTAGAATATTTAGTGAGGGTACCACATAATTTTGCACTATTACTATAAGTATATTTTATCCTTACTGTAGCCTCATTGTAAGCTAATGCTTTTAAATCACTAGGCTGATAGGTAAGGTCATTAGTCACACTATTGTTAGTTGTAATTGTTTCCCAAGTAGTGCTACCTTTCTTTTTAGCTTGTAATTCATAGTTAAGCGTTCCTCCTGCATAGGTTGGAGTAATGGTAGCTTTAGCAAGGTAAGAAGGAGCATTTCCTGTATTATCACATACTGTTTGCTCTGTGAGAGCTGTATTTACTGTAATAATATTTGCTTTTTTTACTGAGGTAGGACACATCTCTACCAAATAGCCTTCCGCTTGTGCATCACTACTGTCCTCTATGGTTATTTCTGTAAAAGGTTTACTAGAAGTTACTTTATAAGCTATATCTGTTACCTTTGTAGGGTTACTTACTGAAATAAGACGACTGTTAGCACTTGGATTAGTTACATCTACAGAGCTTCCATTACATCTAAAAGCCTCTCTGAGAGTAATATTATCACAGTTCACACTAACTTTTGCTTTATCATAAGCGCTAATACCATTTCCACCTCCCATTCCTACAAACCAAAGTTCAGCTTCTGTTACAGGCTCTTCAAAAGTATAAGTAAGAGTTTTAATATTGTTGTTACTATTGAGTACCCAAGGTAAATCGCCACTATAGCTACTTTGGCAATAAATAGGACCTCTAGGCTCTCCTGCATTCGAAAAACTACCCTTGCCTGTATAAGAACGCGTTACCTTTACTCCTCCCATAGTGGCGGTTGCATTTTGTTCTCTTCCAAACTGAGCGTTAGGCATTGTATCACAACTTGCATCTGCAATAATAGATGCTAAACAAATTTCCACGAAGAAACCATAACCACCTGTTTGTCGTTGTTTTTCTATAACTTGTAACACAAGTTCTGTAAAAGGCTCTGTAGAAGTAATCCCTATTTTAGCATCCGTAGTCTTATGATCTATAGATGATATTTCATTACCAGAGACAGTAAGTAAATTATTCTCACCACAAGTAGAACGTGCGTGTAAAGTTGCCGTTCCTTTATTAGTTGTTATTTTAACCACATCTATATGAGGATAAGATTGCCATCCACCAGACTTACGTGTTCCACTATAACCAAAGGCTGCTAAAAAAACTTCAACATCTATTACGGGCTTACTAAACTTATAGGTAATTTTGCTTACCTTGTTAGAGTCCATAAAAGGATATTTCTTGCCACCAAAAGTATTCTTACGAGATTTACCACAATAGGTTTCGTCACTTTGTGTGTCTCCGGGAATAGTTTCCTGATTAGAATACATAATCTTATCGCCGGCACTACCGCGTACCTCCAATATGCGAGTTACTGTAATACCTCTAACAACAGCGGTTTCTTCTACTCTTTTTTCAGTAGGCGTACCCACTCTTGTATAAGCAACAGGCTCAGGCATAGAATTACAAGACTGCACTTGTGCTTCTACCCCCTCAAAAGAGATTAAGAAAAATATTATAACTAATAGTTTTTTAGTGATATTTTTCATTATTGTTTTGTAAAAATACATTATTAGTAATTATTTGGGCGCAAAATTACTCAACTATTTTTACACTTACACACAAAAAAAACTATTTAACAAGAGTTTAACACATTTTATTAGATTATAAAAGAAAGTCAAAAAAGAGTTATGTTAATTTTATCTATCTGACATACAAGAAACCTTTTTGGGTTTGTTGTTCTCCATTTTTATAATAGGTAACAACATAAAAATAAGTTCCTGCAAGAGTTTTACTCTTGTTTACATTCTGCACATTGGGATAGCCTCTAAATACTTCGCCATTTTTGCCATAATTACTATTCTCATATACTTTGAGTCCCATTTCATCGAAGATGAGCACCGAGATAGGGCGATCTTCATCAGCATTTTCTATTTTAAAATAGTTCTCGGGGTTAGAGATTGAGACACCGTTATATATAATAGGTGATGGCGTGGACGAGTCGGACGGGGCTGACGGGTCGGGGGTAGGGTTGGGTTGTGGTTGAGGGTTGGGTTGTGGTTGAGGGTTGGGTTGTGGTTGAGGGTTGGGTTGTGGTTGAGGGTTGGGTTGTGGTTGAGGGTTGGGTTGTGGTTGAGGGTTGGGTTGTGGTTGAGGGTTGGGTTGTGGTTGAGGGTTGGGTTGTGGTTGAGGGTTGGGTTGTGGTTGAGGGTTGGGCTGTGGTTGAGGGTTAGGTTGTGGCTGTGGTTGTGGTTGGGGTTGTGGTTGGGGTTGTGGCTGTGGTTGAGGTTGTGGCTGTGGTTGAGGGTTAGGTTGAGGTTGTGGTTGTGGCTGTGGTTGTGGTTGTGGTTGTGGCTGTGGTTGTGGTTGCGGATTTTGAGCATTAGGATCCACAGTGATTACTTGTTCATAACGGTTTTCGTTATGAGCGCTATCTTCTACGAACCACACGTAGCGTGTTATTTTTTTACCGTCTTTTTCTTCATTGCTTTGGCTAGATACTACTTGTAAAGTTCCATCGCAGTTATCAGTAGCTGTGAGGTTTTCTCTTACAGGTACATCGGCTTCGCTCTTTACGGTCATACTTGGAGGATAAGACGAGAGCACTGGTTTTTGAGTGTCTTTAAGGAAAATTTGTTGGGTATGGCGGATAGGCAAAGCCCCCTCGGCATAGGCTATCCAAGAGCGAGTGAGTTTGTAAGCTTTTTTATCTCCTTCAGTCATTTCTTCTTCATAATCTATACGAATGTTTTCAGCTCCCTCTGCTTTTACTTCAGCTTTGGCAGGGATATCGCCTCGACATTGTACGTGTTTATCCTCAGGAAGAGGGGCTACAAAACGCAAGGTTTTAGTAGGCGCTTCTTTTTCGTAATAGATAAATTGCTGTGCTGTAGCAGAATAGTCGCATTTATCTGTTGCTACCCATTTGCGCAATAAATAGGTAGTATGGTCTTCTTCTGAAAAAGTTACCTCAGCTTTTTTATTAGCAGGACAATGATGAGATTCGGCGGTAACATTAGGTTTTTCGGGAATAGCATTCTTTTTAACAGTTATCACAGGCTCAGGTAAATTCTTAAAGGTAATATCAGGACTGTGCATATCCAAATAGGCAGGGGTATCACTACTCACAGCATAAGCGATATGGTTGAGTACTTCTATTTTGAAAAGTCCTTCTACAAAAAGAGTACCTCCATTCCAACCTCTAGCTTGTGTAGGAAAAATAACAGTAGCTTTGCCATTGTTAGGAATTCCATCTGCCAACACATATTTATAACTCTTTCCATAATCGTCTGAAAAGAGAATGCGTACCTTACTATCTTCACCAAAGATATTTTTATCAACTTGCCAATTGATAGTTACTTCTTTACCTCGTTTAAAATATCTACTACTTTTGCTTATGGTGGTTATCCTAAAAGGCGTACCTCCTACTATATTTACTTTGGTTTCATACACATCATAAAGAGGCACGTGGGGTTTGCCATTTTTATAAGCTCCTACTTTGCCATCACATACGCCCAACCAAAAAGTAAATTCTCCTGTTTCTCCGGGCTTCGTAAATTTATAATCTACAGCTTTCCATTCATTGCTTTTGTTCTTTTTATAAGGCTGATAGAACTCTATATGATTGCTCTCAGTAGGACGATTAGAAGGGAAACGAGCTTTGCCAAATATCTTAAAGTCAGCTTGATGTGCCATATAGAGAAGTGGGTCGCCATCGGGGTCAGTTGCTTCTATATTGAATTGAAAGTAAGTATTTTTGGGTAGTTTGTATTCCTTCTTTAATGTAGAACGCTGGATCACAGGGGCACGATTAGTAGAAACTTCACCGTAAGGGATATTATCTTGTGGTAAGCCTACCAACTGTGTACGGGCTTTATCGCTGTAATAGGCATCGTGCAAATTGGTACGGTTGCGAATGGTGTATATAGAAGGAAGTGAGAAATATGTGCCATAAGGGTCGTTGATATAGCTCATAATAGAGTTTCCTCTATCGGGTTCGGTGAAAGAAGATGCGGTCGCTCCTCCTATGGTAAAGGTGTGTGCAGAGCCTAATAAGTGTCCTAATTCGTGAAGGATGATATAAAACTCGTGATTGGCGATACAGCCTCCTTTTAGTTTTCCTGTAATTTCACCCAAATGCGCCAATCCGCGATTATCACGGTATATAGAAAAGACAATACCTGCATCGTAATTCTCTTCGCCTATAAGGTTATTAAAATCTGAAGTCGCTCTATTCAATGCCTCTCTCACCACAGGGTTATCGTATATTTCTTTATCTTTAGTAGTGATGATAAGGCGAGGGTCGTTCACCAAAGTAAATTGACAGCCAATCTCTCTACCGCATACTTCGTTGAGCCCTGCCTCTACTTTTGTCATAAATTCTTTTACCTTATTTATATCACTATAACAATATTTTTTGTAGAAACTATAATCGATGAGCATAGCCAAACGATAGGTTCTGAGTACATTGGTATTGTAAAGCACTTTTTTATCTTCAGACGGAAGTGCCTCTTCGTGCAGTATGGCGCCACGTGCAGTCATCACATTAGCAGGCGGGAGTTGCATAGGTAGTCTTTGGGAAGTGGGCGTTGTAGCTTGAGAGCATTGTCCATCGGCGCAAGTGCCACAAGTGAAGTGTTCTTTATCGGTAGTAACTTTGATCATTCCATTTTCAGTGTTGATGAAATAAGAATGACCTTCGTGCCATACTTCACCTGATAGGGTAGTTTTATTCATTGAGAGCATTCCTGCAAAATTGCCATTGTGATAGGCAACGAAAGTGCGGAATCCTTCTTGGGCAAGGCTGTTGGGACGTGCTTGCCAGTTGAGCGATATAGATTTTCCTTTGATAGGAACATTCCATTGTATTGAGGCATTTGTACCGAAAAGGCGTATGACCTCTGTAGCTTTTTGTTGTGCGTTGGTTACTGCTGTTAGTAAGAAGCAGAGTAGTAAGAGTTTTGATATTTTCATTTGTTGTTAGTGTTTAGTGTTATAGCCCCCGTTCCCCCGAAGGGGGACAAGCCGCAAAAGTGATTGTTTTAAGAGGCTTGGAGTATCTCGGAGGGGCTTGGAAAATCTCGGAGGGACTTAGAAAATCTCAGAGGGACTTAGCTAATTATCTTACATATAAGAAACCTTTTTGGGTTTGTTGTTGTCCATCTTTATAATAGGTAACAATATAAAAATAAGTACCCGCAAGATCTTTGCTCCTATTCATATTCTGTACATTAGGATAGCCTCTAAAGACTTCTCCGTTTTTGCCGTAATTACTATTCTCGTATACTTTGAGTCCCATTTCATCAAAGATGAGTACCGAGATAGGATGGTTATCATCAGCATTTTCTACTTTGAAATAGTTCTCGGGTTAGAGATGGAGACACCATTATATATAATAGGTGATGGGGTGGACGAGTCGGACGGGGCTGACGGGTCGGGGGTAGGGTTGATTGGGGGTTGAGGTTGGGGTTGAGGGTTGGGTTGAGGTTGAGGTTGTGGCTGGGGTTGTGGGGTTGGTTGGGGGTTAGGTTGGGGCTGAGGGTTGGGTTGGGGTTGGGGTTGAGGTTGTGGCTGTGGTTGAGGTTGTGGCTGTGGTTGAGGCTGTGGGGTTGGTTGAGGTTGTGGCTGTGGGGCTGGTTGTGGCTCAGGATCAGGGGTAGTTTCAGGTTTTGTAGGGTCTTTTTGTATCATAAAGCCCCCTACGTGATAAGGTTTTGTACAAGACAATGCATAAGCCAAGCCATCAATCACTTCTATTTTGATGATGCCTTGTCCTCTTTGTTTGCCGAAATGTCCGTGAGTAGTGCCTACAGAAATATTAGGAAGCACTACTTGACAAGCTCCATTGTTAGGTGCTTCTTTTTTCAATACGTATTTATAGGTTTTACCAGAGTCGGTTGAAAGAAGGATACGCACCTTGCTATCCTTGCCAAAAATAGCCTCATCTACCTGCCAATGAAGTGAAAGTAGTTGTCCTCCTTTGTAGGTTTTGTTTTGTTCCCAACTGCCATTGTCGAAGTTTTGTATTTGAAAAATTTTACCTTTGGCTATTTTCACTTGCACCTCTTCTACATCGTATTTCACTACGTGGTTGTTATCGCTTTTGTTATGATCGGCGGCTGCTAACCAAAAAGTGAAAGTACCTTCTTTGTAAGAATCAGCAGCCCCTATAGGTACAAAGGTATTGCGTTCACTTTCGAACCAAGTAGTTTCAAAGCGTATATTACCATCAGATTTTCCTTTGTAGGTCATAAAGCGAGCGTTGGATTTGGTAGAGTGAAAGCGCCTATCAGCAGGGTGAGCTATATAAGTAAGCGCATCGCCCTCAGGGTCGGTAGCATTCAGATAGAATTGGAAATATGTTTCTTCTGGGATAGTGTAGGTTTTCTTAAGATGTGTTCTATCAAGCACTGGGGGGCGGTTGTTGCTCTTTACCCCATAAACAAGGTTAGAACCTGTACCCTCTACACGTTTCCCTGCCACTTGGGTACGTGCTTCATCGGCGTAATACGCCATAGAGTTCCCCAAGAACTTGCGTATTTCTTGCAGACTTACGAGCGAAAAGAAATCGCGGGGGTGCTCGTGTCCATAACTCATAATTGATTGACCCGATCCAGTTTCGGTTTTACTAGAATATTGCCCTCCGTTAGAGAATGTATGGTCTGAGCCAAACATGTGTCCTATTTCGTGGGCAATGGTAGAAGGTTTTACAGGGCGTGCTGCCGCATTGGCTTTGTTGTGTTGTTCATAAGCGGCATAGACCATCGCCAAGCCATTGTACCTTTCGCGATAATCGGTGAGGATAATTGCTATATCGTATTTGTTTTTATCGTAACGTTTGTTGAGCGTGATAGTACCGTTGTTTACCACTTCATTAGCAGCTTCCCTTCTGCGGAATAAGTGATTTTCTTCAGTAGTAAAAATAAGTGCTTCATCATCTACCAAAGTAAAATCCACCCCCACATCATTGCGATATAACTCATTCATAAAGGCAACGGTAGCATACCAAAACGCTTTGATTTTATGTATATTTCTATTGAAATATGTCGAATTGTAAATGCTGTAATCTACCGGTATTGCCAAGCGGTAGTGCCTGAACACACCATCGGTGTGAATGAGCGCTTTAGGATAAAGTGAATTGTAAATCTCGGGTTGCTCGATAGGTGGGTCGTTCTTATCTTCATTGCCTTCGGGAAAGAAATTGCGGGCAGTGAGGGCTTGTTTTCCCAAAGAACTCGCACCACAATCGTGTTCATCGGTTACTGCCTCAACAGTGAGCATTCCTTGGGGAGAAGTTCCCAATACATAGGACTTTCCTCTGTAAAAAATTTCGCCGCTCAACTGCTGTTTGTCAAAGCTGATGACGCCTACAAAATGATCTTGGTAGTAACCTACAAATGAGCGGAAACCATTAGAAGAGGTTCGCGCCTGCCATTGTACAAGTATAGAAGTCGAGTTAGGAATAGGGGGTGCCCATTCTACGGAAGACTTTGTAGCAAAAAGAGTTATAATACTTTGGATGTTAGTTTGTGCATTGGCTACTTCTATGCTTAGGCATAGCCAAAGTAAGTAGCGTAGTAGATGTTTCATTAGTTTGGTTTTAAAAAACGATGCAAAGGTACGAAACAATTAACAATTAGCAAGGAAAAATTAACATTTTTTATAAAATACCAAAGAGATTTGGAGTATCTCGGAGAAGTTGCTCATTGGTAATATATTAGGACAACCTATACAGGAGTGTAATTATCTCACATATAAAAATCCTTTTTTTGTTTGTTGTTGTCCGTTGAAATAATACGTCAATACATAAAAATAAGTTCCTGCTAATCGTTTGCTACCTACTACTCCTTTTATATTAGGGTAGCCTCTAAAATATTCACCGTTTTGCTGGTAATAATTACTTTCATATACTTTCAACCCCATTTCATCAAAAATAAATAAAGTAATGGGTCGGTTTTTATCGGTGTTTTCTATTTTAAAATAGTTATCAGAGCCATTTTCGCTAGAAATAGCATTGTAAATCACCACTTCATTAGGGTTAGTATCTATATGGGGAGATTCTTGCGGTTTAAGTTTTATAGTAATATTTTGGGTATATATCCTTTCATTGCCACAGACATCACGAGCCACCCACTTATAGACCACTTTAGAGAGTTTTCCATTAGTGAGATATTCTTCTTTTGGCGGCATCGTAACAGTAGGCTGTCCTACACAAGTATCTTCAGCTGAAATGCTCTGTTGTTGAGGGATAGTTGTTCCTTCTTCGATGGTAAGATCTTGAGGTAAGTCGCCTACGAAAGTAGGAGGAGTTTTATCGGCTATGGTAATACGTTGGGTATGGGTAAGGGTTGTGCAACCATCAGAAGCTGTAAAAGTGCGCTCTATGGTGTAGTTGTTGAGACATCGTTTGTTCAGTTCCTTATCGGTGCGAGTAATCACTACTTTAGCACAGCCCCCTTGTGTTGTAGGGGTTTGTACAGCAGGAATGGCTTTGGCGCAATCAACGGTTACATTTTTAGGGACGCTTGCCCAAGTGAGCGTAGGGACTTTTTTAGGCTCAATGGTAATGATTTGCTGGTGAGTGCTAACATTGCCACAAGCATCTTTGGCTATCCACGTATAGATAAGTTTAGTAAGTTTGCCTTTGGCATCTTTTTCTTCTTTATGAGAGGTCGTAACCGCAGCAGTTCCACAATTATCAGTAGCAGTGAGCGTTACTTGAGCGGGTATTGTTTTACCTTCTTTGATACTTATATCTTGAGGCAAAGTACCTACAAAAGTAGGGCGAGTTTTATCTGTTACGCTAATAGTTTGAGTATAAGTAAGCGTTTGGTTGCAAGAGTCGGTAGCTATAAAAATGCGTTTGATAGTATAAGTATAGTCGCAATTGCCTTTGATGCGTTCTTCTTTTTGAAGGGTAACCGCAGGAGTACACCCTCCTGTAACTGTAGGCAATGTTACCGCTGGAATAGATTGCTCACACGAAAGCATAAGATGATTAGGGAGTGATGCCCAAAGAAGAGGTTCAGGAAGGGCGGGGTTCTTTTCAATAGTAAAACCTCCATTTTTAGGATTGTAATTGGTAAGATCAAAAGCTAAACCATCGATTACTTCTACTTTTAGTACCGCCTTATCGGTATTGATATTAGGCAAAGTGATTTCCTTACTGCCACTATTATCAGTTTCTGCTACTACTATATATTTAAAGGTCTTACCTAAATCATCAGAAAGCAGGATACGCACTTTGGTATCTTTGAAAATGGTATTATCTACACTCCAAGTGAGGATGAATTTATCGCCACCTTTGTATTTATTTTTAGGTGTGGATGTAATTTTGAAGGGGGTAGCGTCTTTTACGGTTACTTTGGTTTCAGCCAAATCATATTGTACTATATAGTTGGCTGACGATTGGAGTGGGGCATCGCTCACTCCCAACCAAAAGGTAAAAGTACCCGTAGTTTGTTGTGCTAAGCCACTATTGGCTACTACATCTCCCAAGTTTTCGTGGTACTCGGTTTTGATAGTTACAGGGTTGGCAGGGGTAGATTTATAGATAATGTATTGTGTTATAGGAGTTTCATCGCCATTTCTCACATCGTGTTGGTTTACGTTGTACAGTAGCTGCTCGCTATCGGGGTCGGTAGCGGGGATATAGAATTGAAAGAAAGTCCCCTTGGGGATAGTATAATGACTTTTAATCTCACTATGGTCTATGCGAGGAGCTTGAGTTGTGAAAGTCTTGTCGTGAGCTTTCACGGGTACTCTTGTCAATCGTTCACGTATGCGCTGAATGCTTGAGAGTGAGAAGAAATCACGCGGACTGCCATAACTCATTACTGAAGTACCTCTATCATACTCTGTCTTTTCACTATCGTAGGCTTCTGAGCCATTATAGTTACCAAAAGTGTGTCTCCCTCCGAATAAGTGTCCTATCTCGTGAGCTATGACTTCTTTGGTAAGTACTGCTACAGCAGCAGCTTTGGTATTAGCTTCATAAACACCATTAATATTATCAGCCAAGCCACGAATGCCTTTATATAAAGAAATGGTATAAGCAAGGGTAATACCCGCATCGTAACTGTTTTCTCCTATAAGCCTATTGATAACATTAGTAGAATGATTAATCACATAATCAGCTCGGTGTTTTGTGTTGAAAGTCTCATCTTTTTCGTCTTTGATAATGAGACGCTCATCCTTTACTACCTCAAAACGCACTCCTAAATCGCGCAAGTACATTTCGTTGAGAAAAGCCTCGGTATCTGCCCAAAAAGTTTTTACTTTTTGTACGTTTTTCTCTAAGTGTCCTGTACTGAATGTGCTATAAGGGATATGCATCGCCAAACGGTATACCCTTAATGTTTGTGTGTTGGCAATGGTAGGAGCGGTTTCTTCGGCTAATATTGTGGGGCGTGCTGTTGAAGGGCTCGAGTGTGAATGAGGTGTATCAGTAGTGCCACACTCAAAATTTTCATTAGGTAAAAAGACTAATTTTCCTTTTTGTAAACTGATTTCATACGTTTTATCTCGGTAGTGAAAACTCCCTGATACGGCTTTTGAACCTACTGAAAGGGTAGCTACAAAATTGCCTTTGCAGTAACCTACAAAAGAGCGAATACCCTCAGAGGCAAGAGAAGTTTTGCGCTCCTGCCACTGAATATCAAGCTGTTGCTGTTTAGCAATTTCTTTGAGATAAGTTTCTGCGGTTTGAGCATTCCCAAGTAAACCAATAGCTAATAATATGATTGTGATAATGTTTTTCATTCTTTAGTTTTTTAACTGCTCTATAAGCGCTTCTACGATGGTTTTTATAGGCGGAGACATTCTCGGTATAGCAGAGTAAGTTCGTGCGATCAGTTGCAAACGAAGTGTATTATCCTGAAATTGTTGTCTCCTTGCTTTTATAACTTCTGTAGAAGGCAAAATATTTATATCCCATTGCTGTTCACTCAATGAGAAAGTTACCAAATGATTTTCAGCTTGATAATTGTAAAGATGTATTTTATCTACGGCTTTTTCATTGTACAAATGGTCTAATGAGTGAAGTAAGCCTTCTACGGCTCTGTCGTGGGAATTTTTATCTGCCAATCGTCCATATCCTTGAAAATCTTTTTCTTCTTGATAGCGCAAATAAAAACCTAATTCGGTAAAGAGTGCAGGAGCGGCAATCGCAAAAGCTTCTACATTAAAACCGTTTTCTCTAAAAGCTAATGCCGTACGCAAAGGTACTTCAGGATTGCGCATAGTCCCCTCTACAATGATATTGTATTTATGGATAATAGCCTCTTGTATGAGTGCTTCTGTAAAAAAGTTAGAGAATATTTGAGTCTCTGCTGAATAGCTATCAGGATATTTTATAAGCTCATTAGCCTTAGGATGAAACTCTCTGTAAATATCTCCATTTACAAAAAGGAAATCTTTGTCAGGAAATTGTCTTAAAATGACTTTTGCCAGTCCACTCTTTCCTGATGCAGGCTGTCCTCCTAATATAAAGGCAATAGGATTTTCTTGAGATTTTAAACCTGATAAAAGGTCTGCTTTCTCTCTTTCAAAAATATCCTCAATTTTATAGTACTCCATTCATTTGTTTTATTAACGGACTATAATAATGTACTACTTTATCCATAACAGAAAGCCTTGCCATATCATCAGTGCCATATAGCATTTTTTCTTCCTTTAAATACATTTTAATTTTTTGGTCTAACGCATCCTTCTCTACCAAATTAGTTAAAGTAGATTTTTCCTTAATAGCCCTTACTTTTAATGAGCCTACAATCTGTAATGCTGTATCTAAACTAATAGGTTCTTTCATCATATACCTTTGTTATTTTAATTCAATGAGCATAGGGGTTTTAGCGGGTATTGCTAAGGTATTAGTGTTCAAATTGAGTTCTTTCCCTGATATAACATCTTTTCCCTTCAAAAATCCCGCCAAACTCTCGGCAAAGCGGTTGAGGTGGAGCGTTTGGCTCTTTTCGCTGTTGTTGAGCACTACCATTACGGTCTCGGTATCGTTGTAACGGAAATAGACATACACTTCATTTTCAGGCAAGTATTGCTTGGTCTTCCCGTAGTGAATTACGGCTTTGTCCTTACGCCAATTGAAGAGTTTAGCCGTAAAATCGTAATACTCTTTCTGGGTAGCTGTACGCCCAGAGGCTGTGAAAGCATTCTGTGCATCGCCTGCCCAGCCACCAGGGAAATCTTGTCGTATATCGCCATCGCCTTTGCTCTTGTCGCCTGCCATTGCTATCTCACTACCATAATACAATTGCGGAATACCACGCGCCGTTGCCAGCAATGTGATAATCATCTTATAGTCCTCTATCTTAGGATATACGTGATTGATACGTGCCGTATCGTGATTTTCGGCAAAGATAAGTAGGTTGTTGATGTCTTTATACAGAAAATCATTAGTGAAATTGTCGTAGAGTTGTATCATACCTTTGTCCCACGAAGGCGTAGAGCGAAACGCTTCTCCTATCGCATTAAAAAGTGGAAAATCCATCACAGTAGGCAAGTAAGTATTATAGCTTTGTATCGCACTGATAGGGCTATCTTTTTGCCAATACGACACTTGGGCACTCTGGTTGAGCCACACTTCCCCCATAATATTGAAATGAGGATACTCATCGGTGATGGCTTTTGTCCATTTAGCAATGCCTTCTTTGTCGTTATACGAATAGGTATCCACGCGCAAACCGTCGAGGTCGGCATATTCTATCCACCAAATTGCGTTTTGGGTGAGGTAGTTAAGCACCAATGGGTTCGCTTGGTTGAGGTCGGGCATAGAGCGCGCAAACCAACCTTTTTCGCAGTACTTTTTATCCCATTCTGAAGCATTGCTATCCATCTGAGTGCTCATCCTAAAAGTGCTCTGTCCATACCCTGGGAATTGATGCAACCAATCGTAGCAAGGTAGGTCTTTCACCATCCAATGCTGACTGCCCCAGTGGTTGGTTACATAGTCTTTGATGAGCTTCATACCGCGCTTGTGCAAAGCCGCTGATAGCTGTTGGTATTCCTCATTGGTGCCATAGCGGGGGTCTATTTTGTACACATCGGTTTGGGCATAAGTGTGGTAAGAATGCTGTGGCTCGTTGTCCTCACATAAGGGCGTACTCCATATAGCTGTAGCGCCTAAAGATTGTATATAATCCAAATGGTCGATAATCCCCTGAATATCTCCCCCGTGACGACCATCAGCAGCTGAGCGGTTGAGTTTATCAGTAAGTGCAGGGTGTGAATCGTTGTTAGGATTACCATTGGCAAAGCGATCGGGCATAATGAGATAAATCATATCACTGCTGTCGAAACTTTTGCGATAAGCCGAGCCCTCACGACGCGCTTTTAGTTCATAACTGACGCTCCCCACCTGTTTCTTCTTTTGCCATAGCGAAATGCTATAGTTGCCCGCTTTTTTACCCTTAGTGTCTACAGTAACAAATAGATAATTAGGGTTCTCGGTTTTCAGCACATTGGTGATAGGCAAGTCGCTTTCCACGCGGTATTGTGCTATATTTTTGCCGTACAATAATATTTGTATTTCAGCATAGTGCATTCCTTCCCACCAAAAAGGCGGTTCTACACGCTCGATTTGAGCGTGAGCATTAAAAAAAGTAAATAGTCCCATAAGGATAATTATATGTTTCATAATGTTAATTTTTTCAATTTGTAAATTTGGTAATGAATCAATTACTTGATTTTTATTTTGATATATTCATTGGGGGATTAAGTTTATCTTTTCGGCAAAATTAAAGGTTTATTTAGTAATATACAAATCTAAGTTTTAATTATTGATAGTAAGCACAAACTACAAACTCTTACTAATAGTTTTCTAATCTGCTAATTGTGAATTGACAATAGTTTTGTAACTTTGCCCCGCTAATTATTTATCACTATGAAAATCGTTATATCACCTGCTAAAACTATTAACGAAACCTCGGCTTTACCTACTGAACGTTACTCAACAGCTATTTTTGCAAAAGAAATTGCTGAAGTACACGCTGCTCTTAAGCCGCTATCTCCCCAAAAACTATCAAATTTGATGGGGATTTCATCTAAACTTGCTGAACTTAACTGGCAACGCAACCAAACTTTTGCAATGCCTTTTAGCCTACAAAATGCACGTCAGGCGCTTTTTGCTTACGATGGCGATGTATATGAGGGGCTTGATGCCTACTCACTTTCTGAAATGCAAATTGACAAACTACAAGGCAGTTTGCGTATTCTCTCTAGACTTTATGGAGTACTCAAACCTTTAGATCTTATCGCTCCTTATCGATTGGAGATGGGCATCAAACTACCCGTAGGAAAGGTGGCAAACCTTTATGCTTTTTGGAAAGAAAAAATCACTCAGGCATTGAACGATGAATTACAAGAAGGAGAGTTGTTTATCAATCTCGCCAGCGAAGAATATTTTAAGGCAATTGATACCACAAAGCTAAAAGTGCCTGTAATTACACCTATCTTCAAAGATTATAAAGGAGATACACTGAAAATTATCAGTTTTTATGCGAAGAAAGCACGCGGTCGTATGGTACGTTTTTTGGCAGAAAATGAAATTCAATCAGTAGAAGATTTGAAAGGGTTTAACGCTGATGGTTATGCCTTTGCAGAAAAGTTTTCAGAAGGAAATACACTTGTTTTTATTAGATAAAAAAACAAGCCCTCTGAGTTTTTTTAATTATCAATTGTCAATTATCAATTGAATCACCAGTCCTTCGTTGCCTCGTACGTTGAAAACGGTATTGTCGTTGAAAATGAGGTATTGCCCTTTGATACCCATTAGTTTACCACTATAAGTAGGGGTTTGCGACAATTGGAGAGAGCGCACTTGGGTAGGGTATTTTTCTACGGGGAAATGAATGCGTAAGGGAGTGATATCTTCGGTGATGTAGGGCTGTACTTCATTGGGTACAAAATCACGCATTTCTAATTTTACTCGCAATAAATCTACGGGGGTGATTTGGTTGGTGAGCATTTTGCGCCAATTGGTTTTATCGGCTAAATGTTCTTTGAGAGCGACCTCAGCGATGCCTGCTAAATAGCGATTAGGAACTTCGGCAAGGATGAGAGCTTCGTGCGCCCCTTGGTCGATCCAGCGGGTTGGGGCTTGTGATTTACGGGTTACTCCTACTTTTACATCGCTAGAATTGGCAAGATATACATAATGCGGTTGCAACTGCACTTGCTGTTCATAGCCTAAATCGCGTTCTTCGATATTGAGGTGTGCTTTGCTGAGTTCGGGGTGCATCACCCAATCGGCAGTTTGAGGGACTTCAAAAAAACACTCTTTGCAATAGCCCTGACGGAAGATTGGTTTGTTTTCACCACAATTCATACACTGAAAACGCACAAATTGGAGTGTTATATCCTTGCCGATGAGTTGGTTCATCAGCACAAAATCACCTTCCATTGGCAAATAATACCGAATAGGGTCAGCCCATTCGGTAAGCATTTTTTGAAGTACTCCTTGAAACATTGTTTTTATTGACTATATGTGTTTTAAATCAGCAATGGTTTGAGTAGGATTGACAGCATTGAACACAAAACTACCAGCCACTAAAGCATCGGCACCTGCTTCTACTAATGCTTTGGCATTCTTTAGACTCACTCCTCCATCTATCTCAATAAGAGTTGAGGCTCCTGCTTGCTCAATCAGCATTTTGGCTTGTCGCACTTTTTTATAAGTATTTTCTATGAATGACTGACCTCCAAATCCTGGGTTTACACTCATCAACAAAAGTACATCTACCTCTTGGATAATATCTTCTAAAAGCGCCACAGGAGTATGTGGATTGAGTGCTACCCCTGCTTTCATTCCTTCTGCCTTAATGGCTTGCAAAGTGCGGTGCAGGTGTGTGCAAGCCTCGTAATGCACGGTGAGGATATCGCTGCCGAGCTTTGCAAAAGTACTGATGTATCGGTCAGGATCTACAATCATCAGGTGGACATCAAGGGGCTTGGTAGCGTGTTTGTGGATCACCGATAGCACGGGCATACCATAAGAGATGTTAGGCACGAACACGCCGTCCATAATATCAATATGGAACCAATCGGCTTCGCTGGCATTTACCATTTCAATGGCTTGTTGTAGGTTGCCGAAATCGGCAGCAAGGAGAGAAGGCGCAAGAATCATATTTTCAATTAATAATTAACAAATTTCAATTAAATAATTAACAAATTTCAATTAACAATTATCCTACACTGCCTTCTAAGGAGATTTCTAAGAGTTTTTGAGCTTCTACGGCGAACTCCATAGGTAGTTTGTTGAGTACTTCTTTACCAAAACCATTTACAATGAGCGAAATAGCTTTTTCGGTATCAATACCACGCTGGTTACAATAGAAAATTTGGTCTTCACCAATTTTAGAAGTAGTAGCCTCGTGTTCTATTTGGGCTGTAGGGTTTTTAGCTTCTATATAAGGAAAAGTATGCGCTCCACAGAGGTTGCCCATCAAAAGGGAATCACACTGAGAGAAATTACGCGCATTTTTGGCATTAGGCACTACTTTTACCAATCCGCGGTAGCTATTTTGTGATTTGCCTGCCGAAATACCTTTAGAAATAATTGTAGATTTGGTATTATTACCTAAATGTATCATCTTAGTACCTGTATCGGCTTGCTGAAAGTGATTGGTAACTGCGATAGAATAGAATTCACCTATAGAGTTATCACCTTTGAGCACTACAGAAGGATATTTCCAAGTGATTGCTGAACCTGTTTCTACTTGTGTCCACGATATTTTTGCATTTTTCTCGGCTAAAGCGCGTTTGGTTACAAAATTGTAAACCCCTCCTTTACCGTCTTTATCACCAGGGAACCAGTTTTGTACTGTAGAATATTTAATTTCGCCATTATCCATTGCGATGAGTTCTACCACTGCCGCGTGGAGTTGGTTTTCATCGCGTTGAGGAGCTGTACAACCTTCGAGATAAGACACGTAAGCCCCCTCGTCTACGATGAGGAGGGTACGTTCAAACTGACCTGTACCTGCCTGATTGATACGGAAATATGTAGAAAGTTCCATTGGGCAACGCACTCCCTTAGGCACATAGCAGAAAGAGCCATCGGAGAAGACAGCAGAGTTGAGCGCAGCATAGAAATTATCGGTTTTAGGCACTACCGTACCAAGGTACTTGCGGACAAGCTCAGGGTGTTTTTGGATAGCTTCGGAAATAGAGCAGAAAATAATACCACGTTCTGCTAAAGTTTTTTGGAAAGTAGTCGCTACCGACACTGAGTCCATTACCACATCCACAGCTACGGCAGGTTTATCTTCCACCCCAGTAAGGCGTTTTTGTTCTTCGAGAGAGATGCCGAGTTTTTGGAAAGTTTCCAAGAGTTGTGGATCTACCTCATCTAAACTATTGAGTTTAGGCTTTTGTTTAGGAGCAGAATAGTAAGCAATATCTTGAAAATCGGGAGTTTCAAATTTAAGGTTTGCCCAATGAGGAGGGACTTCCATCGCTTGCCACGCGCGGAAGGCTTCTAAACGCCAATCGGTCATCCATTGAGGTTCATTTTTCTTTTTAGAGAGGGCAATTACCACCTCTTCATTGAGTCCTTTAGGGAAAGTTTCGGATTCTATATCAGTATAAAATCCATATTTGTATTCACTGTTTTCTAATTCTTCTTTAAGTTCTTCTTCTGTATATTTAGCCATTTTTAGCAATTAACGATTTACAATTAATAATTAAGTGGGCAAAGATAGTACTTTAAATTAAATCTAAAATACTATCTTTATAATTATTTTCTATCTCATATAAAATTAAAAGATAAAAAGGTAAGAATTTATCACTTAATTAGAGTGTCTAAGAGTTCGTGGACAGCATCGCTATTCCAACGAGCAATTCCTTCTTTTTGAGCGCGTACAAGTCCGTTTTTATCTACGATATAACCTGCTGGGATTTTCTCGGGGTCAAAAGGCATTTTCTCACCAATAATGAGGTAGGTTACTTTGAAATGGAAATTGCGTTTTTGCATCATTTCTTCCACTGGTTCAGGTTTCTCATTAGTGATGATATAGAAATCCACTTTATCTTTATAAACATCATAGAGTTTTTCCACTGCATAGAGGTCGGCAATACTAATGCCGCGCCAAGAGGAGAAGAAATATACGAATGAGGGTTTCTTTCCTTCAGTTTGCGAGTAGTTGAACTGCACATCATTCCGATCTTTGAGTTGCCAACTGAAGTCGATTTTTTGAGCTTTATCAGCGGGAATGATGTCTACCGAACTAGCGAAAATTCGTTGTAGCAAAATCTTACTTTCATAACCTAAGGGGGTTATGAAGAAAGAAAGTACAAAAAGGATAAGGAGTAGATTGAGTATGGTACGTTTTTTCATATAAACTAAATTATTTTTCTTCTTGAATGATATCTTTATATTCTTCCCAAAAGGCTTCAAACTGCGACATTGATTGATATAGAAACTCCATTGTTTGTTGCCAAGTATTTTTGTTGTGAATGGTTACCCCTTGCAGTTCTACATATACACAACTAATTTCTTTACCATTATCTAAGAGAAAACTCTCTTCAAAAACAGCGTTAGGAAGATATTCTTCTTGTAGTATAGTTTTAAGTGATAGCAATTTGTTGTAATACAAGCTACGTGTTGCCTCATCAGAGTCTTCCACAGCGAGTAACACCCGTGCTTTACGAGTGTCGAATGAAAACTTAAAGCTGAAATCCTTGATTTTGGTATCATAGAGCGTCCATTTGCGAGGAAACGATTTACCAAAGGATATCCAAAAGTCTTCGCGTAGTTTTTTTGCTTCGGCTTTGCTATACACTTTTAATTAGGTAACAGGTGATAGACAATAGGTGGTGACAGATGATAATAGATTAATTAAAGTTTATTTGGGCGGAGAAAGTAATAGGCGCTCCATCTATTTGTTTATAGAAAGTAAACTTATAGAAAGTAGAACCGTCTTTTTCTAAAACACCATATTTTTGTTCTTCTACATCAAAAGCTAGAAATACATCAGGTGTGTTGAGTTTTCTGAGTTTGAACTCCAATTGATTTGTTTTTTTATCGAACAACTCATATCCCGTATTAGTTGGTTTGGCATACAAAAATAGAATAAGAGGTTCGCTTATAGGCGCAGCAGTAGTTGTAAGTTCGGGTACTGTGGTTGTTACTGAGGGAATAGAGGGTTTTGAGGCTACTGAAGGAACTTGATAAGTTGCTTTAAAAGTAGCTAATTCTGTACCTGAAAGGGCATTACGCAACGCTTCTTGGTAGGATTTCTTAAACTCCTTTTCACGACTTTTACCTATTTGAGAAGTGAAGACCGCTTTATTAGTACAATCGGTGAGGAGGAATTGCACTTTAGAGGTCATCATATTTGATTCATTCTTCACATCGGCTTTTAGGGCAGCACAAGGATTTTGAAGTAGCTCGGCAGGAGCTTCACTCTCCATATAGGCTTTGAAACCTTGCTTCTCAAGCAAGAATTTTGTGAGCATATTGAGTTGGTACTGATTGTCTTCTTTTTGGAAAGCATAGCGATTAGGGACAATCACGGTTTGTGCTACAAGAGTTAATGGTAGTAATACTACTAAAAATAATATTTTTTTCATTGGGTTTATTTATTTAACGCGAGTTCGGTATAAGTAATTAAAATATTTTTAATCTCCCACGAATTACACGAATTTTCACGAAATTTGGAGTGCATAAAAATTTTTATTTTTTATTATCTCATAAATTTTCACCTGACGGTGAATTATTTTGTGAATATATTATGTTACAAATCTGTAAATCAATGTTCTGTTATATAGAACTCACGTTTATTACAATGTTTTTTTTGAATTTTAGCACTAGACTTACGATTTCGCTGAGTTTAACGCAAATATAATAAAAAGATGTTATTCTTCGTTATTTTTCATACGCGCTTCTAGTTCGGCTTGGAATTCCTCGATAACGGGTTTCATAGTGCTTTCGGGGAGGTCGGAGATACGAATGTACATCAGTCCATCAACAGAATTGTTGAACAGCGGGTCGACATTGAAAGCGATAACTTTGGCGTTTTGCTTGATATACTTTTTGATAAGCACTGGCAAACGCAAATTACCAGGTTCGAGTTCATCAATTAGTTTGTCGAACTTATTAAGGTCGGCTTTAGTTTCGTCGAAAATAAAGTCTTTATCTTCATCTTTTAGTTTAACTTTGAACTCTTTTTTCGGGCGTACATATTGAGCGATGTAAGGATCGTAGAAGTTAGACTTCATAAACTCTATCATCAGCGATTTAGAAAAGTTAGAGAACTGGTTGCTGATACTCACACTGCCCAGCAAGAAAGAGTGTTCAGGATAGCGCAAAGTAGTGTGAGCAATCCCTTTCCAAAGCAAAAACAGCGGCATTGGTTTCTGTTGGTATTCTGAAATGATAAAAGCACGCCCCATTTCGATGGTTTTACTCATCATATCGTAGAGTTCGGGCTCAAAGCGGAACAAATCGTGTGTATAGAAGCCTTCAATACCATATTTAGGAAATATTTCAGCCCCTAAACCCATACGGTAAGCCCCTGCAATTTTCTTAGCTTCATTATCCCAAAGGAAAAGATGGTGATAATAGAGGTCGAATTTATCGACATCGGAAGAAGCGTTAGTCCCCTCCCCTACTTCACGAAAGGTAATTTCACGCAAGCGACCTATTTCCTTCATTATATTAGGGATTTCCTGATAAGGCGCTAAGAAAACCTCGTAGTTATTGTTTTTCAGCAGTCGGTAATCCTTTTTAGTGACATTTTCTACTTCTTTTTCTATAAGATCTTGCTGTATAGGAGCTTCAATTTGTTGTGGATTAGGAGTCCCTTTGTTTGATTTCAAGACATTAGGCAAAGGCAAGAATTTTTTATCTTGTTCAAAAGCATTGGCTAAGATGTAGGTTTTCTTGCGGAGGAATTCGGTAAAATCGGCTAAATCAGTATGTTCGTCTTGCATAGCTACTGAGATAGGTTTACCGATACGTATGTAGATAGTGCGTTGTTTTTGAGTAAGGAGTTCTGAAGGCAATTTAGCAGTGCGCAAAGTATCACTTAGGCTCGCTAAAAAGTAGAACAATTTGCTGTTTTTGGCGTGGAAATAAATAGGAACGATAGGCACTTTAGCTTTTTTAGCGAGCTTCATTGCAGCTTCTTCCCAAGGTTTATCGACCATTAGTTGCCCTTCTTTGGTTACCGATACTTCACCAGCAGGAAAAAGTCCCAAAGGTTTACCCTCTTTAAGGTGTGCTATGGTGTGCTTGAAGCCAACTATACTAGATTTCGCATCCTTGCGGTCTTCAAACGGATTGACTGGCAATACATAAGGAGCTAAAGGCTCAATGCGTTGCAAGAGAAAGTTCGCCATAATTTTGAAATCAGGACGTTTTTCTAAGAGCAATTTGAGGAGCAAAATACCATCAATCCCCCCCAGTGGGTGATTAGAAATTGTGATAAAAGCTCCTTCTTTGGGGATATTTTTAAAATCTTCTTCAGGTATTTCGAATTTTATTTCAAACTCATCTAACAGTTTGTTGAGGAAGTCTAAGCCTTCAAATTTTTTGGTTCGGTTATAAATAGCATTGAGTTTGGAAAGACGGAGCAACTTCATCAGCGTCCATCCTCCAAAGGTACCCAAGAAGCCAAGTTTATCAATATTAATTGCTTTGGCTACTTCTTTGGCACTCACCAATCCTTTATCTTTTTGCATTCTCATTCGTTATTAAAGTTTTATGATTGTTTTCCTTTTTGCAGTTGCTTTATTCTTTTGAGTCGTAACATCACCACATCGCGATGTAAGGCTTTAGAGGCTACTTTGCCTACAGTGAGCCCTTGTACCAAGATAGAAAACAATACTACTATATAAGTAATTTGCAACAATGTTTCCTTAAGTCCGCCCTTATCGGCTGGGATAGAGAGCACTAAAGCGATGGAAACTCCTCCTCGCACGCCCCCCCACACCATAGTAATGAGTGAACCTCGGGAATAGGTAGTTGCTTTGCGCAATATGGTTTTGGCGGGGATATAAATCGCTAAACCGCGCCCTAAGAGGCACACGAGAATAGTAACTCCTCCTAAGAGGAACTGTTCATTTAGATTATCGATCAACAACATCTCAAAGCCTATGAATAGGAACAAGATGGCATTCATAATTTCATCGACAATCGCCCAAAACTTCTCCAAATAATCCTTATTTTCGGCACTATTAGCTTTTTTGCCTACATTACCCACAAAAAGCCCTGCAATTACCATTGCTAAAGGGGAGGAAACGTGAGAGGTTTTGGCAATAAGGAAGCCCCCCATTACTACGGCTAAAGTGAGCAAGACACTCACGTGATAGTCGTCGGCTTTTTTCATCATTTCGGAGGTTACCCAACCTAAAAGTACCCCTAAGAAAACACCCCCTCCTGCTTCTAAAAGGAAGAGCTTGGTAACACCATTGAAAGAAGGATCGAAAGTGTGATCGGTAGCCAATTTGAGCACTACAGCGAACATCACTACAGCTACCCCATCATTGAAAAGCGATTCACCAGTAATTTTATTTTCGATGCGTTTAGGCACATTAGCTTGCTTGAGTACCCCAAGTACCACGATAGGATCGGTGGGAGAAATGAGTGTGCCAAAGAGCAAACAATAGAGATAAGGAATTTTAATACCTATCAGAGGTGCTATATAGTACAGCAGTGCTGATATGAAGAAAGCCGATAGCACTACACTCACTGTTGCATAAGTGAAAATAGGAAGCCGGTGGCTTTTAAGGTCGTTAATATTGATATGGAGCGCTCCTGCAAAGAGGAGGAAGTTAAGCATTGCTCCCATTAAGATTTCGGTAAAATCGAATCCTTGTAATAGGGATTCCAGACGGTGTGCTAAACCTGAGAATATCTCACCACCGAAAAGACGTACGCCCACTGATACCATCATAGCAATCACCATAATCCCTATAGTCATAGGTAGTTTTACGTAGCGCACATTCACGTACGAAAACAAGGCGGCTAAGACAATAATCACTGAAAAAGCGTAGTATAACTCCATATTACTATTTTATTTGTGGGCAAAGGTACGAATAATTTGGAAACTTACAAATTTGCTAATTAGCTAATCGCTTTCGTCGGTGTTCAGTGAGTTCAGAGAAGTTGTATTGGAGAGCAGGAGTTTGATCTTCCAATTCACCATTGCTAATGGCACGAAGGATAATTTCTTCTATCCAATAATCTTCTTCGATATTCATAGGGTCATAGCCTTTTTTTAGGGAAAGATCATAGAGCCAAGCGGTTTTATTATACCAATAGGCGTTCCACCCATTGCGGAGTTCTTTTACCAGATCATAGGCAGTACGCCCTGTTTGGCGGTGGATGAGCTTGATGAGGATGCGCCCTTGAGAGCGGGAGAGTTTTTTGAGTTCGTCGGTGAAGTGGTCTTCTATATAACGTTGGGTGCGCTTTACATAGACTTTTCGCTGTTGTTTGTTTTGCATAGTATCCATAGTGCGCTCCATAGTATAAAGGCGATCGGCAGCTATTTTGGCATAAGGATACACGCGTTTTACACGACTTTTGAGCAGTAGATATCGTTTTTGAGCATCGGCATCACCAAAGGAACGTTCTTTGCCAAAGAGGTTTACCTCAGGAAGGTAGATGGTATCACCTTCGTGAAAATCTTGAGCGAACAAGAGGTAAGAGGTAAGAGGTAAGAGGTAAGCTATAAATGGTAGGAGATAATATTTTATATATGTGATGATATTTTTCATAGTGATTTTTTTATTAAGGGCGTATGGCATACGCCCCTGCATAACATACTGCAAAAATTATTCCAAGTTACCTATTTCCCTATTAGCTTCACTACTTCCCTAAAACAGCTATTTTGATAGCAGTGATAGCTGCTTCTACGCCTTTGTTACCTAACTTACCTCCACTGCGATCAAGTGATTGTTGAAGGTTGTTATCGGTAAGAACACAGAAGATTACTGGGACTTTGCTTTGTGCTGCATTGAGTTGAGCAATACCTTGTGTAACTCCTTGACATACAAAATCAAAGTGCTTGGTTTCACCTTGTATTACACAGCCTATTACGATGATAGCATCTAACTGCTGAGTATCGAGCATTCGTTTGGCAGCGTGCACCAATTCAAAACTACCAGGAACTTCCCAAAGGAGGATGTTGCTGTCTACAGCCCCACAATCTTTAAGGGTATCAATAGCACCATTGCGCATTCCGTAAGTTACTTGCTCATTCCACTGAGAAGTAATAATCCCAAAGCGAAGAGCTTTCGCATTTGGGATTGTACTTTTATCGTATTGAGATAAATTCTTGTTTTCTGTTGCCATTTTTTCAGATAAGAGATAAGGGATAAGAGGTAAGAATGTTCATCTTCTACCTTTTATTCTTATCTTGTTTTATTGACTGATTTTTCCGATAAGGATATCGATAGTACGAGCTTCTTCTGAAGTAGGGAATTCATCTTTGATGCGCTCGTAGTATTTGAGAGCGTCGTCTTTTTTACCTTGTAGAGAAGCTACGATACCTGCTTTTTTGAGGTATATAGGAGTTACAAAATCGTTGTTGCTATGTTCAAAGGCTTTGATGTAGTATTTGAGAGCCTCGGCATTATTTTTTTGTTGGAGGTAAGCATCACCTATGTTTCCATAAGCCAAAGCACCGAAAATATCATCATCAGAATTGAATTTTTTGAGGTGGTTGATAGCGTTGTTGTAGTCACGCAAACGCATATAAGCCATACCCATACCATACTCAGCTAAGTTAGCAGCTTTGGTACCGCTATAGTTTTGAGCGATTTGCTGGAAGCCATATTTACCTTTACCGCCTTCGATAGAAACTTTGAAGAGAGAATCTTTAGCTCTTGCATCGGTAGCTTGCATAGCTTCATCAAAAAATTGTTGAGCGAAGAAGAATTCGTTAGCAGCTTTCTTTTCGTTAGGAGCCTTTACAAATTGTTGATAGAGCAAATAGCCTAAGCCTACTACTGCTACAGCTACAAGAACTCCGATAATAATTTTCTGATTTCTTTTTACCCAATCTTCGGTACGATTAGCGCCTGCATCGAGGGCATCGAATACCTCAGCAGTAGTGCTTTCTTGGTGTAATTGAGCTTCTTGAGCTTCGTCGAGTTGCTCGGTATTTCTGTTTCTATTAGGTCGGTTGTTGTTCTTTTTGTAAGTTGCCATATATAATTTTCAATTAAAGTTCGGCAAAAGTACGACAATTATTTGAATTGACAAAAAAAGTTTTAGTTTTTTAGAGGGTTTGGGGAGAAGTTGAGTTTTTTGGATAATGTTGAAGAATTTAGGACAAGGTGAATGAGATGCTTCTAATTACCAACAACTCATTACTAAAATTTGCAAAATTGCTGATTATTTTTTACTTTTGTCGTTTCAAAGAAAATTTTTTTATGCTGATAAAAGAACCATTATATTATTTTTCTGCTATACGAAAACGCTTTAGAAATTCTTACTTAGCAGAAGATATTCATCAGATTATCATTGGGATAGATTGCGATTACTTCGATGCTTACAGTCATAATTACACCTCTTTGCAAGCCAATTACCAGCAACAAACACCCATCGCGCCCTTTGCGGGACTTTTTGGGGTATTAGGCTATGAATCAATTCATTTTTTTGAAAATATTCCCACACAAGAGCAAGCACAATACGAGTTTCCCGCTTTTGTATTTGCGAATGCAAAAGCCTATTTGCATTATTCCAAAGTGAATAAAGTGTACTCTTTTTACGGCGATGAAGTATTATATTTCAACTTTTTGGAAGAAATGAACGCAGAGCCTCTGGATACTGTTGAAAAACCTTTTTATCACATCAATACCGACCTGAATGAAGAGCAAATACACTTCTACAAGATTGTTGAAAAAGCTAAGGAATACCTACGTGCTGGCGATATTTTTCAAGTGGTATTAAGCGAACAACTCTGTTTGGAAAGCAACCTCAACTCTTTAGAATTTTATAAACTACTCAGCAAAGCCAATCCCTCTCCTTATATGTTTTTCTTCCCTACTCCTTATGGAGAGGTGGTGGGGTCAAGTCCTGAAATATTAGTAGAAATGAACTCGGAAACTATGTATATAGCACCTATCGCTGGTACACGTCCACGTGGTAAAGATGCCAACGATGACGCCCGTTTGGCACAAGAACTTCTCGCCGACCCTAAAGAGTGTTCTGAGCACCGAATGCTGGTTGATTTGGCACGCAACGATATAGGGCGCTTTGCTGAGAAAGGTACCGTGCAGGTGAAGAATATGATGCACATCAAGCAGTTAGAACACGTGATGCACATAGTAACCGATGTGTACGGTCGCAAGCGCAAAGAGGTATCGCTTTTTGAGGTGATTGGAGCCGTATTCCCTGCAGGCACGCTGAGTGGAGCGCCTAAAATACGCGCTATGGAAATCATTGCTGAACTGGAAAAATACCGGCGCAATGTGTATGGAGGAGGTATTGGTTTTTTACACTTCAACGGCAACGTACAGCTCGCTATTGTGATACGCAGTGCTTTTTTTGAGAAAACAGCTTTTGAAGAGAAAGAATACACCCGTGTATTTATACAAGCTGGAGCAGGAGTTGTTTACGATTCTATCCCTGAAAAAGAATATGCTGAAATACAACACAAAAGAGCTTCGGTAGTGAAAGTGTTTGAGAAGAATTGCAATCTACACCCCCAACCCCTCTACCAAGGAGAGGAGGGCAATCCGTAAAAAGGACTATAACTAATGACTAAAACCTAACAACTAAAAATGATTTTACTAATAGATAATTACGATTCATTTGTTTTTAATGTAGCACAATACCTCGGTGAACTCACTGATGAAGAAGTACGTACTGTGCGCAATGACCAACTCACTCTTGCCGAGATACGCGCTCTAAAGCCCTCACGTATAGTGCTTTCACCAGGACCTAAACACCCTAAGGACAGTGGGATTTGTTTGGAAATACTAAAAGAAATTACCGATATTCCTATTTTAGGTATCTGTTTAGGGCATCAGGCGTTTGGATTGGTGCACGGTGCCACTGTAAAACGATTAGAAGTGCCTTTACACGGCAAGACTTCTGTGCTTACCGTTACCGAACCACAATCGGTATTGTTTAAAGGCTTGCCTCAGCAGTTTAGCGTGATGCGTTACCACTCGCTATATGTAGATAAAGACACCTTGCCACAGGAACTTATCATTACTGCCCTCTCGGACGATGGGGTAATTATGGCATTACAACACAAAACAAAGCCTATTCACAGTATTCAATTTCACCCTGAATCGTTTTTTACTGAATACGGCAAAAATATACTCAAGAACTTTTTGATAGGAACACAAGCTGTTCAAAGCGTTCAAAATACTGAGGAAAAAGCCAAAGCCTACGCCAATGAAGTGTTCAAAACAGCTTTGAAGAAACTGCAAGAAAATCAGCCGTTAGGCGATAGCGATTTCAAACAGATATGTGAGGTATTGCACAGCAAGCAGTACGACATCGTACAATTAGGCGCGCTCTTAGTGCTTATCAGCGAAAAAAGTTTATATCCAGAATCACTTACTGCCTTCGTGCGCAACATCTTGGCATATAGCACCACCTTTGCCGACCCAAGACCAATGATAGACCTCTGTGGTACAGGAGGCGACGGACTCAAAACTATTAACATTTCTACCACGGTAGCCTTTATAGTAGCTGCCTTAGGCGTGAAAGTAGCGAAACACGGCAACAGGTCGGTTACAAGCCAAAGTGGCAGTACCGATGTGTTAGGAGAGCTTGGTATTGCGATGGAAAGCAACTTGATGAAGCAATTAGATAGCTTGGAGAAAAACGGATTAGCATTCTTCCACGCACCTTTCTTCCATAACTTAGTAGGCGAAGTACGTGAAGTGCGACAACGTTTGGGTATCCGTACGGTGTTCAATGTATTAGGACCTCTGTTACACCCCAATACAAAACTAAAATACCAATTAGTAGGTTTATATCACGAGCCCGTGATGCGCCTCTATGCTGAAACACTACAGCTTTTAGGACGCGAACACGCTTTAGTAGTGCGTGGCAATGATGGTTTAGATGAAATAAGTATTTGTGATGAGACTAAGATTGTAGAGGTAAAGGGTAAACAAATACTAGAGTATACCATAGCGCCTGAAATGTTTGGCTTTAAGCGTGCTTTTCACACTGATATACAAGGTGGCACGCCTACTGAAAACGCTGAGATACTACGTCGCACTCTCAAAGGTGAAGAGCGCGGTGCTAAAGCCGATATCGTGATACTCAACGCAATGTTTGCTCTCTATACCGCCAATGTAGTAAAACACCCCGCTGAAGCTAAACCTCTTATTGAAGAAGCATTAAGGAGTGGAAAAGTATGGAACTATTATCAATTAACAATGAACAATTAACAATTAATAATTAACAGGTTTCATTTATGGATATTCTTTCTAAAATCAAAGAACAACGCGAAATACAATTACATCGTGAAATAGAAGAATGGGCGCGCCCTTATTTAACGCAGGCTATACAACAACCTAGCATTAGCATTATTGGTGAAATTAAACGTGCTTCTCCCTCTAAAGGACAAATAGCAACAGAAGATTTCGACCTTCTAAAGCAAGCTCAACACTACGCAAATAACCGCGTAGCTGCCTTTTCTATCCTCACTGAAGAAGCTCACTTTAAGGGAGATAACGCTTTTATTCCCATTGTAGCCAAAGCTTTCCCTACGATGCCTATCCTCCGCAAGGATTTTATCTATACCCCTTTTCAGGTATTCCACGCCAAGAGTTTAGGAGCTTCGGCAATTTTGCTGATTGTACGTATGCTTACTGATGATGAGCTGATGTTCTTGCATCTGTTAGCTCATTCTTTGGATTTAGAAGTATTAGTAGAAGTTCACAATAAAGAAGAACTACAACGCGCTTTACAAGTGCCTGATTTAGAACTCTTAGGTATCAATAATCGCAATCTCAATACTTTCGAGGTATCGCTCAAAACAACAGAGCAACTACTGAAAGCGATTCCCAAAAGCCAACGAGAAGAACTATTGATAGTAAGCGAAAGTGGCTATCACAATAAAGAAGATATTGTATATGCCGAAAGTTTAGGCGTTGATGCCCTTTTAATAGGAGAAGCCCTAATGAAAGGAGAGATTTTTTAATGACGAGAGACGAATGACGAGGAACGAGTTGCAAATTACGAGAGATAAGATGACAAAAGAAAAAACTAATATAAAACTTACTTTTATTGTGTATGGTGAAATGTTTGATATTGAGCAACTCACTCGCATTATAGGAGTAACTCCTACAGATCAAGCCTATAAAGGAGACCAACTGAAGTATCGCATTAGTGAAGAAACTTTTTGGGAATACAAATTTGCTCCTATAGAAACATTGCTTATTGAAGATTGTTTAGCTGAATTTGAGCAAATGATAAAACCTGTTTTAAAAGAACTTTCAGCTTTTATCAAAGCTCATCAACTTACCACTCAATTACGGTTTTGTGTAAATCACTATGAAATAAATGCAGCTTTGACTTTTGAAACTACTATTCTTGATATACTTCATCAACTCAATGGTGAGATTGATATAGACCAGTATTTTTACAAATGACCACTCAACTAAAAATATGTGGAATTCGCTCTCTTAGTGAAATCCAAGAACTGAAGGATTTGCCTATTGATTACTTCGGCTGTATCTTTACGCCTAAAAGTCCGCGTTATGTGAGTGTGGATTTAGCAAAAGATATAGTTACTGAAATACACTCAGTTGGCAAAGTGGCAGTAGGGGTATTTGTGAATACCCCTATACACGAACTGCAACAAATTCAGCAACAAACAAACATTGATATACTGCAACTACACGGCAATGAAAGCGTTGAAGATTGCAGCTCCTTACACAACGCAGGCTACACTCTTTGGAAAGCCTTTTCAGTGTACGATGCTTTACCTGATATTACTCCCTATCATCCTTATATTCAATATCCTTTATTCGATACCAAAGGCATTGCTGAAGGTGGTAACGGCACTCGATTTAACTGGGAAATACTTAAAAACCTATCGCCTTATTCTTATATTTTAGCAGGAGGTCTTGAGGTAAATAATGTACAAGAAGCCTTGTGTTATCATCCTGCAATATTAGATGTGAACAGCAAAGTAGAATGCAACCACCGCAAAAATCGCTCACTTGTGGAAAAGATAATTAGTAAATTAGCAGATTAGAAAATTAACATAATGAATACAAAATCTTATTTTGGTAAATTTGGAGGACAATACGTGCCTGAAACCGCTATGTTCGCTTTAAACGAATTAGAATCCGAATACCTTAAAGCCAAAGCCGACCCTACCTTTCAGGAAGAACTAAACGACCTACTCAAAAACTATGTAGGTCGTCCTACCCCCCTTTATCACGCCAAAAACTTAAGTGCGCACTACGGTCAGCAGATTTACCTGAAACGCGAAGACCTCAACCATACTGGAGCTCATAAGATTAACAATGCTCTGGGGCAAGTATTGCTTGCCAAACGTATGGGCAAGAAAAAAGTGATTGCCGAAACTGGTGCAGGACAACACGGGGTGGCAACCGCTACTGCGGCGGCTCTCTTAGGATTGGAATGCGATGTGTATATGGGTGCAGTAGATATGGAGCGCCAAAAGCTAAATGTTTTCCGTATGGAACTCTTGGGCGCACACGTAGTAGCCATTCACGACGGACTTAAAACGCTTAAAGAAGCGACTACCGCTGCTATTCAATCGTGGGTAGCTGAGATTGAAACAGTGTTCTACGTGATAGGCTCGGCAGTAGGTCCTCACCCCTACCCTTCAATGGTAAAAGATTTTCAATCGATTATAGGTACAGAATGCCGTGAGCAACTTAGTGCTTTAGGCTTGCACGCCGATCACGTAATTGCTTGTGTAGGTGGTGGTAGTAATGCCATTGGCATCTTTTCAGGATTTTTAGATGATGATACTACACACCTCTACGGAGTGGAAGCAGGTGGTTACGGTATTGATACCGATATGCACGCTGCTACCCTCACTTTAGGCAAAGAAGGTATTATTCACGGAATGAAAACTTATGTTTTACAAGATAAGTACGGACAAATAAGTCCGGTACATTCTATTTCGGCTGGACTTGATTACCCTGGGGTAGGACCTCAGCACGCCTATCTCTTTGAAAGTGGTAAAGCTACATATATACCTATCACCGATGCGGAGGCTATGGAGGCTCTTGTGCGCACCACTCGTTCTGAAGGAATTATCCCTGCCATTGAAAGTGCTCACGCTTTGGCGTATTTAGAAAAATTATGCCCCACCTTGCCTGCTAATCAAACTATAGTAGTAAATGTATCGGGTAGAGGTGATAAAGATATGCACACTGTTTTTTCAGTATTAAAAGGAGAAAAAGATGAAATATAAAACTATAACAGATATTTTTGCCGAAAAGAAAAACGTTAATATCGGCTATATAGTAGCAGGCTACCCCTCTACTCAATTTACAAAAGAATTTCTCACGAAGTTAGACGACTCGGCTATTGATATTTTGGAAATAGGCATTCCCTATTCCGACCCCTTAGCCGATGGTAAACACATTGCTGAAGCTTCATTTGCTGCCTCACAAGCAGGGGTTACTACCGATGTAGTGTTTGACCTTCTCAATTCAGTAAAAGAAAAAATACATAAGCCTTTAGTGTTTTTAGTGTATTACAATCTCGTTTTTGCTTATGGAGTAGAAGCCTTTGTAAAGCAAAGTGCTGAAATAGGTATCAAAGGTATGATTATCCCCGATTTGCCTTATGAAGAAGCCACCGAAGTAGCACAACTGCTAAACGCTCATAACATTGCTTTTATTCCTTTGGTGAGTGTAACTTCTGGCGATCGCATTGCTAAAATCGCTTCTTTGGCTAAAGGTGGCTTTGTATATGCTGTGGGGTCTTTGGGGGTAACGGGTAGCAAACAGGTTGATTTAGGTAAATTGGAACAGTTCATTACCAACATCAAGCAACATACCACCCTACCTGTAGCGTTAGGATTTGGCATCAAAACGAATAGTGATGTACAAACGATGCGCCATTACGCCGATGGAGTGATTGTAGGTACGAGCATCGTCATTCTCACCCAAAACAATGATGTAGCAAAAACTATGAAAGAAATTGAAGAACTATTTAGGTAACATTTGGGTAACAAATAACGAGTAACTTTGTTAGAGTCTAACGACTTTAACAAAGTTTTTTTTAACGATTAGTCATTAACGACTGCTTTCCTAACTTACTGATTACTTACGTTTTCGTAAGAAAAACAAACTTTAGTAAAGAAAAACGTACAATAGGTAAAGAGTACTTTGTTAATCAATTCTTAATTTTGTCGCAAAGAAAAAACTTTAAATTTTTGTATAATGAAAAACATCATTAGCATTTGTATTTTGTTGTTCAGCATCCCGATGTTGGCACAAAAAGTAACCATTACGGGGGTCGTTACTGATGAAAACCAACAACCCCTTCCTGGTGCGACGGTAGTAGTAGAGCCAGCGCACACAGGTACGGCTACTGATTTGGATGGGCGTTTTTCCTTGAATGTACTCTCTACTGATAAACTCGTAGTGAGCTATATAGGGTATCAGCCAAAAACCATAGCCGTAGGCAAAACGCGTACCTTTAAAATAACGCTCTCTCCTGAAGTAACTCAAATGGACGAGGTAGTAATTGTAGGGTACGGTACTCAACGGAAAAGCGATATTTCTACGGCAGTAGCTTCGGTGAAGATGGCAGATATCGCCCAAAGCAGTCCGTCACAAGTATTGCAAGCGTTGCAAGGTAAAGTGAGCGGGGTGCAAATCATCTCTTCTGATGGTTCTGCTACCAGCGGACTCACCTTTAGAATTCGCGGGGTAAACTCCATCACAGGAGGTACGCAACCGCTATTTGTTATCGATGGGGTGCCAATGCCTACTCAAAGGGTAACCAATACCAATGACGATGTGGCTACCAACCCTTTGCTCGGTTTGAACCCTAACGACATTGAGTCGATGGAAATCCTCAAAGATGCCGCTGCAGCAGCTATCTATGGATCTAATGGTTCTAATGGGGTAGTACTTATCACCACCAAAAAAGGCAAGGAACTCGCTAAACCTAAATTTAACTTCAGCTATGCAAGTTCCATTGAAATGATGCCTAATATCCCTTTGAAGGTGCTCAGTGCTGAAGATTACACTCACAAAATGCTCGACTATGGCACTTGGGGCAACCAACCTCAAATAGACTTTTGGCAACGAATGATTGCTGAAAAAGGCTGGAATCACCCTGCTGTGAAAGATTGGTTGAAAGAAGTTACCCAAACAGGTACTAAAAACGAAGCTAACGGTAGCATTATGGGGGGTACCGACCAAACCCGTTATATGCTTTCTGTGGGCTATCTCAACCAAAAAGGACTTATCAAGCGTTCTGCTTTCAACCGCTTTACTTCACGCCTCAACCTCTCACAGAAAATTAACGACAAGATGAATGCAGGTATCAACCTTTCGTATGCCGTTTCTAAGGATAAAAATCCTGTGAGTGATTGGTCTCAAAATGGAGTGGTACTCAGGGCTTTGCAAACTTCTCCTTTCTTAGACTACCCTGGTTTTGGCACCCTGATGAGCTATCCTAACATTCGCACAATGAGCCCTAAGGTAGCAGTAGACCAAGTGGATATCAATACCAAATACAACGAGCTCAACGCCAATGTATACCTCAGTTATCAACTGCTCAAAGATTTGAGTTTTAACACCAGCGCTTCTTACCGCTTGCACACTATTGGTCAAGACCGTTTTTGGGGTCCTGATACTTGGTTTGGACAATCAGAACGCGGACGTATGGAACTCTCTAATCGCAATGAGAACAGCTGGGTATACGAAGCTCGCTTGCAGTACTCTAAAAGCATCAATAAGCACTATTTTTCTATAATGGGCGCTTTTGAAGCCAATAAGTATTGGACAGATTATACTTATAACAAATCTACCAACTTCGAGGATACCAAACAAGGTATTTGGGGTATCAACCAAGGGTTAGTAACCTATGCGCCTTTGTACACTTATGATGGCAACCAATTAGTATCCTACATCAGTAGAGCAACTTATAGTTATAACAACAAGTATGTGCTCAATGCTTCTTTGCGTGCTGATGGTTCTTCTAAATTTGGTAAGAATAACAAATACGGTTATTTCCCTGCTATTTCTTTAGCTTGGAATGCTCACGAAGAAGACTTTATCAAAAAAATAGAAGCTATTTCCAATTTGCGTTTGCGCGGTAGTTTTGGTATGACAGGTAACAACCAAATCCCATCTTACCAATCTTTAGCGCAACTCGCTAAAAATAAAGTAGTTTTAGACGGTAACAAAGTGGAAATCGGTCGTTATACCAGCAATATTGCTAACGATAACCTCAAATGGGAAAGCCAAAAGCAATATAATATCGGTTTAGATTTGTCCTTCCTCAAAAACCGCTACACCTTTTCTACCGAATTGTACTACAAACGCATAGACGATATGCTTTTAGAAGTGAATATCCCTTCTACTTCAGGATTCCAAAAAGCGTGGAAGAATGCAGGTTCAATGGAAAACAAAGGTCTCGAAGTAAGTTTCAATGCACAATGGTTGCGTGATGGCGATTTCAAATGGACAACTGATTTCAATATTTCTTTCTACCGAAACAAAATCCTTTCATTAGACGAAGGTCAGTATCAACAGTTTTACGACCGTGGCATCAACTCCAAAATCAAAAGTGATGTGCTTTTGCGCGTAGGTATGCCAGTGGGTATTTACTATGGTTATGTAGCCGATGGTGTATTCCACAACCAAAACGAAGTGGACAATGCACAACCAGGTCCTAACGTAGCTTTAGGAGGTTTGCGAGTGAAAGACATCAACCACGATGGTGTAATCGATACTAACGACCGTGTGCCAGTAGCCGATGTAAACCCATTACATACAGGGGGTATAGGCAACACTTTCTCCTATAAAGGCTGGGAATTATACGCTTTCTTGCGCTGGTCGTATGGCAACGATGTAGTAAATGGTAACGCTTACTACCTGACTGGCACTAAGAATATCGACAATATCACACAAAGTGTTTATAACAACGTGTGGTCGGAAGCTCACCCCGACCGCAACTTCCCACTCTTTGGAGGTGGTTTCTGGGCTGAAAACGCTTTCCGCAGCGACTTGGTAGAAGATGGTTCATTCTTGCGTTTGCAAACCGTGAGTCTCAGCTACAATTTGCCTAAGGAGGTATTAGAGCCTTATAAACTCAACAAATTGCGCATAGGGGTAACAGGTACTAACCTCGCTCTTTGGACACGTTATTCAGGTTTTGACCCCGAAGCTAATACAGGTTATGGCACCATAGCTCGTTTAGCACCAGGGCTTGATATGAGTCCGTACCCACGACCTACATCGGTTTTATTCTCAGTAGAAGTTGGTTTTTAAAAATTTATAGATTATGAAATTACATATTACAACCATTATAGCAATAGGGGTAAGCCTCGGATTGAGCAGCTGTGCCAAGTTCTTGGAAGAAGACCCCAAGAGTACTCCTACTTCTCAATTTTTCTATGAAAATGAGTTGGATGCTCGCCAAGCAATGAACGGCACTTACCGTTACCTCACCGATGTATATGTTACAGGACACGGTACCAAACAAATCAGTACTGACCTTGCCAAACGCGCCGATTGGGATGAAGGAGGAGGCTTGCGTAACTACAAATTCGGGTCAGACAACGATTATATTACCCAAATGTGGCAACAGCATTATGCCGCTATTAAAAACTGTAACTCAGTAATCGATAATGTAACCGAACACCAAGGTCGCATCAACAATTGGGAACGTTATGTAGGCGAAGCTCGTGGTGTGCGTGCTTACTTGTATTTTGATTTGGTGCGCTGGTTTGGTGATGTGCCTTTGGTTGTGAAAGAAACCAAATCACTCAACGACCTCAAAGTATCTCGTACCCCACAAAAGCAAGTGTTTGAGCAAATTATTGCCGATTTTATCTATGCAATGGATCACGTAGCCGAAAAAGGTGATACGGGCAATGGTTATCAATACGGACGTATTACCAAAGATGCTTGCCGCGGTTTCTTAGCTAAAGTACACTTGTGGCTCGCCTCAGTAGCACAACGCGACGGACGTGAAATACTCGGTTCAGCTACTGAAAACTACACCAAAGCAATGAATTACGCCAAAGAGGTCATACAAGGCGGTCGCTATCAATTAGTGGAATACTATCCCGATGTATTCAACGCTAAAACCAAAGTAAGTGAAGCCCCTAAAGAAGTGATATGGTGCGTACAAGGTCTTACAGGCGACGATACTGGTACCCTCACAGGGATGCTTTACGGAATGAGAGGTAATGAAAACTTAGGTGGCTCGTGGGATAACATTTCCAGTTCCGATTACCATCGTATGATTTATGAACCCTCCGACTCTATTCGCCGATTGTGGAACTGCCCCCGTGTGCAAGTGCTCGACAACGGTAAAATATGGGGATGGGATTATAAAATCTATTGGGATACCCGTGTAGATCAACCCCTCAGTAGCGCTACCGAAAACAACAACTGGGTGATGTGGAGTATCGGTAAATTCCGCCGCTTTCCATTAGCCGATGCCTCTTCCTATAACTATAAAAACTTTGGTATGGACGAGCCTCTCCTCCGTTTTGCGGATGTACTCCTCATTTATGCAGAGGCTTATAACGAAGTTAATCATTCACCTGGAGCTTATACACCCTCATCTTCTTTAGCGATGAATGGCACCAACGTGCAAAGTGCTTACGATGCAGTGAACTTAGTGCGCAAACGCGCTCGTATTTCTAACAAAGCAGGCGGACGCATCGTACACCGCGATGCCTTGCCTCGTGATTTGGATAAAACTCATATCAACGATGTAAATACAGCAGTCCCCGATTGGAAAACATCATCTTATGGCTATGACTACGCAGGTACTGCTATGTGGACAGCCAAACATTACAGCGATGACTATACCGCTTTCCGCACCGAAATATTGAACGAACGCGCTCGCGAGCTTGTAGGAGAAACTACCGACCGCTGGTGTGACCTCGTACGCCGTGGTATCTTGGTACAAGCCTTGCAAAATTGGCGTATCAACAATCCGTTTATCAGTGGAGAAGAACGCCGTATTCCTGCACCTGCTGCTCCTGAGAATGTTCGCCCTTATCATCAATTGTTACCTATTCCGCTTAGCGAATTAGACGCAAATAAGAATTTAACTCAAAACCCTGGATACTAAAATGAAAACACATATATTACTCATTAGCGGGTTGTTACTCACGGCCTTAGGTGGTTGCACTAAGGATAAACCCGAAGATGTAGACCTATCAGTAACAGCCGATAAAACCCAAGTAAGGGTAGGCGACCCCGTAACTTTTACAATTCATCACAATGTAAATGCTTTGGCTATCTACACCGGTGATGAAGGACACGATTACCTAAAGAGTATAGACAATGTACTCAAAGGAAAGACTTCTGAGGAATTGCAAGGTAAAAACTATCGCCCTACCGACCCTGATGTGAAACCTTACAAAGTAGATTTTACTTCTACACAAGTAGGGAGCACTACTTTAGCCGATGGCGCTTTTGAAGTGCGTAATGCCAATAGCGGTAATAACTTAGTTGGCAGTCAAGCCGAAGTAGTAACCGATGCTACCATAGGTAAAAATGTAGTGAAAGTGAATGCCAAACACCCTAACTGGTGGTATGAGGCTTTGCGATTGAACGTAAACACCAAAGTAGGAAGTGATAAAAAAATGACACTGCGAATGAAGTTTGCGACAACTACTCTAAAAAGTGCAAACGACGAAAGTGAACACCCTGAAGAAACTAAATTCCCTATCGTGATACGTTTAGGAGGTATCGCTGAAGGAGAAACAGCTGTAACTTTCAAAGATGATACTGTTTGGGATTTGTTTGTAACTCCTAAGACAGAATATACTGATTACACTTTTGATATCGGTCGTACCATCGCAGCGTGGGAAAGTGCTGTAAACAAAAAAATGGCAACGCTTTCTTATATTCAGATTTTGTTTACTACTGTAGGGGCTAATATCGGCTATATAGGCGATTACTTTGTTGAATCAGCAAAATTTGGTTCTATTGATTATAAGGCTTTCGATACAGGAAAAGGTATTACCATTACCGATAATTCTGGGGTAACCAAATACACTCACAAGTATGACAAAGCAGGTACTTATGAGGTTGTGGTAGTAGGCAGTAGCAGTGGTTTTAAAAGCTATTCCAAAGATGGCTACAAAACTGATGTAGGTGCTGTAAGTGCTAACGAATACAAGTACAACAACGAATATCGCACTATCAAAATCACCGTAACACCGTAATAATTACGAATGACGAGTTACGAATGACAATTGTGTTAATTATTAATTGTTAATTGTCAATTGTTTAATATTTTTGCGCTCTAAATGAATAATGAA
The DNA here is from genome assembly GCF_002302495.1 of Capnocytophaga sputigena. Taxonomy (NCBI): domain Bacteria; kingdom Pseudomonadati; phylum Bacteroidota; class Flavobacteriia; order Flavobacteriales; family Flavobacteriaceae; genus Capnocytophaga; species Capnocytophaga sputigena. The sequence goes on from NZ_CP022379.1 coordinate 891,658, forward strand.
ACTGACAAATGAATAGATTGATAAAGCTCTTGCGAATCCTGTTGTTGTGGTATTTTCTTTCCTCTATTTTCTTAGGAGAAGGATTGTGGATAAAGCTACAAGCGCAAGAAACTTTCCTTTTCCACCATCTCACACGCAATGAAGGCTTGTTGCACGACAACGTTACTTGCATTGCTCAGGATTCGTTGGGCTTTATTTGGTTAGGCACGCATCGCGGTCTCAACCGTTTTGATGGCTATACCCTTGATGCCTATAAGTACGAGCAAGACCCTATCAATTCGGTGTACTACAATCGTGTGTATAGCCTGCAACCTATGGGGCGTTATCTTTGGGTAGCTACCGAAGCAGGAGTAGCTTGCTTTGATATACACCTCAAACAGTTTATCAATTTCAAAATAGACGACCCTCTTGATTTAGCTTTCTATACCAAAGTAAAACTCTTACAAAAAGGCACAAACAATGAACTTTGGCTTTTGAGCGAAAACCAAATTAGGCGTGCTAAGGTAGTGTGGAATCAGCATAAGAAAACACTTACGCTAAAAACATTGCCTATGGGCTCTGCCTCACAACTCACTACTTCGCAACTCAATCCGCAAATAGCGGTGAGCGAGAAAGGAGAAGTGTGGCTTTCGGGTTTCCCTTGGTTATCGGCTTACGTTCCTGAAAAAGGCACACTAAAAGCCCTACCCGAAAAGGTGAACAACATAGGTTCAGGTATCGTAAAGATGCTCTATACCGATGGTTATTTATGGGTGATTTACCGTGATAGTTTGGTGAAATACGCTTGTAATTCTAACAACACCTATACTATAGTTGCTAAAAAAGAATTTGCTTTAAACGAGCATCTGCTTTCACTAGATGTGGGTAGCCAATACGTGTGGGTAGTGAATGAAGAGAGTATCTTTCAGTTAGATAAAAACACGCTCAACCTGCTAAAAACACATAGCCATTCACCTTCCAATCCGTATTCAGCAAGCAATCATATCAATAGTGTGTTCTTAGACAAGGACAGCAATTTGTGGGTATCAGCTTGGTCTAATGGCGTATCCTACAGCAGCACGCGCGATGCGTTCTTCAAAACAGTATGGATAAAACCCCAAAGTAAAGTAGGGTCGGAATTTGTGAGTACAATGCACTACGACCCCGATGGTTATGTGTATATAGGCAATAAGTTTGGAGGGGTTATTCGTTTTGATACCCGCAAGCAGCAATTAGAAGAACCTTATTGCAATGCTACCGAACTTTCACCTAACGTCACGAGTATTCAGAGCGATAAAGCACATTTGTACGTATCGGTTCGCGAACGTGTATTTGTGATTGATAAACAGAGTAGACGCATCATCAGTTCTTTTCAACCGCAGTGTAAAGATTATATTTTTGATATCAAACTCGATTCCTTTCAACGTTTGTGGATTACCACCTATTCTGGTTTAGAATGCTTTGAGGAGCGAAATGGACAATGGCAAAATATCTATGCCTTTACCGAAGCAACTCCCGAACCTCGTAGGTTATCTACTAACAAGCTCCACAAAATATATGTGGATAAAGCCAAAAATGAATTGGTGATAACCTCGGTAATGGGCTTAAACCGATTGCAACTTAATGCTAAAGGTGAAGTAGTGCGTGTGCTCAAATACGCTGCCGATACTCAAACCTCTCACAGCCTCAGTAGCAATTATCTTTGGGCAATTGATAAAGACAAAGATACTTATTGGATAGGCACTATGGGCAGCGGGCTCAACAAGGTTATCTTCACCGATAACGCCAACGGAACTCCTGCTTATACTGCCGAACATTACGGCATAGATGAAGGGGCTACCTCTAATGATATCGAAAGTGTAGAAGTAGATGCTTTTGGCAATGTGTGGTGTGGAGGTTTCTATTTGAGTTTCTTTGATACAAAGCTAAAACGTTTTGCAGCTTTCAACAATAGCGATGGCTTGCAAGGACATAGTTTTGGTACAGCTTCCTCTTGCAAAGATGCTGAAGGGAATTTGTACTTTGGAGGCTCTCACGGCTTTAACTATTTCAAACCACAAGCACAAATACCTGTATCGGCAAAACTGAAAGCACATTTTAGTAGGTTTGAGAATAATGGGAAGGTTGTCAATTCGGCTATAGAGTTTACTAACACTCTCACTATAGGCTATCCTAACAACAACTTTTCAGTTTATTTCACAACCCTTTCCTACAAAGCACCTCAACACCTGCGTTATCGTTATAAACTTGAAGATTACGACACCGATTGGCACTATATCGCTGCGAATACCGAAGTACCTCACGCTACCTATCAAAAACTGCCTTATGGCACCTATAAACTATTAGTGGAGGTAGGCGATTGGCAACAGTGGAGCGGAGCGCAAACCGAGCTTATTGTAGTTTCTAAACCGCCTTTTTGGCTCACGTGGTGGGCGTATTTGTTGTATGCAATCATTTTAGTTTCCTTGTTATTTATAGGATTTCGTTACTTTATCCGATGGACACAAATGAAGCATACCATAGCTGTACAAGAGGAAAAAGAGCGCCATAAAGAAGAACTTATGCAAATGAAAATGCAGTTCTTTACGGATGTCTCTCACGAGTTCCGCACCCCTCTTACCCTTATGAGCCACGCAGTAACCGAAATGGAAGAGGAAATGCCCACCAATAAGTATGTACATACTCTTAAACGCAATACGGGCAAACTCAGCAATATGGTGAACGAACTCCTTGAAATACACCGTATGGATGTATACACCCCTCAGTTGAAGGCTAATTACATTTCAGTAAATAGCTATGTACAATCCATCTACAACGAGTTTAAGGAGTGGGCAAACCAAGTAGCGATAACACTGCAATTAACACTGCCTGAACAAGAAGTGAAGTTGTGGTTAGACGAGAAATATTTTAGTAAGATTCTTTCTAATATTCTCTCCAATGCCATTAAGTACTCCAATGCGAGCAGCACTATAAAGCTATCAGTATCAGTGGGTAACTTAAACGAAGTTACACCGCTCTACAAGAATACTTTTGAGAACACTACACGCACCTTAGCTGGCAAACAACTCATCGTGAAAGTAGAAGACGAGGGGGTAGGACTTGAAAAAGAAGCCTTGCCCGAAATCTTTGAACGCTTCCACCGTGTAGAGGGACAAGGACAGAAAAGAGTGGGCTCAGGCATCGGACTTTCTTTGGTAAAATCATTAGTTGAAGCGCATCGCGGTGGGATTATCATTAGCAGTAAGCCTAATGTAGGTACCGAAGTGATCATCACTTTCCCTATGGACGATAGTTACCTATTGCCGGAACAGAAATTGCAAGACAGTGCTTTTCAGCTAAAAGAATACTTATCGGACTATGCGGTTGAGTATGAACATCTAAACGATGAAGAAGATGAATTTGTAAATTTGCCTCAGGAAGATAAACCTACCTTGCTTTTAGTGGACGACAATCACGAGGTACTGATGATACTCAAAAACATCTTTATCAAAGAGTACAACATCATTCTCGCCTCCGATGGCGAACAAGCGATTGAGAAGTGCAATCAGCATTTTCCTAATTTGGTCATATCGGATGTGATGATGCCTAAAATTGACGGATTTGAGCTTTGTGCTATCTTGAAAAAGAACCTACAAACTTGCTTTATCCCTGTGATTTTACTCACCGCAAAATCGCAAATAGAATCGCAAATAGAAGGAATTGAGTTAGGTGCTGATGCCTACCTTACGAAACCTTTTGATGTGAAACTACTCAAAACCAATGTGCGCAACTTGCTCAACAAGAGCAAACAGCACGCTCCTATTGAGAATATTCGTCAAAAGGTAATTGATAAAAAACAACAAGAACAATTAGACAAGCTCACTCACTTAGTAGTGACCAATATGCAAAACCCACATTTCTCGGTAGATAACCTCTGCCTTGAACTCGGTATGAACCGCACTAAGTTGTACAGCTTTGCCAAACAAGCTACCGAGCTTACCTTGGCAAACTACATTCGCAAAATACGCTTAGACAAAGCTGCCGAACTGCTCAAAACTACCGATAAACTCATCAGTGAAGTGTGCTACGAAGTAGGAATCGATAGTCCGTCATATTTCACAAGAGCTTTTAAAGAACAATTTGGGGTATCACCCTCAGAATTTATTTCAGGTAAGAGATAAGAGGTAAAATAGATACCTAACACCTGACACCTAAAAACTAACGACTAATGAAAAGAATATTTGCTTTTGTTACTTTGTGCAGTTCGCTATGGGCGAGCGCACAACAGCCCACTGAAATCACCCTACTACCCAATGAACAATGGTGGGGTGGCTTTACGGGCGTAGGCAAAGAAATGCCTTACCAGCCATCGGAGCGCATTTACAACTTGCGCACCGAGAATTTTAATAACCAATCGGTGCCCTTTCTGTACTCTAATCAAGGGCGTTATATCGCTTCAGAAGCTCCTTTTGCTTACCAATTTAAAGAAGGAAAGATACTTATCACGCCTTCACGGGCTGAGGTGAGTTGCCACACAGCTGGCACTACCCTCAAAAGTGCCTATCAGGCAGTGAGTAAACAATACTTTCCGCCTTCTGGGGTAATCCCCCCCAAAGTGTTCTTTACCAAACCGCAATACAACACTTGGATAGAACTTATTTACAATCAGAATGAAAAGGACGTTTTAGCCTACGCCAAAGCCATTCTGGATAACGGAATGCCAACGGGAGTAATAATGATTGATGACAACTGGCAAAAAGACTATGGCGTATGGCAATTTCGTCCAGATAAGTTTCCTACCCCTAAGGAAATGATAAACCAGCTCCACCAAATGGGCTTCAAAGTAATGGTATGGGTATGCCCATTCGTATCTCCCGATAGCCAAGAGTACCGTTTTTTGCGTGACAAAGGTTATTTAGTGAAGAAAAAAGGAGCTGATACCCCTGCTATCCTCGATTGGTGGAACGGACTTAGTGCTTGCTACGACCTCAGCAATCCCGAAGCCTTTGCTTACTTTGTGAATATGCTTAAAGACCTACAAAAAGAATACGGCATCGATGGATTTAAGTTTGATGCCGGTGACCCCGAGCGTTATTTGGCGGAAGATGTAGAGGTTTTCGACAAAAAATCTTACGATACTGAACAAACCTACCTTTGGGGTAAATTAGGCTTAGAATTTCCTTACAACGAGTTCCGCGCTTGCTGGAAATTAGGCGGACAGGCTTTGGTACAGCGTTTGGGGGACAAGAGTTACTCTTGGGATGGTGTAGCCCGTTTAGTGCCTGATATGATAGCCGCAGGACTCAACGGTTATGCTTTCGCCTGCCCCGATATGATAGGCGGAGGGGAATACGGCAGTTTCTTGAATGTAGACCCTACTAAGTTCAATCAGAAACTCATCGTGCGCTCTTGCCAAATACATTCGATGATGCCTATGATGCAATTCTCAGTAGCTCCTTGGCGCATTCTCTCGAAAGAGAATTTGGCTATCTGTATCAAATACGCCAAATGGCACGAACAATTAGGCGACTATATCATAGCCGAAGCTAAAAAATCGGCACAAACAGGAGAACCTATTGTGCGCAGTATGGAGTATGCTTTTCCTCATCAGGGTTTCGCTAATTGCAAAGACCAATATATGCTGGGCGATAAGTATTTAGTAGCCCCTGTAATGACCGAAAGCGATGTTCGCACTGTAAAACTCCCCAAAGGCACTTGGCAGGATGAACAAGGCAAAAAGTACAAAGGAGGCAAACAGTACACCCTAAAAGTACCTTTAGAGCGATTGCCTTATTTTGTAAAGATAAAGTAATAAATATAATAGCGCTTTGATAACCAATGTAAGGGCGTTTTGCAAAAGCCCTTACAAAAGAAAACCTTATTAAAAATTTAACAATATGAAAAAATGCTTTTTAACGTTATATGCTTTATTAGCAGTCTCTATCTCTTGCCAAAGCAAAGAAGACAACACTAACAGTGGGGAAGGCACGCAGTCTTCTACCACCCAATCGCAAACTACCCAACCCTTACCCCCTAATACCCAACTCACTCAAATAGTGAATTACCAACCTACTAATGAAATATTCTTAAACCCCGAAAGAGGTTTCTTAACACACCAAGATCAAAAAAGTGATAGCTGGCAATTAAATGCCAATTGGGTAAGAGAAAAAAGAGAAAAAGAGGGACTTAGCCTTGTTCTCACCATCTATTATTTGAATGAGTTTCGCGAGCAACCTATTTCAGAAAACTTTTTAAATCGCATTCGCAATAATATGCGTGCTATTCGCGAAGGAGGTAGCAAGGTTGTGTTGCGCTTTGCCTATTCGTACGATCAAAACGACTACAATAATGGCAAAGGAGATGCTTCTTGGGAGTGGACAGAAAAACATCTCAATCAATTAGCTCCTATCATCAAAGAAAATGCTGATATTATAGCCGTGTGGGAATCTGGTTTTGTAGGGGTGTGGGGTGAATGGTATTACACGAATCATTACACCTTTAAACCTGCTGATAACGCCCAAGCGTATGAACCGCGCAAGAAAGTATTAGCCAAAGAGTTGAGTATTTTGCCTAAGGATAGAATGGTAAGTGTGCGTTACCCCAAAGCCAAACTCTACACTCAAAACATAGGCGTAGGCAATGCTCTAACGGCACAAACGGCTTTTAGTGGTAGCGACCTTTCTCGTATAGGTTTTCACAACGATTGTTTCCTCGCCGATGACGACGATACTGGCACCTATCACCACATACAAGAGCATCGCAAATATGTAGCCAATGAAACTCAATACGTAGTAATGGGGGGCGAAACCTGCCGTCCGGCATCAGGCTACTCTTCTTATGCCGAGTGTAGTAACGCTATAAAAGATATGGCTACCTATCATTGGAGCTACCTCAACCAAGACTATTATGAAGGGATTCTAAACCTCTGGAAAAACAAATGTATGGATGATATCAAAAGGCGTCTCGGTTATCGCTTTGTGCTTACTGAGGGAAAATTGAATGATAATATCAAAGTAGGAGGAAAATTACAACTGCAATTGAAGATTAAAAATGAAGGTTTTGCAGCGCCTTTCAATCCGCGTGAAGTACAGATAGTGCTCACAAAAAAAGGAACTGACGAAAAACACATTTTCAAAGTAAATACCGACCCTCGCCGTTGGGCAGCAGGCAGCACTACCGAAGTGGGTACAGAGATAACTCTTCCTAAAAATCTTACCGCAGGAGAATACAACGTATATCTCAACCTCCCCGACCCCTACAAGAGCCTATCCACTCGCCCCGAGTATAGTATCCGTTTAGCTAATAAAGAAGTATGGGAACCCCAAACTGGCTACAACAAGATTCACACAATAAAGATTAAGAATTAAAAATTAGCCGTTAGAAATTAGTAATTAGTCGTCAAACAAATCGGATTAGTTCGGTTTGTTTGACGACTAATTTTTCCAATCACCAAATTGGTTAATTGACAAATTATTTATACCTTTGCCCAAAAATAAGAACAATAATGAAAAAAATAATCACACTTTTTGCTATAACTACAACTTTTAGTTCTTGTAGTTTCTTTTCTAATGCAGCTAAAGATGCTGCCAATACTACTGAAGAAATCGCTAATACAACTGCTACTAAAGCAGGTGAAATTATGGGAAGTACTGCGCGTTCTTTCGGCGATGGCGTAGGAGAAGGTATTGATAAATCGGGTAATTCTATGCTAAAAATTTCAGAATCTCTTAGCAACCGCGGTTTAAAATTAGGTCATCACACCGTTAGTGATGAAAATGGCAATGACAACAAACTTTCTCTCTACTTCATTTTCGAAAAAGACTTTGAAGGAAGCGTAATGGTAAAAATCCTCAACAAACAAGGTGTTGAAGTAGGACGTGTAAAACAACAAATTAAAGGAAAAAAAGACGATGCTGCTTATTTTGACTTTGTATTCGATTCTCGCACTAACATCGACCCTAAATACAATATAATTATAGAATAAAGCATTAGCTCTTACCTAAATAAAATGAATACTATAGAACAATATAACAAAGTAATTGAACAATGCCGCAGCCTCTTTACTAACAAAATGAAAGACTATGGCAGCGCGTGGCGTATATTGCGACTCCCCTCTCTCACCGACCAGATTTTCATCAAAGCACAACGCATTCGCGGACTACAAGAAAACGCTGTACACAAAATAGACGAAGACGAAACTACCGAGTTTATAGGCATTATCAACTATGCTCTAATGGCACTCATTCAAATAGATAAAGGCATCGCCTCTCAACCCGACCTCAGTTTGGAGGAAGCTACAGCCCTCTACGATGCCAAAGTAGTAGAAGCTCGCACCCTAATGGAAGCCAAAAACCACGATTATGGCGAAGTATGGCGTGAAATGCGCGTGAGTTCTCTCACCGATATCATCCTCCAAAAACTCTTACGCGTAAAACAAATTGAAGACAACCAAGGCAAAACACTCGTAAGCGAGGGTATTGCAGCTAACTATCAAGATATAGTAAATTATGCTGTATTTGCCCTCATTCATTTAACAACTAACACCTAAACAAATGGAAACCAAAATATCTGTAATAGGCGGGGGAAGCTGGGCTACAGCTCTCGTCAAAATACTTACTGCCAATATCGACCAAGTGTGTTGGTATATGCGCAATGAACAAGCTATTGAGCATATCAAAGCAACCAAACACAACCCTAACTACCTCAGCGACGTACACTTGAACATCAACAAGCTATACCTCACTAACGATATCAACGAGGCAGTAGTTTTTAGCGATTATATCGTCTTCTCTATCCCTTCAGCTTTCTTAAGTGACGAATTAGAAAAACTCTCCGAACCACTATCTAACAAAAATATTTTTTCTGCTATCAAAGGTATCGAACCTAAAAGCGGACTCATCGTAGGTGAGTATTTCAATAAAATACATCACGTGCCTTACGCTCAGATAGGTATCATTGCAGGTCCTTGTCACGCCGAAGAGGTAGCCCTCGAACGTTTGTCATACCTCACTATTGCTTGTTTGGACGAGGAAAAAGCACGCTTTATGGCTGAAGCAATGAAACGCCATTATGTGAAGACTAAAATATCCGACGATGTGGTAGGTATTGAATACGCTGCTATGCTCAAAAATATCTATGCCCTTGCTGCCGGTATCGCACACGGATTGGGCTATGGCGATAACTTCCAAAGCGTACTGATGAGCAATGCCATTCGCGAGATGCGACGCTATATCAAGCATATTTACAAAATCAAACGCAATATCAACAACTCCGCTTATCTCGGTGATTTACTCGTAACTGCCTACTCGCTTTTCAGTCGCAATCGTATGTTTGGCACGATGATAGGCAAAGGCTATACCGTAAAGAGTACAATGGCTGAAATGAATATGGTAGCCGAAGGTTATTACGCCACCAAAAGCGCCTACCTCATCAACAAAAATCAAGAAAAACCAAGCCGTACCCCTATACTCAATGCCGTCTACAAAGTATTATACGAAAGCAAAAGAGCGAGTATAGTGTTCTCAGAACTCACCGGAGAATTGGATTAGTTTCCTCCCCTGCCCCTCTAAAGGAGAGGATCTCACGTGAGAAAATCATTGTTAAACTTTTATTTATCCCCTTAAATCCTTTTTATGGATTTGTCCCCTCTCTTTTAGAGAGGGGAACGGGGTGAGGATTATTATGTTCACAGGAATTATAGAAGAAATAGGTAAAATCGTACGAATAGAACGCGAACAAGCGAATCTGCATTTATACGTGAAAAGTTCGTTTACTAATGAACTAAAAATAGACCAAAGTGTTGCCCACAATGGGGTGTGCCTCACCGTAGTAGCTATCGACGGCGATGTATACCAAGTAACTGCGATTGCCGAAACCCTTGCCAAAACCCACTTAGGCAGTTTGCAAGTAGGCGATGCAGTAAACTTAGAGCGTGGTATGCTCCTCAACACCCGCTTAGACGGACATATCGTACAAGGTCATACCGACCAAACAGGGACTTGTAGTGCCATCCAAGAGGAAGCCGGTAGCACCCGCTTTACTTTTCAGTACGACCCTTCTACGGGTAATGTAGTAATAGAAAAAGGCTCTATCACTGTGAATGGCGTAAGCCTCACTGTAGTCGATGCCACTCGTGATAGTTTTAGTGTAGCGGTAATCCCATATACTTTAGCACACACCAATCTACAACATTTACAAATAGGTGGCATTGTAAATTTAGAATTTGATGTAATAGGTAAATATGTCGCCCGACTTATGCAACGATAAAATATAGATTTTGCCAGAGTTCAGAGACTTTGGCAATTTTTTTTAGGTAAAAAATTTGGTTTATAAAATAAACTTAATTACCTTTGCCGCATATTTAAACGTAAAAACCTTTTAATGTTATGGAATTACAGCCTTCCGATAGCTTGAAAATCATTCAAGAGATTATCCAGCAACGCAAACAAAAGTATGAAGCCAATGGCTTTTTCTTGCTCTTTTGGGGCGCACTCATCGCACTGTCAGGAATAGTGCAGTTTACAATGCTCATCAGCAATTTTTACCCTAAACAATCGGGAATGGTATGGGCAGTATTGATGCCTTTAGGCTTTGTTATTAATTTTGGAATCCTCTTGAGAAATAGAGGTCAACACAGCAAAGCTTTTCTTTCTGCCGATTGGCTTGACTGGGCGTGGTGCGTGGCAGGAATAGTGGCATTGCTCAGTTTTTGTATGCCTTTTAGCTTGTGGAATCATTATGAAATTGCCCTGCTAACGATCTATTTTCCTTTTGCTTTTGTAGCTTTGGCAGTTGCCTTACATTTGAAAATGCGCCTTTGGGTCGCTACTTCACTCATTGCCATCGTAATTATCTATAGCGTTTTGTATTGTCAATATGGTGTGTATCTACCTTTACTCTCATCGATATTAGCGTGTTTACTGTTTTTAATTCCTGGTGTTCAACTCTATATTCACTATAAAAAGCAACAAAATGTTTAGCGAACTCGATCCTATTTTGCACTCACAACTCCGCTTGGCAATAGTCTCTTTGTTAATATCGGAAGAAAAAGCCGATTTTGTGCGCATCAAGGAGGTTACCAAAGCTACATCGGGGAATATATCGGTGCAAATACAGAAGTTAGAAGCGGCAGGATATGTTACTGTAACTAAATCCATTAAGGACAATTATCCAAATACCGAACTTCAGCTTACCCACAAAGGGTTGCTTGCCTTTGAAAGCTATGTAGAAGCCCTAAAAAGTTATCTCAAACTCTAAAAAATAACGATATGATGAAGTATTTTAATTTGTATTTAATGTGTTGGCTATTGTTCAGCGGAATAGCTACTGCACAAAACACGGATGCGCAAATTGCCTCCGTTTTAGCCACTGCTCACCAACAAAAGAGCGAGCAGCCTTTGCGTGACTTTTACGAAAAGAACGAAAAGCAACTTTCTGATTATTGGAAAGCCTATCTTTTGTATAGAAAATCATCTCTATTAGGTACTTATGGAAGTGTTAAGAATGAGGCACTTCGCCTACTTGGTAAAGCCGATATAGAGAAAGCTGTTCAGTTATTGGAAAAGAAGACTGATAAAGATGCTGAAGACTGGGTGCTTTTGGCTCTTTGTGAAAGCTATGCCTTAAATTTTGTAGCTCCTAATGCCAATATGTACCAAAAAGCAATGAAAATTAGCAATGATTTAGACGAAGCGTTTTCGTTAGATAAAGCTAATCCTCGGTATTTTTTAGTGATGGGCATACAAGATATGTACACTCCTGAAATGTATGGTGGACAGCGCAAAGCTGAAAATTATTTTCTGCAAGCTATCGCTCTATTCAGCAAAGTTCCTAAGGATAGTCCCGTAAGTTGGGGTTATGAGGACACCTATCAGCTATTAGTGAGTTTCTATCTGAAGAAAGGAGAAAAGGAAAAAGCTAAAGAAACTGCTAACAAGGGGGCTACTCTTTTTCCTCAGAATGAGTTCTTCCAGAAGATTTTATAAGTCTCTCCCACAACAACGCACGCACTTCTTCTCGTAGAGTCTCTTTATCGTCAAGGGTTTTGCCTTGGGTAGAAATAGGGGGTAGTACATCCACTCGCATTGTGCCCGTACTGCCCGCAAAAAAGCGGAAAGGAAAGCGTTTTTTAGTGTCGTAGAACACCATTGGCACTATGGGGATTTGGCACTGTATAGCAATGCGAAAAGCTCCGTCCTTAAAACTATCAAGTACAATACTCTCATCATCGGGGACGCCTCCTTCAGGGAAAATACAAATGCTCAAACCTGCCTCTATGCGCTCCATCGCTTGAGTATAGACCTCCCTCCTACTCTGCGGACTCTTTCTATCTACCATTATTGCCACCCGTTTGTAGAAATAACCAAATAAAGGTAGTTTAGAAAGTTCTTTCTTCCCTACAAACACAAAGGGGTTTTTACTGCAATACAACATTAGCATTATGTCCATCATACTGTAGTGATTGGCAACCAACATATAACTATGATGATCATTAGGTATTGTATATTCGCGTTTCACTTTAGGGAAAAAGCCCATTGCATAGAGGATAGGTATTGCCCAGAGATGTCGCATCACCCAGTACAAGGCGCGATACCACTTTTTATGAGCTGTAAGAATGAGCAATAGGGGCAAAAAAATTAGTATAATAGAGGCTACAAGTACATAAAACCAAGACTTCCAAAGTAGCCAAAAAATGTATTTGAATATTTTCATTTTTCTTATCTTCAAGGGGGCAAAGATAACGCAAATATTTATAAACAACAATTTATAAAAAAGGCTATCCGTTTGTTTCCGGACAGCCTTTTCTAATTTTATTATACTTTTTAGTTTACTAAACAGCAACAATTAAGGATTTGAAGAGTAACCTTGGTTCTGCTTCATATTGCTATTAGCCCCCATTTCGGCATCTGGAATAGGAAATGAGTATTTATAGCTTCCATAAGTTACCGTTCCATAAGTTTGTAAGGCAGTATCTACAAGAGGCATATCCTGTCTGTTTCGTGCAATATCATAAAAACGAAATCCTTCGCCTGCAAACTCTTTTCGTCTTTCTAACAAAATATTCTCAAGAGTTGCCGATGTATAAGCGGTTGCTCCTCGTTTTGCGGGTATTAAATTCAGCTGAGCAAGGGCATTTGTAGTATCACCCAAACGGAAAAGAGCTTCAGCATAGGTAAGTACCACCTCTTCATAACGAATAACAGGTATATCCTGTGCCCCTATGATATCAGTTTGTTTTCTCATTCTGTAAGTTTTACCTGCTCTTATTTCAGAAAAGAGAGTTTTCCTAACATCTCCTGCTTCGTATTTTGAATACAAATCGTTGAGCATTACCACATCTCCATAAGAACCAAAATAAATATTTCCTAAACTATTGACACCGGTATTATCACTATCATTATTGGCAATAGAAAAAATTTGATTTTTAGTATTATCAGTAGTAAAGGTTTTTGCAAAATCATCAGCTGCTGCAATATCCAAGCGAGAACCTTTGTTATCAATCACGTACTTAGCAGCATCACGAGCGGTTGCCCAATCTTCAAAGAAAAGAGCTACACGAGCTTTGAGTGCATAAGCTGCAAAAGTAGTAATGTAGTGAGCAGAGGCATCATTTTTGCTTGCCGATAAATTGCTAATAGCTGCATTTAGGTCTTCCATTATAAGCTCATAAGTGCGCTGAACTGTTTCACGAGCTGGATAGATGGCTTTCCCAAATACTTTTGTATAAGGAACACCTAATGCCTTTGTTCTGTCAGACTGTTGGTATTGTTGACCATAAAGTTTCAGCAAGTCAAAATGCGCTAAGGCACGAATGGCATAAGCTTCTCCTAAATAATGATTCAGCGTAGTAACATCACCCGTAATTTTTGCTCTATCAGCATTAATAACTACGTTGGTTGATACTATTGTTTGATTGATACGTGTCCAAGTATCAGAAGCATAAGCATCTGTTCTGGTCATATCCATTTTAGCAACTGAAACAAAACGGTTTGAGTTTGCGTCGGAGTATGCATTATCGGAACGCACCTCTCCAAAAATAATCACATCTCTTCCGTAGTATTCTCTTAAACTCATATAATTATATGCTGAGTTTAAAACACTTCTGATATCTTCTACAGAATTGATACCTCCCTCTAATGATTTATCTTGCTCCAATGTAGGGTCTAAGTCGGCACAACCTGTAGCTAATAAGGCTGTGCTAAATAGTGTATATATAACTTTTTTCATTTTGTTTAGAATTTTAAATTAACACCAAATACTACAGATTTTACAGGTGGGGTAGTAAGGGTTGTATACCCCATTCTATTATTTTTGTTACCTACTTCAGGGTCAAGTTTTAGACCGCTGTCTTTCACCCAAGTATAAAGGTTAGTTCCTCTAACAGTAAAGGTAACTCCATCAAATCCTGTTCCTTCTAAGTATTTAGAAGGCACTTCATATCCCAATGTAATGTCTTTCAAGCGTGCAAAAGTACCATCGTACAAGTGACGAGAAGAAACACTATGAAAATTATCATTACCTGAATAGCTCATTTTTGGCACATCAGTTACATCTCCTGCTTTTTGCCAAGCGTTTAATAACTCGGCGTCTCCATTATAATTTACCGTTACAAAACTATTGGTTCTCAAATAGAATCGAGAGTATTCTTCGTATACTTTATGCCCTCCTGTAAAATAAACAGAAGCATCTAAAAATACTCCTTTATATTGAAGGTGAGTAGACAGACCTCCTGAATATTTTGGAATGGCAATACCTTGGAATCTTCGCTCTGCGAGGTTATAGTCTGATGTTTTCTTGCCTTCTTTGTCATACCATTCAGGAAGCCCTGTGTTTACATTGACACCCGCCCAAGTTGGCATATACCAATAAGCATACGTTTCTCCTACTTTGGTTTGTTTGTGTTCACTTCCTGCTGTTGGGTCTACATCGGCGCCGGTACCATCTTTTGCTAATTCTTCTACTCTGTTTTTAACTGTTGCTATATTAGCCGACAAGTTCCAAGTGAAGTTTTCATTACGGATAATATCAACTCCCAAAGAAGCCTCAATACCTTTATTACTCATTGCTCCTGCATTAATAGCTTGCTCTTCAAAACCTGTAGTTCTTGACAAAGGCACATTTAGCAACAGATCATAAGTATATTTATCGTAATATGCAACAGACCCTCTTAAGCGCTGGTTAAACAGTGCAAAATTAAGCCCTACATCAAAAGTACGGTTTTTCTCCCAAGTAAGGGCATTATTCCCTAATGTTTTAGGGTAAGCAGCTCCATTTTCATCATAGTTCTCATCATAGGCTAAAAGGACTTGGTATTGGTTTAAATCTACCCCAGAGTTCCCTGTAAGCCCATAAGATGCTCTTAATTTTAAGTCGTTGAAAACTTTTGCAAGGACATCAAACTCTTTATGAAGGTTGTAAGCAAGACCTAATGACCAGAAATTTCCATATCGATTTTTTTCTGCAAAACGAGATGAGCCCTCTCTACGAATACTTGCGTCAAGAATATATTTTTCGGCATAAGAATAGTTAAGCATTCCTAACAATGATACGTTCGCCCAATCTTCAAAAGTAGAAGATATTGTTTTTTGTTTGGTTACAGAAGCGAGATTGGTTAAACCATCAGCGGCTATATTAGTACCATAACCTTCTAAATAATTCTTTTTGTACTTTTGATATTCATAGAGGGCTGTAAGACCAAATTTATGTTTCTCAGCTACATTGAAATTATATGATAAGGTATTTTGATATACCCAAGTAGCGTGGTGAGTCATTATACGATGTGATGACCCGTTATTTTTAGAAGCATTACTATGTACCCTATTTTGATAGTTTTTATAATCTGATGAAATGTAATCTACATTGGCACGAGTAGAGAACACTAAATTTTTAAGCAGTTCGTAATCTACTTTAAAGTTTATCAACCCTCTTAGGGTATTGTTCTTTGATACATCGTGTTCTTGTAGATACAAGTAATTGTACAATCCTGTATATCTATTAAATGTAGTAACATTATATGACCCATCGGCATTATAAGGGCTTACCCAAGGAGACATCAATATTTTTGTCACATAAGGATTTGTAAAATAAGCCCCTTGCTCAGTAATAGGATTTTGAGATACCCAAGAGCCATTTACTGAAGCCTCTAACTTCAATTTATCATTCAAATCTCTGTTAATCCTTATCAATCCAGATACACGTTTAAAAGGGTCGGATGTTTTTACAGTAGATTCTGTTCTGTTATACCCCAACGATACATAATAAGTTCCTTTCTCATCTCCTCCAGAGGCTGATATATCGGCAGAGGTCATTACAGCATTTTTGTTTTTTATAAGTTCAGACCAATTGTTGTTATTTAACGCACTATTAAAGTTTTCTGCTCCGTTGATTCTCAAACCATTGGTATGGGCGAAATCAATCGCTGTATCGTAAGCTGCTCCATTACTTGCAAACTGGTTTGCCAATCCTTGTTTTAACAAATGATAGCGTTGATCACCCGTAAGAGGCGACCTTTTAAAATACGCATCATTTTGGAAACCCACTGATGTATTTACATTAAACTTTGTTTTTCCTCTTTTACCAGACTTGGTTGTAATAACAATAACCCCATTAGAACCTCTTGCTCCATAAAGAGCGGTAGCAGCGGCATCTTTGAGCACTGTTAAACTTTCTATATCTTCATTGTTAATACTTGCAAGGGTTGACATTGAAGAAACTGTATTCTTATCCTCTGTTAAGTTTTCTGAGATCACTGGCACCCCATCTATCACATAAAGAGGTTTATTGCTACTATTCATAGAGCCTACCCCGCGAATCATTACGGTCTGTTCTGCTCCTGGTGTTCCTGAAGCAGCATTAATTACAACCCCTGGAGTTTTCCCTTGCAACGCTTGGTCTACAGAAATAGCCGAAGGTGTACTTATATCTTTACTTGATAGCTGTACAGTATTTCCTGTGGATTCAGCTGCTTTCTTTTTAACAACACCTAAAACCACTACTTCGCCGATCTCTACGGCTTCCTCTTGCAGTACTACATCAATACGACTTGAAGTACCAACTTTGTGACTTTGGGTCTTCATTCCTAAAAATGAGAACTCTAAGGTCTTACCCGGAGCAACCTTGATACTGTAACGACCTTCCATGTCAGTTTGTGTACCGTGGTTTTCTCCTTTTACTACTACGGCTACACCCAACATTTCTAATCCGTTGGCATCACGCACCGTTCCTGTAATCGTCCTTTCTTGTGCAGTAGCGACTGCGGAAAAGAAAAGAACGAATAAAAACACGTAAAATAGTTTTTTCTTCATCGCTATTAATTTTATAGTTTAACGCCGCAAAGTTATAGAATAATTTTACACGAAAACAAGTTTTTACAGATTTTTTTTTGCATACATAAAAATATCTTAGAAAAAAGATACTTTTTGACTTATTTTCAATTTAAACTAATATTTCAACTAAAATATTGAAATATTCTCATCAAAATAGATTTTTTATTGAAAATATCTCATTTTTTTAGCTAATTATTTGCCATATCATTACTTTTATATAAAAATAAGCTAAATCATTTATTTTCAACAACATAAATAATATATATACTGTTATAAATATTTTTTATAACAAGCTAAAATCACTGTTGCTCTTCAAAACTTTAACACTATTTAACATTTATATAAAATGCAAAATCTCTCGTTGTAAGTGATATTTTACAACGAGAGACTTATATTTTATTGAAAATAATTCGTTAGAAAACGAAATCTATTACGAAAAACCTAACCACAATCCCCAGGGAATTCTAGAAAGTAATAGCACTAAAGCTATACCATAGAACAAGGCTATTTTGCCAAACATTTTGCGCACTTCATTTTGCTTTTTAAGTTTTACCCAACCAACGGTGATGAGCACTATGGCAATGATATTCATCAAAGGGTGTTCTAACAATAGAAGGCGCAATAAGGAGTCTTTCATTACTACCTTAGCCCCCTCACCCCACATCTGCAAACGAGGCGTTGTAACATATACTAACAAACCTAATAACATTTGTATATGTGAAAAAATGAGGGCAAAAAGTGTTAAACGAAGATCTTTTACCTCAAAATATTCTTTCTTTCTAAAATATCCAATAAGGGCGTTGATAACTGCTGCAATAAGCACTGCTAATACAATATAGGCAGTGAATGAGTGTAATTGTTTAATTAGTTGATACATAAAGAATTCTTTTAAAATTAGGGCGCAAAAATACAAATCTTTTTCAAACATAGTAGTTTATTGGTCTATTTTTTGTACTTTTGCGCTGAAATACAGTGATTAGCAACTTTTCACTTTTCACTCTTAACTTTTCATTATAATGACAGACCAAGTTTTTGCCCTACACATGGCAACCCGCAACAATCTTTTAACTTATTTGGAGAATGTAACTCCTGAACAATTAGCGCAAATCCCCACAGGATTTCACAATAGTATCTGGTGGAATATCGCCCATTGTGTGGCTACACAACAGATTCTATGTTACAGACTATCAGGAGTTAAACCTGTAGTTTCAGATGATTTTATAGATACTTATAAAAAAGGTACTTATCCCGATGGGCATATCCCTACTGCTGACGAAATTCAAGAATTGCGTAGCCTGCTCATCAGCACTCAAAAACAACTACAAGCCGACTATGAGCGCGGGGTATTCTCTAACTTTACCCCTTATACTACCAGCTATGGCTATACACTCACTTGTATAGAAGACGCTATACACTTCAACAACACTCACGAGGGTATGCACCTTGGGGTGGTAATTGCTTTAAACTATTTTGCTAAATGATAGAAGATAAAACGCCACACCGCACTTCATTAGCCGATTTAGGTGAATTTGGACTCATCAACCGCCTAACAGAAGGGTTTGAAAATCATAATCCATCTACTCTCAAAGGCGTAGGCGATGATGCCGCGGTAATGGATTTTAAAGATAAAAAAACCATTGTCTCTACCGACCTACTCATTGAGGGCGTGCATTTTGACCTTAGCTATGTACCACTAAAACACTTGGGGTACAAAGCGGTATCGGTGAATGTATCGGATATTTATGCAATGAATGCTACCGCTACCCAAATAACGGTATCAATAGCGGTGTCTAATCGCTTTCCGTTGGAAGCCTTAGAAGAACTCTACGCAGGTATCCGCTTAGCGTGTGATCGTTACAAAGTAGATTTGGTAGGAGGCGACACTACCTCCTCCACACGCGGGCTTATCATCTCGGTAACAGCTATAGGTGAAGCTAATGAAGAGGACTTGGTATACCGCAACGGGGCACAACCTAACGACCTTATAGTACTCACGGGCGATATAGGAGGCGCTTATATGGGCTTACAGATATTGGAGCGCGAAAAGGCGGTATTTCAGGTAAATCCAAATTCTCAACCCGATATAGAGATGTATTCCTATATTTTAGAACGCCAACTCAAACCTGAAGCTCGTAAGGATATTCCGCCTTTGCTCAAACAATTAGGTGTAAAACCTACAGCTATGATGGATGTGAGTGATGGTTTGTCGTCAGAAATATTGCATATTTGCAAACAATCGGGAGTAGGTTGTAGGTTATATGAAGACAAA
This sequence comes from Capnocytophaga sputigena, assembly GCF_002302495.1. Taxonomy (NCBI): domain Bacteria; kingdom Pseudomonadati; phylum Bacteroidota; class Flavobacteriia; order Flavobacteriales; family Flavobacteriaceae; genus Capnocytophaga; species Capnocytophaga sputigena. The sequence goes on from NZ_CP022379.1 coordinate 911,209, forward strand.
ATACCTCTTGACCCACAAGTGATTAGCACTTGTGAGGAGTTCAATTTGGATAGCACCACCATAGCCCTAAGTGGCGGTGAAGACTACGAATTGCTCTTTACTATTGTCCAAGCCGATTACGACAAAATTAAAGGCAATCCTAATTTTAGTGTAATAGGTTACATCACTGATAAGGAGGAGGGTGTAAACCTCGTTACTCGTGCAGGACAGTTCATCCCAATCATAGCGAGAGGGTGGAATGCATTGAGCAATGAATAATTAACAATTAATAATTTAACAATATATGAAAAGAAGATCATTTTTTAAAAATGGGGCTTTAGCTGCTTTAGGAGGATTGGTATTACCTTCCTTTGATTTACAAGCGCAAACCCTTGGGGAAGCCCATAAAAACAAACGCACTAAAAACATCATCTTTATGGTGAGTGATGGTATGAGTTTCGGCACTTTGGTAATGTCCGATCTCTACCTCAAACGCAAATTCGGTCGCCCTTCTAACTGGATGGGACTATACGAACAGAACCTCGCTCAACGCGCCGTAATGGATATGGCATCGGCGAGTTCGGTAGTAACCGATTCATCGGCAGCAAGTTCATCTTGGGGCGGTGGCGTACGTGTAAAGAACGGTAGCCTTAATATCAGTCCGGATGGCAAAGAAAATATGCCTATCTTACAAAAGTTCAAAAAAGCAGGCAAGAAAGTAGGCTGTGTTACTACCGTAATGGTAAACCACGCCACCCCTGCTGGATTCTGTACTTGGAGCAAAAGCCGTAATGCTATGGATGAGATTGCCCTCAACTACACCGAATTAGGCTTCGATGTGATGTTAGGTGGCGGTAGCAAATATTTTGATCCTGCGCATCGCAAGGACAAAAAAGACCTCTTTGCTGTTCTCAAAAAGAAAGGTTATACAGTAGCTCGCACTCGTAGTGAAATGCAAAAAGCCCCTACTAACAAACCTCTCTATGGACTTTTTGCTGAGGAGGCTCTCCCCTACTCTATCGATCGCGCGCAAAACAGTGAAGAACAAGCTAAATCGCCTACTCTTGCCGAGATGACCGCCAAGGCTATCGACCAGCTAAAAAATCACCCTAACGGCTTTGTAATGCAGGTAGAAGGTGGTAAAGTAGACTGGGCAGCACACGCTAACGACATAGGAGCTTTGCTCTACGACCAAGTAGCTTTTGACGAGGCTGTAGGGGTAGCGCTTGATTTTGCAAAAGCCGATGGCAATACCCTTGTGGTAATTACTTCCGACCACGGTAATGCTAACCCTGGACTCATCTATGGCAAAGAGTGTAATGACAATTTTGACAGATTGCAAAACTTCACCCATTCTAACGATTGGATTTTGCAACAAATCAACCCTAATGACTCTATAGCTAAAGTACGTGAACACGTAGCTCAATACTGTGGTGGAATGAACATCAACGAAGAGCAAGCTAAAGAATTATTAGCTTATTACGCTAAAACCGAAAGAAAAGAAGATGGCTTGTACAACTACAAACATCTCCCTTACCGATTGTTTGCCGAAATACAAAAAGCTCATACCTCAGTAGGTTGGATTAGTATGGATCACTCATCTGATTATACTGAATTGGGAATGTATGGACCTGGTAGCGAGCGTCTAAAACCTTTTATGCGCAATACCGATATACATAATTTCTTATTGGATGTAGCAGAGGTTAGAGTTTAGGGGGGTAGAAATTAGGAATTAGAGAGTGAAAAGTTTTCAGTTTCAAAAACTCGTTACTTTTATAGGCATATTGCTCTTCATCGTAAAGTTGATAGCGTGGTACATTACCAATTCTAATGCTATCTTTTCCGATACGATGGAGAGCATTGTGAATATCATTGCCGCTTTTATGGGGCTCTATTCACTATACCTTTGCAACAAACCTCGTGATACCGACCACCCTTACGGACACGGCAAAGTAGAATTTGTCACCGCTGGTATTGAGGGAATACTCATCGCTATCGCTGGGGTACTTATCCTCATTGAAGCCTTTTCATCACTTATAAAAGGAATACACCTCGACAAATTAGGTTGGGGGATTGCCCTTTTCGGGTCTACCGCCATAGTGAATTACGCTATGGGGTATATCTCTTACCAAAAAGGAAAAAAAGAGAACTCTTTAGTGCTAATGAGTGCAGGTAAACACTTGCAATCGGATACTTTTGCTACTTCAGCTATTGTGTTGAGTTTGGTATTGGTACACTTTACCGGTTGGCTATGGCTCGACCCTCTAATTGCTATTGGCTTTGGTACTTATATCATAGTGATAGGTTGGAAGATTGTGCGCAAAGCCCTCAGTGGTATTATGGACGAACGAGATGAAGCCCTCTTTGCCGAACTCGTAAATATACTGCAAACTAACCGCAAAACCGAGTGGATAGACATTCACAATATGCGCATTCAGCAGTTTGGTGCTCACTTGCACATCGATGCCCATATCACCCTACCTTACTACTATTCGCTAAAAGAAGCCCACCAAGAGATGGAAAACGTGATTCATCTGTTAGCAGAAAAAGTAGATAGAACTATAGAATTCAATTTTCACTTAGACTATTGTAAACCTTTTTCGTGTGAAATTTGCGCTATTGATTGCCCTTTTAGGCAAAATCCTTTTGTGCAAACTATACAATGGGATGTGAAAAACATAGCGGGTATAGCAAAACATAAAATTAATGAAAAATAAGAAATAACCATAGTATTTTTGGCTATTTGTGATATATTTAATACTTTTGCCGTGAAATACTGCTTACAATAAACGATATGATAGTTACTTTCTTTTCAGAAAACCTATGGTTTACGGCTTTTTGTGTGTGCTTCCTTTCATTAGGAGTGGCTTATTTTTCTTTGCCAAGTATCATTTATGTGGTAAAGCAAAAAAACTTGATGGACAAGCCTAATGAACGCAGTTCTCACAAAGAAAAAACTCCAACTTTAGGAGGACTTTCTTTTTTTGTAAGCTTGATTTTCACCTTATTTTTACTTCGTCCGTTTGATAATGATAATGTGGGAATTAATATTCTATCAGGGGTTGGGGTATTGTTTTTTGTAGGTTTAAAAGATGACCTAACGGGTGTAAACCCCAGTACAAAAATCATTGGTCAAATTATTGCTACCCTTATTCTTTTCTTCGGTTCAGGACTTAAAATCACCACATTAAACAATTTCTTAGGTATTACCGATATTCCTTATTGGTTTTCTATACTCATCAGCTGTGCTATAGTGATGGCTATTGTAAACTCTTACAATCTCATCGATGGTATCAATGGTTCGGCAGCAATGGTAGGTATTGTGATTTTTTCGGCTTTTGCCTATGTGTTCTATGATGCCGAAATGAACTTCTATTTCTTGCTATCATTATTGAGTATCAGTTTTCTATTGGCTTTCTTACGCTATAATCTATCAGCTAAAAAGCGGGTGTTTATGGGCGATACAGGCTCTATGATTGTAGGTTTCCTTATTGCTGTATTGGCTATCAAATTCTTTTCACTCAATACAGAACTGTTAGAAAGCGCTGTTATCACCCCTTCTAACAAGGTATGGGTATTGCTTTCTATCATCTTTATTCCATTTTTTGATACTACTCGTGTGTTCACTACCCGCTTATTGCGCCACGGACAACCTTTTAAAGCCGACCGCAGTCATATTCACCACGTGATGATAGACTATATGAAATTGTCACACTCACAAGCGAGCTTGCTATTAGCAGCTATCAACCTAAGTGTATTTATTACTATTTTATCACTGAACACCTCTCTTTCTCCTCTCTATTTAGGAATCGTTTTAGGAGTTATTTTTATAGGATTGGCAGGACTTCTCTTTTATGTAAACAGAAGCTATCACATCCGTAAGAAGAAACAAAAAATCAGACATATTGTGAATGAAATTATAAAAAAGAAATAATTTTTTTCGTATCTTTGCGCCCTATCTCATAAGAAATGCTCAAACAGAATTTACAACTTAAACTCTCACAGAAACTCTCACCTCAGCAAATACAGCTGATGAAACTCGTGCAACTCCCCACTCTTGCCTTTGAACAGCGCGTAAAACAAGAGTTGGAAGAAAACCCTGCCTTGGAATCGGGGCGCGAAGAAGATGCCCTTGATGAGTTTCACGATGAGTTCGACAACTCTTCCGATGAATATAACGACAACGATGTAATTGATATGGACGATATCAACATCGATGAATACCTCAGTGATGACGAAATTCCCGACTATCGTTTGCACGCTAATAACTACAGCGACGACGATGAGGATCGCGATATTCCTTTCAGTGCGGAGGTATCGTTCCACCAATCTCTTATCAACCAATTAAACACCTTTACCCTTTCGGATGAAGATTACCTCATCGCTGAGTTCCTCGTGGGTAGCATAGATGATACTGGCTATATACGCCGCTCTATTCAAGACCTTACCGACGACCTCGCTTTTACTCAAAATATCTATACTGAAGAGGAACACGTAGAGCAAATACGCCAACAGATTATCTTCCAATTAGACCCTGCAGGAGTAGGTGCTGCCGACCTGCAAGAGTGCTTGCTCATACAACTGCGCCGCAAAAAACAAACTCCTGCTATAGAATTGGCAATCAAAATGCTTACCGAAGCCTTTGAGGCATTCACTAAAAAGCATTATACCAAACTGCAACAGCGCTTTTTGGTAACTGAAGAACAGCTAAAAGAAGCGGTACAAGAGGTAGAACGCCTAAATCCTAAACCTGGAAGTTCCTATGTAGGCAATAATGTACATATAGAGCAAATCATCCCCGATTTTACCGTAAAAGTGGTAGATAACGAGTTGGAACTCTCCCTCAACGGACGCAATGCTCCTGAACTACACGTTTCTAAGGAATACAGCACTATGCTCGACACTTATAAGAAGAGTAAGGAAAAGAGCAATTCACAAAAAGAAGCAGTATTCTTTATCAAACAGAAGTTGGATTCGGCTAAGTGGTTTATAGACGCTATTCGTCAGCGACAACAAACGCTCCTCATCACTATGGATGCTATTATGGAACACCAACGCGAATACTTCCTTACAGGTGATGAACTGAAAATTAAACCGCTTATTCTCAAAGATATCGCAGATAAAGTAGGTATGGACATCTCTACTGTATCGCGGGTAGCGAGCAGTAAATACGTAACTACCCCTTACGGTACCAAGCTCATTAAAGATTTCTTTTCGGAATCTATGAAGAACGACCAAGGAGAAGATGTTTCTACTCGTGAAATCAAGCAGATATTACAACATATCATCGCTAAGGAAGACAAGAGTAAACCCCTCCCCGATGACGAATTGGCACAGCTCCTCAAAGAGAAAGGTTACCCCATTGCACGCCGCACTATCGCCAAATACCGCGAACAAATGGATATACCTGTAGCACGCCTCAGAAAAGAACTATAGTCTAATGACAAGTTACAGTGCGAGCCGCACAGGCAAAAGTGCGAGCCGCACGGGAAAGTATTAAAAGCTCGAAGCCTCACGGCTTCGAGCTTTTTAGGTATATGAAAAGTAAAAAATCTACTCTAAGGTGAAATCTACTGTGCTTTTAATGTCGCCTGAAGAGGTGCCTACTAAGGCTTTAAATGTACCTTTTTCGGCTATCCAAGCGTGTTGCTCAGGGTTGAAGAAGGATAGGTCTTGCTTGGTGATATGGAAAGTTACGGTTTTGGTTTCTCCTGCTTTCAAGAATACTTTCTCAAATCCTTTGAGCTCTTTGTACGGGCGTAATACTGAGGCTTCTTCGTCGTGCAAATAGAGTTGTACTACTTCAGCACCTTCGCGCTTGCCGGTGTTCTGTACTGTTACCGAGAAACTAATATCGCCGTTGGTGGTTTTCTTGTCGGCAGTGAGTTTGCCGTATTTGAAAGTGGTGTAAGAAAGTCCGTGACCGAAAGGGAATAGCGGTTTTACTCCTTTCGTATCGGCGTAGCGGTAGCCTACCAAAATGCCTTCATTGTAGGCAACATCTTTATCCCCTGGGTATTCACCTAAGGCTACAGCCCCATTGTCCTCCAAACGCACTGGGAAAGTGAAAGGCAATTTCCCTGAAGGGTTTACATCACCGAAGAGTACATCGGCGAGGGAGTTACCTGCTTCTGAGCCTAAATACCAATCTTGTACAATGGCCGGTACGCTCTTCACCCAAGGCATTGCCATTGCATTCCCCGAAATGAGTACTACAGCTAAGTTTTTATTGGCTTTTGCCAAAGCCTCAATCACGGCATCTTGTCCGTAAGGCAATCCGTATTGTTTGCGGTCGTTACCCTCACAATCCTGACCGTCGTGTTTGTTGAGTCCGCCTATAAAGATAACTACATCAGCTTGTTGGGCAGTTTTTACAGCTTCGGCAAGGAGTTCTTGTGCAGGACGTTTATCGGTGATATCGTTGGCAGCAAGTCCGTCTTGGTCTTTGTAATCATCGCTGGCATAGCCACGTGCATAGAGCACTTTGGCAGTATTGCCTACGCGGTTTTTGATTCCGTCTAAGGGGAGTATCTCGTGAACAGCTTTCAATGAGGAACTTCCTCCTCCTACAGTCATCATTTTGATAGCATTCTCGCCTATTACGGCTATGGTTTTTGCCTTTTTAGTATCGATAGGCAATACATTTTTATCGTTTTTGAGCAGTACGATGCCTTCTTGCCCTATTTTGCGAGCTACAGCAAAGTGTTCTGGTGAGGCGAATGACCCAAAGGGGCGATTGGCTGCCATATTGGTGCGGAATATGAGTCGGAGGATATTGCGCACCTTTTCATTTACTACTTCTTCTTTTATTTCCCCTGATTTCAGTTTTTCGAGAAAAGGTTGGGCAAGGAAGTAATGGTCGTAAGCATTTGAGCGGTTTTCAGCCATTCCATCAGTCCACGTACCAAATTCCATATCCAATCCGTGGAGGGCAGCGCCATCGGTGTTGTTCACTCCGCCCCAATCGGATACTACAGCACCGTCAAAGCCCCATTCTTTGCGCAAGATGTCTTGCAATAGGTATTGGTTTTGACAAGCCCATTGGTCTTTGTATTTGTTATAAGCTCCCATTATGCTCCACGCTTTTCCCTCTTGCACAGCCGCTTTGAAGGCAGGGAGGTAAATTTCATACAAGGCGCGGTCGTCTACCTTTACATTCACGGTATGGCGGTTGATTTCTTGATTGTTAAGCGCATAGTGTTTCACACAAGCTGCTACGCCATTGGCTTGCACGCCTTGTACATAAGGCACGACCATTTTGGATGCCAAATAAGGGTCTTCACCCATATACTCAAAATTGCGCCCATTGAGAGGAGTACGATAGATGTTCACCCCAGGACCTAAGAGTACGTTTTTGTTGCGATAGCGGGCTTCTTCGCCTATGGCTTTTCCGTAGGCTTTGCTGAGAGCGGGATTCCACGTAGCCGCAAGGCAAGTGAGGGCGGGGAAAGCGGTACATTTATCATTTGTCCATCCCGCTTGATTCCACTCGTCCCAAAGTACTTCGGGGCGTATGCCGTGAGGACCATCGGTCATCCAGTTTTCGGGGATACCCAAGCGGGGTACACCAGATGAACTGAACTTAGATTGAGCGTGGCACATAGCTACTTTTTCCTCTAAAGTCATTCGCGAGAGGGCATCGTCGACACGCTTCTCAATGGGTTGCGAAGCGTCTAAATAAACAGGCGTTTGCTGAGCTGAAAGCGTACCTACGGCACAGCAAAGCAGTAAAGTTTTTATATTTTTCATATTGTATTCGTTTAATCCTCTCCCCGTTCTCACATACTTCGCTCTCGCGGACTTCTCCCAAAGAGAGGGGAGAAGCTGCAAAAGCGACGGGGGTACTTATTGTTGTTATACTTAGTCAACTTTGCCAAAGGTGCGAGCCGCACAGGCAAGGCTTTGGCAAAGTGTAGAGACGCTTGTTAATTATTAATTATCAATTGTTAATTGTTATTTCTTAACTGCTGTAAGATAGGGTTTGATAATGGCTGTCCATAGTTTGTAGCCTTCGGCATTCATATGGAGGTTGTCTTCTTTAAAGATATCGGTGCGGAGGTTGCCCGCTTCATCGTACATTACTTTGGTGATATCAATGTAAGTATAACCTTGTGCGGTGGCATTTTCCTCTAAAAGAGCGTTTACCAATAGCTGGTCTTTCAGCTGGTCGGCTTTGTGCTGTGAGGGTTTTAGCGATACTACAAACAAGGGAGTTGTTGGGTAATCTTTTTTGAGTTTAGCGATGAATATACGGAAAAGGTCGAAGCATTTTACGGCATTCACGCCTTCTTTGTGGCTTCCGAGGTCGTTTTCTACATAAAGAACGATGCTTTTAGTTTTGTATCCTTGTGCGATGGTGTTGTAGTTATAAATCATATCGCGCAAGGTTGCCCCTCCATAAGAACGGCGGATGAGTTTTAGCGGTGCAAAATCTTCATAGATAGTATCCCATAGGTTGATAGACGAACTACCGAGAAATAACGCATCACAAGAGAGGTCTTTGAGGCGTTTGTTTTCCTTTTGGTAGTAGTTGATATCGCCTTGATAGCGGGTAATCCAAGGAGTTTCATCGGTTTGTTCAAAGGGGATTACCGTTTTGATAACAGTAGTAGGGGTTGCAGTTTGGGCTTTGGCGAATGCTATAGAAGCAATTGCCAATAGTGACAATAATATTCTTTTCATTTGTATAATTTATTATTTTTAAGCCCCCGTCCCCCCGAAGGGGGACAATCCGTAGAAGAGGAGCTATTCTACTCTATTTGATTTGACTTTGAGAAAGTTTGTAATTTCTACTTATATTTTGGGTATCAAAAAAGATACCACGCTATTGGCAGGTACTTTATAAGAGAAATACTGCTTGCCTGTGCTTAGGGTTAGGTGTGTGGCTTCTTTCTTTTTATTCAGTAGCACACAAGCCAAAGAGCCATCGGGATTCTGGAAAGCGGTACATTGCACGTTGTCATCAGTGTTTTTCTCAACACCTATGCGGGTTGCGCCTTGCTTGATAACAGATGAAAGGTGACTTATGACATAATAGTGCGAATTGCGTTGCATCGTTTTATAATCGGATGTTTGGATATCGACCGCACCAAAACAAGTCTTGCAACCGCCTTCACGATTGGGCGCTCCGTGTTCGTCGAGCATTAAATTCCACACCATTACCGCCTTGCAATGATTATTTAGGGTTTTGATACCAAGCTCTTGCATATCTTCAGTAAGACGGCGTTGAAGGTTACGACCATCGTTCCAAGTACCTATGGAGCTTTCTGTAAAGATGAGTTCTTTATTAGGGTATTGATTGTGAATGTTGTTCAATTCATCGGGATTTCCACCATAGTTATGGTAGGCAGCCCCTGTAATGTATTGAGAAGCTTCAGTATCTTTATAGATATGCAGAGGGTACTGCTGTTGCGAAGGCATATTATCATAGTTGTAGTTATGGTCGAAAAGGTAGATTTTAACCTCAGCGAAGCCTTTATCACGCAGGGTTTTTCCTAAGGCGTTTTTGACAAAGGCAAGTTGCTCGTCCCATCCCATATACATAGAAGCCGAGTTTCCTCTATTGAGAGGTTCGTTTTGTATAGTGATAGCATTGACGTTCAATCCATTGTCTTTCATCGCTTGCAACCATTTGGCGAAATAAAGCGCATAATCTTGATAGAGTGCAGGGTTTAGCTGACCGCTTGTCCAATGGTCGTAAGGTTGTAGGTCGGTGAGGTTATTGACCTTCATCCAGCGCGGAGGAGTCCAAGGAGAGCCAATGATTTGCACTTTGGGGTTGATAGCGAGAATCTCTTTGAGTATAGGAATCACGTATTTTGTTTCCTCTTGTGTAAGGGCAAAGTTATCAATTCCTTTGGTATCGCAAAGGGTGTATTCACTTAGAGAGAAGTCGGAACAGCCGATGGATATACGCACGAAATTCTGACCAAAACCTTCAGTTTCGGAGAAGGTTTGAATGAGGAAATTCTTTCTATCGGCGGGAGACATCTGCATCAAGTTATAACAGGTAGAGCCTGTAATGGCAGCCCCGAAACCATAGACTGTTTGGAATTTTTCAGTAGGTTTTAGGGTAATATTAGCATTCGTTGTTTTATCAGCTGAAAACAGTGCTAACGTATCTGCTTTAAACTCTTTACTGCGGTCGCCCGTAGTGGTAATCACCTTTACCGTGGGACTATGAGCTTGCTTATGGGCAGTACAAGCTGTTACTGCCCAAAGCAAACTAAGGATTAATAAAGATGAATATGATTTGTGTATCATTATAAATTTATCATTCGTTATAGGTTTAATATCCTGCGTTTTGAGTAAGTTTAGAGTTCTTTTCTATCTCGGTTTGAGGTACAGGATAAAGCACTGTATTGTTGTTGAGCGGGTAGGTTTGTCTGAGTCTACCAGAATCTCTGCTATTGAGGGTATTCATCGTTTCGACAGCTTTGTCGTTACGCACCAAGTCGAACCAACGGAAACCTTCGAAAGCCAACTCTAAACGGCGTTCTTTAAGCACTGCTTCTTTCATTTGTTCTTGTGAAAGAGAAGTGGAAATAGCTGCAAGTCCTACCCTTGCACGCACTTGGTTTACTAAGGCAGCTGCCTCGGCAGTTTGACCTAATGCTGCATAGGCTTCGGCTTTGAGCAAGAGGATATCGGCTAAACGCAATTTGATGATGCTATTAGCGCCTGAACGAATTTTGTACATAAAGGCATAATGATCGGAAGGATAGTAATTGCTCCAAGAAGGTTGCCCCCATACAATGGCTTGGTCTCGGCGCACGGTATCACCTTCGGCATCAAAGGCAGCGGTGAGGTCACGTGCAGGCGTACACCATTTGCGCCAATCGTATTTGCTATTAGGGTTGATGTGGTTTTTACCAAACATTATAGACAACCAAGTTTGTCCACCAGTAGAATAGGTAATCTCGAAGATAGACTCAGAAGAGTTACGCAATTTTACATCAGTGCCTGCTGCGTTTAGTTGAAACAAGTCGGCATAATTAGGTACTAATGAAAAGCCTGCTCCTATCACCGCATCGCAATACTGAATAGTTTTGTTGTAGTCGCGTATAGGTTTTTCGGCATATACGTGCGCCAAAAGAGCATTGGCTACTGCCTTGCTAAGGATAAACTTATTGGCAGTATTTACAGCAGGTGCATCGTTTACAGCCGCTTCTAAGTTTTCTTTGATAGTGCTGTAAACTTCGGCTACTGAACTACGAGGAGGGAAAAGTTTAGCATAAGTCTCTCCGATATTATCGGAAGTAATGGTAGGGATATCCTCAGAAGGGATAGGCACTTCTCCCCAAAGACGTGTCATATCAAAAAGCAACCACGCTTTGAAAATACGAGCTTCAGCTTTCCACTGTTTGCGTTCGCTATCACTAAGAGAAGCATCGGGCACTTTGTCTACATTGGCAATCACTACGTTGGCTAAGTTGATACCTTCTAAGTATTTTTGCCAGTCACGAGTGATATTCTTGTTAGAAGGGTCTTGGCTATTTTGCTCGATAGAAGTAATAGGAGCATCGGTACCTCCTGCGTAAGCATTATCGGCACGTACTTCAGTATTCATCAGTAAGTCGAGCGTCCAAAACTCTTGCGCACTTCCTTGTATAAAGGTGTAGATAGCCTCATAGCGAGCTTTCATCTGAGCTTTGGTTTCAATGGTAGTCCCTCCTTTACCGTTCATATTCTTTTCGTTGAAATCGGAGATAGGGTCTTTATCTAAACTGCACGCCGTTAGAGTTGCTAACGAAAGTGCAAGGTATATATATTTTTTCATTTCTGTATAGGTTTATTAGCCCCCGCCCCCCCGAAGGGGGACAATCCGCAAAGGCGAACTATTAGGGTAAGTATATTAATAAATGAATGAAAGTTTTTTCTTAAAACTCAATGTTTAACCCAAAAATAAAAGATTTGGTTTGAGGATAGGTACCCCAGTCGATACCCATTGTAGGACCAGAGAGCCCTTCGTTTACTTCGGGGTCAAAGCCTTTGTAGTTAGTAAGTGTCCAAAGGTTTTGAGCGGTGAAGTAAGGTTGTATCTTGCGAATACCGTATCTTTCTAAGGCATCTACAGGTACATTATAGGCTAAAGTAAGCGTTTTGAGGCGCAAGTAAGAACCATCTTCTACCCAACGAGATGATGCTTTGATGTTATCAGTGCTTTTTACTGCACGAGGAATATCGGTAACATCACCTGGTTTTCTCCAACGGTTGAGTACTGCTGTTGATTGGTTTTTACCATCGTACATACCTTCAGTTTCTATACGAGAGGCGTTGTAGATATCATTGCCGTAAGAACCTTGGAAGAAAACACTGAGCGTAAAGTTTTTATAAGCGAAGTCGTTAGTAAGTCCAAAGGTGAAATCGGGGTTAGGGTCGCCTATATAAGTTTTATCGGATACACTAATTCTACCATCACCATTGAGGTCTTTGTATTTGATATCACCTGTTTGAGGGTCAACTCCTTCACTTACCAATCCCCAGAACTTGCCTAAAGGTTGTCCTTCGGTGATACGCACTACTTGTTCAGAAGTAGCTTCGGAGGTACTAGCGTAGTAATACACTTTTTGCAAGCTAAGTTTGGTAAGTTCGTTGCGGTTGAATGAGATATTGAAGTTGGTATTCCATTCTAAATCACCTGTAAGGTTACGGCTATCCACAGAGAACTCTAACCCTTTATTGGTCATTTCGCCCTCATTGCGATAGATAGAAGGCACTGGTGAAGTAGCAGGAAGAGGCACATCCATCAACAAATCGGTAGTCTTTTTAAGATAAGCATCTACAGCAAGAGATAAACGGTTTTTGAAGAGTGCTATATCAAGCCCTATATTAGATTGGGTTGTGGTTTCCCAAGTGAGGTTAGGGTTTGAGAAAGAATTAGGCGTAAGGGTAATCATCGCATTGGCATTAGCCCCGTTGCCCCACCAGTTTTGGCGTGCTATTTTATAGCGTTGCAAGTAGGCGTAAGAAGAGATACCCGCTTGGTTACCTGTTTGTCCCCAGCCACCGCGCAATTTGAGTTCGCTAAGCCATTCTACATTCTTCAAGAAGTTTTCTTGAGAAAGTCTCCACCCTACAGATACAGAAGGGAAGTAACCCCAGCGTTTGCCAGGTGCTAATTTTGATGAACCATCGGCACGGAAATTAGCTGTAAGAAGGTATTTGCTATCGTAGTTATAAGAAATACGACCTAAATATGACATCATACTCCACTCTTCGGCATTGGTGATGCTTCCTTGTCCAATTTTATTGGCAGCATTGAGGGTTTTGATATCCGAAGTAAGGAAGTGAGTTGCATACATTTCGCTACCATCCATTTTGGCATTGGTGAAAGAAGTACCTGCCAATAAAGAAAGGTTGTGTTTGCTGAAAGTCTTGTCGAAAGTAAGGATATTATCGAAAGTCATCAGCGTGTGGTTTTTTCTGATATCGGCTGCTTCACCATAGTTTCTACGTCCGTAAGCAGTGAGTTTAGGGTCTGTCCAACGGTTTTCTTTGCTTGACAAGCGGTCGATAGCAAAGGTAGATTTGTAGCGCAAACCGTCCATTAGCTGTACAATAGCTGAGCCACTTCCCACAAAGCGATTGTTTTTAAGAAGGTTATCGGCACGGCGAGAGATGTTCTCTACAGGGTGTGAAAGGTTAGCCCCTTTGAAGTCATAGTAATACCAGCCTTCTTCACCTGCTTTGGTACTCCAAATAGGAGCGTATTGAGGGGTATTGATTACTGAAAGTACTACCCCTGCACGGTTAGCACCTAAGCCTGAAATGATACCATTAGATTCATAATCGGCATAAGATAAATTAGTTTCAAAAGTAAGCCATTTGCGCATTTTAGCCTCTAAGTTCAAACGCACATTATAACGCTCAAAGAAAGAGCTACGGATAATACCATCTTCTTTAGTATGACCTGCTGAAACATAGTACTTTGTATTTTCGGTAGCGTTGGATACAGAGAGTTGAGTATTTTGGGTAAACCCAGTACGGAAAGCCTCTTTATACCAATCGGTTTTATCGGTAAGACCTGCCAATGAAGAAGTAGCTACTGCGCCAGAATCAGCCATCAAATCATAATATTGTTGTGTGTTGAGAGATGGAATTTTCTTAGCGATGTCGGACATACCTACATACGTATTGATAGATACTTTAGGCTCATTGCGTTTACCTTGTTTGGTAGTGATAAGTACTACCCCATTGGCAGCACGTGAACCATAGATAGCTGCTGAAGAGGCATCTTTGAGCACTTGCATATTCTCGATATCGGTAGGGGCAATCCCGCTGATGTCTTGCACTGGGATACCATCAACCACATATAGAGGGTCGTTAGAAGCGCTGATAGAAGTATTCCCACGGATGCGTACTGCTAAGCCAGCACCTGGAGCACCACTGGGTTGTACTACTTGGATACCGGCTGCACGCCCTTGAATAGCTTGCGCTGCTGAAGTTACAGGACGTTGGTCTAAATCTTTAGTTTTTACTGAAGTGATAGCTGTGGTTACATCACCTTTCTTTTGAGTACCATAGCCCACTACTACTACCTCATCGAGGTCTTGAGTAGCTTCGGGGAGTTTAACTTTTAGAGAGGCACCTGTCGCTTTTATATCAAGGGTTTTATACCCCACTGATGAAAACTCTAACATAGCACCTTTAGGCACATTGTTAAGCGAAAAGTTACCATCAAAATCGGTAGCTACCCCCTTGGTAGTACCTTTTATTACTACAGAAACACCAGGAAGAGGCATTCCTTTGTCATCGGTTACAGTACCTGTTAGCTGACTAATGTTTTGCGCTTGCGCAAAAGCAGTAAAGCCTAGTAACAGTACTATCATTAGCATTAAATGTTTTTTGAGTACTTTCATAAAATAAAAACGTTACATTTGTTAGTTTCTTTTTTGTTGCTTTTCGGAAAGTTATTTTTGTATTTCCAACGCCCCAAAATTATGGCAAAAAAACATTGAAATGTCATCAGGTATTATAAAAGTACTATTTGAAAAAGTTATTTAACTGAATATTAACAATTTGAAATCTAAAGAAGCCTTAAAAAAGTACCGAATTTTCACTTGTAAATCACAAAATAGTACCCGAACCTGCAAAAGAAAAGCCTCTGAAAAAGCAAGATTTTACATAGGAAAAATCAGTTTTTACACTTTTTTTGATTAATCGCGTATTCGTTTAACTTTTTCCTCAAAAGCATCACGTTCTCCTTTCGCTTTATTCCGTACTTTAGTGCGATAGTTATACACTGTACGAAGAGAATAACGCAAGAATTCGGCTATCTTATTGCTATCGGTAATACCTAAACGGATGAGGGCAAAGATACGCAATTCGGTATTCAGTAATTCTCCTTTTTTAGGTAGGATTTGCTCTCCTTCTTCTAAAAGAGCATTGAAGTGAGTTACAAAATGTGGGTATATATTCAGGAAGATAGTATCGAAATTCTTATAAAGTTCCTCTAATTCTTGTTCTACCACAGTGGTAGATTTTAGCACCTTGGTAAGGTCGTCAAACTGATGTTTAGAAGCCTTTTTGTAGAGCAATTTTCGGTAGTTTTCAATCTTATCAATATATGCTGAACAGAGGTTGAAGAAATGCGCAATGTACTCTTCTTTGATAAGGTTTGCCTCCTCAAGGTTGAGATTTGCCTCCTCAAGGTTTTGGTTCATCTGTTGCAAATCAGCATTGAGTTTTTCGAGTTGCTGATTGCTATGGCAGAGCTCTTTACGCGTTTTTACCAACCGTTTTACTTGTTTGTACACATATACCAAAGCAATAATAAGGGCTACCGACAATACGCTGATGAGCACTAAATAAAGCTGTAATTCTTTCTTTTGTTTAGCTTCTTTCTCTTGATAGGCAGTGTTGATGATAGAATAGAAAGAGGCACCTTCTTCGGCGCGGTGTCGCACATTGCAGAAGGCAGCATCGTCTATTGCCATTTTGATAAACTGATAGGCTTTACTTATATTTCCGCGTTTGTAGTAAGTAAGCGCCAAACTCTGCAAGGAAGCGTTATCTTTGATAGTATTTTTGATATCGGCAATGGCTGAGAGGGCAAAATAATACTCTTGCAACTCGTCATTGCCTTGTTGTTGATAAATAAGTCCTAAGTAATAAGCTATCACCGCACGTTGGGGGTCATCGGCTGGAGTTTGAGAGAGCAAACTGAGAAAAAGCTGGGTTGCGTTATTTTTATCAGCAGAATAGAATTGCTTGATAGCATCATTGAGTTTAAAGAGTGTTGATTGAGGGGCTAAGCACAACAACAATGAATCGCGGTAGTTATCGGACATTCTAAAATAGTGGAGGTTATTGGTACTTTGCCCATAATGACTGTAATAGGTGTGAAATGTTTCGTAGTAATCACACAACAACGTTTTATTTAAACGCTGTTTATCAATAGAAGAAAGTAATTGTAACGACTCTACATACATTCCTTTTACTGAGTAGAGTTTAGAGAGCAGAATACGTGTTTCGTCCTGCTTTTCGGTATCGTTTAAAGAGATTGCTATTTGTTCGTTTTTCAGCAAATAGGCTACTGCCGAATCGACCTTAAACTTTCGGTATTCGTCATACAATTGTTTGTGTAAATCGTATTTTTCTGCTGGTTGAGAGGCTTTTTTAAGAGCCTTTTCCAAAGAAGCTATACGTTGTTCTTTGGCTTGTATATAAGTAGCACTCTGCTCAATGGTTTGGTTGAGTTGGTGGAGTACAGCTTCTTTGTTCTCTTGTGCCACCGCTGCATTCCTTCCCAACAACAATATGATAAAGAGTGTGATATAGTTTTTCATAAGGTTTGTTTTTTTCTTTGGCAAAGTGTATGATGCATTAAAATTCTAATTCTGTTTGGGTGCCGTTGTTATCGTTTTCAGGAGTAGGGACAATTTCTTCATCGCCTAAATCTTCTTCTACAAGTTCCTCTTCTTGAGGTTCTTCGTAGGGAAGAGACTCAAGGGTGTTGATAGTTTTCACCTTGTCGGTGGTGAGCTGGTTACCCAAGGCTTTGATACCTTTTACACTGATGAACTCTTCTAAATTCACAGTAAGATTCTCTTTCTCCTTACCTTTTTCTTTGGTAAAGATTACCTCAGCCATAGGTCGCCAATCGGCAGAGACGAAAAGCAATTGCGATTTAGGATGTTCGGTAATTACTAACTCTTCGCGGTTTTCATTCTCTACCACAAAGCGTTTTACAAACACGCGTTCTTTCTCGCCATCGTAGTAAATCACCGAAATAGGTTTCTCAGGCACCCATTTTTCCATTACGGCAATATTGTTCTCGAAATGCAGACTCAATTCGGGGATAATGGTCTTCACAACGCCCTCTTTGGTAATGAGAAGCATACGGTCATCGCCTTTGAAAGCCCCGAGTAACGTGCCGCGCTCTTCGGTGTTGAGGCGTTTTACAATGTCGTCGAACCATATCTTGCGCGGTTTGAGAGTTGATACGCCTTTTTCTTTTAGCTCAATGCGCTTGATAGCGTATTTGCTCACGAGATTTCCTTTCACGCCACGCCCTTTGATGAGGGTATCGGCAAAATCGATATCCCATCGCAATTTGCGCAAAGTACCTAACTGACGCAAGTTCACAGTTACCACTTCGGCTTCACCATTAGGGTTGGCGGTGAAATAGAGCACACGCGACTCTTTGTGTTGCGGAATGAGCTCGTACTTCTTATCGCGGGTAATACCCGTAACGTTGAAGCGCTTGATATAGGAGAAGCCCGTTTGTCCGTCCTTATAAATCATATTGTACACGGTGCGCTTGTCGTCTTTCTTAAAGACCGCTACGTGTATGATATTTTTCTCTATATATTGTTTATCAGCTACTTTGGTAACGTACATCGCACCGCTTTCGGTAAATACAATCACATCATCAATATCACTGCAATCGCCTACATACTCATCTTTGCGCAAGCCTGTACCCACAAAGCCTTCAGCTCTGTTCACATAGAGTTTGGTATTGCGCACTACTACTTTGGTCGCCTCAATGGTATCGAACACGCGAATTTCAGTTTTCCGTTCACGTCCTTTGCTATATGTTTTTTTCAGGCGCTCGAAATGAGCAATCGCATAGTCGATAAGGTTTGCGAGGTGGTTTTTTACTTCCTCAATATCGGCTTCAATTTTGAGGATATTTTCATCAGCCTTATAAGAGTCGAAGCGGGTGATACGAATCATTGGTATTTGAGTGAGTTTAGCCAAATCATCATCGGTAATCTCACGGAGTAAATCTTTTTTGAAAGGCTCAAAACGCTTGTATAGATACTCGTACAAACTCTCTCTATCGGTGTAGTTTTTGAAGTCGATATACATCTCTTCTCTGATGAAAATCTTTTCGAGCGAGGCACTGTGCCATTGCATTTCGAGTTCAGAAAGTTCAATTTCGAGCTCTTGTTTGAGCAGGCTTACCGTGCGGTCAGTACTGCGGCGCAACACTTCTGAAACGGTGAGAAAATGCGGTTTGTTGTCCTCTATCACACAGGTAATGGGCGAAATAGCCGTTTCGCAGGCAGTGAAGGCGTAGAGCGCATCGATAGTCTTATCGGGCGACGTGCCGTTGGGCAAGTGCACTAATATTTCTACATTGGCAGCTGTGTTATCATCTACCTTTTTGATTTTTATCTTGCCTTTTTCGTTGGCTTTCAGTATAGAATCTATAAGTGAAGTGGTGTTCGTAGTAAACGGAATTTCGGTGATGCAAAGGGTACTCTTGTCGAGTTGCGAAATCTTAGCACGCACCCGCACACGTCCGCCTCTTGCGCCATCGTTATAGCCACTTACGTCCATAATGCCCGCCGTAGGAAAATCGGGGTATAGTTCAAACGATTTGCCTTTGAGGTAAGCAATGGAAGCCTCGATGAGCTCGATGAAGTTGTGAGGTAATATTTTGGTAGAAAGCCCCACAGCTATCCCTTCGGTGCCTTGTGCCAAGAGGAGCGGGAACTTCACCGGCAAGCTGATAGGCTCTTTTTTACGACCGTCATAGCTCGATTGCCATTCGGTTACCTTAGGGCTAAACACCACATCGAGAGCGAATTTAGAAAGGCGTGCCTCGATATAACGAGGCGCTGCCGCATCGTCGCCTGTGAGGATATTCCCCCAGTTACCTTGGGTATCGATGAGCAAGTCCTTCTGACCGATTTGTACAATAGCATCACCTATACTCGCATCGCCGTGAGGGTGATACTGCATTGTATTTCCCACCACGTTAGCCACCTTGTTGTAGCGACCATCATCTAATTCTTTAAGCGAGTGCATAATACGGCGTTGTACGGGCTTAAAGCCATCTTCGATTGCTGGTACAGCGCGTTCGAGGATTACGTACGAAGCGTAATCCAAGAACCAATCTTGGTACATACCCGTGATTTTGATAATGCTATCTCCTTGTGAAGCAGTGTTTTGAGGCGTATTGTCTTCCATCAGTACAGATTCTTTTTGAAAGGGCAAAGGTAAAAATAATTTGTCAATTAGGCAATTGGCATATTAGCTAATTAGAAAATTAGCCAATTTCTTATGGTTTTTAGGCAATTCATCTTCTTTTACTATGCTGAGATACTGCTTTACCACTGCTATACCAAAATCTTTGACAGCAGGCGGATTGGGACGATCGAGAAACTCAATAAAGCGAGTGATAGGCAAAAAGTTCCAAGCGAGCGCCTGAGCGAGATAAGTTTTGAGGTAAGTGAGGTCTTCCCCGCGAGTAATTGCCTGACAGATATATTCATACGCCAAATCTCGCGAAGGACGTTTTTCAAAGAGCAAAGCCGTACCTATATAGAGCCAACCGCTATGGCGTACCCTAATGTCGTAGCGCAAAAGCACTTCCAAAGGCACTGACATATTGCGAATTTCGCGCACTTCGTTGCCTGTAACCCAAGTGCTGATATAGTCACACAGCATTGCATCGGGGTAGTGAGGATTGAGGCTTAGCTTATATTCAAAAATAGTACTGATGGGCGAACTTCCACCATTAGCATTGTAATAGCGATACGGAAAGGCATTCTTTAGATCTGTATAACTTACCCCTACCCACTCGGTGTGGTGTCCAAAAGTAAATTTTTTATGACCCTCATCTTCCTGCCAACCATAGTTAATTAGGAAAGGCTTCACTACCCCCAGAATATCCTTAGCTGAAGTGTTTTCAAACTCTGGAAACTCTCTATCGGGGTGCTTGATACGAGTGATTTGCGCCCAAAGAGGGAGAAGCTCTTCGGTTAGTTGTATCTTATCAGTTAAACCTAAATAATACTGGATAGCAAGCGCATAATTTCCTTTGAGTTGTCTCGCTTTTTCTTTGGCTGTTGCCGAAACTTCTCTGAAAAGCAAGCGGTTACAAGCCACAATGAGATCGTCAATATCAGGTTGTACGCCTTGTACTTCGTATTGCAAAAGCTTATCCACCAATACCTCTGCTTCTATATAAAAAGGCAGGTGTGTAGGGGTAGAGAGCAAAGGCAAGTGGCAGTGCAGGAGAATGGAATCAATGACCATTTGCCCCTTGCGGAAAAGAAACGGCAGGACTTGGCGGGCATTGCCTAAATAATAATCCTGCGTATAGGCTTCAAACTCTTTTTCGGAGAGCTTTTTGCGCTTTTTACAGAGTTCTTCCCACGTATAGCTACACTTAGGGTCAAGTGCTAAAGGACGGCGGTCTATCAGCGCACGCAAAACTCGCAAGAGAATGGCATCGGTAGGGATTTCCTCCTTATCTACTCGCTTGGTGAGCTGTTTGATATAAGGCGAAAGGGACTTTGCCCAATCGGCAGGGAAGTTATCTTGCAAGGTGATAAGCCTCTCCAAAAAGACATCTATTGTATGAGCTACAGGCTCACGGAGGCAGTCGCCGAGGAGGAAGAGGAGGTCTTCAGGGGTTAGGGTGCGAGCCGCACAGGCAGTTTTGGGGGTGCGGAAACTGTGGGAGGTGTGGGAGTTCTCGGAGTTTTCAGAGTTCTCTGATGAGTTGGGCGAGGGTAAGGATTGGAGGAGGTTTTGGGCTTTGCCTTTTAGGTAATCGCGGTAAGGAGCAATGACTTCGGGGAGACCTTCTTGGTTAAAGTAGGTGGTGAGGAGGCTGGCGACTTTCTCTTGGAGTTGGGCATCGGGAACAGTGAAGAGTACCGCTAATTGTTCGCGGTAGTCGGGATTGGTAGGGGCTTGCTTTTGGTAGTATTTTTCTAAAATCTCTACCCCTATGAGTTGGGATTTAGCGATTTTTTGGACAGTAAAGCAAAGTGCAAAATTATTGGCAAAGGCTTCGAAATCAAAATCAGGATGAATACTTATTTGAGCTATACACTTCATCGCAAAGTTGATAAGCGATGATTTGTCCAAGGTTAGTAAGGCAAAGAGCGTATGCTGGCTTGGGATCAACTCCTTTTCAGTAGGTACTAATCCCTCAATCCATCGACAGTACATATCCAATACATTCTTTTTCCAAGGGTTGAGCAACACTTCTATAAAGCTGGTTACGAAGCACTTATCAGGGAAATAGTTTTTCTTACAAAGCAAAGTAAAGACTTTTTGCCATTCCAAACTACTACTAATAACATAATCTATATACTTAGCCGTATGAGGAATCACACGCGTTGCCAACTCTGGGTACTCAAGTAATACCTCAGCTACTTCAGTTTCTTGTGTACGGCTGTACTCAATATCATATAGGTTCTTGACAAAAATCTCCTCATTGAAAGGGATCATCCCTTCTGTATAGAGAGCTAAGAGTATTTCGATAGAAAAACTACGCGGGGATTGCTCAAAAACCAGTTGGGCACCTTTTATCATATACGCTCCTTCGGAGGTATGGATAAAATCCATAAAGGCTTGGGTGTGTTGGGAATTCAGAAAGAAAAGAGGATACTTAATACGTGTATGAAAACTCTTTACAGAAGTGAAATCCAATTGCTTTTCTACGCTGAGCAGTTCTTCTACATTATGGCAAACACACATCATCAGATAGGTGATGACATACTCGATTTTGTAGCTAAGATGCTTTTTCTCGAATATATTTTCCCAATCTTTGTGCTGGGTTTGTTTTTTGATTTGTGCCTTTTCTTCTTCGGGAAGGGCGAAGGCAATACGGCGGATTTCTGCCCAATTTTCATTTTTAAGGGCTGAGATAAGTTCTTTGTTCATAAGGTACTTTTTATTATTATAATTATTAGTTAATCAAAAAACTAACTAACTTCTTATGATTCGTAGGTTTCTTTTCTTGTTTTTCAGCCAAAGGCAAATAGGCTTCCACTACTTTTTTCTGAAATTGCTTTATTTTCGGGTCTCTGGTTGGTATATCCAAAAACTCTACAAAGCGGGCAATAGGAGCGTATTTATGCGCTAAAAGCGTCCCGATGGCTTCAGCGAGATAGGTGAGCGTTTCCCCTCTTTGGAGTGCTAAAAGTATATATTCAGTAGACAAATCACGCAAATCCTTCCTTTCGGCTAAAAGACAAGTAGCGACCATTAGCCAACCGCCGTGATAGATAGGTAAGTGGTGCTCAAGGAGCAGACTCATCACACGGGTAGCTTCCGAGAGGCTTTCGCTATCCATACCTTGGGTATAAGTAAGCAGGTATTTGCACAGCCAGCCATCAATATAGCGAGGGTTCAGGCTGAGTTCATACTCAATGTCCTCATCTATTACCTTGCCCATCGGCGATACATTGTAATAATTGGCTCCGAGTTCATTATAGTACGAATAGGTACTATGTTTTTTATCCCAATTGTCTTCCAAAATGATTTTATTTCGTTCTACACCGTTGATTTTGGTAAGTTCTACTTCGTATTTCAGATAAAACGGACGCACCAAGCCTTGTAGATTAGGCTTTTGAGGGATTTCCAATTCAGGGAATACCCCATCAATATCTTTCAGACGTAAAACTTGCCCCCAGAGTACTCGTGTAGCATCGGTTACAGCTATTTGTTTATTTACCTCAAAGTAATATTGTAAGGCAGGAGCATAATCGCCTATAAGGGAAAGAGCTAATTGCTTTTGTGCTTCTGTAATCTCGGTGGAGATCAGGCGGTTAAGCCCTATGATAACATCTTCTTGTATAGGGGTTTTACCTGCTTTTTCATATTGAATAATGCGTTCTAAAAAGGTAAGCGGTTCTATATAAAACGGAGCGTGAGTGGGGGTGCTGATAAATGGCAACGTCTCTTTCTCTTTGAGCTTTCGTAGAGTACATGCTATCTTATTGAAGAGAAAAGGGAAGATCTTCTTCGCTTTATTAGCACTTACATGTATTTCTCTTAGTTTGTTGAACTTCTCGGCTTGTGAGTATTTCTTTTCGTTATAGAGTTCTTGTAATTCATTCCATTCCTTATTGGTATTATAAACAAGAGGGATAGGGCTTTGGCTACACCACAAGTCTAAAAACTGATAGAATAGTGATGTAACAGCCCTTTCGTTAGAGAGTAACTGTTTGAGATAGGGTTTTACCTGCTCTGGGTAATCTGCAGGGATTTGTGCTTGCAACTGGTTCAAGCCCTCAAAGAAAAGATCTAAGACAAGGGGAGAGCGCTCACGAATGCAATCGCCAATGAGGAAGAGCAGATCGTCCCAAGTGCGAGGAGTGCGAGCCGCACAGGCAGTTTGGGAGGTGTGAGCCACACAGGCAGTTTGGGAGTTTTCGGAGTTCTCAGAATTTTCTGAATTTTCTGATGGACTTAGAGTTGCAAGGAGGTCTTGGGCTTTGCCTTTTAGGTAATCCTGATAGGGTGCTACAACTTCTGCTAAGCCTTCTCCACTGAAATAGGTGGTGAGGAGGTTGGCAACTTTTTCTTGAAGTTTGGCATCGGGGACGGTGAAGAGTACCGCTAATTGCTCGCGGTAGTCAGGATTGGTAGGGGCTTGCTTTTTGTAGCTATTTTCCAAAATACCTAAACCAATGAGCTGTGATTTGGCTATCTTTTGGGTAGCAAAACACAGGGCAAAGTTATCAGCAAAAGATTGGAAATCAAAAGCTTTTTCGCTGGCTATCTCTTTGATGAGTTTCATCACAAAGTTCACCACCGAGGTCTTGTCGCTACTGAGCAGGGCAAAAAGGGTGTGCTGGTTAGATAAAAGTTCTTGGTGGGAGGGTTCGAGGGTTTCTATCCAACGGCAATACATATCCAACACAGTCTTCTTCCAAGGGTTCAGTAGGGCTTCAATAAAAGCGTGGAGAATCGTATTTTTGTTAGTGAAATATCCTTTTTTGTTTAGGGTATGATATATTTTTTTCCATTCTTCTGTAGTAAATATAGTATCTTGGATATACGCTGGTACAGAAGGAAAAAGAACAACTGTTTCTGGGTGTTTCAACAGGTATTTAGTAAGATACTCTTCTGCCTTAAACCAATTGAGGTCATACATTCTTTGTATAAAAACACCCTCATTAAGAGGAATATACCCAGCCTTGTATACCGACCAAAGTATTTGAAAAGACATCTCCAAAGGATTATCCTTATACATCAGCTGGATACCTTCTATCATATAAGCCCCTTGTGGAGTTTGAACGAAATCTAATAAAACTTCGTCTTCTAAAGAAGATAGAAAATAGTAGTAATTCCCCTTTACATAAGGTTCTATATTCTGGAAAAGTTCTATTTTTCTTACCTCCTCTAAGGTATTGCACACACACATAATAGTGTATGAGATAATGGCTAATTCCTTATTAGAGAAATGGTATCTTTTTTCTTTTTCGAGAACTTCCCGAAAGATAAAGTTAAAATTCTTTCGGGCAAAATAACTCTTTAGCTCTTGTCTTTCTTCCTCAGAAATCTCAAAGCAAATATTGCGTATCGCGGTAAAATCGTGTGCCTTAATGGCAGAAAGTAAGTTTTCTTTCATAAGTGAAAAATGAATAGTGACTAATCGCTAAAAGCTACTAACTTTTTGTGATTTGTAGGTTTCTTATCTAGTTTTTCAGCCAAAGGCAAATAGGCTTCCACTACTTTTTTCTGAAATTGCTTTATTTTCGGGTCTCTGGTTGGTATATCCAAAAACTCTACAAAGCGGGCAATAGGAGCGTATTTATGCGCTAAAAGCGTCCCGATGGCTTCAGCGAGATAGGTGAGCGTTTCCCCTCTTTGGAGGGCTAAAAGTATATATTCAGTAGCCAAATCACGCAAATCCTTCCTTTCGGCTAAAAGACAAGTAGCGACCATTAGCCAACCGCTGTGATAAATAAGCAAGTTGTGTTGCAAAAGCAGACTCATCACACGAGTAGCTTCAGTAAGGGATTCTCCGTCCACACCTTGGGCATAAGTGAGCAGGTACTTGCACAGCCAACCATCTATATAGCGTGGGTTCACACTGAGTTGATAGTCAATATCCTCATCTTTCCCCTTGCTCATCGGCGATACATTGTAATAATTGGCTCCAAACTCGTTGTAATACACATAAGTGGCGTAAGTTTTATCCCAATTGTCCTCCAAAATAATCTTATTCCGTTCTACACCGTTAATTTTGGTAGGCTTCACTTCGTATTTCAGATAAAACGGACGTACCAAGCCTTGTAAGTTAGTTTTTTGTGGGATTTCTAACTCCGAAAATACCCCATCAACGTCTTTTAGGCGTAACACTTGCCCCCAGAGTACTCGCGTAGCATCAGTTACAGCTATTTGCTTGTTTACCTCAAAGTAATATTGCAAGGCAGTGGCATACTCACCTGTGAGTGAAAGAGCTAATTGCTTTTGCTCTTCGGTAACTTCCGTAGGCAGCAAACGGTTAAGCCCCACGATAACATCTTCTAACATAGGCGTTTTGCCAGCTTTTTCATATTGGATAATGCGCTCCAAGTATGTCTGTGTATCTATATAAAAAGGACTATGGGTAGGGGTACTCACAAAGGGAAGCGAGTTGCCTTGCTTGAGTTTTAGTAGCAGTCGCTTAGTTTTATCACGGAGGAAAGGCACAGGGTTATAGAGTTTTCTGCCAAAAATATCATCAGAGAGCGAGGCTTTGCCCTCCCAAACATCGATCACCCAGCGCATACATTTTCGGTAAGTAGTGAACTCAAAAGGCTGGTCGCCCAACTGCTTTTGGTAGGGACTTATCTGCTGAGAGAAGTCAGCTGGAATTTGCGCTTGTAACTGGTTCAAGCCCTCAAAGAAAAGATCTAAAGCAAGAGGCGAACGCTCACGAATGCAGTCGCCAATAAGGAAGAGCAGGTCGTCCCAAGTATGAGGAATGCGAGCGACAGGAGCAATTTTTGGGGTGTGGGAGTTCTCGGAGTTTTCGGAGTTCTCTGAATTTTCTGATGGACTTAGGGTTACAAGGAGGTCTTGGGCTTTGCCTTTTAGGTAATCACGGTAAGGGGCGATGACTTCAGGGAGACCTTCGTGGTTAAAATAGGTGGTGAGGAGGTTGGCAACTTTTTCTTGGAGTTTTACGTCAGGGACGGTGAAGAGTACCGCTAATTGTTCGCGGTAGTCGGGATTAGTAGGGGCTTGCTTTTTGTAATGCTTTGCTAAAATATCCAAACCTATAAGTTGTGATTTGGCTATCTTTTGGGTAGCAAAACACAGGGCAAAGTTGTCGGCAAAGGTTTGGAAGTCAAATCCTTTTTCGCTGGATATCTCTTTGATGAGTTTCATCACAAAGTTCACCACCGATGTCTTGTCGCTACTGAGCAGGGCAAAAAGGGTGCTTTGATGAGATAAAAGTTCTTGACGGGTAGGCTCGAATGTTTCAATAATACGGCAAAAGAAGTCAAGGATATTCTTTTTGTAAGGATTTAGTAATGCCTCTATATGACTGCCAACGATACTACGATCTGCGAAATATCCTTTAGCTTGCAGAATACTGTACAACTCTTTCCAAGCATCAGAAGGATAGGGTACCTCTTGGGTGATATGTTGGGGGACTATGGCAAAAATCTTCTCGCAGATTTGCTTGTTTTCCAATAGAAAATCGACAAAAGGTTCATCGGTGATATTTCTATAGTTTCTAAAGAAGAATTTTTCTATAAAGAGATTTTCATTATAGGTAATAATACCCTTTTGATAAAGAGTCCAAAGGTTCTGAAAGGCAAATTCGGTTAGCAAATCTTCTTCAGAAAAAGATTTAAACAAAGTAATGAGGTATTTTCCTTCTTGGGTTTCTATCAAATTCAATATCTCTGAAAAGTGAATTCTACTCATATAGAGTATCATCTGATCATTAGAAGAAAATGTTTCTCCTGACAACTTTATTTCTTTCAATTCTTCACTTGTCCTACAAAGACATAAAAGTGAATACGAAAAATAATTTCTTTCCTCTAAAGTTAAGCGAGGAGCTTTTTTTTGAGTGTTGTGATATAGTTGTTCCCAGCGGGCTGTCTGCAAAGTATGTATAAGGCTATTGCGTTCTTCCTCTGAAAGCGCAAAGCAAATATTGCGTATAGCGGTAAAATCGTGTGCCTTAATGGCAGAAAGTAAGTTTTCTTTCATAACTAAAAAAATTAATAGTGAAAAATGAATAGTGACTAATCATTAAAAGCTGCTAACTTTTTGTGATTGCGCGGGAGTTTGTTCTGCTTTTTCACTTCTTCTAAATAGAGTTCCACTACTTCCTTGCCAAAGGCTTTTACGGCTGGTGGATTAGGGCGGTCAAGGAATTCTATAAAGCGCGGTATAGGCAGGTAATCCCAAGCGAGTACTCGGGCAAGGTAAGTTTTCAAGTGAGTTAAGTCTTCACCACGAGCAATTGCCTGACAAATATATTCATACGCCAAATCACGTGAGGGGCGTTTTTCAAAGAGCAAACACGCGCCTATATACAGCCAACCGCTGTGGCGCACACGCAGGTCATAACGCAAAACAGCTTCCAAAGGCAAAGTCATATCGCGCACTTGGTCTGCCTCATTCATCGTTGCCCAGAGCGCTATGTAAGCACATAATATCGCATCGGGATAATGTGGGTTGAGGCTTAGTTTATACTCTGCCTCTTGAGCCGAAGTGCATTCTCCTTCATTGGTATTGTAATAGTTGTAAAGGGCAGGACGGCTTTTCTTATTCTTGTATTTGTAATAATGATTGCAGTGATAGGTGAACTCTTCGCCTACTTCACCATTGGCATAAGTTCTTTTCTCCCAACCGTATTTGATATAAAAAGGTTTTACCACGCTAAGGATATTCTTTGCCTGAGTATTTTCAAATACTTTGAACTCCTCATCGGGGTGTTTTAGGCGGGTGATTTGCGTCCATAGCGGTAGAAGTGCTTCGTTTAATTGTATTTTATCAGTAACACCTAAGTAATACTGAATAGCAGGAGCATAGTCGCCTTTGAGTTGTTGGGCTTTTTCTTTGGCTGCTGCCGAAACCTCCCAAAAGAGCAGGCGGTTGCAGGCGACAATCAGGTCATCGAAGTCGGGGGCTTTGCCTTGGGCTTCGTATTGCAAGAGTTTATCCACCAACACTTCTGCCTCTATATAGAAAGGTTCGTGTGTAGGGGTAGAAAGGAAAGGCAAGGTGTCTTTCTCTTTGAGCTTTTGGAGTGTACGTGCTATTTTATTAAAGAGATAAGGGAAAGTCTGCTGTGCTTGATTGGCAGCTATGTGCATCACTCTTGGTTTGTCGAGTTTGTCGGCTTGTGTATATTTATGTTCTTTGTAGAGTTTTTGAATTTCTTTCCATTCCTTGTCGGGATCATATACAAGGGGGGTAGGGCTTTGGTTACTCCAAGAGTCTAAAAATAAGTATAGTAGAGGCATCGTCCCTACAAACCACTCTCGAGCGAGAAGCTGTTTGAGGTAAGGTTTTATCTGCTCAGCATAATCCGCGGGGATTTGGTCTTGCAAGCGCACGAGAGCATCAAAGAAAACATCAATAGTAGCGGCTGTTTTCTCGCGGATACAATCACCAATGAGGAAGAGGGTTTCATTAGGGGTTAGGGGATAGATGATAGGGGTTAAGGTGCGAGCCGCACAGGCAGTTTTGGAGTTCTCGGACGAGGCTGACCTGTCGGACAAGTCGGACGGGGCGGATGATTCCGATGGACTTAGAGTTGCAAGGAGGTCTTGAGCTTTGCCTTTTAGGTAATCGCGGTAAAGTGCGATGACTTCGGGGAGACCTTCTTGGTTGAAATAGGTGGTGAGTAGTTCAGCTACAGCTTCTTGTAGTTTTACATCGGGTTGGGTGAAGAGTACTGCCAATTGTTCGCGATAGCTGACATCGGTAGGAGGGTGTTTTTTGAACTCCTTTGCCAAAATCTCTACTCCTTGAAAGAGTGCTTTAGGTTGTTTCTCTACGGTAAAGGCGAGCGGGAATTGTTGCATAAAGCTCTCAAAATCAAACTGTGGCGCATTGGCAATAGAGACGATGTATTCCATAACGGTCTTTACCACACTGCCTACTCCAGTGCCTAAAACGGCAAAGAGCGTTTGTTGATGAGCCAAAAGTTCCTCTTGGGTAGGGGCAAGCCATTTGAGCAAACGGCAGTGCCAATCGAGGTGGGGTTTCTTCCATTGGTTGAGCAATGATTCTAAAAGCTGCCCTACAAAACTACGGGGGATTTGGTAGCCATAATGCACCAATAATTCAAATACATCGTCCCAATAGGTAGTTACCTTAGCCGAACCCAAATAATTGGTCTTGCGCAGGGTATCATCGCTTTCCCATTTGGAAAGGTCGAGCACTTTAGCCTCAATACGATAGAGCTGTAGGAGTACTTTTTCAATGGCTTCGGGGTATTGGAAGAGGAATTGGGCATCGGCAGTTACCGAGCGGTTATCCATTTGATCCACTTCTAATAAGTTTCTGACGAAGCGCTCTTCGTCAAAGGGAATCCAGCCTTTTTTGTAGAAATACCATTGAAAGCCAAAGGAGAGTCCGTTAATCTCTTTGGTATAGCATTTTTTAAGCACATTTTTGATATAAGCATCAGGAGGAAATTGCTCGTAATAGTCTATGACGGGCTGTATATAGCGAGAGCGGAAGAGCCTATAAGGGTTTTCTTGATAAGGTTCGCCTATATAATTCTTTCTATCCATCATCACTTTAGCAATGTCGTTTTCCTCACGTACCATAGTGATAAGAGCGTAGTAAAAAGCTTGAGATACCAGATGGTTATGGTAATAAGTGTCTTTTTGTGCAACGTTCTTTCTCGGGAAATCTTTTTTTGAATAGGGGTCTAATACCCTAATAGCTGCTATAGTTTCATAACGCTCACTATCGGTAAGCTGACTTGTTATATTTAAAATAGCTGAGAAATCGCCTTCAGCAATGGCGGTGATGAGTGCTTGATTCATTTTTGTTTTTGATTTTTTATTATTGAATTTGATTATTTATTTGATATGGCAAACATAGTAAGCAGGGGCACTGCATCTTATCCTTGAAAACGTTTATAGAGAATACTTTCCTTTTCGCTACTACCTCTCTCGAGGATTTCTTTGCGGAAACGTGTAGCTACTGTTTTGTTGAAAAATCCTGCTTCTTTAAATATTTCCAAAGCATCTTCCTCTAAGGCTTCCGACCATTTGTAGCTGTAATAGCCTGCGGCATAACCTCCACTGAAAATATGAGAGAAAGCAGGAGAAATAGACATCACATCAATAGGCGGATAGAGTTGTGTTGCTTTGGTAACTGTCTGTTCAAAAGTGCGAACATTTTCAAGACGTTCTAAATGAGGATAGGTATGCCACTCCATATCTAAGAATCCAAAATTTAACTGACGCACATTCAAAATGCCTTTCATAAAGTCTTCAACAGCTTTTACTTTCTTCACCCATTCTATAGGCAGAGGTTCCCCCGTTTGGTAATGAGTGGCAAAAAGGCGCAAAGTTTCTTCTTCATAACACCAATTTTCCATCAGCTGACTGGGGAGTTCCACAAAATCGCGGGCTACATTGGTACCACTGAGCGAGGGATAGGTTACCTTGGAAAGCATTCCGTGAAGAGCGTGTCCAAACTCGTGAAAGAGAGTCGTTAGCTCGTTGAATGTGAGCAAAGAAGGAGCGGTATCTGTTGGGCGGGTGAAGTTGCACACTATAGAGATGTGCGGACGGGAATCGTTACCCTGTTCATCTCTATACTGCTCCTTGTACGAGGTCATCCACGCCCCATTGCGTTTGCCTGCACGAGGGAAAAAATCGGTGTAGAAAAGGGCGAGAAAATTGCCGTTTTCATCGGTTACTTTGTAAGTTTGTACTTCGGGGTGGTATTTTTCTACCTCATCGGTAAGGGTGAAGTGCAAGCCGTAAAGCTTATGTGCCACCGCAAACATTCCTTCCACTGCCTTATCTAATGTCAAATAAGGTTTGAGGATCGAATCGTCTATTTGGTAGCGCTCTTGTTTAAGTTTTTCGGCATAATAAGCAAAATCCCACTGCTGAAAATCGATGAGACCAGAGAAGGTTTTGAGCTCTTCTAATTCCTTAATAGCTTGAGGTTTATCTTTTGCTAACTGTTCGTTGAGGAAAGCTATCACCTTTTCGGGGGTTTCCGCCATACGCTCTTCCAAAGCAAAGGTAGCATAATTAGGGTAGCCCAACAAAGAGGCGCGCGCTTGTCGCAATTGGGCGATACGCAATACATTGTCTTCATTGTTATAGGCACTCTCTCCTGCACAACGACTGTGATAATCAGTAAAGAGTTTCTGACGCAAGTCACGGTTATCAGCATATTTCATTACCGCAGTATATACGGGCAAGTCGAGGGTAATGACCCAGCCTTGTACATTGCGTTTTTTAGCTTCTTGTGCGAGCATCTCAAGGACAAAATCAGGTAGCCCACTCAGTTGTTCCTTATCGGTAATCACCCATTGGTAATGTTGGGTCTCTGCCAATGCATTCTCAGAGAATTTCAATTTTAGGGTAGCCAACTGCTTGTCAATCTCACGCAAACGCCCCTTATCATTGGGTGATAAGTTAGCCCCATTACGGGTAAAACTTTTGTAAGTTTTTTCAAGGAGAGTCTGTTGTTCTGCAGTGAGTGATAGGTTTTCGCGCTGGTCATATACTGTTTTTACTCGCTTGAAAAGAGCTTCATTCAGGCGGATATCATTGCCGTAGTCAGTAAGCAGGGGCGAGATGCGTCGGGCTTCAGCTTGCAGGGCGTCATTGGTCTCGGCACTGTTGAGGTTGAAGAACATAGCTGTAAGTCGGTCGAGCGCCAAGCCTGTGTAAGCCAAGGCTTCTATTGTATTTTTAAAAGTAGCGGGGTCAGGATTTTGTGTAATACTATTGATTTGAGCAAGGCTTTCGGCGATAGCTTTCTCAATAGCTGGTAGATAGTCAGTAGGAGTAAAGCGCGAAAATGGCGCTGATTCATAAGGAGTATAAAACATAAAATTGTCTTTTTAGTATGAGAGTGCAAATATAGCTTTTTACATACATAAAACAAAAAAACTGCTTGATTTCTCAAACAGTTTTTCTATTTTCTAATACCTGACACCTGATACCTAGTTATCTTGCATCGCAAATACTGATTTCAACAAAGGAGTAGTACGCGCTGCTACATTGGTGCGTATTTCTTTTTCTTTGTCGCCTACTTTCACGAACAAACCATTGATAGCTTGTTGTGTAACATATTTGGTGAGATTTGCCTCAACGGGTTTCACCAGTGGAATTTGGTTGTATTTATTGATGATATTTTCCCAAACTTTATCAGCTCCTACTTCGCTAAGTGATGATTGGATTTTAGGAGCAAAAGCACTTTCCAATGAGCTGTAAGTAGTATTTTTCAAATAGGTAGTGGCGGCAGTATTATCACCTTTGAGGATGTTCATCGCATCGGTAAAGGTCATATTTTGTATAGCTGAAAGGAAAATAGGTTTCGCCTGACTCACCGCATTTTCTGCAGCTTCGTTCAGCACTTTAAGCCCTTGATCTGCCAAAGAGCCCAAGCCGATAGAACGCAAGGTTTTATCTACTTTTTGGAGTTCTTCGGGCAAAAGGATGCGCACCGCTTGGTCTTTAAAATAACCACCGTTCTTGCTCAATAGGTCTACCCCACTACTCACACCCAATTCGAGCGCTTGCTTGAGACCGCTGGCTACGTTAAAACCGCTGCCACCTTGTGAAGTATTATTCAATACTTGTTGCAATTCGTTGCAACTGTTCAACGATAGAGAGCCCATAGCTAAGAGCCCTAAAAACATTAGTTTTTTCATAGATTCTTATTATTATTTGATGTGATTCCTCTTTCTTCAGTGTAGAGTGCATAGAATGTAGCAAACATAAAAGGCAAAGAAAAAATAAGCCCAATGCCAAAAAATAAAGCACCCAATATAGTTATAATCCCTCCCACTAATCCTGAGAGAAAAACTGTGCCAAAATTGAGCCTTACACGCTCAACACTATCTCCTACAGCTTGTTCAAATGACTGATTTTCAAAAATAATTATAGGTATTACAAAGGTTAATATAAGAGAAATAAAAATATTGAAAAGTGTACTCAATATAGGAAGTTCAAAAAAATTCATCAAAAGGGAAAGCAATGAGGTAGCCACTGTAAGTAAGGCAGCATAGGTTAGCAAGCGCCTCGTGTATGGTGAGTTATAGTGTACAAAGAAATAATCAAGTGAGGCAGGTTCTCCTTGATCTACTTTCCTAAAATTCTCATAGAACCCTGCTACCAATGGTGTTATGGCACAGATGATAAAGATGCCTAATAGTTTCATTTTCACTTTTACAATAATCCTTTGCGTATCTGATTGATAATCATAAGAATTTCTTATTGTTTCAGTAAATTCACCTATTCCTGCTCCTAAAGCCAAAGGTAAGAAAAATACATATAATATAGTTACGACTATAAGGAGGAGTAAAGCTCCCAAGATAAGGGTTGCGAGGCTACTCTTATAGAGATTGCCTGCGCGGCTTAAAACATTGGATACTGACATAATATAAAATATTTTAATTTGTTACTTATTTGTTACTTGTCGCTTGATAGATACTAAAAATACCTGCTAACAAATAGGAATAAGTAACTGTTACTCCTATCCCAAAGGCAAAAAGCCCTATCAATAAGCATACCATTCCAAAGGCGGTAACGATAAGGGCTGTAAAAGGTGCTCTCATTATCCGTTGGTAACTATGTCCCATTGCTCTGAAAAGCGATTTTCCTTCCAATACGATAATAGGAACAGTGAGTACAAACACTAAGGATATGATAGTGGTAAGCGCTAAGCCTAAAGCGGCTGTTCCTATAACGATAGCACCTACTGAAACTAAGGTTTTTAAGCACATTTGCAAAATCACGTGTCCTAAAATATCATTGGTTTC
This sequence comes from Capnocytophaga sputigena, assembly GCF_002302495.1. NCBI lineage: Bacteria > Pseudomonadati > Bacteroidota > Flavobacteriia > Flavobacteriales > Flavobacteriaceae > Capnocytophaga > Capnocytophaga sputigena. The sequence goes on from NZ_CP022379.1 coordinate 945,368, forward strand.
ACGCACGTGATAGTAAGCAAAAAGGTTGCGGAAGGAAGGGCGGCTACCAGCTATCACCTCGGCGTAATTTTTATAAACTCCCGCTGTGAAAGGGGTAATAATTCCATCGATTAGCAAGCAGAAAAACCAAAATTTTATCAGGAAATGAGGTTGATTTACATAAGCAGTCAATCTTTCGGGGTTTTTGCTGAGTTCTACGATTCCCTCAATAGGCATTCCCCAAATGGTGGTGAGTAGCAAAGCGTATATAGTGAAAACCACCACAAAGAGGAGAAGAGCTCCCAAGAGGTGTATACCAAAAGTAGCTTGTACTAATCTCAATGCATTGATGAATATATTCGATAATTTCATAACGTTAAATTAAAACGATTGTGCGAGCACGAAATTCCGACGGATGAGCTGTTCATCCATTCCTGCCGCAAAGTGTTGTTTGTGATATTTTATAAGGTATATATGTCGTACGTAGTATTTTACTTTGCTGTAGAACAATGCGGTAGGGTCTACTTCGCCCGTGATATAGATAGGCACTTGCTCGGTATCGATATCTAATTGTTCGATAGAAAAGAGGATGTAGTAGAGAAAATCTTCAATAGTTTCATAACTGAAGCGATTGAAATAGTAGAGTTTTTTATTTCTGAAGACTACAAAGTAGAAAGAGCCTACTTCGGCGTAAATATACATTACTTCCAAAGCGTGTGAGGAGTAATGTTTGAGGAACATTTTGAGCAGTGAGGTAGCGAAATGCTGATAGTCGAACCTGCCATAATAGGAGAGTAAAGCATTGTTTACAAGGATGTTAGGCACGTAAGCATTTACTGTTTCGACAGAGAGAATCTTATCGATTTCCACAGTTTCGGGGGCGACATTGTTTATATCAATGCTGTACTTAAGATAGTCCAACATCTCGTCCTTACCGCCGTACAGAGATTGTGGGATAAGGGCAAAAAGAGAAGTGTTGTGCAAAACCCTGATGGTGGTAAAATCTTGGCGTAGGTCTTCTTCACTTTGGATGACACGTTCTACTTGCTCGTTTATTTCTTCCTGAGTTTTATAGCTAAAATTCACAGGAAAATTGTAGATAGATTCCACGCAGGTAAGCACAGGGTTAAACACACAAAAAGAAAGTCCATCCAAGTTGATTTGAATGGACAATTCCTTGAAATACGTTTCTAATTGTTTATTGTTTTGCGATTTTTGCGTCATAAGAAGTTGGCCAGTTACCATTTACGGTGATTTCTGTTAGTGAACCTACTTGGATATTAGGACCTCTTACATCTTCTACTGAAGTTTTTTGAACTTCTTTAGCTACTAAATCTTTGTCTAAACCTTCTAGTATATCTTTTTTAGGCACATAAACTTGGAAGACTGATGATTTTACACCGTTTTTATCGGTAATTTCACCTGTTTCCATTTTAAATTTACCTGATTTCACACCTTTGAAAGTAGGTAAATCACCCATAGTTTTGTAACGAGTATCGTTTTTAAACAACGAATCTTTTACTGATACATATCCTAAGGTATCAATACGCACTCCTTGACGCATTACGTCAATGTTAAAACCTTTGTCGAACTCTACCCAGCTGGTATCGCGTTGAGAAGTGATAGTAAAACGTGCATTTTCTACAAACTTAGTAAGTTCGTCGAAATTTTTAGCGTAAACACCATTAATTTTTAAATAAGCATCTTGAACATTGCGAATGTCCTTCAACTTTTTGATCACCTCAGTGTAGCGATTTTCCTTAATTTTGTTAAATTCAATAGGACCTGTGATAGATCTGTAAATTAGGAAGCAGAACACGAATCCTAATAGATAAAATGCAATTTGTAAGATTTTTTTCATCGTTTTAATATTATATTAAATAAATTTTTTTGACTGGCATAGCGCAAAACTACAATCTTTTTTTGAAACTAAAAAATTATTTTAACTTTTTTTTATATTTTTGTGCGCTCAATACTTTTTACAATGGACGAAAAATCCTTTCTCAACGCTCTCTTTCAGGCGTTTAAACATACCCCTACCCCTTCACAAGAAGTTGCTTTGCAAATGCTCACCAACTATCTTTTTGATGCTAATGCCTCTGAAAAAATATTCTTGTTGAAAGGATTTGCAGGTACTGGAAAAACCTCTATCACGCGCTGCCTTATCGCTACACTTCCTCTGATTCACCACCAAGCGGTACTTTTAGCACCGACGGGTAGGGCAGCTAAAGTGATGTCGCATTTCGCTAAAAAACAGGCGTTCACTATCCATAAGTACCTTTACTACACCACAACAATGGGCACTGAAATATCCTTCAAACTGCGTGCCAATAAACACTACAATACCTTATTTATAGTAGATGAGGCATCGATGCTCGCCGATATAGACGACCTGATGCGCTTTGTCTACTCGGGCAAAAATTGCAAGTTGTTACTTATAGGCGATACTGCCCAGCTACCACCTGTGGGTACTGAGGTGAGTCCGGCATTGAGTGTGAGTCATTTAGAATATCAATATAACAAAGAGGTGCTCTCCACTACCCTCACTGAGGTGCTACGACAAAAAAACAAATCGGGGATTTTGCGCAATGCTACCCGCCTGCGCAAAACGCTTTTCGGACAAGCTAAATCACCCGATTTTCTGTTCAACCTCAAAAGTCCTGATGTAACCCGACTCACGGGTAGCGAGGATATTGCCGATGCTATTAACGAGAGTTATGAACTTTACGGAAGTGAGGAAACCGCTATTATTGTGCGCTCTAACAAGCGTGCTGTAGGGTGGAATGCCTATATACGCCGCACTATTTTGGATATAGAAGATGAAATAGCTGCTGGTGACCTACTAATGGTCGTGAAAAACAATTATTTTTGGTATAAAAACAACCCCGAAGTGAGTTTTATTGCCAATGGCGATATCATAGAGGTGCTTCATATCTATAGTTTTTACGAAGAATACGGTTTTAGATTTGCTGAAGTTTCTGCACAACTCATCGATTACCCTAACCAACCGCCTTTTGATACTGTAATTCTCCTCAACACCCTCTACAGCGAAGCGCCTGCCCTTACGCCTGCTGAAAACCAACAACTCTACGAAGAAGTGCTCGCCGATTATTACGATGAACCTTCATCATACAAAAAACATCAACAACTGAAAGAAAATCCGTACTTCAATGCTTTACAAGTGAAATTCTCCTACGCTATTACCTGTCATAAAAGTCAAGGTGGACAATGGGATGTTATTTTCATTGAAAAGCCCTACTTACCTGAAGATTACGTAATTGACGAAAGTTACTACAGCTGGCTGTATACTGCTCTTACCCGCGCCAAACAACAAGTATATTTGATAGGATTTCCTGATACAGACTTTAATTGACAATTGATAATTTTGCATCATAAAGAAAAGCCCCCACTTCGCTGAAGTGAGGGCAAAATAGTTCTAATACTAAAACTTACATACCTAACTATGAGCCCTTGCTGGCTTTACCTGTTGCTTGAATAACAGCGGCTTGTGTAGGGCATACACCGTTGATTTTATCACCTATACCTACATAGCGCACTTCGCACTGAGGATAAGGTGCGAGTACCTCGCTGATGAAAGCGTGAAACTCCACATCATTCCACTCAAAATGGTGGTCGTCGTGGCGGATAGCGTTCTGAGGGTCATCAAAATAATACTTGTTGAATCTGCTATCGGGGGTGGTGATAATCATTTTGTGAAAAGGGATTTGCAAACATCTTTCTACCAAAGTCTTAGCATCGGCAGGAGTGTTGTGTTCAATCACTTCGGTAAGGAGGATATTCACCGGTTTTTGGTATGCAAAATCATCTAAACTGCGCAGGAACACAAGGTTGTCAGTCTCCATTTTGTAAGAAAGACTTTTGGCATACTCGGCTACAGCAGGGTCTATATCGGTTGCAAAATAAGGGTGGTTATAGCTGTAGTTCTTACGCATAAAACGACGATAATACTTCAGTTCACCACAGCCTATATCCAAAATAGGAAAGTCGAAACCAAACTCCTTCACCGCAAACTCCATACGGCTACCGTGAGTATCGGTAAATTGGAACTCAATGTCGAGTCCTTTAGCTTTGAAATACGCCTCGAAAGCAGGTTTAATTTCATTGAGTTGGCGTTCGCTTTTCACAGCACGTTTGATAAAGAGATAGAACACAAAATAAGGCACATCGTCTATATTGGTGAGGATACGCGCGTATTTCTGTGCAAAAAAGTCGTCGATATAAGTATATTCGCCGTATTCATTGGTAATATGCGTAATCACAGCTATAAAGCTGAGCAAGTTGAGCGCCTCAAAAATGGTTTTTCCTTCTATTTTAAGGGCTACATTATTACCGATAAGAGGTGTGATTTGGCAATTTTTGAAATAACGTTCCATTAAAAAACGTCCGCCACTGTACCAAGAAGAATTGATATAGAGGTTTTTCACTTCAATAGTACACGGCTGGTTATCCACTTCACTGCGCTTTTTGCCCAACCATTTGATTTCCTGTTCGAAATAAGATTCTTTTTCCTGCAATTGGTCTTTGAAAAATTCGTTGCAACAATGCAAGATTACCAAAGGCGAACAATAGCTTTGGAAATCAATTTGGTTGCTCTCTTCAGGTAGATAACTGTAACGAGTATCTTGAAAAACTACATCGTACTGATGCGTATTTACTGCATTACCTATGAGTTGCCCATTGCGAAGGGATTTGGCATAGATACCAAAATCGGTGTTAGGGTTTTTATTGAGAACATCCAATAAGTGAGGATTGTTGGAACGTATTTGTATAATCATAATCTACCAATTTACTAATGAAAGCACAAAAGTAAGAACAAATTGGCTAATTCACAAATTATTCTTACTTTTGCACCTGAATATTAAAATGATAAATAAAATGGCAGACACTCAACAACTCACTCCCGAACAATATGAACTCTTCAAAAACGCTGAAAAACGCCTTAAACAAAAGAGACTTTTGTACATTCACTTCTTTGTAATGGTTTTAGGCTGTATATTTTTTGCTGTTGCCAATAAAGTATTAGGTTATGGGGTAGACTATAACTGGTATATTTGGGCAAGCCTTATTTGGCTTTTCTTCTGGCTATGGCACGCAATGAACGTGTTCATTTTCAATCGATTTTTAGGTAAACAATGGCAAGAAAAACAACGCGAACGACTCATTGCTGCCCAACAGAAAAAACTCATTAAAATGGAAGCTGCTGTGGAAAAAGAATTCGCCACACAAAAAGAACAAGCACAACGCGAATTATCAGTTGAACAAACTGCACAAAGTTCTACTTCCAACACAAATCCTACAGTGTAAATTCTATGATTACTCTTATAGCTGCCGCCGATGAGCACAATGCTTTAGGTAAAGGAAGCGATTTGCTTTGGCATTTGCCTGAAGATTTCAAACATTTCAAACGCCTCACTACAGGGCATTGTATTATTATGGGGCGGAAGACGTTTGAGACTTTTCCTAAACCCTTGCCTAATCGCACCCATATAGTGATTACACGCCAAAAAGACTATGCTAAAGAGGGGATTATAGTAGTCAATTCCTTAGAGGAAGCTATTGAAAAAGCGCTTGCCTTAGACCCCACTCCTTATGTGATAGGAGGGGGTGAAATCTACGCTCAAGCATTGCCTCTTGCCGATGTGATAGAGCTCACTCGTGTAGACCATATTTTCCCAGAAGCTGATGTGTTTTTCCCTGAATTTAATACTGAAGAATGGGAGTTAGTAAGCTCTGAACCCTTTGAAAAAGACGAAAGACACGCTTATAATTTTACTTTTGAGAAATACTTAAAAAGATAAGAGGTAAGAGGTAAGAAAAATAAAAAAAGCTGTCTAAATAGACAGCTTTTTTAATATTATAAAGGTTTTGTTTTGTAGGGGCATTTGCAAAACGCCCCTACAATATACCTAAAAACTGAGTGTTACTCCTGCTAAATAATTCGCTTCGGCAGCAGGAATATACACCATTCCCCAACCATTATCGCCGTAAGGAGTGTATTTGGTGTTGAAAATGTTATTACCCATTACCGAAAACAACACTGATTTGAAAGTGCTTTTAGGCTTCCATTCGTATTGCAAACTGAGGTTATTCACAAAATAAGCATCGAGTTTGGCTTCATCACGTTCGGTGTTATCTACATATTGTGCACCCACATATTTAGAAATCAACCCTATTTGAAAGCCATCAATAGGCATAAAAGTAATGGTATTACCGAGCACTACATCAGGAGAATAGGAAATGCGGGTGTCGCCCCAACTAATAGTGCGAGTGGCTACATCAGCATCTTGACTCTTATAATCTCTGTTTAGATTTTTGCTAAAAGCCAAATTGGGTGACCAGAACCAACGCTCTGAGAGTTTTACCATTGCATCGGCTTCAACTCCTGCACGATAGCTCTTACCCACATTCTCACGGATAGGATAACCAGTGCTGTTGAGTTTCCCTGAAAGCACTAATTGGTCTTGATAAGCCATATAATAACCATTGAGATTCAAACGTACTTTGGGGGTGGTGAGTCGCCAACCGAGTTCTATATCGTTGAGTTTCTCGGCGATAGGTTTTTTAGCATTAGGATCGTCCTGCAAAGCTTCGTAATAACTTTTGTAATCGGAGCGGTTAGGCTCTTTAGTAGCACGTGCATAAGAAACGTAAAGGTCGTTGTGTTCATTCAAAAAGAAGGTAAGACCCGCCTTAGGGTTGAAACTGTTAAGGCTTTCGTCTATCTGATATTTATTCGCCTTATACCCTACGTGACGGAATTGTACATCGGCAAACAAGCTCCATTTAGGGGCAAATTGCCAAGTGAGTTTGCCGTAGCCCGCCGCTTCTTCTTTGGTATTGAGTCCTTCATAACTATAACGATTGCCATACACAAAAGGCGCTTTTTCTGCCCATAGCAAATCTTTGTAATGCGACCCTTCATAACGATTGAGCAATCCTCCAAAGAGCAGTTGCACGCCGTCTTTCTGATAGTTTGCCGAAAAAGTAGTACCCCAGAAATCATTGTTTAATCCTTGTTGGTGAATGATGTATGCTTTTTGTTCCTTGCCAGCCCCGTCGAGTACTTTGGGCAAGCCTACCTTAGAATATTTTTTCTTCTCATAGTTTTCCCAATAACCTTTGCCTTTGGTGTAGTGAAAGGAGAGTTGCGTATGCCACGCCGTATTCCACTGTTGTGTCCAGTGCAGTTGGGCGTGGTCTTGCTGATAGTTATCAGTTTCGTTTTCATAGAAACGTTTGTTACCAGTGGCATCTTTATAGGCTCCCGCAGGATTGTAACGGCGATTACTATTTAAGGTCTCTTTATCTACTCCCAGATAGGTAAGATAGACACTTTGTTTGCCACCAAATACCAATCCTTTGATGAGCGTACCCCCGTGGCTATAAGCGCCTTGTAAGAAGTAAGATTTAAGGTCGGAGGAAGCGCGGTCGCGATATCCATCACTTTTGATTACAGAAAAGCGTCCGCTGAGTTCAAAACGATCGTTGAGCTTTCCGGTGGAAAGTTTAAGGCTGTGTTTGTGAGTATTATAACTGCCATAGAAGTTGGCGAGTTCCCCTGATGCGTGCTCTTGTACGGCATCGGTGAGGACGTTGAGGCTTGCGCCGAAAGCTCCTGCCCCATTAGAAGAAGTACCTACCCCGCGTTGCAATTGTATGCTCTCGGCAGAGGAGGCAAAATCTGAAAGATTGTACCAAAATACCCCTTGAGATTCGGAGTCGTTGAGCGGTACGCCGTTGATAGTTACATTGGTACGGTACAAGTCGCTCCCGCGTACAAACATATTGCTACTGCCAAAGCCCGAACCATCTTCGGAATAGCTTACCACATTAGGCAACTGACCTAACAATAAAGGCAACTGCTGACCGAAATTTTTGGTCTTAATTTCCTCCTTAGAGAGATTAGAAAAGGTTACGGGAAGTTTTTTGGTAGCCCTCACCGACGATACTAATACTTCGTCAAGCTGAATAGGCTTAGCTGGAGAGATAATAGAATCCAATGGAGATTCCGCTTGTTGTGCTATTGCTGAGATAGAGATAGCAACAGCTGCGTACAAAAGTACATTTTTCATTAAAAAATAAGGTTCTTTAACAAATAAAAGAGGTGATTATTTGGTGTGTTAATAAAATAAAAAAAGCCTGTTTATGCTACCCAAAAGCAAAAACAAGCTCCATTCGCTTAGTTTCATTCCTTGTACGGGATTATCCGTTCAAGTTCAATGGGTATGATCTCAGCCTGTTACAGCACCCCTTATGAGACGGCGGCAAAAGTACAAAATAATTCCGAAATACAAAATACGAATGGCGGAAAAAAATTTGCCAAAGATGTGAGCCACACGGGCTGTTTACATCTTTGGCAAAATATTATTAACTGTTAGTTGTTAGCTACTAGTTGATTAGGCTTGTCCGGTTACACCAAACAGAGGTATGGCGTGACGGTCGTCGCTGTTAGAGATTGTTCCGTTAGCTTGTTCAAACTTTTGGATATTATCATCTAAAGCAAATAGCAATCGTTTGGCGTGCTCGGGGGTAAGGATAATGCGACTGCGCACTTTTCCTTTGGGCATCCCTGGCATTACACTCACGAAATCTACTACAAACTCAGTAGATGAGTGGTTGATAATCGCTAAATTAGAGTACACTCCTTTAGCAATCTTATCGTCGAGCTCGATACTCAACTGTCCTTCTTTTTCTTCTACTTCGTTCATTGTTTATCTTGATTTTTTCTTTTCGACTACTGGTTCCATATCAGCTTTAGAGCCTACGATGATTTTCTCGTACTCTTTAAGACCTGTACCTGCAGGGATACGGTGACCAACGATTACATTTTCTTTCAAGCCGTCGAGGGTATCTATTTTACCACTTACAGCTGCCTCGTTCAACACTTTAGTAGTTTCTTGGAAGGAAGCTGCTGAGATGAACGATTTAGTTTGCAATGAAGCACGCGTGATACCTTGTAACACAGGCATAGCAGTAGCAGGAATGATATCACGAGCGATTACCAAATTCTTATCAGAACGTTTGAGGAGTGAGTTTTCATCACGCAATTCGCGGAGGCTCACTATTTGTCCTGCTTTCAAGTTTTCGGAGTCACCAGCATCTTCTACTACTTTTTTACCGAATAGGCGGTCGTTTTCTTCGATAAAGTCGTCTTTGTGAACCAACTGACCTTCGAGGTAGAGGGTATCACCTGGGTCTTGGATTTCGACTTTACGCATCATTTGGCGAACGATAACCTCAAAGTGTTTGTCGTTGATTTTCACCCCTTGGAGACGATATACCTCTTGTACTTCGTTTACTAAGTACTGTTGTACAGCTGAAGGTCCTTTGATACGCAAGATATCATCAGGAGTTACAGAGCCATCGGATAGAGGTTTACCAGCACGTACAAAGTCGTTTTCTTGTACCAAGATTTGGCTTGAGAGTTTAACCAAGTACTTGCGTTCGTCGCCTAAACGAGAGGTAACGATAACTTCTTTATTACCACGTTTAATTTTACCGAATGATACCACCCCGTCGATTTCGGATACGATAGCAGGGTTTGATGGGTTACGCGCTTCAAAGAGCTCGGTAACACGAGGGAGACCCCCTGTGATATCCCCTGCTTTGGCAGAACTACGTGGTATTTTCACGAGTACTTTACCTTCTTCAATCTTGCTGTTGTTATCCACCATAATGTGAGCGCCAACAGGCAAGTTGTAAGAACGGAGCGTTTCTCCATTTTTATCAACGATAAGCAAGGTAGGAATCAACTTTTTATTACGTGATTCTACAATCACTTTTTCTTGGAAACCAGTTTGCTCATCGATTTCTACTTGGTAAGTAACCCCTTGTTCGATATCTTCGTAAGCGATTTTACCAGAGTATTCAGAGATGATTACAGCGTTGTATGGATCCCATTGGAAAAGCAAAGTGCCTTTTTTCACTTCTTGTTTATCTTTTACAAAGATGTGAGCACCATAAGGGATATCGTGTGTTTGAAGCACCATTTTAGTAGTAGGGTCGAGAACGCGGAGCTCAGATGAACGAACTACCACATCTACAGGGTTTTGTTCGTTGTCTTTACCACTTACTACGCGCAAATCTTCTACTTCAATGATACCATCGAAACGCGCTTCAGTTTTATTTTCTTCGGATACGTTACCAGCAACCCCTCCCGCGTGGAAAGTACGCAAGGTAAGCTGAGTACCAGGCTCACCAATAGATTGGGCAGCAACTACCCCTACAGCTTCCCCTTTCTGAACCATACGACCGGTAGAAAGGTTGCGACCATAACATTTTGCACAAATACCGTGTTTAGCTTCACAAGTAAGTGCAGAACGCACTTCTACCATATCGATAGGTGCAGCATCTATTTTATCTACTATTTTTTCAGTAATTTCTTCACCAGCAGCTACGAGAAGCTCTTCGGTAAGAGGATTGTATACATCGTGGAGTGACACACGACCCAAGATGCGTTCGCCAAGGGTTTCTACAACTTCCTCATTCTTTTTGAGCGCACGTACTTCTACCCCGCGCAAGGTACCGCAATCTTCGGTGTTGATGATTACATCTTGTGAAACATCGACCAAACGACGAGTTAAATAACCAGCGTCGGCAGTTTTCAAAGCAGTATCGGCAAGACCTTTACGAGCCCCGTGGGTAGAGATGAAGTACTCGAGGATTGACAAACCTTCTTTAAAGTTTGACAAGATAGGGTTCTCGATAATTTCGCCCCCACCTACGCTAGATTTTTTAGGTTTAGCCATCAAACCACGCATACCGGTAAGCTGACGAATCTGCTCTTTAGAACCACGCGCTCCAGAGTCGAGCATCATATACACAGAGTTGAATCCTTGCTGATCAGTACTGATGCGTTTCATCGCCAATTCAGTAAGTTGTGCATTGGTAGATGTCCATACATCAATCACTTGGTTATAACGTTCGTTATTGGTGATGAGACCCATATTATAGTTCATCATAATACCATCAACGAGACCATTAGCTTCAGCAATCATATCCACTTTTTCTTGAGGAATGATGATATCTCCTAAACTGAATGACAATCCACCTTTGAAGGCGAAACGGTAACCCATATTCTTGATTTTATCCAAGAAGTCACCCGTTACAGGGATGCTGGTAGCTTTGAGGATACGACCGATGATGTCGCGGAGAGATTTTTTAGTAAGTACCTCGTTTACGTAGCCTACTTCCAAAGGCACCAACTCGTTGAAGAGCACACGCCCCGTAGTAGTTTCTACTATAGGATAATACACATTGCCATTCTCGTCGAGGTCGCGTACTTTCACTTTGATGAAAGCGTTGAGGCTCAATTTACCTTCGTTGTAAGCGATATTTACCTCTTCGGCAGAATAGAAAGTGAGACCTTCACCTTTGATAGGATACTCTGGGGTAGATTTACGACCTTTGGTGATGTAGTAAAGCCCCAAGACCATATCTTGAGAAGGTACAGTGATAGGTGAACCATTGGCAGGGTTGAGGATATTGTGAGAAGCCAACATCAATAGTTGAGCTTCGAGGATAGCCTCAGGACCAAGAGGCAAGTGCACCGCCATCTGGTCACCATCGAAGTCGGCATTGAACGCTGTACACACGAGAGGGTGCAACTGGATAGCTTTCCCCTCGATGAGTTTAGGCTGGAATGCCTGAATACCCAAGCGGTGCAATGTAGGGGCACGGTTGAGGAGCACTGGGTGACCTTTGATCACGTTCTCCAAGATGTCCCATACTACAGGTTCTTTTTTGTCGATAATTTTCTTAGCTGATTTTACCGTTTTTACGATACCGCGTTCGATGAGTTTACGGATTACAAACGGTTTATAGAGTTCGGCTGCCATATTCTTTGGCAAACCACATTCATACATTTTTAGTTCAGGACCTACCACAATTACCGAACGTGCTGAGTAATCCACACGTTTACCAAGGAGGTTCTGACGGAAGCGTCCTTGTTTACCTTTCAATGAATCGGAAAGGGATTTGAGCGGACGGTTAGATTCAGTTTTTACCGCTGATGATTTACGAGTGTTATCAAAGAGTGAATCCACAGATTCTTGCAACATACGTTTCTCATTACGCAAAATCACATCAGGCGCTTTGATTTCCATCAAGCGTTTGAGGCGGTTGTTGCGGATGATCACACGGCGGTATAAGTCGTTGAGGTCGGAAGTTGCAAAACGTCCTCCATCAAGCGGCACCAATGGACGCAATTCGGGCGGGATTACAGGAATCACCTTCATTATCATCCATTCAGGTTTGTTTTCGCGGTTCTTTTGGGATTCGCGGAACGCCTCTACCACTTGCAAACGTTTGAGCGCTTCGGTTTTGCGTTGTTTAGAACTTTCGTTGTTGGCTTTGTGGCGCAAGTCGTAAGAAAGTGCGTCTAAATCCAAACGTTCGAGGAGTTCGAGGAGACACTCAGCTCCCATTTTAGCGATAAACTTATTGGGGTCAGTATCTTCTAAGTATTGGTTATCAGCTGGAAGACTCTCGGTAATAGCGAGGTATTCTTCTTCTGAAAGGAAGTCTAAATATTGTAAATCTTCACCTTCTGGACCTTTGGCAATACCTGGTTGGATAACTACATAGCGTTCGTAGTAGATAATCATATCCAACTTTTTGGAAGGAAGACCTAACAAATAGCCGATTTTGTTAGGCAAAGAACGGAAATACCAAATGTGAGCGATAGGCACCACGAGGTTGATATGTCCTACCCTTTCGCGGCGTACTTTTTTCTCGGTCACTTCCACGCCACAACGGTCGCAGACGATGCCTTTATAACGAATGCGTTTGTATTTACCACAAGCACATTCATAGTCCTTTACGGGACCAAAGATACGCTCACAGAACAACCCGTCGCGTTCAGGTTTGTGAGTACGGTAGTTGATAGTTTCGGGTTTAGTAACCTCGCCGCGTGAAACGGCTAAGATAGATTCGGGGGAGGCCAAACCGATCGAAATTTTATCAAATTTAGGAACAGCTGTTGTTTTTTCTCTTGCCATATTGTTATGGTGAATATAATAAGTTTATGTGGCCTCATTGGGGAATCCCCACGAAGCCTATTTACAAAATATCGTGCAAAAGTACTACTATTTTTTGAAATGGCAATAGTTTTTTGAGAATATTTTTTGAAAAAGTTTTTAAGTAGTTGAGAGTTGGGAAATTAGAGGAATTAGCAAATTACTGTAAGGCAAGAGGAATTCTCGGAGTTCTCGGGATTCTCAGAGTAAAGGTAAATCTACTCATTAGCAAATTGTTTCATTGTGTACAAAATCAATTCGGTAGTATTTTTTTCAGTGACTACCCAGATAGATTTATCGTAATCTACATCTATAGCGATGGGCGAAATAGACTCTACGGGAAAATCTTTTAGCAAGTTGCCTTTTTCGTTGTATAGATAGGCTTTTTGAGTGTTCTGTTCGGTTGCTGATACATAGTTCATTCCGCGGATGCGAAACAATTTAGGGCGACTGTACTTACCTTCTGGGAGTTCTATACGCTGATTGCCTATAGTGAGTATATTTCCTGAAAGTGAGGTAAGTACATAGCGATTGCCTCCCCAATAAAAAGGTTCGGTAAGTGATAGGTTTTTGCGGGTCATTCCGCCTTTTTCGTCTATAGAGATAAGCGTACCATCAGTATTAGTGAACATAAAGAGGTTACCTAACACCAAAGGCGGATTGTTAGAAAAACTATAGGCGCCTTTCACGGTAATACGGGGCTCGCCATTGCGGTGCAAGATGTTGAAAGTGCCATTGTTAGATGAGTAAATGAGATAATCTTTCCCATTGAAACGATAGTGTTTAGGGGTAAACAAAGGTTTGCCATTAGCACTCTGGTTGAAGCCTTTCACTTCTTGTCCTTTCTTATCTAAAAGGTGAAGAGTATTGCCTTCAGCAAAGAGGAAACGATATTCACGATTACTTTCGTAATCAAAGACTTCTAAGGGCGTAATGGGAGTTTTGTACTGTAAAGGGAAAGGTGCTACATTATTGCCATTGCGATCGACAACCCAAATGGATTTTTCGGTAGTGAAAGCCATTTGTAGGAAGCCATTTTTGAACAAATCTACTTGATAGATAGGGCTTTGTATTTTTCCATCTAAGCGTTTTTTCCACAATAGTGATCCGTTGTTACCTATGAGATAGAGGTAGTTATTCTCATCTTGCACAGCAATTTCCAATCGTTTGGTGCGGTGGTTTAAGAGAATAACAGGCTCACTTGCCATAGCATCGTCTAAGGCAAAGCGGAAACGCTCGCGCATCTCATCAGAAAGGGTGCTTTCAGTTTGTTTTTCACTTACAAAATTCAGCACGTAATAATCGTTTTGAGGTGTTTGTTGGAAGAGAGCCCAACGGTAATTTTCGGCTATCGCAGGAAAACGACTGCTAAAAGATGGATTGTCGTAGAGATTGACAATGCGAGAGAAAGTAACATTTGAAGCGCTGTTTTCCTCTAATAAACCAAAGGCTTTATTCGCTGATAATACATTACCTCGCTGCATATCATTCACTACAGAGATGAGGAGTTCTTTGGTTTTGGTGAGTACCAATTGCTTTTGATACACGCCTGCATAACGTGGAATGAAATCTTTTACAAATGAAGTGAAGAAACCGACGGGCAGGTCGGGGTTGAGTTCGTACATCGGGAAGTTGTATTGGAAATCCTCGGAAAGCACGGGTAGCTGTTGGAGGGTTTCATCTACATCAAATGAGGAAACTACTGCAAATTGACCTTCGGTTACGCGCCCAAAAGCAACCCCATTGATTGAAGTTCTAAAGGGACTTTCTTGCGCTATACTGTCGTTTTGTGTCAGTTTTTCGGCATCATCAAAAGTATAAGCATCGATGCTGAGTACACGAGCTGGCATTAGACTTAACGCATCGTTTTGATAGGGAACAGTGTGGAGCATCACATCGGTATTTGCCTCTTTATCAATAGTGGTTACCCCACTGAGACGCACATTGTTTTCTTCTAAAAAGAGATCAAAAGCTACCCAGTTTTTACAATTTGCAAGTGGTTTTTCACCAAAGAAAGGTTCGAAATAATCGTTGGCAGCGTTTTTTTGTAAAAATAGGTTTGCTACACATTCAGTACCGCTAATTTGTTGTAGTTTTTCTAAATCCTGTTGAGCATCGCTCTTGTTTTGTTTGTTTAAAGAAGTGTACTCAGAAAGTTTTTCGCCATCGCTGATGAGCAAGTAATCACCATAAATTGTATAGAACCACTCTTTGCCAAACAAGGCTTGTTTTTGCACTTGTGCAGAAGCGTTTTTCCAAGTAGCTGATTTCTCGTTATTTTCTTTTTTACAAATAAAAAAGCAATTGCCTTCAGTAGAAAATGCTACCCATATATCATCATTTACGGGTAAAGTTTCTAAGAGTTTTACTTCGTGCAAACGCAATATACGAGGGTTATGAGCTTTCCAAAAGCTATTGTTCGTAAGGGCACTCAGGAAGTTGTCGCGGTTATTGATATGGTAGATGAGCTCAGTATTTTCGGGGAAAGTAAAAGGAGTGAGGGTTGCTTTTTTTTCTTTAGAAGTACAAGCAACCAAAAAGAGCAAGGTTATTATGTAGAAACAATACTTCACTACTTAAAATTATTGATGATGAAAGTGCAAAGATATGTAATAATTAGCAAATTAGCAAATTACGGATGGTGAAAATACTCATACACTTTTTTACCTCTAAAACCTACGACCTTTGTGAGTTCTTCTAATGTAGCCTCACGGATGCGTTTTACTGATTTGAAGTGTTGGAGGAGCGTTTCTTTGGTCTTATCGCCTATCCCCCCTACCCCATCGAGTTCGGATACGATAGCTGATTTGCTGCGTTTTTGGCGGTGGAACGTAATACCAAAACGGTGAGCTTCGTCACGCAATTGCTGAATTACACGCAGGGTTTCGGAACGCTTATCTAAATACAAAGGGACACTATCTTCGGGGAAATAAATTTCCTCTAACCGCTTGGCAATGCCTATAATAGCTATCTTACCGCGCAATTCTAACTGTTCTAAGGCTTTTAGAGCTGATGAGAGTTGCCCTTTACCTCCATCGATGATAATAAGTTGAGGCAGCGGTTGTTGTTCGTCTAACAAACGGCGGTAACGGCGATATACCGCTTCTTCCATAGAAGCAAAATCGTTAGGACCTTCGACAGTTTTTACATTGAAATGACGATAGTCCTTTTTACTTGGTTTGGCATTTTTAAAGACTACACAAGCTGATACAGGGTTTGTACCCTGAATGTTAGAGTTATCGAAACACTCTATATGCACGGGAGGTACCGAGAGGTGCAAATCGCGTTGCATCTGGGTGAGAATGCGATTGGTATGGCGTTCAGGGTCTAGTATTTTTTCTTGCTTGAACCTATCTTGACGGAAGTGTTTGGCATTGCGCAATGAGAGATCTAAAAGTTGTTTTTTCTCACCTGCTTTAGGGATAGTAGCTTGTAATCCGTCGGAAAGGGTTACATCAAAAGGTACGATAATTTCCTTAGATACAGAGAAGAAGCGTTCGCGAATATCAATAATAGCATATTCTAAAAGCTCTCTATCCGTCTCGTCTAATTTCTTTTTAATCTCCAAAGTATGAGCGCGCACAATCGCTCCATAAGCCACTTGCAGGAAGTTTACATACCCATATTCTTCATCGGAAACAATAGTGAATACATCGACATTGGTAATTTTACTACTCACAATGGTAGATTTAGCTTGGTAATTTTCTAAACTTTGTATTTTCTGTTTGATGAGATGCGCTTCTTCAAAACGCATTTCGGCAGCTAATGCCATCATTTCTTCTTTGAAATGCTTGAGTGCTTCTTTGAAATTGCCTTTGAGAATTTCGACTATTTGCTGGATATTATTGTTATAATCTTGTTCGCTTTGATATCCTTCACAAGGTCCTTTACAATTTTTTAGATGGTATTCCAAACACACTTTAAACTTGTGATTGGCTACGTTTTGGGGCGACAAATCGTAGTTGCAATTACGCAAGGGGAAGAGTTCTTTTATCAAATCTAATAGTGTGTGCACCGTTTTCATACTCGTATAGGGACCGAAATACAAAGAGCCGTCTTTCACTACTCGGCGTGTGGAGAAGACACGGGGAAAGCGTTCTTTTTTGACGCATATCCACGGATAGCTTTTATCGTCCTTTAAAAGAATGTTGTAGCGAGGTTGGTATTTTTTAATAAGGTTGTTTTCGAGTAGTAAAGCATCGCTTTCGGTAGCTACCACGATATGCTCAATACGTACGATTTTGCGCACCAAAATGCGTGTTTTAGCATTATCGTGTTCTTTTTGGAAATAAGAGGAGACGCGTTTTTTGAGATTGACAGCTTTGCCTACATAGATAAGGATATCGGAGGCGTCATAGAACTGGTAGACGCCAGAGTTATTAGGCAAGGTTTGCAATTGGATATCTATGGACATAGGGGTTAGGGGTTAGAGATAGAAAAGAGGCTACCGAAAGTGGCAGCCTCTTTTTTTTGGTTTTATAAAGATAAAAATGTTCCTAAAACTATTTTACCAAGTTGATTTCAACACGGCGGTTAAGTTCTCTACCTTTCTTAGTTTTGTTAGAAGCGATAGGTTTTTCAGGACCGAAACCTTTAGCAGTAAGACGAGCTTGGTCAATACCTTTATCAATTAAGTAAGCCTTAACTGAGTAAGCTCTATCTTCAGAAAGTTTTTGGTTTTTAGCTTTGTTACCACTGGTATCAGTATAACCTTCTATTGAGAATTTAGCGTTTTTGTATTTGTTCAATACATTAACGATGTTATTCAATACAGTAGCAGACTCAGGGCGGATAGTAGCTTTGTTCACATCGAACAAAATAGTTTTAGCAAAGCTATTCAATTGAGTTTGTACTTCTTGAGTTACTTCAGGGCAACCATTGTTAGAAGCAGGTCCAGCTTCTTCTGGGCACTCATCATCTTTATCAAGAACTCCGTCACCATCAGTATCAGGCCAAGGGCAACCTTTGTTTTCTTTAGGACCAGCTACATCTTTACATTGGTCTATGTTATCAGCAACACCGTCACCATCAGTATCAGGGCAACCATTGAATTCTTTAAGACCAGCTTCATCTGGGCAAGCGTCATCTTTATCAGCAACACCGTCACCATCTCTATCTGGGCAACCATTTAATTCTGGTTTACCAGCTTCATCTGGACATTGGTCATCTTTATCAGCGATACCATCACCATCTCTATCAGGACAACCGTTCAATTCTTTTTTACCTGGTTCATCTGGACAAAGGTCATCTTTATCAGCTACACCATCTTTATCGCGGTCTTTTTTACCAAATTTGATAGCGATACCAGCTGCGTGTTGGAAGTAGTCTTCTTGAGAGCCAGATTTGAAAGTAGGATTGTAGGCAGTTTGCAAGTTGATACCGATGTTTTCAGTAAACCAGAAGTTTACACCACCACCGCCTAAGCCGCGGAATTTACCTTCGTTATCAATAGCTGCATAGCCACCACCTACTTGTAAGAATGGATCGAACCATCTTGCACCTTTCCAAAGAGAGTTCAAGTGGTATTTCACAGCCAAATTGGCAGCCCAGAAAGATAAGTCTACTTTGTTATCAAGATCTTTGTTATAACCGAAACCTTTTTCGATTTTGTTCAATGATCCAGATAATTCAGCAGAAAAACCGGCACCAATATATCTACCTACAGAAAGACGAGAAACAGCGGGAAGGATATTGATATCGCTTGGTCCACCCCAGTCTTTCATCAAGTCCCCGAACGCATCTGGAGTACGTATATCAACGGTATTTACTCCAAATCCTATCTGCCAAGGACTGTTTTCATCTTGCGCTTGAACTCCTACTGAAAAAGCAGCAGCCAAAGCAAATAAAGTTAATTTGATTTTCTTCATACTTAAAAATGAATTTTGATTACTATTTAAATTTGGGGGCAAATATAAGTATTATTTTAATATCTATAAATTTTTAAGTGCATTTTTTTTTGTTAAAATTGATAAACCCTAAAAAAAAGACTTGAAAACACAGTGTTTAAAACAGTATTACACATTGCTCCATTTGTTATTAATTTATTGATTACAAGTTAATTACATTCAGATTACAACCATTTTACCAAGGCAAAATCTTGACGGTGTGGCAATAAATTATTTTTAGGGAAAATTCGTATTGCCAAGTGTAAAGCGCCTGGATATTCGGAAGCAATCTCTAATTGATAAGTAGCTTTATTACCTTCTTGCGCTGCTACTGTGAACTCAGTTGTAGAGAGGACTTTGAATTTATCGTCTTTTTGTTGAGCGACTACAAGTTCTACCCCTACATCTTCAGGGCGCAAATCACCTAATTCTAAAGTGATTTCACCTTTGTAAGTTTTACCGATAGAAATAAGTTGCTCGTTGCGATTAGGCACTTTGAAATCGGCTACCTTTATATTATCCCATTCTTGAGTTACTTTACGTTTCCAATTAGAAAGCTCGATAGCTGTAGCGAACTTATTGTCTTTCAGTTTAGTTACGCGTTCAGTCATGGGGTAATAATATTGGTTTTCGTAATCGGTGAGCATACGGGTAGTGGTGAAATTCACGGCTACTTTGGCAATTGTATTTTTGATGAGGGCACACCAGCGAGATGATATACCATCTTTATTCTTATCATAGAATATAGGTGCGATTTCATCTTCGATGATGTTATAAATTGTCTCGGCATCCATTTCGTCTTGATATTGTTGGTTTTCGTAGGAACGTTCCATAGGCAGTGCCCAACCAGCATCTTCGCGGTAGCCTTCTACCCACCAACCATCAAGCACACTGAAGTGCATTGTACCATTCATCGCTGCTTTTTCACCACTGGTTCCTGAGGCTTCGAGCGGACGTGTAGGGGTGTTCATCCACACATCAACTCCTTGTACCATGTGGCGTGCGAGTTCCATATCGTAGTTAGGTATGAACAATATTTTACCTAAGAACTGTGGCAATTTAGAGATTTCGACGATATTTTTAATCAAATCCTGACCTGCTTTATCGGCAGGGTGAGCTTTACCAGCAAATATAAACTGTACAGGGCGTTCAGGATTATTTATAATTCTATCTAATCGTTCTATATTGGTAAAGAGCAAGTGTGCGCGTTTGTAGGTTGCGAAGCGGCGTGCAAAACCAATAGTAAGGATATCTTCACGCAAATTCTCTTTGATTTCCACTAATTGGCGAGGAGAGAAATAAGGTGTATTTTTCTCTAAACGCAATTTTTGTTCTACACGACGCAAGAGTTTAGAACGGAGGGCAGTTTTGATTTCCCATACACGTTGATCGGATACTTTATAGATACCTTCAAAGCTCTTAGGGTCGTAGTGATGCGTTTTGTAGTCTTTACCAAAGACTTCGTTTTCCACTTCTTTCCATAGACCAGCAGTCCAAGTAGGTTGGTGTACCCCGTTGGTCACATAGCTAATATGTAGTTCTTCAGGCATATAGCCAGGCCACAAATCTTTAAGGATATCTTTGCTCACCTCACCGTGAAGCCAGCTCACACCATTGACCTCTTGGGAGAGGTTGGCAGCGAGGTTACTCATTGAGAATTTCTCGTGAGGGTTGCTCAGGTTGATTTTACCGAGAGCGAGAATTTGTTCCCAATTCACGTGCAATTTATCGGTGTAACTTCCTAAATAAGCGCGTAATAATCCTTCTTCAAAAGCATCGTGACCTGCAGGTACAGGAGTGTGTGTAGTGAAGAGAGATGAGGCGCGTACTACTTCCATTGCTTCGGAGAAAGTAAGGTTGTTGTGTTCGATAAATTCGCTGAGACGTTCCAAACCTATAAAGGCAGCGTGACCTTCGTTGCAGTGGTAGATATCACTATTGATACCTAATTTACGCAACATTTTGATACCGCCTAAACCTAACAACATTTCTTGTTTGAGACGGTTTTCCCAGTCACCACCGTATAAGTGGTGAGTGATAGAACGGTCGTCTTCGCGGTTGTTTTCGAAATCGGTATCGAGGAGATAGAGTTCTATACGACCTACATCGACACGCCATACACGAGCATAGAGGGTACGCCCAGGTAGTTCGATAGAAATTACTATCCACTTACCAGTCTCGGGGTCGAATACAGGGGTTACGGGTATTTTAGAGAAATCTTGAGCTTCGTAGTCGGCTTCTTGGTTACCTGCTGAGGACAGTTTTTGGGTGAAATAACCATAGCGGTATAACAAACCTACCCCAGTGATTTTGGTAGCTTTATCACTAGCTTCTTTTAGATAGTCGCCCGCTAAGATACCTAAACCTCCTGAATAGATTTTCAAAGAAGAGTGCAAGCCGTATTCCATACTAAAATAAGAAATAGACGGACTTACCATTTCGGTTTTTTTAGCCATATATTCCTGAAAATCACCATATACTTTGGAGAGGTTACGCATAAATACCGCATCGTTTTCCAACTCTTTATAACGAGAGAGGGAGATGCTATCAAGCAAGGCAATAGGGTTTTTGCGCACTTCTATCCATTTTGCTTTATCAATGTATTTGAACACTTCGTAAGCCTCATCATTCCAGCACCACCATAGGTTTTTAGCGAGTTCTTCGAGAGGTTGCAAGGCTTCAGGGATAGCGCGGTGGATAATCACACTGCGCCAATTAGGAGTGTTTACCACTTTAGATTTTTCTAAATAGGCTACACCATCGGTTTCTACCGGAGGAAGACTTTCTACTCTATCCTCTATATTTTCGAGGGTGAGTTCGTAACATTTGATATAGTACTGTACTAAGTTTTTCCAAAGAGCGATTTCGGAAACTTTACCGGCTGTTTCGCGCAATGCTTGAAAATCGTCATCTTTGCTATCTAATAGATTTTGTATATTTTTGACGATAGCTCCTACTACTTCACCATAGTTGCTATCAGTACGATTGACTACTTCTATAGCTTTTTGTTTTTGAGGATAGTAGTCATTCACCCATTTGCCAAATCCTGCCAAATTAGTAGTGATGGTAGGCACTTTGAAGGCTAAACTTTCGAGTGGTGTATAGCCCCAAGGTTCGTAGTAAGACGGAAAAGCCGTGCCATCTAAACCAATGAGCAAATCGTAGTAAGAGAGGTTGAACACACCATCATTACCATTGAGGTAACTTGGGCAGAAAATCACTTTCACCTTATCTTCCTTGCGATTGAACAGTTGTTGCTCGTTGATGCGTTTTACAATAGCATCGTTATAAACATCGGGGAGGATGTGAGTGAGGTGTTTTTGTTCGTTAGGGGTTGTTTTTTCGGGGTGGTGAAGGTTGTTGAGCAATCCTTGATTAGGAGCATCATAGGCTGTAGGAATAAGTATATAAGCCAATAACTCTTTTTTGTTTTTAGGATTGCGATTGAGGGCACCCAAGGCATCGATAAAGGCATCAATTCCTTTGTTGCGGAACTCGTAACGACCGCTGATAGCAACGATTTTAGTATTCTCATTAATAGGTTGCGTTACCAGAGCTTGTGCCACATTGATGAGGCGTTCTCTTGCTGCTTTGCGTTTCTTATCAAAATCTTTTTCAGCAGGAACAATAGCATCGTTGAAGCCATTAGGGGTGATAATGTCAGTTTTTCTACTGAGGAAGTGCTGAGCTTCTTGGGCTGTAATTTCACTTACAGTAGTGAAGCAATCGGCTACTTTAGTAGTTTCTTTTTCGAGGAAGTGCTTGTGTTGTACCCCAAAACGGTAAGCCATTTCTTCTGGGTTGTAGTTTTTCATTTCGTTGTAGAGCGGATAGCCATTGCCTGCTATAGAACGCCCTACGACTGTGGCGTGAGTAGTGAAAACAGAGCCTATTTTAGGCATTTCACCTTCTAAATAGAGCAATGCACTACCTGTCATCCACTCGTGGAAGTGGCAGATTACATTTTCGCGTGAAGCTGTGTTGAATTTCACGAAACTCTCGATTACTTTTCCAACGGCATAGCCAAAGAGAACAGACTCTACATAATCCCAAGGGCTATTGAAAGAATCAAGTTTATAGTTATCCCAATAGTAACGTAAAACTTCATTTTTAGCGCTTACATAATGAGAAAAATCGACAAGAATAACAATAGGATTCCCCTCTATTTTCCAATTACCAACACGTACGCGCAAGCCTTCGGAGGCTGCTTTGGCACGCCAAGATTTGAAGAGTCCTGGGTTTTCTACAAATTCTTTATTTTCATTGTGTTGCCAGATATCAGGACCTATCAGAATATATTTACTTCTGAATTGTTTGGCAATAGCAGGGGCTTTAGTAGCGATAACGGTGTGGATACCGCCTACTTTGTTACATACTTCCCAACTGGTTTCAAACACATAGTCGGGGTTGAATTTCTTTGTCATATTCATTATATTTAATGGTTAGTTTCTAGGGGTCAGGGGTTAGGTAATGTTTGGTTTATATAAAAATATGCTGCAAAGATACAAAGATTTTTATTGACTGCAATACTTTTGGGGATTTTTTTAGATAAGAGATAAGGGTTAATATAAAAATTAACTTAATTAGCTCGTTATCATCTTGGTAGCTAAAATGTGTTTACACAAACCTCTATTAGTTTGGTGATTGGTGTACCAATTGCAAGTGCATTGTACTTTCTCGCCGTCGAGAATAACGGTATGGGTCACTCCCCCTGTTCCTTTTACATTGGCTTTCACATAATCACCGCGTTGTTCTACGATTTGTACTTCATTATTTTCAGTGAGTTTTTTGGCATTTTGCAAACGCGGGTTCAGACTTATCAAACGCTGGGGTTTGAAAGGCAAACGGCGGTAGAAATAATTGCCATCGGTGAGGTTGTAGCCCAATAGCCCTATGCTCGAAAGCGATGCTTGAAGGGTGGTCATAGTTCCCATATTTACATCGTTTTCAATAGCCACCATTGCAGGTGAGAATACTTCGTTAGTTTTGAAGAAATTGTTAATCCCTACAAGCCATTCCATAGGCACTTCTTCAATCATATTCTCCAAGTATTTTCCTTCACCCGAAAAACCTCGATATACATTGTCTGACAGCAAGAAAAGCATTTCTACTCCTTTGAAATGCAACACAAAAGCAACTGACTGCTCACTGCTACTACGATATACATAAAGACTATCGGCAAGCAGGAGTAAGCCTTGTAAAAGGTTGAGACGATGTACTCCTCCTATTTTGATAGCCCCTGTTGTAGCGGTAGGTGCAAAAGTGTAACCTACGCCACGTTTTACCAAGTAATAATCGTTTTTCACAGCTTGTTTGGGCAAAGAGCTGAAGAGCTGAATGGCTTCGGCTTTATTAAGTCGGTGCGCTAAATCCATTTCGGAAAGATATACTTGCACATTGCCCAAGCCCTTAATCCATCTATTGGGCAGGGTTACTTTCTTCTCTACGGTTTTGTGTTTTTCAGTAATAAAGTGTGTTTGCTTTTGCCCTACACTAAGCACCATTTTCTCCGAAGCTGTTACGGCATTGAAAGCACGCACGGTTACATCATTGAAATCGATATTGGTACAACCGCTCTGTAAGAAATCGCCGTCTAACACATCGTTGCGCAAGCCTACGCGAGCATAGACGCTATTACAAGACGAGAACCCCTCAAAAAGCAATTCGCCATTCCCTACCGAAATAATAGGGTCACGTAGTTTAGCAAGCACCCCAGGGGCGATAGCAAACTGAGAGGCTACAGTCTTCGCCAGTGTAGCGAGACACTTAGCTACTACAAAAGGTTGAGTGATATTACCCCAGAAAAAACAAGGCACAGCATTGTCTTCTTTAAGTTCAGAGCAGTGCGAAAAGATAAAATTCTTCTCGTGAGCCGTTACCTCCTCAATAACCGAGGCAAACGGATAAGCATATTCAAAGTCGTTCATTTTATTTATCAATTTATTAGGCAAAGATAAGGATAATTTGTTGATTAGCAAATTAGCCAATTGGCTAATTTTTTATGATTCATAGGTTTCTTTTCTTGCTTTTCAGCCAAAGGCAAATAAGCTTCTACTACTGCTTTTTGGAAAGCCTTTATCTTAGGGTCGCGGGTGGGCATATCCAAAAACTCCACAAAGCGATTGATAGGGGTGAGTTTTTGGGCGAGGATATCGGCTATAAAGTGTTGCAAATAACTGAGGTCTTCATCACGGCTAATGGCACGGAGGATATACTCTGCCGCGAGGTTGCGGGTTTCCTTTTTGTCGTGAAGCAAAGCCATCCCTATAAATATCCACCCACCGTGATGTACAGGCAGGTCGTATTCCAAGAGTAGTTGCAAAGGCTCACGCAGATTACGCTGGGTCTCGGCATCACTATCGCCTACATAGAGAGGGGTGTATTTACCTAAGAGCACATCTACATACTGAGGGTTTAGAGAAATTACATAACGCAGAGTATCAGTATCCCAGCGATCGTATGCCCCTGCATTGTAGCAATTGTAGGGCAATCGGTCAAATACGCTGCTATCAAAAGGACTTGCCAAGGTATAGTTGTAATAGTCATCTACATATACCTTTTCCAAGAAAAACTGTTTGAACTCTCCCTCTATCTCGTAAGACGGGAAGAAAGGTTTTACAGCCGAAAGATAGTCTTTGGCAGTCGTAGTTTCAAACTCGGTAAATACTTTGTCAGGGTGTTTTAGGCGGGTGATTTGCGTCCATAATGGCAGGAGCTCCTCTGTAGGGGTTACCACATCAGAAAGTCCGAAGAGGTAGCCCAAGGCAAGTGCATATTGTCCTGAGAGTGAGCGTACTTTCTCCTGTGCTTCAGGGGTAATGGTACTCAATAACAATCGGTTGCAAGCCACTACCAAGTCGTCCAAATCTACTTCTTTGCCTGCTGTTTGATAAGCGAGCAGTCGGTCGGCAAGGGTTTCAGCATCCATATAGAAAGGTGCGTGCGTAGGGGTGGAAAGGAAAGGCAGTTTGCTACCCGATTTGAGTTTGTTAAGCGTTGCCTTTACCTTATAGAGTAGGTAAGGAATCTCATCACGCAAATACCAAACATTGTGGAGCACACACGCTTGCTTGAAAGGTTCTTCTTCTTCGGTGTTAAGGCGTCTTACTTGGGCGTTCATCTTTTTCCACTCCTCAGGAGACTCCAAAGGTCTGTCCTCTACCCACCCCGCAAGGAGCAGTTGCAAGGCTGCCAACTGTACATTGAAATAATACATCCCATTGACCTGCGGGATATAAGGGGCGAGTTGCTCCTTGAAGTTTTCAGGCAATTGGTCTTGTAGCTGTACCAGTCCTTCAAAGAAAAGGTCGATAGTAGCAGCCGTACGCTCGCGTAGGCAGTTGCCAAGGAGGAAGAGGAGTTTTTCAGGGGTTGGGGTGCAGGAAACAGGTGTCAGGGTGAGAGCTGTGTGGGAGGTGTGGGAGGTGCGAGCCGCACGGGCAGTTTGGGAGTTCTCAGAATTTTCTGATGGACTTAGGGTTGCAAGGAGGTCTTGAGCTTTGCCTTTTAGGTAATCGCGGTAAGAGGCAATGATTTCGGGGAGGCCTTCGTGATTAAAATAGGTAGTGAGGAGGTTGGCAACTTTTTCTTGGAGCTTCACGTCGGGGACGGTGAAAAGTACCGCTAATTGCTCGCGGTAGTCGGGATTAGTAGGGGCTTGCTTTTTATAGTATTTTTCTAAGATATTTAAACCTATAAGCTGGGTTTTGGCTATTTTTGGGGTACCAAAACAAAGCGCAAAGTTGTCGGCAAAGGCTTGGAAGTCAAAGGATTTTTCGTCAGCTATTTGCTTGATGAGTTTGATAGCAAAGTTCACTACTGAGGTCTTATCGCTACTGAGCAGGGCAAAAAGAGTCTGTTGAGAAGGAAGGAGCTCTTCTGTTGTAGGGTTGAAGTCTTCAATTAAGCGACAGTAGCTGTTGGCAGTAGTAGTTTTTAGTGGACTGAGTAATATCTCTAAGAAGTTAGGGAGTACTTGGGTATCTTTGAAGTATCCTTTTTCTGCTAATATAAGCAAACTATCGTATAGGAAAGTGTTAGTAGAAAAGTTATCAGTAAGAAAAAAAGGTAATTTTGTACAAAGTTTTTCTGCAATGACTGGTCTTTTTAGTATAAAACTCTCTATTTCCTTATGTTTGCTCATTAGAAACAAAGCATCACATAGCTTTTCCAATAAAAAATTCTCCTCAAATGGGATAAAATCATTTTCATATAGCGACCATAGTACAGGGAAACCTAAATTTTTACAACTCTTCACATCTAACTGGGCAAGTTGTTCTAAGTGTAGTGGATTTTTCTCCTCTTTGAGTACTGAAATCAGTTTAGAGTTGTCGCGGCTGTATAATAAGTTTTGTAGTTCTTTGTCTAATATCTCAAATTTAAGGGTTTTTGTGTTTTTCTTTGCCATAAAATGATTTTATCAATTAAGGGACAAAGATATAATTTTTTATTTTATTTTCAAAATGAGAAGATATACAAAAAGGCGGTTGCAGCTATGAGGTTCTTACTTCTTATCTCTTAGCTAATTCAATGATTTCTAAGTTTTTGATTTCTTTACCTTCAATTTCAAAACGGAGCATAGTGCGTACTGTTTGCCAGCCATAAATGCCAGCAGCTCCTGGGTTGAGATGCAACAATTGAAATTGTGGGTCGTATTGTACTTTTAGAATATGTGAATGCCCCGAAATGAAGAGTTTGGGAGGGTGAGCTAAAATTTCTTGTTTGGCTAAAGGAGTGTATTTATTAGGATAACCGCCTATATGTATCATCAATACTTCTACTTGTTCACACTGAAAACGATTGACTTTGGGGAAGTACTGACGCACATCGGTACCATCGATATTGCCATAGACCCCGCGTAAAGGCTTGACAGCTTGAAGGGCTTCAATCACAGCCAAATTACCAAAATCACCACAATGCCAAACCTCATCGGCTTCATTGACATAGTGCAGGATGCGGTCGTCTATGTACGAATGGGTATCGGATAGGAGGAGGATTTTCATTGTACGTCCAATTTATGGTGCTGTTTGCCTTGAATTTTGTAGCAAGCGCGTTTAGCGGCTATTTCTTCGGCTTTTTTCTTAGAAGTAGAACGGGCGCGCGTTACCGAAAAACCTTGTACGTGTACTTTAGCAACAAAATATTTGGTTTCAGAACGGTCTTCCATATCTTCTTCAGCTTCAAAAGCAAAGTCCAATTTGTGTTTTTGACACCATTCTATCAATAAACTCTTGTGGCTAATCACTTTTCCTTCCAAGTTTTTGATATTGATATGCGGCAAGATAAGCTCTCGCTCTATAAAACGGAAGCAGGCTTTATAACCTCTATCTAAATAAATAGCCCCTATGAGCGCTTCGAAGAGATTGCCCGTAATATTATTACCCAATTGCCTTGGAGTGAGCTTGGTACGCAAAAAATCTAAGAGCCCCATATCTTTACCCAACTGGTTGAGATTGCGGCGTTCTACAATTTTGGAGCGCATTTTAGTGAGGTAGCCTTCATCTTGCTCGGGGGCATTGGTGAAAATATAATCGGCTATTACTGCGCCAAGTATGGCATCGCCCAAAAACTCTAATCGTTCATAACTTTTGCGCGTCGCCTTTTGGAATTGATAAGAAGGATGCGTAAAAGCCTCGCTGTAATAGGATAAGTTTTTAGGGGCAAAGCCTAATAGATTCTTTATTTTATTATAAAAAATCCCGTCTTTCTTTTTGGAAAAAAGACGGGGAAAAGCTAATATTTTCTTTAAGTTGAACACTTATAGTTTATATCTTTTTGAATAATAAGCACGCGTTGTGACCACCAAAACCAAAGGTGTTGCTCATCGCTACTTTTACGTCGCGGTGTTGTGCTTTGTTGAAGGTGAAATTCAAACGTTGATCTATTTTTTCATCGGGGGTTTCGAAGTTGATGGTAGGAGGTACAATACCGTATTTGATAGCGAGGATAGACGCTACTGCCTCTATTGCCCCCGCAGCACCGAGCAAGTGTCCTGTCATTGACTTAGTAGAGTTGATATTGATATCGTAAGCGTGTTCGCCGAAAACTTCGAGCACTGCTTTAGATTCGGCAACATCACCCAGCGGTGTAGAAGTACCGTGCATATTGATAGCATCGACTTCGTTTGCTGATACTCCTGCATCTTTCAAGCAGTTGATCATCACATTTTTAGCACCTAATCCTTCGGGGTGAGGAGCCGTCATGTGATAGGCATCAGCAGAGAGACCGCCTCCTGCTAATTCGCAGTAGATAGTAGCACCACGAGCTACCGCATGGTTGTACTCTTCAAGCACTACAGCTCCTGCTCCTTCACCTAATACAAAACCATCGCGATTGGCATCGAATGGACGAGAGGCTTTAGCAGGATTTTCGTTGAAAGTAGAAAGAGCGTGCAAAGCGTTGAAACCACCAATACCAGCAATGGTTACCGCTGCTTCTGAACCACCTGACACCATTATATCGGCATAGCCTAAACGGATGTAGTTAAGGGCATCAATCATAGCGTTAGCAGCTGAAGCACAAGCTGATACAGTAGTAAAGTTAGGACCTCTAAAGCCGTAGCGTATAGAAATCACGCCAGCAGCGATATCGGCTATCATTTTAGGAATAAAGAAAGGGTTGAAGCGAGGAGTTCCATCGCCTTGATTGAAGTTGGTTACCTCATTTTGGAAAGTTTCCAAACCACCTATGCCAGATCCCCAAATCACCCCTACACGATCTTTATCAAGAGCTTCGATATCAAGGTGGGCATCTTTGATAGCTTCATCGGAAGCTACTGCGGCATATTGTGCAAACTTATCGAGTTTACGGGCTTCTTTTTTGTCCATAAAATCCTCGATATTAAAGTTTTTGACTTCACAAGCAAACTGAGTTTTGAACTTAGAAGCATCAAAATGGGTAATAGGCGCAGCGCCGCTTTTACCAGCGACAAGACCTTCCCAAAACTCTGGGGCGGTATTTCCAATAGGGGTAAGAGCCCCTATACCTGTAACTACAACACGTCTTTTCTCCATATAGTTTTTTAAGTTTTTAGCATTTAGGTTTTAAAAAACAATTAGGCAGTAAGCTATCAACTGTGATATGGTGATAGCCTACTGCCTATGAGCCAATTATTGTTTAGCGTCTTCAATATATTTTACTGCTTGACCAACAGTTGCAATGTTTTCAGCTTGGTCGTCTGGGATTTGAATATCAAATTCTTTTTCGAATTCCATAATCAATTCAACAGTGTCTAATGAATCAGCTCCTAAGTCGTTAGTGAAGCTTGCTTCTGCAGTAACTTCATTTTCGTCTACGCCTAATTTATCAACGATAATGGCTTTAACTCTTGATGCAATGTCTGACATAATTTTCTTTTTTTATAATTTAATAATAATTACTGCCGGCAAAAGTATAACATTTTTTTTGAAACACAATCTTTTTCTGATAAATATTGTAGTTTTTTTGCGTTTAAAATTTTTAAAATACTCATTTATAATTAATTATATAATAGGGTTTGAAAGATAGGGTGTAGGGAAAAATTTGGCTATTACGCGGTATTTTTCAGTTTTTAGTTGTACGGGCGTTTGTTGTGCAGGTGTTTGTTGTGTGGGCGTTTGCAGCACATACCCAGCTATCGCTGGCTTTCCTACATAACATACTATAAAAGCTGTTGATAATCAGAGTAATTAACTTTGCCAAAGTCTGAAACTTTAGCAAAGTGTAGCGACGCAAAAATGATTTTGATACTTTTTGGACAGCGTCATACATATCATAATTCAAAAATGATTGATTACCAGTGCAATCAACTTTGGCAAAGTGTGAAACTTTGCTAAAGTGTAGGGATACAAATTACTAACAGCTCACGACCACACTTATAGCATTTCCGCCAAAACCAACCGCATTGATTAAGATATGTTGTAATTTATCAGGGATAGATTCGGGAGGTGGCAGGTAGGGTACTGGCTCAAAATGATTGTTTTGCAACATTCTGACAGCCATAGTGAGGTTGAGCGCCCCACTGGCACCGTAGGTATGTCCGTGTTGCCATTTATTATTGGTGAGCAGTGGTTTCTTGTCGCCAAAAACAGCTTCTATAGCATTGAGTTCAGCTTGATCGCCTTTGATAGTACCCGTACAATGGGTTACAATGGCATCGATTTTGGGATTTCCGGCACTTGCCAAAGCCTGTTGCATAGAGGCTTGCAGACAATCGCCATTTTTGGAGAGGGATACACTATGGGTGAGCTTTTCGGTGGCAAAACCTATCCCCACAATATAAGCTAAGGCATTGGTGTGTTCTCCTTTTTCTAAACAAAAACAACCTGCCCCCTC
This sequence comes from Capnocytophaga sputigena, assembly GCF_002302495.1. Lineage (NCBI taxonomy): Bacteria > Pseudomonadati > Bacteroidota > Flavobacteriia > Flavobacteriales > Flavobacteriaceae > Capnocytophaga > Capnocytophaga sputigena. The sequence goes on from NZ_CP022379.1 coordinate 976,581, forward strand.
CCCTAGCACCATTGTGCTTTGTTTTTTGGTCATATCCATTGCACGACAAGGATAAGGCAAGAGCAGACTGCTATAGATTTTCAGGGCTTTTACTTGGGCTATGGTAAAAGGAGTAAGCGGTGCTTCACTACCCCCCACTAAAAAGCGTTGTTCCATACCGCTTTCTAGCCACGCAATGGCATTGGCAATACCGTGCAAGGCAGTAGAGCAAGTAATGGAGTGTGAGAGTTCAAAGCCTTGATTGCCTAAATCTTGGGCTACCCACGTGCTGATATTACCCAAAGTAGTGGTAGGAGAAGCTAAGGTTTGGCAAGTGCCTTCAGCGAGAAAATGAGAATAATGTTTTTCAAACAAGGCCGTAGCTCCGCGAGAAGAGCCTATATTGATACCAAAACACAAATCGCGCCAATCAGCTTGCGCTACAGCCTCACGAGCGGTGTGTAGTGCATAGAGAACCGTAGCATCTAAGGGTTCATAAGCGGGATTGGAGTTTTTAAGTTTTTCTATTAAGGCTTGGTCACGTTCAGAGAGCTTGCCTTGGGGTATGTTGTTATGAAGAGTAAGAGCCTCGGCAGCGAGGGTACTCATTCCTGTAATAGCTATTTTCATTGATATAAAATAGTGGTTAAAGTATTGTTAGTCATTTAATTTTCTAGAAACACCAAATAATAGAAGTGATTTCCATAGTGTGTTTTTATAGTTTGAACAAAGTTTGCGCATTGAGGATAGTTGCTGAAGCCACTGTTTCGAATGGTATATTTTTGAACTGAGCTATGGTTTGAGCCACGTAAGGCAAAAAGGCGGGTTCATTGCGACGCGATTGATACTGAGATAGCTGACTTTGGGGTACGTTCTTGGGCAACATAAAAGGAGCATCGGTTTCTATGAGCATACGGTCTAAAGGCACGTAACGGACAACTTCTTGTAAATGAGCAAAGCGTTTGCTATCGCTCACAGCCCCTGTAAAACCTATATAATAGCCAGTATCTAAATAAGTTTTCACTTCTTTTAAACTACCGGTAAAGCAGTGTACTACCCCTTCGGGCAATCGGTTGTGTTCGGCGAGTATGGCAGTAAAACGCTCGAAGGCTGCACGCTCGTGCAGGAATAAGGGTTTATGCACTTCTTCAGCTAAAGCGAGTTGTGCGTGAAAGCACGCTTCTTGCACGGGGCGCGGTGAGAAATCGCGATCGAAGTCTAAGCCACATTCGCCTACGGCTACTACATACTTCTGTTTGAGTAAAGCGTGCAGATTTTTGATACTCTCGGCGTTCATCGTTTTGGCGTCGTGAGGGTGAATGCCAGCGGTAGCGTAAAGTCTTTTGGGGTATTTTTTGGCTAATGCTAAAGCCTCATTACTGCTACGCACGCTTGTCCCTGTAAGAAGTATTGTATCTACTTCTGCCTCTATGGCGCGGTTTATAATTTTGTCGTACTCACCTGCGAATTGCTTATTAGTGAGATTTATGCCTATGTCTATCATTAGTTGTTAGGGGTTAGTTATTTTATTGTCTGAACTTTTTCATTTCAGCTTCGGTATAGTCAAAGAAGCGAGCGACCTCTTTACTATTTACATCATAATAATTTTCTTGTATTACATAGGTTATCGTTCCTGTGGTGAGGTCTTTTACTGCAAATATCCAAGCTACTCGGCTATATAATGAATTGTAAACAAGTATCTTGAATTTTTTCAAGTGAAGTATATCAGTAGCATATTTCTCTACTTGCGCAGGTAATGCTCCTATATATTTAGTTTCCACCTTCATTTTTGTTTTTTGTTTATACACTACATTGTCCTTTATACCGGTTACTAACAAATAGTTTTTAGCCTTTTCTTGATCTTCTTTTTCATTTTTTGAAGTGCTTTTCACTAAGAAGATTTTCTTATTTGAGACTTTACATATGTAATAATCGGCGGTATCGTTATGCAACTTTTCGTTTTTGTGTTTACAATCACCTCTTTGTTCAAATTTTAGGGCATTCAGGCGTACATACGAGGGGGCAATAAGCTCAAATGTTCCTGTTATAGAGGGGAAACAGTCGTTGCCACAAGGGGCAAAGTAAAATGATTTATATTGATTTTTGTCGTTCTTTTCAAATACCGTTGCAAAACCTGCTATTTCATCTTCGTCTTTTGTAAGTTCAAATAAGTTGCTGTCTTCTTCTTTGAATTTACCCAACAGAGTGTTGGTTATCCATTCGCCTTTTAAGGGATTTTGTGCGTATATTGACGGCGCACATAGTAACAAGGTTATTAAAAAATGTTTCATAGTTGTTTATAGGGGTTAGGGGATAGGGGTTAGGGTGTCATTTCCTGTTAATTGTTATTTATTATTTGCTAATTGTAATATGAGGCAACCAATGGCATAGCATATTATATCAGCCCACGAGAAGTGATTGCCCAGAATGATATAGCCTATACTTCCTTTAGCAAAGCCTAAATGAGAGGCTACTCCAAAATATTGCAGTATTTCTACCGCAACGGCAAAAGCAAATATGCCCCAAATGAGTTTGCCTTTGTGTTTCACTTTTACAAATGAAAGCACTAAGTAATACAGCAATATCACTACTAATACATCGCCGAGATAGCCACGTATAAATCCGATATTCTTGAATAGCGTTGCGATAAGGAACTCTACTCCAAAGAGGGCTAATGCCCAGATAAAGTATTTTTTGTTGAATGTTAGGGTCATTGTTAGGTGTTAGGGAATAGGGGTTCTCCGTTGAGATTGGTGGTGAGGGCTTCGGTCATAAAGTCGAAAAAGGGGCGCATTGCTAAGAGTCCTTGTACTACTTTTTTATCGAAACCTTCGGCGGTAGCTTCTTGGAGCGTGTAGTCGCGTTTGAGTAGGAACTGCTTTTTGCGCAAATAATCAAGCATAGGATCATCTTTTTCAAAGCCTTTGGGAGCTGTTTTGAGTTCGTCGCCCCATAGTTTTCCGCCGAACTCTTTTACAATGCCTTTATCGGTCATTACTTTTAGGAAATCATCGGGGTTGAGAGAGATTTCCTGACGCATACGCAACAAATCATCTTTATTGGGGTCGAAGAATCCTCCCCCTATAAAAGTTTCTTGCGGACTGATATGCACGTAATATCCCCCGCGATAATGAGGTTGTTTGCGCTGTATGTAGCAACCGAAGTGAGTTTTGTAAGGCGTTTTATCCTTAGAGAAGCGCAAATCGCGGTAGATGCGGTATATTTTGAGAGGAGCTACAGTGTCGTGCGCTGCAATTTCAGCATAAATATGTTTAAAGAATGTGGTAGCTTGCAATTTAGCGCTTTCATAAGCGTTTTTATGAGCGTCGAACCACTCTTTGTTGTTATTTTTAGCGAGGTCAGTAAGAAATTGAAACATAATTTTAATGACGAGATACGAGTTACGAATTACGAATGACGAGTTACGAAATAGCCCCCGACCCCCCGAAGGGGGACAAGCCGCAAAAGCGATTGTTATTTGTCCTAACGGGAACAAGTTACAAATTACGAATGACGAGTTACGAATTACGAATGATGAGGCAAAGGTAGTAATAATTTGCTAATTAGCAAATTTGCTAATTTACTAATTATCGCTATTTTTGCAACGTGAAACAAAACCAAACTATGAACGACGATTTGTTATACCTCATTGCCTTAAAGAAAATTCCACTTATAGGCGATATTACTGCCAAAAAACTTATTGCACACTTTGGGAGTGCTAAAAATATATTTGCACAACGCCGAAGTAGCTTAGAAAAAGTAATGGGTATAGGTTCTAAAATTACCCAAAATATCCTCAACTCTCAGTACTTACAAGAAGCTGAAACTGAGTTGCTCTTTACTGAAAAAAACGGCATCAACATTGTTAGTTATACCGATGCTCACTACCCTAAACTACTGAAACAGTGCGTTGATAGCCCTATACTCTTCTACCAAAAAGGACACATAAACCTGCAAAACAAACGACTGCTGAGCATTGTAGGTACCCGCAATATCACGACTTACGGCACGGCATTTTGCGAACAACTGATAGAAGAACTCGCCCCACTTGATGTGGTGATTGTAAGTGGTTATGCTTATGGGGTGGATATCACGGCACACAAAGCTGCAATGAAACACCGCTTGCAAACAGTGGCTTGCCTCGCTCACGGTCTTAACCTTATCTACCCTGCTACTCACGCGAAATACTGTGAGGCAATGGAAGAGAACGGCGGTTTTATCACTGATTTCAGTAGCCAAAGTCCGTTTGATAGGAAGAATTTTTTAAGTAGAAATCGCATTATTGCAGGGCTTACGGAAGCTACTGTAGTGATTGAATCGGGTAAAAAAGGGGGAAGTTTGGTTACTGCTGATATTGCTTTTTCATACAACCGCGAAGTATTTGCCGTACCAGGTCGTACGACAGATACTTATAGCATAGGCTGCAATGAGCTGATACGCAACCGCAAAGCTAATATACTCACCTCAGCTAAAGACCTCATTTACCTACTGAATTGGGATACTCCCGCCCCTAAAGCCGTACAACAAGAACTTTTCATAGACCTCAGTCCCGATGAAGAATTGGTGGCAAACTACCTCAAAGAGAATGGCAAACAAGCTTTAGATGAACTCGCTCTCGGCTGCCAAATACCTATCTACCAACTTTCTAATTTACTTTTCCAAATGGAATTGAAAGGAGTGGTAAAACCACTGCCAGGGAAAATGTTTGAGATTAAGTAACTGGTAACAATTAACAAGTAACAATTAACAGAAAGATTATACATATTGATATGGATGCTTTCTACGCCTCGGTAGAGCAACTCGATTTTCCTGAATTGAGAGGAAAAGCAATTGCAGTAGGCGGAGGCGAAGCGCGCGGTGTGGTGGCAACAGCCAGCTACGAGGCGCGCAAATTTGGTGTGCGCAGTGCTATCAGTGGGGCGCAGGCGCGCAAATTGTGTCCACACCTTATTTTTGTAAAACCCCGCTTTGAACGCTACAAGCAAATATCAATGCAAATACGCGCTATCTTCTACGAATATACTGATTTGGTGGAACCTCTCTCCCTCGACGAGGCTTACTTAGATGTTACTGTAAACAAAAAAGGCAACCCGTCGGCTACCCTTATCGCCCAAGAAATCAGGCAGCGCATCTTCAATGAAACAGGACTTACAGCTTCAGCAGGTATTTCGGTAAATAAGTTTATTGCCAAAATTGCTAGCGACTACCACAAGCCTAACGGACAGACTACTATCACTCAGGCTGAAGTACAAGATTTCTTAGACAAACTCGATGTGCGCAAATTCTATGGCATAGGCAAAGTAACTGCCGAAAAGATGTATCAGTTAGGAATTTTTAAAGGAAAGGATTTACGGGAGAAATCATTAGCGTTCTTAGAACGGAATTTTGGCAATAGCGGACATTATTACTATGAGCTCTCACGAGGTATTCACCGCAGTGAAGTTCAGCCTTTTAGGATTCGCAAATCAGTAGGTGCTGAAGAAACTTTTGCCGAAAATCTCACCAGTGAGGTCTATATGGAACGCGAACTTGAACGTATAGCCGAGGATGTCGTCCGTCGTCTTGAAAAACAGCAAGTTGCAGGTAAAACTATCACCTTGAAAATAAAATACAGCGACTTCACTATTCAAACACGCAGCAAAACCCTTAAAGATTTTATTAGTAGCAAAGAGGAAATTCTTTTGCACATCAAAGAATTGCTCTACCAAGAACGGTTGAGTGAATCGGTACGGTTATTAGGTATTTCGGTCTCTCACCTCAACAATGAACCTGAAAAAGAGATTGTAAAACAACCGATGTACATACAGTTGAAATTAGAATTTCCAGAGTATAGGGAATAGGTATCAGGGGTCAGGGGATAGGTAATTAAAATGTTAAACCGATGTTTAATTGATGAAAAGTATTCGTTTTTTGGAGGGTAAAAACTCCTATTTGGGTATTGAGTCCCACAAAATAACTGAGTGATGACGATATTGGGTGATGGTACTGTAAATGTGCTTGGAAAACTTGTTCATCGGAGGTGAGGAAACGGGCATTGTGCAAAAGCATTTCGCTGAGGGATACTTCACTATCATTGCGGAGTACATAGTTGCCTTTTAGTGTATTGCGATACTGGTAATGCAAACCTGCAACGCCTATACTCTTCTTCCCTAAGGGCGCTACAACACTCATTTTTATCCCTATATTCATATAATCAAAACGCTGAAAACTCCTCACAAGGGTATAGTCCTCACGATGAGTTTCATAACCTACATAAGGTGCTATGTGATATTGCAAATCACTATTGTTAGAGAAAAACATTGCCAATTGGTAGTGCTCTTTTTTTAGAGTATAATTCTCATTTTTAGCTACTACTTCCGTCCAATTGCTATTGCGCCCTGAAAGAATAGGCTCTACCCCACTTTTGGTTTGCAGAGAGTAATATCCTTTGAAACCATAGAGATAAGTATCTTTGCGAAACAGCTTTGTCAGCTCGGTATATAGGGTACGATTGGTAAGTGTTACAGCTATCACACCATTATCTTCTGTCATATATTTTTCGATTGCCAATTGCTGGTAATTGGCAGAGAGGAAAAGGTTGTTTTTTCTGCTGATATTCAGTCCACCACCATATCCATAACCTTCATAAAAAGCTCTGAGTTTGTTGCCTTTCAGCAGGTGGTTGTAATAGCCTAAGCCATTGAGATGATAGACTGAAGGGCTCCCCAATTCATTGAAAAATTTGAGTTCGTTAGACTGGGTATATTTCTGGAAAGAAGCATATATTCCTGCTTGCCACTCCCCTACTCTCCACATAAATCCTGAGCGTAATTGCAGATTAGAAGTGATATTTTTAGGACGCGGGTCTTTGTTGCGACTTGCTAATTCGGCTTGGTAATCCAAACTGATACCCCAATGCAGTCGTTGCCATTGCTTGGCAAAACCACCCATAAAAGCGTATTGCTCGCTATGCAAGTCGCCCCCTACAGCATCGGCGGTGAAGTATGGATAGAGCAAATCACTATCTACCAACTCATTCCAACGCACTTTTCGCAGTTCTTGATTTTTATAGGACGCATTGCCCCAAAGCGTGCGTGTGCTATCATAAGGGAAGAAAGAGGTTGCTTTTGCTGAAAAAGCGATATGCCCTTCAGGATACTGTTGAGCATAAGCCTCCTTATCACTTCTTTCATAAGTTGCTTGTACGGTAGAAAAGCGATGTTTTCCCCACTTGGGCATCGTAGCTGGATTCTGAAAATAAGCCTTGTAAAAACGAGAGATATTTTGCTGTTCTTTCAGCTTTAGCAAGAGGGTATCAGTGTTTTGCCCCCAGCTTATTTGGCAGAGGAAAACAAAAAATAATATGTTTATGAATCGATTTATCAACTTAGTGTGAGCCAGTGCGAGCCGCACGGGCAGTTTGTTAATTTGTTAATTTATAAAAAGATTGTCTGAAAAGTTTTTATACTATAAGGGCGGTTGCAAAAATTTCTTATATTGTAAGGGCGTTTGCAGCACATACCTAGCTATCGCTGGCTTTCCTACATAATATACTCTAAAAGTGATTGATTATCAGAACAATCAACTTTATCAAAGTCTAAGGACTTTGACAAAGTGTTGCGATACAAATACTTCTTGTGTTATGAGTTTTTACTTCTTAAAAATTAAAAAGTGATGGTGTTACACGAGCATCGAAATCTTCGGTGGAGTTATTCGTGTCTTTTAACACACGGCGACCGTTTTGCTGACTTGTTACTTTGCGGCGCACTCCTTTGCGATAACGAGAAGCATCTCCTTGACTTTCGGAGGCGTAAGTCCAACCACTATCTAAAGAAACATCAGTTACAAGCCATTGAAAGTCTTCTTTTTGTGCGAGATTTACAGCATCGATAATCCACGTATTGGGGATTTTTACGGCATCACCTTCTGAGTCAAATCCTGATTCATCTTTGTATGTATAAGAATACTTCTCTAACTCTATAACCCCCTTTGGCATTCTGGCAAGTGCAAAAGCGTTGATTGCTTGATGATTGATTACTGCATCTTCAAACTTTACGAACATATTAGGCACTGCAGCATTATCGGGGTCTTCATCGTCTGCTTCATCTTTGATTTCAAAATTAGCTTTCTTCAAATCTATTGAATTACTATTAAGTTCTTTGTGATTGATAGCCGTAAGGGCAATGATGATGCTCTCGCCTGCTGCTACGGGGTATTGCTTGCCATTCCCTGGTATTTGGTATACCGCATTGGCTGTAAAAGCTTGGTTCATTATATTTGGCGTATAGGTTTGTTTATCATTGGTTTGGAACGCCGATTGTACCAAAAGCAAACCATCAGCATAGAGAACTCTAGAAGTAGGGTTGTAAATCTTGAAATAACTATCATCTAAATATTGTTTGCCTTGTGGAGTAGTTGTGCCCGTGATAAAAATCTCTTCAATAAGTAAATCTTTATCCTCATCACTTACAATTGTTTTTAAAGTGATAGGCAGACTGTAAGTAGTGGCTGTGAGTATGTTGAGTTTGGGTATTAAGGTAGTTACTTCACCTGCATAGGTAGTGCTACTTTGGGTGTAACTCACAGTACCCGTGGCACGTACCTCATAGCTACCCGCAGGAATACTCAGTTGGAAATCGTTGGTAGTAGTGTTGTGATATACTTTTTCTACCTTCTCATTTTTGTTGAGCTCAGTAAGGGTAAGGGTGAGCGTGCCATAGTGGGTAATGTTTACTTTATCAGGGACTTGTAAATGAAGGGTTATGTTCAAAGATTCGGTAGCGATACCGTTGTTATCGTCTTTCTTACAAGCATTTAGGAGCACTAAAACAAGTGCTACAGCTAAAAATTGTTTTAAGTGTTTCATATTAATTAATTTGGTGCGATCCGGTGCGAGTCGCGCGGGCAGTTAGGTGCGATCCGCACGGGCAATTTATTAATTTGTTAATTATAAATAGGTTATCCGAAAAAAGTTTTTATATTGTAAGAGCGTTTGCAGCACATACCCAGCTATCGCTGGATTTCCTACATAACATACTATAAAAGTGATTGATTATCAGGATAATTAATTACAATGAACTTTGGCAAAGTGTGAAACTTTGCCAAAGTGTTGCGATACAAAAGCGACTTTTCACTTTTTCACTTTTTAAGTGTGGGCGTAGTGAGTATCTCGAAATCGTCGGTAGAGTTATTGGTGTCCTTAAAAATAGGTTTTCCGTTATTTTGAGAGAGGACTTTACGGCGTACAGATTTGCCGTAACGAGAAGCATCTCCTTCATCATTAGCTACATAAGTATAACCAGCATCTAAAGAGGGAGCTGTAACTATCCACTCGAAACCTTTTTTAGTACTTAAATTTACAGCATCTACTATCCAATTATTAGGAATTTTCAAAGCCTGTCTCTGCATTAATTTTGTTCCTATTTTGTATTCATAATCATACTGAAGTGTAGCTGTGGCAGTACCTTCAGGGAAGCGTGCTATCACATAACTTCTATTGCCTCTGTTGTTGAATATAAAAATACCATATAAGTTGATATTGTTAGTCACTCCTACCCCATCAACATCTTTTACTCTTGGAGGGTAGAAGTTTTCAAAATCAGCTTTTGAAAGGTCTATAGAATTAGGGTTATTTTCTTTATGATTAATTCCTTGTTCTGCAATTACAATAGAAGCACCAGGCTGTACGGGATATTGAGTGCCTGTACCTGGAATTTGCACCATACTTCCTGCAGTAAAGGCTTCTGCCATTATATTGGGAGTATAATCTCTTTTGGTTACGGTTAGGAACTCAGAATCTGCTAAAACCAATCCATCGGCATAGAGCACTCTATCAGTAGGGTTATACAATTTGATGTATTGGTCACCAAAATACTGTTTGCCTTCTGGAGTTGCTGTACCTGTAAAGAAAATTTCTTCAATGATAAAATCTCCTTCTCCTGAGGGAATGATTTTTAGACTAAGGGGTACTGTGTAGGTAGTAGCTGTAAGAATATCAATCTTACTTACAAATCCTGCTACTTCACCCGTGGCAGTGGTACCACTTTGAGTGTAATTTACGCTACCAGCAGCACGTACTTCATAACTACCTGCTGATAATTCTAACTTAAAATCACTACTTGATACATTGTGATATACCTTTTCTACCTTCTCATTTTTGTTGAGCTCGGTGAGAGTGAGGGTGAGGGTAGCGTATTGAGTGATAGCTACCTTGTCGGGGGCTTGCAAATGAAAAGTTACAGAAAGAGGTTCTGTAGGGATGCCATTGTTGTCGTCTTTTTTACAAGCGTTTAAGAGCACTAAACCAAGTGCTACAGCTAAAAATTGTTTTAAGTGTTTCATATTAATTTGTTAATTTGGTGCGATTCGTATGGGCAGTTATTTGTTATTTGTTATTTGAGTGAAACGTTCATTTCCATTCCGAAATAGGGATTGATGAGTCCGCGGCGGTTGATATATTGATTATTGACGCGGTAATCTTCATAAAAGTTGAACAAATTGTTTACGTACATTGAGAGTGTGAAGTACTTATAGAAATCTTTAGATATTTTTAGATGTATGTTCATAGATAGTGGGGTTCTATCGCTGAGACTTATAGTTGTAGGGCGTATGAGCCATTGCAATACAGGGTCATTAGCTTCTGCCGCTGTATATGGGTGACGCACTCCATCCTCACTGATGTAGTGAGTAGGCACACGACTAAGTGGTGGATTGGTGTTAATAGTATACCAAGTGAGGTCGCAACGCACAGAGGTTGTGAGTTTTAGTTCGGGGAGGTAAGTATCGGCAATGAGACTGGTTTCCAGCTGTTCGCGGTCGTACTTCTCCACTTCGGGGTATACTCCCAGATTGTAATGTTTGCGGTTGTTGATCACATCTTTATCGGCAAAGCGATATACGGGCAATGAGTTGTAATATAGGCTGTGAAACCACGCTCCACTGAGTGTAAAACGAGTGTTGAGCAACTGAAGGCGCTTACTGCTGTATTGAAACTCAACCCCTTGTTTATCAATAGCTGAGCCATTGCTCTCCATATTTGAGAGTATCAGGGCATTTTGCACTGTATAGGGCAGTTTTTCTACCAAAGGAGGAGCAGTAATTGTGTTGTGATTGAGCCCTGTAGCATCGTATTTTTTAAAGAATACCTTATGATAATCACTCATTTTTCGGAAGCCCGATTGCATACGCTCATCAAAATAAGTGATGAACAATGAATGATGATTGTATTCTAACCCAAGGCGTACTTCGGCTTTGTTGTTCACGGCAGGCATTATGTCGTAGTTCACTTGCGGAAAAATGTAAGTTTTGTAGTGTAATTGGCGGTATGCTTTTTGGTTGTGATAGTAATTTAATTGTACAAAATCTTCGTATTTATCTTGAGGGTAGAGCATTTCTTGAGTGGGGAGTTTGCTGTGTTTCCCCCAGCCTGCTGTAAGACTGATACTGAGAGCTTTTTGGTTAGCGAACTCAATTTTTGGGAAAGTAACTTTCACATTCACACGAGGGTCGAAACACACTTTGTTGTGCAATGCGTAGCGAGAATCGAGTCCCAAAAGGGTATTGGCTCGCAAGCCCGCACGCACGAGAAATTCGGTATGCCAAAAAGTTTTCTCTAACTGTTCTTCAGCATAAAAAGCCATATCTTGCATTGCAGGAATGCTCTTGAAAGTACGCGGACGGGTGTCCATTTCGGGTGATGGTGGGTGTGCCAAATCATATACCTGCCCCAGACCGTTGTTTTTGTTATAGTTGTAAGTAAGTCCGATTAGTAATTCGTTGCGATAGCCCGAAAAGAGCTTGTGAGAAGCCGTTGAGAGGTCGGCATAGAGGTTTAGTGGTTTGCCATCAACAATTAAGTGTGACACATAGTGAGGATCGGAAAATGCTCCGTAAAATTCACCAGCTTCTGTATTTGTGAAGACAGGGCGCGCATTGGCAATTTGCACCCATTTGTCTTGCTCAATACGGTCAAAACTCTGTGAATAACTAGTTTTGAGTAGCAATGTTTTGAAGAATGCTTGAGGAAGTTCATATTTCAGCCCATTGGCAATGCGGATATTGTTGTAAGTAGATTGATAAGCGTCATAGCGATCGAAGCCCGCATCGGGGTCACGTTTTTCTTTATCAATAGTCCCCGTATAGTCGATGCTAAAATTCCACGTAAGCGGATTTGTTGTATTAAAAAGTTTTTCAGCACGTGCTGAAGCAGTATAACGCTTGTAGTTTTCAAAGCTGTTACGCGGGTCGGGTTGTGCATTCAAATAATCCAAACTAAAGTTGAGTTTGAGGCTATTTTCAAAAAAACTGAAACCTTTACCTATATAGAAAAGTTTGCTAAAACCATCGGCTTTGGCGCGTGCCCTAAGGGGAGTATAGCCTTTTTTGCGGTGAATTGTTACTACCCCACTGCTGATATCGCCAAATTTCACCGATGGAATACCGCGTATAATCTCCACTGTTTCAATATCATCGGTAGCGATGGTGCGCATATCCACCCCTGAGCGGGTAGTGTTGCGCTTATCATCGGCATAGCCTGACTGTGGAGTGATAATCATTCCGGATCCTACTGTAGATTGCATATTGCTATTCACATCTAAGGGAACACCATCGATATTAAAGCCTACGCCTAAAGAGGAAATACTATAACCAGACATAGGAGTGCCCGTCTGTCTAAGGGTGAGGGTATTGGCATAGTTCAATGAGGGAGTAGTAACTTGGCGACCAGGGAGCAGACTCACTAAATCGGCAAAGCTGGAAGGCTGAAGATGTCGCATTGCCTTACGGTCGATAAGCGAAGTAGAAGTGGGCGCAGGAAGTTCTTTAGCAGTTACCACTACTTCCTCTAACTGAATGGGTTGGGTAGTAGCAGTTGTTGTGCTGGTAGTGGTAGCAGTAGCTGTTTGAGCGTAAAGTGTTGGGGAAAAAAGAGAGAATAGGAGGAATATCCCAATGAAAATATTGGGAAAATAATAGAGAGGACAATGCATTCTTTCACTTTTCACTTTTCACACTCATTAAAATCGAGGGCAAAGGTAATACTTTTTTTGAATTACATAAAACAATTCTAAATAAATATATGAAATAATTCTAAATAGGAGTGAAAAACTCAGTAAACACTCTGTTATATTTGTAACAAAATGTTTGTCCTTTGTAGAAAATGCGTATTTATTTTTCTGAAGATGAGATATTAGCTACCTTTGCGCTCAAAATCTAATGTCGGACGACTTATAACTTACGAACTATGTTAAATAAATTTTCTCCTACTTTTTGGGTAGCAAGCTTCCTTCAGTTGATGGAGCGCTGGGCTTATTACGGTATTTTTACGCTTTTGGGGCTTTATTTAGTTGCCTCTACTGATAAGGGCGGACTTGGTTTTGACCACTTACAGAAAGCGAGTATAATGGCAAACGTTTCGGCTATTCTTTATCTTTTGCCTCCTATTTTTGGGGTGATTGCCGACCGTATTGGCTACAAACTTTCGTTAGTAATTTCGTGTGCTATTACCGCAGTAGGCTACTTTTTGATGGGAGAAGTTACCGATTATGCAGCAGTATATTCTATATTTCTATTATCGGCTATTGGGGCAGGATTTTTTAAACCTGTAGTCAATGGTATTGTGGCGCGTAATACCGATGAAACCACCAGCACTATGGGATTTGGAATTTTCTATATGATGGTGAACATAGGGGGCTTCTTAGGTCCTGCAATGTCGTCCTACCTCCGCACCGAATATGGTTGGCGCATTATCTTTATACAAGGAGCTGTAGTAATGACTATCAATGTGTTAGTAGCTTTATTCCTCTATAAAGAACCTAAACTCGCTCAAAAAATCAGAAAGCCTTTGCTCACCGAAATCAAAGAATCACTGATGCACATTGTTGAGGCTTTGAAAGACCGCCGACTTACCGTGCTATTGCTTTTGATGGTAGGCTTTTGGACGATGTTCAACCAGCTTTTCTACACCTTGCCTAACTTTATTGAAGATTGGGTAGACTCATCAGCTTTGAGTGCGTGGATTAATGAAAAATCATCTTTTTTAGGCACTATCCTCACCTCTGAAGGACAAGTGAAAGCTGAGTGGTTTATCAACATAGATTCGTTTATGATTATCTTCTTTCAAGTGCTTGTATCGTATTTTGTAACCAAAATGAGCCACGTGAGCGCTATGATTAGAGGGACAGTTATCGCCACTTTAGGGGTAACGCTTACTTTTATGTTCAACAATCCGTGGTTTACTATTATAGGTACCGTGATTTTCTCGGTAGGAGAAATGGCTTCCAGCCCCACCCTATCGGCTTTTGTAGCACAAATTACACCTAAAGGCAAAGAAGCACTCTATCAAGGTACGGTATTTTTGCCCGTAGCCGCAGGAAATTACCTCACAGGTTTCTTTTCAGGATATTTATATACTGAATGGTCAGATAAATACAGTTTATTGAAAATAGAATTAGCCAAACGCGCTATTGAAATGCCTAAAAACCTCACTAAAACTCAATATTTTGAGTTGGCAAGTCAGAAATTAGGACTCAGTCAGTCGCAAATTACAGAACTGCTTTGGCAGGCTTATAATCCTGCAAAACTCTGGTATGTGATTTGTGCTTTGGGGGTATTTGCAGCTGTTTCATTGTACATTTACAATAGACAAGTGTCAGGTAATAGGCAGTAAGTGTTAGGTATCAGGTGTTAGGAGATACTGGCACTGTGATATGTGAATGATAAAAATTTTGGCGAAGTCTAAGGACTTCGCCAAAATTTTTTGTTGTTGATAATGTGATTTTATTTTACTAATCGTGCTATTTCTTTGAATTTAGGGTGCTCGGCAGTACGCAAAAGGGCAAAGAGGGCTGCTTCGGTACTCAAAAGGGTAGCGCCTGCATCGCGGAGCATTGTGAGTCCTATTTGCTTGTTACTCTCGGTGCGCGAAGAAACAGCATCGGCAATTACTGATACTTCATAACCATTGGCTAGCAAATCAACTGCTGTTTGATAGATACAAATATGAGTTTCAATGCCTATAAGGAGTACTCTTTTTCGTTGATTGTCATAGAGTTGTTGCTGAAAATCAGTATTATCCCAAGCTGAAAAGCTACTTTTTTTCACTGGAGTTTTAGAGCTTAATAGTTCGGCAATCGCGGGGTGAGTCACCCCTAACTTATCGGGCATTTGTTCTACCCAAACTATAGGAAGTTCCAAGTGTTTGCAACCTTCGATAAGGATAGTGCTATTGCGCAAAACTTCTTCACTTTGATAAACTATTTGCGATAATTTACCTTGAATATCAAGGATTACTAATTGTGTATTTTCTGTTGTCATTACAATGTTTTTTATTGCCGACAAAGGTAATAAAAATTTGCTAATTTGACAATTTATAGATTTTGTCAAAGTTTGTGGCGCAAAAATTACAAGTTAATTCTGATTGATTATAAAAAGAATAGGGACGAGTTGTTTCGCCCCTATTTTTTTAATCTCCAAAGCGCATTCCTATAGAGAAAGGATATTCGTTTACTGGGTTGTTGCGGAAGAGTGGTGCGAGGCTGTAACGCGCGTAAATAGAAAAACTCTTGTATCCCAAGTGTGCTGAGAGTCCATATATGAACGGACTCACGTTCAAATCGTTACGCATAACCGTTTTATAGGTATCACCTCCATTGTTGTACTTTATTTTTTGGCTATCACCTATAGCCACCCCCACATAACCGCCAAATCCTACTCTAAAACTTTCGTGAGTGGGGTAAACGGTAACCCCTTTTTCAGTTTCAGGAGGTGTAAAATCAAACTCAAAATCTATAGGTACAATGAGGTAATTGGTACGCAATTTAGATTTACTGAGTTTGTTAGCGGTATAAGGTACCGATTTTGTCACATCGTTTTCTCTTACAAAATACTCGCTTTCCTTGAATTTGAGTCCGTTGTGCATCCAAGCAATTCCATAGTTGATATGGAATAAATTGTTAGTTTTGAGCAAGCGAAAGCCCGTAGTAAATCCTATTTCAAATGTTCTTGAGCCTAAGGTTTGAAAACGACTATCACCAAAATTACTATCGTTTCTGAGGTTGCAAATACCTACAGATGTATAGATATTCAATTCATCAGAAGCGCGATTCGTATTTGGTTTTTTGTTTTCTTTACTGCGCAAAACCTTCTCCAACTCTTGCATTGCACGCAAATAGTCCTTGGCTTTATTCACATTAAGGGTATCAAGAGTATTTACAATAGCCTTTGAATCTACTTGCTCGCGTATAAGTTTTGCTAAATGCTCAGCCTCGGCAGCGGTTTTTTCTTTGATGTTCTTCTCGGTAGTGGCTGTGAGGTCTTCCTTTATCTGTAAGCCCAATTCTTCGGTAATTTTCTTATCTTTAAGCAGTTCATTAACAGCTGAAAGTTTTTTCTTGAGCGTTTCTTTTTCTGAAGAAACTATAGAATCTATTGTGGCTTTGGATTTTTTAATAGCCTCTTCAGAATTATTTTGTGCGGTGATGACGCTTGTCGCCAACAAGCAAGTCATCCATAATAGATGTAATGTTTTCATTTTCTGATACTTGTTTTTAACTTTTATTATTTGATACGACACGTGTTCCTATTTCTTTGAGTAGCCTTTCAGCTAAGAATTTTACTTTGTCCTTCAGCTGTTCTTTTTCAATGGTGTTGAAGGTTTTATCTTGCTGATATTTTTCAGTAACATATTGGTTGAGTTCTGCTTGAGTAGTAGCTACAAGAGCTAAATATTCGGGGGATAGGTGCTGCAAATCGGCAGCCATTTGGGCTTCCATCTGCTTGGTGATTCGGCTTTGTATAGCATCGGCGGTATACTGGGTGAAAAGAGTATCTACCGCATTGATATCGATAAGGGTAATCTCCTCTTTTGAGGAAGTAAGATATGGGGCATATTGGCTATTTTTGAGAATTGAGGGGTGTGAACTGCACTGGCTGTCTTTAAGAGTTGTAGGCACTATAGGGTGCGGGCTGGTTGTAGGCACTGATGACTTTACAACAATGAGTTTTTTTGAGACGTGGAGGTCATTATTGGGTTCAGTGTATTGTTGCCACAAGTATCCTATTGCAAGGCATAACAGTACCGCAGCTGCCGCAGTGTAATACCACAGTTTCCGCCTCTTTTGCCCAGTTGGCAAGGTTTCACTCTCGGCTAATTGGGCTTCTAATTGTTCCCACAAAGCAGGTGAAGGGTTGATTTTTCTGTACCTAAATAAGCGTTGTATATTGTCTTTCCACATGTTTTAAGCTCTTTTTTTATAAGTTGTTACGTGTTGTTGCAAAAGTTTTTTGGCATACGCCAATTGTGATTTAGAAGTACCTTCGCCGATAGAAAGCTCTTCGGCGATTTGCTTGTGCGAATAGTCCTCAAACACATAGAGGTTGAAAACGGCACGGCAAGCGGTAGGCAATTGGTCTACAAAGGATTGTATTTCGGTATCGCTAAAAGTTTCGTTCTCTAAGTAGGCATCATCTACCGTGTCGTAAGTGTCACTCCAGTCGGCAAAGGATAGCTTTTGTGTTTTGCTTCTGAGGAAATCTATACACTCATTCACAGCGATTCGCCGCATCCAAGCGTAGAAATGTTCTTGTTCTTGGTACTTGTTGATATGAGTAAAAATTTTGAAGAAGGCTTTTAGTAGGGCATCTTCGGCAAATTGCAAGTCGTTGATGTACAGCCTGCACACGCTCAACAAAGCAGGAGCGTACTGGTCGTACAGCTGCTTTTGCGCTAAGCGGTCGTTGCGTTGGGCTTTTTCTATAAGGTATTTGTCGATTTGCACTTTGGTAATGGTAAATAATTAATCTCTTTTGTCCTTATAAACGAAGAAAAAATAAAAAGGTTGGAATTTGATTAGATTTTTTTCAATTTATCAATTGAGATAAAAACTCACTCCTATTGAAAGAGGGTGTATCTCGGTAGGGGTATGCTGGAAGAGGGGTGCTAAACTGTATTTGGCATAGATTGCCAAACCTCCATAGCCTATTTGAGCAGAAACCCCATAAGTGGCTCTATTGGGTTTTAGATTGTTGCGAAGAACGAGTTTGTAATCCTCATCATTTTCTTCATATTTAATTTTTTGAGTAGCATCTATAAGTCCGCCAAAATAACAACCTATTCCTATATGGCTTTCTCTTCTAATTTTCTTTTGCAATTCGATAGGAATGATAAGGTAATGCAGACGTAATTTTGAGCTTTTCAAGGGTTTTCCATAAGGCATTAAGCGCGAGGTTTCATTTTCTGTTACAAAATAGTTATCGCCTTTGATTTCAAATCGGTTGTTTTGCCACACCAAGCCTGCACTAATAAAGAGTCGTCGTTTTTCGCTGATACGTGCTATAAGTCCCAAGCCTAAATCGGTATGGAGATGAGGTTTAAGTTGATTGTTGTCGCCTATTGCCGTTTGCAAGCCCATTGCCATATAAGGTCGGGGTTGTAGCGTTTGGTCGTTGTCACCATATCGCATTCTATTCTTGTAAAGCTCTCTTCTTTCTTCTTCGTAAGCCATTTTCAGCTCATCGGTGATGAGGCTATCAAGAGTAGTTGTTTTAGGAACGGTATCTATAGCGATTTGAGAGTTTTTTTGCTGTAGTTCAGAGTTTAATTGCAAGGCTTGTTTGTAGTAATGTAGGAGAATGTGTTGCTTGTTAGCCTCGCGAATTTCCTTTGCCATTTGGTCATACTCTCCTGAGGTAATTTTCTCTTTGTCGAACAAGTATCTAAGCAACTCCAATTTATAATACATCTGGTTATCTTCGGCAAGTTTTAAGGAGTCAAACGTATTTCTTGATTTCTGGATAATGTTTTCAAAAGGGGTTTGAGCCCAAAGATGAGGGGCGAGACATAGAGCGATGAGTGATACAATTTGTTTCATAATGGGGATTTATTTATTTGATTATAAATAAAAAAGACTTAACGATAGGTTAAGTCTTTTTTATTATTTTTCTTAAAGATAAGTGGTTAAAACAATTCCTTTTGAGGAAGAAGTTTTCTTAACTTGTCCGTTTTGTAACAGTTGTATGGTAAGTGTAGAGTTATCATTTACTCCTGTTCCTCCTACTGCTACTTGCATAGGCTCACCTCCTTTGATATCCATTACATAATCTTTAGTGAGTGGTTTTTGACTTGAATCGATATATGTCTCACCTGTTGAATATTGAATTACAATAGATCCTACGGTAACTCCTTCAGATTTTAAAATTTTAAGAGCCCAACCTGAAGAATTTCCGCTTCCGTTTCCACCTCCATCTTTGCTGTCATCGCTTTTGCCGCAAGCTACCATTGCAAAGATAGCAACTAATAAAAGAATTGTTTTTTTCATTGTTTGTTATTTTTAGAATTATTTAATGGCGCAAAAGTACAAATAATTCGCAAATTAGCAAATTAATCTTCATTTCAATTGCATTACACGACTCAAGAGCGGAGGCAAGCCTGTTGTAGCATTGATATTATCATTATTCCAAAAGCTCATCACACAAGCAATAGGGCGATTGCGCACCACTTGGGCTACATAGTATACCGTAAGGGTTTTTCCGCCCGACATCCCTGCTAAAGCTGACGCAACTCCCTTGATGTCAAACACTACTCTCTTGGCTTTAGTGGGTATCTCTTCAAAAAGTACCTCAACTTCTTCCTCTTCTATAGGTTTGAACATTTTGCGTTGTTTGTTGACTGCAAACTGTTCGGCTACAGCTTGTTGAGCGTCTTCCAAAGTGCGATATACTCCCCAATTCATTTCGCCGTTGTACGGACATTGCACTATGTTGATACCCGTGAAATAACAGTCGTCTAACATCGGGATTTTTCGTCCTGCAAAATCAATACTTCTGGCATCGGTAGGGGCAAATAATTCCTGAGGGATTTTATTTTCAACAATGAGGTTTACTAAGGATTCTTCTACCTCAACCTCTCTGTCTCTCAGTTTTGAAAACCAAACAAGGGAAATAGTATTCGCTGGACTTTTCACAAAATAAAGAGACTCTACATACTCCTCTTTATCTCTATTAACCAAATAGTTATCAGTGTGTATGCGAGGGTTAGACTGCGCATCTTGCGCATTAATTTTCAATTTTCGGTAGGCTTTCTTAAAGCCTTTTTCATCAAAAGGAAGTTTCAAATCCTCATTGGTAATGGTATAGCCATCAATCGCATAAAAATCTCTATCGCCGTTTTTGATAGCTGAAAGACGGTCTAACAAGGGCAATTCTTGTGCATAGGTAGCCCACAAGAAACTACAAAAGAAAAATAGAATACAACGTTTCATAATTAACAACTTATATTATTTAGTTCACAAAAATAAGTAAAACTGCTCTCTTTTACAAATAAAACTATAGCTTTATAAGAAAAATCTATAACTAAAATACTCTTACTCATTTGTTTTTATAGTAATTTTGCAACAAATTTAAAAAGAATATATTATGTTTACACTACCTGCATTACCTTATGCTTACAACGCACTTGAGCCTTATATCGATGCGCGTACAATGGAAATTCACCATACAAAACACCATAATGCCTATACAACCAACTTGAATGCCGCTTTGGCTCCTGCTGGGGTAGAAGGCAAAAGTATTGAGGAAATTCTTACCAACCTCGATATGAACAACGCTGCACTTCGCAACAACGCTGGTGGATTTTACAATCACAATCTTTTTTGGGAAATAATGAGCCCTAATGGCGGTGGAAAACCTACTGGAGAACTCGCTAAAGCCATAGATGAGGCTTTTGGCAGTTTTGAAGGTTTTAAAGAGGCTTTTAGCAAAGCTGCAGCTACTCGTTTTGGCTCAGGCTGGGCTTGGCTTTGTGTTCACAAAGGCGGCAAACTAGAGATTTGCTCTACTGCAAATCAAGATAATCCATTGATGCCTAACACAGGTTGTGGCGGTTTTCCTATCTTAGGATTAGACGTATGGGAACACGCTTACTACTTAAATTATCAAAACCGTCGTCCTGATTATATCGAAGCGTTTTTCAGTGTAATCAACTGGGCAAAAGTTGCTGAACTCTACAACGCACATAAGTAGTAGCACGACAAACACAATACAAAAAAGCCTCCTAAGAAATTGGGAGGCTTTATTTATTGTTTTTCTTCATATATTTTTCATATTCTTGAGAATTACACCAAAACCATTTTTTACGTTTAAGCCATACATCTGGTGTAACGCTTATATTTTTTTCAATAAAATGAATAGAGGGTTCATTATAACTTGCCATCTTATCGTGAGTATAACTTTTTCTAAAAACTGTTTTTAAAGTATCACCTGAAATAATATACCAATATTCAGAATGATACCAATAAGGATTAGGCCACATTTGGTCATTAACAGTCATCATTTTTATAGTATCTCCTGAAATTTTATAAAGACCATAAAATTCATTTACATTTTTTGATACAGTATAAGCACTATTTTCTAAGTTAAAAATACACAAAGTATCATTATCTACTATCAATTCTTTTTCAAAATTGAGATTATGAGTTATTCTTGAACTTGTAGCACAAATACCATTAGGAAAGAATCTCATATACTCAAAAGAGCAATTTTCATTGCATTCTATAGATATAGAATCGCAGTAACAAATCTTATAAATTCCATTGAATTTCACAAGAGAATTTTTGCTATAATCCGTATGAGGGTCGTAGCAATAGGAAAAATTCTTGCTTACTCTCTTAGGGATATAATCGGCGCAAGAGACAAGCAGTACACAAGCAATTAATATTTTAAATATCTTTACCATAATGAATAAGGATTATAAGTTCTATGCTGAAAACTTTCTATTTCCATTCAACTAATTTCCTTGGGATTTTATTATATATTTTATCAATGGGGTGACCTTTAAAGTTATATGTTTTAGGAATCTTATATATTGTATCGTTATTAGTTTGGTAATCTTTGAAATAGAAAAAATCAATTGTTGTAGAGTCTGTTACAATACCCTTTTCTTCTACTAAAAAATAGTCACCAAAATGATTATAAAACCATTTTACAACTATGGTATCATTTTGAATATGATATTTACCCCAATTCCAAATATGATAATTTCTATTGCTTTGTTTACTAGTTTCTTCTAAAAACTCATTTATATTTTTATCCAACATATATTCTGAGGCTTTAACAGCACATTCCTTCTCTATTAAATCACCACAGTAATCTCCAAAACCATTTTTGACAACATAGGTATATCCATTATCTAAAAAAAGTTGCATATTGATATATACACCTTTTTGTCGCATATAATCCTTATCAAGATTGTATACTTGATAATAATATCCATTTGTTCTTAACTTTCTTTCACTGAGTGTATTACTAAATACAAAAGATTTTTTATTGTAAATAACACTACAAGCACACAGACAAAAGAATGAAAATACAGAAATAATAATTCTTACCATAATGTGTTATAATCATTTTTACTTCTTTTCAATAAACTGAGAAGGCACTATTTTATCTAAACAATTATTCACAAAGTACTCCCATTCATACATTTCTATTTCTCCACTAAAATCACTAATTACATATAGTTTACTTTCCTTTATAGCTATAAAATATCCATAAATTCCTCCCATATAAAAAACAAAATCAAATTTCTTCTCAAAAAGAAATTTTGCTGTTTTTATCATTAAAGAATATGATGCAAATGCTATTGAAACAAGTCTTGCATCTCCTGTTGCAATCAAATTTCCTTTAATATCCATAATATAGGTAGAAGTATCTAAATAGTCTTTCCTTTTTTGCCAAAGTCTTTGGGGGTTAATTTTATAATAGTTTGGTTTCAAATACTGCAAAAAAGAACCATTCAAATATTCCTCTTTATCTGCTTTGTAATTAGGTATACCGAATAAAGTATTTTTTAAGAAAAATATATGAAACTGTTGAATTTCTTCATTTTCATTTACTATCTTAGCTTTTCTTACAAGATACTCTATTCTATCCTCTAACTCTTTAAACTCATTTTTGATATGTAGCCTATCAATCATATTGATAGTATCCTGAGAGTACAAAAAACTCTGGGAACAAATAAGTGTTATAAAAATGAATAATCTGCACATTATCTGTATGTATAAAAATATTTCTTGAATTTGTCATTTTAGTAGAGAATAAATGACAATATCCATACTAAAACTAATAAAACCAAACGTTGCCCTATATGAATGAACTCTTTCATAACGTTATTTTTTAAGGTACAAATATACATCTTTTTTTGATTTGCTAATCAACAAATTAGTAAATTAACAAATTATTTCATACCTTTGCCTCCTAAAATAATTTTTTATGGAACAAACTTTACCTGCAGGACATCCCGTGCATACCTATATGCTTGAAGCTGAACTTATTTACTCATTAATGGACGAGCTCCTTGGCATAGACCCTCATACTGATTATCAGAAATTCTACAACGTGTTCAACCATTTGGCAACCGTAGAAAAACACTTTGCTCGCAAAGAAAACCAGCTTTTCCCTTTCTTGGAAAAACGCGGCTGGACAAACCCTTCACAAAATATGTGGTCTTTCCACGATACTATTCGCGATATCTTCCGCTTGGTGCGCAAAAACTTAGAAGAAAAAGATTTTGATGCAGCACAAACTAACGTACGCTATATCGAAGATAACTTGGGTCGCTTGTTGAATGTAGAAGCTAATATCCTCTTCCCTAATGCTTTGCAGTTGCTCACTGAAGAAGATTGGATTGAAATGCGCAAAGGTGAGGAAGAAATAGGCTGGATGCTAAAAGAAGAACCTGCCCCTTACCCTAACAACAACCCCAATGAGCCTGTATATGTACACCCTTCAATGGATACCGAACGTCGCACCGATGTTAAATTCGATGATGATGCTGCCCATTATGATGAGGGCTATATGACCATTGAACAGGTGAACCTCTTGCTCAAAACCCTCCCTATTGATATTACTTTTGTAGATGAACACGACCGCGTAATTTTCTACAACCGTGGCGAAGAACGTGTATTCCCTCGCAGTGCGGGTATCATAGGGCGCGAAGTAAAATTCTGTCACCCTCCTAAGAGTGTAGGCACAGTACTCAAAATTGTAGAGAACTTCCGTGCAGGCACACAAAACGAAGCTAATTTCTGGTTCAATTATCGCGGTCGCCTTATTTATGTGCGTTATTTTGCAGTGCGCGACAAAGAAAAGAACTATAAAGGTGTGATTGAAATGTCACAAGACATTACCGATATAAAAACAATTGAAGGTGAACGTCGCTTATTAGAATGGGATAACTAATGAAAGACTTATTCGGGCAGGCTATTTTAGATTATCAGCAAGGGCAATATACTGAAGATATCAAAACGGAAACTACTATTTCCGAGGAAGATGTATTGCCCTTGCCTTATTTGTTTCGCTCCTTTGAACAGATGCCTGCATTAGAGCAAAAAGCTCTACAAATGGCAAAAGGAAAAGTATTAGAAGTAGGCTGTGGGGCAGGCTCTCACGGTCTCTATTTGCAGAATGAACGCAAACTTGAAGTACATTCTATCGACCTATCGCCTAAGGCTATTGAGGCTTGCCAATTGCGAGGATTGTGCAATGCCCAAGTGCAGAATGTATTAGAAACAACAGGGCAGTATGACACCATTCTTTTGCTAATGAATGGCGCAGGTATGTGCGGACGGCTTAAAAAAATGGGTGCTTTCTATGCTCACCTCAAAACGCTTTTAGCGCCACACGGACAAATCCTCACCGACTCTTCTGATATTATCTATATGTTCGATGAAAACCCTGATGGCAGTTATGATGTACCGCTCTATTTCGATTATTATGGAGAAGTGGATTACGTGGTGAAGTACAAGGGGCAGAAAGAAAAACCTTTCCCGTGGATGTATGTAGATTACAATACTTTGCAGAATGTAGCTATTTCAGTAGGGTTAGAATGTAAACTTATCGCCGAAGGTGAACACTTTGATTACCTTGCTAAATTAGTAAATTAGTAGCAATCTGTCCCCTGAGACCTGTCACCTAACACCTATCACCTAATATCAAGGTATTTATGCATTTGTAAGGAGGCTTTCCACTGAGGGTGAGCCATTACATAATCTACAATTTTGGGGATTACCTTATTGCGTTTGCTCCACTCGGGTTGTAGATAGAGCAGGCAATCTGGTGATACTTGTGCAGCCATTTCCTCAGCAAAAAGGAAGTCGTTGTTGTTGTAAATCACCATTTTCAGCTCATTAGCTTTTTGAAGAACGTCCCCCACGGGGCGTTTTATTTTTTTAGGAGAGAGGCATATCCAATCAAAAGTACCCGATAAGGGGTGAGCCCCTGAAGTTTCTATATGAGTGCGCGCCCCTGCGGCTCTCAGTTTTTCGGTAAGAAGATCTAAATTCCACATCAAGGGTTCTCCTCCCGTGATAATCATAGTTTTGGAGTGTGCTAAGGCATCGGTTACAATAGTATCTACAGGCACTAAAGGGTGTGCTTCGGCAGCCCAACTTTCCTTTACATCACACCAATGACAACCTACATCACAACCGCCCAAGCGAATGAAGTAAGCGGCAGTTCCTTTGTAGAAACCTTCACCTTGTAAGCTGTAAAAAGCCTCCATCAGGGGGAGAATCTCCCCCTTCTGTAAGGCTACTTGTGTATTTTTGTCTAACATCTAAAATTAATCGTAATTGGCAACATCCAAAATCCAAGGGTCGGGGATTTCGGTATTTTCGCGTATTTCATCTACCTTTTTCACTGCATCTTCATACTTGTCGTAACGAGCCACATAAATGAAGTTCAGCACTTGGTCACGGTTGTAATACACTTGAGCATCATAGCCCCATTTTTTCATCTCTTCTACCCTATTATTTACATTGTTGATATTGAGGAATACCCCTACAATCACGTAATATCCTTTTTCAGTATCTTTAGCGGTAAGTTTGGTTACACGAGTACTACGGTGCAATTGGGTAATCTCTTTAGGGTTGTTCTCTATCTCCAAAGCAGTGAGAAACAGATAATAACGGTCGCGACTACGGGTATAGCTCAAATCTAATGAAGTAGCGTTGTTAGGGATGAGATATTGGTTGTCGTTCTTTATATCCATACGGAAGATATCAAACCCTAAAGTGTTTTCACTGTTAGGTTTGCGCGTTTTCACCATCTCATCGTTATAGGTAATGGCACTGCTAAAAAAGTTTTGATTAGGGCGCAATTTGGTTTCCAAAGAAGTTGTTTTACCACTTGCAGGTACACCTATAGCCACATTATCACCCGTCATATTAAAGTCGCCTTCAAGAGTTACCCCCATAATACGGGTTTTAAAATCACCTGCTTCAGGAGTTTTAAATCCACTGAAGGTGAAAGATTTAGCAGCGTCGTTAGTAATTGCCGAAAAACCGTCGTAAGTAATTATTTTTTTGATATTGCTATTGGTATTCTCATAAACTATCACGAGTGCCCAACCTGCAGCCGAACCTCCTTCTACTTGTCCTAAGGCTGCCTTTACATTGGCAACAGTGTATTCTCCTTCTACAGTATTTGCCGATGATAATATACTGGTTACATTGGCGTAATACACATAAGGAGCCGAGTTTTTCAAATCGGAATCAGTGCGACCATCAAATATCAATTCACCATCTATTGGCATATAACTGCCACTATTAGGAGTTTTGAACAACACGCTGCTAGCATCTTCTCTATTAGCATCGGTGATAGTGTTTTTACTACCTTTTAGCTGTCCTTTAGCATACGGATAAGTAGCCGACCAGTACAAACCTGCATAAGCTACCTTACCTCCTCCTGCACCTTCATACGCAAAATTGGCACTACTAGAGGAAAACGTGCTGGGGTCGCTATCAATATCAATGTATTGCATATCAAACTCATCGTTGAGTTTTGCTTTAGGACTGCGATCGTTGTATGGTTCGTTAGGTGAATTGCGCTTCTCATTGCGGTTGAGAATGTTATTCCCTATGATCTTGATATCCCCTTTGATAAAAGTTTCATAGCGGATTTTAAAATCGGTAGCAGATTGTGCCATTGATAATGGGCTCGCTACTACACAAATTAAGAGCGTAATGAGTTGTTTCATAGACTTACAATTTGTTTGGCTATTCTAAGGGCTTCAGTGCCTTGTTCGAGGGTAACCATAGGAGTTGTATCGTTTTCTATAGCATCGGCAAAGCTCTCAAGTTCGTCTAAGATAGCGTTGTTATTATGTATTTCAGGGTATTCAAAATAAATTTGGCGACGTTCTCCTTCCGCATTTTGCAATATCATATCAAAATCACCAGCTACTTCGGGTGCATCTTTCATTTTCACCACTTCTACTTTTTTCTCCAAAAAGTCTACCGAAATATAAGCATCTTTTTGGAAAAATCTGCTTTTGCGCATATTTTTCATAGAGATACGACTGGCAGTGATATTGGCTACACAACCATTTTCAAACTCTAAACGGGCATTGGTAATATCGGGTGAATGACTGATGACCATTGCACTACTTGCCGAAATGTGTTTCACTTTTGATTTTACAACGCTCAAAATCACATCGATATCGTGAATCATCAAGTCGAGCACTACAGGCACATCGGTACCACGAGGGTTGAACTCTGCCAAGCGGTGTGCCTCGATGAACATAGGGTTGTGAATTTGGTCGCGTACTGCTATAAAGGCAGGGTTAAAACGCTCTACGTGACCTACTTGTCCTTTTACGTGATGTTCTTTGGCAAGGGCAATAATTGCTTCAGCCTCTTCTACTGTAGTAGCGATAGGTTTTTCGATAAAGAGGTGTTTGCCCGCTTTGATAATCTTTTCGGCACACACAAAGTGGTTGAGGGTAGGAGTTACTACATCCACCATATCACATTCGGCGATAAGGGCTTCTATACTATCAAAACGCTTGTAGCCAAATTCTTCGCTCACTTTTTGAGCATTAGTTTCATCGGGGTCGTAAAAACCTACGAGTTCATATCTATCCGATTGGTTGAGCAATCGCAAATGTATCTTTCCTAAATGTCCTGCACCGAGGACGCCAGCTTTTAATTTTGTCATTTTAATATCCTATTTTAGCACGCACCCTGCGCAAGGTTTCATCGGCTACACGGTGTGCTTTGGCAGCACCTTCTTTGAGGATAGCATCGAGTTCATCTAAATGCTCCATATAGTAATTGTAGCGTTCACGTGGGGCAGCAAATTTTTCTAATATCAGTTCGTAGAGGGCTTGTTTGGCATTGCCAAAACCGTAACCACCAGCGCGGTAAGCAGCTTCCATCGTTTGTATTTGCTCAGGAGAAGCCAATAGGCGGTAGAGGCGCATCACGTTGCAAGTATCGGGGTCTTTAGGAGCTTCTAAAGGCGTACTATCGGTTTGGATAGCCATTATTTGCTTGCGGAGTTGCTTTTCGGGTAAGAAAATATTGATGAAGTTGTTGCGTGATTTGCTCATTTTCTCACCATCGGTACCGGGGATAATCATTATTTTTTCCTCTATTTTAGCTTGTGGCAACACAAAAGTTTCACCCATTTGATGATTGAAACGAGAAGCCACATCGCGGGTAATCTCGAGGTGTTGCAATTGGTCTTTACCTACAGGTACCACCTCAGCATCGTAGAGAAGAATATCGGCAGCCATCAGCATAGGGTAAGTAAAGAGTCCCGCGTTCACATCTTGCAAATAGTCCATTTTGTCTTTAAATGAATGGGCAAGAGTGAGGCGTTGGTAAGGGAAAAAGCACGCTAAATACCACGAAAGTTCAGCAGTTTGAGGTACGTCGCTCTGGCGGTAGAAAGTAACTTTGTTTGTGTCCAAACCAAAAGCTAACCAAGTGGCAGCGACGCTATAAGTATTGGCGCGAAGAAGAGCGCCGTCTTTTATTTGAGTGAGAGAGTGCATATCGGCAATGAACAGAAATGATTCATTAGCAGGATCTGACGCCATTTGCACTGCGGGGAGTATAGCCCCAAGAATATTCCCCAAATGAGGGGTACCGGTACTTTGAATACCTGTTAAAACACGAGCCATTGTTTTAGTTAAGAATTAAAAGTTAAGAGTTATTAGAGCGCAAAGGTAATAAATATTTTAGAAATAGCAAAATAGCTATTAGTCCTCTTTTGCTACTTATCAATTGCTAATTATCAATTGTTTTGTATCTTTGCGCCCTCAATCAAGTAAGAAAACCTCTATGGGTAAAGAAATAGACGAAAGTATACAAGGACAAAGCCTTGTGCTACAAGCTGATAACAACAATTCTAAAAAACTATACATCGAGAGTTATGGATGCCAAATGAATTTCTCCGACAGTGAGATTGTGGCTTCTATCCTCTCTAAAGTAGGTTATAATACTACTGATACTGTTGATGATGCCGATTTGGTGCTCATCAACACTTGTTCGGTACGCGAAAAGGCGGAACAGACTATTCGCAAGCGCTTGGAACAGTTCAATGTGTACAAACGCAAGAAACCGACGATGAAAGTGGGCGTATTGGGTTGTATGGCTGAAAGGGTAAAACACGCTTTCCTTGAAGAGGAAAAAATCGTGGATATGGTGGTAGGTCCTGATGCTTATAAAGATTTGCCTAACCTCCTTGAAGAAGTAGAAGAAGGTCGCGAGGCGGTGAATGTAATTCTCTCTAAAGATGAAACTTATGCCGATATTGCGCCTATCCGCCTCAATAGCAATGGGGTAACTGCTTTTGTATCTATCACACGTGGTTGCGACAATATGTGCACTTTCTGTATCGTGCCTTTCACTCGCGGACGTGAGCGCAGCCGTGACCCCTACTCTATCCTCAACGAAATCGCTGACCTCCAAGCACGTGGCTTTAAAGAGGTGACTCTCTTGGGGCAAAATGTTGATAGCTATCTATGGTATGGCGGCGGACTCAAAAAAGATTTTAGCAAAGCAAGTGAGATGCAACAAGCTACTGCTATCAACTTCGCCAAACTCCTTGATATGGTGGCAACAGCTCAGCCTGAAATGCGTATCCGTTTTTCTACTTCTAATCCGCAAGATATGACCCTTGATGTGATTGACACAATGGCAAAACACCCTAATATCTGCAAATATATTCACCTGCCAGTACAGAGCGGAAGCAATCGCATTCTCAAAGCAATGA
The DNA here is from genome assembly GCF_002302495.1 of Capnocytophaga sputigena. Classification (NCBI taxonomy): domain Bacteria; kingdom Pseudomonadati; phylum Bacteroidota; class Flavobacteriia; order Flavobacteriales; family Flavobacteriaceae; genus Capnocytophaga; species Capnocytophaga sputigena. Next base: position 1,006,590 of record NZ_CP022379.1, read on the forward strand.
ACCGCCTCCACACTCGTGAAGAGTACTTTACACTCATCGATAGCATACGCGAACGCATTCCTGAATGTGCCATTTCGCAAGATATGATTGCTGGTTTCCCTACCGAAACTGAAGAAGATCACCGCGATACACTTTCGCTAATGGAATATGTGAAGTACGATTTTGGGTTTATGTTTGCTTATTCTGAGCGCCCTGGTACGTTAGCCGCTCGCAAAATAGAAGATGATGTGCCAGAAGAAGTGAAAAAACGCCGTCTTGCCGAAATCATCGACTTGCAACAAAAACACAGTTTATACCGCACTCAAGCTCAAGTAGGTAAGATTGTTGAAGTACTCATCGAGGGGACTTCTAAAAAATCAGCTGATGAATGGATGGGACGCAACACTCAAAACACTGTAGTTGTATTCCCCAAAGAAAATTATAAAGTAGGTGATTTTGTACTTGTAGAAGTAACAAATTGCACCTCTACAACCCTTATAGGAAAAGCAATAGGAATTAGCGATAAACGACAATAAAAAAAATACAGTTAAAGAAGATAAAAAAGCGCGATGTTTACTGTTTTAAACATCGCACTTTTTTATTATTTATTACTTGTTACTTGAGAAAAGTATTTTTGCAGTACCATTAAGCTACACAAATCTTCAGCTTCTTTATTCCAAAATTGTGCTACATATTGATGAGCATTGTCTAATATTTCCAAACATTCCTCGGGATGGGCAATGTAATAAGTGAGTTTTGCCTCAAGGTCGTGATAGTCAGGGGCAATTTCTATATAGTGCTTGCCACCTTCAAGTTTACTCTCCATAAACCAAGTTTCTATAGTAGGTTTAGGCATCACAGCTATAGAGTTAGAACTCATTATCCATTTGAGGTTTGAAGCGACATCATTCCCCTGCAAACTGAGGATAAACTTATAGTCTAAATGTGCTTTTAGGTTCATTTTTTCAGTGAGCCATTCAGGTTTGCTAAGTCCGTTTTTCTCTACACTTCCTAAATCGCAAAGAGGGTGACCAAACCATTTGTCGTAGAAATCAAAGCGATGCTGTTGATATATACCTCCTCTTCCTATCATCAAATCTTTTTTATCAAGGAAAGGCTTGTCATCTAAAACTCGAATAAAATGACGTGTTTTATCTAATTTTAGCAATACAGAATTTTGATTATCCTCACTAATAGGGCGACTTTTTACGATAGAAGGCGTATTAGGTATGTGAATTACATCACCAAAAACAAAATCAATAGGTTGTTGAGCGTTGAAAAAACGTGCATATTCGTAGGTTTCGAAGTAATAAACCTTAGGAGTTTTTGGTTTCTTTAGGTCGGCTATACAAGTATTTCCAGAAATAGGAGTAGGTGTATTGAGTTTACAGTAATAATCTACACGCTCTTCTAACCTTTTTAACTCTTCAGCTGAAAATTTAGCTTTCAAAGCTGCTATTTTTCGTTCATACCCTCCCTTTTTACCAAAGAAAATAAGTGCATAGTTACGAATGTAATACCAAAGTTTATTCTGTTTAATAATTTTCATTATCTCAATTCTAAATGATTCGGCAAAGGTAAGAGATTATTAGCAAATTAGCAAATTTAAACAATTCATTGTCAAAAACTTGCTTTATAAGGAAAAACTTCTTACTTTTGCCCCGCTCAAATTATATACACAAAGCGCATCATCTTTGAAATAGAAATATTTTCTATTTAAGATAATATTCGTAAAAATATTTACTATAATATTCTATGCCTGATATCCTACATTACACCCTTACTGATTTCGTTACCTCTTATGGGGTGCGCATTCCCTCACTTAGGTTATATTACCAATGTTTTGGCTTACCGCTAGGAGAAGCGCCCGTGGTAGTGGTAAATCACGCTTTTACAGGCAATTCACAAGTAACGGGTGAAAACGGCTGGTGGAAAGAAGCTATTGGTGAAGGGAAGTTGATAGATACCCTTAAATACACAGTAGTAGCTTTTAATATCCCAGGCAATGGTTTTGGAGCACGCGAAGAAGATATGATTTCTAATTATGAGCATTGGGCGGGTATAGATGTAGCGCGTATTTTCAACCAAGCGCTCACCGAGCATTTAGGTCTTAAAGAGGTATTTGCCCTTGTAGGGTGCTCGTTAGGAGGCGGTATTGCTTGGGAAATGGCTGCCCTCGCCCCTACCCTTTTCAAAGAATTGGTAATCGTAGCTGCCGATTGGAAAGCAACCGACTGGATTATTGGTAACTGCCTTTTGCAAGAGCAGATACTCAAAAACTCCACACACCCCTTGCACGATGCACGTCTCCACGCGATGTTGTGTTACCGCACGCCTCAATCGTTGAAACTGAAATTTGAGCGCACTACTAACATTCCGTTGCAGTTGTACAATGTAGAAACGTGGCTCTTACACCACGGCGACAAACTGCACAAACGCTTTTCACTCTCCGCCTACAAACTGATGAACCAATTGGTAAAAACCATAGATATTTCTAAAGAACGCGGTAGTTTTGCCGAGGCTGTTGCGCCTATCACTGCCCATATTACCATTGTAAGCACCGATTCTGATTTGTATTTCGTTCCTCAAGAGAACCGCGACACTGTAACTGAACTGCGCGAAATGGGCAAACCCGTAGACTATTACGAAATCCACTCCGTACACGGTCACGATGCTTTCCTAATAGAACACAAACAGTTAGAACAGTATTTAAAGAAAGTGTTCGTTAGATAAGAGATAAGAGGTAAGAATTTGTTAATTGTTAATTGTTATGAAGATATTAAAATTTGGTGGAAAATCACTTGCCAATGACGGCATTGAAAAGGTGATTGATATTATCATTACTTCACATAAAGAACCTCTATCGGTAGTAGTTTCTGCGCGAGGCAACACCACCGATGAATTAGAGGCTTTGCTCGAAAAAGCAAGTAGAGGTGAGGACTATACTGCCGACTTTCAACAACTGAAAGACGAACAACAATACGACCCTCGTGTGTCGTTTGAGTCCGAATTTCAGTTGCTCGAAAAACTTCTTGAAGGCGTTTCGCTACTAAAAGACTACAGCCCTAAGACCAAAGATTTGGTATTGGCACAAGGTGAACTGATGTCGGCTAAACTTGTAACAGCACTACTCCAGCGCAAGGGCTTGGAAAGTACCTTTGTAGATAGCCGTGAAATCTTCAAAACTGATGCGGTGGTGGGCAATGCACAAATCATCAACTCAGTATCCGAAAAACTCACCCGCGACCGCTTTGCAACCATTCCTCCTAATTGTGTGGCAGTGGTTACGGGCTTTATCGCTTCCACCGAAAAAGGCGACACTACTACCTTGGGGCGCAATGGTAGTAACTATTCGGCAGCACTTTTGGCTAACTACCTCAACGCTTCCGAACTGCAAAACTACACCCACGTCGATGGTATCTTCACTGCCAATCCTGAGTTAGTACCCGAAGCCAAAATTATACGCCATCTTTCTTACGAAGAAGCCAATGAATTGGCTAACTTTGGAGCTTCTATACTCCACGCCAAAACTATTATCCCACTCATTGAAAAAGGCATTCCGTTGCGTATCAAAAACACTTTCAATAGTGAAGACGCCGGCACACTCATTCACCAAGAAAGCGTGCAAGAGGGCATCAAATCGATTTCGGTAATTAAAGACAATGCCCTTATCGTGATGGAAGGTCGAGGACTCTTGGGCAAAGTGGGCGTAGATGCGCGCATTTTTAAAGCCCTCGCACAAAAAGGTATCAGTGTGAGTATCATCTCGCAAGGGTCATCCGAGCGCGGGGTAGGCTTGGTAGTAGCTTCTAAAGATGCTAAACTTGCCAAAGCAGCTATAGACGAGGAATTCTCACACGATTTCTACACCAATGATGTGAGCAGTGTGAGCATTGTAGAAGATGTAGCCGTAATTTCTATCGTAGGGCAACCGCTTGCTACCTTCCACCACCCTTATAACGCACTGATACGCAACCAAATCGTTCCTTTGCTCATCAACAATGCCGTAACGGGTAGAAACGTGAGTTTGGTACTTAAAACCGAAAAACTCCACAAGGCACTGAACGTAATTCATGGTGAAATCTTTGGGGTTTCACGCCGTATCAACTTGGTAATCTTTGGTAAAGGTACCGTAGGAGCTACCCTCATCGACCAAGTGATTGCTGCACACGACAATATACTCCACCGCAAAAACATCAGTTTGCGCATTGTCGCGATTGCCAATTCACAACAACTGCTCACCAATGCAAAAGGAATTGGCAACAATTGGCGTTCTGCCTTCGATAAAGAAGCCGTTCCTTATAGCTTTGATACTTTGCAAGCCTTTGTAGATAAAAATCACTTAGAGAACCTTATCGCGGTAGATGTAACCGCCAGCAAAACCTTTGTAGATAACTATATTCCACTTATCAAGAGCGGTTACGATTTGGTTTCAGCTAATAAAATAGCAAATACTATTTCGTTTGGCTTCTACCAAGAACTGCGTAAAACCCTCAAACAACACCAAAAAACTTATCTCTACGAAACCAATGTAGGGGCAGGCTTACCATTGATAGACACTATTCGCCTCTTGCACCATTCAGGCGAGAACATCACCCGTATCAAGGGGATTTTCTCAGGGACGCTCAGCTATCTGTTCAATACTTTTTCAGCAGAAAATAAGCCGTTTAGCGAGGTGCTCCAACACGCTATCAACAGCGGTTATACTGAACCCGACCCTCGTGAAGACCTCTGTGGTAACGATGTAGGGCGCAAGCTGCTCATCTTAGCCCGCGAGCTTGATTTAGGTAATGAGTTCACCGATGTAAAGATACAAAATCTTATCCCCGAACATTTAAGAGAAGGCTCGGTAGCAGACTTTTTGCAACGCTTAGACGAGTTCAACGCGCCTTATCAGCAAATCAAAGAAGCCCAAGCGCCCGACCACGTACTGCGTTATGTAGGCGACCTTCACGGCGATTTAGCCTCTACTGAAACGGTACAGTTAGACGTATCGCTCGTATCGGTTCCGCGCAACAGTGCTCTCGGTCAGGTAAAAGGTGCCGACTCTATTTTTGAGATTTACACCGAATCTTACGGCGATAACCCTATCGTGATACAAGGAGCAGGAGCAGGCGCTTCAGTAACCGCACGCGGGGTATTTGGCGATATTTTAAGATTAGCAGAGAAGAGTAGGTTTTAGGCATCAGGTTTCAGGTGTTAGGACTATGAATCAAGAAGAAAATCCTTTGTTACAAATGTCGTTGCAGGAATTGTGGCAACTGTTCCCTATCAATCTTACGCCACACAATCCTTTGTGGAAAGAATGGTATGAGGAAGAACACAGTTTCCTTTTAAAACAATTGTCTTGTGATGAAGTGGTACGGCTAAGCCATATAGGTAGCACCGCTGTGGAAGGGATACAAGCCAAACCTATTGTAGATATGCTATTGGAAGTGAAGAAAGACAGTTCATTTCAGAAGCTAAAAGAAGTCATTTTACAATCAGGTTATCTATGTATGAATGAAACAAACGATAGGATTTCTTTTAATAAAGGCTATACTATTAATGGGTTTGCAGAACGTGTATTTCACTTGCACTTGCGTTATGAAGGCGATAATGACGAACTCTATTTTTGCGATGAACTACAAGCTCACCCCTCAATTGCCAAAGACTATGAAACACTTAAATTGTCTCTTTGGAAGCCTTTCCAGTACGACCGAGATGCTTATACCGCTCACAAAACAGACTTTATAAAACGATATACACTGATAGCAAAAGAAGAATTTAAAGGAAAATATGAAAATAACAGACCATATTAAGAATGCCAAAGGAAAAACACTCTTCTCCTTTGAAGTAGTACCTCCTAAAAAGGGAAATAATATTGAAGAATTATACCAAAACATAGACCCCTTAATGGAGTTCAACCCTCCGTTTATAGATGTAACTACCTCACGTGAGGAGTATTATTACATTGAACACCCCAATGGGCTATTGGAAAAGAAAGTAACCCGTATGCGCCCTGGTACCGTGGGTATTTGCGCGGCTATTCAGCATAAATATAAGGTAGATACTGTACCACACGTGCTTTGTGGTGGTTTTTCAAAAGAAGAAACTGAGTACCTTTTGGTAGATTGCCTCTACTTGGGTATAGACAACGTAATGGCTTTGCGCGGCGATGCAATGAAAGAACAACGCTACTTTCAGCCTACTGAGGGCGGACATACTTATGCTACCGAACTCGTTACTCAAATCATCAATTTGAACAAAGGAATTTACCTCAACGGTATTGCTGCCGACCATAAGGCTAATTTCTGTATAGGGGTAGCGGGGTATCCTGAAAAACACATTGAAGCCCCCTCACTCACCTCGGACTTGGCGCGCCTGAAAGAAAAGGTAGATGCCGGTGCCGACTATGTGGTAACACAAATGTTTTTTGACAATCAGAAGTATTTTGAGTTTGTAGAGAAAGCCAAAGAAGCGGGTATCAATGTGCCTATCATACCAGGGATTAAACCTATTGCTATTAAAAAGCACCTCAACCTGCTTTCACAAGCCTTTAAAATAGACTTCCCCGAAGAGCTCATCAAAGCAGTAGAAGCCTGCAAAAACAACGCCGATGTAAAACAAGTGGGCATAGAATGGGCTATACAGCAAAGCAAAGAGCTGAAAGCTGCAGGAGCACCCGTATTGCATTACTATTCTATGGGAAAATCGGATAATATTGTGAAAGTAATATCAGAAGTATTTTAATTAGATAAGAGATAAGAAGTAAGAAATTGTACTTTTTATCTCTTATTTTTTATCTCTTCATTGATTTGTTCGATGTAATGGGTTAGTTCTTCTTTGCCGGTTTTGTTTTCGGCTGAAGTGACGAAGTAAGGTGGAAATTCTTCCCAAGTTTCGAGGAGCACTTGTTGATAAGCTGCTATATTGCGCTCAATTACCAAAGGTTTGAGTTTATCGGCTTTGGTGAAGACAATAGCAAACGGAATGCCGTGTTCGCCTAACCATTGCATAAACTCTACATCTATCTTCTGGGGCTCGTGGCGCACATCTACTAATACAAATGCACATACCAATTGTTGTCGTTCCTCAAAATATTTAGTAATAAATTGCTGAAATACCTTTTTAGTTTCTTTGGATACTCTTGCATACCCGTAACCAGGGAGGTCTACTAAAAACCAACTATTGTCTATTTTGAAGTGATTGATGAGTTGGGTTTTCCCTGGACGCCCAGAAGTTTTAGCCAAATTCTTGTGATTGGTAAGCATATTGATGAGCGACGATTTCCCTACATTGGAACGCCCTATAAAAGCATACTCAGGTAAGTTTTCCTTAGGGCACTTACTCACCTGAGAGTTACTCATCACAAATTCAGCTTTTTTTATCATCTTACCTCCTTATTTTCAAGCCACTTATTTAAAATATCATTGAACTGTTGAGGGTGCTCCATCATTGGGGCGTGCCCACATTTGTCTATCCAATGCAGTTCGGAATTAGGCAATAGTTCGTGGAATTCTTCAGCTACTTTAGGAGGGGTTACATTGTCATTTTTACCCCAGATAAGGCAAGTAGGGGTGTCCATTTTAGGCAAATCCTTAGCCATATTGTTGCGGATAGCACTTTTGGCAAGTGCCAAAGTTTTGATAAGTTTAGAACGGTCGGAGATATTAGCAAATACCTCATCTACAATTTCTTTAGTAGCTACGGCAGGGTCGTAGAACACTTCTTCGCATTTCTTTTTGATAAAATCGTAATCACCACGGCGTGGATAACCATCGCTCATTGCACTTTCGTACAGCCCAGAACTACCTGTAAGCACTAATCCGAGTACGTTTTTAGGGTGCATTTTAGTATAGAGCAAGCCTACGTGTCCGCCAAGTGAATTACCTAGTAGGATTACTTTTTCAAACTTCTTGTGTTTGATGAATTTCTGTATATATTTAGCCAATGTTTTCACTGAAGTTGTGAGCAAAGGCATAGAGAAGAGAGGCAGTTCGGGGACTACCACTTTATATTTGCGGGAAAAAAAAGAAACTACTTCTTCAAAGTTACTAAGCCCCCCCATCAATCCGTGCAAAATAATGATAGGAGTGCCCTCACCTTTTTCGATGTATGTAAATTTACCTTCTTTTTTTACTTCTACTGTCATTGGTTTTTATCAAAAAGTTTTTTGAGGTACAAAGGTAATATTTTTATTTCTATTTACGTGCAGGAAAGCGAAAATATTTTTTTCTATTTTTTGCAAATAGCTATTTATTAAGGAAATAGGTATTAAACAGTAGAAATTAGGAAATAGGTGATAGAAGAAAAAAATAAAAATTAGACGTTAAAGATTTGTTAATGTTTAAATGACAATACAGTCGTTTATGAGAATTATATTATATTTGCAGTCTATTAAAAACATTTAAAATAACTAAATTATGATGGATTTTCTAAAGAATCTTCAGAATATGATGGGAGGATCGGCTGAAGATATGCAAAAGCAAATGGAGCAGATGCAACAGCAAATGCAACAACAAATGCAACAAATGGACGCTATGAATAGCGCTAATGAAAAAAGAGGTTGGCAACCCGATGAGGGCGTGTACTACGCTAAAGGCGAGTACGATGATGCCATAGAGTACAACAACGAAATTGTGTGTATCACTAATGGTTGTACAGACGAAATGGCCGAAATGAACGATGCTATGGACGACAATGACTTCAATCGTGCTGAAGAAGTGCGTTTGCAGTGGATTGAAGACCTTGTAACTTTCAAAGAAGAAGTGCGCAAACTTGGTGCTTACAAGGGAGATACTTCCTTACTTGAAGCTGCTATCAAATTCTTCGATAATTACGATGCTTTGATGAAAGATGGTTACAAAACTCTTATCCAAATGCGTTTAAAAGGCTTGAGAGGAACTCCAGAAGAGCAAGCTCAACTCAAGAAAAACAACGCTTTCATAGTAAAAACTGCCGAAGATTTCAATGCGGTAAGTGATGATTTCATAGAGCGTTACGAAGACGAAGACGACGATGATGATGACGACGAATAAAAAAAGCTGCCTTAGGGCAGCTTTTTTTTATGAACTATTATCTGATTATTTCAATTTAACGTTTGCCATTTTTGCTGCCATTATTACAGCGTTTTTAGCATTTACGATAGTTCCAGTTGTAGAAAGTTCACTAAAGTTCTTTTCTGGACGTTTTTTACCATCGCCTTTATCTTCACCTACATATACACTCATATTCACTTTCACCCCTGAATCCATAATGATTTTCTTCACTTGGGCTGCTGTAAGGCTTGGGAAGTAAGAACGCAACAAGGCTGCTACTCCTGCTACTTCGGGTGATGCCATTGAAGTACCTTGTAAGAATTGGTATTTGCTTTCAGGAACAGTAGCGTAGATTTTTACCCCTGGAGCAAATACATCCACATTGCGTTTGCCATAGTTTGAAAATTCAGCTACTAAATTCTTATTGAACTGATAGTTGAGTGCTCCTACAGTAAGGAAATTATCAGCAATTTCTTTTTTGTTTACCTCGTCGTTAGGGTAAGTGTCTTTCACGTCGATATCTTGAGAGTCATTACCTGCAGCGTTTACTATCAATACATCTTTAGAAGCAGCGTATTTGATAGCGTCGTACACCCACTCTTTGTGAGGAGAAAATCCTTTACCAAAGCTAGTGTTGATTACTTTAGCACCATTGTCTACTGCATAGCGCAAAGCAAGAGCGATATCTTTGTCGTATTCATCACCATCAGGAACGGCGCGTACAGCCATAATCCACACGCTATTAGCAACTCCATCCATACCGATACCATTGTTGCGTTCAGCACCAATAATTCCAGCTACGTGAGTACCGTGAAGGGCTTCTTTGCTATCAGGACCTATTACGTTGTTGTTGCCGTAATATTTTTTAGAAAAGTCGTTTTCGTCGTCTTTCAAGATAGTTTTACGCGGACTGAAGTCTAAGCCCAAGTGGTATTTGAGTTTGGTATCGAAATAGTCTACGCCTTCTTTCAATTCTTTTTTAATTTCTTCATTGTCGTTAGCGCGAGCCAAAAGTTCTTTCATAAAGCCTATCATATCGGTAGTCATTGCGTCATAAGATTTTCCTTTGGTAGCTTTTTCGATATCTTCGAGAGAATAAGTGTCTTTACCTACGATTTTGCGTACAGCTTTATCGGCGAAATCGGCAGTTTCAATAAGTTGTTGATAGAAATCCTTATTGCGTTTGGTTTCAGAGGCTTCTTTTTCGTACTCTTCTTTAGCGCGAGCATAATCGGGATTTTTAGTATCTTTAGTTTTGTAGATACGGGTCATTTCGGTATTTTCTTGAGTGATATTACCGAGGAAGTTCCATCCGTGAATATCGTCTACATAGCCGTTGTTATCGTCGTCTTTGCCGTTGTTAGGAATTTCGGCAGTGTTTGTCCAGATCACGTTTTTAAGATCTTCGTGATTGATATCTACACCAGAATCTACCACCCCTACGATGATTTTTTTAGGAGTAAGATTTTTTAGGAGGGCATAAGCCTCGTCTAAATTGATGCCAGGGAAATTTTGTTTAAACCCTTGGTGAGGCCAGCCTTTAAGAGCGTCGTCGCTGTATTTTTTTTCAGCAAAAGCGGAAGTAGGAGCTTTGTCTAACGCGCCTTTAGTAGTGCCGCAACTCGCTAATAGCAAAGCTGCTGAAGTAGCTAAAATAAATGATTTTTTCATTCTTTGTTAATTATGATTTTTTTGAGTTATATGAAAAACTTTGCAAAGGTATAAATAAATAGCAAATGAGCAAAACTTATTTTAGGTTAAAGACTTAAAAGTTTGTTAATTTCTAAAATAGTCGTACATTTGTCGGATTTTTTTAACAAACACATAAAAACATATTAAACAACAACTGTTATGAAAAAGAAAAATCCTATTACTTGGGTGCCTACCACCTATTTTGCTATGGGGCTACCCTTTGTGATGTTATCTTTAGTTTCTCCTATCATTTTCAAAGATTTAGGTGTACCCAATGAAACCATTGCTTTTTGGACTTCCTTATTAATTCTTCCGTGGTCGCTTAAGCCTATCATCAGTGTGATAATGGAACTCTACGGCACTAAAAAACAATATATTGTAATTACTGAAATCGTATCGGCAGTAGTTTTTGGCTGTATTGTTTTCTCATTGCCTTTGCCTAACTTTTTCAATATGTGTTTAGCTCTGATGGGAATCATCGCACTAAGTGGTTCTACTCACGATATTGCAGGCGATGGGATGTATATGGAACAATTAGATCCTGCTACCCAAAGTTTTTATTCAGGCTGGCAAGGAGCTTTTTACAACTTAGCCAAAGTACTCGCTAATGGCGGACTCATCTTCTTAGCGGGCTGGTTAGTGAACTCTCAAGGAATGAGCATTGTAGCCTCTTGGCAGTTGATTCTGAGCATTTGTGCAGCTATACTCGGTTTAGTAGGTTTATATCACTTCTACGCGCTTCCAAAAGACATAAAACCACAAAAAGAAGGTAGTTTTAGTGAAAAATCGGAGGAGTTATGGCGTATTTTTGCCGATTTCTTCCAAAAAAAACATATTCTCTTCTATCTTTTCTTCATTTTCTTATATCGTTTTGCCGAAGGTTTGGCAATGAAAATAGCTCCATTATTCCTCAAAGATGAGCTATCAATAGGAGGTTTAGGACTCAGCAACGAACAATACGGATTAGTGTATGGTACAGCAGGTACTGTAGCCTTCATTTTAGGCTCTATTGTAGCAGGATATTTTGTATCGAAAGTGGGGCTTAAAAAGGCTTTGTTCACTTTGGCGTGTGCTTTCAATATTCCGTTTGTAGTCTATTTGCTTTTTGCTTATTTTCAACCTACCCACTTACCTACTATCGCTATGGGAATTGTAGGCGAATACTTCGGTTATGGATTTGGTTTTGTAGGTCTTACCCTCTTTATGATGCAACAAATAGCCCCTGGTAAATACCAAATGGCACACTACGCTTTTGCCAATAGTTTGATGAACTTAGGGGTAATGATTCCAGGTATGATTAGCGGTTTCTTAAGCACCTACTTAGGATATCAACATTTCTTCTTGTTAGTAATGATTTGCACTATCCCAGCTCTTTATATGACGTGGAAAGTGCCATTCACTTACGACAACTACAAAAAAGAAAAGTAATGTTACAAGAAATAGAACGCAAATTCAAGGTAAAAAGCAACACTTATAAAGCACTCTCTACTAAGGCTATACGCATTACACAAGGCTATTTGAGCTCTGTGCCAGAGCGCACAGTGAGAGTGCGCATAAAAGGCGACGAAGCATTTCTCACTATAAAGGGCAGTAGCAACGAGAGCGGCACCACGCGTTTTGAGTGGGAGAAAGCCATTGCAGTAGCCGATGCTGAGCAACTGCTCACTTTTTGTGAAAGGGGAGTGATAGACAAAACCCGTTATCTCGTGCCTTGTGGCGAGTTGTGTTTTGAAGTAGATGAATTCTATGGCGACAATGAAGGATTAGTGATTGCCGAGATAGAGTTACCCTCTGAAAACACCCCTTTTGAGCGTCCCGAATGGTTAGGCGAGGAAGTAACCAATGAGGCGCGTTACTACAATGCTATGCTCAGCAAAAATCCCTACAGAAATTGGCAAACTGAAATAATTGACAATTGATAATTGTTAATTGTCAATTAATTACTACCTTTGCGCCTTAAAATTGACTCATTAAGTATGACAGAACCTAAAAAATACAATCCTACAGAATTAGAAGAAAAATGGTATGCCTATTGGCTTGCCCACAACTATTTTCACTCAACCCCCGATGAGCGTACCCCCTATACTATTGTGATTCCGCCCCCTAACGTTACAGGGGTGCTCCATATGGGACACATGCTCAACAACACCATTCAGGATGTGCTTATTCGTCGTGCGCGCCTCAAAGGCTTCAACGCTTGCTGGGTGCCAGGTACTGACCACGCTTCTATTGCAACAGAGGCTAAAGTGGTGGCAAAACTCAAAGAACAAGGCATTAAAAAATCCGACCTTACTCGTGAGGAGTTCCTCGTACACGCGTGGGAATGGACACACCAATACGGTGGGGTAATCCTCGAACAGCTCAAAAAATTGGGTTGCTCTTGCGATTGGGAGCGCACTAAATTCACTATGGACGAGGAACTTTCAGCTTCGGTTATCAAAGTGTTTGTAGATTTGTACAACAAAGGACAGATATACCGCGGTCACCGTATGGTGAACTGGGATCCAGAGGCTAAAACTACCCTTTCTGATGAAGAGGTAATTTACGAAGAACGTCAAGGATTTTTATATCATTTGAAATATCAAATTGAGGGGACGAATGAGTACCTTATCATTGCTACAACGCGCCCCGAAACGATTTTTGGCGATACAGCTATCTGTATCAACCCTAACGATGAGCGTTGGCAACACCTGAAAGGCAAAAAAGCGATTGTGCCTATCTGCAACCGCGTAATTCCGATTATCGAAGATGAGTACGTAGATGTAGAGTTTGGTACAGGTTGCCTGAAAGTAACCCCTGCGCACGATCCTAATGACAAGGTTTTGGGCGACAAACATCAGTTAGAAGTCATTGATATTTTCAATGATGATGCAACTCTTAATAGCTACGGCTTGCACTATGCAGGCAAAGACCGCTTTGTAGTGCGCAAGGAAATAGTAGCGGAATTAGAAGCAAAAGACTTACTTGCTAAGAAAGAAACCTATACTAACAAAGTGGGGACATCGGAGCGTACCAAAGCCGTGATAGAACCCCGCCTTTCCGACCAATGGTTTTTAAAAATGGATACTCTTATCCAGCCAGCTATCAAGGCGGTATTGGAAGACGAAAGCATCAAACTATATCCTAAAAAGTTCGAAAATACTTATCGCCATTGGGTAGAGAACGTACGCGATTGGAATATCTCACGCCAATTGTGGTGGGGACAACAAATTCCTGCTTACTACTACGGCGAGGGCAAAGACCAATTTGTAGTAGCCGAAACTAAGGCAGAAGCGCTTGTGTTGGCTAAAGAAAAGAGCGGTAATGCACATCTTACTGAAGCCGATTTGCGACAAGATGAAGATGCTCTCGATACTTGGTTCTCGTCTTGGTTATGGCCAATGAGTGTGTTCAACGGTATTTTAGAACCTAACAACCCTGAAATTGAGTATTATTACCCTACCAACGATTTGGTAACAGGACCTGACATCCTTTTCTTCTGGGTAACCCGAATGATAGTAGCAGGTTATGAGTATAAAGGCGCGCGTCCGTTTAGCAATGTGTATCTTACTGGATTGGTACGCGACAAGCAACGCCGCAAGATGTCTAAATCTTTAGGCAACTCACCCGATGCACTCAAACTCATCGCCGATTACGGTGCTGATGGCGTGCGCGTGGGACTCTTGCTCTCATCGGCAGCAGGTAATGACTTGCTGTTTGACGAAGCCCTTTGTCAGCAAGGAAAAGGTTTTGGTAACAAATTGTGGAATGCCTTCCAATTAGTAAAAGGATGGCAGGTAGATACAGTAGAGCAACCTGCAGCCGCTCAACTCGCTTTGCAATGGTTTGAAGCGAAGTCCAACGCGGTACTCACCGAAGTAGAAGACCATTTTGAGAAATACCGCATCTCCGATGCTCTAATGGCAATCTATAAACTCACTTGGGACGACTTCTGTGCTTGGCTTTTGGAAATGGTAAAACCCGAATACGGCAAACCAATGGACAAAGCGACTTACGAGGGCGTGGTAGCCGCTTTTGAGAATTTACTAAAACTTCTCCACCCCTTTATGCCATTCCTTACCGAGGAAATATGGCAAAGTTTAGCACCTCGTACCCCTGAACAAGCCCTTATCGTGGCTACCTACCCCACCGTACAGCCGTACGACGAAGAACTATTAGCAGAATTTGATTTTGCTACCGAAGTGATTGCAGGCATCCGTACGGTGCGCAAAGAGAAGAATATACCTTTCAAAACACCGCTTAGCCTTTCAGTATTAAACAAAGAGCAAACGAGCAACCGCTTTGATGTGGTACTTAGCAAAATGGGCGGACTTGAGACTATTGCCGAAGTAAGCACAGCCATAGAAGGCGCAATGTCTTTCCGCGTAAAAGCTAATGAATACTTTATCCCAATGGAAGGTGCGGTGAATGTAGAAGAGGAACTCAAAAAACTACAAGAGGAACTCACCTATACACAAGGCTTTTTAGCATCAGTGCGCAAGAAACTTTCTAATGAGAAGTTTGTAAACTCAGCGCCTGCTCAAGTAGTAGAGAACGAGCGCAAAAAAGAAGCTGATGCATTAGCGAAAATAGCAACTATTGAAAAAGCAATAGACACTTTATCAAAATAATAATCATTATACTTTGTGTACTTTGTCAAAGTCTTAAACTTTGACAAAGTCTTTTATAAAAATATGCTTAGAAAACTCTCTTATCGCCCTGATATTGATGGACTCCGTGCTTTAGCTGTAATTTCTGTTATACTATTTCATATCAACCCTAATTATATGCCAAGTGGCTTTTTAGGAGTTGATATATTTTTTGTAATTTCAGGTTTTTTAATAACCTCTATCATTTATAAAGAAATGGCAGAAGGTACTTTTTCATTTGCTAATTTCTATAATAGGCGTATTAAGCGCATCTTACCTGTTTTTTTTATAGTACTGATTGTAGGGTTATTGATCGTTTGGTGGTTATTTTTAGAGAGAAGCTATTATGAAGTTGGTAATAGTGCTATTGCATCAATACTTTTTTTATCAAATATTTATTTTTCAAGAGGTAGTGGATATTTTGATATCAATACAGAGGAAAAGCCTTTTAATCACATCTGGTCTTTATCAGTAGAAGAGCAATTCTATTTCATTTTTCCTCTTATTTTATTATTTATTTTCAAAAATAAATTCTTAAAAAACCATAAGATTGGCACACTAGTTGGAGGGGGAGGGATTTTACTACTTCTTTCATTTATAAATCTCCAAAAAATAGGACTCTCTTTAGATAGTTATTATCTTCCTCATTTAAGAATGATAGAATTATTAGTAGGGTCTATTCTTTCAGTATTCTTACTAGAGAAAGGAAATTCATTGTCAAAAACACAATCTAATTTTCTAGGAATATTCTCTGTATTACTACTCCTCATCTGTTTCTATTTAAAGGACTTTTTTATTCTTCCTTATTTTCCTGGTATTCTATCTCTTCTTCCTTGTATCTTAGTAGCTATGCTTATTTTAGCTAATGAAAAAGGACTATGGATAAAATCTTTTTTTTCATTGGGTCCTATTGTGTGGTTAGGTAAACTATCTTATTCTCTATATTTATGGCATTGGATTGTGTTAGCTGTGCTTAGATATACTTTTGGAACAGGAGAAATTGTTATAATCAATCCAATTATGGTACTTTTACTAATATTAACTCTTTCTGTGATTACTTATTATTTTGTAGAACAACCTCTTAGAGTAAAAAAATACAATTTTAAAAAATCTATCACTGTATTTTATATTATTCCTTTAATAATAGTATTATTTATCTGTGTAGGTATGTATAAGACCCCAGTGCCAGAATGTCAAAAACCTTACACTGATTATTTACCTTTAAAATGTAATAAATGTAGTGAAGGGAAAGATTTTTTGTCAACTATTGGAGATCAGAACAGCTCAGTAAAGAAAAAAATATTACTTGTAGGAGATAGTCATACATCTCATATAGTACCTTTTATTGATATAATAGGGAAAAATGAAAAATGGAAAAGCAGTGTGCTTTCAAGTGCAGGTTGTCCTTCTATTATAGGACTCAAATATAATACACCTATAAAAACACTTGATAGTGATTGTGAAAAAATGAGTAATTTCCTTAAAGACAATTATCTTGATTATGATGTTTTTATACTATCAAATAGTTATTTAGGAGAAAAAGAAAAAATACCAAATATTATAGAGCAATTGAAGAGTACCATACAAGAGTTATTAAATAGAAAGAAAGTTATTTATTTAATAAATAGTTGTATAAGGTTTGATTTTGATTTACAAAGAGTTGAAAAATTTCAAAAGAATATAGGTACTTTGCAAAAGTTGGAACTAAAAGGGAATAAATTTAAAGATAGAGTTAAAGAATGGGAGTGTATAAAAGAAGATATTAAACATAATTTTCCTCAAGTTCACTTTGTTGATATAAAAGATTATATATCAAATGATGGTTATATAGAAGGAATACCTATTCTTTATGATTCAAATCATATTAATGCCTATGGAGCGAAAAAAATAGCTGAGCAGTTTATAAAAGATGGGAAAAGATTGATTCGTGAAGAAGATTTGAAATAATTCTGTTTTGTAATAGAAAAATAAGTATTATCTTTGCGCAATTATAATCTCTTATAAATAAAATGGAACACTTAAAACAAATGATAGATGAGGCGTGGGAGAATCGCTCTCTGCTTCATGAGGAAATCGTACAACAGACTATCAGAGAGGTCATTCACCTCTTAGATTTAGGTCAGTTGCGAGTAGCAGAGCCTACTGCCGATGGCTGGAAAGTAAACGAATGGGTGAAAAAAGCTGTTGTGCTTTACTTCCCTATCCAAAATATGAAACCCGTAGAGGTGGGTATCTTTGAGTTTCACGATAAGATTCCACTCAAACACAACTACGACGAGAAAGGAGTGCGCGTAGTACCTCCTGCTGTAGCACGCCGTGGTGCTTTTATTGCCAAAGGCGCTATACTGATGCCCAGCTATGTGAATATAGGGGCGTATGTAGATGAAGGTACAATGGTAGATACGTGGGCTACTGTGGGTAGTTGCGCTCAGATAGGCAAGCACGTGCACCTGAGTGGTGGCGTAGGTGTAGGAGGTGTATTAGAACCTTTGCAAGCAGCTCCCGTGATAGTAGAAGACGGAGCTTTTATCGGGTCGCGTTGTATCTTGGTAGAAGGAGTGCGCGTAGGCAAAGAAGCGGTACTTGGTGCTAATGTAGTGCTTACAGCCTCTACTAAAATCATTGATGTAACGGGCAGTGAACCTAAAGAACTGAAAGGCTATGTACCTAAGCGCTCAGTAGTAATCCCTGGTAGTTACACCAAGCACTTCCCTGCTGGCGATTATCAAGTGCCTTGTGCTCTTATCATCGGGCAGCGTAAAGCCTCAACCGATAAGAAAACTTCACTAAACGATGCTCTAAGAGAGTATGGAGTTTCTGTTTAGGTAAAAGATAACAAGTAGCAAAAAAAGCTGTCTAACAAAAGTAAAATGTAGACAGCTTTTTTCTTCTATAAAGGTCTTTGTTTAGTACTTCTAAAATAGTGTATTTCTATTCTATTTTTATCTTCTATAACTTTATAATAAATTACAAACCTATTATCTAAAAAGTTTCTTCGATACATTCCTAAATGCTCACTATATTTTGCTAAGAAGTAAGGATTTTTTGCTATTTCTCTTTGTAAAACTTCTACTGCTTTCATTATTTTTTCAGAATAGGTATAACTCCCATTATGTTTATACCAATAAGTAAGGGTGTTATAATAATCTTCTTCAGCGTCGTAAATCCATTTTATTTCCATTGGTTGATCATCTGTTGGGCTTTTCTATGTACTTCTGAACTATCAGTAAACATTCCTAATTGTGATTGTTTTTCAGCTATAGCTAATTTACGTAGGTCTTCGGCTGTTAGCTCATAATAGAAATCTTCTTCATTTTCAACTAATTGACAAGGTTGAAAATCTGTATTTTCTTCTAAAGGTATGACATTTGTTTGCATAACATTTCTATTTTTTTACAAAGGTATGATATTATTTTTTAAGCTACAAAAAGATTTTCAAATTACGCTTGTAACATTATAATCAGTTCTTTGCGAAGGTCGGCTTCGGAGAGGTTATTGGTGGCTCCTAAGCCTTTGCTTTTTAGGTCGATTTGGCGCAGCGTAGCAATGATAGCACTCACGCGCTTCATTGGGTAGTGTTGTGCCCCTGAACGCAGGTCTTTGATAGCAAAAACAGGCACTTTTAAGGTTGCCATTACGTTCTTATCAGTTTGGTCGGTAAGACCGTGGAAAGCCAAAAGTTGTTGAAAATAACCATAAAGCACGGTAAGCGTCATTACCAAGGGATTATCCTTAGGATTATCAGCGAAGTGTTTGAGGATACGCGCTATCTTATAGGCATCGTTTGCAGCAATAGCACTCTTGAGTTCAAAGTTGTTAAACTCCTTGCTAATACCTATATTTTTCTCTATAATTTCGGGGGTTACTTCAGTATTTTCAGGAACGATAAGGGCTAATTTATTCACCTCATTTTGTATCCTACTCAGGTCGGTACCTAAGAAATCTACTAACATTTGTATGGCTTTAGGCTGAATGCTGAGGTGTTTTTTCTTCAATACATCGGGTAACCAAGCGACTACTTGGTTTTCATAAAGTTTTTTGCTTTCAAGTAATACGCAATCTTTGTTCTTTTGTAAGGTTTTCAGCAGTTTCTTGCGTGCGTCTAACTTCTCGTATTTATAACAGAATACCAAAACCGTTGTAGGGGTAGGGTTCTCTACATAAGGCACTAATTGGTCGATAGTAGCTCTGAGGTTTTGGGCTTCTTTAACGATAATCACTTGGCGGTCGCTCATCATTGGGAAACGGCGCGCATAATCGATAATCGCAGGCACTGTTACATCTTGACCGTAGAGCACAATTTGGTCGAAACCCTTTTGGTCTTCTTGCAGCACGTGATCTTCAATGTAATCGGATACTATATCTATGAAATAAGGTTCTTCGCCCATCAGAAAATAGATAGGAGCGATAATGCCTTTTTTTATGTTGCCTACAATAGTTTTTACTTCATTCATAGTGCAAAAATACAAAAAATATTCTACTTTTGCAGTATGGAAGTATTAAATTTCAAAAACTACCCCTTTCGCACTAAAATATCCGATGAGAAACCGTGGATATTCGATGTGATTCGTCGCAAATATGTGGTGTTACAGCCCGAAGAATGGGTGCGCCAACACGTGGTGCATTTTCTCATTGAGGAGAAAGGTTACCCTAAATCGCTTATCAATGTGGAGAAAAAGCTCTCTATCAATGGGCTCACCAAGCGTTACGATGTGGTAGTATATGCTAAAATAGGAACGGTGCTCTTAGCGGTGGAATGCAAAGCACCAAATATGCCTATTACCCAACATACTTTCGACCAAATTGCACGCTATAACCTTAGCTTAAACGCTCAATATCTAATGGTTACCAATGGCATTACTCATTACTATTGCCAAATGGACTACCAGCAAAGTCAGTATCATTTTTTAAAAGAACTCCCTCATTACAACGACCTCTCACAATGACTCTTGCCATCGTAATACTCAATTGGAACGGCAAAAAGCTGTTAGAACAATTCCTCCCCTCGGTAGTGCGCTACTCGCCCGAAGCGCAACTCTACATCGTAGACAATGCCTCTACCGATGATTCTCTTGATTTCGTGCGCACCCACTTTCCTGAAATACATATTGTAGAAAACCCCACTAACAGCGGTTATGCGGGAGGCTACAATCGCGCTTTACAACATATTAAAGCCGATGTGTATTGCCTGCTGAACTCGGATGTGTTAGTAACTGAAGGTTGGCTCTCCCCTATCCTGCGCACTTTTGAAGAGGAACGCATTGCAGTGGTACAGCCTAAAATTAAAGATGAAAAACGCCGCACACATTTTGAATATGCTGGTGCAGCAGGTGGTTTTATAGACCGATATGGTTTTCCGTATTGCAGAGGGAGAGTGTTTGAGACTATTGAAGAGGACAAAGGTCAGTATAACGAGACTTTCCCCGTACCTATTTTTTGGGCATCGGGGGCGTGCTTTTTTATACGTGCAGAGGTATTCCACCAATTAGGAGGTTTTGACGAAGATTTCTTTGCCCACCAAGAGGAAATAGATTTGTGCTGGCGGGTGCATCACCTCAGCAAACAAGTGGTGTATTGCTCCGAAAGTACTGTCTATCACGTAGGAGGGGCAACTCTCACTACTGCCAACCCTAAAAAAACCTACCTCAACTTCCGCAATAGTTTGTTTATGTTGCTGAAAAACCTACCCGCTAAAGGACTCTATACTACAATCTTCTTACGTATGGTATTAGATGGCATTGCAGGAGTGCGTTTCCTTTTACAAGGCAAGCCGCGTTTTACGTGGGAAGTGATAAGAGCGCATTTTCATTTTTATAAACGATTTTTCTTCTTTAAAAAGAAACGACCTTCAAAGCTCATTACCAATTATTACCAAGTGAAATCGATAGTGTGGGAATATTTTGTTTTAGGTAAGAAGTAACAGGTAAGAGGTTTTTAGGGTGTTTTTCCTAATTTTTGGAGCTTCTTGGCTAAGTAAAAACCGCTTATCAGAGCTGGGAAAAAGGTGAAACAAGTATAAATAACTAATGTTGTTTTTTCATCAATGGGGAGTCCAACTATATAAATTAGAACTAAAGGAAGTAACCAAGCAATAATTGTAATAAACCAGCCTATTTTGAAATTTGTAATTTTAGTATAATCGGTAAAAGGAATGGATCGTGCTAAGATTGCTCCCAAAACGGTATATACGCCTGCTATAAGAGTAATAATTGAAAATAATTCTGGATACAACAACTCTACACTGAAAATTCCTATTATAAACATTAGTATAATAGCACCTATCCAAAAAGAGGAAGCTATGTAAAGAATTGCCCTTATTCTTGGGTTAATTTGATTCATCGGAGGGATTGCCTTTTCTTTTTTAGCAATTCTGTGTAGCATCACTCCTAATAATATTCCTATAATTATATTCAGACCTAAGTAATCTAAATGATTTTGAATATTAAACTCATCATAAATACGCCAAAAATTATAAATGTTTATAATTGGCAATATGAGTAAACACAATAATGCTATAGCAATAGTTCCACCTTTGGGAAGTTTTTCAAAGGGTACAAATTGCCCTACACTATAGCTTATCACAAAGCTTTTCAATAAAAAAATACTATTTTCTTCCCATACCTCTAAAAAAAATAAGCTTTTATAGTATAAAGCATAATACAAAATCAACAGTAATTTAGGTGCTATAAGAGCAATAAAAATATACCATACAGTTGTTTTAGGAATCAGTGTTTTCATTGGATATCAGTTTATTTCAATATTTTTCTAATGTAATTGGCTTCGTGTATGCTTTGGGTAAGTGCCTCTGCTTGATCAGTTTCTATGAGAGTTTTAAAGGCTTCCAAGTTTTTGATATACTCATTCAAGGCTTTGAGTATGTTGTCTTTGTTTTCTAAAAATATAGGACACCACATTTGGGCATCGCTCTTTGCCAAACGCACGGTAGAGGCAAAACCAGTACTCGCCAAATCAAATATATGAGCTTCGTCCTTTTCAATTTCTAAAACGGTTTTCCCCAGCATAAAGGAGCTCACGTGCGAAAGGTGCGACACGTAGGCAGTATGAAGGTCGTGATCGGCAGGTTGCATCATTTTCACACGCATATTCAAGGCTTTAACGATGCTCAAAGCACGGTCTAACAATCGCCAATCGCTTTTTTCTACTTCGCAGAGCGCCATTACCTTGCCGTCGAAAAGGTCGTAGAGCGCCGCCTCAGGTCCTGAGTGCTCTGTACCTGCCATAGGGTGTGCCGCTACAAAATTTTGGCGATGCGGGTGAGTGGCTACCGCTTCACAAATATGCGATTTCACGGAACCTGCATCCATTACAAGGGTTTCTTCGCCTATTTTGTCGAGCACTTGTAGCAATACTTTGTGAATGTGATTCACGGGTACAGCTATGAGCACAAGGTCGGCATCGGTGAGGTGGTTGTAATCGGTGCTTTCATCGATAATACCTAAATCTAAGGCTTTTTGTATATGAGTAGGGTTGAGGTCGATACCTGCAATGGTGTACCCCAAGCGTTTTTTCAATTCTAAGGCAAAGGAGCCCCCAATAAGCCCTAAACCTATAATGATTGCTTTTTTCAATAGTTAAAATTTAAAAGTGAATAGTTACAAATGAATGTGTTACAAATCATATTCGTAGTACGAGGCGTTACGGGTATTGAATAGGGCATAAGGATTTAGGAGGGGTTGTGCTTGGTGTCGCACTTCCCAAAATATAGTTGAGTCTATTTTTTGAGAGTTAGTGAGTTGATAAATAAGTTTACTCAAAGAGGGGAAAATTGGTTTTTCGAGTTCTAATACCAAAAAGACATCAGTATTGATGAAATGTTCACGCCCCAGAGGTTTGCTTTTTAGGGCTGTATGTTGTTCTATAAGACTGTTGTAGAGTTTTTTAGCTTCTTGTACATCTACGGTTTCACCAGCTTCGGCTCTTTCCAAGAGGTTGAGAAGATTTTCAAAAGTTTTGAGCATTTCTTGATAGTCGTAGAAAGTAGTAGCTTGTCTATTGTCTTCGATCAAATGGTCACCAGCAGCGATGATGCTGTTTTGCAAGAGTGCATTTAGTTGTGATTGCATCGTAAGAAGGTGGTTAGCACGCCTTTGGAAGTTGCCTATTTTTTGTTCAACAAAGCTACCTTGCAGAGGTTTATTGAAATCAGCAATAATACTCTCGCGCGCTTCCATTATAGCAATTACATTGGCTTTTAGTGCTTTATATGCGTTCTCTACATCGTGCTTTTCAAAACCTAATATATTAGGCACTCCTTGTGAAAGATTGTCTTTTTTGAGATTTTTCAGAAGAGAATTTTTAGTAGAAAATTCAGGGGGTGTTTTGCCATTTTTTACTGCCTCTAAAGTATTGCGAATTTCTCGCAACTTATCAGGAGCAGCAACTTCATTATAGCAAGCTGCAGTTAAAGTATTACAAAAATTATAAAAGTTGATAATTGCAAGATCTTCATTTTCTTTGCTTATATATACATCTTTATCTTCCATTTCTTGATTGTAAAGAGCACTATTATCACTATCATCAGCAGTAAAAAAAGATTCCAAATCCCAATCAGGGAGTGAGAAAGTAGGATTGTTGCCTTCTATAAGAACATAAGCCGCGAAAGTAACGCCCAAGGCAATAAGGATATTTCGGAGTGTTTTCATAGCAAACAAGTGAAAAATGAAAGCACAAAAGTAAAAAATAATTTGCAAAATTCCAAATTACCAAATTTGCTCATTTGCCAATCATTTCATATCTTTGCCCTCATTATTTGGTTACTCGTAATTTATTGTTGCTATGAACCGCCGCAACCTCACTTTTATAATATGCCTCATCCTATCGGTTTTTATCTGGTCGTTAGTAAAACTTTCTAAAAATTTACTTAGGGAAGTATCTATCCCTGTGACAGTTATCAATCCCCCTGCCAACGAGGTATTTCTGCCTTCTGCCCCTAATTTCGTGAGAATTGTAGTTGAAGGTAATGGCTTTTCTCTTTTGAAATCCTACCGACAAAACCCTACCCTCACCGTTGATTTTACTGACCTGCAAGAGGTGAGTGAACACTTCTATACACTCTCCAAAAACAGTAAAGACAAGCTGAGCAATACTTATCTCGCAAACTTCAAAATACGCTCGGTAGTCTCCGATACGCTGCAATTGTATTTAGCGCCTAAACACACTAAAAAAATCCCCGTAGTGGTACATCTAAACGTGGAATACCCTAAAGAATACCAACTCACAGATCTAAAACTCTCCCCCGATTCGGTAGTGGCATCGGGTAGCCAAAAAGTGATAGACACGCTCTCTCAAGTTGTTTTTCACTATCATAGCAAACACCCTATAAAGGATAATTTCAGTGAGACTTACACACTCAAAAGCACGCCTTTGGTACATTTCAACACTCATAAAATAGCGATGCAAGCCTTTGTAGATAAGGTGAGTGAGCAAGAGTTGCGCGTACCAGTGAAGGTGATGGGTGTACCGAAAAACAGTCAGGTGAAAATTTTCCCTGATGAGGTGAGTGTACTCTGTACGGGGGAATTAAACCTACTTAAAACACTCACTCCTAACGATATAGAAGTAACTGCCGATATGTGTGAAGCTAATGCAGGGCATATCCCACTGCAAATCAGCACTAACAAACGACGTATAAAAGTGGCTCTAATGAACGAAACAACAGTTGATTTTCTCATACGCAAAGAATGATGGTAGTAGGACTTACAGGAGGTATTGGCAGTGGCAAGAGTACTATAGCCAAAGCATTTGCTGCCTTAGGCATCGCAGTATTCAATTCCGATGAACAAGCTAAAGCACTCATCGCTACCGATGCGCAGGTAAAGGAACGCATTATCGCTGCTTTTGGCGAGGAGGCTTACCACAATGGAGAATATAACCGCGCTTATATCGCCCAGATTGTGTTTAACAATTCTGAGAAATTGGCGATACTCAACGGCATTGTACATCCTGCCCTTGCAAAATATTTTAAACGATGGGCAAAGGAGCAAACTTCACCTTATGTGCTGAAAGAAGCCGCTATCCTTTTTGAGAGTGGAAGCTACAAGGATTGTGATTATATCATCACAGTTACAGCGCCTGAGGAAGTGCGCATTGCCCGCGTAATGGCGCGCGACCATTGCACCGAAGCCCAAGTGCGAGCGCGTATGGCACAACAATGGAGTGATGCCCAGCGCATTGCCCTTTCAAATGCAGTGATTGAGAACATCGATTTGGAAAAAGCAAAAAAAGAAGTAAAGAGAATTAATAACGAGTTACGAGTTACGAGTTACGAATGACGAGTTACGAATGACGGACGAAAGTTTGTAACACAACAACATTTGTTAATTGTTAATTATAAATTGTTAATTGAAAAAAATTATCATTATATCAACCCTTATTATTGCCTTTTTAGGCATTACCTACGCTCTTTACGCCTTTCTGATGCAGATAGGGGTAGACGAGGGTTATGAACCTATACAACCCATTCATTTCTCTCATAAAATTCACGCAGGTGATAACCAAATCGATTGTAAATATTGCCATTCAGGAGCGCGGACTTCGGCAGTAGCAGGAGTGCCCTCTCTCAATGTATGTATGGGTTGCCACCTTACTATCTCGGAATATGAGGGTGAGGAGGACACTGCCAATGGTTACACCAAAGATTTTTACACCAAAGAAATCAAGAAATTATACGAAGCAGTAGGCTGGGACGAACAGAAATTTCGCTATGCCGGTACTGCTAAACCTGTGCAGTGGATACGCATTCACAAACTCCCCGACTTTACTTATTTCAATCACAGTCAGCACGTAGCAGTGGGTGGATTGGAATGTCAGAAATGTCACGGCGAAGTACAACAAATGGAGGTGGTACACCAGCACGCGCCTCTTACGATGGGGTGGTGTATAGAGTGCCACCGCCAAATGCCTGTGAATGCTAATAACCCTTATTATCAGCACTATGAAGAAGTGCACAAGGCTTTGGCTAAAAAGCTAAATGTAGCCAAACTAACAGTTGCCGAAATGGGAGGCTTAGAATGTGCAAAATGCCACTACTAATAATGACGAGTTACGAATGACGAATGAGAATATACATAATATATCAACATCACGGCGAGATTTCCTAAAATTCTTAGGTTTTTCTACAGCGGTGGCAGCCTTGGCAGGTTGCGAAGGGGCGGTACATAAAACAATTCCGTATGTAATACAGCCCGAAAGTATTGTAGCAGGTGAAGCCAATTATTACGCTACTTGCATAGCCGATGGTTTTGACTTTGCCAGCGTACTGGTGAAAACTCGCGAAGGGCGACCCATTGCTGTATTGCGCAACCCCGAAGCCAAAGCAGGAGGGGCAGTGAATGCAAGGATATTGGCATCGGTATTGAGTTTGTATGACGAGCATAGAAACCCATCCCCTGCCCTCTCTCAAGGAGGGGAATTGTGGCAACAGCTGGATACTAAAGCCATTACAGCTTTAGAGAAAGCAAAAGCTGAAGGCAAGCAAATTGTGATGCTCAGTCAAACACTCGCAAGTCCGTCAAGTTATGCCTTAGTAGAACTATTAAAAGAAAAATACCCCACCTTTAAGCTCGTTGAATACGATACCATATCAGAAGATGCTATTCTCACCGCTTTTGAATGGCGCTATGGATTGCGTGCAATGCCCGATTACGATTTCAGCAAGGCAAAGCTCATTGTTTCCTTTGATGCCGATTTCTTAGGCGATTGGAATGGAGGGGGCTATGAAGCTGGCTATGCGCAAGGGCGTATTCCTAGCAAAGCAAACGGAATGTCGCGCCATATTCAGTTGGAAGCCAACCTCAGCCTTACAGGCGCTAATGCCGATGAGCGCATTGCCCTCACTCCTGACCAAGTGAAAAAAGCATTGGCTTACTGTTTCCAATACCTAAAAGGTTTTGAGGAGAATGAACAATTTCATTTCCCAAACTCTATTATAGAAAAAGAGGAGAATAAAGTTACTATTGAGGACAAAATAAAGAAAATAGCTTCCGAACTCAAAAAAGCGGGTAGCAAAGCCTTAGTAGTAACAGGTATTGATAGCGTTGAAGCTCAATTAATCGCTTTTGCTATCAATGAACATCTCCAAAGTGAAGCTTTCTCGCCTCAAACTCCCGTGCTTACCCGTAAAGGTAATGTTAAAGCTCTACAACAGCTACTCACCGATATGAACGAAGGCAAGGTAGGCGTTCTCTTTATCAACAATCTCAACCCTTTATACAGTTTGCCTAACGCCGAAGTGTTTGTCTCAGGCTTGAAGAAAGTACCTTTTTCGGTATCCTTTGCGATGCGCGCTGATGAAACTGCCCAGCAAACAACCCTTTGGGCGCCTCAACCGCATTATTTAGAGTCGTGGGGCGATGTAGAATTTAAATACGGGCACTACGGACTGATGCAACCTTGTATACGTCCGCTTTTCAACACCAAACAATGGCAAGACTGTTTTTTGCAATGGATAGGACACAAGGAGAGCTATTACGATTTTATCAAAGCTCATTGGGAAACCCATATCTTAAAAGGATTTTCTTGGAAACAAGCCCTGCACGATGGCACTTTTGTAAAAGAAGATATAAAATCTTTTGAGTTGCCGAAAGAAGAAAAAATCCCTTCGCTGAGGAAACCGCCTATGACCCTCACACGTGAGGAAACTTTAAGGCTAATAGGCACAGTACTTCCCAGAGAATTAGTAGAAACACCTTTTGAACTCAGCCTCTATACCAGCACCGCTTTGGGAGACGGACAGCAAGCTAACAATCCTTGGCTACAAGAGCTTCCCGACCCTATCCACCGCACTACGTGGGATAACTTCCTCACGATGCACCCCAGCGATGCCCAACGTCTAAGTATTGAGAATTGGCATACTGCTGATGGTGCTTTGGACGGGTATCAGGCGAAAATCAGTGCTAACGGCAAAAGTATCATCGCTCCCGTACTCATCACCCCTGCGCAAGCACAAGGCAGTGTAGGGCTTGCCTTAGGTTATGGACGCAAGGCAGGCATACAAACCGAAATGCAAGTGGGGGTCAATGCCTTTGTGCTTTATAAAGACCATTGTAAAACCCAAGGCGTACAGATAGAAAAAGCAGAAGGCACTCACCAATTTGCCTGCTTGCAACTGCAAAATGAATTGGTAGGACGGAAAAATATCCTCAAAGAGATTTCTTTAGAGACCTTTTTAGGCAAATCCGCTAAAGTGTGGAACCCCAAACACCCTAAAACAAAGAAAGATCCTACTACCCCACATCACTTTAAACTCTCTATCGACCTAAATGCGTGTACGGGTTGTGCAGCTTGTGTGATCGCCTGCCACGCCGAAAACAATGTGCCCGTAGTAGGTAAAGAAGAAGTGCGTCGCTCGCGCGATATGCACTGGTTGCGCATCGATCGTTATGAATCAAGAGAAAACGAACAAAGGTGCGTAGGCTTTCAGCCCGTGATGTGTCAGCATTGTAATAATGCCCCTTGTGAGACTGTTTGTCCCGTAATCGCTACCGCTCACGGACAGCAAGGACAAAACCAAATGGCTTACAACCGCTGTGTAGGCACGCGCTACTGTGCCAACAACTGCCCTTACAAAGTACGCCGGTTCAACTGGTTTCAGTATAGTGAAAACAAGCAGTTCAACTACAATATGAACAATGAAATAGGGCGTATGGTGCTCAACCCCGATGTAACGGTACGTTCGCGAGGGGTAATGGAAAAGTGTTCCCTCTGTATCCAGAACACCCAAGCGGTAATACTGAAAGCCAAAAGAGAAGGTCGTGCCGTTGCCCCAGGAGAGTTCAACAATGTAGTAGCTTGTGCCGCTGCTTGTAATACAGGGGCTATGGTATTTGGCGATGCTAACGAAGAAGGAAGCAAAATCGCTCAGTTAAGTGCCAGCGATCGTATGTATCAGCTTTTAGCAGAACTCAACACCGACCCTAATGTGGTGTATCAAGTGAAAGTTAGGAATTAGAAGTTATGAAGTTTTACATATTTTTCATATACCTTTGGTGTGTTTCTCCTTGTGTGCTGTATGCAGGGATAGACCACTTATTGCCTGCACCGCAACAAGTCATCGCTAATGGACAACGCTACAAGGTAGCCTCGGCAGAAACACGTCCGATTATTATTGTAGAAATGGTAGCCGATTTGCCCGAAATTCCTATCAATAAAGAAGAAGGGTATTTATTAGAAGTTACCAAAAATTGCATTCTCATCAGAGCAATCAGTGGGAAAGGTGTGTATTGGGCGAAACAAACATTAAAGCAACTTTTGGTTACCAAAGGCAATAAAGCCTATTATGAAGGATGCAAAATCATCGATTATCCTGCTTTTAGAGTGCGTGGTTTTATGCAAGATGTGGGGCGCACCTTTATGAGTTTGGAGGAGTTGAAAAGAGAAATAGCACTACTTTCGCAGTATAAAATCAATGTATTTCATTGGCATCTCACCGAAAACCAAGGGTGGCGTTTGCAGAGTTTACGCTATCCTGAACTCAATGCTCCTTCTAGCTATGAGCGTATGCCTGCCCAATATTATACCCTACAAGAAGCCAAAGAGTTAGTCACTTTCTGCAAAAAACACAATGTATTGCTCATCCCAGAAATTGATATGCCTGGACACAGTCGTGCTTTTGAGAGGGCTTTTGGGGTAGCTATGCAATCGGAAAAAGGAATAGCAATTCTCAAAGAACTATTGGATGAGGTAGTCGATAATTTTGATGTTCCTTATATTCATATAGGCACTGATGAAGTAGTTTTTAGCAACCCGCAATTTGTACCCGAAATGGTGGGTTACTTGCGTAATAAAGGCAAAAAGGTGATTTCGTGGAACCCTGGGTGGCAATATAAAGCAGGTGAAATAGATATGACCCAATTGTGGAGTTATCGCGGTAAAGCACAAAAAGGCATCCCCGCTATCGATAGCAAATTTCACTATATCAATCATTTTGATGCTTTTGCTGATTTGGTTGCCCTCTACAACAGCAGAATTTTAAATGTACCCCAAGGCGACGACGACCACGCGGGAGCTATTATAGGGTTGTGGAATGACCGCTATATCAAAGGAGAGCGAAATATTCTCATTCAAAACAATTTTTATCCTGCGATGCTTGCCTTGGCAGAGCGCTCTTGGAAAGGAGGAGGTAGCGAATATTTCGATGGCAAAGGCACTATGCTCCCTACTGATACCAGCGACCCTATATTCCGGCAGTTTGCTGATTTTGAGAGGCGTATATGCTGGCATAAAGCCCATTATTTTGGTGATGAACCCTTTGCCTACGTACCCCAAACCAACGTAGTCTGGCGCATTACCGATGCATTTCCTAACAATGGCAATCTTGCTCAATCCTTTCCGCCTGAGAAAGCTTTAAAAGAAAGCTACTCTTATGAAGGAAAAACTTATCACACCCATAAAGCTATAGGGGCTGGTATTTATTTGCGACATACTTGGGGCGATCTTGTACCTGCTTTTTATAAAAAAACTCAACCTAACCACACTGCTTATGCGTATACTTATATATATTCACCCGAAGAACAGCAGGTTGGTTTATGGGTAAGTTTTCAAGATTACAGTCGGTCGGAAAAAGATCTTCCCCCGCCACAAGGCAAATGGGATTACAAGGAGAGCAAAATTTGGCTAAACGATACAGAACT
Source organism: Capnocytophaga sputigena (assembly GCF_002302495.1). Lineage (NCBI taxonomy): Bacteria > Pseudomonadati > Bacteroidota > Flavobacteriia > Flavobacteriales > Flavobacteriaceae > Capnocytophaga > Capnocytophaga sputigena. The sequence goes on from NZ_CP022379.1 coordinate 1,037,559, forward strand.
CTCTCCTCCTATATGGGAATCAACTCACAGAGAACTCTCTAACGAAATACCTCTTACTAACGAAAATTTCCAAGTGCGTCCTCCTTTACAAGTTACGCTCAACAAGGGATGGAATAAAGTGTTGCTCAAGCTACCTGTAGGAGCTTTCTCTACCCTCGAAGTGCGATTGGTGAAATGGCAATTCACTTGTGTGTTTGTAACTCCTGACGGCAAGGACGCTGTAAAAAATCTTATTTATGCAGATACTCAACGATAAATCCTATCATACCATCAGTGAAGATATAGCACGCCCCATCGAAGGTCGTGCTTCTCGCGCGTGGTGGATTGCCTTTGGCATTACCCTCCTTGCGACCCTCTGGGGGGTGTGGGCAATATGGGTAACCTTGCGCGATGGTATAGGTGCTTGGGGGCTCAACAAGAATGTAGGCTGGGCTTGGGACATCACTAACTTTGTGTGGTGGATAGGTATCGGGCATGCGGGAACGCTCATCTCGGCAGTACTGTTGCTCTTTCGCCAACAGTGGCGGGTGGCTATCAATCGCTCGGCTGAGGCGATGACTATTTTCGCTGTGCTACAAGCGAGTATCTTTCCTATCCTGCATTTGGGCAGACCGTGGTTATTGCATTTCAACTTGCCTATTCCTAACCAATACGGCTCATTGTGGGACAATTTCAACTCGCCTTTGTTATGGGATGTTTTTGCTATTGCTACCTACTTTTCGGTATCCTTAGTGTTTTGGTGGGTGGGCTTACTCCCTGATTTTGCGATGTTGCGCGATCGTGCTCTCAAGCCTTTTCAGAAGAAGATTTACAGCTTGCTGAGTTTCGGTTGGAGCGGGCGCGCCAAAGATTGGCAACGTATAGAAGAAACAATGCTTTTATTAGCTGGTATTGCCACTCCGTTAGTAATTTCGGTGCATACTATCGTCTCTTTCGATTTTGCTACTTCGGTAGTCTCTGGCTGGCACACTACTATTTTTCCACCCTACTTTGTAGCAGGGGCTATCTTTTCGGGCTTTGCAATGGTGAGTTTGCTACTGATTATCTTGCGCAAAGTATGTAAGTTAGAAGCCTATATCACCCTCAAACACATCGAGTTGATGAACACTGTGATGTTAGTGGCTGGTAGTATTGTAGCGGTTGCTTACCTCACCGAGTTTTTTATGGCTATGCGTTCTCACTCGGAGTTTGAACAATACGTATTCCACAATCGCGCTACAGGTGCCTATGCGTGGGCATTCTGGACGATGATTATTTGCAATATAGTCCTCCCTCAACTGCTATGGTTCAAAAAGTTACGCCGTAGTATCACTTTCTCTGTATGTGTTGCTTTGGTGGTTTGTGTAGGGATGTGGTTTGAGCGCTTTGTGATTATCGTTACCTCACTACACCGCGGTTATCTGCCGTCGTCGTGGACGATGTTCAGTCCTACGTGGGTGGATATAGGGATATTTGTTGGCACTTTAGGGTTCTTCTTTTTGTTGTTTTTATTATATGCAAGGAGCTTCCCGATGATTGCACAAGCTGAGGTGAAAGGAGGCAGGTCTCAGGTGTCAGGGGGCAGGTGTCAGGTGTCAGGGAATAGGTATCAGGGGACAGATGTTAGCGGGCAGGAGTCTCTTAACTCTTATCTCTTAACTCTTACCTCGCCTGAAGAACTTTTAGATAAAATAAAAGAATTAAAATCAGATGGTAGGGAAATTCAAGAAGTATATACGCCTTTTTATGTACACGGTTTAGCCGAAGCCTTGGGGCTCAAGCGCACTCGCTTAGGCAAAGCTACTTTTCTATATGGACTTATAGGCTTGTTTTTCGGTTGTTGGCTCACCTATATCACAATGATAAAAGACTGGCCAATGGATATTGGCGGAAAGCCTAATGCCACTTTCTGGCAAAACCTTCCTGCTTTTGTACCGGTAATATTCGAGTTGGTTGTATATTTTGCAGCGCATCTATTGGTGATTAGTTTCTTTATCAGAAGTAGGTTATATCCATTCAAAAAAGCTGAAAATCCTATAAAGAAAAGTAGTGATGATAAATTCGTAATTCAGGTAAGAGATAAGAAGTAAGAGGTAAGAAATGAAACATTTTAATAATTATATAAAGTATGTATTGCTAATATCATTGGCTATTGGTTGCAGGAACAAACAACAGCGCAACATTGAGTTCATGCCCGATATGTATGAGAGTCCTGCTTATAAAACTTATGAAGTTGCTCCGCTCTCTCCTCCTGAACACACTGTGAAAAGAGGTGAGTTGCCCTATAGCTACCCCAATACTATTGAAGGTTATGAGCAAGCCAAAACTCAATTGCACAACCCCTTAGCAACTGATTCCTTACAACAAACTCAAAACCTCACCAATGGCAAAGCACTTTACGGCATCTATTGCGCGCTCTGTCACGGTGAGAAAGGTGATGGCAAAGGAATTTTAGTACAAAGGGAAAAGTTTTTTGGAGTGCCTAATTATAAAAATCGAGATTTTACGGAGGGGAGTATCTATCACGTAATTTACTACGGACGCAATGCAATGCCCGCCTTTGCTACTCAACTCAGTGAGAAAGAACGCTGGCAAGTAACAATGTACGTTGAACAGCTAAGAGATAAGAGGTAAGAAGTATGAGCATATTGTTTTTAACATATTCAATTCTATTGTTTATTGCGCTTACGTTAGTAGGGGTATTGGTATTTTATGCTATCAACAAAGTCACGCACGCTGAGTGGGCTATGAGTTTGTACCCTATAATGAAGCGTATCACAACACCTTTGTGGTTAGTATTATTAGTTTTGTTAGGGGTGCTGTATATAGTGCATCGCGAATCTTATTTTCTGTTGCGTGCTGTAGGTTATATGGCAGTATGGGCGGGGTATCGCCATACTTTAAAAAAGTTTAAGAGTTTAACGCCTCACGTACTATTCTTAGTCATTTTCTTTCTTACCGAAACCCCAATGGCGTGGGATTGGTTTTTGAGTCTTACCCCTGAATGGCAAAGCACCCTCTTTGCGTGGCAATTGCTCAGCAGTTTTCTGCTCTCAGGCATTGCGCTCATTACCTTATTTAGCAAGCCAGAGCACTATCACGATTTAGGCAAATACCTCTTTGGATTCTCTATTTTCTGGGCGTATTTGTGGTTCTCACAATATATGCTGATATGGTACGCCAATATCCCCGAAGAAACTATTTATTACCAAACCCTTCTTAGCAAAGGTTATGGAGAGGCAATTGTAGCAATGCTCATTCTCAGTTTTGCGCTACCTTTTCTCATCTTGCTTTCCTCACGAGCCAAACAAAAAAAGCTGCTCCTTTTTGGAACAGCTATCCTTATATTATTGGGGCAATACCTCAATTTTTATTTAATGGTAATGCCGTTTGTAAAATAATTTGTGACCACAAGGGGACTCGAACCTCTATCTTCAGAACCGGAATCTGACATTCTATCCATTGAACTATGCGGCCCTTCTTATTAAAATATATACTACTATGACAATAATTTCTTCACAATATCCGAAATCAATTTGCCATCGGCTTTGCCTGCTAATTGCTTAGTAGCTGCGCCCATTACCTTGCCCATATCCTTAGGACTTGTAGCTCCTACTTGGGCGATAATGCCTTTCAACGCTTCTTCTACTTCGGCTTCACTGAGCTGGGCTGGCAAGAATTTCTCTATTACTGCCATTTGTGCCAATTCAGGTTCAGCTAAATCATTGCGACCTTGCTGGGTGTAGAGTGCGGCGCTATCTTTGCGCTGTTTTACTAATTTTTGCAAGAGTTTGAGCTCGTCGGCTTCCGATAATTCTTCAGAGGCTCCTGCTTCGGTTCTGGCTAACAATATAGCCGATTTGATGGCTCTTAGCGATTCTAAAGCTACCGTATCTTTGGCTTTCATCGCTTCTTTGAGCGCTTCCATTACTTTAGTTTGTAAACTCATAATTCATTTAGTGTTTTATGGGGCAAAAGTAAAGCAATATTTCTAAATTGCCAACAGTTCTCCCCTATTTTTATTTCCAACGAAGGGTTTCCATTATGCGGCGCATATCTCTCTGCAAATAATCACTCGCTGGTTGTACCGAGTCGTAATTAGGTTCTACATTAAAATAAATAGACCCCGAGATAAAGTGTTTCACACTATCAGTAGCGTAAAACTGTGATTGTGAAGCCGCATTGCCATACACTTGATAGAACATACCATATACTTTGGTCGTATCGTTCACAAAAGTTGTGGCTGCAATATTATCGGCTTTTACGGTGTGCTTATAAGTGAAGTTCTGTGCATCGGTGAGGAGTTTGCGTATATTGCCATCTACATTTTTATAAGTGAGGTAGATAGTTGCCTTCATCGCTGGATAATTGATATTCACATCACAAGAATTGGCTTTGTGTTCTATAGACGAAAGGGTGTTTGCCTCAAAAGTAAACGGACAGTTAGGCAAATCGGTTACAGAGCTATAAGCTGCTTGCGGATAATCCAAACGAAGTCCGCCTTTAGGTTTAGGTAAAATATCGGTGGCACAAGCGGCTATTGAAAGCGCCCCAATAAAGATTAAAATGCTGTATATAAATGTTTTCATTGGAATCAATAACAAAAAACCTCAGCGCAACTGCTAAGGTTTTCCAGTAATTTTAAAATTTATATAATGAGAAACTATTTAGCTTCTTCATTTTCGGCTTTGTGCTCGCCGTCTTTTTTGCAGCAAGATTTCTTTTTACCATCTTTGCTGCACTCTTTTTTGTCGGCTTCTTTACCGTCTTTTTTGCAGCAAGATTTTTTCTTACCATCTTTGCTACATTCTTTTTTCTCGCCGTCTTTATCGCAAGATTTTTTCACTTTCACACCACCGTTACCATCTTGGTCTACGATAAGAGATTTAGCTACTTTATTGAGATTAAGGGTCATAGCCCCTGCGTTAGCACTGAACGCGAACATAGCGAATGCTACAAGCATCATTTTAAAAGTGTTCTTCATACAATATATTTATTTAGTTATTAATTTTTTTTCAATGTTAAGAGCGTATGGTAAAACCTATTCCTGCTACAGCGATTTTCACTCCTTCGATAGTGGATAACTGTTCGCAACAATGGGAGAGTGTAGCCCCTGTGGTGATAAGGTCGTCTATGAGTAGTATATGTTTGTTTTTCAGCTTTTCAGGATGCTGCAACACAAATATATGTTCGCTTTCCTCCAAACGCCGCCACGATATTTTTCTGGTTTGAGTAGTATTAGCAGTAACCTTTAGCAACACATCATCTACATAGCTCACTCCTAATACCTTAGCAACTGTTTTAGCTAATAAAGCTACTTGGTTGTAACCTCTTTTCTTTAGTTTATCACGGTGCAAAGGCACGGGGATTACCACTTCTACTAACTGATAGAGAGGCGATTGAGAGAGCCTATTACCCAGCCAATTGCCAAGCCACTCGCCTATTTGTTCTTCACCTCTGTACTTGAGATGATGTATCAAATGTTGTGCCACACTACCTTTTTGAAAGTAAAATAATGTCATTGCGGCTGTAATATCATTTTGTAGCGAGAGCAGTTGCATTACCTCATTATCTGCTCGCAAATGAAAATGAGTTTCCTCTAAATCTCTACTGCAATCTCGGCACAAAAAGCGTTCTTCCTCTTTCAGCATTTTGCCACAAGCCCTGCAGTAATGAGGGGTAAAAACCGACAATAAATCTGATAGTATCATAGTTTTAGTTTTAGGGGTTAGAGGTTCGTAATTCGTTAGCTAAAAAACACAATTACAACAACTTTTTCGGCAAAGATACTCCTTTTTCCAAAAAATAATAGTACCTTTGTCCAATTATTTTCAATCTCAAACGAAACTCAATCTATTTTTATAACTGAAAATCAATTGAATATATGGCAAATACAGACGATCAATTCAAAAAAGTTATTGCTCACGCCAAAGAATATGGCTTTATTTTTCCATCCAGTGAAATCTACGACGGACTTGGTGCCGTGTACGATTACGGTCAGAATGGCGTTGAACTCAAAAAGAATATCCGCGAATATTGGTGGCGCGCAATGGTGCAAATGAACGAGAACATTGTGGGTATCGATGCTGCTATTTTTATGCACCCTACTACGTGGAAGGCTTCTGGACACGTGGATGCTTTCAACGACCCACTGATTGATAACAAAGACTCTAAAAAACGCTACCGCGCCGATGTGCTCGTAGAAGATTACGTTGCTAAACTCGACGATAAAATTGAAAAAGAAATTGCTAAAGCTCAAAAACGTTTTGGCGATGCTTTTGACCGCGAGCAGTTTGTAACTACCAATCCTCGTGTGTTAGAATACAAACAACGCGGTGAAGAAATATTACACCGCTTGGGCAAATCGCTTGAGAAAGAAGACCTCGCCGATGTAAAAGCCCTTATCGAAGAACTCGAAATTGCCGACCCCGAAACAGGTTCACGCAACTGGACAGATGTAAAACAGTTCAACCTAATGTTCGGCACCAAAATAGGCGCCTCTGCCGATACCTCTATGGATTTATACTTGCGCCCCGAAACCGCTCAAGGTATTTTTGTAAACTTCCTCAACGTACAAAAATCTGGACGTATGAAAATTCCTTTCGGGATTGCCCAAACAGGTAAAGCCTTCCGCAACGAGATTGTGGCGCGCCAATTTATTTTCCGTATGCGCGAGTTTGAACAAATGGAAATGCAATTCTTCATCAAACCAGGTACCCAACAACAATGGTATGAGTATTGGAAAGAAACCCGCCTCAAATGGCACTTATCATTAGGAATGGGTGAAGAAAACTATCGTTACCATCCGCACGAAAAGCTGGCTCACTACGCCGATGCAGCTTGCGACATTGAATTCCGTTTCCCATTTGGTTTCAAAGAATTAGAAGGTATCCACTCTCGTACTAATTTCGACCTTGGTAACCACGAGAAATATTCAGGTAAAAAAATGCAATACTTTGACCCTGAAGAGAAAGTGAGCTACACCCCTTATGTACTCGAAACTTCTATTGGGCTCGACCGTATGTTCCTTGCGGTATTCTCTAACTCATTGCAAGAAGAAGCGTTAGAAGGAGGAGATACTCGCACCGTATTGCGCTTGCCTTTTGTGTTGGCTCCTACCAAAGTAGCCGTATTGCCATTGCTCAAAAAAGACGGACTTCCAGAAGTTGCCGAGCAAATAGTAAACGAGTTAAAATACGATTTCAATGTAGCTTACGACGAAAAAGATGCCGTAGGTCGCCGTTATCGCCGTCAAGATGCCGTAGGTACACCTTTCTGCGTGACTGTTGATCACCAAACTTTGGAAGACAACACTGTTACTTTGCGCCACCGCGACACTATGGAGCAAGTGCGCATTGCTATTCCCGAATTGCGCGCTACTATTGCTAAAGAAGTGGATATGCGCAATTGGCTGCACAAATTAGATAAGAAGTAAGAGATAAGAGGTAAGAAAATGACTGAAAATCCAACAATTAAACGCCCTGAGCCTATAGACGAAGAAGTGTTGTGGGATAAAACCACTACCCTGATGAGTCGCACTAACAAGCACGGGCATATAATGGAAACCAATAAGGCATTTCAGGAAGTATCAGGTTATAGTGAGGCTGAGTTATACAACCAGCCTCATAGCCTTATCCGCCACCCCGATATGCCCAAAGTGGTTTTTAAAATACTGTGGGACAACCTCAAAGGGCGTAACAACTTCCACGCTATCATCAAGAATCTCTCTAAAAGTGGACGTTACTATTGGGTAATCACAAATTTTCAAATCGTACGCGATGAACACGATGAGATTACTGCCTTTGTATCACACCGCAAAGCATTGCCTAAAGCACTCATCAGCGAGCATATAGCCCCTTTGTACGAACGACTCTTAAAGATTGAAAAAGCCAATGGTTTGGAAGTAAGCGAACGCTATTTCAACGGATTTTTGGAAGACCGCAAAACTACCTACGATGCTTTCATTCGACAGTTGCTCAAAGAAAACGCTCAAGAAATCAAAGCCTTCTACAACAACGAAAACACTGATAGTTTTTTGAATGATTTGATTCGATAGAATATCATAAATTTTTAAATCTTTTTAAAGTAACAAATTACTAAATCGTCAGTCGCGACTGACGATTTAATTTTATAAAAAACTACAAATGAAATACCTTTTATTACTCTCCTTTATTTTTCCCCTCTCCCCTGCTATAGCGCAGGAAAACGACTCTATTCCTCAAGCTACACTGGATAGTGTTGTAGTTCCTGAAAAAGGAAGTTATAAAATCAATGATCAGCTAACCTATATATACCAAAAGCCGCGCTTTGTGGATATCTTCAACAAGATACCACATAATATAGGAAAATCGGCGGTGGAGATGGTGTCTAAACCAAATTATCCTTACGGATTGGCGGCTATTGGTGCTACTGCGGCACTCATTCCTGCCGACCCTTGGCTCATTAGAGAAAGTAGAAGTTTGGGTGAGAATTTAGGACTAAATGAAGCGCATACCTATAAGAAGTTAGGCTTTTTAAAAATCGTTCCCGCTGATGTAAATTCTGCTTTATACTTTATAGGAAATGGTACTACTTTTATCATCATCAGTGGAGGGATGGCTACCTATGGACTCATCACAGGTGATTATCGCGCCAAAAGTACTGCTATGCAGATATTAGAAAGTATTATCGTATCAGGGGCTTTTGTGCAACCTATCAAACGACTCACAGGGCGCGAGAGTCCGTTTATTACAGCTAATGATGGGCGTTGGCACAGCCATTGGACGTTTGCTCCCAGCTTTAAAGCCTATCAAGAGGATACGCCTCACTACGATGCAATGCCTTCAGGACACCTCACCACAGCAATGTCGGCACTTACCGTAATTGCGGAAAACTACCCCGATTACAAATGGATAAAGCCCGTAGGTTACACTGCTTTAGGTTTAATGTGCTACGAGATGATGCAAAGTAAAGTACACTGGGCTTCCGACTACCCTATCGCCCTATTCGTGGGGTATATCACTGGTAAAACGATTGCTAACAGACGTATTACTAAAGTAAAAACAGAAGAAGTAAATGCTCTCAACCCTAAAAAATATCATTGGGAATTTAGCACTTCCAATACTTGGGACGGATATCAGTTAGTAGGGGTAAATATTAGATTTAGATAAGAGGTAAGAGATAAGAAAAAAAGCTGTTCAGCGGGTGCTGAACAGCTTTTTTTGTTATTAGCCTCTTAGTTGTTTTTCTAAAGCGATGGCTTTAGGGAAAAGGATATTGTTTTCGAGGTGGATATGGCGGTTTAAATCGGCTTCAAACTCTTGGAGCATTTGGTAAGTTACTTTGTAAGTGTTGCAAGCATCGGCGGGAGGTGTATAGTTGTTAGTAAGTTTTACAATCTCTTCAAAACGCTCACCTTCTACACTGTGTTCGTGCATCATCATAGCTACTGGATTTTCTACTGTACCAAAAGGTATTTCGCCAAGAGCCTCACCTGATTGTTGTTTTTTCACAAGATTTTCGATAAAAGGGAAAAGTACATTTTCTTCTTTTACAAAGTGGGATGCGAGGTCTTGCGCACTCTCATTGAAAATACGATTGATTTCAAAAAGCTCGGGGTGACGATCGCCGTGTACACGACATAATTTATCTAAGAATTGCAAGAGCATAGGAGATTTGTCGCGCACATACTGGTGGTGAATGCGTACGATATAGTTAGCCAAAAGGTCGAGAGGCCAATCGCGTACATCTACTTCGTTGCTATTGCCTTTAGGGAGCGCTTCTAATTCGTTGATGAGAGCTTGTTTATCCACGTTTTTTTTGTCGCAAGCCTCGTCTATAGAGCGACCGCCTTTGCAGCAAAAGTCGATACCGTGTTTTTTAAATATAGCCGCTGTGCGGAAGTCATCGGCAACGATTTCGCCAATGGTTTTGTTTGTTGATATACTCATAGTGATTTAAATTTAGGGTGCAAAGATACAAAAGTATTTTTGAATAATAAAAGTGTTTAAAATCTTTTTATTAGATTTGTATAGAAAGTGCTAACAAATAAAAAGGGAAAAACTATGAAAGTCAAATTTTAACACTATTTAATTTTCAGCAATATTTTAACATTATATTTAGATACTTTGCAATTGAAAAGGTATTTTATTGTATAAAAATCAATATAATTAAGATTTTGATGCGTTTTTAGCAGTTAAAAATCATTATTTTTAATAATCCTTTTAAATATTTTTAAATATTTTTTAAGAAAAAGTTTGGTAGTTCATATTTTTGATGTATCTTTGTGCCGTCAAGATAAAGAAATGAAAGAAAGAGTGACTTTTTCATAGCCATATAAACCAAAATACAATTGTGTATAAAAAGTTAAAGCATAAAACAAAAAGTTTTTTTCATAATTTTTATTTTTAAGTTTTCTTTTTTATTATTAAATTCAAAAAGGCTGCCTAGAGATTAGGTAGCCTTTTTTTTATAGGTAAGAGGTAAGAGATAAGAGATAAACAAAAAAGCTGCCTTTTTCGGGCAGCTTTTTTTGTTTTGTTATGATTTGTTCAATTTATCATTAACGATAGAGGGTGAAGTTACCATTGAATATACGGGTATCAAACTCATCGGTGAGTTCTACGATGTACCAGTAGTCTCCAGTAGGCATATCTCTACCTTCATACTTACCATCCCAAGCCTCTCCAGCTCTCAAGACTTTGAGGCGACGACCAAAGCGGTCGAAGATTGTAGAACGGATGAACGGATACTTCTCAACGTGCATAGGAGCCCAAGTGTCGTACACTCCGTCACCATTAGGTGTAAAGAAGTTAGGTATCATTACATCGAAGTATTCTTCATAGAATGTTGCAGAGGCTGTACATCCAGAAGCATCGATTACTTGTACATCTACTTTCTTCTTAGTTTTTCCGCTTATTGGGTCTATGTAATCAGGATCGGTGATTTTGAGTTCGTATACGTTTTTAGTATCGTAATCTTCACCATTGAATACATAGCGGTATGGTTTAACACCGTCTTTACCTTCTACTTGCAAGGTATTCACTACTGTAGTAGGAGTTCTTGTAAGTTTAAGTTTTTCTACTTTATTTACTTCAAAAGTAGTAGGTGTGCTTACACAAGTTCTTGTGGTTTGGGTAATAGAATGTTTGTTAGCATAAACAAGTTCTATAGTTTGAGTTTGAATATTAGTATTCAAATCTGGTGGTGCAATGCGGAATACATTCGTTTGGTTACCCACACCTTTTCCTAAGCTCTTATAAGCGCCTGTTCCGTTAAGTCTATAGGTAATCTTATTTACGTCTACTTCATCTTTAAAGCGTACTTCTAACTCAGTATAAGGTTTGTTGTCTTTACAGCTATTGATTACCTCGAGATCTACATTTAAATCAGGAGCTGTATCGACATTGAACACGTAAGTAGGTGACATTGTACAACCTCCATTAGCACTACCATCTTGTATTTCTACTCTCCACTCACCTGCGTAAAGACCTGTAGTACGTACGGTGTTAGAAACTACACCTGTTTGTACGTGGTGAGGTGTGCCAGAATTCTTAGGATATATCTTCACATCGTATGGAGGACGTCCTCCTTGTACAGTGAACTCGAATGAGGCATCGTGACCTCCATAGCACACTTGCAATTCGGTAGTGCTTGTAACTACAGAAATTGTTACTGGTTTAGGTTTGATAATCTCTAAAGTTGTTGTTCTAAGGTTACAGCCCCAAGTATCCATAATTTCATAAGTATAGACACCATCAGGGAGGTTGTCGAACTTAGGATCATCACTTTGAGGTCCGTATATTTCACCTGTACCATTATTTATCAAGGTGAAGTAATAACTTCCTGAACCTCCTGTTACTGTACCCGATACAGTGATGATACCATCGGTACTGTTGTAGCAAGTGAGGTGTTGTGTAACACTGATAGTTGCTGCAATAGGATCGGGGTCTAACAAGGTTACACTAGTAGTACCAGAAGCTACGTTACAACCCCAAGCATCGGTGATGGTGATGTTGTAAGTAAGTGATCCACCTGGAGTACCAGTAGCACTCAATTTGTCGAACAATACGCTATCGCCATCTAAAGCAATGGTTTTTTGACGAGTGATAGCACCACCTTGTATATTCACTGTATAAGGAGCCCAACCACCTGATACAGTAACAAGTATCTCACCACGGTTGTTGTCGCAGGTTACACTACGTGTTTCTTTAGCTAACACGGTGATAGGCTCGGCAGCTTCTACAAGTTCGAAGGTAGCGATAGCACTACAACTTGTAAGTGGTGAAGTAGCTTCTACTTTGTAGTGACCTGCAGGTAAGCCTGTGTGAACAATAGTGCCTGATGGTGATGTTCCTGTGATAGGTGTTCCTGTAGGTAATGGGGTTATCACATAGCTAAAGCCATTTGCCACTTGGTCACCATCGGAAAGACGAGTATCGGTAAGCTCTAAGGTGATTTCACCTGTACCACCTTTACAAGTGATGCGTTTAGGATCTTTAGCTTCGAGCAATAGAGTGTTAGGTTCTAACACGCTGTAGTTAGCTGTTACTTCACAATTGGTATCAGTATTTCTTGCTCTAATGATGTAGTTACCTGGTTCGCTGATTGTAGCAGTCCAAGTAAGTGAATTACGCATTACTGGTGCTGCAATAGTTCCTGGCCAACCTACTTTAGAGATACTGTACTCTATTGGTTCATTGTTGTAGACAGTAGTTGTACTTACTGTTACACTGAACGATTCGTCCACAGCACAAGTTTTTGGTTGTGTTTGAACTGCTGTCAAGCTACTCATTATAAGTGTAGCCGAAATTGTTTGTACAGTGGTTGTAGCTGAACAGCCATTAGTATCATATACTTCAGCATAATAGCTGGTAGTAGTGGTGAGATAGTTAGGCAACTCGTAAGTATACTTAGTTACACCTGGCACTATTGGTTGTTGGTTCACTACATTACCTGAAGGAGATTCTTTAAACTCTATGCGAGTATAGCTATTAGTTCCTCCTATAACTCCTGACATATCTAAATGAAGTTTAGGGAAAGTAGTTTCGCCAGTAGGGAATCCACTGCTGTTTATTACACATTCGTAATTTTCTTTAGTAAAGCTACCAGCTGCAATATCTATTCTATCAGGTGAAGTAACGTTCACGGTGATAGTAGTTGTACAACTATAAGCAGATTGAGCCGAGATATAGTAGTCGTATCCTCCTAAAGTAACTCCTCTTGAAGGAACTCCTGTGATGGTAGCATAGTTCACGTTAGGTGTGATTACTATACCTGCTGGAGTAGTACCTGAAGTTTTTTCTACTATATTGAAAGTGAATGTTGCTACACTTGCTGGAGTAGCTTTCACACGTATTGTAGCTGTACCACCAGCACAAGTAGGTGTTGAAACTGAAAGTACTTCTATTTGAGGTATTTCAGGAGCTACCACGTTGAAGTCCATTACTTTAGCACATTCAGCTGACGTGCCAAAAGTAACTTTATCATACACGTGGATGCGATAATTTCCAATACCATAACCTGTGGTGATTGCGTGAGAGTTACCAGTTATATCCATAGGAGATACAACGGTTACAGCACGCTCATCAGGTGTACCTTTATCTACAATTCTATACAATCCTAATTTGTAAGTTCCTGAACCACCTGTAATATTAGTTACATTGATAGTAGTGGTAGCAGAACCTCCACAGTACATAGGTGTATGAGAAGCCTTGTACTTAATCATCTCATTTACTTTGAAAGTAGTACTAGTTTCGCAACCATTGGCATCACGGAACGAAATAGTGTAAGATGATGTGTTAGGTGCTAAACGTATAGGCAATGTAGTTTCGGTAGCTACTGTGATATTTTGCCAGTTAGTAATACCATCAATCTTATATTGATTTTGACCTACTCCTATAGTATTGAATACTACACTTATAGGATAATCGGCATTATCGTTACAAGAATCGTGTACATTTACTTTAGCAATAGATGGTTGAGGATCTACTCCTACAACTAATATTGTATTTCTAGTACAACCATTGGCATCTCTTACAAATACTTGCCAATTACCTGAGCCTACATTCTTAGCAGCACCATCAACAGAGTTTGCAAGTGCATTGTCTAAGGCAGTACCTGTAGGAGCTGGAGTAGCCAAATCGTGGTAGTAGTACTGATAAGGAGCAGTTCCTCCTGCAGCTTCTACCGCTATTCTACCCAAACCTATTGTAGCAGGCTGTTTGCAGTTTGCTAATTTAGTTACTGTAGCAGTAACAGTGAGCAATGAGGTAGATTTACCTATAGTAAATTCTTTGCTACCCATTGAACATCCACTACCATCAGTAAAGAGTATAAAGTAACGACCTGCAGGCACACCTTCTATAGTTACATCTTTACCAACTGCAGGGGTAAATCCAGTTACAGGTATAGAGCCTGTTGTTACTCCTGCCGCAGGACTAGTAAGACCTGGGTGCGTAGGTGGATAAGTATATATATTATAAGTTATATTGGTAGTACTTGGATCCCAATGTTTCAAGTTTACAAATACTTTACCATCATTTGCATCGGCGCAAGTAGTAGAAGCTACTCCGTTAACGGTTACACTCAATGTAGATTGAGTAGGAACGTGGATATTAGCTTCTTTAGTAAAGGTACAATTTGTATTAGAATCGTACACTATAAAGGTATAAGTAACCCCTGGTACTACCCCTGGTGCAGAAGCCGTATAAGTATAAGTAGAGGCTTGTACTACAGTACCATCAGAAAGGGTGGTAGAAACTACTGCTCCACCGCGATACCAAGTATGACCTCCTACGTTTTGTTGAGGTCCTGTAATACCATAAGGGATTTGCATACCTTCGTGATATACACTTATGTATTGACCTTCTCTAATTACTCCACCCGTGTTATCGTATACGGAAACAGCTACTTCACCAGTATTTCCTGCACAACCTATAACGCCTGTTCCACGTACATCTAAGCCATTGGCTTTAGAATTAACTACAAAGTTGTGAGTATATTTACATCCTTTGGCATCTTCTATTACTATTTGGTAATTACCGATATCCAAATTGTTGTAAGGTACAATTGTGTTTCGTTGTATATTGGTACTTGATTGTACATCAGCACCGTTTTTCACCAAAGTAAACTTGTACGGAGCTGTACCTCCTGCGGTAACTACTGCTTCGGCAGTTGCCAACTGAGTACCTGTTGGTGCACAAGTTATAGGAGTGTGAGTAACGGTTGCTACCATTGCAGTTACTTCAGAAACTGTAAAGCCCACTGGCACTGATTTACAAGAGATATTATCTTGTATTGTAATGGTATAAGTACCAGGACGTAAGCCAGTGATATCGGCTACTGGATGAGGTTGAGTAGTAAGACCATCGTCTACTAACAAGGTATAAGGAGGTACACCACCTGTTATACTTGTAGGGTTGATGCGTATTTTTCCAGTATTAGCACCTGCACAACTCACATCTTCTACAGTAGGAGTTACGGCAAATGAAGGTAATACTACTTTCACTTCTTGTTTGGTAGAGACTACCTCGCAATAATCGCCATTTGGCATTTGGTAACGCACTTTAAAGTAGTAGTCACCTTCTACTTTAGTTTTGAATGTAAATACATTACCAGACTGGCTTAAAGTCATACCAGTACCTACCGCAGTAGTAAATCCAGTAGTAGGTGTATGGCTCCACAAGAATTCACGTGTACCTACTTTACCACCGGTATAAGTAACTTTAAACTCGGCTTCGCTATTTGCCACACAAGTTAATGGATTTACAGGAGCTACTTGTATGCGCAATGGGTTATCAATAGTATAAGTAGTGCTTGTTTGGCAATCAGCACCATCTTTAATTATAAAGTTGTAAGTACCTGCAGAGAGGTTTTCGAATATATAAGAGTTGCTATTAGGTGCTGTATTTTCGAAAGTAGCACCGCCATCTTTACTAAATTTATATTCGCCATTACCGCTAGTTGCTTTCAGTTGCAAGCGTCCGCCGTTAGCACCAGGGAAGCAAGGCTCTAAATCAAGCACTTCCACTTGTAGAGGTTTTGCATCAGGGACTTCGAGTGTAGCTGTAGCAGTACAATCGTTAGCATCCTTCACTTGGATAATATAAGTACCTTTGGTAAGGTTGATATCCGCTTCGTTATTCAAGGCATTATGAGTAGCAGCGGAAGTGCTACCAGTGAGAGGTGAGAAGCTAAATTCCTTGTAAGGTCTCGCACCTCCTGTACCTGTAAAGCGTACAGAAGCATAAGTATTCAAGCAAGTTACAGGAGCTGTAACAGTAGCTGTAACGGTGAGCGGCACAGGTTTCTTAATCGTATAGTTGATACTTGTTTCGCAAGAAGGATCGGAAGTACGACGTACATAGAGAGTGCCATTGTTTACAGCGCTCAATCCTGTGATGGTAGCTACACCTTGAGTAGCTGTAATTGGGGTAAGAGTTAATGGTGTCCAAACAGTAGCCCCAGCCACGTGGTATTGTACTGAAGTACCAGCAGGGTTATCGATTGTTAAACGGATTGAACCATCATCTTTTCCACATTTTTCATCGGTAGCAACGCCACGAACTTTGAAGGCTTTATTACCTTCTACTTTCACTGAAATACCTTCGGTACGGATTGTACATAGTTTTGTAGGTTGTGAAATTACGATATCGTCTACCGCTAAATCGCTACCTATAATAGATGCAGCTGTGGTATTTCTAATTTCAAATCGGATACTACTAAAGTTGATGTCAGCGCCATCAAAAGTTACTTCTTTTTGTACCCAAGAAGCTGTACGTTGCAATTCACCTAAGGATTTTTGTATTCCTTGAGATGGATTTGCAGGGTTATAGAGGCGTATCATCAAGTTAGGGTTAGCACCACCTACAAAAGAAGGCGGCAACAAGTTGAATAACTTCACAGATACTTTTATGTCACTGCCTGGTACTATATCATTAATAGTACGGCGATATACAACCCCCTCGTTGTTATCAGGGCTTACCCCATTGATAGCTAAATAGCGACCATCGGTAACGCCAGAAGCATCGGAAGGAGGGGTTGTTACCCAGTTGGTTCCACCGGTAGGCACTTGGCGAGTGATCATATATTGGTTGTCACCCAAGGTAGTAGCACCAGCGGCACAAGTGATAAATATCGACTCGGAATCACAAGTATCAGCACCTTTACCAAAGTCTTCTTTGAACAAGATATTAGGTGTTGTACCTGTAGCAGAAGCAGGTGTATAGATTGCTTCGATGCTATATATTCCTGGGTTGAGAGTAAAGACATTAGAGGTACGAGTTTCGCTAAGCGTACCATCGTCTTTTATAATTCTATATTGGTAGTTACCTGAAGGGTTGGCAGTTACTGTAAATGTACCTTTACCTTCGCAATCGTAGCTCACTGTAGTAGCGGTAACTGTAGGAGGTACTATCGGACGGATAGAGATAGGAATTTCGAGTGTACATTTATTGCTATCGCGTACATATACCACACTAGCTGTAGAACCTACCATTAACACAGGGTTAGTGCTATAGGTTACATTGTTGGCACTATATTCATAGCCTTTACCAGTACCACCACTCACGTTGTTGATACGCACTTTGTATTGTGAAGGTGTAGCAGTATCACAAGAGATATCTTCTAACACCCCTGCATAAGCGCGCAAGGTGCTTTCTATACTCTTGATTACGACATTAGGATTTCTATATGTACAAACAGCACTTGCTACAGAACCCATTATTATTTTAATTTCGATTTCGTATCTACCTGCAGTAAGATCGGAGAAGAAACCTGTACCATTTTCGGTTATAAATGTTTTTCCGCCGAAGCCATCGTATTTATAAAGAGATGTTCTTACGTTCTGTACTGTATTATAGGTTACTGAAATCTGACCTGTATTATCGGCAAAACCACAAAGGATATCACGTGTTTTGATGGTATAACCCAAGAAGTTTTCAGGATAAATATCTACTTCAGGGGTAAGAGCGTGTGCTCCTACATCGTCACGAGCGATGAACACATATTTACCAGGTTGATCAATATGTACATCGGCTTCTACGAAACTTGAACCTACTGGGATAGTAGCTACGAAAGCAGAAGCAGGTACACTATTATAATCGGTATAACCATTTTGAACAACACCATCTATACTCCAAATAGCAAACTTATAAGGTGTTTTACCTCCTGATGCTTCGAAACGTATAGTACGGAGGTTACAACCTTTCCAAGCCTTAGGTGTTGCTTTGGCAGTAACGGTGATTTTCTTTTCGATTTTTTGTTTCAATATCAATTTACAAGAATCTGGCAAAGCAGGAGAAGTTACTTCTACTGTATAATCACCAGGTGCTGCAATTGGAACAGTGTATTCAGACTGAGTGGTATTGACAAATGGCTGACCATTTTGGTTTACGACGTTGCCGTACTCATCTTTCAACACATATTTATATGTAATTCCAGCAGTAGCCATTTGTACTTTGATGAAACCTTGTACAAAGTTAGTTACTGGACCTGAATCTAATATTTGTCCGCTGAGTGAATTAGTAAATACATCAAAATAGAAGTTAGCACTACAACCATTAGGATTAGTTACACGCAAACGGAAGTGACCTGCAGCATTGGCTACAAAGGTTCTGTTAGAATGTATATCTTCCCAAGCTGAATCATCGACATTAGGACAGTTTAAACTATTTGGACTAGAGCCAGCTTTGAGTTTTTGCCATACAAAATCACTATTTCTAAAGTTTACCACTATATTGCGTGACGGCTGGTTACACAAGATAAAGTGGCTTACCCAAATATTGTTATCCAAACACAAATCACCACCATTAGATTGAGGTTTGATAGGGTCGGACATATCTTGAGGAGTTTGCAATTGTATTACCTCAGTAGTAGTATAAGTTACTCCACCACACACTGCTATTTTCTCTACTTTATAGGTAGCTGTTTGGGTAGCATCTAAATAATCAAGGTTGAGCGGGTTAGGTTGTAGTTGATTATTTTTATACCATTTGTACTCAGTAAATCCAGGTGTTGCTTGTATACGGAAGGTATTGATACCTCCTGCACCATCGCTACAAACTAACTCGTTACGGATACAGTTTTGCGTAGAGATAGCAATTGTTTTAGAACCTGTGCTAGTTTGCTCAGGAATTGTACAGCCTGTTAAACCACTTACATAAGTGAATGAATAGGTAGATGTGAGCAAGTTCATACAAGGTTTACCCACTTCGGCGCAATCGCCATTGAGGGTAAGAGGAATGAGTATAGTTCTCTCATCACCACCAGGGGTAACAGAGGCAGCTGGGATATTGAATGTAATTGTATTAGAGGTAGTGGCTATTACCGTAGCTTTAAAGATAGTAGGTCCAGATTTTGAGAGTATAGGAGTACCTACTGTAACATTAGGGTGATTAGGCAATGTAACTTGCAATGTAGCAGAAGTTACATTGGCAGTACCTTCATTTTTATAACGTATGCGATAGTTCAAAGATTCGGTAAGACCTAAATCACGGTTGATAACGTTCGCTGGACTTGCATCATCTACATAATCAGTTTTCACAGCCATTTTCACGGCACGTGATCTCACTATTACATTAAAAGTACAAGTAGCGGTATTACCTGATGTATCTTTAAACACATAAGTAACTGTGTGAGTTCCTACTGGGAAACGCTCACCACTTTGGTGTGACTGACTCCAAGTGCCAATACGGCAATTATCGGTAGCAGTTACCACGCCCCAAGTAGGCACCCCATAGCACTGAGCAGAAAGGGCATCTACTACAATAGTAGAAGTAGGGCAACCAGTGATTACAGGAGGTATAGTATCCTTAGTAAATTGTACTGTAACTGAAGACTCTCCTGTGCGGTTTACACACAAGTTAGCGTCTTGCAATTTATATCGCACTACATATTTAGTATCGCGGTTTACCGTATCGCTGATGGTTTGGGTAAAGCCTAATGAGGTTTCGGTGCCATCGGCTTCTATGCGGAACCACTCAATGTCAAAGAGCTGAGTAGAACCTCCGAAAGTAAGATCCACGATATCACCATTACAAGGGTTTGTAGTACGTGCTACGGCTCTAATTCCAGGGTGTGTGTAACTATTAGTATTCACGACTGCTGTATCAAACATATTACTTTGACAAGCGTGAATAGTTCTAACTACATATTGACCATCAGTAAGGTTTTTAAAAGTTACCCCAGTAGCTTTAGAGTCTTCTTGGAAAGTAGTTTGACTAACTACAGTACCACCTTTTTCGAGTATAAAGGTAAGAGGGTAGCGGATATAGTCTGGATTTTTGATATGTACCGCTATGATACCTGAACCAGAAGAAGCATCGCAAGAAGTACCTACTACATCGCGTTGTAGTTCTCCATTAGGTTTGATAGTATAGTATGAGCGGCTTACGTGATAACCTATAGTTCCATTACCTGCGGGATCAGAAGGGCGCACAGCATCTGGTGATGGCACTTCGCTATATCCATTTAGTAAAGAAGTAGGGTCGGCTAGGTAATCTCTTTGATTAGGTTTTCCATAGTCATAGGTTTCTTTAATACGCGCATGATAAAATCCTGATACCGATAATTCATATTCTCCACTTACCAAGTTATTGAAAGTGTGGTTACGATTTCGGGTTTGATAGGCAGTTCCTAACCATTGGTATTGCCCTGTAACAGGATCTTTTTTTCGTAAGGTAAAAAGAAGTTTCGAAACTGTAGCAATAGGATTAGAGTCTACTTCATAAGACAACTGAGCTGTTCCTTGACAACCTTGAGTTACTTTTACACTCTCTTTGCTATATTGCATTGGAGTATCGAGGTTGTATTGTTTAGAAGCTGTATTACCACAGTTATCAGTAACGGTAATATTATAGTTACCAGGAGGGATATCACCAAATTCAAAACGTTTGGTTCCGTTAGAAGTATCAGGATTATCTACCGTTTTGATCATTGGGAAAGTATATGTAACTGTTTTAGTAGCCTCAAAAGGTAGACTTGTTTGGAAATCAAAAGTACGGGTGGTACCTGATTTACCATCATCCATATAATCTATTTTTACAGTGATAGGGTAGTTATAGTGATAAGCAGCTAACCATTTTCGGATAGAAACAGTACCTTTATAAGCACCTCTATTGATTTCCATACCATCAAAACGTTCTGCTATTTTAGTAGGAGTTGTTTTTATTTCAGCAACACGTTCAGGCTCAAAACATTGTTGTATGCCCGAACCTACTGTTTTATATTTAACTTTATACCAACCATCGCCTTTAGCAGTTAAATCGGCATAGATAGTGCCGCTATTGTTTATCCAATTAAAATCAACACCTGGGGTGAGCAATTGCCATTTGCTAGGATCGCTTATTTGACCTCCTTGATAAGTACTGTTAAGGCTTGGATTACCTGAACCAGTAAATTTATAGACTTCATAGTAATAGCCCTTAGCCCCTGGTGCAGATGGGTTAGGTAACCAATCAGAATCAGGGAAACTTTGCCAGTTGTAATATCCTATATAAGTTTTATCAGTAGGGTTATCGGGGTTAGGAAGCCTTAATTTTCTGAAATAAGTTCTTACCAACATATAGCGTTTTGTTCCACTTGGAGGACAAGGAACAGCAGGGTCTACAGCTAAATCGGAGCGATCTATTGCTTCGATAACTCTCGAACCACTTCTATCTAAATAGGTAAAATGACCGTCACCAGGAGCTACATCGTTGATAGTAGTTCTGTTTTTAATTACATTTACAAGGTTTTCATCAAGTTTGAATTTTTTAACAATAGGAGTTTTTCCTACATTGATAGTAAGCTCTACAACATCATTAGTTTCAAGAGCTACTATATTATTGGTAATAAAGGAGTAGGAGTTAGATATATTAATTCTTGAAGCATTTTGATAGGTACCAGAGATATTGTAAGTACCTTTTAGTGTTCCAGCTGCATTATACACCTTTAATATAGCAGCATTAGGGTTTGCTTTGATTTGAGATTCTAAGCCCCATATATCCACATTGTCTTTACGTTTAAGAGCAAAAGACATATTGAATTTACAGGTTTTAGGATCCAAATACAAAGTACTTGTCTCTCCATTGAGTTCAAACTCCATACAAGCGGGATTACCTTTATTAGAAGAAAGCACTTCTATTTCTCTCCTTACAGTTTCTCCACAATTAGCCACCCCACCTGCTTGGTCTTCAACAGTAAGGATATACTTTCCTGCTTTTATTTGTTGTGAAGCAGTACCTTGTATAGTAATGGCTAATATTTGACTTGGATTAGCTTTAGTATGGGTTTGATTATATATAAGGGTGCCTCCTTTAGAGAGTTTTACCACAAAAGGTCCTTTAGAACCTGCTGGTATTTTAAAAGATATTTTACCATCATAATCTATCCCTGTGCAACTAGGAGATTCGGCAATCAAACTTCCTGTTACAAATTCAGGAGATACGTAATCGGAAGCTACAGTTACTACCTTAGATGCGTTTTTATTGGTGTTCACATCTATGACAGTAACGGTATAGGTACCCGCTTTTAGGAAATCGAAAGTGTAAGAGTTTTTACCCGTTACCCCAACTTCAAGGGGCTGGGTACGACCTACGGGATCTCCAGGCACATCAAGCTTCACCTGCACCTTTCTTCCTGAAGGAGCCATATTATTCAATAGTGAAACGACTATCTTACCATCTGAGCTACATTGCCCATTGGTAACATTTGTGGTGAAGTTGTTTAAGTTCAATGCTTGAGCGCTGAGCCCACCCATTGCCATAAGTAGTAAGAAAATTGTTAGAAAAAACTTTTTCATAATGCTATAAATGCTATTTTGAAACGATAGTACACAATGGTACTTTAATGCACAAAAGTACACATTTCCAACGAAACTGCAAAATCTAATTTTGGTAAATGTTAAAACAAATATTGTGTTTACAAGCAGATAAGTATATTTAGAGAGTGCAATAACAATTATACAACTGTATCATTTATAAACAAATAGCCTATATAAAAACCTTATTATACAAAGCCACAAGAAGTTGTTTATATTTTATATTTTAACTTTTTGTATACAAAAATTTAACAGTTTGAAACTAGCCCCCGAACCCCCGAAGGGGGACAAGATGCAAGTGGAGGGACAAGTAATTGGTAAGAGGTGATCCCCAAGCTGCAAGTGGGAGGGACAAGTGGCTAATGTGAGGATAGGGAGTAGAGAGTAAAAAACTTTGCCAAAGTTTTGATAGCTTTTATGCTATAAACTTTGGCAAAGGGTGTGAGCCAGATGGGCAATTTTAAAATGATGTTATTCTTCGTAGAAGTTTACTTCAGAGAATCCCATCCAAAGAGAGGCAGCGTTTTCATCATTAACAAAATTTCCTACTGCTAAACGTATAAGAGGAACAGCTTTTTTGAATGTTATTACAATATCACCACTACCACTATAAGTTATAGTTCCTTGATATTGTTCATTTCCTTGTACCATACCTGCATACGCTGATATTTCTTTCACTTGGTTTCCTGATACAGGTTTCAATACTACTGATTTTATAAGTCTTACTTTAGGGAAAGTAAAGTAATAATAAGCTCCATTTTTCACATAAGAATAGGTACTTTCATCTCCATCTAACAAGTATCTCGGAGAGTAATAAATACTTCCATAATGAGAAGAAGTGATACCTTTTCTATCTATTTTTTTACCAGATGGTTGAGTAGCTACTTCTACATTATCATTAGAAACAACCAACTCTTTAATATCAAAATTTACAAAGAGTTTGTTATTACTCAATTCTTGTTCAACTCCTGAGGCGTCCTTCACTACATACTTAAGAGGTAATGCATATTCTCCTTTATTAGTAAAATAATCTTCTGCTAGTTCAAAAGAAAGTGTCTTGCTAGTAGCATCGAAATCGTCTTCAGGAAGCGTTCCTTCAACTCCTGCAGGCGCAAGAATTCTACCACTCAGTACAGCACTATCATCACGTACTAAAGCTACTTTAAGTCCTGAAGGGAGTTCATAATTACTTTTTATAGTGAAAGTGACTTCCTTATCTCTATTCCCTATATAAACACTACCATCGTAATAGCCTAAAAGTTTGGAAACCACTTTGGACTCAGCACTAATTTTTATTTCTTCAGGAAAGACTTTTAGTACAAATACATCTTTCCCTTTAGGAAGTGTAAGACCACTATCAGTTACTTTTAAAGCATAAGGCAAAATAACTTTCTTTTTAAAATTAGAGTTATTGCTAATGGTAAGCGTAAAAGAAACAGAAGTTTCACCTTTTCTGAGGGTTTTGGTAGCTTCGCTTAACTGAACAAGGTTTTCATCGCCTAATTCAAAGCCTGAATAATTGGCTTTTACTTTGTCGTAAGCTGAAGCATCATAAGCAAATGACACTTGTATATCCTTGTCATAAGGTTTATCAAGCAATCTAACTTCTACTTCTTTTGTATAATCTCTATTGATGGTAACATTACCAAAAGAGAGCATTGGCAGTTCGGCAACTGTGGGACGCAAATAGATATAGTTAAGACGAGGGTCATACCCTAATTGAGTACGAATATCGTTATCTTCTACTTTTTTATCGATTTGCCACGTAGTGCTTTCATTTTTCTCAATAGTAATCTCATCTTTTTTACAAGACACTAATAGTGAAAAACAACTTAGTGTTATTATAAATTCTTTCATAATGATGTATTAATTATTGTTCATAGAACTCTACCTCATAAATTTTAAACTGATTTTCCTCTTGGTCATTTCCTAACTGTCCAAGATAAATATCAGCTATAGTTATTGCTTTTTTAAAGGTAATTACATACCAATTGGTTGAAGCATTGAATGTGATGTATCCTAACACTTGCTCATCAGCACCTGTATATACTACCATAGTTTTGATAGGTGAACTTGCATCTACTTTTAAGCGAATTGTTTTTAATTTCTTATTATCACCAAAGGTAAATCCTAATTTTTCAGGTAAAAAATCAGCTGATGCAAAGCGAGCAAAAGTAGTTTCATCACCGTCTAACATATTATCAAACCCTTCTTTATCAAAATTAAAAAACTGTTGGAAATTACCTGTAACTCCCGTTATTTTATTCCCAGAAGGAACGGATAAGCTATTAGATGTTTCTATATTATTTTTAGGATAAACCAATTGGGTTGTAATATACACTTTAGGTTTGATATTTGCTAAAGTATGTACACCTCCGTTTGCATCATAAACTACTAATTTAAGGGGAATTGTATATCTTCCTACTCTTTTTATTAGATTTAAATTGTTAAACTTAAAAGTGAACTTTGCAGTTGTTACATTTTTAAAAGGTACTTTTTCAATAACAGTTTCAGTTCCTAGTGGTGCAAGATCTCTTGAAGTATATGCTTCATCACGTATTAATCCTAATGATATATCTTCAGAAATTTTAGTATCACTTGTGATAGTAAATGCCATATCATTAAAATCAACAGAAAGGGCATCGGTTGCAGCATCAAGAGTTACTACTCTAGTGAGTGATGGAGAATCGACAGTGATAACGGCTTCTTTAGGGAAAACTTTCACTACAAAAATATCACTTCCTTTTAATATTTTAGCTTTATCCCCTTCAATTTTTAATTTAAATGGGAGGATTACTTTTTTATTAAAATCTTTATCGTTCAACGACGTAATTTCAAATTTAGCGATATTACCTCCTTTAGGAACAATGATTTCACTTTGGATAAGTTGCACTAAATTAGGGGTTCCTAACTCATAACCAGTATAGTTTTCTTTTACTTTTTCATAAGAAGAAGCATCGTATACTAATGATATTTTTGTATCTTGGGTAGTTTTTTGAGTTAGTCTCAACTCAGCTACAGCAGTATTTGTACCTTTAACAGCAAGATCTGCGAAAGAAAACATTGGCAAATCAACTTCTGTTTTATAAAAATATGCTTGTTGCTCACGAGGGTCATAACCTATACGTGTACGAATATCGTCATCTACTATACTTTTATCGATTTCCCACGTAGTGCTTTCATTTTTCTCAATAGTAATATCTTCTTTACCGCAGGAAAATAATATTCCTGCGATAAAGAAGATCATACTTTTCTTTATACTTTTGTGCATTGGCAAAATATTTTTCTATTAGAAGAATTGCATTTCGTTGATATCAATATATTGATTATCAGAATTTCTGAAATAAGCTAAATACAATTTACTTGCTTTTATAGGTTTCTTGAATTTAATATACAAGAATCTTGGTTTTTGAGAGCCGCTAGCATCATAAGTACCTTGATGTATATAAGAACCTTCATCAGTTACTGCATATATAAATACTTGTCCGATTCTTTTTTCAGAAGTATTTTGGGTTATTCTAATACCGTTGATAAGAGTTTTAGATGTAAAATGTACGTACACATAAGGGGAGTCGTCGCTATCCTCATCGATACTAGTATCTATCCACCAAGGGTTTCCATATAGGTTACCATCATGCATTTTTTCAACATGGCCTGGCATGTAGTTAGTTTCAAAGCTATATTTACTGCTATTCATCATAGTAACACTATAGTCGGTAGATACTTCAACCTCATTATCAGTTGGGATACCTTCATCTCCTACTTCAATATTAAGCAATATTGGTGTATCAAGTACTTTATGTCCCATTCCTGAAGCATCATAAGCCATTAATTTGAAAGGTACTACATAAGTTCCTTTAGCACTAATACTCTCTATATTTTGTAAAGTAAATGAAATAGTAGCAGAAGTTTTGTCTTTAAAATCTACCTTACTGATAGTACCTACTATATTTTCAGGAGCTAAGGTTCCTGAGGTTAGAAGACTATTGTCACGTTCTAAACCTAATGAAATAGGAGTACCAATAGCATCAGAAGAGGTTATAGCTATATTCACTACTTTGTTAGTCAATTCAGCTTTTCCGGCTTTTAAAACAGCCTCTTTGATAATTTTTTTGTTGGTAGTATCAAAAGTAAGTGCTTTAGGATAAATTCTAACTACGAAGTAATCTTTCCCACTTAGTGTTTTTACAAATTCATTATTACTTGCTTTTACAGCAAAAGGTAAAATTACTTTTTTGTTAAAAGTAGACTGGTTTGTTACCTTTATTTCAAAAGTAGTGGTGGTTGTACCAGCAGCTATTGTTTTTTGAGTAGTTGCTATCTCTGCTAAAGAAGCATCTCCCAGCTCATATCCTGAGTAGTTACCTGCTATTTTGCTAAACAATGAGGCATCGTACATCAACGAAACAGTTACATCTTTATCAGAAGCTTTTGTTAGTTTCACTTCTAATGTACGGGTATTTTTGTCAGCAAAAGTAAAACCTTCTAAAGTAAGCATAGGGGCTACCACTTCTGAAGTAGTAGGAGTAACGTAGTCAAATCTTGGGTCATAACCAATACGTGTACGGATATCGTCGTCTACTATTTTCTTGTCGATTTCCCAAGCAGTACTTTCATTTTTCTCTATAGAAATCTCGTCTTTATTACAAGAACCTAAAATAGCTAAACAGAAAGCAACTGTTAAACTATTAAATATTATTTTTTTCATTGTACTTGCTTTTTTTAGAGGATGTCCAAAAAGTTTGTGAAGCAAAAGTAACTTTTAATACTTTTTGGACAACCTCATTGTTATTACTATTCTTCTGTTTCTAAACCTACAGCAGGAAATTTCACATTATCTTTCCATTGTACAGTAGGGGTAAAGGTAGCTTCATCAATATCTTTCACATAAGAATCACCATCCTGTATTCCTGTAGAATAGCTTGAAGTACCTTTTCTGTAAATAGTAGTATTGTCATACTTACTCATATCTTTAAAGCCATCTTTTTTGTTGATAGGCAAATATACTACTAAACCTTTGCTAGTTGGGTCAACAGGGAGATATAAACCATCTACGATTTCAGCATCGGTAAGTACTCTATTCCATAGTCTAAATTCACGGAAATAGCGATTAGCAGAGTAAGAAGTTTGAGTATTTTCGATATTGATGCGCATACCTGGAGAAACTTTTAAACTAGGGCGTTGATAAGTTTTTATCAATTTACCATTGATATATAATTTAAGAAAAGAATCCTTGTATGTAAAGGTTATTTGCACCCATTTATTTCTAGCGATTTCATCGGTATGTGCCCAGTCGTCGGGACTATCACCCCCACCATTTTTTACTTGTATTTGCCCTGCATCAATACGAGTATAAGGCAACATTTCACCTTGGAAGAGAGACATATTCACATTTCTACCGCTATAAGCTTGGAAATTTTCAAATAAAAACATTCCTTGTATAGTAAACTCTTCACTTTGTTGTACGTTATCAGCTACTTTTACTCCTAAAGCATAGCCTTGTTTTATTAAAGCTACTGAAGTTTTAAACGGACGACTAAGGGCTACTACTACATCCTTATTAGAAAGGATTGGCAATGAAGCTGAAACAATACGCAAAGGGATAGCATATTTAATTCCCATTGGATAGGTATCTTCATTTAAAGGACGTACTCTCACTCCTACTTGCACAGAGGCTTGCCCTGGTTTTAAAGTGATATTTAAAGTGCCATTAGTAGATTTATTGGCTGTATTACCTTCTTCATACAATTCGTATTCTGAAGCGGGCAACATTTTGTAGTTAGTGCCATTCTTTTCGTTGTATTCGGCAAAGAAATCACTTGCAGCAATGGTAATAGTTTCATTGCGATCTCTTAGGTTAGACATACGCACTTCAAAGTTTGTACTACCTGATTCAGTAGATTTAGCAAAACTCACACTAGCATTGCTATTGTACATATACACAGCTGGAATACTTCCAAGACTATTATTATTGTCGCTGTCTAATTTTTCTTGACAAGCGGTGAGCCCTAAGAATAGGGCTACACTCGCTAATTTTATGATTGTATTTTTCATTGCAATAAAATATTAAGGGAGAATAATTGTAGGTTCCATTTCTTTATATCCTGAGTAATCAGGGCGTGGATTTGCCACACGAATGGCTTCACGAGTCCAAGCATAGTGTAAATACTTACGCTTGATATTGTTATCTTGGAGATATTTTTTGAAGTGAGCATCACTTTCATTGGTTACAGCGTAGTCACTTTGTCCGTGATAAGCACCTAATCCCCATACTTTACCTTCTTTCACAGCTTTACCTTTATTGATCATCACGCGGAAATTACCGGCTTGATAGTTAGCAGAAGTAGAGTTGTAGTAAGGACCTCCTAACATTGGAGGTTGAGAACCAGAAAGATTTACACCATCATGTGGATAATCTTGCATAAAGTGTTTATCAAAATAAATAGCAAAAGCATTACCACTAGTGATAGGTGTTTGAGAATTTGATCCAAAGATAGGGGCGACACCACAAGGTACATCGGCACAGAAATAGTAACGTTTAGTGAGATAATTAGCAGGCAGATAATTTTTGAACTCATCTATATACTCTTTTTCTTTAGCGTGGAAACCAACTGTAGAAGGATCAAACAAAGCTTTTAAGTTGGCTTCACGTTCAGCTTGCGTTTTTACAGCGTGTTCAGTACCTACTGGTCCGAAATATTTAGCCATTTCTTTTACAAAATTGGCAATATTTTCGTAGTTATTATCAGCAATCATCAAAGGGGTTCCTTCTTTAGTTACAGCTCCGTGATCCCCACAAGTTTCCCAGTCTACATCATAGCCATCAAAATCCATTGCAATGATATAACGTGCTAACTCACGTGCATAAATTGCAGGCCATTGACTATAACATTCGGAATAAGGATATTTGTTATGGAAATTTTTATAACCACTTACTCCATCTTTAGTAGCAGGTAGTCCTAAACCTACCCCTGGAGTTTGCCAACACATCAAAATAGCACTTCCTTTTTTGTGGAAAATCTCGATATCTTTTTTATGGTTAGGGGTTAGTGTTTCAGGACGCATATTGGTACCTCCCCAGATAGAAATTGCTACTACTGAGTCAGGAACTGATTGTAACCAACCACGTGCAATACCTTTTATAGGTTGCCAAGTAGGACCATCATACCAAAAATATACCATAGGTACTTGACCACCAGCTGCCCCCGTATTGAGCCATGCTTTTTGTTTGTAGTCACGGAGTTGAGCCCAATAGGCTTCAAGAGCTTTTTTGTTCTCTTCAGTACGTTCAGCCTCGGCAAGCCATTTGGCAGCATCTCTTTTGTTCTTTAAGTCCTCTAGCGCAGCTTTTTCAAAGTCTTCTGCTTTTGACTCTGTTTCTGTCCACTTACTACAGCTTGTAAAGCCAATAGTAAGAGCTAATAATGTGTATACAAATTTTTTCATAGTATTTTACCTTTAAAATTATTTAGATTTTTTGTCCCACCATACATTAGTCGCGGCGTTATCGGGACCTCCTAAAAGACTTTTAGCTGCTGTTACGTTTTCGGCATTCAACTCAAATTCGCTTTGAGGGAAAGGGAAACGGCGTACGCCAAAATCTTTACCTGTAACATCAATATTTTGAGCTCCTACGTTGCTCAAGTTATAAGCAGCTGTAAACATACGAGGATAACCAGTACGTTTCCATTCGCTCCAAGATTCAAATCCGTTAGGATAGTTAGCTAAATACTTTTGAGTAATGATTTGCTCTAAGTGATCTTCAACACTTGTAACAGCACTCCATTTTTTATTGATAGTACTTTTTGCATCAACATTGTAGTTAGAATCTCTTGGGTCTACATATTTAGCAGGAGTACCTGAAGCGTTGTAATATGCTTGAGCTTGTGCAGTTGTTAAACCGTTCTCAGTAAATGACATTTCGATACCTTTTTTGTACAAGTTTTCGGCAGTATCACCATTATACCAATTTATCAAAGCAGCTTCAGCTAAAAGGAATTGTACTTCTGAAGCACGCAACCAGTAAGTAGGGGTAGTTTGTACTACAGTAGGTACTGAATAATCTTTGTAGTCGGCTGCTTGAGTTGTATTATTAAGACCAGAGCGCACTGCATAAAAATCTAAAGGTTGACCATAAGGAGTACTTTTGGTAAAATATTTAGCCATACGAGGGTCGTCATATCCTTTTAGGTAAGAATAGATAGTAGCCCCCATTTTAAGTTCACCATAGCCTAACATAGTTACCAAAGAATGGTGGAAGATGTATTTGCTAGATGTTACTAACTTACCTGCTTGGTCGTCATTTTCAATAAGACCACCATTAATAGCTTTGGTTACATATTCTTGAGATAGGGCAGCATCAGCATAACGAACGCGCATTGCTAAACGCAACATCAAAGAGTTAGCTAAACGTATCCATTTAGAAGTGTCTCCTGAATAAACAGGGTCAAAATCTTGTAATACTTTGTTGTTAGCACCATATTGGTTGAGTACAGTAACCGCTTCTTCCAATTCTTTTAAGAAAGATCTGTAAACTTTTTCTTGGCTATCGTATTTAGCTTTTACTTTACCAGGTTCCATATCGCTATAAGGGATAGGACCGAAAAGGTCGGTAGCGCGGTGCATTCCCATTATTTTCACGATTTGAGCCAATTGGTAAATAGCATTACTAGTAAGATCTTTAGGTTGATATACTAATTTACCATTCACAGTTTCTACATTGTGCATTTGTCCTTTGATTTGGAAGTAAGGGTTCATTACTCTTGTAATCAAAGTGGAGAAAGTACCATTAGCACGTCCGTTAGAAATGTAGTAACTAGTTTGGTTAAAACCATTGTCCCAGCTATTACGTCCTGGTGAAAAATAACCTACCCAGTTATCAGTACTCATATTTTGTACTACTTGATAGTCGTTAGCAGGTCCTACGCCTACTCCTGTAGGGATAGGGCGTTGTACCAATTCGTTGAAGTAGCCTCCTGAAGAGTACCCACCACGATTGATATCGGCATCAGTAGGTTGTAGCTTATTGGTATTCACCTCTTGAAAATCTTTGATACAAGCGGTAAAACTGAAAGCTGATAGAGCTACAATTGCTATATGTTTATTAAATATTTTCATTACTGTATTTGTTTAGAATTAGAATTGAATTTTTAAACTTGCTCCATAACTAGCAGCACTTGGAGTCATAAAGAGTTCTTTAGCTGCATAAGTACCTACCCCAAAAGTAAGTTGAGGGTCGAAAGGAGCTTTGTTATAAATCATCCAAAGATTGGTACCAATTACCCCAATAGTTACGCGTTTTACTTTATCCCAGAAGTGAGAACCATCTAAAGAGTAAGTAAGAGAAACTTCTTGCAAACGTACGTTAGTAGCGTCGTAAGAGTAGTAACCATCAAGGTTTTTAATAGTGTTATAGTATTTTTCAGGGTTGTAGAGTTTTCCATTTACTAATACACCACCTGCATCACGAGCATCGGCTGAAGCTTTAGATACACCATAAGCATCTAAGTAAGGTTGAGTACCTGAAAGTACAATACCTCCAAAGCTACCATTGATAAGGAAGCTCAAGTCGATATTTTTATAAGAAAGGGTATTGCGCCATCCCATTTGGAAATCTGGGGTAGAGCGTCCTAATTTGATTTCTTGAGTTTCATCGTATTGGAAACCAGAAGCATTTTCTATCAAGTTACCATTTACATCACGTGAAAGCACTCCTTTCACTATGATATCAGAAAGGCTTCCACCTTCACGTAACACAGTACCACCTTTTCTCACTTCGGTAATATCGAACAAATCACCAGTGAATGGATTGCGATATCCACGTACTAATTTTTTAATTTCGTTTACGTTACGAGAGTAAGTGAGGGTAGTGTTCCAAGCTAATTGTTTGTTTAAAAACTCTTTGTTATAGTTTACTGCCAACTCAATACCGCGGTTTTCTACGTCACCAGCTTGCAAATAGAAAGAAGTATAGATAGAAGAAGATGACAATTGTTGTTCAAAGAATTGGTTGTAAGTATTTGATTTGTACAAAGTCAAATCTACTGACAAGCTATTATCAAACAATTTAGTATTCAAACCAGCTTCCCAAGAAGCAGTACGTTCCGCTTTGAAGTCAGGGTAAGGATATACCTTGTTAGTTACCAAACCAGTAGAGGTAAGTTGGTGAGTAATAGTACCAGGTGTAATACCTGTTTTACTGATAGGAGAACCTACCTCAGTATAAGAACCACGTACTTTCAAATAGTTGATGAAAGAAGGTAATTTCACCATTTCGGAAATCACACCAGAAAGACCTACTGAAGGATAGAAGAATGAAGGTTCGGCAGAGTTTACGAGTTGTGAAGACCAGTCGTTACGACCTGTAGCTGAGAGGTATAACATACCTCTATAGCCTAACTCAGCACTAGCGAAAACTGCTACGTTTTTAGCACGAGAGTATCCTTGACCAGAAGCTCCTACTTGTCCGTCGAAGTTAGCTATTGAGAACAAGTTAGCAATTTCTTTAAGATAACCACCAGCTGAAAGGTTATTGCTCAAACGATCGTTATAACTAGAACCTACGTTGGCAGTCAAAGAGAATTTCTGACCAAGATTCTTGTTGATGTTAAGCATAATATCGGCATAAGTTTGCTCATCTTTAGTTTCGTTGATTGCATAACGACCTTTGTTGTAAGAACCTAATTCGGTTTTCCAACCTACTAAGAAGTTAGTAGTACTTGCATACAATTTTTCTTCGGAAGTACCATAATCGTTATCCAAACGTACACGACCAGTAACATTCATCCAATCAAGGATATCATATTTTAATGAAGCTGACATCATATAACGTTTCTTGTTATTCAAGAAAAGTTCGCGATTGGCTACCCAATAAGGGTTTTCAGAAAAGTAGCTATCCGCTCTTTCAGAGAAAGGTTGGTAGCGTTCATAAATTTGAGTACTTGGGTTATAACGCTCGTAAGCTTTTACATCGCGGTAGTCAATACCACGAGGCATCAAATACAAACCTACTAATGGGTTGAAGTAACCACCCCCTGCAATCATATTACGGCTACCTTGACGAACAAAGTTACCACTTACATCTAAATGTAATTTATCTTTTGCAAAATTAGCAGTATTACGCACCCCTATATTGTAACGATAGTAAGCGTTGTTAGGGATGAGACCTTCGGCATTAGTTTGTGCTGCAGATACAAAAGTTTGATTTTGAGCATTACCTGTAGAGAAGGTAACAGAGTTCATAATGTTGTGTCCTACATTGAAGAATTTTTTAGGATCTACATTAGAAGGAGTTGCTAATTTAGCACCCCAACTCTTATCACCATTGCTACCATAAGTATTTTGGAACTCTGGTAATTGGATAGGAGTAAGGATTTCAACACTACTAGAAACATTCACTTCGGTTTTACCTTCTTTACCTTTTTTAGTATTGATAAGGATTACCCCATTGGCAGCTTCACTACCATAGAGAGCCGCTGCAGAAGGACCAGTAAGTACGTTGATACTTTCGATGTCATCAGGGTTGATATCGGCGATACCTTCACCACCTCCTGGTTTACCGAAGTTACTTCCGCCTCCATCACTTTGTTTGTTGAACAAAGGCACCCCATCAATCACATAGAGTACACCATTGTTACCATCCAAAGATTTAAGACCACGCATTACTACTTTAGTAGAACCACCTACCCCAGAAGAGCTGCGCTGAATGTTCACCCCAGCTACTTTACCATTAAGACTGTTCACCACGTTTACGTCTTTCACCTTAGTAAGTTCTTCAGACTTCACTTGTTGTACGTTGTAACTCAAGGCTTTTTCTTGGCGTTTGATACCCAAAGCGGTTACCACTACCCCACCGAGTTGTAATGCTTCTTCTTGCATTACTATATTAAGGGTGAGATGCCCTTTAGCCTGAGTTACTTTTTTTTGCTGAGTAGCATACCCCAATGAGATAAATTCAAGGGTCTCATTTGCATTTGCTTGAATTTCGTACTTCCCATCGAAGTCAGTCGAAACTCCACGTGTTGTACCTTTAATGACAACACTCACACTAGGCAGTGGCATTCCATCACCGCCAGTAACTGTACCAGTTACTTTCGTTTGTGCCATTAGCGCACCGCTAAACAATGCAAAAACGAATAACAGCATTGATATTTTTACTTTCATTACTTTATTGAAATAAATTAATTTTGGGGCAAAGTTAAGAATACTTTAACATAATGCAAATTTTTTGAACAATATTTTTTTTCGTTTCTTATGTATTTTCTTTTTAAAAATCGTAGTAGTTTGATAATCAAACGAAATAAAATAGGCTATATTTTTATTTTATTCACTTTCTAAATTTGCATTTTTTAACTGTAAAAAAAATGAATTCTAAAACACTTTTATATTTTTTATCAAATTAAAATCATAAAAAGTTTAGATTTAAGATATTATTCTCATAAAAATAGAGTTTTAGTTAATTTATTGTTAAATTTAAGAGACAGGACTCTTATAAAGTTAGCTGAAAGGAAAACAAACTTTCGATGTTTTTTAAAATATTTTAATAATTATTGGGTTGGATATACGAATATAAATAATAGCACCTCAAAATTACTAAATGACAAATTGCTAAATTAAGTAATTATCTTTATCTTTGCCCCCGTATGAAAATATTAATAATAGAAGACGAAAAAGAACTGCGCCTCACCCTGCGACAGTTCCTTGAACAAGAACACTTTTTGGTTGAAACAGCTAAAGATTATACCTCTGGCCTTTCTAAACTCGCTGATTACGACTACGATTGCATTCTGTTGGACATTATGTTGCCCAATGGCAGTGGTATGCAACTCTTAGATGAGCTCAAAGCAATGAAAAAAAATCACTCGGTATTGATTATATCGGCTAAAGACTCGGTGGAAGACAAGGTGTTAGGTCTTGAAAAAGGAGCTGACGACTATCTTGCGAAACCTTTTCACCTCGCAGAACTCTTGGCAAGGGTAAAATCGATTATACGGAGGAAAAACCAACAAGGTGAAGAGGTAATTACTCTTAAAAACGTACGTCTTTTTCCTGAAACACGTACTGTGAAAGTAGGTGAAGAGACTCTTACTCTCAATCGCAAGGAATACGACTTATTATACTACTTTATGATTCGCCCTGATCGACTGGTGGAGAAAATGACGCTCGCTGAAGCTGTGTGGGGTGACTATATAGATCAAGTGGATAGCCTCGATTTTATCTATTCTCAAATAAAAAACCTCCGTAAAAAGCTCAAAACTGCTGAAGCTGAAATAGACTTACAGGCGGTTTATGGCATTGGTTATAAATTAGTTTAAGGATGAAAATATCATTGAAAAACTACACGCTACGCTACCTTACGCTCGCTTTCCTACTGATTCTAGCAGTGTGGGCAGTTGTATTCTACGCTTATATTTTGGACGAGGTGTACGACAATATAGACGATGGACTTAAAGATAAAAAAACGCTTATTATCCAAAATATCCTCCGTCACCCCGAACTGCTGCAAATAAATGAGTTTGGTATAGAGGATTTTAGGGTCTATCCTTCACAAGAAGATTTTTCTGACCGCAACATCCTTAGCAATGCCTTTTTTTATATGCCTTTTGACGATGAAGAAGAACCTTATAGGGTGCTGAAAACAGGGTTTTACGATCGTGATATGAACCCTTATACACTTGAGATTCGCACTTCAACTGTGGAGAAAGATGACCTACTATTTAATTTGGCTATTGCCTTAGGAGTACTTTATGTTGTGTTAGTACTCTCTATGTATCTTATCAACCTATTAGTAATCAATAAAATATGGAAGCCTTTTAAGGGGATACTTTCCGCTATTAGGCGGTATGAAGTAGGCAATAAAACAGAACTACAACCCATTGCTACCGAGGTTATAGAATTTAACATATTACACGATAATATCCAACAGATGTGGCAACGCAATGAAAAGGTATTCGAGGAACAAAAAGTATTTATAGAAAATGCTTCGCACGAACTCCAAACCCCCTTGGCTATCACTCTTAACAAATTAGAACTACTCGCCAATGACCCTTCGCTGAATGAAAAGCAATTGGTACAACTGAGTGAGGTGAAACAATCATTGATGAGAATGACCCACCTAAACAAGTCGTTACTAATGCTCACCCGTATAGAAAATCAGCAATACAAGCAAGCTAAAGATGTATCTTTTCAAGCTCTCACAACAGATATTATAGACGATTTGAGCGATTTGATAGCCTTTAAAGCATTGGAAGTGAACACTGAAGAAATAAGCGATTTCCAAGTAGAGATGAACCCCGATTTGGCAAGAATACTCGTTTCAAACTTATTGCGCAATGCTATAAAATATACTGAAAAAGGTGGCAACATAGAAATATTGATAGAAGAGAATCGTTTTCAAGTAAAAAATACTGCCAAAGATGCCATACGTTTAGACCCTTCTAAGATTTTCCAACGATTCCACAAGGGGCAACAAGATGCTACTTCTACAGGTTTAGGCTTGGCTATTGTAAAATCGATTGCGGAAAGTTACCATTTGAAGGTGTATTACACTTTTGAAGAAGAAAAACACTGTTTCCAGGTTTCAGGGGTCAGGTAACAGGGATTAGGTTTCAGTTGATAGATATATAAAAAAACAGGCAATAGAGTTTATTACCTGTTTTTTTATTATTACCAATTGTTCATTAGCAATTGTTGATTAGAATCTATATCCTATTTTGATGCCAAAATTAGGTTCGATAGCCCAGAATTTTTTATCTTCGTTTACACCTTTACCAAAGTTGCGAGCGATATTAGCATAAGGGGCTATAACGAAAGTATTGTCGAGATTCCATTGATAACCTGCTCCTATCCCTAAGATAAAACTATCTAATTTTGTTTTGGTGCCATCATTGTATTTGTAATTACCAAAACGTTGTTTGATAAAAGGGTTTACATAGAGACCTGTACCTCCATCTTCTTCAAAATAATAGTTATAACCTAGTTTTACACTAGTAGCACTATATTTCCCATTGCCTTTAGGAATTACAGAAAAACGGTCGTTGAAGAATAATTCTCCTTCAATAGATTGATTTTCAGCAATAAAATGTTCATAACCTACTTCAACAGAAGCTAACCAAATAGCGTTCAAGATGTTTAAATTTACTTGATGTTGACGATCTTGCGCAAATGTTTTTACTGAGAAAAACACAAGCATTGCAGCTACAATAATTTTTTTCATCGATATTCTTAGTTTTTAAAATAATGGCAAAAGTACAAATAATTTGCTAATTGGCAAATTTACTCATTAATAAAATCATTTTCTATCCAGCTGGCGTATTTGGGATAATTAGCCGCAGTACGCTCAATAAGAGCACGTTGTTCTTCGGTTACTTCTTTGATTTTCTTAGCGGGTACCCCTGCATAAAGGCTTCCCTTTTCTATATGGGTATTAGGAGGTACTACTGCTCCAGCAGCTATGATACTACCACTTTCCACCACACATCCGTCCATTACAATACTTCCCATACCTATAAGCACCTCGTCTTCTATCGTACAACCGTGCACAATAGCATTATGCCCTATAGAAACGCGATTGCCAATGGTAGTGGGGTGTGTTTGATAGGTAGCGTGAATCACTACACCGTCTTGGATATTGGTGTCATCGCCTATGCGAATGCTATTCACATCGCCGCGAATAACCGCATTATACCACACGGTACAGCGATTGCCTAACTGCACATCGCCTGTGAGGGTTGCATTTTCGGCAAAAAAGCAACCTTCCCCGAAGGTAGGTTGCTTTCCGTTAATTTTCTTAACTAACATTCGTTTTAGGTTTTAGAGATTTAATTTTCAGTAGTTCCTTCTGCTTCAGCATTACGACCAAGGAACCACAAAATTCC
The DNA here is from genome assembly GCF_002302495.1 of Capnocytophaga sputigena. Lineage (NCBI taxonomy): Bacteria > Pseudomonadati > Bacteroidota > Flavobacteriia > Flavobacteriales > Flavobacteriaceae > Capnocytophaga > Capnocytophaga sputigena. The sequence continues at coordinate 1,076,190 of NZ_CP022379.1, forward strand.
TCCTACTACAATTAAAGCTATTTTGATACCCCAAGCTACACCATCTCCCCATTCATAAATCCAGAAAAGGAGTTTAGGTACATAGTTAAAGAAATCTAGCACAATTGCTAATACTCCTAAGAGTAATAAGAATGAACCAAAATTTTTCATATATAATTGTTTTTATTTGTTACTTTGTTTTTGAAAAGCTCCCTCACATAGGTGGTATCATAGAGTTGTATGTACTATGTGCTTTAATTATTAGCAGTTAGCGTCTTAAGATTATCTATTATCTCTTGTAACCCATTGGTTTTAATCTCAAAAGTAGTTGCTAATAGCATTCCTAACTTCCCTTTGGGAAATCCTTGGGTGCTGAACCACTCGAGGTAATAGGAAGGCAAATCGGCTATCATAGTCCCCTTGTACTTGCCATAAGGCATTGGGGTTGTGATGATTTCTTTGAGAATTTCAGGGTTCATAGAATTAGAAAATTAGCAAATTTATTAGTGTGCTATTTTAACCATTTTTCTCTTTTCTTCATTGCGCTCTATTTTGTGGTTAGGGCGCGTCCATTTAGGATTTTCACCTAAGGAGTGATATTGAGAGTCGGCTGCTTCTACAGTATGGGGTTGTGGGTGTGTTTCGAATGGTTTTTGGATGCGCATTCCTAATACACCGAGCATTTGCATATCTTCATTGATATCGGGGTTAGGAGTGGTGAGGAGTTTATCGCCTGCGAAAATAGAGTTAGCTCCCGCAAAGAAACACAAGGCTTGCCCTTCTTGACTCATTTGGGTACGACCTGCGGAAAGACGCACTTGCGATTGAGGCATCACGATACGTGCGGTAGCTACCATACGCACCATCTCGAAGATATCTACGGGCTCACAATCTTCTAAAGGCGTTCCTTCTACGGGCACTAAGGCATTGATAGGCACTGACTCGGGTTGTGGATTGAGCGTAGAAAGCGCTACAAGCATACCCGCGCGGTCTTCGAGTGATTCACCCATACCAATAATTCCTCCACTGCACACAGTGATATTGGTTTTACGCACATTGTCAATCGTTTTGAGGCGGTCGTCGTAACTACGGGTAGAGATAATTTCTTTGTAGTATTCTTCGGAAGTATCGAGGTTGTGATTATAAGCATACAAACCAGCTTCTGCCAAGCGTTTGGCTTGGTTTTCGGTAATCATACCAAGCGTACAACACACTTCCATATCGAGTTTGTTGATGGTACGTACCATTTCGAGTACTTGTTCAAACTCAGGACCATCTTTCACGTTACGCCACGCAGCCCCCATACACACTCGCGAAGCTCCTGCTGATTTAGCGCGGAGCGCTTGTGCTTTTACGTGGGTAACGCTCATCATATCGGCGTTTTCTATTTTTACTTCAGTTTCGTAACGCGCCGATTGCGGACAATAAGCACAGTCTTCGGAGCAGCCTCCTGTTTTGATAGAAAGGAGGGTAGAAACTTGTACTGAGTTAGGGTCGTGGTATTTACGGTGTACGGTAGCAGCTTCGTAGAGCAACTCCATTAGGGGTTTGTTGTAAATAGCAACAATTTCTTCTTTTGTCCAGTTATGGCGTGTTTGGGCATTGTTACAGCCGCAAGTATGTTGATTTTCACACATGGTTTTTCTTTATTTTTGGGGGCAAAGGTAGTAAATTAATTACGAATGACAAATTACGAATTACGAAAGTGTGTGACGCAATATTAACTTTTAACCATTGCTAAGATTTTTTGTACTTGTTCCTCTATGGTAAGATTGGTATTATCGATAACAATAGCATCATCGGCTTTTTTGAGGGGAGATTCTTTGCGAGTGGTATCGATATGGTCACGGTGCTGGATGTTGGCAAGGACTTCGTCAAACGATGCTTTATCACCTTTGGCTTGTAACTCTTTATAACGGCGTTCGGCACGTACTTGTTCGCTGGCAGTCATAAATATTTTAAGTTCAGCCTCAGGGAATACAGTTGTACCAATATCACGCCCGTCTATTACAATACCTTTGTCTTTCCCCATTTTGCGTTGGAGATCTACTAAATAGGTGCGCACTTCAGGTTGTTTAGCGACTTCACTCACCCAATTGGCTATCTCTATACCGCGTATTTCATTTTCGATATTCTTACCGTTCAAATAGATTTCAGAAAATCCTAATTCGGGGTTGTAGACGAACTTTATTTCGGATTTTCTTAGAGCTTTCATCAGGGATTTTACTTCGATGCCTGAGGTGGAAGCATAGCCTTTTTCTAAAGCTAAATAAGTAACGGCGCGGTACATCGCACCAGTATCAATATAAACGTAGCCTAATGCTTTGGCTACAGCTTTGGCAGTAGTACTTTTTCCGGTTGACGAATAGCCGTCAATGGCAATAATAATACTCATTTTTGTTAGATGTTAGGTGTTTGTTATTTGTATAGTGATGGGGGTATTCTTATTTCGGATACAAGTTTTTTGTTTTCATCGTAGTAATAATACAACAGTGTAATATCATTATCAATGAAAAAGCGCATCTTTTCGCGATTGCTTCTCAAATTTTGCAAAATAGCTTCCTTAGCTGCTGGTGTGTTGAACTCTATTTCTTCGGAATCAAAATCAAAAAGGGTTGCATAATACCCCATAGTTCTTTCTCCTTTTAGGGCAACACTATCTAAGCGCACCCCCTCTTCTATTATTTGTGGTAACTGCTGGTTTATTTCGGCTACTTGATTCTTCATTTCATCGGCAACTAAATCGTGTTTACCTTTTGAAAAGAAGGAACTTGTGAGATGGCGCGTCGTAAAAAATGCCGCTAAAAATACCACAACAAAAGACACCGCACCCACTATTAGTGCCATAATGTTTTTAGTGCGTTTTTTCTTTTTAGCATTTTGTATGTCAAGAAAATCATTCATAATTATCTGTTAGATTTTGCTTTGTTATTAGTTATTTCTAATCCAAGTAACGAGGGCTTGTACCCACAAATCGGAGTCGTTGAGACAAGGAATCATTTTGAACTCTTCACCACCATTTTCGCGGAAGGTTTGTCCACCCACCATTTCTATTTCTTCGAGCGTTTCTACACAATCGGCGACGAAAGCTGGGGTAATCACCGCTAATTTTTTCACGCCTTGTTGAGCGAGTTGGGCTATTTTATCGGATGTAAAGGGAGTAATCCACTTATCAATACCTAAACGCGATTGGAATGATTGTGAATAAGTTCCTTTTTGCAAACCTAATTTTTCTACTAACAAACGTGTAGTTTCAAAGCAATGACTTCGGTAACAATATTTTCCTTCCTCACTATAAGGGTCACAACAAGTAGTGCCTTCTGATATTTTTTTGTGGGCAGGCGTAGGGGTAGTTTTGTACAAATGGCGTTCGGGTACTCCGTGATAAGAGAACAATAAGTGATCACAAGGATTACTGTCTAAGTACTTGCGAGTTACTTCGGCTAATGCCTCAATATACTCGGGGCGATGAAAGAAAGCAGGAAACTCTATAAGTTTCATTTTTGGAAACTGCTTTTTTACCAATTGGTGAGCAAGTACCTCAATAGTTTGAGTAGTTGCCATTGCATATTGGGGATAGAGAGGCATCAAAAGCACCTCATCTACTCCTTGGTCGTGCAACTGTTGTAACCCATTGGCTATACTAGGATTACCATAGCGCATAGCCATTACAACGGGGATAGAGACTTGCTGTTGTATTTTTTCAGTGAGTCGCTTGGTGATTACAATGAGAGGAGAGCCTTCGTCCCACCATATTTTTTGATAAGCTTTGCTTGTTTTGGGCGGACGTGTATTGAGGATGATGCCGTGTACCAAAGCGTAACGCAATAGGTAAGGTAAATCAATGACGTACTTGTCCATCAAAAATTGTTTTAGGTATCGCTTGATGTCCTTAATAGAGAAGGAGTCGGGAGATCCTAAATTTACGAGTAATACTCCTTTTTTAGGCATTTTTTAGTTAAGTGAAAAGTTAAAAAGTGAGAATGTTTATTCAACATTAGTGTTTTTCTTCATTTGGCGTAGAGCACTTTCAGCGAGTTCTTCTTCTATATCGGCTTCAGTTTTGTCTTTTTCCATTTTGCCGTCTTTGCGCTTTTGTACACTTACGGAAAGAATTCCTCCTAAAGCTATACAAGTTACTAAAAATGAGGTTCCCCCACTACTGATAAGTGGGAGGTTCTGCCCCGTAACAGGGAAGAGTTCTACTGCTACTCCCATATTGATAACTGCTTGCAGAAGTATGGGGATACCTAAACCTAACGCTAATAATTGACCATATAGGGTGGGTGCTTTGAGCGAAATTGCTACAATGCGAACGAGCAATAGTATGTAGAGTAACATTATGAATATGGCTCCTACAGTTCCCCATTCTTCGGTGATGATAGCAAAGATAAAGTCGGAAGAGCTTTGAGGAAGGAAGTTTTTCATTGTGCTTTTGCCAGGACCTTGACCTAAGCCTATACCTTTGGCTATTGCCATTTTAGAACGCTCAATTTGGTAACCTTCTTTTTCATCTTCACTTGCTGTAAAGGATTCAATACGACTCATCCACGTATCTACCCTATTAGGAAAAGCATCGGGGAAGGCTTTTACCACCAAAAAGAATAGTCCTAAAAAAGCTATTGCAATGAGCATAGCTGAGAGAATATGTTTAAAAGGGAATCGTCCTAAAAAAATGAGGATAAGTACTGAGGTGAGTATCAGTACGGCAGTAGAGAGGTTGGATATCATTACCAAAGCTGTAATTGTTCCTACTGGAAGCCACAAGGGTAAGATAGTTTCTTTGAAGGTGAGTTTTTTGCCGTAAGTTTTGGTTAAATAAGAAGCTACATAAGCCATTAGCACTACTAAAGCAAAGGCAGAAGGCTGGAAAGAAAAGAAGCCAAAGTTCAACCAGCGGCTAGCATTGGCTCCCTCAATGGTCGTCCCCGTAAAAAGAGCCATCAAAAGAAATAGTACAGCGACAGGAATTAGCAGTTTAGCTGCCAAACGGAATCGAGTGTAAGAAATTTTATGCATTCCATAAAGAACAAAAAAACCTACTACTACGAAAACCAGCTGCTTAAATAGATAGCCAGTAGGAGTTCCTTTTCCTACCACATATACCAAATTGGTACTAGTGCTATAGACGGCTACAAGAGTGGCAAGGCTAAATATAAGTATGAGTGCCCATAACCCTTTGTCTCCTTTGATGTGTTTAGATAACCATTCTTGCATCACTAAAATAGAGATTACAAGCGAGCTACCGCTGCTTTAAATTGGTCGCCACGATCTTCGTAACTTTTGAATAAATCGAAACTTGCACAAGCAGGTGAGAGCAATACAGTATCACCTTCGGTAGCAAACTTTTTGGCAATTCTTACAGCTTCATCCATAGATTGAGTTTCTATCATTTCTTTTCCGCTATTGCTAAAAGAGCGCAAGATAGGTTCGTTATCAACGCCCAAGCACACGATAGCTTTTACTTTTTCGTGTACGTAGGGGAGCAAGGCATTATAGTCGTTGCCTTTATCTTGACCACCTACAATCCACACGATAGGAGTTTTGATCGTATCGAGTGCAAAATACACTGAGTTTACATTGGTTGCTTTAGAGTCGTTCACATAAGTAACGCCCTCTACTACTTTTACCTCTTCAAGGCGGTGGTCTACTCCTTTGAAGCCTTTAAGGCTGTCGCGCAAAGAGTTGTTGCGAATATTTACCAAGCGGGCTGCTACACTTGCAGCCATTGTATTTTTGATATTGTGCTTACCACGCAAGCTGATTTCTTCTACATCAATTTCAGTAGTTTCAGCAGTTTGATTTTCTAACATAATGTGTATTTTGTTATCTTTTAAGAAAGCTCCGTAAGGGAGTTCTTTTTCTATGGAAAATGGTATGAGTTTAGCTTTTAGGGTGTGATTTTGCAACCACTCTTCAATTACGGGATCATCGGCATCGTAAACGAGATAATCGTTCTCAGTTTGATTCATTGCGATGCGGAATTTAGAGGCTATATAGTTTTCAAACTTATAGTCGTATCTATCCAAATGATCGGGGGTTATATTGAGCAATACCGCAATATGGGGGGCAAAATGCTCGATGCCGTCCAATTGAAAACTACTGATTTCAAGCACATAGTAGGGCGGATTTTCAGTAGCTACTAATTCGGCGAAACTATAACCTATATTACCGCCCAAACCTACTTGCAAGCCTGCATCTTTAAATATTTGATGGGTGAGCAAAGTAGTGGTGGTCTTGCCATTACTGCCCGTGATGCCTACAATAAGACTATGGGTATACTCATTGGCAAATTCTATTTCCGAGATAATGCGAATACCTTTCTCGCGAGCCATTTTCACGATAGGAGCTTTATCAGGGATACCTGGACTTTTCATTATCACATCGGCGGAGAGGATTTTCTCTTCGGTATGGAAGCCTTCTTCCCATTCTATACCCTCTTTGTTGAGGGTTTCACGGTAGTGAGGTTTGAGGGAATTTCTATCGGAAAGGAATACCTCCCAACCTTTTTGTTTACCCAAAATTGCGGTACCTACACCACTCTCACCACCACCTAATATTACTAAGCGTTTCATTATTAAATCCTTTACTGATAAGGAAAACTATTATTTTGCCGCAAAGGTAAGAATAATTTGTCAATTAGCAAATTTAGGGATTTACTTCTCACGGCGTTCACGTTTAAAATCCTCACCCCGTTCCCCTCTCCCAAGGAGAGGGGCAAGCCATAAAAGCGACTTTTTGATAAAAAATATCTTATATATTCTACTATTATAGCCTTTATTTCCAAGATATATAGGTTATTGTTTTAAATACAAACACCCTGTGTTGTTTGAATATTTTTTTGTTGATTTACTAATTAATCTGTACCTTTGCCTTTTGTAACCAACATTATATAGAATATTATACTATGAATAAGAATACAGTTTTGGGGTGGGCAACCCTTATAATGATTATAGTAGGTTTAGGGCTTATTGCCTTAGGAGCCTTTAAATACAATGAAGTTGCAGGCTTTGGCTTTGGAGCTGTAGGCATTGGGTTCTTTGCTATTGCGTGGGTGTTCAACGCCCTTAAAGGAAGAGTTTAGAACAAGTAACAGATGACAAATAATAGATAACAGAAAAATAGAAAATTATGATCATACCTGAACAATTTCAAGTAAAACCGTTTCGCCAAGAGACTTATCTCATTGATGGCGAACTCCGTGAGTGGAAAGGTGAATTTACAAATATCTACTCCACTATTTCTTCTACTGAAAAGTATGAACGCACCCTCTTAGGCAGTGTGCCTTCACTGGGTGAAAACGATGCTTTAGAAGCCCTACATTCGGCTACTGAAGCTTATAACAAGGGTAAAGGTTTATGGCCTACAATGAAAGTGAAAGACCGCATCAGTGCTATGCTAAAATTTGTAAAACAAATGGAAAAACAACGCGATGAGGTGGTAAAACTGATGATGTGGGAAATTGGTAAAAACTTAGATGATTCTCGCAAAGAGTTCGACCGTACGGTAGAATATATCTATGACACTATCAACGCTTATAAGGAACTTGACAACGAATCGTCTAAATTTGTACGACGCGATGGGGTGTACGCTCTTATTCGTCGTGGTCCTTTAGGAGTTGTGCTCTGTTTAGGTCCTTATAACTACCCTCTAAATGAGACTTTTGCGCTTATCATTCCCGCACTTATTATGGGTAATACCGTTATTTTCAAGCCTGCTAAACACGGGGTACTACTCTTTACGCCTTTATTAGAAGCCTTCCAAAATTCTTTCCCTCGTGGGGTAATCAATATCCTTTATGGGCGCGGTCGCACCGTTGCACCGCCTATTATGCAAAGTGGCAAAGTGGATGTTTTGGCGCTCATAGGCAACAGCAAAACGGCTATTGCACTACAAGACCAACACCCTAAGAAAAATCGTTTGCGCCTTGTTTTTGGTTTGGAAGCTAAAAACCCAGGAGTTATCCTTCCCGATGCTAACTTAGATTTAGCAGTAGACGAATGTGTGAAAGGAGCCTTATCGTTTAACGGACAGCGTTGCACAGCACTGAAAATTCTCTATGTACACGCCAAAATAAAAGATGAGTTCTTGAAGCGTTTTGCTGAAAAAGTAGATGCACTTAAATTTGGTAATCCGTGGGAGGAAAAAGTAACCCTCACTCCCCTACCCGAGGTGGACAAACCTGCTTTCATACAAGAACTTATAGATGATGCTCTTGCTAAAGGGGCTACCATTCAAAACAAAAAAGGCGGTGAACGCACAGATAACTTTATCTTCCCAGCGGTACTCTACCCTGTTTCTAAAGAGATGAGAGTGTACAATGAGGAGCAATTTGGTCCTCTTGTACCTGTAAAACCTTTCTCTAACATCAATGAGATTATTGATGAGATTTCGGATTCTAAATACGGACAACAAATCAGTTTGTTTGGAGAAGACCCTCACGAGCTTTCTCCACTAATTGATATGCTGGTGAATATGCTTTGTCGTGTGAATTTGAACAGTTTATGTCAGCGAGGTCCAGATGTATTTCCATTCACTGGTAGAAAAGATTCGGCTGTGGGCACATTAAGCGTACACGATGCCTTGCGCTCATTCTCTATTCGCACCTTTGTATCGTTCCAAAACAACGACTATAACGACATGATAGTAGAGAACCTATTGCGCACTGGTGCTTCTAACTTCATCAATACAGATTATATTCTTTAGGAGTTAGGAATTAGAAAATAGTGATATAACAAAAAGCTGTCTCAAAAGACAGCTTTTTTGTTATTTATCAATTATTCTTTGTTCATTGTTTTCTTGCTTCCTTCATACATTTTGTACTGTAACAATCGGCTTTCTAATTTACCGTTGAAAAGTTTAATTTTGCGGGTGGGTCGCAAGCCTACATATTTCATTCCCTCTAAATTGGCGGTGATAAACCACGCCTCAGTATTGGGGTAATTGCGTTTGAGAGTGTTGCCTATAGAGGAGTACAACTCTTCAGTATCAGCTTGCAAACGCTCGTTATAAGGCGGGTTGAAAACTATGTGCAAAGGTTTCTGTTTATCTTCTTTTTCAGTTGTAAAAAAGTCTTTTTGGAATACTTGTATATAGTCACCAAGGTCGGCATTTGCAAGGTTATCTTTTGCTTTGGCTACTGCTGAAGGCGCCTTGTCATAGCCTACAATCTGATAGTGAAACTCACGTATTTTTTTGATACAACTACCAAAAATAAGATTGAAGAGGTTCTCATCGAAATCTTTCCAACGCTCAAAAGCAAACTCTTTGCGGTGTACATTGGCTGGAATATTACAAGCAATCATTGCAGCCTCTATAAGAAAAGTGCCACTGCCACACATAGGGTCGAGAAAATCACACTGCCCTTGCCAACCACTCATTAGCAGTATGCCCGCCGCTAACACCTCGTTGATAGGCGCCATATTGGTAGCAGTACGGTAACCGCGTTGGTGGAGAGAAGCCCCTGAACTATCAAGCGATACAATCACCTCATTGCGCTGAATATGAATGTGAATAGCCACATCGGGGTGGAGCACATCCACACTGGGGCGACGCCCTGTAGCGTTGCGAAAAGCATCGGCGATAGCATCTTTAGCTTTGAGAGCTACATATTGCGTATGGTTGAATATCTCGGTTTGCAGGGTTGCTGTTACAGCAAAAGTTTGGTTGAGATCCAAGATTTCCTGCCAATTGAAGTCGTAGAGTTTTTGGTAATACTCTTTTTCGTTACGGATGTAGAAAGAGTGAATAGGTTTAAGGATTTTTAGGGCGGTGCGCAAGCAGAGATTTGCCTTGTACATAAAGCCCTTATCGCCTTCAAATTGTACGCTGCGCACACCTTTAGTTACGTGCATAGCGCCTAAATTGCGAAGTTCGTCAGCCAATATATCTTCAAAGCCGAAGAAGGTTTTGGCTACCATTTTATAATTTTTTTCCATATTGCTGGTAATGTTCAACTAACAATTACTGATAGCTCATCAGTCACTGTTTTCAGGCGACAAATGTAATACTTTTTTTTGAATTGGCAAATTAGCCAATTTGCTAATTAGCTAATTATGTAGTATCTTTGCCAAAAAAATATAGATTCTAAGAGAAAACAATGAATTTTCTACATACTGCCGATTGGCATTTAGGACAAACATTCTACCAATACGACCGCTATGAAGAGCATCAACACTTCTTGGATACTCTCTTGCAAATTCTGGAAACTGAAGCTATTGAGGTACTCCTTATCAGTGGCGATGTGTTCGATACTGCTAACCCCTCGGTAGCTGCTACTAAACAATTCTATCACTTTCTACACCAAGCTACTGAACGTTTCCCGCACTTGCAAATCATCGTTATTGCAGGTAATCACGACTCTCCCGTGCGGCTTGAAATGCCCTTACCTCTCTTAGAAAATACTAAAGTACACTTAATAGGTCATATTAGGCGAAACGAAATTCGCGAAATTGACTACGATGCCCTTATCCTTCCTCTTTACAGCAAAGGCGAGATTGCTGCCTATTGTCTCGCTGTGCCTTTTCTGCGTTTAGGCGACACACCTAAAACTGATGATTTTTCGGATTACAGCAAGGGAATTGCCTCTTTCTACCAAGAAATTACCGAAAGAGCTTTGGCTATTGCTAACGGTAAACCACTGATTGCTATGGGGCATTTGCACGCCTTAGGGGCTGAACTCAGTGAAGAAGATACTGCTGAGCGTCCTATCATTGGGGGAATGGAGAGTATATCCCCTTCAAGTTTTCCAAAAGCATTGAAATACATCGCTTTAGGACATATTCACAAAGCGCAAGCCTTAGGCGATGCCCATATACGTTATGCAGGAAGTCCTATACCCCTTTCGTTTTCCGAAAAACACTATACCCACCAAGTAGTAACTTTCTCCATAGAAAACGGACAAGTACAGGGCATCAAACCTATTCCCCTACCTATCCACACCCCTTTGCTCAGTATCCCTGAACGGGCACTTCCTCCTGAGGAGGTGTTACATCTTCTCGCTGCTTTACCCGAAGTAACAAGTGAGAGTACAGCGCCTTATTTAGAAGTGAAAGTACTGCTCAAAGAGCCCACTCCTGAACTGAAGAACAGCATTCTAAAAACTATTGCTAACAAGCACGTGCGTTTAGCGCGTATTGATGTGCGCTACCAACAACAAAACAAAGCTAAACAAACAGTTCTACAAAGTGAACTTACCCTCAACGACTTACAGCCTTATGAGGTATTACAGCACGTGTACGAAAACAAATACCACGAACCTCTACCCGATTTTTACAAACCCTTATTTGAGGAGGCGATGGGATTAGTGGAAAGTGAAAAATGAAAAGTGAAAAATCATCAATTGTTAATCGTTAATTATCAATTATTAATTGTTTTTTGTATCTTTGCCCCAAAATAGAAAAGAATGACCTTGAAACACTTAATATATTTCTTCATTGGGGCACTATTTCCTTTACTCTCTTTTGCTCAAGAAGAGGAGGGAACTCCTAATAGCAAAGAGGGGGGCGTAACCTTCAAATCTCTGCGCCCTAAAAAGAAGAAAGACAGTATTACTTTCACCGCTCTCGACTACAAAATTATTACCTATACCCGCGATACAACTTCGGTGGATACTACCCTTTCTATGCAAAAGTATTACCTGAACAATGAGTGGGGCAAGGATATGTTTGGCAAAATGCCTTTCTCTAATATGGGACAGCCCTATAACACAATGGCTTACGATTTCCGCCGTCAGGACTATGTGCCTTCAATGGGGGCTGAAGCTAAAAAACAACTCTACCTCACTCCCGAGGAGATTACTTACTACCATTTGCCTACCCCCCTTACCGAGTTTACTTACAAAAGCGGTATGGAGCAAGGTCAGTTTCTAAACACCCTATTTTCCATAAACTTACAGCCAAATTTCAATTTCTTCATCGCTTACAAAGGTCTGCGCTCCCTTGGTAAATATCAACGTATATTAGTGAGCAATGGGAATTTTAGGGCAGGATTTTCGTACGTATCACCTAATAAAAAATACACTGCTTTTGCGCACTTTGCCTCTCACGATATCACCAGTCAGGAGAATGGAGGTATTGTAACGCCCGAGCAATTTGAAGGCGGCGAACAGCAGTTTAAAAATCGTGCAACTATAGATGTGCAATTGCTCTATGCCGAGAATACTCGCGAGAGCAAACGCTATTTTTTGCAACACGACTATGCTTTTTTGCGCAATCGAGATTCCTTAGCTTCCTATAAGCAAATACGCTTCCGCCATTTATTTAGCTACGAAACTGAATATTACACTTACAACGAAACCCAAAATAGTTCCTATTTTGGTGATGCTTATGTGCCTCAAAACCTGCACGATAAAGCACGCTTGCAACGAATGACTAACCGTGCAGGAGCTGAATTAGAATTGCCGTATTTGGGTAGAACTTTCCTCTTTGGAAATGCTTATTTCTACAACTATTATTTCCAAAATGCTTACTATGTAGCAGGGGTGTTGCAACGCCACCAAATCAAAGATACCGACCTGAGTTTAGGGATACAATGGCACAAAAAAGTAGGCGGTTTTAGCATAGAAGCTGAAGGAGAACAAACGTTTATAGGCAAAATGACAGGCACCAAACTCAGCGGTAAACTCGCTTATGCTTTTAACGACAATAACAGTATTACTGCAGGAGCTGAATTGCATTCGGCTATGCCTAATTTCAACTATTTGCTCTACCAAAGCGACTACAAACAGTTCAATTGGGATAACTATTCATCGTTTAAAAAACAGAATACTCAAACGCTCTATGGCGATTTGAAAACTCAATGGGGAAATGCTTCACTAAGTCTCACCAATCTCAACGATTACACTTATTTTCAAGTAGAAACCTTAGGGCAAGTACGCCCTGAGCAGTATAGTGGCAACATACAATATTTGCAGCTAAAAGTACAAAAAGAGTTCAAATTTGGCAAATGGGGATTGGATAATACAATGCTCTACCAGCAAGTGGTGCAAGATAGTAACATATTGAATGTGCCTACTTTTGTAACTCGCAACAGTTTTTACTTTGCTTCACATTTGTTCAACAAGGCGATGTACTTACAAACGGGTATTGGATTCAATTATTTTACGAAATACTATGCTAACCAGTACAATCCGTTATTAGGAGAATTTGCGGTACAAACAGCCGAAAAAACAGGTGGTTTCCCGATGTTCGACTTTTTCTTCAATGCCAAAGTACGCACAATGCGCATCTTCTTCTCTTTAGAACAATGGCAGGTGCCCGTGAGCAATTGGCTAAAAATGGGAAATCCTTACAACTACTATTCAGCACCACGCCAGCCGTATAGAGATTTTATTATCAGGTTAGGCATCAAGTGGGATATCTTCAGTTAATAGGCAACAAATTTTATGACAAAAAAGACAATTTTCGACACTCAAGTATTAGGACACCCAGCGGGGCTGTTCGTGCTCTTCTTTACAGAAATGTGGGAGCGCTTTTCATTCTACGGAATGCGGGTACTACTCATCAATTTTCTTACAATGACACTCATAGGATACAACCCTGGTTGGGCGTGGAGTACCGAAAATGCCACCGCTCTCTTTGGTACTTACGCTATGCTCGTCTATCTCACCCCCATACTCGGAGGGGTGATTGCCGATAAAATTACCGGTTACCGCTGGGCGGTGATCATAGGGGCTATAATTATTACCTTAGGGCACGTATCGATGGCTTTTGAAACTGAATTCTCTCTCTATTTTGGGCTTGGACTTTTGGTGATAGGTACCGGATTTTTCAAACCTAATATGGTGTCGTTCGTATCCGAAATGTACAAGTATTTACCCGAAAAGAAAGATGCTGCTTATACCATTTTCTATATGGGAGTAAACTCTGGTTCTTTCTTTGGGATGATGCTCTGCGGTTACTTGGCTGAGCGCATAGGTTGGAGCTGGGGCTTTGGCTTAGCAGGGGTGTTTATGCTCTTGGGAACCATACAGTTCTGGCTTTCACAACCTTTGTTTGGAGATATAGGAAAAAGAAAAAAGAAAACTGAAGATGCTAATCAAGAAGCGACAGATAGCAGAGAAAAAACAGATGAAGAAAAACCTAATCCTTTCACTATTGTTGATAAATTATTAATTGCTATTTCAGCAATTATAGGCATAGGTTATGCACTTAATGACCCGCTTTCAAAAGTATGGAATATCGACCTTTTTGCGTGGGCTTCTATGGGGCAGCTTAAAGGGCAATATGTAATGGTGATTATAGGCTTAACAACCTTTCTATACGTAATAGGTAGTAGAGTTATGCGCTACACTACTATAGTGCGTGACCGTATGCTCACTGTAGTGATTTTTGCTTTCTTTGTAATGATATTTTGGCTCTCGTTTGAACAAGGAGCCTCATCATTAGTGATTTTCGCTCGTGACCACATACAGCGTGAACTACAAGGTGATTCGGCTATGCTCTACAACATTTTCAATGCATTGCTCACTTTGATTCCGCTATTGCTCATCAGTGGTGTGTTGTTCCTCTTAATCAAAAAAACTTACAAAAAAATATTCCCTGCAGTAATAGTACTATTAGTGTGCTTTAGTTTGGTATGGGGTATTGCTTTGTGGATGCTTAACCGCGATTTCAAAACAACGGCTTATAGTGTTGCTTACAAGGCTTACGAGCATGTAGACAAAGAAGGTAAGAAAACTTACCTCCCTATCACTGAAGAAAATCGCGAAGCTCAACCCGATTTGAAAATTGTGGAACAAACCACTATCATAGGTCTTACTGATATACATTTGAAAGTAGGACAAGAAATCAAGCTATTGAGCAAAAACAACAAAAACACTTCCTTTGGTTATGTAGATGCCGAAAAAGAACAATGGGCTAAACAACGCGGGGCTGAACTCAATATGGACAATGGGTTGATAGTAGCCCAAGTAAAAGAAGAGCGCGACAATTGGGTAGAAGCAACTGTATCGTGGTTTTCTATATTGAATGCCTTCTTTATCATCTCTTTAGCAAGTTTGTTCTCTCGTTGGTGGTCAAGCAAATACAACCCGCCTGCTGCAGTGAAATACGGCATTGGTTTATTGATGCTCTCTATAGGTTTTGGTTTGCTCGCTTTAGGCTCACACGGAATTACTAGTGATGTAAAAGTAAGTATGTTATGGCTTATATTTGCCTATATGTTCCACACTATGGGTGAGCTGTGCTTATCGCCTGTGGGGCTTTCGTATGTATCGAAATTGGTACCAAGTAGAATGATTGCTTTTATGTTTGGGGTATGGTACCTTGCTGTAGCTATTGGTCATAAATCGGCAGCTGTGGCAGGAGGACAAATAAAAAATATCACCGAACAATATAGCCTATCTACTTTCTTTCTCATTTTCACCATTCTACCTGCTGTAGCAGGGGTGATTATCATCTTTATCAATCCATTTGTAAAGAAACTGATGCACGGAGTTAAATAGGTTTTAGGTATTAGTTATCAGCTTTCAGTATAGACTTTGCCAAAGTTTTCTATCACATAATACTCTATGGAATAGCACTTTACAAAATATAATTAAATAAAACGACATTAAAAATTTGTAGTTTTAAAAAATTTATTATACTTTTGTCTCTGTATTTGTAAAACGAAATACAATGGCTATATTTAACAACAAAGAAAGAGATAATAGAAACATTATGGCAGCAGACAACACATTAGGAAGCAGCAACCGCATAGTAGCGGAAACAAAATTCAAAGGAGAAATCCACTCTAAATCCGATTTTAGAATTGATGGAGAAGTAGAAGGTACTTTCGAAACTTCTGGTAAATTAGTAATAGGCAGAACTGGTGTGATTAAAGGCACTGTGATTTGCGAAAACGCCGATATAGAAGGTAAAGTAACAGGCACTCTAAAAGTGAGTGGTGTTCTTAGCTTAAAATCAACCGCTGTGGTGGAAGGCGAAGTACACGTTGATAAACTCTCTATCGAACCAGGAGCTGTATTCAACGTAACTTGTACTATGAAAGGGGCTAAATCTTTTGTAAATGACAACAAACCTCAACAACCCCTCGAAAAAATCAATAAATAAGTGGATGAATTTCTCACAAGTAAAACTACAAATGGCTATGCGCATAGCCATTTGTAGTTTTTGGTATTTGGTTGGATGGGCAATAGGAACTGGCATTTTATACGGTTGTTACAACTATTATGTAGGAACACAAGGGGTTAATTTGTTTTACCCATTGGATAAATTGCTCCTCTTCCATTGTGGGATTTCAGCATTAACATTTGTGATTATTCTTGCTGTTCACCTAAAACGCCCCTTATACACTGCCTTTGCCTTTGTGGCAGGTTTTTTACTACGCCTTATTGCTATTATCATTTTCTGTTTGCCTTTAGAGAAACGCATAACCTCTCAACCTCTGTATGAACTGCTTTTCATCATATTACCTACTTTCTATTTCATAGCCTTAGAAACCTTCACTGCTATTCAATTGATAAAAATCAAAAAATAGATTATATTTTTTTATTAAAATATTAGGCAATATCAAAAAAATAGTGTAATATTGCACCGTAATTTTAATCTAATAATTTCACATACTATGGATGCACAAAAAGTGGATATGTTTATCGTGACCAACGGTAAATTTTTTAGACCTGAAATCGTTCCTCAAATTCGTGAAAAGCTTCTTTCTTTGGACGAATCTAAATGGGTGATGCTACAAACGATACAGTTTAAAGACCCTACTACTTCTCTAATCATCTCTCTCTTAGGAGGTGGATTAGGTATCGACCGTTTCTACATCGGCGATGTGGGAATGGGTGTTGGTAAATTGATTACTTGTGGTGGATTCGGAATTTGGAGCATTGTAGATTGGTTCCTAATTATGGATGCTACAAGAGATAAAAATGCCGAATTATTAGCTTCAGCACTTAGTTACTAATTGACAACTAAAAAGTTCTATACATTCATCACACTCCTATGTCTTGCTAGTTGGGGTTGGCTACTTAGCCACTTTCTTTCTCACAGGCACGACATAGGGGTTACTGTTTGTGTAATAAAGAATGTTACGGGTTACCCTTGTCCGTCGTGTGGTACAACGCGGTCGGTAGTCTCTTTTTTTGAAGGGCACTGGTTTGAGGCTTTACTCACCAATCCGCTTGGAGTATTAGCTGCTATAGCATTAGTGAGTATACCCTTGTGGTTGCTTTGCGACTTGTTTCTAAAGAAGTCTACCCTATATCGCTCTTTCATCACATTCGAACGCGTTTTCAAACGTCCACAAGTGTATATCCCTTTCTTCATTTTTATCCTACTGAATTGGATTTGGAACATTTATAAAGGCTTATGATAGTAATTAAACCCTTAAACGAACGTATTAGCGAAGGTGACAAAGAACGCGCTGCTAATAGCTATATAATGTCAATAGTAGCTATTATGGCAGGAATGCCTCTACCTATCATCAACTTGCTAGCTACTCTTTTCTTCTTAATAGCCCATCGCAAAGGCTCTTATTTTGTGCGTTGGCACTGCTACCAATCTTTGGTGTCACAGCTCTTCTTATTCTTTGTAAACACTACCTCTTTTTGGTGGACAATATCTATATTGTTAGGCAGCAATATAATTTCTAATGCCTATATTGCTTGGATTATCATAGCTTTCTCTTTCAATGTGATAGAGATTATAGGCACTTTCTATTCTGCTGTGGAAGTGCGCAAAGGCAAACACCTCTTTTGGTGGTTTTATGGAGATATTGTAGATTTAATCGTAAAAAAATAATGGAAAAAGTAATTATAAGAGGTTGTATTTTGCTAAGTGTATTCTTGGGCAGTTGGTTTTTGTTACAACAAGTGAATTGGATAGGATTTTTCAATATCAATCCACTATTGCGCAATGAATATGTAAATAAAATAGAAGTAGAACTAGGCGAACTGATGTATGACGATTTTACCAGTAGATACTCAGTGGTAAATGATGATCTTGCTGTAGCTACTATAGATACTATAGTAACCAAAATATGTGAAGCTAATAACATCAACCGCAAAGAACTGAAAGTCTATTTATTAGAAAGTGAAGAGGTGAACGCCTTTGCTTTGCCTAACCACCAACTGATGATTCACACTGGGCTTGCCAAAAAAACTTCTACCCCCGAAGCGCTTGCTGGGGTAATAGGGCACGAACTAGCTCATATCCAAAAAGATCATGTAATGCAATCTCTAGTGAGAGAAATAGGATTAGGTACTCTATTTACCATCATTTCGGGAGGTGATTTTTCAATGGTTTCCGAAATAGGCAGAATGGTCTCATCTACTGCTTTTAGTAGAAATTTAGAAAAAGAAGCCGACCTTGTAGGGCTTACTTACATACAAAATGCTCAAATAGATCCTAAACCTTTTGCTGAGTTTATAGGGGTAATTCACGATGATAAAGATAAAGACCTGCCTTCAGTTTTCAAATGGGTAAGCACTCACCCTTTCCCTGAAGACAGAAAAGAATATCTGTTACAGAATATCCAAAAGGAAAAAAGAGAGTATAAACCAGTACTTTCAGCTGATACTTGGAAAAATTTTCAAGAATTTTTAAAAGATTAATTATGCGCATTTTAGCTATAGACTACGGAACTAAACGCACTGGTATTGCTGTAACCGACCCCCTGCAAATCATCGCTTCGGGGCTTTGCACAGTAGAAACCCCTACCCTACTCGCTTTCCTAAAACAATACACTACCGAGGAAGCTGTAGAAGGCTTCGTGATTGGGCAACCTAAACGGCTCAACAACGAGGACTCTAGCGTAGAAACTCACATTCAGCAGTTTATAACACAATTGCAAAAAGAATTTCCCTCAATCCCTATCCATCGACAAGACGAGCGCTTTACCTCTAAACTCGCTTTCCAAACAATGATTGATAGCGGACTGAAAAAGAAACAACGCCAGAACAAAGCCCTGATAGATGAGATAAGTGCTACTATTATCTTACAAGAATTTCTTTCAAGTAGGAAATAATAATAACAAAATATTTAACCAATGAAAAAGTTTATTATCACTATTGTATGTATGTTCTGTTGTGCACCTCTTCTTTTTGCGCAAACTCTTTCGTCTCCTAACGGAAACCTCAAACTCTCTTTTCAGCTCACTGAAAAAGGGAGTCCTACTTATGCCTTAACTTTTAAAGGCAAAACAGTCATCAGTGAGAGTACTCTGGGGTTTGTAATCAACCAAAAGGAGGATTTCAACAGCAATTTTGAAACCACAGAGGTTCAGTTTGCTGAAGCTAATAGTGTATGGCAACCTATATTGGGCGAAAACAAAGAAATACGCGACCATCACAAAGAAATGTTCATCCGTCTCACTCAGAAAAACAACGGTCGACAATTGTACTTGCGCTTTCGGCTATTTGATGACGGGTTAGGCTTTCGCTATGAGTTCCCTGTGCAAGACAATTTCCGTCACTTTAGAATTCAAGAAGAACTTACTGCTTTCCAACTTTCAGGTAACCACAAAGTCTTCTGGATTCCCGCTGATTATGATACTAACGAGTTTCCTATTACCACTTCTGCCATTTCGGAAATTCCAAAACTTATAGATAAAGTGCGCGAAGAGCCTTTGGCTGCCAAAGCACCTACTCCCAATGTAGCTGTACAAACGCCTTTGATGCTCAAATCAAATGATGGATTGTACATCAATCTGCACGAGGCAGCTTTGGTGAATTATCCTTCAATGATGCTCAATGTCAATGCTGCCAAACATCAGTTATCAGCTCATTTAGTCCCCGATAAGAATGGGGTAAAAGGCTATGTTCAAACGGGTAGCGTAACACCGTGGCGCACAATAGTAGTAAGCGATGACGCTCGTGATATTTTGGCTTCTAACCTTATTCTCAACCTCAACGAACCCTGCAAAATCACCGATACTTCTTGGATTCACCCTACCAAATACATAGGCGTTTGGTGGGAGTATTTTATAGGAGGCGGTAGTACGTGGGCTTACTCCGATGACCGCGATATTACCATTGGCGTTACCGATTATACAAAACTAAAACCTAACGGACATCACGGTGCTAATACCGAGCACGTAAAACAATACATCGATTTTGCCGCTCAACACGGTTTTGATGCCGTTCTTGTGGAAGGCTGGAACGAAGGCTGGGAAGATAACTATGCTTACGACAAAGAGCGCATATACAGCTTTACCAAAGCCTACCCCGATTTTGATGTACAAGCATTACATCAATACGCTGCTAGCAAAGGTGTAAAACTGATTATGCACCACGAAACGACCTCCTCTGTAGTGGATTACGAATGCCACTTGCACGAGGCTTTCCGCTTTATGAACGACAATGGTTATGATGCAGTAAAAACAGGTTATGTAGGACCTATCATTCCGCGCAGCGAATACCACGACGGACAGTGGATGGTAAACCACTACAACTATGTAGCCGAAACCGCTGCTAAGTACCGCATAATGGTCAATTCACACGAAGCAGTACGACCTACTGGTATGAGCCGTACTTACCCTAACTGGATAGCCCAAGAGAGCGCACGCGGTACCGAATTTGAGTCGTTCAACGGCAATCACCCCGAACATACTACTATCCTCCCCTTCACGCGCTTGATGGGCGGTGCTATGGACTATACCCCTGGTATTTTTGAAGGCGATTTGAGCCAATATGGCAACAACAAAGCCAAACTCAGCACTACCCTCGTGAAGCAGTTGGCGCTCTACATAACAATGTATAGTCCGTTGCAAATGGCAGCCGACTTGCCTGAGAACTACGAAAAACATCTCGATGCTTTCCAATTTATCAAAGATGTAGCAGCCGACTGGGATAATACTTATATTTTAGAAGCCGAACCTGGCGATTACATCACTATTGCCCGCAAAGTCAAAGGTAAAAACGAGTGGTTTGTAGGTGCTATCACCGATGAAAACGCCCGTGAAGCTCTCGTCGATTTCAGTTTTCTACCCAAAGGAAAAACCTATACCGCTACCCTCTACACCGATGGCAAAAATGCCGACTGGCGTACCAACCCCAAAAGTTACTCCATCAAAACAATGAAAGTAACTCACAAAACCAAACTAAAACAACGCCTTGCTCCCAGTGGAGGTTTGGCTATAAGCATTAAGTGATTATGAAACAATTCTTTTTCATTATAGGCTTCATTTGTTGCGCTTCATTGAATGCCCAAGACCCGTGGGTGCTCAAAGCAGAAAGTATCAATCCTGCCAACTATTATGGGGTTACAATAGGCAATGGAATGATAGGAATGCGTTCTTCTGCTGTACCTCTACAAATAGACCAAGTAATCATAGCTGGACTGTACGATTACGGCAAAAGTAGGGTAGTTTCAGCTATGCCTAATATCAATCCATTACAACTGCGAATGGCTATTGATTACGAGGATATCAACACTCATTCCGTTAGTGATTTTACTCAAGAATTAGAGTTGCGCAATGGGGCATTCACAGGGCACTTCAGCTTTAAAAACAAAGCTAAAGTGTCCTACACTTATTATGCCTTAAGGCACTTGCCTCACACCTTGTTGTTAGATATCAGTATTACCCCTTTGCGCGATATTACACTTCTGGCAGAGAACATTCTAACCACTCCCGATGGCTTCCGCAACCCTCAAAACTACTTCAATGAAATCAATCCGCCTCACGCTCATATCCCATTGCTCACTACGGTGGCTCAAACACCAGCAGAAAATGCCAAAGTAGCGGTGAGTAACGCTTTTCTTTTCTCAAAAAAATACGGTAACGCTCCCCAAATATTGCACGAAATGAGAGACTACAATAGTCACCTAATGCAATTCACTCATAAACTAAAAGCAGGCGAAACCTATTCTTTCTCACTAATTGGCAACCTAATAAGCTCTCAGCACTCTGCCGACCCTTACAACCAAGCCGAAAGACTCTGTACTTATGCTTTCTTGCAGGGACACAAGGCACTACTTGCAGCACATAACAAACAGTGGGCAAAACTCTGGGAAAGCAACATTGAGATTGAGGGAGACGCACAAGCTAATCAGGACATCCACAATATGTTATACCACTTATACGCTTCAGTAAGTGAGCTCCATTCCTTTTCTCTTTCTCCTTATGGCTTAAGCCACACAGGGTATATGGGACACATATTTTGGGATACCGAAATGTGGATGTATCCCCCTTTGCTATTATTGCAACCCGAAATAGCTAAAAACCTCCTCAACTATCGCTTCGAAAGGTTAGAACGCGCCAAACACAACGCTGCGTTGCACGGTTATCAAGGAGCAATGTTCCCTTGGGAAAGTGCCGCTTCAGGAGAAGAAGATACCCCTGTGTGGGCACTCACAGGTACTTATGAGCACCACATCACTGCCGATGTAGCCATAGCGGTTTGGAATTACTATTGTGTAACTAAGGATAAAGAGTGGTTGCGCCGCATAGGCTACCCCATTTTAGAAAGTACTGCTACTTTTTGGCAAAGCCGAGTGAGTGAACAAGCTCCCTATCAAATTAAAAACGTAGTATGTGCCGATGAATGGGCTGAAAATGTAGATAACAATGCCTACACCAATGCGGCTGCCAAACTAAATTTGCTCTACGCTACTGCGGCTGCCAAAGTATTGGGGATAAAAGCTAACCCACAGTGGAAAAACATAGCCGAACAACTCGTTTTCAGCACAATGGATAATGGCGTAACTCGTGAACATGATAGCTATACGGGGCAATTCATCAAACAAGCCGATGTAAACCTATTGGCTTATCCGTTAGAAGTAATTACCGACAAAAAGCAAATACAAAAAGATTTAGAGTATTACAAAGACAAAGTGCCTTACAACGATACCCCTGCGATGACTCAAGCTATATTCTCTCTCTTATACAGCCGGTTAGGCGACCGCGAAAAGGCTTATAAGTATTTCACCGAAGCCTACCACCCTAACCTCTTGCCTCCTTTTAGAGTAATGGCTGAAACCAAAAATGGTAAGACTCCTTATTTCCTCACTGGAGCAGGAGGCGTACTACAAACGGTGATGATGGGCTTTGGAGGCTTAGATATATCCGAAGAAAAAGGTGTACAACAACTGAAAACTGTAATGCCTGCACATTGGAAAAAAATCACTTTAAAAGGCATCGGAATTGACAATAAAACATATATCATATCAAATGAATAAACCTCAATCACACCCCCCTAAAGCCAAACAAATACCTCATATATTCAACGAATTTGGAAAAGAACGCACCGATAATTACTATTGGCTGCGCGAGCGCGAAAACCCTGAAGTTATTGCTTATTTAGAAGCCGAAAACGCCTACTATCAGGCGCAAACAGCACACACCAAACCTTTGCAAGAAACGCTCTTTGCC
Organism: Capnocytophaga sputigena; assembly: GCF_002302495.1. Classification (NCBI taxonomy): domain Bacteria; kingdom Pseudomonadati; phylum Bacteroidota; class Flavobacteriia; order Flavobacteriales; family Flavobacteriaceae; genus Capnocytophaga; species Capnocytophaga sputigena. The sequence goes on from NZ_CP022379.1 coordinate 1,099,482, forward strand.
GAAATGAAAAGCCGCATCAAAGAGAACGATAGCTCTGTGCCTTATTGCTACAACGGTTATTGGTATCAAACTCGTTATGAAGAAGGTAAGGATTACCCTATTTATGTGCGCTACAAGGAAACGCTCGAAGCTCCTGAAGAAATTCTTTTCGATTGTAATGCAATGGCTAAAGGTAAAGCCTACTTTCACCTTGATAGCTTTGCCATAAGCGACGACAATCAGTGGGCTGTTTTTGGGGTAGATACAGTATCTCGTAGGCAATATACGCTGCAAATCAAGAACCTCAGCACAGGTGAAATACTGCCCTATAAAATCAAAAACACCAACGGACAAGCGATTTGGGCAGCCGATAATCGTACCATTTTCTACGTGAAGAACAACCAGCAAACCCTGCGCTCTTTCAAAGTATACCGTCATATTTTGGGTACTGACCCCAAAAGCGATGTATTGATTTTCCACGAAAAAGACGATACTTTTTATGTGTTTGTCTACCGCGAGAAGTCTCGCAAATACCTTGTGATAGGCAGCGAAAGTACCCTTACATCCGAATATCAAATCTTGAATGCCAATACCCCTCTCGAGCCTTTCAAAGTATTCCAACCCCGCACACGTGGCTTGGAGTACGACATCGCTCATTATGAGGACTATTTTTATATCCTTACCAATAAAGATGGTGCGACTAACTTCAAACTGATGCGCACCTCCGAAAAGGCTACAACTGCAGAACATTGGGAAGAAGTAATAGCCCACCGCACAGAAGTACGTCTGAACGATATAGAAATTTTTAAAAATTTCTTGGTAGTCGAAGAAGTGTACAACGGCTTAGAACGCATACAAATACGCTCTTGGGATGGCTCAAAAACGCATTACCTCCCCTTCAACAGCGAAACCTATACTGCCTACACTACCCAAAATATAGATTTCAACACCGAATGGTTGCGCTACAACTACCAATCATTAGCTACCCCTGCCTCTATTATAGAATACAATATGCGCACTGGCGAAGAGCGCCTGCTAAAAGAACAAGAGGTATTAGGTGGGAACTTCAACAAAGATAATTATATAGAAGAACGCCTTTGGGCAACTGCCCCCGATGGAGTGAAAGTCCCCATTTCGCTCATCTATCGCAAAGATATAGTGAAAAACGGACAAAATCCTTTGTTGTTGTACGGGTATGGCTCGTACGGGGTAACCATCAACCCTTATTTTTCTACCACCCGTTTGAGCTTGTTAGACAGAGGCTTTATCTATGCGATTGCACACATCCGCGGAGGAGAGTACTTAGGTCGCCAATGGTATAACGATGGTAAACTCCTCAAAAAGAAAAACACATTTACTGATTTTATCGCTTGTTCTCAGCACCTTATCGCCGAAGGTTACACCTCTCCCGAACATCTATTTGCTGAAGGGGGCTCGGCTGGAGGTTTGTTAATGGGTGCCGTGGTCAATATGGCGCCGCAATTGTATAAGGGCATTATCGCATCTGTGCCTTTTGTGGATGTGGTAACCACAATGCTCGACGACAGTATTCCACTCACTACGGGCGAATACGACGAGTGGGGAAATCCTAATAACGAGGAATATTACAACTATATGCTCTCCTACTCGCCTTACGACCAAGTGCGTGCTCAAGCCTATCCAGCAATGTATGTGAGTACTGGTTTGCACGACTCTCAAGTGCAGTATTGGGAGCCTGCCAAGTGGATAGCCAAACTCCGCGAACTCAAAACCGACGACCATCCACTGTATTTAGACACCAATATGGAAGCTGGTCACGGCGGTGCTTCAGGACGTTTTGAAGCCCTAAAAGAAACCGCAAAAGAATACGCTTTTCTGTTAACTTTGCATAATCAATAAAAGCCTTTGTGTCATACTTTGTAGGGGCGTTTTGCAAACGCCCTTATAGTAACGATTATCTTAATAATCAGTCATTTTTAGCTACATTGTAGAAACAATTAGCCAAGCACTCTATTTAAAAATTTGATATATGGCTTTTTAGCCTCTCAACAAATATAAGAAACTCCTGTTTTATAATTCACTTAAAACATTATAAATCTTGTTTTTACAACTCAAAATTCAAATAATAGAACAACCCCTATTATTTGAATTTTCTATTTTTTTCCTCAATTATTTGCTCACCTTATTTTTTTTTCGTAAAATTGCACCCGCTAAAAAAGTGTCCTTTCAGATACTTAACTAATTGATTTTTAAGATAAACATACAATAGAAAGAAATAAAATATGGGTTTTTTCGATTTCTTAACAGAAGAAATAGCAATAGATTTGGGTACTGCCAACACTCTTATCATTCATAATGATAAGGTAGTTGTCGATAGCCCTTCTATTGTAGCATTGGATAGAACTAATAAAAAAATCATAGCCGTAGGTCAAGAAGCTCGCTTGATGCAAGGTAAAACTCACCCTAACATCACTACCGTACGTCCTTTGAAAGACGGGGTAATTGCCGACTTCGACGCTTCCGAGCAAATGATTGGTATGCTCATCAAAAGTATCCCTGCTTTGCGCAAACGCTTCTTTTCTCCATCATTGCGTATGGTGGTGTGCATCCCTTCAGGGATTACCGAAGTAGAAACTCGTGCCGTTCGCGAATCGTGTGAGCGCGTAAATGGTAAGGATATCTACCTCGTACACGAACCTATGGCAGCCGCTATCGGTATTGGGCTCGACATTATGCAACCTAAAGGTAATATGATTATTGATATAGGTGGGGGTACTACCGAAATCGCTGTCATTGCCCTCGGAGGTATTGTATGCGATAAATCAGTGAAAATCGCGGGGGACATATTCAACTCCGATATCGTTCACTATATGCGTACCCAGCACAACCTCTATGTAGGTGAAAGTACTGCCGAGAATATCAAAATCACCGTAGGTGCTGCCACCGAAGACCTCGATGCTCCACCCGATGACATTATGGTACAAGGGCGCGACTTGCTCACTGGTAAACCTAAACAAGTACAAGTATCTTACCGCGAAATGGTAAAAGCTCTCGATAAATCTATCTTGCGCATTGAGGATGCTATTATGGAAACCCTTTCACAAACACCTCCTGAACTCGCCGCCGATATCTACAACACAGGTATTTATATGGCTGGTGGTGGTTCTATGCTCCGCGGTTTAGACAAGCGTATCTCTATGAAAACCGACCTCCCCGTATACGTAGCCGAAGATCCTTTGCGCGCCGTAGTACGTGGTACCGGTATCACCCTAAAAAATATTAATAAATTTAGAAGCATCTTACTTAAATAGGTTTCAGCTGTTAGGTTTTAGGTCTCAGGCTTTACTCCCTGACACCTGACTCCTAACCCCTGTTACCTGACACCTGACACCTAATATGAACCAAATCATCCAATTTTTCATCAGAACGAGGAACTTTTGCGTGTTCCTCCTGCTGTTTCTATGCGCTATTGGTTTGGTTTTTAGAAGTAATTATTACCCTCAGAGTGCCTATATCAATTCGGCTAATGCCATATCAGGGAAGCTCTATGCATTTTCTAACTATTGGGCTCAGTACTTCAATTTGAGAAGCCAAAATGAAGCCTTAACTGAAGAAAACCGCAGCTTGCGCGACCAAGTACTCCAAATGCAAGAACAATTGCGACAAACAGGAGGTGCTGATAGCCTCAGCTTTGATACTACCGATTCACTGAAATACAAGGTCATAAAAGCTAATGTCATCAACAATAGTTTTCGCCTTCAAAAAAACTATCTCACTATCGATAAAGGCAGTAAAGATGGCGTAAAACAAGATATGGGCGTACTCTCACCACGAGGTGTTGTAGGAATTATAGAAAACACTTCAGGGCGTTTTGCTACAGTACAGAGCGTGCTCAACACCCGTTCAGCCCTCAATGCAATGGTAAAACGCACTCAGCATTTCGGTTCACTGCACTGGAATGCCAAAGAAGTAAACAAAGTACAATTGCTCGAAGTACCTAATATCGCTCCTATTCAAAACGGCGATACCATTGTAACAGGCGGTATGTCCAATATTTTCCCTAAAGGAATCCCTATTGGTAAAATTGTACATTTCGAGAAAAGCAAGTTCGATAATACCTTCATCATCGATGTATGGCTCTTTACCGATATGTCTAACATCGACTATGTATATCTGATAGAAAACAAAGATAAAGAAGCTATTTCAGCTTTAGAAAAACAAAACCCAAAATGACGCACCCACTTGTAAAAAATACCTTTCTATTCATAGCATTAGTACTTTTGCAAGTGCTTATTTTCAATCATATAGAGTACTGGGGCTATGTAAACCCGATGATTTACATCGTGTTCCTTTTGGTAGCTCCTTATCGAGAAAACCAAGTACCCAATCTATTAGCTGCCTTTGCTATAGGTCTCTGTATAGATATTTTTTCTAACACTGGAGGCTTGCACGCTGCTAGTAGTGTACTAATAGCCTATTGCCGACAAAGTATCTTGCTCATCGTTTTTGGCAGGAATTTTGAATATCAAGAAATGGATTTAGCAAGCTATCCATTCACCAAAATCTTTAGTTATACAACCCTAATGGTGGTAGTGCATCACACCCTATTCTATTTCTTAGAAATATTCAATTTCAATCATTTGTTACTTACTTTTACTAAAATTATAGGGGCATCTATCTTCACTATCATCGTTTGTTTGCTCACTATTTATCTGTTTAGTAAAAATAAGAAATGAGAAAACTCTTACTTCCGATTATTATCATATTCACTGCGGTCGTAATCTTGTTGCGATTGTTCTTCCTGCAAATCGTCTTCCACGACGATAGCAACAACATCGATAATATCGCTATAGAAACCGTTTACGACTATCCCGAACGCGGCTATATCTACGACCGCAACGGCGAACTTTTGGTTTCTAACCAACCTGCTTACGACGTGATGGTGATCCCTAGTGAGGTTAAAAATTTAGATACCCTCGAACTCTGCGGATTGTTAGAACTTCAAAAAAACGATTTTAGAGAACGTCTCCAAAAAGCTCGCGACTATTCGCGCAAAAAACCATCAGTAATTGTACACCAACTCTCTAAAGATGATTATGCGGTACTCCAAGAAAAATTGCGCAAATTCCAAGGTTTTTATATACAGAAACGTATGCTCCGCAGTTACCTCACTCACAATGCAGGGAACGTATTGGGCTACATCAGTGAAGTAAACGAATGGGAACTCAAGAAAAATCCTTACTACCTCGCTGGTGAACTCATTGGGCGTAGCGGAGTTGAAAAACAATACGAAGAGTTTTTGCGCGGCAAGAAAGGAGTACAATACTACCAAAAGGACAAGCACAACGCTGCTATCGAACGTTATAAAAATGGGGCAATGGATACCCTGCCTATTATGGGGCAACCCTTGCAACTCACTATTGATATAGGCTTGCAGGCTTATGGCGAACAACTAATGCAACACAAACACGGCGGTATTGTTGCCATCGAGCCTAAAACTGGCGAAATTCTCGCTCTCATCTCCGCCCCTACTTTCGATCCTGCTTTGTTAGTAGGACGTGAACGCTCCAAAAACTACACCGCTCTCTACAACGATTCTATTGCCAAACCTCTCTACGACCGTACGCTACTTGCCGAATATCCCCCAGGGTCTCCTTTCAAAGTAATAAATGCACTCATCGGTTTGCAGGAAGGGGTCATCACTCCTCAAAGTGTGTTCAGCTGTGGCGGTGGCTATCGCTATGGCGGACATATTATGCGCTGCCACTGCGGACGTGGATCTAACGACCTTTTGCACGGTATTGCTCTCTCTTGTAATGCTTATTTCGCTAACACCTACAAGCGCGCTATCGATATGAAAACCACCTCAGCAGTAGGTATGGACAAGTGGAATGCTCACGTGCGAAGTTTCGGACTCGGTGGCTTCCTTGGCTGTGACCTCCCTACGGGGCGTGCAGGAAAAGTGCCTAATACTGCTTTGTACGACAAGCAATATGGTGCTAAGAGATGGAGCGGTACTACTAACATTTCTAACGCTATCGGGCAAGGTGAAATCCTTACCACCCCTATACAATTGGCGAATGTAATGGCTGCTATTGCCAATAAAGGCTATTTCTACACCCCTCACATTGTAAAGCAAATCGACAACAAACAAACTCCTTTTAAAGAATATACCGTACCAAAGCATACTACCATAGACCCTAAACACTTCGAGCCCGTAATCAAGGGAATGAATATGGCTTATTTAGCTGGTACTGCGCGCCGTACTCAAATTGATGGCATTAATATTGCGGCAAAAACAGGAACAGCCGAGAACTTTATCAGGGTCAATGGCAAACGTATGCAACTTACTGACCACTCTATATTCGTCGCTTTTGCCCCTGTAGAAGATCCTAAAATAGCTATCGCCGTATTTGTAGAAAACGGTTATTACGGAGCTCGTGTTGCCGGACCTATCGCTTCTCTAATGATTGAAAAATACCTCAAAGGTGAAGTATTTCGTTGTGATCTTGAACGCCAAATGCTTGAAAAGAGCCTTGAACACGAATATATGAAACCGTATTTAGGAGAGAAATTTTATATCAATCAATAGTTAGATTGGATATTAAAAATAATTGCCTTTTGCTGGTGATTTTCTTGTAACTTGCGCTCTTAATCCAAATCAAAAAATCGATAAATATGAAAAAAATAATTCTTGCCTCAGGCTCTCCGCGTCGCCAGCAGTTCCTAAAAGAGTTAGACCTTCCCTATGAAGTCATTCTCAAACCCGTAGACGAGACTTACCCTGCACACTTGCAGCGCGAGCAAATCACTGATTATTTAGCGCAACTAAAAGCCACACCTTTTGCAGGAGAAATACCTGCTAACTGCGTGCTTCTCACTTCCGACACTATTGTATGGCACGAAGGGAAAGCCTTGGGCAAACCCAAAGACACTGCCGATGCCTTTGCAATGTTGCATTCACTCTCTGGCAAGACCCACGAGGTGATTACTTCCGTATGCTTTACCACTGATGAAAAGCAAATTACTGAACACTGCATCACCAAAGTAACCTTTAAGGAACTTTCTAACGACGAAATTACCTATTACATCAATAAATACCAACCATTCGACAAAGCAGGAGCTTACGGCATCCAAGAATGGATTGGACATATAGGCGTTACCGCTATCGAAGGTTCTTATAACAACGTAATGGGACTCCCTACACACTTAATCAGCAAATTCATAAATTAGTAAATTCTCAAAATATGAAAAAACTCCTCTTCTTGCTCCTACTCCCTTGCTTATCTTCCTTTACAGAGAAGAATAAACAATATCAAACCGAGGATTTCCGTATGGATATAGTACTCAGTACAGGAGAATACTATAACTTAACGTCTGTTCGATATAACAGAACATTGATTTACAGCTTTGTAACATAATATATTCACAAAATAATTCACCGTCAGGTGAAAATTCGTGAGATAATATAAAGTAAAGAGTTTTATACTGTCTCAATTTCGTGAATTTTCGTGAAATTCGTGGGAGATTTAAAACATTTTGCTGATTATTAAACAATTACTCACGCCGAACTCACGTTTACTTAATGGTAATAGATAAATGAGTTTTCTTATAAAAAACTATTTTCCCCTTTTATACTGGAGGACAAAAAGATATGATTTACATCAAAGAAGCAAAACCTATTGATAAATGACGACTCGTAAAGTGAAACATATCATTGTTTTTATGTACTTTTGTTCTTTTTTCTTGTACTCACAAGAAAAACATTGCATTACTTTTATGGATAACACCTGTGCTTGTAAGTCTTGTGATACTGATTATTATGCTTATACAGATATAGATGTTAACAAAATAGATGCTATTCATCATACTCAAAAAGAATTTAAAGCGAGTTTTTACCCTTGTGGAGATGGACAAAAGGGAGATAATTTCTTTCATTTAGATACCATAGCACGCTTTTTGCCTAAAAAAATAAAGAAGAAAGTACATAACTATTATCGCAAAAAAGGACTTGACACCACTGCTTATCTATTTATACAAGAAAAGGATTCTTTTCCAGCAGTTGTTTTGGAGAAAAACGCCTCTTTTATAAAGCGAATGTGCAAAAAAACGAAGTTAGATATGAAGAAAAATGTAATTGCAACAGCTTTAGTTTTTTCTATATTTGTAAAAGGTGAAATCTACCACCAAATAGTAGTCGAAAAATTGAAAGAGCAATAAAAGCAGTTAATTTTTCTGATTATCAGTCGCTTTTTGGTATATTGTAGGGGCGAATGGCAATTCGCCCTCTATAGAAATTCTAAAACAAAAACAAACATTATACATTATGAAAAAACTTATACTTTTACTCCTATTCCCATTAGCCCTGCAAGCACAAGCTTTGGTGGAGAAAACCCCACCCGACTATATCAAAACGATTATTTTCAAAGCCGACGCCAACGACAAGAACCAATTCCCTATCGTGCGCCGTAACGAGTCGTTTAGCTTGCAGTTCGATGACCTCGGGGGGAATGAGGAAACTTACTACTATAAAATCACCCATTGCAATGCCGATTGGTCTGCCTCTTCTCTGCTGAAAAGTGAATACCTCAAGGGCATTGATAACCAACCGGTACAGCCCGAGAGTAACTCTTATGGTACCCTACAGGGTTACTCGCATTACCGTCTTACGTTCCCTAACGAACTCACTAAAATCACTCTTAGCGGTAACTATATGCTCTCTATCACCGATAGTTATGGTACAGAGCTCTTTTCACGCCGTTTTGTGCTCTATACATCCCAAGTGAATGTACTCACTGAAGTAAAACGCGCTCGCGATTTGCAGTATTTCGATACCCAACAAGTGGTACAGTTCACCATTCGGCAGAAAGATTTCAGACTTGACAATCCCAATGTAGCAGTGAAAGTAGCTATCCTGCAAAACTACCGTTGGGATACGGCTATCACGGGCGTAAAACCTCAGTATGTAATGGGTAACGACCTTGTATATCGCTACGACCGTGAAACGGCTTTCTGGGGCGGCAATGAGTATTTCTATTTCGATAGCAAGGATATACGAGTGCCTGCATCGGGTATTTCACGTATCGACCGTAGTAAATGGGTGAACAGCTACCTCTTCCCTAATGTAAGCCGTGCGAGCAATGTCTATACCTATTATCCTGATATCAATGGCGATTTCTTGGTTACTACGCTCAACGGAATGAACCCTGCTAACGAAGCCGATTACACCCAAGTACATTTCGCCTTAGAAGGCAAATCTACTTTTTGGAATAAAGAAGTGTATGTATATGGCAAGTTCAGCAACTACGAACTCCGCGATGAGTACAAACTTACTTATGACGAAAAAGACGGTCTTTTCAAAGGAAAAGTACTCCTCAAACAAGGATTTTACAACTATAAGTTTGCTACCAAAGCAGGCAACACAGTTGATTTCAACGAAATAAGTGGTAATTTTCAGCAGACAGAAAACACTTACCTCGTGCTTGTATACTACCGCGCTCCTGGCGCTCTCTATGACGAAGTAGTAGGTATCGGCTCTGCCTCTGGCGCAAATATCACTCAATAGTGACGAGTGACAAATGACGAATGACAAATGACGAATTATTGTATATCGTTACACTTCGCCAAAGTTTTAATTGCTCATCGTGCTACGGCAAAGTATATAAATGAAAATCAAATACTTTTAGAGTATGTTGTGTAGGAAAGCCAGCGATAGCTGGGTATGTGCTGCAAACGCCCATATAAAACAAAACTTTTTAGCCCCCTTTTTAGATGTTTTTCTCATCAAAAAGTAGCTTTTACAGATTGTCCCCCTTCGGGGTTGTCGGCAATTGCCGAGTAAGTGAGTCGGGGGCAATTGTTAATTATTAATTATTAATTGTTAATTGGAAAACTTAGCAGAACGTATGCGCCCCACTTCCCTTGCGCAATATGTGGGACAAGAGCACTTAGTAGGAGCTCAAGGGGCTTTGCGCCAACAGATAGAACGCGGTCTTTTGCCATCGCTCATCTTTTGGGGTCCCCCAGGTACGGGGAAAACCACGTTGGCAAATATCATTGCGCACCAAAGCAACCGCGCTTTCTATACCCTGAGTGCCATTAGTTCAGGGATTAAGGAAGTGCGCGAAGTAATTGACCAAAGCAAGCAAAGCGGCGGACTCTTTACTACCCAAAACCCTATCGTTTTCATCGATGAAATTCACCGATTTAACAAAACCCAACAAGATTCCCTCTTGCAGGCTGTCGAAAAAGGTTGGATTACTCTCATTGGAGCAACTACCGAAAACCCCAGTTTTGAGGTGATTCCTGCCTTGCTCTCTCGTTGCCAAGTGTATATCCTCAAGGCTTTTGAGCGCAAGGATTTAGAACAACTGCTCCACAATGCCATTACCCGAGATGCGATTCTCAAAACCAAAGATATCCAACTGCAAGAAACCGAAGCCTTACTAAAACTCTCAGGCGGTGACGGTCGCAAGCTACTCAACACTTTTGAGCTGGTTATAAATGCTACCCCCGATGGTGAACCTGTTGTTATTACCAACGATAGCGTATTGCACCTTGTACAGAAAAACACCGTACTCTACGACAAAACGGGTGAACAGCACTACGATATCATTTCGGCTTTTATCAAATCGATACGGGGCAGCGACCCCAATGGCGCGGTTTATTGGTTGGCACGAATGATTGAAGGTGGTGAAGATGTGAAGTTTATCGCACGCCGTATGCTCATTCTCGCTTCGGAAGACATTGGCAATGCCAACCCTACAGCTATGATTTTAGCGAACAACACTTTTCAGGCAGTAACCACTATCGGCTATCCCGAGGCGCGTATCATCCTCAGTCAGTGTGCTATATATCTCGCTTCATCGCCTAAGAGCAATGCTTCTTATAAGGCGATCAACAAAGCCCAACAAGTTGTAAAGCAAACAGGCGACCTCAGCGTACCTATCCACTTGCGCAATGCCCCTACCAAACTGATGAAAGAACTCGGTTATGGCAAAGACTATCAATACGCTCACGATTATGAACATAATTTTGCCTTTCAGGATTACCTCCCCGATGAATTACAAGGAGAAACCTTCTATGAACCCTCCGATAATCCACGTGAGAATGCCCTGCGCGACTATCTCAAAAAACTATGGGGCGACCGCTATGGATATTAAAAATTAGGAATAAAACATAAAAAAGTTGCCTTCTTCAAAAGAGGACAACTTTTTTCTTTAGGTTATTTTATAATCTCGTACTATTTGCAAGATGAAGTATAATCATCTACTAATTGTATCATACCTTCTTTAGTTAGAGTATTGTATTTGGTTACATCTAATGAAGAACAATTAACGTATTTGCTTAGTATTTTTTGTATTTTTTCAGTACTTTTGGAACCGAAAGTAGTTTTAGTTCCTAAATAAACTGCTTTATCAGCTTTTTTAATCTTTAAGTAGTAATCTTCAGGATATTTGCTGTGAGCCAATACGTAGTTTCCGTCCTTTTCATAGAGGATTTCGAAGAACTGAGCAGCTCCTGAAAGCACATTTAGATCTGAACCTCCGTGACCAAAAAAACCATCTTCACTACCTTTTGCTCCTAAGAAACAACGTTCGCCTATACAGAATTTATTGCCGTCTTTAGCTTTAAAGTACAAATCTTTTTCTCCTTCTCTTTTGAGTTTTACTGTAGTTCCATAAGAGGTGAGATCAGACATATTTTTATCTTTACCAATAATCGCATCTACCGATTGGAATTCAATAGTGATAAGACCTTCTTTTTTATCACCTTTAGCATCTATCACGTAACCCGCAGCATCGTAAATATTTACAGTTTGCTTTTTAGCTTCTTCTACCTTTGCATTGTTCTGCTCGTTTACAGCATTCTTCTTATCTTCTATGAATTGGTTGAAACGTTCTGTCATATCGCCAAAAGGGTATCCATTAGCATACAATCTCTTAACAATGCGCTTGTTAGCATCATTCATTTTTGTTAGCTGACTAAATACAGGGAGTTCTTTTTCGTCATAGGTTTTGATGATGAAAAATTCTTTGTCCTTTTGGTTGAAATTATGGTGTTTAGCAGTTGCCACCACATTGCCTTTGCTATCGGTTACTGTAAAGTTGTTGATAACAATACCTCCATCGCCAGATTCTTCTTTTCTTTTGATGAAGCCTATCTTCTTGCCATTTTTAACGATTACCTCACCTTCTACCGAAAGATTATCGGCAGTTGCCAAATTATCTTCAGTTTGATTGGTGTTTTTCTCTTGTTGGAAAATATTATCCCATTTTTCAGAGAAAGGACGATCTGAAGTTTGGAAGAAAGCTGTTACTACCGCAGGGTCGATACCTTTTTCGGTAAGCAAGTTTGTCCCCGATTTGTAAACACAATCGATAATGTATTTTTCTCCAGAGAAAGTAAACTTCACTTTATCAGGAATTTCCACCTCTCTAATCACTCCATTGGCATTAGAGAACTCAATCCAGCGGTGTGGAGCAGTGTTTCCTTGAGCGGTTTCTTCAGTAAGAAAAGCTCTGAACAGCAAATTGTTAGAAAGATCGCTAAATACGAATTTGCCATCTTTTTTCTCAAACTTAGCAACAGGAGTTCCATCTATTTGGAGTTCTCCTTTTTTCACTTTGAAACTTTGAGCACAAACATTCATTACTGAAAGTATGGCTACTAAAAACAAGATTTTTATTCTTTTCATTTGTAAAAACAATTAAATTACAATTGCAAATGTATGAATATTTTAGCAACAGACAAATAAAATAGTGGTTTGTTTGCCAATTGAAAAAAAGTTTATACCTTTGTGCCAATATTGATGTATCTCTACACTTTGCCAAAGTTTTTAATGGCTCGTCGTGCTACAACTTTTGGCATAGTTGATTAAAGAAACTATATACTAAATACTACCCCTAATTGTTAATTATTAATTGTCAATTGTTAATTGAAAAAGATGCTTCTCTTCTTTAAAAACCCCAAAAACACTATCTATGTGGTAGCTACCGAAGTTACCCTTACTGAGGCCAACCTCAACAAACTGAAATGGCTGTTTGGCAATGTCCAGCAACTCCCCTCCCCTACCCTTAGCGGTACTTTCATCGGACCCCGTGCGGCGATGATTACCCCTTGGAGTACCAATGCAGTGGAAATTACCCAAAATATGGACATCCACGGGATTACTCGCATCGAGGAGTTCCACGAACTAACCGACCCCGATACGCCTTTCGACCCTATGCTCTTTGAGCGATACAACGGGCTTACTCAAGAGAGCTTTACTATCGATATGCAACCGCAAACAACACTCGAAATCGATGATATCGAGGTATATAACCAGCAAGAAGGACTTGCGCTAAGCGCCGAAGAAGTCGCCTATTTGCAAAATCTTTCTAAAGAACTCGGGCGCAAACTCACCGACTCGGAGGTGTTTGGTTTCTCACAAATCAACTCCGAACACTGTCGCCATAAAATCTTCAATGGTACTTTTGTTATCAATGGTGAGGAAAAACCTTCTACCCTCTTCAAACTCATTAAAAAGACTTCACAAGAACACCCTAATAGCATTGTTTCGGCTTATAAGGACAATGTGGCTTTCATCAAAGGGGCTACCGTCGACCAGTTTGCACCCAAAAGTGCCGATAAACCCGATTTCTACGAGGTGAAACCTTTTGAGGCTGTGCTCTCACTCAAAGCCGAAACCCACAACTTCCCCACTACCGTAGAGCCTTTCAACGGGGCTGCTACAGGTTCAGGAGGTGAAATACGTGACCGCTTGGCGGGCGGACAAGGTTCTTTGCCTTTGGCAGGTACGGCGGTATATATGACGGCTTACCCCCGATTAGAAGAAGACCGCCCTTGGGAAAAAGGAATGGCTGAACGCCAATGGTTGTACCAAACGCCAATGGATATCCTCATCAAAGCCTCTAACGGAGCCACCGATTTCGGTAATAAATTCGGTCAACCACTCATTACGGGCTCTCTCTTCACCTTTGAACACGAAGAAGGCGGACGCAAATTAGGCTTTGACAAAGTGATTATGCAAGCAGGAGGCGTAGGCTATGCCAAAGCCTCACAAGCTATAAAGCACACCCCACAGGAAGGTGATAAAATAGTTATCTTAGGCGGTGAAAACTACCGCATAGGTATGGGAGGTGCTGCGGTATCATCTGCCAATACTGGCGCTTTTGGCGCAGGTATCGAGCTCAATGCCGTACAGCGTTCTAACCCCGAGATGCAAAAACGCGCTGCCAATGCGATTCGCGCAATGGTAGAATCAGACGAGAATCCTATCGTTTCTATACACGACCACGGGGCTGGCGGACACCTCAACTGTCTTTCAGAACTCATAGAAGAAACCGGTGGTAAAATTGACTTAGACAAACTGCCCGTAGGCGACCCTACCCTATCGGACAAGGAAATTATAGGCAATGAATCTCAAGAGCGTATGGGATTGGTTTTGCCCGAAAAGGCTATTACCAAACTAAAAACCATTGCCGACCGTGAGCGTGCACCTATGTACGAAGTGGGCGTGGTTACCAGCGACAAGCATTTTAGCATTGCTTCTGCAAAGAAAGGTACCCACCCAATGGATTTAGACCTCAGCGCGCTCTTTGGCAGTTCGCCAAAAACCGTAATGACCGATGAAACAGTAGTTACTAACTACGAAGAGTTACACTACTATACAAGTCAGTTACAGAACTATTTGGTACAAGTATTGCAATTAGAAAGCGTGGCTTGTAAAGACTGGCTTACCAATAAGGTAGACCGTTGTGTAGGGGGCAAAGTCGCCAAACAACAATGTGCAGGCGCACTACAACTCCCCTTGAACAACGTAGGGGTTATGGCTTTGGACTACAATGGCAAAGAAGGAATCGCTACCAGTATTGGTCATTCACCTCTTACGGCACTCATCAGTCCTACCGCAGGTAGCCGCAACGCTATTGCCGAAGCACTTACTAACATTGTTTGGGCGCCACTAAGAGACGGCTTACAAAGTGTATCGCTATCCGCCAACTGGATGTGGGCGTGCCGCAATAAAGGAGAAGATGCACGTTTGTACGAAGCCGTAGAAGCCGCTTCTAATTTTGCGATTGAATTGGGTATCAATATCCCTACCGGTAAAGATTCCCTATCAATGAAACAAAAATACCCCGATGGTGGTGATGTGATTGCCCCAGGTACGGTGATTATTTCGGCGGCTGCCCATTGTACCGACGTGCAAAAAGTAGTAGAGCCCGTATTGAAACGCAATGGAGGTAACATTTATTATATCAACTTCTCAGGCGCTCATTTTGAATTAGGGGGTTCGGCTTTTGCCCAAGTATTAAACAAAATAGGCGATAAAGCCCCTACCATAACAGATGCCGAAGGCTTTAAAACAGCTTTCAACGTAGTACAATCACTCATAAAAGAAGGAAAAATACAAGCAGGACACGACATTGGTAGCGGCGGACTTATCACAACGCTCTTAGAGATGTGCTTTGCCGAAAACGATTTAGGAGCTACCATCGATTTGAGCGGACTCTCTGCCGATGAAGACCTTGTCAAAACGCTATTTCCCGAAAATGCAGGGGTAGTAATTCAAGCTGATAGCAGTGTTGAAGCTACTTTAGAAGAAAACTTCTTAGAATGGGCTAATATAGGCGAAGTAACTACTTCACAAGAACTTACTATTCACCATTTCGGTAGAGACTATCATTTCAACATCCCCGAATTGCGCGATGTGTGGTATCTCACTTCTTATCTGTTAGACAAACAGCAAACGCAAAACGACAAGGCGACTGAACGTTATCAAAACTATTCTGAACAGCCTTTACAATACACTTTCCCAGCGCACTTCACAGGTGAAAAACCCGCACGCCCCGCAGGCAAACGCCCTATAGCAGCAGTGATACGCGAAAAGGGTAGCAATTCCGAGCGCGAAATGGCAAATGCCCTATACTTAGCAGGCTTTGATGTGAAAGACGTACATACCACCGACCTTATCAGCGGACGTGAGACTTTGGAAGATGTACAATTTATAGGGGCTGTAGGTGGTTTCTCTAACTCCGATGTCTTAGGCAGTGCCAAAGGTTGGGCAGGTGCTTTGCTCTACAACGAGCAGGCTAAAAAAGCATTGGATAACTTCTTTGCCCGCCCCGATACCCTTTCAGTAGGTATCTGCAATGGCTGTCAGTTGTTTATGGAATTAGAGGTTATCAATCCTGAGCACACTGAGCACGGCAAAATGTGGCATAATGATAGTGGCAAGCACGAAAGTGGCTTTGTATCAGTAACTATTCCAGAGAACAACTCGGTGATGCTCTCCACCCTTGCCGGTAGTACCTTAGGGGTATGGATATCACACGGCGAAGGGAAATTCCACTTGCCATTGGCAGAAGCCGAATATAATATCGTGGGTAAATACGCTTATCAGGAGTACCCTGCCAACCCTAATGGCTCTGATTACAACACGGCTATGCTATGCGACAAAACAGGACGCCATTTGGTAACAATGCCCCATATAGAGCGTTCGGTTTTCCCTTGGCAATGGGCATACTATCCGAGTGAAAAAACAGCGGTTAGCCCTTGGTTAGAGGCGTTTATCAATGCCCGCAAGTGGATTGAAGCACGTAATGCCAAATAAAAATGGTAAAAAAATCTTAAAAAAATAAGTGCTTTAAGTATTAAAATTACGCTAAAAAGGGGCGCTATAAGCCCCTTTTATATTAAACTTTTGTTAAACTTAAAAATACGCTTGACAGGTACTGTTTTATTCGTACCTTTGCATCGCAATGAGGGTGGTAGCTCATTGTAAACTTCAAATAATAGTTTTCATAATTTAAAGTTTTGGTTGGTTAATGAAGAAGTCCGATAAAAGAATTATCGGACTTTCTTTTTTAATTCTTGAAACACTTCTTCTAAATCAACAGAAAAAGAAGGTAATTGTATTGTAATAGTACTGAAAAGGCAATTACTTTTTAGGTTTTTTGTGATATGAATATGCAAGACATTAGCTTTCAATTCAAACACTACATCTTGGCACAAGGCATAAATATAATGAGTTTGCTCATTGTATTCAAAATAGAGTTCTTCTTCATAAGCTAATCTACTTATAGAAAAATATTGCTCCTTATTTACAAAAGTTATTTGTAAAAGCTCTGCCCAAGATGCACGAGGATTGAGGTCTATTTCTTCACAAGTAAAAAATAAGGTGTTCATTATGTCTTAAATTATTTTATAGTTTTCAGTACTATCGGTTATAAACTGAACATTTGGATTCTGTGTTCATACTGCAATACTCATAATTCTATTATTTTTTTTTACAAAGATACAACTTTTTATTCCAACAAATCATCTAAACTCTATTTTTTTACTCCCCCTGACACCTGACACCTACCCCCTATCCCCTGACTTCATTGCTTTATAGAAAGCTGCGCGACTTAGAGGTTCGTAACTATCGGCTTCACCGAGCATTCGCTGTTGGTCATTAGCTACTTTGCGGAAACTGTAGTTGGCGAGATTGCCCGTGCGGGTGCAAACGGCGTGTACCTTGGTAACATATTCGGCAGTTGCCATCAAAAAAGGCATCGGACCAAAAGGTCTGCCCTTGTAGTCCATATCGAGCCCTGCTACAATCACACGCATACCGCGATTGGCGAGTTCGTTGCACACATTCACAATTTCATCGTCAAAGAATTGTGCTTCGTCTATACCCACCACATCACAACCATCGGCTAAGAGCATAATACTGGAAGCGGCTTCTACGGGAGTTGAGGGGATTTCATTGGCATTGTGCGACACTATATTGGTATCGTCATAGCGGGTGTCAAAGGCAGGTTTGAAGATTTCAACCTTCTGTTTGGCAAATTGAGCGCGGCGCAATCGGCGAATCAGTTCTTCGGTTTTACCCGAGAACATCGACCCGCATATTACTTCTATCCAACCCGTTTTTTCGTTGTCGTTTACTGTATTTTCTAAAAACATCGCTTAAAAAGTATATAATACCCCTACTCCTAATATTTGTTTGAGCTGAGTGCGTGCTCCATAGTTGTGTTTTTCGCCATTAGGAGCAGTGTACGAATAGAATTTCACATCGTCGTCGTATTTGATATGCACCCCTATACGTGCTTGAACATAGTTATTCACCTTTAGGTTGAGGTTGGTTTCCCAATCCACATCTATATTTCCAAAGTTTCTGAGGTAGTCGCCATAGAAGTTGAAGGTGGTGTTGAGCATCATATTTTCCATTACTTTTTTATCCCAACGTCCTGATACCGAAAAACCGAGTTCATTATGAGTGCGTTTTCCTTTCTTGAGGATTGTACCATCGGGGGCACGCAGAGCTTTTTCTACCCCAAAAGCACCGTCATCAGCTAAACGCTGATCAAACACGGCAGTAGTTTTGAGCGTAATAGGTGAAAGAAAGAGGTTGAATTTGATTTTAGCAGGCGCATATTCAGCACCCAAACCGAAGGTAATATAAGCTGGCGCTAAGAATTTAGAGATAGGTTTTTCTACATCGGGGTAGTTATACCCATTGCTAATTTGCGATAAAAACTGATAACGTGCGGTGTAATACCAAAACGACTGTGAGTCGCCGCGATAGCCAAATGAAGAGATGAGCGACAACTTATCGTCGGTTTTGCGCACTTCGCGTCCTTTTTGAGCATTGATACCATAGTTGATTTCGAGTTCATTATCCCAAAAGAAAGTGCGTTCTGTATAACGGCGGCGGAATCTGGCATTCATAATACCTGAAATTGAGGATTCTCCCCCTGCATTCCAATTGGAAAAGGCTACCTCGCTCATATTCAACCCTACTTGGTTGAATTTAAACCATTTTTGTTGTGCTTGTTGGTATCGGTTGAAGGTAAATTTAAGCGCTTCGGGGTCAGTGAGTACCCTGATAGTATCGCTTTTTACATCGGCTTGGAAAGCCTTAGCTTTGCGCACTTGTCCCCACGCTGTAACGCTGCAAAGTAGGAGTGCGATAACGAGTTTTTTCATACTGAAAGTGATGCTAAATGATTCGGGGTGCAAAGGTAGGGATTATTTGGCAATTAGCCAATTGAAAAATCGGTAAACCGGCTCATTACCCCCATAAACTCATCGGGAAGTGTGATAATTTTCAAAGGGATAGTATAACCGTGCTGAGCGGCAAATTCGGCTACAGCACAGCCTAATCCACCTGTAACTCCTTCTTCTATGGAGATGACTTTCTTGTAATTTTGGAAGATGTGATGCAGCATTTCCTCATCTAAAGGCTTGAGAAAACGCATATCGTAATGGGCGTATTTTTCAGCAGTATTACTCTTTTGAATTTGCTCGGCAACTTCTTCAGCGATAGCACCAATAGTAAGTACCGCTATCTCACTACCTTCTTTTAGCTGCTCGCCCTTGCCAATAGGTAATGCCTGAAAAGGTTGTTGCCAATGTTTTTCATTACATCTACCGCGCGGATAGCGAATGGCAATAGGGTGTTCTAATGGCTGCTGGGCAGTATAGAGCAGATGGCGCAACTCGGTAGCATTGCGCGGGGCAGCGATAATAAGGTTAGGAATGGGACGCAAAAATGCCATATCAAATACCCCGTGATGGGTAGCACCGTCTTCGCCTACAAGTCCCGCACGGTCTATGCAGAACACTACGGGGAGGTTTTGCAGGGCTACATCGTGAATGAGTTGGTCGTAAGCGCGTTGCAAGAAAGTGGAATAAATCACACAATAAGGTATAAACCCACGTGTAGCCCAACCTGCTGCAAAGGTTACAGCGTGCTGTTCGGCAATACCTACATCAAACACCCTATTGGGGAAAGATTGGTGCATAGTGGTAAGTCCGCTACCACTGCTCATTGCAGGAGTAATGGCTACAATTTTAGGGTTGAGTGCAGCAAGCTGGGTGAGGGTCTGCCCTACTACCTCTTGGTATTTAACGGGAAGTGAAGGTTTCTCGGGGAGTGGTTCTCCCGTAATTTTATCGAATAAGGCAGGCGAATGGTAACTCACTTGTTGGGCTTCCGCTTTAGCAAATCCCTTGCCTTTGGTGGTAAGCACGTGCAAGAGCCGTACACCTCTCTCATTTTTTTCAGCTTCAAGCGTTTTTATTAATTCAGGGAGGTTATGCCCATCTACCGTACCTTTGTAAGTGATGTTTAAATCGTTGAAGAAAGTTTCATCGGCACCTTTTCTTTGGCGTAACTGCTCGAAATAATTTTTGAGAGCCCCCACAGTAGGGTCGATAGCCATCGCATTGTCGTTGAGGATAATAAGCATATTCGCATCGGTAGTGCCTGCATAGTTGAGCGCCTCGAAAGCCATACCGCTCACAATTGACGCATCGCCTATCACAGCTATATGCTGGCGGGTGGTATTCCCTTCCAAAGCCGATGCCATTGCCATACCCAAAACCGCTGAAAGAGAGGTAGAAGAGTGTCCCGTACCAAAAGCATCGTATTCACTTTCTGAGCGTTTAGGAAAACCACTAATACCTTCCTTTTCGCGAATATGTGCAAAAGCTTCGTCTCTACCCGTGATGATTTTATGAGCATAACACTGGTGTCCCACATCCCACACTAATACATCGTCGGGGGTGTTGAACACATAATGCAACGCTATAGTGAGTTCCACCACTCCAAGACTCGCACCTAAGTGTCCGCCCCGTGTAGCGATAACCTCTATAATGCGCTCACGGATTTGTTGTGCCAGTGCAGGAAGTGCTGCGGTAGGAGTATTTCTAAGCTGTTGTATAGTCATCACATTCGCTAATTCTTTCCTTTATTCACTAATTTTACCACCAACATAATCAGTACACCCATTGCTACAAAAGCTAATAAGGAAGCATACCAATAGGCAACAAAATAACCTCTAAGCACAACGGCAAAAACTACTACAAAAAGAATAATGGTTGCTACCTCGTTGAGCATTCGCAATTGCACAGAAGTAAGAGTCGTCTGTCCTGCTTGTAAGCGTTTCATCAAACGCCAAGAATAGTAATGGTACACAAACAAAAAGACAATGAACAGCAGTTTGACGTGCATCCACCCTTGAGTGAAATACACCCATTGCATTGCGTAGAACATATAAATGCCCGAAAGCACCATCAGTATAAGGGCGGGGACAGTGATGATATTCCACAAGCGTTCTTCCATAAAGCTAAATTGCTTGTGAAGAATAGAACGCTCGGGTTCTTCTTTTTCCAAGGCTTCGGTGTGGTAGATAAAAAGACGCACCATATAAAAAATTCCTGCAAAATAGCTCACTACAAAGATGATATGGATGCATTTAGCAATAAGATAATCAATCATTATTAAAAGTTTTTACGAGTTTTTAGTTATTTGAAAATACAAAGGTAGTAATATTTTTCAGTTCTACTAAAATTATAACAGAAAGTGTTTGCCAATTTTCTAATTCCCTAATTTGCTAATTTGCTAATTATATACTACCTTTGCCCCCATTATGAAAATACTTTACTTACACGGGCTTGATAGTTTTTTACAAGATGATAGGCGTGCTGTGCTTTCACCCTATGGAGAAATCTTTGCCCCTACTATCGACTATCGCAATGCCCCTAACCTCTTTAGTGAACTACAAACAAAATACGCCTCTGCCGATGTACTCATCGGGTCGAGTTTAGGAGGGCTTGTTGTCTATTACCTCGCCCAAAAATTAGGCAAACCTTGCTTGCTGTTCAACCCTGCACTTACTCACCGAAACGAAATGCCTATCAACACTCAGCCCAATCCCAATTATACTGCTTATATGCAGGTAGTCATTGGGTTACAGGACAAAGTGATTGCTCCGTGGGAATCGCTTGCTGTTCTGCGTGAAGATATGAGTGCTTTGTCCAATGTTACCATTCATTTGCTCAACACTATGGAACACTCTTATCCCATAGGAATATTTGAAAACGAAGTAAAACACTTTTTTGTAAATTGTTAATTGTAAATTGTTAATTGATTAAATATGTTTCCACTCAGAAGAAACCGCCGTTTGCGCGTGAATGATACGATACGCAGTTTGGTAAAAGAAACGATCGTTACCCCCAATGATTTCCTTGTGCCTCTCTTTGTAGTAGAAGGTACAGGTGTAAAAGAAGAAATTGCCTCTATGCCAGGTTATTATCGCTATAGCCTCGACCTCTTAGCAAAAGAAGTTAAAGAACTTTGGAGCTTAGGACTCAAATCTGTTTTACTATTTGTAAAAGTCCCCGATAACCTCAAAGACAACAAAGGTACTGAAGCAGCAAACCCTAATGGATTGATGCAACGTGCCATTAAAACTGTAAAAGAAGCAGCTCCTCAAATGCTTATAATGACCGATGTAGCTCTCGACCCTTATTCTATCTATGGTCACGATGGTATTGTAGAGAAGGGTCGCATTGTAAACGATGCTACAGTTGATGCTCTTTGCCGTATGGCACTCTCTCACGCCGAGGCAGGTGCCGATTTTATCGCGCCTAGTGATATGATGGACGGTCGTATCCTTGCCTTGCGCGAAACCCTTGAAGATAATAGTTTTGAGCACGTGGGGATAATGTCGTACAGTGCCAAATACGCTTCTGCTTTCTACGGTCCTTTCCGCGATGCCCTTGATAGTGCTCCTGTAGATCAGCAAGATATCCCTAAGGATAAGAAAACTTACCAAATGGACTATCACAACCGCCTCGAAGCCTTGCGCGAAACACGTATGGATATAGAGGAAGGCGCTGATATTGTGATGGTAAAACCAGGGCTTTGTTATTTAGACATCGTTCGTGAGGTAAAGAATATGAGCGAAGTACCCGTAGCGGTATACCAAGTATCCGGCGAATACGCAATGCTCAAAGCTGCTGCTGCCAAGGGTTGGCTCGACCACGATGCCGTGATGATGGAACAAATCGTGAGCATCAAACGCGCTGGTGCCGATATTATCGCAAGCTATTTCGCCAAAGAAGTCGTAAAACTCTTGTAAAAACAAAATCACCTTTGTGTCATAAACCTGATAATCAATCACTTTTAGAGTATGTTATGTACGGGCGTTTTGCAAACGCCCTCACTAAATAACTACATTTAAATTTTCTATGAAAAAACACTTTTTAACACTTGCCTCTATGGCACTTCTAACTGCTTGTGGTGGCGGTACCAACAACAATAATAACAACAGCAACGATACCACCACCCCCGAAACTACTACCCCTCAGGCAACTACTACAGCTACTCCTGAACCCGATTTTCCCGATTGGCAAAACCAAAAAGGGGTAAAACCTATTACACTTAACCCGCCTTTAGCCGATACCCCCGACGCAGCAATGGCTGCCAAAGGTGAAGAAACTTTCAACAATCTTTGTATTGCCTGCCACCGCCCTAAAAAGCGCCTGATAGGTCCCGCGATGATTGGCATAATGGAACGCCGCACCCCTGAGTGGCTGATGAATATGATACTCTACCCCGATGTGATGGAAAAACAAGACCCTATCGCTAAAAAATTAGTGGAAGAGTACCAAAGCCTAATGCTCAACCAAAACCTCACCCAGCAACAAGCCCGTGAAGTGCTTGAGTATTTAAGAACGATAAAGTAATTGCTAAATTTGCAAATTCGCTAATTAATCCGTACCTTTGTAGCTTGAAAATATTATTTATATATACAATATATGAAAACCATAGACAATTTTAACTTTGCGGGCAAGAAAGCCCTTATTCGTGTGGACTTCAATGTACCATTAGACGAGAACTTTAAAGTAACCGACAACACTCGTATTGAGGCTGCTAAACCTACTATCGAGAAAATCCTTAAAGATGGTGGTACTGCAGTGCTTATGAGCCACTTGGGTCGCCCAAAAGGAGAACGCAACGACAAATATTCTCTCCGTCATATCGTTAGCGAAGTAGAAAAAGTATTAGGTAAAAAAGTGATCTTCGTAGATGATTGTGTAGGCGAAGTAGCCGAAAAAGCTGTAGCAGCAGCTCCTGCTGGTAGTGTAGTACTCCTCGAAAACTTGCGCTACCACAATGAAGAAGAAAAAGGTGACGAAAACTTCTCTAAACAATTGGCTAAATTGGGCGATATCTACGTGAACGACGCTTTCGGTACTGCTCACCGCGCCCACGCTTCTACTACTATTGTAGCAAAATTCTTCCCTAACAATAAATGCTTTGGTTACCTTCTCGCTAAAGAAATTGAAAGCATCGACAAAGTGATGAGAACCGGTGAAAAACCTGTAACTGCTATCCTTGGTGGTTCTAAAGTTTCTTCTAAAATCACTATCATCGAAAATATTTTAGACAAAGTAAACCACCTTATCATCGGTGGTGGTATGGCTTATACCTTTGCTAAAGCACAAGGCGGTAAAGTAGGTAATTCTATCTGTGAGGATGATAAACTCGACCTCGCTCTCGATATCCTCGCTAAAGCAAAAGCTAAAGGTGTAGAAGTTCACTTGCCTATCGATGTAGTAGCGGCTGATGCTTTCGACAACAACGCTAAAACCCAAGTAGTACCTGTAAATGCTGTCCCTGATGGTTGGGAAGGTCTTGATGCAGGTCCTAAAACACTCGAAAATATCAAATCAGTATTGCTCGCTTCTAAAACTATTTTGTGGAATGGCCCTGTAGGCGTGTTTGAAATGCCTAACTTCGCTAAAGGTACTATTGCCGTAGGTGATTATGTTGCCGAAGCTACTAAAAAAGGTGCTTTCTCTCTCGTAGGTGGTGGCGACTCAGTAGCAGCGGTTAAACAATTTGGCTTTGAAAACAAAGTGAGTTATGTTTCTACCGGTGGTGGTGCTATGCTCGAAAGCCTCGAAGGATTAGTACTTCCTGGTATCGCTGCTATCAATGAATAGATGATAAACAATTAGGTGAAAAATGACCTTATTTGTTGAACATATCAATTTGCAACAATTCTCCACACCCACAAGTGTGGAGAATTATTGTATATTTATGTTTGAAGGCTCAGGAGTCTTTACAGTAGATGCTACCCCGTATACTTATAAGGGTTACACCTTGCTTTTCCTCTCTCCTTTTCAGCACTTTCAGTGGCAAGAAGCAAGCATTACAACTGCCGAACTTTTGCAATTTCACGGTGATTTCTATTGTATAGAATACCACAAAAAAGAAGTTGCTTGCAATGGTTTCCTCTTCAATGCCCTGTTTTTGCAACCTCATATCAGTGTGGCAGAAGCTACTTTTGTAGAAGTTAAAAATCTATTTAGAAATATAACTGCTGAACTTATAGAGAACAATCCTTTTTCAGAAGCCGTACTGCGGTCTTATCTTCAGCTTATTTTGGCGCTTTCCAGCAAGGAAAAAAGCCTCTTACTCACCGATGCTCCTCCTCAAACCGAACACACTCTCGCAACCGACTTCCAAGAGCTTTTAGAAAAACACTTCCTTAGTGAGCGCAACCTCTCTTTCTATGCCGAGGCGCTCTCCCTCACCCCTGATGCTTTTAGCAAGAAGCTGAAAAAACTCATCGGGAAAACACCTACCAAACTCCTCCAAGAGCGATTGGTGTTAGAAGCCAAAAAGCAACTGCACCTCACTCATAAGTCTATCAAAGAAATAGCCTTCGATTTGAATTTTGAAGATGAGTTCTATTTCAGTAGATTCTTCAAAAAAAATGTAGGACTCTCACCTAAACACTTCCGCGAAAGTGTAGGTATTTCTATAGTTGCCAATGAAGCAGACTAAAATGTCTATGTAATCACCTTTTTTATCCATTTGCATTTGCCAAAAAAGCCGTAATTTTGCGCCCTGAAAGAACACCCTATCCCCCAAGGGAAAAATCTGTAAAAATATATGGGGATTTTATTTAACAAAAACAATTTTAACAGTATGCAGAAATTATTATCATTTTTAGCAGGAAGCGAACGTAGTTTCGTGAATTTTATTAGAGTTGCTATCTTCATCGTAATGGCGTGGATAGGTGGCTTAAAAGTATGTCAGTACGAAGCCGATGGCATTGTACCTTTCGTGACTAACAGTCCGTTTATGAGTTTTTTCTATGCTAATTCAGGTAAAACCGCCATTGATGAGAACGGTGTTACAGGTGAAGCTAACAAAGGTAAAGAAGTAGCTCAATACAAATTGCACAAAAACCCCGAAGGTAAAATGGTGAAAGCCAATATCGAGTGGCATAAAGAGAACAACACTTATATTTTCTCTTATGGTTTAGGTGCTTTTATATGCTTGATAGGGTTACTTACCCTTTTGGGTATTTGGTCACCTAAAATTGGGGTAGTAGGAGGATTGCTTACTTTTGGAATGAGCATCGTTACCCTTTCTTTCCTCATCACTACACCAGAAGTGTATGTACCTAATTTAGGTGGTGATATGCCTACTCCAGCTTATGGTTTCCCTTACTTATCAGGAGCTGGACGCTTGGTATTGAAAGACATTATAATGTCGGCAGGTGGTTTGATCGCTGCTTCCGAAGCTGCAAGAAGAATTTTAGCAGCTAAGAAATAAGATATTAGTAATAAAAAAATAGGCAACTAAGAAATTTCTTAGTTGCCTATTTTTTTATGATATTACATACACTTTGTCAAAGTCCAAGGACTTTGGCAAAGTATACTGATTTTCCTCTTATCTCTTATCTCTTACCTCTTGTTGAAGATTGATAAGGTTTATTTTCTTCTTCTTATTTTGCTGTTTTTGGTACTCGTCAAACTGCATTAGCAAGTTGTTGTTAGCACGGATAAGCGCATTGGTTTCTAGCAAGATACTAAAGTATAGCTTCGTGGTTTTATGACTGGTTTCAGTAGTGCGAATACGGTCGATTTGTTTTTGTACCATTTTTGATACTTCGTTTTTCAACACTTTGCAATCTTCAAAAATGATATGCAACTTGTTATAGTCTGAGCCTTTAAATATTTCAGCTTCTGCCTTAAACACCTCTTCCATCTTGTCCGAAATGTATTTCAAATCCCTCAGCTGGTTGAACTTAAGGTTCTTGTGATTGTTGTTCACGTGCTCGTAGCTGTTGAGGGTAATAGCGGTGAGACACTGCGCCATATCCTGCAAGCAATCCAAAATGAGTATATAGAACTTACTTGACGCTACCGAACTCTCATTCAGCGATTTGATAAAGTAATACACATTACCTTTCAGCTCGTCGAGTTCTTTTTCTAACTTTTTAGCGTTTTTCTTGTTTTTGGTAAGTTTAGCGAGGTCTTGCGTGCCTAGGTTTTTCACCACTTTGCTATAAAGCTCATCAATGCGGAAAATCGTTTCAGATACGTAGTTAGAACTTTCTTTGATTACCCCGCCAATGGTCGCCAAATCAGCGCGTTCAAAGCGTTTGCCTTGCGCTTTGGCTTTCTGTTTATTGCGATAAATCACAGCATTGCGGATGAGTACAAAGCCCACTACCATAATCATCACGATAAGTCCAATCACACTGCCGTAGTACAATATTCCTGAAACTATAAAAGCTCCAATGAAAGCCACGATAGCTGTTAGGAACCAACCGCCAATGACGTTTAGCACCCCTGCCACGCGGTACACAGCACTATCGCGCCCCCAAGCTCTATCGGCGAGTGAGGAACCCATTGCCACCATAAAGGTTACATAAGTAGTAGAGAGCGGCAATTTGAATGAAGTACCAACTGCAATCAAACTACTCGATACCACAAGGTTAATCGCAGCGCGCACAAGGTCAAAAGCGGGGAGGTCTTCTTCTTTTACATTAGGGTCGGGTTCTGGTTTTTCAAAACGACTGTCTATTTTCCTACTGAGCGATTTAGGCATTACAAACTCCACTGCATTGGCGCAAATCACGGTAATACGCACCAAAAAACGCGACAAGAAGTTAGACGAGAATTTCTCTTCACCGCCCTCACTTTGGCGTGAGAGGTTCACCCCTGTATCAATCACATGGCGTGCTTTTTTGGAAAACCAAAGGGTGAGAATCATCACAAAGCCTGTGAACAATAACAAGAAGGTAGGGGTAGTGATTTCTCCGTCGGCTAAAGCCCCCATAAGCAAACCATTGTGTGCTGCCCCCGAGTTATGCCATATATCATACGACTGATAAGCAGCTACCGGCACCCCAATAAAGTTCACCAAGTCGTTACCCGCAAAAGCCATCGCCAAAGCAAAAGTACCACTGAGGATAATCACGCTAAAGATATTCACTTTCATACGGATAAGTACTTGTGAGAGCACCGAAAAGAAAATAAAACAGCCAATGAGCAGAAGAATGATATTAGCATCTATCCACGCAATGGCTTCTTTAGGAATGAAAGCAACGTCTTTGAGTCCTTTAAAAATAATAAAGTAGGAAAGACCTGTGAGCGACAAGCCGCCAAATACCCCTCCTACATATTTTACATTGTTTTGATATTTAAAACTGAACACCAATCGGGCTAAGTATTGCACAATGGTACCCACTGTAAAGGCAATAGCTACCGAAGTAAAAATACCCATAATAATCTTGCGAGCCTCGGATGTATTGATGTAGTCGAAAGCGGAGAGCAATGGTTGGCCACTTGTAAAGGTTTTGATAGTCGCTACACACATTGCAGCCCCCAAAAGCTCGAAAACTATAGATACAGTAGTAGAGGTGGGCAATCCTATAGAGTTGAAGAGGTCAAAAAGAAGAATATCGGCAAGAATAACCGACATAAAGATAATCATTACCTCATCAAAATAGAAGAGTTGGGGGTTAAAAATCCCTTTGCGGGCAATTTCCATCATTCCACTCGAGAAAACAGCACCGATGGCTACCCCCACACTCGCAACTATCATAATCGTGCGAATAGTTGCCACTTTAGAGCCTACGGCCGAATTGAGAAAGTTCGCTGCGTCGTTGCTTACCCCCACTACTAAGTCTATGATAGCGAGCACTAAGAACACGAACAGCATAAAAATGTAAACCTGTTCCATAACACTTATACTGGTTTGAGGGCACAAAGGTACTATATAATTTGCTAATTTGCTAATTTGCTGATTAGAAAATTTAAAAATCAGAAAATTAGTAACACCCATTTTCTCTTTCTCTACACCTACTCACTTCAGGTCTCTCAATCTTAAACAAATGTTAAATATTATCTCTGATAAAAGTAATATTTTCACACCATTTATTCTCACAACTTTTTGTAAAACAAAATATTATTACTCGCAAAAACAACTGTCACCGCATAGCTTGCTAAAATTTTTTCACACTCACACTTGTATAGTATTTTTCTTTTTTGTACTTTTGTCCAATAACTAAAAAAAAGAAACAATGAAAAAATTTTTAACTATTTTGGCAATTATTGCCCTCACTCTTGCAAGTTGTAGCAAAGATAAAGAAAATTGTAATTGCAATAATGACAATGGTAATAATGGTGGCACTAAAACCCCTACAGCTACTATCAAACCTAACCAAATAATGTTAGGTTTTCCTAAAGACTTTAAGAAATTCAATATTACTGAATTTATCCCTGCAAACTACTCCTTTTACTACGATGTTGATAGGGGAGTTGGTCCTATCATTAATGACCCTAATCTATTAGAGCAGAACAATAAAGTGTTAAATGCTTTTTTTGAGAAATATAACATTGTAAATAGTGATGGTTTTGAAATTACTCACTCTGATGGTGGAGTCCCTTTTGCAAACAAAGAACATCAAAAAGAAGCAACACAAATACCTTATAAAATTAAGCCTATTTATTTTTATGACAATCCTCCACTCCCTCCTATTAACCCTAATAGTGTTTTTGGGTTAGATGAAAAGGAAAATATTGTTGTATTTTATAACCTTGATGATACTGCTTTAGATATTTTAAAAGGAGGTGAGTTTAGACTCAAGGCATTAAAATTTTATAAATTTGCTACTAAAGAGGCTTATAAAGAATATGTGAATATGCTTAGAAGTATTTATGTTGATGATTATGAAAAATATCATTTTTATGACTTACCTGTAAAGCCTCTACCTCTTATTTATTGTGGTAGTGTTTTCAAATTATCTTGGGTAGGAGGAGATTCAGCCCTTCCTTCATTTATTCCTAAAACCATTGATAACGAAAAAGTTAGAAAAAAATTAGCAAAATCATCAATTGCTCTTCCTTTTAGTTACTACAATACAGGAAAAACTATGGAGTCTTTGAATCATCAATATAAAAACGCTTTTGAAGGAAAGTATCGTTTTGAAATTTATTACAAGTATATGTATACTGATGATCAAGACTATGCGATGGAACCTTTTAATCTTTTTCACCGTGGCACAGGTGATCATTTTTTAAGCATTCGTATAGGAGGTTCAAGAATTAGTAATTATATTGATTTGCTAGAGTTAATCATTAAACCTATACCTGAACATAAAGCTATTGCTTTTTATGAACTTGGTCGTTTAGAGGCTTTTCTATTATTTCCTAATGATGAGTCATACAATGAGTATATGGC
This sequence comes from Capnocytophaga sputigena, assembly GCF_002302495.1. Classification (NCBI taxonomy): domain Bacteria; kingdom Pseudomonadati; phylum Bacteroidota; class Flavobacteriia; order Flavobacteriales; family Flavobacteriaceae; genus Capnocytophaga; species Capnocytophaga sputigena. Next base: position 1,129,771 of record NZ_CP022379.1, read on the forward strand.
TATGCTAAAAGATATTTTTAACACTCCAGAAGCACAAGAAAGTATCTTCTTGAATTAAAGTATCTTCTTGAATTTTTAAATAGTATAGCTATTAATAAATCTAAAAAAACTTTGGCAAATCCTCAACTTTGCCAAAGTTTTTTGTATTTGGTTCAAAACTCTATGAGCATTTACTATTATTCATCCCCACTACTGCACAAGTTTGTAGCTTGCACTTCTGAGATTTTTTGAGATTTCCCAAGATTCTCGGAGATTTTCTCACCGCTCTCACCGCTCTCACCACTCCCGCAACTGTCCCCTTTTCCGGCTTGTCCCCCTTCGGGATTGTCGGCAATTGCCGAGTAAGTGAGTCGGGGGCTATCCCACCTCTCCCCGTGCGGCTCGCACTTCTTAAACAAATGTTAAATATTATCTCTGGTAAAAGTAATATTTTCACACCTTTTACACTCACAACTTTTTGTAAAACAAAATATTATTGCTTGAAAAAACAACTGTCACCGCATAGCTTGCTAAAATTTTTTCACACTTACACTTGTATAGTATTTTTCTTTTTTGTACTTTTGTGCGATTTATGGTGCTTTGTAGGCACTTTTTTTATAGCAATGTTTTTTAATTTTTAGATGAAATGAAAGTAAAAAGTTTTTTTAAATACCTTGCCTTGTTGCTCTTTCTCTTCTCTGGAGCACAGGAGTTGTATGCTCAAACACAAGGTAGATTACTCTCTGCAAGACGGCAATTTGGTGATGCTTGTGTCTCTCCTTCCAATAATGGTAAATGGAGAGTACATTTCTATTGGAGTCCCCCCTTTCCTAATCCAGATAACAAGTTCTATGTAGAATTATCCGATGCTAATGGGAATTTCAACAGTCCTACAGTCTTAAAAGTAATAAATACTAGACCTAATATCACTGCCTATGAGAGAAGTAATATAAATGACACCTCACTTGATTTTTCTTTACCTACTAATCTCAATGATTCAAACTTCAAAATTCGAGTGCGAAGCACCAATCCTGCTTCTGAAATAATTGCTGTAGATAAAGAAAATCGTGCTAATACTCAAGCATTCAAAATAGCTTGGATGCCAATTATTACACCTATATTTGTATCCCCTCAAAATGTAGCTCTTTGCCCTGGACACACTCAAGAATTAAAAGTAGTAAGCCTTCCTAATGGTGAGCCAGTGGGTAACTATCGTTATGTATGGGGTAAAATAAATAATAGTAATAATCGCATTCCAATCCAAAGAAATGCAGGTCCTACTTTCACAGTCTCCGAAGCAGGTACTTATTATGCTGGTATAGAATTTTCTGGAATTTGTGATAATAAGTCTTATTCTCAAAATATAGAAGTAACAGTCTCTGGTAGTCAGTCGGTTAACCTTTCTTCTTCTGCTACTGAGGTATGCGAAAGTGAGCCTTTTACCCTTACTGCTACTCCTGCCAATCCCTCTGCTAAGTTCATTTGGTATCGCGATAATACCAAAATAGCTGAAACTGATGGCGTGAATACCTATACAGTTCCCGCTGGACAAAACCTCGCTGGTAACTACTATGTGCAAGTGGGGAGTGGTGGCAGTTGCGATGTGCAATCTAATCGCGTTACTATCAAACGAAAAGACAATATCACTGCCTCTATAAGCTCCGATGGTGGCACAGTGTTAATGCCTGGTAAAACTCGCGTTTTCACAGTGAGCACCACCGCCCAAAGTCCGCAATACAAATGGTTTAAGGATGGGGTAGAAATCACAGGGCAAACAGGCGCTACCTATACTGCCAATGCTGCTGGTACCTATAAAGCCGAAGTTACACAAACTGCTGGCTGTGCCGCTACTATTACTACCAACGAAATAACCCTTAAAGCTCCTGATAGCTTTAAAGTTACTATCAAAACTAAAACCGCTTTCCAACCTTGTACTACGAATGCCGTTACTTTAGCAATTGATAAAATTGTTGCTGTAGCAGGAGGTACTGAACTCACCGTAGATTCTTCCGATTATAGCACTTTCTCCTTTCAATGGCAAGCCAATCTCTCTGGTACTTATCAAGATTTAGCAGGGAAAACCCAAAGCGAATTGTCTTTAAGTAGTGCCACAGAAAATGGTAAATACAAACTCAAAGTAACGGCTACTGGCTTTACTATCCCCGATTCTAACGAATTAGACATCCGTTTGCAAGATAGTGATGCGCTAAAAATTAACAACGGCAACAACTCATTGGAGTTCTGCGATGGCGTTGTAACCCTCACTGTCACTACAGGAGCTTCTCCTTCAGCTAACTATACTTGGTTTAAGGACAATGTGAAAGTAGCAGAAGGTGTAGGTAAAACCGAATATGCTGCCGAGGGTTCTGGTGTATACTACGCTACAGTAGGCTCAAGCTCTGGCGGCTGTCCTGCAACTTCTAACTCGGTAGTGGTAAAGAAAACCACTATCACAGCGCGTTGGGCTGAAGATATCAACACCCGTGAAATTTACTATCACGGCAAAACAAACGTGTTACAAGTATCACACAATATGACTACGCCTACTATCGAGTGGAGCAAAAATGGCGCTGTAATCCCTGGCGAAACAGGTACCCAACTCACCATTTCATCGGCTCCTACATCGGTAGATATCTATACCGTAAAACTCACCGATAACGGCAATTGTGGTACAGTAAAAACCCTCGACCCTGTGTATTTCGAAACTATCGCCGATATCACAGAAGTGAAAGTGGGTACACTTGCTATCTCATCTACCGATTGCGAAACTCGCTCACAAACTACCCTTGAGGTACAAAAAATAAAAGTAAAACTCAGCAGTAGCGGACAAGAAGTGGAAGTGAAACGCGCCGACTATCGTTATTTCAATTTCCAATGGTCAAAAGATGGTAACGATATCTTAGGCGAAACTCGCCACCAATTAGTAGTATTGCGCGCTGGCAACTCCGAGTCGGCTAAATATAGCGTAAAAGTTACTTATAATACAAGTATTATCAAAACTTCAACCGAACGCGCTATTGCCTTTACTCCTATCCCCGATTTTCAAATCTCATCAGCCGATGGCGCCAAAGGAACTGTTTACCTTTGCCAAGGAGGTTCGGTAACTCTCACAGTTTCCGCCGATAGTTTTGACCCCAATGCTACCCTCGCCGATAGCTTTTCGTACAAATGGTACAAAGTAACCAGTGCTAACTATACGAACGACACAGCTTTGGGTAGTGAAGCTCCTACCGCAAAAGTAGATGCCATTGGCGAATACTATTTAGAAATCAACAATGGTGGTTGCCCTAAACGCGCTCATATAAAAGTAGAAAACTACCGCTTAGGGCTCTTTGAACTTGGCTTTAAAGGAAGCGACAACAATAGTGCTGTTACAAAAATAAAACAATACCAATCGCCTAGAATTAAAATAAGTGCTCAAGTAGGTGAACACATCGTAGTGCTTAAAAAAACAAATACCGACGATGAAATAGAAATAGCTGGAGGTAACTTTGTATGGGTGAAAGACGATGGCACTGAAAAATATGGCACATCACTTGATATCACCTCCGAAGATATGGCAGGTAGCTACACGCTAAAAGAAATATCGTGCCCTGCTATAGGCGAAAACGCTATAAGTTTTGAGTTGGATATCTACAAAGTAGATGTAGTACCGAATATTGTAACCCCTAATGGCGACCATTTCAACGACACTTGGGAAATCCCAGCTAAATACACTAGCCCCAACGTGAAAGTAACCATTTATACAGTTGAAGGTAAAGAAGAATATTCAGGCACTAATTATAAAAATCAGTGGCCTTCATCAAATTCTAGTGCTTTCAAAGATCTTGGCAAACGCGCTCTCATCTATATTTATACTATAAAAGGTGAATACACTGAAAATGGAGAGAGAAAAAGTGTTGATTTGAAAGGAACAATTACCATACTAAAATAAGAACGAACAATGAAAATTAGAATACATATACTCATCATAGCGTTTGTGCTTGGTGCCTACTGGAGTTGGGCACAAGGCGATGGTAATTACTTGCCTTATGAAATGCCCGGACATACAGCCGTGAAGTACAACACCTACCTGATGCACCCTGCATTTCCTATATTTAGCAAAAACGAATCACAAATCACCTTCTTCCATCGCAACCAATGGATGGGCTTCAAAGATGATAAATTCAATACCTTTGGACTTTCGTATGGTAAAAAATGGGGCGGTGATGCAGGTAGAAAAAAAGATTACTACGACGGGAATAATATGGCTCACGGAATGATATTCAAGCGCAATGCGAGCTTCTTCTCAAATGTAGGCATTTTAGGAAACTATGTACACCAAGTAGAAATCTCAAGAGATAACTATTTGCGCTTAGGTTTGAACGTAGTGTTTGCCCGTAGCAGTATCGATAAAAGCAAAGTGCGTTCAAACGTACAAGACCCTCTTGTTGAGAATGCCAAAGCAACCAGTATCATCAACCTCCAACCAGGGGTAGATGTAAACTTTGGTTATTGGCACGTAGGGCTTACTGCCGAAAACCTTTTAGACTATTCTTTCTCAGCAGGTGAAATGGCAGTGCCTTTCAACGAAAAATCACTCACCGCTCACGTGATGTACCGCAAAGAATTACAGAGTACAAGCGACTTTTTGGAAGACGGATTCTTCAGCATAATGGCAAAGGGTAAAAGAACAAAAGATAACTTCCAATTTGGCGGAAACCTAATGCTCGATGTAAATATGGGCTGGGCGTATGCTGGTTACGACCAAAAATATGGCGTTTTTGGAGGAATAGGCTTCAATGTAAGCAACCATTTTAGCATTGGCTTTGGTTACGAACAAAGCATTGCCAACTATGTAGCTGAACAAGGCGGTAGTTATGATGTGGTAGTATCTTATCAATTTGGTGGCAAACATCATATCAAAAAACCACCAGTAGTAAAAGAGCCTCCTAAAAAAGACCCTCCAGTAGTAAAACCACCTGAACCTAAGGTAGTAACACCTACTGTTACAGTTACACAAACTCCTACACTTCCTCCAGCTCCTCCTAAACCTAAAACTCCTATGGATGACTTGAGCAGACGTATCAAAGTAGTTGAAGATGATATTGGTAATATTCCTCCAGGATACTATGTGATTGTTGGGGTATACAACAGCCCAGGGGGAGCTTACAGAATCACTAAAGAAATCAAACAGAAATTAGACCTTGATGTAGCTAGCTTCCTACACCCTAACAACAACTTTACCTACATCTATATAGATAAACCTTATGATACACGAGCAGAAGCAGGTGATAGGCTTATCAACTTGCTCCGCATTCCAGAGTTTAAAAACTCTAAAGCGTGGATATTAAAAGTAGGAAAACTATAAACAATTATAATTATAAAGACTGTTCAAAATGCAACTACAACTCTTTTTGAACAGTCTTTTATTTTAATAAAAGAAGACGATATGAAAAAACTTACTCTTTGTTTAATAGCAATTTTGGCTTTACAGTCCTGTGCTACTATGAATAACCAGCGTACTACCCGTGCGCATACAAAAAAAGCTGCCCCTAAGACAGCTAATGTAAAAACAGGCGTTTATAAAACGGATGTTACTGCAACCTATTATCACGATAAGTTTAACGGGAGAAAGACCGCTAGTGGGGCTGTATTTAGCAATAGCAAGCTAACCACGGCGCACCCTTCGTTACCTTTTGGAACCCAACTAAAGGTTACCAATCCCATAAATGGAAAATCGGTAGTAGTAACCGTCACTGATAGAGGTCCCTTTACTAAAGGTCGTGAACTTGATCTTACCAAGCGTGCCTTTATGGAAATCACCGATAACAAGAGCAAAGGTTTGCTACAAGTAAATATAGAAATCGTAGAATAAGGAGTTTTACTCCTTATTTTTTTTTGCATTATATAGATAATAAAAAAAGAGCAATTCTTTATCAGAATTGCTCTTTATAAGAAGGCGGCGACATACTCTCCCACGTGACCGTAGTACCATCTGCGCTAAAAGGTTTAACTGCTCTGTTCGGAATGGTAAGAGGTGAGACCTTTGACTATAACCACCTTAAATCTTTTAGTTGTCAGGGGTTAGGGATTAGGTTTCAGGGGAATCCCTGATGCCTATAACCTACGACCTGTAACCTTATTTTTTTAACATATAGGGATAAAAAACATATTTTTCAATTAACAATTGATAATTAATAATTAACAATTGTTGTGACTAACATTTTTGTTAAAAAGAATGCTGCGCGAAAAGTCTACGGGTGATTAGTATTACTCGGCTATGATGTTACCACCGTTACACCTGTAACCTATCAACGTGGTCATCTCCCACGACCCTTAAAAGAAATCTCATCTTGTGGCGGGTTTCGTACTTATATGCTTTCAGCACTTATCCCATCCGCACTTAGCTACTCTGCTATGCCCTTGGCAAGACAACAGATACACCAGAGGTGCGTCCAACTCGGTCCTCTCGTACTAGAGTCAGATCCACGCAAATTTCTAACGCCCACAGTAGATAGAGACCGAACTGTCTCACGACGTTCTGAACCCAGCTCGCGTGCCACTTTAATGGGCGAACAGCCCAACCCTTGGGACCTTCTCCAGCCCCAGGATGTGACGAGCCGACATCGAGGTGCCAAACCCCCCCGTCGATGTGAGCTCTTGGGGGAGATCAGCCTGTTATCCCCGGCGTACCTTTTATCCTTTGAGCGATGGCCCTTCCATACGGAACCACCGGATCACTATGCTCTACTTTCGTACCTGATCGACTTGTAGGTCTCTCAGTCAAGCTCCCTTATGCCATTGCACTCTACGCACGGTTACCAAGCGTGCTGAGGGAACCTTTAGAAGCCTCCGTTACTCTTTTGGAGGCGACCACCCCAGTCAAACTACCCTCCACGAATTGTCCCCTGCTCCTAGCAGGGTTAGACCTCAGATAAGCAAAGGGTGGTATTTCAACAATGACTCCACAACTACCGGAATAGCCGCTTCACAGTCTCCCACCTATCCTACGCATCACTTATCCAAGACCAATACGAAGATATAGTAAAGGTGCACAGGGTCTTTTCGTCCCACTGCGGGTAATCGGCATCTTCACCGATACTACAATTTCACCGAGCTCATGGCCGAGACAGTGTCCAAATCGTTACACCATTCGTGCAGGTCGGAACTTACCCGACAAGGAATTTCGCTACCTTAGGACCGTTATAGTTACGGCCGCCGTTTACTGGGGCTTCAATTCAAACCTTCGCTTACGCTAAGCTCTCCTCTTAACCTTCCAGCACCGGGCAGGTGTCAGACCCTATACCTCATCTTTCGATTTTGCAGAGTCCTGTGTTTTTGATAAACAGTCGCTTGGACCTTTTCACTGCGGCCTATCGCTAGATAGGCGACCTTTCTCCCGAAGTTACAGGTCTATTTTGCCTAGTTCCTTAGCCATGAATCTCTCGAGCGCCTTAGAATTCTCATCCCAATCACCTGTGTCGGTTTACGGTACGGGCATTAATCTTCGCTTTTCTTGGAAACGTTGTTGCCACACTCACATCAGCCGAAGCCTCAGTGTACTTTTGAAGTCATAACAACTCCTTAAACGTACTATTCCGTCAGTACGCGGTAGCTATCTCATTCCGTCACTTTTATCAGATTAATGGTACGGGAATATTAACCCGTTGTACATCCACTACCCCTACTCGGGTTCGCGTTAGTCCCCGACTAACCCTCAGCTGATTAGCATAGCTGAGGAAACCTTGATCTTTCGGCGGGCAGGTTTCTCGCCTGCCTTATCGTTACTTATGCCTACATTTTCTTTTCTATTAGGCTCCACTATGGCTCACGCCTTTAGCTTCAACGCCAATAGAATGCTCCCCTACCGGTATATTACTTATGTAATAACCCCATAGCTTCGGTAATATGCTTATGCCCGTTTATTATCCATGCCCAACCGCTCGACTAGTGAGCTGTTACGCACTCTTTAAATGTATGGCTGCTTCCAAGCCAACATCCTAGCTGTCAGTGCAGTCAGACCGCGTTTGGTCAACTTAGCATATATTTGGGGACCTTAGCTGATGGTCCGGGTTCTTTCCCTCTCGGATATGGACCTTAGCACCCATACCCTCACTGCTGATGAGTATTTAATAGCATTCGGAGTTTGTCAGGAATTGGTAGGCGATGAAACCCCCGCATCCAATCAGTAGCTCTACCTCTATTAAACTCACATCAACGCTGCACCTAAATGCATTTCGGGGAGTACGAGCTATTTCCCAGTTTGATTGGCCTTTCACCCCTACCCTCAGGTCATCCGAAGTCTTTTCAACGACAACCAGTTCGGTCCTCCACGCTGTGTTACCAGCGCTTCAACCTGCCCAAGGGTAGATCACCAGGTTTCGCGTCTACTACTACCAACTATTTGCGCCCTATTCAGACTCTCTTTCGATGCGGATTCGTATCTGAAATACTTATCCTCGCTGGTAACAGTAACTCGTAGGCTCATTATGCAAAAGGCACGCTGTCACAGCCGTAGCTGCTCCAACCGCTTGTAGGCGTATGGTTTCAGGGTCTATTTCACTCCGTTATTCACGGTTCTTTTCACCTTTCCCTCACGGTACTAGTTCACTATCGGTCTCTCAGGAGTATTTAGCCTTACCGGATGGTCCCGGTGGATTCAGTCAAGGTTCCACGTGCCCCGACCTACTCAGGATACCCATAAGATTTATAAAACTGTACCTATACGAGACTTTCACTCTCTATGGTGTGTCTTTCCAAACACTTCTAATCCAGCTTTACAACCTATATCTGGGTCCTACAACCCCCATATTGCCGTAACAATATGGGTTTGGGCTGTTCCCATTTCGCTCGCCACTACTTTGGGAATCACTTTTGTTTTCTTCTCCTCCGCCTACTTAGATGTTTCAGTTCAGCGGGTTTGCCCATCTTTACGATGTAGTACATCTTCAATGTACTGGGTTGCCCCATTCGGATATTTGCGTATCAACTCGTATGTGCCAATCCACGCAACTTTTCGCAGCTTATCACGTCCTTCTTCGCCTCTGAGAGCCTAGGCATCCCCCATACGCCCTTACATAACTTTTCGCGCTTGTAGTTTTATTCAATTAACAATTAACAATTATCAATTAAATAAATACCTCGTTCTCTTTGATTCTTTTTAATATTTTTCGTTAGATAATCAATATTCTATTATTGATCTCTTATGCTCTTTATCCCAATATGTCAATGTACTGTTGTTGTGGAGAATAAGGGATTCGAACCCTTGACCCCCTGCGTGCAAGGCAGGTGCTCTAGCCAGCTGAGCTAATTCCCCGTGCTTAATGACGAGTTACGAATTACGAATTACGATTTACGCTATTCGTCTCTCTTCAGCTTCTAGAATTTCCTTCTTTAGCTTATTGTAGTCCCAGGCAGACTCGAACTGCCGACCTCTACATTATCAGTGTAGCGCTCTAACCAGCTGAGCTATGAGACTGCTTATTTTTTGTTGTCAGCAAGATTTAAAGAATGAGTTAGTCCGATGTTCAATTATCGGTCGTCTCTAGAAAGGAGGTGTTCCAGCCGCACCTTCCGGTACGGCTACCTTGTTACGACTTAGCCCCAGTCACTAGTTTTACCCTAAACAGCTCCTCGCGGTGACCGTCTTCAGGTACCCCCAGCTTCCATGGCTTGACGGGCGGTGTGTACAAGGCCCGGGAACGTATTCACCGGATCATGGCTGATATCCGATTACTAGCGATTCCAGCTTCACGGAGTCGAGTTGCAGACTCCGATCCGAACTGTGACCGTCTTTATAGATTCGCTCCTGCTCGCGCAGTGGCTGCTCTCTGTAACGGCCATTGTAGCACGTGTGTAGCCCAAGATGTAAGGGCCGTGATGATTTGACGTCATCCCCACCTTCCTCACGGTTTGCACCGGCAGTCCCACTAGAGGGCTCGACTTGACTCGTTAGCAACTAATGGCAGGGGTTGCGCTCGTTATAGGACTTAACCTGACACCTCACGGCACGAGCTGACGACAACCATGCAGCACCTTGAAAACTGTCCGAAGAAGGAGGTATCTCTACCTCTGTCAGTCCCCATTTAAACCTTGGTAAGGTTCCTCGCGTATCATCGAATTAAACCACATGCTCCACCGCTTGTGCGGGCCCCCGTCAATTCCTTTGAGTTTCACACTTGCGTGCGTACTCCCCAGGTGGGATACTTATCACTTTCGCTTAGCCACTCAGATTGCTCCAAACAGCTAGTATCCATCGTTTACAGCGTGGACTACCAGGGTATCTAATCCTGTTCGCTCCCCACGCTTTCGTCCATCAGCGTCAATAAATTGTTAGTAATATGCCTTCGCTATCGGTGTTCTGTGTAATATCTAAGCATTTCACCGCTACACTACACATTCCAACTACTTCACAATCATTCAAGACTGACAGTTTCAAAGGCAGTTGCTTAGTTGAGCTAAGCGCTTTCACCTCTGACTTATCAGCCCGCCTACGGACCCTTTAAACCCAATGATTCCGGATAACGCTCGCATCCTCCGTATTACCGCGGCTGCTGGCACGGAGTTAGCCGATGCTTATTCGTAAGGTACCGTCATCAAAGTACTCGTACTCCTTATTCTTCCCTTACAAAAGCAGTTTACAATCCATAGGACCTTCATCCTGCACGCGGCATGGCTGGATCAGTCTTCCGACCATTGTCCAATATTCCTCACTGCTGCCTCCCGTAGGAGTCTGGTCCGTATCTCAGTACCAGTGTGGGGGACATCCCTCTCAGAACCCCTATCTATCGTCGCCTTGGGGAGCCGTTACCTCTCCAACTAGCTAATAGAACGCATACTCATCTTTCACCACCGTAGCTTTAATATAAAAACGATGCCGCTCTTATATACCATTAGGTATTAATCCAAATTTCTTCGGGCTATCCCTATGTGAAAGGCAGATTGTATACGCGTTACGCACCCGTGCGCCGGTTTTGGTTACCCGAAGGTAACCTCTCCCTCGACTTGCATGTGTTAGGCCTGCCGCTAGCGTTCATCCTGAGCCAGGATCAAACTCTTCATCGTTAAAATCTTTAATATCTTTAACCGACTTTTAAGTTATTGACTTCAGGTTTCACTCAATTCTTTAAATCTTTGTTTTGTGCTGTACAACATTATGTCAATGTACGTGTTGTTTCTTATTTTGAGACCGTGTTTTGTCTCATTTGCGGGTGCAAAGGTACGGCGTTTTTTTTATCCTGCAAATTTTTTCGCAACTTTTTTTGAAAGTTTTTTGTAGTTAGTTGAAAATGAGGGAAATATTTTTTTGATGAAAAACTCGAAGAGACTCGGAGAAACTCGGAGGGGTGCAAGCCGCACGGGCAGGGATGGGAGTTGTGGGAGGGATGGGAGCGGTGGGGGCAGTGGGAGTGATGAGAGCTGTGGGAGCTGTGGGAGCTGTGGGAGGGACTAGGAGAAACTCGGAGGGACTAGGAGAGGTGGGAGGGACTAGGAGGGGTGAATAATTGAGTAATTGATATTTTTTAATATCTTTGCACCTATTTATAATTAACAATTTACAATTATTTATATAAATCAATAATGAAAAGAGTTTTTATATTTTGGTTATTTGCTTGCTCTTTTGCTATAGGGCAGAATTCTATTTGTATAGGTGAACAATTATCGGTTTCTTCTAAAACATTAGGTGAAACACGCTCTATAAGTGTGTATTTGCCTGATTCATATTATGATTCTACCTTGAAAGCAACGGATTATCCAGTGGTGTATCTGCTGGATGGGGAGACAAATTTCAACTATTTTAGTACTTTAATGGAAAAACTGGCTCAGGGGATTCCTAATGTGCCTGAAATGATTGTCATTGGAATTGAAAACACTCAGCGTGAAAGGGATTTTGGGAGCGATGGCGATCGTTTTTGGCAATTTATGGCTGATGAACTTATTCCTTTGGTTAAAAAACAATATAGGTGTAGTGATTTTCGCATTTTAGTAGGTCACTCATTAAGTGGATTGGCGGTGGTTTCTGCTCTTAACAAACATACGGAGCTATTTAATGCTTATATTGCACACGACCCGAGTTTATGGTGGGGAAAAAACGATGGAGAACGGTTGTTCGAAGCGAATAAAGGAAAGGATTTTAAACATCGGATATTCTATTTATCATATTCGGGGAAGAAGGTGCGCAATAATGGTCGCAGTAGGCATCGTGAGGCGATAGAGTCGGTGCAGGCAATGGCTGCAAAGGGGGCTTTTAAGAATTTGGAGACTTATTTTGTTGAGTATCCCAACGAGAATCACGGTACGGTACAGGTAATAGGGAATATGGATTTGATGCGGAGGCTTTTTGCAGAAATGTTTATCGACCGCAATGATATTGAGAAAAATCCTGCGATTATCCAGCAACGGTATGAGGCACTTTCTAAAAGGTTGCATTATAAGTTTGTGCCGAGTGAGAAGTATTTGAGAAATACCGAGAAATGGCTGGAGAAAGTGAAACGTGAAAAGTAAAAATAGGAAAAAGGCTGTCCGAAAAGTTTTATTTATGTGGGCGTTTGCAAAACGCCTGTACATAACATACTTCAAAAATTATTGATAATCAGAGTAGTCAACTTTGCCAAAGGTACGAGCCGTACGGGCAAGAAAGTTTGGCAAAGTGTAATGACGCAAAAATGATCTTGAGACTTTTTGGACAGCCTCTTTATTTTATTATTTGAAGTGACCGATAGCGTTGATGAAAGAAGCTCCTTTTACAGTGAGACCTTTGGTGGCTACATTGGTAGCGGGATCAATCACATAAATAGCTGGGTCACCATTTTTTATATTTACTGGTAGATAGACTTTACCATTATAAACAGTAAGCTCTACGGGATTTGATGTCATATTGGCAAAATCAGAGAGAGCTGGCAGTCCTGTTACCCAGTTGAAGGATTTAGCTTCCATATCTACAATAGCAAAGCGGTTTACATCTACTACGTTGAGGGCAGCTTTTGAAGCATCATTAAAGAACTCAAGCAAGAACTTATTACCAGTGATATGCCATACACGACGGAAGATTCCGTTATCGGATACTGCTGAAATATCAAAGAAGTAAGAGCTATCAAAGTCGGTAGCTCCTTGTTTGATACGCAAAGCACCTGCAGGTTTTGTTGAAGCAACATCGGGGGTTTGAGGAGCTTTTACTTTAGGAGGATTCTTAGCAATTGCTCCTGAGAACACATATACATCGCCATTATCGGCTTTACCCATTTCTAACAAATATTGAGATTTGAAACGACCTGCACTATAGCTGAGCTTATCGCTTTTATAGCTACGTTTGAGGTTCAAGTCTTTATCGAGTACCCCTACATATACTACATCGGGATTGTGGATTTTACCAGTGCTTGAACCTTGAGCTACTTGCACATCTTTGTAATCAGAAACTATCATACCGCTGAAGAACTCACCGTTACCATTGTCTAAGATACCAGCAAACGACACGATTTCTTGAGTAGAAGAGGAGGTGTTCATCTCAGGAAGGAGATTTGCTGTATGGATAGTTTTGCTAAAAGCTTTGGTATAATTGTTGGCATTGCGGAAGTTGAAGGTTGCACCGTCCTTTTTGCCTTCGTATTCTTGTCCGCCTACTACAGTTATCCAATAATCACTGAAGAAACCAAAAGTAGTGGCACGTTCGGCTACGTCAAAATCAGTAAGATGTTTTACACCTTGAGCTGTTTTTTCGTAAGAAATACCGATACCAGCTCCTCTAAAGCCATAGGATAGACCTACTGCAGTGTTCTTGTTGAACTGCCAGAAATAGCCATTAGCTTCTTTGAATTGTTCTTGGTTAGCAGAAAGAGGGAGTTCCCCATTTTCTACGTTTTTAGCGACCAACAGATAACGAGTTCTATTTTGATCACCTCCTGCATCGATAAAGAAGTTAGCTCCTTCTGCAGAAGGAGGAGGAACTGGAGTATTATCGTCTTTTTTGCAAGACGTAAGGGCTACGAAGCTAACTAATGAGCCTACAAGTAGCGTTTTTTTGAATGTTTGAAAATTGATATACATATATTTATTTTTAGGTTTCAGGGGTCAGGGATTAGGTTTTAGGGGTTAGTAGAATCGGTAGGAGAGTTTGGCATAGAAAGCGCGACCGGCTTTTTGGAGGCTGTAGTTATCGTACAACAGCTCATCGGTGATATTTTTAGCTTCTACTGAAAGACTCAAACGCTTATTAGGGGTGTAGTAGGTAAGGCTCACATTGTGTGAAAGTTGGCGAGGGACTTTAATTTTTGTTCCTTCACTTTGCCACGAGGTAAAAAACTCTTCAGTGAAAAAGAGATTATAGTTTAGTGATAGTTTGTCGTGTTTAGCAATGAGGCTTCCTATATTACAAGTAGCATCGGCGTTGCCAAATAGATAGGGCATATTAGGCAAACGGTCGTTATAGATAGCCGAAGGGCGACCCGTTTCAGTAAATTCTTCTTTGTTGCGCAAGTTCATATAGGACAAGTTGCCACCTACTGAAAATACATCTTTATAGAAATAGCGCAAGGTAGCATCAACTCCCATATTGAGCACCTTACCGTGATTTCGACTTCCTGCAGAGCCTTTATTAGCTCCTGCACTGATAATACTTCTGATGATATAATCTTTAATATAACGATAGGCAAACCCTGCTTCTACTAAGAGAGAATGTGCTTTGAACGCAGGTTGATAAGAGAGATTAACATTCAGGTTGTTGCTGTTCTCGGGTTTGAGTTTATAGTTACCAATTTCTAAATCACCATCGCCAAAGAGTTCATTATCAGTAGGTAGACGGAAGCTCTTTTCGTAAGAAATTTTGGTTTGTAGTGTTTTTAACAGCTGATAAGTAGTCGCCCCACCATACCCCCAAGCCTGAGTGTGATGAGTTTCTTCTTCATATACAGCGCGACTTCCTTGACCGCTTATTATCACTGGACCTGTTACAGCTGTATTGTAATATTTACCGAAAGCTAATATATTCCAACGCTCGGAAGGGGTAAACTTGTAGGAGAATCCAGAAATATTTTTCTCATTGATGCGCCTCATAAAATCGGAATCGAGGGTATAGTTGGTAATGAGCATATTTTTGTTACGCCGAGTATAATTACTGAAGGTGTGTGTGAGTTGAAAAGAGTGTTTTTCATTGAGTTGATAGTCTAAGTGAGAAGTGATATAGCCGGTTTTACCTTCAAAAATAGTATTCTGAAGTTGCGACTCACCACGAGTAACCATTGGTTCATACTCACCTGTCCAGCTATAACGACGAGCTTCTTCATCTACATTCTGAGTGGTGGTAAAATCATAACGCCCTGTAAGGAAGAAAGAGAGACCGTTGAGGATATTCTTTTTCTCATATTCTACTGAAGATGAATAGTTATGAGATTTGCGGTACTTACCCCCGAATACTTTTTGCATTAGGTTGGCATTTTGGAGTTGTTTATCCTCTTGACTATAATTGAGGGCAAAAGAAAGTTTATCAGTCCATTTTTCATCGAAGATATTCACGCGACCTATGATAGCCTCGTTGTGATAACGGTCGTGAAAGCGTTTGAACCAACGTTTTTCTTTAGAGTAAGTACCTGTTTGGAGATCGAGATATTCAGTAAATACTTTATAGCTGTTATCGGAGTAATTTTGGTAAGCATTGAGTTCTACACTGATGTTATCGGTGAGGAATTGCCCGAGATTTAAGGTACTTTTATGGGTGTTGAAAGAACCAAAAGTATAGGACAGATTGCCGTAGCTGTATCGGCTTTTGCGCGTTACCACATTGATAGCGCCCCCAAGAGCGTCGGCACCAAAAGTAACAGGTACCACACCTTTGTAGATTTCGATACGTTCGATAAGTTCAGCGGGAATATTGTTAATGCGAAAAGAGGCATTCGCTTCGTTCATAGGTACCCCATCGATAAAGATACGCACATGACGACCGGTAAAACCATTGAGGTTGATATTCGCTTCTGCCCCTACCCCACCGGTTTCGCGCATTTTCACTCCCGATACACGGGCAAGCATATCGGCAGCATTGCTGTTGAGATTGCGGAGCTGTTGAGCTTCGATAGCAACCACGTTGTAAGCTGCTTTTTGCACTTGCTTGATAGGTGATTGCCCTGTGAGCACAACCTCACTGAGTTGTGTAACTTCTTCATCTACAGGTTGAGAGAAGAGTTGAGTTGCACAAAAAGAAGTGAGCAAAAGGATTATATATTTAGGTGATAAAAACATTATCGTATCTCTGTTTTTAGAATAACGGAGGCAAAGGTACGAAAATTATTTTGAATAATCCTAAATTAGCAATAATTTATCTTCCCATATATATCAATAGGATACTAATATCGGCGGGAGAAACACCACTGATACGAGAGGCTTGAGAAAGGGTTGCAGGGCGTATTTTCTTTAGTTTTTCACGTCCTTCGAAAGAGAGAGAAATGATTTTGTCGTAATCAAAATTATCGGGAATACGCACGCTCTCTAAACGGTTTAGTTTATCGGCATTATTGCGTTCTTTTTCTATATAACCTGCATATTTAACTTCTACTTCAGCACAAGTTTTTTCTTCTTCATTAAGGTCATTTTCCTTTATATAGCTTGCAATGCGTTCTATAGACTCGAAATCGGCGAGGGTTACATCGGGGCGTGAGAGTACTTTTTGGAGTTTATCACCTTGTTTCATTGGTGATGAATCGTACTTTTCGAGAATAGGATTCACTTCGTCGGGGGTAACGCTCAATTCTTTTATATAGGTAATGAACTCATTTACTTTGCGATTTTTGGTTTCCCAAGCGCGGTAACGCTCTTCACTTACCGTACCTATTTCATACCCCAGAGGAGTAAGGCGGCTATCGGCATTATCCTGACGGAGCAAAGTGCGGTATTCGGCACGTGAGGTGAACATACGATAAGGCTCTTCGGTACCTTTGGTGATAAGGTCGTCGATGAGTACACCTATATAAGCCTCGTCGCGTTTCAGCACAAAAGGCTCGCGTTCACGCACTTTTAGTACGGCGTTGATACCCGCCATCAGTCCTTGAGCGGCAGCCTCTTCATAGCCTGTAGTTCCATTGATTTGTCCGGCGAAGTATAAGTTTTCTATGAGTTTTGTTTCGAGTGTATGTTTGAGTTGGGTAGGTGGAAAATAGTCGTATTCAATTGCATAACCAGGGCGAAGGAATTTCACTTTCTCAAAGCCTGCTACCTGACTAAGGGCAGCATATTGCACTTCTTCTGGCAAAGAGGTTGAAAAACCATTGACATACATTTCAACTGTATGCCATCCTTCGGGTTCTACGAATATTTGGTGACGCTCTTTATCGGCAAAACGGTTGATTTTATCTTCGATAGAAGGACAATAGCGAGGTCCTACGCCGTGTATAATTCCTTGAAACATAGGCGAGCGGTCAAAACCCGT
The DNA here is from genome assembly GCF_002302495.1 of Capnocytophaga sputigena. NCBI lineage: Bacteria > Pseudomonadati > Bacteroidota > Flavobacteriia > Flavobacteriales > Flavobacteriaceae > Capnocytophaga > Capnocytophaga sputigena. Next base: position 1,147,142 of record NZ_CP022379.1, read on the forward strand.
ACGAAGGATATTGTGTACGCGCTCGCTGGTGTAGGTCATATAACAATCTTTTTGTACAGCAAGAGGTTGGGTTTCATAAGAAAAAGAGAATTTTTGAGGATGCTCATCACCTGGTTGTGGAATCATCTTGCTGAAATCGAGAGAGCGGGCATCTACACGCGGTGGTGTACCAGTTTTCATACGACCAGCTTCAAAACCGTGTTGTACGAGACACTCGGTAAGTCCGTGAGCAGCAGGTTCACCTACACGACCACCACCAAACTGTTTAAGCCCTATGTGCATCACCCCATTGAGGAAAGTACCATTGGTGAGCACCACACTTTTGGCTTTGATAGTAACCCCTAAAGAAGTGCGTACCCCCACTACCCTATCCTTTTCGATAAGCAGGTCGTTTACCATACCTTGGAAAAAATCAAGAGTAGGGAGGCTTTCCAACTGTAAGCGCCACGCTTCGGAAAAGCGCATACGATCGGACTGAGCGCGCGGACTCCACATTGCAGGTCCTTTGGACTGGTTGAGCATCTTAAATTGGATAGCCGTTTTATCGGTAATAATACCCATATAGCCACCCAGCGCATCGATTTCACGCACTATTTGTCCTTTGGCGATGCCCCCCACAGCGGGGTTGCAGCTCATTTGGGCTATATGTTGGAGGTTCATAGTAATAAGGAGGGTTTGTGCGCCCATATTGGCAGCAGCAGCAGCAGCTTCGGCACCTGCGTGCCCTCCGCCTACTACTATCACATCATATTCTGTTGTAAACATTTGTCGATTTGTTGATTTGTTGATTTTTTGATTTGTCAATTGGGTAATGGGAATGTTCTAAAAGTTTTATTGCTATGGGCGTTTGCAGCACATACCCAGCTATCGCTGGCTTTCCTACAACATACCTAAAAAAAAAGAGTGATTATCAGTGTAGCAACAAAAAAATTGCCAACCATCTTCAATTGACTATAATTTCAGGCGGCAAAGGTACAAAACAATTGACAATTAACAATTAATAATTAACAATTCACCTCGCGGTAAGCGCGCTCTAAAAAGCGGTATTGCTCTTTGGGCATCGTTACAGTAATAGGGGTATTGGGTTGTTGGCGGGTATAAATATGAGCTTCTTCTATTAGCGTATTACCTTTTTTTGAACGACTGTGACGCTCTGAGCGATACGTCCATTTTAAGTGTGTTATATTGGTAAGCAGAATTCCCTCACTAAGATTTGACATAAAGTAGGCTTTCCCTTGGCAAATCACCACAAAAGGCGAATAGCGTTGGGCGAAGTTCATCAGTTGCATCATTTGGGTGAAACGCTCATAATCAGCATCACTCATTTCTTCTAATAACTTTTGTAAGTATTTAATATTTCGACTATCATAAAAATATAGGGCTAGACACCATCCCAAAAATCCTGCTACAGTAGGGTAGATTATAAAAGGATGTTGCTGGGTATAGAGAAATAAATTTTCATAAAAAGAATGAGGCGTATCCAACAACTCTAAAAGTAGAAATGAGGAAAAAGTTAGGCAAAATAATATCCCTATAGATACTGATACTACCCCTACGTATTTCTTTAATTTAGCGATATACTGCTTTCGCTTTTCAGGCATATAGCGCGGACTGCTGTAGCGCAAGTTGTTATTGGGTTTTCTTTTGAAAAAATAGAGTCCCACTATTATACAGAGTGCCCAAAAGGGGATAGTAGCGACAAAACCCATTATTGATTTTTTGTTAAATAGTTATGAAGAGCTTGAATGCTTTTTTCAAATCGTTTAATGATTTTAGGGCTAGTAACTTTATGCCTCAATTGAGGTTGTTCATACCAAGCGGTACTGGCACCTGCACGGCTATAGCCGAGTTCTAACTGTCCGTCGATATTTACTATAAAGTAGTAATCAGATGGGAAATAAGCATCTTTCACATCGAAGAAAACGATAGCTTTAGGGAGGTAGAAATCCCCATATTCATAAGTAGTATGAGGCTTATCAGTATTCCAAACAACAGCGTATTTAAAAGGCTTATCGTTTTTCCAAAAAGTAAAGGTAGATTTCTTTTGAGGGAGCTCAAAAATCTGGAGCGCATCTTCGGGGATAAAGGCACTAAGTTCTATGATTTTATCAAATAAACCAACAGTAATAACTTCGTTTTTCAGGGGAATATCGTGTAATTTCTTTTCTCTATAATATATACGTGGCATAATGATATTAGTCTTTTTTGAGCCGGCAAAGTTAGTAATAATTTGGCAAATTGCCAATTACTCACCTGCTAATTAGGTTTGTAGTGTTTTTCTTTTTTGTTGTATTGCCATTCTATCATCGCCTCTTGCTGGTTTGAAAGTTCTTCAGTACAAAAGCCTTCAGCATCAGGAACTATACGCATTTGCTTGGTAGTACGATGTTCCATCAGGGCAAAAAAACCGTGTACTTTGTGAGGCAAAATACTAAAATGACTGGTAATTTCTTCTTTATTGCCATTGCAAGGGATATGCCCATTGCTAAGTTCACTACTTTCCATCTTCCCTGAATAACTCATCACATTGGCAGTGAATATATTATGAAAGTCCTTACCTTTGGATATCAACCAAATCAACTCTTCCTTTCCTGTAGGGTTGTAACGTACACTATTGGAAAAGAATGCTCTAAGTTGATAAGCGGACGTTTTACTGTTGAGCTGCTGAGGGGTGGGCACTATTTCTAAGCCTCGCAAAGAGGTATCTTCGGATATAGTCCATTGATTTTCACCTTTGTAATAAGATTCTATTTTTTGTTTAGCCGTGTGATAATTTATCACGTACAAATCTAATTTCATAGCACCTTGTTCCCTTTTAACAAGTGGAAAAGCAATAAGCTGATTTAGAGAGTCGCCTTGTACGATTTGTGTGGTATAGAAATCCCAATAAACCTGCCGTTTATTGATTTTGAGTTTTTTTTCAATAGCCTTGAAAGCAGGGGTATCATAAGGGAGATTTTGAGCGATACTTCCTAAGGGTAAGAGCAGAAAAATGCTCATCCATTTTACAAATTGCCTGTTCATTGTTTAGAAATTACTACTTTTATACTGAGAAATTAACAAATTTAGCCACAAAAATACAAATAAATTATCAACTAACAAGTAATGACAAATAAAATAGTTTTTACAACTATCGGCTACCACCTAACTATTTAAAATTTTGCTATTTCAAAAAAATGTTGTACTTTGCGCCCAATAAACTGCTATCGCCTATGCAAACAAAAGAAAAATATCAATTGGAAGTGACTGTAAATGCCTCACCTCAACTGATTTACCAGTACATTTCTACCCCAGCAGGGCTCGCTTCGTGGTACGCCGATGATGTACGTGCAGACGAGGACACCTATACTTTTGTGTGGAATGGCATTGAAGAAACTGCCCAACTACTACGCCAAAAATTAGACGAACACATTCGTTTTCATTGGAAAGAAGATGAAGAGGCTACTACTTATTTTGAAATTAGAATTAGAGTGAACGACCTCACTCAAGAGGTATCTCTTGCCATCACCGATTTTGCCCCTACCGATGAAATTGAAGAAGCTAAACAATTATGGATACTGCAAATAGCTGACCTCAAAGCTAAAATAGGTGCAAATTAGATGTTAGGTTTCAGGTGTTAGACTTTAAAAAGTAATAATGAAGATTAATTATAACGGCAATATTATCAGTGAGAATGACTCTTTTCTCACCATCCACAACCGCGCCTTCCGCTATGGTGATGGCGTGTTCGACCTTTGTAAATACAGCTACCAAAAACTCATCTTTTGGGAAGAACACTACCTACGCCTAATGGCGGGTATGCGCATCTTGCGTATGAATATCCCAATGAGCTTCTCTATGGAATACCTTGAAGAAGAAATACTCAACCTCATCAAAGCTAATGGTATAGAAGCCAAACCTGCCAAAGTGCGATTGAGTATCTTCCGCAAAGAGGGGACTTCTAATGAAATTGACTATCTCATCGAAACCAAAGTTATTGAAAACCCTTTCTACACACTCAGTGAAGAACCCTACGAGGTAGAGCTCTTCAAAGATTTCTTCGTACAGCCCGATTTGCTTGCTAATGTAAATCACCTCAACCGCAATGTGAATGTATTAGGACGCATTTTTGCCGACGAAAACGACTATCAGAATTGTATCTTGCTCAATAGCAACAAGAGTATTGCAGGAATGCTCGACGGCAATTTGTTTGTAGTAAATGGCAATATCCTCAAAACTCCCCCTCTCACCGACGGCGCTCTCAATGGTATTACCCGCAAGATGCTCATCAAAACCCTTGGTAAAACCAAAGATTACGAGGTGGTAGAGACTTCTATTTCGCCTTTTGAACTCCAAAAAGCTGATGAGCTTTTCTTTACGAATAGCATAGTGGGGATACAGCCTATCCGCCAATATAGAAAAAAAGCATACCCTTGTGAGGTAGCAAAAAGTTTGATAGGAAAACTGAATACCAGTGCGAGGTTTGGGGTTAGTTAAGAGGTAAAAAAGATACTAATGTTGATAAAACTGCCCTATGAACACCCTAAATGAACTAAAAAATAAAAAAATACTCCTCGCTATTAGTGGCGGTATTGACAGCGTGGTACTCACGCATTTGCTACATTCTCACGGTACTGAATTATTGTTAGCCCACTGCAATTTCCAACTGCGTGGAGAGGAAAGCGATGGCGATGAGGCTTTTGTGCGCAACTTTGCTAAAACGCTCGGCATCCCACTGGAAGTAAAGCATTTTGACACTAAAGAGTATGCGAAAGCACACCAACTTAACACCCAACTAGCTGCCCGTGAGTTGCGCTATGAGTGGTTTTATGAGCTATTAGAAACACATCATTGCGATGACCTTGCTACGGCACATCACGCAAACGATAACCTCGAAACTTTTTTGATAAACCTCTCGCGTGGCAGTGGCTTGGACGGACTGTTAGGTATACCACAGCAAACCGATAAAATTGTGCGTCCGCTACTGCAATGGTCGCGCCAACAGATATACAATTATGCTGAAGCTCACGAACTACAATGGCGTGAGGACAGCAGTAATGCGAGCAATAAATACGTGCGGAATGTCATTCGGCACGAGATAATTCCACAAATGGCTCTGGTACACCCTAATTATTTAGAGAATTTCAACCAAACGCAAGAATATTTACATCAATCGGCGCGATTTATTGATTTTTATATAGAAGAATGGAGAAAATCTTGTTTTGAAGGCACCCAACCTATATTTGTAAATACCCAAAAACTACAAACAGCCCCCGAAATAGATTTGGTGCTTCACAAACTCTTCTATCCTTATGGTTTTGGCAATGTAAAAGACCTAAAAAATCTCCTCTTCAATGCTGAAGCGGGCAAACAACTTCTTTCGGCTACTCACTCTCTTGTGAAAGATAGTAAAGGTGCTTGGCTAAAAGAACTCACAGCTGAAAGTCTTCCTCCTACGCTTACTTATGAGGAACTTACTCCCCCATTCAACCTCACTAAAGGCGACCCCAATATTGCCTTTATCGATGCCGATAAACTCTCCGCTCCCCCCATCCTCCGACAAAAACAAGCGGGTGACTTTTTTTATCCCATAGGTCTGGGAGTAAAGAAGAAACTCAGCAAGTTTTTTATTGATGAAAAATACAGTCAGTTAGCACGTGAAAACCAATGGATATTGTGCAGCGGGGAAGACATTGTATGGGTTATAGGAAAGCGTTTGGACGATCGCTTTAAAATTACTGAAGCCACTCAAAAAGCATTGAAGTTAGTTGTTAGCCCCTGTCCTAACACCTAATACCTGACCCCTAACACCTTTTTTAATCTATCTTAAAAACATTCTACTTTATTTATTCTTCTACCTCAGAAAAACGCTGTAATTTTGCCCCATCAAAATAAAATATTTTCTTTTATGAAAAAATACACTTTACTATGCCTCTTCGCAATAGGGCTAACAGCTTCATTACAAGCGCAATCGCTGTCTTTCGACGAAGCTCTTAGTCAAATGCGTTCAGGCAATCAAAAACTCAAAGGCATTGAAAAACAAACCGAAGCTGCCGATTATAACCGCAAGTCGTTCCGCGGGCTATACTTGCCCCAATTGAGTGTCAATGCGAGCTATATGCACCTCGCCGACCCTCTCTACCTCAGCTTCAACGACTATAAAGCACCCATACAAAACGGTTTGCAAGGCTTTGCCACCCAAGTACCCGCTCCTATGCGTCCGCTATTTGCCCCGCTACTCGGCAGGGTGCAACCTCTTTTTGCCCAAGATTGGCGTTATAAGTTCCAAGAACAGGACATCTGGAAAGTAAGCGCCGATGCCAAATGGGTGTTATTTGCTGGCGGAAAGGTGCGCGTAGGCAATCGTGTGAGTGCGCTCAACACCGAAATAGCTACTGTAGAAACCAAAAAAACCGAAAATGCCCTCATTAGTGAGTTGGCTGAGCGTTATTTTCAAGTACAGTTAGCTCAAAAAGCCTTAGCGGTGAGAAAACAGTCGTTTGAAACAGCGCAACATCACTACGAAAACGCTCAAAAGCTCGAAAAGAACGGAATGATAGCTTCGGTAGAGGTCTTACAAGCTAAAAAAGCCGTTACCGATGCTCAGCGTGAGGTAATGGCTGCCGAAAAGGATATACAATTAGCGCAAACGGCTCTATATGGTGTAATGGGTACTACCGAGCAACCACTCACTGCCCTCACCACCGAACTTTTTGAAGTAGCCCCTCTTCAATCATTAGAGTACTACCAACAGCAAGCCAAAGAGCACTACCCTATGATTGTGCAAGCCAAACTGAAAGCCCAAATGGCTACCCAAAGTGTAAAAGCACAACAAGCCGCTTATTTGCCCGATGTAGCCGTAGTTGGCAAAAAGTACTTGTGGAGTGAAAATCTCCCCTTAACCGAACCCGATAACTGGGTAGTGGGTGTAGGGTTACAGTGGAATCTCTTCAACGGTTTGCAGGACAAGAACAAGATAGCACAAGCCAAAGCAATGCGTGAGAGTGTAGAGCTCATCACTGCACAAGCCGAAAAAGACGTACAAACCTTAGTGAAAAAACAGTACACCGAGATTGAAAAGCAACGCGAACAATACCTCAGCTTAGAAGAGAGTTTGCGTTTTGCCGAAGAGCTCGTACGTGCCCGCGACAAAGCTTTTGCCGAAGGTCTCTCCACCTCCACCGATGTAGCCGATGCCAACCTTTATTTGGCTTCTATTAAAATCAAACGCTACCAAGCCCTTTTTGAAATGGACAAAACCCTCGCCCAGCTCCTTGAGACCTGCGGAATGAGTGATAAATTCAGCGAACAAGTAAGGTAGCCCCCCAACCCCCGAAGGGGAAGAAGCTGCAAGTATTCCATATGCTGGCGCGAGTTTGTAGCTCGTGCCTCTCATAAACTCTTAACTAAATAAACAATGAAAAAGAAAAACATCACCGGACTTATTATCACTATCGCTGTATTTGCGGTAGTACTCATTCTTTCTATTTACTTCTTCAGCAACCGCGAACCTGTATATTTGCAAGGACAAGTAGAAGCTAAACAAATCAACGTTGCCCCCAAAGTGCCTGGTAGAGTGAAAGCTATCTACAAACAAGAAGGCGACCAAGTGCACAAAGGCGACCTCCTTTTGGAACTCGAAAGCACCGAACTCGATGCCAAACTCTCTCAAGCCGAAGCAGCTCGTTTGGCTGCACAAGCGCAGTCTGACAAAGCACAGCGCGGTGCTCGTAGCGAACAAATTCAAGGGGCTTACAATGTATGGCAACAAGCCCAAGCGGCTGCCCAACTCGCTGAGAAAACCTATCAGCGTGTGAGCAACCTCTATAACGAAAAGGTATTGCCTGCCCAAAAGAAAGATGAGGCTTATACCCAAATGGTTGCCCTTCAAAAACAAGCCGAAGCAGCCAAATCACAATATGAAATGGCGAAAAACGGGGCTCGTGTAGAGGATAAAACCGCTGCTCAAGCGCTTGTCGCCCAAGCACAAGGAGTTATTACTGAGGTAAATGCTTATAAAGATGGTGCTAAAGTATTCGCTCCTGCCGATGCCGAGATACAAACCATTATCCCCAACGAAGGCGAAATTGTGAATGCAGGTTACCCTGTGATGAACCTCATCGATACTCAGGACGAGTGGGTAGTGTTCAACATACGCGAAGACAAAATGGCTGACTTCAAGATAGGCACTAAATTCAAAGGTATCGTGCCCGCTTTGGGCAATCAAGTAATAGAGTTGGAAGTAAAACACATCGCCGTACAAGCCGATTTTGCCACTTGGACAGCTACTAAAAGCAAAGGTGACTTCGACAAGAAAACTTTTGCTATCAAAGCCTACCCCACTCAAAAAATAAAGGATTTAAGACCGGGTATGTCGGTATTAGTTGAAGATAAAAATTAACTGATTAACTCATCAGAAAATTAAGCCATCAATAAGTAAGTTGTTATTATGAAAATAGACCACATCGCTTTATATGTAAAAGATTTGGAAGTTTCTAAAGCCTTTTATAAGACTTTCTTCGGGGCAAAATCAAACGAGTTGTACCATAATCCTAAAACGGACTTGCATACCTACTTTCTAAGTTTTGATAGTGGAGCTCGCTTAGAAATTATGTGGCGCCCCAATCTTAGCGAACGTTTGGACAAGGTGACGAGTGAAGGACTCATACACTTTGCCTTCAGTGTAGGAAGCAAGGAAGCTGTTGATGCACTTACTCAGAAAATCGTAAATGAAGGCTATGTGTGTTTTAGTCTTCCTCGTACCACAGGTGATGGGTATTACGAGAGTGTGATACTTGACCCTGATGGCAATATGGTGGAGATAACTATCTGATTAGATAATATTAAAAAGCAAGTAAGTTTATTTGATAAAATGAGAATAACTGAAGGATTATTGACTAAAGATAAGCAAGCTATTATACATTGGACAAATAGCAAAGGCGCTGATTTCTTGCAACAATGGGCAGGAGATGCTTTGCCTTATCCTCTTACAATGGAAGCGCTCAATGCTTTGTCTCATTGTTATCGTATTGAGACAGAAGGTAGTTTTATAGGAATGATTCAGCAAATAAGAGTAGAAGGGAGCAACGTACATATCGGTAGATTTCTTATCAATCCTTCGCTTACAAGAAAAGGATTAGGCACCTCAGCAATGCAGTTATTTATTGCAATGCTTTTTGAGAATAAAAGAGTTCATTCTATTAGCTTAAATGTATTTGATGACAACCTCATAGCTAAAGGTCTTTATACAAAACTTGGTTTTAAAGTAGTAGCCACTGTAGAGGGAGAAAGAAAAAAATACAAGATGATGAAAAGTAATTCGGCAATTAACTAATTAGCTTATTGCTAAATTAGCTAATTATCACTATCTTTGTCCTATAAAAACCTCATTTTACAATGATTGAATCCAAAAACATAGAATACAAGCGACAAGTTACCCCCACGTATTTTGCAGAGTTATCCTAAAGAATCTTTTAAGTTTATGGAAAAACACCTTGCGAGTGATTTTCCCTATAGATAGAGATTATTTCAGAAAAAACTATCTCAATCCTGCCATAGAACAAGGTTTTGTAGCGCTTACCATTCCTGATAAACCCACAAGTAGCAAGCAACAATACTACCTTACTGATAAAGGCAAAGAATTTTTAAAAACATTAAAATAACCCTTAAAAAATGAAGATAAAACGAGATGAATCGCATTGTTATGCTGCTGTCATCACCAAAGATGGTCAGTGGCAAAAAGGCGAAGAATACTTCTTAGAAGACTATACCGAAACCCTCATTTTCAATGAGCAAGGTAAGCTTGTAGAGGCTTGTTATGGCGAGGAATACCACTTCCTCTTTACCTACGACTCCCACGGCAACCGCTTGAGTTCTCACCTCTACGACCCTGAAGATGAAGAGCTAACCGACTGCTGGGAGGAAAAACAATACCGCTATAACGACCTACAACAAAAGGTAGAATGTATTACTTATGAAAATGGCAAATGGAAAGAAACTGTTACTTTCGAATACGATGCACACGGTAATAACATAAGTCAGCTCACTCGCACTGCTGACTACCAATACTTGTTCCAACTCGAATATGATGCCAAAGGCAGATGTATAGATAATCATTATACAAATATAACTACGGGAGAAAAGATTTTTCATCACTCTACTGAATTTCATAGTGATACCGAAAAAGTCAATACCAGTTTTTCAGAAAGCGGAAAGCCTTTTATGTTTACCATAACTCGTTTTGATGAAAAAGGCAATGTAATTTATGTTGCCCATCAGGATATAGGCGACCCCAAACCTTATTCAATAACTGAAACCACTTTTGATGAGCATAACAACGAAATTTTCGAGCGAATTAGCAACAAAGAAGGCGAAGTCTATACTCGCAAATACACCTATCGCTATGATAATCACGGCAATTGGATAGAGAAACGCATCGAATACTCTAAACGTTATACCAACCTGATTGTAGAACGAACCATTGAATACGCTAATGAATAAGAAACACCCTTTTGCTAATTATCTCTATGACCTACGACGAATTTTACAATTGTATAGAACAGCTTCCTAAAAAATTAACCAACAGAGATTTAGAAGCCTATCTCTTGGCTTTATATAGGATTGTAACTCCACACGAAAACACCCCCTTCTCCCCTACTCTTTGCCTTGAACTGCTTAAGGAGGCATTCAGTGCAAAGACTGCTACTTATGAGGAACAGTGGACAAGCATTCGCTCAATGCCCGAAGAGACTGAACATCTTTCCGCCTTTGCTTATACCCAAGCAGTTATTCTCTTTCAGATAGCTGAACTCCACCGTATGAAAGACAAAGAACTTCATAACGAAATGCATTCCTTTGGCATCACCTCCGAAACGGGCTATGATTGGTACAATTTCAATCCTTTAGACCTCTTGGAGTGTGGCGCACGAGGCTTATGTGATTATATAGGGGAAGATGAAATCATCCCTAACGACTGGTATTTCTTAGGACATCTGTTAGACTTGGGAAGGTATTATGAATAAAAAAAACATCCAATATGAACCTATTACAACAAATAGAACAAACCTATAACTTTCAGTACCCCAAGCTATATCACCAGCTTTATGAGGATGGTATGCTCAATTGGGGAGAATTTGGTCCTCGTTGGCGTGAACTTGAGTACCCTAAAATCAAAGATAATCCACCATTACTTTTAGAAGGGCGTATGGATTTTGAAATTTTAGAACTCTCTGAAATATCAGAAGAAATAGAATTCTTACACGGTACTGAAAGTTTTTATAAAATTAAACCTGAGTACCTCTTCATTCCTTTTGGAAAGAATGGAGCAGGCGACTATTATTGTTTATTTTACAATAAAGAAAACCCTCTCCCTGAACCTTGGGTGGTACTATTTGCTCACGATTGGATTAATGTAGATGTCTTAGCTGATAACTTTCAAAACTTTATCTTCTATGGATTGTTAGAATGCGTATTATGTATAGATGAACTACTTGCTGATGACGATTCTTTTTATACCGAAATAGCCAATATGTTCCGTACGCACCGTCCTTATTTAAGTGAGGAGCAAGCAAAAATAGTAGAAGATATTTATAAAAGAAAAACTTTTGCTTCTACCTACGTCTATACATTTAATGATAGGGAATACACCGAAAAATATATAGGATTACTTTCGCGAGAAGAGTTTGATACTTTGTGTAACAAGTTTATTCCCATTCCAAAAGAAGAAAAACAATTTGAATATAGCAATGACTAAAACGAAATCTAATATAATAGAAGAAAGCAACATTTTTGAACAAATCCGTACGCTCTTTGGTTTAGAGGAAGATTGTGGTTTTACCGATGAAGAGATGCAACCTTTCTTCAAGGTGATAGAGAAAATGCCTACACTGCTATACAACTATTACACTACTTTGGGAAAACATCAAGCTCTGAATCAAACACAAGATAACTTGGTAACCCCAAAGGATAACCTTACTCTTTTCAGCGACCCAAACTATTTTGTTTTTTATACGGAAAATCAAAATTGCTGTCTGTGGGCTATCGCAAAGGAAGATTTAGATACCGCCAATCCTAAGGTGTATATGAGTACCGACTTTATTCACCAACATTGGCAAGTAGAATGTGATACATTAGCTGAATTTTTGTTGGCAATGGCTCACTTGCAAGCTGTATTTGCGCTTCCTTATGCTTATGAAGGCTTTAAATATATCACTCCTGAGGAATTGATAGCTATAAAAGAGCGTTTCCCCAAAAAACCTTTTGCCCTCCATCATTGGTTAGAAGGAGCCGACTTTTATGGGGATGCCACAGATAGTATTGCTATATTAGACAAAGGCAGTCAATTAATATATGCTTCTTCTTCTAAAAGCTCTTTTGAGGCGATAGATAGCTTCTTAAAAGATATAGGGGAAGATATGTGAGAAATTAACATCAAACTTCAGCAATATGAACCCATTACAACAAATAGAACAAACTTATGGCTTTCTGTACCCCAAGCTATATCACCGGCTTTATGAGGATGGAATGCTGAATATAGGCGCAAAATATTCATATCATTCTTATTGTCCTATAGAATACAAAAATGGTGATAGATTGCCTAATAAGGAGTGGTTAGAACAGGAATATCCTAAACTGAAAGAGAACCCGCCTTTGTTTCTGTATGTAGATTGGTTTCAGGTACTCACCCCCTCTCAACTCGCAAAAGAGTTTGAGTTTTTAAATCAGCATTTAACACAATATCCTCAGAACCAAAAGTTCTTCTTCGCTCCCTTTGGAAGAGCTGTAGTGGATGACTATATGGTTTATTGTTTTTGTTATGACAAAGAAAAACCAACGCAAGAGCCAAGTGTAGTATTTATTAGAGAAGATGGAGAGGTGGATATCCTTTCAGGCAATTTGCAGAACTTTATTTTTTACCAATTAATAAAATGGTTGGTAGCACATTTTCACGACATAAGTTTTATCTGTTATGGTGATTTTTATGAAAATCTACGTCAGACACTTCGCACCCATTGCCCTTATTTAACAGAAGAACAAGCGGAGGTGTTAGAGGATATTTATAAAAGAGAGATTAAAGAATATACTAGAAAACTTACATCTGGAGGCTGTTATACATTTCTTACCTTGCTACACGAAGGAGAGGAAGAAACATTACTAAATAAGTATAACCCACTGCCTAAAGAAACCATTTTATTGAAAACCGTTTAGACTTTTATTGCTTACTGAACTTTGTACCTTTGAAGAGTTTATAGCAAACCCTTCCGCACAAATTAATAAGATTTTTGAATAAAAATTTGGCACACGTGTGTGCTGAATTGATAATGAGGAATGAGCCCCCTCTTACCTCTTATCTCTTATCTCTTACCTAAACAAAATGAACTTAGAAGAACTTAGAGAATATTGCCTTTCCTTGCCCCACGTTACCGAGGATATGCCTTTTGGCGAGGATATTTTAGTATTTCGAATTTGTAATCGTATTTTTGTGCTTACAAGTTTAGAATCAGTACCTTTGCGGGTGAGTCTCAAGTGCGACCCCGAGCGCGCCATAGAACTCCGCGAGCAGTACCCCGATAAGATTACAGCAGGGTATCACCTCAACAAAAAACATTGGAATACTGTGCTTTTAGAAGGCTTACCCCCTGCCCTTATCAAGGAGATGATACAGCACTCTTACGACCAAGTACTTGCCAAAGTCCCCAAGAAAGAGAGAGAAGTGTTAATTAGTTAATTCAAGATGATGTTCTCAAAGCTCAAAGATTTCTTTTGTAAATCCTGTCCAGTTTTTGGGTATGAATTCTTTATTCCTGTAGTTCTCTACAAACGTATAGAGGCAGTTGAAGGAGAGGTCAGCCCCCAAAGTATTAGGCTTTTCTTTAGCAAAGCGCCTTATTCCCTTAGCAAAGGACAGCTACAGATAACCCAAGAAGCCGATAAACTCTTTTTTGTACAAATAGCATTCTATGAAGAAGACAAAAGAGAGCATTTTCAGAAAGAAATGGAGGGTTATAAAGAAGTATTTCCGTTTTGGACAGTCTTTCCTCATAGTTTTTATGGAGCTCCTCGCTGGAATCAAGGATACCAAGAGCATTATAGAGATACTTTTTTAAAATATTGGGACTCCTTATCCCCCGAAGCACAACAGGAATATATGGATAAATACCATTGCCCTGAGGAATGGCGGATTTGGCACAAAGAAAGAGAGAGAACTTTTAACCCATAAATAAAATGAGACAGAAATTCACCCTCATCACTTTAGGTGTCCGCGACTTTAAGAAAGCGCTTGCCTTTTACGAGAACTTAGGCTGGCAGAAGTCGGACAAAAGTATGGAGGAGTATGCTCTTTTCCCTTTGGGAGGAATGGTATTAGGTCTATATCCTTTACAAGAACTCTCCGAAGATACTACGCTACCTTATCAGTCAAGTACATTTGCAGGAATAACAATTAGTTATAATGCCAAATCGGAAGCAGAAGTAGATGCTGTTTTATCCAAGGTCAGTGAATTAGGAGCTACTATTGTCAAGCCAGCTCAAAAAGTATTTTGGGGTGGATATAGTGGCTATTTCAAGGACTTGGACGGCTACCTCTTTGAAGTTGCTTATAATCCTTTTTGGGAGTTTGACGAAAATGACAATTTAAAATTATAATCTAAAATGACAGAAACAGAACAAACCCTACGCCAGCGCTTCACTGCTTTCTTGCAAGCGATGTACAACTGGGAAACAGAAGCCAACAGAGTGGATGAAGAAGAAGTGGAGAAAAAGAAAACCCTCTCTTGGGAAGACTTTTGCAAAAAGCAAACCGAGCTTCGTATCCCTATTTATAAGGAATACATCACCGAACGCGAACGCAAAAACGGTGGTGCTGAATACACCAGTCACTTGTTTCCTCCTAACTACGACCCTTCTAAAGAAAGCATTACCGAAGTGCAAATCACGGGTAAAAAAGCCTCTATCTTTACCAATAGGCTCTATGCAGGAATGAATTACAAGCGCGAGTACAAATACAAACTCGTAGAAGATCGCTGGCTATTAGATACTATCAAAGAACAGTATTTGCCTGAGAACAGAGACCCTGAAAAATGGAAGAGTGTGATTATATAAAATAAAGAATATTTAAAAAATACAGTTTTGCTCTTGTGAATTACAATATACTAGCACCTCTATTGATAGCCGTTTTGGCTTGGATATTTATTCTTATTTGGTTTTCCTGCAAAAAGAAACAAGAAAAAATGAAAAGACAACAGCTTTTAGCACAAATAAAAGAACAACTCCCTATCCCATCGCTCAAAGAGTTGTTACAAGCCTTAGAAGCCTTGAACTACGATCCTGACCTATGCTATTTCAAGACTGATACTTTTGAGAGCGGCAGCTTAGCTGTGAGCAACACTTGTTTTCTGCATCGAAAAAACCAATGGGTGGTATGCCTTACCGATTGGCGTTGTTTCTCTGACGAACAATCTTTTGAGAGCGAACAAGAAGCCTGCGAACACTTTGTATATAAATACTTTCTCCTTAGTAAAGAAGAAATTAATTGGCTAAAACAATGAACACATCAAGTTATAACACCAAGTTTGGCACTCTTGCTTTCTCTCAAAAAGTGGGAGACGAGTATTTTTGGGAAGCTTCATATCAGTGGAAAAGTGATTTCTATAAAGAAACTTTACAGCTGCCTTTTTCTGTGTTTAGCAATACTGAAACCCTCACGCCTGATACTATTGCTTTTATTGAAAAAATTCTTGCCAGTGCAGATAAGTTGGTTGCCAAAGCACTTTCTTATTTTCAAGAACAACTGCTAATGTGCTCAGATGGCTTTCATCTTTCAGAAGAAGAAAAACAATTGCTAAGAGTTCCTTTGCAGGAACTTCCTTTTGAAAGTCCACAGTTCCTATTTTATGACAACAAAGAATGGATATTGCATTTTGCCGGAGGTGGTTTCAGCTTTTGCGAGCCTTATGGAGTTTCTTTTCATTTTAAAGACGAAGAACCTATCCTAATAGAAAACTTAGAAGACGCTGAAGAAATATAATTAACTTAGATTATTTAATAAATAAAAAAGTATGAACAGAATTACAGAAACAGAACAAAAACATTCCTTTGAACTTCCTGCTCTTTACAAGGAAATCCTCAGCAGTTTTGATTTATATTGCCTTTATCAGTACAAAGGTAAAGATTTGGATATTAAAAATCGTAACCTCCTTTTTGAAAAGCTGAGTAGAGACTATCAAGCGTGGCAATTACTACAATATCTTGATGAACCTAATACTGAAAATACTTTTGTTTTTGGTAGTCTAGGTGATGACTCCAGACTATACTTCAACCTCTCCGATGGGTCAGTTTGGGACTATTGGCTTGACGATAAATCTACTCACAAAATAGCTAATAGCTTTGATGAATTACTTTCAGAAGCTACTTTAGAAGAAAAAGAATAAACCTAACTTGCTAATTATACTATGAAATATTTTAAAACCGAATGCAAGAACCTTTTCCTATCACCCAAACGGCTGTTTTACGTTTTGGTGTTCCCTTTGGTTATTTTTGGATTCTTTGCAGCTATTTTCTACAAAGGCGTGCCTCGCGACCTGCCTATGGCGTATATCAATTACGACCAAAGTCAGCTGTCCGAGAACCTTTTGCGTATGCTCGATGCTACCCCTAACATCGACCTGAAAATCAAACTCACCGATGAGCAGGAAGCCCAGCGACTTATCCAGCAACAGCAGATAATGGGCTTTATCGTTATCCCTGCCGATTTTCAGCAGAAACTATTCAAAGGCGAAAATCAATCGGTGATTTGTTATACCAATAATCAGTTTATGCTGGGGGCAAGTCTTATCCAAAAGGATTTTCAAACTACTGTAGGAATGTTCTCTGCGGGACTGGTAATGAAGAAGAAAATGCAAAAAGGACAACAAACCGAGAAGGTACGCGCTGAGGCTCAAACCGTAAAAGTAGATGACCACGGTTTGTACAATCCTTATTCTAATTATGCCTATTACCTGCTTACAGCACTCTTGCCGATGATGCTCCAAATGATTGTGATGATGGTAACGGTATATGTATTAGGAATAGAATTCCGTTATCGTCGGGGGAAACAATGGCTCAAAAAGGCTGGTGGCAGTCCGTTAAAAGCCTTAATTGGCAAACTTCTGCCTTATACCTTAGTGCTCCTCTTTGTCGCGTGGTGGATGAACTATCTCCTCTTCGGGCTTATAGGCGCTCCCCTCCACATCCCAATGTTCAATGTAGTGCTGATTACCTTTGCTTTAGTGATTGTATATCAGATTATAGGCATTATGTTTGTTTCTCTCTTGCCTAATTTCAGGTCGGCACTCACTGTAGGTAGTGGTTTTACAGCGATTGCCTTCTCGTTTGCGGCTTATACTTTCCCTATGGAAGGTCTGCCTCGCAGCATACAGTATTTAGCGCAAATCTTCCCTTATGCTCATTTTATGAAATACTATGTAAACCGAGCGATCAAAGGGATACCTGTGGAAATGACGTGGCAACCCCTTTTAGCCTTATTGCTCTTTGGCTTATTGCTGATAGTTGCCTACCCTATATTTGTAAAGAAAATAAAATCAGGAGGATATGAAACAATTTAGAAGTTATATATATCAAAGTTCAGCCGACTTCACCCGTGCTATGCTCTGGGAAGCCAAATATATATTCCGCGACAAAGCGGTGTTCTTTTCGTTTGTGATAGTAGCAGTGGTAGTCTCTTTCTTGTACACCTACCTATATTCCGAAGAAACGCTACAAAAACTCCCTATTGGAGTGGTTGATGAGGATAATACAGCGCAAAGTCGCCAGCTATTGCGTATGATAGATGCCAATAGCGGTGTAGCTATCTACAGCAGCTATCTCAATCTCAGCGAAGCAGAAAAGGCTTTTCAGCGTGAGCAAATACGGGGTATCGTAACGATTCCTAACGGCTTTGCACGCGACCTACAACGCGGAGAACAACCCTCTATATCAGTCTATGCCGATGCTTCGTACATGCTCTATTACAAGCAAGTACTCACTGCAGCCAAACTCTCGGCAACCTATCTCAACGCAGGCGTGGAGATGAAGCGATCGTCAGCACAAGGTAAGCTCCCTACCCAAGCACGCGAGGAAGCTATGCCTGTGAGTGCTAAAGTAGTGAGTTTGTACAATCCTTCATCGGGTTATGCTACTTTCCTAATTCCCATAGTATTGGTGATTATTTTCCAAACCACCATTCTCACAGCAGTAGGCATTTTAGGAGGTACAATGCGCGAGGGTAACAAACTACGCAAAATATACCCTAATTCACATAGCTTCTGGGGAGCACTACCCATTGTAATGGGAAAAGCTACTACCTATTTAGGATTTTCAATGGTGATATTGCTCATTATCTTAGGCATTATAATGCCATTGTTTGGCATTCCCGTGCGCAGTTCAATGCTCAGCACCTTGGTATTTATGATACCTTTTATCCTTTCGATAGTGTTTATGGGGCTTTGTCTGCTCAACTTTGTACGTCGCCGTGAAGATGCGATTATGCTCATTATGTACACTTCGTTGCCAGCGGTAATGCTCACTGGCTTTTCGTGGCCCTCAGTAGCAATGCCCGATTGGCTAAATGTCTTTTCGTACATTGTACCTACCACCTTAGGCGCAAAAGGGTTTATTTCCATCACCCAAATGGGGGCTCATCTCACTACCATTATGCCTTATTGGCTAGGAATGTGGGGACTCTGTTTAGTGTATTTGGTATTAGCTACTTTCACCCTAAAAAGAGTCTTGAATAAGTAAGAGATAAAAGAAAAAGCTGCCTGAACACAATGTTCAGGCAGCTTTTTTATATTTTCTGTTTGTTATTTCCAAAAGGTGAAAGCCATTAGTGATATAAAAATAATACATAATATATTCAGTACAAAACCAGCTCTTATCATATCCTGCTGACGCACTTTACCCGTACCATAGGCAATGGCATTAGGCGGAGTTGCAACGGGCAACATAAAGGCACAAGATGCTCCTAAACCTATGATGAGTGAAAGCCCTAACGGATCAAGTTCCATATTTTCGGCTACCGAAATGAAGATAGGCACCAAAAGTGCTGCACTGGCGGTATTGCTAGTAAACTCGGTGAGGAAGATGATAAAAGTAGCCACCACAACTCCAATGACAAAGTAACTACTATCAGAAATGAGGAATTGCACCGAATCTACCAATGCCTTGCTCGCTCCCGATTGAGTGAGGATTACACTTAATGAAAGTCCGCCACCAAAGAGCATTAGCACGCCCCAATCGGTGTTTTCTTGTATTTGTTTCCATTCGGCAACGCCAAACAAACACACAAACACGGCAGCAATCATTGCTACCACAGCATCAAAATCTTTTATTTTTTCGATATGCAAGAAAGAAGTAATCACCTCATTGATTACGTCGCCAAATATCCAGCAAAGGGCTGTAATTAAAAAGATGAGAATAGTGAGGTATTGTTTAGTGTTCAGTTTTTCAGTCATTGTTTCACTCTCTATCTTGATGTTCAGTTTAGGGCGAAATACCACATACATAGCTCCAATCATCAGAGGGAACAAACCTAAAACTGTAGGCATACCATAGCGCAACCATTGGGCGAAAGTGATGTTCAATTGAGAAGCTACAATCGCATTAGGAGGGCTACCCACCAAAGTACCCATACCCCCTATACTCGCACTATAAGCCACCCCTAATATCACAAAGGCATAAGTGCCTTTATTGCTCTCATAGTCGATATTTTTGAGCAATCCAATAGCCAAAGGGATAATCATCGCTGCTGTAGCTGTATTGCTGATACCCATAGAGAGCACAGCTGTAACTAAAAAGAGTAAGAATACCGCTAATAGGAAATTACCTCTCGCCAAAGAAATCACCTTATGGGCAATATATTGGTCGAGTTTTTGGACGCTTAAGGCAGTAGCAATGGCAAAACCACCAAAAAACAAGAAGATTGTAGGGTTTGCAAAAGCCTGTAGTGCACTTTTAGTACTCTCTAAGCCTAAAAGTATTGCCAATACAGGCACTAACAGTGCTGTAACAGTGATATGTAAGGCTTCAGTAAGCCATAAAATGGCTACAAAGGCAAGTAGTGCCAAGCCTTTTTTAGTAGGTTCTTCATAAGGAAGAAACCAATAAAGCAAGACTCCTATCACCAATGCGATGGCTATAACAACAGAACTTTTGATGTTTTTGGTTAGCATATCAATTAGGTTTTAATTATTTAAAGCGGTATTACGATTTTAGTTTTATCGCATATTCCTCTTCCGAGACAATCACAATTCCCTTTTGTAACAAGAGATTGTTTGGCAAACTTATCTGTTCACCTTCTTCGGTTTTCAAAAGGGTATAAAAAGACTTGATATCTATTATTTTAGCCTCAATAGGATAATCTTTATCTAAAATCTTGATAGTATCACCTATTCTAAAAGGAGAAGAGAAAAACACAATAATACCTGCTGTAATATTGCTGAGTATAGACCACTGAGCGAAGAATGCTACCCCTATTACTGTAAGAATTGAAGTAACGAACAAGAAGAGTTGTTCGGTTTTTATTCCCCAAATAGAGACAATAGTAAGGATAGCCAATGCATAGATAAAATAATCTATATACTTTTTAACCAAACGTGTACGGCTCACGCCTAAACCTGCTCTTTTGCCAAACTTTTCGATAATAGAGTTCACCAAATAGCGCAAGGCAGTGAAAACCACCAATGCAATGGCAGTAGCGATGATTTGGTATATATAATTTTGTATATAGGTCATACACTATTTTGCGATATTCACAGCGCGAGTTTCACGGATTACCGTTACTTTCACTTGACCTGGATAGGTCATATCAGTTTGGATTTTTTGTGATAAGTTGAATGATAGTTCTGCGGCTTTATCGTCGGTTACTTTTTCGCTTTCTACGATTACGCGTAACTCACGACCTGCTTGAATAGCATAGGCTTTT
Organism: Capnocytophaga sputigena; assembly: GCF_002302495.1. NCBI lineage: Bacteria > Pseudomonadati > Bacteroidota > Flavobacteriia > Flavobacteriales > Flavobacteriaceae > Capnocytophaga > Capnocytophaga sputigena. The sequence goes on from NZ_CP022379.1 coordinate 1,168,077, forward strand.
TTCACACCTTGGAAAGTGAAGGCTGCATCTTCAAGGTCTTTGAGACGTTGAATGTACGAATCGAGTACTTGGCGACGTGCTCCTGGACGTGCTCCACTGATAGCATCGCATACTTGTACGATAGGTGAAAGTAATGAAGTCATTTCAATTTCATCGTGGTGCGCCCCAATAGCGTTGCACACTTCGGGTTTTTCACCATATTTCTCTGCCCATTCCATACCGAGGAGTGCGTGAGGGGTTTCGGTTTCCACTTGTGGCACTTTACCGATGTCGTGCAAGAGTCCGGCGCGTTTAGCGAGTTTAGGATTTAAGCCTAATTCGGCTGCCATTACCCCGCAGAGTTTGGCTACCTCACGTGAGTGTTGCAAGAGGTTTTGACCATAAGAAGAACGGTATTTCATACGACCCACACATTTCACCAATTCGGGGTGTAATCCGTGGATACCGAGGTCAATTACGGTGCGTTTACCTATTTCAACGATTTCTTCTTCTATTTGTTTGGTAGTTTTTTCAACTACTTCTTCAATACGTGCAGGGTGGATACGCCCATCGGTTACGAGTTTGTGCAATGACAAACGAGCAATTTCACGGCGTACTGAATCAAAGCAAGAGAGGATAATAGCTTCGGGGGTATCATCTACAATGATTTCGACCCCTGTAGCTGCTTCGAGGGCACGGATGTTGCGCCCTTCACGACCGATGATGCGACCTTTCACCTCATCGGATTCGAGGTTGAATACTGACACACAGTTGTCTATTGCTTCCTCAGTGCCTATACGCTGAATGGTGTTGATGATGATTTTGCGTGCTTCTTGATGAGCGGTGAGTTTGGCTTCCTCAATGGTATTTTGGATATAAGCCATTGCATCGGCTTGCGCCTCACTGCGAAGAGAGTCGGTGAGTTGTTTTTTAGCTTCCTCGGCGGAGAGTCCAGAGATAACTTCGAGTTGTTGCACTTGGCTTTTGTGCAAACGTTCGATTTCTTCTTGTTTTTTGTCGAGAGTTTGGAGGCGGAAATCAGCTTCTTCAGTTTTCTTTTCCAACTCGTCTTTAAGGCGTTTGTTTTGAGCTAACTCATTGGATACTTGAGACTCTTTATCACGAATACGTTTTTCAGCCTCTGCCATTTTTTTATCTTTGGCAGCGATTGTTTTTTCGTGTTCGGCTTTTAGTTCGAGGAACTTTTCTTTAGCTTGGAAGATTTTGTCTTTTTTAATGTTTTCGCCTTCAACTTTAGCATTTTTTAGAAGAACGTCGGCTTCATTCTGAGCGTTGAGAATAATTTTAGAGGCGTTCTTCTTTTCCAGCACTTTGGCGATAGCAAACCCTATGGCAAGGGCGATAATAAAAACTGCAATACTTATAATAACTGTACTATCCATCTTGTTGATTTAAAAAAATAAAATATTAATATAAAAAAATGCCTATATTGATTAATGTGTTTCACGTAAAACTCTGAAAAACAGGTTTAGGGATACTCAGTAGGTCAAGTATCCGGCAACTGAAGACCGGCGCGCTTTAGCTACTGTAACTCACCCTTTTGTGAAATGTTAATGTTGAGTTTACCGAAAGGACAATCAATATAGGCAGTAAGTTTTTGTATGTAAATGTACGTGCTTTTACCCTATTTGGTTTAGGGTGTTGTATACCTTTTGCAGGGTATTTTTGAGGGTTTCATCTTCTTGTGTTTCATTGAGGCGGGTTTGTTCTATTTGTCGTGCTAAGGTGATAGCACACATAGCCAGTCCGTCTTGTTTATCGCGCAATTGATAAATGGTTTCAAATTCTTGAATCATATCATTTATTTTTTTAGCGGCTTTTCTAAATCCCTCTTCTTGAGCTGGGGCAATGGTAAGGGGGTATAGCCTATCGGCTACTGAAAGTTTGATTTTCAATTCGTCCTGTTCCATTGCTATTGTTTTGTGAGCTGAACAATACACGCGTCGATTTCACGGATGAGTGCATTGATTTTCAGTTTAGTTTCTCTCTTGTGTTCTTTACTGCCTAATATACGGTTAGCGATGGCGAGTGTTTCGTTTTTTTCTTTTAGTGTAGTGATGGTGCTTTGAAGTACTGTTTTTTCACTACGAAGTTCCTCAATGGTTTGCTTTAGCTTGCCATTTTCTTCCCTAAGATTTTGAAATTGGGCTTGTAGGGCAATAGCTTTTTCATCTAATAAGGCTACGAATTGTTTTAAATCACTCATCAAATAGCGAACTTTGTATATTTGGGGCAAAAATACAATATGTTTTTATAAAAAGCAATTTTTTAGTAAATAAATATTTTTTGAATAGATAAGAGATAAGAGGTAAGAGGTAATACAATAAAGGCTGTCCTAAAAATAGAACAGCCTTTTATTTTTGATTTTCAAGAAATTACCAACCTGGGTTTTGTTGCCAATTGGCTCTACCTTGTTCATATCGGATGTCGCTTGGAGGAAGAGGCCAAGTCATTTTGTAATTTCCTGCGGGGACATTCAATTGATAATATTGATCAGGATTATCTGAAATAATGAGGTTTAAGTTTTGAGGTGTACCGCGTACCACGCCTAAGCCCCAACGCCTAATATCTGCCATACGGAAGCCTTCGAAAGCAAGTTCGCGGTTGCGTTCGTTTTGAATCTCTGCCCAAAGGTCGGTATAGGTTACACTACCGATACCACGTGCAGTGCGCAATCTATCTAAGTAGATTTTAGCATTGGCTTGATCACCATTCTTATAGGCTGCTTCAGCGGCTATAAGATATGTTTCGGCAATGCGGAATACTTTAGGGCGGTGAAGGTAAGTAGGGTCGTCATTTGCAGAACTTTTCAAAGTATTATTATCAGGATACTTAGAAACTAAATAGATATTGTCGTACTTTGTGCTACCATAATTAGCAAAAAGTTTTTTGATATAGATATCTTTTCTAAAATCGGCATCGTTGAACAAATCTACAAAAGTTTGAGTAGGAATCATTTTAGGGTAATACCCTAAAACTTTTTGTGTAAGCCAGCTTCTATCTTCACCTAAATACACATCATTACCTTTAGGCAATTCGGCGATATTTCCTTTGTCGTAACGGGTAAATAGGAGCGTAATATTTTCGTTAGTAACATCTTTATCCCATATATTTTGCAATGTAGATGATGAAGTTGCTAAAGGATAAGTGCCTGATGAAATAAGCTGACTTGCAGCTTGATAAGCTCCTGCCCAATCTTCTTTATAAAGCAACACTCGGGCTTTAAGGGCTGCTACTGCATCTTTAGAGAAAGTAGTTTTACCTACACTACCTCTTACATTACCCAAAAGCTGTTCAGCACGTGCTATATCGGCTAAAATAAACTCGTAAGTTTGTTTTACAGAGCTTCTGTTAGGAAAATCATTGATTGTAGGTTTATCAAGCAGAGGCAATCCATAGGCTGATTCACCATATACAGGGCAATAGTGAGTTACCAAATAAGTATAATAGTAAGCTCGTGCCAAGTAAAGTTCACCCATATTCTGGTTGATTTGTGCTGTAGAGGTTGCGGCTCCTTGTGCTGATATAGGAATTGTAGGAATTCCTTCCAAAGCTATATTTATATCTTGTATAGCACTGAAATAACTTTGCCATATAGAAGCTGTAGCACCATTTGAAGAGGTGAAAAGAGTCCAGTTATGAAAATTGGTTACCAAATCGGATTCACCTTCACGACGAGCCATATTAAGGAAATCGGCTTGTATATCGGTGGAGTACATTGCACTTCCATATACATTTTCGCGCAAAGTGGCATACATTCCATTTACCCAAAACTGTGCATCTTGCAGGCTTTTAAAAGAGTTTTTTTGACTGAGCTCTTTATAAGGCTCTTGTTCAAGGCTAAAACAAGCGTTTAGTAAAAACGGAATGCTTATTAAAATGAGTATTTTATAAATATTTTTCATCGATTTATATTTTTAAAAGTTAAGATCTATACCCAAGGTGAACTGACGAGAAGGTGGATATCCGCCTAAAGAGATAGCGCTAGAGGACTCTGGATCAGGCCCTTCATACTTGGTAAAGGTAAAGATATTACGAGCCGTAGCGTGGAAACGTACCCCTTCAAAGAATTTCACTTGGTCAATCACTTCTTTAGGCAAGCGATAGCTAAGACCGATGCTTTTCATACGCACATACGAAGCGTCTTGTAAGAGTCGTGAATCTAAGCCATAAACAAAAGCATTAGAAGTAATTTTAGGGTGACGAGTTTCGTCGCCAGGTTTCTTCCAATAATCAAAGACATTTCTACTTAAATTTGAGTAACCGAAACGTGCTGGGTTTTCGGTATAACTTACGTCGTAGTTCATCATATATCTACCCAAAGAAAATGAGAAAGCCATATCTACTGTGAAAGTTTTGTAATTGATACTCCATCCAAAACCTCCATTGATAGGTGCTTGCATTTTCTTACCTGTAGTTTGTATGAGTTTATTGGCATCATAGGCGTTAGTTATTTTATTATCATCGGTTACTTGTTCCATACGGTCTTCACCTGGCACATAGTATTCGGTTTCACCTGTTGTAGGGTTTACACCTTTGCGTATCACAGCCCCCCACTCAAGAGGACGGCCTATTTTATAACCAACTCCAGAGACTCCCACATCTGATATTTTATTACCAAAAAGAGAAGTTACTTCTTGCTTGTTGTAATTGACATTGAAATAAGGACGGATAGAGAGATCGTTGTTTTTACTTCTATACACTACTGATGAGAAAGTAAAATCGATACCTCGGTTGCGCATACCTCCTGCATTGTCAAAGAACTGATTTTGACCACTGGTACTATTCAAGGAACGGCTAGAAAGCATATCGTAAGTTTCACGATCGTAGTATTCTATATTAAACGAAGTACCTCTATCAATCACAATGTTAAGACCTACAGTAGTTTTGCGTTGTTCTTCCCAGTGCAAATAAGGATTCCCTAAAGCAAAAACACTATACCCTACTTTTTCTTCATAAAAATCATCAACTTTTATACTTGTAAGATGTTTGTAGCCTCCTCCTATAGAGTTTCCTGATAGACCTGTACTAAAACGCAAGTTCAAATCACTAAGCCATTTTACTTCTTTTAGGAATTTTTCTTGTTTGAGTTTCCACATTACCCCTACAGCCCAAAAGTTACCATAGCGATGTCCTGCTCCAAAACCAGAAGAACCATCACGTCTGCCTGATAAGTCTAAAAAGTAACGATTGTTATAAGAGTATTCAAATCGCCCTAAATAAGAATTGAAGGTATTAGCACTTTTATCATCTTCTATTACTTTATTTTTATTTCCTTGCATAAGGGTAGAAAGTCCATCGGCTGCTTGTCCATAGGCAGTTACAGTTACATTTTTAGCTGTGTTTTCTATAGACTCTTGCCCTATCAAAAAGTTGAAAGAGTGTTCCTTTTTGTTTCCTAACCAAAAGCGATACTCTAAGGTATTGGTAAGTGTTTTTCTAAGAGACCTATCTGTAGAAAAACGAGTGAAAGGATTTGATGTAGGAGCAGGTACACGTTGTCTATAATTCAAGAAAGAAGGCAATTCTTTAGCTTCACTATCAGAATAACCGTACTGTATCCCTCCTTGTGTTTTGAATATCAAGTTTTTGATAGGCTCAATAGTGATGTAACCAGAAGGCAAAAAGTCATCACTAACTGAGGTTCTTGGGTGTTTCTCGGCATAATACTCGGGGTGATAAAAACCCATAGACGAGTTACGTGTAATACTTGTGATATAGTCTTTTCTTGATCCATCAGGATAGGTAGGAGAATAAAAAGGCAAAGCAGTTACACGTGCGGTGATATCACCGCTACTACCATCGCGTTCACTATGTCCTGCCGAAAGTGAAAGTCCTACTTTTAGCCATTTAGTAACACGTGTATCTATATTTGTATTTAGGGTATAACGTTTGTAATCAACTGATGGGTTACTAGATCCTTCTTGGTTGAAATAGCCTAAAGAAAGGTAATAAGAGGTGCTTTCGGTACCTCCTGAAAGAGAAACATCGGTACGTGACATTGGCACAAAATCACGGAAATAGATTTTATCCCAACGCGTGTTGTACGGATTTTCTTGCAATATTTTATTAGCTGCAGCTTCAGCTACTTCACGAGTAGAGCCCATTCTGCTCATACCAGCTGCCGAGATAATAGATGTAGGGTCTTTTTCAAGCCAAAAATCCATATACTCACGTGGTGTCATCATATTATCAAAGAATTTACGACTGGCACTAGTAAGTGCTGAAAAACCAAGCTGATGACTAACTGTGATACTTGTACGTTCGTTGCGACGTCCTTTTTTGGTGGTAATTAATATAACCCCATTGGCAGCACGTGCTCCATAAACAGAAGTAGAAGCGGCATCTTTTAATACAGTAATAGTCTCTATATCATTAGGATTAAAGTCGCTCATCACACTGCTACTCACAGCTACACCATCCATTATATACAAGGGTTCGTGAGTATTTTCACCTCTTTGAACTGCTTGGAAGTTATTGTATCCGTGAATGATAATCTCGCTATTGCTGCCAGGACGACCAGAGCTTGAAGAAACCACTACCCCTGCCAAGCGTCCTTGCAATGCGTCCGAAACACTTGCCACAGGAGCGTTATTCAAGTCTTTACTGCTCACTTGGGCTACTTGTGCTACTGTACGGCTGGCAATTTTAGGAGCACCATAACCGGTAACCACCATCTCTTCTAGTTCTTGCACATCGTCTTTAAGAACAATATCCACTCGCTTAGTGCTTGCAGTGATTTTCTTTTCAACAGTTTTCATTCCCAAAAATGAATATTGCAGTACTTCACCTACTTTGGTTTGAATCTCGTACTTTCCATCCATATTGGTAGCAGCACCGCGCTGGGTGCCTTTAATCAATACTAATACGCCTAATAAAGGCTCGCCTTTTTCATCTTTTACAGTACCTGTAACTTCTATATTCTGCGCGACCATCGCAAAGGAAGCTGTTAAGAAGAAAATCCACGTATAAAATAAATTTAGCTTCATCTTTCTGTTTTTAAACGTTTTTAGGGCGCAAAGATAATAATAATTTAGAAATTTGCAAATTACAACTGTTAATTATCTAATCAATAATCAAACAAGCAAACTGATAGCTAACTACTAATTTGGTTATTTGTTAATTACGCCGTACATTTGCCGCCTGAAACTAAAAAACAATTACTATGGATTTCCTACAATTAGCACAAAACCGCTATACTACTAAACTCTACAGTTCTAAACGCGTGAGTGATGAGGATATTGCTAAACTTAAAGAGATATTGCGCCTTACCCCTTCGTCTATTAACTCACAGCCTTGGCAATTTGTATTCATAAGCGATGAGGCTACCAAAGAGGCTTTTGCTAAAGTATCGTTTATCAACGAAGAACGCATTAGACAAGCAAGTCATTTAGTGGTGTTTATGGCGAATAGTGCTTTGCCTTCATTTGAAGAAAAACTCGCTAAAGCCTCTACCGAAGCAGGCGTTGGCTTTTATCACAAAGTGCAGAAACCTAAAGGTGATGTAAGTCTTTATGCATGGATGAACAACCAAGTGTATATCTCTTTAGGATTTTTCCTGAGCGCTTGTGCTTCTATGGGTATTGATAGCACCCCTATGGAAGGTATTATCAACACTGAGTACGACAAACTTTTAAATGAACCTCAATACACTACGCTTTTTGCTGTGGCAATAGGCTACCGCGACCCCGAGGACAGCAATCAGTTGCACTTGCACCCTAAATCGCGCTTGCCTTTAGAAGACGTAGTAAAGGATTTTAAATTATGATGCAAAAACGCGACATACGCGCTCTTACTAAGGAAGAACTCCGCACTTTTTTTGAGAGTAATGGCGACAAGGCTTTTCGCGGCAACCAAGTGTACGAATGGTTGTGGCAGAAAGGCGTGCATACTTTCGAGGCAATGACCTCACTGCCAAAAGCTACACGCGAGATGCTCGCTGAACACTTCAGTATCAACCACATCAAAGTAGATGTGATGCAACGCAGTAACGATGGTACCATCAAAAACGCTGTGCGCCTGCACGATGGTTTGCTGGTAGAATCGGTGTTAATTCCTACCGATACCCGCACGACAGCCTGCGTATCGAGTCAGGTGGGGTGTAGTCTCAACTGTTCGTTTTGTGCGACAGCGCGCTTAAAACGTATGCGCAATCTCCTGCCCGATGAGATATTCGACCAAGTGAAGGTAATCGATGAGCAGAGTCGCGCTTTTTTTGGTCGTCCGCTTTCTAACATAGTGTTTATGGGAATGGGCGAACCGCTGATGAACTACAACAATGTACTGAAGGCAATCGACAAAATCACTTCGCCTGAAGGCTTAGGAATGTCGCCTAAACGCATTACGTTATCCACTTCGGGTATACCCAAATTGATTAAAAAGATGGCTGATGATGAGGTAAAATTCAAATTGGCAGTATCTTTGCATTCAGCCATTGGTAGTGTGCGCACGGGTATTATGCCTTTCAATGAACAATTCCCGTTAGAAGAACTACGTGACGCTTTGGCATATTGGTATCAAAAAACTAAAAACCGCATCACCTACGAGTATGTGGTGTGGAAGGGTATCAACGACCAGAAAAAGGATGTAGAGGCGCTGATAAAATTCTGTAAGTTTGCCCCTTCTAAAGTGAATCTGATTGAGTACAACCCCATAGATGATGGTGATTTTCAACAAGCCGACCCTAAAGCACTTGAACTTTACCAAACGATGCTTGAAGCAGCAGGCATTACCGTTACCGTTCGCCACTCACGTGGCAAAGACATCGATGCTGCCTGCGGACAATTAGCGAATAAGAAAGTGAAAAGTGAAGAGTGAAAAATGAAAAGTGAAGAGTGGTATAACATTTGTGTTGCATCACTTATTGTCATAAGAATCTATCACATATCCAGCTACGCCAACTCACTAACTTTACCTGTTACCTAAAACCTGAACATGGAAGTATTTTTAATAAAAGCGGCTCAACTAATTCTGAGTCTTTCAATTTTAGTAGTCCTACACGAATTAGGACATTTTATCCCTGCTAAACTCTTCAAAACAAGAGTAGAAAAGTTTTTTCTTTTCTTTGATGTGAAGTTTTCCCTCTTCAAAAAGAAGATAGGTGAAACTGTATACGGCATCGGGTGGCTACCACTGGGTGGCTATGTGAAGATTGCCGGTATGATTGATGAGAGTATGGACAAAGAGCAAATGGCACAACCTCCACAGCCGTGGGAGTTCCGCTCTAAACCTGCGTGGCAACGCCTTATCATTATGATAGGCGGAGTGACCGTGAATTTGCTCTTAGGATTCTTTATTTACTCAATGATTCTCTTCGCTTGGGGGCAAGATTACCTCAAACCCGAAGGTGTGAAAGATGGTTTTGCCGTTACTCGCACTATGCGTGCTTATGGTTTCCAAAATGGCGACATTGTAACCGCTATTGATGGCAAACCTTTGGAGAATGTATTGGAAGCCAGCAAACACATTTTGTTGCGCGACCCCAAACAGATTACCGTACAAGGTATTGACGGGAATACACGCACCCTTTCTCTCCCCGAAAATATAGGTAAAACCCTTTATTTACGCGGTGAAACAGCTCCTTTTAGCATCAAAACAAAAGCTATTATCGATACCGTTATCCCAGAATCACCAGCGGCTAAAGCAGGCTTACAAAAAGGCGATAAATTAGTAAATATTGGCGGAGAACCTATCTATTATTTTTCGGATGTACCTCCTGCCCTTACAATGGCTCCTGAGGGTACTCCCATGAGTGTGATGATAGAACGCGACGGAGTAGCCAAAGAACTAAAAATAGTTCTCGGTGAAGAGAAAAAAATGGGAGTTTCGGCAGGACAACGAGAAGGCGAAGTACAGCTTTCACATAAAAACTACTCTTTAGGAGCTGCCTTAAGTCACGGAACTGCTTATGGTTACAATGTGTTGCGCGACTATGTTTCGCAATTTAAATTTGTATTCACTAAAAAAGGAGCAAGTGAAGTAGGAGGTTTTGGCTCTATAGGCAAACTTTTCCAAGATAATTGGAACTGGCTTTCTTTCTGGCAAATCACTGCCTTCCTTTCTATCGCTTTAGCCTTTATGAATATCTTGCCTATACCTGCTTTAGACGGCGGACACGTGGTATTCCTCCTCTATGAAATGGTAACAGGCAGAGCGCCTAATCAAAAAGTATTAGAATACGCTCAAATGGTAGGATTTGTAATCCTCATTGCTATCTTGCTATATGCCAATGGTAGCGACTTGTATAGAGCAATATTTAACAAGTAAATGAAACACATCTACTTCATCATATTATTCTTGAGTTTGGGGGTTCTGCAAGCGCAGAGCCTTGAAAAGGTGCGCGCTGCCTATATTACGGCTTCCGATAGTAAAGAGAACGCCACAGCTTTTGCAGAGCTGATAGCCAATGCTCCTACCACCGATGTGGTGCTAAGTGCCTATAAAGGGGCAAGCAAAATGATATTAGCCAAATTTGGAGGGGGTAGAGTAGCCTTGCTCAAAGAGGGCAAACCGCTGTTAGAAAACGCCCTCAAACAGCAACCTCAAAATGCTGAACTCCACCTCATACGCCTCAGTGTACAAGAACACTTACCCAAAGTAGTACCCTATCGCAACAACATCACTGCCGATAAGGATTTTATACTCGCACACTACGCTCTGCAATCCCCTGAACTACAAAAACATATAGCAGGGTTTGTAAAGAAGTCGAAAGTATTTAACGATGAAGAGAAAAAGAAAATGGGACTATGAACTATTGCGTTTTAATTCCTACTTATAACAATGCTAAAACCCTCGCTCGCGTGATTGATGGGGTGTTGCGCTATACCTCTCATATTATCATAGTGAATGATGGCGCAACCGATGCTACTCCCGATATACTCGCTCGTTACCCCCAACTCACTATTATTCATCTTCCTAAGAACAAAGGCAAAGGCAATGCCCTGCGCATAGGCTTTAACAAAGCCCGTGATTTAGGCTACGACTACGCCCTTACCATTGACTCCGACGGACAACATTACCCCGATGATATCCCCGTATTTATAGCCGCTATAGAAGCTGAAAATGAACCTACTCTGCTGGTAGGTAGCCGCAATATGACTCAAGATGGCGTACCTAAGAAAAGTAGCTTCGGACATAAATTTTCTAACTTCTGGTTTCACCTCGAAACGGGGGTGAATCTCCCCGATACACAATCAGGATATAGGTTGTATCCTTTACATCACATCCCTAAAAAATATTATACCGAAAAGTTTGAGTTTGAAATAGAAATTTTGGTGCGTAGCAGTTGGAATGGGGTACAACTAAAGAATGTACCTATACAAGTGTTGTACGACCCCGAGGAACGCGTTTCTCATTTTCGACCTTTCCGCGACTTTATGCGTATCAGCTTGCTCAACAGCGTGTTGGTACTCATCGCGCTTTTCTACATCAAGCCGCGTAATTTCTTTAGAGATGCCAAAAAAAAGAGCCTCAAACGCTTTATCAAAGAGGATATATTAGAAAGCGACAGCAGCGATAGTGTGAAAGCTAGTTCGGTAGCATTAGGTGTATTCTTTGGCATTGCACCTTTTTGGGGGTTTCAAACCATACTTACTATCACTTTGGCAGTATTCTTCAATCTGAATAAAACTCTGGCTTTTATCTGCTCTAATGTGAGTATCCCCCCGATGATACCTGTGCTTATTTTTTCTTCTCTTAAAATAGGTACTTTTTTCGTGGGAGGCACCATTCTGCCACAAGGCGACCTCACAGCAATGGAATATATCCAAAACAATTTGTTACAATATTTAGTAGGGAGTTTTACTTTGGCAATTAGCGCCTCATTATTGTTAGGGTTGCTCACTTATGGATTGTTGAAATTGAGAAAAAGATAATTTTTTACAAAAGGCAACTGATGCTTATTCCTCATTTATCCCTTATCCTTTACATTTTTAGACCCTACAGTACCTTGCTTATACTTTCTTTGCCCTGCCAATCCACGTTGGGAGCTTGTGCTGAGAATAAAAGAACTCAAAAAGAAAGTGACAAAACAATTCAAAATAAAATAAATGATAGCAAAAGAATATATCCCTATTTATATTGTATTAATAGTTCTTACAATTATTTATATAAAGGATAAAAGAAAGAAGAAAAATGATGACAACCCAATGAATATAGCAAGGGTATTTGATTCATTCATACTAATAATAATACTTTTGGGATTAATTATATTATCTATTTTTAAATAATAGGCTATATTCCAGATAGGTAATGTTCTAAATATGTGGAAGAAATATAGAGAAAATTAATTTTACTATGAATATACAAAGGGAAAATGGAATTGATGAAGTGAATTGTGCTTTCAGAATGCTGAATATGAGTCTTGATCAATTTATTGAGATACAACATTCAATGGTAAGTTTAGATTTAGACTTTGAGGTGAATGAGGAGCATAGAAACATTATTATAGATATGAATCACAAAGAAGATGTCTATACAATTATTCAGCTTTGTGAAAAATTCAATATAAAAAAAGGAAATATATATTGTTCTATTGTATCATCTTATGATAATGGAGGTTTTAGGCTTCCTTCGTATATTATGTATTTGATAAAAGAAATGCAGGAAATAGAATTGGATTTTTCATTTGTGGTGTGTTGATAATGAATTAAATATGTTAAAAGTGTTTTAACTTTTTTGAGCAACTTGGAAATAAACCCGAACAGGAGCATTCCAATCTAAGTTACATCAAGAAAATAAACATCTGGTTGCACTCCTTTATTAAAGCTAAATCTTTTTTCTACACTTAAAAAAAGAATAATCCAATGAATTATTGTATCTTTGCCCAAAGTTCCTGAATTTTGGTATTCTTTTTCAAACACAAATTTACTAATTTTCGGGAACTTTTTTTTTTAAACAGCTTCTTCATAAAAAAATTAAGTATATGATTTACAAAATATCTATTTTCATCATTTTATCACTTGCTTTAAAATGTGCAATGGGGAAAGGTGATAATAATCAAAAGAATAGTATGAGTGAGGCAACTCTTATTGAAGGGGTAAATACTTCAGAATCATTCATAAAGAACATTGAATTAAAACAATACAAATACAAAGACACCTATATTGAAGATTTAAAATTAGATGATTTTCAAAAAAAGGATTTTTGCTTGGAGTTTTTCACATTTTTAAAAGAACAAGATTTTGAAAAAGAAGAATATGCTCAAGTTTTTTTCATAAAACTATTGTTAGTTCGCATCCAACAGAAAGATGAAGCTATTTTATATGATATTTTAAATCATATTTTTAAAGATCATTCATTAGGTTATTATTTAGAAGATTACAATGTATATTTATATCAACTTTTCTTATATAAACCTCATTTTTTCATTAAAAACGCCTATAAATATGGTGATTCTTCAATAATTGATTACATCAATCATTCTTTGTCAAACGCTTTGCTCACAGACGAAAAAACTATCAAAAACGATATGGGTGAAATCCTAAAAGATAATGACAACCAGCTTTTGATAAGCGAACAACAAGTCGACCTTTTTTCATTAGTAGCCTTAAAGAATAAAATCAAGAAACAGAGTGTTATAGAAGTTTTTTATGCCCCTTCACTTAAAACAGGATGGAAAGAGAAAACTGCTGTTTATTACAATATTTACAATTGTATTAACGAAGAAATTTTAACATCCTTAACCGTAGAAGAAAGAAAATATTTTGAAGAAAATTTTTACCCAATGTTTCAAGATTATATTGTAAAAAACAAATAAAAAGAAGCCTGTCTCACCGCGGATAAAATGTTAAATATCCTTTTTTTCTTGCTTCGTAAAAAACTAATTACTAACTTTGTAGCGCAATTTTAAACCTAATCTGTTATGAAGTTATTCTTTCCTCTCATACTAAGTACCCTTACTGCTTTAGCAGGAATAATTATCAAAATAGATTATAGAGAGTATAGTGCTATTGGTAACATTTTGCTAATTTTAAGCACTATATGTTTCTACTACTTTGTTTATCTTCTTGTTAAGAAAATTAAATAACTTTAGTAACAATATCCAAGCTAAATTTTGTAGCGTAAATTTTAAAACCTTTATAATATGAAAAAATCCATACGTTATATATTGCTCACTATAGCCATTATATCATTTATTCCTATTTATATGAATGGTTTTGTTGGATATCAACTCAATAAATGGTTAATAGCATTGTCATACACAGTGTTAGTTAGTAATATTTTTGTTATTGGCTATTTTGTCAGTAAGAGAGAAAAGCGTTAACTCACTTCAATCTCAATTTTTAATCTTAATACCTTATTTATTATGAAACCTTTTTTAAGAAAAGATGTAAAAAGTGTCTTATTTGTGTTAGCAACCATCGGATTTTCTGTAGAAATAGCCTTTCTATGTTTTGCAAATTTAAATGGTAGAGATGTATTAAGCAATAGCCTTACAGCATTGGTATGTTTGCTTTCAGCTATTTCTATAGGTTTTGTTTTACAAAAAGAAAGACAACAAGAATAATATTGTACATCACAAACTTTTTAACCCCTATGAATCCCCGAAAACCAATTCTCATTATAACAATGCTGTTGCTCGCTTTGGGCTATACTATTTATGCTGTTATAGAATACCTTTACAATCAAGAAAAAATCGCTCCCATTTTATCAGGAGTCTTATTCGTTATTCTTTTCTCAAAATTGTATTTTGATACTAAAAAGAAAAGAAAATGATAGCCAAGCTAAATTTTGTTGTATTTTTTAATTTTTACAATGACTCTAAAAACAAAAGATAAGTAGCTTTCTCATCTCATTTGTGTTGTATAGCTATCTCATTCTGAAAAAAATATCGAGTTTTTATTGCTTCGTAAAAAAAGAATTTCTATCTTTGTTGCGAATTATTAATACCTTTATAATATGAAAACAAAAAATATAAACATAACTAAAACAGTATTTATAGCTGTCCTAATGTGGTTTTTTTTCTATAATGCTTTCTATGCTTTGGGGCAATTTATAGGGAACCTCACTAAGTAATTTATAAATCACTTGGATTATCGATAAGTTTACACAAAACTTTACAATGCCCATCTCCTTATATTAAAAACAAATGGTTAAGCTTTGCCGCCGTTTGTTTATCAGTTTTCTTTATCTATAAATTTGGGAAAGCTACAGGAGAATTTATCTACTACCTAACACACTAACATATAATTATAAACCATCTCTGTAACAAATTTTAAAACTATTCTCTATGAAAAAATCAGTATTAAAGCGAAGTTTTCATATACTTATGGGGCTCTTTGTTGCTTATTTACTTATTAGCGTTATTGAGTACCCACAAGATTTTGTAAATGGCTTTTTAGGTAAATAAAAAACAACCTCTTAAATTATTATTTTATGTGGATACTCGCAATTTTTTCTGCTGTATGTCTAATCTATTCTTTAACCACTAAAGACAAAAAAAATAGATTAGTATTTTCTGTTGCTTTCACAATAATTATGCTTTTTGAAATAGGCTACCAATTGGGAAAAGACAGAGTTAAAATAGACAATGCCAGCACTGAAATGACTCTAAAACAATAAAGTTTTACAGTTTAAATCATTACACTTTGTTAAAATCCCTAACACGACAAGCATTAAGGACTTTTGACAAAGTGTATACTGTAATTTTGAGACTTCATATTTCAATTCTATTCCTATTCATTTTTAACTTCCACTCTTGCATTCTAATAATCTGCGCACTTGCCTCTTTTTTAATAGATTCCTTTGTCCTTTAAAATATTATTTATAATTTTGCGGGAAATTTATACTAATGAAAGAAACTACCGAAATTACCCTCAATAAATCACAACTCCCCTCTTGGCTGGCAACATTCAGCGCTACCCAAAAACCTCAGCATATTATCATTACACTACCCGAAGAGGAACATTGGCTCAAAAAAGACCTCAAACCCCTTGCTTCGTTTGCAAAACAGTACAGTCAGCAACAAGCAAAATCGGTGGTGGTGGTGCAACGCGCTTTGGCTCTCGAAGATTTTGAACTCAGCCTGCACATCGCCCCTACCCTACAAGAAGCCTACGACCTTATTGAACTCGACGAAATAGAACGCGACTTATGGAAGTAACTATCTTAGGTTGCCACAGTGCGACCCCTCGCTCTAATGCCCGCCCCTCGGCTCAACTGCTCGAAATGCGCGGTCATCTGTTCCTCATCGATTGTGGAGAGGCTACCCAAATCGCTCTCCGCAATGCCAATACTAAATTCTCCCGCATCAAGCACATCTTCATATCTCACCTCCACGGCGACCATTTCTATGGACTTTTCGGACTTATTTCTACTTTCCAACTCCTTGGTCGTGAAGCCGAAATGCATATCTACGGACCTAAAGGCATCAAAGAAGCGGTGCTACTCGTGCTCAAACTCGGTGGGGCTTACACGCCTTTCCCTTTGTATTTTCACGAACTATCTTCTAAAAATTCTGAACTCTTATACGAAGATGACAAAGTGCTGGTGCGCACTATTCCGCTACAACACCGCGTCTATACCAATGGTTTCCTATTTCAAGAAAAAGAAGGTGAACGCCGCCTGAATATGGATGCTATCGCTCAATACCCCGAGATTGAAGTATGTGATTATCAGAATATCAAAAACGGAAAAGACATCATTTTAGAAAATGGTAAAACTATTGCTAATACTGAACTCACTTTCGAGCCTCATCGTCCGCAAAGTTATGCCTATTGCAGCGACACGGTTTATTTAGAAGATTTGGCAACCGAAATACGAGGAACAAGAGTGATTTACCACGAATCTACTTTCTTGAAAATCAATGAAGAACTCGCTGCTAAAACAATGCACGCTACCGCCTACCAAGCAGGGCTTGTCGCCAAAAATGCTCAGGCTGAAGCGCTTATTTTAGGGCACTACTCCTCTCGCTACCCCGATGTAAATATGTTTAAACAGGAAGCCCAAGAGGTTTTTAAGAATGTTTTTTTAGCTGAAGACGGAAAAAAGTTTGTCTTTGAGAATTAGTATTGGCACTGTTTTTGAGGAAACTGCCAACTGAAAAACTAATAATCAACAACAGCAAATGAAAACCTTTTTTTTTAGCCTTTTGGCAAGTGTCTTCACTTTAGGATGCGCTAATGGAACCGCTACTAACCAACAAGTTTCAACTAACAACAAGAACCTCAACAACGAGATGAAAGAACAAAATTACTCCAATAAGAATACTACCGATATTTATTTTGCAGGAGGCTGCTTTTGGGGCACTGAACACTTTTTCAAGCAAATACGCGGAGTACTCGCTACCGAAGTAGGTTATGCCAATGGCAACCTCTCGCAAGCACCCAGCTACCGCCAAGTGTGCGTGGGCGATACAGGTTTTGCCGAAACGGTGAAAGTTACCTACGATCCTCAACTCATCAACCTGAACCAACTACTCGACCTGTATTTCAAAATCATCGACCCTACTTCTCTCAACAAACAGGGCAACGACCACGGTACTCAGTACCGCACGGGTATCTACTACATAAATGAAGCTGAAAAACCTCTTATCGAGAAAGCTATTGCCATAGTGGCAAAACAATACTCCCAACCCATAGTGGTAGAGGTACTTCCGCTGAAAAATTTCTACAAAGCCGAAGAATATCACCAAGATTATTTAGACAAAAATCCGCAAGGATATTGCCATATTTCACCCGCTTTGTTTAAGTTGGCTCGCCAAGCGAATCCCGCTCCTGCCGAGAAAACTTTCAAAAAAGCTTCTAAAGCCGATCTCCGCAAGCAGCTCACCCCCGAACAGTACGCTGTAACTCAAGAAAGTGCTACCGAACGTCCGTTTGCTAATGCTTATTACGATGAGTTTCGCGAAGGTATTTATGTGGATATCACCACTGGTGAACCACTTTTTGTCTCTACCGATAAGTTTGAATCAGGGTGTGGATGGCCAAGTTTCTCTAAACCTATAGACAACAAGCTCATCGCTGAAAAAACCGATACTTCTCACAATATGACCCGTACCGAAGTGCGCAGCAAATTAGGCGATGCTCACTTGGGGCACGTGTTCAACGATGGACCTAAAGATAAAGGCGGCTTGCGTTACTGCATCAATAGTGCATCATTGCGCTTTATCCCTAAAGAAGATATGGAAAAAGAAGGTTATAGCCAATATCTTCCTTTATTAGATACTAAAAATACCCAAAATACTAAAACTACTAAGAAAAATAAGAAGAAATAAACACTGATGAAGAAATTTTTATCATTTATAGGACTCCTTTTTTGCGCCATAGCCTGCAAAAATACTTCGGCTCCTGCAACAGGACAGATTATCGCTCAGCAAGAGATTACAAACCAAATCTACTTTGCTGCCAAACCTATTGTATCGGCTCACCGCGGTGGCGGCGGGGAAGGTCTCAAAGGATACCCCGAAAACTGTTTGGAAAGCATTCAGTATCTTTCTTCTAAGGGAGTGCACAGTTTTGAAATTGATATTTTTGAAAGTGCCGATGGCGATTTGCTTTTGATGCACGACAACAGTTTAGGTCGTACCGCAACGGGCAAAGGTGAAGTTTCGGCTATGTCTACCGCCGATTTACTCAAAGAAAATCTAAAAGATGAGTTTGGCAACGTAACTCAGTTTAAAATCCCTTATCTAAAAGATGTATTGGCGTGGTGTAAAGCCAATCACGGATACCTAATGCTCGATTTCAAAAAAGGAATTTCTTACCAAAAAGTAGTAGATTTAGTACGTGCTGAAGGTATGGAAGCCCAAGTGGTGCTCATCAGCTATAACACCGAGCAAGCTAAAGCGCTCTACAAAGTGGCTCCAGAGATGTTGCTCTCGGTAAGTGTGCGTAACAACGATGAATTAGAACGCATATTGCAAACGGGTATCCCCAAAGAAAAATTGGTAGCTTTCACGGGTATCAAGGTAGCTCCCGATGCGCTCTACCAACGTTTGAACGAACTGAAAATCCCTGCTATTTTGGGTACTTTAGGAAACTTAGACAAGCGTGCAGCAACTAAAGGTGACCATCTTTACAAAGAATGGGCGCAAAAAGGTATTCAAATTTTCTCTACCGATAGACCTCTTTCCCTTTCGTTTTAAACTTCGGGCAAGTACTGCCAATAACGCTTAGGCATATTCCTGAGCTGGTACTTGCTGTTCTTGCGTTCGGCTATGTTGATGTGCTGGAAATAAGTTTTCCAAAGCATTTCATAGCCGTCGGACAGGGAGGTGGATAGCTTCCCAAATTGTTTATCGGCAGGAGTAAAGGGAAAGACTTCTTTTAAATTGTAAGCAAAACCATAAGCGCGTTGCGGGTCATAGAGTACCCACTGCTGGTCGGAAAATCTATTTTTGAAGTGAGGAACTACCAAAGCCAGCACATCGTATTCAGGAACTATTTTAGCGAAATATAAATCGCCTACCTTCTCAAAACGCACAAACTCTTTCATACGGTGCACTTCTCTGCCTACACTTTTGGCAGCCTTTTGTATGGCAGCAATAGCTGTGTTCCCATAGTTTTCAAGCACTTGTTCTTCAGGGTATTGTATCATCAACCGGATGGCTGCTAACAGATAGTTTTCCATCCCCTCTTCTTCCGATAGGAAAGCCCTCAAAACCACTGCTTTTCCTTCTTTTCCCCAACATTGTTCTATTTTGTTCAGCACGCGTTCAGCCTTAGCTGCATCGGTGTATATGGTTATTGCTTCCTCAAACAGCGAGGGAGCAAATTGGTGTTGGGCAACGATAGCAACTTCCTCATAACGGTATTCAAAAACTACAAAAACCGCTGTGAGGAAGCCTTCAAAAGTACTATCGTATACTAAAATCTTCAAAATTAAGGTGCTATTTTTAGTAAATTAGTCCTATATTCAGCTATTTGGTGATAATTATTGCTAATTGCCCATTCAAAAATCTCTTTTCGTTGGGTTTCGCTAATTGATTGGCGTATTTTTTCAAATTCAGCTTCAGGAAGTAATAAAATATACTTAATGATGCGCGTATTGAAAGCAAAACGCTCACTTTTCATCAGTTCAATAAGGTCATCAGGAGTTTTGATAGCAAAATAATTGAAGTGATTTTCAATTTTAGGGTCTATATCCTTATTGGTAAGTTCAGCGTAGTACAAGAAAAAGAAATCGCCTTGTACGTTGTACTGCTTGAGAATGCGGTTCACGGTGTGCTCGTGGCTACCAGTGATTTTGATATCGTCAATAAGCAAGCAACACTTCCCTTCTATAAAAGTGCGATCAATGTAATAAGTATCATTGGCAATGAGGTTTACGCGTTGTTCGTAGCTCATATTGCCATAATCTTGCACGTAGGTTTGATTGCGGTGTATTTTGGCAGTTACGCAAGATTTGCGGTTGTGCTGAAAAAGAAAGTAGTTCAGTTCTTTCTTAAAATAATGACACAGATAGTCGGATGCAGTAGGAATTGCGTAATACGGACTTGGCAAAAGTACAATTTCATCTTGTGCTAAAATAAAATCACTGTGCTGGGCGATAAACCCTGCAAAGAGTTCTTTGCCAAATTGTTCGGCAACAGCTGTGTCGCCAAATTTAAATCTACTATAGGCGGCTTCGCTAAAAGTACAAGCCTCGGCGCTCTCTATAGAGTGCAGACTAAAACGTTTATTCATTTAATTTAGATAAAAGTTAAGAGATAAGAAAGGCGCACAAACCTGTATTGGTAGCACCTTGTATATCGGCAATAGGGTTGTCGCCTATATGCAACCACTGAGTTTTTTCAACGGGGCGCAAGGCGTTAGTAAGCTCATAAGCCTTTTGGAAAATCGCGGGGTTAGGTTTGGCAATTCCTTCCTCATCTGAATAGATTTCAAACGAAAAATAGGATGCTAATCCGTAGTACGCCAATACCTTATGCAAGGTCTTTCCCTTAATGAAAGCCGTATTGCTCAACAGACTTATGGTCTTCCCTTGCGATTGAATTTCGGCGAAAAGCTCATCTATTTTAGGGTCTAACAACTGAGGCATATAATGCAAAAAGAGTGTTTCCTGTTCTGCAAAACACGCTTCCCAATCAATCTTTTCATCTATGGGAACATTCAACAGCGTGAGTACTCTCTCAAAAAGCACTTGCTGAGGGATATGCAGCCCCGTGCGTTCACTTTCGGCATTGGCTTGCAAATCTACCGTACGTACTGCTTTGCGCACCTCGTCTAAAGGTGCATTAATGCTAAAATAGCGGCGTAACCATCGGTCTCTTTCTTCTTTGAAAACAGGATGAGAGCGGATAATCGTGAGCCACATATCAAATGAAAAGTGCTGGTATTTCTGTAGGTCGATAGTAGTCATTATTGAGGGAGTTCGGGCATTCGTTCGTGATAAGCGGGTGAAGAAAGTGTTTTGAGGAAAGCTACCAAGGCTTCTTTTTCCTTTCTACTGAGGTTCAGAGGCTGCAATAGGCGGTCGGTAGTAGGGAAAAGTGTGTCTTTCTTTTGGTTTTCGCGAGGTTCAGGACGTGGCATTCCTATGTTGTACATCTCCACAATCCCTTCAAGGTCGGGCATAAAGCCATTGTGCATATAAGGAGCAGTGCGTGCGACCTCTCTAAGCGATGGCGTTCTAAAGCTCCCCACATCTTCTTTCTTTTTAGAGTGTTTGTACTTGCCTAAATCCTCGTACATACGTCCGTAATAGGAAAGTCCCACATTGTGAAACTGGTTATCGGAGAACAGAGGGGTATTGTGACAATTAATGCAGCGCGCTTTGGTGCGGAAAAGGTGTAAGCCTACAACTTCCTCATCGGTGAAGCGTTTTTTATCCCCACTGATAAAGCGGTCGAATTTGCTCTTGCCACTCACAATAGTGCGTTCATAAGTAGCGATAGCTTGAATAATGCGATTGATAGTAATCTTGTCGTCGCCAAAAGCCTTTACAAAGTAAGGTTTGTAGCCTTTAATTTTGCGAATGCGTTTTACGGATAATTCTTGGGTAGAGTGCATTTCCACGGGGTCGGTCATAGGACCTAAGGCTTGAGCTTCTAAAGTAGCAGCCCTACCGTCCCAAAAGAAAGAAGTGTAATAGCCCGTGTTGAGAATAGTCATTGCGTTGCGTACCCCTGCACGGCGATTATGCCCAAAGGACACACTGCGACCATCGCCCCAACCCAATTGCGAATCGTGACAAGAGGCACAGGATATTTGTGCTGAACGCGACAAACGAGGGTCGAAAAAGAGCAGTTTGCCCAGTGTTTTCTTATCTTCGGAGAAAGGATTATCAGCGGGAAAAGGCATTGGAGGTAAAGAGCCTATATCTTGAAAACCAGCTACAAGAGTGCTATCTAAGGTAGGAGCTTCCCATTTTGTAGGGTCGCCAGAACTATACATCGTTCGCAGTTGAGCGATATATTCGGGGTCGGTGAAGATATCGTCTTTATGGCGCAGGGTAAAAGCCAAAAGACCTAAAATACCAAGTATGATAAGAGGGAATTTCTTCATAGAGAAATGTTATTTCAAAAAACTATCTCTCCAATACGGAATGCGATAACCAAAATCGGTTTTAAGTTTGGTTTTGTCTAATACTGAATAAGAAGGGCGTGTTACTTTGCTAGGAAATTCGGCTGAAGTACAAGGTAATACCTCACAAACATTGCCTGAGGCAGCTACAATAGCTACCGCAAAATCATACCAAGAGCATACTCCCTCATTAGAAAAATGATACACTTCTCGTTTGCCTCGATACCAAGCATTTTCTATAGCTTGCACTATAAAATCGGCTAAATCGGCAGCATTAGTAGGCGTCCCCACTTGGTCGGCTACTACTTTTAACTGAGGGCGTTCACCGCTAAGTCGCTGAATCGTCTTTACGAAATTATTGCCAAAACGAAGAGAGTAGAGCCAAGAAGTACGGATGATAAGATGTTCAATGCCACTATTTTGAATAGCTTGTTCGCCTGCTAATTTGGTACGACCATACACCCCTAGTGGTTGAGTAGTGTCAGTTTCACTATAAGGTGTATTTTTAGTACCTCCAAACACATAATCGGTAGAAATATGAATAAGAGGCAACTGAAATTCCTTGCATACGCTCGCCAGATGCGCAACAGCGGTGTGATTGATAGCTTCGGCGGTAGCACAATCATCTTCGGCTTTGTCCACATTCGTATAAGCAGCGCAATTCACGATGAGGTTGATAGCGTGTTGTTGAACAAAAGCACGAATAGCTCGGGCATCTGTAATGTCCAAGCTGTCGGCATCGCTAAAATAATAATTGCTTATACGGTGTGTGTTGTTTTGTATTTCGGAGCCTAATTGACCGTTAGCTCCTGTTACCAACACATTCATTAGTAACTAAAGCTAAACGCATTGCTACTTACTTGCGAAGTTGCAGCGTATTTGTTGTACATTCTATTCACGTCACTTCTGTATTTATCAGGCACGTTGTTGCCGTAGCTATTGTACAACTCTACAAATCTTTCTTTTAAATCAGGAGTAACTTCAGTATTGAAGTTTTCCATATACAAAATTTGTTCAATTAGTTTTACAAATTCTTCCATAGTTTTATAACTTTTTATTAAAATGACTTTTCTACTGTTTTGCGAGGGCAAAGGTATGAAGAAAATGCAAAACAGCAATGAAATAGTTATCAATTAAAATCAACAGGTTATTAACAGAGTTATCAACAGGTTGAAAGTTGGGAAATAGGAGTCAGTGAATAGAGTTAGAGAGGAAAGAATATGGCGTTTTTAAATGGATTGGAAAATTTTCACTATAATGAATTGAATGGAGAGCTCATTTTGCCATTAATTTACTGATTGACAAATTGGGAAATTGACAAATTATATCTATCTTTGCCCCCTGAAACATTTATAAAAAAAACACTAAATAAAAATGGGAATTTTTGATAAACGCGAGAACTACAAACCTTTTGAATACCCAGAGGTTATGGAGTTTGTAAACGCTATGCACAAATCGTTCTGGGTGCATTCTGAAGTAGAATTTACAGCCGATATTCAGGATTTCAAATCCAACTTATCAACTGTAGAACAAGAAGCCGTAAAGCGTGCCTTATTAGGTATTGCACAGGTAGAAGTATCGGTAAAAACCTTTTGGGGAGACCTCTACGACCTTTTTCCAAAACCTGAATTTAACGGACTTGGCGCTACTTTTGCCGAGTGTGAGTTCCGCCACAGCGAAGCCTACGCACGCTTATTGGAGGTATTGGGTTACAACAACGAGTTTGAAAACCTTCTTGAAGTACCTATCTTCAAAGAGCGCAACAACATACTAAAAGAATACCTCGCTAAAAACCGCGAGAATGCTATGGAGCGCATCCTTTTCTTCACCCTTATTATAGAGAATGCCTCTTTGTTCAGTCAGTTTGCTACTATTTTATCGTTCACACGTTTCAAAGGTTATTTGAAAAATGTAGCCAACATCATCGCTTGGACTTCTATTGATGAGCAGTTGCACGCTAATGCTGGCATTTATATCCTCAAAAAAATATTTGAAGAACGCCCCGAAATGAAAACCGTTGCCGAGCGCGAAGCTACTGATTTCATCCGCAACTACATCCTTTTAGAAGACAAGATGCTCGACTGGATTTTTGAACAAGGCGAGTTAGAATTTTTCAGCAAAAAAGACCTCGCTAACTATATGCGTTACCGTCTTGACGACTCGCTTACCCAACTCGGTTTAGACAAGCCTTTCAACATCAGTGGTGATGAGGCTAAACCTATGATGTGGTTTGAAGAAGAGGTATTTAGCAACGAACTCGACGATTTCTTTGCCAAACGTCCTACCGCCTATACCAAACACGACAAGAGCATCACCGAAAACGATTTGTTTTAAGGATTTAGGTATTAGGGGATAGGTGTCAGATATCAGAAGATATTGAAAAATCAATTTCTCTCATTCAAGAAATTGGAAAAATCATCAACTCTTTGCAAAAACATCTAATCCTTAAACTCTAAACTCTATTCCCTAAATCCTACCCCCCTAATATCTATGATAAAACGCTGTATACAATTAGCTTATAATGGACTTGGCACTACATATCCTAATCCTTTGGTAGGTTGTGTGATAGTGCACGATGGCAAAATCATCGGTGAGGGTTGGCACCAAAAAGCAGGTGAACCTCACGCCGAGGTGCGTGCTATTGCCTCGGTGAAAGACAAATCACTACTAGCAGAGAGTACGCTCTATGTGAGTTTGGAGCCTTGCAGTCATTATGGCAAAACACCTCCTTGTGCCGATTTGATTATCACACACCGCATTCCCCGTGTGGTCATTGGCACTACCGACCCCTTTGCTAAAGTGGCTGGTCGTGGTATTGAAAAACTGCGCGATGCAGGCTGTGAAGTAACAGTGGGGGTGATGGAAAAAGAATGTAGGGAACTCAACAAACGATTTTTTACTTTTCACGAGAAAAAACGCCCTTATATCTTCCTCAAATGGGCAGAAACCGCGGACGGTTTTATCGCTCCTGCTCATAAAGATACGCTTGCCCCTGTGTGGATTACCGATGTTTATACACGCCAAGAAGTACACAAAATGCGCAGTGAAGAACAGGCTATATTAGTAGGCGTGGGCACTGTATTAGCCGACAATCCTTCACTCGACACCCGCGATTGGTATGGCAAAAATCCGCTACGGGTAATTATCGACCCTCACCTGCGCTCTCCTAAAGAGTTTAAAGTGTGGAACGACTTGCAACCAACGCTTTTCATAACTAACAAGGAAAAAGTAAGTGATAAAAACTATGGGGTACAAACAGAAATAATAAGCATCGACTTCACCCACAACGTACCTCAACAAATCTGTGACCTGCTCTACCAGCGCAACATCCAAAGTCTTATCGTAGAAGGAGGCGCATACACCCTGCAACAATTTATCAATGCAGGTTTATACGACGAAATGCGTATTTACAAAAGTGAAGTGAGTTTTGGCAAAGGTGTGAAAGCCCCACAAATCAGCTAATTTACAAATTAATAAAATATACAATGGAAAACAACAGACAAAAGAAAATAGCAGGCATTATTCAAGAAGAATTAGCCAAAGTGTTGCAGCAATCCATACGTGATGCTGGGCAACAAAATTTACTCGTTTCGGTAACTAAAGTAAATGTAACTGTAGATTTATCGGTAGCTAAAGTATACCTCAGCGTATTCCCAGAGGCAAAGGCTGCCGAGGTGCTCAAAGGGGTAACTTCTAACGCCCCCCTTATCAAACACGAACTCTCACAAATCACCAAACACCAATTCCGCCGTATGCCAGAGTTATTCTTCTATATAGATGACTCATTGCAATACATCGAGGGCATTGAACAATCACTCAAAGAAGAAGAAAACCCTATTGAAAACCGTGATTTGCTCTACAAGAGAAAAATGACATAATCCTTGGGGGAAGCTATGAGGGAGAAATTGCAACAACTCATTGAAAAGTTTGTAGGGAAAGAAGCTTTTTCTTCACAAACTACCCTTAATAAAGAGCTGCATATTGAGGGTGATGATGCTGAGGATTTGTTGGTCGCGTTCAGTGAGGCTTTTGAGGTAGACATCAGCGACTTCCCTTTTGATGATTATTTTTATAGTGAATCAAAGGTTCCATACCTTTGGTTTATAAAGTTTTTGGGCTTAGGAAAGGAAAAGAAGCCTTTTTACATATATCAGTTAGAAGCAGCTATCAAAACCAAGAGATTACTATGAATAAAATATGCTTTTAGAACGATTATTACAAGAACAAATATCTCATATCTACCACCGCACTCAAATAGATTTTTGCTATACAATCAAGATGAGTACAAAGCAGTAATGGAATATTTCAGAGTAGTATAGACACTTTTCTAAATGAGTTAATTTAGCTATTTGCCAATTAGCAAATTATTGCTACCTTTGCCCCAATTATTACTCATACCCTAGCTGTGAGCCCTTGCTGGCTTTACTTGTTACCTGTTACCTAAAAAATGTCTCCCATTCTCTACATAGCAAGGCGCTATATGTTCGCCAAAAGTTCACAGAACGTTATCAACATTATCAATAGGGTTACTGCCTTTGTAGTGGTGCTGGGTGGCGCTGCCCTATTTATCGTGCTCGCAGGATTTGCCGGACTTAAAGAATTTACCCTCTCCTTCTCCTCTACCTTCGACCCCGACCTGAAAATTTTCCCAAAAACGGGCAAATACCTATCGATTACCAAACAAGACACTCTAAACTTACGCCAACTCTCCTCTGTTGCTCACTTCACTAAAGTATTAGAAGAACAGGTATTCCTCACTCATAACCAAAAGAACCACATTGCCTATATCAAAGGGGTAGACACTGAGTATCCATTGGTAAATGCAGTGGATAGCATCCTCGTATTAGGCAATTGGGATCTCACTCCCCCCAGTGTAATTGTAGGAGGTACTATTTTCAACAACTTAGGCTTGAATCTCGCCGATGGCTCTTCTCCCTTACAAATTGTTGTCCCCAAAGCTGGTAAAGGCAGTATCCTGAATGACCCTATGCCTTACCGACAAGCCTTTTCGGTTGTGCAAGGTATCTACCAACTTACTGAAGATTTAGATAAGAAATACGTATTTTCATCCTTAGAAGAGGCGCAATTTTTGTTGGGAGCAAACAAAAATCAAGTATCGGCTATAGAAGTGAAATTAGCCCCTAATGCCAATGAAAAAGAAGTAACTGAACAACTCCCCAAACTCTTTCACGAGCCAATAGTAGTGAAAAACCGCGTACAGCTAAACGATGCGCTTTACCGTATGCTCAACACCGAAAATATTGCAGTATATCTCATCTTTATTTTGGTGCTTATCATTGCACTTTTCAATCTTGTAGGGGCAATTATTATGATGATTTTGGATAAAAAGGAAGATTTACAAACGCTCTATGCCCTTGGTATGAACGAACAGCAGATGCGACAAATATTTTTTTGGCAAGGCACAATGGCATCGGTATTAGGAGCTATTTTAGGGATTGTATTAGGAGCAACCATTGTGCTATTACAACAACATTTTGAGTTTGTGAAGATAAGCCCTATCCTCCCCTACCCCGTTGCTATTACAGCACTAAATATAGTAATTGTTTTTGCAACAATAGTAATATTAGGTGTTTTAGCTTCGTTAGTAGCCTCATCACGGGTGCGTGTGAAATAGAGGTTTAGTTTTCTTGTGGGAACAATTCTATCATCGATACTCCTAATACCATAACAATCATTATAAAGGTAGTCATCTTTAAATGAACATTTCCATTTTCTATCCTCGTATAAGTAGAGGTGTCCATTCCTAATTTTTCAGCCATTTCTTCACGACTGTAGCGTTTTTCTTCTCTTAGCTGTCTTATTTTATTTAAAATCTTGCTATTTTTTTCAGCAACTTCTTGTGTGAATTTTTTCATCGGATTAAGTGTTTAGTAAGGCAAAATTAATAATTAAACTGAAAATAGCAAAAAAAACTATATATTTTTTATTATAAAAAAAAAAAAACTGCCCTTTTTGCATATATAAAAATAATATTATTGTTAAGAAAACAATAGAAGTATTGTATATTAATCAACAAAATTGTTAATTTTTTGAAAAGTGCGCATTCTGCACAAAATTTGTGCATTTTCTGCACTACAACTTTTGAAAACTCGTAGTACCTTTGCCTCGTAATTCAAACCAAAGTATTTTTATGAAATGGAATAACAGCACTATTTTTATTGTATTATCGGGGGCTTATATACTACTCTCCTATATTTCATCTGTAATACTAAATTTAAATGGGGTAATGGCACAATCATTATCTGAGCAACTTACCTCAGAGCAAATAGATAAATTTATTTCTTTTAGAGATAAGTGGCAATGGATAGGCTATGTAGCAGTTCCCATACTACTAATAATAAAGATAAGTGTAATCGCCCTGCTAATAGATATAGGTTGTGTGTTCTACAACGAAAAATTGCCCTATAAACAACTTTTTCGTATGGCGCTGTTAGGTGAAAGTATTTTTTTAGTCATTCCTATTATTAAATTGTGTTGGTTTACATTTTTTCAACCTGATTTCACATTGGAAGATATACAGTATTTCTATCCACTATCAGCTTTAAATATCACAGGGTATAAAGGTATTGCAGTTTGGTTTCTCTATCCTTTGCAAGTGCTGAATTTATTCGAAATAGCCTATTGGTTCTTTATGGCTATACAGCTCAACAAAGCTATTGGGAGCACTACTGGCAAAGGACTTAACATTATGGCAAGTGGTTATGGCTTAGGAATGCTTCTATGGATAATGTGTGTAATGTTCTTTACCTTAAATATGACATAGTATGAAAAAAACAATTGTAAAGAAACTCATTATAGCAGTTGTAGTAGTGTTTATAAGTTTTATGGGTTTTCAAATCGTACAAAAGTTACAATACAAAAAACAAGTACAGCAACAAATCAGCACTTTGCCCGAGTTTAGCTTTCAAACCTTAGAAGGGAGCGCTTTTACGAAAACGAACCTTCCTAAAAATAACAAAGCAGTTTTTATCTATTTCAATACCGAATGCGACTATTGTTTCTATGAAACCAAAGACATCAGCGAGCAGTTAGAACGATTTAAGGCAACTACATTACTACTTGTCTCAAACGAGAGTAAAGAAGCCATTAAAGCCTTTGCTATAAAGCAAAATTTATTTAGTAAAGACCAAGTGATATTTTTGCAAGATAGCATTTACACTTTTGCCAAACAATTCGAAGCCAATAGTATACCCTATATATTGGCGTACGATGCGCAAGGCAAATTACTATTGCGTCATAAAGGACAATTAAGAGTTGAAAAACTATTACAGCTCTTAGGCGAAAAATAAAATCATCTGTTAAGGAGAGGAGCAAAAAAGCTAGCGTTTGTGGATACTTCTTTTAGATGATACTCATTAATTTATTAATTTAATACTTTTTAAACTATGAAAAAGTTAGAAATCAAACAAATGGAAAAAATCCAAGGTGGAGACACTTTGGACGGAGCGTGTGCAGTCTTTGGTTTTACAGCAGCAGGTATTGCAGCAAGAGCGACTCTCCTTGCAATACCTCTTTGGGGAGAAGCTGTTTTTGCTGCAGGAACTGTTGCCTGTTTAGGTAGGAGAATAAAACTTTGGTAAATATGAAGAATAAACTACAAAAAGTATTATCTTTTATAATAATAATACTTTTTCCTTTTGTATTACTTAAATTACCAAAAGAAGCCTTTGCAAATAACGTATTAAGTCCTATTTTCTTTTTCCTATTGTCAATCTATTTTGTTATGAATCTTTATGACAGTTTTAAAAAGAAAAAAGAGCATTAGCTGGCTTTAATGTAAAATTTTAACCTTAACAACCCTCATTTAGGGTTTCTTAAATGAGGGTTATTTTTATTATTTGATACTAAAAGACAAATAACATACTCTTTCCCAACATCTCAACACCCTACTTTTAGGAGTTTCTCAGAAACTCCCAGTAATAATTTACCTGCCGTGCTATGGCTTTGTTTAATTATCAACCTATCTTTATATATGTCTCTCCCTCTAAAACATATCTATAAAACTTTTGTACTCCAGCACGACCAAAGTGATTGTGGGGTAGCCTGCTTGCTGTCGCTCGTTCAATATTATAGTGGCACTCACTCCTTGGAAGACTTACGTATACAAAGCGGTACTACCGTGCAAGGCACTACGCTTTTAGGTCTCTACCAAGCTGCCAATTCCATAGGTTTTGAAGCAGAAGGTAACGAGGCGGATATAGCAGTGCTTAAAACCTATAACGCTCCGCTTATATTACATCTAACAATAGGTAATTTAGAGCATTATGTAGTGTGCTATGGCTTTGAAAAAGATACATTTATCATCGGTGACCCCGCTAAAGGTATTATAAAACTATCTCCAGAAGAATTAAACAGTCTTTGGCTCTCCAAAACTTGCCTAACACTCACACCTACAACACAACTTAAAAAGAAAAGCACAGAACAGAAAGCTCAGTTTAAATGGTTTTTAAACCTCATTCAAAAAGATTTGCGCTTGCTTCTCATCAGCGGACTTTTAGGCACAGTTATAGCTGTTTTAGGTTTAGCTATGGCTATCTTCTCTCAAAAACTCATTGATAATATCCTCCCCTCAAAAGACGTTAGCAAACTCATTCAAGGTGTGTTATTGCTCACTTTTTTATTATTAGCACGCATTGGTATTTCAGTAGTGAGAGAATACTTCTTACTCTTGCAAGCCAAAGACTTCAATACACGTATCAATGAGCAGTTTTTTAGCAAACTCCTTCACTTGCCTAAATTCTTTTTCGATACACGCAAAATAGGAGAACTCATTGCTCGCCTAAACGATACCCAGCGTATTCAACGGGTAATAAAAATGCTTGTGAGTGCTACATTCATTGATATTCTGGTAGTACTTATCACATCTGCATTCTTGTTTTACTACTCTTGGCAAGTGGGGGTATTTACATTACTATCCATTCCTATTTATTTTTTTGTCATTCATAAAAACAACACTAAAATTGTTACCCTACAACGCGATGTAATGCAAAGTTATGCTTTAGTCGAAAGTCATTATATCAATACCTTTCAAGGTATTACCGATATAAAAATAGGCAACAAACAAAATGTATTTTCAAAAATAAATGAAATTCTTTTTCTCTCTTCACAAGAAAAGGCTTTCCAGTTAGGAAAAGTGAATATCAAACTCTCTTGGATATCTGGAATAATAAGTGTGATTTTCTTAGTAAGTATACTCATTTATAGCGCTATACAAGTACTCAAAGGCACTTTACTATTAGGTGGATTAATGGCTATCCTTTCAATGGCTGGCTCTTTATTGCCTTCTGTTCTCAATTTAGCACTGATAAGTATTCCTATCAACGAAGCCAAAGTAGCTTTTGCGCGTATGTACAATTTCACAGCCATACCTCCTGAGCAAGAAGAAGGTGAAAATATCAATACTATTGATAGAATAATCTTAGAAAATGTATCATTCCGTTTTGTAGGTAGAAAACCTATCTTGCACCATCTTTCTTTACAAATAAACAAAGGTGAAATCGTGGCTATTATAGGTGAAAACGGCTGTGGAAAAAGTACGCTTGCTAATCTTTTATTGCAATTTTATCTTCCTGATGAAGGACATATTATTATCAATGAGGAACAGCCTTTGCATACTATCACCTTAGAAAGCTATCGCAATTTAGTAGCCTATATTCCACAAGAGGTGGCTATTTTCAACGGGAATGTATTAGATAATATTTTATTAGGTGCTCAATCTACCCCTGAAGAACTCATCGCTTTCTTAAATAAATATGGTTTTGATAGCTATTTCAATCAGTTTCCACAAGGATTAGCTACTCAGTTAGGTGAAAAAGGGGTAAATATCTCTGGTGGACAAAAACAGCTCATTGCCTTTGCTAGGGCACTATTCAAAAAACCTCAATTGCTAATTTTAGACGAAGCTACTTCTGCAATGGATAGGCATACTGAAGCCTTTATACATAGGGTTCTTCACCAAATCAAACACAATAGCCTAATACTCTTCATATCCCACCGCCTGCACTCCTTACCCAACCTCGCTGACCGTATTTGTGTTTTAGAAAAAGGAACTATCACCCACTCAGGCTCTCACAAGGAGTTAATGCAAAGTCAAAATTTCTACAGCAACTTCTTCGCTAACTCTTCTGCAAATTTGTCAATTTCCTAATTATTCGTATTTTTGCCGTAAATATTTAAAACAATCAAGGTTATGAACAGCAAAAAAATTGTTCTTATCGTAATGATGTGTCTTTCATTGTGCTTTTCTAGCTATTGCTTAATGGAATATCTCAACAACAAAATGCATTTCTTAACCATTATCTCTGGTTTGTTATTTTTTGTAACATTCTTAACATCTTACCTCAGAATTGACAAATTGACAAATCAGCAAATTGACAGTTTATGATTAAAAAATGGATTGGCTCTTTCGCCTTGTGGGTGACGGGCTGGAAAATAGAACTACAAGGCGATAAAGAAAATCTTAATCGCTGTGTGTTGGTAGTGGCTCCGCATACTACCAACTGGGAATTTGTTCTCGGAATTTTAGCTTATTGGAAGCTCGAAAAACCTATCAAACTCATTATCAAAGATGCACACACCAAAGCGTGGTACGGCTGGATCGTACGCAAATTGGGGGGCATAGGTATCGACCGCTCTCAGCACAACCACCTCATTGAGTTTATCACCCAACGCTTTAAAGAAGATAGTTTCAGCTTAGTGGTAACCCCCGAAGGTACGCGCTCTCGCGTAAACAAATGGCGTATGGGCTTCTACCATATCGCCCTTTCTGCCCAAGTGCCTGTGGTTTTGGGAGCTGGCGATTTTAAGAAAAAGAAAATATACATAGGAAAAACCATCTCCCTCACCGACCTGCAAACGCGCTCTCAAGAGAGTATTATGCAGGAAATTCAGGATTACTACAAGGATATCAATCCAAAATACCCCGAACAGTGGAACCCCCTATCTCCCATTTCCTGACACCTAACCCCTAGAACCTGACACCTAACAATGGACTTTGAGCGCATTAAAGAAAAATTAGCGATCCTCGCCGATGCTGCCAAATACGATGTTTCTTGCTCCAGTAGCGGAAGCTCGCGCAAGGCAGTGAAAGGTGAATTGGGCAACGCAGCCAACTTCGGTATCTGCCACTCGTTTACCGAGGACGGCAGGTGTATTTCTCTGCTCAAAATACTCCTTACAAACCATTGTATCTACGATTGTGTGTACTGCGTATCGCGACGCAGTAATGACATACAGCGCGCTGCCTTCAGTGTGCAAGAGGTGGTAGACCTTACTATCAACTTTTACCGCCGAAATTATATAGAGGGTTTGTTCCTCAGTTCGGGAGTGTTCAAAGACCCCGATACTACAATGGAACGATTGGTGCGCGTAGCTAAAAAGTTGCGCTTAGAAGAGCGTTTCAACGGCTATATCCACCTAAAAACGATTCCAGGGGCGAGTGAAGCCCTCGTTCACGAGGCAGGACTCTATGCCGACCGTCTTTCTATCAACCTCGAAATCCCCACCAAAGAAGGACTCAAGTTGCTTGCACCCGAAAAAGATCACCAGCAGATGATCACCCCTATGCAGCAGCTGAAAAATGAATTGGCTATCCACTCAGTAGAAAAGAAGAAATTTAAGCATACGCCAAAATTTGCCCCTGCCGGACAAACTACCCAAATGATTATAGGTGCTACTAATGAAACTGACCAGAAGATAATAAAAGTCGCCAGTTATATGTATGATAAGTTAGAGATGAAGCGGGTGTACTATTCGGGATATGTACCGGTATTGCAAGACAGCCGATTGCCTTCTATTCACTCTCAGGTGCCTGTAGTGCGCGAAAATCGTCTCTATCAAGCCGATTGGCTAATGCGTTACTACGGCTTTGCTCCCGATGAGATTTTAGATACACGTCAGCCCTTTCTCGATTTAGAAATAGACCCCAAACTCGCTTGGGCATTGCGCCACCCACACCTCTTTCCGGTAGATGTGAACACGGCACCTCGTGAGATGCTTTTGCGCATTCCAGGGGTAGGCGTTCGCTCGGTACAGAAGATACTCGCAGCGCGTACCTTCCAAAAACTCACCTATTACAGTCTCAAACAGATAGGAGTAACCCTCAGCCGAGCCAAATACTTCATTACTTGCAGTGGGGCAACCCCATTAGCAGGCACTATGGAGCCCACAAAACTCCGCCATTTGCTCATCGCTAACAGCCATAACAAGCACAAAGAACTCTTCACCGGACAGTTATCGCTGTTTTAATATACAAAAAAAAGCTATCTAAAAAGACAGCCTCTTTGTATATTTACTTTTGCTTTTAAGAATTAACCTTGTATTGGTTTTTAGAAAATTAGCATTAGTAAATTAGAATCGGTAATTTTTTAATCGTTTTTAACCCTAAGGAACAAAATCAAGATTGTTTTTCCCTATTAGGATTCATTTGTTTGCCCCTATTACCTTGGGCTTTATCATATTGTTTATTTGTGCCATCGCTCCCTTTGTTTGGATTTTGCATATTGGCACGATTGTTTTCTCGGGTAATCTTTTTCCCATTGTTGAAAAATTTAAGTGTTTTTTACAAGCTCAAAAGTATAAATAATTTTCCTATTAAACAAAAAAAGCTACTAAGCAAGATGCTCAGCAGCTTTTTATTATCAAAATTAATTTCTAAAACACGTCTTTGACGTGCTTCATACTGTTGGCAATACTATCTTTGGCATCTGCAAAGTCTCCTTGTCCTATTTTTTTGATGATGTTGGTCGCAAAACCTTTCATCTGTTCAAAAGTGATGTGAGGGGGCATTGCTAAAGTATCGCGATTGGTGTAGATATTCACCAAAGTAGGTCCGTCGTGCTCGAAAGCTGCTTTTACAGTGGCTTCAAGATCTTCGGTTTTGCGTACTTCATAGCCTTTGATGTTCATCAACTCGGCGAGTTTATCAAAAGGTGGGTTTACCATATTGGTTTGCCAATCGAGATAGCCAGATACTTCCATTTCGAGTTTTACCATTGCGAGTGAACGGTTGTTGAACACAAATATCTTCACAGGGTATTGGTATTGCATTAGGGTAGCCAAGTCGCCCAAAAGCATTGATAGACCGCCGTCACCACACATTGCTACCACTTGTCTGCCATTGGAAGAAGCTGCTGCGCCAATTGCCATTGGGAGGGCGTTTGCCATAGAACCGTGGTTGAAAGAGCCAGTGAGGTAACGTTTGCCCGTACCTTTGATAAAGCGCGCTGCCCACACTACATTCATACCTGTATCTACGGTGAAAATAGCATCGTTGGCGGCGTATTTATCCAAAAGTTTAGCCGCATATTCAGGGTCTATTTGGTTCTCTTCGGTTTTCTTTTTGGTGTAATCGTCCAATGATTTTTCGAGTTCCAAATACTCTTTGTGAATATCTTTGAGGAAACTATCGTCGGTGCGAGGAGTGAGTTTAGGCAATAAGGCGGTAATGGTATCTTTCACATCGCCTGCAAAACCGTAATCTACTTTGGCACGACGACCGATAATCTCGGGGCGTTCATCTATTTGGATAATAGTGCTTTTCTTAGGCAAGAACTCCGCATAAGGGAAGTCGGTGCCGAGCATTACAAGCACATCGGCTTTGGCACAAGCATCATAACCTGAACGGTGTCCGAGCAAGCCATTCATTCCCGCTATATAAGGGCTATCGGTGCGATCGAAGAATATTTTGCCACGGAAAGAAGCCACGATAGGCGCTTTAAGGGTTTCGGCAAGCTGTTCTACTTCTTTCACCGCATACTGACAGCCGTGACCGCAGTAGAGGGCTATTTTCTTGTTTTTGTTGTCGTTGAGTACTGCTGCCAATTTGTCAAGTTCACTATCGGAAGGGCGCACTACAGGTTTTGCTAAGAAGGTTTGTGTAGCAGTAGGTACCTCTTCAAGGTCGGCGCCTGCCACATCACCAGGGAGTCCTAATACAGCCACGCCTTTCTCGTTGATAGCCGTTTGTATGGCGCGTTGCATCATTGTGGTAAATTGCTTGGCGGTATTGGCTACATACACATATTTACTGCAATCTTGGAAGAGGAGGAAGGGGTTGGTTTCTTGGAACCAATTGGTACCAAATTTATGGGTAGCGCAGGTGCTGGCAATGGCAATTACGGGGTTCCCTGAGCGGTTAGCATCGTAGAGTCCGTTGATAAGGTGCACGTGTCCAGGTCCTGAACTTCCCATACAACAGCCTATGCCGTTTAGTTCGGCGTCCATAGAGGCAGCATAAGCCGCTGATTCCTCGTGGCGGACGTGTATCCACTCAAGGCGACCATCGCGACGGATGGCGTCGTTCACAGGGTTGAGGCTATCACCAGTAATAGCATAGACTCTTTTTACGCCTGCTTGTACTAACATTTCGACCAATTGGTCGGATACATTTTTGCTCATATATGTTTTTTTTATTAATGACGGGCTTAGGTATGCAAAAATAATACCAATGTATCGTTTTTGAACAGAAATTAAAGGTTAGGATTGTGATGCAAGCAATCGCTGTACCGAACTGTTGTTCTTCTTCCTGTCGTCATATCTTTTCCTGTTTTTTTAGTGTAAACCTATTTCAGGATATGACACTCTTCACTTTTCACTTTTATCTTTTAACTGGTTCAGGGCGCTTCCTGCTTTAAACCAACCTATTTGCTGAGCGTTGTAGGTATGGTTGCAGGTAATCACATCTTTGCTACCGTCTTTGTGCACAAATTCCAAATGTAAAGGAGTGCCAGGCGCAAAGGCGGTGAGGTCGAGGAAGTTGATTACGTCGTCTTCTTGAATCTTGTCGTAATCAGCTTCGTGGGCAAAGGTGAGGGCGAGCATTCCTTGTTTTTTAAGGTTGGTTTCGTGAATGCGCGCAAACGATTTTACCAATACGGCTCGTACGCCCAAATGACGAGGTTCCATAGCGGCGTGCTCACGTGAAGAGCCCTCGCCATAGTTGTGGTCGCCTACTACAATAGAAGGGATTCCTGCTGCTTTATAAGCGCGTTGCACTTTGGGCACTTCGTCGTATTGGCCGGTAAGTTGGTTTTTCACGAAGTTAGTTTTACCGTTGAAAGCATTTACCGCCCCTATGAGCATATTGTTGGAAATATTGTCTAAATGTCCGCGGAAACGCAACCAAGCCCCTGCCATCGAAATATGGTCGGTGGTGCATTTGCCTTGCGCTTTGATGAGGAGTTTAGCCCCAGTGATATTCTCGCCGTCCCAAGGAGCGAAAGGCGTGAGCAGTTGGAGGCGGTTGGAGGTAGGCGATACCACCACCTCGATGTTGCTACCATCTTCGGCGGGAGCCTGATAGCCAGGATCATCAACGGCAAAACCTTTAGAAGGCAACTCTTCGCCATAAGGAGGAGTGAGTTTTACGGCTTCACCTTGGTCGTTAAGCAAGGTATCGGTGATAGGGTTGAAGTCTAACCTACCGGCAATTGCCAAAGCCGCTACCATTTCGGGAGAAGTTACAAAGGCGTGGGTATTAGGGTTACCGTCGGCACGTTTGGAAAAGTTACGGTTGAAGGAATGTACAATCGTATTTTTCTCTTGTTTTTCGGCACCTTCTCTGTCCCACTGACCAATGCAGGGACCACAAGCATTGGTGAATACACGAGTACCCAACTGCTCGAAGATGTCTATAATTCCGTCGCGCTCGGTAGTATAGTGTATTTGTTCAGAGCCAGGGTTGATACCAAAAGAGGCTTTAGGGGTAATTCTCTTTTCTAAGGCTTGTTTTACCACCGAAACCGCGCGGGTGAGATCTTCGTAGGAGGAGTTAGTACACGAACCTATGAGCCCCCATTGCACCTCCAAGGGCCAATCGTTGGCGCGGGCTACCTCCTTCATTTTGGATACAGGAGTACCTCTATCGGGGGTGAAAGGACCGTTGATATAAGGCTCTAAGGCAGAGAGGTCTATCTCAATGAGTTGGTCGAAATATTTCTCGGGGTCGGCATAGACTTCGGGGTCGGCGGTGAGGTAAGGCGCAATGGCATCGGCAGCGAGGGCAACTTCTTCGCGCCCAGTAGCAAGCAGATAGCGACGCATCGCCTCATCATAGCCAAAAGTAGAGGTAGTAGCCCCTATTTCGGCACCCATATTACAAATAGTACCTTTACCGGTACAGGAAAGCGACTTAGCACCCTCGCCAAAGTATTCCACAATTGCACCAGTACCACCTTTTACGGTGAGGATATCAGCGACTTTTAGAATCACATCTTTTGGGGCTGTCCAACCACTGAGTTTACCTGTGAGTTTTACCCCAATGAGTTTAGGGAATTTCAGTTCCCACGGCATTCCCGCCATCACATCTACGGCATCAGCCCCGCCTACACCAATAGCGAGCATTCCTAATCCGCCAGCGTTTACTGTATGCGAATCGGTGCCTATCATCATTCCACCAGGGAAAGCGTAGTTTTCTAAGACTATTTGGTGAATAATCCCTGCGCCAGGTTTCCAGAAGCCAATACCATATTTGTTAGATACCGAAGAGAGAAAATCGAATACTTCTTTAGACTGTTCAGTAGCTACTTTCAGGTCGGTTGCGGCGCCTATTTTGGCTTGGATGAGGTGATCGCAGTGTACGGTGGTAGGGACAGCCACTTTGCTTTTGCCCGCTTGCATAAACTGCAAGAGTGCCATTTGGGCAGTAGCATCTTGACAAGCAATGCGGTCGGGGGCGAAATCTACATAGTCTTTACCGCGCTCAAAGGCACGAGAGGGGTTGCCATCCCATAGGTGTGTATATAATATTTTTTCAGCAAGGGTAAGGGGTCTTCCTACCACTTGGCGGGCTTTGTCTACGCGCTCAGGAAATTGGGCGTAGACCTTCTTTATCATTTCAATATCAAAAACCATAATTCAATTAACAATTAAGAATTAATAATTAACAATAGGGTTTTACTTCCTTGCATAACTTCGGCTACTTTGGTGAGATTAGGGTGGTAATAACCTCCTAATTCTACGGGTGTACCTTGTATTTGGGTTAGCTCTTCCACGATCGTCGTTTCGTTGTCTTTTAGGGCTTTGGCGACAGGAGCAAACTCTTCGGCAAGAGCGCTATCTTGAGTTTGTGCCGCTAAGGCTTCAGCCCAATAGAGCGCTAAATAGAAGTGACTTCCGCGATTGTCAAGCGTACCCACTTTGGCTTGTGGCGATTTGTCGTTGTTCAACAGCTTGCTTGTCGCCTCATCAAGTGTTTGGGCTAACACTAAGGCTTTAGGATTGTCGTGTTTTTGAGCAAAATGCTCCAGTGAAGCCCCTAAGGCGAGAAATTCCCCTAAGGAATCCCAACGCAAGTGGTTTTCGGCAAAGAGTTGTTCGGCTAATTTAGGTGCTGAACCTCCTGCGCCCGTTTCAAAGAGTCCGCCGCCATTCATTAAGGGGACGATAGAGAGCACTTTGGCACTGGTGCCCAATTCTAAGATAGGGAACAAGTCGGTGAGGTAATCACGCAACACATTGCCCGTTACCGAAATGGTATCTTTGCCCTTGCGAGAGCGCTCTAAGGTGAAGAGCATAGCCGTTTCGGGCGACATAATGCGAATATCAACCCCTTTAGTATCGTGCTGAGCCAAATAGTGTTTTACTTTTTTGATGAGCTGGGCATCGTGAGCGCGGTGCTCGTCCAACCAAAAGACCGCTGGCGTTTGGCTGAGACGTGCGCGCGTTACCGCTAATTTCACCCAATCTTGTATGGCAGCATCTTTCGCAGTGCACATACGCCAAATGTCGCCTTTTTCTACTTTGTGCGACAAGTACACTTTACCGTCGGCACCTACCACCTGTACGCGTCCGCTATGAGGAATTTCGAAAGTCTTGTCGTGCGAGCCATATTCTTCAGCCTTTTGCGCCATTAAGCCCACATTGGCAACACTCCCCATTGTGGCAGGATTGAAAGCCCCGTGTTTCTTACAGAAGTCAATCACTACTTGGTAGATACGCGCATAAGTGCTATCGGGCAGTACAGCCAAAGTATCTTGTGCTTCCCCTTTGGCATTCCACATCTTGCCCCCATTGCGAATCATTGCTGGCATAGAAGCATCTACAATCACATCGTTAGGGAAATGCAAGTTGGTAATCCCCTTATCAGAATTTACCATCGCCAAAGCCGCAGCTTGCGCAAGTGCCCCCTCGATATCGTGCTTTAAAGGCTCTTGCTCTTCAGCAGGCAATTGTTCTATTTTGGCGAGGATATCCGAAAGACCGTTGCGCACATTCACCCCTAAGGCTTTCAGTTCGCGCGGGTGTTTTTGGAACAAATTAGCAAAGTACGTTTCAACCGCATAGCCAAAGAGAATGGGGTCGGAAACCTTCATCATCGTAGCTTTCAGATGCAAAGAGAGGAGTACCCCCTTGTCTTTCGCTTCGGCAAAGACTTTTTTATAGAATTTGAAAAGGGCTTCTTTGCTCATAAAAGTAGCATCTATCACTTCGCCCGCTTGCAAAGGAAGTTCCGCTTTGAGCAGTTGCACCTCGTGTTTAGGGCTTACCAACTCTATGCGCACCACATCAGCTTTTTTGAGGGTTACCGATTGCTCGTTGTGATAGAAATCGCCCGCTTGCATCGTAGCGACTTCCGTGAGACTCTCAGCACTCCACGCGCCCATTGAATGCGGGTGCGTTTGCGCGTACTGTTTCACCGATTTGGGTGCGCGCCTATCGGAATTACCCTCGCGCAACACAGGGTTCACCGCACTGCCTTTCACCTTGTCATACCGCTGTTTGATAGCTGTTTCGGCTTCATCAGTAGGGTTCTCAGGGTAATCGGGAAGCGCATAGCCTTGCGATTGTAGTTCGGCAATAGCCGCTTTCAGTTGGGGTACCGAAGCACTGATGTTAGGCAACTTGATGATATTGGCTTCTGGACGCGTTGCCAACGCCCCCAGTTCGCTAAGAGCATCGGGCACGCGTTGTTCTGCTGTGAGAAAATCGGGGAAAGAGGCTAAAATACGCCCTGCCAATGAGATGTCTTTGGCTTCAAAGTTGATACCCGAAGAGGCGCAAAAGCGTTTGATGATAGGCAATAGTGAATGCGTTGCCAAATAAGGCGACTCGTCGGTAATGGTATAGATAATGTTTTTCATTTTTATCTTTTATTCAATTCAACAAAAGGTCTTTCGGTGGCACCTACGTATATTTGTCGCGGACGACCGATAGGCTCTCCTCCTTGGCGCATTTCCTTCCATTGGGCAATCCAACCAGGGAGACGACCGATAGCAAAAAGCACGGTGAACATCTCTAAGTGCATACCCAAGGCTTTGTAGATGATACCCGAATAGAAATCGACATTGGGGTAGAGGTTGCGCGATTTGAAGTAGTCATCTTCCAAAGCTACTTTTTCGAGATGTTTGGCAATGCCAAAAATAGGGTCGTCGATGCCTAAAGCATTGAGCACATCATCGGCAGCCACTTTGATGATTTTAGCCCGTGGGTCGAAGTTTTTGTACACACGGTGACCAAAGCCCATTAGGCGGAAAGGATCATCTTTATCTTTTGCTTTGTTGATGAACTTAT
Source organism: Capnocytophaga sputigena (assembly GCF_002302495.1). NCBI lineage: Bacteria > Pseudomonadati > Bacteroidota > Flavobacteriia > Flavobacteriales > Flavobacteriaceae > Capnocytophaga > Capnocytophaga sputigena. Next base: position 1,210,070 of record NZ_CP022379.1, read on the forward strand.
CAACTCCGCCACCATCGGCGTGAATATCGTTTAACATTTCAATCACAGCTTGGTTTGCGCCGCCGTGGAGTCGACCCCAGAGGGCAGAAACCCCTGAAGATATACTGGCAAACAAACCTGCCTCTGAAGACCCTACCAAGCGCACGGTAGAAGTAGAACAGTTCTGTTCGTGATCGCCGTGGAGGATGAGCAACTTGTTGAGAGCACTCACAATGGTAGGGTTGATTTTGTATTCCTCAGTAGGAATTTCAAAGAAAAGGCGCAAAATATTCTCGATATAACCTTTCTTGTTGTCGTAATAATTCAGCGGTAAACCTTCGCGCTTGCGGTACACCCAAGAAGCGATAATAGTTACTTTGGCAATGGCTTTGCAGACCGCTTGATAGACGTGTTTGGGGCAATGTACATTCACTGGTACAGGATTGAAAGCGGTGAGCGCACTGGTAGCCGATGCTAGCACTCCCATAGGGTGCGCCGAGCGCGGGAAACCGTCCATAATGTGACGCATATCCTCGTGTACAAGGGTATACTTGTGAATTGTTTTTTTGAAATCGTCATACTCTTCGGCAGTGGGGAGTTCGCCAAAGATAAGGAGGTAGGCTACTTCGAGGAATTCGGCTTTGGCAGCCAATTCTTCAATATTATAGCCGCGATAGCGCAAAATACCTTTTTCACCGTCGAGGAAAGTAATAGCGCTTTTGCAAGAACCAGTGTTCTTGTAACCTGAATCTAAGGTTACCAATCCAGTCAGGGCACGCAATTTTTCAATGTTGATTGCTTTTTCATTTTCAGTCCCTACTACAATAGGAAATTCATACTCTTTTCCTTCAAAAATCAATTTTGCTGTGTTTTCCATAGTACAATTTGTTTTTAGTGTTTTTTTAATGCTTCTTAAATGTTAAAAAGAGATAATACTTTATAGCTCTATTTTCGATTTTATCACTTTTTTCGTGGTAAAGGTAAGAAAAAACAACTGAAAGCAACCTAATGAAAATACTATTTTAACAAAAGTTTAACATATTTTTGTTGGAAATCAGTGGTTTATGAGATGGTAAGAGGGTTTAGGTAGCTAAAGTGTTAAAATTTTGAAGATATAAAAAAAAGAAAGGGGGCAAATTATTGATTTGATAATTTGGATAGGGAGAAATTGAGGATTTTGCAAAAAAGAAGGTAGATTAGCTGAATATGTGAATACTAAATTAAAAATGAAAATTCAATTGTATAAACCCTATTTTAGCCAAGCGACTTTCAAACCATTCAGCTTGTGCTTCAGGATCAAAACTCCGACGGTCGCGACGGATATTATATTTTACAAAAAAACCAGGTTCGGTAGCTACTGAAAAATTTTTACTAAAGCGAAAAAGTATACCTAGAAAAGGATTTATAGCGATATTAGTGTAATGTTGTTTTCGTTCGCCATAGTGCAGATAACGCCCCCAAAGGTCAATACCATAGTAAAATTGCCATTTGTTGTAGTTTTTTAGCAATCTATCAATCCCTATTTTTAGGGCTATTTCATAACTGCTATCTTTAGAGCTTTCTGCACGATAATCACCTCCTATACGATAAGCAACAGTTGGTGTTTTCTGGTAGCGATATTCTAACAAAAAAGCATTGCTATCACTTGGAAAAGCAGCATTTACAAATTTAGAAAGCCCTATACCTATTTGATGTTTACAAGTAGTAGGAGAGGTTGTAAGGCTATCAGTAGAAGTAAAAAGAGCATTGCTCTCTTGAGCGAGAGCAATGCTGCTAATTATTATAAATATGAAAAATAAATTCTTTTTCATCAGTTTTATTCGTTAAAAAAGCGTTTAAAAATGTTTTTTACTTTTTCTTGGAAGTCAGAAACATATTCTTCTGCTTTCACTTTTGAACCATCTGAATAAATGAAGTAAATTATATCGTCATCACCTTCAACTGCATATTTCACATCGGCAATCTTTCCTCCATTTACTTTAAAGAGTTCTGCCTTAACATAAGTGTTTACTTCTTCTGTAGTGAGATCTCCAATTTTTTTACCTGCTTTATGAATAGCTTTTACATCTACCTTAGCCACCAATTGCAAATCATTTTGGATAGCTATTAAGTTAATATTATCAAATGCTTCTTCTACTGAAGTAAAACTATTATAGTTGCTTGAAGTTAGTTTTGCATTAGCTCTAAGCACTGTTGTACAACCTTTTGGTGAACTGAGAGAAAAATCAAAAAGAAATTCTTCAGCAGTACGTTTTGTAAGTTTCACAGTAGTAGTGAATGGTTCAGTGTAAATAGTAAGATCAATATGGTTAGGGAAAAGAAAATTGGTATTTTCTTCAAAAGTAACATTATTAAGTTTCATTTCAGCTACTTTTTTATTGTCTACCGTGATGATAATATGTCCTTTTACAGGAAATCTTTCACTATCACTTTCTACAGTGATAACTTTATCTTGATAGTTCTCTAGTACTGCACGACCATTGAGGTTAGTACCATTAGCAGTAGCAGGGAAAATCCAAGTGATATTACTGCTAGAACCAGTCTTACTCCACTCTTTAGTAACAACATTCCAAGTGTAAATACCTTTCAACTCTTGAAAATTAAAACCTCCATTTTTTTGAGTATCATATTGGTCATAGAATTTTTCACCTAAATATTCAGCCCAAGTATTATCTCCCGATTTTTTATTCACTTGGAACAAAAAATCAGCAAAACTGCCATCATTAGCTTTTTTAAAGCAGTCATAAACACTTTCCATAGTGTTTTTTACTATGGTTTTACCATCTTCAGGACTATAAACGGGTTCATTATCGTCCTTACTACCACACCCTACAAGGGTAGCTGTTGCCAAAAGGCTTAATAAAAATTTCTTCATATTACTGAATTACTATAATTTAACGGCGCAAAAGTATAGGTTTTAGAGAAATAAAATTGTTAAAGAATTGTTAATCTTTCAACTCCGCTAATCTTTTTATTCCCATTTCATAACCGTATTCAAAAGCGTGATCGAGCATTTTGGTATCCAGCACCCCTATATTGCTGAGGTTGTGCAACAATAGCAAATCGCATTTCTTGAATTTACGGCTGTAGTTGCCGTCCATCGCGATGTTGTAGATGCGTTGCATAAATTGGAAAGAGTTGCTGAGGTCTTTTTCGGTAATTGATTCTAAAGGATTTATAAAGCTACCTATGATTTTATCACATTGTTTTCTAATAGGTTCTATCGGAAAGTTATCTAAAAGTCCGCCGTCGCAATAGAGGCTTTCACCTATTCTCACGGGTGAAAAATAGGGTGGCAAAGCGGCTGAGGCTATTATAGGTTGAATGAGTTCTCCTTTGCTAAAATACTGTAGCTTGCCGTTCAGCAAATTAGTAGCTGTAACAATTAAGGGCAGTTGGAGTTCTTCAAAAGTGTGGTACTGAAGTTCTTTTTTGAAGAATTTAGCGTATTTAGCACTATCCACCAAGCCTACTTTCTTAAAGGTAATCATCGACCATTTGAACAAGGGAGTTTCCTTGAAAAAGCGCATCATATCATCGGGTTTTACCCCACAAGCATAGAGTGCCCCAATGAGAGCTCCTCCACTGGTGCCTGAAATGATTGATGGTCGCAAGCCTTTTTCTTCTAAGGCTTTGAGCAATCCAGCGTGTGCCAAAGCACGTACCCCGCCTCCTGAAAATACTAAACCTAACTTCATAAGTTGTCAATTATCACCTTTACGGATTGTCCCCCTTCGAAATTGTCGGCAATTGCCGAGTAAGTGAGTCGGGGACAATCTGCTAATTTGCTAATTATCTAATTAAAATAAACGCCAACATCGCACTTATATAAGCAATGCCGGTCATAAACAAAAACTGTAGGGCTGTCCATTTCCAGCTATTGGTTTCTTTGCGTACCACGGCAACCGTGCTAAGGCATTGCATCGCAAAAGCGTAGTAGAGCAATAGTGAAATTCCTGTGCCAAGAGTATATACGGGGGTGCCATCGGGGTGTACTTCCGAGCGCATTTTTGCTAAAATCGTGCGTTCTCCTTCTTCTCCCTCGGTATCGAGGTCTTTTCCTAAACTATAAACCGTTGATAATGTGCTGACAAAAACCTCACGAGCCGCAAATGAAGCGACTACTCCTATGCTTATCTTCCAATCGTAACCCAGCGGACGAAATACGGGTTCTATCCCCTTGCCTATATAGCCTAAAAACGAATATTCTAAACTTTCGGATTGGATGTAATTCGCTTTTTGTTCTTCTGTCCATTGGTGGGTTTGTGCTAGTTGTTCGGCGGTAGCCTCAATGCTGTTGTACTTTTCGCCCATTCCGTGAGAGCCTAAGAACCACAACAATACCGAAATTGCCAAAATAAACTTACCTGCCCCCATCACAAAACCTTTGGTTTTCTCGTATACTGTAAGACATACATTGCGCAGTAGCGGAATTTTATAGTCGGGGATTTCGGCTATAAAAAAACTGCTGTTCTTTTGTATTTTCAGCACTTTATCTAAGATAAAAGCCGAAAGTAATGCCACTACAAGCCCTAATAAGTACATTGCGAAAAATGTCCACGCTTTGTAGCTAACCCACAGAAAATCACCTTCGGGAATTACCAAATTGATAATGATAAGATACACGGGCAAACGCGCCGAGCAGGTCATAAACGGAGTAACGAGTATGGTGATAAGGCGTTCTTTCCAACTCTCGATATTGCGGGCAATCATTACAGCAGGCACGGCACAAGCAGCCCCCGAAATGAGTGGCACTACACTCTTGCCACTAAGCCCAAAACGTCGCATCACATTGTCCATCAAAAAAACAACCCTACTCATATAGCCGCTTTCTTCTAAAATGGCTATCAGGGTGAAAAGTACGGCTATTTGTGGGATAAACACAGTGATGCCTGTTATTCCAGGGAGCACACCATCGATGAGTAAATTAGTAAGTGCGCCTGCAGGCAATTTGGTCGCCAGCCATTCTCCTAAAATACCAAACCCGTCCTCTATCCAGTCCATTGGGTAACTCGACCAAGTGAAAACTGCTTGGAAAATGAGCAATAGTATAGCGGCAAATACCACATAACCAAAGAATGGATGTATGAGAAAACGGTCGAGGCGGGCGCGTAGGGTTTGTGCCTTGTGCTGATCTACCGTATAAGTTTCTTTGAGAGTTTCGTTGATAAACTGATAGCGGATAATAGTCTCTTTCTGCTGTTTGCGGCGTTGTTCACTTTCCGAAGTACCAAAGGGTATAGCCTCCAAGCGCGACATATCCACACAAGGGGCAACCCATAATTCTTTGAAGTCTACAATAGCTTGTTTCAATGCTAAAAGCCCTTCACCTTTGCGAGTGCTGGTTAGGATAACTCGGGTGTGTAACAAGCGTTCTAATTGGGGGATATCTATGCTAATGCCTTTGCGCTGCATCTGGTCAGCCATATTGATAACCAGAATAGTAGGCAGCTGGAGGTCTTTCACTTGGGTGAAGAGCAGCAAGTTTTGCTTGAGGTTGCTCACCTCGCTCACCACCACCACCACATCGGGGAAGTATGTTCCTTGGCGGTTGATAAGAGTATCCACAGCCACTTGTTCGTCTTCTGAACTTGGGTTGAGGCTATAAGTACCTGGCAAGTCGATAATTTCAGCTTGCTGGTTATCAGGGAGTTTGCAATGCCCTATTTTCTTTTCTACAGTAATACCAGGGTAGTTGCCCACTTGCTGGTTTAAGCCTGTAAGCGCATTGAAAAGAGATGTTTTTCCTGTATTAGGATTGCCCACAAGGGCGATTTTAAGATGTGCCAATTTACTAAATCTGTTAATTAAATTGCTTGTGCGACTTATGCCTAATTTGCTAATTGAATTGTTTTTGCCATATCTTTTCTAATAGAAAGATAAGCATCGTTCATACGAATGTAAATAGGATCGCCAAAAGTCGCCTTTTGGAGTACCTCCACTTCACTACCTACAAAACAGCCTAATTCAATGAGTTTAAGAGGAATTTTACAGCAGTCAAACTCCTGAATGACACCTTTTTCGCCTTTTTTAAGGTCGGCAATAGTATGAGGGTGAGATGGCACTTTTTCCATAGTGGTTGTTATTTAGAATTGTTTTAGACGGCAAAAGTAAGAATAATTTATTAATTGACAAATTAGCGAATTGGCAAATTTGCTAATTCGTTAATTATTCATATCTTTGCAACTCTAAACTCTCAAGTAACAAACGTGGAAAATATACAAGCAATAAAACAGCGTTTTGGCATCATTGGCAACGATTTAAAGCTCAATCGTGCGCTCGAAAAAGCTATACAAGTCGCCCCTACCGATATTTCGGTGCTCATCACCGGTGAAAGTGGGGTGGGAAAAGAGGCTATCCCTCGTATCATTCACTCACTCTCAATGCGCAAACACGGCAAATATATCGCTGTGAACTGTGGGGCTATCCCCGAAGGCACTATTGATTCTGAACTTTTTGGTCACGAAAAAGGCGCTTTCACAGGGGCTACAGCTACCCGTAGCGGTTATTTTGAAGAAGCCGATGGCGGTACTATTTTCTTAGACGAAGTGGGCGAACTGCCTCTTACTACTCAAGTGCGCCTCTTGCGGGTGCTGGAAAATGGCGAGTTCATCAAAGTAGGGTCTTCAGTAGTACAGAAAACCAATGTGCGCATTGTGGCTGCTACCAATGTACAAATGCAAGAAGCTATCAAAAAAGGACGTTTCCGCGAAGACCTCTATTACCGACTCAGCACGGTGGAAATACACCTTCCTCCTTTGCGCGAACGCAAAGACGATATACATCTGCTCTTCCGCAAGTTCGCTTCTGACTTTGCCGAAAAATACAAAATGCCTGCCGTAAGACTCAGTGAAGATGCTGTACATCTGCTCACAAACTACCGTTGGAGCGGTAATATACGTCAGTTGCGCAATGTAGCCGAACAAATTTCAGTGCTGGAACAACGCCGCGACATCACCGCAAGTCTTTTGCGCTCTTACTTGCCCGACGAAGGTACAAATTTGCCTTCAATAGTCCCTGCACAAAACCGCTCAGATAGTGATTTTAGCAACGAACGCGAGCTGCTCTACAAGGTGCTTTTCGATATGAAAAACGACCTCAACGACCTGAAAAAACTCACTCTCGAGCTACTACAACACGGCAATTCCCCCCAAGTACAACAAGAGAACGAAGGTCTCATCCATCGCATTTATGGCAACGACACTCGCAAAAACGACCCTACACCTCCTTCTTTTGCTTTTTTACCTGTAACGCCTGCCGAAAAAGAAATCCTTCCTCACGAAGTAGTGTACGACTACGAGGAAGCTGCTGAAGAAGAGCGTTTTTCACTCCAAGAACAAGAGCGTGAGATGATACGCAAATCATTAGAACACAACGATGGCAAACGCAAAGAAACAGCTAAGGCTTTAGGAATTTCCGAACGCACTCTGTACAGAAAACTAAAGCAATATAATATGATTTAGGGGTCAGGTCTCAGGTTTCAGGAGTTAGCACTATCTCCCTGCCCCCATCCTACTCGTCTGCCCCGTCCGACTTGTCTGACATTTTTTTTACTTATGAAAAGAATTATTATCATATTTATTTTAATAGCTTTTATTAGTTGTAGAGATAAGAAGAACGCTAATAACGTTGCTACTGAACCTACACCTACAGATACAGAAGTTGCTATAGCAACTCTAAAAGCTTTTTATTCATCTGTTTATAATGGTTCGTTAGATAACCGAGAAGTACTTTTCAAGCAATATGTTTCCAAGCAATTGTTGGAAAAGATTGACGAACTATCTGCTGATATGACATTAGATTACGACCCTTTTATAGATGGGCAAGATTTTTTTGCTGATGTTCTCAATAGTACATTAAAAATAACACCTTTAGAAAACAAAAATGAATACAGATGTTGTTTTTTACTATTTGGAGACACTAATGAAAAAGAAACTTGTGTAGACTATTTATTAGAAAAAGATAAGGACGGGCATTTTGTAATTTCTAAAATATTAAATGATGATATTTTAGCGGGGAAAAGAGATGTAATGCCTAGTGATATTCAAGAAACAACTATAGACTATAAAGAACTGGTTCAACTTTTAAAATTAGATTGTAATGCCTCTAATAAAGAAGAATTTTATAAATTGAATTGCCAAAATGTAAGGGTTGCAAATGAAATAGAAGAAGGTAAAAATAGTATATCTGAAATAATTACAGTAACTGTTGGTAAGGATGCTAGAAAAATCATCAGAAAGAAAAAGCCTAATGATTTACTTACTTCAAGCCCTTTTGTTTATTTGGATGAGGAAAACAAAACGTACATCTTGCTTTTTCCTTTGGTGGGTGAGTATAATTTTGGTTGGGAACTATATTGTTATAAGGATAACAAAATCTTTCCTTTAGGGCAGAGAATAACCTATTGGAAAGCAGAGTATGAAGAGTCTAAAACTACTTATGGTGATTTTGTAAAAATATATAGATCCGAAGGAAAATATATTGTTGCTATGCCTAAAAAATATATTTCAGCAGAGGATAGTGAATACAATGATTATCCTGATTATTTAGAAGGAACTCTCGTTAAAGATAAAAATATGTATTATTTTGAGTTTCCTTCTACGGAACTTCCTTATTACAAGAAATATAGGAATGGTGATAAAAAAGGATATTACGAAGAGTTTTTGAAAAACGATTTTACCACTCCTGAGGACATCGTCATAACAGAAGAGGGGGATCATTCAAAATGATAGTGGGGAGATGATTCAATTTAAAAATATTTCTGAGGTCATCAATCGCATACAAAAATCTAAACTCTTTACGCTGAAAAAAATGTATCAACACGACCTCAATCAAGATGGTAATAAAGATATCATCCTCGCTTTTGAAAACAACAACGCCCCAGAAACTGATGATCATAAGACTTTAGTAACTCCTGTTATTTTGTTAATTCATCAAGGAGGTGATAAATACAGATTCTTTCACAATGAAAAAATATATCCAAGTATGGAGTTTATTTTCTTCAAAAGAATTGCTTTTAAAGACAATTTTTTCACCATTGAATTAAATACTGAAGTACCTGGAAATTATACCGCTGAAAAGTATATCACTTTTAAATATAGTAAAAATAAGATTGTTCTACACCGATTTGGACATATCACCTATTGGTGGGATGAGAGAAAGCCTTCTAATGTTCAAGCAACACAAAAAGACTTTGGAGAAATCCTTTTTGAAGATTATGATCCTGAAAAAATAAATGAGATAATATACAAATAGGTTTTAAAATTAATTGTTAATCGTTAATTGTTAATTGATGAAAATAGGTATTATAGGTCTCGGTTATGTGGGGTTACCTTTAGCTTGCCTCTTTGCTAAAAAATATCCCACCGTGGGTTACGACCCTTATAAGGTGCGTGTAGAAAGCCTCAACGCTGGGGTAGATACTACCGGCGAAATCAGTAGTGAAACGCTTAAAGAGCGTTTGGCTACTCACCTCATTTGTACTACAAACCCTGCAGATGCCGCCGATTGCAATGTGTATATCGTGGCTGTCCCTACCCCTATCGACCTCTATCAGCAACCCGACCTTACCGCACTCCGCAAAGCGAGTGCAACAGTAGGGGCATTGCTCAAAAAAGGTGATATTGTGATTTACGAATCAACGGTTTACCCAGGAGTAACCGAAGAAGTATGCGTACCTGTCTTAGAAAAAGTATCAAACCTCGTGTTCAACCGTGATTTCTTCGTAGGTTACTCCCCCGAACGCATCAACCCTGGCGACAAACAACACACGGTGGAGAACATCTGCAAAATAACTTCAGGTTCTACCCCTGAGATAGCAGCAAAAGTCGATGCGCTTTACAATTCAGTACTCACAGGGAGTACTTATCTCGCCTCCTCTATCAAAGTAGCCGAAGCTGCCAAAGTGATAGAAAACGCTCAGCGCGATGTGAATATTGCTTTTATGAACGAAATCGCCAAAATATTCAATATTCTCGACATCGATACCAATGCCGTGATAGATGCCGCCAGCAGCAAGTGGAACTTTTTGCCTTTCCGCCCTGGATTGGTAGGCGGACATTGTATAGGGGTAGACCCTTACTACCTCATACAAAAAGCTAAGCTCCACGGCGTTTCACCCCGCCTAATGATGGAAGCCCGCAAAACTAACGATTCTATGGGGGGATATATCGCTTACCAGATTATCAACCGCTTGTGTTTGCAAGGTGCTCCAGTGAAAGATAGCAAAATCTTGCTTTTGGGCTTTACCTTTAAAGAAAACTGCCCCGACACTCGCAATACCAAGGTTATAGATATCTATCGCACACTCGAAAATTTCACTGCTCACATAGTGATATACGACCCTTGGGCTGACCCTAATCGTGCTGATGAAGAGTATGCCGTTAAAGTAGAAACCAATAGAGAAAACCTTCCTAAAAACAATGATGTGGTAGTGCTTTGCGTAGCACACAACGAGTTTTTACAGATGAATATAGCCGATTACCTAAACGAAAAAGGAATCATTTACGATGTAAAAGGCAAATTGCCTATTGCTGAGAATATTTTTAGATTGTAACAAATGAAAAATATCCTTTACATTGCAGTTTTCTTATTGCCCTCAATGCTTCTCGCTCAAGATTTCTTTGACGAAAGATGGTTTTTCCAAGCAAGTGCTCATCTAAACATCCCCAGAAAAGAAAAAGCTACTTATTCGTATGGGGTTCATTTTATAGATCATTTAGGTAGAGATGCTTCTTATGGAAAAGAATACAAGTTTAGAGAAAAAGTAATCTATTCCACCGATTTTTCAACTAATTACCTATTCACCCGTTCTTTGGCTGTAGGAGCTATTGTGGGGATTCACCATTTCAGAGCCCCCGTAACCACAGCTTTAAAAGCAGGAATTGTTGTTAGAGGAATGCTCCCTAAGGCTTCTTATGCCGATATTTACGGACAACTATCTGGTTTTATCCCACTAAGCAAACAAGTAAAGTCCTCTTTTGGCGAAGCTAAAATAGGGTTGAGTATCCCTATTGCTGTAGAAGATGCATTCACTGTAAGCGTATTGATAGATGCCTCATATACAAGTTTTGAGGTGGGCAAACCCATTCTTGCCGATGAAATCCCCGATACAGTAGAATACCGCACTTTAGGCATAGGTTTTGGCATCCGATTCTAAAATAAAAAAGCGCGTCACTATCACAGCAACGCGCCTTAGAATATATAATATAATAGCGATTTCTAAATTATTTTACTACCTCTTTCCAAAAACCGTGCCAAAACAATTTTCTAATTCGCTAATTTGCTAATTCGCTAATTAGTTTGTATCTTTGCCGCCTGAAAGTGAAGAACTATGGCAGCAGTACTTAAATTACTAGATGTTTTACCTTGTGATTACAAGCTCATCGCAGTACATTCAGCTTTAGACGACTATCGCTTGGCTTATTTTCTGAACAAAACGCTGCAATTGCAATTGGCTAAAGAAAACCAAAAAGCAAGTTTGTTAGACACTGTTTCGGGTAAATATTTTTCGTATTACTATTGGGAAAACCCCTTGTTAGGAACAGCTTGGCACTGCATAGGCAACAAACTGCTAATAGAGAAAGAAATGCAATCCCTTTCGCTTTTTGAGAGTACAACCTCTCTTATCTACTTAATAGACAAATACAAAAAAGTAGACTACTTTCTAAAAATTGACACCGAAAGGCGTATGGATTTAGCAACATTGCTCTCTAAAATATCCGAAATACCTGCTACTACCGCTTATACTATCGATACCGATACACTGAATAATAAATATAAACAGATTTTTCAAGAATGTTAAATACAAAAAAAACAAAGATTGTAGCTACCTTAGGTCCTGCTACCGAAAGTCCTGAGGTAATAAAAGATATGATGGCTGCGGGCGTGAACGTCTTCCGTATCAACTTCTCACACGCCGATTACGACGATGTGCGCAACCGCATCAAGATGATTCGCCAAATCAACGAAGAACACGGTTTTCATACCGCTATCCTCGCCGACCTCCAAGGTCCTAAATTGCGCGTTGGGGTAATGGAAGACGATGCTGTGGTATACCCTGGCGACCGCGTAACTTTCGTTACAGGCGAACCTTTTGTAGGTACTAAAGAACGCGCTTATATGAACTACAAAGCGTTCCCTCAAGATGTAAACCCTGGCGAACGCATTTTGTTAGACGATGGCAAACTCATCTTTGAAGTGGTATCTACCAATCGTGAAGACGAGGTAGTAGCCGTAGTTATACAAGGTGGTCCTTTCAAATCTAAAAAAGGGGTGAACTTACCTAATACCAAAGTATCTCTCCCTGCTCTTACCGAAAAAGACGTGCGCGATGCACTTTTCGCTATCTCTCAAGAAGTTGATTGGATCGCTCTTTCTTTCGTGCGCCACCCCGAAGATATCCAAGACCTAAAAGAACTTATCAAAGAAAATGCAGGTTACGAAATTCCTATCATTGCCAAGATTGAAAAACCTGAAGCTTTGGTAAATATCGATAAGATTATGGCTGCTTGTAATGGTATTATGGTTGCCCGTGGTGACCTTGGGGTAGAAATCCCAGCTGAAGAAGTGCCTCTTATCCAAAAAGAATTGGTGCGCAAAGCTAAATCTCACCACATCCCTGTAATCATCGCTACCCAAATGATGGAAAGTATGATTTCAAGCCTTACCCCTACCCGCGCTGAGGTGAACGACGTAGGAAACTCAGTAATGGATGGTGCCGATGCGGTGATGCTCTCTGGTGAAACTTCAGTAGGTAAATATCCTGTACAAGTAATCCAGCAGATGACTCGTATCATCAAAAGTGTAGAGGATTCTAACCTTATCCAAGTTCCTCTCATCACACCGTTTATACGTTCGTTGCGTTATGTAACCAACACGATCTGTTTCCACGCAGCTAAAATGGCTAACGACACCAATGCCAAGGTAATTACTTCACTTACAAACAGTGGGTATGCTGCCTTCCGTATTTCGTCATACCGCCCTAATTCACACATTCTCATTTTCACATCTAACAAGCGCATCCTCACCCAGTTGAACCTCTTGTGGGGGGTAACCACCTTCTACTACGATCGCTTTGTTTCTACCGATGAATTGATTGAGGACATCAACCATATTGCCAACGAAAAAGGCTATGTGGATATGGGTGATATAATGATAAGTCTCGTATCAATGCCAATGCAAGGCAAAGGAATGGTAAATACCCTCCGTGTATCCGAAATCGACTCTTGCGCCGTAAATTTCGAGAATAAAAAGAAAAAATAATAACAAGTTACAAATAATGAGTAAAAAAGTTGTTTAACAATATTGTTAAGCAACTTTTTTATATATTTATCCTTAAATTCCATAGAAAAACATTTTGTTTTATAAAAAAAATGTTTTTACAAATTCTCCTCTCTAAGTAGAACAAACGTCTTTGGGCTAATACCTCACTTCGTAACTCGTAATAATTTCGTAATTCGTAACTCATAATTCGTAATTATTTATTATCTTTGTCGCCTAAAATATTCTATTTACAATGAAAAAACTCTCCTTACTCTTAATCACACTGTTGCCAATGGCAGCCTCCGCCCAATATACCGAGATTATCAACTCCAATCTCCCTGGTAATTCTCAAAGTGCCTATGCTGTAGGGGCTCGCGTATTGCAGTTCGAAGGGGGCTTGTGGTACGAACGCAGCAACCATAAAAAAACCGGCACTTCTATGAACTTTACAGGAGTGAATTATGCCGTGCACTATGGCTTCTTTAAAGAACAATTAGAAGTAATGCTCAATGGTACCCTTGCCTACGACTATACTCTCGAGCATAACAGTTCTTCCTCTCATTTTGGTTTTGTAAACAACACTATTGGAGCAAAATACCAGTTGTTCAAACCCGCTTTTTTAGACGAAAAACCTAATATATACAGCTGGAAAGCTAACAATTCTTTCCGCTGGCGCAACCTCACCCCCTCTATCGCCCTCTATGCGGGTATGAACTTCTTGCCTAACAAGCGTTATTATTATGAAGAAGTACCCCAACTATCCCCCAAAGTAGCTGCTATTTTCCAAGCTGAACCTATTCCTCGTGTGGTAATCGTAGCCAATCTCATCGCCGATAGATTCTTAAAAAAAGAAAGTACCGAGTATAGTTATATCCTCACCGTTACTCACAATTTAGACAACGGTTGGTTCAGTATTTTTGCCGAACAACAAGGTGTTTATAACGAACAATACCGCGACCAAATCACCCGCCTTGGAGTAGCCTTTTTAGCCTCTGATAAATTGCAACTCAATGCCGATGTAGGTTTTGGCTGGAAAGATACTCCTCAGCGTTATATGGGCTTGATAGGTGCTTCATACCGCATCGACAATCACAATAGCTATATCAAAAAAGTACTCAAAGAAAAAGTAGAACCTACTAAAATAGACCATAAGAAAAAAGCTAAAAGAAACAGACGTAATGCTATCGATTAAAGAACTTTCCTCTAAAAAAGAACTTACCGAATTTGTAAAGTTCCCTCTATCACTATACCCTAACCACCCTTATTGGGTACCGCCTCTCATCAACGATGAAGTGGCATCTTTTGATAAAACCAAAAACCCTGTGTTTGAAAATGCCGAAGCCTTCTTCTACGGCGCTTACAACGAAAAAGGTAAAATGGTAGGACGTGTGGCTGCTATCGTAAACCAACACGACCTCAAACAAGGTACAAAAAAAGTGCGTTTTGGCTGGCTCGATATGATTGACGATATCGAGGTTACTAAAGCTCTTTTAAACAAAGTAACCGAGAAAGCTCGCGAATACCAGTTGGAATATATCGAAGGCCCTATGGGATTTTCGAGTATGGACAAGGTGGGCTTGCTCACCGAGGGGTACGACCATATCTCTAATATGATGACCTGGTATCACTATCCGTACTACAAACAACACTTAGAGCAATTAGGGTTTACTAAAGAAAAAGGCTTTATTGATATGTCTTTCCGATTAAAAAATGCGAAGCCCGAACTATTCAAAAAAACAGCCGAAGCTATAAAAAAACGCTATGGAGTAAAATCTATTGACACACCCACTACCCAAGAGGTGCTCAAGCACGTTGATGCAATGTTCGATCTCTACAACGAAACCTACTCTAAGTTAGCTTCTTACGTACCCGTGAGCAACCGTCAGCGCGATTATTTCAAACAGAAATACATTCCGTTTATCAATCCTGAGTACATCCGTTTTATTGAAGATAAAGACGGCAAACTGATATGTTTTGCTATTGTAATGCCTTCTTTTTCCAAAGCCTTACAGAAAGCTAAAGGCAAACTCTTCCCTTGGGGTTGGTGGCACTTATTGCAAGCCAAAAAACACCACGATACCGTTGAGTTCTACCTCATTGGAGTAGCTCCTGAATACCAAAGCAAAGGTATTCCCGCACTCTTATTTGATTATTACTACGATGTATTCTCTAAAAACAAGGTGACTCATTGTATTATCACCCCCGAACTCGAAGAAAACATCGCTATCCAACAACTTTGGAAAAATTTTGACCCCACTATATTTGCGCGCCGAGCAACTTTTAAAAAAGAAGTTTAACCCTCTAACAACTAATACCGATGAAGAAACTTTTATTTCTTACCGCCCTCTTAACCATTGCTTGCCAACCCCCTCACAAAGAGGTGAAATTCACTGAAAATGATATCTGTATCATTCCACAACCCAAAAAACTTGCGCTACTCAACAAAGATAACTTTTGGTTTAACAAACAGACGGCAATTGTGAGCGACATCGCTTTTGTTGAGGCTGCAGAACTCTTTGCCGAACAATTCAAAAAAGCTTCTGGCTTTGAACTCTCTATGCAAGCAAGTGGTGTAACAACTAACTACATCGCACTCGTTGCCGATAAATCTCTGCCAAAAGAAGGTTATACCCTTGTAGTAGAACCTGAGAGAATTTCTATCACTGCAGCTGACTATAACGGGGCACTCTATGCCCTCGAAACCCTGCGTCAGCTACTACCCAAAGAGTTTGAAAGCCCTACCCCCGTACAAACCGATTGGGTGGTACCTGCCATTGTTATCACTGATGCTCCCCAATACCCTTGGCGCGGATTGATGCTCGACGTCTCTCGTCATTTCTTCTCTAAAGAATATATACTGAAAACCCTCGACCGTATGGCGATGCTCAAACTCAACACTTTTCATTTCCATTTGGTAGACAATGAGGGTTGGCGTATCGAAATTAAAAAATACCCTAAACTTACCGAAGTAGGTGCTTGGCGTGTAGATCAAGAGGATAAACTATGGGATGAGCGCACCTCTAACCCTGCCGATGCCTTTGACAATCCTGCATCAGCTCCTAAAAAATATGGCGGTTTCTATACCCAAGAGGATATCAAAGAGATTGTAGCCTACGCTGCTGCTCGTGGTATTACGGTAATCCCCGAAATAGAAATGCCCGCCCACGTGATGAGTGCTATAGCCGCTTATCCCGAACTCTCTTGTCATAAACGCCCCATAGGTGTACCTTCTGGCGCCGTATGGCCTAACATCGACATCTATTGTGCAGGACAAGAGGAATCTTTCACTTTCTTAGAAGATGTACTTACCGAAGTAATGGCGCTATTCCCTAGCAAATACATTCACATAGGTGGCGACGAAGCTGATCACACCGAATGGGAAAAATGCCCTAAATGCCAACAACGTATAAAAGACAACCACTTAAAAGATGTTCACGAATTGCAAAGCTATTTCATCAAACGAATAGACAAATTTTTAGTCTCTAAAGGACGTGTTCTTGTAGGTTGGGATGAAATAATGGACGGTGGTTTGGCTAACGATGCGGTAGTGATGAATTGGCGCGGTATCGACATAGGCAGAAAAGCCCTCGAACAAGGCAACCCTGTAGTGCTCACCAGTGATTGTTATATCAACAGATATCAAGGTCTCCCTGAGTATGAGCCTCTCGCTAATGGCGGTTATGTAACACTTAAAAAACTCTACCACTACAATCTTGAAAAAGAAAACCTCACTCCAGAACTACAAAAAAACGTTTTAGGCTCCCAAGCTAATCTATGGGCTGAATTTATAGCTACCCCCGAACATTCGGAATATATGCTCTTCCCTCGCTTGTTAGCTTTTTCCGAAATCAGTTGGACACCCGATAACTTAAAAAATTGGGACAACTTCGTGAAGCGTACCGAAACCTTTATGGATCGTTTAGATGTGATGAAAATAAAATACGCACGTTCTATGTATCAGGTGTTGCCTGCCGTTGAAAACCAAAACGGTAAGGTTTTCTTAAAATTAGAGTGTGAAGTCCCTAACGCCGATATTCGCTATGCTTTAGGCGATACCCCCATAGAAAAAGCCGAAAAATACACCCAACCTATTCCTTTCAATGAAAGTACTACCTTCAAAGCTACTGTTTTCAGTGGAAAAGCGACCAATACCATTACCACTGGTGAGGTAACATTCCACAAAGCGATAGCTAAAAAAATGAGTTATAGTCCGCTCTATCATAAGAAGTATCAGGGACAAGGCGAGATGACTCTCACCAATGTGGTTCGCGGTAGCAAAAACTTCCTAGACGGACAATGGCTCGGTTGGTTAGGCGACGATGTAACCCTCACCCTTGATTTAGAACAAGCCACCGAGGTAAGTGAAGTACGTATAGGCGCAATGGACTACCAAGCATCTGGTATTTACTTTCCTATAAAATTTGCAGTAGCCCTTTCAACCGATGGCAAAAACTACCGCGAAGTAGCAACCCACAACGAGCCTTGTGTAGTGAGAGGAAAACCCTCTTTAAAAGATTTTGTACTGAAGTTCAATTCTCAAGAAGCACGCCATATCAAGATTACCCTCAAAAATGTCAAAACCCCTCCTAAAGGCGGTGATGCGTGGCTTTTTATAGATGAAGTTTTGGTATTTTAGAAAAATAATGTACCTTTGTTGCTCTTTTAAAAAACTCTTATTTTATAAATTATTAATTGTAAATTGTTAATCGATACATAATGGATTCAGTAAAAAATTATATCAACGAAAACAAAGACCGCTTTATTGCGGAACTGATAGAACTGCTCAAAATGCCTTCTATTAGTGCCGATGCTGCCTATTCTCAGGATGTGCTCAACACCGCCGATGCCGTAAAAAATGCCTTAGAAAAGGCTGGTTGCGACAAGGTAGAAATATGTGAAACCCCTGGCTACCCTATCGTCTATGGTGAAAAAACTATCGACCCTGCCCTACCTACCGTATTGGTATATGGGCACTACGATGTACAACCCGCCGACCCTATCGAGCTTTGGGAATCCGACCCCTTTGAGCCTGTGATCAAAAAAACCGATATCCACCCCGATGGCGCTATCTTCGCTCGTGGGGCTTGCGACGACAAGGGGCAAATGTTTATGCACGTGAAAGCCCTTGAATATATGGTGAAAAACAACGTATTGCCTTGCAATGTGAAGTTTATGATCGAGGGTGAAGAAGAAGTAGGTTCTGAAAGTTTGAGCTGGTTCGTAAAACGCAACCACGAAAAACTCAAAAACGATATCATCCTCATTTCCGATACCGGTATGCTGGCTAACGATACCCCTTCTATCACTACGGGTTTACGCGGACTTAGCTATGTGGAAGTAGAAGTTACTAGTGCCAACCGCGATTTGCACTCTGGTTTATACGGTGGTGCGGTAGCGAACCCTATCAATGTGCTTACTAAGATGATTGCTTCTTTGCACGACGAGAACAACCGCGTGACCATTCCACATTTCTACGACAAAGTAGAAGAACTCTCACAAGCCGAACGCGATGAAATGGCAAAAGCACCTTTCTCACTCGAAGCCTACAAGAAAGCCTTAGATATCGATGAAGTATATGGCGAAAAAGGCTACACCACTACCGAGCGCGCCTCTATACGTCCTACCCTTGATGTAAATGGTATTTGGGGCGGTTATACAGGGCAAGGAGCCAAAACCGTGATTCCAAGTAAGGCTTATGCTAAAATATCAATGCGCTTGGTGCCTAACCAAGACAACCACGAAATTACCGAACTCTTCACCAAACACTTTGAGAGCATCGCTCCTGCAGGAGTACGCGTGAAAGTAACCCCTCACCACGGCGGACAAGGTTATGTAACCCCTACCGATACACCTGCTTACCAAGCAGCGGTAAAAGCCTGCCAAGCGAGCTTCGGCAAGGAACCTATACCCGTGCGTTCAGGCGGTAGTATCCCTATTGTAGCCCTTTTTGAAGAAGAGTTAGGTAGCAAATCTATCCTCTTAGGTTTTGGTTTAGATAGCGATGCCATCCACTCACCTAACGAACACTATGGTATTTTCAACTTCCTCAAAGGTATTGAAACCATTCCGTGGTTCTATCACTACTTTGTAAATAACAAGTAATACCAAAATAAAAGGGGGCTGTATAGACTTTGTCAAAGTATATACAGCCCCCTTTCTCATTATCTGACGGCACGAACCACACTTATCAATAACCATTGATAATAAACACTTTAACTGCAAATAGAAAAAATATTTTAAAAAAATCTTCCTAAAAATTTGCAGGTTTCAAAAATAGTCGTACCTTTGCACCGCAATTAAGAAAAAAACAAGTAGAATATTCCTCCTTAGCTCAGTTGGTTAGAGCATCTGACTGTTAATCAGAGGGTCACTGGTTCAAGTCCAGTAGGGGGAGCAATAAAAAAAGCACTTACAATGTAAGTGCTTTTTTTGTTATCTTATCTTTATACCTTTTGCAGTAAGTTCATTAATACCTGCTTTCATTTTAGCAATACTCTTTTTCACATATTGTCTAGTTAATAAGGTAAACTGTACAAAATCTATCAGTAACAACTAGTAATCTGTGTTTCACATACCTAGATTTGCCCCCTTTGTTATCTAACATCTGGAACCTGACACCTAAAACCTATTACCTGTTACCTCTCCTCACCGCTGCTCCCAAAAATGCCAATAGTGATGGCAACAACCACCCTAACGAATAGCTATCTAACGGAAGATACGCCTTGAGAGCATACACCTGCTCCAATGATGATACTCCCCAAGTTTTACAACTGTCGATAAACGATAACACTGCAGTAACAGCAATGCTCACGAGGTAGGGCGTACGCGATTTTATAGTATTGCCAAAGAGCAACACATCCAAAATGATAGTAAATACAATAGGATATAAAAACAGTAATATATAAGCTGCATATTGTATAATGCTATCTACTTTGTTGATAGAAAGCACTATAGAAACAATAGTACAGAACACTACCCCTACTTTATAAGGCAATCGCCCTTTAGTGAAGTCTTCAAAAAAACTCCCTACCGACGAGGTGAGCGCTATAGCCGTTGTAAGGCAAGCAAAGCCTATCGCCAGTGCAACCGCTGTTGTTCCCCACTTTCCTAACACTGCGTGTGAAATATACAATAGCAAGTCGGTGCGCGAAACTTCATTATCAGTAAGATACCCCGAAGTCGCTCCTAAATAGATGAGTCCGCCGTAGATAAGCAACAAGCATATTGTGGAGATACCGCCCGAGAGCAACGTGATATGCGAACGCTTTTCGGGTGAATGATAGCCTTTTTCACTGACTGCCGAAATGATAATCCCCGCAAAAATCACCGAGGCAAGCACATCCATCGTTTGGTAACCTTCAGTAAAACCAAAAACAAAACTATCTTTTGCAGTAAAATCCGATGGAAGTGTGTGATGCAAGGGGAAGATAATGCCTAAAACAATGAGCAATACCAACACTATTAGCAGAAAAGGCGTCAGAAACTTCCCTATAATATCCACAATCTTCGATTTAGAGATAGAAAGCACTAAAACCACCCCAAAAAACACAGCTAAAAATGCAATTTTAGGCAAATCGGGTAACAAAGGGGCTATCCCTACCTCAAAAGTAGTGGAACCCGTACGCGGAATGGCAATGAGCGGACCTATACACAATATCACAAACAGCGTAAGCCATTTGATGAGTTCTGGGTGAATGCGATTGCCTAAATGAGTGAAGTTTGTACCCGCTTTGGCTACCATTAGCACACCTAAAAATGGTGCAATAATAGCCGTGACAAAAAAGCCTAAAAGTGCCCACAGCCAATCATTGCCTACTTCCAATCCTATAAAAGGAGGTAATATCAAGTTGCCTGCCCCAAAGAACATCGCGAAAAGTGCAAAACCTACCGTCGTAACGGTACTCCATTTGTGTTTGTTACCTAATTCCATCGCTTGCATAGTTTTTAGTCCGCAAATAAAAACATTTTATCCCTAAAATCCAAATATTTTTGCTACTTTTGCCTCATCAATACCCTTTTTATTACAATGAGAACCCTTGTTATTGGCGATATTCACGGCGCTCCTCGTGCCCTTATTCAAGTTTTGCAACGTGCTGACATTCAGCACGACGACTTCCTTATATTCCTCGGCGACTACGCCGATGGCTGGAGCGAAACCCCTGAACTATTGGATTTTCTCATCGGCTATCGCCAAAAACACCGCTGCCTTTTTTTGCGCGGCAACCACGATGCCTTATGCTACGATTTCCTCTTAGGAAAACCTATGGATACCCTTTGGCGCTTACACGGCGGTAAAGCTACCGAAAAAGCCTACCGCAACGTCACTCACGAACGCCGCAACGCTCACCTCAACTTCTTAGCCGAGCTTGAAAACTACTATTTAGACAGCAAAAACCGCCTCTTCCTCCACGCCGGTTTTACGAACCTGCGCGGCATCGCCCACGAACACTTCGAACAAATGTTCTATTGGGATAGAACCCTTTGGGAACTCGCACAAAGTTGCAACCTCTCCCCTACCGACCCGCATTTCCCTAACCGACTAAAACTCTATACCGAAATATACATCGGGCATACCCCCACCACCCGATTAGGTACCGATAAACCACTTTCTTTCAATGGAGTAACTAATGTGGATACGGGCGCTGCCTTCAAAGGGCGCATCACTATTATGGATATCGATACCCGCGACTATTGGCAAAGCGACCCCGTATACACCCTCTACCCCGATGAACAAGGTCGCAATATATAACCATTTGCTAATTTGCTAATTGACAAATTATTCGTACCTTTGCCCCCAATAATAAAGAAAAACGAAAACGAATGGAAATACCGCAAGAATTGTGGCGAAAAAACTATGAAGAATCTCAAATACTAACAAGCGATAACCTCGCCGCTGCCAAACGCAACGGAAAATGGGGATTTGTAAACCAAAACGGTAAAGAAATATGTCCTTTTAAATACGATGCTACTTTCCCTTTTATCAACGGAACTGCAGCCGTGAAAATAGGCGACCTTTGGGGCGTGCTCAACACTGCTGGCAAGGAAATTGTCCCCGTGTACTACGACCAAGTTTTTACTTTTTCTGAAGGGCTTATCAAAGTGAAGAAAAATGGTAAATTTGGTTTTGTAAATACCAAAGGAGAGCTTGTAATCCCCCTAATTTACGAGGCTGCTAATCATTTTTCGGCTCGTATGGCTGCCGTAAAACTCAATGGTAAAGCTGGTTTTATCAACACCAAAGGCAAAGAAGTAATTCCTTTTGTTTATGACGATGCCGATTCCTTTAGCGAAGGACTCGCTCCAGTGAAAAACAACGAACTTTGGGGGTTCATCAACAAGAAAAACGAACTCGTAATCCCTTATAAATACGAGGGAACTGAGGGCTTTTTCGATGGTGTAGCCAAAGTGATTCAGAACAATTATTGGGGTATTATCAACCCAAACGACGAGGTGATTATCCCTTTTCAATACGATGAAATCATAGGTTTTAACAACGGATTTACTCCCGTGATGAAATCCGAAAAATGGGGCTTTGCCAATGCTCAAGGCGAACTTATTTGCGAACTAAAATACGACGAAGCAGCCGAATTTGACGACAATGGCGAATTTGCCGCCGTGATGATTGCTGAGCAATGGGGCTTTATGAATGCCAAAGGCGAAGAAATCGTACCTCTACAATACGATGAAGTAGATGATTTCTACAACCAAATGGCTGCCGTATGCAAAAACGACCTTTGGGGATTTGTAGATACTAACGGAAAAGAAATATTCGCTCCTCAGTTTGATGAAGTAGACAATTTTGATGAAAACGGAATAACCATCGGTTTTATAGACGAAGAACCTTTTGTGCTATTCAAACACGGCAAAAAAGTTCCTTACGACCAATTCGCTGAGTTCACAACCGACACAACAAATAAATAAAGAACAATGATTGTAAAAATTAAAAACTTATCTAATAACGAGCTTCCTTCCTATCAAACCGAAGGAGCTGCAGGGGTAGACCTCCGCGCCAATCTCCCCGATAGCAATATCACCCTGCAACCCTTAGAACGCACCCTTGTGCCTACTGGCTTATTTTTGGAAATCCCCGAAGGCTATGAAGCTCAAGTGCGCCCTCGTAGTGGGATGGCTATCAAGCACGGCATCACTGTGATCAACAGCCCTGGCACCATTGATTGCGACTACCGCGGCGAAGTGAAAGTACCCATCGTAAACCTCTCTAACGAACCCTTTACCATTACTCACGGCGACCGCATCGCCCAAATGGTATTTGCGGCATACGCAAAAGCCTCTTTCCAAACAGTTACCGAACTTTCCAATACCGAAAGAGGAACCGGAGGCTTTGGAAGTACGGGAGGAAATTAGCAAATTAGCAGCGTTGGAAATTAGCGAATTGAAATATGAGTTACAAACTATCATTTGCGGAACGGGCAAAGTTAGCTATGGAGATACTATCCAAGCAGCCACCCGTTACCTTAGAAGAAGCAAGAGCTCAAGTGGAATGGCTGAAGAAAAAAAGTCGGTCAAAAATAAAGAAACAGAGAATCTCTGTCAATGGATAGAGAAGCAGCAACTTTGGTTTAATAATATTGATATGAATTTGTTTCTTTCACAAGGTGCAGAGCAAAAAGTATATTTAAATAGTGAAAAAGAAGTACTAAAACTCAACGATGCCATTTACTACACCTCGTGGATAGATTATTTCAACAATTTGTTGCTGAACAACTATTTTTTCCCTGATACAGCTTATGAATTAAAAGGTTTTTACAAAGATAACGGCACCCTTTATGCAGTAGTAAGGCAAGAATATATAAAAGCTGATACCCCTACTTCATTAGAAGAAGTGAAAACTTTTATGAAACTGAATGGTTTTATAAATATCCGAAATAACGACTATCGCAATCCCGAATTAGGTATCATATTAGAAGACCTTCACGACGAAAACGTCCTCACACGTAACGGCTCACTTTTCTTTATAGATACTGTTTTCTATATAGAACCCTCATTTTGGCAAATCGAAAAAATCGACAAAATATTATGAAAAAAATCATCTTAATCCTTACAACTATCTTATTGGTGAGTTGTAAAACCAAACAAACCTTGGTAACCCCTGCAGGGAGAGCCAGCGTTGATAAACAATCCAAAGAAATTATCAACCAGCACCTAAAATCATTCCCCTCTTTCAATACCTTGAGCGGGAATTTGCAGGTAACCTATAACGACGGTAAAAACGAGCAAAGTCTGCCTTTTTCTTTCCGTATGGAAAAAGATAAAACAATATGGATTTCTGCTCCTTTAGGACTTGCCAAAGCGCTCATCACCCCCGAAAAAGCTGAATATTACAACCGCATAGACAATTCGTACTTCAGCGGTGATTTTAGCTATATCAGTAAGTTATTAGGGGTAGAAGTAGGTTTCAGCGAATTGCAAAATCTTCTGTTAGGCAATGCGCTTTACAACATCAACTTTAATAGCGAGGGCACTATCAAGCTCCTCAATGAGGACAACAATATGTACAACATCGAAGTAACTGGCGAGTCGCCTATAGGAGTGATTTACCGCTTCTTGCCCGATAACTACCGCGTAGGCGTTACCGAAGTGAATCATTTAGGTGGCAAGCAAAAAGCTACAGCTACTTACACTTATCAGCAAGTAGATAAACTCCTCTTGCCTCACACTATCAAAATAGTTGCCAGCGAAGGCGATAGTAATACCCAAATTTCTTTAGAATTCAAAGGATTGGATTTAGATAAAAAACTCTCATTCCCCTTTAAAATTCCATCAGGAATGAAAGAAATAACAATAAACAAGTAACAAATGTGTCACAAACTTTGCCAAAGGTGCGAGCCGCACAAGCAAGAAAATTTGGCAAAGTTGAAAATACGTTAAACTGTCCGTCGTGCTACGACCTATGAATATACTAAAAATCATACTGCTTTTGCTTTGCTTCCCGCTGCTCCTCACAGCACAAACCAAGCAAAAAGAATTAGAACAACGCAAAAAGGCACTGCTTGAACAAATCAAGGAGATGTCGGCATTGCGCCAACAACAAAGTCAGCAACACAAAACCACCGTACAACAAATAGAAGTCGCTAACGAGAAGATATTAGCGCGCACCCGCCTGATACAAATCAATCAGCAGCAGGCAAATCTGCTTTCTAAAGAAATTGCCGATAACGAGGAGCAAATGCGCACCCTCAAAAAAGAATTAGAATACCACAAAGGCGAATACGCCAAAATTATCAAGCAGTCGTACAAAAGTAAATCCGCTCAAAACCGATTGCTCTTCTTGCTCTCATCCGAAAGTTTCTCACAAGCCTACAAACGTTTGGCTTATATGAAACAGTACGTGAACTACCGTAAAGAACAAGTTACCCTCATCCAAACAAAAACCGACAAAATTAAGAGCCTCAACGATACCCTCATAGCGCAACGGAATACTAAAAACCAAGTGCTTGAAGAACAACGCCAAGAACAAGCTACCTTGCAGACTGAGAAAAAAGAATTAGAAACTCTCGCGGCTAATATACGCACAGTAGAACGCAGTTACGAAGCTCAAATACGCGAAAAACAAAAACAAGCCAACGCCATCGACCGCGAAATACAACGCCTCATCCGCTTGGCGATTATCGAGGCTAACAAACGTGAAAAAGAGCGTTTGGCAGCCCTCAACCGAGGCAAAGGCAATGCGCAATCACAAGGTGGAATGACCACCTCTACCCCTCCATCAGCTTCTGATGCCGAGGTGTCTTTTGTCCTCACCCCCGAGTCGCGCCGTGTCGCCGATAGTTTTGAAGCCAACAAAGGCAACTTGATATGGCCTGTAGTCAAAGGGTATAAATCACAAGGTTTCGGCGTGTACTACGACCCCGTATACCCTGAATTGCAACACTATAACAATGGGGTAACCATCGCCACCGAAAAAGGTGCTGAAGCCCGTTGTGTGTTTGAAGGTGAGGTATCGGCGATACAATCTATCCCCGGTAGTAACAAAGTAGTGCAAGTGCGTCACGGGAATTATATTACTATTTATTACAACCTTACCGATGTATATGTGAAGAAAGGAGATAAGGTAAAAGCCAAAGAAGCATTAGGCAAAATCTTCACCGATAGCAATGGCAAAACCGAAATGAAGTTCTTTTTATACAAAAATACCACACGACTCAACCCCGAATTTTGGATACATAAAATGTAAGGAATGTTGCGCCTCGCTCTCTACCTCGGTTATATCTATTATCGCAAACTTTTCCCTAAAGGCGATTTGCTCACTATAGGATTGTTATTGGGGGTATTGTGTTATGCCTTATTAGGCTTATACCAGCATTATGAAACTTGGCACTATGTGCTTTGGAGCCTGCCCTTGAGTACTTTCTCTTACCACAACACTCGCAAAGATATATCGCTACTAAAAACACATTCGCATTATAGAGCAATTCTCATTGCGGAATATGTAATCGAAAGTCTGCCGTTTTTCATTCTTATGTTGTTAAAGAATGATTTTTCAACTGCTGTTGGGATACTATTATTATTTGTACTTATAAGTTGCTTACCTCAAAAAAACTTCACTCTCAAATACCCTTTTTCACTTACTGATCCCACTTGGCATATCGCTTTCCGCAAGTATAAACTCATCATTATCTTGCCTTTCACTATCGCTCTTGTGATAATAGGGCGTATATACGGGAATCCTAATGTAGCACTTTTTGCTTTAGGAGCAATGGCTTTTACCGCTTGCGTCCCCTATTTTGAAAGGGAATTTAGCCCACATATAACAGTGGCAAATCACAAAGGAGAAATGTACTTACGCAAGCAGCTCAAAGCTGGATTACTGAATACTATGATGCTCTTTACCCCCTTGCTCATCACTTATTTTATAGGATTTGGCACGCAAAATATAGCAATTCTACCGTTGTTTGTCGTTATTCCTATTTTAGGAGTAATTACTAAATACGCTTTTTGGGAAAATCCTTTATGGCAATTCTTTGCATTAGCGGCTATTAGTGCAGGAGCAATTTATATCATTCCGCTTGTTGCGATTCCTTATTTTTATTATTTAGCTATACAAAAGATTAAAAAACTACAATATGCTAGAGATTCTCATTCAAGAAAAACACTATTCCAATAGAAAAATACTCGAAAACATACAACTTTCTATCCCAAAGAACGGACTCTATGGAGTAGTAGGGAAAAATGGTGCTGGAAAAACAACTTTCTTTAAATGTTTGTCGGGTTTAACCTCTTTTAAAGGAGAAGTGCATTATTGCGAAAGGGGAATAATGCCAGAAGAAATTGGTTTTTTACCTACTGAACCTTATTTGTACGAACATCTTACAGTAGCCGAGTTTTATACGTTTTTTCGTTTGTTATTAGGAATAAAACCAGAAGGGACTATGCCTTTTGAAGTAGATAAAACACTTCTCATTCGAGAGCTTTCTACAGGAATGCGGAAGAAAGTATATTGTAATGCTGTATTACAAAAGCTCTACACCCTCTACATTTTCGATGAGCCTTTCAACGGTTTAGATATTACTTCGGCATTGCATATCAAACAGTTGTTAAACAAGTTGGCTACTAATCACATCGTATTGATTGCTTCTCATATTTTAGAAACCTTACAAACTTGTGAAAAGATATACTTAATTCACGATAGAAGCATACAAACCTTTTTGCCCTCAGAAACCAATACCATAGAAGAATTTCTTATCAGTTAATGTGTTTTACTTAAAGTACTCTATTTTTCGCTCTACATAAAGCATAGGTACGCCTTGTTCGTATGTAATCATTCTCACCCAATTACCTTGCTTGTCATCCGTATATTTGTACTCACAAAGATAATCGGTAGAAAACGTTAAATGATAGGTGAGACGCCTATCTGAACCGAATTTGTTTAAAAATCCATTATTTTCACTCTCATTTATCAAAAGATATTCCTCTTTGAGCTGGTTGTTCTGGTCATAAGTATATTTAGAGTGCCATATAAAGTCGTCTATTTTCTGCGAAATGGCTTTAATAAGCTCTCCTTCTGCTCCATATTCATAAAGTCCTCGCCATATAAGTCGGTCAAATTGGTAAACTTCCTTATTTACAAGTCTTTTATTGTTATAAATGTATATTTCTTTAAACAAAGGGAGATCTTCAGTTCTTTTAAAATTCCTTTGAATAAGCTCTCCATCAACATTATAAGTATAAGTGTAGATAGTTTCATCTTTTGTTTTTAGGTCAAGTACTTCCTTCTCTAATTGCCCTTTGGTGTTATAGACAAGCGTATCCTTTGTTTCTAAAACCTCATCTACAAACGTCGATTTATCAATAAGGCGATGCTTTTTGTCGTAAGTATATACTATTTTTTTAGGAAATATATCATCATAGCGCCATTTTTCAGTTATAAAACCATTTTTATCAAAAGTAATAGCCGAAGGGATAATGTTTACTAAAAACTGTATAAAGAATGCTTTTACCCCCATTCGTTCCATTTCGCTGTACTGTTTAATTTTTTTAACAGGGTAAATGCCTTGAGAGAGAGTAGACCCTTTGGCAAAATCATTGCCTTTTTCCTCAGCAAAATAAATAGAAGTTTTCACTGATTTTACCTTGCCTTTCAGCCCCATTGCTGTCCAATCATTGCCAGCAACTTCCCCTTGCGCATAAATATACACACTCACAATTAACAGTAAAATACAGAAAAAAGATTTTATTTTCATCACATTAGGTTTTAAAATTTAGAAGGTACTACCTAAAAACACTATAAGTAGCCAAAATAATACTAAGTCTTTCGGTATAAGTATCAGGATATTGTTTTATAATATCATCAGCATAGGGGTCAAGATATTTCTTGCCCAAATCTTCTTCTAACCAATAGATTTTCTTCTTTTTTAACCACGTTTCTTTGCTAATTTGGCAGAGCTCAGCAAAATTAGGCGCTTTCTGCAAATCGCGAAACCCTTGTACAAGTCTCATATAACGAGTGGCTAATATTTTAGCGGTATTAATACCTTTTGTTGCAATCTCACTGGGGTTGTGCATCTCATTGATTACGGCTTCTTTTAAGCAAACGGCACTGGGCAATAGATTGGTAAGTCTATTGATGTATTTGTCATAAAACCCTGAACCTAACTCAAAGTTTTCATCTAAAGGAATCCCAAAAGCTAAGGAGGTACGTTCCCAAAGATCATCGTTATCACGTGGAGGCGATACGATAAGAAAACCATTTTGGCTATGTTGTTTGTACTGACCGACGTAAACATACATATAAACCAAGTGTTCGCTATCCAATTCCTTTACCCACGAACGAAGGTTATTGTAATTGATCGGTACAGCCAAAAAACCTTGCTCTTTTAAAAAACTGCTTAGGTTCTTAATATCATTAGCAAAACTCATAGAAATATTTCTTATTTGGTTATTTTACAAAGGGGGGTTAGGTACTACTAAAGAAAAAATATAAAGAAGGTAATGAAAAAGTTTTGTTTTGTGTGGGCATTTGCCAAACGCCTGTACATAAAATACTACAAAAGTAATTGATAATCAGAATATTTTATTTTCATTACATTAGCTTTTAAAGTTTATGTTTTGTAGTATTTAAATTCTAAGACAAAGCATTTATCATATATATAAGCCAATAACCAATGATTCCAATAATATCTGTTACATAGTTTAAGATATATTTTTTATCTTTAAAAATCACATTTTCAAACCTTGTAGAATGTTTTGTTCTTTGTCTTTGTGTAGGTTCTTTATAACACTCTACCATAAGTTCTTCAAAAATATATTCTAACATAAATATTAACTCTTCTCTCTTATCTTCTGGTATATACACTGCATCTTTTGCTTTCCAGATAGTCCAGTCAATATTGTGTTTTATCGAAAATCTTAAAAGATAGGGATATAGATATTCCCACACAGTAGGATGTAATTCAATTTTTTTATCATTGCATTTTAAAAACATAAGTACTATCTTATATCATTTCCTTTCTCTCTAATAAAAAAAACTTTGCCAAAGGTACGGCTTGCACCTTTGGCAAAGTGTATCATTAGATTACGATTTTGCAACTATTATTCTTGTTGTTACTTCGTCGAAGGCTATTTCTTCACCCTCTGGCAGACTATCTACAAAAGTGATGCTATCAGTAAGGGTTTCATTCTTGATGTAAGCCCCGTTGACAGTAACTGCTTCTTGTAGGGCAGGGTACGCTTGAAGGCGTATTTGTATGCGGTCGGTGATGTCATAATCATTGTCCTTACGGATATTCTGAATGCGGTTCACCAACTCACGAGCGATACCTTCTTGGCGCAGTTCAGGGGTGATGTGAATATCTAAAGCTACCAACAGACTGCCAGCGGTGGCTACCAACCAGCCTTCTATATCTTGGGTGCTGATTTCTACATCGTCCAAACTCAAAGTAACTGTTTTGTCGGGCAGTTGCAAGCTGTACGTTTGTGCTTTTTCAAACTGTGCTATTTCCGCTTGTCCAAACTCTTGCACGGCTGTGGCAATGGCTTTCATATCCTTGCCAAACTTAGGTCCTAAGGTCTTGAAGTTCGGTTTGATTTGTTTTACCAATATACCTGAGGCATCTTCCAAGAGCTCTATTTCCTTCACATTCACCTCGTGCTTGATGAGGTTTGCTACCGCTTCTATTTCAGCGCGCTCAGTGGCGTTGGCTATCGGTATCATTATCTTTTGCAATGGCTGACGCACCTTGATACTTTCTTTCTTGCGCAACGATAGTACTAAGGACGAGATAGTCTGCGCTTTCTGCATCTTGCTTTCCAATGATTTATCGATGTAGCTTTCATTAGCTACAGGGAAATCGGTGAGGTGTACACTTTCTTTGTTTTCTTTACCGGTAACGCTCACCAAATCTTTGTACAATCTATCAGCATAGAAAGGTGCTACAGGCGCCATCAGTTTAGCGATGGTTATGAGGCAGGTATAAAGGGTTTGGTAAGCGGCTATCTTATCGGTTTCGTATTCTCCTTTCCAAAAACGGCGACGTGACAAGCGTACGTACCAGTTACTGAGGTTTTCTTGTACAAAATCCGAGATAGCACGCGTAGCACGGGTAGGCTCATAATCAGCATAGAGCGCATCTACTTCTTTGATGAGGGTATTGAGTTCTGAAAGTATCCAGCGGTCTATTTCTGGGCGTTCAGCCAGTGGTATATCGGCTTCTGCATAAGTGAAGCTGTCGGTATTCGCATAGAGCGCAAAGAATGAATAAGTGTTGTAGAGCGTACCGAAGAATTTACGGCGCACTTCGGCTACTCCTTCCAAATCGAATTTGAGGTTATCCCAAGGATTCGCGTTGGAAATCATATACCAGCGAGTAGCATCGGCACCATACTCGGCTATGGTAGTGAATGGATCTACCGCATTGCCCAAGCGTTTAGACATCTTTTGTCCGTTCTTGTCAAGCACTAGTCCGTTAGACACTACGTTTTTGTACGCCACACTGTTGAATACCGAAGTAGCAATGGCGTGAAGTGTATAGAACCAACCGCGTGTTTGGTCTACCCCTTCGGCTATAAAGTCGGCTGGGTAAGCGGTATGATTTTCTATATAGTCCTTGTTTTCAAAAGGATAGTGCCATTGTGCATACGGCATAGACCCAGAGTCGAACCATACGTCGATAAGGTCGGTTTCGCGGTGCATTGGCTTGCCTGATGGCGATACGAGCACTATGTTATCTACGATATTTTTGTGTAAATCTACCTTGTCGTAATTGCTTTCGGAGTTGTCGCCCACTACAAAATCTTTATAAGGGTCGGCAGTCATTACGCCCGCTGCAATAGCTTTTTGTATTTCGGCTTTTAGTTCTTCTACCGAACCGATGCAGATTTCCTCTTGCTTATCGGATGTACGCCAAATAGGTAACGGGATACCCCAATAGCGCGAACGCGAAAGGTTCCAGTCGTTAGCATTTTTGAGCCAGTTGCCAAAACGCCCTTCACCGGTAGCTTTAGGTTTCCAGTTGATGGTTTCATTGAGGTCGAACATACGTTCTTTGAAATCGGTTACGCGTACGAACCACGAGTCAAGCGGGTAGTACAACACTGGTTTATCAGTACGCCAGCAGTGCGGATAGCTGTGTACGTATTTTTCTACTTTAAAGGCTTTGTTTTCTTCTTTGAGGAGAATTGCCAAGCTCACATCCCACGATTTTTCAGGCGCTTCTCCTGCATCGTAATATTCATTTTTGATGTATTTGCCAGCAAAAGCCTCTGGAATATTGTGTCCTTCAATGAATTTTCCTTGTAAATCTACGAGCGGAATCAAATTGCCGTGCGCGTCTTTCACAAGCATTGGGGGGATACCATATTCTTTGGCTACACGGGCGTCGTCCGCACCAAAAGTAGGAGCGATATGCACGATACCTGTACCATCATCGGTCGTAACAAAGTCTCCTGCAATCACGCGGAAAGCCTCAGTAGGGTTTTCGGCAGGAGTGCACCAAGGAATGAGTTGCTCGTAAGCAGTACCCACAAGGTCTGCACCTTTGCATTCTCCTATAATTTGGTAAGGAATTGTCTTACTTTCAGGCGTATAAGCCGCCAAAGCAGCTGCATCGCCCTCTACAAACTTTTTGCCGAATTGTTTTGCCAAAAGCGGTTTGCCGATGATGATTGTTATCGGCTCAAAAGTATATTGATTGAATGTTTTTACGAGTACATACTCAATCTCTTTGCCCACGGCAAGTGCGGTGTTAGAAGGCAATGTCCAAGGGGTAGTTGTCCAAGCGAGGATATGGATAGGTGCTGTAGGGTTACCCAATGCTTTACTTGCCGCTGCTGCTAACGCTTTTACTTTGAACTGCGCCACAACCGTAGTATCGCTCACATCGCGGTAGCACCCTGGTTGGTTCAGCTCGTGTGATGACAAGCCTGTACCTGCCTTAGGCGAATAAGGCTGAATAGTGTAGCCTTTGTAGAGCAACTGTTTATTGTAGAGTTGTTTCAAAAGCCACCATACGCTTTCCATATATTTGGGTTTATAGGTGATATAAGGGTCTTCCATATCCACCCAGTAGCCTATTTTCTCGGTAAGGTCATTCCAGATATCGGTATAGCGCATCACGGCTTCCTTACAAGCCTTGTTATAGTCCTCTACACTTATTTTTTTGCCTATATCTTCTTTGGTAATGCCGAGTTCTTTCTCTACCCCGAGTTCTACGGGCAATCCGTGGGTATCCCAACCTGCTTTGCGTTTTACTTGAAATCCTTTCTGAGTTTTATAACGGCAGAAAATATCCTTAATAGAACGCGCCATCACGTGGTGAATACCAGGCACGCCATTGGCAGATGGCGGTCCTTCAAAAAACACGAACGGAATAGCGCCCTCACGTGAGGCGATACTCTGCTCAAAGATGTTGGCGGCTTTCCAGAAAGCCAATATTTCTTCTGCTATCTTAGTAAGATCTAAGTGTTTATACTCGTTGAATTTCATATATTGGTTATTATTAATCGTTAAGTGTGAGCCACAAGAGCTGTAGTCGTTAGACGTTAGTTTGGCGCAAAAGTAGAAAATAATGAGGAATTTAGCAAATTTGGAGTTTTAGAGCATAAAAAAACTTTGCCAAAGTTACGAGCCTCACGGGCAAAAACTTGGGCAAAGTATGCAATTTTTCACGATTTATTCTTCACTTTTCACTCTTTACTTCCACTAGCATTGTCCAAACATCTACGCCTCCTATTTTGGTTTGGTGAATTTGCTCAAAGCCGTGTTTTTGGTAGAAAAACACATTCATTGCGGTATTGGTGACCAAACTGAGTTGGCTACCTCCTTCACGTGCTACTAAAGGCAAAACGGCTTCATCTAAAAACTTACCTCCTATGTGTTTGCCTTGCCACGCGGGACTCACTACAAAACTCTCTAAATACCATCTGTTTTCAGAAGTTTGTTTTTTGGCGTACTCGCTGCTCTTGTCTAAAAATGGCAGGAAGCATTGAGTGGGTTTGGCATAACGCCAAAGTGCAAAAGCTCCTGAGCGCAGGTAGTCCCAAAGGGTAATACGGGTGTGGCGCAGTGATTGCATCACGGCAACAGCTATAATTTCGCCATTTTCTTCGGCTATCAGGCAATAGCCCTTGCGGATATTGCTCATCACTTGCACATAATGTAATTTGTTCAGATAGTCGATATACTTGCTATCGGTAGTGAAAAAAGAGTTGAGCACCGTGCGATACATATTGTAATTAGCAAAAGCATCGGTGAGCACACTAGCTACTTTGCGGGCATCGGCGAGAGAGGCAAGACGGTAGGTCATAGGATTTTAGGGTTAGTGGTTAGGGAATAGGGGTTAAGAGGTTTGCTCTGATAACGCTGAGGGTTTGCTGGGTAATGCCTAACAACGAGGCGATGTGCCCTAAGGGAGCGCGGAGGAGTATTTGGGGGTAGTTGTTTAGCAGCCATTGGTAACGCTCTTGGGCGGTTTGGAACTTTACAAGGTACAGCCGCTCGGTGAGTGATTTGATGGCTGAGACCAACAGCAGGCGCATCAGGCGTTCCAGTTCCTGATGTTCATTTACTACAAGTTCTACTTCCGAAAAGTTAGCCACCCACACCACACTATCCTCTAAGGCTTCTAAGCATAAAGGGGAAGATTGATTGAAATAGATGCTTTCTACTGGAAAATAAAACATCTTTTCAAGAAAAAAATTGTGGGTAATATCTTTCTTTTTATTGTAGTAATAACAGCGCAACAAACCTTCTTCCACATAAAACAACTCTTTTGAAGTAGTACCCGCTTTGAGCAAAGTGCTATACTTCTTTACCTCCCTGCGCTCAAATAGGTGAGCCGTTAGGGAGGTAAGGGTTGTGATGGGAATTTGAGTTTCTTCGTGTAGATACTCGGTAAGTGTCATCAGGCTATTGCATATTTTTAGCCTCGATGCTAAGGGTAGCGTGAGGCACTGCCATCAATCGACGTTTATCTATAAGTTTACCTGTTACACGGCAGATGCCATAGGTTTTATTCTCAATGCGAATCAGTGCATTTTTAAGGTCGCGAATAAACTTCTCTTGACGGATCGCCAAAGCAGTGTTTTCTTCTTTGCTGGTTACCTTAGAACCCTCTTCAAAAGCCTTGAAAGTAGGGGCAGTGTCGTCGGTACCATTAGTGGCACTATTCATATAGGAGCTTTTGATAAGTTCAAGGTCGTTTTGAGCTTTTTTGATTTTTTCTTCTATAAGTGCCTTAAATTCTTCCAATTCCTTATCGGAATAGCGTACTCTGATATTTTCTTCCATAGTATAATAGGGTTTAGGGTTAGTAATTTGGAGGTAGGGGAAGTATAAAAACCTAAAACCTACAACTCCTCTCTAAATTTGGGGCGTAAAAATACAATTATTTTTTAAAGTAGCAAAAATTTTAAAGGTTTTTTTTATTTGCTAATCCCCAAATTTGCTAATTTGCTAATTACACACTACCTTTGCGCCTTTGAAAAATAAAATTATTACAAAGTGCCTACAATAGGAAATATAGACTTGGGAGAATTCCCACTACTGCTCGCCCCTATGGAAGATGTGAGCGACCCTCCTTTTCGCCGATTGTGCAAAATGCACGGCGCTGATATGCTCTACAGCGAGTTTATCTCATCGGAAGGTTTGATACGCGACGCTATTAAAAGCCGACAAAAATTAGATATTTTTGACTATGAACGCCCCGTAGGAATACAGATTTTTGGGGGTGATGAGGAGGCTATGGCTCTCTCGGCTAAAATTGTAGCTACTGTAAACCCCGATTTGGTGGATATCAACTTTGGTTGTCCGGTGAAAAAAGTGGTGAGCAAAGGAGCTGGCGCTGGGGTTCTCAAGGATATCGACCTGATGGTACGCCTTACCAAAGCTGTGGTGAATAGCACCTCCCTACCGGTAACTGTGAAAACGCGCTTAGGCTGGGACGAACAGAGTATCAACATAGAGGAAGTAGCTGAACGCCTGCAAGATGTGGGCATTAGCGCACTCACTATTCACGCGCGCACCCGCAGCCAGATGTACAAAGGGCATTCGGACTGGAGTTATATTGCCAAAGTGAAGAACAACCCTCGCATTCACATTCCTATTTTTGGCAATGGCGATATCGATAGCCCCGAAAAGGCTTTAGAATACCGCAATAAGTATGGTATCGATGGCATTATGATAGGGCGTGCGGCTATTGGCTATCCGTGGATTTTCAATGAAATCAAACACTATTTTGCCACAGGCGAACTCCTCCCCTCGCCTACTATTGCCGACCGTGTGGAAGCGGCTAAAAACCACTTGTTATGGTCGATAGAATGGAAAGGCGAACGCCAAGGGGTGGTGGAAATGCGCCGTCACTATGCTAATTATTTTAAAGGAATCCCTAATTTTAAGGAACATCGCCACAAATTAGTAACCTTAGACGCTTCACAAGAAGTGGTCAAGGCTTTAGATAATGTTTTAGAGGTTTTAGGGAGGTAAGAGGTAAGAGATAAATAGTATGTTATGTAAGGGCGTTTTGCAAACGCCCTTACAAAAAAGGATTTTGCAAACACCCCTATAAAAATTTTATTATTACTTATTAGGTTTGTACTGTGATTGTTTGAAGAGAGTATCGGGGTTCATTGCCAAAATCTTTACTAATGGTTCTTCTTTGTGATTTTCGGCATACGCCTGAACGATGCGCAACCCTATAAATTTTGCTATTTGCCCTGGTGATTCATTATCTAATTCCAAATAGAATTTAGAGAAAGGTGCAGGATAGAGAAAACGCGTAAGGAGCTTCTTATCAGTTTGATAAAGGAGCTCTTTTTCTATAAAATAACGCCATATTTCAGCTTCATTGGCTTCTGCCCACGCGTACTGCTGGTCGGTATAACGCAACAAATCAGCAGCCGATTTTTTGGGGAGTAACAGTTGCTCTAAATAGAGCTTTTTGCCTTCGTAAATCATATTGTCCAAAAAGGTGAGATGCACCGCACGAGGCACTAATTTATCGGCAAAAGCATCGGCTACATCTACTGCTAAGTATTTTTTGTCGAGCTCGGTAGCAATGTAGCGTTCCATATCTTGATAGAAGGGGTGTTTGGCACCCAAGTAGTTATCGGTACCTATGAGCAAAAGGCTATCGGCATAGATCACACGCGACTCGTAGTCTACCCTACTGAGGAGGGTTACCACTTTAGGCGCTTGAAACTTAGGAAAATAGTACTTGATATGTTGTAACAAGCCGTTGAGTTCTTTCTTCTCGGCTGATAAATTACCTAATTGTTTTTCTACTTCGCCATATAGCGTGTGGTAGTAGATATTCGAAAATTCTGGCAAATCGGGGAAAATAGGTTTGTGCTTGATTTCCACCCACTCGCTATCGCTAATGCTGGGAGTGAAAAAATAAGGATACTGATGGCGCAAGGCAGGAAACTGAGCATCGGGAGTTTTTACAAATAGTGAGTCTAATCGCACGGTCTCGAACGACATTGGTATGGCGGCAATTTCTTTTTCTTTTTTGTCACCACAAGCTACTATTAGCAGCAAAGAGGCGAAAAGGAGGAGTTTTTTTGTCATTTTCTTAGTATTATTAATCATCAGCAGATTTACTTTTTCAACTTTGGTAAAAGTTTGAGGTGCAAAAGTACAAATTATTAATTATTTAGCAAACATTAGTGATTACTCATTAACTGTTAACTGGTTTTACTACTTAATTCTTACTCTAAATAAAATTTGCTAATCTCCTAACTATTCCTTACTTTTGTCGCTTGAAAATCAATTGTTATTGAACTATGAAAAAAATAGGCTTTGTACTCTTAGCATTATTATTAGCAGTTGCTTGTAAGAAAAACGCCAATTTCAACAGCGATCCGCTGGCTTTTAAAGATTATATTTCGGGGTATACCTCTGGGGTGATTTCTGCCCATTCGGGGATTAAAATACTGCTGAATGAACCGCTATCACAAGAAAAGATGGACAAGATAAACGACCTCCATCTTTTTGAAATTTCACCTAAAGTAGAAGGGAAAGTGGTGTGCCAAAGTCCGTCGCAAATCGCCTTTGTACCCAATAAACCTTTATCTCAAAACACTGAATATCAAATTTCTTTCAATGTAAAGAAACTTTATGATGTGCCTAAAAAAGAACTCGAACTCTTCAACTTTACTGTAAAGACTTTAGAACAGGCTTTTAGGGTGAAATCTGGTGATTTACAGTCATACAACAAAAATTTATACTTCCTCAATGCCGAGCTTTTGGCTAACGACCAAATTTCCTACGAAACGGTGAAAGATGTGCTCAAAGCCAACCTCAACGGCAAAAAAGTGGCTGTAAAATTCCAATCACAAGGTACTAACAATAAATTTGTGATTATTTTTGATAGTATCCCGCGCATCGATAAAGAGCAAACACTTGAAATTAAATGGGATACTAAGGATGTTCCTCAGGAAAACCTTATTCCATTCTCTTTCACTATTCCACAAAAAGGAGTATTCAAAGCGCTAAACGCCCGTACCGATGGCGCTAATCAGTCGTTTAGTGTAAACTTCTCCGACCCCTTGGAAAAAGAACAAGATTTCACAGGATTGGTAAGCCTCAGCAATACCAATACAGCACTAAAATACAGTGTAAATGGCAACGTGCTGAAAGTCTTCCGCGAGGAACAAAAAGAGGGTGATTACAAGGTTTATGTTTCTAAAGGTATCAAGAATATCTATGGTGATCGCTTGGAAAGAGAAGCAACTTTTGACATCAAATTCTTGCAACAAAAACCCGATATTCGCTTCCTGAAAAGCGGTACCATCCTGCCAAGCTCTCAAAATTTGAAAATTAATTTCCAAACTATCAACTTGCGTGCAGTGAATGTAACTGTTTATCGCATTTTTGAGAATAATATCTTTCAATTTTTGCAAGATAACGATTTAGGTGGAGGCTCCTACATACAGCGTGTAGGGAAACCTATTGCACGCAAAGTGCTGAAGCTGAACGATGGAGCGCTCTATCCGCTGAACGAGTGGAATACTTATTCCTTAGATTTAGCATCGGTAATTACTCCCGAACCTGGTGCGATTTACCGCGTGGAATTAGGAATGACCAAAAACTATTCGCTCTACACTTGTGGCACTAAAAATGAAGAACCTCTCGACCTTTCATTTGAAGAAAAACCTCTGAATGACGACGATGTGAACTATACAGAGTATTACTACGATTACGACGAGGAATTCTACTGGGAAGAAGAAGATGAGGATAGCCCTTGCAAAGATAATTATTACTACGGTAAAACAGTGGGTACCAATGTACTCGCCAGTGATCTTGGGGTGATCGTAAAGAAAGGGCAAACCAATAGTTTTACCATTATAGTAAACGACCTCCTCACCACTAAACCAGTAGATGGCGCTGTGGTAGAGGTGTTTAACTACCAACAACAGAAAATTCAAGAAGACAAAACCGATAGCAAGGGGATGTTGCATCTAAACCTCAGCAATCGTGCTTATTTCGTTAAAGTGAAAAAAGATAAATTCACTACTTATGTGAAGTTAGACGATGTTGCCCCTCAGTCGGTGAGCAAGTACGATGTAGATGGTATGCGCTTGCAGAAAGGGCTCAACGGCTTTATTTATACTGAGCGCGGTGTATGGCGCCCTGGTGATAGCATCTATGTAGGTTTCATTTTAAACGATTTTGCTCAGAAAAATCCTGAAAAACTGCCTATCAAACTCCGCTTTACCGACCCTTATGGCAAAGTGATTGCCGAGCGTATGCAAACCAGCAACCCTACCAATCAATACGTTTTTGGACTCAAAACCAATGCCGATGCCCCTACAGGCAACTGGAGTGTTGCTATTTCAGCAGGAGCTGCGAAATTTAGCAAACGCATCAAAATAGAAACTATCAAACCTAACCGACTTAAGATTGAGAATAGCCTCAGTGGCAAACTCATCAGCGGTAATGGCGAGAATGTGCGCTTGCAGGTGTTGTGGTTACACGGTAGTCCTGCGGGCAATACGGGGGTAAATGTAAAAGCAAAATTCTACCCCTTAGAAACCGCTTTTAAAGGCTATGAAAA
Organism: Capnocytophaga sputigena; assembly: GCF_002302495.1. Taxonomy (NCBI): domain Bacteria; kingdom Pseudomonadati; phylum Bacteroidota; class Flavobacteriia; order Flavobacteriales; family Flavobacteriaceae; genus Capnocytophaga; species Capnocytophaga sputigena. Next base: position 1,250,320 of record NZ_CP022379.1, read on the forward strand.
ATACGTGTTCAACAACCGTGCTTATCAGTTTGAGAGCGAAGAAATGAACGTGTACGAAGGGCAAACCGATAGCAATGGGAATGCAAATTTCTACTTCAGAACGAACGACTTAGAAGCCCCTGGTATGCTAAAGGTGAACTTCCTCACCCAAGCTAACGAAAGCGGTGGCGACTTTAGTACCGATGTGAGTACCGCCTCTTTCTCCCCTTACAGTGAGTATGTGGGCTTGCGTTTGCCCGAAACTAACAAATACGACTACTACAACACCCAGCAAAACCATACTTTCGATGCGGTAGTGCTCAGTGAAAACGGACAGCCATTGGGCAACAGAACAGTAGCGGTTACTGTGTATAAAGTAGGTTGGAACTGGTGGTGGGACGCTTCTAACCAAAACATCTCTACCTACAACAGCAGTAGCAGCAATGCTATTTACAAAACCGACTATATCACCACCGATAGCAACGGAAAAGGACGCTTTACCCTCAATATCCCTGATGCCGACTGGGGTCGCTATTTTATTATGCTCAGTGATAACCAAAGCGGTCATAAATGCGGTACTACGGTTTATTTTGATTGGGGTGACTGGACTGGCAAATCACGTGGCAGTGAAGGTAGTGAAGCGGTAATGCTCGCCTTGGGTACTAACAAAAAAGAATACAACGTAGGCGAAAAAGCCAAAATCACTTTCCCTTCCGATAAAGGCGGACGTGCGCTTATTTCGGTAGAAAATGGCAACGATGTACTCGAAACTTATTGGGTAGAAACTGCTAACAAAGAGACTACTTTTGAGGTGCCTATCACCAATAAAATGTCGCCTAATGTGTATTTCTACGTTACCCTATTGCAGCCACACAACAAAACGCTCAACGATGCGCCTATTCGCTTGTACGGAGTTGTTCCCGTGAAAGTAGTAGATAAAAACACAGTGCTCAACCCTGTAATCCAAATGCCCGACCGCTTGACACCTAACCAAAAAGTAAGCATCAAAGTAAGTGAGAAATCGGGTAAACCAATGACCTATACCGTGGCGATTGTGGAGGACGGACTCTTGAACCTCACCCGCTTCAAAACCCCCAACCCTTGGAATACTTTCTTTAGCAAAACAGCTCTAGGTGTAAAAACTTGGGACGTGTACGACGATGTGATTGGCGCTTATGGCGGAACTATCAATCAGGCGTTTAGCATAGGGGGTGACGAGGATTTAGGCGGTGCTGATGCTCAAAAAGCAAACCGCTTCAAACCTTTTGTTATCTTCCGCGGTCCGTTTGAACTCAAGAAAGGGGCTACTAATGCTCATACCGTGAAAATTCCTAATTATATGGGCTCTGCTCGTGTGATGGTAGTCGCCAGTGATGTAGCCGCCAATGCTTTTGGTAGTGCCGAGAAAAAAGATATACCTGTGGTAAGTCCGCTATCAATTTTAGGTTCCTTGCCGCGCAAAGCTGTGCCTAACGAGAAAATCATATTGCCAGTAACCGTTTTTGCTATGGAAAAACAAGTGAAGAACGTGTCTCTCCAAGTAGAAACTAATGGCTTGTTTAAAGTGGTGGGTACACACAATCAGCAGTTACATTTTGAAAAAACAGGCGAACAAATGGCTTATTTTGAGCTCGAAACCACCGCTCAAACAGGTATCGCCAAAGTGAAAATCACCGCTACTTCGGGTAAAGAAAAATCTACTTATGAGGTAGAAATGGATGTGTACAACCCTAACCCTATAACCTACGTAGTACAAAATGCAGTATTGCAAGGCGGACAGTCACACAACCTTAATATCAACCTCTTTGGCGAAAAAGCCAAAACAGTGTTGGAAGTTTCCAGCTTCCCAGGGGTAAACCTCACCCAGCGTTTGGGTTATCTTATCAGCTATCCACACGGCTGTGGTGAACAAGTTACTTCGGGGGCTTTCCCGCAACTTTTCTTAGGTGATTTTGTAACCCTTTCTAAAGAAAAAGCCGATGAGGTGAACCGCAATGTGAGTGCAGCTATCAGCAAATTGCACGAGAACCAACTCTCCAATGGTGGTTTCACCTATTGGAAAGGCGGTAAATACGCCGATGATTGGGTAACTTCGTATATAGGTCAGTTTTTTGTAGAAGCCGAGAAAAAAGGCTATGTATTGCCATCGGGTAGCAAACAGAGCTGGCTGAACTACCAAAATAGTGAAGCGCGCCAATGGCGTTATGAGGGTAAATACCAAAACGATTTTGCCCAAGCCTATCGCCTCTATACTTTGGCACTTGCCGGAAATCCTAACATAGGCGCTATGAACCGCTTGCGTGAACTCAGTGAGATCACCCCTAATGCCAAACGCACTTTGGCAGCTGCCTACGCCCTTGCTGGACAAAAACAAACTGCCGAAAAGTTGTTCCAAACCACTGCTATAGACGATGATGCCTATAGCTATTACGGTTCTGTACTTCGCAACAAAGCAATGGCAATGGAAACCGCTTTGCTCATCGGCAGGAAAGAAGATGCAGGACGCTGGGCATTAGAGATAGCCGAAAAACTCTCTACTAACGATTGGCTCAGCACCCAAACCACGGCTTATGCCCTCTATGCAATGGCAAAATATGTGGCTGTGAATAAGAGCGGCAGGAGCATCAATGCCAGCTATACCCTCAGTGGCAAAACCGAAAACCTTAAAGCTACCGAGCCTATGCTACAGAAAACCCTTGCTGCTAAAGGCAATGAGAGCCTACAAGTGAAGAACAATGGTAACCAAACCCTTTATGTACGCCTCATCACAAGTGGCGTATTGCCAGTGGGCAAAGAACTCGCTATGCAAAACGGACTTTCGCTTAGCACCACTTTCCGCGATAGCAACGGACACACACTTGATGTGACCAATTTGCGCCAAAGCACTCAGTTTGTTGCCACTATCGAGATTACGAACCTCACTGGCGAGGCGGTAGAGAATGTAGCGCTCACCCAAATCATCCCTTCAGGTTGGGAAATTGTAAATACCCGTTTTACCGATTACGATGAGGGCAGCAGCAATAGCAATGTAGACTACGCTGATTTCCGCGACGACCGTGCGAATTTCTACTTGTCACTGAAAGCCAAACAAACCAAGTATATCAAGCTCAAACTCAACGCCTCGTATGCAGGTAAGTACTATCTGCCAGGCACTTATGCCGAAGCTATGTACAGCAACCGCTACAACACCCGCACCAATGGCAAATGGGTAGAGGTAATGAGAAAATAAAGTGCGAGCCGCACAAGCAAGAAAAATTGGTATATTCTATAAACTTGATAATCAATCACTTTTAGTCACATTGTAGGGGGCGTTTTGCAAACGCCCCTTCAATATAGAATTTTTGCCCCCTCCTCTTTTCGTCATTCGTAACTCGTCATTCGTAACTATACTTTATTGCCCGTCGTGCTACGACTTCGTAATTCGTATTTTTTTACTATCTTTGCCCCAAAATTATAAATCTTATAGCATTATGAAGCATTTTTTAGTAAGCCTTTTGGCTATCGCTACATTAGCCGCTTGTAGCAAAAGCGATGATGACAACAACAATAACGGCGGTGGAAACAATGGTAATGGTGGTACTACCTCAACTACTGTTACAAGCACCACACAAACCCCTACAGTGAAAGTAGAACGAATTATTTCCTTTGAGCAAAATGGAAAACACACCTATGAAATTGTATATCACTATGAAGATGGAAAAATAACCTCTTTCTCTGAGAGAAAACTCATTAATGGAGTACAAACTGGAACAACCAGAATCATTAATTTAAAGTATGATGCTCAAGGGCGTATCCAAGAAATCAAAAAAGCCCGAGAAGATGGTTCTTTTGATGAAGACGACGACACAGAAACTTTCTTCTATGACAGCAGTGGTAATTTAGAGCGAAAAGAAATTACCTACCCTATGAAACTTAATGGGAATGGGACTATAGAGTACAAATACGAAAATAGTAAATTAAAACAATTTACCTATAAAGGAAGTTTAAATAATGGGAAAAAACGTTATAAAACACAAATTTTCAGTTACACTAATGAAAACATTACTGTGAATATAAAAGAGTATAACACCAATGCTCAAGAGGTTATAGAAGATAGTTCAGTAAGTACTTCTACAACCATCTATACCCTTTCTAATGGTAATGTTGTAAAAAAAGAAGAAACTCGAGAATATGGAAAAACTGTAACTACATTTAAACACGACAATGCCAAAACACTTTTTTCTTTAAGACCTTTTTTCGCTTATCCTGAGTATTTTGATGAAACAGATGTTAATAAGAATAATATTACATCTAAGGAGGTTATAAACACATATTCACATAATGGACAGACTGACACTTATAAAAGCACTTATCGTTATGAATATGAATACACTCCTGAGGGCTATCCTAAAACTATAAAGGAATTTAGAAATGGCACTTTAGAAGGCGCCAAAGAATACGAATATTAATCCCCTTATAACCTCATACAAAACTGCCCCCAGCAATGTGGGCAGTTTTTTTAATCTTTACACTTTACCAAAGGTGCGAGGTGCGAGCCGCACGGGCGGTTATGGGGTGCAAGCCGCACAGGCAAGAAACTTCGAAATATTCTATAAACTTGATAATCAATTACTTTTAGAGTATGTTATGTAGGGGCGTTTTGCAAACGCCCCCTCAATATAGAATTTTTGGAACACCCTCTTTTAATTGCCCGTCGTGCTACAATTTCGTCATTTGTAACTCGTAATTCGTCGCTATAATTTATCTACAACTTCGTCATTCGTAATTCGTAACTCGTAATTTTTTACTATCTTTGCCCCCATAAACTTAAAAATACCTCCATTTTATGAAAAATAGAGATTTAGGACTACTCATTTTGCGCCTTACTGTAGGCTTATTAATGATTCCTCACGGCATCAACAAACTATTGCACCCCGATGCTTTTGGTTATATCGAAAGTACTTTAGATGCTAAAAACCTCCCTACTTTCATAGCCTATGGCGTGTTCATTGGCGAAATTGTAGCGCCCCTGCTCATCGTTTTAGGATTCCGCTCGCGCTTGGCTGCTCTGGTGATGTTCCTCAACGGACTGGCAACGATCTACTTAGCCTATTCCGATAAACTCTCTGCCCTTACCCAACACGGTGGCTGGGCTCCCGAATTGCCCGCCTTGTTCTTCTTAGGCGCCTTAGCTTTATTCTTTACCGGAGGGGGCAAATACGCTCTTTCTACTCGCAATAAATGGGATTAACAAATGTTAGAACAAATCAATCTTACTTACGAGAAAGTTGTACTCGTAGGGATTATCAATCAATTACAAACAGAAGAAAAATCTAAAGAATACCTCGACGAACTCGAATTTCTTACCTATACCGCCGGCGGTGAAGTGCTCAAACGCTTCACCCAAAAGCTTGATGTGCCTAACCCTAAAACATTCATCGGCACCGGTAAAATGGAAGAAGTACAGCAATTTGTTGAGGAAAATGAGGTAGGAACGGTTATCTTCGACGATGAGCTTACGCCTGCCCAACAGAAAAACATCGAGCGCATTCTCAAAGCTAAAATATTAGACCGTACAGGTCTCATTTTGGATATCTTTGCCCAGCGCGCCCAAACCAGCTACTCACGCACTCAGGTGGAACTCGCTCAGTACGAATACCTATTGCCACGCCTTACAGGGCTATGGACGCACCTCGAACGCCAGCGTGGGGGTATCGGGATGCGCGGACCTGGTGAAACCGAAATCGAAACCGACCGCCGTATTGTGCGCGACCGTATTGCCCTGCTCAAAAAGAAACTTTCCGCCATCGATAAACAAATGGCAACCCAGCGCAGCAACCGCGGGGCATTAGTGCGTGTAGCGCTCATCGGTTATACCAATGTGGGCAAATCTACCCTAATGAACGTGATAAGCAAAAGCGAAGTCTTTGCCGAAAACAAACTCTTTGCCACGCTGGACACTACTGTGCGCAAGGTCGTGATTGAGAACCTGCCTTTCTTGCTCAGCGATACCGTAGGGTTCATTCGCAAACTGCCTACCCAGCTTATCGAGTCGTTCAAAAGTACCCTCGACGAGGTGCGCGAAGCCGATTTACTCTTGCACGTAGTAGATATCTCGCACCCTAATTTTGAGGAACATATCCAATCGGTAAACCAAATATTAGCCGAAATTCACAGCGCCGATAAACCTACCATTATGGTATTCAATAAAATCGACGCTTATACAAACGAAGAAATTGCCGAAGACGATTTGGCTACCGAGCGCACCAAAAAACACTTCACCCTTGAAGAATGGAAACAAACTTGGATGCAGCGAATGGGGCGTGATGTCTTGTTTATTTCAGCTCTCAACAAAAACAATCTCGAAGAATTCCGTAAGGTAGTGTACGAAAAAGTGAAGGAGATACACATCACCCGCTTCCCTTTTAATAATTTCCTATATGAGAAAATTGAAGAATAACCTTTTTTTACTCCTTTTGTGCTTATGCTGCACTTCTTTGGCTATTGCTCAAAACGATGAAACCATCAACACCGATCGCCCCGACCAAAGTGAAGGGGTGTACACACTACCTAAAGGTCAGTTTCAAATAGAAAACGGATATGTTTTCAGCAAAGAAGATAACAGTGCAAATCTAATGTTGCGCTACGGACTTATCCCTAACACCGAAATCCGTTTAGAAGGCGATTTCGACCTCCGTACCCCCGATTTTAGCAGTACTACCTTCAGCGTAAAACAGCGTTTGTACGAATCCGAACAGCGTTTTATCCCCTCTGTAGGACTCATTGGCTATGGACAATACAGCAAAACAGATGCTAAAGCCTATACTTTCGATGCTTGCTTAGCGTTCGAGAGTTCCCTCACCAATGTGCTTTCATTAGCTTATGGCGCTAGTAGTTCTGGACAATTTGAAAATTTGGATGTTACCGCCCAAATCAATTATGTCCCTACTAACAATAAGTTTTGGACTTTTGTGGAATATTATGCCTCTTATAATGGCTCGCGTGCTCCTGAGCATAATATCAATGCAGGTTTTGCCTATCTCCTCACCCCTACCCTACAGTTAGACATCAGTAGCGGACGTACATTGTGGCAAGAAGAACCACTATATTTCATAGAAGCAGGTTTTGGACTTTTAATCAGGTAAAATCTAAGAGTATTCTCCACAAGAGATTACAAAAAAAGTCTCAAAATCACCTTTGCATCGCAAACTTTGTCAAAGTCCTAGTACTTTGACAAAGTTAACTAATTGATTGTTAAAATAATTATTTACAACCAACTCATATTAATTATCGTAGAAATTCTGATACTTCAGAGTCTTTCCTCTCAACAAAAACCGACAATAAAAACACCTCTTACCTAAAAAATGAAAATCCTTAGCTCTCAACAACTACGTGATGCCGATGCCCAAACCCTCACTGCCCAAAATATCTCCTCTTGGCAACTGATGGAACGCGCTGCTACAAAACTTTTTGATTGGATAAAACAACACTGCTCTAAAAAAGAAACTTTTACCATATTAGCCGGCACAGGTAACAATGGTGGCGACGGACTTGCCTTAGCGCGTATGCTCTCTGTTGATGGTTGGCACGTAACTACTTATTTATTGCGCTTTAGCGACCACCTCTCCCCCGATTGCCAGCAAAACAAAACACTCTTAGAAGAACAAGGTATTACCATAACCGAAATACAAGCCGAACAAGTCTCTCAAATCTCCTTTGCAAAGGTAGTAATTGATGCTGTTTTTGGCATTGGGCTCTCACGTCCAGCCCCTATTTGGCTACAGCAAATTTTTCAACAACTCAACGATTCCAATAGCTATATTATAAGTGTAGATATGCCTTCAGGGCTCCCTACCGACCGCATTCCTTCACCCGAGGAAATTTGGGTGCACCCTCACCAGCTGCTCACCTTCCAAACCCCTAAACTCCCCTTCTTGCTACCTTCCACAGGAAAGTATATCCCTCATTGGGAAGTGCTTGATATAGGTTTAGATACCCACTTCTTAAACACCCTGCAACCCGATTACTACTACCTCGAACCCGATATACTGCAATTGCAACGAAAACGACCAAAATTCTCACACAAAGGTACTTACGGTCACGCTTTGCTCGTAGGTGGTAGTTATGGCAAGATGGGCGCAGTAGTACTCAGTGGTACAGCTGCATTGCGCACAGGAGTGGGGCTGCTCACTGTGGCTATCCCCGAATGTGGCTATACAATATTACAAACTGCCCTGCCCGAGGCAATGGTGCTCACCTGCGACGAGGCAAAACATTACAAGGCTATGGAAATTCCTTTTGCACCCTCGGCTATAGGTGTAGGCGTAGGTTGGGGCACTCACCCCGATACGGCTAACGCACTGTTCAGTCTGTTGCAACAATACCCCGATACGCCTTTTGTCCTCGATGCCGATGCCCTAAACATTCTCGCTCAACACCCCGAAAAAGTAACTTTGTTACCCAAAAATGCAATCCTCACTCCTCATCCTAAAGAGTTAGAACGACTCATAGGCAAATGGGACGACGACCTGCACAAACTTGCCAAAGCTAAAGATTTTGCCAAAGAGCACAAAGTACTCCTCCTTATCAAAGGAGCTCACACAATGATTACCAATGGCGAGCATTATTGGGTGAATAGCACCGGAAATGCTGGAATGGCAACAGCAGGCAGTGGCGATGTGCTCACCGGTATGATCACCAGCTTGCTCGCTCAGGGCTATAGCGCTATAGAAGCCGCTTGTTTAGGAGTTTACCTCCACGGACTACGAGGTGATGAAGCTGCTAAAAAACAAGGAATGTCACGCCTCATCGCAAGAGATTTATGCTAAATTTTTCATTGCCAAATCAACTAATTAACAAATTATTCTTACTTTTGCCTCCACAACCTATTACCTATAACCTATAACCTGTCACCTAATTTATGCCTACATACAAAAAAATATTCGAAAACAACCGCGAATGGGTAAAACGCCGCAAAGAAGGCGACCCTCATTTCTTTGAAAAACTCGCTGAAGACCAAACCCCCGATTATCTCTACATCGGCTGCTCCGATAGCCGTGTAGCCACCGAAGAACTAATGGGTGTCGGTCCCGGCAAAGTATTCGTACACCGCAATATCGCCAATGTGGTAAACACCCTTGATATGAGTTCTACCGCTGTTATTCAATACGCCGTATCACACTTGCAGGTAAAACACATCATCGTATGTGGTCACTACGATTGCGGAGGCGTGAAAGCCGCTATGCAAGCTAAGGACTACGGCTTGCTAAACCCTTGGTTGCGAACCATCCGTGATGTATATCGCTTACATCATGCCGAACTCGATGCCATTACCGATATCGACCAGCGTCACCGCCGTTTGGTAGAACTCAACGTCGAAGAACAATGCCTTAATGTAACCAAAATGGCTGTCGTGCAAGAAAGTTATATAAAAAACAAATTCCCTGCTGTTCACGGTTGGGTATTCGATATAAAATCGGGTAATCTCATAGACCTCAATCTCGATTTCGAAGGATTCCTTCACAAAATCCAAAAAATCTACGACCTTACAGGTGAAGAATGGTACACCCTAATTAAAAAATAACAAATTTGCTAATTTGCTAATTAATTTATATTTTTGTGCCGTATAACAACCTAAAATATTTTTTTTATTATGTCTTACTTATTTTACATCCTAATCTTTTTTGCATTAGTATTTTTGCTCTCTACTTTCTTTACAGTGCGCCAACAAACCGCCGTATCAATAGAGCGTTTCGGTAAATTTGAAAGCATTCGCCATTCGGGTTTACAAATGAAAATACCTATTATCGATAAAGTAGCGGCACGCATCAGCCTTAAAATCCAGCAGTTGGATGTGATTGTAGAAACCAAAACATTAGACGATGTATTCGTGAAAATCAAAGTATCGGTGCAATTCGTCGTTATCAAAGAAAAGGTATACGATGCCATCTATAAGCTGGAATACCCTCACGATCAGATTACCAGCTATGTGTTCGACGTGGTTCGTGCCGAAGTACCTAAAATGAAGTTGGACGATGTATTCGTGAAGAAAGACGACATCGCTATCGCCGTTAAACGCGAAGTTCAAGAGTCTATGGAAACTTATGGTTACGACATCATCAAAACTTTGGTTACCGATATCGACCCCGATGCTCAAGTAAAAGCAGCGATGAACCGCATCAACGCCGCCGAACGCGAAAAAGTAGCCGCTCAATATGAAGGTGATGCACAACGTATCCTCATCGTCGAAAAAGCTAAAGCTGAAGCCGAAAGCAAACGCCTCCAAGGTCAAGGTATCGCCGACCAGCGTCGTGAAATAGCACGCGGGTTGGTAGAAAGCGTTGATGTTCTCCAAAAAGTAGGCGTTAGCTCACAAGAAGCCTCTGCTCTTATTGTCGTTACACAACATTATGACACCCTCCAAGCTGTCGGTCAGCAAACTAAAAGCAACCTCATTTTGTTGCCTAACTCACCCGAAGCAGGTACTGAAATGCTCAACAATATGATTACTTCTTTCACCGCTTCAGCTCAAATAACCGAGAGTTTGAAGAAAAAATCTGAATAATCAAAAAAATTATATGCTTCATAAATAGAAAAGTCCCTTTCTCATAAAGAAAAGGACTTTTCCTTTTTAATGTCAGTTGCGCCCCTACAGAGGCTGTCCAAAAAGTCTCAAAATCGCTTTTGCATCACTACACTTTGCCAAAGTTGACTAGTCTGATTATCAATAATTTTTGAAGTATGTTATGTACGGGCGTTTTGCAAACGCCCACATGAATAAAACTTTTCAGACACCTTCTTTTTGTTATACCCACCACCACTCCCACCTATAATTTTTCCTAAAAAAATTTGCACAATTCAAATATTAGTACTACTTTTGCCGCGTCTTGTAAAAAAGGACTGGTCTCATAGCTCAGTCGGTTAGAGCATCTGACTCATAATCAGAGGGTCGTTGGTTCGAGCCCAACTGGGACCACAAAAAAGCCTTGAAAGTGATTGCACTTCCAAGGCTTTTTCAATTAACATTTAATAATTGATTGTTTAACGTCAATTCAACACATAAGCCACTGAAATCCATAAACACTTATACTTTAAATATCTGTTTCTAAGAACGACGCAACTCCCAAAAAATCTATTAAAAATGTTAGTTTACTTTCCTTCCTTCTTTATGAGTTTTCTCCTTAGGCTCTTTAGCAAACAACTGCTCTAATACCAATATCCCTACAACTGAACCAAAGGCAATAGGAAGATTTTCAGAAATAGAATCCTCATTGAAATAAGTTTCCTTAGAATAGGAAAAAAATATATCCAACAAAAAATACATCACTATAGCAAGTGAAACAAGAATGGTTAGCGGACAAGTCTTCATAGTGTGAAAAATTAATAAAATGTTAATGTTTTTTGAATTTATCCTTTTAAAAATGTTATACTCCTCTTTATAAGTTTATTATCCTCTGATAACACTTGAGTAGTAAATTTCTTATATTTCGTTATTTTTCTAAATCACGCAGCAAAAGTACAAAATAATTAACAAAACGCAAACAATATTTAACATTTTTTTACCACGTTAAATGAAACCCTTTATTAAAAAGATTTAAAATAAGTATCTCACGTCTTTTGAAATAAAGCTTTTTCGCCAATTGGCACTTTTTTTGATATAAGTTTTCTTCAGTAAATAAAATCTTTTTTATGAACCTCATTATCGATCAGGGGAATACTGCTGTAAAAGTAGCGCTTTTCAAAAAGCAAGAACTTGTATTCTTTAATACTTACAGCACCGAAGATTTTCAGCAACAATTGCTGAAAGAAATCGATTTTAATGAGGTACAAGAAGTTATTATAGCCTCAGTGGTAACAGGTGCCGAAACTCGTTTCAGCTTTTTAAAAAAACATACTCCCCACGTGGTTTTCGCTTCAAGCACAATGCCTTTGCCTTTTCTAAATAAATATGCTACTCCTCAAACCTTAGGTGTTGACCGTTTGGCTTTAATCGCTGGAGCAATACGGCTTTTTCCTAATCGCAATACACTGGTAATCAGCGCAGGTACTTGCATCACTTTTGATGTGGTTACCCAAAGAAAAGAATACCTCGGCGGTGCTATTGCCCCAGGAATTGCTATGCGACTAAAAGCAATGCATCAATTTACCTCCAAACTACCACTTTTAGAACAACAAGATTTTGATACCGAACAGTTTATAGGCAATACTACCGAGAGTTGTATGCTTTCAGGGGTCTATAACAATGTAGTGCGAGAAATAGAAGGTGTCATATCACAATACGATGAAAAATTTGCCGATTTAGCGGTAATACTCACCGGAGGTAATCAAAAATATTTGCAAGAAAGAATAAAAAAACCGATATTTGCCAGCTCATTTGTGTTGCTCGAAGGGCTGAATAGTATTTTAGAATACCAAAAAGAAATGCAACACTCTATAAATGGACAGTTTAAACAATATGATGAATAGAAAGTTAATCACTCTTATTATCGCCTTATTTACAACTACTTACGTTGCTTTTTCACAAAAAACAACCGAGTCTCCCTATTCGTTTTACGGCGTAGGCGAACGCAATTTTAGTGGAATAGCCGAAGAAAGTGCAATGGGCGGTTTGGGTATTTATGCCGATAGTACTCGGGTGAATATTCAAAATCCTGCGGCTCTTTCTCAGCTAAAATTTACCGCTTTTTCCGCTGGCTTTACAATGCAACGTAAAAATATTGTTACAAATAACACAAAACTCAACACCCAATCTTCCTCTTTCAATTATTTTGCACTCGGTTTTCCCATAATCGAAAAATTAGGAGTATCATTTGGGTTGGTGCCTTATTCTTCTGTAGGCTACAAAATCAAAAACACCAAAGCCAACCGCGTATATCAGTACGAAGGTAGCGGGAACGTGAATCAGTTCTTTTTATCAACTGGTTATCAAATCTATGGAGGGCTTAGTTTAGGTGCTTCTTTCCGCTATCATTTCGGAACAATTGATATGACCGACCTCTATCAGCAGAACAACATCGAGTTCTACACTCAAGAGTTCAGCAAATCACGCCTCTCTGGAGGAGCTTTCAATATCGGTTTGTATTACGAGGAAACGCTAAAACACCGTTTGCGCCTATACACTTCATTAGTATACACGCCACAAAGCACCCTTTCATCTGAGAATCAACGCAATATCTCTACCCTCAGCTATGTAGCCTCCTCACGAAGCGGAGCTCAGCTTACGGTTCGCGAAACCAGAACTCTTGATTTAGATGCTACCGGACTCAAAAATACCAAACTTACCTTGCCTTCACAAATAGAAGTGGGCATAGGTTTAGGTGAACACCAAAAATGGTTCGCAGGTTTAGAATATACCTATATTAATAATAGTAAATTTTCAAATCCCTTCCTCACCACTACCGATGTAAATTACAAAGATAGCTACAAACTCGCAGCAGGAGGTTTTTGGATTCCTAACTACCATTCGTTCTCAAGTTACTGGCACAGAGTTACCTACCGAGCAGGTTTCCGCTACGAGAACACTGGAATTGTACTCAACGGACAAAACATCAATTATTTTGGCACGTCTTTTGGACTAAGTCTTCCCGTAAAAGGTTTTTCAAATATTACCCTCGTGGGTGAATATGGCAAACGTGGTACTACCACAGCCAATTTGATAAAAGAAAATGAGTTTAACCTAAGAATAGGATTCACTTTAAACGACAAGTGGTTCCAACGAACAAAGTATCAATAAAAACAAACAAGAATGAGAAGAAGAATTTTATTAGCTACAATGGTTGCAGGTTTTTTCTTTGCAACTCAAGCCGAGGCTCAGAACTGCAATACTCCTGAGCTCACTCAGAAACTTTCGATATTTAGCGAGTACGCTAAAGCGAAAAACTACAAAGAAGCGTATCCTATTTGGAAAGAAGTATATACTCAATGCCCTACCCTTCACTATGCTACCTTTGCTTATGGCGAACGCATCTTGCAGGACAAAATCAGAACTAGCAATGGTGCTGAAAAAACACAATTTGTAAAAGAATTGTTGCAAATGTACACTGATTACAACAAGCACTTTGCATCACGTTTCAATGCTACCGAAATGCGCATCCGTCAAGCTCTTTTGATGTTCGACGAAAATGCTGGCTCTGAACAAGAAATCTATGACCTCTTGCACAAAGCATTTACTGAGGGCAAAAACGATTTCAAAAACGAAAAAGCCTTATACTTGTATTTCTCTGAATTGGTAGCCTTACACGAAAAAGGACAAAAAGAACTACAAGAAGTGTTTGATGCCTACGATAACATTTCAGATAAAATCCAAGATGAGAAAAACGAACTTTCTGAAGTTATCAACAAGTACTTAGCTCAAGAAGAAGCTGGAACTATCAGTGAGAAAGACAAAAAATTGCTCGAGGCTAACCGCAAACGCGTAGACAACTACGAAACTATTGCCGAAAGTATCGATGCTAAATTAGGTCAGCTTGCCGATTGTAACAACCTCATCCCTCTTTACACTAAGAACTATGAGGCTAACAAAACTAACGAAGAATGGTTGCGCCGTGCCGCTGGTAAAATGTCCGATAAAGATTGTACTAAAGACCCTCTTTTCGTGAAGATAGTAACTTCATTGCACCAAGTAAAACCATCAGCAAACTCTGCTTACTATTTAGGGGTAATGAATGACAAATCTGGTAACTCTGCTAAAGCTATGCAGTACTACAACGAGGCGGTAAATCTTGAGACCGACAACTTTAAGAAGTCTAAACTCCTTATCCGTATCGCTTCTAAACACAGCAAAGCAAGTGCCGTTGCCTATGCACAAAAAGCGCTTACTTACAACCCTTCAAACTCTGATGCTTATCGTATTATGGCTCACGCCTATGCAAGTTCAGCTAACGAATGCGGTAGCACTTCATTTGAAAAAAGAGCTGTATACTGGTTAGCTGCCAAAACTGCTCGCAAAGGTGGTTTGGAAAGTTTAGCAGCTCGTTACGATGCTTTAGCTCCGTCTAAAGTAGATGTGTTCGAATCTGGATTAGCAGGGAAAACCGTTACCCTCAAATGCTGGATAGGACAATCAGTAGTAGTGCCACGTTTGTAATGCTATATGAAAATAAGTTTTTTTAATATCGTAAAAAGTATTGCCGTACTATCAGGTATGGCAATGCTTTTTTCGTGTAACAACGATATGCGTAACCTGCAACAACTCAGCATCCAAAAAAAATTCCCCCAAGGTGAAGCCTATAACTTCAAACTCGTATATACCGATTCTACTAAGGTGGTAGCCGTTGTTACAAGCCCTCTCAACAAAGATTATACGAACCAACGAATGCCTTATTCTGAGTTCCCTGAAGGTGTGAAAGTAGAATTCTACGACCAAGCCCGACATAAAAATACTGTTGAAGCTCAATATGGAATCATCTACCCCTCTTCCGATATTGTAGAACTGCGCAACAATGTAGTACTTACTACCTACGACGGCAAACGTCTAAAAACCGAACAACTCTTTTGGGATCAAAAAGAAGATTGGATATTTACCGATAAAGAATTTAGTTTTACCGATGAAGCCAAAGGCACCATCACCAATGGTATAGGTATGGATTTCGATAAGAAATTCTCTACCGTTAAAGCCCATAAAACCACTGGTATTTTGGCTATCGAGGACAAAGATGAATAATTATGAACGCACGTATCTTTTTTGAATATGCCTATTTGGCTATCGCTTTCTATTGTGCCTACCAAGTGTATGCCTTATATAATACCCCCGATCGCACTCAGTGGTATATATACATAGCTTTTACTCTCGGCGCATTGGCTATGTTTTGGTTCAGACGCAATACCCGACTTAAAAACCGCAAACGATAATGACTATAGTTAATATTATTGGATATGCTGCTTCACTCTTTATAGTGCTCAGCTTCCTTATTAAGGATAACCTTTTGTACATACGCCTTACCAACTTGGTGGGGTGTGCTCTTTTTGTAATTTATGGATACTTTATCCATAGTATTCCCGTAATTCTGCCCAACGCCTTTTTGGTAGTCGTGCAAATTGTTTTTATTTGGAGAGAATTAAACAAGAAAAAATAATTACATCACAAATCTTATTTTATGAAAAGAATAACACTTTTCCTTTTAGGAACCTTTTTTTCCCTTTCAGCTCTTGCTCAAAACCGCAAACTCTCAGTAGCCGAATCGGTGTTTTATGCCGTGCAAGATCCCTCTAATCCAATGGGATACCGCTATCTATTCCCCGAAACTCTCGAGAGCCTCCGTTGGTTCAAAGATAGTGATGTCTATCTTTATGCTAAAGACGGAAACTATCTTATTTTCAACCCAAAAGGGGAGCAAGTAGGAAGTATAAACGCTGAACAACTAAACGGCGATATCTTGCTGATTGACAAAAATGAAATCGTAACCAAATCCGAAAATACCTTCTACCGCTATAACAGTGATGGCAAGCAGGTTTTGGCAACGATTGCTCTTCCTAAGGGTAGTGAAAATGCTGAATACGACCCTCAAGCGAAAGTAGTGGCTTATACACTCAATAACAATTTGTACTTCGCTAACAACGAAAGTGATAAAAAAGCGATTACCTCATTTACCGATACCAATATAGTAGCCGGAAAAGCAATTCACCGCAATGAATTTGGTATCAACAAAGGAATTTTCTTCTCTCCTAAAGGCAACTATGTCGCTTTCTATCAAAAAGATGAAAGCAAAGTCGCCGATTATCCTTTAGTAGATATCACCACTACCCCTGCAACACTCAAATCTATAAAATATCCAATGGCAGGACAACCCAGTGAACAGGCTGCCGTAGGGATTTACGACTTCCAAAACCAAAAGGTGCTGTACTTAGATATTGATACCACCGATGAACACTTCCTCACAAACTTAGCTTGGAGTCCCGATGAGCGTTATATTTTGTTAGCCGAAGTTAATCGCGCTCAAAACCACTTCGCTCTCAACCGCTATGATGCTCGTACTGGTAAAAAAGTAAATACCATTTTTGAAGAACGCAATGCCAAATGGGTTGAACCCGAAAAACCTGCCGTTTTCTTGCCTAATAAAACTGATGAATTCTTGTGGCTGAGCGAACGCAACGGTTTTACCAATGTATATCACTACAATACTAATGGCAAACTCATCAAGCAAATCACTAATTTCCAATGGGTAGTGCAAGATATTTTAGGTTTCGATGCACAAGGCAAATATATGTTTATCACAGGTACTGGTGCCGACCCTCGTGAGCAACACGCCTTCAAAATAGAACTCAAAAACCCTAAAAAAATAACTGCTCTCACTCGCGAAGCAGGCTCTCATAATGTACAGCTAAGCCATAGCGGTAACTATCTGTTAGACAGCTATAGCAGCATTACAATCCCTCAACGTACCGACCTCATTGCTACCGATAAAGGCAGCCAACAACGTTTGTTCACCGCCAAAAATCCATTGGAAGGTATAGCTGTAGGAACTACTGAGTTTGTTACTCTAAAAGCTGATGACGGCACGCCTCTTTACGGCAAGTTGCACAAACCTACTACTTTAGACCCTAACAAAAAATACCCTATACTCATTTATGTATATGGAGGTCCTCACGCTCAACAAGTGAAAAACGAATGGTTAGCCGATACTTATTTGTGGTTACATTCATTTGTAGAAAACGAACAATATATCGTCTTTACTTTGGACAATCGCGGTAGTGAAAACCGAGGATTTGCTTTTGAGAGTGTTATCCACCGCCATTTAGGAGAAACTGAAATAAAAGACCAACTCAAAGGGGTGGATTACATCAAGAACTTGCCCTATGTCGATGGAAATCGTATAGCTGTACACGGTTGGAGCTTCGGAGGATTTATGGCTTCAAGCCTGCTCACCCGCCACCCCGAAGTGTTTACCACTGCTGTAGCTGGAGGGGCTGTAACCGATTGGAAATACTATGAGGTAATGTATGGCGAACGCTATATGGATACCCCAAAAGAAAACCCCGAAGGTTATGAAAACAGCCGAGTAGGTAAATACCTCGATAACCTCAATCGTCCGTTGTTGTTCATTCACGGTAGTATAGACGATGTAGTTGTCCCTCAACACCTGATGACTATCACCCGCGATGCTATCAAGAAAAATAAATTTATAGATACTTTCATCTACCCTATGCACGGACACGGAGTGAGAGGCAGTGACCATATTCACCTCACTCAACAAATCATAGATTACATCAAAACAAATAACTTGTAACTATCCGTTCTATGAAAAAATACTTAATCGCCTGTTTAGGCAATATAGGTGCTGAATATGCAAATACACGCCATAATATCGGTTTTATGGTGGCTGATACCTTAGCTAAAACACACAATGTTACCTTCAGCACTCAAAAATTAGGCGACCTGACAGAAATAAAAGTAAAAGGACGTACCTTTATATTGCTGAAACCTTCTACTTATATGAATCTCAGCGGCAAAGCGGTGCGCTATTGGATGGAAAAAGAGAATATTCCATTAGAAAACCTCTTGGTAATTACCGATGATTTGAATATTCCGTTTGGCACTATCCGCATCAAAGGCAAAGGAAGTGATGGTGGTCACAACGGACTTAAAGATATTCAAGCCCAACTCAATACCCAGCAATACGCGCGTTTGCGTTTTGGGATTAGCAGTAATTTTGAGTCAGGCAAGCAAATAGACTATGTACTTGGCGAGTGGACTCCCGAAGAGCAAAACCTCCTCCCCGAACGTTTAGAAAAATGCGCTGAAGCCGTAATTTCTTTTGGCTTAGCAGGGCTTAATATCACAATGAACACCTTTAATAATAAATAGGAATTAGAAATTTGAATTTAGGAATTTGAATTTAGGAAATAGGAAGCACAACCCCTGACCCCTGATCCCTGAAACCTGAAACCTGCCCCCTGAAATCTAACAAACTATGTACACACATCACATTCTCCTCGTTCTGCACCTCATTGCTGCCACCATTTGGGTAGGCGGACACTTAGTATTGGCTATCGGCTATTTGCCAAAAGCCCTCAAGCATAAGGATTTCAGCTATATAGGCAATTTTGAAAAGACTTACGAGCCTATCGGTATGCCCTCTTTAGCCGTGTTAATCATCACGGGTATCCTAATGGCTTACGACTACAATGCTGGTTTCAGCTCTTGGTTCTCATTCGCTACCCCTATTGAGCGCGTGGTATCACTGAAACTCACTTTTTTGCTCACCACTGTATGTTTTGCTATTTCGGCACAAACAAGGGTATTGCCAAAACTTCGCAAAGGTCAGCTCAACAAGTTACCCGAAATGGCAGTGCATATCATCTGTGTAACCCTTATTGGGGTACTAATGGTAATACTCGGCAGTTTAGTAAGAATAGGGGGATTACAATAAGTAAATATTCTTAGTTATGGGACTTATCTTTTGGTTTCTTTTTTTAATAGTAATAGCTTTTACAGTATTATTTGTAGTTCCTCCTATTTGGATTTTCAAAACTCCTACACAACGCTATTTTGACAAAAAGAAAGCTCCCAAAACGCTTATTAATCCTGAAAGAGAGGCTTATCGAGTAACTCTCAAATCTGTATTACCTAAACTCATTTTTTTAGGCACAAGAACTATTGGCATTATTTGGGGTATATTTTGGGTGATATTCCCCCTTCCTCATTTTGAGGACTTATTAGAACCTTACACTTTAATAGGATATGTTTTTATACTTCTCCCTCTTCCTATCTTTTTAGTTTATTATACTCTTTCATATCTTGCTCAACGTGATTTAAAATCTCGTACTATTTTATTAGATGAAATGAGCGATAGAGATTTCAAAACTTTACGTGCTACAGAACCTCTTTTAAAAGAAAAACAAAAGTATTTACCACCTTTTATCTTTTGTAAAAGGCGTGTTTACTTGTTCTCTGGTATTCAAACATTCAGTGTTGCCATAAGTAATCTCAAAAGAATAAAGGTTTTTTACAACGCCAGAAATGATATATACGGATTATATATAAGATGTAGTATTACAGCAGTAGCTCTTACTAAAGAACAATTGATATTTCTGCTAAGAGAAATTAGATTGCGTTCACCTAAAGGTTTTGAGAGTATGACAATAGACAAATGGGGAAGTATTCTATCAAATATAACAATTTCGTGAGGCAACATCTTCTTATTCCTCTACCACACCTTCTCTCTTCTTTTTTTAAACCTGTACTTGCTTATTTGTATTAAAATATGTAATATTGCCTCTGCTAATTATATATAAAAATATTTTAACCAACTGAAAAACAGGCAATAATATCCACCTATATATTTCCTTTACTTTAAGATAATTTTATAACGTATAGATTTTGATAAATAAACGAAAAGAAATGATAACAACCTTATTGATGTAACTTCCTACCTTTGCCCCATCGAAATTAAACATTTTCCATATAACTAAAATGCCAAAATTATGGATAGATTACATTCATACAAAACCAAACTACTGATGCTCGTATGGCTCTTGGGGCTTTGTGCAGGAATACAGTCGCTATCCGCACAAACAATCAGAGGAAAAGTAGTTGATGAAGACAATATGCCTCTAATGGGGGCTACTATCTTGGAAGTAGGTACCAAAAACGGGGTAAGCTCCGATTTCGATGGCAACTTCCAGCTGACCCTAAAAAACGGTGGTGCTACCTTAGATATATCCTATATAGGATATAAAAGCACTAAAGTGCAAACACAAAACCGCAACAACATCACCGTAAAACTCTTGCCCGAAACCACCGAACTAAAAGAAGTGGTGGTGGTGGGGTATGGTACCCAAAAGAAGGAAACCGTAACAGGTGCTATTTCTTCTGTCAAAGGAAATAAACTCGTAGAAAATGCAGTTGCCAATGTCTCCAATGCGCTGGTTGGGCGTATGCCAGGGATTACCTCCACTCAGTCCAGCGGTGAGCCTGGTAGAAATGCTACCACCATTCGTATTCGCGGGGTGAGTACCTTCAATGCAAGTAGCCAAGAACCTTTGGTAGTAGTAGATGGTATCCAAAGCTCTATGAATGCCGTAAATGCGATGGATCCTTACGAAATTGAAAGTATTAACTTATTGAAAGACGCTTCGGCTACAGCTGTCTACGGCGTGAAAGGCGCTAACGGGGTGGTGGTAGTAACTACCAAAAGAGGTCGCTCTGGCGCTCCTAAAGTGAGTCTTACTTATAACTTTGGTATGAGTCAGTTGGCTACTCAGTTAGATTTACTCAATTCTTATGATTATGCGCGCTTCCGCAACGAAGCTATTCGCAATGACAACGACCCTAGTAACTTCGATAAGCTGTTCAGTGAAAGCGGTTTTCACAACGAGCTCTGGAAGTTCAAGAACAATCGCGACTATACACCTCAAGAGGTGGAAGCGATGAACCTCACTCCTGAACAAAAACAAGCCCTGCTAAATAGCCCAGCGTTATATTACACCAGTCATAACTATTTCAAAGAGGCTTTTGGCGGGGTATCTCCTCAAACGCAATTTAACCTAAACGTATCAGGGGGAAGTGAGAAAACGCGTTATTTTACTTCTTTGGGCTATTTCTATCAAGGAGGTACTTTCAAAGAAACTAACTACCACAACGCCGATGTAAACTCTAAATACCAGCGTTACAACTTCCGCTCTAACTTCGATTTTGAACTTACCGATCGCACCAACCTCACCCTCGACCTCGCTGCTGTATCTTCAAAGGTAGGAGGTATTTTAGGTAGTGAGCAAGACGGCGATGTAAACAGCGAAACAGCCCGCAAAAAGTCGATGTTAGTGCATATCTTGGCTAATACGCCTTTTGCAGGTCCTGGTATTGTAGATGGACGTTTAATCGATGGATATGTAGATGGTGTAAATCCTTTAGTAGGCAAAGGAGGTACAGGTTATTCCGTATTGTCCAGTTTGCTCTGGCGACCTTACCTTACTACCTATCAAACGGACTTAAACCTAAACTTAAAACTGAAACACAAACTCGATTATATCACTCAGGGGCTTTCTATTTCGGGTACTTTTTCTTACAACGATTTGTATAGAAAAGGGGTTAAAAGAGAACGCTCTATCCCTTCGTATAGCGTAACTCGCAACCCTAAAAACCCTGCTGAACTACTCTTCTTTGGCGGCAGACTCAAACACACTACCCTTACCGACCGCTTTAAGTCAAGCAAGTGGCGTCGCCTCTATTTTGAAGTAGCTACGAACTACGACCGCTCTTTCGGAAAACACAATATCACTGCCTTACTTTTGGCTAACGGACAAAAAACGTATGACCCTGGTTTTGAGTTCAACGTGCCTGCTGGTATTATGGGGCTTGCCGGTAGGGTTACTTATGATTACGACCGCCGTTACCTTATTGAAGGTAATATGGGGTATAATGGTACCGAAAATTTCGCTCCTGGCAAACGCTTCGGGTTCTTCCCTGCCTTCTCATTGGGTTGGGTAGTTACTAACGAAAAATTCTTCCCTAAAAACAATATTGTTACTTACTTAAAGCTCAGAGGTTCTTATGGCGAAGTAGGGAATGACCAAGTAGGTGGTCGCCGTTTTCTATACTTGCCTAGTACTTGGGGCTACGGCTATGAAGGTTACCACAACGATGGCTATGGTGCAGGAGGTTACTATTTCGGTAGTAGTGATGGTACTACCAAAGACCCTTTCTATACCGGTGCTTGGGAAACGCGTGTAGGGAACCCCAATGTTACTTGGGAACGCGCCAAAAAGAGCAATGCAGGTATCGACCTGAATATGTTTAAAGATAGGCTTACCATCAATGCCGATGTATTCCAAGAAAAACGCGATAACATCTTGTGGAACAGAGGTACAGTGCCTGGTATTGTAGGTTCTGACCTTCCTGCGAGCAATATAGGTAAAGTAACCAATAAAGGTTATGAAGTACAAGTGCACTGGGGCGACAAGATAGGCGATTTCACTTATGGCATCGGGGGGAATGTATCCTATGCCAAAAACAAAATAGACTACCGCGATGAGCCTAACAATCCTTATCCTTGGATGAATGAAACGGGCTATGCTATCGGGCAGTATAGAGGTTATCTCACCAATGGCTTCTACAATACTTGGCAAGAGGTAATGCAACGCCCTTATTCGCGTTTTGATGGCAATAAAGTGCAACCTGGTGACCTCCGCTATGTAGATGTGAATGGCGATGGCGTTATCGACGAGAAAGACCGCGTGCCTATTGGTTATGCGAACTTCCCTCGCTATACTTTTGGGGCAAACCTCAATGTAGGCTACAAAGGATTTGAAATATCAGTGCTATTCACTGGTACGGCTCAAGGTTCTATGCCTTTGGATTTCTATACCCGCAACCCTTTCTATATGGGTACAGGGGCTGCTTTCCAACATCAGTACGACGGACGTTGGACTCCTGAGAAAGCTCAAAATGGCATTACCCCTACTTTCCCACGTGCTTCTATGCGCACTGGCGACAATATCAACGGATTGTTTAGCGACTTCTGGTTGCTCTCTACCGACCATATCAAACTGAAAAACATAGAAGTAAGTTATCTCTTGCAAAAGAAAATGTGGTTAGAAAAAACGGGTATCTCATCGGTGAAACTATCGGTGAGCGGTAACAACCTCTATACGTGGTCTAAAATGCACGATGGTTACGACCCCGAACAACAAGATTCTAACGGCGCTGCCTCTGGATATCTCTACCCTATGACCCGCACTTATAGCGTAGGGCTCAACGTTCAATTTTAAAAAATACAACCAATGAAAAAGCTCATTTATACCACCTTAATCCTCGTCTTTTTCTCACAAGTATTTTCTTGTAAGTTAGAAGACCACTTCCTCGAAAAGAGTTTAGGAAGCGATGTGAATGTCGATTCTATCTTTTCGAGCAAACAGAAATCTCTCTCGGCTATTGCCCAAGCCTACGCGATGAGCCTGCAATCGGGTATTACCTTGCGTTACGACAATGGGCGCATTAGCGGGCTGAAAGCAGGTACACTCTCTCACCTATCAGGAGAAGTGAACGATGTGAAATTCAGTTGGGAAGACACCTATAAAATTCAACGTTCTGGAATGGTAGCCAGCGACTCCGATGGCAAAGCGCTTAGCTCCGATGGTTTTGTGTTCAACTATCAATCTATCCGTCAGTGCTATTTGGTGATTGAAAATATCGATAAAGTCCCCGATCTTACTGAGGTACAAAAGAAAAGTATCAAAGCCGAAATGTACACCCTCATCGCCTACCGATATGAGGAGATGTTTAAACGTTACGGCGGGGTACCTATTATAGAGGGTACTCTTTCAGTAGATTCCGAGCTGAATATCCCTCGCGCTACCTTGCGCGCTACCTTAAACCATATTATTGCCCTTTGCAACAAAGCTATTCCCGACCTGCCCGATAGCTACAACGCTTCGGAAAAAGGACGTGTAACCAAAGGTATCCCAATGTGTATCAAAGCCGAAGCATTGATGTATGCCGCACGTCCGCTATTCAATAGCAATACGCCTTATATGAGTTTGGGAGGTAATAACAACCTGATTTGTTTTGGCACACACGATGCTTCGTTGTGGCAACAAGCCATAGAGGCAAATGAGCAAGTGATACGCTGGGCAACTGCCAATGGTTACCAAATCATCAATACGGGCAACCCCTTAGCCGATTACGGTACAGCAGTAGCAACCTCTAACAACCGAGAAGTACTCCTCGCCTTTAAATCACAAAGCTTTATAGAGGCTTATAACCCTCACAGCCAACCAGGAGGAGCAAATTCTATGAGTTACTTGCAGCTTACTCAATACTACAAAACTGATGGTACCGACCAAACGTGGACGGGTGAAAACTGGGAAAGCTACGCAACTTATGTGAACAAATGCAATGAGTTAGAAGCACGCTTTAAAGCCTCAGCAGCAATTGCAGGACAACAAGCGTGGAACAACCCGAGCTCGCATTATTGGTCAAGTGAGAGTTTGGCAAATGCTTCTACTTGGGAAAAGAGAGCGGGCAGTGAAGGCGCAGGACGCCGTGTAAAATTCTTCTATATGGCTGATACCCGCGATTGGTTTGAATTCCCTTTGTACCGTTTAGCTGAGTTCTATTTGAATCTCGCCGAAGCCTATAACGAAGCAGGCAATCCTGCTCAGGCTTTGCAAAACCTAAACGTTATCCGCTCGCGTGCAGGGCTACCCAATGTTACTGAAACAGGACAAGATGCTTTGCGCAAAATTGTACAAAGAGAGTGGGCGGTAGAGTTCTACGAAGAGAATCACCGTTACTTTGATGTAAAACACTGGAAACTCACCGATATCGCCAATGGTATCATTGGAGGGGCAAAGAAAGGAGTAGTTTTTGAGTACGCCCCAGGGAAATCGGAAGGGTGGAACGCTTGGGATTACGCTTCTTATGCTGTGAAACCTGTCTATACAGGATATTGGGATAACAGTCAGTATTTAGAGCCTTTCCCTCAATCGGAAGTGAACAAAGGCTATTTGATACAGAACCCTGGTTATTGATATAAACAAAAGAAATTCACCATAAGGTGAAAATTCGTGAGATTATACAATATAAAGGAATTTCATACTGAATACAATTCGTGTAAATTCGTGAGATTCGTGGAAAGCAAAAAAATATCCTAAACTCACGTATAATAAAAACAACTGAAATGAAATATAAACATAACATATTATTTTGTGGCCTTGTGGGCTGTATGCTTTGGGCAGGTGCTGTGCAGGCACAAAGCCCTCTGAACATACCCGAAGAATTGTCTACGCTTTCTACCTCATCAGTAAAAGGAGAACAACTCTTGAAAATGCCCACAACTAACTTTACCAACAGTTTGTTTGGGGTGCTACCTGGGCTCACTGTATTGCAAGGCGGAGGAATGGACAATGCCAGCCTAAATATCCGTGGGTTGGGTTCGTACAACTACCCTTCGGTTACTTATTTTATCGATGGTTACCAAAGTGATTTTATACTGCTATCACCTTCCGAAATTGAGTCGATTACGGTTTTGAAAGATGCGGCTGCCTTAGCGCCGTTTGGTATGAAAGGCGCACACGGCATCGTGTGGATTACCACCAAGCGCGGTGCAGAAGGCAAGCCTGTGGTAGGGGTAGATTTCCAAACAGGCGTGCAAATGCCTACGGTACTGAGCAAACCGCTATCGGCTACCGAGTATGCCCAGCTATACAACGAGGCTTACAGTAACGATGCAGGGGCTTGGACGAGCTTTTACAATATTCCTAACGATGTGAAATACAACACCGATTGGTACGACAAAGTGCTCAAAAAATCGGCTTTGTTTGATAGGCAGGATGTGAGCATACGCGGAGGCTCGGCTACTACCAAGTATTTTGTGCTATTAGGGCACGCCGGCAACAGTGGTTTGTACGCCTCTAAGAACGACGATTCACATTCTAGCGGAAGGTTTGACCAATATCTCGTAAAGGCAAATTTAGACTTCAGTATGCTCAAAATATTTGAAGGAAATGTAAATATCAACGGGCGTATAGAAGACCGTAAATCGCCTAATTACAACGAGTATAAGCTCTGGCAAAACTTGGCGAGCTACCCTAATATCATTTATCCGGCGCAAAACCCTAATGGGTCTTTCCCTGGTACAGCTATCCACCCCGATAACCCTTATGCTTCTATCCGAGCCTTAGGTATCAAGCAACTACACGATCGCACTTTAGGGGCTAATTTCAACCTAAAAGAGAAATTAGACTTCATCACCCCTGGGCTGTACATACAACAAGGTGTATCGCTCAGTTCGTGGACACGAGGCACACGCATTGTAAGTAGAGATTACACTCGTATGTTCAATGGGGTAGCACAAACCACCCATCGCGATAGCAACTACAAAGTAGACGACGACTGGGGTACCAACCAATGGAACCGTTTGCAGTTGCTGTTGGGGGCAGGTTATGCCCGTGAATTTGGGCAAAACACTTTCCAAACAGCGGTAAACTACCTTCAATACGTTTATAATATAGACGACAATCTCAACGGCAAAGCAGGCTTGAACAACAACTACGCTTATCAGAACATTGGCGGACGTGTGTTCTACGATTGGAACAAACGCGTATCGGCTGAATTTGGTTTTGCCTTCGGTGGATCAGATAACTACAAGAAAGGCAATCAGTTTGGTTTTTATCACGCCCTTTCAGCAGCCTATCAGGTTTTCAATGAGCAACACCCTTCGGCGAATACCAATATCAATCGGTTAAAATTGCGCGCTTCAGTAGGTAGTACCGGTAATGATGTGTACAACGAAGGTCGCTACTTATACGAACGCTATTACGGTTCTTACGGAGGAGGTGGTTTTGCCACAGGAAACGACGACCCTTCTTGGCATAGTGCTATCGGACTAAAATATGTGCCTAATGAGCGTATATTTGCCGAAAAAGCCTATAAGTACAACATAGGCGTGGAAGCTAAATTCTTTAACAAATGGGACGTGATGATAGATGCTTTCCTCAACAAACACGAAGGTATTATCACCCCCGATTACAGCATTTCAAGTATCTTTGGGGCTACCCCTCCCTATAAAAATATAGGAAAGGTAACTAACCGAGGTTTTGAAGTGAGTACGCTTTACAGCAATGCAGCTGGAAAACTCACTTATAGTATAGGTGCTAATGCTTCGTATGCTAAAAACAAAATTGACTATATGGCTGAGTACGATGCTACTAGCGAGAGTTCAGCACAAACAGGTCGACCTATCGGCACGCGCTTTGGCTATGAAGCTGCTGGTTTTTACGACATCAACGATTTTGACAGCAATGGCAACCTGCTACCTTCACTCCCTAAACCTTCCTTTGGAAACGTTGCCCCTGGTGATGTGAAATACCGCGACCTAAATGGCGACAACCGTATAGACCCTGCCGATAAAACTGAAATAGGCAAAAGTTACCTCCCTACACTCACTTATGCTGGTACACTCAACCTTGGTTATGAAGGGTTTGACCTTGGCGTGCTCGTACAAGGCGTACAAGGCAGAGAGGTGAATTTATTAGACGATGCACGCCAAAAAACAGTTGCTTTCGAGAACAACGGCAATGTGTATGCTATCGCCAAAAACCGCTGGGCTTACTATCCTGCACAAGGGATTGATACCCGTAGCAGCGCCCAATACCCACGTTTGTCGTTATTGAGCAACAACAATAACACCCAGCCTTCCACCTTGTGGATAAAGAAAGCTAATTACCTAAGAGTACGCTACATAGAGTTAGGTTACAGCATTCCTAAACGAATGCTCGACGAGATAGGCGTTAGCAAATTGCGCATTTACGTAAATGCCGCCAATCCGTTTACTTTCTCATCACTGCTTACCGATTACGACTTAGACCCCGAAGTGCTATCGGGTTACCCTGCCCTCAAATCGGTTACTATGGGGGTGTCTTTAAAGTTTTAAACAAATGAACTACCGAAAATATATCGCTATGTTAAAGAGTAATAAACCGAGCAGAACAATCTTTGCAGTGAGCTGCATTGCGCTGATGAGTACACTCATCGGGTGTAATGTGTTAGACACCAAAGAAGATATTTACGATACCGATGAGCAGATAAAAACCAATTACCAAGTGTTGTACGACTTTGGTTATGCTGCCTATACGCGTTTGCAAAACCGCTTTGATGCCATCGATGGCAATCTGTTTGCGGCAGTGAGCGACGAGGCTGAATATACGCTTTCGCCTTCAAACACTCAAGTTTTTAACGAAGGAAGCTGGAATAGCACCAACAACCCCGATAATACGTATGCTTACAACTACGAAGGTATACAAGCGGCTACTTATTTCTTGGAAAAATTCCCTAACTATGCTTCTTTCTTAAAGCAGAACCGCAACCTTATCACTCAAAACGACATCAACAACTACAATCGCGATGTAAAGAGTATACGGGCTTTGCGCTTTGAAAACCGCGTGTTGCGCGCTTATTTCTATTTCGAACTACTGAAACGCTATGGAGGTGTGCCTCTTGTAAAAACAACGCTTTCCGCCGATAGTAACACGCATTTGCCTCGCAACACAGTGGACGAGGTAGTGAACTATATCGTGAGTGAAATCGATGCTTCCAAAGATAGCTTGATTACGAATTGGGGAAGAGATTTTGATATTGGCTTAGATGGGCGCATTACCAAAGGCGCTGCCTTAGCCCTCAAATCCAGAGTGTTGCTCTATGCGGCAAGTCCGCTGTACAACCCCACCAACGATGTGAACAAGTGGAAAGCAGCTGCCGAGGCTGCCAATGAGCTCCTCAGCTTAAATCTTTACAGCCTCGACAATAGTTACCGCGATTTGTTTCTCGGCGACAGAAGCGCGAAAAGCTCTGAAACGATTTTTGCTATTCGCCAAAGCGCCACCAATGATTTGGAAAGAAAAAACTACCCTATTGGCAGTGCCGGAGGCAACAGCGGCATCACGCCTTCGCATAATTTGGTAAGTGCTTATGAGTACAAAGGTGCCCCCGACCCTAATGATATATACGCCAATCGCGACCCCCGACTCGGCTATACAATAGTAACCAACAACAGCCAATGGAACGGACGCATGATAGAAATATACGCAGGTGGCGCTGACAACTACAACGCCAAAAACGCTTCTCGCACGGGCTACTACCTCAAAAAGTTTTTGAACGACAATCTCGATTTAGTACAAGACGAGAAAAGACTCCGCTCTTGGATAGTGTTCCGCTTGGCTGAAATTTACCTCAACTATGCCGAGGCGATGAACGAAGCCTACGGACCCGATGCTAACAATGGTTATGCACTCACTGCCAAAGAGGCTATCAATTTGGTGAGAGGCAGAACGGGTGTGGAAATGCCTGCGATTACTACAGCATCAAAAGAGGAGTTCAGAGAAAAAGTAAAACACGAACGCCGTATAGAACTCGCCTTTGAAGAACACCGCTATTGGGATTTGCGCCGTTGGAAAGAGGCTGCTATCGTGCTCAATGAGCCACTTACGGGAGTACAAGCTACCAAAAACGGCAATCATTTTAGCTATCAAGTAAAAGAAGTAGAAAAGCGCACTTTTACCCAAAAGATGTATTACTACCCTATCCCTCATAGTGAAATCAATAAATCCAACGGAATTGTAAAACAAAACCCAGGTTGGTAATAACAAATGACGAGTGACGAATGACGAAATACGTCAATTTAAAAAAATAACTGAATAACAAACCTCATCGCTTTTGCGGATTCCCTCCCCCTCCCTTTGGGGGAGGGGGAGAAGGAGGGGGTGAGGACAGACAATCTCTTATATATGAAAACAAAAAACATTACATTATTGCTACTCCTATTCGTAGCCTTCATCGCTTGTAAAAAAGACGATGTTTTCGAAGACCCCGGCATTACTACCCTTTATATGCCGCAAGCCTCCTTAAACAACGGAGGTAATGAATACAATGTGCCTTTCGGCGGAAACTCCGAGAACTACACTTTCAACGAGACTACCAAAAAATTGAAAATAGTATTGGGCGTGAAAAATTCAGGTCTCTCTACCGATGGCTTTGCTGTAAAAGTAAAAGTAGATGCACAAGCTACTAATGCTTATGTAGAAAAGTACAAAAACGATGAGAAAAAACCGGCTGTTGTACTGCCCGAAGGTTCTTACACTCTGCCTGAAAGCGCTACCATCCCTTCTGGTAAAAATGAAGAGTCTTTCTACTTAGAAGTGGATATGCAAAAAATCCTTACCGCACACCCCGATTATTACAAAAATCGCATCGCTTTGGCTGTTAGCATCTATGGGAACGAGAAAATTCTCGCCTCTAAAGCAACTACCATAGTAGTGATTGATGGTGCAAAATTCTTGCCTACTCCTCCTGAGCCTCCTAAACCTACCTTGGAAACTTTGCTCAAAAAAGATGCTTGGAAGGTAGTAAAACAAGGTATCGACGGCAAAATCACTGCCGATGCTAAGATTAATATCGTTGAGGGTAATATACATTACTCTTCTGGCAAAGTGGGCGGTAAGTTCAACCACGTGATTTACCAACCGGTAAATGTAGAAAAAGGACAAACTTACACTTACGATATGCACGTGGAAATCAAAGGTCAAGCGTGGGGTTGGATACAAGCGTATGTGAGTGAACACGAACCTGAAGAAGGCAAAGATTTTGGCGACGGCAAGGTATTAGAACTCCAAAATAACATCACCTCGCCTATGAGTGGCTCATTTGCGGAACTTTCAGCTATCCAAGACCAAAAAACCTATACCGCTGGTAAAACTGGTAAGATCTATTTTGTAATAAAAATAGGTAGCTGGGATAATAATTTCGAGGATTTAGCCCTCTCTGATATCGTATTCAAAAAAGATAACAGTCCTAAGCCTCCTAAACCTGCTGTAGAAACCCGCATCAAGAAAGACGCTTGGAAAATACTGTTGCAAGGCATCAATGGAGGTCTTTCAGAAAAAGCCGATATCACCTTTACCAATGGTAATATTCATTATACCTCAGGTACCGAAGGCAAGAAGTTCAACCACGTGATCTATCAACCTATTGAAGTAAGCGGAGGAGAAACTTATACTTACGATATGACACTCACCGCCAAAGGCAAAGCGTGGGGCTGGATACAAGTGTATATAAGTCAGTGGGAACCTGAAGAAGGTAAAGACTTCAACGATGGCAAAGTGTTTGACCTTTCGGGAGAAATCAAAACTCCTAAAAGCGGATTGATGTCGGAATTAGCTTCAGGTGAAAAGACTTATACCGCTACAAAAAGTGGTAAGTTATTCTTTGTGATAAAAATAGGTAGCTGGGATAACAATTACGAAGACTTAACTTTTTCAGATATTTTTATCAAAAAAGCACCTTAATAATCTTATATTCTTGGATTATTTCGATTATTTCGATTATGTTTGTAAGGGTTATCCAAAAAGTCTCAAAATCACTTTTGCATCACTACACTTTGCCAAAGTTTTAATTGCTCGTCGTGCTACGACCTTTGGCAAAGTTGATTACTTTGATTATCAATAATTTTTGAAGTATGTTTGTAGGGGCGTTTTGCAAACGCCCTCTCAAGAAAAACTTTTAGGACAGCCCCCATACAAATCCCCATATCAAAACCTTTTGCAAACGCCTTTTTTAAAAAATCAAATTAATACTAAACAATATGAACACACTGAAATTATTTAGTTTTCTCTCAATATTTTTATGTGGTATTACCGCCTGCAACAAGTCAGGCGGTGATACCCCTATCGAGGAGAATCCTATGCCCGAAACCCCTACTGAATGGGTTTTAGACTTTCAAGAAAATTTCGATGGCAATGCCTTAAACACCGATAATTGGGCAGTGTACGACAATGAATACCTCGAAAAAGAAGGCAAACTCAAACCCGAGAACACCCGCCGTACTTATGCTATTGAAGTAAAAGATGGCTTCCTAAACTGCCTTATCGACAAAGACCCTAAACGCAATGGCTGGTTTATGACAGGCGGTATTGCCCATAAAAAGAACTACAAATACGGCAAATTTGAGTTCAGAATCCGTATGGACGAAGACCCTCATAAGTCTTCCAGCGGTTTAGGACTTACTTGGCCTGAAAGTGAAAAATGGCCTGACGATGGCGAAAATGATATCTACGAGACTGCTCACGAGAACAACACTTGGAATACGAATATCCACTATGGCGTATCTGGTAAAGACCAAAAGTACCAACAAACTTTCCAATACAACAAAAGCGATTGGCACATCGTAGCAATGGAATGGGCGCCTGAGTACATCAAGATTTACATCGATAACAAATTAGTATTGGATCTCAAAGACCCTGTGGCAATAGCCAAAGCTCCTCATCACTTGTGCTTCCAAACCGAAAAAGACATTAACAAACCTTTTACCAAAGCCCTCAAACTCCAAGTAGACTGGGCTAAGGTATATAAATATGTACCTAAAAAATAAATGACTCATCTAAACAAATTGCTTTTCATCCTTATCTGTATGTCCCTATGGCTTGCCCTCCCCATCTATGGGCAAGCCACAAGGGAACATATTTTGTTGGATAACCATTGGAAATTTACCCTCGGACACGCTACCGACCCCTCCAAAGATTTGTACTACCGCGTGTATAACGACTTCTCCAAAACACTCTCCAAAGGTATTAACTTTTCAAGTATCGACTACGACGATAGCTCTTGGCAAATCGTCGACCTCCCTCACGATTGGGCTGTATCCCTCCCTTTCAGTGAAAAAGGCGATTGGTCACACGGCTATAAAGCCTTAGGCAATGCCTTCCCCGAGCGTAGTATCGGTTGGTATAGAAAAACCTTTGACCTCAGCAAAGCCGAAGCTGGCAAACGCATCGAACTGCAATTCGACGGTATCTTTAGAGACAGTAGATGCTGGGTCAATGGCATTTATGTAGGGCAACACCTCAGCGGCTATACGGGCGTAAAGTACGATATTACCGATTTGGTGCATTTTGGCAAGCCTAATGTCATTACCGTAAGGGTAGACGCTACCCAAAATGAGGGTTGGTTTTACGAAGGGGCAGGTATCTATCGGCACGTGTGGCTGAACTCTTACAGCCCTGTGCATTCTTCCCCCGAAGAGGTTTTTATTTATACCAAAAGCATTGGCAAACAAGCCGAAATGCACGCCGAAACTACGGTTTATAACCGAGATACAAGCTCACAAACATTTCAAGTGGAATGGACGGTACTCAACCGCGAAAAAAAAGTAATAGCCACTCACCAATCTGCAAATGCTACTTTTGATCCTAACGAAAAACTAACAGTAAAGAGTAACTTCAATATTCCTAATGTACAACTCTGGGATACCGAACATCCTTATCTGTATACTCTAATAACAAAAATCACTGCTAACGGAAAAACTACCGACCTCATTCACACTCGTTTTGGAGTGCGTACTTTCAGTTATAAACCCGACGGCTTTTACCTCAATAACAAAAAAATGAAAATAAAGGGCGTGTGTGTACATCAAGACCACGCCGGCGTAGGTACGGCTCTATTAGATGAGTTGCAGTACTATCGCGTTGGGCTACTCAAAGCGATGGGTGCCAATGCCTACCGCACTGCCCATCACCCTCACAGCCCTGTCGTGCTTCAAGCCTGCGACAGTTTGGGTTTATTAGTGATGGACGAAACCCGACTCTTAAACAGCGGACGAGAATACCGCCAACAATTTGAAGACCTTATCAAGCGCGACCGCAATCACGCTAGCGTTTTTATGTGGTGCATCGGGAATGAAGAAGAAAAAATCCAAAGCACCGAAACTGGTGAGCGCATTGCGCGTACGTTGGTGAGCTTACAACAGCATTTAGACCCGTCGCGCGTGAGCACTTATGGTGCTAATGTGGGTAATGAAAGTGAAGGTGTGAGTGCTGCCATACCCGTACGAGGCTTCAATTACAACCTCTATGGGCTTACCGATTATGAGAAAGCACACCCTAACCAACCTATCATCGGTACCGAAGTAGCTAGCACTGTGGGTACTCGAGGGGTATATTTGCCAGAAATCGTGCTTGACAAAGCAGGCGGTTACAGCGGTCATTTTGTAGCCGATACCCTCCGCGCTTACCTGCTCGACCAAGACAAGAGTTACCCCAGTTGGGCATCACAAGCACAGCAGTGGTACAGCACAACGGCTAACGACCCTCGTTTTATGGGAGGTTTCGTATGGACGGGTTTCGACTATCGCGGAGAGCCTACTCCCTTTGCGTGGCCTAATATCAGTTCACATTTTGGGGTAATGGATGTGTGTGGTTTCCCTAAGAACGTGTATTATTATTACAAAGCCCAGTGGGGTGAAATGCCTGTGTTACACATAGCTCCTCATTGGAATCTCAACCTGCCACAAGGCTCTATGGTAAAAGTGTGGGTCTATGGCAATACCGAAGAAGTAGAACTTTTCTTAAACGGAAAGTCGCTTGGTAAACAAAAAACACCTACTTTTGGGCATTTGTATTGGGATGTACCCTACGAAAAAGGTACGCTGAAAGCCGTAGGCACTAAGAATGGAAAGCGGGTTACTACCGAAGTTACTACTACCGAAAATCCCTATGCAATTGTGCTCACCCCTCATAAAACACAGCTGAAAGCTGGCAAGCAAGATGTCGTAGTGGTAAACGTGAGTGTAGTAGATAAAAAAGGGCGAGAAGTACCTGATGCTCAGAACCTAATCCAGTTTGAACTCATAGGTGATGCCACCATAGCAGGCGTGGGCAATGGAGACCCCAGTTCGCACGAGAAAGACGCTTTTGCCAAAGAAGAACGTGTAGAGCGCAAACTTTTCAATGGTAAATGCCAAGTGATTATCCGTTCAGGTGAAAAAGGTGGCAAACTGCAATTGCGCGCTACTGCCAAAGGTCTAAAAGAAGCACAAATAATAGTGAAGAGTGAAAAGTGAAAAGTCGCTACACTTTGATAATCAATCACTTTTAGGGTATGTTGTGTAGGGGCGTTTTGCAAACGCCCCCAAAAACAAACGCCCAAAACAAACGCCCTCGAAACAAACACCCAAAAATAAATTCTTGGAAGCTATTATTTTATATATCACAATTCGTATGATTTGTAGGAGATTTAAATAAATTCTTGATTTGTAAAAAAATGTTTAACATAAAACTATCTAAAATACTGCTTTGGCTACTTTGCTTGTGTGGAGCACTGGGCTTTTCGCAAGCAAATATAACAGTGAGCAAAACCCACCCGCGCTATTTTGAAAAAAACGGCGCGACGTGGATTCCTATTAGCACCAACTATCTGCCTATCCAAAACTTTGAAGAAGCTGAAAAATACTTTAAACACTTTGCCGAAAATGGCGGAAATGCGATGCGTATATGGGTAAGCACCGATTTTTTAGAGATAGAAGACCAAAAAGAAGGCAAGTACAACCCCGAGAAGTTAGTGCGTATAGAACAATTGCTACAACTTGCCGAAAAGTATCATATTTATATCAAATTCACCCTGCATCACTTGCGCACTATCTCCAAAAACATCTCACCTGAGGCTTCTTGGTGTAACAGTTATTCATTAGCTACTAAATTCAAGAATGTAAGCGAGTACATAAGTAGCAAAAAAGGCAAAAAGTCCTACTTAAAACGCCTTTCAGCAATAGCCAAAAAATGTGCAAACCACCCATATTTCTACGGTTGGGAACTGTGGAATGAAATGGATTCAGCAGTACCCGAAGCAGAGTGGCTTCCTTTTACCAAAGAGATGCTCGGTAAGGTGAAAAAGTTATGCCCTGAGCAATTGGTTACCCAAACCTTAGGCAGTATGCACGCCCCTTATATGGACGACTACTACAAAAAGTTAGCAGCAATCCCTAATAACGATTTTTTGAGCATTCACCGTTATTTAGACGAGGGAGACAAGTGGCAGCAATATCCTGTCGTAAAAGGAGCAATCGATTCATTAGTGAGCAATGCTGTAAATATCGGATTAGAATTTACTAAAGAAAACCCCAAGCCTATTGTCATCAATGAGATTGGTGCAGTGCAACCCAACCACGCAGGACCTTCAGCGCTTTATCCTAAAGACACAGAAGGCATCTTATTACACGATTTCATTTTTGCGCCTTTCTTTTGTGGCAGTGCAGGTTCGGGCAATACTTGGCATTGGGATCATTATATCGAGCCTAACCAACTGTGGTATCACTTTGGGCGTTTCAAAAATGCTATTGAAGGCATTGACCCTATAAAGGAAGCGATGCAACCTTTTTCATTTAGTTCAATGAATGTAAATTGTTATGGCTTACAAGGGAAAACCAAAACAATTCTGTGGTGCCGAGACCTTGCTAATAATTGGAAAACAGAATTGCACGATGGGCATCCTGCCGAAATAAAACGCAATTTCGAAATACCCCTCAGCCACATCAACAACAAATATACGCATTACAGTATATACGATCCTTGGACTGACAAATGGAAACGACATATACCTATTGAAAGTAACAAGGCTTTAATTCCAGCCTTCAAACGTTCAATAGTAGTGATTTTAGAAGAATAACAAACCATAAAATAATAAACGATTATGAGAATACAACATACTCTATTCTTATTCATTTTCGCTTTGGCGAGTAGCCTCAGCACAGCACAAACCCACAATTGGGAAAACTTAGCGGTAAGCAGTATCAACACCGAAAAAAGCCATAGCCACTATGAGCCAGCTGGAAAAGTACTCCTCAACGGCAATTGGCAGTTTGCCTACTTCAAGCACCCTTCACAAGTGCCTGCCGATTTCTTTTTGGGCAAAGGCATCAGCCAGTGGGACGCTATAAAAGTGCCTTCTAATTGGCAACTGCAAAGCAACCGATATGACCCTCCTGTGTTTACTAATATCAAATATCCGTTTGAGATGAACCCTCCTTATACCCCTAAGGACTACAACCCTACGGGAGTGTATAGAACGCAATTCACTTTGCCTAATAAATGGAAAGGCGAACAGGTGTTCATTCACTTTGCGGGAGTGCAATCGGCAATGGAGTTGTTCATCAATGGTAAGCAAGTGGGCTATCACGAAGATGCAATGCTACCTGCCGAGTTCAACATCACTCCTTACCTAAAAAAAGGAAAAAACGAGCTGTATGTAAAAGTTTTGAACTGGTCGGACGGCAGTTATATAGAAGACCAAGATTTTTGGCGACTCAGCGGTATTTATCGCGATGTATACCTCTTTGCTACCCCCGAGTTGCGTATGCGTGACTTTTCGGTTTATCCTCAGCTCGATGCGCAATACCGCGATGCTACCTTGCAGGTGCAAGTAGAGGTACAGAATTTAGGCGAAAAAGTAAGCGATGCTCTTGTGGTACAAACTACTCTTAAAGACAATAAAGGCAATGTGATAGGCACTGAAAAAGCCTCTATTGCGGATATTGCTGCGGGAAAAGAAGCTACTATTAGTGCCCAAATAGCTGTAAAAAATCCGTTGAAATGGACAGCCGAAACCCCTAACCTCTACAAAGTGGAACTCAGTTTGCTCACCGCCAAAGGCAAAGTGTTACAATCGTTTACTCAAAATGTAGGATTTAGGAAAGTTGAACTAAACAACGGATTGCTCCTTGTGAATGGCAAGCCTGTGAAGTTTAAAGGAGTAAACCGACACGAGTTTGACCCTTATAACGGTCGCACTATCACCCGCCAATCGATGATTGACGATATTATCCTGATGAAAACGCACAACATCAATGCGGTGCGTACCTCACATTATCCCAATCTGCCTGAGTGGTATACCCTCTGCGACGAATATGGCTTATATGTGGTAGACGAAGCCAATATCGAGAGCCACGGATTGTGGGAGAGTGGCTACTATATAGGCGAACGCCCTGAGTGGCAAAAAGATATTGTGGAGCGCAATGTGAATATGGTTGCTCGCGACAAGAACCACCCTTGTATCATCTATTGGTCGATGGGGAATGAATCGGGTTGGGGCAAAAACTTCGATGCGGCTTATGAGGCAATAAAAGCCCTCGACCCTCAAAAACGCCCTGTGCATTACGAATCTAAAAATCCTGCTTATGCGGGCGTGCTCTCGCATTACGATATCATATCTAATATGTACACCGAGCTCAACCACCTGAACAATCTCTTTACCGAAGACCCTAAACGCCCTGTGATTATCTGCGAATACGCCCATTCTATGGGGAACAGCTTGGGTAACTTCCGCAAGTATTGGGAGCTTTTTGCTACCAATGAGCGCTACCAAGGTGGTTTTACGTGGGACTGGAAAGATCAAGCGTTGCGTTGCAAAGATAAGAACGGCAAAGAGTATTGGAACATCATCAATCACATCGACAAGGCAAATGTGAACGATGGATTGGTAAATGCCACAGGCGTTCCTCAACCCGAAATGCACGAACTGAAAAAGGTATATCAGTATTTCAATGTAAAAGATATTGATATCAACACAGGTTTGGTGCTCATCAGCAATAGCAACTACTTTGTAAATAGTGACGAGGTGTATTTGCAATGGGAACTTATCGAAAATGGCAAGCCTATTGCCAATGGGGTAATCAACGACCTGAACATCGCCCCTCAAAGCCAAAGAGCCCTACAAATACCTTTCGATACAAAATTAGTACAAAACGGCAAGGAATACTTTATGAATTTCCGTTTTAAGAATAAAAAAGCTACTACTTGGACTTCAAAAGATTTTGAAGTAGCCAAAGAACAACTCGCCTTCCCTAACTATTTTGTAAGGGAAATCGCTAAACCTTCTGATAAAAAACTAACATTTACTGATGAAGCGACAAACTTCACCGTAAAAGGCGATGATTTTACAGCTGTATTCAGCAAAAAAACAGGCGGTTTAAGTCAATTTACGCATAAAGGGAAAAACCTGCTTTCAGAAGCGATGGTGCCCTCTTTTTGGCGTGTGCCTACCGATAACGATGAAGGTGGTTTTGAACACTCCTATGCCTCAGCTTGGCGCAAAGCGGGGCTAAAAGAAGTTGCAGTAACAGCTACTGAAATGAAAGCTACGCAAATAGGGGAAACCCAAGTGAAAATAGTAGCACACAACCGCATTGAAACCAAAGCGGGCAATATCAGCCAACAAGTAACTTACCTCATCAATGGCGAGGGACGTATAGATATCAGCACAAATGTGGAAGTGCCTGCCTCTGTGCCTCCTTTGGCAAGAGTGGGAATGCTCCTAACGCTCGACAAGAGTTTTAACAAAGTGGAATGGTACGGCAAAGGTCCTTATGAAACTTATGCCGATAGAAAAGAATCGGCTTTTGTGGGTATTCATAATGGTGCGGTAAAGGATATGCACTTCCCTTATGTGATGCCTTCTGAAAATGGCAACCATACCGATACCCGTTGGCTCAAACTCCTTTCGGGTACTACCGAACTGTACATCAGTGCTCCTAAACTCTTTAATTTCAACGTGCAAGACTATTCCGATGATGCGCTGAACCAATCCAAAGAAACCCAAGAACTGCGCCGTGGAGACCACACTTATTTGCACATCGATGAGGCTCAAATGGGTGTAGGAGGAGACGACAGCTGGTCGCCACGCGTACATAAAGAATTTTTACTCAACCAACCCTATTATCATTACGAATTTAGCATTCAGGTAAGAAATTAGAAAATTAGCAAATTTGAAAGATGAGAAAACTCCTCTACATAATATGGGCGTTACTTCCTGCATTGCTCTCAGCGCAGGACTGGGCGTATCTATCCAAAATCACCACTCACAACGGATTGGTAAGCAATGAGGTTACCAGTATGTTGCAGGACTCAAAAGGCTTTATATGGATAGGCACTGATGACGGATTGCACAAGTTCGACGGCTATGATATCACTGTGTATAAGCACAATAGCACCCAGAAGAACAGCCTGGCAGGGAACTCTATCAGGTGTTTGTTTGAAGACAGTCAGCACAACCTTTGGATTGGCTTAAAAGGCGAAGGACTCAGCAAACTGAACCTGCGCACGGGTATCTTCACCACCTACAAACATCAAAAAGGGAGTAATAGCCTCAGCTATAACGATGTAGCGGGCATAGTAGAGGACGAGGCGGGTATGATTTGGATAGCCGTAGACCGCGGCGGACTGGATATGCTCAACCCAAAAACAGGAGTTTTTACTCATTATGACGTTCGAGAAAAAGGCACTTTCCAACCTCTGAATAACGCCCTTACAGGTATGGTAGCTACCAATGGTACGCTCATCCTCAGTTCGTGGGGTGGCGGGGTGTACCGTTTTAACCGCAAGGAAAAACAATTTGAGCTACACCCTTATTGGCATACAAACGACACTGATGAGAAGGTATGCAAGCACATTTTCAACCTCTACAAAGACCCTGAAGGCACGGTTTGGGTATCATCAGCTCACGGTGGTTTGTATAGCTTAAATGAAAAAACAAAAAACTACCAGCGTTATGCGGTGTGTGGTGCAACCCATTGCACACACAATGTGAATGTGCTTTCGGTAGCCGATGACGGTCAGCACAACATTTGGATAGAGACCAACGAGGGCATCAAACTCCTCAACAAAAACACTCACTCCATTACCGACTTGCAAAACCCGCAACTCGCTAATGAAAGTGTGAATCACATCTACCGAGATAAAAGTCAGCTGATGTGGGTGAGTACCGCCTCAGGGATTTACTATTTTAGTCCTACCCCTGCCCAATTCAAATGGGTGAGGTACAAGAATTTTCTTTCGGAAAAACAAGTGCGCGCTATCTTTAAGGACAGCAAAGGCAACCTCTGGATAGGTGGCTTAAACCATATTGATAAACTCAATCCCGATAGGAAAACACTCACTGCTTTTAGCAACCAATCCTACAACCCCAATACTCAGCTCTATCAGGCTTTCTGTGAAGATGCCGAAGGCAATATTTGGATAGGCAACTACGCCAATTACCTCATTAAGTACAATCCTTCGTCCAACAGTTTTAGTCAAGTGCCCATTCCCGTGCCTACCGGTACGAATTACACCTACCGCAACGTCTA
This sequence comes from Capnocytophaga sputigena, assembly GCF_002302495.1. Lineage (NCBI taxonomy): Bacteria > Pseudomonadati > Bacteroidota > Flavobacteriia > Flavobacteriales > Flavobacteriaceae > Capnocytophaga > Capnocytophaga sputigena. The sequence continues at coordinate 1,291,656 of NZ_CP022379.1, forward strand.
TCAAATTACCAAAGATTGGGATAATTCCTTTTGGCTTGCTACCGAGTTGGGGGCAATCAACTACCAGCCCGCTACGGGTGTTTTTACCCCGCTATTTGAAAGCGAGAACATTATCTACCCCGAAGATAAAACCCACGTAATTCACCGCGACCAAGACCTCATTTTGTGGGTAGGCACCGAAAAAGGCTTGCGTTGTTACACCCGCGACCTAAAACTCAAACACACCTATACAGCCCTAAAAAACAACACACACGCCCTGAGCAACGACTTTATTACGGCTATCCACGAGAGCAAAGACGGCACCTTGTGGATAGGCACCAAAGGAGGGCTACACAAGTTCGACAAGAAAACCGAACGCTTTGAGCTCATTCGTCGTAAAGGTACCGACTATGGCGACCCTATTTTCGGTTTGGCAGAAGACAACAGTGGCAATCTGTGGATGAGTACCCCTTCTGAAATACTGAAATACACCCCAAAAAGCCAACAGTTTCAAGTGTTCAACGAGTACGATGGCTTGCAAAATTCGGGCTTTCAATTAGGGGCTTTTGCACAAGCCAAAGACGGCGAGTTGCTCATTGGAGGAAAAGACGGTTTTAATACTTTCTATCCTCAACAGCTTACCCTTAACCAAACCCAACCCAAAGTAGTAATTTCCGATTTTCAAATATTCAACAAATCCGTACGACCAGAAGAAGGCGGGGTGCTCAGCGAGGTGATAGATGAGACCCAAAGCATTCACCTCAAACATTGGCAATCAGTAATATCGTTCCGTTTTTCGGCATTGAACTACCGCGCTTCTTTCAAAAACCAATACGCCTATATGCTCGAAGGTTTCGACAGCGATTGGATTTACGACACTTCTGAGCGCATCGCTACCTATACAAACCTCAACCCAGGCACTTACATCTTCAAAGTAAAAGCCACTAACAACGACGGGGTGTGGAGCGAAAAACCCACTACAATTAAGATAGTAGTAGCCCCTCCGCTTTGGCGAACAACTTGGGCTTATATCCTCTACGCCTTGCTGGGGGTGGGCTTATTGGTGCTTATCGTGAAGTATTACACCATCAAGGAAAGAGACAAGCAGAACCTGCGCATCTCGCAATTGGAAGCCCAGCGTATGTACGAAATCAACGAGATGAAAACCAACTTTTTCTCTAATATCTCTCACGAGTTCAAAACACCGCTTTCGCTCATTGTAGGTCCGCTGAACCAAATGGTAGATGATGAGAACTCTCCTAAGGAATACAAAGATAAGTATACAATGATGTTGCGCAACGCCCAAAAACTGATGCGCCTCATCAACCAATTACTCGATTTTAGAAAGTTAGAAAAGAACAAATTAGAGCTGAATTTGCAATACGACGATGTGGTGAAATTTGTAAAAGGAGTGAGTGAAACCTTTGCTTATCTGGCTTTAGAAAAACAAATACAATACACTATCAAGAGTACAATGCCCAGCTTGTGGATGCCTTTTGATGCCGATAAATTAGACAAAATTCTCTACAATCTCATCGGAAATGCCTTCCAATACACCCCCGAAAAAGGCGCAATCACGGTACTCATTGCGACTGTGGTGCAAAACCAACAGAAGTTTTTGCAAATAAAGATAGCCGATACAGGCATTGGCATCTCCAAAGAAGAACAAAAACAGCTCTTTACTGCTTTCTTGCAAGGCAAACGTCAAAAAGAAATCCACAACGAGGGGGCTGGCTTAGGACTCGCCTTCACCAAAGACCTCGTCGACCTACACCAAGGGCATATAGAGGTAGAAAGTGAAGAAAAACAAGGGGCTACCTTCACGGTATTGTTGCCTATTTTAGATGTGCCACAACTCCACGACGAGGCGTCTATCACCTTGCAACAGATAGACACTACCCAAGCAGTAAAAGAAATAACTCCACAAGAAAATGCAACCGACAAGGAAGAAACTATTTTGGTAGTGGAAGACAACGACGATATGCTCGATTATATACAGCATATCCTCAGCGAGCATTTCCACGTACTCTTGGCACGCGACGGCGAAGAGGGCTTAGAATTGGCTATTGCCCACATCCCCGACCTTATCGTATCGGATATTATGATGCCTAAACGCGATGGTATTTCAATGGTAAAAGAACTGCGCGCCAACGAAAAAACAAACCATATCCCTATCATTCTGCTCACTGCCTTAGACAAGGAATCGCAAGTGGTAGAGGGGTACAGTTTGGGCGTAGAAGACTATATCACCAAACCTTTTTCGGCTAAAATCCTCAGCAAGCGCATCGAAAATATACTGCTTTCGCGCAAGAAGTTGTGGGAACAGTACAGCTCCTCCCCTAACCTGAATGTGTACCGCGAAAAACTCATTGGGCAACCTTGGAAAAAAGAGTTTGTAGACAAAGTGAATAACATTGTAATGGAACACCTCAGCGACCCCGAGTTTGGTATCGATGCCCTCGCCGATGCCCTAAATATGAGCACTAACCAACTCTTCAAAAAGGTAAAAGCCATTATGAACACCACCCCTTACAACGTGATTGTACAAATACGTATGACCGCCGCTGCCCAACTGATGAAGCAAGGTAATTTGAACATCTCGGAAGTAGCCTATAAGGTGGGTTACCAAGAGCTATCGAACTTCAGTCGCTCGTTCAAAAAGTTCTACAATGTCTCACCGCGAGAGTATTTGAAAGGAGAAAGTGAAAAATGAAATGTATAAGCTAATTTGATAAGTTTTATAAAAGAAAAGATAAGTGGATAAATGCTTTATCACCTTACCTTTGCACCATAAAATGTACCACCAAAAAAGTATTTGTATGTTTTTAAAAAATTGTATATACCTTTTATGCCTTGGGATTGCCTCCATCACTACCACTGTGAAAGCGCAACCCTATGTATCACCCATTGGTGCACAGGTGTTTATCGAACCTGGACAAACTGATGAGGAGATAAATACTTGGTTCAAACTCCTCAGCGAGCACCAAATGAACTGTTGTCGCATTCGTATGTTTGAGAATTATATGAAGCGCCCCGACGGTACTTGGGATTTCTCGCTGTTCGACAAGGCTTTTAAAGCAGCTGAGCGGTACAATGTAAAGATTGTAGGCACGCTCTTCCCCGCTGCGCCTGACAATTCGTTAGGTGGCTTTAAACACCCTTATTCGCAGTCGCATCTACAAGAAATTGCTGCCTATATCAAGCAAGTAGTAACCCATTTCAAAACCTCACCTGCCCTCTATGGTTGGGTGCTGATGAACGAACCTGGCACTGGGGGTTGGGTGCCTAACGATGCCTTTGCCAATACCCAAAAAAGTGAATGGCTCAAAACACTACAACCTACTGCCTACAACAGCAAAGGCTACCCACAAATAGTAGATTTCACCCCTCAACAATTCTTGCTACACTACAACACTTGGTACCTGCAATGGATTGCCAACGAGGTAAAAAAATACGACCCTAACGCCTATTTACACGTCAATTCTCACCAAATATTCAGCAATATTGCCGAATACAACTTCCCCGCTTGGCGCAACTTCCTCAGTTCGTTAGGCGCTTCAGCTCACCCCAGTTGGCATTACACTATGCTTCACAGAAATCAATACGCTACAGCTTTGGGGGCTAATTGCGCTATCATACGTTCGGGAGCAGGCGAATTGCCTTTTTGGGTAACCGAATTGCAAGGGGGCAACAACACTTATAGCGGTTATAAAGCCTTCTGCCCTACCAAAGAAGAAATCACCCAATGGCTGTGGACGAGCATTGGCAATGGTGCTGAACACATCTTGTTTTGGTGCTTAAACCCGCGTGCTGTGGGTGATGAAGCAGGTGAATGGGCGCTCGTAGATTTCCAAAACCAACCTACCGACCGACTCACTGCTGCCTCCGAAGTTGCCAAAACACTCCAGAAAATCAATAGTAGCAAATTTAAACCCGTAGTAGCCAACATTCATATCCTCTATACCCGCGAAACGCTTTGGGTAGAAAAGAAAGCCCAACTAAATGATAATACCAACAATGATTACGAGGGCAGAAATACCGGAGGTGCTATGAAATCGGCGTTTGCAATGTATGAAACCCTACTTGAAAATGGTATCAATAGTCAGTTTCAGTGCTTTGATGAGTTCAACTGGAACAAACCCTCTTACAAAGGTGAAACGATTATTTTATCAGGACAAGTAAGCCTCCCATCGCGTTATTGGGAACCTCTGCGCAACTTTGTACGCAATGGCGGCAAACTGATAATGGAAGGACTCAGCGCGTTCTACGACGAAAATATGTTTGCCCTACATCACACGGGCTTTCCACTACAAGATGTATTGGGGGGCGCACTGAAAGAAGTAAAATGCCTCCCTACCGATTTCAGTATAAATTACCAAAACGCACCTCTGCCCGCCCATCTTTGGAAAGGCAGCATCTACAATACTCAAGGACAAATAGTTGTCCAAGAGGGAAATAATGTGTTGGCAACGCGACATCGCTTTGTGAGGGGGGAGACCTTTTGGTTGCCATCGCTATTGGGGTTGGGCGCTTTGCGCAGTGGCAAAGGGGAAGCGCTTTCGCATTTGCTACTCGCCGAAGTACAAGCGGCAGTCCCTTTTCAGTTTGAAACTTACCAAAAAGGAGTGCAAATGTATACAATGCAAAAAGGCAATCAATATCTTACTATCCTCATCAACAAACGCCCACAAGCTACCACAGTAGCATTGCGCTGCCCCAAAGGAGTAAATCCTTCAGTTGTTTTTGCCGATAAGGGAGGAAGTGCAACAGCTAACACCGCCCGCCTATCCTCTGAAGAAACGTTGGTGATTCTTTGGAAATAAAATTTCCTAATTATTTGCAATTTTTGCATCACTACACTTTGCCAAAGTCTAAACCCTTAGGCAGCTTTTCTATAACAATCCCCCTCCGAGATTTTCCTAGTTTCTCCGAGATTCTCCTCTCCCTCCGAGATTTTCCTAGTTTCTCCGAGACACTCCCCCCTTATAACAACATCACCATCAGGTGAATATTTGTGAGATAATAAAAAATAAAGACTTTTATGAGGTAACAAAACTTAGACTTTTAAAAACACAAGCTCTAATGATTCTTTGGAAATAAAATTTCCCAATTCGCTAATTATTTGTACTTTTGTAATTGAATAGCATTCAATTTACAACCAAATGAAAAAACAACTCCTCTTTATCAGTGCCTTAGTGCTTGGCTCTTTGGGTTGGGGACAGCAAAAAACTATCAAAGTAGCTTGCGTAGGCAACAGCATTACCTACGGCTATGGCATCGAAAATCGCGAACAAAACAGCTACCCTTCAGTGTTACAACGCTTGTTGGGTAAAGGTTATAAGGTAGGCAATTTCGGTCATTCAGGAGCGACTTTGCTCAGCAAGGGACATCGCCCGTACATCCAACAAGAGGAATACAAAAAAGCCCTTGCTTTTGCAGGCGATATCGTGGTTATTCACTTAGGCATCAACGATACCGACCCACGTAACTGGCCTAACCACCGCAACGATTTTGTAAAAGATTATCTCACTCTTATCTCTTCTTTTAAAAAAGCAAACCCCAAAGCGCGCATCGTCATCGCACGTATGAGTCCTCTATCGCATCGCCACCACCGTTTTGAGTCAGGCACACGCGATTGGCACGCCGAAATACAACAAGCCATTGCGCTCGTTGCTCAGCAAACAAACGCTCAGCTCATCGACTTTCACGAGCCGCTGTACCACTTCCCACAAATGCTCCCCGATGCCGTACACCCTAATGCACAAGGGGCAGCTATCTTGGCGCAAGTAGTCTTTGGTGCTATTACAGGCAACTATGGAGGCTTGCAACTCCCTGAAATCTATTCTGATAATATGGTATTGCAACACGGGCAGCCGCTGCCCTTGCACGGGATTGCCAATGCAGGCACTAAAATCACTGTAACAATAGGCAAACAGCAACTCAACACCACTGCCGATAGCAATGGCAAATGGCAAGTAACCTTGGCACCACTTGCTGCCAAAGAAACTTACACTTTGCAAATTACTGCCGGTAAGGAAAAACGCATTTTTAAGAATGTAGTAGCTGGTGAAGTATGGCTTTGTTCAGGACAATCGAATATGGAGTTTGAAATGTTCCAAGCCTCAACGGGCGAAAGAGATATCCCTCAAGCCGAAAATCCTAACATCCGCTTGTTCGATATGGAAGCCCGTTGGCGCACTGATAATGCTAACGCTTGGGAGCTTTCTGCCTTGGATTCTATCAATGTGTTGCAGTACTATAAACCCGCTCAATGGGAAGTCTGTACCCCCAAAACCGTACGTGCCTTTTCGGCAGTAGCCTATTACTTTGGACGTACCCTTCAAAAAGATTTGGATATGCCTATAGGGCTCATCTGCAATGCTGTAGGTGGATCGCCTACCGAATCGTGGGTAGACCGCCGTACATTGGAATATGAGTTTCCGCGTATCCTCAACAATTGGCGTGAAAACGATTTTATAATGGATTGGGTACGCCAGCGTGCAGGCGAGAATATCGCTAAAGCTACCGATAAATTACAGCGACACCCCTATGAGCCTGCGTATCTATTTGAAGCAGGCATATTGCCCTTAGCGAAGTATCCTATCAAAGGAGTGATTTGGTATCAAGGAGAATCCAATGCGCATAACAAAGATGCACATAGCAAGTTGTTTCCATTGTTAGTAAAAAGTTGGCGCACTGAGTTTAACAATTCGCAACTACCTTTCTATTATGTGCAGCTATCGAGTATCAACCGTCCGTCGTGGGGTTGGTTTAGAGAAAGTCAGCGCCGATTGATGAAGGTAGTCCCTCACAGCGGAATGGCAGTGTCTTACGACTATGGTCACTCCACCGATGTACACCCTAAAAACAAACAACCCATAGGTGAGCGTTTAGCACAATGGGCGTTAGCCGACACGTATGGCAGAAAAGTACTCCCTTCAGGACCTTTGTTCCGTTCAGCAACTTTCAATGGAAAAGTCGCTACGGTTGCTTTTGATTATGCCCAAGGAATGCACTCCGCCGATGGTAAAACCTTGCGTGGGTTTGAACTTTCTGATGGTAATGGAATTTTCTATCCGGCAACAGCCGAAGTTGTAGGAGAAGCAATAAAAGTGACAAGTGAAGAAGTAAGTACTCCCAAAATGGTGCGCTATGGCTTTAGCCCCGTGACCGACGGCAATTTAGTAAACGAAGCCAACTTACCCGCCAGTACCTTCACAAGTGAACCCTAACATTCTTACCTCTTATCTCTTACCTCTTATCTCTTACCTGATCATAAACTTTCATCAACTCTTGAAACACCGCCTCATCAGTAAAGCGTTGTGCATAGTGGTAGCCCTCGGTAATCATCGTCGTGCGCAGCGCTTCATCGGTAGTGATGTTCACTATAGCCTCGCGTATTTCGGTAGCCGCTCGGTCTAAATTCACATAAATAGAATGAACTCCTCCAGCTTCCGGAAAACAACTGCCCTTAGAAGTAATGACGGGCGTTTTAGAAAATAAGGCTTCTATGATAGGAATACCAAAACCCTCAAACACTGAAGGATAACAGAACACAGTTGCCAATTGGTAGATAATCGCCAATTCTTCCATTGATACACCGCTGAGCAACTGCACACGCTCATTGAGGTTATGCAACTCACAATACCTCTTTATCTCCTCGTAGTATTGAGTGGGTTTACCTACCAATACGAGCGACATATCTTCAAGAGGTTCGATCGCTTTCACTATTTCAAGAGCATTTTTGCGAGACTCTATAGCCCCCACATTCAGCACAAAACGTTCAGGAAGTCGGTATTTTTGGCGTATCGCTGTTTTTTCTTCCGAAGTATAAGTGTTTTTAAACGCCTTGTGACACCCCTGATATACCACTGTAATTTTCTCTTCGGGAACACCCAAATAAGTGATGATATCGCGTTTTGTCTGTTCGCTAATAGCAATGATATGCTGGGCGTTTTGGGCAGCGTAAAGAAATTTTTTATAGTGAATTTTTCTATCAAAATACGAATACCATTGGGGGTAACGCATAAAAATAAGATCGTGAATCGTCACCACCGTCGGCAAATGCTGAGCGATACCTTTGGGAATTTCCCCCGAAAGTCCGTGATAAATATCTATAGGTAGTTTTTTAGCTATATCAGTGATTTTCACGCTGCGCCAAAGACTTTTTAATGTGCGCCAGAAGAAAGATTGAGGTATGATTTCTGTAGTATTTTCATCAATTTTCACTCCTAAAAATTTGCGTTTTTGAGGGTTGAATAGGTACAAACGACCAACCTTATGCTCTTGGAGCATACGAATCAAGTCGCGACTGTAGTTACCCAAACCGCGAAAGTTATGAAAAGCCCGTTTGGCATCAAAAGCTATGTTCATCCGTTAAAAAAATATCATATTGTTTTATACAATCTGTATAAATCCAGCAGCGCCAGCTGCCAATTCGTGAGATAATATTGAAATAATATAGAGAATTTATGCAATCTGAAATTCGTGAAAATTCGTGAGATTCGTGGGAGTTAAAACCATCATAATCTGTTTTATCCGTGTAATCCTTGAGAGACTTTCTAAACATCAGCGTTTCTCAGATACCCTCAGAGTACTCCAAAAACTCATTCCCCTGCAAATCCCTACTTCTTACCTCTTATCTCTTACCTCTTATCTCTTACCTAAACCTCGCCGCAAAGATACAAATAATCAGCAAATTGGCAAATTGACAAATTATCCGTACTTTTGCACCCTGAAACAAACTGAAGAATGCGAACAAGATCAATAAAAAAGAATACTATCAATGTAGTAACCCTTGGTTGCTCTAAAAACGTGTATGACAGCGAAGTGTTAATGGGGCAGTTAAAGGCTGGTGGCAAGGAAGTAGTACACGAAAAAGAAGGTAACATAGTGGTTATCAACACTTGTGGATTTATCAACAACGCCAAAGAAGAGAGCATCAACACTATATTGGACTATGTACAACAAAAGGAAGCAGGATTAGTGGATAAAGTGTTTGTAATGGGCTGTCTCTCCGAACGTTATAAACCCGATTTAGAAAAAGAAATCCCCGATGTCGATCAATATTTTGGCACTAGTGAATTGCCCGCTCTGCTCAAAGTTCTCGGCGCCGACTATAAACACGAACTCATAGGCGAACGACTCACCACTACACCTAAAAATTACGCCTATCTTAAAATATCCGAAGGTTGCGACCGCCCTTGTAGTTTTTGTGCTATCCCACTGATGCGTGGCGCTCATATCTCTACCCCCATTGAAGATTTGGTAACCGAAGCCGAAAAACTCGCCGCCAAAGGGGTGAAGGAACTCATTCTCATCGCTCAGGATATCACTTATTACGGCTTAGACCTCTATAAAAAACGCGCTCTTGCCGACCTATTGCGCGCCTTGGTAAAAGTTGAAGGCATTGAGTGGATACGCATTCACTACGCCTTCCCCACAGGCTTCCCGATGGACGTGCTTGAGGTGATGAAAACCGAGCCTAAGATATGTAATTATTTAGATATCCCACTACAACACATCTCCGATAAGATTCTCACCAGTATGAAACGCGGTACCACCCAAGAGAAGACTACCAAGCTCCTCAATAAATTCCGCGAGGCAGTCCCCGAAATGGCAATCCGCACAACCCTAATTGTAGGCTACCCAGGGGAAACCGAAGAAGATTTTCAGGCACTTAAAGAATTTGTTAAAGCAATGCGTTTTGATCGCCTCGGTTGTTTTACCTATAGTCACGAAGAGAATACTACAGCCTACGAGTTAGCCGACGATGTACCCGAAGAAGTAAAGCTACAACGTGCCAATGAAATTATGGAATTGCAATCGCAAATATCGTGGGAATTGAACCAAGAGAAAGTAGGTAAAACCTTCCGTTGCCTCATCGACCGCAAAGAAGGTAATTATTTCGTAGGACGCACCGAATACGATTCCCCCGATGTCGACAACGAGGTACTCATCGACGCTAAAAAACACTATGTGAAAATAGGCGATTTTACTGATGTTAAAATTATAGAGGCTGCAGATTACGATTTGTATGGAGAACCCATTACAAATTGTTAAAATTTGCTAATTGACAAATTATTCGTATTTTTGCACCAAATTTGTAATATAAAAATTTATATATGAAGATAGCAGTTATAGGCACAGGTTATGTAGGCTTAGTATCAGGCACTTGTTTTGCCGAAATGGGCAATAAAGTAACCTGCGTAGATGTCAATACTGAGAAAATAGCAAAGCTCAAACAAGGGATTATCCCCATCTACGAACCCGGATTGGAAGAAATGGTGCTTAGCAATGTAGCTCATCATACCTTGTTTTTTACAACTGATATAGCCGAAGCTATCAAAGATGCCGAGGTTGCTTTCATTGCTGTGGGAACGCCTATGGGCGATGATGGGTCTGCCGATTTGCAATATGTACTTTCAGTAGCCCAAGCAATAGGCGAAACGATGCAAGGAGAACTCATAGTAGTCGATAAATCTACCGTTCCTGTAGGTACAGCCGACAAAGTGCGTGCTACTGTACAAGCTGCCTTAGATAAACGCGGAGTAAATTACAAATTTCACATAGTTTCCAATCCCGAGTTCTTAAAAGAAGGTAAAGCCATTGAAGACTTTATGAAGCCCGATCGCGTGGTTATAGGAGCGGATAACGAATACGCTTTCAAGAAGATGAAAGAACTCTACAATCCGTTTTATATGCAAAATGAACGGATGATCACAATGGATATCCGCTCAGCTGAAATGACCAAATATGCCGCCAATACAATGCTTGCTACCAAAATATCGTTTATGAACGAGATTGCCAATATCTGTGAACGTGTAGGAGCCGATGTGAACAAAGTGCGTATCGGGATAGGTTCTGATAGCCGTATAGGCTACAGTTTTATTTACCCTGGTTGTGGTTATGGAGGTTCTTGTTTCCCCAAAGATGTATTAGCTTTAAAAAAACTAGCTGAAGAGGTAAACTACAAAGCAGAACTTATTGAGTCTGTCGATAAGGTAAACAACCGACAAAAATATGTGATTGCCCAAAAAGTGATTGCCAAATATGGGGAAGACCTCAGCGGTAAAACCTTTGCTGTATGGGGGCTTTCGTTCAAACCTGAAACCGATGATATGCGTGAAGCACCTGCAATTTATATCATTAAAGAATTGGTGAAACGTGGTGCCAAAGTGCAAGCCTATGACCCCAAAGCAGTACACGAAGCCAAAGTATGTTATTTAAAGGATGTAGAAGTTACTTATGTAGAGAGTAAATATGAAGCCCTAAAAGGAGCTGACGCCCTCATTTTACTTACCGAATGGAAAGAATTCCGCGTCCCTGATTTCGATGAAATAGCTAAATTGCTAAACGAAAAAGTAATCTTTGACGGTCGTAACCAATACAACGCCTTTGAATTACCCCAAAAAGGTTGGGAATATATACAAATAGGAGTTTAAAAAGAGAGTGATGAAAATATTAGTAACAGGAGGAGCTGGCTTTGTAGGCTCAAACCTTTGTGAAGCCCTAGCCAAAGCCCCTCAAAACGATGTCTATTCGTTAGACAATTACTTTACCGGAAGTCGGGACAACCACGTGGAGGGTGTAACCTATATAGAAGGTAGCACCGAACACATTTTTGAGTTGATCAATTTTACACCCGATTTGATATATCATCTAGGGGAATACTCACGAGTAGAGCAAAGTTTTGAGGATATAGACAAAGTCCTTTTGTTCAACAAAATAGGCACCTTAAAAGTGTTAGAGTTCTGTCGTAAACACAGGTGCAAACTGGTCTATGCAGGCAGTAGCACTAAGTTTGGCGATGGCGGAATGGGCAAAGACCAAAGCCCTTATGCTTGGAGCAAATCCTCTAACACCGAACTGATTATCAACTATGGCAATTGGTACAATTTAAATTATGCCATTGTATATTTCTACAATGTCTATGGCAAACGAGAAATACACACCGGTAAATACGCTACTCTCATAGCCCTTTTTACTGAGAAAATGAAAAAGGGCGAACCACTAACAGTAGTGAGTCCTGGTACCCAACAGCGCAATTTCACCCATATAGACGATATCGTCGATGGACTGCTATTAGTAGGACAAAAAGGCAAAGGCGATGGCTACGGCATTGGCAGTCCTGAGACTTATACTGTTTTGGAGATTGCTAAACTATTTGGAGGCGAGATACAAATGCTACCAGAACGCAAAGGCAACCGAATGACTGCCGAAGTGGTTACCCAAAAAACAGAAGAACTTGGCTGGAAAGCTAAGAAACATATAAAAGAGTTTATAAAGAATTTAGCAGATTAACAAGTGAAAATATTAGTAACAGGAGCTGCAGGATTTATTGGTGCCTTTGTTTGCAAAGCTTTATTAGAAAAAGGACATCAAGTGGTTGGGATTGATAATCTCAATAATTACTATGATGTAAATTTAAAATATGGTCGATTAGATTTTTTAGGTATTAAAAAAGAAAAATGTATTGATCATACACTTATTAATAGCGAATTATATTCTACTTTTCAATTTGCAAAAGTAGATATTACAGATAAACAACAATTAGTATCGTTATTTGACAAAGAAAAGTTTGAAGTAGTATGTAATTTGGCCGCTCAAGCAGGAGTGAGATATTCTATTGAAAATCCTGATACTTATATACAATCTAATATAGTAGGCTTCGCTAATCTGTTAGAATGTTGCCGCCATTTTTTGGTAAAACATTTAGTATATGCGAGTAGTTCAAGCGTATATGGAATGAATGCTAAAATACCTTTCTCTGAAACCGACAAAGTAGATGCTCCTGTAAGCTTGTATGCAGCTACTAAAAAGAGTAATGAATTGATGGCATACACCTATACTCATCTATATAAGTTTGCCTCTACAGGATTGCGCTTTTTTACTGTTTATGGACCTTGGGGGCGCCCTGATATGTCGCCTATCTTGTTTGCTAACGCTATTGCACAAGATCAACCTATAAAGGTGTTTAATAGTGGTAATATGGAGCGAGACTTTACCTATATTGATGATATAGTAGTAGGGGTAGTAACTATTATAGAAAAACCTATTACAGAATTTAGACCTATGTACAAAATATATAATATAGGGAATAATAATTCTGTAAAGTTAATGGACTTTATAGCTACTATTGAAAAATATATGGGCAAGGAAGCTAAAAAAGAGATGTATCCTATGCAAATGGGAGATGTACAACGTACTTGGGCTGATGTAAGTGACCTAATGAAAGACTATAACTATAAGCCTTCTACAAGTATAGAAGAAGGTATAAAACAGTTTATAAATTGGTATAAAGAATATTATAAGTAATGAAATATACCATACATCTAAAAAACAACAAAACCTACACTTGTGAAGAGAACACCTCTTTGTTACAAGCCGCTTTGGATAGTGGTATTGCTTTGGAATACTCTTGTCTCAACGCCCGTTGCAGCAGTTGCCGTGTGAAAATACTTGAGGGTGAGGTAGAGAATTTGCAAGATGAACAAGTCCTTACCGCAGAAGAAAAAGCAGCAGGCTATGTACTCTCGTGTAATGTAGTACCTAGATCAGAAGTAGTTTTAGATGTAGAAGACTTGGGAGTAACGTTGCCTAAACCACAAGTAACACCTTGCAAAATCAATAGCATTACAGCCGTAGCCACACATATAGCAGAAGTAGTCTTACGCTTGCCCCCTAAAGTTGATTTTCAGTTTTTAGCAGGGCAATATATAGATATCATCAGAAACGGACAAAAACGCAGTTATTCTATCAGTCATAACCAATGTGAAAATAATGAGTTAACACTATTCATTCGCAATTATGAGGGAGGTTTGTTTAGTCAGTATTGGTTTAGCGAAGCCAAAGCCAACGACCTTTTGCGAATGGAAGGTCCTTTAGGTACCTTTTTCTACCGCAGCAATCCCGCTTGTGAAGAGATTGTATTGTTAGCAACAGGTACGGGGATTGCACCTATCAAAGCAATACTCGATCAATGGCAACAACAACCCGAGCAAGTAAAAGGTAAAAAAATATGGTTACTTTGGGGAGGAAGAAAAAAAGAAGACCTCTTTTGGCAACCCGAAACAACACTATCTAATTTCACCTATATACCCGTGCTCACTCGCGAAGACGAGTGGCAAGGAGCTAAAGGTTATGTACAAGAAATAGCGCTACAGCAACCTATCCATTGGCAAAAAGCACAAGTATATGCTTGTGGTAGTGAAGTGATGATACAAAGCGCCCAAAAGCTCCTCACCCAACAAGGATTAAAAGAAGAAAACTTCTTCTCCGATGCCTTTGTTTAACCCATCAGCGCAAGCTGAAAACATTTGTGGTCAAAAAAATAATTCGATATAAAACACTATGAAAGCAGTAATATTAGCAGGCGGTCTTGGTACACGCCTCAGTGAAGAAACCGCCATACGTCCCAAACCAATGGTAGAAATAGGAGGAATGCCCATCTTGTGGCATATCCTCAAAATCTATTCACACTATGGTATCAACGAGTTCATCATCTGTTGTGGCTACAAAGGATATATCATCAAAGAGTATTTCGCCAATTACTTTATGCACCAATCGGATATCACTTTCGATATGGCAAACAACGAGATGCACGTACACCAAAAACGCGCCGAACCTTGGAAAGTTACCCTTATTGACACAGGGGAACATTCAATGACGGGAGGTCGCCTCAAACGTGTTTTGCAATACATTGAAAACGATGAAGCTTTCTGTTTTACTTATGGCGACGGAGTATCTGATATAGATATCGCTAAATTAGTGGCATTCCATAAAGCACATGGCAAGCAAGCCACCCTCACAGCTGTCTATCCCCCAGGTCGCTTTGGAGCTTTAGATATAATAGACAATCAGATTATGAAGTTTCAAGAAAAACCCAAAGGCGATGGTGCTCTCGTAAACGGAGGTTTCTTTGTGCTTTCTCCTAAAGTGATAGAGCGCATCAAAGACGATAATACAATTTGGGAACAAGAACCTCTCAAAGGATTAGCTGCCGACGGACAGCTGATGAGCTACAAACACGAAGGATTTTGGCAACCAATGGATACCCTTCGCGACAAAATGCTCTTAGAAGAATTATGGCAAAACGATAAAGCTCCTTGGAAAGTATGGCAATAGGAAAAGTAAACCCACAATTTTGGAAAGGCAAACGCGTATTTGTTACAGGGCACACGGGCTTCAAAGGTTCGTGGCTATCACTATGGCTACAACTGATGGGAGCCGAAGTAAAAGGATTTTCATTAGCTCCTCCTACCCAGCCCGCCCTCTTTGAAGTAGCTAAAGTAGGTGACAATATGCAAACTGAAATAGGCGACATTCGCAACCTCCAGCAGCTATCACAAAGCATACGTGCTTTCAATCCCGATGTGCTGTTACACTTAGCTGCCCAACCTTTAGTCCGACTTTCCTACAAAGAACCTGTAGATACGTATAGTACCAATGTAATGGGTACGGTAAACGTTTTAGAAGCAGCTCGTTATGCCTCTAACCTGAAATCAGTAGTAATCATCACTACCGATAAGTGTTATGAGAACCGCGAATGGGAATGGGGCTATCGTGAAAACGAACCTATGGGCGGACACGACCCTTATAGCAATAGCAAAGGCTGTGCTGAGTTAGTAGTCTCTGCCTATCGCCGTTCGTTTTTTTATACTAACGATACCGCAGCAGTAGCCTCAGCCCGTGCAGGTAATGTGATAGGAGGAGGCGATTGGGCTGACGACCGGTTGATACCCGATATCTTGCGTGCTTTCGAAAAACAACAACCTGTAATCATCCGTAACCCACTATCCACGCGTCCGTGGCAACACGTATTAGAACCCCTTTCAGGCTATCTTGTATTAGCCGAACGCTTGTATAATGAAGGCAACGCCTTTGCCGAAGGTTGGAACTTTGGACCTAAGGACGACGATTGCCAGCCTGTACAATGGATATTAGAGAAAATGGTACAATTTTGGGGTGAAGGAGCTCATTATGAATGGGACAAGAGCGAACAGCCTCACGAAGCTAATTTCTTAAAACTCGACTGTTCCAAAGCTGCTACCCGACTCAAATGGCATCCTCAATGGCGACTTGCCGATACTTTAGAGAAAATCGTCCACTGGCATCGCTCTTGGTTACAAGGAGCAGATATGCAAACCCACTGCCTTTACGAAATCAAAGGATATATGGAATCCTAACCCCATCAGCGCAAGCTGAAAACATTCGTGCAATCCGTGGGCAAAAAAAATATCAGCGCAAGCTGAAAACTTTTATAATCAAAAAAGAAAATATGTCATTAGAAACAATTAGAGAAGAAATAGCAAAATTAGTAACCCAATATGCCCAAGAGGCTTACAAACCCAAACCCTTTGAAGCAGGAAAAACAGTAATCCCTCCTTCAGGAAAAGTAATCGGCGAACAAGAACTCCAAAATATGGTAGCTGCCTCTTTAGATGCTTGGCTCACCACAGGACGATTTAACGCCGCTTTTGAACAGAAATTAGCCGCCTTCCTAGGGGTGAAATATTGCATTACTGTAAATTCAGGTTCATCAGCCAACTTAGTAGCTTTCAATACCCTCACTTCTCCTAAATTAGGCGACCGCGCAATCAAAAAAGGTGATGAAGTAATAGGCGTAGCAGCAGGATTCCCTACTACAGTGAACCCTATTATACAGTTTGGAGCTATACCCGTATTTGTAGATGTCGACCTACACACACATAATGTAAACGCCGACCTTATAGAACAAGCTATCACCCCTAAAACCAAGGCGATTATGCTCGCCCATACTTTAGGGAATCCTTTCAACTTAGAGAAAATAAAAGCCCTTTGTGAGAAATATAACCTTTGGCTCGTAGAAGATTGCTGTGATGCCTTAGGTGCTACCTACAACGGACAAAAAGTAGGAACTTTTGGTGATATTGCAACACTTAGCTTCTACCCTGCGCATCATATCACTATGGGCGAGGGAGGGGCAGTATTTACTAACAATGCCGAACTAAAAACCATAGCTGAGTCTTTCCGCGATTGGGGTCGTGATTGCTATTGCGCACCTGGGAAAGATAACACTTGCAACTGTCGCTTCTCACAACAGCACGGCGATTTGCCTTTTGGTTACGACCATAAATATGTGTATTCACATATAGGTTACAACCTAAAAATTAGCGATATGCAAGCCGCTTGTGGCTTAGCACAGTTAGACCGCGTAGAGGAGTTTATAGAAAAACGCCGTAAAAATTTCACCTACCTCAAAGAGCGACTCCAAACGCTTACTGATTTTCTATACCTACCAGAAGCAACCCCAAATAGTGACCCTTCTTGGTTTGGCTTTCCTATTACCCTTAAAGAAAAATCAGGCACTACACGTGTAGACTTGCTCCGCTTCTTAGACCAACAAAGAATAGGCACACGCCTGCTCTTTGCTGGTAACCTCATCAAGCAACCTTATTTCCAAGGAGTAGAATACCGCATCGTAGGCGACCTTACTAATACCGATATCACAATGAACCAAACCTTTTGGGTAGGTATCTATCCCGCCTTAGGTGAGGAAGAATTAGATTACATAGCGGAACAATTAGAGGAATATTTCGGAGTAAATTTCTAACTTTAGCACAAATAAGTAAGAACCAATTAATGGGTATCTTTACAATATCACCCCTATCAGCGCAAGCTGAAACATTCGTGCAAATTCGTAAGATTCGTAGGCGAACCCCCATCAGCACAAGCTGAAATATTTGTGTTAATTCGTGAAATTCGTGGGCGACCCCCCATCAGCGCAAGCTGAAACATTCGTGCAAATTCGTGAAATTCGTGGGCAAAACCCCATCAGCACAAGCTGAAAATATGCCTTTCGTGGGAGCTTTCAATCCTACATAGAGCAAGAATTTGAAATAGCAATATAATTATGACAATACTTTTAACGGGCGCAACAGGATTCCTCGGCAGTCATTTGCTAAAAACCTTAGTCAGCAAAGGCTATAAGGTAGTAGTACTCAAACGCTCTACCTCCGATATGTGGCGTTTAAAAGGTTTTGAACATACTTTTAAAAGCTATGATATAGACCAAGTACCTTTGTAAAAAGCTTTTGAAGATCAGTATATAGATACTATCATCCACACCACTTGTATGTATGGTAGAAAAGGCGAGAGCATGCAACATATACTAGAAACAAATTTAATGTTTGGCATTAAATTGCTTAATACAGCAATAAACTTTAATACTAGAACATTTTTCAATATAGGCACATTGTTGGATAGACAAATAAACACTTATGCCCTTTCAAAAAAACAATTTGAAGAGTGGTTACAATTAGCTTCTGATAAAATACAAGTTGTAAACTTAAAATTAGAGCTTATGTTTGGAGAGCAAGATGGTAATGACAAATTCACCTCTTGGATCTTGAATGAACTTCGGCAAGAGAAACCAAACATCCCGCTCACCGCAGGCTCACAGAAGCGTGATTTTATCTATATAGACGATGTAGTGAGTGCCTACCTTACTTGTTTAGAACAAGCACCATAACTACTAAAAGCCTTTAATGATATAGAGGTAGGTATAGGTGTACTCACTCCCGTAAAGACTTTTGTAATACTTGTCAAAGAGGTATTAGAAAAACTTAAAGACAAACCAATACAAACACAGTTGAATTTTGGCGCTCTCCCCTATCGAGAGGGTGAGATTATGGAACCTCAAGTAGATAATAATGTGTTGTGCTCTTTAGGGTGGCAACCTAAAAGGAGTCTAGAAGAAAATGTATGAAACTTTGTAAATAAAGAACATAATGACTGAAATAGGGAAAATATTATATTTTTGTAATGAGAATGCCTTTATTACTTATAAAAGAAGAATATTACCTTTAAAAAGACAATTTAAGGATATAAAAATTGAAGAGTTTGATCCTAAAAAACCTAATTGTGCTGATGTTTTGATACTTCAGGCTATACCTAATGATACAGATATTTTTAACAATATTATTAATAAGAAATATAGTAAGTATGTAGTATATGATCGTTCAGATGATTTAGGAGGAGTTATCAATCCTCCTTTCATACGAAAAACTATATGGCAACTACTCTCATTTATTAAAAATAAAACACATCCTAGCATTCTCCATAAAGAACTAATTAAAAAGTGTGATTTGATTGTTTGTGGCAGTAAAATGCAAGCAGAGACAGCTAAGAGTATTAACCATAATATTAGTCATATAGTCGATTGTGTGCCTGAAGAAGAGTATCCTTTGCTGTATGATTTATCAATACAAAAATCATATAATGAAGTCCCTACCATAGTATGGGAAGGTACTAACGCATCAATGCATCAAATAAAGGTAGTACTAGATGCATTAAAAGCATTACAAGAGTTACATAATTTTACCTTTATAATACTGTCTAACAGATATAATAAAAAAGATGAAGACTTTATTTCTTACTTAAAGAATAAAGGATTGAATTTTACTTTTGAGGAATGGACTAAAGAAAACTTTAAAAAAACATTGACAGAGGCAGATATAGCTATTGCCCCTATAGATGTAACAAAGAAGTTTAATAGGGCTAAACCCTATAATAAGATTATTTCTTATTGGGCATATAAACTACCTGTAGTAGCATCCTCAATTCAATCATATAAAGAAATTGTAGAACAAGGGGCTGATGGTTTTATATGTGAAAATCAAGGAGAGTGGATAGCATCACTTTCTGCATTATTAACAGATATATCTTTAAGAAAGAGAATGGGAGAAAATGGCTGGATGAAAGCTAAAGAATGTTCTGAAGAAAATTTTGCTAAAAAATACTTAGAAATATTAAATGAAAATTTTTGTAAAAATTCTTAGCTATATAAAAAATCCTACTTACTTATATCAAGTATTTGGGCAGCTCAGTTCTCAGCTTTTAGGTTTTTTGTTGGGAATGTTTTTGGTGCGTATTGCTGGTGTAGAGGTCTCTGGAGGCTATAATTCCCTACTCGCTATTATGAACATGTCTATAGGTATGATCTATAGCGGAATCCTTACCAATTATTTGAGAAATGCCATCGTAAAAGATTATTTTTTAGCTCTTATAACTTTTATAACTGCTACATTTGTCCTTTTTTTGTTACTTTTACCTGTTTTCTTATTCTTAGGATATAATTTTATAAATCTTGTATATATATATATAATTACTCTTTTTATAAACTTTATACAAATAAGTGTATATTCACTTCGTTTAAGAAGAATGGATAATAAGGTTTTTTTGCCTAATGTTTTACCTGTAGGATTACTTATAATAGCTTTGTTTGCTTTTAAACCTACTTCTTTAATACAATTTCTATATTTAGCATTAGTGTCGTGGGGAGTTTCCTTGTTTTTTGTATGGAATAATTTGAGACACATAAGCTTAGGTAAAATAACAACGAACAAAATATGGAACTATATTAAAGATTCAAAAATATTAATGCTTACAATGCTGATGACACTACTATATGGAAACTTAGATACAATCCTTATCAAGTATCTAATGGGTGATTCATTAGTAGGGTATTACAAAATAGCAATGTCTCTCACTATGTTTGTGATGCCAGCTATAGGAATTTTTTGTTTTATCTATTTGTCAGAAATTAAAAATTATATAGAAAATAATGATTACAAAGCTTTACTACAAAAACGCAAACAACAGCTGTTTTTAATACTTTTCATAACAGTGCTTTTTAGTTTATTCTGTTTGTGTTTTAATAGGTACATTATACCATTTCTGTATGGAGTGACCTCAGATAAAACAGTATGGGCATCAGTTATATTGTCATTTTCAGTAATGTTTAATGCTTTGTCAATGGTCAATTCATACACCTTAGTGGGAATGGGTAAGGAGCATAAAATACTAAAAATTACCTTTATTGCAGGAGGGGTTAATGTTGTTGGCAACTTACTACTCATTCCTTATATAGACATATTGGGAGCCGCCTTGGCTAGTGTTCTTACACAAATATTTATTTTTGTATATAATAGCTATGTTGTAAGAAAAGAATTAGAAAGCGTTTAAATATTTTTTAATCATGTGTGGAATTTATGTAACAAACATCCCCTATTTAGAAGAGGAAGTTGAAAACAAACTAAGGTCTATCCATTTTAGAGGCCCCAATAATATGGGGATAGAAAAAATAGATGAAGTAACTTTAGGACATTTGCGCTTGTCTATTTTAGATTTAGAAAAACGCTCTAATCAACCTTATAATTTTGGAAAATACACTATTGTTTATAATGGTGAAATATACAATTATAAGCAAATACAAAGTGAATTAGTGTCTGAAGGCTATTATTTTGAAACTACTAGTGATACAGAAGTACTTATTAAAGGATTTGACTGTTGGGGGAAAGAAATTCTCAAAAAATTGAATGGTATGTTTGCTTTTGCTATCTATAATACTGAAAGCAAACAACTATTTTGTGCTAGAGATAGAGTAGGAGTAAAACCTTTTTATTATTTTTGGAAAGAAGGGAAATTTGAAATATGCAGCCAGTTACGTCCTTTATTCAGTAAAGAATTAACAGTTTCTAAAGAAGCTATTGCTATTTATTTAGATTGTGGTTATATTCCCAGTCCTTATACTATTTTTGAAGAGGTGTATAAGCTGTCACCAGGGCATTATATGCTTATAGATACTATCGAGAAAACCAAAGTGATAGAGACATATTGGGATTTACAGCCAGTAACTCTTACCAATATGAGTTATGCAGAAGCCAAGGATAAGTTGCATGAACTAATAAAAGATGCTGTAAAAATAAGAATGCAGTCTGATGTACCCTTAGGTTCATTTTTGTCAGGAGGTATAGATTCAGCATTAGTATCAGCCATTGCAGCTAAAAATTCTGATAACCCCATCAACACCTTTACCATTGCCTCAGAGGACCCTCAATATGATGAAAGCAAGGTTGCAAGACAATATGCAGAACTTATAGGCAGCCATCATAAAGAAACTACTTGCAAACCTGAACAGTTTCTGGAAATGCTTGCAGACTTTAGAAGGGCTTATGACGAACCTTTTGCTGATAGTTCAGCATTACCATCGTTATTACTTAACAAAATAACAAAACAAGAGGTAACAGTAGCTCTTTCAGGTGATGGAGGCGATGAGAGTTTTATAGGCTATTCACACTTTGTGATTATTGATAAGTTTAGAAAGCTATCTTGGATACCTTACCCTATACGCAAACTGCTAAGTAAAGTTCCTTTTCATTGGTTTACAGGTTCAATGCCTCATACTATTAGGGAAATACTAAACTCAAAAGATGAGAATGAATTAGCTGTGAAGTTTTATATCTCATTAGATACAATTAACAAAAAAAGAGACTTGAGGTGGTTAGACAAGCATTATAGCAGTTTTAAACATCATTCAAAAGATGCTTTGCAACGTGCCGCTGATTTGAATATTAAATTGTGGTTAGAAAATGATAGCAATGTAAAGGTAGATAGAGCAAGTATGGCATTTTCGGTAGAATCACGCAGTCCATTTTTAGATTATAGAATTATAGAATTTGCCAGAACACTGCCTATATCATATCGTTATAAAGATGGGATAACAAAACGAATATTGAAGGATATTTTGGAAGAATATATTCCGAGAGAAGTATTCACTCAACCTAAAAAAGGTTTTTCTATTCCATTAGAGAAATGGTTACGCAATGAATTGAAAGCTGATGTATTACAAAAGTTAAATGATACTTTCCTTTACTCTGTCCCCAATTTAGATGTTGAAAAATTTAAAAAAGAATTATATTTGCATCTTCAGGGCAAGCGCAACTATGTATTCAATATTTGGAAAGTGTATGTATTAGCCTTGTGGTGTGAAGAGTTTGAAATTTCATTACAAAAATAAAAGAAAATGAAAATATTAGTGATAGGATCTTTTAAATGGTCACAATATGCTCCTGCAATTTACAATGGCTTTATACAAGTAAGTGAAGAATATAAAAATTTAGAAAACAATTGGCAGGTAGAAAAAATTGATTATGAGGATTTTTTGTATACTAATAAAAATAAATTGACCACATTTCTTAATAAAGTACAGAATAGGTTTCATATAGGTATTAATATCCTAAAATATAATCGCACTATTCTCAAAAAAGTTGAGAGTTTTGATCCTGATTTTATTTTTTTGTATAGATGCTATTCTGTACACACCAATACATTAAAAAAAATAAAAGAAAAAACTAATTGCAAAATTTTTTCGTATAACAATGATGATGCTTTTAGTGGCGTCCCCTCTAAGGCATACTATAAACATTTTATAAAAAATGCTTTTTTATGTGATATAAACTTTGTATACAGAAAAAAAAATATTGAAGATTTTAAGAAAATAGGAATTACCAACACTAAAATATTATTACCTCACTATCTGAGTTCTTTTAACTATAGATTAGAAGAAGTGGAAAAAGATATCCCTATAGCATTTATAGGGCATTTTGAGAACGATGGTCGTGACTTTTTGATAAAAAGTTTATTAGAGGCAAATATTCCTGTAGTGGTTTATGGCGATGACGCTTGGAAAAAAGCTCCTTTATATAACGAAATTAAAGAATCTATATTTCCTGCAAGAAGAGGAGAATATTATAATAGAACACTTAACAGACTAAAAATAGCCTTAGTATTTTTCTCAAAAATCAATAGTGATACCTATACACGCCGATGTTTTGAAATTCCTATAACAAAAGCTGTAATGCTCAGCGAATATACTGATGATATGAATGAAATGTTCCCAGAAGGAGAAGCTGCGCTCTACTTTAGAAACCCTACAGAGTTAGTAACTAAGGCGAAATATTTGTTAGACAATCCTGAGAAAGTAGCTCAACTCGCTGAAAATGCTTGTGAAAGATTAAAAATATTAGGCGGTTCTGAAAATGATAGAGCTAAACAAATAGTAGAAGAATATTACAAACTAAAATAATTAAAGAATGGAAAAACTACTCTTTTCAATATGTATACCCAGTTATAATAGGCCACAGGAACTAAAAAATCTACTCCAAAGTATTGATTTTTCAGAACCTGAAATAATGGAAATTGTAATTTGTGAAGACAATTCCCCTCAACGAGAAGAGATAAGAAAAATAGTTGAACAATTCAAATCCACAACTCACTATAAAGTTGTTTATGTAGAAAACATAGAGAATTTAGGATATGACAGAAATTTAAGAGCTCTTATAAATACTGCACAAGGGAATTTTGTTATTTTTATGGGAGATGATGATACTTTTATTCCTAATGTATTAGATAGTTATGCTCCATTTCTCAAAGAAAGATTGGAATATGGTTACATTCTCCGTTCTTATAGAAATGTTTATAAGAATGGGCAAATAGAGTATTTCCAATACTTCCCAGAAAATAAAGACTTTACTCCTTCTGCAGATACTTATATAACATTATTTGATAAGAGCGTTTTTATCTCGGGGTTTACGATCAATCGTAAATTTGCAAAAGAATTTGAGAACACAATTTTTGATGGTTCATTATTATATCAATTATATCTTTTAGCTGAAGTAACTCAAAAATACCCAAGTGCTTATTTTCATCAACCCCTTACTCAGGCAACAGAGGGAGGTACTCCTTTTTTCGGTTCAAGTGAGACTGAAAAAAAACTTTATACTCCAGGAACTATTACCACTCAAAATTCACTCAATTTTATGAGTTGGTATTTAAAAATTATTAATTATATAAGTGATAAATACAAGAATGGTACTGCAGATAAGATATTATTGAATATGTCAAAATATTCATATCCAGTATTAGCTATCCAGCGAAATAAAGGAAGAAAGCAATTTAAAATGTACGCAAGAGAATTAGCCAAATTAGGATTCAATAAAAGTGCTTATTTCTACATTTATTATTGGTCTCTTTTTTTGTTTGGTACTCGTTTTAATGATTCTTTGATTCGTACCCTAAAAAAAATAATAGGAAGACGCCCTAAATTATAAATTCAGAAGAAAAATAATATAAATAACGAGAGTTCGATATAAAAGAACATTGATTTACAGTTTTGTATCATAATATATTTACAAAATAATTGACCGTCAGGTGAAAATTTGTGAGATAATATAAAGTAAAGTGTTTTATACACTCCCAAATTTGTGAAATTCGTGGGAGATTTAAAATCTTTTCGTGATTGTTAAATAAATACTTACACCGAACTGACATTAAATAGGACAAATTGCAAAATATATAGAATAAAATGCCGTATAGCTATTTACTTTCTATCTTTATAAGATTACTAATATACACAATAGTAATCTTGTACTCTTCTTTTGAAGAATCTCCTGAAATGTTACTATCATTAGCGATAGTAGCAAACCTTTCTATTATCTTCAAAACTTATAGAAGTTTGCCTATACTATTGATGTTTTTGTTTTTCCTTACATATATAGTCAATTTGATCCCTTTCTTTTTTGCAGGAGAATATATATTTCCTTACCGTCCTACAAAGGGCTTTTACGAAACTTTGCAAATACATACTATTTTTTTATGTATCTTAGATACTTTTTTACGCCCTATTAAAAAAAGATTGTACATAAACGAAAAAATTCCGCAAACTGAGAATGTCTTTTTGTATTTATCTCTATGTGTCTTATTCGTTTTTTTCCTCATTTTTGGTATAAGAGGGGACACTGTATTAGATACAGGGGGATATGGACAAAAAGGAGATACTACTGGTCTAGGAGGATTGGGAGAATATTTTTTAATACTCATCCCTTTGCTCTATATGTATAGTGGTAAAAGTTATGTTATGAAAAAGGTTGTTCATATCCTAATGTTGCTAATGGGTATAAAACTATTGTTATATGGAGGGAGAATTGGAGTGCTGATGATGGGGTTATTATATCTCATATTTTATTACGATACTCGAAAAAATCATATATCACTTTTTAAGATTTTGTGTTACGCTATTCCTGTTTTATATATTTTTGTACTGATAGGTGCTATCAGAGGAAATATTGCTTTAGCATTAACATCTTCTTGGGGCGAACTTTTGCTTTTACCCTTTAGAGGAGACCTTTTAAAAACTCATATAGAGTTTTTTGGTAATCAGATCGATATTTTCTATTCCTCTACAATACTCAATCAGGCTGCTTTATCTGATACACTAAGTATATATACACGTTTAGAAATGTTTTTCTATAATGTCCTTTCTTTATTTGTACCTTATTCTTGGTTGCCTGAAAAAGCTGCTGTGGTATCTTATATCCAAAAAAATATAGCTAGCACAGGAGGAGGGGCTCTTATCAGTGCTTATTCTTTCTTTTTCCTTTCATACCCAGGAATAATTCTTATAGGTTATTATATTGCTTCTCTAATCAATAAGTTACAAAAAAGTAAAAATTTACATTTTATACTTTATTGTATTATAGTCTTAGCTACCTACCCTCGTTGGTTTGGATATAATATCATAGGATTATTCAAAATTCCCTTTTATATTGTCATACTATATGCAATAATAAAACGATTCTCTAAAATAAAAATAACACTTTTCAATGCGAATACTCATAGATAATTCTAATCTTTTTGCTGGAGGAGGTATACAAGTTGCTACTTCTTTCCTAAATGATTTAAAAACTTTTAACAAGGAACATCTGTATTGGGTGCTCCAATCCCCTCATAGTACTAAAACTATTGATACTGCTACTTTCCCTAAGAATTTCGTGTTCTATGATATTCCTGAGAAAATTTATACAGCTAAACTAAAAAGAAGCAAGTTTGTAAAAAAAATAGAAGAAGAAATCAAACCTAACGTTATTTTTACTACTTTTGGACCATCATATCACAAAAGTAATTTTCCTAAAATAGTAGGCTTTGCTTTTGGACAAATGCTCTATACTAACTCTCCTTTCTATAAGCAACTTTCTCTTTTACAGCAACTGAAATATAAACTGCTCATTTTCTTAAAGAAAAAAGCTTTTATAAACAATGCCGATGCCTTAGTGTTCGAAACAGAAAATGCAAGGCTTATTTTTAAGCAAAAAACAGAATATAAAAAGGATACTTTTACAGTGCATAATACCCTTAATGCTGTTTTTAGCAAAAGGGAGGAATGGCAAACATTACCTATTGAAAAAACTCAACTGGATATTTTATGCCTTACAGCTAATTATCCACATAAAAATTTGCAGATCATTCCTAAACTTATAAATGAAATTCAAAATATAGATCCTGAGTTAAACTTTAAAGTACATATTTCGCTAAAAAAAGAAGACCTAAATTTTAATGACAAGTATGATAGTTACATCAACTATTTAGGAAATGTACCGCTAAACCAACTGCCCTCGTTATACCAACAAATGGATGTGCTACTAATGCCTTCCCTATTAGAAACTTTCTCTACCACTTATCTAGAGGCAATGGCAATGAAAGTACCTATAGTTGCTTCAGATATGCCTTTCTCAAGAGATATTTGTGCAGAGGCAGCTTTGTATTGTAGCCCTTTGAAAGCCGATGAGTATGCAGAAAAAATCCTACTACTGCACAACAATATAAGTGTAAAAAATGAACTTATTCAAAAAGGAGAGCAAAACCTAAAACGTTTTGGAACAAGTATGGATCGAACAAAAAAATATATAGAAATTATAGAACAGATAGCAACAAATAATGGAAATAAAAAATAAAACCCTTCTTATCACAGGAGGAACAGGATCTTTCGGAAATGCTGTATTACAGCGTTTCCTCCCTACCGATTACTTCAAAGAAATACGCATTTTTTCACGCGATGAAAAAAAACAGGACGATATGCGCCACGCCTTGCAAAACCCTAAAGTCAAATTCTATATAGGCGATGTACGTGATAGATCCTCTGTAGATATAGCTATGACAGGCGTAGACTATGTCTTCCACGCCGCTGCCCTCAAACAAGTACCTTCTTGTGAGTTTTTCCCTTTAGAAGCTGTCAAAACAAATGTGTTAGGCACAGAAAATGTGCTAAACTCTGCTATCGCCCATCAAGTCAAAAATGTAGTCGTTCTTTCTACCGATAAGGCTTGCTACCCTATCAATGCAATGGGCATCTCCAAGGCAATGATGGAAAAAGTAGCTATCGCCAAAGGTCGTCAGTTAGGCGAAAATGCTGTAACAACCATTTCCTGTACTCGATATGGCAATGTAATGGCTTCTAGAGGCTCTGTAATCCCTCTATGGATAGAGCAAATGAAAGAAAACAAAGTCATCACCCTAACCGACCCTAATATGACCCGTTTTATGATGACTTTAGCCGATGCTGTAGACCTCGTCCTATATGCTTTCGAAAATGGACATAACGGCGACCTTTTCGTGCAAAAAGCTCCTGCTGCTACACTTACCGTATTAGCCGAAGCTCTAAAACAACTCTACAATAAAAATACTGAAGTAAAGATTATAGGTACCCGTCACGGCGAAAAATTGTATGAAACCTTAGTCGCTCGCGAAGAAATGGCTCGCGCTGAAGATATGGGTAACTATTTCCGCATTCCGTGTGATACTCGCGACTTAAATTACGACAAGTATTTCAAAGACGGGCAAGAAAAAGTCTCTCTCATCGAAGACTACCACTCTCATAACACCACCCGCTTAAGCGTAGAGGAAATGAAATCTCTATTGTTAAAATTAGACGAAATACAAAACGATATACAATGTTTGAAGTAAAAACCATACAAGGAGAAATATTTACAGACCACCGAGGACAAATAAGTTCTCTAAACAACTTTGTCTTTGAAGGGGTCGAACGTTTTTATTTTATCCATCATCCCGATAAAAATGTAGTACGTGGTTGGCACGGACATCAGCACGAAAAAAAATGGTTTTACTGTGTGAAAGGTTCTTTTACTATTGCCTTAGTACAACCCGATGATTGGGATAACCCCTCTACTAACCTACCAGCTGATATTATCCAGCTTAGCGAAAAAGATAGCAAAATACTTTGTGTACCCGAAGGCTATGCAAATTGTATCAAGGCTGGCGAAGACAACAGTATTCTATTAGTTTTTTCTGGAAAACGAATCCCCGAAGCCTACGAAGATAGTTGGCGATACGATAGTCATTTATGGGTAGATTGGAAAAAATATTAAGCAATGAAAAAAATAGGTATTACAGGACAAAAAGGTTTTATAGGAAGTCATTTGTACAACTCACTCCAGCTTTTCCCAAATGAGTTTGAATGTCTCCCTTTTGAGGATGTTTATTTTGAAAATGAGGATACATTAGCACTGTTTGTAGCTCAATGTGATGTGATAGTGCATTTGGCAGCTGTCAATCGTCACGAGAGTGAACAAGTACTTTATGATACAAATGTCGCTCTTACTCAAAAGCTCATAACAGCACTTAAAAAAACTGAAAGTAAGGCACACGTTTTCATATCTTCCTCCACTCAAGAAGAACGTGAAAACCTTTATGGAAAATCTAAACGTGTGGCGCGTGAGCTCCTAAATGAGTGGGCTAAAAATTGCGGAGGAAAAGCTAGTGGTCTCATCATTCCCAATGTGTTTGGTGCTTTTGGTAAGCCGTTTTATAACTCGTTTATTGCAACTTTCTGCTATCAACTCACTCACGGACAAACGCCCACCATCGCTACCGATGCTGAGGTAAACCTCATTTATGTACAAGAACTCATATCACTTATCATAGACGAAATTCGCGCTGAAAGAAGTACTCCTGCTTTGGAAGTAACTCCTACAGCTACTAAAAAAGTCTCAGAAGTATTAACACTTTTGGAAGGTTTTAAAATGTGCTATTTAGAGAAAGGTGAAATTCCTGTACTTAGTAATGCTTTTGAACACAACTTGTTTAATACATTTCGCTCATATATAGATCATAAGAGCCATTTTCCTGTCAAACTCACTCAACATACCGATGATCGTGGAGCTTTCGTAGAAGTCATTCGTTTAGGAATTGGAGGTCAGTGCTCTTTTTCCACCACTCATCCGCATATCACTCGAGGCAATCATTACCACACCCGCAAGATAGAACGTTTTACAGTTATCAAAGGAAAAGCCTTAATTCAGTTGCGAAAAATAGATACTCAAGAAGTATTAGATTTCTATTTAGATGGCAACGAACCTGCTTATGTAGATATGCCTATTTGGTACACTCACAACATTACCAACATAGGAAATGATGATTTGTACACTATCTTTTGGATCGATGAACCTTATAACCCCGATAATGCCGACACTTATTTTCTAAAAGTATGAAAAAATTAAAAGTAGTAACCGTAGTGGGCACTCGCCCCGAAATTATCCGCCTATCTCGTGTCCTCGCAGCCTTAGATGCTTCTGAGGCTATAGAACATATCATTGTGCACACTGGTCAAAATTACGACTATGAGCTCAATCAAATCTTTTTTGAAGATTTACAACTTCGCAAACCCGATTATTTCTTAGAAGCAGCAGGTAAAACTGCTACCGAGACCATTGGTAACATCCTCATTAAAATAGACCCCGTATTAGATGAACTCCAGCCCGATGCCTTTTTAGTGTTAGGCGATACTAATTCGTGCCTGTGTGCGATTCCAGCTAAGAAAAAACATATACCCATTTTCCATATGGAAGCAGGCAATCGCTGTTTCGACCAACGAGTACCCGAGGAAACTAATAGAAAAATCGTAGATCATATTTCCGACATCAATCTCACCTATTCAAGCATTGCCCGTGAGTACCTCCTCAGAGAAGGACTTCCTGCTGATAGAGTTATCAAAACAGGCTCTCCTATGTATGAAGTACTACACCACTATCTACCTGAGATCCAAAAATCAAAAGTGTTACAAACTTTAGGTTTAGAGGAAGGTAAATTCTTTGTAGTATCAGCCCATCGCGAAGAAAATATCAATTCCGAAAAAAACTTTACTAACTTGATGAATGCTCTCAATACAATCGCCGAGCAGTATCATTACCCCATCATTGTCTCTACTCACCCGCGTACTCGCAATATGATAGACAAGAAACAAATAGCAATGCGCCCCGAAATACAATTCCTAAAACCTTTAGGATTTCACGATTACAATGCTTTACAACAGAAAGCTTATGTAGTACTAAGTGATTCCGGTACGATTTCAGAAGAATCTTCTATACTGAATTTTCGCGCCTTAAATCTTCGTGAAGCTCACGAACGTCCTGAAGCAATGGAAGAAACCTCTGTAATGATGGTAGGTTTATCGCCCGATCGCATTATGCAAGGACTCACACAAGTATTGCAACAACAGATAGGCGATCAGCGCAACTATCGCCCTGTAGCCGATTATTCAATGCCTAATGTATCAGAAAAAGTAGTGCGTATCATCATTTCTTATACTGATTATGTAAAAAGAGTCGTTTGGCAAGAAAATATATAAGTATGAAAACGAAGAGGATTTTGTTTATTGTAGATGACTTTCTGCCCCATAGTACAAAAGTGGCAGCAAAAATGATGTTCGAGTTAGCTACATCTTTTAAAGAAAAAGGGGTTGCTGTTAGTGTATTAACCCCTTTGCATACATTGAAAAAAAGTTTTGAACAAAAAGAAGTACAGGGTATTGATACCATTTTCTTTAAATCTGGTAAAATAAAAAACATTCCAAAAATAAAGAGAGCTATCAATGAGTCTCTGTTATCCTATAGAGCGTGGAAATATTGCAAAACTTTCTTTAAAACTAATCATTTTGATGCGATAGTCTACTATTCCCCATCTATATTTTGGGGAAAACTCATATCAAAACTTAAAAAATTGTACAATGCTAAAACCTATTTAATATTGAGAGATATCTTTCCTCAATGGACTATAGACAATGGACTGATGAAGAAAGATTCCCTTATTCACAAATATTTCAAGCATTTTGAATGTATTAATTATAAAAATGCCGATTGTATAGGAGTGATGTCTGAGGCTAATTTGAAATGGTGTCAAGAAAATTTTGAAAATTCTGAAAAATTCGAAGTATTGCCTAACTGGACAAGAATAGCACCTATCTTTTATCAATCAAATAAATATAGAAAAGAATTACGTTTAGAAAATAAGATAGTCTTTTTTTATGGAGGAAATATAGGGCACGCCCAAAATATGATAAACTTAGTAGATTTAGCGATTGCTATGAAACCTTTTTCCAAAGCTCATTTCCTCTTTGTGGGAAAAGGAGATGAAGTAAGCTTAATATTAGAAAAACAGAAAGAATACGATTTAACTAATGTTACTTATTTACCAGCAGTAGATCAAGATGAGTATTTTCAAATGCTTTCAGAGTTTGATGTTGGGCTTTTCAATCTTCACCCTAATCATTTAACTCATAATTTCCCCGGTAAACTTTTAGGATATATGGAGTATTCTAAACCCATTTTAGGTTGTGTAAATAAAGGTAATGATTTAAAAGAAATTATCAATGAAGCAAAAGCAGGGTTTATTTTTGAAAATACTGATAAAAGAGAACTTTTTATAGCTGCACAACAATTATTACAATCAAAAGAATTACGAGAAAGAATGGGAAATAATAGTTTTAATTTGTTAAATCAAAGATTTAATGTAGAAACTATTCAAAATCATATAGAAAAAAGTTTATTTAAATAACCCCTTCTTTTATTTCTAGAAATAAATCACTATATTTGCAACCTAAATATCACTCATCTTGGCTACACACACCATACATCTAAAAAACAACAAAACCTACACTTGTGAAGAGAATACCTCTTTGTTACAAGCCGCTTTGGATAGTGGTATTGCTTTGGAATACTCTTGTCTCAACGCCCGTTGCAGCAGTTGCCGTGTGAAAATACTTGAGGGTGAGGTAGAGAATTTGCAAGATGAACAAGTCCTTACCGCAGAAGAAAAAGCAGCAGGCTATGTACTCTCGTGTAATGTAGTACCTAGATCAGAAGTAGTACTGGATGTAGAAGACTTGGGAATAACGTTGCCTAAACCACAAGTAACACCTTGCAAAATCAATAGCATTACAGCCGTAGCCCCACATATAGCAGAAGTAGTCTTACGCTTGCCCCCTAAAGTCGATTTTCAGTTTTTAGCAGGGCAATATATAGATATCATCAGAAACGGACAAAAACGCAGTTATTCTATCAACCATAGCCAATGTGAAGGCAATGAACTAAGATTGTTTATCCGCAATTATGAGGGAGGTTTGTTTAGTCAGTATTGGTTTAGCGAAGCCAAAACCAATGACCTTTTGCGAATGGAAGGCCCCTTAGGCACCTTTTTCTACCGCAACAATCCCGCTTGTGAAGAGATTGTATTGCTAGCAACAGGCACAGGGATTGCACCTATCAAAGCAATACTCGATCAATGGCAACAACAACCCGAGCAAGTAAAAGGTAAAAAAATATGGTTACTTTGGGGAGGAAGAAAAAAAGAAGACCTCTTTTGGCAACTTGAAACAACACTACCTAATTTCACCTATATCCCCGTACTCACTCGCGAAGACGAGTGGCAAGGAGCTAAAGGTTATGTACAGGAAATAGCCCTACAACAACCTATCCATTGGCAAAAAGCACAAGTATATGCTTGTGGTAGTGAAGTGATGATACAAAGCGCTCAAAAGCTCCTCTCTCAACAAGGACTAAAAGAAGAAAACTTCTTCGCTGATGCCTTTGTTTAACCCATCAGCGCAAGCTGAAACATTCGTGTTAATTCGTGCAATTCGTGGGCAAAACCCCATCAGCACAAGCTGAAACATTCGTGCAAATTCGTGCAATTCGTGGGCGAACCCCCATCAGCGCAAGCTGAAATATTCGTACAAATTCGTGCAATTCGTGGGCGAACCCCCATCAGCGCAAGCTGAAAATATTCGTACAAATTCGTGAGATTCGTGGGCGAAACCCCATCAGCGCAAGCTGAAACATTCGTGAAAATTCGTATAATCCGTGCGCGAAACCCCATCAGCGCAAGCTGAAACATTCGTGAAAATTCGTATAATCCGTGGGCGAAACTCCCATCAGCGCAAGCTGAAACATTCGTGAAAATTCGTGAAATTCGTGGGCGAAAAACCTCATCAGCGCAAGCTGAAACATTCGTGTAAATTCGTGAAATTCGTGAGCGAACCACCATCAGCACAAGCTGAAACGTGCCTTTCATAGGAACTTTCAATCCTATATAGAGCAAGATTTTGAAAATAGCAATATAATTATGACAATACTTTTAACAGGCGCAACAGGATTCCTCGGCAGTCATTTGCTGAAAGCCTTAGTCAGCAAAGGGTATAAGGTAGTAGCACTCAAGCGCACCACCTCCAATATCTGGCGTTTAAAAGGCTTTGAAAACACTTTTATAAGCTATGATATAGACCAAGTGCCTTTGCAAAAAGTTTTTGAAGACCAGTATATTGACACTATCATTCACACAGCTTGTATGTATGGCAGAAAAGGAGAAAGTATACAGCAGATACTCAAAACAAACTTAATGTTTGGAGTAGAATTGCTTACTGCAGCAATAGATTTTAATACAAAACATTTTCTTAATACCAGCACACTTTTAGATAAACAAATAAACGCTTATGCCCTTTCAAAAAAACAATTTGAAGAATGGCTAAAAATAGCTTCTAATAAAATACAAGTAGTAAACTTAAAATTAGAACTTATGTTTGGTGAGCAAGATGGTAATGACAAATTCACTACTTGGATCTTAAATGAACTCAAACAGGAAAAACCAACCATACCACTCACCTCAGGTACACAAAAACGCGATTTTATCTATATAGATGATGTAGTGTGTGCCTACCTTACCTGCTTGGAGAAGGCTTCGCAGTTAAAAGCCTTTAATGATATAGAAGTAGGCACAGGAGTGCTTACCCCTGTAAAAACTTTTGTAACCCTTGTAAAGGAAACATTAGAAAAGCTAAAAGGTCACCCCATAGCAACTGAATTAAACTTTGGAGCACTTCCTTACCGAGAGGGGGAGATTATGGAGCCCCAAGTAGATAACAGTGTGTTGTGCTCTTTAGGATGGCAACCTAAAAGGAGTTTAGAAGAAAATATAGAACAATTTGTAAAAAACGAAATAAATAGAATAATTTGAAACTATTTTTAGAAATAAAAAGAATTTTTATTAGTAATAAAAAAATAATTGAAAACTATTTTTTTATGACTTTATTAATATTTTTAAATGCAACATTCTCTTTATTGCTTTATCCTTATTTGATTAGAACTTTAGGAGCTTCATCTTATGGCATTTATATTTTTATCACTACAGTTGTTAATTATTTTATAGTTTTTATCAGTTTTGGATTTGATTTATTAGGAACAAGAAAAATTGCTTTACATAAGGATTCTATTGAGCAAAAATCAGATATTGTCTCAAGTATATTCTCAGTAAAAATTGCATTATTCTTATTCTCATCAATAATAGCTGTTTGTATTTATTTGGTAAGCCCTTTACTTCAAAATCACAAATGGATTTATATCACTTGTTTTTTGAATACACTAACCAATATACTATTTCCTATATGGTACTTTCAAGGAATTCAAAAAATGAAAGTTGTTACTTTAACTCAGTTAACTTTTAAACTACTAACCTTACCTTTTATTTTTTATTTCATAAAGAAACCTAATGATTTATTATTGTTTTCAACTATTACAAACCTTAGTATTCTATTTAGTAGCATTTTTGCTTTTGCATACTTATTAATAGTTGAGAAAATATCACTAAAAATAGTTTCTTTAAAAAAAATGAGAGAATATATAAAAGAAGCATTCTATTTTTTTTCAAGTATTTTCCTTACAGCCTTGCATAGTTATACTTTAAATTTGATTATAGGGTTACGTTGGGGAATGACTGATTTAGCTATTTATGATTTGGCTACTAAAATAGTACAAATTCCTACAATGTTGGTCGCAAGTATCAACGATGCCCTTTTCCCTAGGATGGTAGCTAATTTCAATGTGCAATCATTGAAAAAAATCATAAAAATAGAAAGAATAATTGGCATCACTGTTGTTGCCCTAATAATAACTTTTGGTAAATTAGCTGTAAATTTATTAGGTAGTGAGGGTATGTATATGGCCTATCCTATAGCTATCATTTTATCATTTAGACTTTATGCTACTTTGCAAGTTGCTTGTTATACCTCATTAACACTTATTCCTAATCACTTAGATAGCTACATCCTAAAGGACTTACTTATAGTTACATTAGAACTTTTTATCTGTTTAGCAATAGGCTTTGCCTTGTCAAACTCTATTTTCATTATACCTATTTCAATGACCCTAATTGTTTTCTTTGAAATTGTATATCTTAAATATATTACCAATAAAAAGGTTTTTAACAAACAATAGTATGAAATCAAGACATTATATTTACTTAATGGGTGGTTTAGGTAACCAATTATATATTTTAGCTTATGCCTACTTCCTTACCCAACAACAACAAAATGAAAAAATAAGTATCCTTATGCCAAGAACTAAGGATAAGGGAGATACTACTGATAAAGCAAAACGCAATATTATTACAGAAATACCTAAACAATTAGGCTTCTCTATAGTCACATTATCTCCTAAAAAAATTGCTTACCTTTTTGCTGTCCTAATACGAATGTCTAAGATAGGTCTACAAAAAACTTTTTTAGGAAGATTCGCACGTATTTATTTAGAACCTCGTATTAATTTTGGAGAAGAGGAAAGAAAAGAACTACTAAAAAATCAAGGCTTTCATCCTGATTTAGGAAAAACAGCTCTTTTTAATTTTCATTTAGGTTATTATGCTTCTCACAAGTATATTACTGATACCTTTAAAGAAAAAACACAACAAATTCTAAAACAACTTTCTCCTAAAACAAACTTTATTATTTCGAAAAATGATGTAGCTGTTCACATCCGTAGGGGTGATTTCTTCATTGAAGAAAACAAACACATTTTCAATAGGATCGAAACTAGCTTTTACATTGAAGGATTAGAATTACTTTCAAAGAAACTTTGTATAGAAAAAATTTATATATTTTCAGATGATTTTGAAAATATCCAAGAAGAAATTCAAACTATTGCTAATAAATTTTCTATAGTACTAGTTGAAAGACAAACTGTTTTACAAGATTTAAGTTTAATGACCTATTTCGATAATTTTGTGATTGGCAATAGTACTTTTGCCTACTGGGGTGCTATATTATCAAATGCTCAAAATGTATATGTTCCTAAAAATACATTTAAGTATAATATAGGAAGAGATTTTAGAATCCTTGATCATTGGATTGTTTTAGAAAATGAAATTATTTAGATAATGAACTACAAAGAGATAACAAAAATAACTTCTATTCCCATAAAAATAACTGTAGTAAAGGAAGCTAAATTTACTATAGCAATTCCTACTTACAAACGTACCTCACTTCTTCGTGAGGCAATTGATAGTTGTTTACAACAGAAAACAAACATCCCTTTTAATATTCTAATTGTAGATAATGACCCTCAACGAAATTGCGAAACAGAAGAACTAATAACTTCCTATGTCAGTAAAAATATTTCTTACTATAAAAACACTGAAAATTTAGGACTCACAGGCAATTGGAACAAACTTTTTGAGTTAGCTCAAACTGATTTCGTAGTAATGCTCCACGATGATGACAAATTAGAAGATGATTATATTCAGAAAATCAATAAAGTCCTTAAGCACTATCAAGAAAAAATAGATGCTATTTATATAGAAACACGCTTTTTTTCATCAACATCAACACTTAAACCAAGAAAACAAGTTACTACATTACAAATACTTTCTTTATGCCCAAATGACTTTCAGTTTTATAATGTAGGATGCATTGCAGGAGCTTGTTTTAATCGGAAATCAGTTATAAAGTTAAATGGATTTAATGAATATTTTGATCCCTGTTTCGATTATGAACTACATTTACGATTATCTCAAATAGGAAAAGTTGTTAAGATTCTAAAATATCCTTTATCTTTATATAGAGTCTTGGAAAACTATAGTATGAAATGGAGCACTATAACATCTTTAAATATAAAAGATAGAGAAATACAAGATGCTATTATTCAAAATCGCTCCTCTCTATATAAAAAACTATTTCGTATTTATCAAAAGAACAGAGAACTTTTGCACTTTATTGGTACAAAAGAAGTATTTAAAGTCAATACTCCTGAAATAAATCAAAAAATAACAGAACTAAAAAGTAAAATAACTTTTGTAGACAAATTAATTTTCTTAGGTTGGCGTATTTTTGTAAAATTGCGTTTTATTTTAAAAAGAAAAACAACTATAAAACTATGAACATCGCCATTTTATACATAGCTACAGGTAGATACATCACCTTTTGGGAAGAATTCTTTAAAAGTGCTGAAAAGTACTTTATTACAGGAGCTACCAAACACTATTTTGTATTTACTGATTCTCAAAACCCTATAGAGGGAGAAGATACAAAACGCGTAAAACGTATCTACCAACAAAAATTAGGCTGGCCTTATGATACTCTTATGCGATTTGAGATTTTCCTAAAAGCTGAAAATGAATTACAGCAAATGGACTATATCTTCTTTTTCAACGCTAATATGAAATTTATAGCTCCTGTAGATAAGAATTTCTTGCCAATTGAAAAAGGATTATTAGGAGTAAAACACCCTGGTTTTTATATGAAAAAACGTCATAGTTTTACTTATGAAACAAACCCTAACTCTTTAGCTTATATGCCAGAAAATGAGGGTGAATATTACTTTATGGGAGGTCTAAATGGTGGCAAAACAAATGATTATTTAAAACTGATACATACATTAGATCAAAGAATTAAAAAAGACCTTGAAAATAACATAATCGCTCTATGGCATGACGAGAGTCACCTCAATCGATATTTGTTTGAAAACAAAGATACAGTATTAGTACAACCTGAAAATTATGGCGTTCCTGAAGGAAATAAAAAAATTGTAAATCCTAAAATTATCATTCAAAATAAAAATCACTATCGCTTTGGAGGACACCAATGGTTACGTGGGCAAACAGATGTGAAAATAACAAAACAAGCTTGGTTATGGAATCAATTTAAAACAATTTGTAAAAATAAAATAAGTCTAATACTTAAAAAGATTCTCCCTAACCCCACTAACTATGTGTTATTACAAGCCGGTTTAGGCAATCAACTTTATATGCTTTCTTACGCTTATTACCTCAAAAAACAAGGCTTTAGCAATGTAAAAATGATTGCATTCCCTCATAAAAATAATAAAGGCGATACTAAAGATAGAAACAAACGTTCACTACTCACTGAACTCCCTATAGAATTAGGCATTGAGCTATCCTATTTCGCTCATAAATATATATTGTCAGCATTAATACGCATCCAAAAAATTCCCCTATATAAAAGCATTTGGAGCAAAATCGTAAATATACAAAAAGAACCTCAAACTGAATGGGCTATATATAAAATAGCTACTCCTAAAATAGCTCTTTGGAGTTACCATATAGGCTATTACCAAGCTCATCAATATATTTCTGAAGAATTCAAACAAAAGGTAAGAACGGTAATACGAACATTAGTTCCTAATAATCCCTCTTATACAATTACTGAAAACGATGTAGCTGTTCATATCCGTCGTGGTGATTTCCTCACCTATGGTAGCGAAATATATAGCAAAATAGAAATCCCATACTATCTCAAGGCATTAGAAATTCTTAAAAACAATCTAAAAATAGAAAATATTTATATTTTCTCAGATGATTTCGAAGCTATTAAAGGGGATATACAAAAAATAAATGAACTATATAACATTGTTTTAGTAGAAGAACAATCTGTATTAGAAGATTTTGCCTTATTGCAACAATTTAGTAATTTTGCCATAGGAAATAGTACTTTTGCTTGGTGGGCAGCTATGCTCGCAACTGCTAAAAATGTAATAGTCCCTAAAAAACCTTGGAAATTTGAAATGAATAATATGTCTCCTTATCCTAAAAAATGGACTCAACTTGAAAACAAGTAATATATGAAAGAAAAAATATCAGTTCTCATTCCCACTTACAATGTAGGTAAATTTGTAGAAAAAGCTATACGAAGCGTTATGCAACAATCCTATACTAATTTGGAAATTATCGTAGTAGACGATTTCTCTACTGACGATACTTTCTCGATACTCCAAAAATTAGCAAATGAAGATAGTAGAATAAAGCTTTTTAGAAATAAACAAAATATGAAAATTGCCGCAACACTTAATTTTGCTATTGAACAAGCTACTGGAAAATATATCGCTAGAATAGATGGAGATGATATCGCTGATAATACTCGCATAGAAACCCTCTATAACTATCTACAAGAACACCCTGAAGTAAAATTAGTAAGTTCCAACCTTTTTTCTATAAACGAAAAAGATGCAATTTTAAAAGAAGAAATCTATCCAGAAAGTTTTGAATCTATTAAAAAAGTAGCTCTTTTTAGCTCGCCCGTCTCTCACCATTGGCTTACTTACAAATATATATATGAAAAATACGGTAATTACAGAATGTCTGGAGCTGAAGATTATGACTTTATTTTACGACTTATCTCTAATAACGTACCTCTCGCTAATGTACAAAAAGGATTATATTACTTAAGAATAAGAGAAGGAAATACCATTTCTACTATGGGACTCTCTCAAATAAAACTTTCTAACTATGTAAAAAAATTGCATAAAGAAAGAATGAAAAACAACACACTTACTGATAGCTATTCTTTAGAAGCTCTTAAAAAATATCTTACCACAAGCCCTTTTATTACAAAAATGCACAACATATCTGCTTCCCTTTTTAGAAAATTCGTACTAAGAAAAAAAAGAGAAGGAATCATCTATTTACCTTTGGCAATTTTGTTTTCACCTTATTACCAATTGCAACACATCAAAAATAAATTATTATACAAAATCTATAAAAAATGAAAATCGCCTTTATAATACCCTCTCTTATCAACGAAGGTCCCGTAATAGTCACTAAAGATATTATTGAAGGACTTATAAATAAAGTGGATTTAATAGATGTATATTATTTTGATGAAAGAGAAAATGCCATTTCTTTCCCTTGTAATACCTATAAAATTTCTTTTTTTGAGAAAATAGATTTCAATAAGTATGATATAGTGCACACCAATATGCTCCGTCCTGACCTTTATATATGGTATCACCGAAAAAAAACTGATAAATGTAAGTTCATTTCCACCCTACACCAAATTATTTACGACAATTTAAAAGGCAATTACAACAAATTTATAGCCTATATATTCGAAAAAATATGGGTGAAAATATTAAATAAACAAGACTCTATTGTCTATCTTACCCATTTAATGGCTAATACTTATAAAAATAGAATTCACAAACCTTATCAAGTGATCTATAATGGAAGAGCCTATCACAAAGAAAAAATAGAAGCCAAAGTAGACGAAGAATCTCAAATATTAGATATTAAAAAACAATTTAAGCTCATCGGAACCCATTGCTTGCTCACCAAAAGAAAAGGAATACACCAAACTATATTAGCCCTAAAACACCTCCCCGATTATTTCTTTATCATAGTAGGAGATGGCACAGAGTTAGAAAACTTAAAATCCTTAGCTAAGCGAGAAAACGTGTACGATCGCTGTTGGTTCTTAGGCTACAAAAAGAATGCTATTAGTTACTTGAAGTATTTTGATGTATATACTGCAACCTCTTATTCCGAGGGGTTTAGCCTCTCACTTATTGAAGCAGGACAATGCAAATTACCTACCGTATGTTCTAATATCGCTATTTTTAAAGAACAATACAATGAAAATGAAGTAGTTTTCTATGAGTTAGACAACATAGCCTCTCTATCCGAGGCGATTGTAAATGCCTTTAATAATAAACAACAGTACGCTGAAAATATATACAAACGTGCTATAGATGATTATAGCATTGAAAATATGAGTAATCAATATTTAAAACTATATTGCAAAAACTAATGAAACTCTCAGCCTCCATAGTGTTATACCAAACCAACCTCACACCTCTCAAAAAGGTCATCGATAGCTACTTCGCTTGCAAAAGTGAGGCACTACAGTTGTTCCTTGTCGACAACTCGCCCACCGATGTGCTCAAAAGCGTTGTAACGATGTACCCCGATAAGGAAATACACTATATTTTCAACAATGAGAATATGGGGTATGGCAAAGCACATAATATTGCTATCAAAAAATCTATGGAGCAAGGGCTGCCCTATCACATAGTCTTAAATCCTGATATTGTAATACAAGAAGGTGCCTTAGAAAAACTCACTCATTATATGAATGAGCACCCCGAGGTAGGCAATATAATGCCAAAAATCATCTATCCCGATGGGCAACTGCAATACCTTTGCAAACTCCTCCCCTCCCCTATCGACCTCATTTTTAGGCGTTTTATTCCTTTTAAAAAATGGAGAGACAAAAGCAACAAACATTTTGAGTTACACAACTTTAGCTATAACCAAACAATGAATATCCCCATACTCTCAGGCTGCTTTATGTTCTTGCGCACCGAAGCCCTTGAGAAAGTAGGATTATTTGATGAACAATTTTTTATGTATATGGAAGATTTCGACCTCAACCGTCGCATCCACCGTGCCTACAAAACTATCTTCTTCCCCGAAGCCATTGTTGTACACGAATACCAAAAAGCATCTTATAAAAATATCAAACTATTAAAAGCCCATATCAAATCAGCTATTTATTACTTCAATAAGTACGGCTGGTTTTTTGATAAGGAAAGGAGAATTATAAACGCCCGAACACTCCAAGAAATAGAAAAATAATCAATCCTTTCTCTCTCAGTTCATTGACATAATATCCCTGTTACAAACCTGTTACCCCTCGTTACAACTTTTTGCACACTCGCAAAATTCGCCGCAATTTTGCACCGTAAAAGTTAGGAAATAAAGTTCAGAAATGAAATAGGAAATAGAATAGTGGTCAGCCCCTCTGGACAGGCTGACGTGTCCAGCACTATCCCCTATCCCCAAAAATCTCGCTTTAGAACAATTTATCTCATAAACATTCTCTTTTGCGGATTGTCCCCCTTCGGGATTGTCGGCAATTGCCGAGTAAGTGAGTCGGGGGCTATCTCCTAACCCCTAATTATGAACAACTTTAAAATCAAACAAAAATGGCAAAAAGTATTAATAACATCGTAACAGAAGGACTTTCAGGTCGAATTGGTAAACAAATCGTTTTCAGCCAACGCAATGGCGAAACCATCGTTTCTAAATTCCCAGTGCGCACCAAAAAGCCTACCGCTAAACAAATAGCACAGCAAACAAAATTCTCAAATGCTATCACCTACGGCAAAAACGCTTTGCAGGACAACGCTCTTAAAGAAGCCTACACCACCGAAGCCCTCAAACGCAAAGGTGTAACAGCCTACAACCTCGCTGTCGCCGATTTCCTCAAAGCTCCCGTGATAGAAACCGTAGACGTTTCAGCCTACAAAGGTCTTGCAAGTGGAGA
Organism: Capnocytophaga sputigena; assembly: GCF_002302495.1. Taxonomy (NCBI): domain Bacteria; kingdom Pseudomonadati; phylum Bacteroidota; class Flavobacteriia; order Flavobacteriales; family Flavobacteriaceae; genus Capnocytophaga; species Capnocytophaga sputigena. The sequence continues at coordinate 1,334,965 of NZ_CP022379.1, forward strand.
AAAAATAGCGATTGCAGTAACCGATAATTTTAAGGTAACCAGCGTAAAAGTAGCTATCTTAGGTAGCGACGAAAGTACCGTAGAACAAGGCGAAGCAACTCTCAAAGAAGGCAAATGGATTTATAGCACCACCGCTACCAATACCTCTCTCTCAGGTGATAAAGTAGTAGTAACCGCTACCGACCGCCCTGGTAACAAAACCGTAAAGGAAATAACCCTCTAATCTCAACTCGTTATTATAACGACAATTAAAAAAACAATAGGCTCATCTATAGCTAAATGAGCCTATTGTTTTGTATATAAGAAAAATTATATGAGATAGGAAAAATCTCAATGTTTTTTATAACTTTGCAACTCAAAACATTTAACTTTATTAAAAAACACACATATTTATGATAAACTCTCTCATACTGAAGAAATATTCCCCTAAGAATATGCTCAAAGGTGAAGATTTCCTAGAAAAAGAAACCAATAGTATTCACAATGCCTTGTTTTTACCCGTTACTATTGTTTCTTCATTTGTATATTATGCAGCTCATACCAATATAGAAAATAAAATCCTTGTATATATAGCCACTATTTTCGGAATTATCTATTATATACTCACCCGACTCATTTTCACCTACCGATTGCAAAAACACTTAGCTCAAACAATAACCAACTATCAATTTAAATGGAATTTATGGTTTGTAGATTGGAGAGATGAAGCCCTACAACAAGCGTGGACAGAAAAACTACAAGTATTGCGCAAACGCGGAGAACTCACTCACCAAAAACACCAAAAAATACTGCATACTTACGAGCAACATAGCACCGCAAAATGGGCTTATATAGGACTTTTCTTACTAATTTGTGTAAGTACTTTTTTCGCTCTTTTGCTAACTACTACTAAGTCTCACCACAAACTAACCGATTTCAATAGAAACAGACGTAGAACATTAACTGCTAAAGTACAAGTTTTAACAAAGACATCTATTGATAAGAATCTTGTTACTATCAGTCCGTTAAATTTTTATTAGAAGAATTCTTGATTTTATAACACAAACTATTTTTTCATTATAGTAAATCAAGATCAAAAAATATCACCAAAACAACCCCATTTCCAATATTTTTCGTAACTTCGCCCCTTGAACAATCACCTTTATTACACCAAATAATAAAATGACAAAAAAAGCACTCATTACAGGTATCACAGGGCAGGACGGTGCCTATCTCGCTGAGTACCTGCTTAAAAAAGGATATGAGGTACACGGTATGAAACGCCGCTCATCCCTCTTCAATACCGACCGTATTGACCACCTCTACCAAGATCCTCATTTAGAACACCGCAACCTCATCCTACACTACGGCGACCTCACCGATAGTATGAATATCACCCGCCTTATCCAAGAGGTACAACCCGATGAAATCTACAACCTCGCTGCGATGAGCCACGTGCACGTGAGTTTCCAAACCCCCGAATACGTAGGCAATGCCGATGGTCTCGGCACTTTGCGCATCCTCGAAGCAGTACGCCTCTTGGGGCTTACCGAAAAAACGCGTATCTATCAAGCTTCTACCTCCGAACTTTACGGTTTAGTGCAAGAAGTACCTCAAAGTGAGCGTACTCCTTTCTACCCGCGTTCTCCTTATGCAGTCGCTAAATTGTATGCCTATTGGATTACCGTAAACTACCGCGAAGCCTATAATATGCACGCCTCTAATGGTATCCTCTTCAACCACGAATCTCCTATACGTGGGGAGACTTTCGTAACTCGCAAAGTAACCCGTGCGCTAAGCAGGGTAGCGTTGGGTATGCAGGATAAGTTCTATATGGGTAACCTCAGTTCACAGCGCGACTGGGGGCACGCCAAAGATTATATCAAGGCGATGTACCTGATCTTGCAACAGCCTGCTCCTAGTGATTATGTAATTGCTACAGGTATCACTACCGCCATCCGCGATTTTATCACAATGGCAGCTAAAGAAATAGGTCTCACTATCGAATTTAAAGGCGAAGGTGTAGACGAAAAAGGCTATATCACTGCAGTAGACGCTTCTGTTTTCAGCGAAAAAGTAGGCGAAAAGTACCTCAGTGCTATACGCGAACGTATTACCAATAACCCCGAAGTGGTGAATGTAGACCCTCAGTATTTCCGCCCTACTGAGGTGGATTTGCTCATAGGCGACCCTACCAAATCGCAAACTGTTTTAGGTTGGAAACCTGAGTATGACCTCAAAGGATTAATCGAAGATATGATGCGCTCGGATATCAAACTCTTCAAACGCGATGCTTACCTCAAAGAAGGTGGTTTCACCATAATGAATTACTTTGAATAACAATGGATAAAAACGCTAAAATATATATCGCAGGACACAAAGGGTTAGTGGGTTCTGCTATTTGGAAGAATCTTTCTCAAAAAGGATATACTAATTTGATAGGCAGAACCAGTGCCGAACTCGACCTACGTGATGCACAAGCTGTCGCTCAATTCTTTAAAGATGAAAAACCCGAGTATGTCTTCTTGGCAGCAGCCAAAGTAGGGGGCATTATGGCTAACAACACTTATCGCGCCGATTTTATCTACGAAAACCTAATGATTCAAAACAATGTAATTCATTCGGCTTACGAAAATAAGGTGAAAAAACTGTTATTTTTAGGGAGTACTTGCATCTACCCTAAGGAAGCCCCTCAGCCTATGAAAGAAGACTGTTTGCTCACCTCTCCGCTGGAATACACCAATGAACCTTATGCCATTGCTAAGATTGCCGGCATCAAGCTATGCGAGAGTTACAACCTGCAATACGGCACTAATTATATTGCTGTAATGCCTACCAACCTCTATGGGCCTAACGATAATTTTCACCTCGAAAACTCACACGTATTACCAGCAATGGTACGCAAAATACACTTAGCCAATGCCTTGCTTAAAAATGATTGGGAAGCAGTAAAAATAGACCTCAACAAACGCCCTGTAGAAGGTGTTACAGGTGAAAGTAGCAAGGAATCCATACAAACCATTTTAGCTAAATATGGCATCACCGATAAAAAAGTAACTTTATGGGGTACTGGCACACCTTTGCGCGAGTTCTTGTGGAGTGAAGATATGGCCGATGCTTGTGTGTTTCTAATGGAACGCATCAATTTTAAAGATACTTACCCCACCAATACCAAAGAGGTGCGCAATACGCACATCAACATTGGTACGGGCAAAGAGATTTCTATCAAAGAGCTTGCTTATATGATAAAAGAGACCATTGCCTATCAAGGAGAAATAATATTCGATAGTACCAAACCCGATGGTACAATGCGTAAACTCACCGACCCCTCTAAACTACATCAACTCGGTTGGCAACACGCCATCGAACTACAACAAGGCATAAAACTGATGTACGAACATTATTGCAATTCTTAATAATTAACGTGAGTTCGATATAACAGAACATCGAACTCACGTTATTTCTCAATTTTTGTTGTATTCTTATGGACTAATACCTAAATTCCTCCCAACCATATTGCCAATATTTGGGATTAGGACCAAAATCTCCATCTCCTAAATCAAAATCTCCGGAGCAGGGTATGCGATATTCTCCCCAAGAGGCTATAGAGGCTTTTTTAGTTTTGTAACTCGTCCAAGTGCCAAAAAATTGGTAGTTTCTTTCACCATCATCGTGGAAAGGAATATAATAAACCGGTGCTGCATTTACCTTTTTGAGCCACATTACAATCATCTTTCCTTTAAAAACGCCAGTAGCTGTAAGATTTTCATCTTCTGCTAATTCATAAGAAAAAGTTGAATATCCTACTATTTCTCCCTTTTTAGGAAGAGGAACATCAACAGTTTGTTCTGCAAATTTGTAATGAGACCGCAAAGAGAAAGTTCCTTTGAAAGTCCGTTTGTTTTTGTTCATCACAGTGCTAAAACCCTCTACCTCATATACATCTTTGTTTTCTTCACTCTTCTTTATGGAAGTGAAAGTGATACGTAACCTTTTATAATTAGTTCCTATAAATCCTAAAAAGTTGCTTTTTTCAGCATTTAATACTTTCTCCATATCAAGAGTAGCAGTATATTTTTTATAAGGGATATCATAAGTTGTTTCCTTTACAACATCCTCAAAAGTACAAGGTTGTGCATACATCGCGCTACATAGCAGCACTAATGTATAACAAAACCATCTGTTTAATAATTTCTTCATATTTTTCAGCTGCTTTTTTATTTGAAATTATTCCCGAAATTGATACTCTTCTACTAAACTATCGATATATCTATCCTGTAACCTATTGATTTCTTGTTCTATTTCATCTGTAACAGTATATGTTTTTCTTATTGACCATTTGCCATTTTCTAAAACATAAGCATCTTCCTTATAAGGATACTTAGGATTATACGAAGTTTCTAAATGTGGTGTGTATTTCAAATATTTTTTTGGAATAATAAAAACAACAGCATTGAAATGTTGGTTGAGTTCTTCTATTGATAATGACATTATTTCTTTTCTTATTTTATCTTTACACACTTCTTCACCATTACATTTAGATGCAATGATAAAAGTATCAAATCGATTTGTCTTAGGAATTAGAATAACATTCGCATTTCCTAATTTATTTCCTTTGTATGGACATCCATAATATGGAATTTGATAATACCCCTCTCTTTCGGAAAATTCATCATATTTAAAGATTTTATATAACTCTTTTCTATTTATATTGGTTGTATCATTTTTATTTTCTATAAATGCTTGGTAATCGTCATTTACTTTTTGAGCTTGCTCAGTAGGAATTTCATCTGGATTTTGTTTTCTCCTCTCCTTAAACATTCGTTGATTGGGTATGGTGTATAGAGAAAATTCACAAACAAAGCTTGTTAGGTAAAGAATTAGTAATATTACAAGCCTTTTCCAACCCATTTTCATAAAGAACAAAGAAAACAGATAAACAAGAGGATAGACCAAGATTATCCAAAAAAAACAAGCGAACAATATTGTCATTATAGCTGAAAATAGATAATCAAAACAGAAACAAGAATTTTCATACCACATTCTATTGAAAAAGCGATGCGCCTGTGGATAATTGTAATATACAGTAGCTAAAAATATAAATACCAGAAATAAGACTACTTGTACCTTGTATATATTGTGACTGTATTTTCTTAAAAACATAAATAAAGTTTGATGTGAGAAATATATAGTTAAACATTCATTAATCTCATAAACAGTTTCACTATTTATCTAAGCCTCGCACTGATTACACGGATAAATCTGTATTATCAGTTGTGATGTGCCTATAGAACTGATGTTATTTAATACCATACTCTTTTTGTTTTGCTATAAATAAAGAATCTATATCATTAAATTTTACATAGACATCTTTTGCATTTAAGAGTGTTCCTTTCTTGTTATAAACAAATCTATAAGTATAGAAACCTGTATTATTTTTTCTGCAGTATATTGTATAATTAATGATATTATTTTGATTGTGATGACCTAAATATTGAATATTATCCCACGTTCCCTCCCAAAAAGATGGAGCATAGGGTTCCCCTTCCTCAAAATCACAAGTCAAGTGTTTATCTGCTTTATAAAAAAATAAGTTTATATCCTTTTTTCTTACAGAATCAACTGAAAAATTTCTATAAATAAACATTTCAACTTCTTTTTTTATTGATAGAGTATCATTGGGGAAATTATCAACCACATAAATACTATTATTAATTATCTTACAAAAAGTTGTGGGTTTATTGGGATTGAAATCGCTACAAGAAGTAATTCCAAAAACTAAAAATATCATCAATACGAATTTTAGCATATCTTAAATTTTAAGGTTTGTTCTTTTTCCTCTATCGTAATAAAAGGTTTATAACCTCATATATATTGAAATTTTTAAATAGCAATTATCCAGCCTAATATAAAAAGTAATACCCATACAATATGTAACACCCAAACAATGATTGCCCTATCAGTATCTCTTATCTTCTTTTGCCAAAGGTATAATAACAAAGAACAAATCACTACATACACCCCCAACAATATGTAATACACTTGATATTGCCACAAAGGTGGTTTGTATATTTCATAATCCATTCGTTGCATCAAATCTTCTGTGTCAAACCAACTTCCATTCATCCAAGAAAACTGAAATATCGCAACAATATTGTAAATCCAAAATAAAAATATAATTTTATATAGTTTCATTATTTAGAGCTTTTTCTTCATTAGAGTTTACAGGCAACCTCCTTTTTAGCCCAATATATGCACTTTTTATCATCTATTTACTTCTCTTATTTCTCAACTGTTCCAATCGGAATTTTTGAAAATTTTTATAAAAAACAAAATCTTCAGGAAGTAGTTCGTCAGCAATATGCCATTCGATAGTATCTCTTTGTCTGAAAATATAGAAACATTCGTAAGGATAATCACGAATGAATTTGAAATTTAAAAAAGGATATGCTTTAGCATTATTGAGATATGCTTCAGGTATTGATAAAAAAAGACTATCTGCATTGAAAGGGATATCCGCTATGATAGAATTTTTAAGCTGAACGCCCTCATCATAATTTTCTTCATAGATTAGATATCTATTTTTAGTAATCACTACACTCTCTCTAATGCTACATTGCCTACATTTATAGGGATGTCACATCTTACATAAAAATATTTAATCTTTAGAATTTCATTTTCATTGGATTTTTGTGCTTTCTCTATGATATTTTTGTCGCTTTTCTGTTGTTTGGTAGAACAAAAAAAGAGTGAAAAAGCGATTAGTAACAAGTAAAATTTCATCTGTTTAGGAATTTGAAAGGTAATACGCTGACAAAGGTAATGGTTTTTTAGTAGAAATCAAAAAGTTTTTTTCTAATAAGAAGAGCTAATTCAATTAACAAAAGTGGTGTGAAGGGATTGGCAGCTGGTGCAGCTAGATTGCACGGATTGTGGTGTAAATATGGTTGCAAGTTAATGTTTTGTTATGCCTTTAAAGTATAGACATAAAAAAATACGCTCTAAGGCGTATTTTTATTAGGGTTTCCCTTTGGGTGGAATATGGGGCTCGAACCCACGACCTTCGGAACCACAATCCGACGCTCTAACCAACTGAGCTAAAACCACCGTCTTTATTTTTTCGGGGGCAAAAGTAATACCTTTTTTTGAAACTACCAAACTTTTTTAAGTGAAAAATGAAAAATGAAAAGTGAAAAGTTTGTATAGGTTTGACTTTTAAATACTTGATATAAGTGAAAAGCGTATAATTTTGACTTATAAACTCTTGTTACTTATTACTCACATACCCAGCTGTAAGCCCTCACTGGATTTAGCTGTTACCTATCAATTGTGATAAGAGTGGGGCTTGTTCGTCTTTTGCCGATAGGATAATATCTTTTTCTGGCAGCTGCCAATCTATCGCTATAGTAGGGTCGTTCCAGCGCACACTTCCCTCACTCTGAGGGGCGTAGTAGTTGTCGCATTTGTACTGAAAAATAGCTTCTTCACTCAGTACGGCAAAACCGTGTGCAAAGCCTTGTGGAATAAAAAACTGTCGTTTGTTTTCCTCACTAAGCACTACCGATTCGTATTGTCCAAAAGTGGGTGAGCCTTTGCGCAAATCTACTGCTACATCTAATACTTTGCCTTTCACAACTCGTACTAATTTGGATTGTGCAAAAGGGGGCTTTTGGAAGTGCAAGCCACGCAATACGCCATAACTGGATTTCGATTCGTTGTCCTGCACAAATGTGATGGGGGCTACTTGTTCGTTGAAACGCTGCTGTGAAAATGACTCGAAAAAATAACCTCTGTCGTCAAAGAATACTTGTGGCTCTATAATTACCACGCCTTCTAATTTAGTTTTGATTACTTTCATCAGTGGGGGTTTGTTCGTCTGTGGGTTCTGAAACTTCCTCTGTAATTTTCTTAGATTTCTTAGAGGTTTTTCCTAAATTTCTATTAGTTTTAAGTGCATTGATACGCTCGTTGATAAGGTCGGCGGTGATGAAATCTATACTGGGCTCAGTATACGATTTTTGATAGGTTTTCAATGCTTTTTTGTAATCTTCGGTTTTTTCGTAGTATTCGGCTAAGAAGAAGTTAGGCATAGCGGTTTTTACATAACCATTGCTTTCTACATATTTTGCTAACTTCCTAAGTGACTCCCAATCGGCGGCAGATTTGATAGCGGTATAGGTTGCCATTACATCGTTGAGCAAAGGTTTCTTTTTGAGTCCAAAGTATTGTTCGATAGTGTTGTATTTGTTTTCTAAATATTCAAAAATATTATTGTTAAGGGTTTCTATTTGGGTTTTGTATTCCTTGCCTCCTATAGGTTTATAGATATCGAAACACTCATCAAGTGCTTGGGCTATTCCCTGCAATTTGGCGGAGTTGATAGCATTGCCTTTCATATTGGCAAAGCGATAGACTACCGATTCGTGTGAGGGTACAGAACGCAAGCCTTTTTCAAAATTGATTGCCTTGTCGTAGTTGAGTTTGTTTTCTACATCGGCGGTTGCCATATAGTAGTACAAGCGGTGTTGATTTTTTGAGGGACCTGTAGCTAGAGCAGTGGCTATTTCGGGTGCCATACGTGGGATTACTGTAGGGTTCAAACTCACGTACATACTGAAAGGTGACTTGGGGCTGAGCAGGTAGTAGTTGATTAAGAATCCAGCCTCCTCTGAAGCTACAATTCCTTTGAAGTTGGCGATAGGGTATTTGCCTTGTATATAGGGTACTAATTCATTGGAAATAAACTCGAAATAGCGTGCCGACTCATTCATAGGACGTCCTACCTCATCGATGACAGCTACATCTTCTAACTTTTCATCGAATACGCCTACTACTATACATTTGGGCATTTCTTGGAATTGTTCGTAATAACGCACGGCGGTTACCACGGGTTCCATTAGGGTGTTGGCATTGAGCACTACTATGAGTGGGTAGGTTTGTTTATCGGTGTAACCTGCGGGCTTGTAGATGCCTAATTTTTGGCGATTGCCTGTTGTGCCTGAAGTGAAAGTTTCGTTGCTAATTTGAGCAAAAATACTTTGTGCCATTAATATGGCGATAAGGAGTGTACATAATTTCTTCATCTGCATAGATTTTTTTGTTTGAGCGTACAAAATAACTAAAAAAGGCTTATATAAAAAAGTTATCCACTGCTTTTTAACGAAACTTTAACGGTGGAAAAAGTTATCAATGTGAGTTCGACGTAATTAATTGTTTAACAATCAGCAAAATATTTTAAATCTCCCACTAATTTCACGAATTTTCACAAATTTGGGACTCTATAAAACTCTTTACTTTACATTATCTCACAAATTTTCACCTGACGGTGAATTATTCTGTAAATATATTATGATACAAATCTGTAAATCAATATTCTGTTATATCGAACTGAGATTAATTAGCAATTTTGCTAATTGGAAAATTTGCTCATTATACTGATACTTGTGCTTTGATGGCGGGATAGGGGTCATAGCCTTCTAAGCGGAAATCCTCGTAGTCGAAAGCAAAAAGGTCTTTTACAGCTGGATTGAGGTGCATAGTAGGCAATTCACGCGGGATACGGCTGAGCTGTAAAGCTACTTGTTCGCGGTGGTTGTTGTAGATGTGTACATCGCCGAAAGTATGCACAAAATCACCTACTTGCAAATCGCATACTTGGGCGAGCATCATTGTGAGCAAAGCGTACGAGGCTATGTTGAAAGGTACGCCTAAAAACACATCGGCGCTGCGTTGATACAACTGACAGGATAACTTGCCATCGGCGACATAGAACTGAAATAAGGCGTGGCAAGGGGGTAAGGCAGCTTTGCCATTGGCTACATTCTCGGCAAACGATTTTCCGGTATCGGGTAATACCGAAGGATTCCAAGCCGATACAATGATGCGGCGGCTTTCAGGATTGTGTTTGAGGGTTTCTATCACCGTTTTTATCTGGTCGATAGCCTCCCCATTCCAATTGCGCCACTGTGCGCCATACACAGGACCAAGGTCGCCGTTCTCATCAGCCCACTCGTTCCAGATACGCACGCCGTGATCGGTGAGGTATTTGATATTGGTATCGCCTTTTAAGAACCACAAGAGTTCGTAAATCACTGATTTTAGATGTATTTTTTTAGTAGTCACCAAAGGGAACCCCTTGCTGAGGTCAAAGCGCATTTGGTAACCGAACACGCTGGTTGTACCGGTACCAGTGCGGTCGTCTTTAGAATAGCCATTTTCAAGGATATGGCGCAAAAGGTCGTGATATACTTTCATTTGTCGATTGAATAGCCTCACCCCCGTTCCCCCTCTCCCAAGGAGAGGGGGCAAGCTGCAAAAGTGAGTGTTTATAAGATAAAATATTTTATAATTTGCTGATTATTAGATTAGCTGATTAGCAGGGCGCAAAGGTACGGATAATTTGTTGATTTGAAGCGAGTCGCACGGGCTTATTTTTGGCAACTTGTTAATTCCTTTGATTTTCAGTAGTTAAAAAAGTTTTTTATCAATTTATTTAAAAAAATCTTCTAAAAAATTTGCAGATTACAAAAATAGCAGTACCTTTGCACCGCAAAAATGCAAAATCGCTGGTCTATGGTGTAATGGTAACACAGCAGATTTTGGTTCTGTTATTCTAGGTTCGAGTCCTAGTAGACCAACGAAAAAGGCTTCCTTTCGGAAGCCTTTTTTATTTATCAGTGTAATTGGTAACTTGTACTGAGTTGCCATTTTGGTATTTTACTTCTCTGGAAACCTGACCTTGCTCATTGTAGTATTTCCAAATGCCTTCTCTCTGTCCGCGAGTGTATTGTCCTTCTATAGAAACCATTCCTGAGGGGTAATACTCTTTGTAAATGCCTTCTTCTCTACCTTTGTCATAGTGAGATTCTTTAGTTAAAATCCCTTCAGAGTTGTATGATTTCCAATGTCCATCAGGGTAGCCTTTTAGGTAAGCTCCTTCTACTAATAGACGTCCGCGTTCGTCGTAAGAAGCGTATTTGCCGTGTTGTTCGTTGTTTTGGTAATAACTTTCAGTTTTTAGTTTTCCGTTAGGGTAATATGTTTTTTTCATTGTAGGGAAATCGTTGTCGTAAGTACCTTCTTCAATAAGGATACCATCGCTGTTGTAGAGTTGGTAATCACCTTGGTATTTCTCCCCTTTGTAATGCACCATTTTGCTAAGCCTACCGGTATCGTAATATTCTTTGCGTACTGAAGTGCCATTGGCTTTGTACTCTCTTTCTTCACGCAATGTACCATCGCTCAATTTAGAGACCCATTTGCCTGTAGGTTCACCATTTTTGTAGTATTCTACATCAGTTTGTACAAGTCCGCTACGGCGGCGAGTGACAGCCGACCATTGTTTACCGTCCTTTTTGCCCATTTTGTAGTGTTCTTCTTTGGTGAGTTTGCCGTTCTCATCGTATTCTTTCCAATCGCCGTCGGGTTTGCCGTCCTTGTAGTTTCTATCAGCTACTACTTTGCCATCAGAATATTCGCGGAATTTGCCGTCGAGTTCGCCGTTCTTGTAGTTGTATTCACGGCGCATTTCGCCTGAGTAAGGGGCGTATTCTCTATAAGGACCGTGGAAGATGCCTTTTTCAAAAGTGGCTTCGGTTTTAAGTTTGCCATAACGGTTGTAGAATTTCACCAATCCGTTAGCAATTCCATCAACGAAGGTAACTTCGTAGTATTCTCCTTGGTTGTTGCCTATTTTGTAGGCGCCATTCAAGCGGGTGTTGTTGCTTTTGAGAAAATGGATACTCTCATTGCCGAATTTTTTTTCGTCTATCTCACTCTCGGTGAGGAGTTGTTGTGCGTACTGCTGTAATGAAAGCAGTGATAGGACTGTAAAAATTAAATGCTTCATATTGTTAATTGTTGATTATCAATTGTTAATTGAATAGAAATGCCATTGCAAAACCTATAACAATCACGCCTAATTTCCTGTAATTGAATTGGTGATTTTCGGAGGTTTCAAACAGTATTACTGACGAGATATGCAAGAATATCCCTACGACTACGGCACTCATCAGGTTGTGATAGGGCAATAAGGCGGGGACATAGTTTGCTAAAAAAGCACCCAGCGGGGTCATTAGCGAAAAGACAAACAGAAAAGCGAGCGTGCGTTTGAGTCCGATGCCAGAATCTAAGAAAAAGATTGTCAGCACCATAGCAATGGGCAGGTGGTGGATGAAAATGCCGTACACCATATTGCTGTGCTCGTGCAGTGGAAAGCCTTCAAGCAGCGAGTGGATACTCAAACTGATGAACAACCCCCAAGGAAAATGCGTTTGTAATCCTTTGGCAGGTGAATGAAAATGACCGTGTTCGGCACCGTGAGAAAAGAACTCTAAGACGATTTGCAAGAGTATGCCCACAACAATCCATAGTCCTATTGCTTTATCGCCAAAATCACTGTTTTCCTCGTGATGGTGTAATGCTTCGTGATATACTTCGGGGAGGAGGTGAAAAATGGTCATCCCCATCAAAAAAGCACCACTAAAAGCCAATAACAACTTAATCCTACTCTTCTGCGTGGGTTTGAGCCACAACACAAGGCAAGCCCCTATAACGATAGAGAGAAAAGGAAGAAGATAATTTTTCATTTTGCAACTGATAATAATTGAATTGCTTGGATAAGCGTATCTACCTGTGCATCGGTAGTAGCCCACGAACTAATCAACCGAATGGCGGTGTGGGTTTCATCTACTTTTTGCCACTGGTAGAAATCAAACTGCTCTGCCAATGCGGCAATTTGTGTGTGAGTGAGTATCGGGAATAACTGATTTGTACAAGTATCTGAAAGCAAGGTATAACCATTGGCTACAAACGCTTCTTTGATGCGCTTCATCTGTTGGTTCGCGTGCAATGCCAAAGCATCGTACAATCCGTTTTCAAACAAGGTGAGAAATTGCAAGCCGAGCAAACGACCTTTGGCAAGTAATGCGCCTTGTTGTTTGAGGTAATACTCAAAACCATCGGCGAGGGCTGGGTTGTTCATTACAATGGCTTCGCCTAACAATCCGCCGTTTTTGGTAGCTCCTATATAAAACACATCGGTATAACGCGCTAAATCTTTCCATTGTATATCGTTGTCTTCAGCATTCAATGCCGACCCTAATCGCGCGCCGTCCATAAATAGCAGGAGGTTGTGCGCTTGGCAACACTTGTAAATCGCTTTGAGCTCTGCCAAAGTATAGATGGTTCCTATCTCGGTGGCGTTCGTAATATACACGAGGCGTGGTTGCACTTGGTGTGGATAATTTGTATAGCGGGTGGCAAAATCGGCAATGCTCTCAGGGGTAATTTTACCGTTTGTTGCTGGGGCTAAGTGTATTTTGTGACCTACGGCTTCTATGGCTCCGGTTTCATTATCGGCGATGTGTCCTGTTTCGGGGGCTATTACGCTTTGGTAGGTGCGCAACAAAGTGCCTATTACCAGCATATTAGCTTGTGTACCTCCACTTACAAAAAATATTTGCGCCTCAGGGTTTTCTATCTTGTTTTTGATGAGTTCTTTGGCAGCTGCCGAATAACTATCGTTCCCATAACCAGCTTGTTGCACTGCATTTGTACGCATAAGTGCCTCTAATATCATTGGATGAGCTCCCTCGGCATAATCGTTTTTAAATGATATTTTCATTTTTAGTATTAGTTAGAATGAGGGGGCAAAGATACGAATAATTTTGATTTGGTGCGAGTTGTATGGGCGATTAGTACGAGCCGCACGGGCGATTTGCTAATTTGCTAATGAGGCTGTCCGAAAAATTTTATTTATGTGGGCGTTTGCAAAACGCCCCTACATAACATACTTCAAAAATTATTGATAATCAGAGTAGTCAACTTTGCCAAAGGTCGTAGCACGACGAGGAACTAAAACTTTGGCAAAGTGTAGGGACGCTGTTAAGCTGACGTATTTCCAATATAAGGCATAAAAATTCTAATGATTAATAATTTAAAGAGTACTAAAAAACATAAAGATTCCTGCATCATCACATATTTTCTTTCGGTTATTTATAACACATTCTTGTAAAAAGCAACCCAAAAAAACTCTACCTCCTCCAAATCTAGGTCCATTCCTAAAATCTCTCAGAGTAAAAACAGCGTCTTTTAGTATAATCTTAATAATGTCTTCAGACTTTAAATTTTTAGGACTATTTATCACTATGTTATGACCTAGAATCCTATAATCAATCACAATAGTATCTTGATTATGAATTTGTAATATTTGGGCTCCTTGTAGTTCAAGCTCTTCAGGAAAATAGAAACTAAATTCCTTATGATAGAAACCTATATTTGAATCATTGAAACATTTTTTAGAAAGTTCCACTTTCTGATTTTCATAATAATTCGATATAATTATTCTAGCTATGATAATAGCGGTAATAACCATTATTACAATTATAATCCTTTTTGCATTTTTATTTAACCTTAATATAGCCATTGTAATTGTTGATAAAATAGCGTGAGTTCGGCGTAAGTAATTATTTAACAATCAATAAAATATTTTTAAGTCTCCCACAAAGATAGCTAGGGCTCACAGCTGGGTATGTGAAACGCAAATCTATTCTTTTAACGATTGATGGTTAATAATTTTAAAAATGTTGCTCTTGGGATTTCTTCGGCACCTAAACTTTCTAAATATTCACTGTGGATTTGGCAATCTACTAAGGCAATATGAGGGTGAGCTTGCAGGAAAGTGATAAAACCGTACTGCGAGGCGTTGGGCTGCTTGCTAAACATACTTTCTCCACAGAAAATTTTACCCATTTGAAGTCCGTATAAGCCCCCTACAAGGGTTTCGTCTTGCCACACCTCTACCGAGTGTGCAATTCCTTGCTGATGGAGGGTTGTATAGGCTTCTATGAGCTCGGGGTGAATCCAAGTGCCGTGTTGGTCTTTGCGAGACACTGTAGCGCATTGCTGCATTACTTCGGTAAAACAACGGTTGTAGGTAACGCGATAAGGTGCTTTGCTGAGGAGTTTGCGCATATTTTTGCTGATATGCAGTTTTTCGGGGAAAAGTACAAAGCGAGGGTCGGGACACCACCATAACACGGGGTCTCCTTCGTTATACCAAGGAAAAATGCCTTGGGAGTAAGCCTCTACGAGTCGGGCGGGGTTGAGATTGCCCCCAAAAGCAACAATTCCTTCCTCCGAAGCGGTTTCGGGGGAAGGAAAAGGTGTTTCGTCGTTTATTAAGTATATCATTCTTAGAATGGTAGATCGTCTTCGGGTTCAGCAGGAGCTACGGGAGTATTTTGTACTGGAGGAGTGCCAAAAGCCTGCTGTGGAGTAGATTGAAACTGCTGTTGTGGCATTTGAGGTGGGTATTGAGGAGGCACTTGTTGTTGGTACTGAGGCGCAGCTTGCTGATATTGAGGAGGTGCCTGTTGGTATTGTGGTTGTGCGTATCCTTGTGGAGGGTAAGCGGGTTGCCCATAGCCTTGTGGATAAGGTTGCCCTTGTGGAGGATAGTTTTGTGCTATTTCAGCATTTTCGATGCGCCATCCTTGCAAGTTTACAATGTATTTGGTCTCTCCTTGAGGGTTTACCCACTCACGACCACGAATATTAAAGCTGATACGCACTGTTTGTCCTTCTTGAAAGTTATCGAGGAGTACGCATTTTTCTTGAACAAAGTCGAATGGGATGTACTGAGGGTATTGTTCCTCGGTCATAATCACCACATCGCGGCGTTGGAAGCCATTTTGCCCTACAGTTTGAGTAGGGTTAATTTTTATAATTCGTCCTTGAATTTCCATATTGGTATTTTATTTATTGGTTATTCGTAAATAATGATTTGTAAGGGCAAAGGTAGTATAATTTTGGTTATTAACAATAGATTGGTAGAAAATATTTTATTTAATTCTGGTTTTGATAGCTTGCACTGCTGGGAGGAAGTTGAAAGGCATTGGAGATTTTTGTAGGGAATAGGACAAGTCGTACGAGCAGGAAAAACGAACTCAAAAGAAATAGAAAAATGATTAAAAAGGAATGTAAATCAAAACTAAAAATAAATTTTTTCGATACATTATAGTTAAAAAGTATTATTGAAAATTAGGTTTTATGGAAAGTTATTCGTATCTTTGCCCCATATTTCACTTTATAACTAATTTAATAACATTAATTTTGAACACTATGTCAAAAACAGCAAATGCCGTATTAGGCTTAGCAGTAGGTACTGCTATCGGAGTAGGTTTGGGCATTCTTTTTGCGCCAGACGAAGGTAAAAACACACGTAAAAAAATTAAAGACACTCTTAGAGACAAGTCTGATGATTTGAAAGAACAATTAGATAATCTTACAGAAAGTGTACGTGAGAAATCTTTGGAACTAAAAGGTTCTTTAGAAGAAAAAGTAGATAGACTTTTTTCAAAAGCAAGCAATAAATCTGAAGATATAATTAGTCTTCTAGAAAAGAAATTAGCTTCATTGAAAGAAGAAGCCGCTAAAGTTAAGAAATAATTTTATGGCGATTTATTCTATTAAAGAAACGTTTGTAGAAGTTCCTACAAAAGCAAACTCAGCCTTTAATTCGCAGTTTGCTTACTATAAACTTGTAGTTTTTAGGTTTATAGCTAAATCTTCGTATGGGCTAATAACTTTTTTTGTTTATGCCTTTGCAAGTTTATTAATATTATTTTTCCTATCACTTGCTGGAGCTTATGCCATTGGTGAGGCTTTAGGTAGTAATGGTTTGGGATTTGCTATTGTAGGAGCTTTCTATATATTGTTGTCATTAGTAGTTTTATTGTTTCGCAAGAAACTAATTGAGAGGTCACTATTGCGAAAACTATCCGAAATTTATTTTAAAACTGACCCCGAAGAAGAAGAAAATGAACAATAAGACTTATTCATCATTTGAAGAAATTGATAATGAAATTAGACTGTTGCGATTAGAAAAAGAGATTGACAGACTATCTCTCACGCAACAAGTATCCGCTTCAGCAGAAAGTTTGAGTCCAAAGAATTTATTAGCTAATACTTGGGTTTCTCTTCTGTTTAACAACAAACGATGGATAAATATCGCTTTGGAATATGGTATGCAACTTTTAGCCAAAAGATATTTGAACAAAAACAGATAAAAAATATCTTTTACAAGTTTTAATATAACTATAAATATCACGATTAATATATTAAATTTTGTATAAAATATTCCTTTTGGTATAATTATTGCATCAAACTTTAATATTAATTTTTAAATTTAATCAACTATGAAAAAAATTATTGCATTAGTATCAGTGATTTGTTTATCACTAGTAGCTTTTTCTTGCAGCAAAAATGATGACCCTGCAGACAATGACCTTTTTGTAGGAACCTACAAAGGTAGCATCTCTTACTTAAATGGTCAAGAGAAAAAAGCTGTTGATAATGGTTCAGTAACTGTTGTAAAAACAGGGAATGATTATTATTTCCGTTTTTCAGATGGTATTGAAGACCTAAAAGGTGTTAGCTTCAAAAAAGAAGGTGATAACACTTTAATAAATGTTGATTTGCAAGATGGTTTAAAAGTAATCAGAATTAACGCCTCTTCATTGTACATTCTGTATACTACAGACGGAAAAACCTGGACTGCCAACGCAAAAAGGTAATTTTAAAACATTCACTAAAAACCCCCGAAAATATTGGATATTTTTCGGGGGTTTTTGATTTTTAATTCTGCTATTACTTCTTTTTAAATACCAGATTTATCAAGAATAAGATAACGATAGCACCAATAGCTCCTGTTAGGATAGCGCCAATCCACCCTTCTCCAAGTGAGATGTGGAATACACTTCCTAAAAGCCAATACCCAACGCCACTTCCAAGAATACCAATAATGATATTCCCGATAAGTCCTAAACCACTACCTTTATAGATAGTGCCTCCTAACCATCCTGCGATGGCTCCAATAATAAGTGTTGCAATAATACCCATAATTTTAAAATTTAAATTAGGGTACAAAGGTAAGAATTATTATTTAAAAAACAAATAAAAATCATAACGTTATATTGTGAATTGCTTTCAAATTTCGTAGTTTTGTGATTGATAACAACGATGCCTTTGCGCTCATCCCTGCGAGGTATCAGACGGTGGCTACTATTTTTAAGAAGGCGGGCTGTGCTATGGCTGCCATCGGCAAGTGGCACTTAGGCTTAGGCGATAGGAGCGGTATCGATTGGAATAAGCCGATCCCTCATACGCCTAATGATATTGGCTTTGACGAGAGCTTTATTATGCCAGCGACCTCTGACCGCGTGCCTTATGAGGTAGCACCTGCACGCGACACGCAGCCGCATTGGACTTCGTGGGTAGGTAAGGACAAGAAGGGTCGTACTTATGCGGTGCAGGAAGGGCTGCGCAATGTGCTAGCAGTGCTGAAAGGCAAATACAAGTATATCGAGCCTACCGCCCAAACTATGAAACGGGCTTGGGAGACGGGCATCGAAACAGGCTTTGAGGGCGCTCCTCAGCTCTACGACCTGAGCGTAGACCCTGCTAAGAGACACAATATCGCTGGGCGGCAGCCTGCATTAGTTAAGGAGTTTGAGGCAGTGATCAGAGGAGAGAGAGGAAGGCATTAGCATTTTATTCTTAAAGGTTGTTATTTAGAATTTGTTAAAAACAATACAAAGTCTACAATTAAAAGTTAAAGACAATCTTAATCTTTGTTAACTTACTTGACAGAGAAGAGAATATCTTATAACTTTGTCGCAAAATTCTAAAATCTTTAATCATTTTTATTATGAAAAAATCAGTACAAATCTTTTTAGAACTTATCTCAGCTATTACACTTTACTTGTTTATAAATTCAATAGCCTATGGAGATCATTTGGTAACCCTACCCCTGTACTTAACAGGAGTAGTGATTATGAGTTATCTCTTTGTAAGAGAGAGACCCCAAGAATGCCTACAAAGTGCCTTACGCATTGTTCTTCCGTTTACGGGGTTAATGCTTATTGCAGGGAGTCTGCCTGATGCACATTTCAGTTTAGCTCTGATTTATATTGTGAGCACAGGGGCAGCTTTTTTATTAGGAATGCTCATTGCCACCGTGAGCAAGACGTACCAGAAGATAGGCTTATCGGCATTGACTTTTCTGCTGGTAGTTGCCATACGGTTGTCGTTTTCAGCGGAGTTTCAATATTTGATAGGCGTACATTGGTATACCTTAGGAAGTTAATCATCTAATAGAATATAGAAAGAGGTTGCTCAGAAGTCTGGGCAACCTTTTTTATGCTTTGTTACTTATAAAATATTTTTTTTGTATCTTTGCGCTTTATTGTTGAACTATTTGATAAATTAAACATTTATGTTGTGAATTGCTTTCAAATTTTGTAGTTTTGCGATTGATAACAACTTTTGAGGTAGGTTACTCCGATAACCAACAGTTGTGAATTGCTTTTCAAATTTTGTAGTTTTGCGATTGATAACAACCCTGAACCCTGATGACGATGCAAAATTATTGTTGTGAATTGCTTTCAAATTTTGTAGTTTTGTGATTGATAACAACCGCCTCTGCCTAATAAGCAACTATGGGTTAGTTGTGAATTGCTTTCAAATTTTGTAGTTTTGTGATTGATAACAACTAGGTAGAAAAAACAATAAAAAGAATATGAGTTGTGAATTGCTTTCAAATCTTGTAGTTTTGTGATTGATAACAACAAGGCGATATGATAGGTGTGATAATGGATGGTTGTGAATTGCTTTCAAATTTTGTAGTTTTGTGATTGATAACAACCTCTCCGAGATATGAGTTTCCTTGAAATTAGTTGTGAATTGCTTTCAAATTTTGTAGTTTTGTGATTGATAACAACTAAGAGAGTTTTCCAAAGCAGTCCAACGCTGTTGTGAATTGCTTTCAAATTTTGTAGTTTTGTGATTGATAACAACTAGCCGAGTTCGGTTTTAGAGTATTGCAATGTTGTGAATTGCTTTCAAATTTCGTAGTTTTGTGATTGATAACAACATAATACAGTCGTATCTTACAGCAGACTACGTTGTGAATTGCTTTCAAATTTTGTAGTTTTGTGATTGATAACAACCACTGTAGTTCTAAGGTGTTGGGGTCGTAGGTTGTGAATTGCTTTCAAATTTTGTAGTTTTGTGATTGATAACAACGAAAAGGCAAAATTATTAACGGAAAATTTAGTTGTGAATTGCTTTCAAATTTTGTAGTTTTGTGATTGATAACAACCTCAATCTTTTAAAGGTTTTAGTATCAATCAGTTTTACTGAAAAATAGTACTAAAAAACCTCCTATTTTACCTTTGTTTATAAGGCTAAAGAGGAGGTTTTTATTTTCCTATAATTCTTAAAAAAGACTTTTATGCTTTGGTAATATTTCCTAAGCGGTCTACTTTTAGTTTGATACAAACTTCTTTTATTCTACTGTCTCCACTAATAGTAACCTCTAACTTATTTAAACTTCCTAATTCTCCTATCTTAGATTTAGCGTCATAGGATTTTATGAGAGATGCTATAGTAGATTTTACAAAATGACATTCGTTTCCTGTAAAACTCACTGTTTTATAAATTCTTTCTTTCTGTTCTTTGCTGAGGTTATTGAAATCTATTGTCTCTGCGATTTCTCCTTCCATAGGCACATATACCAAATCGTTAGGCGAAAGGATAAATAATAGTGGTTCTCCTTTTTCATTGTGCTCAGGGACAGAAGGAAGTCCTTGTTTTTGTCGTTCAATTACTTTGTTGAAAGGGATAGTTGTATACGAGCGTTTTTCTTTGCCTTGATATACTCCAAAAAAGAGGTTCGTTCCTTTGGCGGCTTCTACAAATTTGGTAGCTTTAGCGCCCGTTTCTCCCAGCGGGAATTTACTTCCTTCTTCAAAAATACGGACTTTATAAATAGGCTGATGTTTCTTGCCTTCGTTGTATTGGGCAATATTTTTATTGAGTTCTTCTAATCCTTCTGCTGAAAAAGCGACTTCGGGGCTTCCTTTATACTTGAGATAATTGAGTAATATTTTTTGGATACCTGTATCGGTAATACTACTGATAATCTTTTCTGTAAAGGTAATATCTACCGTTTTTCGGGTAGCTGTAAGTATTTTATCTTTACTTATTTTTCTATCCAAAATAATTTTACCTGAAACAGTTTCTTTATGTAAAGGCTTTCTGATAGCCCAATTAGTTCCTTCTTGTTTTACTTTCTTTTTTACAAGTACACCATTTTTCTCTTCCCATTTTTCATAATAGTTGGTAGCTTTATTAATCACTCTTAGGTTTTGTTTGAAACTCACTACTATATGTTCGAGGGATTCTTTGGCTTCTTGAGTGAATGTAGCCCAAGGTTTCTTGAACTGCCAGTTATTATTCTTTTTCTCACAGAGGATGGTGCGAAGGTCTATGCGAGATTGTTGTTTTTCTTTTTTATCCTTGTTCTTATCCAATGCGTGTTGGTTATTCATATAATTGATGTGCTCTCTCGTAGCACAAGCAATCACTAAGGCGTCCATAGCGTGATGACGGTGGTCTATGCGTTTCTTTTGGAAACCTTGGCTGTACTCTATTGGAACCGTAGGAAGATTTTTTTGAAGTCTGTCGTTATAGGAGGTAAATAATTGCGTTTGGGTAAGTTGGTTCATTCGCTCAAAACGAGGAAGTATAAGCTCGTTCCACACGTCATTAAGTCCCCAATCCTGCTTGAGGGCAGTAGTGATTTTACCCGTACAAGGTATTACATTTTTAGAGTTTACTCCTTCATCTTTTTCATCTGAACGCACTATTTTAGAAAGTATTTCAGAAATATACTTGCTGATGTAGCGAGTGTCATTCAGCTGGCGAGCCACCATTTTTTCAGGTATTTCATTCAAAAGAAGTTTTTGTTGTTTAGCTAAATTATTAGCGTAATGTTTCTTGACAAAGTCTTTGTATTGTTCTTCTGTGAAGATAGTAACTTCTTTATTACCTGCTACACGTACCTTTTCTCCGTGGTGTTTTTGAATAAATTCTAATCCTAATAGATTTGTTTTTAGCTTATTTACAGCCGATTCGCATATTACTTTATTAGAAAAACTATCATCGTAATAACGGCTTTGTGGAATAATATGTTCTATTTCATACTCCTCGGTAAATAGCTTTGTGAGTGAAATCACCTCTCCCGTATAAGGCGATTTATACTTTTGTTCTAACCAGAGCTTGTAGCGTTGTAAGTCTGCTTTACTAGGCTCAGTTTTTTTACGTATTTTCTGAATATCTTCCTCTATTTCATCTGTACTACTGAATACACCTTCTTCATAGATTTTAAGCAGTTCTTGCTGTACAGGCGAATAGGGGAGTACGTTCTGTATGCTTGCATCTTCTTTTAATTCAGCAAGCAATTTTTTAATGCGTAGGTTGGTATTTTCATTCTCTTGATTTCTATTAGAAAGTTGTTTTCTTTCTTCAGCTGTTTTTTTGAGTTCTCTACCCAATTCTATATGTATTTCATCAAAGAAATTCGCTTGTCCCCCACCGTATTGTTGCCAAATATCTCTTACTACGCGTAAAGTTTCGGTAACTACTTGCTCTACTATAGGATTTCTAAGAGAGTGTTGTTTGAAATCTTCTAAATATGTTTCTAAATCACTCACTGAAGTCCATTTTTCTATATCGGTAGCTTCGGCGTGACGGTTATAGACTATATATTGAGCCAACCAAAGCGGTAAGCCTTGAAAGCAGCTCTCACTATTGAGCTGATATTTCTCTGCTTTTTCTCTAATGATAGTACGGATATCCTCATTCGCCACTCCATTAATAAGGTCGTCTATACGTTTTTGAGTAGATACATCAATGCGATTAAAGTCCCAATGATTGCCAAATCGCATCAGAGGGAGTAATTTTTTAATAGCTTTTTCGGAGAAACTACCATACTCATTAGGATAGGGTTTGAAGTTTTTAAAACTTTCTACAAAGGATGTTTCGTTTAATTGTTTCTTTTTAGCAAATCTCTTTAATGCTTTTTCAAATTCAACTTTGTCTTTCACCGAATATAACAAATGCCACAATCGATATGTTGTATCAAAGGTTAGAAAGTTGGCTGGGAGTCCTTCTACTTTCTGCAAATACCGCTGAAGGTCATAACCTGTTTCATTCATAGGGTATTTTTTGGAGGAGTTATCTGCCACATCATACACATAGTTCCAGCGATAAGTAGTGAGCCATTTTTTAAGCTCGCTTTTAGCTGCTTTGTCTTTAATTTGAGGATTTTTTGCATGTAAAAAGTATTTCAGTAAACTTTCATTATCTATTTCTTTTTGAGACATCAAGAAGTTGAAGAGAGCCTCATAGTCTTGGGGTGTTTCAATAAACTCAGCAGTTACCTCACGGTCAGTTTCTATTTCGTAAATTCGCAAGTTTTGCAGCCATTGTAGCGCTCTAAACTCTTGGTAATAAGGATTAGATTTGGCACATACTTTTATAGGAGCATCTTTGCGCTCATTAGTTTCCTTATCTATATACGAACGCTTTTCTAAGGTACAATTGGCAATAGTAGATTTTTTGCTGCGCAACGGGCGTTGGTAGAAAATGATATCTTCTACAAACAGATGAAGGAAATCTTTTGATAATAGATTTTGTTGTTGCGTCTCGTTTTTGCGGTATAATTCTCTTATACAGTCCGCCAATAGGGTTTCAGTGAACAATTCTGGTTGAAGTGCTATTTGTTTGGTTAAAATACCTTTTAATTCATTTTTATAGTATTTTCGTTCAATCGTACGAACTAATTTACCTTTAATCTTCTGATTGGGGTCTTGCAACAAATGATCGTAGATATAAGCACCTACAGTTTTTCCAGAAAAATCAATATCGTGTTCTGTTTTCTTTTTGAGCAAGTTCCAGTCGTTTTCTTCAGGAGCTCTGAAGGAACGTTTTTCTTTACCCTCTTTGTCTACTTTAATAGTGCCATCATCATTAAGGTCGGTAGTAACGATAAAATCACGTGTTTTTCCCTTCCAATCGTCCAAAGGGATTTTACTTGTACGACGGTATATCCAACCATTTTCCAAACGGATTGTATACCAAATCTCACCTTTTTTATTGGGAGCTTCAGCCTCTACCTCTACAACTTTTAAAGAGTGAAAAGCAACTTCTTTGTTAGGGTTTTCAGTTTCTTCTTCGCCACGCAACTGGTAGTACCCTCTTTTTTGATTGAAGTGAAGAATAAGCCACGCCAATTCTTGTTGGGTAATCTTTTGTGAAAGTGCTTTTTTACGCAGGTAATAAATTGTCCAATCATAAGGGATTTTACTCTCTTCGCCATTAGATTTCTTGTAGAATAACTGAGGTTTGTATTTTTTGAAATCCTCAATCATCTCATTGAAACTATTCATAAAGATAAAATTCCCATTGTTATAAGCTATTTTGGGTTCAGCATTATCTATAAATTTACCAAATCTTTTGGTAAAGTCTATTTGTGCATCATAGTGAGGAGGTAAAAAACCTAATATGTGAAGTACTCTATGAAGTCGCTCACGGCGAAGTAAATGCCGTTCTCTCAGACGACGCATACTGCGGTAAGTAGTTCTTTCGGCAGTTTGAGAAACTGTATTTCCTTTCTCAAAATCGCCTAATATACCCTGATCCATAGGAATAATCCTACTACCAGTAGCAATAATTTTTCCTTGTTTGTTTTCAAAATCTTGTTGTACAAAAGCCCAACCGATAGAGTTTGAGCCTAAATCTAAGCCTAATATGTGTTTCATTGGTATAATGTTTTAAGAAAGGACAAATATAATGATTTTTTTTATACTAAAATATTTGTACATTAAAAATATAATACCTACTTTTGTCGCATAATTTGAAAGCAATTCACAATAAGGATTATTCCGTTGTGAAAACATTTAAGGGAGCCCTATCCTAGTGATAGGGTTCTTTTTTTTGAAAAATTGAGAATTTAGGAGAGGCTCGGAGAGAATAGGACGAGGAAGACAAGGCTGATTGGGGAGGAACTGTGAGAGATTTTATGAAATGATGATATAATAAAAAAGAGCAACTCTTTATCAGAATTGCTCTTTATAAGAAGGCGGCGACATACTCTCCCACGTGACCGTAGTACCATCTGCGCTAAAAGGTTTAACTGCTCTGTTCGGAATGGTAAGAGGTGAGACCTTTGACTATAACCACCTTAAATCTTTTAGGTAAGAGGTAAGAGGTAAAAGATAAGAGCTTTTTAAAACTCTTTTTTGTATCTTATCCTAAAATACCTATTCCTAATCATTTTTTTAACATATAGGGATAAAAAACATATTTGTAACTAACTTCCTAAGAGATTGATAAAATATAAGTAGTATTACCTTTCTTACTTCTTATCTCTTAACTCTTATCTATAAAAAAGAATGCTGCGCGAAAAGTCTACGGGTGATTAGTATTACTCGGCTATGATGTTACCACCGTTACACCTGTAACCTATCAACGTGGTCATCTCCCACGACCCTTAAAAGAAATCTCATCTTGTGGCGGGTTTCGTACTTATATGCTTTCAGCACTTATCCCATCCGCACTTAGCTACTCTGCTATGCCCTTGGCAAGACAACAGATACACCAGAGGTGCGTCCAACTCGGTCCTCTCGTACTAGAGTCAGATCCACGCAAATTTCTAACGCCCACAGTAGATAGAGACCGAACTGTCTCACGACGTTCTGAACCCAGCTCGCGTGCCACTTTAATGGGCGAACAGCCCAACCCTTGGGACCTTCTCCAGCCCCAGGATGTGACGAGCCGACATCGAGGTGCCAAACCCCCCGTCGATGTGAGCTCTTGGGGGAGATCAGCCTGTTATCCCCGGCGTACCTTTTATCCTTTGAGCGATGGCCCTTCCATACGGAACCACCGGATCACTATGCTCTACTTTCGTACCTGATCGACTTGTTGGTCTCTCAGTCAAGCTCCCTTATGCCATTGCACTCTACGCACGGTTACCAAGCGTGCTGAGGGAACCTTTAGAAGCCTCCGTTACTCTTTTGGAGGCGACCACCCCAGTCAAACTACCCTCCACGAATTGTCCCCTGCTCCTAGCAGGGTTAGACCTCAGATAAGCAAAGGGTGGTATTTCAACAATGACTCCACAACTACCGGAATAGCCGCTTCTTAGTCTCCCACCTATCCTACGCATCACTTATCCAAGACCAATACGAAGATATAGTAAAGGTGCACAGGGTCTTTTCGTCCCACTGCGGGTAATCGGCATCTTCACCGATACTACAATTTCACCGAGCTCATGGCCGAGACAGTGTCCAAATCGTTACACCATTCGTGCAGGTCGGAACTTACCCGACAAGGAATTTCGCTACCTTAGGACCGTTATAGTTACGGCCGCCGTTTACTGGGGCTTCAATTCAAACCTTCGCTTACGCTAAGCTCTCCTCTTAACCTTCCAGCACCGGGCAGGTGTCAGACCCTATACTTCATCTTTCGATTTTGCAGAGTCCTGTGTTTTTGATAAACAGTCGCTTGGACCTTTTCACTGCGGCCTATCGCTAGATAGGCGACCTTTCTCCCGAAGTTACAGGTCTATTTTGCCTAGTTCCTTAGCCATGAATCTCTCGAGCGCCTTAGAATTCTCATCCCAATCACCTGTGTCGGTTTACGGTACGGGCATTAATCTTCGCTTTTCTTGGAAACGTTGTTGCCACACTCACATCAGCCGAAGCCTCAGTGTACTTTTGAAGTCATAACAACTCCTTAAACGTACTATTCCGTCAGTACGCGGTAGCTATCTCATTCCGTCACTTTTATTAGATTAATGGTACGGGAATATTAACCCGTTGTACATCCACTACCCCTACTCGGGTTCGCGTTAGTCCCCGACTAACCCTCAGCTGATTAGCATAGCTGAGGAAACCTTGATCTTTCGGCGGGCAGGTTTCTCGCCTGCCTTATCGTTACTTATGCCTACATTTTCTTTTCTATTAGGCTCCACTATGGCTCACGCCTTTAGCTTCAACGCCAATAGAATGCTCCCCTACCGGTATATTACTTAAGTAATAACCCCATAGCTTCGGTAATATGCTTATGCCCGTTTATTATCCATGCCCAACCGCTCGACTAGTGAGCTGTTACGCACTCTTTAAATGTATGGCTGCTTCCAAGCCAACATCCTAGCTGTCAGTGCAGTCAGACCGCGTTTGGTCAACTTAGCATATATTTGGGGACCTTAGCTGATGGTCCGGGTTCTTTCCCTCTCGGATATGGACCTTAGCACCCATACCCTCACTGCTGATGAGCATTTAATAGCATTCGGAGTTTGTCAGGAATTGGTAGGCGATGAAACCCCCGCATCCAATCAGTAGCTCTACCTCTATTAAACTCACATCAACGCTGCACCTAAATGCATTTCGGGGAGTACGAGCTATTTCCCAGTTTGATTGGCCTTTCACCCCTACCCTCAGGTCATCCGAAGTCTTTTCAACGACAACCAGTTCGGTCCTCCACGCTGTGTTACCAGCGCTTCAACCTGCCCAAGGGTAGATCACCAGGTTTCGCGTCTACTACTACCAACTATTTGCGCCCTATTCAGACTCTCTTTCGATGCGGATTCGTATCTGAAATACTTATCCTCGCTGGTAACAGTAACTCGTAGGCTCATTATGCAAAAGGCACGCTGTCACAGCCGTAGCTGCTCCAACCGCTTGTAGGCGTATGGTTTCAGGGTCTATTTCACTCCGTTATTCACGGTTCTTTTCACCTTTCCCTCACGGTACTAGTTCACTATCGGTCTCTCAGGAGTATTTAGCCTTACCGGATGGTCCCGGTGGATTCAGTCAAGGTTCCACGTGCCCCGACCTACTCAGGATACCCATAAGATTTATAAAACTGTACCTATACGAGACTTTCACTCTCTATGGTGTGTCTTTCCAAACACTTCTAATCCAGCTTTACAACCTATATCTGGGTCCTACAACCCCCATATTGCCGTAACAATATGGGTTTGGGCTGTTCCCATTTCGCTCGCCACTACTTTGGGAATCACTTTTGTTTTCTTCTCCTCCGCCTACTTAGATGTTTCAGTTCAGCGGGTTTGCCCATCTTTACGATGTAGTACATCTTCAATGTACTGGGTTGCCCCATTCGGATATTTGCGTATCAACTCGTATGTGCCAATCCACGCAACTTTTCGCAGCTTATCACGTCCTTCTTCGCCTCTGAGAGCCTAGGCATCCCCCATACGCCCTTACATAACTTTTCGCGCTTGTAGTTTTATTCAATTAACAATTAACAATTATCAATTAAATAAATACCTCGTTCTCTTTGATTCTTTTTAATATTTTTCGTTAGATAATCAATATTCTATTATTGATCTCTTATGCTCTTTATCCCAATATGTCAATGTACTGTTGTTGTGGAGAATAAGGGATTCGAACCCTTGACCCCCTGCGTGCAAGGCAGGTGCTCTAGCCAGCTGAGCTAATTCCCCGTGCTTAATGACGAGTTACGAATTACGAATTACGATTTACGATATTCGTCTCTCTTCAGCTCCTAGAATTTCCTTCTTTAGCTTATTGTAGTCCCAGGCAGACTCGAACTGCCGACCTCTACATTATCAGTGTAGCGCTCTAACCAGCTGAGCTATGAGACTATTTTATAATGACGAGGAACAAATTACGAATTACGAGTGACGAATTACGTATTGTTGTTGTTCATTCTCTATCATTATCAGTCGGTTTTTGTTGTCAGCAAGATTTAAAGAATGGGTGTCCTATATCGTTAGGAACTCTTAATAACTTTTTGTTCGTCATTCGTCGTTCGTAACTCGTCATTAACTTTCGGTTTTCTCTAGAAAGGAGGTGTTCCAGCCGCACCTTCCGGTACGGCTACCTTGTTACGACTTAGCCCCAGTCACTAGTTTTACCCTAAACAGCTCCTCGCGGTGACCGTCTTCAGGTACCCCCAGCTTCCATGGCTTGACGGGCGGTGTGTACAAGGCCCGGGAACGTATTCACCGGATCATGGCTGATATCCGATTACTAGCGATTCCAGCTTCACGGAGTCGAGTTGCAGACTCCGATCCGAACTGTGACCGTCTTTATAGATTCGCTCCTGCTCGCGCAGTGGCTGCTCTCTGTAACGGCCATTGTAGCACGTGTGTAGCCCAAGATGTAAGGGCCGTGATGATTTGACGTCATCCCCACCTTCCTCACGGTTTGCACCGGCAGTCCCACTAGAGGGCTCGACTTGACTCGTTAGCAACTAATGGCAGGGGTTGCGCTCGTTATAGGACTTAACCTGACACCTCACGGCACGAGCTGACGACAACCATGCAGCACCTTGAAAACTGTCCGAAGAAGGAGGTATCTCTACCTCTGTCAGTTCCCATTTAAACCTTGGTAAGGTTCCTCGCGTATCATCGAATTAAACCACATGCTCCACCGCTTGTGCGGGCCCCCGTCAATTCCTTTGAGTTTCACACTTGCGTGCGTACTCCCCAGGTGGGATACTTATCACTTTCGCTTAGCCACTCAGATTGCTCCAAACAGCTAGTATCCATCGTTTACAGCGTGGACTACCAGGGTATCTAATCCTGTTCGCTCCCCACGCTTTCGTCCATCAGCGTCAATAAATTGTTAGTAATATGCCTTCGCTATCGGTGTTCTGTGTAATATCTAAGCATTTCACCGCTACACTACACATTCCAACTACTTCACAATCATTCAAGACTGACAGTTTCAAAGGCAGTTGCTTAGTTGAGCTAAGCGCTTTCACCTCTGACTTATCAGCCCGCCTACGGACCCTTTAAACCCAATGATTCCGGATAACGCTCGCATCCTCCGTATTACCGCGGCTGCTGGCACGGAGTTAGCCGATGCTTATTCGTAAGGTACCGTCATCAAAGTACACGTACCCTTATTCTTCCCTTACAAAAGCAGTTTACAATCCATAGGACCTTCATCCTGCACGCGGCATGGCTGGATCAGTCTTCCGACCATTGTCCAATATTCCTCACTGCTGCCTCCCGTAGGAGTCTGGTCCGTATCTCAGTACCAGTGTGGGGGACATCCCTCTCAGAACCCCTATCTATCGTCGCCTTGGGGAGCCGTTACCTCTCCAACTAGCTAATAGAACGCATACTCATCTTTCACCACCGTAGCTTTAATATAAAAACGATGCCGCTTCTATATACCATTAGGTATTAATCCAAATTTCTTCGGGCTATCCCTATGTGAAAGGCAGATTGTATACGCGTTACGCACCCGTGCGCCGGTTTTGGCTACCCGAAGGTAACCTCTCCCTCGACTTGCATGTGTTAGGCCTGCCGCTAGCGTTCATCCTGAGCCAGGATCAAACTCTTCATCGTTAAAATCTTTAATATCTTTAACCGATTTGTTGTTTATGTAGCGGGCGTATGCAATACGCCCCTACGAATTGACTTCAGGTTTCACTCGATTCTTTAAATCTTTGTTTTGTGCTGTACAACATTATGTCAATGTACGTGTTGTTTCTTGTTTTGAGACCGTGTTTTGTCTCATTTGCGGGTGCAAAGGTACGGCGTTTTTTTAAACTAGCAAATTTTTTCGCAACTTTTTTTGAAAGTTTTTTGTAGTTAGTTGAAAATGAGGGAAATATTTTTTGATGAAAAACTCGGAGAGACTCAGAGAAACTCAGAAGGGGGTGCGAGCCGCACGGGCAGAAAGGGTGGGAGCGGTGGGGTGCGATCCACAAGGGTGGGAGCGGTGGGTGGGGAGTGAGGGAGGTTTAGAGTGGTGAGAATAAAAAGAGTGAGCCTTTTTGGGGACTCACTCTTTATTCTAACAATGAAAAACGTTTAAATTTCTTTTAAGGGAATTGAACATCGTCAATAGAATCGTATTTTAGTTGTTTAGTGACGGTACCCTTTTTCTTATCTTTAAACTCAATAAAAGTTCCTTTTACAATGACTTTTTTGCCTTCTGTGCTGATTTTGGTTTTAAAATCATCTGGTAAACTGCCATAACCTTTAGTGGTAAGTTGTATTTCGGTATTATCTGTAGTAAATACAATTGTTGATCTATTATTAATCATTTTGATAGTTCCTGTGAGTTTTACAACTTTATTCAACTGAAAATCAGCGGCGGTGGCTGTAGAAGCATCGAGTTCGGTTACAGTAGCGGGTGGTTGTGGGTTAGGATTGTTATTAGATGCTCCCCATACTAAATCGCTGTCTTGCTCATAAGCGATTTGAAGCGTAGTATTATGTTTGCTAAAAGTACCTGTTACTGTAACTTCTTTGCCATTTATTTTGAGATTATCTTTACTCTCTTTACTAAGATTTTTGAAGTTTTTAATGTATAACTGTATTTTGGTGCCATCACTAAATACGATGTAGGATTTGGTTCCTTCAACTGTGAGATTACCGTGTAGTTTTACCTTTTTACCTTCTACGAAGTTTGCAGCTGTGGCAGTGCTGGCTTCTACAGTTTCGACAGTAGCAGGAGGATTAGGGTTGTTATTAGATGCACCCCATACTAAATCGCTGTCTTGCTCATAAGAGATTTGTAGTGTATTATTGAATTTGCCAAAAGTACCTGTTACTGTAACTTCTTTGCCATTTTCTTTAAGGTTTGTTTTGTTCTCGTTGCTAATGTTTTTGAAATTACGTGTATACAACTGTATTTTAGTACCATCGCTAAAAAGAATGTAGGCTTTTGTTCCTTCAACTGTGAGATTGCCGTGCAGTTTTACCTTTTTACCTTCTACAAAGCTGGCTGCTGTAGCGGTACTAGCTTCTATGGTTTCGACAGTTGTATTGGTTTGGGTACCGGTAGAGGTGCCTCCGTTGACTACTACTATATCGGCATAGTTGCTAATCATAAATTGCCAATTTTGTCCGAATTTGGTGAGTACCCCTGTGATATCTAAAGTTCCTGCTGGCACTTTTTCATCTTTGAACTTGGCATAACGACTAGTTCTAAACGGAATCGTATTGCCTTGTGCATCGGTAAGGGTATAATCGGTTCCTTGACGAGCGTCATTGGTTTTTTGATGCATTTCTTTACCTACATCAGCGGTTTTGAAGTGTACTCCTTTAAGGGTGATAAGCTGGTTGACATTGGCTTCTACCTTTAATGTATTAATAGAAGCATCGGCTTTAGCGAGTTCGGCTAAAGTTTTACGCACTCCTCCTTTATCGAAAAGGTGATTTTTAGCAATGGCTTCTGACATTCGTCCTACACTGGTTCTTCCATTATTTGCTTGGAAGATTCCACTTCCAAAGTCGACTCCACCATTGTTTATTTGTGAGGTGAGTCCTTTGAGTCGCAATTGTACTTTGGCACCTAATGGGAAATCAGTATATAGACCTGTTTTGTTGATAGCGACAGTAACTCCTTTGGTTTTATCTTCGTTTTGGATATAAATTTTTTGATAGAAGTTACCGCCTTCATCACTAGAGATTACATAACCTTCGATAGCTTCATCGGCTCCATAGGTAACTACTGTGTTAGTAGCTTGAGCGGTGGCTACATCAAAAGTTACTACCTTTCCACTAAAAGGAGGTAGAGGCTTTTCCCCGTTAGGGTTGGGAATTTCATAATCGTCGTCTTTTACACACGATGTAATTGCAAATAGCGACAATAGGGCTATCGCTGTGGGTTTTAATAAGTTTAATTTCATACAACTATTAGTTTAGAGTTATGAGTTTTTCATCTTCCATTTAGGATTTGCTTATTGGCAATTTCCTATTTTCCATTTCTTATTTGTTAAAGTTTGCATTGTTTGCTTTTCTGCTGGATCATCAGTAATTCTGGGATTCATATAAACCGTACCTCCACCATTTTCGTGCATAGTGCTTGCGCATTTTTTTAGTTTTTCACCAGAAAATGTAAGATTAAAGCGCAATTCGGTGAGCTTTTTATTATTGGTAAGATCTAAGCCAACAAGAGGCAAGTTTGACACTTTCAAGTAAGTGAGTTGAGTATTGTTGTGCAAGTTCACTTCTTTAATTTTATTATGACTCATATCCAATCTTTCCAATACAGCGTTGCGGGTTACATCTAACGAAGTTACTTCATTGCGATCGCATTTAAAAGTTGTTACCTTTCCATAAACTCTCACTGTATTGCCTTGGAGTTTATAGGTTGTTGTAGCAGCTGTTAGGCGAACATCGGAGCCCGTATCGAAGACACCATTGTTGTTTAGGTCTATCCACACATCTTTTTTATCGGCTTCTTTGGCAACTATAGTTAAAGAGATATTGCTTCCCACAGGTTTATTGGTGGTGAGCAACATATAAGGCACCCCCTGAAATTCCGTGTCAGAGTTTGACTCATTGCTTTTAGAGCAACCTACTAATGCAGTAGTTGCTAGGAGGAGGGCTAACGCCCCTTTTCTAAAGATGGATAGTTTATTCATCATATTATTTATTAATTGTGTTTTCTTTCATACATAGCGAGCACTCTAGCTTTAAAGGCTTACTGCCAAATTGAGCATATAGGTGCGTCCGTAGCCGACGAAATATCGATTACCGAAAGAAGGAACTCCTTGGGCGTTATCTTGGAGCATTCTGCCATAGTTGGCTGTACGTGATTGTTCAAAACCTCCTGAAAGGAATTTGGTATTGAAGAGGTTGTTCACACTTGCCATTAGGTTGATATAGGTTTTCTTTACGCGCCAAGATTTTCCTCCTACGAGGTTCACTAAGAATACATCGTCTAAGCGTTCTTGTTTGAGGAGCTGACGAGCTTTATCGAAATCGATATTAGAGTAAGTCGCTTTGGTAGCGGGGTCTATAAAGAACTGAGAGGTGCGGCTGAGAGCAGATAGCGATACGTAGTTTTGTGCTAAGAAATTGGCTGTTGCTCCTACCCACCAATATTTAGGATTGCGGTATTCTAAGCCTAATGAATAGGCTTGTTGAGGGCCGCTTGGTACGTGGTAATTTTTCATTTTCACCTCGTCGATAGCTTTATTTACATCTCCCGCTGAAATGTAGAGCGATGGATTATTAATATAGGTGTATTGCCCTATAGCAGCAGCAGCCGTAATTTTTACAGTAGGGTGCAATTGAGCTTCAGCGCCGAATTCTAATCCGAAGTGGCGTTTTTGGATACCATCTACAGTTTGAGCTACAAAGTCTTTATCGATTTCATCAGTAATAGCGGTTTCGGTATAGAAAAAGTTAGTTTCGGCAGTGTTTTCTATCTCGGTAAAGAAGCCGGTGAGGCGACCTTTGAGGTAAGGCATACGGAAGATGTAGCTTGCATCGGCACTATAAGCCAATTCGTTTTTGAGGTTAGGCAACAAGCGATTAGAATTGCGTATATTTGCATATATATTGCGCAAGGACTGTGGGGTATTGAAATAGCCTACATTGAGTTGCAAGAGGTGGCGACCAGTAAGGGCATAAGTAATCCCTGCTTTAGTACTCACACCATTTTGCACTTGCATTGCCCCTTTACCATAGGAATCGCTGTAGAGAGGGTAGTTGTATTTGCCCTCACGTTGTACATCGGTGTAGTGGTAACGCCCTGCGATGAAAAGTTCAGCTTTTTTGAATGTAAATTCCAATTGAGAAAATGCCTCGCCTACGTTGCTTTTTAGGCTATAGAAGTAATTCCATTTATCGCCTTTTTGTTTTTTCATATCTGCCTCATTGGCATCATAAGGTTTGTTCTCGAAGTAATCGTAGTTCACAAAGTACTGACCTCCGAGCAAGTCGTCAATTTCGGCAAAGTTATCGGAAGAGATATTGCGGTATACGAGTCCTGATGTCCATTTGATAAAATCGTGAATAGGCATTGCAAAATTCACGTTGGCAGAAAAGGTGCGTTCGCGGTTGATATCGTTGCTGACTATAAAAGTACTGTGTTTATCGGTATTGTTATAGTTTGCATAATACAATTTTTCCCAATTGAGTTGCGGGTTTTCTAAAATGTAGTTTTTTTGATTTTCGGCGGCTGCAAAGTCGGGACCTGCATTTTGATTTAGGTAGTAACTTGGCATATTTTTATAGTAGTTAGGTTCGGGGTTTTGAGCGTTCGCATAAGCGATGCGGGTATTGCCAATTTCGCCGAATTGATAACCTAAATCGATATTCAAACGGGTATCGTTTTTCAAGTAGTTATATGAGAAAACGAAGATGGGTTCGGAAATGATGCGGTTGCGAGAGTTACGTTTGTCGCCCATTTGTCTGCCCCAGTAAGGGTTGTATTGATAACCGAACAAATCAAGAGCTTCGCGAGTAAGGGGCGAACTCTTGCCGCGTTTCACGGGGGAGAACATTCCGAGGAGGTTGAAGCTGCTATGATCGTCCAGTTGGTATTCTACAGCAGCTGAGAAAGCATAGGCATTGTAGAGCGTACCATCTACCCAAGAGCCTTGAGGCGCAAAGCGACGAGAGGCAGAAACCATAAAGGATAAACCATTGCGGAGTACGCCTGAGTTGTAAGTAGCCATCAATCGACCGGTATAACTGCGGTTGCTTGCTGAAGAAGTAATGCGAAGCCCAGCGCGGTTGAGTGAGGGACGAATGTTGATATAAGTAGATCCCATTAGCCCTCCGAAAGTGTAATCAGACTTTGAGAGCCCATTGCTGTACTCTTGGTTACGAGTAACATCATTGAGACCGCCCCAGTTATTCCATTGGGCGCGACCATTCTCAAATCGGTTCATAGGGATACCATTGATGAGTACTGTTACATCTTTGGAATCGTAACCACGAGGTTTGAAGAAAGCAGAGCTAAAATCGAAAGCTGCGCGTCGCATAAACACATCTTGAGAGCTTTGCAAGAGTCCAGACATAGCATCGGCGGTACTCTCATCGTCTTCGAGTTCAGATTCGTTGATGACAGCCATTTGTTCGGATTCCTGAACTACATCGGCTGTTAGGCTCACTACGGGCAGTTCCTGAGTGATTTTTTCCCCTCCTACAGAGACTAATTGCTCTTGACGGGTATAGCCATTAAGTGAATAGATGATAAGGTATTCGCCTTCGGGAAGAGAGAGGGCGTATTTTCCTTTTCCATTGGTAGTTACTTGCCAAGCAGAAGCATTGACGTGTACTTTCACGCCTTCTAATGGCTTTTTGCTCAATTCATCTACCACCGTTCCTTCTACTCGCCATTGTGCAAATGCCGAAGCTGACATTAGCAAGAGTATGAACAAATAAAATTTCTTAAACATAATAAGGTTGATTTCTTGTATTAGGAGACAAAGGTACAACAATAAAAGCAAACAACCAAAAATAAATCATAAAATTATTTTATAGTGGGTTTGGTGTGATTAATTATTTGAAAATCAGAGAAATATTTTAAATCGCGCTCAAATTTTACAAAATTGTGCAGCTGGGTATGTGAAATAGGAATTTGCACGAAATTGGGGTTGAAAAAGTGATGTTGTGATGAGGGGGAGAAGCTTGGAGAGTCTTGGAGAATCTCGGAGAATCTTGGAAAAGCTCGGAGAAGTGTAGGGACAGCTTTTTCACCTGACGGTGATAGTATTATCTCACATATAAAAAGCCTTTTTGCTGTTCTTCTTTTCCGCGTTTGCTGTAACGAACGATATAGAAATAAGTGCCGTGAAGGGCTTTGTTATTTCCTATAAAACCTTTGGCATTGGCGTTCCCTCTAAAGTAATCGCCGTTTTTTCCATAATGTTCATTTTCATATACTTTTAAGCCCATTTCATCGAAAATGAGGAGGTGAATAGGACTATTATCATCTGCTCCTTCTACCATAAAATAGTTGTTCGTATTCTCAGTAGAAACACCATTGTAGATAACAATGTTTTTCTCTGGCTCTTGCTGTGGTTTACTATCTTCTGCAGGAGAGGGCGTTTCTGTTTTCTTTTTAATTTTAAAACCTCCATTGGGCACTGATTTTCCGTTAGAAATTTTATAAGGCGCTACATTGGTGATAGCAAATGCGATATGGTCTATCACTTCCACTTTGATAACGCCTGCAGGGAGTTGGATTTTTGGCTGTTTGCCCCATTCTACCGTACCTATCTCGATATTAGGAAGTGTAATCTCGCAAGTACCATCGTTTTCGGTGTTTTCTACCAAAGTATATTTAAAGGTTTTACCAAAATCATCGGAAAGGAGGATACGCACTTTGCTATTAGAATCAAAGAAGTTAGGGTCTACTTGCCAATGAAGTGTTATTTTATCACCCCCTTGGTACTCGTCGTTCATTCCGTTAGTGATCGCAAAAGTTTTACCGTCGGCGATGTTCACCTTTACGGCTACCATATCGTAATTCACAAAGTGTTGGGGCGCAGGATTAGAGGTTGCCACCCAAAAGAGGTGTTCGCCTTTTACATTGGGACGTGTATACTCTATAAAGCCTCCCAAATCGCTGTACTGTGTTTGGAAAATGATGGGATTTCCTTCTGTT
The DNA here is from genome assembly GCF_002302495.1 of Capnocytophaga sputigena. Lineage (NCBI taxonomy): Bacteria > Pseudomonadati > Bacteroidota > Flavobacteriia > Flavobacteriales > Flavobacteriaceae > Capnocytophaga > Capnocytophaga sputigena. The sequence goes on from NZ_CP022379.1 coordinate 1,372,209, forward strand.
TTCCCTTTACGAGTGAGGAACTTAGGATCGTTTACTCCTGCCCTACTGGTGAGTTGCGCTGTGTAATAAATAGGGAGATTGTTAGGGCTTGTCGCCTTGATACGGAATTGGAAATAAGTATCTTTAGGAATGGTATAGGTTTCTTGTAGTTTAGTGCGGTCGATTGTAGGGAAAGAGCTTTCGGTTTTGATACCATAAACATAATTGAAATTACTCACATCATTCCCATTGCGGTCTACTAACTGAGTACGCTGAGAATCTTTGAAATAAGACCGATTGACAATCCCGTTGCGTATTTGATAAGCGGTAGGCAATGAAAAGAAAGCCCCATCGGGGAAATTGTTGCTATAGCCCATCAGCGATTGACCGTAGCGAGGTTCTGTATAGAGAGAGTTACCTGAATAGGCGTTTTTAAAAGTGTGGTCGGCACCAAATAAATGTCCGATTTCGTGAGCGATGGTTGCATTTTCGGCTATTGCCGAAGCCCCTCCTTTTCTTACAAGACGAAATCCTCCAGAAAAGAAAGCGAGTCCTGACAAGGTAGCATCGGTGCCAGGAGCAATCACAATTCCTATGTCATACTGTTTATCGCCAATGAGTTCGTTGATTTTTTCAGTAGAATTTTCGATGATATCTCGTCGTGATTTTTGATTGTACAACTGCTTAGCAGCTTCTTGAATAATAAGTCGGTTATCATCTACAATACTGAATTTCAATCCTATATCACGTACATATACCTCGTTGAGAAAGGTTTCGAGGTTGAGCAGGAAGTTTTTTACTTGTGTGATATCACTGCCAAAAGTATGGGCAAAATCGTGGTAATCCACCAATACTGCCAAGCGATAGAGATAGAGAATCCCCTCGGGGTCATTGGGCATTAGAGATGTAGTAGTGGTGATAGGGCGTGCAGTAGGGCTGTTTTGAGGAGAAGGAAAATGAGAGGTGTGCTGCTCTGTATCAGTGCCACATCTTGCATTGGGGTTGTGGTGACGTAGCTCTTTTGCTGATAGTTTAGCTCGTTGTGAGCCTGTAAGTTGGTAGGTAATTCCTCCCCACTGCAAGCTGCCAGAAGCCTCTTTATTAGGGTGTACTACCAAAGTAGCGACAAACTGGTTTTGGCTGTAGCCTACAAAGGTGTGAATGCCTTTATTTTGCTGAGAGTTTTCACGTTCTTGCCATTCAAGGTTAAGGGTTTCACCATTAGGAAGACTAATGTTCCATTGCGCTTGAGCAGTGGTGAAACTGAGGTAGAGGAATAAATAGATAATATGTTTCATTTTAATTTGGTAATGTTTTGAAATAGGTTGTAATACAATGAGTTATTAGTAGTTAGTGAAAAACTCCCCCTACTTGATAGTAAGAGGAGTTTTAACGTATGTCATTTAAATGTATAAATTACAAGGCTACGCGTTTGAAAGCTGTAATCTCTATGTTTTTAGATTTTACAAACTCAGATACTTTTTTGCTTTCGTCGTAGATGTACACTTGGTCGAGAAGAGCTTTCTCTTGGTCGAGGGTAGTGTTATCGGAGATGAAGCGTTGTATCTTACCAGGAAGGATTTTATCCCAAATTTGTTCTGGTTTACCTTCAGCTTTCAATTCGGCTTTAGCATCGGCTTCAGCTTTAGCTAATACTTCAGGAGTGAGTTGTGCTTGTGAAACGTATTGAGGTACGTGTTTGAGCGGTTTGCCCAAGCGGTGTAACTCTTCGTTTTCTTTTTCGATGATAGCGATGCGTGCTTCAGTTTCTTTAGCGATGTACTCAGGAGAGAAATCTTTGTAAGAAAGGGTTTCAGCACCCATAGCAGCGATTTGCATTGCTAAGTTTTTACCTACTTCGGCAGCATCGGCGATAGCAGCAGAAAGACCTACGATAGCAGCGATTTTGTTGCCGTGGTGGATGTAAGAACCTACGAAAGGCGCTTCTACTTTTTCGAAAGCACCGAGCTCTATTTTCTCACCGATTACACCTGTTTGCTCAATAAGTTTTTCGGCTACAGTAATGCCTTTGTAGTTCAAGGTAAGAAGTTCGTCTTTGCTATTTACAGTAAGGGCAAGATCAGCTAAATCTTTAGCGAGGGCTACGAAATCAGCATTTTTAGCTACGAAGTCGGTCTCACAGTTAAGAGAGATGATAGCACCTACCGTGTGGTTAGCATTTACTTGAGCGATAGCAGCGCCTTCTTTAGAATCGCGGTCAGCGCGTTTAGCGGCTACTTTTTGACCTTTTTTGCGCAATACTTCGATTGCTTTATCGAAATCGCCTTCGGCTTCGATGAGGGCAGCTTTACAGTCCATCATACCTGCGCCGGTAGCTTGGCGGAGTTTATTTACGTCTGCGGCGGTAATATTTGCCATTTTTATTAATGTTTATCCTCTCCCCAGCCCTCCCCCGAGGGGAGGGAGAAGCCGGTGAAAGTGAGTTAAAAAATAATTTTAAGGCTTTGACAAAGTTTTGGACTTTGTCAAAGCTTATTTGATTTATTCAGTTGCTTCAGCTTCTTTATTAGCGTCGGCAGTTCTGCTAGAAAGACCTTCGTTTACAGCTTCGGTGATGTAAGAAAGAACTTTTTCGATAGCTTTAGAAGCGTCGTCGTTAGCAGGGATAGCAAAATCCACCTCACGAGGGTCGGAGTTTGTATCTACCATTGCGAAAATAGGAATGTTTAATTTTTGCGCTTCTTTTACAGCGATGTGTTCACGGAGTGTATCTACTACAAATAGAGCACCAGGGAGGCGAGACATATCGGCGATAGACCCTAAGTTTTTCTCGAGTTTTTCGCGCATACGTTCTACGTGTAGTTTTTCACGTTTTGAAAGGGTATCGAAAGTACCGTCTTTTTTCATTTTGTCGATAGACGACATTTTCTTTACAGCCTTACGGATGGTTACGAAGTTAGTAAGCATACCACCAGGCCAACGCTCGGTGATGTAAGGCATTTTTACAGACGTTGCTTTTTCGGCAACAACGTCTTTAGCTTGTTTTTTGGTAGCCACGAAAAGGACTTTTTTGCCAGAGGCTACGATTTTTTTGAGGGCTTCGGCAGCCTCTTCAATTTTAGCAGCGGTTTTGTACAAGTTGATTACGTGGATACCGTTGCGTTCCATATAGATGTAGGGAGCCATATTAGGATTCCATTTGCGGGTAAGGTGACCGAAATGTACGCCTGCATCTAATAAATCTTTAATTTCTATGTTATTTGCCATTTCTTTTTAAATAGTTTACGTTCCTACTATTAGCAATAGCTTGGAGAGGTTTTATAAAAATGGAATAACCGCCTGAGCCATTTGGATGCTAAACTAAGGAGCAAATTGTTTTTTTAGGTAAGAGATAAGAGGTAAGAGATAAGAATAAACATTCATTTTTAACTCTTTTCCTTTAACTTTTAAATATTCACTAATACTAGCGTTTAGAGAATTGGAATCTCTTACGGGCTTTTTTCTGACCGAATTTTTTACGTTCAACCATACGAGGGTCACGAGTTAGGAGCCCTTCAGGTTTTAATACAGCGCGGTTTTCGGCGTTGAGTTCGCAAAGTGCGCGAGCGATAGCCAAACGAACGGCTTCGGCTTGACCGGTGATACCACCTCCGTATACATTTACTTTTACATCGTAAGCATCTTCAGCACCTACAAGGCTGAGGGCTTGTTTTACTTTGTATTGTAATGTAGGGGTAGTGAAATAATTGTTGAGTTCGCGTTTGTTTACGGTGATAGTACCGTTACCTGCTTTAAGGTAGATACGCGCTACGGCGGTTTTTCGTCTACCGATGGTGTGAATTACTTCCATTATTTCAAATCGTTTAAGTTAATGGTAACAGGTTGTTGAGCTTCTTGTTTGTGCTCGGTACCTGCATACACTTTTAAATTACGTAAAACTGCTGCACCCAATTTTGTTTTTGGTAACATACCTTTTACAGCTTTCTCGATGATACGTTCTGGGTGTTTTTCGAGGAGTTGTTTTACTCCTGTAGTGCGTTGTCCTCCTGGGTAACCAGTGTGGCGAAGATAGGTTTTATCTTCCCATTTGTTCCCTGTAAGGTTGATTTTCTCGGCGTTGATAACGATTACGTTATCGCCACAATCAACGTGAGGGGTAAAATCGGGTTTGTACTTACCGCGAAGTAGCTTTGCTACTTTAGAGGCAAGGCGACCCAAAGTCTGTCCGTCAGCATCTACCAAAACCCACTTTTTGTTTGCAGTGGTTTTGTTGGCAGAGATGGTTTTGTAGCTTAATGTGTCCACTCTTTGTGATTTTTATTAAAAATTAAACATTCCTTATAGTGTCATCAAACGACACTTTTATTTTTAGGGCGCAAAATTACAACAAATATTTGAAACTGCAAAATTTTTGTGAGGTAAGAGGTAAGAGGTAAGAGGTAATGATTTGGCAATTAGCAAATTAGGTGATTAGCAAATTATAGAGAGGTACAAGCCGCACGGACAAAGAATGGGGGTGCGAGCCGCACGAGTAGAAAATCTCAGAGGGACTCGGAGAGGCTCTGAGATTTAGTTATAAATATAACTGCTTGTCGTGCTACGACTATTCGTTGTTTTCTATGGTTTTGTAGGCTTCGATGATGCTGCGTACTAATGGGTGGCGCACAACGTCCTTGTCGTCTAAGTGAAGGAAGGCGATGCCTTGTACGTTTTGGAGGATGAGCATCGCTTCTTTGAGTCCGGAAGAGACTTTACGAGGGAGGTCGATTTGTCCAGGGTCTCCGGTAATCATAAACTTGGCATTGCGCCCCATACGGGTGAGGAACATCTTCATCTGGGCGTGGGTGGTGTTCTGTGCCTCATCCAGAATTACAAAGGCGTTGTCGAGGGTGCGTCCGCGCATAAAGGCAAGGGGGGCAATCTCAATGATTCCTGCCTCAATAAAGGCATTGAGTTTTTCGTGGGGAATCATATCGCGCAAGGCATCGTACAGCGGTTGCATATAGGGGTCGAGTTTTTCCTTGAGGTCGCCAGGGAGAAACCCGAGGTTTTCGCCTGCTTCGACGGCTGGACGGGTGAGGATGATACGGCGTACTTGCTTTTCTTTGAGGGCTTTTACAGCCAAGGCAACGCCTACATAGGTTTTACCGGTACCGGCAGGTCCAACGGCAAAAACCATATCGTTTTTGCGCATCATTTCTACCAATTTTACTTGGTTTTGAGTTTGCGGACGGATGACTTTACCATTCACCCCGTGCACAATAACATCTTCCTCACGTACTTTTTCGGTAGTTTCGGGGCTAGATGCCGATAGAATATTATCAATAGTGCGCTCGTCTAAACGGTTGTATTTGGAAGTGTAAGAAATAAGTTTTTCCATTTGTTCTTGAAAATCTTTGAGCAGATGTTCTTCGCCAAAAACGATGAGCTTGCTACCGCGTGCAACGATTTTCAGTTTAGGAAATAGGGTTTTGATGTACTTGATATTACTTTCGTCTTCCCCACAAAACACTTGGGGGCTGACTTCGGTAAGTTCTAATGTTAATTCATTCATATTCAGGTAAAAGATAAGAGGTAAGAGGTAAGAGTTTGCGTTTCTTATCTCTTACCTCTTATCTAAATTTAATATTGTTCTAATAGGTATTTGATCAAATCGGTAGTGGTTACAAGTCCTACGAGTTTGCCGTTATCTACCACAGGAATAGAGTGGAAACTTTGGGCGGCAAGGATTTCGGCTACTTCTTTGATAGAGGTGTCGGCAGTTACCGTAAGCGGTGTTTTAGCCATAATCTGCGGGATGGTGTACATATCATAGACTACGGAGGTTACTTCTTCCTCGCCATCGGTCATATCGGCAAAGCTGATACGAAGGAGGTCGGAATAGCTTACAATGCCTATAAGTTTATCGCCTTCCACCACTGGTATATGGCGTATGTGGTGTTTTTTGAATAAACGCTCGGCTTCATAGAGCGATTGATCGGGAGTAAGGGTTACTAACTCCTTACTCATAATTTGTGATATGGGTACTCTTTGTCTCATAATAATTGCGTTTTTAAGGTGAATGTTTTTGTTTATTGATTTCACCCGCAAAGATACGAAACTTTTTGTAACTAACAAAATTATTAATCAGCAAATTTGTTAATTTTTGGCTATATCACAATTTGGCTGTAACTTGTGTTATCACCTCATCGGGTGATTCACAACTGAAAGCGTATTTTCTACCGCTTTTGGTGGTTACCAAAAAACATTGATGGGTATCGCCTACAAACGAAGTGTACTTACCGATGTGCTTGTTATAGAAAATACCTATATAACCGAAAAAGCCTGCTGAACCAAAAATTCTCATATCCCAAAGCGACGGCTTGTGTTTTTCTACGGAGAGGATTTGTCTGTATTTTAAGCTGTTAGTACCGAAAAGCTTTTTCAAAGTAAGTTTATCGGGTTCTAACACTATACTCATAGGAGCACTGAGTACAAATACAGCTAAGGTAATGGTAATAGCGATGATACCTAACAACAAGCCGTAGCTGGGATTTAAAATATAATTCCTGCTCATCGTTACTAAAGCAACGATGACTAATATGCTTACTAATACTGTAATGATTCTTACTGTATTACTCCAATGGACATTCTTTTTCATAGAGTATTATAGTTTTTTGAGTGCATAAGCAGGAAAATAGAAAGTGGGCTTACTATGACTTTGGAAGAAATAGATAAAGCGATCATTTTGTTTTTCTCCTGTATTTTTGATGTACAAACCTTCACTGCTAAGAGCTATCAGGTTTTCTAAACGCTCAAAAGCGAGGTCTAAAAGTGCGCGGTTTTCGGGTTTTAACCAAGAGCTCGAAGCCAGTGGATGCTTGAAACTTTGAAAGGTCATATAGAGTTTTTTATCTTTAAACTCATAAGTAGCATTAGCAGTAATTGCTTCGGCGCTTGATTTATCTGGGAATTTATAGCCAATGACAAGATCTACTTTGTTTCCTGCCTTGAAACGGAGGGTGATAGAGTTGAATGCTTTTTCACTATCAATTGCTAAAAAATTGTCGTGGAAAGGCTTGCTTGTATAAGCTGAGTTTTTAAAGGAGGACTCTAAATAGGTGAAGGCACTTACTTCATCATTGACGATAGCTAAATAATCGTTAGCATTGAAAACCTCTGGGCTGATGAGTGAATAGTACAATTCCACAGTTATCCCCTCTACCGTTGCGCTATAAGTAGGAGTTTCGGTACTGCCACTACGCGTTAAATCACTGAAACTCTTACCTTCTATTGTTAGAGGAGGTAGCAAAGCGATACCATTTTCTTTAGCTTTTACGGGTGCTTTTACAGTAGTGCCTTGAAGAGCTAACACTCTATTGGTGAAAGTAATAGGATAGAATGTAGGCGAAGTAGTTGCCGTCGATACTTTGAGGAGGTAGTGAGAAGAGTGCTCGGTGAGTGGCACTATATTGCGCGCAAGGTTAGGGAATTGCGCTTCATCGGTGGCGGTGAGGGGCTCAAAATAGAGTTGTGACGGCTGATTGCTAAGGAGGTTCTTGAATTTGAGTTTGTTACCTTCCTTACCGAGATATAGGAATTGGTAAACCTTTCCTGAAAGATCTTTAGCTGGATCACCTTGCAGTACATCGGCGAGCTGGTGGAGGTAGTTTTGCCCTACAAAGCTCAACACACTACCTTCTTTGGTTTCCTGAGTGGTGTAGCGCGTGGTGGTGGAGGTAGCGGTCGCACTGAGGTCGGAAAGCATAGATACTTTACCCTCAGACGTAAATTTGAGGAGAAATTGATAATGCCCTGTAACTCCATCGACAGCATAGGAGAGTTTCCAGCCGTTTTGAGCTGTAGTAAGCTCTTTCATTAAGGCAGAGTTTTGCACTGGAGTGATAGGGTCATCTCCAGCAGTGGGGTTGTCGTTCTTAGCGCAGAACGTGAGGCTCATAGCGAGCAGGAGGAGTGTAATTTTTTTCATTGTGAATTAGGTGTTTTAAGGGTTAGAGGTTAGGAAATAGACTTTGGCAAAGGTGCGAGCCGCACAGGCAAGAAACTTTGCCAAAGTGTAGTGATACAAAAATTACAGTTTATTGTCCCCAAGTAAGGAAAGCATATTGAGGATGTTCATAGCTTTGGAAAAAATAGATGGGGTTTGTAGCAAAAGGTCGGATAGAGAGATCCAATTTTTTCACATAATAACCTTGATTACCAAGTTCATAGATGCGGTTTAAGGCTCGTTTGGCTTGTTCTAGCACCGCCTTATTCTTAGGGTCATTCCAAAGATCTTCGTTATCAACTGTTAAAGTTCCGTCAGTTTCGGTGAAATACAAGCGTTTGTTTTTGAGTTCGTATTTAGCGTTTACACTTATAAAAGAAAGATTATTTTCTTCAAAATTGTGCCCTATTTCTATTTGGCAAACAGTTCCTGAGAAGGTCATCATCACCATATAGAGGTCGGTAGTGGCATCTACGCGCAATACATCTTGATAGAAAGCCTCGGTTAGATACTCATATTTTTTCATTACTTGAGTGTTAATCGCAAGTGCTTCAATTTGGGTATTGATGTGCTGGTAATCATCACTGTTGTAATCGTCAGGAGAGAGTAATGAGTAGAAAAGTTCGGCGGTAACTCCATTCACGGTAGTGCGATAGGTAGGAGGGTTACTGTTTTCAACGCGTTTCAATTCGTTGAAAGGTTGTCCGCCTAAGGTAAAAGCGCGATGGAAAGCAATACCATTTTCGGTTGCTGAAGTAGCAATTTTGCTTGGGGTATTCTTCAGTGATAACACTCTATTGGTAAACTCGATAGGATAGGTAGTAGGGCTACCTGTAGTAGGGCTTACTTTCAGGTAATAGTGAGAGGCGTTGTTGCTCAAAGGGGCAATGTTTTTGTACAACGCAGGAGTGCGCGACCAATCGGCAGCAGTAGCGGGTTGAAACACTACAGAAGCGTTGTTTCCCAGAAGCAAGTTTTGGAATTTGAGGTTATTACCTTCCTTGCCTGTATATAGGAACTGATAGACTTTACCTGTGTGAGCAATACTTGCAGCTCCTTGTAGAGCATCGGCTAAACGGTGGATTTGGTTATTGCCGATAAAGCTGAGTACTAAGCCTCTCCCCTCTTCTTGAGTGCTGTAGCCGCTGGTGGTAGGGGTAGCCGTAGCACTGAGATCGGAGAGCATTGTTACCTTGCCTTGATCGTCGAACTTCATCAGGAAATTATAGCCTCCAAAAGAATCATCAGGAGAGACATACGTAAGTTTCCAGCCTTCGGGAGATGCGGTGAGCTCTTTCATCAAGGCAGGGTTTTGTACTGGAGTAACGGAGTCGTTACCAGTGTTGTCATCATCATTCTTAGAGCAGAATGAGAGGCTCATAGCGAGCGCGAGGAGAACGGTGTTTTTTAAGGATTTTTTCATTATTATTATTTCTTTCTTAAGTTTCTCATTATTAAGGGTCAGGGGTCAGGAGAGGCGATTTGCCAATCGCCCCTACAGTGGAACTCCCCAGATAGGGAAAGCGTACAACGGAAATTCGTAGCTTTGCAATAGATATACGGGGTTATCCTCTTGGGGTTTAACTTTGATATTCAGTTTTTTGATGTATAACCCTTGCGCTCCAAGAGCATAAACACTTCCTAAGGCGCGTTGTGCTTGCTCTAAAATAGCCTTATTTTTTTCATCTCCCCAAACATCAGGAGCAGAAGTACTCAGGTTTTTATCACTATCTTTCAAGTACAAACGCTTGTTTTTGAGTTCGTACTTACAGCTGATTTGGAGTATAGAGAAGCCTTTGTCTGGAAAAATATGTCCTATTTGGATATGGCAATCATCAGCACCATCAAACATTATTTTAAGCATAAAGAGGTCGGTAGAGGCATCTACTTTCAACACATCTTCATAGAAAGCCTCGGTCATATACTCATTATTTTTGAAATGTTGGCTCATAAGAGCAAATCCTTCGATAGTGGTATTGATATCTTTATAATCGTCGCCATCAAAGAAATTAGGTGGTACTGAGGAGTAGAAAAGCTCGGCAGTAACGCCATTGACGGTTGCTTTATACACGGGGGGCACACTACCCGCAACGCGTTCTAACTCGATGAAAGACTGTCCGCCTAAGGTAAAAGCGCGATGGAAAGCAATACCTTTTTCGGTTGCCAAAGTAGCGACTTTGCTTTGGGTATTTTTCAGTGATAACACTCTATTGGTAAACTCGATAGGATAGGTAGTGGGGGTACCTGTAGCAGGACTTACTTTTAGGTAATAATGAGCGGCAGCATTAGTTAAAGGGGTAATATTTTTGTACAACGCAGGGGTACGTGACCAATCGGCAGCGGTGGCGGGTTCGAATATCACAAAAGCGTTGTTTCCTAAAAGTAAATTTTGGAATTTGAGGTTATTACCTTCTTTACCTGTATATAGAAATTGATAGACTTTCCCAGTATGGGCATTGCCTGCAGCCCCTTGTAGAGCATCGGCTAATAGGTGGATTTGGTTATTGCCAATAAAGCTGAGTACTAAGCCCCTCCCCTCTTCTTGAGTGCGGTAGCTGCTGGTGGTAGGGGTAACTGTAGCACTAAGATCGGAGAGCATAGACACTTTGCCTTGAGTGTCGAACTTCATCAGGAAGTTATAGCCCCCGAAAGAATCATCGGAGGAGATATAGGTAAGTTTCCAGCCGTCGGGAGATGCAGTAAGCTCTTTCATCAGGGCGGGGTTTTCCACTGGGTCAATAGGGTTATCTACTGCATCGTTGTCGTTCTTGGTGCAGAACGAGAGGCTCATAGCGAGCAATAGGAGGGTGATTTTTTTCATTGTGATTTAGGGGGTTAAAGTGTATAAATATAACTAAAATTGATAATAGCGTGGTAACGGGTGATGTAGTTGCCTTTGTTCCAGAAAGAGCCTCCTATTTCTCCAAAAATTGCTAATTTACTGTGGTCGGAAGCATATAAATCTACTCCTGCAAAAGCGTGATACCCGAGGTTGACTGTACCTCCTATCCAACCTTTGTTGTCCACATCCTGAGTTTTGAACTGTCGCCACAAAGGAGCGCTGAGATGGAGTCCGGCACCCGTGACAATACCAATATTAGGACTCACAGGGGTAACCACAGCTAAGCGTACGGGTACATCGAGGGTAGAGACTTTGAGCATTGCGTAGTTACTTTCACTTTGCTGAAAGCCACCTTGTGAAAACTCACTGCCTCCCAATCCCATTTCGATGCGGAAGTTTTTTTCAGGAGAGTAGAGCACTCGCATTTGTATGCGCATTACATCACCTCTCATTTGGAAATCACTGCTCACCATTTCGGCAAGCCCTAAGCCTGCATCAAATTCACAAGACCATTTCGCATACGGAATGCTATCTTTAGCGGTTTCTTTTTCTTGGCTAAAAGCACTAATTGTAGTACCTAATAGCAGGGATAATAATAACTTTTTCATTGTGTGTGGGGTTTAAGGGGTTAAATGCTAGTTATGGGCGTTTTATTTTCCAAATAGATAGCGCAATAAGTAGCAATAGGGCAATAATGCCTAAGATAGATGGCTCATAGAAAATATGAGCAATGAGCAGAAGTACAGATACTATAAGGATAAATTTATACATTTGATTAGGAATTAGAAGTTTAAGAACTCTGCCAAAGTTCTTAGTACAATAGACTATGACCTTTGGCAGAGAAGTTAATAATTTTTATCTTTTAACTGTTGCACCTTCACTATAATAAGTAGGATGGTTATGACTTTGGATTGTATAGATTATATATGTACTAGCATATAAGCGGCTTGTTTTTTTGATATATAAGCCTTCGGAAGCTATTTCTAAAAACTTAGCAGCTGTTACAGTAGCTCTTGCTTTGATAGCTGCATTTTCAGCGTTATTCCAAACCGCATTGCTATAGCCAGCACTCAATACATTATTATTAATATACAAACGTTTATTTTTTAGTTCATAAGTAGTTGATACAAGATAATAAGATGGCGTGTTATTATTTTGAAAATCATACGCTACTTGAATTTGGCATTTTCCGTTTGTTTGGAAAAATACCCTAAAAACATACCATTCTTTATTATCATCTACTTTGAGTATATCATCATAGAATGGAGCAGAAGTTCCTTTTCTAAACGAAGCAGGATCTATCAAGAATAGACGGATGTTTTCCATATCTTTATAATCATCGTTGATAAAGGCTTCAGGAGGCACTAATGAATAAGTCATTTGTGCTGTTACTCCATCTACTGTAGTTTTATAGGTAGGAGGAGTTGTGCTATTATCACGTGTAAGCCCTGTAAAGGTTTTACCTTCAAAAGTAAGTGCTGGTTTGAAACCAATACCTGTTTCGGTAGCATAAACTGAGGCTTTTTGTGTGCTACTTCCATCAAGAGAGGTAATTGTTATAAAGCGATTCGCAAAGTTCATCTCATAACCTGTAGAACTTGCTGTAGTACTCACTGTAAAATAATAGTTATCAATATTATCTTCCAAGGTTTTTACATTACTACTAAGCGTTTGGATTGTATTCCAATCTTGGGCAGTAGCAGGCTCGAAATACACAAATTGCTCGGTATCACTACGTTGAGTTTTGAATTTGAGTTTGTTACCTTCTTTACCAAAGTATATAAATTCAAAATTTCCCTCGTAGCCTACTCCAGTTTCTCCTTTTGCGCTATCGGAAAGTTCGTGAATATGGTTTTTGGTCGTAAAAGAAAGCAGCGCACCTTGTCCCCATTTAATTTCATACTTACTAGTAGTGGAAGAGGTCGTAGCTCCTATATCAGAATTCATAGTTACAAGTCCTTCAGGGGTAAATTTCATCAAAATGATGAAGCCTCCAAACTTTTTATCGTTCGTATAGTACACAAATTTCCAACCCTGCTCTGGAGAGGTGAGTTCCTGACGCAATTCAGCTTGGTTTTGCTGAAAGCGCTGAGAAGGGTTTTTACCTCCAAAAAGGTCATCGGGTTCGTTCTTTTGGCAAGCAAAAAGTGCCAAAGCGATGATGGGTAATAAGAGGAGTCTTTTCATTGTAAATGTAGTTTTAAAGGGTTTTAAAAATCAGTTTCTTCAATACGACTGAACTTGTCTTTCCAGTTGGCATCAGCTTCGTATTTTTCTTTGCTTCCTTTTGGCACGTACAATACTCTTTCTGTACCTGCTATCAAGCTAGGAAAAGTAGTGCGAAACACTTTAGGAGCCTCTATTGCTGCACATTTTACTACTGTTAGCTGGCGGCATTGCAAGAAAGCATTACCTCCTATCTCTTTAGTTTGAGCAGGTAATACAACAGTCTCTAACAAAGCACAAGTAGCAAAGCCTTCTTTTGCAATCTTTAGTTCACTATCATTTACACCTGTAATTGTAACTGTTTTGACGGAGCTATTAAACTGGAATGCTGCTACACCAATGTATTTCACGCCTTTTAAAGTAATTTTTTCTACTTGTTGACAACTTGCAAAAGCTAATTTTCCAAAATTTTCCACTCCATTGGTAGTGATACTTTTGAACTCCCCAAATCCTTTGAATACACCATCAGCTATAGCTTTTACATCAGAGAGTACCAAATCGGTATCATCGGTGAAGTTATGGCGATCGGAATGGGTGATAGTTCCATTAGCATCTACCGTATAAAGGGTTTTTACAACTACTGGAATTTCAGCTTTTTGTTGGGTTTTAGTGTCGACTACTGTAATAGTAGTGGTACCTGTTGCCACACTGGTAATCTCTAAGGTATTGCTCACTACCTTTACATTCACTATAGGAACTACTACTGTAGCACTATAGCTACCTGAACCCGCTGTAATAGTGAGGTTTTGGGTACTGCTAAGAGTTGTGAAAGTAAGGGTTTGAGTTGCTACACTGAGATTATCGTATTGAACAGTAGGGGTGGAAGTGTTTCCTCCTCCCCCACTATTGTTGTTATTGTTGTTATTATTGATTTTATTATCATCTTTGCTGCAAGCTACAGCAAGAATGGTAACGAGTAAAATAAGTATTTTTTTCATTGTACATTTTTTTAAGTTTAGTTTTGTTGAAAATACCCATAAGTAGGGAAGTAGATGTTAGGCAAACGATGACTTTGTATTACATATACATCATCATTATAATAAAATTTATTAGCTACCTTTCTTATGTAGAAGCCTTCACTTCCTAAGTAGGCTATACTGTTGAGGGCTGTTAAGGCTTTTCTTAAAATAGCTTCATTTTCAGTAGCTTGCCATAAATCTAAATTAGAGCCATCAATACTTGTCCTTTCCTTGAGATAAATACGCTTATCTTTTATTTCGTAGTTATGTACAAAGATGAGTCGAGATTGAAACTGCTGATTAGGAAATAGATAACGCACTTCTACCTCACATTTAGTGCTACTCTTGAACGAAATCATCACTGATGGGAACAGATTACTATCATCTATTTTTATGACATTATCTCTAAATCCTTCGGATGTGAAAGGTGTATTAGATAGTGTTCTTGACAAGAATAAGAATCTGTTGATAGTTGCTGGTACTGATTGATAATCATCAGAAATATGTTCTTGAGAAGGTCTCAATTCAAAACGTATTTCGGCAGTAACTCCCTCTACAGTAGTGATGTAACGTGCTGGAGAGGCATTGTTATCCCAAGTGAGCTGAGTGAAAGTTTTACCTTCAATCACCAAAGGGGGATCAAAAGTAAAGCCTGCTTGAGTAGGGACAAGAGCTGTTTTGAGCGTTTGAGAAGGATCGGATGAAAGATTTAGCGTTAAAAATCTATTAGATAGAGATATGCTATAATCTTTGGTCACGCCATCTTTAGTAACTCTAAAAAAATGTCTAAAAATATCACCTTCTAAAGCATCTACACTTCCACTGAGATTTTGAATAGTATTCCAATCTTGTATAGTTGCAGGTTCAAAATACACAAACTGTTCATTATCACTACGTTGAGTTTTGAATTTGAGTTTATTACCTTCTTTACCAAAATAGATGAACTCAAATTCACCTTTAAAACCTACTCCAGTTTCTCCTTTTGTACTATCAGAAAGTTCGTGGATATAGTTTTTGGTTGTAAAAGAAAGTAGTGTACCTTGCCCCCATTTAATTTCATACTTACTAGTTGTGGGGGTAGCTGTAGCATTCACATCAGAAGCCATAGATACAAAACCATCAGGAGTAAACTTCATTAGGAAAGTATATCCTCCAAACTTCTTGTTATCAGTGAAATATGTGAACTTCCATCCCTGTTCAGGAGTGGTGAGTTGTGTACGCAATTCAGATTGGTCTTGCTCAAAACGCTGAGAAGGTGTTTTACCATCAAAAAGGTCTTCAGGCTCATTTTTCTGACAAGCAAAAAAACCTAAAACTGCAATAATTATATATAAAAAATTTTTCATTAATAAGAGCCAGTTTATTGTAATACAGATAGCATTTGGTTTTCTACTACTTCTTGTAGGCGATAGAGGTCGATATTCCATTCGCTTTTAAAATATGCCACTACAAAAGCTTCTTTTTTGCGAATGAGTTTTCTACCCTCTTCAGGGATTGCATTTATTTTAGCATCCCAATCGGTTTTGCTCATACTAAGTATACCTGAGGTCATTTCGGCAAAATCTTCAATATCATTCAACATAGAATATGGAGTGATGAACCCTTTTTTGTTAGCATCTGCCAATCGTACATTATACCAGTTGGCTGTATAGTCCGAAGGGGTGATTTTGCCATACTCTTCAGAGTAAGGTTTTCTCTGATTGATGATGTGGCAATACTCGTGCTGAATGGTATGGAAATATTGGCGAGTAGCGGCGTGTTTGGTCACATCAAGCTGATCGACATTGAAAAGGGTGATTTTCATACCACTATCGGCGAACCCAAGGGTGATAGTACCATCGCTATTCATATTATACCCTCCAATAAGGGAAATTTGGCGTGGCGCAACGCTTTTGATAAAGTCTTGTCCTGCCACTTGAGTATAAGAGTCAATCCACACTTTTTTTACAATTTCAAGCATAGGTTGCACTTTGGATTCGGTAGGAGGATAGAGATATTTCCCCATTTCAAAATCGGCATCAATATAGTTATAGGTTACTATAATGTTGTACGGTTGCTGAAAATTGTTGTAGATATAAGTATCTAATGCTGTTTGAGCCGTAGTTCTGGGTTTTAACACACTCTCTGAGCTAAGATTTTCTTTATTATTGCAGGCAGCTAATGATAGTGCTAACACTGCGGCGATATATAACTTTTTCATATCTTACTAATTTGAATGTTTGTTGTTAAGTTATCTTGGGTTTGCAGTAATACCGTTGGAAATAGCATCTTCAGGAATTTGTAACTCACGACGTGGGTCGTCTTTAGTAAGTTCCATAGTTTGACCAGCTTTCACGTGTACAACTTTCATCCCGAGGCGCTTATTGTCTATCCAGCGTAAACCTTCAAACACAAAAGAGGTTCTTCTCACATCTACTACTGCTTGTAGCCATTCGCGTTGTTGAGTAGAGAGTGTATAGACAGGATTGAACTCTGTACCTTTGTTTTGATAAAGGGTATTCATATTAGCTTCGGTCAATGCAAAAGTACTAGGAATATCTCGTAAAGTTTTCTTTTTCAAATAGATTACCAAATCGGTAAGGAATTTTGCTTTCTCACCTTTCATTAGGTAGGCTTCCAAACGGTTTAAGAATACTTCGTCGTAAGAAAGGAGTACTACCATATCATAAGGATAACCAGTTCCTGCTGATATATTCAGATATTTAAAATACTCTTGAAATTTAGGGAAGTTACGATAGTCTTCGCCTCCATAAAGAGGATAAGCCCAATCTCCTCCTAATGGATGAGAATCTGAACCAAATACTTCATTAGATTTTTGTAAGGTTAAACTGTATTTGTTAGTAGCAAAATTTCTTGCATATCTAGATGAAGCTCCTGCTATTAGCACGTTAGTAGGTTCATCGGAGGCAGCGTAAAGAGCGCTTTGTTGTGCATAGGTGCGTGAACGTTGCCCTTTTACATCGCGAAGTTTATTTTCGGGATTGCTGCCTAAGGCTTGATTTGCGTGTTCTATTACCTTATCCCAATCACCTTTTACCAAGTAGAAACGTGAGGCAAAAGCGTGAGCTGCTTCTTTGGTAAAGTGGAATTTAGGTTTGCTATACTTGCTATTATCAATAAGTGGTAAGCCTTCGGTCAAGTCTTTTTCTATGGCATCGTAATAATCTTTTACTGATACACGACGATAGATTTCAAATACTTTTCTTTCAGCTTTAGTAGCATAAGGTAACCCTAAATCGGAAGCTGCAGTGGCAGGATTATAAGGTTTACACCAGAAAAGTCCTAACATAAAATGTGCATAAGCTCGAGCTACTAAGGCTTCCCCTTTGAGATAATTGTTTTCACTACCTCCTTTGAGGTCATTAGCAGCCTCTAAAGCGTAGTTAGCAGCAGCTATAGCTCGGTAAGCTGCATAAAAATAGTAAGGAGGGGTATCCCAAGTGTTATTTTGAGTGTTAGTTTCCCAAGAGTACATTTGAGTATTGAGGTCAGAAGTTGGTGAGAATTTTACTTTATCACCAGCGTTATCACTCATTGTTTCACAAAACTCAGCATACAAGGCATTAGGATAGGCAGTCGCCAAAAGTTCTTGTATTTTTTCGGGCGAATCAAGCTCTGTACGTTTATCAGGCACCTCGTCGAGGAACTTATCGCAGCTGCTAAGGGAAAGCCCCAAAACAAATGCTACTATAGGTATATATATATTCTTTTTCATTTACTTACGATTTTTAGATTCCAAGATTGATTGTAAAGGTATATTGAGCAGTTACTGGATAGGCTACCCCACCAGAACGGAAGAACTCAGGGTCTTGACCGTTGAGATTCTTATCAGAATAGATAAGGAATGGGTTAGCCGCTTGTAAACGCAAAGTAAGATTACTCACTTTCAATTGTTCAAGTACTTCTTTAGGGAAAGCATAGGAAAGAGAGATATTTTTCATACGAACAAACGAACCATCTACTACACGTTCAGTAGAGTAGTTGTAAGCGTTGTACACACGACGTAAGGTGTTAGAGCCTATCTCATATACAGTTCTTCTATCGGGGATGCCAGGGATATTAGTTGTCTTTTCATCACCTGGGTGTACCCAACGATTTTTCATTTCTTTAGGGAATACACTTAGATCATCATAGCTTGAGTCATACTGATCGGGTTTGCGAATCTTATTTCCTGCTTGAGCAGTAATAAGTGCAGAGAGTTCCCAGTTCTTGTAACGGAAAGTATTAGAAAGACCTGCGGTGATATTAGGTTCTACCGCACCTTCTTTTTTGAGGTAACTCAAGATATTATCAATTTGTTGGAAATCGATATCATCAAAATTAGTACTACCATTAAGCAAGTTGAACAATGGGAGACCTTTGTCATTCAATCCTCTAAAATCATAAGAATACAAGGTGTTGCGTGCGCCTCCTACTACGTTACCACCTACTTCACGCACTAAATTGTACACGTTAGGACGGTAAGTAAGGTGTGTGATTTCTTGGTTGAAATAGGCAAAGTTGATACCTGTATTCCAGCTGAAATTATCAGTTTTGATATTTTTAGTATCCAAAGCAAGCTCTATACCTTTGGTCACCATTGAGGCATTGTTTGCCAATTTTACAAATTGCCCACCGATACCTGAAGTACGTACATAGTCAATCAAATCTTTAGAGTTCTTTTGGTAAAGGTCTAATGATAAATTAACGCGGTTTTTAAACAAGCCGAGCTCCATACCTACGTTAGTTTCGTATACTTTTTCCCAAGTAAGATCCATATTTTGGAGATCGTCAATTTCAATGATATTTTCTCTATCACCAATATTGTAACGATTAGCTACTCCGTTTTTGAAAACTGCTAAAGCATTACTAGCAGCTCCTAAACCAGCAATAAGCCCATAGCTCACACGGAAAGCAAGGTTAGAAATCTTAGTATTATCTTTCAAGAAACTCTCGTTAGAAGCATTCCAACGACCACTCACGTTCCAAGTAGGCAACCAGCGAGCTGAACGACTTCTACCTAATTGGTTAGAACCTTCATAATTGGCTGTACCAGCGAATACATAGCGGTTGTCGTAAGTATAAGTTCCTTGCAAGAAGAAAGCTATACCACGCTCTTTAGAGAATCCTTTTTCGAAATAAGGTGAGTTCTCTTGGATTGACTTTTGAATCACACGATAATCGGTAAAAGCAGTACCTCCACGCTCAAATTGGTAACCATAACCATTGAAAGTTTGGTTGTCGCGATCGGTATGGCGGTATTCTTGACCTAAGAACAGTTTTAAGTCGTGTTTTTCTTTAAACAAATGCTTGTACTCCAAAGCATTGCGGAAGTAATAACTTTGCAAGTTGTTTTCGGTAAGTTTATAGATACCTCCATTAGGCAATACCACTTGAGGTATTTTATCAGGATTAGCAGGATCTTCAAACAAGAAAGGGTTTGCTTTAGCAATCACTGTTGTGCGATTGGCGCGATAAGCCCCTACTACGTTAGAACTTTCTCTCATAGAGTGTTCGTTGGAACTCTTTACGTGACGTACAGATCCGAGGAAATTATATTTAAGTCCTTTAGCTAATTTGATTTCTAAATCTCCTTGAATTTTATACTCAAGCACATTCAAATCCATATAGTTATTAGCAAGCTCGTTGAGGATGTTCATAGGAGCATAGTTATAACTGTAGTACTCGTATTTACCATCATCACCATAAGGACGCAAAGCACGAGTAGTGTTAAGTGCATAACTAAAGGGATTGATGTCGAAATCACGGTCGTAACCACCGTTTACAGTATTGGCAGAACGGTTGAATGTACCAGGTGCTCTCTGAGTACGTATAGAGCCTTGAGTAAGCACTCCTATTTTTACTTTTGGCGAAAGATTGTAAGTGGTTTTGAGGTTACCAGTTACACGGTGCACACGGTCAGCAATTGTCCATCCTGGGTCTACAAAGAAACCTACTGATGCATATACAGTTGCATTTTCTCCCCCTCCTGAAAGACTTACAGTGTGATTTTGTGTAAGTGAAGGGCGGAAAAGTGTTTTAAACCAATCGGTATTAGCATATTCGTATTTGCGCAAGAAAGCAATACGAGCAGCTTCAGAGTTTTCTAATCCAAAACGACCAGTAGCAGGGTTATAAGTATCGATAGCACGATACATTATATTATAAGCCCCTCCATAGCGCGCTTGTGTATATGAAGAAAGTGAAAAATAGCCTTTTTCCTCTAACTCACGATAAACACCCATAGACTCCTGAGAGTTCATAATGTCGTACTGATTGTAATTAGGAATCATACGCACCGACTCTTCTAATTGGTAGTTTACCTGAGTTTTTACGTTCTTTTTACCACTTTTAGTAGTGATAATCACAGCTCCGTTGAGGGCGCGCGCACCGTAAAGAGAAAGGGCTGAAGCATCTTTAAGAATTTCAATGCTCTCGATATCATTCGCGTTGATACCAGAAATAGCCGAACTCACCAAGGTAGAAGCATCACCCGAAGCCAATTGCTCGAATGATAAGTTCACCACCTCTTCTTGTACAGCACCGTCTACCACCCATAATGGTTTGGTATCACCAAAGATAGATGATCCCCCACGAATGGTAATTTTAGGAGAAGTACCAAAAGTTCCTGAAATGTTCTGTACGTTTACCCCTGCGGCACGACCTTCGATCATACGACCTACGTCCACCACACCGTCCATTTTAATATTGTCGGCTTTGAGGGTTTGGGCATTACCCGTAAACTTAGAACGGTCAAACTCTTGGTAACCTGTAACCACCACGCCAGTGAGCTGCTGCGCTTCCACTTCAAGTGTTACATTGATTGCCTTGTTATTACCTACAGAACGTTCAGTAGGCTTCATACCTAATGACGAAAAGACTAATACAGCCTTACTATTAGGTACTTTGATGGAGTATTTACCATCAAAATCAGTAGCGACCCCGTGAGAGGTACCTTTTACTACTACAGAGGCACCGGGTAGTGGAGTGCCCGCATCATCTTTTACTACCCCTGTTACGGTGTGTTCTTGGGCAAAAGCAACGCCGACGAACAGCACAGCGCATAACAGTGCGTACATCAATTTTTCTTTCATCGCTATTATATTATGTCAATTATTTTGCAAAGTTTCAGAAAAAAAATTTATAAAAGCAACTTTTTATGGTATTTTTTTTCACTGCGGTTTTATAAGCATATAAAATCTTTTTGTTAAAGGTATTTTTTAAAGAATGTTTAGAGTTATTGTTAAAAAATTGCAGTATTCTCAATGATCTGGAATATTCAATAGAAATACCTCAGTTATTCTCTTAAAAAAATACGAATTTTATCACATAGGGTTGTTAAAGTGTAAATCATTCATTTCTAAACATATAAAAGAGTTTATAGGAAATAAACAGATGAAATCGAGGTAATAAACACCGCTGAAACAAAAATAAAATTTAACACTTTTTAAGAAAATAATTTTTGAATAAACTAAGTGGATATTAGAAAAAATCATCGGGAAAGGCTCTGACTTTTAAAGTTTTCTAAAAGCCTACTATTCTCCCCTACTCCCTAGATTACTGACTCTTAAAACTTGCTAATTAACAAATTATTTGTACTTTTGCCGTATGTATACTTTTCCAAAAGCTGAAAAACTCTGTAAACGCGATTATATACAGCAACTTTTCGCTAAGGGTGAGGCAGTTACCTCCTATCCTATACGCTTGTTGTACACTCCTATCGCTACTCTTGAGGTGCCTTATCAATTACTGATAAGTGTGCCTAAACGCACTTTCAAACGCGCAGTGGATAGAAATTTACTCAAACGCAGGTTGCGAGAGGCTTATCGCTTACAGAAAAACCTTTTGCCTGTAAAAGAACAACAATATGCCTTAGCTTTTATTTATATCGGAAAAGGAAAAGCCACCTATACTGAAATAGAGAATGCCGTAAAAACAACGCTTTCACTATTTGCTAATTCACCTATTTAACTATGAAAAAAATCGTTGTTTTCGCCTCAGGTTCAGGTTCTAATGCCGAACGCATCGCTACTTATTTCGCCGAGAAAGGTAGCGCAAAGGTGTGTCTGATTCTCTGTAACAATCCACAAGCAGGAGTTTTGGCTCGTGCCAAACGTTTAGAAATACCTTCTCTAGTATTCGATAGACAAGCATTCTACAAAACAAACGTAGTGCTTGATGTACTCGCAACACAACAACCCGACCTTATTGTCTTGGCAGGTTTTTTGTGGAAAGTCCCCGAAGCTCTTATAGCAGCCTACCCCAACCGCATTCTCAACATTCACCCCTCTCTCTTGCCAAAATATGGAGGCAAAGGAATGTACGGCGCTCACGTACACCAAGCTGTAGTGGCTAATGGTGAAAAAGAGAGCGGCATCACCATTCATTTTGTAAACGAACATTACGACGAGGGCAATATCCTCTTTCAAGCAAAAACCGAAGTATTACCCACCGATACCGCCGATACTTTAGCTGAGAAAATACATCTCTTAGAGTATGAACATTTTCCAAAAGTAATAGAAGAATGGTTGAAAACTTGTTAATTAAAAAAAAAGTTGTACCTTTGTGGAATTAGTAGGTAATAACTAAATATCTAAAACAATGAAAGCAATTAAAACCTTAGTAACAAGCATCTTATTAGTAGCTGGTTTTGCTACTACACAAGCACAAGACAGCAAAGCTGTAGATATCTACAACAGTTCCGTTGTAAAACAAAAACCTTACTGCTCGCATTACGAGAATGTTCATATAGCCAAAGAAACTAATTTCGAGGCGTGTGTAGACCAATGGGTAACGGATAAACTTGTCTACCCAAAAGAAGCCCTCAACAAAAAGATTGAAGGCTTGATAAAAATATACTTTGTAATAGATAAAAAAGGAAACTTTAGTGTACAAAAAGTTGAAGGAGAACCTATTTTAGCAGCTGAAGGCAAACGCGTATTTGAAAACTTCCCTAAAATGATGCCTGCTAAAGACGCTCAAGGACGTGAAATTGCTGTACAAGGAATGTACCCATTAGAGTTTTCAATGAATGCAGTGAAATAGAAAAGTAAGATACAAAGAATAAATAACTATCGTGAATAAAGAACATTTAAAACAATTAGAAGCTGAAAGTATTTATATAATGCGCGAAGTAGCGGCGCAATTCGAACGCCCCGCACTACTTTTTAGCGGTGGAAAAGACTCTATTACTCTGGTGCACTTGGCTATGAAAGCCTTTGCCCCTATGAAAATACCTTTCCCTTTGGTACATATCGATACAGGACATAACTTCCCCGAGGCTCTTGCTTATCGCGATGCCCTTGCCAAACGTATTGGCGCTGAACTCATTGTGAGACAAGTTGAAGACACCATCAAAGCCAAAGGTCTTACTGAACCCAAAGGTAAATTTGCTTCTCGTAACTGGCTGCAAACACACACCTTATTAGATACTATCGAAGAATTTCACTTCGATGCCTGCATCGGGGGCGCTCGCCGTGATGAGGAAAAAGCTCGCGCCAAGGAACGTTTCTTCTCAGTAAGAGATGAGTTCGGTCAGTGGGACCCAAAACTACAACGCCCTGAACTCTGGAATATCTATAACGGTAGAATCCAAAAAGGAGAGAATGTACGTGTATTCCCCATCTCAAACTGGACAGAACTCGATGTGTGGAGCTATATTCAACAAGAAAAAATTGAACTCCCTTCTATCTATTTCGCTCACAACCGCGAGGTAATTGAGCACGAAGGTCGCCTCATTGCGGTATCACCTTTTATCCAAATAGATGAAAATGATACCATTCTCAACAAACGTGTGCGCTATCGCACTGTAGGTGATATGACTTGTACTGCAGCTGTAGAAAGCAATGCAGCAACTCTTGAAGAGGTGGTGAACGAGATTACTGCTTCACGCATCTCGGAACGCGGTGAAACTCGTATAGACGATAAAGTAACCGAAGCTGCTATGGAAGACCGTAAAAAAGGAGGATATTTTTAGTGCAAAAAAGTATCTGTTTAAAAAATGGTCAGATTTTTGTATATCAAAATCCTGAATACTAAAAAACAAGATTACAAATGAGAAAAAGATTTCTATTTACAGCCATAGCGCTATTCCTTTTGGCAACTGCCGAAACCTTTGCACAACAATTACAACGCCACAAACCAGTACCCGAAATCGCCTTGCCTCAAGCCAATGGCGAGGAATTGAAACTATCGTCTTTACGAGGCAAATATGTACTCATAGATTTTTGGGCATCGTGGTGTATGCCTTGCAAAAAGGAAAACAGATACCTCAAACAAGCCTATAAAGAACTCAAAGGAAAAAACTTTGTAATCCTATCTGTGTCTATTGATAGACCTAAGGATAAAGACGCTTGGCTCGACACTATCAAAATGGAAGGAATGGTATGGTACAACGTATGGGATAGCGAAAGCAAAGTTGCTAATGCCTATGGAGTAACCAGTATTCCTGCCCCTTTTCTCATAGACCCCGAAGGCAATCTATTGTCACAAGGAGAGAACCTCAGAACCGACGATCTGCTTAAAACTCTCAAAAAATACATAAAATAGCACCTCTCACCCTGCAGCGTTCTACTACAACCCAAACAGAAAACAACCTCATTTGAAGCATAACAACTCTATATATAAACCTTTAAAAAAAGTAAATGTTATGAGAAAAATACTTGTTATCCTCTTGTTTTTGGGTGTGCTAAACCTATATGCACAAGAACGCACCGACCTCATCGATAGGCACTTTCAGGGTGAAATCACCAAAAGAGCCGCTGGTGATAGCATCAATACTAAACAATATATCTTTGTCACTTTTTTGAAAGATAAAGCTATCATTAGAGAAGAAAAACTAACAATTACTAAACAACCACGACTCATCTATAAAGTAGAAGTGGCTTGGCGCATCAATAAGCGCAACAACCAAATTATCTTTTCGGCATCTAATAAACCTTATCCTTACCAAGATTATAAGTTTTACTACCGAGAAGAGGAACTAATGGCGTTTTACAACGAGGATGACGACGGTACGATGGGGTTAGACATTTATTTCACTGAGAAATAATTTTAAAACTATCATACAATGAAAAAAATCAAGTTTTTAACGCTTTTATGCGTAGCTATGGGATTGGGCAGTTGTAACAATACCGTCCCTACCGATGCCTTACAAGGTGAATGGCAACTCGTTACTATGGGAACTACTGCCGTAACTGCGGAGGCTCAGCCTACCCTTCAACTCAATATAAAAGAAATGAAGGTAAACGGTTCCGATAGCTGTAATACCTTTATGGGAGGTATCACAAATATCACTGATAAAGATTTAGTATTTAGCGAATTAGCAACTACACTAATGCTTTGTCCCGAGACTACTATGCAAGTTGCCGATACTTTTGGCGCTGCAATGAAAAAAGTAGCTAAATATGAAGTGAACGACAAACAGTTATTGCTAAAAGATGACAAAGGAACTGTACTGCTCACTTTTACAAAGAAGTAAATCTCATATTATTGGTTAATAAATTAATTGAAAAGGCTGCACAGAATGCTCTTCTGTGCAGCCTTTTTATTAATGAATTATTATTAATTATCAACTGAACAATAGTGGTATGACTAAGAGCGCTACTACAGCTGCTATAATTCCATAGATAAACATAGGCACAGCCGTAACTTTTAGAATTTTTCCTTCAGCCTTATCAATACCTAACACCGAGCATACAGCAATAATATTGTTGATACACACCATATTACCCATTGCTCCTCCTACCGATTGCAAGGCGAGAATCAAAGGTACTGAAAGCCCTGTGGTATTAGCAACCGAATATTGCACAGCCCCAAAAGTGAGGTTTGACACAGTATTCGAGCCCGAGAAAAATGCCCCTACCGCTCCTAAGTACGAAGCGAACATCGTCCAATAACTACCCGTAGCATTGGCTAAACCACGACCAATAGTTTGTACCATAGAGTCTTCTCCTCCCATTAGCATTACATTCACCATAATGAGTGCCCCCACTAATGCTAAAAATGGTTTTTGTATCTGTACAAAACTCGCTGAAAATAGCGATTTAGTTTGTTTCCATTTCAGTGAGAACAACGGAATAGAAATCAACACTGTAACTACAAACGGAATGAGTGCTGGCACATAAAGCAACTTGTAACTCTCACTCTCGCCCGTAGCAAAAATATTCTTCAACGAGAAAATCAATCCTTTAGTAACCTGAAAATCTCCTAAGTAACCTAATTTAATAGTAAACCACTCGGTAGTATCGTTCAATAGGGCTTTTAGCGGAAGCTGTTTGATGCGAGTGAGTGCCAAAATTACTATCAGTGAAGCTGTTGGGAAAAGAGCTTTCAATAACTCTGAAGTTTTTACTTTCTCGTGCTGCATCTCACTGTTATCAGTTTTTGATAAGCCAATACCTTTGCTGGCTACTCCTACCGAAATAAAAAGACCTATAGCACCCCCTACTAATGAAGGAAACTCGTAGTTAAACCACGCAATAGCCACATAAGGCACCGTACACGATAGAATACTGATGAGAATAAAAACTATATTTTCGCGTATTTGTCGCCACGATACAATCACCTTAAGCGCCATTACCGGAATTACAAAAGCTGCAAATAGATGTATGATAGATGTAATTCTACCTATATCCGAAAGCTGATCATCGGAAATAGAACCATTGCCAATAAGCGTACCAAACCCAAACCACGTAGGTGTACCCACGGCTCCAAACGATACAGGTACCGAGTTCATAATTAGTGCGAGAATAGCCACCTGCAAGGGTCTGAATCCTAAACCTACTAATAAAGGTGCTGCAATAGCTGCTGGCGTACCAAAACCACTAGCTCCTTCAATCATAAAGGCAAAAGCCCAACCTATAATCATTAGTTGAGCAACAGGATTAGGGCTGATATTGCCCAGCCAGCGGCGCAACACATTCATTGCTCCTGTCATCTCCATCATTCGGTTGAAGAGTACCGCCCCAAAAATCACTGTGATAGGGGTAGCTACCGAGATAATTGCTTTAATAAAGTTGGCATTTAGGGCTACGAATGAGCCATTAAAATAAGTAAGGTGAAGTATATACACCAATCCGGCGATTAGTGGAAGTGCAATATACGAAGGAAGCGCATTTTTCTTTACCATCAAATAGATGAGAAGCGCAATTGGGAGTATGCTAAGAAATAAAGCCATAATTTTTTTAAATTTCTTTTTGGGGGGCAAAAATAGTGTTTTTTATTTAAAATGCAAATTCTACGAAAGGAAAAATAAAAAAATATCAAAGAGTCGTTAATCGTGTGAAGCAAAAATAATAGAATGGAGTATCGCAAAGCTTTGAAGTTTAGCTAAGTTAAAACTTTAAATTTCTTTTTGTGAAAAATTTCTTTCGTTTTCTTTGCACGTTTCAATAATATTAAGTACTTTTGTCGCTCATTAATATATTTCGTAACTAAACAATTTATTAACACATAATTCATAACTAATTAATATATTATGGACGTAAAAAAAATTATGACTGCCTTAGAGGCAAAACACCCTGGAGAAAAAGAGTACTTACAAGCAGTACACGAAGTGCTTGAATCAGTACAAGAGGTGTACAACCAGCACCCTCAATTTGCCAAAGCTAAAATTATAGAACGCATCGTAGAGCCCGACCGCATTCATACCTTCCGCGTGGATTGGGTAGACGATAAAGGCGAAGTGCAAAGCAACCTCGGTTACCGCGTGCAGTTCAACGCTGCTATAGGTCCTTATAAAGGTGGTATCCGCTTCCACAAAGCTGTAAACCCTTCAATGCTTAAATTCCTTGGTTTTGAACAAACTTTCAAAAATGCCCTCACTACCCTCCCTATGGGTGGCGCTAAAGGAGGTTCTGATTTCGACCCTACCGGTAAATCCGATGCCGAAATTATGCGTTTCTGCCAAGCCTTTATGCTTGAACTTTGGAAATATATAGGTCCTGATACCGATGTACCTGCTGGCGACGTGGGTGTAGGCGGACGCGAAATAGGCTATATGTACGGTATGTACAAAAAATTAGCCCACGAGTATAACACTGGCGTACTCACCGGTAAAGGTATCAACTGGGGTGGTTCTCTCATTCGCCCTGAAGCTACGGGTTATGGTGCGCTCTACTTTGTAGATCATATGTTGAAGAAACTCGGCAAAGACCTTAAAGGACAACGCGTAGTAGTATCAGGATTTGGTAACGTAGCTTGGGGAGCTTCACAAAAAGCAACTCAGTTAGGCGCAAAAGTTATCGGACTTTCAGGTCCCGATGGTTGTGTGGAAGTACCTAATGGTATGACTCACGAAATGATTGACTACCTTTTGGAACTCCGCGCTTCTAACCGCAACATCGTAGCGCCTTTTGCCGAAAAATTTGCCAAAGAAAGTAAATTTACTGCAGGCAAAAAAGCGTGGACAATCCCTTGTGATATCGCCTTGCCTTGCGCTTTCCAAAATGAATTAGACGGCGATGACGCTCAAATGCTTATCAAAAATGGCGTAAAACTCGTAGCCGAAGTATCAAATATGGGTTGTACTCCTGAGGCTATCAAAGCCTTCCAAGATGCTAAATTACCTTTCGCTCCTGGTAAAGCAGTGAACGCTGGAGGGGTAGCAACTTCAGGACTCGAAATGACTCAAAACGCCGCTCACCTCGCGTGGAGAGCTGAAGAAGTTGATGCTAAGTTACACCAAATTATGGAATCTATCCACAACGCTTGCCTCAAATACGGTCAAGAAGATGGTTATATCAACTACGTGAAAGGTGCTAACATCGCAGGCTTTATGAAAGTCGCTCACGCGATGCTCGATCAAGGCGTGGTTTAATAACGAGTTACGAATGACAAGTCATAAATAAAAAAAGCTGCTCAAGATAATGGGCAGCTTTTTTTATATTTTGAAATTTCATAAAAGTGAAAAACACCAAAATCAACCTCTTCATCACATTGTATATGATGATTTAGCTTTACTTTCACCAAGTTTACTTAGCAAATAGAGTTACAAGAAAACACACCACTATCCCATAAAGCACCGGCAAGAGGGTAGCAATAAGTGTCCATTTCTTGCTTTGGGTTTCTTTGTAAATGGTGTAGATAGTCGTACTACAAGGGTTGTGCAACAAGCTGAAAAGCATTAGGTTTACAGCCGTGAGCAGTGTCCATCCACCAGCGTGTAGCAATACGCCCACTTGTGAGGTAGAGGCTTCCATCAGTACGCCTGCCCCCTCGCCTACTGCTGTTTGCCCTAATACCATAGTGGTGAGCATTAGCACCGTAGGGATTACAATTTCATTGGCAGGAATAGCAACGATATAGGCGAGTAAAATCACTCCGTTCAAACCTATAAACACGCCTATAGGGTCTAAGCCTTGTATAAGCCAGAGCGCTATAGGCTGTTGGGCTATCTGCAAGTTGCATATCAGCCATATCACTGCTCCTGCTGGTGCTGCAAATACAATAGCACGCCAGAGTACGATGAGGGTTCTATCAATAAGTGAGGTGTAGAGTGTTTGGAAAAAACGCGGCGGACGATAAGGCGGTAATTCCAATACAAAAAATGACGATTCTCCTTTGAGTAGGGTCTTGCTCAACAACCACGAAGTGAGGAATGAAAATACTATACCCAACACTGCGATACCTATCACGGCGAGCATCGCAACTGTACCACTCCACTGCTTGGGAACTAATGCCCCAATGAACAAGGTAGCAATGAGTATTTGGGTAGGCCAACGCCCGTTGCAAAGCGAGAAGTTATTGGTGATAATGGCTATCAGTTTCTCACGCGGACTGTTGATAATACGGGTCGCTACCACTCCGGCGGCATTACAGCCAAAGCCCATACTCATCGTAAGAGCTTGTTTGCCGTGAGCGCCTGCAGTGCGGAAGAGCTTGTCCAAATTGAAAGCCACACGGGGTAAGTAACCAAAATCTTCAAGAAGAGTAAACAAAGGAAAAAATATCGCCATTGGGGGCAACATCACCGAAATCACCCACGTGGTGGCTAAATACACCCCATCGATGAGGAAACTACTGAGCCACCAAGGAAAATGCAAGGCATTGGCTCCGTCTTTCAATAGCGGATAAAGCCACCCTACAAACAGATCCGAAAGCCATTGCGAAGGGTAGTTCGCCCCGATAATAGTAATCCACAACACAGCTGCCAATAGCAAAAACATAATAGGGAAACCCCAAATTTTATGCGTAACTATCCTATCAATCGCACGATCAACACGGAAAGAACGCGCTGAAAAATCAGTGCTTACCGATGCGTTGATGAGTGTGGTTGCTTGAGCGTAGATAGCTTCTACCAAGTCATTGCGGTAGCTATCCCCTAAAATCTTGTGATACTCATCGGCTATACGCAACACTCGGGATTGTTTTTCGGGATTGTTTTCAGCTGAAAAAGTGCCTTCTTCCACCCCTTTTTGTACGCTTTCATCACCTTCAATGAGTCGCATAGCAAGCCAGCGAGTATTTGGCAATTCAGGATTGAGTTCAGAAAGTGCCGATTGCAGTTCAGCAATAGCTTCAGCATTTTCTTTAGGAAGATCTATATAAGTCTGTTTTTTGGTTTGAAATTTACCGCTTACTACTTCTTCAATAGCAAAGAGCAAATCGGGGATACCTTCTTTGGTACGTGCAGAAGTAGCCACTACAGGGATACCTAAATCGCGAGAGAGTGTACGTGTATCAATCGTGATATGATGGCGGCGAGCTTCGTCCATCAGGTTCAGGCAAAGCACAGCTTTATCAGTGATTTCAAGTATTTGGAGTGCCAAACTGAGGTTGCGCTCCAGTCTGCTGGCATCTACTACTATCACAGTTACATCGGGTTTGCCAAAGAGAATAAAATCGCGCGCCACCTCTTCGTCTTCTGAAGTGGAGAGCAGCGAATAAGTTCCTGGCAGGTCGATTATGCGATAACGTTGGTCGTGAAAAGAAAAACTCCCCTCAGCGCGGGTAACGGTTTTACCTGGCCAGTTACCTGTGTGCTGACGCAACCCTGTAAGGGCATTAAAAACGGTACTCTTGCCAGTGTTAGGATTTCCTGCAAGAGCAATAGTATAGTGGTAAGTGCCTGCCTCCTCGCCTAAAGGTTTTAAGGAAGCTGAAGGATTAAGCGCACAAGTATCGCAAATATTTTTCATAGTCGTAGTACAACAAGCCGTTAAATAGCTCGTTTGATTTGTTTTTTATTATTTTGATAATCAATCATTTTTTTAACAACCCCTATGCCCTATCTCCTGACACCTGAATCCTATCCCCTGATACCTGAATCAGCACACAAAGCGCATCACTCTTGCGCAGAGCAATTTGGGTGTGGTGAATGGTATAAGCAATTGGGTCGGCAAGCGGACTCACATTTTCTATTTTAATTTTTGAGCCACGTACGAAACCTAAGTCGAGCAATCGTTGTCGCACTTCTTGTCGGCATTCGGGTGTAAACCCTGTGATTACAGCAGTTTGTCCTATTTCTAAAGAGGCTAAAGTAAGGGTCATAAAGTGTTTATATAATTCAAAATATATTTTTAGACGAGCAAAATTACAAACTTTTGTTGGATTAACAAAATATTTTAGACACAATTTACTAATTAACAAATTTGCTAATTAACAAATTATTCTTACCTTTGGCGCATTATTTGCAATCCTTTTTACTAAAACAATTAGAATGAAAAAAATATTTTGCCTTTCACTACTCAGCTCTCTATCACTTTTTACGGCTTGTGACCGCACTACTAAAACCGATAAAACTACCGCAACTACCACCACCGAAGCTCCTAAACCTCCAGTATATGAATTTGGATTTAACCTCAACGACTATAACATTGTAAGAGATACCCTCAAACAAGGCGACACTTTTGGTAAACTCCTTGAAGACCAACATATCGGGGCGACTGAAATCCACCATATTGCAGAGACTACCAAAGAACTCATCAGTCCTAAGAACTTCCGCGTAGGGCATCCTTATGCTTTCTTATACGATAAAAAACACCCTGATACCCCTCATAGTTTTGTATATCAACCCGATATTGTGAATTATATCGTGGTACGTCTCACTGATTCTATCCACGCTTATAAGGCTGAGCGCAAGGTTTCTATAAAGGAAAAAGCTATAGGAGGTGAGATTGAAAACAACCTTACTGTCGATGCACAAAATGCAGGCATCAGCCAAAATGCCACCTATCAATTAGGACAAATATTCGATTATACTATCGACTTCTTCCGTTTGCAAAAAGGCGATAAGTTCAAAATTATTTACGACGAACGTTATGTAGACGACACTATCTATGCAGGGGTTGAAAAAGTGAAAGCCGCTTATTTTGAGTGGGGAGGCAAGCAGTATTACGCTTTTAATTTTACCACCGATTCTATCAAAGGCACCAGTGGCTATTACGATGAGAATGGGAATATGATGAAACGTATGTTTCTAAAATCGCCCTTGGATATCTTCCGTATTACTTCTAAATTTGGAATGCGTTTCCACCCCGTACTCCACCGTATGAAAGGGCATTTTGGCACCGATTATGCGGCTCCTACAGGTACCCCTATACGTGTAACAGCAGCAGGCACCGTGATAGAAGCGGGCTATAGTTCGGGCAATGGTAACTACGTGAAAGTGCGCCACAACAATATGTATACAACACAGTACTTACACATGTCGAAAATCTTAGCCCGCAAAGGGAAATACGTAGCACAAGGAGAAGTGATAGGGCTGGTAGGGAGTACCGGTTTAGCCACAGGTCCTCACGTGTGTTATCGTTTCTGGAAAAATGGCGTGCAAGTAGACCCATTGAAAGAAAAAATGCCTGATTCTGTGCCTATAGAAGCTAATCTAAAAGCAAAGTATTTAGAGTTTATAAAACCGCTAAAAGAACAATTGGATAAGTTAGGCAATTAGCCAATATATAAAATTAGCCAATGAACAATAAGGTTAGTCTTTAGCCATTAGTGTCAGTTTCTAACTACTAATGATTAAAGACTAACTGCTATTTTGAAAATATTTTATACCTTTGCACTCTGAAACACAATCTAATTAATAACCGATAACTAACAACTAATATAATTATATTTAAAAATGTTAAAAAATAGTAATCCAACACAAACCAATGCTTGGAAAGCATTGCAAAAACATTTTACTGAAGTAAAAGACCGCCATACCCTTTCCCTTTTCGAGAAAGACCCTGCTCGCGGTGAAAAATTCACTATCAAATGGCAAGACTTCTATGTAGATTATTCTAAAAACCGCATAGACGACCAAACCCTTAAACTCCTTGTGCAACTCGCTGAGGAATGTGGTTTAAAGGATGCTATCGAAAAGTACTTCGGTGGTGACCTTATCAACAACACCGAAAAACGCGCCGTATTGCACACTGCCCTTCGCACGCCCGAAAATAGCGTGATAAACGTAGATGGCAAGAATGTAATGCCCGAAGTAGCGGCTGTAAAACACAAAATCAAACAGTTCAGCGAAGAGGTCATCAGTGGCAAACGCAAAGGTTATACTGGTAAAGCCTTTACCGATGTGGTGAATATTGGTATTGGTGGTTCTGACCTAGGTCCGGCAATGGTAACCGAAGCGCTTAAATTCTATAAGAATCACCTCAACGTACACTTTATCAGCAATGTAGATGGCGACCACGTGCTCGAAACTATCAAGCACCTCAACCCCGAAACTACCTTGATAGTGATTGTATCTAAAACTTTCACTACCCTCGAAACCCTTTCCAATGCGCTTACTGTAAAAGAATGGTTCCTCAAATCGGGTAGCGAAAAAGATATTGCTAAACACTTTGTAGCAGTATCTACTAACTTGCAAGAAATCGATAAATTCGGTATCGACCCCGATAATGTATTCCCTATGTGGGACTGGGTAGGCGGACGCTTCTCGTTGTGGAGTGCCGTAGGTCTCAGCATCGCCCTATCAGTAGGTTACGACAACTTTGATAAGTTGCTCAAAGGAGCACACGCTATGGACGAGCATTTCCGCACCGCTACTTTTGGCGAAAACATTCCAGTAGTCTTGGCATTGCTCAGCGTGTGGTACAACAATTTCTACGGAGCCGAAAGTCAAGCGATTATTCCTTATACTCAGTATTTGCACCGCTTGGCGGCTTACCTACAACAAGGCATAATGGAAAGTAATGGTAAACAAACCGATCGTGATGGCAACCCTATCCCTTATCAAACTGGCGTAATTATCTGGGGTGAACCGGGAACCAACTCTCAACACGCGTTCTTCCAGCTCATCCACCAAGGTACTAAATTGATACCTACTGATTTCATTGGCTTTAAACACTCATTACACGGCAATACCGACCACCACAACAAGCTAATGGCTAACTTCTTTGCACAAACCGAAGCCCTCCTCAAAGGTAAAACCGAAGCCGAAGTGCGCAAAGAAATGGGCGATAAGGTGAACGAAGCCTTAGTGCCTTTCAAAGTGTTTACTGGTAACCGCCCTACAACTTCTTTCCTTATCGATAAACTCACCCCTGAAAGTTTGGGTAGCCTTATCGCTATGTATGAGCATAAGATATTTGTAGAAGGTGTGATTTGGAACATCTACAGTTACGACCAATGGGGCGTAGAGCTCGGCAAACAGTTAGCAAGCAAAATCCTTAAAGACATCGCCGCTACGGAACTCTCTGCACACGACAGTTCCACTACCAATTTATTAAAACAATTCAAAAAATAGAAATCTAATTACGAATGACGAGTTACGAATGACAAAACTTTCGTAATTCGTCTTTCGTAATTCGTAATTACAAATGATTCACATTAGAACAGCCGAAGAAATAGAACTACTACACCAAGCAGCCCAAGTGGTATCACGCACTTTGGGTATATTAGCAAAAGAAGTAAAACCAGGGGTAACCACCCTGTATCTTGATAAACTCGCCGAAGAGTACATCCGCAGTCAAGGAGCTATCCCAGGATTTTTGGGTTTGTATGGCTTCCCTAACACCCTATGTATGAGCCCTAATGCGCAAGTAGTACACGGCATACCTAACGACCGTCCGTTACAAGAAGGCGACATCATCTCAATAGATTGTGGAGCACTGAAAAATGGTTACTACGGCGACCACGCTTATACTTTTGAAGTAGGCGAAGTAGCCCCCGAAGTAAAAGAACTCTTGCGCGTAACCAAAGAATCGCTATATATAGGTATCCGTCAGTTTCGTGCGGGCAACCGTGTAGGCGATGTAGGAAATGCTATACAGCAGCACTGTGAGGCACACGGCTATGGCGTAGTGCGCGAACTCGTTGGGCACGGCGTAGGACGCAAAATGCACGAAGACCCCGAGATGCCTAACTATGGCAAACGTGGTAGTGGTAAAAAGTTTAAAGACGGAATGGTTGTCGCTATAGAGCCTATGATCAATATGGGCACCAAGAGCATACGCCAACTCAAAGACGGTTGGACAATCCTCACCGCCGACGGCAAACCTTCCGCCCACTTTGAACACGATGTAGCCCTCATCGATGGCAAACCCCGATTGCTCTCCACCTTCAAATACATATACGAAGCCTTAGGTATTGAAAGCAATGAGGAGGACGAGTTTTTGCTCAATTAGCAAATTTGAAAATTAGTAAATTAGTCAATGAGTGTGTTACTACACTTTGCCAAGGTTTTCTGCCTGTACGGCTCGCACACTTTGGCAAAGTTGGATTCCCTATGATATAGTAATGAATTATTTAAAATTATCAACAATGAAAAAAGCCTTATTTTTAGTAGCAACTGCCGTCCTTACTTTAGTTTCTTGTGGAAAGAGCAACGACAACCCAACACCTGATAATCCACTACCTGATAACCCTACCCCTCCTAAAACCACAGAGGTAAAGAGAATTAAAGAGGTAAAGATTACCTATTTAAATAGAAAAAAGAACCCTAATATCGACCCAACCTATTTTCTAAATGGTGAACCTAAGTTTATATATACTTTAGAAAATGGAGTCTTTTCTTATGAATATGATGCTCAGGGGCGCATTTCAAAATTCACTTCTGATAAAGGAGGAGAACAAGTAACCTATGAGTTTAGTTACCCTCAAGGAAAAATTATAGCAAATAGTGGAAAACAAAATTTTGAATTCCCTTTAGATGAGAAAGGTTACTTAAAAGAGACTGGCGGACATAATTATTTCAGCTATGACGAAAAAGGTCAGTTGTCTAAAATTAATAATAGTAATTTTATTTGGAAAGATGGCAATCTAACTGCTGAAACTCATACTTCTACCTCTTGGGAAGGAACAGAAGAAACTAACGAAATGAAATTTTCTTACTATCCTAACGAAAATAAGAATCACTTTTTTATTTTCAACAATAAAGAAAGAGATGAAATAGATGTCTATACTACCTATTTTGATTTACTAAATGCAATCCCAGTAGGTGTCCCTACTAAAAATCTTTTGGAGTCTATCTATCAATCTTATACGTACAAAAAGGAAAACGCATCGTATGCCAGACTTATAAAATTTACTTATACCTACGATAAAGACGGCTATGTAAGTCGTATAGTAGAAAATTGTTCTGGTGATGATAACGGAGTAAGTATCTCTTCTGGTTCAACCTCAGATAAAGATGTGGAAAAATTAGAAGCTCTAATTGCTAAAATAAAGGCAGGTACTGTCAAAAATATGACTTACAAAGAGTTCACTAATGCCAATGGCACTTATAAGTTTAGTATCACCCATAAAGAGCACATCACCAAAGATTCTAAAGGCAAACCTATTGATGTAAAGTATGAACAAGAGAGAGTTTATACCTTTTCTTATAAAGAAGAAAGTGGCAAGAGAAAGTATTTGGAAAGAAAAGAAATAGTGTTTACCAAACAAGATGCCTCTACTATCTACGAAATCAGCTATTATTAAAACTCAAACCTTATAACTAACAACAAATAAATGTACAGAACGCATACTTGTGGAGAGCTACGTCTCTCTCACGAAAAACAACAAGTAACCCTCAGCGGATGGGTGCAACGCGTCCGCAACAAGGGATTTATGATTTGGGTAGACCTACGCGACCGCTATGGCATCACTCAGCTTATATTCGATGAAGAACGCACTGATAAAGCAGTCTTTGAGCAGGCGAAAACCCTCTCACGCGAGGACGTGATTCAAATTCAAGGTACTGTTATCAAACGTGAGGCTGCCAACGCAAATATCCCTACGGGAGAAGTGGAAATCCTCGTTACAGCACTCACCCTGCTCAACCATTCCGAACTTCCTCCTTTTACCATTGAAGATAATACCGATGGCGGTGAAGACCTCCGTATGAAGTACCGCTATCTCGATATACGTCGTACCCCTGTACGCGATAACCTTATTTTCCGCCACAAAGTGGGGATAATGGTGCGCAACTATCTATCCGAACAAGGCTTTATAGAGGTAGAAACCCCTGTGCTTATCAAATCAACCCCTGAAGGCGCACGCGATTTTGTGGTGCCCAGCCGTATGAACCCAGGTGAGTTCTACGCACTTCCACAATCCCCACAAACCTTCAAGCAGCTGCTAATGGTAGGCGGATTAGACAAGTATTTCCAAATCGTAAAATGCTTCCGTGATGAAGACCTCCGCGCCGACCGTCAGCCGGAGTTTACCCAAATAGACTGCGAAATGTCGTTTGTAGAGCAAGAGGACGTTATCAGTACTTTTGAAGGATTGGCAAAACACCTCCTCAAAGAACTCAAAGGCTTAGACTTTGGGGCTTTCCCTCGTATGACCTATGCCGAGGCGATGAAAACTTATGGCAACGACAAACCCGATATCCGTTTCGGTATGAAATTTGGCGAACTCAATGACCTCGCACAACACCGCGATTTCAAGGTGTTCAACGAAGCCGAATTAGTTGTAGGGATTGCCGTACCTGGTGCCAACAGCTACACCCGCAAAGAGATTGATGCTTTGGTAGAATGGGTAAAACGTCCGCAAGTAGGCGCTTCCGGAATGGTATATGTAAAATGCAATGAAGATGGCAGCTTCAAATCATCAGTAGATAAATTCTATAACGAGGACGATCTCAAGGCGTGGGCAGAGCGCACTGGCGCCCAAGCAGGCGACCTTATCTGCATCCTTTCAGGCAAAGCAAACAAAGTACGCGGGCAACTCAGCGCCCTCCGTATGGAACTCGCCGAGCGTCTCGGCTTGCGCAAACCTGATGAATATGCCCCTCTATGGGTCGTAGATTTTCCTCTTTTGGAGTGGAGCGAAGAGGAAGAACGTTTCTTTGCAATGCACCACCCTTTCACCTCGCCTAAACCTGAGGATATTCCGCTACTCGACAGCAACCCAGGGGCAGTACGCGCCAATGCTTACGACCTCGTGCTCAACGGCAACGAAGTAGGCGGTGGTTCTATACGTATCTTCAACCAAGAGTTGCAAGCCAAGATGTTTGAGCTCCTCGGCTTTACACCCGAGCAAGCACAAGCACAATTTGGCTTCTTGATGAACGCTTTCAAATATGGCGCTCCTCCTCACGGTGGTTTGGCTTTTGGCTTTGACCGATTGGTAGCACTGCTTGGCGGACAAGAAACCATACGCGACTTTATTGCTTTCCCTAAAAACAACAGCGGTCGCGATGTGATGATTGATGCCCCCTCCCCTATCGATGAGGCGCAACTGAAAGAACTAAGCATTCAATTAGCAAATTAGAAAATTTGTCAATTAGCAAATAAAAGGCTGTCACAAACTAAAATTTGCGACAGCCTTTGTTGTGTTTACGAAAAATAATATTACTTTTGCAATGTAAAACGCTAAAAATAAAATGTATATGAAACAAGTTTTAAAAGCAGTAGGCTTAGTGCTCTTACTACTCACCTCTTGTAGCAAAGATGATTCTAACCCTAACAATGGTAACAGAAATGGGAACGGTAACGGTAATCTTGTTATCACTTCGTATAGCAAAAACTACGGCTATGCAGGTGATAGTGTAGATATTTTAGGCGAAAATTTCCCTAAAAAAGAACAATGTAAGGTAACTTTTGGAAATACTGAAGCTACTATCACCTCAGTTTCAGCCGATGGTAAGAAACTCACCCTTGTATTACCCCGCAGTAGTACCTATTTGCCAGAGTTGAAATTCTACTTTGGCGAAAAAACTGTGGTAGACAACAAAGTAACCAATGACTATGAACAAAAAATAGGTATCATTGATAAAGTCGTAGGACAATGGGTAAAAACTCAATGGGATGTAGCCATTGCTGATGATTGGTATAATGTAAAAACCCAAATCATAGGAGATTACATATATAGTACACAAGTATGGGATAAATCCTCTGGAAATATTGTGGTTTTTAGCAAAGATAATGGTATCACTTGGGAAAAATGGGCAAATACAGGTGTATGGAGTTATATTTCTGATTTTTATATTACCCCCTCTCACGAAGGCCTGAATGTGGATTTTAGTGGTGTATACAAAGTACCTATTGGAGGAACAAAAACTCCTAACCCTTTTATTAATAGTGGAAAAGAAATTTTTTACAAAAAAAATATTACTTTCAATAGAGTAATTTGTGATGATGAAATGAAAAATATCATTGTGGTCTCAATAGCTGGCGACGTCTATAAATCAACTAATGGGAAAGATTTTTATCCTGTAAGAGAAGTTAACACAACCCGTAACCTTGTTGATTATCAATTTCTTGCTTTTAAAAAAGATGTAAACCATATATGGATTGGTGGATTGGATGACAAAAACAGAAATTACAAACCTAAAATACTATTCTGTAATGGTAATAATGAACAATGGACAGAATATGTATTTGAAAATGAACCAGATGGGAGGGCTGTCGATGTGAATTTCCCTACTAATCAAATAGGCTATTGTTTAATATCTGGATCAGTTAACAAAATATACAAATCTACTGATGGAGGATATTCTTGGCAAAAATTACCTTTTGAAATTCCTATTGGTGTACGATCCTTAGCTTTTCAAGATGAAAATACAGGCTGGCAATCATCAGGCAAGGTTATCTACAAAACTACTGATGGAGGCAATACTTGGCAAAAAGAGTTTGAAGCCGAAAGCGATATCAAAAAACTTTACTATACTCAAAATGTGTTATACGCTTTTGCCGATGATGGTTTGCTATACCGCTACTATTTTAAATAGTAAATTTACAGACTTAAAAGAAAACATTACTTTTTGCCTTGAGAACAAGCTCGATATGGCACTGTTTTGCTATTAGTGAAAAGTCACTTTTGCGGTATGTTATGTAGGGGCGTTTGGTAAACGCCCACGCAAAAACAAACTTTTCGGACAACCTCAACGGGGGTAGGACTATAAATAAACATCGTTGCACTTTGCCAAAGTTTCCTGCCCGTGCGGCTCGCACCTTTGTCCTTTAAATAAAAAAACATTCTACTTATGGGATATTATATTTTTACTTACGGAGTGAAAACTCCTGAAATCAAAGCTGTTTTTGGCTCTAAAGATGAAGCCCTTTTGCAAAAGGTAAAAGCCAATGATATTTTCCAAAACTATGCCGAACAAAACCAAGAAACCTCTCAAGCCCTTATCGATATTATAATGGGCAATCCTTACTCCTTGGAAGACTATCACTACGGGTATGCTTTTATTGGAATTTGCGCTACTTTAGGAGAAACCTTGCCCAAAACACAAGAAATTAAGTTAGGGTATATAACCGACCTTATCAACCAAACTGTTGCCGAAGATTATGATATTGAGATTGATATAGAAGCTGAGTTATTCCCCGCCGATTATGCTGACCCTTTCCCGCTACCTCTAATAGCTGATTTCCCTATGATAGACCTATTAGACAAGAAAAGACTTGAACATATAGCCTCTTTGTTTGCCAAAGTTCATAAAACGGAGGATGAAATAGAAGCTATG
This sequence comes from Capnocytophaga sputigena, assembly GCF_002302495.1. Lineage (NCBI taxonomy): Bacteria > Pseudomonadati > Bacteroidota > Flavobacteriia > Flavobacteriales > Flavobacteriaceae > Capnocytophaga > Capnocytophaga sputigena. The sequence goes on from NZ_CP022379.1 coordinate 1,412,981, forward strand.
TTAGATGGAGATGATGATGAAAAAGGTTTTGCTTATGAGGCAATTATAGGCTTAAAAGAAAACATCACTTTTTGCCTAAAAAACGGATTAGATATGGTTGTTTTTTGCCATTAGTAAAAAAGAAAAAACCAACTTTTTCGTAATTCATAGCTTGTAATTCGTAATTATTTCATATCTTTGCCTTTATAAACATTAAAATTGAACTGTATGAAAAAAATTTTATTGATGGTAGCCATAGCTTTTTCAGCCGCTACCTACGCACAAACTGAAAAAGGAAACTGGATGGTAGGTTCTGATTTATCTTTCTCTTATGAATCTGCAAAATTAACAAGCTCTGAAAAACGTAATAACATTACTGTTGAAAGAGAAAGTACTACCAATACTTTCAAGTTTATTCCCAATGTAAACTATTTCGTGATCAACAACTTGGCTGTAGGTCTTGGTTTAGAATACCGACACGAAAAAACAAAAGGAGCTTCAGATGCTACCAACTCTTTTGCTATAGCTCCTAATGCTCATTATTACTTCCCTATTGGAGGTAAATTAGCCCCTTTTGTAGGTGCTAAAGTTGGATACGCTTGGCAGTCAGAAGGAAGCAGTGACAGCCAAAAATCAAGAGGTTTTCTCTTTGGATTAAAAGGTGGTATCGCTTACTTTGTAAACGAAGGTGCTGCTCTTACAGGTTATGTAGGTTATGACCAAATGAACCTTAAAGAAAAAGTAAACACTAACAATTCCGAAAAATATGGTAAATTCGGTGTTGGTATCGGTGTTGCCCTATTCTTCTAAGTAAAAACCATAAGGCTATCCGAAAAGTCTAAAATTCGATTTTACATCACTACACTTTGCCAAAGTTTCCTGCCCGTGCGGCTCGCGACTTTGGCAAAGTTGATTATTCTGATAATCAATCGCTTTTAGGGTATACTATGTACGGGTGTTTTGCAAACACCCCCCAATAAAACTTTTCGGACAGTTTTATTAAGTAGCAAAATATTTTTGCACTTCACAATATTATTCCTACCTTTGCCCCGTAGAAAAATTGATACTATAAAATTGAGTACAAGCCTCTTCCATACCGAAGAGGCTTTTTTAAAATATGAACAATCACTGGTTAGAACGTACTGAACTATTAATCAAACAGCAAGGCATCAACACCTTGCAAAAAGCACATATCCTCATTGTAGGCTTAGGAGGCGTTGGCTCTTTTGCCGCCGAATTTATAGCCCGCGCAGGCGTAGGTTCCCTCACCATTGTCGATGGCGATTGCGTTTCTCTATCTAATATTAACCGACAGCTGCCTGCCCTTCAGTCCACCGTAGGCAAAAACAAAACTGAGGTAATGGCTGCCCGCCTTTTAGACATCAACCCCCAACTCAACCTTACTGTACTACACGAATTCCTCACCCCCGAACGCGCTACCGAGATCGTAACCCCTCAGTTCGATTATGTAATCGATTGTATCGATAGCATCACTCCCAAGCTCAACCTCATCCTCTCAGCCAAACGCCAACGCGTGCGTTTAGTAAGCTGTATGGGAGCAGGAGGAGCCACCGATGTATCCCAAATAAAAGTAGCCGACCTAATGAAAACCTATAACTGCCCATTGGCTAAATTTATACGCAAACGCCTGAAAAACGAGCGCATCGATTCGGGTATCAAAGCTGTATTCTCTTCCGAAATCGTTTCTAAAGACACTATGCAGCGCACCGAAGGTCTCGACTACAAAAAGTCATTCTACGGCACCATCAGCTTTATGCCCGCCGCTTTTGGCTTACACGCCGCCGCCACCGCCATCAACTATCTATTAAAAAGACCCGCAACCCCCTGACACCTGACACCTGTCCCCTGACCCCTATAACTAATCCCTATCTCTTCATAAAATCTTTCAATTAGAAAACTATTTACAATCTTCAAAAACATCCTACTTTTGCACCCGTAAAACAGAACATAAAAAAACAAGATAATATGTCATTTGTAGGAAAACAATTCCCCAATATTGAGGTAAACGCAATGAGCGACCTCGGCGATACATTCAAAATCAACGTGCTTTCTGAAGCCGTAAATAGTAAAAAGAAAGTACTTCTTTTCTGGTATCCAAAAGATTTTACTTTCGTATGCCCTACCGAGCTCCACGCTTTCCAAGAAGCCTTAGCCGAGTTCGAAAAACGCAACGTAAAAGTAATAGGTGCCTCTTGCGACACTGCCGAAGTACACTTCGCGTGGCTCAACACTCCTAAAAACAACGGTGGTATTGAAGGCGTTACTTACCCTATCCTTGCCGATAGCAACCGTAACCTCGCTCGCACTTTAGGTATCCTCGACTCTCGTGAAATCTACGACGAAACTGCCGATGCTTACCTCCTCGAAGGTGACGATGTAACTTTCCGTGCTACTTACCTTATCGACGAAACTGGTAAAGTATTCCACGAAAGTATCAACGATATGCCTTTAGGTCGTAACGTAAAAGAATACTTGCGCCTTGTAGATGCTTACACTCACGTACAACAACACGGCGAAGTTTGCCCAGCCAACTGGGAAGAAGGTAAAGACGCTATGAATGCCGACCGTAAAGGCGTAGCAAGCTATTTAGCTTCTCACTAAAAAACTGAAAAACTTGATCATTGTAAATATGCATTGACTAAAAAACTCAACACTATTTTTTTATCACTATGACAGAACTTACCCAAGATAATTTGCAAGAAATCATAGCCGCTAATCCCCTCGTATTCGTACAATTCGGCGCAGGGTGGTGCGGTAACTGCAAAATCATAAAACCCAAATTCAAAAAGTATGCAACCGAAAACCCTAATGCTACTTTTGTATATGTAGATGCTGAGGCTTTCCCCGAGTCACGCAAACTCGCCAAAGTGGATAACTTGCCTACATTTGCCGCTTTCAAAAACGGTAATTTGCAAAAACAATTGCAAACTAACAAAGCCGAACTCCTAAAAGAATTTATAGATGAGATTACCGGTAATTAAACATATCGTTCAGTTTATCGAGAACAACGACCAAGATTACGTGAATGAGACCATCGAAACACTCGAAAATCTCATAGAATGCGAACAACTCAAAGATGAGGAGTTAGACGTAATCGGCGAATTGCTCTCCAATTTCTACGGAGCTATCGAAGTAGATGAACTCATCAAACAAGGTACTCCACAAAAAGAAGCCCTCAACACCTTTATGAAGCGTGTAGTAGGCTCTATCGACAAGTAAAATTATTATTATTTCTTTCACTAACTAAAAACGAAAAAGCCGTTCAGAGGGGTCTGAACGGCTTTTTTAATTCCCCAATCCTCTAACCCTCTCAATTTACTAACCCTCTCAATTTACTAACCCTCTCAATTTACTAACCCTCTCAATTTACTGACCCTTTCAAATTACTGACCCTTTCAAATTACTGACCCTTTCAAATTACTGACCCTTTCAAATTACTGACCCTTTCAAATTACTAATCACCTAATTACCAATTATTTAACCCCCTAACCCCCACCCTCTTACCTCTTACCTCTTATTTCTTACCTAAAAAAAACTTTTGCACATCTCAAATATTTGTCGTAATCTTGCCCCCGAAATAAACAATACACAACTAACGATCAAATAGTAATAACCAAATAAATATAAAAACAAATGAAAAAAATTTTTATCATTGCAGCAATGGCTGTAGCGGGAATGACCACCGCCAACGCCCAAGAATTCAAAGTAGGAGCTAAAGCAGGCTTCTTAATGTCTAATGTTTCTATAGATGATTATTCATTTACAGATGAAGGAAAAACAACTATTGCCAAAAGTAATACCTCTTTCAAACCTGGTTTTCACTTTGGAGCTTTCATTGAATATGGCTTCAACGAAAAATTGTGGGTAGAAGCTGGAGTAGACTATGCTTTCCAAGGAGCTAAAGCCAAATCGTCTGAACTTATCAAAAAAGATAATAATGGAAATGTTCTTTCAAAAACAAAAAAAGATGTTAAAAATGCAAAATTCAATACTCAGCAACTCAATATCCCTCTTTGGGTAAAATATGACATCAATGGGTTTCGTCCTAAAGTGGGGATAAACTTAGGATTCCTAACTAAAATAGAAACAAAAGGAGAAAACAATGAACAAAAAACAGTTACAGAATCGTTTACTCCTGATAAAAAATTTGATTTCGGTTTAGGTATAGGTGCTGAGTACAACTTACCTATGGGACTCTTCTTTGATGCTACCTTCAATTTAGGTCTTACCAAACTGTCCAATAAAGAAAAAAATAATGACGGAACATATAGTGAAGGTGGTAAATTCAAAAACCGTGTCATCCAAATTGGTGTAGGTTACAAATTCTAAAACTAAATCACACAAGTAATAATTACAAAAAGCTGTCTAAACCCATAGGCAGCTTTTTCTGTACCCTCCCCCCCTCCCTCCGAGCCCCTCCCTGTTTCTCCCAGTTTCTCCGAGCCACTCCTAGTTTCTCCAAGATCCTCCCCCCTCATCACAACATCACCATCAATTAACAATTATTTTGTATCTTTGCCCCAAAATCAAATAAACACCCATTCAATATGAAAAAATTTTTAATAGCTTTAGCAGCAGTAATTACTCTTGTCGCTTGCAAAAAAAACGATGATAATAGCAATACCCATAGCGGTAACTTCCTTACAAAAGTTACTGTAAAAACAAATGAGGGTAGTAGGGTAAGCACCTATACCATTGTAAATGGCAAACTAACTAGCAGTACACACCAAGAGTACAACAACAAAGGAATTGCCCAAAACGCTCCCGAAATAAACACCTATAGTTACGAAAATGGTCGCATCATAAAATGGGAAAGAACAAGAGATAACAAAAAAGATTTTATTGCTACTTTTGAGTATGACCAGAAAGGAAACCTTATAAAAGATAACTCTGACTTCCTTAATGAACAATATCCCTTGTCTCGTTATGTAAATACTCAATATTTTTATGAAGGCAGCCGCCTTGTAAAAGAAATTGAAAAATTTACGGCAATTAATGGTACTCAAACAGATACCCACTGCAACGAAATTACTTACAGTTACATCAATAATGGCAATACAGTGGTACAACAGATAAAAAATTACAAATTAGACACTGCTGGTAATATCATTACCAATACCATTAGTAGTGGAAGTACCGCTACCTACACACTTTCAGGAGGTAGTGTAGTGAAAATAGATAATAGTGGTGCTGAATTACAAGAAATTACCTATGACAACAAACACAATCCTTACCTTTCTCACAACATAGCTGTTTTAGAACCCACAAGTGTCTTTGCAAGCTACTCTGATGCTAAAAATAACCCAACCCAAATTATTCTTACTAACAGCAGTGGAAAAACAACTACTCGTTATGAATATGAGTACAATGCACAGAACTTCCCCATCAGTGTAAAAGCATACGTAAAAGAGAACGATAACTCTGAAAAATTAGTTTCTGAAACACAATTAGAATACGGTTCGTAACATATAAACACTCATTCAATATGAAAAAAATTTTAATAACTTTAGTAGCCATTACAAGCCTTATCGCTTGCAAAAGCAAAGACGACAACGATACCCCTAACCAACTTATAGGCGGTTGGAAATTAGAATCTATCACTGATAATGATCAGCCCAAACCTCTTACTGAATGTGACAAAAATGTGATTATCTATTCAGCTACCGAAACCGAAGAAATATTTTTCAAAGAAGATAGCAATGGTAACTGTGTTTATAACAAGGACACCAGTATCGAAAAACGTCCCTACAGAGTACGTGGTAATATCGTTATTGCTACAAACCCCGCTATCCAACAAGATTACCCAGCAGAGTTTGCTATTGAGGGTAGTAAAGTCACTTTCAAAGTAAAGGTTACAACCCAGTCTCGTAAAACAAATAGAGTTTTAGTATTTCGCAAACTCTCCCCACAAGAACTCACCGAAATAGAAAAATTAAAAAATCTAAAACCTTAGGCAGCTTTTTCTATAACAAACCCCTCCTAAGATTTTCCAAGATTCTCAGAAATTCTCCGAGATTTTCTAAAATTCTAAATACACACAACTCACTAATTATCAACATATAACAATCAATACCGGTGTTAAATTTTTGTTAAACCATCAAATTGTTTTGGTATTTCAAAAAAACGCCGTACCTTTGCACCGCAATGAGGGTGGTAGCTCATTGTAAAACTTCAAATAATAGTTTTCATAATTTAAAGTTTTGGTTGGTTAATGGAAAAGTCCGATAGCAATATCGGGCTTTTTTCTTTTTATGAACCGTTAATTGATAATTCTTAATTGTTAATTGATAATTATTTTGTACTTTTGCCACGAATATACAATATAAAAGCAAAATGACGCCTATTTATAACCAGTTACTCATCCCTTTCCTCACCGCAATGGTTGTAGCAATTACTATGGGAGGTAGTGGCACCGCCCCTGCTTTCTCAGCCAGCTATGGTGCTAATGTGATGAGAAAATCCCTTATCCCAGGTCTCTTTGGGATTATGGTCTTTGTAGGCGCATTTCTAGCTGGTAAAAAAACAGCTAGCACTATGGGTAGCGGTATATTACCGTCAGAGTATATGGATTTTACAGTCGTTTCTATTGCGCTGTTTTCCATAGCTGTAACTATGCTCATTTCCAATATATCAGGTATTCCTCAATCCACCAGCCAAGCTGCCGTACTCGCATTAGCAGCCCCAGCGCTCTATTTCAATAAATTAGACACCCATAACCTCTTTGTCGAAATTATCCCCGCTTGGTTTATTCTGCCCATCATTTCCTATTTCCTCAGTTTCTTCGCCGGAAAATACATCTACCAACCTATGCGCCGGCGCGGGCTCACTATCCAGCGTGCACAAAATGAGAATAAACGCCATATATGGGAAGTTGTATTAGTGATAATGGCGCTCTACGTATCGTTTGCCATTGGTTCTAACAACGTTGCCAACGCTGCAGGTCCCCTCTATACAATGACCATCAACGAATTGCACATTCGTGAAAGTGACCATATCGTCATCTTAATGCTCGCCACCTTAGTAGTAGCCCCCTGTTTCGGGATTGGCGCTTCCCTCTTTGGGCATAAAATACTCAAAAACACTGGTAAGGAAATCATCCTCTTTGGCAAGTTTGAAGCCGTGATTATCGCCTTTATTTCGGGCAGTTTGTTACTACTCGCCTCAGTAGTAAAAGGTATCCCCACCTCCTTAGTACAAGTAAATGTAGCAGCTATTTTAGGTATAGGCGTCGCCAAAATGGGACACAAAAACATATTTCGCAAAACCCAAGTCAAGCGATTTTTCACAATGTGGATGATTGCTCCTGTTATATCTTTTTTACTCTCCCTACTGTTGATTTTTTTAGCAGATAAAGCCAATTTGCTCCAATAAAATACTTAAAGAATTGTTAAAAAACACGCTAAAACCTTTGTAAATGAGCAAAATGTAACCAAGTGGAAAAGATATACAAATAATTATAAATCAGCAATATAACAAAGAGCAAAAAATATTTTAATATTAATATAGCGTTAAAATGCTAAAACAAGTATACTATTTTGAAAAAAAGTAGTATCTTGCGCCCGAATTTTTATGCTAACAAGTGTTTTTACTATGAAAAGAAGTTTATTAAGAATCCCTATTTGCATAGCTCTTACAGGCTTATTGCTCACTAGCTGTGGAGGCAAAAAGTCTGATAGAAATGTATCAAGTGCAACAGGATGGAGAATCAACGCTAAAGAAGGCGGATTCCAATACAACACCGATTTCAAAGATCAAGAAACCGGTCCTGGACTTGTGCTTATTGAAGGTGGTACCTTTACTATGGGGCAAGTGCAAGATAACGTGATGCACGATTGGAACAACACTCCTACTCAGCAACACGTACAATCCTTCTATATGGATGAAACTGAGGTAACCAACAAAATGTATATGGAGTACCTCGATTGGCTCAAACGTGTCTTCCCTCCCGATCAAGAGCAATACCGCAATATATATATAGGTGCTCTCCCTGATACTTTAGTGTGGAGAGGTCCTTTGAGCGCTAACGAAGCTATGGTGAACAACTACTTGCGTCACCCTGCTTATGCCGAGTATCCCGTAGTTGGGGTAAACTGGGTTCAAGCTGTACAATTCAGCTCTTGGCGTACCGACCGCGTGAATGAGGCTATCCTCGAACGCGATGGTTACCTCGCTCGTGATGCCCGTTACCAAGTTGACGCGCAAAGTACTTTCAGTACCGATACTTACCTCAACGCTCCTACCCAAACTTACGGCGGTAAAATCGCTGGCGAAATGGGTGGTAAAAATACCAATAAAGAAGGTGAACCTAGCTACGCTAAACAAACTAGCGGAGTATTGTTGCCTGAGTACCGCCTACCTACCGAAGTAGAATGGGAATACGCTGCTAAATCACTCAATGGTATCCGCGAATACAACTCTTTACAAGGTAGAAAAAAATACCCTTGGGATAGCCAATACACTCGCTCTACTAAACGTAGCACTCGTGGTGAACTCTTGGCTAACTTCAAACAAGGTAAAGGTGACTACGGCGGATTAGCTGGTTGGTCAGATGACAAAGGTGATATCACCGTTGCTGTAAAAACTTACCCACCTAACGACTTCGGTTTGTATGATATGGCTGGTAACGTTGCAGAATGGGTAGCCGACGTATATCGTCCTATCATAGACGATGAAAAATCCGACTTCAACTACCATCGTGGTAACGTGTATATGAAACACGCTATCGGCGAAGATGGCAAACAAATCGTAGTAACTCCTGAAGCTGTGAAATACGATACCTTGCCTAATAGAAGAGTAATCGCTCGCAACCTCCCTGGTAACTTGGCTACTGTGCCAATCGATTCTAACGAAACTTACTTGCGTTATAACTTTACTCACGCCGATAACCGCAGTTACAACGATGGTGAAAAATCATCTACACGTAATTTCCGTAACCAAAATGAACTCCTAGCTCCAGGCGCCGAATATACAAACTCTATGTACAACGCCCCTCGTTTTAAAAAACCAGGTACAGAGCTTAATGGTAAAGACTACGACACTTCTAATGACCGTACATCTCTTATAGATGATGAAGTTCGTGTGTATAAAGGAGGTTCTTGGAGAGACCGCGCTTACTGGATTGACCCAGCACAACGCCGTTATCTCCCTCAATACATCGCTACCGATTACATCGGATTCCGTAATGCAATGAGCCGTGTAGGTTCTAAATCTAAAAAGGATCACCGTACTCCTAAAGGATAAATTTTTAAAACTAATATAGAAAAAGTGCTGTAAATAGTAATGTTTGCAGCACTTTTTCTATTATACCTTTCTATATAATATCTACAAAGTCATATTGCTGTTACTACACTTTGCCAAAATTTTCTACCACGTAGCTCGTATAAAAATATTCACTAAAAAGTGAACTTATAATAAAATATTTTGTACTTTTGCAGCAGAAAAACACAATCAATTATGATAATAGAATTTGAAGAAGAATGTTTAAGAGAGTTATATGAAGAAGGAAAAACAAAACATAAAAAGTATAAAAACCTACCAAAGGATATAGTGCAACGTTTTGTAAAAACTATTCAAAAACTGAAAATAGCTGATAGAATAGAAGACTTATTTCTGTATAATAGTCTTAACTATGAAAAATTGAAAGGAGATAAAAAAGGTATAGAATCTATTAGAGTAAACAATAAATACCGGATAGAATTCATTTCCTCTATAGAAGAAACCGACGAAACTCCGCCTACTATTATAACAATATGTTCTATAATAGAACTCAATAACCATTATTCTTAAAAAATAGAAATTATGAAGCCAAATAATAACAACTTAATACCTTTTAAAGCCATTCATCCAGGTGAAATCATAAAAGATGAGCTTGAGGCAATAGATATGACTCAAAAAGAATTAGCTATTCTTTTAGGAGTTAAATCATCGTATATCAATGAAATTATAAAAGGAAAGAGAAATATAACTGCCGAAATAGCTGTACTATTAGAGAATGTATTCAAAATCCCTGCAATGCATTGGATGAGTTATCAATCTCAATATGATATCGACCTACAAAGAATAAAAGAGCGAAATATAAAGCGCGCTAGCTTAATCCCTTTATGGGGAGTAGTAAAACAATATGTCTCTGTAAAATCTCTTCAAAAATTAGGATATTTAAAAGATGATTTAGAGTATAACTACAACACTATCAAAGAAATATTTGGAGTAAATAGTGTAGATGAACTCGTCTCTTTCTTTACTAAAAAAAGACAGTCATTAGACGAACTCAATGAAGAAGAAAAAAATACAATCACTTGGGATGCCTTAGTCGCATATAATGCAAATAGAAAATGAAAAATCTTTACCAAAAATTCCTCGCCTCTACAGGCGTCTCTACCGATACCCGCAATATTGCCAAAGGTAGTATTTATTTCGCACTAAAAGGGGCTTCGTTCAACGGAAATACCTTTGCTGCCGAAGCCCTCGAAAAAGGAGCTCAATATGCCGTAATTGATGAGGCTGCTTATCAAACTTCTGATAAAATGATCTTGGTTAGCGATGTACTCACTACCCTGCAAGAACTCGCTACCTATCATCGCAACACACTCAAAACTCTCGTGATAGGCATCACTGGTAGCAATGGTAAAACCACTACCAAAGAACTCATCAAATCTGTTTTATCACAGCAGCTGAACGTAGTAGCCACTCAAGGCAACCTCAACAACAATATAGGAGTACCACTCACCCTGCTCTCTATCAAACCCGAAACCGATATCGCTATTGTAGAAATGGGTGCCAATCACCCTGGCGAAATCGCTTTCCTTTGCAATATCGCTCAACCCGATTACGGCTATATCACCAGCATAGGCAAAGCTCATTTAGAGGGCTTTGGCTCTTTTGAGGGCGTTATACAAACCAAAGGCGAACTCTACGACTACCTGAAAGCGCACCAAAAAACTATCATCGCTAATGCCGATAACCCTATTACCGAAGCCCTCTTAGCCGATTATCACAACGAGTATAGTTTCGGGGTAGGTAAAGGGGTGAATGTAGCCGTACAGTGTTTGGGTACTCAGCCCGTAACCATACAATTTGAAGATGCCTCTACACAAACTACCGAAGAAGGAGAAAGAGTTGTAATAGAAGGATTTACCGATACCCCTACCGTAGCAACTTCACATTTAGTAGGTAGCTACAATTTTACCAATATAGCCGCTGCAGTAGCTTTCGGCAAATTTTTCAAACTCTCTAACGAAGCTATAAAAAGAGGTATTGAAGCCTATATCCCGCAGAATAACCGCAGTCAGTTGATGCAATGGGGCAGCAATACCGTATTGCTCGATGCTTATAATGCTAACCCCAGCAGTATGGCGGCAGCTATCGACAACCTGCTTACAATGAGTGACGAGAAGAAGAAAGTACTCATTTTAGGCGATATGTTTGAATTAGGGAACTACGCTGGAGAAGAACATCAGCGTATAGTGGATAAACTAAAAAATTATGAGTGGGAAGGTGTATATTTGGTAGGGAGCAACTTTGCTAAAACCCAAAGCCCTTATCCGCAATACGAAACTTTCGAGGCTTTTAAAGAGGTCTTCCCTACCCTATTGTTCAATAATTGTCTACTTCTTATCAAAGGCTCACGCGGTATGGCGCTCGAACGCTTAATTCAGGTAACAAGTAACAAATAATAAGTTATAACACTTTGTCAAAGTCCATAATAAAAACCTCCCCGTGCAATTTGAACTGTACGGGGAGGTTTTTTGTATCGCATTATTCACTCTTCACTTTTCACTATTCACTTTTTTTCTTCACTTGAAAAAGTGTGTGGCTATTGCCGCTGCCTAAGTTATCATAGATAGCACTTACTTCCAATCCGGCGCGCTCCACACAGCGTATCATATCACCAGAGTAGTACATCTTGCTGTTGCCGTTTGCCATTGCGGTAAAATAAACGCTTATTTGGGTGAGGCAATACGCCCCTGTTTCGTGTTGTTGTCTATCCCAGTAGGCTTCGAGTATATAAAGCGAGGTATGTTCATCCATTGCAGCTGCAGCACGATTGAGAATGTTCGTTACTTCATCTTCAGAAAAACAATCTAAAAACTGACTCATCCATATTGCATCAAATCCTTTAGGGAAAGGCACCGAGGCGTCTAAGAGGTTTGCAGGATGTCCCGCAATGCGTTCAGCACCTGCTTTACCAGCGGTATTGGCTTTCATCAACCCTAATTGTTGTGGCAAATCCATAATGGTTACCTGCACATCGGGGTTGTACTCCACTGTTCTCAAGGCAAATCTACCGGTATTGCCGCCCACATCGAGCAGGGTTTTCACAGGTTGTTTGAAAACGATGTTCAAAGCATCATCAAACGAATAATCAGAATAATAATGATCGAAGGCGAACCATTTTTCTTGGGCTTTAGGGGGCAGTTGTGAAAGCCCCTCGTAGATAGTAGACCAAGAGCCAAATACTTTTAATCCTGAAGGTTTGCCCTCGGTAAGAGCCTCTTCGAGGTGGAATAAGCCTTCGTAGCACACCTCTTGTATAAACTCCATATTCACGCGTGTTGTTTTGTCGCGTAACAAAAACCAACCTGCTTTGGTGATAGAAAATCGATCGTCGTTACTCACAATTACGGTACCTATAGAGAGCGATGCCTCCAAAAGTATTTTCACCGCGTAGTCGCTCAGTTTTGTTTGAGCGGCAACTTCCGCCATAGTGAGACCATCAGGAGCGTTGCATAACGCTTCCAAAACGCCAAATTTTACCATTAGTTGGGAGATTTGAAAAACAACAGGTCCAAAAGCTATTTCTTGAGCCAAACGCTGAGCCTCAAGGGCTGTTTTCTGTTCTTTAGTGTATTGTTTCTCTAATGCAGGAGTTAAATTCATAAAAGGGTAATGTGTTAATCAGAATCAAGTGGCAAAGATATAAAATAATTACGAATTACGAAGTACGAATGACGAAATATATAATAATGACGAATGACGAATGACGAGAGACGAGGGGCAAATGACGAATGACGAATGACGAGAGACGAATTACGAAGGACGAATGACGAGAGACGAGGGACGAGGGACGAGGGACGAGGAATAAATGATTAAAAGGTTTTTATTTTAAAAAGTTTTAAATTTGTTTGTATTTATAAAAAACTATATTTATATTTGCGGCGTAATTAACAATCAATTATCAAACTCAAAGTATGAAACGAATACTATTTTTAGTAATGGTACTCCTTCCTCTTGCCATTACTCACGCACAAAGCGCCTATAAAGGTACTTTACTAAACGAAAAAGGAGAACCTATCTTTGGTGCTAATGTTATCCAACTCACTCTCCCCGATTCTACAATGGTAAAAGGAGCCATTAGCGATAACAAAGGTCATTTTGAATTGCCCGACAACGCCCAAGGTAATCCTTCAGTGATTAAAATCACCCATTTGGAGTACAAGGAAAAAGTCCTTACCCCTTCTTCTAACGATTTAGGAACCATTTCCCTACAAAAATCAGTAAATGAACTCGGTGAAGTAGTGGTTTCGGCTACTAAACCTTTTATGAAGCAGCAGGGAACACTCATTACTACCGATATTGCAGCTTCCACCCTTAAGAATTTTCCCCAAGTTTCAATGATTATTGACTTTCTGCCGGGAGTGAACAAATCGGCTTTTGGAGGAATAGAGGTTTTTGGTAAGAAAAATCCTATTATCTATATTAATAATAGGAAGTTGCGCAGCTATGTAGAATTGATGCAACTCTCCCCTCAAGAGGTAGAAAGCATTGATATAGAAACTCAACCTGGTGCTGAATACGACAACAGTGTGGGAGCTATTATCCGTATCAAACTTAAAAAGAAACAAGGTGATGGGCTCAGTGGTATTGTGGGAATACAATCTGATTTTAAGAACGGAATAAGAGCCCATATCGCAACAAGTCTGAATTATCGCGTACGTAATACCGACTTTTTCTTGATGCTTCAGCCAGAAACTAAAAATGAAATATGGAGTGAGAATTTCCAAGAATTGAATGTTAAAACTCAATCACAACAATGGCAAGTGAACAGCAAAAACACTCAAAAAGATAATAGTAAAAACTTGTTTAGTAAATTTGGGTTTAATCACGAGTTTAGTGATAAACATTTTATAGGTGCTAGTGCACAGATATACATTAACCCTATGTCTGGACATACTTTTGCCGACCAAGAAAACGAAACTTATCGAGGTGCTTCCCTCATTGGCAAAAACAAAAACCATTACGACCGCTTTAATCAAAACAAAAGTTTAACTACCAATATGTACTATGAAGGTAAGCTTTCTAACAAACTCAAATTGCAAACCGATCTTGATTATCAAGGAATGTGCTCCGACCACACTTCGGATATTTTAGAGAAAAACTTATTAACTCCTGCTGAACGCAATGTTAATACTCATTCGGAAGCTCAATCTAATTGGTGGGGACTCAAAACTACTTTTACTCAAAAAGTAGGTAAAAATGGAGGTCTCAGTTATGGTTTTGAAGGAAGTACACTTTCTCGCAATGAAGACTATCGCGACAATGTGCTCAGCACTTCTAAGGTAGAGAATAAAGAGCTGAAATCTGCTGTCTTCACCAGCTATGCTTTCCCTTGGAATAAAATCAACTTCAAAGCAGGATTGCGCTATGAGTATACTGATTTTGATTATTTTGAAAATGGACAAAAGCGCGAGGTGCAAAGTCGTAGTTATCGCAATGTATTACCTAATATCTCGGTGTCTTTCCCTTGGGATAAAACCCAATGGTCATTCAGTTATATCAAGCGTATTCGTCGTCCTGCTTTCTATGAACTCAGTGATTATTCAGCTTATAGCTCTTCATTTTTATACAATCGTGGTAACCCTAATATTGTACCTACTCTCACAGACGAGTTCAGTTGGCTCACTACCTACAAAGATTATTCGCTTTCAGCAGAATATTCTATAGCTAAAGATGGGATTTTTACCGATTACCAACTTTATGCCCTCAATCCAAATGTAGTAGAAAAAACTCTGCGCAATTTTGATACTTATCAAACCTTGAAATTAGTACTTTCAGCTCAACATACTATCTGGAAGAGGTGGCGTCCTAAAACCTCACTTACTTTCATCAAACAATTTGGAAATGGGGTGTTTGAAAATAATGACCCCGTATTGCTTGCAGGTATTGATAGTCAGATTTTATTCTCTCAAAAATGGATAGGTTTGCTCAATATGAAATACCATACTAAAGGTACTTTTGGCGGTAATGACTACAATTATAAACCCTCAGCATATTTTGATTTTATTATATTAGGAACTTTCCCTAAACAAAGCTTACAGCTCTATACTGGGGTTACTGATATTTTTAATAGTGCTAAAATTTTTGGGGAAACAAGAACCGCTTTAGTAACCAATAAAAATTATATAACCAACCCTAACGGTCGTACTTTTATTGTTGCTCTTGCTTATAGATTCAACTCTACTCAAAATAAATATAAGGGTCAAGGAGGTAATGAGGAAGAGAAAAACAGAATGTAATTATTTACTAAAGACTTTGCCAAAGGAGTAGATTGCGCCTTTAAAAAAGTTTATTACATTGATAATCATTCATTTTTAAAGTGTTGTTATATAAGGACATTTTGTAAACGTTCCATATTAAATTATTTGGACAAACTCTTTGAATAATAAATGATTTGTCATTTTAAAAAATATATTTGCCTTCAAAAATATTTTTTTAGTTCTTTTTCTTGTGATTTTTTACCTAAAATCATATATTATTATTTAAATAGTTTTTAAATTAATTTTAAAAAGTTTTAAATTTACTTGCGTTTATAAAAAACTATATTTATATTTGCGGCGCAATTAACAATCAATTATCAAACTCAAAGTATGAAACGAATACTATTTTTAGTAATGGCGCTTCTTCCTCTTGCTATTACTCACGCACAAAGCGCCTATAAAGGTACTTTAGTAAGCGAAAAAGGAGAACCTATCTTTGGTGCCAATGTTATCCAACTCACTCTCCCCGATTCTACAATGGTAAAAGGGGCTATCAGTGATGATAAAGGTCATTTTGAACTGCCCGACAATGCCCAAGGCAAGTCTTCAGTACTCAAAATTACCCATTTGGAGTACAAAGAAAAAGTTTTTATCCCTTCGTCTAACGATTTAGGAAACATTTCCCTACAAAAATCAGTAAATGAACTCGGTGAAGTAGTGGTTTCGGCTCATCGCCCTGTGATGAAACAACAAGGCACTGTAATTACTGCCGATGTAGCGGCTTCTTCATTAAAAAACATCCCTAAAGTAGACCTTTTGCTCTATTTCCTACCTGGGGTATCAATGTCGTATACCTCTTATGGCGTAGAAGTATTTGGCAAAGGAAAACCTTTGTTCTATATCAACAACAAGCGAGTGCGCGATATGAACGATGTATATCGCCTTTCCCCTAAGGAAATAGACCGCATTAGCTTGGAAACGCAACCGGGTGCTGAATACGACAACAGTGTGGGGGCGGTGATTCACATCTTCCTCAAAAAGAAACAAGGCGACGGGCTCAGTGGCGGTGTGAGTGTGGAAAGTCAGTTTAAAAAAGGACAAGAAGGCTTTGTGGATGCTCACTTAAACTACCGCTCAGGTAACACAGATGTTTTCTTCTCAACACGCGCCAATGTCAACCACAATATCAAACGCGAAAACGATCAAGAATTGAATGTGCATACCCAAGCCAACAATTGGCAAGTGCGCACCGATGAAATAGTGAAAGATAACACCCGAAATTTCTATGCTAAAACAGGTTTCTCTCACGAAATCAACGATAAACATTCATTGGGGGCAAGTGTGTGGATGACTACAAGTCCGCTATCGGGGCGTAATGTTACCGAGCAAAACACAGCTACTTACCGCAATGGAACTCTTACCCAACAAGGATTGAACACTTTCGACCGCCTCAACAAGGATACACGCCTCAATGCCAATGTGTATTACGATGGCAAACTCTCCGATAAACTCAAGTTGCAAACCGATGTGTTCTATACGGGCGCATTCTCTAATTATCGTTCTGATATTGTAGAGCGCAACCTCACCACACCTTCTCAGCGCAACCTCACCACACCTTCTCAGCGCAATATCAACACCCATTCGGATGCGCAATCACACTTGTGGACGATGAAAACCAATCTCACGCAGCGAGTAGGCAAAGGCTTGTTAGCTTATGGGGTGGAAGCCAGCACCCTATCACGCTACGACAATTATAAAGACAATATCAGTACTCCTACCGATATTGACAACAAGGAAACGCAATCGGCTGTTTTTGCGAGTTATTCGTTCCCTTGGCATAAAACCAAATGGAAAATAGGCGCACGCTATGAATATACTGATTTTGGTTATTTTGAAAACGATGTGAAGAGCAATGTTAAAAGCCGTAGTTACAAGCACTTGCTCCCTAATATTTCGGTAGCGTTTCCTTGGCATAAAACCGAATGGTCATTTAGCTATGCCAAAAAAATCACTCGCCCTGCCTTTTATGAACTTTCCGACCGTTTTACGTATGAAACCCCTTTTCTTTACAATCGCGGTAATACCGATTTGCAACCGCGCCTAAGCGATGATTTTTCACTCTTGCTTACTTATCAAATTGTCTCTCTATCAGTAGATTATTCATTGGTACACAATGGTTTTTTTGAAGATTACCAATTGTCGCGTACCCTGCCTAATGTAGTAGAGCGCTACATTCACAATTTTGGTGACTACCAAAGATTGAGATTAGAACTTTCGGCTTATTACCAAATAGGGCGTTGGGTACCCAAATTCAATTTGATGTACGGCAAACAGTTTGCTAATGGCGTTTTTGAGAACAACCAAGCCGATTTTGGAGCTGATTTGATGAACCAATTTAGCCTAAGTGATAATGCCAATCTCTTTTTGATGATGATGTATCGCAGTAAAGGAAGTAAGGATACTGTTTATGGCTACAAACCAATGTCGATGGTAGCTTTGATGTTTTCACATTCTTTCCTCAACAAATCATTGGAAGTATATGGAGGTGTAATGGATGCTTTCGACCAAATGAATGCTTATGATAGAGTGCAGAATCCTTATGTTACCAACAATAAACATTTTGATAACAATATGCGTTCATTTCGCATTGGGTTAGAGTACAATTTCAATGCTACTCAAAGCAAATACAAGGGTCAACAAGCCGATGGTGACCAGAAAAACAGAATGTAATTATTTACTACAGGTGCGAGCCGCACGGGCAAAAGCCCGTGCGGCTCGTACTATTTTTATTTCTGAAATTCCCCTACCATTATGCGCCCACCACTTTCTGGTGAATTTCCTCGAAAGAAAATGCCCTCAGTTACCAAAAATTCATCTTTATAAAAGCCAAAAGTACTTTGTAAGATAGAAAAACCTTTTACATTATGTGTTTTCCAAGTTTTGCCATAATCATAAGAAAAACGAATTTCGGGAGAAGAACCTAAGGCAGAATAGTCACAAATAAAATTGTTGTATCTGTAATGTTTTCGCCTATTGTCCTTATTGATAATATACAACAACTCTTCATCTAAATTATAAATCTTTTTCTCATACTTTTCCTCATCATCTTCATTCTTTACTTGCTGTAATGTTAGTGGAGTATCATCTTCTTCAAATACCATAGAAGAGAAATAGTCATATTTATTTTTGAGTTTCTTGTATAACTTCTCTTGTTGAGAGATGACATTGTAAATATACAAATCATTGTTTTTCATATAAATCAAATCTCCATTCTGATTGATAGGATAAGTAGGTATATTTTTAATTGCTTTGGGTATTTCATACATTTTGCTTCGGTTTGATATATCCATTACATATTCATTTTCTTTGTTGCTATACATAATATATCTGCCGTCAAAAATACCATACCATATACTCAAATCATTATCACACTCATCTATTTTTTCCACCTTAAGTGTTTTATTATTAAATAGATAAATAAAACGATTCTCTCCCGAAGTCTCTATAATGCAGTAGTTCTCAGTTTTGTAAAAACTATCAAAGTAGCTTCCTTCTAAGGGGATTTCCTTATAGGTTTTACCTTTGTCGGTAGAGACAAAAAGCACCGCTTGTTTTTCTAAAATTTCAGGATCAAAAGCTCGCAAATCTTTTTCTGCTCCCAATAAAATAGTGTGGCTGTTGATTACTGCAATGCCATTTATCTCAATAGCTGCCCCTGTATTAAAATAACCTTCATATACTTTTTGTTTGTACAAATCCATAAAGTTGTATTGGGCAGTCCATTTCATATTGTCGTCTTTGGGGTGAACATAGAACAAGAGGTTAGGAATGTTGCTAAGAGTAAAAATAATAATGGTTTTATTACAAATTTCTGTGGCATATTTTTAGTCTAAGGGGGTGGGGGTTATGATATTTCTATCAGAAAGTTTATAGTATTCTAATGTTTTAGGTTCTAAAAAAGTTTGTTTGCCATTATCACCTATCAATTGAAAGGTGAGGTAGGTATTGTTGCGATTTACGCGAATATCTAAGTGAGCCGTTACTTGAGCGGCTTCTTTTCCAAAAACTTTTTGATAAGCTGCTACTACTGCTTCCCAATCAAACCAAACTTTTGCTAAATATTTTTGTCCGCTTTCAGCTTTGTAAGAAATGACTAATTCTTTAAACAAGGGACGTTTTTGAATAGGCTCTTCTAAATAGAAGAAATCTTTTTTGTCCATATAGGAAGCGAAATCAGTATACAAGGTAGTACCTGCCTCTCCATTCCAATAGCGATAGTCTACATCACCTATCTTTCCATCAGGAATTTCATAGATAGGGAACCATTGGTATTGATGGTTTCTATAACTATCCCATAAGCCAAAAGGGATAGGTTTGTTTTTATTGGCTTCGCGTACCGCTTTAGGAATTGTTAAGTCACTATTTAAAACCTCTTCTCTATCCTCTTTGCTAAATATAAGGCGTTCGTGACTATCTAACCCAGGTGGCTCTTTCAAATCTATTTTTTCGGCTTGGTATCTTCCTATTTCAGTAATTTTTTTATAGCCTCTACCTACCCATAGCACTACTACACCCCCAGGGGCAATACCCACTACTATAGTATCATAGGTTTTATGTCTTACTTCCCCATTAGGGACTCTTTCTTTATAACCTTCTCTGAAGAGTTTTTCTATTTTTTCATAATCAATAGCAGTCTTAAGCCTATAGAAGCAATCTTCTTTATAGGATAGCCATACCATATCTACGCTTTTAGGTAGCTTGTCCATTGAAGTGCTTTCATAACCAAAAGCATTTCCCCAATCGGGTTCTTCTTTTTTAGTATACAACTCTCTTACAATGGGAGTTCCTCCCACCATAGCGGCATAAAAACGTATAGGGTAGCCTATGGGAGTATTCACCGCTACGCCCCAATCGTATTGTAGTTCGTTTATATTCTTATTCTTATTATTGCTATTATAGTTCTGACAGCTAGCGAGCTGCAAGGCTAAGAGTAAAAATAATAATGGTTTTTTCATAAGAATGTGTGAAATTATTTAATAATCAGGAAAATAATAGTCCTACCCCTCCACATACTCGCTTTCGCGACTTCCCTTCCGAAAGAAGGGGGGCAAGCCGCAAAAGCAATACTATTTTGTTTTACATCATAAAATTGTAATAATCTACGCTTTTTAAACCTATAATCTTTTTAGTTTTCTCATCTTTTAGATAATCAAAACCAATAAAAATATTGTTATAGGCTTTATCGGCACCCCAGTGGGGGATAATTTCTTTGATTTGGTCTTCTTTGAGTTCAAAAACTATGGTAGGGGTTCCCATTAAATTACCAAAATTATCTCCATAGATAGGAGCTAATATTTCTGAAAGCTCTTTAGGAGTTGTATCTTTATGGATAGGGTGCCCCTCTACTAACATATACCCATCTATTACAGGCATTCTTTTCGCTGCATAATAAAAAGGATTTAGGTCTGACAATTCTTCTCTGCCTTCTGCAAAAGGACGAAAGTAGATGAAGAATCTTTCCATAGTGGAATAACATCTTCCCCATATAGGAAGAGAATTCCAAACAATAGCAGTTCCTTCTTCAATAGAAGGTTCTCCTATTCGTTTTATAAAATGGGTAACCGAATCCAACTTCATCAGCTGGTCGTTATAATATATTTTATATCCTTTGATTTCAAAGCGGTGCTTTTGTTTTTTAAAGGCTTCAATAGCTTCTTTTTCTGTAATGGTTTTTGGGGTAGTGGTGGTATCAGTGTGTTTGTTTTTAGGTGTTTGCCCGTTGCAAGCAATGGTAATAAAGGCTACGATAAGGATAATGAATACTTTTTTCATTTTAGGTTATATTATAAATTAATGTGAGTTCGGCGTAAGTAATGTAAAATATTTTTAATCTCGCACAAAGCGAGCGAGTTGGCGCAGCTGGGTATGTGAAACTCGAATTACACGGATTATGATGCGAATATAATTGTAAGTGAGTGATTTGCTTTTAGGGGCGTTTGCAAAACGCCCGTACATAACATTCTCTAAAAGTGATTGATAGGCAGGTTTATAGACTTTATTAAAAAAGCGATCCGCAAGAGCAATTAAGGATTTTGACAAAGTGTAGAGATAAGAATATGTTTTTTCTGCAAATATAGAACTAAAAAGCAAAAAATCAATACTTTTTATTTTTCTTCTCTTCTATAATTTAAACAATCACAAGGAAAATTTTTAATTTTAAGACTATCTCCTAAAATACATTTTTTTAAGTTAATTACATATTCCCCTTTTTGAAAATGAACTCTTTTAATCCCCATAATAAGATGATATGGTATAGGCTCTATGTAAATTTTCATAGTATCTTTTTTATAAATCAAAGTATTTTGTCCTTGCGATAATCCATTATTTTCTCTTCCCTTTTTATCAGAGAAGTATTTTATACCATTTTCAAATCTTTGTAGATAAATCTCTTTGTTTTCTCTATAGAACTTATCCACACTCAAACCTTCCCAAAGAGGCTAGGCATTCATATAATTATAACTGCATAAACATAGGAAAACGACAGATAATAATCTCATAAATAATATGTACAATACGCGTTTTTTCATTTCGTTAAATAGAATGCTACACATTTTCGGACAAATGTATAAAAAAAGACTGAAACTTCCTAATTTTGTTAATTCATAAAATTTTCGTACATTTGCACTTATAAACATCTAAACAATAAAAATCCAATCAATGGCAAAAAACGATAAAGAACTTTCGCTTCAAGATCAGAAAAAAGAAGCCCTTAAGCTCACACTTGCTAAGTTAGACAAGACTTATGGCAAGGGCATTGTGCGCGCTTTGGGCGACAACCCTATAGAAGATGTAGAGGTCTACTCATCGGGCTCTATCGCCTTAGATGCTGCTTTGGGAGTAGGCGGTTACCCTAAAGGTCGCGTGATTGAAATTTACGGACCTGAATCATCAGGTAAAACAACGCTTACCCTTCACGCTATCGCTGAAGTACAAAAAGCAGGCGGTACAGCGGCATTCATCGATGCGGAACACGCTTTCGACCCTGTATACGCCAAAAACGTAGGGGTAAATACTGAAGATTTGCTCGTTTCTCAACCCGATAGTGGTGAACAAGCCCTTGAAGTAGCCGATGCCCTTATTCGCTCTAACGCTGTAGACCTTGTAATCATCGACTCGGTAGCGGCGCTTACTCCTAAAACCGAAATCGACGGTGATATGGGCGACTCTAAAATGGGGGTTCACGCCCGCCTAATGTCGCAAGCACTCCGCAAAATTACGGGTAGCATTAGCAAGGCTAAATGTATAGTGATTTTCATCAACCAATTGCGCGACAAATTAGGTGGAGGAATGTATGGCGGTCCTACCGAAACTACTACAGGGGGTAATGCTTTGAAATTCTACTCATCGGTACGTCTTGAAATCCGCAAAGATGGAGGCGCACAAGGTAGTGCGGCTATCAAAGACGGCGATGGCAATATCATAGGAAATAAAACCAAAGTGAAGGTAGTGAAAAACAAAGTAGCTCCTCCGTTTAAAATGGCTTATTTCGACATTATGTTTGGCGAAGGTATCTCTAAAGTAAGTGAATTGTTAGAAATGGGTGTTGCTGCCGAAATTATAGGCAAAAGTGGTGCTTGGTTTAGCTACGGTGATAGCAAACTCGCTCAAGGACGCGATGCTACCCTTAGCCTCTTGCGCGACAATCCTGAATTAGTAGAAGAAATAGAAGCCAAAGTAAGACAATGGCTGAAAGATGGAGGTGACCCATTTGCTAAGCCTAAAAAAGGCAAAAAAGGTGCTTTAGCTAAAAGTAAAAAAGATGATGCTGAAGATATAGACGATGAAGATTTCGACGACGATGACCTCTTAGAAGAAGATGATGAATAGTCATAAAAAAACTCAGGGTATTGCCCTGAGTTTTTTTGTTTATTTAAGTTTCTCGTTGTTGTGATGTCTATCGTGATCACGCTGAGTTTTGCGGAGCATTTTCTTATCAAAAGCGTCTTGCAAATCAATGCCTGTTTGGTTAGCCAAACAGAGTACTACAAACACAACATCGGCGAGTTCTTCACCTAAATCTTTCTGCTTGTCGCTCTCCTTCTCCGATTGTTCGCCATAACGGCGAGCGATGATACGAGCTACTTCACCTACTTCCTCGGTGAGTTGAGCCATATTGGTAAGCTCGTTGAAATATCTTACTCCGTGTTCTTTAATCCAATTATCTACTTCTAATTGTGCATTTTTGATGTTCATCTTTTTGTTGTTTTGGAATGTAAATTAGAAAAGCACTGCTCTTGGGAGAGCAATGCTTTTCTAAAATTGTTGTAAAAATACTCTAACTGTGAATTTAAAATTAGTTCGTCCACATATCTTGCTCTCTGTCGCGAATCTTCTCTTTAATTTTATCAGATTCTAAGAGTTGTAAGAGAGCATTATCGGGTATATAATCCTTAATTTTCCTATCGCCATATACGTTAGCTTCTTTGTAGATTACCGAGCTAAACATACGAGCGTTAAGCAAGTGGTCGAAAGACATTGGGCGAGCGTCGTTCTTACGGTTGAAGGTTTTAGCTTCGTGCAAAATGTCGCGCACTTGAGGATAGAACACCCAGAACAAAGGTACTAATGCTGACATTGTAGAGTCATCAGAATCGATAAAGTTTACATCGGGAGCTACAGGAGCTAGGGCGAGCAAACGATATTTGAGTTCCCCTTGACGTTTGTCGAAATACCAAATACCTCTGATATGATACTGAGCGATATCGGCAGACTCTAAGTTTCTACGAGTGATGTACTCATCAGGAAGGGCTTCACCAGCGTTGAGCAAGTTGTAACCTTCGTCTAGAGTATCGATTTTAGAAAGAGAAGCCTCGATAGTTTCAGTACTTTTAGTTTGAGTGAAATAAGAATCTACGTATAAATCCTTGATTTTACCATTTTTGATATTCTTTAATAGTACATCGTACAAAGAACGGCGGTAAGCATCTACTTCCAAAGTATCAGTAGGGAAAAGGAGGGGAAAGTTAGCACGCTCGTTGAGGTCGATTACTTCCCATACTTCC
Organism: Capnocytophaga sputigena; assembly: GCF_002302495.1. Lineage (NCBI taxonomy): Bacteria > Pseudomonadati > Bacteroidota > Flavobacteriia > Flavobacteriales > Flavobacteriaceae > Capnocytophaga > Capnocytophaga sputigena. The sequence continues at coordinate 1,437,516 of NZ_CP022379.1, forward strand.
ACTGACCAAAGGATGTCACGATCGTCTACATACCCATAAGGTAGCGGCTTATCGTTATCCGCTTGTATTTGAGCTTCGGTCTTAACCCCTATATCACCGGCTACTTTAGCATTAAGTATATTTACCTGTGCTGAGGAAAGCTGAAATCCAAATACTATCATCAATAGTACTATAATCTTCTTCAGTTGTAACATAAAAATTTTCTTAGTTTGTTATTTCAATAATGATAGGTGATACAGGAGGCAATTTCAAGCTTGAGTTACCTACGATACTAGCTTTGATATCAAATACTTGTATCTTATCACCACGTTTAGCTCTTGCTACAGCTGCGCGAGCTTGTTCATTAAATTTACCACCTTTTACGATGATACTTGGTTGTCCAGGGATGAATACTTTGAACTCGTTTACTTGAAGTTTCAAATCGAAATCGAAGTCTTCGAGTACAGCCACTACAGGTAATACACCAACGTTTTGTTTAGGCAATTTAGCGTCTCCTATCATACCACCCATACTACCAGAGGCACGTGGGATATTTTTGATACGGAAGAGTTTAGAAGAGCTAAAGCGTTGACCATCGATTTCACCACTTACAGTAATGGTTACATCTTTACCTTGACCAGGACGCATTACCCAAGCACTACCAGATCTTGAAAGACCAGCTCCTGAAGCCACAATTTTGTTGTTAGGCACACCAGGCATAGAGATAGTGATAGGGTTATCAACACCGCGGTATACTACGTTCATCTTATCGGCAGAGATAACTGCTGAGTTAGGTTTAGGGATGGTAGAGAATGATTGAGCTACAGGTACTGCAATACGCTCACCATCTTGATCGAAGTAGAGGTTACCAGTAATTTTGTGTTCACCGGCATTACCTGCACCTACGTTCAATTTCACACGACCATCTTCGATAGTATAATCACTTGGTCCTAATTTTCTACCGTCTAAAGAGAGCTCTACAGAGTTAGGGCGAGTAGAAGCGTCTTTTCTACCTAATACGATAGATCCGTCGAATTTCTCACCTTGGTAGTAAGCACCTTTACCTTGCTCGAGCAAAGTAGTATAGTTAGTCATTGATACTTGATCTTTCAATTGACCTTCCAACGCTTTAGAAACGAACTCTTGTTGTACTGATAAGATATCAGATTGCATCATAGAGAATTTTGCTAAAGTAGCGATGTAAGGGAAACCTTCGAAGTTGAAGTTCAACCATTGAACGGTGTTACCATCTCTATCTTTTACTGCATCGGTATTAAAGTTATCTTTAACTTTTCTTGCGATATCAGCATAAGCTGGGTTATCACCTAACACTTTTAATAGGGCTTCGCGATAGTTTTTGATATTTTCTACGAATTTTTTACCTTCGGTAGCACCTTCAGCAAAGAATAAGTGGTCGGTATAGTCAGATTTATCCATTGCTTGGTAATCTTTTTCGTTTACCTTTTTATCGCTTTGTCCGATTGCTTTTTCAAGACCATCTTTTAGACCTTGTACGTAGTTGTACAAATCATCGGAAATGGTTTTAATTTGTTTAGACTGCTCGTTGATTTGAGCAAACTGAGCGGGACTTTCGCTTGCTTTGAGCGATAGTTGTTCCATCGCTGAGCTAATTCCCTGAGTATCTCTTCTATTAGATACTTCAAATTTTTGATTTACTAACCCGAACGCATCTAGGACTTGTTTCCCCATATTGAGAGCAATCATTGCGAGGAACACAAGATACATCAGGTTAATCATCTTCTGTCTAGGACTTAATTTTCCACCTGCCATAAGCTATTTTTTTAATAAGTTAATAAATAATTACTCTTATCTTGCACCGCTCATTGCAGATAACATTCCTCCATAGATTGTGTTCAAAGATTTTAAATTATCTTTGAAAGAAAGCATCTGACGATTCAAAGAATCAAGATTTTCGGCAATTCCTGCTTGTGCAGACACTTGTCTTTCGGTTCTTTCTAATTGTAATTTGTAAAGGCTATTGAGAGATTCTAAGTTAGAAGCCGCTTCAGAAAGTTCTTCTCCGTATTTGTGAGTAGCCACCATAGTGTTAGCTACAGGAGCGATTTCTTTACTTGCTTCGGCGAAATTTTCGATAGATCTACCCAATGAACGCATTAAGTTAGCATCGATCTTAGCTTCGGCTAAGATGTTGTCTAATTTTTCAGACAAAGACTCTCTGATGAGTTTGTCGTCTTGGCTTTGTTGAGCCATAACACCTTGGCGAGCTACAGGAGCACCACCTTTAAGTTCTGGATAAACCAAAGACCAGTCCAAATCTTCTTCTTGAGGCTCAAAAGCCGACATAAAGAAGATAACAGCTTCAGTACCCATACCTACTGCTAAAAGGAAACTACCGCTCATACCTAAGATATCTACGTGCAAAATCTTAGCCAAGGCACCAACGATTACGATTGAGGCACCAATACCATAAGCGTATTGAAAAATTGTTTTTGTTACTTTACTTCCTGCCATAATACTTTAATTATTAAATAAATGTTGTTAAATTAGTTTGATTTGTTTTACTTTTTTTATTTGATTATTATCTATAACCTCTTGCAGATTTAGCTTGTTGTTTTTCGCTAACCCCCATAAAGTCTTGAACGGTACGGAATCCGATGTAGCTACGAGCAGAATCTTGATATTCGTAATCACGAGTGTTTACTTGTAGCATAAAGGCAACGTCTTTCCAAGAACCACCGCGTATTACTTTACGACGGTTGCTATCGTCGAGTACGTTAGGGTTCATAGATGACATATACTCGTAAGAGTTAGGGTCGTAAGAGGTGTTAGTCCATTCGGATACGTTACCAGCCATATTATATAGGTTATATCCGTTAGGTTCGTAAGATTTAGCTTCTACGGTGTAGAGAGCGTTATCGGAAGCGTAGTCGCCTCGCATAGGTTTAAAGTTCGCAAGGAAGCAAGCTTTATCGTCGTAAGTATACGGACCACCCCAAGGATAGGTTGCACCAGATAGACCACCGCGAGCTGCGTATTCCCATTCAGATTCAATAGGAAGACGGAAAGCGTTTACGGTGTAATCACCTTTAGATTTTTGGTAAGAGTTTTTGTTCAAGGTACGCCATTCGCAGAATGCTTTAGCTTGAATCCAGCTTACCCCTACTACAGGATAGTCGCTATAAGCCTCGTGCCAGAAGTAGTCGTTGTGCATAGGCTCATTATAAGAATAGTTGAAGTCGCGAATCCAAACAGTAGTATCTGGATATACTTTCACGATTTCTTCTTTGATGAAGTCTTTACGGTTACCTCTCTTACGAGCGGCTTTGTCCATATCGAGCCATTGGTATTTGAACTCGAATTTTTGAACGTCCATAATGCGTTTGCCGTTGTAAGCTTCTTCTTCAGGCAAATACATTTTGTCCATTACTTCAGAGTAATACTCATCTGGGAATTTGTTTACATCCCAAATAAGCGCTACTTTTTTGTTCAGTTTTCTCGCTTTGTCATCACCGTAAGTATTTTGGAGATACTGTTGCCAAGCGTTCATTTTTTCGGTATTGGCGTCCAAATAGGCGTATTCACCTATTCCGCCACCTCCTTGGCTTTGACCGGTTTGTTCAGCCATATCGGCTAATTGTGTACGAATAATAGAATCGCGTACCCAATTCACAAACTGGCGGTACTCGCTATTTGTGATTTCGGTTTCATCCATATAGAATGACCCAACGCTCACAGTTTTGATCGTTGCGTTTAAACTCGCAGTTTTATCATCATCGGAGCTACCCATAATGAAAGAACCACTCGGGATGAGCGTCATACCATAAGGGGCAGGCTGCTTCCAGCTCTTACCTCTTACTCCTACGAGCTCTCCCTTGCCATCGCCACTTCCGCGTTTACAAGCAGACATTGCTAAAAGCACAAGTAGCACTACAATTATTCTTCTTGCCATAAACATTGTTTAAATTCACATTTAATTAGGGCGCAAACGTACGCATATTTTTTTACACACGCAAAAAAAATTCACTATTTATTTCTATAAACTATAAAATTTAACAATACCTTTACATTTTACACGCTCTAAACGTGTCAAATGTAAAAAAAGATTAAAATAAAAATTTATTTTTTTCTGCATTAGAGTCTTTTTAATTTAACTTTTTTACTCCCATATTCCATAAGGTGAACGCTTGCAAATCGGCGTTTTGCTCTATGGTTTTGCTCACTGGAGTTCCGGCACCGTGACCTGCATTAGTTTCTATTCTTATTAAAATAGGGTTGTTACCTGTTTGTTTAGCTTGGAGTTCAGCTGCAAACTTAAAACTGTGTGCTGGCACTACCCTATCGTCGTGGTCACCAGTGGTGATGAGGGTTGCAGGGTAACTGACACCTTTTTTTACATTGTGCAAAGGTGAATATCCTTTTAGGTATTCGAACATTTCTTTACTATCATCGGCAGTACCATAATCGTAAGCCCAGCCAGCACCCGCAGTGAAGGTGTGGTAACGCAACATATCAAGCACGCCTACTGCTGGTAAGGCTACCTTAAATAGTTCGGGGCGTTGTAACATTGTAGCTCCTATGAGCAATCCACCGTTAGAACCTCCTTTGATAGCAAGGTATTCAGGTGAGGTGTATTTTTGATTTATAAGATATTCGGCAGCTGCTATAAAATCGTCGAACACGTTTTGCTTTTGCATTTTGGTGCCGGCATCGTGCCACTGTTTGCCATATTCGCCTCCTCCGCGCAAATTGGGTACTGCATACACACCTCCAAGTTCCATCCATACGGCATTGGCAACACTGAAAGTAGGCATTAAACTCACATTGAATCCTCCGTAACCATATAATAAGGTGGGGTTCTTACCATTGAGTTTGATTCCTTTTTTATAGGTGATCATCATTGGTACTTTGGTGCCATCTTTAGAATTGTAGAACACTTGTTTGGATTCGTAGTTGTTGGCATCGAAAGCTATAGCGGGTTTCCAATAGAGCTCGGTAGCCCCTGTAGCTAAGTCCATTTTGTATATTTGAGCTGGATAGGCGTAATTAGTGAAAGTGAAATAGGTGTGAGTTTCTTGTTTTTTGGCGTGGAAACCAGCGGCTGTACCTATGCTGGGGAGTTTCACATCGCGTACTAACTCACCTTTATAGTTATATTGTTTTATCTGCGAAAGGGCATCGACCATATAGTGGGCAAAGAAATATTTCCCTGTAGCGCTGATACTGAGTACATTTTTAGTTTCGGGGATGACATCTTGCCAATATTCGGGTTGTGGTTTGGCAACCTCAGCTTTCACCAATCGACCGTTAGGGGCATTTAAATTGGTTTCAAAGAAAAGAGTTTTGCCCTCGTTGTCGATAAATTGGGTATCGGCATCTAAACTATTGGTGATGGTTACCAAAGGAGCTTTGGGATTTTTAAGGTCTTTTAAGAAGAGTTTGTTACCCGAGGTGTTTACTGCTGCTGAAATAAACAAATAGTGAGCATCTAAAGAAACAGCTCCTGAGACATAACGATATTTTTCGGCAGGAGTGCCTCCAAATATGAGTTGGTCGTTCTTTTGAGGTGTGCCAAGTTTGTGGTAGTAGAGTTTATGCTGATCAGTTTTAGCTGATAGTTCACTGCCTTTGGGTTTATCATAACTGGAGTAGAAGAAACCTTCGTTGCCTTTCCAAGCAATGGAACTGAACTTGATATCTATTAAGGTGTCGCCTATCACTTCTTTGGTTTTGGCATTGAGGACGATGCCTTTGCGCCAGTCGCTGCCACCTTCGGAGATGAGATAGGCTACCAAAGAACCATCTTCAGAGAAGGCTACTTCGCCTAAAGAGGTGGTGCCGTCGCTTGAGAAGGTATTGGGGTCTAAGAAAACTTCTTCTTTACCGTCTTTATCTTTACGATAGAGCACAGACTGGTTTTGCAATCCGTTGTTCTTATAATAATAGGTGTAGTCGCCTTCGGTGAAGGGTGCGCCTATTTTCTCGTAGTTCCAAAGTTTTTCGAGTTTTTCTTTGATGGCTTGTCGGTAAGGGATTTTAGATAGATATCCAAAAGTGAAGTTGTTTTGTTGTTTTACCCACTCAGCGGTTTCGGCAGAGCGGTCGTCTTCGAGCCAACGGTAGGGGTCGGCGATTTGAGTGCCGAAATAGGTGTCTACCGTGTTGTCCATACGGGTTTGAGGGTAATTCATTTTCTCGCTGTTAGCGTTGTTAGGGGTTTGATTGCAGGCTACTAATAGGAGTAGGGCTGCAGGGAATAGTTTGTGGATCATATCATTAAATTATTTTGGGCAAAGTTATTAAATTGTTTTCTATTGAGCAAATTATTGTTAGTAATGATTTGGGAGTTTTGGGGAAAATCTCTGAGAAGCTGGGAGAATCTCGGAGGCGGGAGGGCGTTTGCAAAACGCCCCTACAAAGTGATTGATTATCTGGGTAATCAACTTTGGCAAAGTCCTTAGACTTTGCCAAAGTGTAGCGATACAAAGGTGAATTTTAGGGTTCTGGGGTAGCTTCTATTGATTCTGTTTTTCTAAATGCTATTGAGGAACTCTAAGAGGTCTTCACGTTCTTTTTTGGTGAGTTTTAGGAATATTTTTTTGGATTTTTCACTTTCACCTCCATGCCACAAAATAGCTTCGGTGATGTTTTTAGCACGACCGTCGTGGAGGAAATTAGTGTGCCCACTGGCTATTTCCTGTAAGCCTATTCCCCATAGCGGGCGGGTGCGCCATTCACGTCCGTTGGCTAAGAAGTCGGGACGGTTGTCGGCGAGAGCGGGTCCCATATCGTGGAGTAGCATATCGGTATAGGGGTAGAAGGTTTGGTTAGCAAGGGCTGGAGTGGGAGCATTGAGGGTACGTTGCTTTACAGTATGGCATTTGGCACAACCAATGCCCTCAAATATATATGCTCCATAACGCACTGATTTTTTATGGGCATTACGCATAGCAGGTACGGCTAATGTTTGGAGGTAGAACTCGGTAGCATCAACCATTTCTTTGCTCATTTCGGGGTCGTCGTTTTTGCCGTCATCGGAATGAGCTTGCCCTTTACCTATTTCGACGGGATAATAAGGGTTTGTTACTCCTAAATCGCCTGAGAAAGATCCGGCAGCTTCGTCTAAAAGGGTGGCGGTATTGGCTTTCCATCCAAATCGTCCTACCATTCTTTTTTTGTGAACGCCGTCCCACACGTAGTTTATTTTTCCGGAGATGCCGTCGTTGTTTGCATCGTTTACATCTTCTAAGGCTTTGAGATCGGCTTCGGGGATATTTTCTAAGAGTCCTAAGCCATAGATGGGCATACTTGTGCGCGGAGAGATGAGGATGTTAGGAGGTACGGTAGCACTTACGCCATTGAGGGTGTAGTGAGGTACTTTAAGGGTTACTTTAGAGCCGTCACGGAAGGTGACGATAGAATCGGTAAAGCTTACAGCGTATTTACCCTCGGGCTGGAAGCCAGTGAGGGCTCGGTTCTGTACTTGGGTTCCGAAACCAGGAACGGGTAAGGGGCCTCCGTGAGCATCGGTGCCGGGGAGACTTACACGCATAAAGAAGCCACGTGAGCGTTCTAAATCGGTAGGAAATGCGGCTCTACCATCGCCTGGGTGGCAGCTGATGCAGGAGTTGCTGTTGAAGATAGGTCCTAAACCACCGTAGATAGGAGCGGGGTTGGTTACAAAAGTAGTTTCGAAAGCGCGGTCGCCAATGGTGTGTTTATCGTCTTCAGCTTCAGTAAGGTTAGGGGCTGCTACACTATAGGCTAAGCTATTTTCACTAAATATAGTAGTAGCTCCTCCTGCATAGATACGTTCGTTGAGGTCTAATAGGGTGAGCCCTTCATACTCATCGGAATCGGGGCTGTCGCTTTTAGAACAACTCATCAATAGTAGTGTACTAAAGGTAAGTGTGGTTATTATTTTTTTCATTGGAATGTTAGTTTTTTAAACTATGAGGAAAACGGCAATGAGAAAAGTTTCTCTTTGCCGTTTTAAAAATTAGCGGTTGTTTTGATTAACCTTTAGTGATTGCATAGTATTTGTTTACTTCTTTTTCTATCATATCACGTAGTTCAAATACTGTTTGTTGGGCTTTTTTTACAGCGGCATTACCAGCTGCATTTCCTTTGGTGATTGCCTGAGTGAAAGTGCCAGGGATGGCTTCGAGGTTGTCGATAGCTTCTTGTATTTTGTTTTTGAGTTTGGTATCGAGGGCAGTGTCTTTTGCTTTGATAAGGTCAGAAATTCCTTTACCTTGTTTGCCGTTGTATTTGCCTAAATAGATATTTTGAATACTTCGGATATTATCGGCGAAGTCTTTTTTAGAATTGTTGCTAAAGCGAGATTCTTCTTTATCAAATAGAGGGTCACCTGATTCGTTGAAACAATTGGCTATTTTTTCAGCCGCTACTTCATTGGCTATATGCCATAAGCCTGATGCGATTTCGGATACAGCATTTGTGGTTGTTTTGTATTTACCGGTACCTTTAGATGCGTTGTAGAAGTCTTCGGCATATTTTTGACCTTTTGTCCATCCGTTGAGTACAGCAACAGTATTGTTTTTCATATCTTCAGCAGCTGCTTTTAGATATTCTTTTTGTCGAGCAGAGAGAGAAGCTGCTGTTGCATTGCCATTTTCACCCCAAATGAGGTATTCTATAAGGTGGAATCCACGTGTTTCGGGGTTACTTTTAATTACATCGGCGGTGATAGAGGCTGTTCCGTTGATGATATTGTTCATAGCATTAACGTCCACAGGCCAAGTATCCATTGCTTCATCAAGGTCTTCAGGGAGTTTTACGGGTCCATATAGGAAGCCTTCGGATTGTTCCCAAGGGGTACGGGCTGCTTTCCAAGCCTCACGTGCTGCTGTGAGATTGGCATCGGTAGCATTATTTTCTAAAGAGGTAAGTGCGGTAACCATTGCATTGGTTTTGGCATCTAATTCGTGATAAGTAGGGACAATTACATTATTAACAACATCGTTGATTACGGCTTGTTCAGCAGCTACTTGAGCAGCAAGTTTTTGTTGTTCGTCGTCGTTGTTATCGTCTTTGTTACAGCCAATGAAGAAGAGGGCTGCAATTGTACTGAGTGTTAAGATTTTGGATTTCATATAGCTTATTTATTTAGATATTAGTTACTTGTTCAGGAGTTAGAAAGAGAAAGCGATACCAGCAGAGAAAGTGTTTTCTTTCATTTTTCTACCCATATACACGGGGGTTATTTGGGTCATATCGTAGAAATCAGCACCTAAGGTACGCCATTCGTAATGTGCTTTAGCTACTATTTGAGGGGTGATAAACCAGTTGAGACCAGCGGTAAATGCTTTGCGTTCCCATTTAGGACTTCTAATGATGTTTCCTTGTGTTTTTCGCATTGTATCGTAGTACTCATAACGTACAAAAGGATATAGTTTTTGTTGAGTGTTTAGAGTGGGGAAAAGATGGAGTATATCATAGCCTATTTCGGAAGATACACCCATAGCCTCTTTGCCTACATTGGTACGTTTTACGCCTAAAGTGCTTGACAAGCGACGGTTAGCAGCTGATATAAGGTCGGAGTTTTGTACAGTTCCCCAAATAAGGGCTGCATTAAAACGCAAAGGACCTTCGTCGTAAGAAAGGTGAGCAGTGAAGAGGGTTACATAGCCGTTTTTAGTAATATCTTTTTTGGAACGATTGGGGTTAGAGTTACCGTAGTAGAATCCAGCACCTATAAAGGTATGTTTGTTTTTTCCAAAGAGATAATCAATTTTACCTGAGTAAGCCCAAGCATCGGCATTAGCCATTTCAAAACGGAGTTGATGACCGCCTTTTATGAAGTTACGGGAGCTGAAGCCAGAAGAGTCGAGTCCGTTAGTAAAAGAGAGTTCGTATCTGAAGTTTTTGAGGAAAGTGCCGTATAATTGTAGTCCGTTTTCATACCATCCTAAGGGGAGGATTTCGTTTTCCATATTAAGTTTATGGGTGGTGAAGTAAGCAGTGGGTCGGTCGAGGGTTTGGGCGAGGTTTAGGTGTAGTTTTACGCGTCCTACACGTACGCCGAAATAGGGGCGGAGATGGAAATCGAGGTACATTTGTTCGAGTTTTACCTCACCCCCAGCTTCAATTTCTTGTTCAAATTCTCCGGCTTCTTCTTGGACGTCGTATTCCATAGTTGCGCCTGTGCCACCGTGTTCAAACTCTACTTCAGAGCGCATACTTATCCAATCGTTGAAGCGATACCCTATATATAGATTGAGGCGCTCGGGGTCTATCTTGTCGCGGATTTGTGAATCGGAGTCGTAAGTGCCATAATTGTAATAGTTTACTGCTCCATAGCCGCTAAAAGAAAATTTATCCCAACTGAGGAGTGATTTTTTCTCTTTTTCTTTATCAAGAGAATCTTTTTGTTTTAACTCCTGAAGAATTTCCTGCTTGATTGTTTCCTTCATACTATTATAGTCGGTAACTTCTTGTGCTTTTAATAACAGAGGGAAGCTAATAATCAACGCTATAAACATTATCTTTTTCATCGAAAACACATTATTTAGAATAATTCGATACAAAGATATAGCTTATTTATTATACTTCCAAATAATTTATAGATTTTTTTTTTTGAGAAGGTTTTAGAGGGAGTGGAGTTTTAGGAGAATCTTGGAAAATCTCAAAGAATCTTGGAGGTGGGAGGACTACTTATGGGCGTTTGTAAATAAGGGCGTTTACAAAACGCCCCTACATAATGTGATCTAAAAGTAATTGATTATTTGGGAGATCAACTAATAATCAACTTTGGCAAAGTCTAAGGACTTTGCCAAAGTGTGTGATGTGATTTTAAATTTTATTTACACGGCGTTCGTGTCGACCGCCTTCAAATGGGGTGATTAAGAATGTATTGGCGATTTCTACTGCTTGCTCAATGGCGGTGAAGCGGGCGGGAATGCTGAGTACATTGGCATCATTATGGGCGCGAGCAAGGGCTGAAATTTCTTTTGTCCAGCATACAGCACAACGCACGTGTGGGTGCTTGTTGGCAGTCATTGCAATGCCGTTGCCACTACCGCAAATCACGATACCGAGGTCGGCTTTGCCTTGTTCTAAAGCTTGGGCTACCGCGTGACCGAAATCGGGGTAGTCTACACTTTCGGGGGTATCGGTTCCGAAGTTGAGGACTTCAATGTTTTTGTTTTTTAAAAAGGCTGTGATAGCGTTCTTGTAATCGACTCCTGCGTGGTCGTTTCCTATGGCTATTGTCATTTTATATTATGATTTTAGTTTGTTTACTATATCGATAATTTTATTGTAGTTGAGTACAATCTCTTCATTGGTTGATTTTATAAAGTGCTCATTCCCTTCTTGGGTTGTATATAGACCATCAAAAGTAGCTTTGATAAGGTTTTCTATTTCGGTATTAGTAGGGTATTGCTTGCGATAGACCTCAGCTTGGCGTGCCATTAGCTCTATGTGTGCATAGACCACCCCGTATTGGTATAAATCTTCGTAGGTTTTCTTAGCTAAAGCTACATCGATATTGCTCTTTTTATTGTTATAATTTTGGAGGAGTTCATTAGAAATTCTCTTTCCTTCTGCCCAAGCGTAATCTTGCCCAGCATATTTGTATTTATCCTTAGGATATTGAGGTAATTTATCAACCGCAACGAGCAAGATGTTGTACTCGGCAACAGTTTGATCGACAAGCACTTTATAGGCACTTACATCGTTCACATCGGTTTTGTAATAGGCGATATTCTCCTTGTGAGGAATATCTTTTTTTGTGTTTTCGGGGGTGCTATCATCTTTCTTACACCCTGTGGCAAAGGATATTGCCAATGCAATTACTGTAAAAATAAAATAATGTTTCATATAAAGTTAATTAATATTTACGGTTAAAGAGCGTTTTTATGTTTGATATAGTTCTTATAGGCTTCTCTTAGGGCATCGGCTTTAGCCTTGTGCGGGCTCTTAGTGCTCATATCATCAAAATAGTGAAAAGATACTATTTTGCTGACTTTGGGAATAGAAAGAGCTGTTTCCAATTGTTGTTTTACCCTATCGAAAGTGGCAGGCTCAAAAGGATACTCACCATTAGGCGATGCAAAAGTTTCTAAATCACTCCAAAATACACCTTTATAGTTTTTGTTTTCTTCAAAGAGTCCGCGTTGTGCAGCCTCATAATAGTTGGCAAGTCGGTTGAGGGTTACGTGTTGTGCGCCTACACCATCTTGTAACATTATAATTTGCAGGTTGCTTTTAGCTAATTCTGCCATAAAGTGTTGCAGCTGCTCGGGTGTGGAGAGTGAGCTATTCCAAAAGGCAGCGATAGACACAGGTTTGTTGTTCAATTGGTGCAAACGGTTGGAAATGCGATCTACAAAATGCTCTCTAAAAAGGCGTACTTTCTCATCGGTATTATAAGCATTAGGCTCAGGCTCGTGCGGGATATACCAACCTTTGAAAGCAGTGTGTGTGCCAAATTGTGCTTGTATTTCTTCGGCTATGGCAATACAATAATTGGCTTGTGTTTGCAGCCACGCCACATCAGTTTGATGTTGCCAATAAGTATCATCAAAATGCAAACCTATATGCACCTCTATTCCTTTTCGCTGAGCTGAAGCTAATACACGTTCAAGGGTGTGTTTGCTTTTGGTAGCGGTAAATGTATTTGCGGAATTGAACCAAGTGATATTGTTGTAAGCATTTTTGAATGCGGTATATTGCACAATAAGGGTGTTCATTCCTACATCTTTGATTTCGGTGAGAAACTCGTCCCATTGTGCTTCACTCCAATTATCTTTGCCGAAGAGTTGCAAAAAAGTACCTGTAAGGGCTTTTGGGTTTAATTGTGGAGGATATACGCAAACAATTTCTTCGTTATTCTCTTTTTTACAAGCTATAAGACTGAAAATAGAGAACAGAATAAAGAGTAAGATTTTTTTCATTAGGTGTTATTTTGTGGCAAAGTTATGAAATAATGAGTAGTTGCGCAAATTTGCCATAGAAATAAAAAGCTGTTCAACAAAAATGTTGAACAGCTTTTTATATTTTATTTACCAAAGGGTTTTAGAATTGATAGCCTACACCTCCTAATACGCTGATAGTTGCTGCTGGCATAATACCTCCCCAAGCACTGTGGCGGGTAGTGAAGTATTTGCGGTTAAGCAGGTTCAAGGCATTGAGGTTGAAATTCCATTGCTTGTAGCTATAATTGGCAGTTGCATTGAGCAAGAAAAATTTAGGTATCAAACCTATATTGCCATTAGCTGAACCTACTTCAGTATTTTTAATATCAGAAAATTGTGAGCTTACAAAGTTGCCATATACGTTGGTAGTGAGCGTTCCTTCACCTATAGCACATTGGTATTTGGCTCCTGCAGTAGCGGTGTAGCGCGGTGCATAAGGCACGCGGTTGCCTTTGTACATACCATATTCTATAGTTGCTCTTTGGATAGCACCATTACCATAGAGTTTTAATCCTTCTACTGGATAAATAGCACCACTTACTTCTATCCCACGATGTAGGGCTTTTCCTCCGTTGTTAAGCAAGCCACTTTCGCGGAATATTTTATGGTTGAAGTCTAATATATAGGCTGCTAATTCTATTTCTAACCATTGTGTAGGCTGGGTGCGGAAGCCTATTTCGTAGTTATTAGAAGTTTCGGCATCAAGGTCGCCATTGGTTTCAAAAGCCAATCGTATTTGAGGCATTTTATAACCTTTAGAATAAGTAGCATAAGCGCGGTAGTTTTCAGAGAATTTATAGAATAACCCCAATGAATAGATGAAAGCATCTTCATTGCGATTATCCCAATTGTTACGGAAGTAATCTTCTTTGTCGTAATTCACAAAAGTATAGCGCAACCCAGGGTTGATATTAAGTTTATCGGTGATGTGAAACTCGTCAAACACATAGCCTTCTACTACAGCTACGGTATTAGCGGAATTGGCAGTAGTCTTGCCTGCTTTTTTACCCATTTCGTCGCCTGCTACCGATACTTCGTGAGTAATATCAGTATGTAGGCGGATACCTGCTAAGAGTTTGTTTTCTTTGCCGAATAGGGTATTGGTACGCTCGTAGTCGGAGAATAAGCCTACTGTAGGGATATCGCGCAAGGCAGAGGTGAATTTACGCTTGGTAGGGTCGGCATTGCGGTTGTCGAGCCACCAGTCTCTTTTTAGGTAACTACCATATATAGAAGTAGTAAGGCTATTTGTTTCATCAAAACTGCGTTTGTATGAGATAGCGGTACTAAAGCGTCTTGCCTCAAAAAAGTCGTGTGGATTTACAGATTGCTCAGGGTCTTGCTCCCATTGTGCTTGACTGAGTCCTCCAGGAGTATCGGAATATTCAGTAAAACCATTGAGGAAGAAGCGCCATTCGTTTTTCTCGCCTACTTTTGCTGTTACATTGGCAGTAAGGTCGTTTACATTATAGCGACTGCGCGATTTTCTGAAGCCATCACCTTGTCGGCGGTGGAAGCCAGCATAGTAATTCATATTTCCTTCATTGGTATTACCTACTGTTTCAATACCTATGTTCAAAGCGTTGTGATTGCCGTATTGCAAGTTGATGCCAGTGTAAGGACGAGCAGCACCTTTTTTGGTGATGATATTCACTACCCCACCTATACTACCACTTCCGTAGAGCGCTGGTGAAGCACCTTTTATCACTTCCACACTTTCGATAGCGCCTACGGGCATCATATAGTAACCTCCCATATCGGAATAGCTTTGCCCGATAGGTATTTTACCATCGATTACTACCAGAGTATTGCTATTCCGGTTGGGCTCCATACCGCGTAATCCAATACCAGGGCGCAATCCGCGACCGTCTTCGTCTATATAGTTTACTCCTGGCATAAAGCGCACTGCATCGCCTACTGCGGGAATAGCCAATTCTTTTATTTGTGAAGCTGAAATAACATTTACGGTACCTGCAAAGTCTTTAATTTGCCGTTTGATACCAGTAGAAGTAACGGTTACCTCTTTGAGTTCTTGTGTAGAGACTTTCATCTGTACGGTAATAGATGAACGTCCGTTTAGAGCAATTTCTTGAGTTTGATATCCTAAGAAGCGGAATACGAGTACGGCGTTTTCATCGGCTTGAAGAGAGAAACGTCCGTTTTCATCGGTAACGACCCCGCGATGGGTATCTTTTACTACTACGCTCACTCCTAGCATTGGAGAGCCATCGGCATCGAGCACCTGCCCTTCTACTTCTATCTCTTCCTGCTGATATTGCTCAGTATAGAGAGTTTTAGCAATTGAAGTTTTTGCTTCTGTTGCAGAGGTTGCTATCATACTTAATAGCAAACTGCCCAAAAATAGTGATTTGTTTTTCATAAAAACATTTTTATTTATTTACTTTTTGGGCACAAAAATAGAAACTTTCTAAATAATTGCAAATTATTATGTAGATTTTTTTTAAATAATATTTCTAATACCTTTATTTTATTAGCTTTAGCAAGTACTCTTATCGGTAAATTCCTTTATTTCCAATCCTGTTTTGGGGTCAAAAACTGCATAGGTAAAGTAGTGAATCCAGTCGCCGGTGTTGATATAGGTACTCCCCTCCCCTATCCTAATGTTCATTGGCAGGTGGCGGTGACCAAAGAGAAAATAGTCGTAATGCTGGGTCTCGAGTTTGCGTTTGCAATACTGCACCAACCATTCATTGTCTTCTCCCAAGAAATGTACATCTTCAGCCCCTGAGATGAGTTTATTTTTCACCGAGAGGTATTGCGCCAATCGCACGCCTATATCGGGATGTAACCAGCGGAAGAGCCATTTGCAAAAGGGATTGGTAAAGACTTTTTTCATTCGCTTGTAGCCTTTATCACCTGGTCCTAAGCCATCGCCGTGCCCTATCAAAAAACGTTTGCCTGCACATTCTACTTCTAATGGACGGCGATATACAGGGATTCCTAATTCGGTTTGGAAATAATCGTCCATCCACAAATCGTGGTTGCCTACAAAAAAGTAGATAGGAATACCACTGTCGCGCAGTTCGGCGAGCTTGCCCAAAGTGCGCACAAAGCCTTTGGGGACAACTGTTTTGTACTCAAACCAAAAGTCGAAAAGGTCGCCGAGGAGAAATATGGCACCTGCATCGGCTTTGATTGTATTGAGCCATTGCACAAATTTAGCTTCGCGGGGTTTGCTTTCGGCAGCAGTGGGCGCTCCGAGGTGATTATCGGAGGCGAAGTATATCTTTTTATCTTTGGGTAATTCTATAGATAACATTAGTTCTTTAATTTATCATTTATACAAAAAGTCCATTTCGTATAAATGAAGAATATGATATGGAAAAAAATGGCGTTTTTTTTCCACATTACTAGTAACGTGGCAAAAAATGGCGTTTTTTTTCCACGTTATACTTTTTCTCTTTGGAGTACTTTTATCAAATTTTCGTTGATATAATAGTTTGACTTCCCTACTTTCAACTTGCTAAGTAACCCTATTTCAGCAATCGTATCTAAATAGTTTTGTGCAGTGCGTTTAGTTACATCTAAATCTATTGCTAAAAACTCTATCTTAGTATATGGGTTTTTGAAGAGGTTGTTCAGTAAATCCTGACTATATATTTTAGGTAGCTCACTACGCAAGAGTTGTTTGGTTTGTTGCATCAGTGTTTTGATGTTTTGTACCATCTCAATAGTTTCAATGGCGGTTACTTCTACTCCTTTGAGTAAATACAAAATAAGTGTTTCCCAATCGCTTTTGGTTCTTACTCCTTGCAAAGCTTTGTAATAATCAGTTTTATGCTGAATGATATACCGACTGAGGTAAAGCACTGGCAGGTCGAGCAAACCTTGTAATACCAAATACAAAATATTGATGATACGCCCTGTACGACCATTGCCGTCATAAAAAGGGTGAATACTCTCAAACTGATAATGGATAATAGCCATTTTAGTAAGTGGGTCAAGCTCCGAAAACTCAGGGTCGTTGATAAACTTTTCGAGATTTGCCATTAAGTTGAGTATCTCATCTTTATCTTGTGGTGGTGTATACACTACCTCATTATAGCTATTGATGAGCTTAGTACCGGCTTGTGTTCTGAAGCCTGCTTTATTTGCTTCGAGTTGTTCTTGAATGAGCAATATATGTTTGTTGAGCAACAACCGTTCATTACGCACAATTTCAAAACCCATTTTCAAGCCTTTGGCATAATTTAGTACCTCTTTACTGGCTGGGTTGGTATCAATCATAATGTTTTCCTTATAGAGGTCGTCGTGAGTGGTAACGATATTTTCAATCTCGCTACTGCTTTTTGCCTCTTGTAAGGAAAGAGTATTGATGAGGATTTGCTCATTAGGGATTGTTTTTACTACCCCTTTCAGTTCAGCTAAATGCCTATGAGAGAGGGTGAGCTGTTTGAGAATTTCTCGGGTTTCAATTTCTGACGGAGGTGGTAATAAGGGTAATGTAAAATCTGTTTTCATTATGAAACATTCATTAGTTCGGAAAGGTCTTTTTGTAGGAACTCGGTATCGACATAAACTTCCTTGGGGTTTTGTGGGTTGTAATACACATTGATATAGCCTTGCACATTCAGCTTTACTTGTGCCACACTAGCATCTATATCGGCAACAGTAGTTTGATATACTTTTACAGGAGAGCTACTTTTGTCGTAACATCTTATATAACTGAGTTTCATTTTTTCTTCTCCTAACTGTAATTTATTAAATAACATTGCTTCTGTAAAAAGCATTGTTTCCTCAAGATCGCTTTTCATACGATTATTTTCTACTGCATGTAAATCGAAGGTAGTATTTTCATTCATCACATCGCAATGGTCAGCATGAATACACACCTTTTGCCAATTATTCCGAATATAGTCCAGAGTATTCTCCTTTAATGAATTTTGTGCAAATGAATTGTGCAAACGCTTTATGATGTTCCTTTTGTAAAACAAAAGAATAATGAGTACTATAATTAATAGTATAAGTCCCATAATATATTCTTTTTATGTTATTAATACGCACTATTATCTGATGCAAACCATTCGGCATAGGAACTTTCGGTTTCGCAAAGGCGTATAGAAAAGAGTTCTACTCCGGCGGGCAATTGGTAGGCAATACGCTGAGCAAAGTCGGTTACGAGGTTTTCGCTGGTAGGCTGATAAGGCACCGTGATGATGCGATGCCCCTTGGCGCGGAGTTCGTCGGCTAAGGCTTTGTGAGGAGAGAGTTCGTTGAATACCATTGCGTGGTCGAAAGCATCGATAATTTGCTCCTGTACAATGCGTTTGAGGTCACCAAAATCGATAACCATACCATTTTTCACGTTATGAGGATTGTTGATAGGTTCGCCTATCACCGTTACGTAGAGTTTATAGCTGTGCCCGTGGAGGTTTTTGCACTTGCCGTCGTAGCCAAAGAGCGCGTGTCCTGCTTCAAAGTCGAATTTTTTAGTAATGCGAATCATAATAATTGACAATTAACAATGACTCATTAACAATTAACAATTGATAATGAATCATTATTTTGGTGCAAATGTAGTGAATAATTAGAGAATTAGCAAAATTATTCGTACTTTTGCCCCATATTCTTATAAAAATCAATTCCGATGAAAAAATTTTTATTCAGTGTCGCAGCAATGGCAATGCTCGCAGGTTGTGGCAGTAAAGACGATGATACTCCTCCTAATGGCGGTAATGGTACTACTACCCTTACTACCCAAAGTGACTATTTGCCTACTAAAAAAGTAAAGGAGATTGTTTCTAACTTTATTATGGTGGAATATAGAGATGGTGCTCCTGCCCCTTCTCTTGACAGTGCATTAGAACCCTCTCTCAACGGTCAAAAATTTGTAGTAAAAACTTTGAACTTTTCTTATGAATACGATGAAAAAGGAAGAATCAAAAAAATTACTACAAAGGAAGAGGGCAAAAGTGATAATGTAAAAACATTTACTTATGGAGCTAACTCTGTGAAAATAACTTTTCCCAATGAAGATACAGGAGGTATAGAAAATCGAGAAGTGGGACTCAACGCTGCTGGTAATATGTTAGGTTTAGGAACTTACGACAGTAACCAACGATTGACAAAAGGTTCTAGAGGTGATTTTGAGTGGACAAATGACAATCTGACTAAGATTAGTGAAAAGAGAAATTGGAGAGGCAAAGTTACCACGGTTGCAAATCAGCTTTCTTATAACAACAACTTGAACAAAAATAAGTTTTTGTTGTACAACTTTGAAGGGGATAATATTGTAGGTAGCTATATGCAGTATTTTGAGTTCCGAATAGGTTGGATACAAGGAGTGGCTCCTAAGAACTTGTTACAAAAAATGGTTTTAACAGAAGATGGCACTGTTTTAAATTATACTTATAACTATACTTATACTTTTGATACTGATGGTTTTGTAAAGACTATCAACGAAACCCGAAATGCAAGAGCTGGTAGTAATACAGGTCTTGGATTTGTTACTGATACCAATTATTTAACAAAATTAACAACTCTTATCACTAACATTCAAAATGGTACTGAGAAGAACAAAAAATACCAATTGGTAAGTGATAAAAGTGATGAAAAAGTGTTTGATATTATTATCCCTATAAAAGTGGAGAAAGATAAGAATGGTAAAACTATCGACTTAACAGTAAATAAAGTAGCTCGCCACACTTTCAAACTTAAAACTGAAAATGGAGCGCAAGTAGTAGATAATATTGATGTTAAAATTAGCTATAACAGTGATATGACTACTACTTATCAGTTGAATTACTAATATTTGCAATACACAAATAATGAAAAAAGCGACTCGAAAATGAGTCGCTTTTTTGTTGCAAAATTACGAATAAAAAGCAAAACTACAAAAAATAATGTAATTAGCTCATACAAAGAGGATTAATTTTTTGACAGGAAGATAAGAGAAGACAGAGTCTTAGATGTTTTAGATAGGTTTTTTCAAAATTAGGTTTCTAAATCGTTACCTACCATACTGAAAAATATTTTTTATTAATAGGTTATATTTCAGTGTTTTACACCTTTTTTCATATTGTACAGTAACTTGATAAAAAGTACTTTCGCAAATTAAAAAATTAGAGTATGAAAAAAGTAAAACGCTCAACCTTTAAGGTATTGTTTTGCCTTAAAAAGAATGCCCCAAAGAAGAACGGTAAGGTTGCTATTATGGGGCGTATTACCATTGACAATCAGGTAGCTCAGTTTAGTACCAAACTTGAAATCCTTCCACAGAAATGGGATTTGAAGTACGGAAGGGTAACAGGTAAAACAGAAGAAGCTACCCAACTTAATCGCAAGCTGGAAGAGATTCGCTCACGTATTATTACTCATTACAAGGAACTGATGAAGTACGAGGGAGTGGTTACTGCTCAGAAGCTAAAAGCTACTTTTCTAGGCATAGGAGTAATGGAAGATTCCTTGCTAAAAGTCTATGAGAATTTCAAAGAAGGCTTTGCCTTGATGGTAGAAAAAGGTGTTAGAAGTTACAGCACTCTTAACAAATATGAGAATGTATATACTCATTTGAGCGAGTTTATCCAGTATAAATACCGCAGAAGTGATATTTCTTTCAAAGAGCTTACAGAAGACTTTATCAACGATTTTGATTTCTATCTTAGAGTTAATAAAAGTCTTACTCACAACACAATATGGGTTTATATGATGCCCCTTTGTAAAATGGTAGAAATAGCCATAGACAAAGGAATTATCTATCGCAATCCTTTTAAGAATTATATAAGTTCTATGGAGGAGAAAGATAGAGGCTATTTGCTTAGAGAGGAAGTAGAAACTCTTTTACAATATCACCCTAAGAGTGCTTCTGCTGAATTAGTACGAGACCTATTTGTTTTTAGTTGCTTTACAGGCTTCTCTTATATTGATATCAAACAACTTAAAAGAAGCCACTTACAATCGTTCTTTGACGGCAACAAATGGCTTATCAAACGCCGTCAGAAATCTGATGTGCCCTGTAATGTACGTCTGTTGGATATAGCCGAGAAAATTATTGAAAAATATGAAGGTACGACTCGTACAGAGGCATTGTTTCCTACACCCTCCAACACTAATTGCAATCTCTTAATCAGAAAGATGATGAAAGATTGTAACATCATTCGTGAAAAACCCATTTCATTTCACTGGGCACGCCATACCTTTGGTACTCTGTTCTTAACAGAAGGGGTTCCCTTGGAAAGTGTTAGCAAGATGATGGGACATAAGAATATCAAAACTACCCAGATTTATGCTAAAATCACCAATGAGAAAATCAGCAAGGATATGGAAATTGCTGCCGAACGATTAAAGAATTTAAAGATAGGATAGCTTCTCAGTGTCTTTTAAAAATTAGAAATCCATTGATAATATTTCAAAAAGAGATGTGTCAATGGATTTTTTTGTTGCCTTACAAAAAGCTATCTCACAAAGATAAGAGTGTTATTAAGACTTACCTATTTTCCCTGTTTTAAACACTTAAGGCACGTAATGGCGGTTCGTTGTTCGAGTGCAAAGGTATTTTTGTGTTCTTAACGCTTCTTGCAAGGTCAAGCCCGATGGGTTTTCAAAAAATCTCCAGCCCTTGTCCGTTGTCCTGCGGGTAGTATTTTTTTGAAAAACCTTGCAGAAGCTAAACACAGACCTTTTATGGCACTCGAAACGAAACCAGCTCATTCCAACCTTTAAGCGAATAAAAAAAATGTCAAATATGAGAAAAATGCCGCTTCTTACAGATTGTTTTTTGAAACGAATACCGCTTTTCCTCCCATTGTCGAATAAAAATTTCAAACTATGTAGCTACCTAATTACATTTTTACCTTCGTACATACTTGCTTGCTTTGATGCGTGAATGCAAAGTAATGTACAAATATACATATAGCTTTACATAGAATTGTAAATAACTCTGTAAGTAAGTGATTAAATATATTGCTAATATGCCCTAAATCACTTTATCCGCTTGTAGTGTTAATTTCTCTTTTTATGGCTAATTAAAATTTGACCATTAGGGAGAATTTTCTGTTCACCGGAACAGAGCAAGTTGTGTTTTGAGGCACGCATTAGGCGTGTAGGCACCTCAAAACCACTTGCCCTTGCAGGGAGCTTAAAACACACTCCGAAGTCGTGGTTTTTTACTTTTATATTTTTATTGTATTTCTAATGTAATAAAATTTTAATAATATATCCGATACATTACCAATTCTAATCACTATCTTTTCCAGCATTTACTAAGGTTGCGTTGATAAAGAATGCTCCTTTGGTGGCAATAGTCTGTTCGGGGGCTATAGGTTTTACAGGGGCAATGGCAGTATACCCACTTTCGGAAGCTCCTTTTACTACCTCCACTTTCTCAAAAGAGGTTTCTTTATCCGAAGTTTGGGTTACCAGAAAAATGTAGGATTTACCAGCATCCTCTACGATAGCCTCGTTAGGTACAGCAGGGGTCGTTTGTTTGTCAAGACTGATAACCCCTGTTACATTCATTCCATTGATGAGCCCTTGTTTGTCACCCTCTACGTGGCAATGTACAATGATGCTTTTGCTTTCGTTTTCAAACGAAGCCGCAATGTTATACACTTGGGCATCATATTCGCGAGAGGTGTTATTGGTAGGGTTGAAGTGCACTTGTTGTCCTACCTTAATGTAAGGCAAGTCACGCTCATACACTTGCAAGTGCAGGTGTAGCGAACTGTTGTCGATGATTTCCACAATAGGGGTGGAGGCATCTATATAAGCCCCTTTGTTAGTATATACCGCACTGATATTCCCACTAATAGGAGCCACTATCGCCAAAGTAGATTGCATTCCCTTATCGGTGAGTGTTTGAGGGTTTAAGCCCATTAGGCGTATTTGTTCTTCAAGCGAAGCTTTTTCGGTACGGAGAGTGCGTAGCTGAGTAGTAGCGGCTTGTAGGTTCTTACCAGTACCAGCATTCCCTTCATAGAGGGTTTGCTGACGGTCAAGTTCTTGTTTAGCAAGTTCTATCTGACCATTAACGGTGAGCAAGCGCTGTTGTTGTTGCAAGAATTCTGGGTTAGAAACAGTAGCGATTACTTGCCCTTTTTGCACATAACTGCCTATCTCTACCTTTACGCTCTTGATAATCCCCGCATATACAGTCGATACCTTCGCCTGATGGTCGGCAGGCACGCTCAGTATTCCATTGGCTTTGAGGGTAGCGGCAAGAGCTTTTTCTTCTATATGTCCCAAACGAATATCTACAGTTTGGATTTGAGCTTGGGTAAGGGTGGTGAGGTTGCCTTCTTCTTCGTGGTGTTCTTCGCGCTCTTCGAGCTTTTGATTATTGGTAGTTGTAGGAGTGCCATTGCAGGCCGATAGACTAATTCCTATAAGGATAAAAGCGATTTTTATACCATATTTTTTCATTTGTTTTACTGGTTTAAAAGGGATTGTATTTCTATTACTTTTTGATTAAGCGCCTCGATACTCTCAAGGTATGCCAAGCGGGTATCTACGGCTGTCTGTAGGGTGTAAAGGTACTCCACATAGCTTATTTCACCTGCGCTATACCCTAACTGATTGGCTCGGATAATGCGCTCGGCTTCAGGTAGCGCTTCTTGTTTGTAAAACTGATATTTTTGCAAATTCAGTTGGTATTCCTCTTGCAGATTTATCCATTGAGTTTTAAGCTGTTTTTCTGTTTGTTGAGCTGCTTCTATAGCTGCTTCTTTCTGATATTTATAAGCTTTCACCTTGGCACGGGTAGCGGTAAAAATAGGAACTGAAAGCCCTATGGTGGCAAAGTGAAAACGTTTACTTCTATCAGTATAGGTCTCTACCCCTCCAATGGTTTGCATTCCTATAAGAGACTGATTGGTATAGCCCAATGTAAGGTCGGGCAGGGCTTGGGCACGCTCTAGACGTTTGTTGTGCTCAGCTATGTTTGCTTCTTGATAGCTGAGTTGTACCAAAGGGTGCTGAGAGAGTTGTACATCCGAAGGCTCACTGAGTAACAAAGGCTCATACACGGGCGACTTGGTAATGGTAAATGCTTCTTCTGTTTGCATTAACGTACGCAAGTTGCGATAGGTAGCTTGTTGTATAGTTTTGTTCTGTTGAAGTAACAAACTTATTTCTCCTTTCTTCACTTGGGCAGTGTTAATATCTATCTTCTTGGTATCCCCTGCTTTATAGCGTACTTCAGCAATGCGAATAAAATTATTGTAGAGACTATCAAGCTGCAAGAGCTGTTCCTCTTTAAAAGTCAAATATTGCAATTGCTGATATGCGTTGCGCACTTGCCGCTTCAGTTCATTCTGCTGAAGGGCTAATTGCCCTTGTTGTAATTGTGTCTCTGCTTGATAGAGCTTTTTGCGAGCAGCAAATACTGTAGGCAAAGGAATAGATTGTGATACACCTACTGAAAGGTCTTTTTCAGCACTGCTGTACTGCCCGTATTGCCCTGTAAAGTCTGTTTTAGCCAATTCAAAAGAGGTTCGCTCTTTAGCACTTGCTCCTTGTAGCTTGAGTTGTGCTGCCTTAATCACTCCATTGTTCTTAAGGGCTATTTGCTCTATTTCTTGTAGCGAGTAAGACTGCTGAGCGTGTAGCGCTATAGGACTGATAAGCAATAGGGCTATCGTGAGTACTTTAGCTGAAGGACGGCGCCAAGAAAAGGTACTATTGAAAGCGATGTAAAGCAACGGAAGCACGAAGAGGGTGAGGAAGGTAGCCGATACTAACCCCCCAATAACTACTGTAGCTAAGGGGCGTTGTACTTCTGCTCCTGCTCCTTGACTGAGTGCCATAGGTAGGAAACCTAAGCTCGCCACCATAGCCGTCATTAGCACAGGGCGTAAACGCATTTCGGTACCCGTAATCACGCGATGCAAAAGGTTGGTCATTCCTTCTTTTTTCAGCTGGTTGAAAGTGCCAATAAGCACTATACCGTTGAGCACTGCTACCCCAAAGAGCGCGATAAAACCAATACCCGCACTAATACTAAAAGGCATTCCCCGAAGAAGCAAGGCAAATACGCCCCCAATGGCACTCATCGGGATAGCGCTAAAGATGAGCAATGATTGTTTTATAGAGTGGAAAGCAAGGTATAACAAGAAAAATATTAAAAGTAGGGCTACAGGCACGGCTATGAGCAGTCGGTCGGTGGCTTGTTGTAGGTTCTCAAACTGACCGCCATAGGTAAAGTAATAGCCCGTAGGGAGCTTTACGCCCTTTAATTTTTGTTCTATATCACTCACCACACTCTGCACATCGCGCCCTTGCACGTTGAAGCCAATGACGATACGGCGCTTGCCTGCTTCACGGCTTACTTGTGCGGGGCCTAATTCATATTTGATAGTGGCCAATTGGCTCATCGGCACCTGCCCATTTTCGGTAGCTACCATCATATGCTGTACATCGTCAATTCCGGTACGATGGAGGCTATCGAGGCGTACTACAAGGTCGAACCTTCGTTCGTTCTCGAAGACAACCCCAGCCTTCTTACCAGCAAAGGCGGTACTGAGTACCTCATTGACCTCTTGCACCGAAAGTCCGTA
Source organism: Capnocytophaga sputigena (assembly GCF_002302495.1). NCBI lineage: Bacteria > Pseudomonadati > Bacteroidota > Flavobacteriia > Flavobacteriales > Flavobacteriaceae > Capnocytophaga > Capnocytophaga sputigena. The sequence goes on from NZ_CP022379.1 coordinate 1,462,927, forward strand.
GTTGGCCAAGCGTACCCGATCGTAAGTAACATTGATTTGCGGAAGTCCGCTTACTTTTTCGACCTGTGGGGCGGTAGCACCTTCTGTTTTCTGGATAAGTTGGCTTACTCTTTGGGCGTAGTGGGCGAGGGTATCCATGTTTTCTCCAAAGATTTTTATCGTTACATCCTGTCTGACACCTGTCATCAATTCGTTGAAATGCATTTGTATAGGCTGGCTTTTCTCAAAGAAGACCCCAGGAATATCCTTGAGCCGCTCAATGATGGCATCTCCTAATTCCTCATAGGAGCGACCACTTTTCCATTGGTCTTGGCTCTTGAGTACGATCACAATATCGGAGGCTTCCAGCGGCATAGGGTCGGTAGGTATTTCGGCAGAACCTGTTTTGCCTATCACCATTTTCACCTCGTCGAACTCACGAATCAGGCGAGAGGCCTGCATGGAAGTCTCCAAGCTCTGCTTCAGGGAAGTGCCCGGTGGCAGAATACATTCAAAAACAAAATCGCCTTCTTGTAGTTGTGGAATAAACTCACCTCCCATACGGCTGAAAATGCCTACCGCAAGAACGAACAGTACCACGGTACTGCCTATTATCCATCCCCTAAGGCGGATAGAACGGACAAAGAGCGGTTGGTAGTGACGGTAGAGCCAGCTTATCATTCGCTCGGCAAAACTGCGCTTGTCACTTACTGTTTTAGGTAGGAGCAAAGCGCTCATGGCAGGGATATAAGTCAGGGAAAGGATCAGGGCACCCAAAATAGCAAAGACGACGGTTTGTGCCATAGGGCGGAACATCTTGCCCTCTACTCCTACCAAGGTAAGAATGGGAATATACACCATCAGGATGATAATCTCTCCGAAGGCGGCACTACTGCGTATTTTGGAAGCGGAATGGAATACCTCCTCATCCATTTGTGCTTGGGTAAGTCGTTGGTGGTTCTTTCGGATCGCCAAGTGGTGCATCACTGCTTCTACCACGATAACCGATCCATCTACGATAATTCCGAAATCTATCGCTCCCAAGCTCATCAGGTTGGCACTTACTCCAAAGAGGTTCATCATTCCTAAGGCAAAGAGCAAGGAGAGCGGAATGGCCGTGGCAACAATCAGTCCGGCACGCAGGTTCCCTAAGAAAAGTACTAAGATGAAGATGACAATCAGCGCCCCCTCTAAGAGGTTTTTCTCTACTGTATGGATGGCGCGTTGTACCAAGTCCGTGCGGTCTAAGAATGGCTCTATCACTACATCTTCAGGTAGGGATTGCTGTATGGTGGGCAGTTTTTCTTTGATACGACTGACTACCTCGTGGCTGTTTTCGCCCTTGAGCATCATCACTACCCCACCTACGGCATCCACCTCGCCATTATAGCTAAGGGCACCATAGCGGAGGGCACTGCCCAAGCGTACCTCGGCTACATGCTTGATAAAGAGGGGAGGGGTGTGCTTGCCTACGGCTATATTGCCTATGTCTTCAAGGGAGCGAGCCATGCCTATTCCTCGGATAAAGTAGGCATTGGGGCGCTTGTCGATATAGGCACCTCCTGTATTTTGGTTGTTCTGCTCCAAAGCAGTGAAAATATCACTGACACTCACCCCCATGGCACGGAGGCGATCGGGGTCTATAACCACCTCATACTGCTTGAGTTCGCCTCCAAAGCTGTTGATTTCGGCTATTCCTTTGGTACCATAGAGTTGGCGAGCCACGATCCAGTCCTGCATGGTGCGGAGGTCTTTGGCGGAATATTTGTTTTTGCTCTGTTCCGTAGGGCGAATGATATACTGATATACCTCCCCCAGTCCGGTACTCACGGGTGAGAGTTCGGGCGAGCCTATGCCTTGAGGGATTTGCTCCTGTGCCTCCTTGAGCTTTTCATTGACTAGCTGGCGGGCAAAGTAGATGTCCATATCCTCGCTAAAGACGGCTGTGATGACCGAGAGGCCAAAGCGGGAAATACTGCGTGTTTCCTCCAGCCCAGGAATATTGGCGATGGCTTGCTCAATAGGGAAAGTAACCAGTTGCTCTACCTCTTGTGAGGCCAAAGTAGGGGTAGAGGTGATGATTTGTACTTGGTTGTTAGTAATATCTGGAACGGCATCAATGGGGAGCCTTGTAGCACTCCATACGCCCCAAAAAATAAGCATAAGGGTCATGAATCCTACAAATAGCTTATTTTTGATGCTAAATAGTATGATTTTGTCTAACATTTCTAATAAGAATTAATGATTAGTTAATGACTAATGATGGGTGAGATGACTAATGAACAATCACTTGAGATGAAGAAAGAAAAGACTATATCTTGGGAGGAGTCCAGATATTCCCATAGTAGTTCGAAGACCATACGGTCAGGGGATAGCTATAGGAGGGAATGGTTGCGGTGGCTTGAGCAATGGTTAAGGCCTCATAAGTAGTGGGCGTGCTGATTACCATTTGGCAGCAAGTGCAAATGCAGAAAGGTGAACAGCTATCCAAATGAAAATGAGAGTGTTCCCCAGTTGGGGCTGTTACAAATTCATAAGAAGCTGAAGACTCCTCACCTTCAAGCATATCCGTACAAGGCAGCCCAGTGAGTGCCAACAGATATAAGCTAAGTATGAAGGTGAAAAATCTCATATTGGGAGCAAAGATACATTTTTTTTCAATCTGACAAATTTTTTTGATTTTGTCGCATTCTACTACATAATTAAAAATAATACATCTGACACATTACCAGCTCCACGCAGACGTGCAGCAACGCACGTCTGCGGGTGCAAAGGTAAATTTTTTTGGTTATATTGTCAAGATGTTGTACCTTTTCACCTAGAAGTTACTGAGAAAATAGGTATAATCAAATGAAATAAGAGCTATTACTAAATCATTACCTAATCTTCTTGTAATTCCTGTATCTTCTTTATTTAAAATAGATTATAAAAGTAGTTTCAATTTTGGGGCAAACTTTGCAAAGTTAATATGGATATTAAATTTTAACTTTCAAACCTACAAACACGGTGCGAGGTAGCGAAGGACCATAGATGTAATCGGCATCGCGTTCAGCACCTTTATCGAAATCTTTTTGATATTGGTTAAAAAGGTTTTTGATACCACAACTTACTTCTAAGGGGAAGAAAGTTTGGAATTTAAACTCATAAGCGGTGTTCACGCCTACGTCCCACATCGCGGGAGTGGTCTCCAAACGCGTATCGGGGATATAGCCTTTCAAGTGAGTGGTTTTCATACTACCTGTATATACGGTTACAAGGTTGATATCCCAATTAGGGCGTGGTTTATAGGTTGCCATCAGGTTGCCGTACACACTTGGCGTGCGGAGAATTTCATCGGTATAGACGTTTTCTTCGGGGTTTTGCACACTGTTGTATTTAGAACTTTGGATAGTGGTGGCAAGTTGTACCATAAATTTGGGATTGGGGCTGTACTTCACTTCCAAATTCACCCCTTTCACTACGGCGCCATCGGAATTGCGTTTCTCACGGATAGGCAAACCGTTTTCTTCGCCAGCATCTTCATAAGTAAAGCGGTCGTGCAAAGCTGTGTAAAAACCTTCGAGCATCACTACAAACTGGTGAGTATCGTGAGTGTGATTGTATTCAAAAGAAGCGGTAAAGCTATCGGAAGTTTCTTTTTTAAGATCATCGGCGAGTTTCACACGGCGTGCTTCACCCCCTTGCAGTTCGCTGTGTACATCTTCTGAATAGAAGAAAGGCGCTCTAAAACCACGTGAATACGAACCCCGAGCGATAAAGTTTTCATCGATATTGTAGAGCACACTCGCACGAGGGTTGAGGGCAGTAACACTTTTCTTCATTATATCGGAATTTACATTGTCTAAACGCACCCCACCAAGGAGTTTTACTTTAGGCGAAATACGCCAATCGGCTTGAGTGAAGAGACCAAATGTATTCGCTTTTTGGTTTACGGCAAGCACGTTAGGATTCTGACGCTTTTCGGCTATTTTGTCATATTGATATTCGGCACCAGATGTCCATTGCAAATTACCTTTGGCAGTAGGCACATAAGCCGTATGCTGTCCGCCAAGTAACCAAATATTTTCTTTGGTAACCCCATAGTTGCCAGAAGAGGCTACGATGTCGGTACCATCGAAACTGCCATAGTAATTATCAGCGCGAGTGCGTTCGGCACTGGTATAGGCGGTGAACTTATGATTATAAGCAGGTGAGAAATACTCGAAAGAGGCATTCCCTCCAAGCATTTGAGTGCGAATGCTCTCGGCAAGGTCAGCGAGGTGTTCAGGCTCATCGAGTTTATTACCTCCACGACGGTTTTCGTTGCTCACGTTTAGTTCGGCAGTAAGTTTGTGGCGATCGGAGAAATCGTTGAAGAGTTTTGCACCCGCATTGAGGTTGCGCAAACGAGTAATTTCGGTAAAATCATCGCCATTATCGTCGTAAGACTGACGTGAGCGTTGCATAGCGTGGAAAGAGATACCACGCATATAGTTTTCACTCACAAGTGAACCGTTGAAAGAGCTCACCACATCGCCCGATTTACCACCTATGAGGTTGCTCACGATACTTGCTTGTGCCTCGTTTTTGGTAGGGTTTTTAGTAATCACGTTGATAGTACCGGCAATGGCATTAGAGCCAAAAAGCGCTGAACCACCTCCACGGATTACCTCTATACGCTCAATCATATTGGCAGGGATTTGGTCTAAGCCATACACACCATTGAGCGAGCCAAAAATAGGACGGCTATCGATGAGGATTTGAGAATAAGCACCCTCTAACCCATTGATGCGCACTTGCGAAGTACCACAGTTCTGGCAGTTTACTTCGGTACGCAAGCCCGGTTGGAATACCAGACCTTCCATTAGGGTATGAGCTTTCACGTTTGCCAATTCGCGATGGGTAGTAACGCTCACAAGCACAGGAGCATCTTTGCGGTTTTCTTTAGTTTTGGTAGCGGTAATCACTACCTCGTCTATACCGAGCACATCTTCTTTAAGAGCAACATCTTGAGAGAGGGTTTCCTCTTCGGTGATAACCACCTTATCATCATAAGGTATATACCCTAAGGAACGAATTTTTAGTCGGTATTCACCAGCAGGTAAGGAAATAGAATAATGACCATTGCGGTCGGAAGTTGTCCATTTTTTTAAAGATTTACTTTCTAATTGGACAGTTACAGCTTCTAAAGGTTCATTATCCACTGTAATAGTACCTTTGATAGTTCCGTTTTGGGCGAAACATAAAGTACTGAAAGCTATAGTAATAGCTGTTAACAAAGTTTTCATATAGTGTTAATTATTAATTTTCGGGGCAAAAGTAGTATTTTTTTAGATAACACAAAAATAATTATGAAAATATTTTTAGTTGCGTGTAAATTTATAAGGATGGGGTAATCGAAAAATGTTTTAATAAACAAAAAAAGCAGCTCAAAAAGAGCTGCTTTTTTTATTACTTGTTACTTGTTAACTGTTACTTGATACTATGGCAATAGCCTAAAACGTAATCCTCTATAAAAATGAAATTGACTTCGTATTTACCACGCCCTACGAGTATCTCGGTAGAGCTATCAGTAGGGAAGAAATCGCGTACTTTCACATCGTTGAGGGTGAGTTCGGGGTTGCCGTGAATTTTAAAACCTACTTCTTTAGCGCACCAAGTCATTGTGAGTTTTTGTATGATACTTTCTAAAGAGAAGGAGGCTGCCCTAAAGTTCCATTGGGTGAACTTATGTGCGATAGCTACTATTTTATCACGCTTTTTCTCTATATCTACCCCTACTTTTCTATCGCTAATAATCACTGCTACTTTATTGAAAGAATGACTGATAGAAATTTGTTTTCCATCGCTAAGGAATGGTTTTCCGTTAGGATCGTAAAACAAAGCTGTAGGTGTATACCCAATATTTTTGAGCAATAAGCGTGTAGCAAGGAAGTTCTTTTTACCTTTCTCATTGCGAATGGCATCCAAACTCTCTTGCTGTTGGGGTGTGAGTACGACCGCTTGCTGTAAATCAGTGAGTTTCTCCTCAACATCCCATAAGTAAAGTTTAGTCTTTACATCAATATCAAATGTTTTAATCAATGGCATTTTTGTTTTCTCTCTTCTATTTTGTACAAAAGTAGTAAAAAAACTTCAAAATAGACAAACTCTATCTAGAGAGACAAATATCTGATTTTATAGTTTAACATAATAACTATGTTAATGAAAAAAGTTTTGGACTTAATTTTTAATGGTTTATTAGTATTTTGGTAGTGGAAATGTGTTAAAAACTCTTATTTTAAGTTATCAGAAGTTTAACATTGTAAATACAAGAGTTTAACAAAACTTTAACGGAGGTAGAGTACAAAAAAGTCTTCACGAAAAAGGAAATCGTGAAGACTAAAAAAATAAAATATAACTTTTAAAAAATAAAAATGATAGCAAATTCTTATTTATAAAGTACTTTTTTTACAGCTTTTACTACATCTTCGGCGTTAGGCAAAAACTCTTTAAGCAATTCTGAAGAGAATGGCGCAGGAGTATCGGTGGTAGTAATACGTTGTACAGGAGCATCGAGATAATCGAAGAGGTGTTCTTGTACTTGGTAAGTAATTTCTGAAGAAACACTGCTAAATGGCCAAGCCTCTTCTAAAATTACTAAGCGGTTTGTTTTTTTCACTGATGCGAATACAGTATCAAAATCGAGTGGACGCACGGTACGCAAGTCGATAATTTCACATTCAATGCCTTCTTGAGCTAAAATATCGGCAGCTTTGTGAGCTTCTTTGATGATTTTACCGAAAGATACAACAGTTACATCTTTACCAGCGCGTTTGATATCGGCAACACCTAAAGGAATAGTGTATTCTTCTTCAGGCACTTCACCTTTATCACCATACATTTGCTCAGACTCCATAAAGATTACAGGGTCGTTATCGCGGATAGCTGATTTGAGTAATCCTTTAGCATCGTAAGGAGTTGAAGGCACTACTACTTTCAAACCAGGACAGTTAGCGTACCAGTTCTCAAAGGCTTGAGAGTGAGTAGCAGCAAGCTGACCAGCAGAAGCGGTAGGACCGCGGAATACGATAGGAATATTGAATTGACCTCCTGACATCTGGCGCATTTTAGCGGCGTTGTTGATGATTTGGTCGATAGCTACCAACGAAAAGTTGAAGGTCATAAACTCAACGATAGGGCGGTTGCCATTCATAGCAGCACCTACTGAGATACCAGCAAAACCGCCTTCGGCGATAGGAGTATCAATTATACGTTTAGGCCCAAACTCATCGAGCATTCCTTTAGAGGCTTTGTAAGCACCGTTGTATTCGGCAACCTCTTCACCCATCAAATAAATAGACTCATCGCGACGCATTTCTTCGCTCATTGCTTCGCAAATGGCTTCTCTAAATTGTATTGTTCTCATTTATTTTTATTAAAATAAGGTATATAACTAATATTTTCTGTTTGAAAGGACAAAAGTAGATATAATTATTTTATTTTCCAATTTTTTTGAGAGTTTATTTTTGGATAAAAATTTTAAAGTATTGTTTATTAACAATTTAAGTTTTCGATTTTTTCATAAGAAAACCTAAGAATATCGGGCTATTTGGAAGTGGCTAACAATCAATAACTAAAATTTGCTAATTTAGCAATTACTTTGTACCTTTGCCGTCTGTAATTATAATGACTAAAAATATTCAATATATGAGAAAAATACAAATGGTTGACCTTCAAGGTCAGTATGAAAGAATTAAAAATGAAATACAAGCTTCTTTTGAGGAAGTACTCAGCACCACTGCTTTTATCAACGGACCTCAAGTACAAGCCTTCCAAAAAGGATTGGAAAACTATATGGGCGTGAAACACGTCATCCCTTGCGCCAACGGTACTGATGCCCTCCAAATCGCAATGATGGGACTCGGACTCAAAGAAGGCGATGAGGTCATCACTGCCGATTTTACCTTCGCTGCAACTGTGGAAGTGATTGCCTTACTGAAACTCACCCCCGTACTCGTAGATGTATACGATGATACTTTCAACATCAACATCGAGGCTATTGAAAAAGCGATTACTCCTCGCACGAAAGCCATCGTTCCAGTGCATTTGTTCGGTCAGCCAGCTAATATGGAAGCCGTAATGGCTTTGGCTAAAAAACACAACCTCTTCGTGATTGAAGACAACGCGCAAGCCATTGGTGCTGATTATACTTTTGCCGATGGTCGCAAACAAAAAGTAGGCACTATCGGTCACGTAGGGGCAACTTCTTTCTTCCCTTCTAAGAACCTCGGTTGCTACGGCGACGGAGGGGCTATCTTCACTAACGACGACGACCTCGCTTACACCCTTCGTGGTATCGTAAATCACGGTATGTATGTGCGTTATCACCACGATGTAGTAGGCGTAAACTCACGCCTCGACTCTCTACAAGCGGCTGTGTTGCGCGCCAAACTTCCTCACCTAAACGATTATAACACCCGTCGCCGTGAAGCCGCTCGCAAATATACAGAAGCACTGAAAGGCAATCCTCATATCATTACTCCTGTAATCGCCAAAGGTTACGACCACGTATTCCACCAATATACCCTCCGCATCACTAATGGCAAACGCGATGAACTCGCTAAGGTTTTTGGTGAAAGTGGAGTGCCTTTTGGTATTTACTACCCTATACCATTGCACGCCCAAAAAGCCTATACTCGCAGTTCTTATAACGAAGCTGATTTTGGCGTTACCAATAAATTAGTACAAGAAGTCATCTCTCTGCCTATGCACACCGAGCTTGACGACGAGCAAATAGCGTTTATCACAGAATTGATAAAGAAAACAGTGTAATTGTAGGTCGCGGCAGGACAGACAGAAAGATAGTAATATCCATCGGATTAGAAAAATATGCTAAATACAAATCAATACTTTACATTGCAACAAGCCTCATTGTGGGCAACGGAATATATGGGGAAGAATGTTACTTCCTCAAATATCTCCTATTTAGTACAGTATGGTAAAGTAAAGAAGTTTGAAAGCAATGGCATCACCCAAATCGCTAAAGAGGAACTTAAAGCCTATTACGATGCTTTGGGTGGAAATCGCGCCTCACAGTGGAAAGAGAAATTAGGCGATGACCTCAACTGGAGTCTGTCGTTTGAGCAATATAAAGAAGCAGAAACTACTAAACACGTACACCGCTTGCACCCTTATAAAGGTAAGTTTATTCCGCAGTTAGTAGAATACTTTTTAGATGGGCATACTGATGCTTTTAAAAAAGAAGTATTCTTTAAAGCAGGTGATATAGTCCTCGACCCTTTTTCGGGTAGTGGTACTACTATGGTGCAAGCCTCAGAATTAGGAATGCACGCTATAGGGATAGATGTGTCAGCTTTCAATGCGCTCATAAGCAATGCTAAGGTAGGACATTATGATTTGGTAGATGTGTATGATGAAACACAGCGCATTACCCAAGCTTTAAAGGAGTTTTTAGCAGAAAAACACATACTTGCCTTTGATGCTGAACTTACCGAAGCACTCAATAATTTCAATAAAGAGTTCTTCCCTGTACCCGACTATAAATACCGCTTACAACGCAAAGAGATAGACGGCAAAGTATATGGCGCTGAGAAAGAGCAACAGTTTTTACCTATTTATCAGGGTCTCATAGAAAAGTACCACATTCAACTAAAACAAGCCAAAGCCGATACGTTTTTAGACAAGTGGTATATACAGCACGTACGTGAGGAGATAGATTTTGTGTTTAACCTTATTAAACAGATAGCTAATCCCACTACCAAGCGTATTGTTACCCTCATATTGAGCCGTACCATTCGCAGTTGTCGTGCCACTACTCACGCCGATTTAGCAACCCTAATAGAGCCAGTAACTACTACCTACTATTGTGCTAAACACGGCAAGGTATGTAAGCCTCTATTTTCTATATTGAAATGGTGGGAGACCTACACTAAAGACACTATCAAGCGTTTGCAACAATTTAAAGAATTGCGTACGAATACCTACCAGAAGTGTTTACAGGGCGATAGTCGTACTATTGACATCTTTGAGGCATTAGAGCATAAGAACCCTGAGTTTGCCGCTTTAGCAAGAAAGCAGAAGATAAAAGGTATTTTCTCATCACCTCCTTATGTAGGGCTGATTGATTATCACGAGCAACACGCTTATGCTTACGACCTTTTTGGTTTTGAGCGCAATGATGATAAAGAGATAGGTCCCCTTTACAAAGGACAAGGGCAGGAAGCCAAACGTATGTATGTAGCGGGTATTGCTGAGGTACTTACCAATAGCAAACGCTTTTTAGCCGATGATTACGATGTGTTTTTAGTAGCCAACGACAAATATGGCTTATACCCTGAAATAGCTGAGCGAGCAGGAATGCGTATTGTAAATCAATACAAACGCCCTGTGCTCAACCGTACCGAAAAAGACAAAAATGCGTATGCTGAGATTATATTTCATTTGAAAGAAAAGTAAAAAAGAGTTATGGCAAAATCTAAAAAGAGTATTATTGACAAAAATATCGAAAAATTCATTAATGAAAATTTTGATAGCAAAGATAGAAAAAAAGATGCTTCAAAACACTTTGAATGGTTTGTTAACTCAATGCATATTTGTTTCTATTCAAGTATTTTTCTTAATTCAGATAGTAAAATAGGTAAAAAGATTGGATTAGGCTCTTCAGAAGGAGGAGATGCTTTTTTTTATATCTATAAATAATTTTCAAAAAATATATTCATTGAATGATGATGTTGATGAAATTATATCATATATTAAAGATCCTAAAAATGAAGTGAAATCAATAACATTCCATTTTATCCAAGCAAAAAAGGTAGAAAATATAGAATGGAATCAGGTATTACATTTATTTGAGATTCCTTATAAAATATGGAATGGTGATGCTTTCGATAAATCTCAACCTTTATTGATTAAGGTACAAGAATTTATAGATTCTATTACTGATGAAAGCGATGAGATACTTAAAAAATTCACCCATAAAATAGAAATTATTTTCTATACCATAAAAGATGCTCAAAATATTGATAAACTAAAAAAAGATTGGGAGACAAATATCAATGGGAAAATAGGGCAACTCAAAAGGTGGTTTGACCAAGAAAATATTGTTTTTGATGTAAGAGGTTATGATTTTCTAAATTCTGTGTATCAAAAAGTTAATTCAAATGAATATGAATTGAATGTTAGTAAAAATAATATTAAAGAAATTGGAGATAATTATTTAATAGGATACATCACAGCTAAAGAACTATTAGATTGTATAGCTCCTATCATTGCTGAAGAAAAAAGAACATTATACACAGATGTTTTTAAAAATAACATTCGTTTATATCTAGGAAATGAAACTTCTGTAAATAGGGGGATTGAAAAAACTTTGAAGGAAGAATCTCATAAATTCCATTATTATAACAATGGCTTGACAATTACAACGCTTTCTATTAACAAGGATAATTCTAAAAACTACAGCATAAAACCTGTAAACATTGTTAATGGTTGTCAAACAGCTAATAGTATATACAACGTTGCAAGTTCAACACCTTCTTTACCTATAGAAGATATAAAAATACCTGTACGAATTATACAAACAGAGAGTGAAGAAGATTATAATAATATAACTATAAGAACAAATAATCAAAATGGAGTAGACATTCAAGATTTGATCTCTATAACTGAAATTCAAAAAGAGTTAGAGAGTAAATTTAGTAAGTTAACTTTGTTTGATAAACAGTTTTTGTATAAAAGACAAAAGACTCAAGAAGATAGTTTTGATGTTGATTTTATTGTGCAAATAGATGATATTCTAAGAGCTTCTTTTTCAACTATAATGTTAATACCTAATAAAGTTTCAGGGTACTTTGATAAGACTACCGCTAAATATATTGAATATATTTTTGATGAAATTTTAATAGATATTTATATTAGAGCAACTGTTTTATTAAAATTCATTGAAGAAAAAATAGAAGATGATAATTTAGAATTTGCAAGACTAAAATATCACATTCTATACCTTATGTACAAATTTCTAAACAAAGGAATAGAAACAGGAAAATTGGAAGAATTTATAAGAAATAAGGTTTCTGATCAAGATGAGGAAGATATTAGAAGTGTTGAGGAAGTTTCAAAAACTATTCTTTGCAATTTAAATAAAATTCTTTATAACGATGCTACTAAGTTTAATAATTTATTTAGTTTTATAATAAAAAAAATAACTGATAATTATTCTCAATTCTTAGATTTATCAACAAAAGCAAAAGAGAAAATATTGTATAAAGCTGTTGAAAAGTTACCTAGAGGAAGAACAACCCCTGTATTTGAAAACTTTGAACAAGTTTTTACAGAGAATATTGATGATGTTCTAAATAATACAACAGAAAATGGCACTAACCCCACGACAAATAACTAATGTAGAAAACACCCTTAGGCATAGTCTTAGAACAAAGTTTCAGCACTATAACCCTGAGCCTGCAGTGATGCCTTTCCATACACGTTTATTGGGTAAAGATCGTATGGCACTGTTTTCGTTTATTCATTCTTTGAATACTAATTTTGGGACGAGTATTTTTGAGCCTGTGGCTAAATCATTAGCTGAATCTCGGTTTAAAGTTGCTAAACTACAAGCGGTAGCTGGTGATAAGATAAGTGAAAAAGCGCAACGTGTTATTCAAGATATTATGGATAATCTCACCGTAAATGGTAACCCTAATAAGGAAGCAGAAATAGAAGCTATTAGGGCTGTTTGTCAAGAAGGGAAAATGAACACCGTAAAGCCTACCAAAGTAGATGTGTGGTTAGAAAGTCATTCAGATGAACTTTTCTTGTTTGACATTAAAACAGCTAAACCTAACAAAGGGGGTTTTAAAGAGTTTAAACGCACTTTATTAGAATGGGTAGGCTGTGTATTGGCTGAAAACCCTAACAGAAAAATACATACCCTTATTGCTATACCTTATAATCCGTATGAGCCTAAACCTTATTCGCGCTGGACGATGGCGGGAATGTTAGATTTAGATAACGAGCTAAAAGTAGCTCAAGAGTTTTGGGATTTTCTCGCAGGAGAGAATGCCTATCAAGGTTTGTTAGATTGTTTTGAACGCGTAGGTATAGAGTTACATAATGAAATTGATGAATATTTTAAAAGATTTAATAACTAAAACAAAAATAATGAGTCAAAAAATTCCTTGGCAAGAACGCCCTGCGGGTTGTACCGATGTAATGTGGCGTTATTCTGAAAACCCTATTATCGGTAGGTATGATATCCCTACCTCTAACAGTATTTTTAACTCGGCTGTTGTGCCTTTTGGCGACGGCTATGCAGGGGTTTTCCGCTGCGACAACAAAGCAGTACAAATGAACATCTTTGCTGGCTTCAGTAAAGATGCTATTCACTGGGAAATCAACCACGAACCTATCGTGATGAAAGGTGGTAATACTGATTTCCTTCATTCTGAGTATAAGTACGACCCTCGCGTTACTTTTATCGAAGACCGCTATTGGGTAACTTGGTGTAATGGCTATTGTGGTCCTACTATCGGGATTGCCTATACTTTTGATTTCAAAGAGTTTTTCCAATGCGAGAATGCCTTTTTGCCTTTCAACCGCAATGGTGTGCTCTTCCCTGAGAAAATCAACGGTAAATACGCAATGCTTAGCCGCCCAAGTGACAACGGACATACTCCTTTCGGTGATATTTTCATCAGCTATAGCCCCGATATGAAGTACTGGGGTGAACACCGCTGCGTGATGAAAGTAACGCCTTTTATAGATAGCGCTTGGCAATGTACCAAAATAGGGGCAGGAGCTGTGCCTATCAAAACTAAAGACGGATGGCTATTGTTCTATCACGGGGTGATCAACACTTGCAATGGTTTCCGCTACTCTATGGGGGCTGCACTATTAGACCTCAACAATCCAAGCAAGGTAATTGCTCGTACACAGCCTTACCTCTTGGCGCCTGCCACTCTCTACGAAACTACCGGCGATGTGCCTAATGTGGTATTCCCTTGTGCTGCCTTACATTCTATCGAAGAAGACAAAGTAGCAGTGTACTACGGTGCTGCCGATACAGTAGTGGGCGTTGCTTTTGGACGTATTTCCGAAATCGTAAAATTCACTAAAGAAAATTCTTTATAAGTTATCAGGCATTAGGTATCAGGTGTCAGGTATCAGAATCCTAACTTGACACCTGACCCCTATACCCTGAAACCTGAAATCTATTCCCTGAAACCTGAAATAAAATGCCTTTAGCTTTATTTAATTCTATCACTTCGTGGTTTTTAAAACGCCGTATCGACCAGATACAAGAGTTTGTACTCGACCCTCATAGGGTACAAGAACGCGTGCTTTTAGAACTAATCAGTAATGCCAAAGATACTGAACTCGGCAAGCAATACAACTTCGCCGAAGTGAAAAACTACCAGCAATTTGTGCGTGAAACGCCTCTCACTACCTACGAGGACTTTGAGCCTTATGTTGAAAGAGCTCGGCGCGGTGAACGCAATGTATTTTGGCATACACCCATCAAGTGGTTTGCTAAAAGCAGCGGGACTACCAATGCCAAAAGCAAATTTATACCCGTGAGTGAGGAAGCTCTGCAATTGTGTCATTATAAATCAGGGAAAGATATGCTTTGCTTATACCTGAACAACAACGAAAACTCAAACCTTTTCAAAGGAAAGAGTTTACGACTTGGGGGTAGCAAGCAATTATACGAGCAAAACGGTACTTATTTTGGCGATTTATCGGCAATTTTAATTGAAAACTTGCCCTTTTGGGCAGAATGGAGTTGTACTCCCAGCAACAAAGTATCGCTGATGAGTGAATGGGAGAGCAAACTACAGGCAATTGTAAAGGAAGTAAAAACAGAAAATGTTACCAGCATTGCAGGTGTCCCCTCGTGGATGCTCGTATTGCTGAACCGCATTTTAGAAGATACCCAAAAACAACACCTATTAGAATTGTGGGAAAACTTAGAAGTGTATTTCCACGGTGGAGTGAGTTTCATTCCTTATCGCGAACAATACAAAAATATTATCCCCTCGGATACTTTCCGTTATTACGAAATATACAATGCTTCCGAAGGCTTTTTTGCTATTCAAGACCGCAACAATTCAGACGAAATGTTGCTAATGCTGGATTATGGTATTTTCTATGAGTTCATCCCAATGGAGACCTTTGGCACTTCCCAACAAAAAGCCATTCCGCTGAGTGAAGTGGAGATAGGCAAGAACTACGCAATGGTGATTAGCACCAATGCTGGCTTGTGGCGGTATATTATAGGTGATACTGTGCGATTTACCTCAGTAGCACCTTATCGCATCAAGATTACGGGGCGCACCAAACACTTTATCAATGTTTTTGGCGAAGAGCTCATTATAGAGAATGCTGAGCGCGCTTTAGAAAAAGCCTGCGAACAAACCAATAGTAATTTGATAGATTATACTGTAGCGCCTATCTTTATGCAGGACAAGCTAAAAGGCGGACACGAGTGGGTGATAGAATTTGAGTCGGCGCCAGAGAGTTTAGAGCAATTCACGGAGATATTAGACCTCGAACTCCAAAAACTCAACTCCGATTACGAAGCCAAGCGTTACAACAATATGACCCTCAACAAACCTAAAGTACACAGCGCACGTACGGGTCTTTTCCACGATTGGCTCAAGCATAAAGACAAACTTGGTGGACAAAATAAAGTCCCCCGACTTTCTAACAGTAGAGAATACATAGAGGAACTTTTGAAGTTGTAGCATAAATAGGCTGTCTAATGTTAGACAGCTTTTTTTGTAAAGGGCGTTTGCAAAACGCCCCTACAATGTAATTGATTATCAGAGTAATCTACTTTCACAAAGTTTATGA
Source organism: Capnocytophaga sputigena (assembly GCF_002302495.1). Classification (NCBI taxonomy): domain Bacteria; kingdom Pseudomonadati; phylum Bacteroidota; class Flavobacteriia; order Flavobacteriales; family Flavobacteriaceae; genus Capnocytophaga; species Capnocytophaga sputigena. Next base: position 1,478,734 of record NZ_CP022379.1, read on the forward strand.
CTATCCTCTATCCCCTGACACCTGTTTCGGGCTTCTGCCGAATTTCTTCTTAAAGGCAGTAGAAAAATGTGATACATACTCATAGCCACAAGCGAGGGCTATCTCACTGATATTCTTATCGGTGTGGAGAAGTAGCTGCTGCGCTAACTCCATTTTATAATCGTATAAATACCCGAAAACTGTAGTGCCAAATACTTCTTTGAAACCGTAACACAATTTCTTTTCATTAGTACCCACAGCACGCGCTAATTCAGTTATGGAAGGCGTAGTATCTAACTGGGCTGTAAGCATATCACGCACTTCGTACATCTTCTGTACATCGGTTGGGGTTTTACAATATTGGTGAGGTTGTGACTGTTGTTGTTCGTATTGTTGCAATTGCAAAACAAGGAGTTCTTGTATTTTAAGGTCAGCATAAGGTCGGGCAGCCTTGCCCAAGAGTGTCGCTTGCTGCAACTGACAAAGTGCCGTTTGCATAGCAAAGGTAGTAGGCAAAGAATGTTCGGGGGAGAGCATAAAATTGCCGCTGTGTTGATAACGCTCATACCACGACATAAAGGTTTCGGGATAGGTAGCGGCTATTTGTGCAAACTTTTCGGCACTCACAGCTAAGGAAATCACCTCTATAGTATCATCTTTGTGCAAAAAATCTTTCCCTAAACACTCTTCACGCCCGAAAAATATATTATGAGTTCCTGTTTTGGCAGTAGCAATACGTTTGTCAATCTCTATTTGTATACCTTTATGTGTTTGCGTTACAAAATAAAGGCGCACTGAGGGGATATCCATACGTCCTTCAAAAACTACATCTTCTTTCATTTGTGCTTGCCAACAGTAGTAAGTATGCTCGCCTAAAAACTGTTGTTCTAACCGAAACAATCCCACCTGTTCACTCACTCCCTCATAGTAGCTTTGTACTTCTTCTTCACTGGTCACCAAAGGTAATGTCACTTCGTTCATCATAGCTATTCAGATATAAAACTTTGCTAAGGATATTAAACAATAGTACTTTTATTTTAGTGTACTTTTGCCTCTTGAAATCCGTTGTTTAGAACAAAATTAAATAATATATCGCAAACTACCAAATTTTTAGGAGTTAGGTGTCAGGTATCAGGTGTCAGGGGATAAAGGTTAGATACTGATAGTTAATGATTTAATGGATAAAAACCAATATTTATGTTATACAAAACTTTTCTTTTATTACTGCTCACTACTTCTTCTTTATGGGCTCAAAATACTGCTGAACTTTCGGGTAAAATTACCGATAAAGCTACTCAAAAACCGCTTATAGGCGCCGATATCTACCTCAAAGAATTGAAGAAAGGCGCTAATGCCGATGCACAAGGTAACTATCATCTAAAGGGTATCCCCGAAGGCAATTATACTATTATAGGTAGCTATCTCGGTTATCAATCCTTTAGCAAAAAAATCTATCTAAAAGGACAAGAACGTTTGGATATCAGCCTTAAAGAGCAAGCTGAGGAAATAGGCGGGGTAACCGTTTCGGGCAAAAGCATCGCTCACCAAAAGAAAGAAGAGAGTATGCCTGTAACGGTGATTGATATGAGCAATATGCGGGGCACAGTGAGCAATGTGCAGGATATTCTCGCCAAAACCGTGGGGGTAACCTTGCGCACCTCTGGAGGTGTAGGGAGCAGTTCGCGCATTTCGATACGTGGTTTGGAAGGCAAGCGCATAGGCTTTTTTATAGACGAATTGCCAATGACTGAACAAACTGACTATTTAGATATCAACGATATTCCTGTGGATATGATAGACCGCATCGAGATTTACAAAGGCGTGGTACCTGCTCGCTTTGGAGGTTCGTCTTTGGGAGGAGCTATCAATATCGTCATTCGCGAATACCCTGATAAATATGCCGACCTCAGCTATGGTTACGAGAGTTTCAACACTCACAAGGCGCAAGGAGTCTTCAAACGCAACTTGAAAGCACGCGGACTCGTTTTTGGTATCGGTGGGGGCTATACTACTTCCGATAATAACTATACTTTCGATTCGCCCTATCGCGAGGGGTTACGCATCACCCGCAACCACGATAAATACCACAAATACATCGTTGGGGGGAGCTTTAAAGCTAAAAAATGGTGGTTTGACGAGGTAGAGTTTGAACCCGTAGTGGTGAAGACTTACAAAGAAATTCAAGGTATAGAGTACGACATTCGCGAAGCCCATAGCGAGAGCCTAATGGCGGGGTTGGCGAACAAACTCACCAAAGACAATTTCCTTACCGAAGGACTCAACTTCGATATGTTCAACGGGGTGGTACTCACCAAAATGAACTTCATCGATAAAGCCACTCGTCGCTATGAATGGGACGGCAGCTCCTACCCTACCCCATCGCGTTACGGAGGTGAGGTGGGCTACAACTTCCCTTCAGATTCCGATGACCAAAAACTCTCCTTCGTTAATAAAACCAACTTGGAATACATCATCAACGAGCGTCATTCGTTCAACTTCAACAGTGTATTTTCTATAGCCAAAGGAACGCCCAAGGACGAGCTGAAAACCCTCAGTTTAGGCAAGCAAGTGAATTTCGATTCGCGTATGCACAGCTGGGTAAGCGGACTTACTTACGACTTGCGGTCGCTTAACGATGTGTTTCTCAACTCACTCACCCTGCGTTACTACCAATACACTATGCACACCCAAATGGCACCATTATTTGTACCTGGCAAGTACGATGTGGATTTACAAAAGAACAATTGGGGGGTGAACAACGCTTTGCGCTACCGCTTTTTGCCTTCACTAATGGGAAAACTATCCGCTGGTTATGAAGTGCGTATCCCTTCGGAAAATGAACTCTTGGGCGATGGTATCAGTGTAGTACCTAGTGCCGACCTATTGCCTGAACGCAATGCCAGCGCCAATATTGGGTTACTCTTCGACCTTACGGGCAAACACCCCACCAATGCACAGATAGAAATGAACTTCTTCTATATGTACTTGCAGGATATGATACGCTACACCGCCGGACTTATAGGCGCACAATATCAGAATTTTGGAGAGATGCGCACCCTTGGGGTAGAGTTTGAAGCCAAAGCCGATGTCCTCCCCTCGCTCTATGCCTACGTGAATACTACTTACCAAGACTTGCGCGATACCCGTGACTACGAACCCGCCAGCACCGTCCCTAATCCTACCAAATACAAGCGTATGCCTAATATCCCCTACCTAATGGCAAACGCCGGAATGGAATTTCACCGTGAAAATCTTTTTGGCGGTAGCGGTCAGAACACCCGCCTCTTTGCCGATGTAGCTTTTGTAGAAGAATATTTCTATGATTTTGAACTGACCCAATTGCAAAAACGCCGCATCCCACGAAGCACCACTATAGATATAGGTTTTGAACATAGTTTTTTGAATAACAAACTCTTTATATCGGGCAAATTGCGCAATGTAACGAACGAAAAAACTTTATCAGAATTTAACCGTCCGCTCCCTGGTATCAACGGAGGAGTGAAGATTAGAATGATATTTTAGATTATGAACAAAATACCTGAAACAATGCTCATTACTTTATGGGCAAAAGCAAGCGAACTAAAACAACACAATCCCTTGTTGCGCGATGAAAAAGCTGCTGAGATTATCAGCAAAATAGATTATGATTTCGGCAAATTCAAGAAAGCTGCCTTCTCACAAGCAGGGGTGTGCGTGCGCGCTAACCTCATCGATGAAGAGGCACGCAAATTTATCGCAGCTCACCCCGATGCGGTAGTCATACAACTGGGTGCAGGACTCGATGCCCGCTATGAGCGTTTGGGTTGCCCCGAAGTTACCCATTGGTATGAACTCGACCTGCCCGAAGTAATGCAATTGCGCTATCAGTTTTTTGAAGAAACTGAACGCCGCACTTTTTTAGAGATGTCGCTTTTCGATAGAGAATGGATTGACCTCGTGAAAGCACATCACAAGCCTCTGCTCATCATCGTGGAGGGCGTGCTGATGTACTTCCCCCAGAGAGAAGTAAAGGATTTTATGATCAATCTGTGCGATAAAGTAGATGAAGCCACTTTTTTGTTTGATATGCTCGCCTACGCCTTAGTAGGGCACGCGAAAAATCACGATTCGTTGAGAGCGATGGGTGAAAACCAACGCCCTGAATTTAAGTGGAGCGAAAAAGAAAGTTCCGTAATGGAAAGTTGGCATCCCAAAATCCATTTGGCTAAAGAGTATTATATGAGTGAGTACGACCAAGGTCGCTATCCTTTTATATTCAGAATGCTCTATAAGATTCCTTATTTCTATAAGCGATTTAACCAAAGAGTAGTTAATCTGTCAATTAGCTAATTTAGTGCGAACCGCACGGGCAATTCAGTGCGTTGCAAACTTAAGACTAACAAAACTATGATACAAAATCTCAAATATATTATAGCTCTTAAACCGAAAGAAATACTGAAAAGTGTGTTGTGGGAAATTGTACACAGCGGTTTTATCACAGCACCGTCAGGTATTTTGCTCATTATTGTATGGGAACTTTTCAAAGAACAACCTAACACTTCCCTCGTTTGGGTGATGGTAGGGCTGATGAGCCTCTTGCTCTGTTTGCAGTTTTTTGTAGCCTCACGCACTTTGGTCTCTTCTAATCTTTATGTGTACGACCTCGGTAAAGAAATGCGCATCAAATTGGGCAATCACTTGCAAAAGCTCTCTTTGGGTTTCTTCAAAAAGCGTGACCCTGGAGAAATAGGTTCAGTAATTATGCAAGATGTTGCCTCGTTTGAACATATTTTTAGTCACAGTTTTGGTAATTTGGCAGCTGCTCTTTTTGGTACTGTAATGCTATCAAGTTTCTTATTTTATTGCGATTGGCGACTCACCCTCTATTTATTAGTTGCCTTACCGCTTATCATTCCTTTTCTAAAACTCGGTACTTTCATCGTTGATAAATGGGGGTTGAGCAAAGCACAAGTGAAAGCCCGCAACGAGGTATCGGCTAAGTTCTTAGAATATGTACAAGGCATCCGACATTTAAAATCCTACGGACTTACAGGCGACAATTATAGCACTCTCGAAAAAGCCTACGCCGACCTCCGCCAAAAGAGTATCCGTTTAGAGGCTATCCCAGGACCTACGGTTACCCTTTCGTTTATAGTACTCGAAATAGGTTTTATACTGATGCTCGCCTTGGGTTTGTACTACCTCACACACGGCGAGATTACAGTACCTATACTAATGGTATTCCTCATTTTGGGGTATAACCTCTATAGTCCTATCAAAGTAGTATTGGTAGACTACCTGATGATTCGCTATATGAACGAGAGCCTCAGCAGAGTGATTGAAGTATTGCAAGAACCTACTATGGAAACCGATAAAAACGAGTTCCCTACCCATTTTGATATTGCTTTCCACGATGTAAGTTTCGGTTATCTACCGGATAAACAGACCCTTAGCCAGCTAAATTTCACAGTGCCTGAGCACAGTATGGTCGCTTTGGTAGGGCATTCAGGTTCGGGTAAAACCACTATTGCCTCACTCATCGCCCGCTTTTGGGATGTGACCAAAGGCAGTATCACCATTGGTGGAGTAGATATACGCCATATTCCGCAAGAGCGTTTCTACGGACTTATCAGCGAGGTTTTTCAAGAGGTATACCTCTTTGATGATACTATTTACAACAACATCAAAATAGGCAATCCACACGCTACCGAAGCTGAGGTTATAGCCGCTGCCGAGCGTGCCCAAGTACTGTCGTTTGCGTGGGAACTGCCTCAAGGAATGCACACCCCCGTAGGTGAAGGGGGCAACCGACTCTCAGGAGGTGAGAAGCAACGCATCAGTATTGCTCGTGCTTTGCTGAAAAACGCGCCCATCATCTTATTAGACGAAGCCACCGCCAGCCTCGACCCCGAAAACGAAATTTTTATTCAGCAGGCTATTCAAGAGCTTGTAAAAGATAAAACCGTGGTGGTGATTGCCCACAAGCTATCCACTATCAAAAATGCTGATAAGATACTCGTGTTAGAAAATGGCAAAATCGCCGAAGCTGGTACGCATAGCGAACTCTTAGCACAAAAAGGTATTTACCAGCGCCTTTGGACACTCCAACAGCAATCTGGAGGATGGAAATTGCCAAATTAGCAAATATGAAAATTAGCTTATTATGAAACGATTACTCCAAATAGCAGGACAACGCAAGACTTTACTCTTAGCCTCTTGCACCTTAGCCGTCATACACAGCGTGCTGAGCCTTGTACCTTATGCCTTAGTGTTTTACATTATTAAAGAACTCACCCAATCACAACCTAATTTCACCACTATCCAACAGTATGTGGTATATGCTATAGTGATGGTAATAGTGAGTATGGTAGCCTTTTTGCTTTCGGGTATTCTCTCGCATATCGCCGCTTTCAATATTCTCTATGGCTTGCGCAAAACTATTACTGAGAAAGTAGGCATCTTGCCTATGGGTTATCTTTCACACCGCAATTCGGGAGCTTTCAAGAAAATAATTTCAGACGATGTAGAACGTATCGAAACCTTTGTAGCTCACCAAATCCCCGATTTTGTAAAAGCCGTTGCCTTGCCTCTGCTCACCTTGGGCTATCTGTTTAGTGAAGACTGGCGGTTAGCACTCATCAGTTGTTTGCCGCTACTCGTATTGGTGGTGATAATGCCCCTGATGTTTGGCAGTAAAAACCAGAACCTCACCCAAAAATACCACCATTCACTCGAAGAAATGAGCGCCGGTATTGTAGAATATGTGCGCGCTATGCCAGTGATGAAAATCTTCCAGCAATCGGCTGAAACTTTTGATAAGTACGGCAAGAAAGTGCTCACCTTTCATCGTTTTGTAAGCGACTGGATACGCCACAGTTCACCCCCTTTTGCTATCTTTATGAGCTTTGCCAGCAATGCGATGTTGCCCGTTTTAGCATTGGGTTTATACCTCTATTTTCACAATGGGCTCACCCTCGCCACCCTGCTCTTCTTCCTAATTCTGGGCACAGGCTATATGCGCCCCGTGTTTGCGATGAGCAATATGGCAATGCAACTACAACTCATAGAGCAAGGCGTACAGCAAATAGACAAAATACTCGAAGCTCCCGTCCTACCCGAAACACACACTCCACAAGAGCCCTCTCATTACGATATTCGTTTCGATAAAGTATCGTTTGCCTACGACGGCGAACATTATGTACTCAACGACATCAACTTTATTGCTAAAGAAGGCTCTATTACCGCTTTGGTAGGTCCTTCAGGCGCAGGCAAGAGCACAGTAGGACAATTGTTGTCGCGTTTTTGGGATATACAAGAAGGAAGCATCAGCATTGGTGGGGTAGATATTCGTCAGTTATCTACTGAAAAGCTGATGCAGAAGGTCTCTTTTGTATTTCAAGACAGCTTTATGTTTGCTCAAACAATGTACGAGAATATCCGTATGGGGATGAACAAAACCAAAGAAGAAGTGATTGAAGCTGCTAAAGCTGCACAAATACACGATTTTATTATGAGCTTGCCCAAGGGCTACGACACTCTTTTCGGGCAACAAGGAGTACACCTCAGCGGGGGTGAACAACAGCGTTTTCAGTTGGCACGTGCTATTCTAAAAGATGCTCCTATTCTCATTTTGGACGAAGCTACTGCCTTTGCCGACCCCGAAAATGAATACAAAATACAACTAGCGTTTAGTGAGCTTATCAAGGGAAAAACCGTGCTTGTTATCGCTCACCGCCTTTCCACCATCACCACTGCCGACCAGATTATCGTTTTTGAAAAAGGTGAAATCAACACCATCGGTACTCATAACGAGCTCTTGCAAAGTAGTGAACTCTATCAACGAATGTGGAATGCACACAACAGAGCCCAAGATTGGAATATCTAAAATGATTAAATTAACCCATAAATACAAACTAAAATGAAAAAAGTAATCTTAACTTTCTGCAGTCTTGCTCTGCTTAGTGTGTCTTGCAAAAAAGACGACACCCCTACCCCTACTCCTTCTAATGAAGGCAGTGGAAAGTATTTGGTGAAAACTACCTTTAAAAACCCCGACGGTAAAAGCGGTAGTTCTTACTTACAACTTACTAATGATCTCAATGCCACTACTGCCTTAAACAACAAACAAGCTATACAAGTGCCTTATATGTCGAGTGTAATGATATATGGCAATGAGGTATATTCATTAGATGCTGTTGATGGTAGTTATGGTGTGAGAAAATTTATTTACAACCCTACTACCCAAAAACTTACCGAAAGTAAAAAATTCGATACCCCTGCACACTCTATGCCCTGCAACTTGATAAAGGTGAGCGATACCAAAGCCTATTTGCCTTTATACAACGTACCAAAGGTATTGATTATCAACCCACAAACAATGCAGAAAACAGGTGAAATAGACATTCAAAGGTACGCCCACAGCGACAGCAGTCCGGATGCAGGCTACGGAATAATACGCGATGGGTATTTCTACCTACCCCTATTGCAATTAGGACCTGATTATGCTCCTTATGCCGACCATCTCCAAAGTGATGTACTCATCATCAATGTACAAACTGATAAGGTAGAAAAGGTAATATCAGAAACCACTACTCACTTGGCTATGCCTTCTCAACCCTCGTATAAAACTTGTATTTTCACCACCGAAAACAAAGATATATATATAATGTGTGCTGGTTATTTCGGGTTCAATCCCGCAAATACCCATTCAGGGTTTGTGTGCATACCTCAAAGTACTACGGTATCGGTTACTGAGTTTGATAGCAATAAGAGTTGGGATATATCCAACACTACTATTGAGGGTACTACCTATAAACCTGCAACTATCTATAGTGTGGAATACTTAGGTAATGGCAAAGCAGTAGGTTTTGTAGGTGCTGCTGAACTGAATGTAAAAGACCCTTTCACCGATAAAAATGGTATTGCCGTATTGATAGACCTCAACGCTAAAACTATCAAGAAGATTGATGGTATCCCTTATACCGATAGCCATAGTGTGTTTATTGGTAGAAACAACAACGAAGTGATTTTTGGTGTATCGGGTACAGACAAAAGAGGTTTGTTTAGCTATAACCCTGCTACCGGTATCAGCAAGCAAGTGCTAAACACAGAAGGGGGTGCAGACTTCTTCCACGCATTCTGATTAATTTGTCAATTTACTAATTAATATATTACAATGAAAAAAGTATTTTTAACAGCGTGCTCTTTAGCATTGCTATTAGTCTCTTGCAAAAAAGACGACAACAACAAACCTGCTCCTTCTAATACAGAAGGTGGAAAGTACCTATTGCAAACCTCTATCGCTAGTGCTGACGGTACTACGGGTACCTGCTATCTGCAAACCTTCGCCAACCTATCAGGAAAGATTGACAACAGCAAGGCAGCTCAAATACCGTTTGGGGCTATTGTGGTAGTGGAAGGTAATGAGGTGTTTGTAGTAGATGATTATACAGGCACTAAAGGACTCACCAAATGGCAATACAACCCTGCTAACCACTCAATAGTTGAAAAAGCTATGTTGCCTATCCCTGCTAATTCGCAAGCCTCTGCCTTGGTGAAAGTGAGCGATACCAAAGCCTATTTGCCACTTTTTGCCTTAGGAAAAATCATCGTACTCAATCCACAAACAATGAAAAAAACGGGAGAGATAGATTTAAGCCCTTATGCACATACCGATAACAGCCCAGAACCTTCCACTGGGATTGTAAAGGACGGCTATTTCTACTTGGCTTTAGCTCAAGAAAAGAAAAACTATGAACCTTATGAAGATTACGTGCAAGCCGATGTAGCGATTATCAACATCCAAACTGATAAGGTAGAGAAGGTAGTATCTGAAAAAACTTCAGGCATCTGCTACCCTACTCGTCCTTCTATGCGCGGAATGATATTCACTACCGAAAACAAAGATATTTACATCGCTTGTCCTGGGTTCTACGGCTTCAATCCTGCACACCCTAAATTTGGCTTTGTGTGTATCCCCAATGCTGCAACCGTTTCTAATACAACCTTCGATAGTAGCAAGTCGTGGGATTTATCACAAACAACCATTCAGGGCACTCAGTACAAGCCCGCTGCTATTCTCAACACTAAATATATAGGTAACGGAAAAGTAGTAGCTTATGTGAGTGTTGCCGAACTTTATGGCAATAATCCATTTACAGCTAAAATGGCAATGGCAGTACTGATAGACCTCAACGCTAAAACAATGAAAAAAATAGAAGGTGTACCACTCACCGACCCACAAAGTCTGTTTATAGGTAAATATGAAAACGAGGTAATACTAAGTGCTTCTGGCAGTGATAAAGTAGGACTATTCCGCTACAATCCTGCCAATGGCAATGTACAACAAGTGCTCACCACCCAAGGAGACGCTACTTTCTTCCACACATTTTAGTGCGAGCCTCATAGGTACTTTGTAACGTCGCAAACTTTGGCAAAGTCCAAGGACTTTGCCAAAGTATAAAAATCAATAATGAATCAAAAAAAATAAACTATAATGAAAAAAGTAATCTTAACTTTCTGCAGTCTTGCACTGCTGAGTGTGTCTTGCAAAAAAGATGACAACAACAAACCAGCTCCTGTGCCTCCCAGCACGGTAGAGTACAACGGTAATTTCTTATTAGAAACTTCGGTGAAAAATCCCGACGGAATGAGTGGTAGTTCCTATCTTCAAATCATCCATAAAATGGCAGGAGGTATCGCTGTTGATAACTCCAAAGCCGGACAAATAGAATTTGGTTCTTCAGTACAAGTAGAAGGTAACAACGTCTACCTTTTCGACACTATGAAAGGCGTAGGTGGTATCACTCAATATACTTATGACCCTGCTACTCAAAAACTTACTAAAGGAGCTACTCTTGCAGGAATTTCTAACTCAATGGTAGGTCACCTTGAGAAAGTAAGCGCTACCAAAGCCTACGTGCCTATGTATACCCAAGGTGTTGTGTGGATTATCAACCCACAAACAATGCAAAAAACAGGAGAAATCAATCTCGCCCAATACGCTCACAGCGACAGCAGTCCTGAGCCTGCTATGGGTATTATTCGCGATGGCAAGTATTACCTATGTCTCAACCAAATCAACCCTGGAGCAGGTTGGCAACCTTATGCTAATTATCAACAGTGTGATGTAGCGATCATCAACCCTCAAACTGATGTAGTGGAAAAAGTAGTATCCGAAACTACTACCAAACTCACCTTCCCCACCCGCCCAATGGCGCAATGCAAAGGAATGCTCTTCACCAATGAAGCAGGTGATATTTATATCGCTACTGCAGGCTATTTTGGGTACTCTAAAGACAATACCAAATGTGGTTTCCTCTGCATTCCCAAAGGCAGTACCGAGTTTGATAGCAGCAAATCGTGGGACATCTCCACTACCACCATTGCAGGCACAAATTATAAACCTGCCAGCGTGTATAACTGTCAGTATATAGGCAATGGTAAAGCAGTAGCCTATGTAGGTATAGTAGAACTCGGTGGGTCAAACCCCTACACTGCTAAAAATGCAATGGCTGTACTCGTAGATTTCAATGCCAAATCCATCAGCCAAATAAGAGGCGTTCCTCTTACCGACGGACATAGTATCCTTATCACCAAGCTGAAAGACAGAGTGCTATTTGGTGCTTTTGGAAGTGATAAACGCGGACTCTTCGCTTTCAACCCAGCTACCGAAACCGTAGAGCAAATCCTCTCTACTACTGGTAACCCTGCCTTTTTTCACGCATTTTAATATATGAAGAAACTATATTTAATTGCCATTATAGGGATTATATTATTAGGTATAGCACATTCAGTGCTTTGTTTTAAAACATACCACACACCTTCGGCTGAAGCCTTTTGGTTTTTCAGTGCGGGTTTAGCTCTTATTTTTGCAGGATTAACCAATGCGTTGCATTATAAGTTACACCTGCTTATCACCTTTCGGTATGTACTTGTTATAAACCTGTTATTAGTGCTTTTTACTATATTTTTAGCTGTAAAAGTACCTATACCAAGCACTATTTTAGTAGCTTTTTTCTCAGCTTTGTTATTTGTAACTATCAGAAAACTGAGAAGGTGATAGTGATTTTCTCAAAATAAAAAATGCCGTGAAATATTTCATGGCATTTTTTTACTTAACTAAACCAATTCATTTTGAAAAGAAAAAAAATTATTGATGAGCAACTTTTATTATTTTCATTTGTAATATCCGCTCAAATAAAAGAGCCTATAATGGGCTATAGAACTCTTTTATTTTTCTGAACGGACGAAAACTAGATCATTAATGAAAGACAACAAATAATTATGTCCTTAAATTTCAGTGTATTTATAAGCTTTTTTTAACTAAAAAACTAACCCTAAAGAGTGTGAGATTTTTTAGATGAAAAAATCATATAATATAGTCGAATGTGTATACTCTTAAAGGGTTAGTAAAATAAAGCTAAGTGTTAAAAACAGAATGTGATGAAGTTTTCTTTAAAGGTTACTTTTATTTTTAAAAACATTTAACATCATATTAATAGTCATTAAAAAACCAAATCCTGACAATATTTTTTCTTCTTTTTTAAAAAGAAGGGAATACTAAAAAAAAACAAAAAATAAGTATTCCCTTCTACATTTAAAAATAATTGACATTGAACTATAATAGCTAATAATGTAAGCGTTGTTTTAGTTGGTTTTTAAATTGTTGTAGTTCTTTCTGCTCTATTGCTATATGGGGCACTCGCTTGAGTGATATTGTTTGTAGCCAGTGGTCTATCACTTTAGCTTTTTTGCTATAATCTAAACATATCTTACAAATGTATAAATGAGCTTTTAGTTGTAGTTTTTCTTTTAGTGATAATTTGCTGTGCAATTGTTTTTCTATCATAAAAGTAGCTTCATCACAAGGCATACAAACAAAGTGAATGAATTTATGTAAAAAGTGTTTCATTATTTATTAAACCAATTTATTTCTAAATACTCCCGAAGCTGCATACGGCTACGTTGCAATATCTTCCAATAATTAGTAGGAGTAATATTCATAACCTGACAAATTTCAGAAGATTTTTTACCTTCGAGGTAACACATTTTCATCAAAAGTCCCCATTTGGTAGGAAGTTTATTGAGTGCATTACGGAGAATTTTGTTAAATTCGGGATTATCGAGTAAATTTTCTAATGAATGAGATGATTCGTCTTCCCATTCGTCTATTTCTTGATTTTTTTTCCAAGAACCATCTTCATCAAAGAAGTAATCGAAGTTTATGAGAGGAGTTTTGTATTTCTTTTTGTAGTAATCGGCTATTTTGTGGTTGAGAATAGCTTTGAGCCACGTAAGTGGGTTACTTTTGTTTTGGAAAGAATCGTAAGAGGAGAGTGCTGTGAGAAAGACCTCTTGAACTAAATCTTCTGCTTCTACTCCATCAGAAACTAAATAGTTAGCACAATTGAGTAAATGTTCAGAATAAGCATCTACCCATTGCGCTACTTCTTCGGTTGATGATCTCATATTTAATATTATTTTTATTGATTAATTAAAAATACATTATTTTACTACATTGTAGTAGTCATCAAAAAAATGACAAAAATTTAATATTTTTCTTTGAACATTAAAATTATTTACAAATATCAAGCCAAATATTACAAATTATTTGATAATATTATCTTTTATATTACATTTTTAATAATCTTAATCAGATTGATAGATTGCAAAATGTTTTATTTTCAACAAAATAAGCTGCTCAAAGTTTGCATTTTTTCTTCAAAAATATTTTTCTTCAATAGCCTTTGTTTGTATAAATAGCTTAGAAAAAGTATTCCTTGTTTTAAAACCTTTTCAGCTTGTAAAGGTTCACCTATCTGCTGATATATTTGAGCCAAATTCTCACAAGAAAAAGTATATATCTCTGCAAAAGGAATTTGTAATTCTTCACATCTCTTAGAGTGAGTGGCTAATACTTCAGCCCGATACAAAGCTTCTTTACTATAAGAAAGAGCTTTTGTATAAGCCTCTTGAATAAATTCTTGCGAGGATAATGTTACAAGTTCCTGCCAATAATTTTTAATATGACACATACAATAATCACTCATAATGCTTAGTTTTAAGAGAATTAATATTTTTAGTGCAAAAATAATATTTTTTTAGGTAAAACTAAAATTACAACGGTGAAAAAGTGAAATTATTTCCATTTAATTCTTATATTTTATTATTTATCAATATATTAATGGGAAGTTTTAAAATTTTTCATTAGCAGTGTTTTCTACTTATTATAGCGAATAAAAAAATCAGCTTGACAATTTTTTTTTATATTTTTTGTCAGGTTTATCATAAAAATATTACTATAAAGGAAACGATGTTTTAGCTAATTCAGTTGTTTTTTCATTTTATCAATCAATTATAAACAAATGGAAGTAAAAAATTCAACTTTTTTGAAAAGCTCAATACTGCTTTTCTCAGCAATGGCTCTATTCTCTTGTAAAAAAGAGGATACTACCGAATCTAAAAATAATTTAAACGCTACACAACTCAACGATTATGTAGCTAAACTACCTTCAGTACAACAGCGCACTCCTTTTGCCGAGCGCCTCGCAGGACAAAATGTCGGTAGAAATGTTTCTTTATTGGATGACGCTGTTTTCACAGCTAACAGCAGTAGATACTATGAACAAGCTAAAGAGTACGAAAACCAACTTTTATTTACCGAAAACGATGAAGTTTTCTACCCAGGCGCCTTATTGAAGTCTAAAACAGTAGTTGATGGTTCTTATTCAGCTATTTTTGCCCCTCGCAAACCCTACACTATCTCTACTTCTCTTACTGGTGATAAAACGAGTATTACGGTAGAAAACGCATCGCTTTCGGCTGCTCGTAATGCTATTAGTGAATTGTTAAACAAGAACTTCAATGCTCCTCCCGCTAATATCACTTACAATAGCTATGAGGTGCACGACGAGCAACATTTGAAACTCGCTTTAGGAGCCAGCTATACGGGGGCTATAAATAGCGTAAAGGGTAATGTAAATTTTAAATACGAAACTGAGAAAACCCGCTATATCGTAAAAATAGAACAAGTGTTCTATACTATTGATGTAGATGCTCCTCAAAAACCTTCTGATTTCTTTAAAGAAGATTTCGATTTTCAAAAGGAATTAGGTAGTGAAAAACCTATCTATATCTCGTCTATTAAATACGGACGTGTTTTATTACTCGGCATTGAATCATCTCTTACCAAAACAGAAGTGGAGGCTAAAATTAACGCCTCTTTCTTAAGTGGAAAAATTTCTGCAGAAGCCGAAACTGCTTTCAACGATTTGAAAAAAAGCTCTACTATCACCGGACGTGTGTTAGGTGGAAATGCTAAATTGGCTGGAAAAAGCATAGGTGATTTTAATGCTATACGTACCTTTTTAGAAGAAGGAGCTACTTTTGGAAAAGATAATTTAGGGGTTCCTATTTCATATAGACTGAGAGAGTTAGGCACTAATAATGTATTTAGAACTGTTATTTACTCTAAATATCTAAAAAACGATGCTGGTTCTGTTGATAACAAAAAATTAGATTTTGAAATTCTTATTAAAAGAGATTTTTTAACTGATTTATTAGACAGAAGACAAGGTACTTTGTACTATACTGTAAATAGAAAAACTAACGGAAAGGTTACTAGTTCTGAACATCTTAAATACGACTATTACGGAGCTATCAAGCAAAGTATTTCCTCACTCAAGAAAGGTGAGTCTGTAAGCATTGATGTAAGAATTAAGAAAGATCATGGATCTGTAGAAATTACTTTTGAACTTCCTTCTCTTGAAGAATTAGTTAGAAAAGCTATGCTTACACCTACTGGTAAAAATATGTATGATTTAGACGAAGGAAAAGGTCTTCGGTTAAACGATACTTCTGGAAATTACTACCTTACTATTGGTATTAAAAACCAGAAAGTAAATTAGAGGAGAAAAACTTTATTTCTTGTATAAACATTATATTTATTTTTTTAGCCGTTTTGAATACTCTCATAGAGGGGCAGAGTTTTGGACAAGTTACTTAAACTTCTAAAAGTTATTCATACAGCTTTATTTAAAAGGGGGGGTATCAGTTGATGGATACCCCCCTTTGTTAGGATACAAAAAAAGACTGCTAAAAAGCAGTCTTTTTTTATTTTTTACTATTTTGTTTGCCTAAATAATGGTCGAGGGCAACGGTCATCGAGGGGCTTTCGGGTGAAGGCGCTTTGATATCGATAATGAGTCCTGCTTCTTCAGCAGCTTTAAGGGTTGCATCGCCATAAACGGCTATTTTAGTTTTCTTTTGTGAGAAATCGGGGAAACTCTTAAAAAGGGCTTCTATACCTGCAGGTGAAAAGAAAGTGAGTATGTCGTACTTGTTTTCTTTAATTGCCGAAATATCGCAATATACTGTGCGGTAGAATACCACGCGTTCCCATTTTATTTTAATCTCATCTAAAGCAGATGTAGCTTCGGGTTTAGGAGCGTCAGAACCTGGAAAGAGAAATTTCTCGTCTTTGTACTTCTTGAGGATAGGCAAGAGGTCGGCAAACTCTTTTTTACCTACATATATTTTGCGCTTGCGATAAGTGATATATTTCTGCAAGTAGTAAGCAATGGCTTCCGATTGGCAAAAGTACTTCATTGTGATAGGCACTTTAAAGCGCATTTCTTCAGCAATACGAAAATAATGGTCTACAGATTTGCGGCTGGTAAGAATAACGGCTGTAAATTTGGTAAGGTCAATCTTCTGCATTCTGATGTCCTTAGCGGTCATCCCTTCTACTTTGATGAAAGGCACAAAATCTACTTTCACGTTGTGGTTTTGAATGATTTGTGCGTACGGAGAGTTTTCAGCCTTTGGCTCTGGTTGCGAAACTAATATCGATTTTACCTTCATAAATGTTATTTCTTTACACTTCCTAAAAATACCTTGTTCCGTAAATGAGAAAGATATAGGGTGCTATTTCAAGGGTGCAAAGATACAAAATAAAATAGAATAAGTATGGTTTTATTTCTTTTTGATTGGATTTTATGATTTTAAGCCAACTTAATATATTGATAATCAGTAGTATCATAAATAACACTAAAAGAAGTAAAAACAAGTGTTTTTCGCTTGTAAAAGGTAGATAAACACCTAAAAAAAGGACAATTATCATCACAATTGCAGCGTACGAGGAGTAAGCTATCCTGCTAAAAATGTAATCTCTGCTAAAATCGGAGAGGTCGAAAAGACTGCTAATCCATCGCTGAAGAAGCAGTTTTGCAACAAGAAATAGAAATACGAAAAGTACTATTTCTAAAAACATAAACCTCTCAGTATAAAGCATTGTTATCCCATAATGTTTTAGGCATATATATACAAAAAGTGCTAAACACAAACATTGTATGAGGTAGAGTACCACCGTGAAAAGGTGGAGTTTGCGTTCCTTCTTGCCATAGATAATGATATACTTATTGTTGAGCAATAGCCGCTGATAGTCCATAAAATGTTTAGGATAGAACACGCGCAGGAAAGCTACCAAGCCAAAAATGAGCAGGAAGGCAGGAAATATCCAAGTGAGATAAGTGTGATGAATGAGCAGTGCGTCCAAAATTACTGAGTGGGTTCTTTAATGAGTTCTTCTTTGAGTTGTTCTTCTTTTTTAATGTCTTTAGGGGTGTTTATCACTTTATCGATACTATCGCGTTGGAGTTTGATTCTCTTTTCTACTTTCTTTACAATGGTATCGTATTCTTTAGGGAAAGAAGCGTAGTACACCATATTCTGCGCTAGCGAAATACTATCGATTTGGTATTTTTTGTAGATAAACTGTTGTGAGTTGAACTGCAACGAGTCTAATTTTTGAGCTTGTGAAACTTTCATAGATTCTAACACAGCCAAATCGTAGAGCAGATTTTCCATTTGTTTTTCGTCCAAAAACTTATCGGGTTTAGGAACGATATTCTTTTTGCAAGCTGCTACTGCGAGTAGCAAAACCAATATATAAATAATTTTCTTCATAGTCTTATCTGTTGAAAGTGATGCGTTGCCCCTGAGGCTCTGCCATAAGTTTACCATTGTGGTACACCTGTTTGCCATTTACAAAAGTGCTCACCACAGCCGAATGGAACTGTTGCCCTTCAAGCGGACTCCAGCCACATTTATACAACAGGTTGTTTTTCTGTACCGTCCATTGGGTATCCAGATCCAGCAGCACAAGGTCGGCGTAATAACCTTCACGCAAAAAACCGCGGTCTTTTACCTGAAAAAGGATTGCGGGATTATGACACATTTTCTCTACTATTTTTTCGATAGAAATACTACCATCATAAGATTTCTCGAGCATTGCCACAAGCGAGTGCTGTACCAAAGGTGCCCCTGAAGGGATATTCAGATAGCCCTTGCGTTGTTTTTCTTCGAGGGTGTGCGGTGCGTGATCGGTAGCAATCACATCCAGACGGTCATCTAAGAGGGCTTGCCACAGCGCTGTGCAGTCATCAGCTGTTTTTACTGCCGGATTCCATTTAATGAAAGCCCCGCGAGTAGTATAATCGTCTTCCGAAAACCACAAGTGATGCACACACACCTCAGCAGTGATTTTCTTATCTTTTAGTGGCATATCATTGCGGAAAAGGTTGGTTTCCTTAGCTGTCGAAAGGTGGAAAACGTGCAGACGTGCACCTGTTTTTTCAGCCAGAGCAATGGCGCGTGAAGAGGATAGATAGCAAGCCTCAGCACTGCGGATATAAGGGTGCAGGTCTATAGGGATATCCTCGCCATACAAGGCTTGATAGTGAGCTAAATTCTTGCGAATAGTTGCTTCATCTTCACAATGGGCTGCGATGACCAAATCTACATTGTTGAAAATAGCTTCTATGGTTTTCTCATTGTCTACGAGCATATTCCCCGTAGATGAGCCTAAGAAGAGTTTCACCCCTGCACAAGCGTTCTTATCTAAGCGTTTCAGTTCTTCGAGGTTGTCGTTTGTTCCTCCTAAAAAGAAAGAATAATTAGCAAAAGAGGATTGTTTGGCAATTGCAAATTTCTCTTCCAAAAGCGGAATCGTTACGGTTTGAGGTACGGTGTTAGGTTGCTCAAAAAAGGTAGTTACACCCCCGGCTACCGCAGCACGACTTTCGGTAGCAATAGTAGCTTTATGAATAAGTCCAGGTTCGCGGAAGTGCACTTGGTCGTCAATCACTCCAGGGATGAGATACTTGCCTTCGGCTTCTATCACCTCGTAATTCCCTTTGGGAGTGATGTGAGAGCCTATTTGGGCAATGCGCTCTCCCTCAATCAGGAGATCGCCTTGAAAGAGGGTATTTTCGTTTATAATAATGGCGTTTTTGATAAGGGTTTTCATTATTACCTATTATTTGTTACCTGAATACAAGGTGTTTATATACTCCACCTGCAAGCGTTTGTTCATTTACATATTCAAACCCTAAGCGGGTGTAAAGGCGTTCGGCTTCGGGGTTTTGTACATCCACGAGTAAGCCTATGGGTTGAGTAGCCACCTTTTTGAGATGCGTGATAAGTTTAGAGCCTATGCCTTTACCTTGGGCTGTGGGCAGTACGCTGAGGGTATCTATATAAAGTTCACCTTCGGCGGTCTCATCTTCGAGCACAATATTTATACCGTAGCTACTGCGAATGAGCACCAACACAGGGGCGCGCAAGCGGTGCAAATGCGCTCCATCATAAGCAATAACTGACCCTATTACTGCGCCCTCTTCTTCATATACCCAAGCGTTTTTATAAGAATACTGATTGTCTTCTTGTTCAAAGAGGGTTTTTAGCAAGGCAATAGCTTCTTCTTTGTGGTCTTTGCCTATCATTTTATACACGATTTCCTCCATTGCTTGAAACATTAGTGGGGCAACAGCAGGTGCATCGGTAGGGGTTGCAGGTCGTATCATCCGTTTAGAAATATAACTTTTTGAATTAGAGATTCTCCCAAGCGCTCGTTGAGGTTCTCAATAATTTTGGTTTTGCCATAACTCAATTCGTTGCTAAGTGCAGGCGAAGTTAGTCGCACATATAGCGTATTGCCTTTGAGCTCTACCGAGGTAGTATAACGCGCTATAGTTGTACCCATCAGTTCATTCCAAAGGGTTGGCAACGAGGCTTTTTGCAAACCATAATTGAGGTGATTTTGCTTTACAATGAGCTTAATAACCTCCGAGAGGGTGTGAGTATTTCCGTCCATAATTTTAACTCTTTAATTACTTATCATTGTAATGTCCGAAAGCAGAAAGTACTTCTACTTTTTTTTCTTCCTCAAAAACTTCATATATAAAGCGATGTTTTCCATTGATTCTTTTGGAATATACATTTCTTTCTCCATATCCTTTAAGAGGTTCCGTCTGTCCAGTTCCTTTTGTAGGGGTCTCTTCTAACTCATCTAAAAAAGCATCTATCTTTTTTAGTATTTGTTTATTACCTGATTGTTTATGGATTTTTAAATCACTAAAAAATTCTTTTGAATAAATAATCTCAAAGGTTGGTTGTTTTTCTTCCATTAGTCAAACATCAATTTTTTCATTTCTTCCCTACTCATTTGTATTTTTTCACCAGCTCTTGCACGATCTATTTTAGCAAAAAAAGCCTCCTTAGTCATCAAAGTTTCGTCCTTTTCTTCTTTAATAACCTTGGTTGTAGCTTTCAAACTATTTAAAATTCTTTCGATAAATGGAAAGTCTACAGCTTGTATTTCTGATTGGAATGTAATTGTGGTTGCTTCCATAGTTTCAATATTTTTTGCAAATGTACAAATTAATTATCAATTATCAATTATTTACCTGACCTATTACTTGTTAGCTATCACTAAAAAAGAGGTTGCCTAAAGTTTAGACAACCTCTTTAGAATTATAAAGCCAGCAGTACTCAAAACTGGATTTTGTTAGTTACATTCTGTTTTGAATTCTGCTCTAGTTCCTTGTTTAAACCAGTTTGCTACAAGATTTGTTAATTGTTCAGCGCTTACTTTTACACATTGTAAGGAATTGGCACCATTCAATTGCACGTACGTAAGTTTAGTATTTTTTGAAAGGTCTAAACTCGTTAGAGAATTGTTTTCATTTAGATATAAACCTTTGAGTTCTGTAAGTTTAGAAATATCTAAAGAAGTGAGTTTGGATTTATTGCAATACATATTAGTAAGACTTGTATTAAGAGTAACACCTTTAAAATCAGAACCTCCACAAGCAAAGGTTTTGATATGCTCATTTTGAGAAATATCAATACTAATAATACCTTTTTCTCCAGAAAATTCCATTTTTGTAAATTTTCCATAAATAGAAACCGTATTAGAGCTACCTATTCCTACAAAAAGGTTTCCTGCTTTTACACTGGGATATAGAACTTCTGACAAAGCCTCACCTCCATCTTTTACACCATTGTTATTCCGGTCAAACCACACCTCAGGAATATCATTCTCTGCAATTGCAACGCTTAATATAAAGGAATCACCTTCAGCCTTGTTAGTAACAAAAGTTACTTTAGGTGTTATGGTAGCAGTTCCTTTTAGCGGAATAGTAATAGTTCCTGCATTGCTTTTAATCAATAAGTTAGCTATTTTATTTCCATTAGTTTTAGGAGAAAGGGTAACGGTAAATTCGTATTTTTTACCTACTCCTATAGTAGTAGGCGAAGCTGTGGTTGTAAACTCATCGGCATTGGCACCTGTAAATTCCACTGATGTAATAGTAACATCGGTTGCTCCAGTATTACTGATTGTAATGGTTTTAGAAGTAGTACCATTCACAAAATCACCTTTAGGGGCAGTTACTTCCATCTTAGGAACTTGTAAAGATGGCTGTTGCGGATTGTCGTCATTCTTTTTACAAGAAACGAAAGTAGCGAATGCTAATGAAAATAGCATTACTGAAAAACTGAATCTTTTTTTCATAAAACTGAATTTTAAATTATTATGTGCAAAGATACAAATAATTTGTCAATTAGCAAATTATATCTCATTGAAAATGACTAATTAAAAAACAAAAAATGCGTGATTTATGGTAAATCACGCATTTTTTACTATTTTTGCATTTTCAACCTCTCCAATATATGAAATACATTCCCCTTTCTCTTTTACTATTAGCTACTGTTAGTAGTTGCGACGGCTGTAAAAATAAATCAACCTCTACTATAGACGAAATTTATGTGTCTGATAGTATAAAAGAATATAGCTCAGAACCTCAAATTATCCAATATAGTCAAGACCCAGAAAACACTGATATTCCTATTGATACTACAAGCATTGAATTTGAAAACATACCCACTGCATCTGTTGCCGATAGTATCAATTTGTATATCGCAGGACTTGCTCAGAATGAAAAAGCGATCCACGTTTCTTTTTCTGATATATACCAAAACGACACCTTAGATGTGCCCCCTCATTATATCAAAAACCAAAAGAAATTAGGAAAGGAATTTATGAAGTATTTTCCCTTAACAGGCAACTATAGAACTCGCTTTTTCAAACGTATGAAATTCTCTGAAACTGATACACTCTATCTCTATAACATCGATAAGAATACATTGAAAAAATTTCCTTTATCTACTCTAAGAGTCGCTGCTAATCTCAATGTTTATGCCGATGAAAAAGACATTTCCTCTTACGATTATGAAATAGGGTTTGAAGTGTATTACGCTAAAGATAAACTCTCTAGGGAAGAAGCTGAAAATGGGTTTGCATTTGCTTATGTAGGCAAAGAAAATCCATTTGTAGAGAACCAAATGCAAGTAGTTACTTGGAAGGAAATAAAAACATCTGCTTTCCCTGCTACTTACAAAATTGTAAATCCTAAATACAGATTAGGAAAAGCGTACAAATACCATTACAAACAAACTACTTGTTATATACAAGATTTTACTGAAGATGATAGTTATTACGACCCCGTTGCACGCTTTTTCGTAGTGATGGATAACAACACTAAAAAGATTATCAAGCGTCAATTCTTTAAATCAGGTGAATCTACCTCTATTACTCCTGCTGAAAAAAGCGATATAATACCTCCTACCTATATAGGGCACTTGCTTAAAGGGAAACCTGCTTGTATCTTTGGTTTATATGGAGAATCCTTTGGATGTGAAGCCCTTGTCTTCCTCAGTGATAACTACTCAGACCTCCCTATACAATGCGATAACCGACATTGAGAAAATCTTACCTTTTACCTTTTTTATGAAACAGTTTATTCATCACCTCTCCCGTTTGCAGGTTTAAAAACTCTTGATTGGTGGTGGGGCTGTCGAGTCCACCGAGTTTGGGTAACCACTTGCCGGTTTTGATGTAGTCTAAACACCCTAACAGCTCAGGGTATTTTCGCTGTACTTGCTTGAGGTTGAGCCCTGTATAGAGTGCCGTTTTCAGCCGTTTGCACTTCACTTGGAAGATAAGCGAGAGCAGGGTCTCTACCTGCCACTCGCCTCCCATAAACAGCACACAGCTTATCATATCTTCATACTTGCTGAGCAGTTGTTCTAAACCTTCATTGGTGAGCGCACAGCCTTTACTGCCGTCCCAAATATATTCGGAATGACAACCCTCACACGCCAACGGACACCCTGTGATGGTAAAACACAGGGAAATCTCGTTGGGTACTTCTTGGAGGACTATATCGTAACTGCTATACCGTAGCATGCCCATAGTAACGTATTTTAGCTTCTTTTTGTCGGTCTTTAGAGAAATTAGTAATGCGTTTGAGGTAGCCTATCACACGAGTAGCGTGGTCAATATTTTCAGAACCACAATGGGTGCAGTGGTCGTGCGTGTGTTTATCGATATAGCCACAATCGTTGCAAACGGTTACGCATATATTGAAGCAGAAGTAGTTACACCCCGTTTTAGCGGCTACATTCAGTAGTTTGTAGAAACCTTCAGCAGTAGGGTATTCTTCGAGGTTGCAGTGGTAAGCCGAACCGCCGTCTAAGTACTGTATATACTCATTGCCGTGCAAATAGAACTTATCGATAAGGTTTTGAGAGTCGTCTTCCACAATATAAAAATATGAATTGTAGCAATCACGTGGCACTTGCAAGCCGTCGGCTTTGTCCCAAGCAGCATTCTTCACGCCTAAGTTCTCGGCAGGTACAAATTCGGTATTGAACATAAAGCCGTATTTGGTTTTAGCTTCCTTGTTCTTGTCATAAATTAGTTTGAGGTTTTTGTTGATGAATGCCTTATAATCGGGATTGTCAGAAATGCGAATGCCTAAATACTCGGCAGCTTCCACCATTCCGTTAATTCCAATAGTGAGGAACTGTTTATCAAGCGAGATAAAGCCTGCATCGTACACTGGTAACATACCTGCATCTTTGTAATCCTGCACAATAGCGCGGTAAGCCACTTGGTATTTATGGATATTATCCAAAGTGCGTTCTAACGATAAATGCTTTTGGTAGAGGCGATTCATATTAATGGTTATCACATTGATACTACCGGTAGAAACTCCTCCTGCCCCGAGTGAATAGCTAAAGGTATTATCGGAAATTTCATTGCGCAAGCGACAGCAACTTGCCAAGGAGTCGGCATTATCCGATTGGTATACAAAGAAGGCATTACCCTCGCTGAGCTCTTTAGCACAGAAGCGCGCAAAATGCTCGTCGTACACGTGTTTGTCCTTAGTGAGCATTGCTGCGGTTACTACAGGGAAAGTGAGGATCGCCTTAGTGCGCTCGATATTGAACCAATGCATAAAGAACTGTTGAAGTTTGTCTAAAGACTCATAAGAAGGTTTGCTACCATCGGGGTAAACGAATGTCCCGAACATCGAATCGAAATACGGACGGTCATACAATGATATATTCCAGAATACCGACTGATAACCACGTGCTGCTGCTGGCTGATTGATAGCATATACCACGTGTTGGAGTTCGTTTTCTATCACTTCACGATGGGTGTTGAGGTAATCGTCGCCATAGTCTTTGCGTGCAAAATGGTCGAAGTACATTAGGAACTCTACTGTGGCTACTGCTCCTGCAAACTGTGAAGATACTGAGAAGAGGAAGTTTACGAACGACCCGCAATAGCTCGCCAAATGTTGTGGGGCTTTGCTTTCACCGCCGAGTTTTACGAGCCCGTCCAAGAGCAAAGGATACATCGATACGCTCACACAATAGGGTTTAAGACTCGTTTCATCGTGTACATAGATTTCGTGGGCTTCAATCTGACGAATATACTCATCTGCTAATTCTTTGCCAAAGAGTTGCTCAATTTTGCGCGATACCAGCGAGCGGTTCACTTGGATATTGATATCCTTATTGAGTTCAGCCTCCATTGTAGCGATGTTCTTATGGGCTACATTGGCATTGGCATCAAAGAGAGACCCCGTAGCAGCGTTATGAGAACTCAAGTAGTTCTCAATAAAGTTACATTTTGTCTGTAACTGTTCAGCAGTAAGTTTGGTAAATTTACTCATAATTTTTTATTTATTATTATTTCGTTCAAGTAAAAAAGGGTGCTGAGAGGTTTATCTAAACCTCTCATATATAGTACATTGTATAATATTGCTTTTTGTAAGTCCCTAAAAAAGGGGAAGTGATTTTTTCTTAGTTGCTGGGGCAAAGGTACGGAATAAAGCAATAGGTTATCAACAAAATTAAAATACTTATCAACAAAGTTATGAACAATTTTTGTTACTTGTTCATACTTAGAAGTTAAGGAGTAAAAACTCTGTTATTAAAATTTTGTACAAAAATAAGATTACATTTATTATAAAGTAACGTGAGTTCGATTTAAGCAGCAACGAGTCTTTTTAGATCAACAATGTCTTCTTGCAAATTAATAGAAGGCTTTTTATCAAAGAAAGAATAAGTTATAAGTACTGATAATAAGTTAGTTATAAAATTATCAAAAGAACGATGTCTTGTATGCTCTACTTGACAAATGTTTTTTAATTCGTCATTTACTGTTTCTATCAAAGCACGTTTTCTAAGTGCTATTTTGTCTTGTAAGAGCATCAAGCTATTTTTCATATTCTTTTTAATCTTAGTGATTAAATGTACCCCATCAATAAATAATTGTTCAAATAAATCTTTGCTGATATACCCCTTATCTCCAAAGAGTTTCCCAAAGATTCTCTTATGTAAGTTCATATCAGACAGAGGTTTACGATCATCTATGTTGCCTGGTGTTATTATAAAATCAAGTATTTCACCTTTATCATTAATGATTAGATGTAACTTAAATCCATAGAACCAGCCTAAAGAACATTATCCTTTTTGGGTAAATCCTTTGAATACTTTGTGTTGTTTTTCACGTTTGATATGACAAACTCTTATAGGGGTAGAATCAATATACGAAATGCCAGCACATTTTCATAAACAAAACATTTTCAAGAATATAGCTAATTTTACAACTACTTTCTTTTGCAATTCAACGAATCGATTGTAGGATACAGTTTTTGGGAATTCACTTTTCATATGCTTCTTTACGTGATTGATATAGTAATGTTTTAAATCTCTATAATGACCTGAATGAAAGAGAATTAGAATAGTCATAACCTCACTATCAGATAAAGTTGATTTACGATTTCTCTGTTTTAAGTCAGTATTTTGCACAAGGCTATAGTCAGAGACTATTTTTTCAAAATTCTTGTCAAATTCATCTATTATAAAGAAAATTTCCGTAACTTTATAGCTATGATAACATAGGGATAGATTTTAGTTAAATTTTTGATTTTCAAACTACAAAGTTACTAAAACTATCCCTTTTTTGCAAATAAAAAATAACTTTTCTTACGTCGAACTCACGTTATTTTAAGCAGTTTATCCCCTGAGAGGGAGAGCTACTCTAACATAAATATGCTATGTGCTTTGCTCTTGTCTTTGATAATATCCATAGGCTGATGCACTCTTAAAACCTCAACGGGGAGTTCTTGCGAGAGGCTCTTTCTTGTGGTAGCGCTGTCGATGATTTTAAAGCTGACAATGTCGGTTTCAAAGGGTACACGACTTTTGTTTTTGAGCCACACATCAAAGAAGAGTTTGCTGTCGTGGGTGTAGATACCGCGCAGCTCGCTTTGAATAGTGCCGTTTCGTGCGCCTATATGCCGTAAAAGACGGCGTTGCTGCTTATAGATGGACAGCATCATCAGATTGATAACCGCAGGTGAATCGCTGCGGGTGTCAGCAAAGAGGATATCGGTTTGGGCAGTGCGATGAAAGTCGGTGGGGGATTGAGCAAGCAAGAGTCTGCTGATGTCAAAGCTCAGATGTACAGGAGTAGGATTGTAGACGATGTCAAAGTTGTAAAAACGTCCGTCTTTGGTGATGAGCGAGAGGTTGGTAGCGGTGGTAAAGCTCACGGTGGTGGCTTTGACCCGTAGGACGTTCTCTGCCCCTGTGGCTTTGTCGGCGATGAGGTAGTCGCTGCCGAGATCTACATAACGAATAGCCGCTGGAAAGATAAGATGGGGATGAAAAGCTAAATTCTGTATTCTTTACTAAGAATTTCAATTTTAGGCTATAACAGTGAATGAATTTAGTTTATTAATTTTTACTTATCATAGAATAACTTCCATTTATCTGCGTTTACAGTGTCGTTTTTTATAATATAATCCTGTGTTAAATTAAGAATATGCCATTCCTTGCCGCTCTCGGGGAGAAAAGAATGATAAATTTGTTTATTATCTTTAAGAAGATAAAATGACATAGAAATATAGTCAGCATATATAATTTCATTTTCAGAGTAATTGTTTTTTATATTATTAATATCTATTGTCTTCAGAATAGAATCTATTTCTGAAAATAGATGCGCTGTATTTTTAGTCAATATACAATCTTTTAGAGCATCTTCTCTATTAAGAATATATTGATTATTGTTATTATATAAGGATTTTCTATCATCTTTTATATTATGTAAAAATATGGATTGATCCTTAAAATTTAAAATAATAGAGAAAGGCGTAATCTTTCCATTAGCTACAAACATGTTAAATACAATAATCCTATTATCAATGTGTTTTTGAGGTACTTCTCCTTTACAAGAAATAAGAAAGAGAAGAATTATAAAAATATATTTTCGCATAATTAATTATTTTTTATAAAGAGTTTTCAATTCATTACCGTTTATCGTATCATTGTTTATAATATAGTCTCTTACTAAGTAGAAAATATTCCATTCCTTAGACTGAGGGTTATAACTATAATGTATATGTTTTTTATTTTTAAAGTAGTTAAATGATAAATATACGTATTGGTCAGGCATAGGTATCTCACTTTTATAAGAAAAAGGTTCTTTATTTTGTAAAATAGAGTCAACTTTATTAAATAAAATACCCAAGCTATCAACTATCATATTATCTTTCACTATTGCTAATGGAGGTTTTTTATAAAGTTTTTTTTCTTCTATTCTATTTTCATCTTCATTTGAAGTTATTTCTATATCTTCAATAGTTGATATTTCATTAGTTATGTTATGTATGCATATAGTTTTATCCTTAAAGTTTAATATTATAGAATGTGGACATACATATTTATAAGAATAAACATTAAAAACTATATATCTATCATCAATGATTTCTTTTTTACCACTACAAGCAGCAAGTAGCAAAAGTATTATAAGAATATATTTTTGCATAATTTAATTATTTAGATTTTCCTATATTAAAGAATGATACCCATTTATCTCTGTTTATAGTGTCGTTTTTCATATTGAAATCTCTTACTAAGTAAAAGATATCCCATTCTTTTCCTGTGGGATTGAAGCAGTAATACATACACTTATTTCCTTTAAAATAGTTAAATGACATATAAACATATTGATCTGGGGCAGGCATTGCTTTTTCGCACGAAAATGGTGTTCCATCTTGCAGAATAGAATCTATTTTCTCAAATAAAACGTCTGTATCAGTGGTCATTTTATTATCAGCTATAAATCCTAACTCATAAATAGTATTATAATCAATTCTATCATTCTTCTGTTTAATAGCTTCTTCAGGTAAAGTCCCTTCTACCACTTCTACTTCATCTTCTACAAATCGGTCAAAGTTAGCTTCATTTATTATATTATGAACAAATACAGATTTGTCCTTAAAATCTAATGTTATAGAGTGAGACCCTAGTTTTTTTCCTATATATAAATTGAAAATGAGTTGTCTATCATCAATGGGTTCATTTTTCTTCTTCTCCTGACAAGCAACAAGAGGTAAGAGAAGTATTATAAAAATATATCTTTGCATAATTATTTCATTTATTATAGAATAACTTCCATTTATCAGCATTTATTGTATCATTTTTTATAATAAAATCTTGTGCTAAATAAAATATATCCCATTCATATTGTGTAGGTCTAAAACAAGAATAAATAAGCTGATTATCTTTAAAATATGTAAAAGACATATAGGCATCCTCATCTGGCATAGGGGGATGATTAATACAAGAAAAAGGAAATTTCTCTTGTAAAATATTATTTATTTTTACAAATAAGCTATCTGTTTTTTGAGTTATTTTATTGTCTATTATCATCCCTTTGGGATAAATACTATAAATAGAAGTCCACTTGATATTATAACTTGGTGGTGGAGGCGGAGGGTTAAATTCAAACATTCCTTCATTTGCAATATTATGAATAAAAACTGATTTATCTTTAAAATCTAAGGTAATACTATAAGAAGGCACTTTTTTTGAAGTATATAGATTAAAAACTATATACCTATCATCAATTACTTCTTTCTTACCTTTTTCACCACAAGCAGTAAGAGATAAAAGAATTAATAAAATGTATTTTTTCATAATTATTTTCTAATATTGTATTGGTATTACATTCTTATATAAATCGTGATAAGTCTGGATCTTCATTTTAGTGCCATAAAGAAAATTTTTCCAAGCATCATATTGAAACTTATAAGGAGGCTTCTCTGCGTGAGGACGATATATTACAAATGCAGGCATTCTTTTTATTCTTTTTTTATAGAATAAATTCACATAGTGTATAGCCATAGGAACATCTCCCCTACTACTACCTGCCCCTGATGCTACATCATCTTTCCCTTTAGCAGTACCTGGATGGCTATGAAAATGAATTTTTAAGTCTAAGATAGAATATTCTGCAGGAGGAGGAAATGTCCCTGCTGCTTCAGAATAATTAACAGTTCCTAGTACATAAATACCTTTCTTTGTACCATTAATTACTTTATCATAAAAACAAAGACCCCATTCGGCTTCAATAGAAGCATCACATACAAATTTGTGGGTTGTAATTTACATAGCCCAAAAGTATTTTTCTCAAAAGTGCTACCTATATCAGCAGTGGTAGCTACAAGTTTCTCTTTAGGCTCTTCTTCATTAATATAGTGCTTGTTTTGAGTAAGCACCTTGAGCTTATCGGGTGTAGTACCAAACTTGCAATTGCAAGTTGCCCCTTGGCAAACTAAGTGTTTCTTTGCCAGAATACATTGTTTTTTATTGATGCTACAAACGTAAGTATTATTTTTGAATTGACAATGGATAGTAAATAATTTTATAAAAATTTATCCCCACAAGTGTGCACTTGTGGGGATTTTTATTAGAGTATAATGTGTTTTTGGGTTTCGTGTTCGGGCACATCGTATGCTAACACCTCTATTTTTGTATCTGAAAGAGTGGAATTGCTCACTGTTGCAGTGTATAGCCAATCGACATCTTTTAGCTTAGCTTCACCCATTTCAATCACTGAACCATCCGATCCTTTAATGCTAACAAGTACTTTTTTCACTTCAAATTCGTCATAAATTACGAGTCGAATCTTGTCTCCTACATTGCCTGCATAACGTGTCGCATCAATCAGTTCGATAGTTGGAGGTCGCATAAAGTCAGTTACAGCTACGTTGTAAGCGGTAAGGTTCTTTATTTTAATGTGAGTTCGATTTAAGCAGCAACGAGTCTTTTTAGATCAACAATGTCTTCTTGCAAATTAATAGAAGGCTTTTTATCAAAGAAAGAATAAGCTATAAGTCCTGATAATAAGTTAGTTATAAAATTATCAAAAGAACGATCTCTTGTATGTTCTACTTGACAAATATTTTTTAATTCGTCATTTACTGTTTCTATTAAAAACACGTTGTCTAAGTGCTATTTTGTATTGTAAGAGCATCAAGCTATTTTTCATATTCTTTTTAATCTTAGTGATTAAATGTTCCCCATCAATAAATAACTGTTCAAATAAATCTTTGCTGATATACCCCTTAGCTCCAAAGAGTTTTCCAAAGATTCTCTTATGTAAGTTCATATCAGACAGAGGTTTACGATCATCTATGTTGCCTGGTGTTATTATAAAATCAAGTATTTCACCTTTATCATTAATGATTAGATGTAACTTAAATCCATAGAACCAGCCTAAAGAACATTGTCCTTTTTGGGCAAATCCTTTGAATACTTTATGTTGTTTTTCACGTTTGATATGACAAACTCTTATGGGGGTAGAATCAATATACGAAATGCCTGTACATTTTCCTAAATAAAACATTTTCAGGAATATAGCTAATTTTACAACTACTTTCTTTTGCAATTCAACGAATCGATTGTAGGATACAGTTTGTGGGAATTCACCTTTCATATGCTTCTTTATGTGATTGATATAGTAATGTTTTAAATCTCTATAATGACCTGAATGAAAGAGAATTAGAATAGTCATAACCTCACTATCAGATAAAGTTGATTTACGATTTCTCTGTTTTAAGTCAGTATTTTGCACAAGGCTATGGTCAGAGACTATTTTTTCAAAATTCTTGTCAAATTCGTCTATTATAAAGAAAATTTCCGTAACTTTGTGGCTATGATAACATAGGGATAAATTTTTAGTTAAACTTTTGATTTTCAAACTACAAAGTTACTAAAACTATCCCTTTTTTGCAAATAAAAAATAACTTTTCTTACGTCGAACTCACGTTATAAATAATTTAGCAGGAGGTATTAACAATGTTTTCTATAAGAAGAAATTGCTTATTATCAATTGTTTTGTATCTTTGCAAAAAAAAATCGTTATGACTATTACAATAACTATTAATAGTAATAATGCTCAAGCCTTAGCTTTTATAGAATATGCTAAAAAGTTAGATTTTACTATTGTAGAAGGTTTTTTAGATACTCAAAAAGATACTATTCCCAACACAACAATTGAAGAATATGAGTATGGAATTCCTATTGCTCATCGTGATTTCTTAATGAAGTTATCAAATCAAGTTAAAAAAAACGCAGCCAAACGCTTTTACACCAAACCTGCTAAAATGAAAACAGAAAAATGATTGTAATTACAGATAGAACTATCCCCTTTCCCATTTACTAATTCACTAATTTTCCTTTATGAAATTCTTTACTTTCCTTATAGCTATTCTATTCTTTTTATTTTTCAAACGCTTTGCCCAGCAGCCTAACGCAACTAAAGGGTTTGGCAATCCTTTCCGTTCACACATCTCTCCCGCAACTTTTGAACTCAACCTCCTCTCTCTCTGCTCTCTCGTTATCAAAGCCAACGGAACTGTTACGCAAGCAGAACTCGACTTTGTGCGTGCGCAATTCGTACGCCTATATGGCAAAGAGCGCGCCAATGCAGTGTTTCGCAGTTTCAACGAGCTCATAAAAGGCAGAGAATTAGATGCTACTCGCATTGCTATCTATGTGCGAGTGCGCACTACTTACGAAACCCGATTGCAAATCTTGTATTTCTTGTTTGGTATTGCCGAATCGGATGGGGTGATGAGTGAGGAAGAGGTACGACAAATACGAGAAATTGCTTATCATTTTGCTATAGAAAACAGCGATTTTGAGAGTATCAAGGCAATGTTTGGCAGTAGCCAAAACGATAGCAACAACCCTCATAACACCACGCCCAATGCCTTAGCAAAAGCCTACGCTATCTTAGGATTACAACCTAATGCCACTGCTGAGGAAGTAAAACAAGCCTATAGAAATATGGCAAAAAAATATCACCCCGATAGAGTGATTACTGAAGATGCTGCCATCAAAAAAGGCGCTGAGGAAAAATTCAAACAAGTACAAGAAGCGTACGAGCTAATTTGCAAATATCAAAATTAACAAATCAGCAAATTGTCAAATCGACAAATTACAAAAAAAAAGTGGCAAGCGATCTACATCGCACCGCTACAACCGAATACCTTTGCTGTGTTCCCACCCTGGAGGATTTTTCAGGAGCTGGTCGTGTAGGACTTGCCGGTGCAAAAGTACAACTTTTTTATTACACTGCAAGTTTTTTTGAAAAAAACTTGTATCTTTGTGGCTAAAACTAATAAAACAACATACAATGACTACAAACAGAACCCTTACAATGATTAAACCCGATGCCGTTGAAAAAGGCTATATAGGGGCTATCCTTACCGACATCATCGCTGCTGGTTTTACCATCAAAGCAATGAAATTCACCCAGCTCACCCGCCGTGATGCCGAACAATTCTATGCCATACACAAAGGCAAACCTTTTTTTGAGAGTCTGCTCAACTTTATGACCCGTGGACCTATAGTAGCAGCTATCCTCGAGAAAGACAATGCTGTAGCCAGTTTCCGTGAACTCTTAGGAAGTACCAACCCCGAAAATGCTGCCGAGGGTACTTTGCGTAAGAAATATGCGACTTCACTAACCGAAAACGCTGTTCACGGCTCGGATAGTGATGAAAATGCCGTTATCGAAAGTCATTTCCATTTCTCAGAAAGAGAAATTTTCTAATGAAAAAATTAGTAACTCTCTTTTTCTTGTTGTGCTCGTTTGTAACCTATAGTTAGCTTTCAACCTACGCTTACAAACGAGCACTTGAAAGGGTTCACCTCAACTAATGGCAATATCTTACCTTGCCCAATAATATCTTCAATCTTGAGTTACAACATATCTTTACAAATATTACTAACTTTCAGTAAGTAATATTCCTGAAAATCTCCCATTCACTGAGCAAGATAAGAGAGCACATAGAAGAAAAAATCTAATTAAAAGTACCATAAATAGCACTTTTACTTGTATACTACTATTATTTTCACTACTTTTGCACAAAAAGTGCCATATAATGAACTTTCAAGAATTAATACAAACCGTTAAAAAACGACGAAAAGTACTGAATGTCAATCAGGAAGAGGTTGCTTTACTCTCGGGGGTAGGTTTGCGTACTCTGAAACATTTTGAGAGTGGTAAAGGTAATATCACCCTGAAAAACTTACAAAAAATACTAGAGGTACTTGGTTTAGAATTGAATCTAACCATTAAAGATATGATTCAATGAGACAAGCAGAAATTTTTTATAAAAGAGAACCAGCTGGTATTCTCACTCAGCACAACGATGGTTGTTTTACTTTTAGATATCACGACCATTGGCTTGCTGATAGTCAAAAACCTCCTATCAGTTTTAGTTTTCTAAAACAACAACAAGAATATCATTCTCCCTATCTTTTTGCTTTTTTCTTTAATATGCTCCCTGAAGGAAAAAATAGAGAACGCATTTGTATAGATTCAAAAATTGATAGCGATGATGACTTTGGATTATTAATGGTAGCTGCTCAATACGATAGCATCGGAGCAATTACTGTAAAACCAATTTAACAATGAAAGCATTAAATGTATGTCCTTCATTACTTTCTGAAGGTTATCACACCTATTCACCTTTAGCTTTGCGCCGTTTGTTCAACGGGAAGCAAGTATCTCATCTATTGTCTTTTTCACTAAAAACAGAAGAAAAAAACAGTTATAAACCTCTGTACTCTCTTTCAATTTCAGGTTATCAAAGAAAGATTTTAATGACACTGGACAACACTTCTCTTAGAATAACCCAAAAAGGTGAGCAGAGTACTTATATTTTGAAACCTATCAGTGAGATGCCTAAAAATGAAGCCTTTGCTCCTGCTAATGAACACCTCACTATGCAAATCGCTCAGCAGGTATTCGGTATAGAAACCGCTGAAAATGCCCTTATCTTCTTTGCCGATGGCACACCCGCATACATCACCAAACGTTTTGATATTGCCCCTAATGGCGAAAAATATGCAGTAGAAGACTTTGCTTCTCTATTAGGAAAAACTGTTCAAACCCACGGTACCGACTATAAATATACGGGTACTTACCTCGATTTGTTCAATATATTGAAAAAAAATGTAGCTGCGTGGCAAGTAGAAAGTCTTAAACTGTTTACTCTCATTGTTTTTAACTATTTGTTTTCTAATGGCGATGCTCACCTGAAGAACTTCTCGCTGATACAGTCTCCACAAGGCGATTTTAGATTGTCTCCCGCTTATGATTTGCTCAATACAGCCATCCATATAGACGATCACCCTTTTGCCCTAAAAAGCGGACTACTCCCTTCCCCTTTCAACCAACAAAAAATAAGGGAACAGTTTTTGCTCTTGGGTAAAGAAGTGGGGCTCCCCGAAAAACTTATCACCAAAACCCTAACCCTACTCACCTCTCAAACTGATAAGGTAATAACTCTAATCCAGCGTTCGTTCCTCCCTGAGAAACTCCAACGCAATTACCTACAAACCTACCAGAGAAAAATAAAAAAGTTAGCTATTAATAATTAAAACTGTCAGAACACTTATTACTTATATTTATGAAAAAACTCCTTTTACTCTTAGCAATCCTATCGCTACAATGTAGCAAATCTCAAGATAGTGATAACGTGAGTTTAAAAACTAACAAAATGCTCACTCTCATCAATCAGCAACGCCAAAAAGGTTGTAACTGTGGTAATACCTACTACAAAGCTGTGCCACCCCTCAAATGGAACGCAACCCTCGAAAAGGTCGCCAAAGACCATAGTGATGATATGCGCCGTCGCAATACAATGACCCACTATGGCAAAAATGGGGAAACCCCTGGCAATCGCCTGAACAAAGCAGGCTACAAGTGGAGCACTTGGGCTGAAAATGTAGCTATGGGGCAACAAAATGAAGAAGAAGTGATGAAAAGTTGGCTCAAAAGCTCAGGACATTGTGCCAATATTATGAACCCCGATGTAACCGAAGTAGGCGTAGCACGTAGTGGCGACTATTGGACACAACTCTTCGCTACCCCCTCCAAACCCTAATCCTTGCCCGTGTGGCTCGCACTCTGACCCCTGACACCTAAAAATGTACTTAGACATTCATTCTCATACCCAGCACTCTACGATTGATACTCTGGTCATTCGCAACCAATATCCTCTTACCGCCGATACTACTGAACCCTTCTCAGTAGGGATACATCCTTGGTATATAGATAATTGGGAACTGCAATGGGAAGCCTTAGTACCATTGGCAAAACATCACAACTGCTGGGCTATAGGTGAATGCGGACTCGATAAAAACATCGCCACTCCCCTACCCCTGCAGCAAGAAATCTTTTTAAAACACATTCACTTAGCCGAAACTTTAGAACTTCCACTCATCATCCATTGTGTAAAAGCCTATTCTGAAGTTATTCACCTGCGAAAAATCACCAAAAGCAAACAACTCTGGATACTCCACGGTTTTCGCAAAAATCTAAAAATAGCTCAAGAGTGCATCACTCACGGCATTGCCCTATCCTTTGGATCTTCCCTAACCTATTCACCTCAGCTACAGGAAGTTTTCCAGAATATCCCACCTGAATACCGCTTTTTTGAAAGTGATGATATAGAGATATCTGTTTCAAAATTTCCAATTTTTCTAACTGACAAATTTGCAAATTAGAAAATTAGTTTGTACTTTTGCGCCCTGAAAATTGAAAGGGGGTGTAATCACTATGTTAATAATTCCTTTAAAAGACGGTGAAAGCATTGATAAAGCTTTAAAACGTTACAAACGCAAATTCGACCGCACTGGTGTAGTACGTGAACTACGTGAAAGACAACATTTCACTAAACCATCTGTACGCAGAAGAGCCGAAATCCAAAAAGCACAATATATTCAACACTTGAAAGATCAAGAAGAAGTATAGCTTTTTTTTAGATAATAAATAAAGAGGTAAGAGATAAGAGTCATCACAACTCCTATCCCTTACCTCTATTTATTTTTATATATTACCAATTGACTATCAGCAACTTAAAGCAATTTGTTACATTTATCACAAAAAAAACATAGTGCTTTATCTTTCAATGATTTGTATTTTTCAAAAAAAATTGTACTTTTGTCCCGAAATTGAAATGAAACTATTGTAATACAAAAAATTTAGCAATGAAAACTACATTTTTAACATTAATGGCAGCAACTTTAGCTGTAACAACACTCACTGGTTGCAAAAAAGACAGTGGAGATGACGACTCAGGATTGAAAATTACAAGAGAAAATGTAACCTTAACAGTAAACGGCGATGACACTGTAAGGGTCTATACTTCTAGCGATTTAGTTAAACCTCAAGCTAAGAATGTTAGCATAGCTATTGTAAATCAATTAAATAACTCTGTAGACCTCAAAATTACTGGAAAGTCTGTAGGTATTACTTCTGTAGAACTTACTAACCGTTCTGGTGATAGAGGTACTATTACTATCAATGTTATACAAGAAGATGTGGAAGAAAATGGCGGCTTTAAAGTAGATAAAAGCACTATCTTCCTTAAAAAAGGTGGGGAAACTGACGTAACAGGCCACCTCAAAGGAGGTTCTGGTAACTACGATGTAACCATAGGTAACTCTACCTTAGGTAGCGTACGCAAAGTAAATGGCAAATTTATAGTAACAGGCTTAGGTGAAGGTTTAACCGATAAAATTACTTTTAAAGATCTTACTCTAAACAAAACTGTAGAGGTAGAGGCTTATGTAATTGTACCTTTCAAAGTTCTCATTAGTTCTACTGAATTAGTACAAAATAGCGCTTACAACATCACTTTAGAAGGAGTATATACCACTACTACTCCCGAAAATGGTCGCTTCGATAGAATGCAAATGAACGTAAGTGGCAATGCTGTTATTGCTCAGTTCATTACAACAGATGTTAAAGCTCAAAATGGGGTAAAATTAGGTGAAAAAGTTACTGGTATTAGAGTAACTGCTAAAAATGTAGGTACTGGTACCGTAAACCTTATCAATGGCGACGGACAAACATTGAACCTCAACTTTAATGTAAAAGCCTTAGTAGCTGATAACTTTTTCAATGTAGATGCTGATGGTGTTGCCACTGTAAAAACAGGTGTTACATTGCCTTCTCACGTGGTATTACCTGCTAATGCTAAAAAATTAGCAAGAGAAGCCTTTAAAAACCAAAATAATCTTGAAAGTGTTAATTTAACTAATGTAGAAGTAATAGACCAAGATGCTTTTATGGGTTGTTCTAAATTAACTACTGTTACAATGCCTGCTGTAAAAGTAATAGAAGGTGGTGCATTTAGAGCTTCTGGATTAAGAGATGTAGTATTACCTGCTTCTCTACAAAGAATAGAAAGAGGAGCTTTTGACACAGCTGCTATACAAAATGTAACTTGTCAAGCAACTACTCCTCCTGTTATTGATAATCCTTTCAGCACACTTGGTGGTACTAATCGCAAACTCTATGTTCCTGCTAGTAGCATTGAAAGTTATTATAATGCTTGGAGAAATGTTCTAACTAGTAGAGCTTTTGATGGTTTAAAAACAAATGGTTATAAACCTCTCCCTATTCAGTAATCTATTTATATTATTATAAACAAAAACCGTTATAAGTCGCCCTTATAGCGGTTTTTCTTTGTACTATTCACTTTTAACTTTTCACTATTTCACTTTTCAATGGAAGGATATATTTTTGATTTAGATGGCGTACTAGTAGATACCGCCAAGTACCATTACCTCGCGTGGAAAACTATCGCTCAAGAATTTGGCTTTGAGCTCACTCCCGCACATAACGAACAACTCAAAGGCATAGGTCGTGAGGTCTCCCTGCACAAAATACTTCAGTGGGCAGGTAAAACACTGCCCGAAAATGAGTTCCAATCCTTAGCTCTCCGCAAGAACGAACTCTATTTGCAATACATCGCTCATATTGATAGCAGCGAATTGCTCGTAGGAGTAGCCGATTTCCTGCAAACTCTCAAAAGCAAAGGCAAGAAAATCGCCTTGGGTTCTGCCAGCAAAAACGCACGTTTGGTATTAGAGCGCACAGGCATTTTGCCGCTGTTCGATGCTATTGTTGATGGCACTATGGTAACTCAAGCCAAACCCAACCCCGAAGTATTCCTCAAAGCTGCCGAACTTTTGCAACTACCTCCTGCCCAGTGCTGTGTGTTTGAAGATGCTCCGGCAGGTGTGCAAGCTGCTAAAGCTGCTGGAATGAGAGTCATAGGGGTAGGAGAGGAGCAAGTACTTTGTGCAGCCGATGAGGTAATTCCTAATTTTTCGTCATTCGTACTTCATAATTCGTAATTATTTTATAACTTTGCATTTATAAACAATTAACAGGTAACAAGTAATTAGGTAACAATCTCGTTACCTCTTACCTCTTACCTCTTACCTCTTACCTAAAATCAAATGGATCAAAGAAAAAAAGAAGAAGCATTACACTATCACGAGTTCCCTCAACCTGGGAAAATTGCTATCGTACCTACTAAAAAACACTCTACACAACACGATCTCGCGTTGGCTTATTCACCTGGGGTAGCCGAGCCTTGTTTGGCAATTGCCGAAGATAAAAGCAACGCCTATAAATATACTGCCAAAAGCAACCTCGTAGCAGTAATTTCTAATGGTACTGCCGTACTCGGTTTGGGCGATATAGGTGCCGATGCCTCTAAACCTGTAATGGAAGGTAAAGGCTTGTTATTCAAAATCTTTGCTGGTATCGATGTATTCGATATCGAAATAGATGCTACCGATGTAGATAAGTTTGTAGAAACCGTAAAAGCGATTGCTCCTACCTTTGGGGGGATTAACCTCGAGGACATCAAAGCGCCTGAGGCTTTTGAAATAGAACGCCGCCTAAAAGAAGAATTGGATATACCGGTAATGCACGACGACCAGCATGGTACGGCTATCATCTCGGCTGCTGCCCTTATCAACGCGTTAGAAATCGTAGGCAAAGACATCAGCAAAGCACAGATAGTGGTAAACGGAGCTGGTGCGGCTGCTATCTCTTGTACTCGCTTATACGTAGCCCTCGGTGCTGACCCTAAGAACATAGTAATGTGCGATAGCAAAGGGGTAATTCGCAAAGATGCGCCTAACCTAACAGAGCAGAAAGCTGAGTTCGCTACCGACCGCAACCTCCACACTCTCGAAGAAGCCGTAAAAGGCTCCGATGTGTTCATCGGTCTTTCTAAAGGTAATGTACTCACCCCCGAAATGCTGCTCTCTATGAACAAGGATGCGATTGTATTTGCAATGGCAAACCCTACCCCCGAAATCGATTATGATTTAGCAATCAAAACACGTAAAGATATCATTATGGCAACGGGTCGTTCCGACTTCCCTAACCAAGTGAACAACGTACTCGGTTTTCCTTATATCTTCCGCGGAGCCTTAGACGTTCGCGCTACCAAAATCAATGAAGAAATGAAACTTGCTGCGGTACACGCTATTGCCGAATTGGCTAAAAAACCTGTACCTCAAAAAGTGAGTCTTGTATATGGCGGCGAAAACCTTACTTTCGGTCGCAACTATATCATCCCTAAACCGTTTGACCCTCGCTTGATTTACGAAGTACCCCCTGCTATCGCCAAAGCAGCTATGGCATCGGGAGTGGCACAGAAACCTATCACCGATTGGGAAGCCTACAAAGGTGAACTAATGGATAGAATAGGCGTAGGAAGCAAAGAAATACGCCTCTTGCAAGACCGTGCCAAACGCGCTCCTAAACGCATCGTATTTGCTGAAGCCGACCAATTAGAAGTGCTTAAAGCAGCACAACGCATCTATGAAGATGGCATTGGTATTCCTGTACTTTTGGGTAATAAAGATATGATTAAAGCCCTTAAATACGAAATAGGATTTAACGGTCGGGTAGATGTAATCGACCCTAAGAGTGATGCCGAAAAAGCACGTCGTGAGAAGTTTGTAAAACACTATTGGAAATTGCGCGAACGCCGTGGTATTACCTATGAAGTAGCCGAACGACTAATGCGCGAACGCAACTATTTCGGTACGATGCTCGTAGAAACTGGTCAAGCCGATGCGATGATTACAGGTTATTCACACGCTTATCCAAATGCTATTCGCCCTGTATTAGAAATTATAAAGAAAGAAGAAGGAGTGCGCCGTATTGCTGCTGCCAGCATTATGTTCAGCAAGCAAGGACCTATTTTCCTATCGGATGCAACTATCAATATCAACCCTACTGCCGAAGAATTAGCTAATATCGCTTTACTTACAGCGCGCGCAGTGAAGTTCTTTGGTTTAGAGCCTTCGGTAGCGATGTTGTCGTATTCTAGCTTTGGATCGGCAGTGTCCGAAAGCAGTCTTAAAGTGCGTGAGGCAGTAGCTTATTTGCATAAAAACCACCCCGATTTAGTAGTA
This sequence comes from Capnocytophaga sputigena, assembly GCF_002302495.1. Lineage (NCBI taxonomy): Bacteria > Pseudomonadati > Bacteroidota > Flavobacteriia > Flavobacteriales > Flavobacteriaceae > Capnocytophaga > Capnocytophaga sputigena. Next base: position 1,519,987 of record NZ_CP022379.1, read on the forward strand.
GATGGAGAAATCCAAGCCGATTTTGCCCTCAATCCCGATAAGATTGCCAAGAACTATCCGTTCTCAAAACTCAACAACGGCAAAGCAGCTAATGTGCTCATCTTCCCTAACCTCGAAGCAGCAAATATCAGTTATAAGCTCCTCAAGGAAACAGAACACTTAGATACCATAGGTCCTGTAATCTTAGGTCTTACCAAACCTATTCACGTGGCTACCCTTGGTTCTACCGTTGATGAAATGGTGAATTTGGCTACACTTGCTGTAATTCAAGCACAATCTGAGTAGTGCGAGCCGCACAAGCAATAAGATTATAAATTATACTTTGCCAAAGTTATTATAGCCTTTTGTGCTATAGAACTTTGGCAAAGTTTTTATATTCCCTTCAAAAAAGCGTTTGTAGCGCCTTTTTTTGTCGTTATATACTCACGATTGATATTTCCTACTATCTCGCGCTTTTCAGCCGAATTTACAAGGCTATTCATCACCTCAGCAAATGCTTCTTTACTATCAACAGATAATACCCCTCCTAAAGCGACTAATTCTTTCGCTTCATTGAATTTTTCATAGTTCTTACCAATAATCACTGGAATACCAAAAACAGCTGGTTCTAACACATTGTGTAATCCCGAAGTTCCCATACCTCCACCTACATAAGCTATATCGGCATAACTGTATACCTTGGTAAGCATACCAATGGTGTCGAGAATGAGCACCTCGTAATCTGGGAGGTTAAGAGCATCTTTCTCACTGAAAAGAGCCACTTTGCGGTCTAACTTCTGCTTGTTGTCTCTCAGTACAGCTATCTCAGTGGGGTGGATATTGTGAGGGGCAATAATGAATTTTACGTTAGCTTTGCAGGTGTTGAGATACTGCAAATAAACCTCTTCATCGGCAGGCCAAGAACTACCAAACACCACACACAAAGCATCCCCTTTGAATTGCTCTATAAAATCGAGATGATTGTCTCTCTCAGCTATTTCGGCTACACGATCAAAACGAGTGTCGCCACTCACCGTTACATTGGTAAAACCTAAACTGCCGAGCAGTTCTTTAGAGAGGTCGTTCTGTACAAAGAAATGAGTGAAACAATGTAAGGCTTTGCGCATCATTCCGCCATAAGGCTTAAAGAAGATTTGATCTTTTCTAAAAATACCCGATAGCAAATAAGTAGGCACTTGCGCTTTTTTAAGTTCATTGAGGTAGTTTATCCAAAACTCGTATTTCACAAAGATAGCCATTACAGGATTTACGAGCTGTACAAACTTACGAGCGTTTGCGCGCGTATCGAGAGGAAGGTAGACTACTATATCGGCATCAGGGGTATTTTTGCGCACCTCATAACCTGAGGGTGAGAAGAAAGTAATGAGTATTTTGTAACCTTGGGCTCTAAGGGCTTTGGCTACCGGCAATCCTTGTTCAAACTCACCAAGGGAAGCCGCGTGTAACCACACATAACGCGCATTTTTATCTAATTTTTCATTAAGGGTTGTCCATACAATTTTACGTCCGCTTACAAAGAGACGTATTTTTTTATTGAAGAGGGCAATCAGCGGGAGGATTGCTTTTATAAGATAAATAATGAGATTATACATAATAGTCCGTTAGTACAGAATGCAAAAGTAGTGAAAAGTTTCAAGTATCTTATAAAAATGGGAGAATTTTGAATCTCATAGAAGTTAGAAAAATAGGATTTTCCAGAAGTCTCTAACAAAAAAAAGCTGCTCCATTTTAGAGCAGCTTTTTAGTTATCTATTAATAATATTTTAACTTCTGAAGTAAAATCATCGTTGGTTTACCATTAATGGACATTGTTTTCTTTATCCAGTTTTTCTTTTTGTCATACACAAGTGTGTAAGATTCTGTTTTGGTAACATTACCGTCTTTATCAAAGTATTTCACTTCTGTTTCGTTGTTATTCTCATCAAAAACTGAAGTAACGCGCTGTTTTAGGTTGTTATCTTTGTCAAACACTTGTTTTTCAATGGTATTACCTTTAGCATCGTAAGTATATACAGTTTTACTTGATAATTCTTTTTTGCTGTATTTAGATTCTTCAGCTACTTTTCCGTTAGGAAGGTAGGTATAAGTAATTTTCTCATCGCACAATCCAGCCATACATTCGGTGCGCTCTATCAATTGGTCTTTATCGTTATAAGCATTGATACGACTCATAAAGATAGTCCCATCAGGAGTTTCAACATCGTGTTTGGTAAGGTTACCGCGATCGTCGTACTCATATACGTTTTTAGAGAGGAGGGTATTAGAATCATCGCGAGAAGCCGATTCTAACAAAAGTCCTTCTTTGTCGTATACATCCACAAAATTGATAGTCATACCACTTTGTTTAGAGAACATTTTTACGGGAGTTCCTTTTTTGTCAAACTGAGCAAAGAGTTCGGAATTCATAGGAATTTCTTGTCCTTCTTCAGTAACTTGGATACCTGTTTGGGTATATGTTTTTACTTTTCCATTGAGTTTGGCACGCTCCCAACCATTCTTTTTCTGAGCCTGACCAAAGGCGATGGTGGTGGCTAATAAAGCTGCTATTGCTACAATTTTTTTCATAATAATGTGCTATTAAATTTATATTTTTTTTAAAGGTGCAAAAGTACAAAAGATTTTCTAATGCCACAATGCTTGTGCAGGCTAACGTACTAAAAGTATGCCAAAAACCGCAAAAAGGGGAGAGATTGTTACAAATATAACTAAAGTACCAAATAAACACATCATCGCTAACAATTGCATTTTACTATTTGTAAATTGCCAATTGTCAATTCTTAATTGTTAATTGTTAATTAATTTGTACCTTTGCCATACCAATTCTCACAAACAGACTAATCAGAAATTGGCAAATCAATGAAAATAGCAATCTATATCCGACAATATTCTACCGAAAACGAAGCCATACTTCGCGAACTTTTCTCTCATCTCCTCCCTGAAGATGAGGTGTTTATTGAATGTGAAATTCTTAAAGAACTGAACATTCAATAAACACATCATCGCTAACAATTGCATTTTACTATTTGTAAATTGCCAATTGTCAATTCTTAATTGTTAATTGTTAATTAATTTGTACCTTTGCCATACCAATTCTCACAAACAGACTAATCAGAAATTGGCAAATCAATGAAAATAGCAATCTATATCCGACAATATTCTACCGAAAACGAAGCCATACTTCGCGAACTTTTCTCTCATCTCCTCCCTGAAGATGAGGTGTTTATTGAATGTGAAATTCTTAAAGAACTGAACATTCGCTCTCATCAATTCCTCAGGGCTAAACCTTTTAGCTCATTTGCCGACCTCAACAATTCGTACGAGGTGATGCTCACCATTGGAGGTGATGGCACCTTGCTGAAAGGTATTACTTACCTCCGCGATTTGCAAATTCCTATCTTAGGTATCAATTCAGGGCGTTTGGGTTTTTTAGCAAATGCTCATAAAGACGACCTGCAAAACGTTTTTCTGCAATTGCGCGACAAAACTTACGAAGTGGTGGAACGCTCGGTAATAGAAGCTGTCTATGCCGATAGTGGCGAGCCGGTAGACCCTATAAATTTCGCCCTCAACGAAATTACTGTTACTCGAAAAAATACAGCATCGATGATTACAATCGATACAGAACTGGGCGGCGATTTCCTATCGTCGTATTGGGCTGACGGACTTATCATTTCTACCCCTACAGGCTCTACAGGCTACTCGTTGAGTTGCGGTGGACCTGTGATTTTACCTACAGCCAAAAACTTTGTTATTACCCCCATCGCACCGCATAACCTCAATATGCGACCGCTCATCATCCCCGAAGATACTGAAATCAAACTCACTATCTCAGGACGGGAAAAGAAATTCCTTTTATCGTTAGATTCTCATATCAAATCAGTAGACAAAAAGCACTCTATTATTGTGCGCAAAGCACCTTTTGTAGTGAAAATGATACGATTAGACGGCGATAGTTTTATCAATACACTACGATACAAACTACTCTGGGGTGAAGACAGAAGAAACAAATAACACCTGACCCCTAACACCTGACCCCTGAAACCTAAAAACCTGTTCATAACTATTACTAAAAAAATAATAAATAAATTTGTTTCTCTCACTTTTCCGTATATACAAACCCAAGTCTAAAATAAGCAAATTTATTTTTTAGAAAATTATCAACAGTGATACAACAGTTATCCACAATTGCCATTTTAAAAAATTATCCACAAAATGCAGTTGAATAATCGTTGGGCAGTTATCAACAGTTTTGCCTAAAATATTCATTTTAAAAGCCGTAAATCGTTTTTTATTGTTGATAACTAATCATAAATCACATCAACTGAAAAAAGCAAATTTTTAAGCCTAATTTTTTACCCCCTATTCACACTCTCATAATAGTAACCTTCTTTTTTTAAAAAATATTTTTTTTCAATTTATAATTTAGAGATTGTTGATAACTCAAAAATGACTATCTTTGCACTTAGTCACATTGTTGTGTGACTCACATCTAAAAAAGAAATTACTATGAAAAAAACAAACAAACCCAAGAAACAAGGCAAATCAGGGAAACCTAAAAAAAATAAGAGTCTCGCTAAACGCAACAAGCACGAGCTTATCAAAGCAATATTCTCGGTGCTACACGAGCACCCTGAAGAGAGTTTCAACTACAAGCAAATCGCTGCCAAACTCCACATTACCGATGCACCGCGTCGTGATATGCTGGTAAAGCAACTCGTACAGCTGAAAGAGAAAAAACGCATTGTAGAAATAGATCGTGGAAAGTACCAAGCTATCCCTATGCAACACTACTATGTAGGTACGCTGGATGTGAGTTCACGCGGCAATGGCTATGTAATAGTGGATGGTTTAGATAACGACATTTTTGTAGCACAGAATTTTCTAAACAAAGCCCTCCACGGCGATTTGGTGGAAGTGTATGTATTCCCTCGTTTTAGAAATCGCAATAAGATGGAAGGAGAAATTAGCAAGGTGTTGGAACGCAACAAAGTGCGCTTTGTAGGTACCGTCCAAATGCACAAGAACTTTGCTTTTGTCGTCCCTACCGATGCTCGTATGTATACTGATTTCTTTGTGTTGAAAGACAAACTCAATGGTGCTCAGGACGGCGACCGTGTGATTGTACGCATAGAAGATTGGAAAGACAAAAGCGATTCGCCTATGGGGGTAGTAGAACAGATACTCGGCAAACCAGGGGAACAAACTACCGAAATGCACTCTATCTTAGCCGAATACGGTCTGCCTTATACCTATCCAGAAGAGGTAGAAGCCTTTGCTAAAAAGTTAGACCTTTCCATTACTGATGAAGAGATTGCCCGCCGTCGTGATATGCGTGAAACCCTCACTTTCACTATCGACCCTCGTGATGCAAAAGACTTTGATGATGCACTGTCATTCAAAGTATTAGAAAATGGCAATTACGAAATTGGCGTACACATTGCCGATGTATCACACTACGTGAAAGAAGGCACTATATTAGATGAAGAAGCCTATAACCGCGCTACTTCAGTATATTTGGTAGATAGAGTAGTGCCAATGTTACCCGAAATACTCTGTAACTTCGCTTGTTCACTCCGCCCCGATGAAGATAAATACACCTTTTCGGCAGTGTTTGAGATGAATAAGAAAGCTGAAGTGGTAGATATTTGGATAGGACGCACCGTAACGCACTCCTCTTTTAGATTTGCTTACGAAGAAGCACAATCAGTAATAGAGCAAGCTAAAGTAGGGGAGGAGTACACCATTCCTGCCGAAACTTCTATTACCGATAAAGAGCGTACCGTACCTGCTGAGGTGGTAGAGGCTATTCTCACACTCAATACCTTAGCCGAAAAACTGCGCGGCAAGCGTATGCGTTTAGGAGCTATTACTTTTGATAAGGTAGAAGTGAAATTCGACCTCGATGAGAATGGCAACCCTACAGGGGTATATTTCAAAGAAAGCAAGGAAGCCAACAAACTAATTGAAGAGTTTATGCTCTTGGCTAACAGAAAGGTAGCCGAGTATGTAGCCAAAATGAAAAAGACTTTTGTATACCGCGTACACGACGAACCCGATGCCGAGAAACTACAGCAGTTCAATACAGTTATTAACCGATTTGGCTATAGTTTGGATTTGAAAAATCGCCAAACCACTACCGATTCGCTTAATAATCTCTTAGAAGAAGTAAAGGGCAAGAAAGAACAGAATTTAGTCGATACCTTGGCAATACGTTCAATGGCAAAAGCTACTTATACTACCAAAAACATAGGACACTATGGTTTAGCATTCGATTATTATACCCATTTCACTTCACCTATACGCCGTTATCCCGATGTGATGGTACACCGCCTTTTGCAACTCTATTTAGATGGAGCTCCTTCACAACCCGAAGCCGAATATGAAACCAAATGCAAACACTCGTCACAAATGGAGAGTGTAGCAGCCTCAGCCGAGCGTGATTCTATCAAATATATGCAGGTGAAATATATGGAAGCCCATAAGAATCAGCAGTTTGCAGGAGTGATTTCAGGTGTAACCGAATGGGGTATTTATGTAGAAATTACCGTAAACAAATGCGAAGGATTGGTACGCGCTCGCGACATCAAAGACGATTATTACACTTTCGACGAACAACAATACGCCTTGGTAGGACAAGCCACTGGCAAGACCTACCAGCTTGGCGATGAAGTAATGATACGTGTCAAAAACACCGACCTGATGAAAAAGCAATTAGACTTTGAACTCATAAGTGAATAATTAAAAGTGATTTTAGGATATGTTATGTAGGGGCGTTTTGCAAACGCCCTTACAAATTGCACCATACACTTTGCTAAAGTTTCACACTTTGGCAAAGTTGACTAAAGTTGACTACAAAGTTGATTACTCTGATTATCAACTATTTTTATAGTATGTGCTGCAAACGTCCTTACAAATTTAAAAACAATGAAAATCAAAAAGATGATATATTTATTTTTATCGTCAGTTATTATTTTCTTAGCAATCGGTCTTCTGTGGTTGTTTCGGAATCCGTCTTACGAAAAAATAGATAAAACATTCGTACAAGCATCAGATTCTGCGATTAAAAAAGAAATTCCTGCTTTTAATCTGAATTTTTTGGTAGACAAAGTAGCTTATTCTGAACCTGTTTATTTTCCTAACGGAGTGGAAACAGCCGATTTTACAGAACACTTAGAAGCTATAAATTTAGAAATTCCCGATTGGAACAGAGAAGGATTATACGAGGTAAAAGCTTCTACCAAAGCAGGTGTCTTAGATCCTGCATTTTTAGTATACAAATGGGATTCAGACACTTCCAATACACTCATTTTTCATCACGGAGCATCGGAATATCCTTTTTACGGGATTTTTTCTAAGATTTTCAAAAAAGCGATACTGAACGATTTAGGTATAAACCTAATCGTAGTCCGAACTCCTTTTCACAAGCAAAAAGGGGCTTTGAGACAGGGCACAGCGAACCTATCGACCTTTATGGCAACGATGGCAACAAGTGTGAAATTAACCGAAAAGCTGATTCACACTTTACGACAAAAAGGAGTACAGACTATCGAAATTGGCGGATTCAGCTTGGGGGCTGTGATAACAAACAGGCATCGAGTGGCATATAATTCGGCAGATTTCTATGTGCCGATAGTAGGAACAGTGGCACACGAAAAGTTTTTTATTTTCCCAAAGAAAAAGGCTACTGAAAGTGAAATTGAGCGAAACAAAATCATTACACATCACCTAAATTTCTCAGCTCAATGGCAAGAAAATCAATCCCTAAATGTATTTCCGGTTATGGCTCGCTACGATCTGTTTTTACCACTTCACGAGCACGCTCCCGCTTATGGAAATCTAAAAGTAGAAATTTGGAATACAGGACATTTATCCACTGCTCTTTTCTACGACGCAATGCGGTATGTTCTGTTAAAACATCTGAAGAACTAAACTTTTTAATGGGAGTTTTGCAAACGTCCACATAAATAAAACTTTTCGGATACCTTCTTGAAAGTTAAATATATTTGGAAATTATATAAAAATGATGTACTTTTGCCTCAACTAATCCTAATCTCTATGCTTATGACTGATATTGATATTATTTCCTTTGGAGATATATTTTGTTGTTTTCTTCTGTAAACAAAATATAGTGAGGATTTTTCCTTAAAAATGACTTCCCCTAACTGAGCTACGGGTTACTGTCTTCATAAAAAAGAACGTGCAAAGAAAATTAAATTAATAATTTTAAATTTAATTAGTATGAAAGAAATAATAAAATTTTCGTTGTTTGTATTGTTTTTTGCAGTAGTATTAGTGTCTTGCTCTAAAGAAAAAAATCAAGAACCATTGCAAGATTTGCAAGATAAGTCAATGACTTATAAAGAGTTTTTTGAAACTGTATCAGAAAAATCAGTGAACTTTGTTCCAAATGAGAAAGTATTACTTGTCTCATACAAATTAAACAAAGAAGATAATACCGTTACTTTCTTGTCAAGTATCATTGCTGAATCAAGCTGGGGTGTAGGTTTTGATGTGGCTGGTAAGTATGAAAAACAACAACTTTCTCACAATCAAAAAGATAATTATACTGTATTTTATGCAAATAATGATGGTGAGAATTTAGAGAAAACTTGTAATGGAGTTAGTAATTTTAAGCAATTGCTTTTTAATTATTATACTGAGGGTATCCATAATTATTTAGTTTATGTACCTGATGTAAAAGCTTTCTATCTTTCTAAAGACCTTGAAGAATTAGTTGATTTGAAAGATGAACAAACTCTAAAACAAGTAAGTGAAATTATCAAATCATAGTTAATAATTATCACAATACCAATAGAGTAGGGGAGAGGTACTAAAAACTTCTCCCTTATTTTTTGTGATTCAGCAGTTTTTTAGTACTTTTGTGCAATTAATCAAATTTTAGGTAGAAATAGATGTTTGCGGATGTATTGCTTGCATTACCTTTAGGCTTGTTGTTAGCTTTTACCATAGGTCCTGTCTTCTTTGTATTGCTGGAAACAGCTATTACTAAAGGATTTAGGGCAGCTATTGCTTTCAATTCGGGGGTAGTATTAGCCGATGCTGTCTTCATTCTCATTGTCTATTTCACTACCAGCAGTCTGTTGCGCGAAATTAAGGACGACCCTAAACTCTTCTTTGCTGGCGGACTTATAATGGTAGCCTACGGACTTATCTCATTTATCAAACTGAAAAAAGACTTCAAGAAAACAATGGATAATAAGGAGAATGCACACTTACAAGTAGCTGAAAAAGTGAACTATGTAGCCCTCTTTATCAAAGGTTTTCTACTGAATTTCATCAATATAGGGGTTTTAGGTTTTTGGTTAGGGATTATCATCGTTTTTGGTCCTAAACTCGATATGAATGCCAGTAGGATATTTGTATTTTTTACTTCTATTATCTTGGCTTACTTTGGCATAGATATCATTAAAATTCTCATTGCTAAGAAGCTCAAAAACCGACTTACCGCTTTTCATATCTACAAAATCAAACGCGCGATTAGCATTATATTGTTAGTCTTTGGAGTTTTCTTGATATTCCAAGCGTTCTTTCCTAACGTATTACAATTAACTAATTAGCTATCAATAAAAAAACTTTGTCAAAGTCTTAAAAACCTTGACAAAGTCTATAATTACAATTCTGATTCCTGATTCCTGTCTCCTGAAATCTGTTACCTATTACTTCTTACCTGATTTATATTGATTGTTCAAATATTCAGTAACTTCTTTAGTAATATCTTTGTTATCAGCACCATAGAGTACGCTACCGCCGTCGTTAGCACCAAGGATAAATGTATAGCCTTTTTGTTTGCCATATTCTTTAATGTTTTTCTTCACTTTGCTAAGTAGAGAATCCATTTGAGTTTGGCTTTCCAATTGCAATCTTTCTTCTTCTTGTTGCAAGTGTTGTTGCAATATCTGACTCTTTTGCATCAACTCATTGTATTTTTTCTGAGCCACATTTTGAGGGAGGGTTTTAGCCTGAGTGTCGAAAGCGCGTGCTTCAGTTTGGAATGCTACAGAAATACTATCGCGTTTTTTCTTATAGGCATCAACTTCAGTTTTCAATTTAGCCTCGATGTCTTTTTTCTCTTGGTACTCGTTTAAGAGTTTGCTGTTATCCACGAAAGCCACCTTATCGGTGCAGGCAGTAAGAGTGAGGATTGCTACGCCTGTTAAGATGAGTTTTTTCATTTTCTATAATGTTTAATTCAATTCAGGTCGCAAAAATAAGAAAGTTTTGTGTGTAAATGAAATATTTTTTAATTTTATTACTCAAAAAAGTAAAATACTATTTTTCGTCACTCGTCATTCGTCACTCATTGTTCCACGTGAAACCTCTATAGACTTTGACAAAGTCTAAAACTTTGTCAAAGTGTAGCGACTTCCTCCTGACCCCTGACCCTATTTCCTAAGAATAATCATTTTCTATTTTAAAACAAAAATCTATAAAAATACTTTATTAAAACCGACTTTATTACAGCCGTTTTTAAGCGTTATTTTTAAAAAGTGATATACTTAGTTATTGATAGGAGAGAAGTATCGTAAAAATGCCTTATTTGAAGTTTTTGCTATTTTTAGCTTCAAAAATAGTAAAAATAGGTAACTCTTACCTCTTATCTCTTACTTCTTACCTAAAATGTAAATTTGTGATGAGTATTCTCCTTTGCGCCAACCGTAGTAGTTGGAACGGAGTCCGTTGAGGAAACCTTTAAGAAATGATTTCTTACCTGTTTTGTATTGTTCGGAAAGCATACTCACATAAAAAGCATCAAAGAGCATAGGGTGGGTAGCGAGGAGGTGGAAACCTTCTTTAGCGAAAAGCTGCTCGATACTCTTTTTGGAGAAATGCCATAAGTGTCGGGGTACATCATAAGCAGCCCAATGTTCCTTATAATGCTGAGCATCCCAGGAGCGATAGTTGGGCACTGCTATTACAGCAATGCCGTTTTCTTTTAGTAAGTTACTAATAATCTGTATTTCTTTTGTTACATCGGGTACGTGTTCTAGTACGTGCCACATTGTAATTACATCAAAAGAGTGGGGGAGGAGTTCGCTAAAATCAGCTTGTAGCAATAAGCCTTTTTCCTCTGCTTTGGCACGTGCTTTCTCGCTGGGCTCAATGCCCATAGCCTCCCAATGAGCGTATTTTTTGCTACTCAATACAAAGTCGCCTGTACCCGCCCCTATGTCGAGGAGGTGTATATTTTCTTTTTTGTATTGCTTGATGAGTGCAATTTTATGCTTTAGGTTATAGCTTTTCACCCATTGGTAGAGTCTGTCGAATAGCGTTTTACGGCTATCGGTATGTGAGATATATGCTTCACTTTCGTAGTATTTACTCAGCTCATTAGGAACGGGATTTGTTCTGTAAAGTTCTAATACTGAATCATATACAAGAGTAAATTCCTCTTGTGATACACTGTAATCTTTAATTGTCATCAGGTGTGAGCCACACGGGCAATTTAATTGTTAATTATTAATTATTAATTGAAAAAAATGTTCCACGTGGAACATTTCTTACCTTTTACTTCTTATCTCTTACCTCGAAGGAAGGCGTATAGTTTTCGTGTTTTTAGGTAGTGGAGGTTATTATCGTTTTCGTAGGCTTCGCGTTCAAAGATGATATTGCGATAGGCGCGATACTTATCTTTGTATTTTAGGTATTTCATTCCGAAGTCTATGAGATACCATATATAGAAAAAAATCACTAAGAGTTCGCGTTGTTGAGCAAGATGTATGCGTTCGTGATTGATGAATTGAGGGTCTTCTAATAGTCGCGGATTATTTGTAAATACAAAAGGGTAGAGGGTAATTCCTGCAAAGCCTTTAGGTACGAAAAATTTATTTACTATAAAACGTTTCATTTAGGTAAGAGTTAAGAGATAAGAGTTAAGATGGTGCAAAGGTAATAAATTAATTAACAATTCGCAATTGTGAATTGTTAATTAAAAAATGTTCCACGTGGAACATTATATAAACATTCTCTTTTGCGGCTTGTCCCCTTCGGGGAAGCAGCGAGTGCTCATAGCTGCGTATGTGCAGGGCTATCCCTAACTAAATGATTTAAGATTTATTCTTTTATTGCTTGTATTTTTATTTATTAATTCTTATTTTTGTCGGCGTATTTTAACCATAAAAACAATATTAGTATGAAAAAACATTCTATTTGGGTAGGCTTCTTTGCTTTTATGACCCTTAGTACTTTTGTACAAGCACAGGAAAAAGAATCGCATCATTATCTTTCTTTAGAAGATGTAGCGAGTAGTTTGGAACTGTTACCTCCTCCCCCTGCTGTGAATAGCATTCTCTTCCTGAATGATGAAGCTCAATACCGCTGGGGCAAAATGCAACGCCCTACACCCCGCGGTGACCAAGCTGTGAGTGATGCGCGCCTCTATGGCGATGGAGTAGCCAAATCGTTTTCGGAGGCTTTTGGGATGACAATTTCTAAAGAAGGAACTCCAGAAATTTACAAACTCATCAGTCATTTTCGTGAAGATGCCGGCGATTATGCTACCCGTAGTGCTAAAGAACACTATATGCGTATGCGTCCGTTTACCTTCTATAATGAAGATACTTGCAATACCGAACAACAACAAGGACTCTCTACTAACGGTTCTTATCCTTCAGGACATACGGCTATTGGTTGGGCTACTGCCTTGGTATTAGCTGAAATCAATGTAGAGCGCCAGAACGAAATCCTCAAACGCGGTTATGAAATAGGGCAAAGTAGAGTGATTTGTGGTTATCACTTCCAAAGTGATGTAGATGCCGGCAGACTTGTTGCTAGTGCCGTAGTTGCTCGCTTGCACGCCAATAAAGAGTTTATGAACCAACTCAATAAAGCAAAAGCAGAATTTGCTAAACTTTCAGGACGCTCAGGTAATAGACGATAGGTTTCAGGGGTTAGATACTAATAAAATGAATCAAGAATTAAAGAAATGATATATTGTTTTATTAGAAGTTACAGTGAGAATTGCTTTTACACCTTCTCCCTCTTTGGGGTTCGGGGGCTATATTTACAAAATACTTAACTTAACTTTTGATGGCTATTAATAACTAATAATATGAAAAAAATGCTTTTTCTGTGTCTGTTTCCTTCATTGGGAATGGCACAAATTGTCAATCCTCCTATTACTCGCGCTGATAAGGAGCTGAAAGGGGAGGTGAAAACGATGGTAGAACGCACGTATGATGTGTATCGCGGCGACCTGAAACAAAAACGCCTCGCTACGGAAAATCGTTATGTGTTTGACAAAGCGGGATACGCTACGGACTCTGAACAGCGTTATAGCGGTAATAGTTTGCGTTACCAGTATACGTATGATGCTGCACAACATCCTTTGAAGGTAACGATTACCAAAACGGCTCACGGTGGTTCGCTCGTTTCTACGGGTAAATATGAGTATGATGCTCAAGGAAAATTGCTTTCTTATCGTATGCTAATGCAGGGGAGTGTATCGCCTACGCAGGTCTATACTTTTAGTAAGTGGGATAGTAATGGCAACCCCGTTGAAGGTGTTTTGCAAACCGATAAGGATAAGGCAAAAGTATGGCAGGAGTTCAATAAGCACAACCAGCGCACTTTGCTCAAAATGGTTACCGAGGGCGATACTTCTTCCGAGATACGCATAGAAGTGCGTTACGACCGTGAGGGTAGGGTAGTAGAGCGCAGTATTGCTGAGGGTAACACTCCCCCACAAGTATTGCGTTATACGTACGACAAAAAGGGTATCCCAACGGGTACAAACAACCAGCAGTTTAAACATACTTTTGACAAGAAAGGCAATTGGATTACTCGTACTATCTTTGTAAATGGGACTATCGTAGGGTATGTGGAGAGAGAAATTACCAATTAGTGTGAGCCACACGGGTGCGAGCCGCACGGGCGATTTATTAATGAAAAATATTATCTTTTAATGAAAAGTATTATCTTTGCTATAGTATTTACTATACATTTTGGGCTGTTGGCGCAAAACGAATATTCGTGTGCTGAGATGCACCTCAAAGGGAAGGTGAAAAGCGTTACTGAAATTACTCAGTATGCGTATCCTCCTCAAAAATTAGCTACTATGAAAATGCAAAGCTCTATCCCTACGCTTTATTCCTTTAACCAAAGAGGAGACCTCACTGAGAAAAGCATAGGAGCGGATATCAAGTATGTGTATCAATACGATCGCTATCAACATTATTTATCGGGTGGTAAAAAGTATGTCTATTCTGATAAAATAAAGGCAGATATAATGTTTATACGCGTTAAAGATGGAGCTTTTTGGGAAGAGCTTACTTTTTATAAAAAGAAGATAGAGAAATTGAGAATTGATTATTTATCACCTGTTCACTGTAAAATATCTCATACCATTGATAGAAAATTGTTTGATGAGAAGGAGATTTACTACCAAAAACCTTATTCGTATAGCAAAATTGATTACATACTTCGAGATGGAAAAAAGGAAGTCTATACTTATAACGACCAAGGCGAGGTAGCGACGATTATTTTCTACGACGAAAATGGTGAAGTGAGTAATAGCTACCATTATGAGTATGTGTATGATGCGCAAGGCAATTGGGTAGAGAAGAAGCAAACTTTTCAGACTCCTATACCAGATAAATACCCTGAAATTGTACGCAGGGAAATAACTTATTACGACTAATATATAATCTTATGATGAGGTATCTTTTTTTGATTTTAGTACTAATATTACCTATAAGTTTACTTGGACAAAGTGTCTATACAGCTAAAAGTATGTCGCTTAAAGGGAAGGTGAAAACGGTGGTAAAAGATGAAAGTTATCCACCACTTTGCACTCCCACTACTTACTTTTTTGATACACAAGGAAGATTGCTTACCTATACTTTGAAAGGATTGTATACTATTCAATTTGAATATGATAGTTCTGATTATCCCACCAAAGCGGTAGTAATTTCTCACGATGGTATAAAAAGACGTATGACTTTTGAGACAGATACTACTCATAGTTTTTGGAAGGAAATAATGCGAGAGGAAGGTAAATTGACAGAAAAAGAATATCACTTGGTATCTCCTACGAGAAGAAACTTTATCTATGGTCATATTTTACCTTATGCTAAGATGATTTTTAGAATAGCTTATTACTATACTGATAGTACACGAACAAAAATAAGTCATACCATAGATGAGGAAAACGAAGAGAAGATAGTGTATACTTATAATGCCAATGGAGATAAGGAAACGGATAAGAGGTATTATCTTGCTACTGATAAATGTTTGGGAAGTTATCGTTATGATTATCAATATGATGATAAAGGCAATTGGATTCAATGTAGTAAATATATGGAGAATGTTCCTTATCCTATCTATGTTACACATAGGGAAATTACTTATTACAACTAATATAAAATCTTATGATGAGGTATCTTTTTTTGATTTTTATGTTTATAGAAACAATTCATTTGCAGGCACAAAAGGAATATACAACCGCAAGATTAGACCTTAAAGGGAAAGTAAAATCGGTTACAGAAGTGGGTTTTCTAAACTATCCTCCTGAATTAGCAAATACTAAAATGATAGTAGTAGTACCTATCACTTACCGTTTTGACCTAAAGGGAAATCTTGTGGAAAAGAATATTAGGGGCGATATTGTATACTGTTATGAATATGATGCGCACAATCACTTAAAAGGCGGTAAAAGAATTAGTTATCCTGATAAGGGAATTAATTATCCTGATAAGGCAGAAGAAACGGCTATCAGCTTTTTATATGATAAAGCAGGTACTTATTTGGTAGAAAAAGTTGGCGAATCTGAAAGTACAACCTATCGGTATTTTGGTACTCATACTCAAATATCGTATACATCGTATACTGTGAAAGGGCGTACCACAATAGAAAATGACATCTATTACAAAGATAACGGACAGGTAGATTATACACTTCAAGGCGATATAAAGAGTGTTTATCATTATGACAATAAAGGTCAAATAACTGATATAGAGGTATATAACTTAAAAGGAACTAAACTTTTACACTATCATTACAAATATACATATGATGATAAAGGCAATTGGATAGAGCGAGAAGAAATCTTTGAGAAGCCAGTACCAAAAGATAGATTTCCTGAAATTGTACGCAGAGAAATAACTTATTACGACTAAATATTAAAAACTATGAGTATGATTATGAATTTGTTCCGCATCTCTAAGCAGGAGCTTGAAAACTACATTCAAACGCCTTCTCTTTTTGAAGAGAAATTGGATGTATTGTATGAATCAGAAGACAATGATGATGCTTTTTTGGATATCGATAAAGCGTGGGGCGGTATTTTATATCTGCTTACTGGAAAGGCATTTGCCTCTGGAAGTCCTGAGGATGAAGTAGATAGCCTGAATCGTATCTTTTTCAGTGCGCAATTCTTTGATGAAGATATGGATGTAGGCTACGGACCTGCTCATTACCTTACTCCTGAGCAAGTAGCGGGTATTCATCGCAAAATAGCTTCACTTACAGAAGCTGATTTAAAAGCGCATTACAATCCCGAAGCGATGTGTGAAGAGGAGGAATTATACCCTTCATTGGATTGGAATGAGGAAGATTTTGAGTATTTGTATTCTCATTTTCAAGCACTTCAATCTTTTTTTGCTACGGCAGCCAGTAGGGGAGAGGCGATGATTACTTTCCTGAGTTAGGGGAAAATATGGGCTTTCTAAAAAGTCTCAAAATCGCTTTTGCATCATAAACTTTGCCAAAGGTGCGAGCCGCACAAACAAGAAACTTTAGCAAAGTTGATTACTCTGATTATCAATAGCTTTTGTAGTTTTTTTGTAAGAGTATTTTGAGAGTTATCATAAAAGTCTCTTTATCCGGCTTGTCCCCCTTCGGGGGAACGGGGGCTATAAAACTGATAATCAATAATCCGTCGTATTTGTGTCGCTACACTTTGGTAAATTTTCACATTTGTGTCGCTACACTTTGCCAAAGGTGCGAGCCGCACAAGCAAGAAACTTTGGCAAAGTTAATTACTCTGATTATCAATTACTTTTGTAGTTTTTTTGTAAGAGCATTTTGATAGCTATCATAAAAGTCTCTTTTTCTGGCTTGTCCCCCTTCGGGGGAACGGGGGCTATAAAACTGATAATCAATATCTTTTTAATAGAATAACCAAAATAAACAATATAATGAAAAAATTCTTAATAACAACCTTAGTCCTATGCTGTGCAGATTGTAACAGCGATTGGCGCAAACAGTACGATGAAGTACTCCCTACACGCACCGAGAATATGATGGTACGCAAAGGCGATAAATACGGACTTGTAAGCCCTAAAGGATTGGAAATCACCCCCGTGAAATACGATTATATTGATACCAATCCCCCTCAAGATATGCCTTTTTACGATGTTACTATCAACAATTTAAGAGGAATCATCAAACCTTCAGGTGAGGAAATTATCCCTGCTAAGTATGATTTTATTTGGTATTCACAAGGCGTATTTGTGGTAAAACTGAACGATAGTTATCAACTTTTGGATAGCCACAACAAAAGTCTTACCCCTTGGTTTGACGAAATTGATGTGTTTTACCAAGGTTTGGCATTTGCCAAAAATACAGGGTATTACGGTTTTTTAAATCCTAAAGGAGAGCTTGTACTGCCATTTGTATATGATGACGCAGATCATTTTAACGAAAGTGGTTACGCAATGGTGAAATACAAGGGCAAATGGGGAATGATTGACAAAAAAGGAAATACAAAACTCCCATTTGAATATGAACACGCCGAGCCTTATTCAGAACCTACCGAAGAATGGGAAGATTATTATTATTTACTCATCAAAAATGGCAAAGAACTGACTATAGATAAGGAAGGTAATTTTTTATAATACTGATTATCAATATATTATTAATTTCTTATCTCTTATCTCTTATCTAAAATAGAGCTTGTAGCTCGTGCAAATTTGCCCATGCAGATCGCCCCCCATTACTCCCACTACTCTCATTACCCCCACTACTCTCACCCCAAATTTGCTCATTTCGTAATTATACACTACCTTTGCCCCACAATTGGCAAATTTGCTAATTAGCAAATCGATAAATTAAGAATTATGCTTTTATTTAAATGATTTTGTATATGCAAAAAGTTCCTACCTAAGTGAAAACGGGGTAATAAACCTTTCATATTTTGAATACAAATAAAAAAACATTATAAAATGAATATACAAGAGCAAAACGTCCCCCAGTCTTACCGAGATTTATTTGCTACTATTCCTGAAAAATCCAACTTTTTCTACGAATATGCACGCCGTAAGAAACCCACTCTTCCTAAAAGAGTTTATGTAATACAAGGTTTCTTCTCTCTTACCCGTGAAACCGATGATAATGGTGAAAAGCTGATTCCTACTTATCGACTACTTGCACAAAAAGACTTTTTCTATAAATCAATAGAAGGTAATAGTATAGACAAACTTCCTTCAGTTGAAGTTCTAAAAACAGCTTTTGCCTTTGGTTTTTCCGATGGCGGTATACTTTTCTTCCACCCCGAAAAACATAGTGTTTGGGTAATATATGATGACCTTTATACCGAATTAGTAGCTGATACCTTTGATGAATTTCTTGAAAAAGCAACTTTCCAAAGACAGTGGGATTTTAAATAAAAATATAACATACATTCTAAATAATTTTGTATATGCAAAAAGTTCCTACCTACTTAAGTGAAAACGCTTGTAATGTAAAATCAGGCGATTATCTCTCAGTAGATATCCAATCTAAAAATGGAAATTCACTCTTTGAAGTGTATTATTATGGAGATTTATTTGAAGTAAAGAGGAAAAAATTGCCTTTTATTGTAGATAATAAAACTGGAATTCCTTGTAAAATAGTAGCCAAAGATACAGAAACAGGCGAAGAAATATTGCTTTTTGACGGCTACCGACACGGCTATAATGCAATGTTTTGCGATGAGTTTGACCCAGCAGAAGTTAAAAAACGAACTTTGGTAAAATACGATATTGCTCCTTGCAAAATTCATATAGATTTTGGATATTCTATTGATTACGAAGAAGAAAAAGAAGATTATGAAGTAGACGAAGAAGATAGAGTAACCCTTATCAATGGAGAAACTATTTCTTGGGAAGAAGTGAAAAGAAATGGCTTTGACTATATCTCTATTGTCTGTGAAACTGAAAATGGAGAAAAAGCAGAGATTGTATCTTTAGAATTAGCTTAAAGAATCAGCAAATTATTACTACCTTTGCACCCTAATACCTAACACCTGAAACCTAACACCTATGGTATATAATCACAAAGAAATAGAAGCCTTTTGGCAAGAATATTGGGCAAAACACCAAACTTTCAAAGCCCAAAACGACAGTACCAAACCTAAGTACTACGTGCTTGATATGTTCCCTTACCCCTCAGGGGCGGGCTTACACGTAGGGCATCCGCTGGGCTATATCGCCAGCGACATCGTGGCGCGCTACAAGCGTCACAAAGGGTTCAATGTGTTGCATCCTCAGGGTTATGATAGTTTCGGTTTGCCAGCCGAGCAATACGCTATCCAAACAGGGCAACACCCTGCCCTCACTACCGCGCAGAATATCGCCCGCTACCGCGAGCAGCTCGATAAAATAGGCTTTTCATTCGATTGGAGTCGCGAGGTAAAAACTTCCGACCCCGATTACTATCGTCATACCCAGTGGATATTTATACAGTTGTTCAACTCGTGGTATAACAACGCAACCGACAAGGCAGAGCCTATTGAAACGCTCATTGCGCTCTTTGAAACAGAAGGCAATAGCAAGGTCAATGCTGCCTGCGACGACGATACCCCCACCTTCACTGCGGAACAGTGGCGCGCTTTTTCATCAGAAAAACAACAACAAATCCTCCTCAAATACCGACTTACCTACTTGGCAGAGACCGAAGTGAACTGGTGTCCTGCCTTAGGTACTGTACTCGCCAACGATGAAATCGTCAATGGCGTATCCGAGCGTGGTGGTCACCCTGTAATCCGCAAGAAGATGACCCAATGGAGTATGCGCATCACCGCCTATGCCGAACGCCTTTTGCAAGGCTTAGACACCATCGATTGGAGTGAGAGCATCAAAGAAAGCCAACGCAACTGGATAGGAAAATCAGTAGGAGCCTCTATCAACTTTGTGCTCGCCTCCGGCGAGCACAAAGTCGAGGTCTTCACCACTCGCCCCGATACCCTCTTCGGTGTTACTTACCTTACTCTTGCCCCCGAACACCCCTTAGTATTGCAAATCACTACTGAGGAGCAACGTGCTGAGGTAGAGTCTTATATAGCAGCTACTGCCAAACGTTCAGAGCGCGACCGTATGGCAGACACCAAAACCGTATCAGGAGCTTTCACAGGGGCGTATGCGGTACACCCACTTACCGGCAAGCAAATCCCTATTTGGATAGGCGATTATGTATTGGCAAGCTATGGTACAGGGGCTGTAATGGCAGTGCCTGCTGGCGACGACCGCGATTATGCCTTTGCTAAACACTTCAAGGGCGCCAAAGGAATGCCAGAAGTGATTAACATCTTCGATAAAGATATTTCAGAAAACGCCTTTACCGACAAAGAGGGAATGACTTACCAAAACTCTGATATTCTCAATGGTTGCACTAACTTTAGCGAGGCAGTTACCAAAGTGTTAGCAGCCTTAGAAGCCAAAGGAGCAGGCAAAGCCAAAGTGAATTACCGTCTCCGCGATGCTGTTTTCTCACGTCAGCGTTATTGGGGCGAACCTTTCCCAGTATACTATGAAAACGGCTTGCCACAGATGATAGGCGAGGAGCACCTCCCTATTCTCCTACCTGAAGTAGAGAAATACCTCCCTACCGAAGAGGGGAACCCACCGTTGGGCAATGCGACCACTTGGGCGTGGGATACTGCAAACCACAAGGTAGTGAGCAACGAGTTGATTGATAATCAAACCGTATTCCCGTTAGAATTGAATACTATGCCAGGTTGGGCGGGCTCTTCTTGGTATTGGTTAGAGTATATGATGGAAAAAGACGCACGTGGAACCTTCCCTACCAAATCCGTAGTAGACTACTGGCAAAACGTAGACCTATACGTAGGAGGTAGCGAACACGCCACAGGGCACCTCTTGTACTCTCGCTTCTGGAACAAATTCCTTAAAGACCGCGGTTTTGCCCCCACTGAAGAACCTTTCAAAAAACTGATAAATCAGGGTATGATATTGGGTATGAGTGCCTTTGCATACCGAGTGTTATGGGAAGTGAAAGATGAGCAAGGTAATGAAGTGAATTTAGTTGAAGTAAAAGAGCTTTCATCTAATAACTTTCCTCCTATATTTGTTTCAAAGAAATTCAAGGATGATAAGTTGGCGATTGTTTTATTAGAGAAGATTTTCCCTAAATATCCTCAATGTGTGGAGTTTATGAAAAAACTCTCAGGAAAAATAATTAATACTATTATCCAACCTATTCACGTAGATGTTTCTCTCCTCAAAGATACTTCTGATGAATTAGATATTGATAAATTTAAAGCGTGGCGTAAAGAATTTGCTAATGCCGAGTTTATTTTAGAAAATGGTGCACTCTACACCCCCTCCTTGGGAGGGGGACAGGGGGAGGATTTTCTCACAGGTCGTGAAGTCGAAAAAATGTCGAAATCTAAATACAACGTGGTAAACCCTGATGATATTTGCGAACAATATGGTGCGGATACTCTGCGCCTTTACGAAATGTTCTTAGGACCTTTGGAACAAGCCAAACCTTGGAACACGGCAGGTATATCGGGGGTATACAACTTCTTGCGCAAGTTATGGCGTTTGTATTTCAATGACAACGGTTGGCAAGTAACCGATGAAGCTCCTACACCTGAAATGCTCAAAGCGCTCCATAAAACCATTAAAAAGGTAAATGAAGATATTGAGAATTTCTCCTTTAATACCTCCGTGAGTCAGTTTATGATATGCGTGAATGAGTTATCATCGCTAAAATGCCACCATAGAGACGTTTTAGCGCCTCTTGCGGTATTGGTAGCACCTTTCGCTCCACATATCGCCGAAGAGCTCTGGAAAAGGCTCGGAAATACCGAAAGTGTAACTTATGCACCTTATCCCGTACACGAGGACAAGTATTTGCAAGAGGACAGCAAGGAGTATCCCGTATCGTTCAACGGAAAAGTGCGCTTCAAACGCGCTTATGCTACCAGTATGACTCCTGCCGAGATAGAGCAAGCTATCCTTGCCGACCCTCAAACTGCAGAACAACTACAAGGCAACACCCCTAAAAAGGTAATTGTAGTGCCTAATAGGATTATCAATATCGTAATGTAAATATAAAAAGTCGTTAGTCATTAGTGATTAACGACTTTTTCTTTTTTTACATCAAAATTATGGATACAGTATTTTTCTTGATGCTCCCCATTCTCGGGGTTATTATGTACTTTGTGATGGTACGCAAAAATGCCTTTGAAGAGCGCTTGGCACTTTATCGCCCTCAGCACCAGCTGTCACAAAAGCGGGAGGATTATTTGAAAGGGGTGCATAAGTTCCGTCTCTGGTTTGTAGGTATCTTCTTTGTAATATTTGTCGCTCCTTCAATCATCTACTTTATATTGATGTTTCAAGAGAGTACAGCTAAATGGTATGTATTATACCCCAATGAAATGATAGTAGAACCTTTGATAATATTCTTGATTGGTTTTTTAGCTTATTACCTCCTTTCTTACGTGTTCAAACGCAATGAAAAAGCCCTGCGTATGCTGGTGGAACAAATGAGCGATAGTGATTTTGAGTTACTCCTCAAAATAAAAGAGAGATTACCATTTATCAATAAATATGATACTTCATTTGTATTGTGTAACCATCAGTTATATTTCTTTACTTTCTTTGCAATTCGTGAGATTGACCCTACTAAAATTACCAATATGAACTGGGGAAGATCCAAAAACGGTGTCTCAGTAACCCTCAAAGCTCCCAAACGAACAATGATAATGATGCCCCGAGAAGCATTTCCTTACTTTTTGCAAATCGTTGAACAGTATAATCCAAAACTAAAATGAACAACGCCCTCCTCTCTTCCGAACGGCAGCAATATGTTGAAAACCAAAACAAATATATCAAAAAAGCAGCTGTATTCTTTGCCTGCACACCCATTGTTACAATAGCATTTTTTGCAGGGATATTCTTCTATATCATTCCAGATAAATCTCAGATCTACAATCTTTTGTTAGCAATCTCAGTCGCCGAAATTTTAGCGTTCTACTTTAGCTATCGCGTTTTGAAAAAGAAAATTCAAAACCAACAAGAACTCCTTGCGCAAATGTCGGATACTGATTTTCAGCAGTTGCTCAACACCCAAAAATATTTGTTTCCTTTGATGAAATACAACCCTCCATTTGTGTTTTGTAGAAATAAACTCTACTTGTTTCCCCTCTTCAAAATCAAAGAAATCAACCCTACAACTATCAAACAACTCAGTTGGAGGTATTATAACAGACAAAAACGAGGAATGACTTTTATCAAAACGCCTAATACTACCAATGTTGCTAAAATGACAAAAGAACTATACCTACATTTCGCATCGATTATCAAACACTACAACCCCAGTGTACAAATCGAAATGCTTTAAAACCCTTAATACACAACTGTTAAAATTGTTAAAATTGTCAATTCTCAATTGCTAATTCTCAATTGTTTTTTATCTTTGCCCCCTAATTTATTGCAAATGACTATCGAACATATTCAAAATGAGCTCATTGAAGAGTTTTCATTCTTTGAAGATTGGACGCAACGTTACGAATATCTCATAGAACTCGGCAAGTCGTTGCCTCTAATAGACGAACAATATAAAACTGAAAATCACCTTATCAAAGGATGCCAAAGTCAGGTGTGGTTGCACGCCGAAAAACAAGATGATAAACTCGTATTCACCGCCGATAGCGATGCGATTATCACCAAAGGTATTGTCGCTCTCTTAATAAGAGTATTCTCTCATCAAACCCCCGAGAATATCCTCAACGCCGATGTGAGTTTTATTGATAAAATCGGTCTTAAAGACCACCTTTCACCCACCCGCGCCAACGGCTTAGTGAGTATGATTCAGCAAATGAAACAGTATGCTCGGCAGGAATTAGAAAATAGAAAATAGAAATTAGAAAACAGGAATTAGAGGTCTTATCTCTTACCTCTTATCTCTTAACTAAAAAAAGATGGACGAAATCATAAACACCGAAGTCCTCGGCGAAAAAATCGTTGAGGTACTCAAAACTATATACGACCCCGAAATCCCTGTAGATATCTACGAACTCGGACTCATCTACGACGTTTTCGTGAACGAAGACCGCGATGTGAAAATCCTAATGACTCTCACATCACCTAATTGCCCCGTTGCCGAATCTCTCCCTATGGAAGTGAAAGAAAAGGTACAAAGCATAGACGAAGTACACGAAACACTTGTAGAAATTACTTTCGATCCCCCTTGGAATCAAGATATGATGAGCGAGGTGGCGAAACTCGAATTAGGATTTTTGTAAACTAAATTAATAAATCACTTATGAAAAAACTTTTATTTTCAGCTCTATTATTGTCTTCAGTAGCTACTTTCGCTCAGGAAGACGAAACTAATGGCGGTGTTGCTCAAGACCCTACTGCGGTAGAAACTCCCGCCGAAGAAGCTCCTGCGCCTCGTTGGACAAAAGGCGGTAGCGCTTCATTGTTGTTCTCACAAGCTGCTTTCAACCACGATTGGACTGGTGGTGGTTCTAACAACGTTGCTGCTAACCTCGCTGTTAGCTATGCTTTCAACTACAAAAAAGACAAATGGGCTTGGGATAACAATATCTTCATCGACTATGGTCTCACCAAAGTAGATGGCGATGAATATACTAAAAAAACCACCGACCGTTTTGAAGTAAACTCTGTACTCGGTTACCAATTGAACAACCCTCAATGGTACTACTCATTCTTCTTGAACTTCAAAACTCAAATGACCGATGGTTACAAGTATGTAGATAGCCAAAACCGCACCCTTATCAACAAATTGCTCTCTTCTGGTTACTTGCAATTTGGTCCTGGTATGTTGTGGAAAAAGAGCGACAACCTAAAAGTGAACATTGCGCCTGCAACTTCTAAAATTACTACAGCTCGCAAGGAGTTTACTTCACCTACAGGGGCTCACTACACTCATAACTTCTACGGAGTGGAAGACGGTAAAAACATCCGTTACGAACTCGGTTTCTACTTGAACGGCTATGCTAAAGTTGATGTATGGGAAAACGTATCTATCGAGAACATCCTCAGCTTGTACAGCAACTATTTAGATAAACCACAAAACGTAGATTTGGATTACACTGCTAACGTAGTGATGAAAGTAAACAAATACTTATCAGCTAACTTTACTTTCCAAGCCATCTACGACGACGATGCTGCACGCGCTTTCCAAATCCGTGAATTGTTAGGATTAGGTTTAAGCTACAAATTCTAGTGCGAGTCGCACACACAATTTTTAAAAATATAAAGAGGACTGCCGTATTAAGGCAGTCTTTTTTTATTGTGTATCTTGGTATTTAGAAAAAATAATACTACCTTTGCCTCACACACTATTGCTGAATTACAGAAGAATTGGAAAAACTTATTGCATACATACAAAAAACAATTCCTAAACTAAAAATAGAGGAAAAACTCCTTGGCGAGGCTTTTCAAAAAGAAGTTCTCACTAAAGATACCTTGCTGTTGGACTTCGGACAAGTGTGTGAGCATTATTACTTTGTAAACAAAGGGGCTCTTAGGATATTCTTCTACGATGATAATGGCGAGGAATACACCAGTTGGATAGCTTTTGAAAATTACTTCTTTACAGAGCAATTTAGTTATACAAATTCTTTGCCTTCTCGTTATGCTATTACAGCTATTGAAGAGACTGAAGTGCTGAAAATACATAAGCAACAAATGGACAAACTACTCCAAAACAATTATCAGTGGCAACAGTTCTTCATACAAAATGAGCAACAAACAATATTACGGCTGATGGAAACTATTGAACTCTTCCAAAGGCAATCGGCTAAAGAGCGATATGAAGCCTTATTCAGCTTTCCTGCCTTTATACAAAAAGTGAAACAAAAAGACCTTGCCACAATGCTCGGGATGACTAAATACTCTATCAGCAGACTAAAATCTTACAAGTAAAGAGAGGAAGTTGCCAAATAGCAACTTTTTTGTGTGTTGCAGTGCGTAATTTTGCATTTATAAAACAAATGTAAAATGAACCAAGAAGAACAATACAGTTTTAGTCCGCTGGATAGCTATCAGTGGATAAAGAAAGAGGCTTTTGCTTATATAAAAGCCCAACAATGGATAGATAAATCGTTGTTTGAAGACTTTTCAAACGCTTTTGAAGATTATTTTAAGCACTCATTACAAAAAGTATCTCATCTTATCGAGAATGAGTTGGACGAAGGGAATGTGCAATTTGCGGTTTTGGTAGTAGCTTTATATGAAGCTTTTGTGAAGATAGGCAAGGAAGATAAAGAGGCTTTCAAATATGTATGTCTTGCTATCAATGAGCCCATAGCCCCTTTTATGGAGCAGAACACTGAGGCTTTCTTAACAGCTTCGGAGCGCCCTTTTAAGGCGATTGTGGAGATATCAAAAGCACGAGAAGCGTATTATTTTGGCAAGAGTTTTGGCTTTGAACGCCTTATAGACAATGATTATGGTTATGTATTGCAAATTAAAAAGTGCTTGTTTCACGAAGTACTAAAAGCCCTTGAGCATACTTTTTTGCAAAGAATTATATGCCAAGTAGACTGCGGTTGGATAAAAGGCATTAAAACAGATCTACACAACTTACATTTTGCACGACCCACTACTTTTGCTACAGGCAATACCTGCCAAATGTGGTTTATAAAAGAAGAAAAAACAGAAGATATACAATGACCCTAAACCTCGATTTCCTCAGTCAGTATTTTACTGAAGTACATTTCGATAAAGATGCCCTCATCACCCGTGCAGGTGAGGTGGAGCACTCACTCTATTACCTTAGCGAGGGTATCGTGCGATTCTTTTATTACAACCCCACAACCGACAAGGAAACTACCGTAGATATCCTCTTTGCCGAGCAGTTTTTTATGTCGTATGCATCGTTTGTAAAGCGTGAACCTTCGCTCTTCTCTATTCAAGCGCTCAAAGAGGTTACCGCCTATAAAATAGGGCGTGAAAACTTGGAACACCTCATTGAAAAACAAGAATACTTACAAATAAAAGCTGATATTTTGGAGCATCTGCTCATTGAAAAGATGCAACGCGAGGCGCAGTTCTTATTGCAATCACCCGAAGAGATTTACCGCAATCTATTGGAAAAAGACCCTAAACTCATCCAGAATATCCCGCTGAAATATATAGCTTCTTATATTGGCATTACTCCCCAAGCGCTCAGCAGGATTAGAAAAAGAATTTTCTGAGTATTGCCATTTCTTAACCCAAGTTCATTTTTTTGGTGTTTTTTCGCCGTTCCTTTGCAGCGTAAAACAAATACAAACTAAAATGAACTTAAAAATGTTACCTATCACGTTTATGATGGCGCTTGCTACCCTTAAAGCTTCCGCCCAAAATCCCGACTTTCTGACCCTTATCAAGGCTGCTACACAAGCACCTTCAGGTCATAACTCTCAGCCTTGGTGGTTTGAAACTTCCGATCACAGTATCGTTATCAAACCCAACTTCGAGAAAGCCCTCCCCGCCGTCGATGGTCAGCATCGCGAACTCTTCATCAGCTTGGGTTGTGCGCTCGAAAATCTCTGTATCAAAGCCTCTGAGCTACAGTACCAAACTAATGTAACCCTCAGTCCTGAGGGGGTCATCACCATTGACTTACAAAAATCAGAAGCTGTTGCCCCTGACCCTTTGGCGAGTGTGATTGAAAAACGACAAACCAACCGCTCGGTGTACGACGGCAAACGCATCGACCCTGCGCTATTGCAAAACCTTGTGAAACAAACAGGAGCAACGGGTATCTTTACTTTTGCCAATGGCACTCCGCTCTTCGAGAAACTCACTGATGCCGTCTTGCAAGGCAATACCGCTCAGATGTCCGATCCTGCTTTTAAAAATGAACTGCTTTCGTGGATTCGCTTCAACAAAAAACATTCTGAAAGCACTCACGACGGACTCAGTTATGCGGTACTCGGGGCGCCTAACTTACCCCGTTGGGTTACAGAGCCTATCGTAAAAGGAAGCCTCAAAGCAAAAACCCAAAACAAAACCGACCTGAAAAAGATTCAATCCTCTTCGGATATGGTGCTCATCACTACCGTTACAAACGATATCCCCACGTGGATAGCCACAGGTTGCACCCTCGAACGCTTTTTGCTCTTGCTCACCCAAGCAGGCATCGCTCACGCCTACCTCAATCAGCCGTGTGAAGTACCCGAAGTAAATACTTCTCTACGCGAAAAACTCACTGAAAACAACGTCTATCCTCAAATTCTTTTGCGTATCGGCTATGCCAAACCCATCGCATACTCCAAAAGAAAAGACGTTAAGGAAGTGATGAGATAATTTGCAAATCTGTACAGCCCGCACTTTTGGTAAATTTGATTACCTTGATAATCAGTTACTTTTAATTACATTATAGGGGTGTTTTGCAAACGCCCCTCTATATTCTCTAACACCTAATTTCGTCATTCGTAATTCGTCATTCGTAAATATTTATTACCTTTGCCCCAGTTTGTTAATTATTAATTATCAATTGTTAATTGTTATGAGAGTAGTTATCACTGGAATGGGTATTTATTCCTGCATAGGCACTTCACTGGGCGAAGTGCGTGATTCGTTATACCAAGGGAAATCGGGTATTGTTTTCTTGCCCGAACGCAAAGAATATGGCTATCGCTCTGCCCTCACAGGCTTTGTAGAAAACCCCGACCTCAAAGGTCTCTTGGGTCGCCGCGAGCGTATTTCTATGGGACAAGAAAGCGAATTTGCCTATATGGCAACCCTCGAAGCGCTTAAAAATGCCGGTATCGATAGCGATTTCTTACAACAAAACGAAGTGGGAATCCTCTATGGCAACGACAGTGTAGCCGAGTCGGTGATTCTTACCAACGACAAGATAAGAGAAAAGAAAGACACTACACTGGTAGGCTCTGGAGCGGTGTTCCGCACGATGAACTCCACTGTAACGATGAACCTCTCTACCCTCTTCCAACTGCGCGGGGTAAATATGAGCATCAGCGCCGCTTGTGCCAGTGGCTCACACTCAGTAGGTTTGGGCTATTTGCTCATACAAAGCGGTATGCAAGACTGCGTGATTTGCGGCGGTGCTCAGGAAATCAACAAGTATAGTATGGGCAGTTTTGATGGTCTTGGCGTCTTCTCAATGCGCGAGGGAGAGCCTGCTTTGGCTTCACGCCCTTTCGATGCTAATAGAGACGGCTTAGTGCCCAGTGGGGGTGCGGCTACTTTGGTGTTAGAAAGTTACGAATCGGCAATGAGACGTGGGGCAACTCCTATCGCTGAGGTCGTAGGCTACGGCTTTTCGTCTAATGGCGGACATATCTCTACCCCCAACGTAGAAGGACCTGCCCGTGCGATGGCGCGCGCCTTGCAGAATGCAGGAATGCAAGCGGGTGAAATCGACTATATCAATGCGCACGCCACTTCCACCCCCATAGGCGATGCCAATGAAGCAAAGGCTATACACGAGATTTTTGGCAGCCATATCCCTGTGAGTTCCACCAAATCAATGACCGGACACGAGTGCTGGATGGCAGGTGCTAGCGAAGTGATATATTCCGTACTGATGATGCAAAACAGCTTTATAGCTCCTAATATCAATTTTGAAACCCCCGATGAGGCTTCTGCTAAGCTGAATATCATCGCCGAAACTGTAGAACGCCCCATCAATGCCTTTTTGAGCAACTCTTTCGGCTTCGGCGGTACAAACTCAGCTTTGGTAATCAAGAAAATTTGAAAATTAAGAGTGACCCACACAAGCAATTACAAATAACTATCATATTTCCATCACACAACCTCTTACCTCTTACCTGAATAAAATGTACGACTTTATCATCATAGGCGCGGGACTTGCAGGCGTAAGCTTTGCCCATACCCTCGAAAAAAACGGCAAAACCTTTTGCCTCCTCTCCGACCACTCCCAAGTGGCGAGCGTTATTGCGGGAGGGGTTTATAATCCCGTTGTTTTAAAGCGATTTACCCCCGTTTGGCATTCCGAGGATATAATGAATAGTGCCAACCGTTTTTACGATGAAATTGAGGCTAAAATGCAATGTCAATTCCGCGTTCCTATACACGTAGTGCGCAAATTCGCTTCTGTAGAAGAACAAAACAACTGGTTTACAGCTTCTGATAATCCGCTGCTCGCTCCTTATTTGAGTCCTGTGATATTGCCTGCCCTTAATGAGGCACTCCTAGCACCCTTTGGCTTAGGCGAAGTGCTCCAGACAGGGAGATTGGAGGTACAACACTATATAAATGAAAGTATAAAATGCTGGCAAACAGAAGGGGTGTGCTACGAGAAGACTTTTGTGTACGACGATTTAGAAGTATATGATACACACGTGGTTTATTGCGGAGTTACTGCTCGAAATATCATTTTCTGTGAAGGCTGCGGTATTGCCAAAAATCCGTATTTCAGCAAATTGCCTATGCGTCCGTGTAAAGGGGAGACACTCACTATCAGCGCTTCTGGTTTGCAGTTGCAACACATCTACAAAAGTGATGGGGTACTGATTCCGTTAGGTGATGATAAGTATATACTTGGGGCTACTTACGACCCCGAAGATTTAACTGAAGTAATTACTGAAGCTGCTCGTACCGAACTTTTAGAAAAACTCCACAAAATGACGAGCATTCCTTATGAAGTGCTAAGTCATCAAGCCGCGATTCGCCCTACAGTAGCCGATAGGCGACCCCTTTTAGGGCAACATCCTCAACACTCACATCTGTGGGTGTTCAATGGTTTAGGAACCCGAGGCGTGCTCAATGCTCCTTACTGCGCTCAAGTGCTTTACCAAGCCGCTTTTGAAGAAATAGAAATCCCCCACGAAATGAATATCAACCGCTTCGCCAAGAGATTTAGGCATTAATCTTCTTACCTCTTACCTCTTATCTGACATAAATTTTCCCAACACTTTCAGTTCTTCTGTCATTATCTCCAAAAGTTGCATAGCTTGCTCAAATTGGGCGTAATGTTCAAACCCTACATCCACGAAAAAAGCGTATTTCCAAGGTGTTTCTATCACTGGCAACGACTGTATTTTGGTCATATTTATATCGTGGTCGCGCAACACGTTCAGCACGGTAGAAAGACTTCCGCTCTTGTCGTATACTTGGAATTTTAGCATAGCTTTATCGATTTCTTCTTTTGGCAGATGGCTATCAGTAGTAGAAAGCACCACAAAGCGTGTAGCGTTGCGTTTGATAGTTTGGATACTTTCAGCTAATATCGGTAAGTGGTAAAGCGCAGAAGCTGAGGTTGAAGCAATTGCAGCGACACCTTTCAGCTGTTGCTCGTAAATTTCTTTAGCAGCTTGAGCGGTGTTAGTAGCTTCTACCAAACGGATATGAGGATAATTTTCAAAAAAATCTTTGCACTGCAACAGTGCCATATAGTGTGAGCGCACTTCGGTAATATCGGCTAAAGTTTGATTGCCAAGAGCCATCAGGTGGTGCTGAATATTCATATAGTACTCGCCTGTGATGTGCAAGTTGTTGCGGTCGATAAGCGCATAGTTAGGCAGTATAGCCCCTGCAATGCTGTTTTCAATTGCCATTACCCCCCATTGGGCTTCCCCACTTAAGAGTTTTTTCACCACTATATCAAAATTGCGACATTCTATAACGTCTATATCCTTACCAAAATAGGCTTCAGCTGCCTGATAATGGAACGAACCTTGGGTACCTTGTATGGCTATTTTTTCATTCATAGTGCAAAAATACATCTTTTTTCTTGCATATTCAAAAAATTGTTGTACCTTTGCCCCCGATTTTAAGAATTATCGTTTAACTAAATACAAAAAATACGCACGAAGAAATGAAATATATCAAGTTACATATCGCATCTGTATTACCTTTCCACAAGGTAACGCTTCGTGGCGTATCCGCTTGATTAGAACAATACTATAATATATAGAAGAGCCCGAAGCACCCCGCTTCGGGCTTTTTGTTTTTCCTCACAAATAAAACTTTTAGGACACCTTCCTATCACATTTTCCCGAAGCAATTTGTTAATTATTAATTGTCAATTGTTAATTGAAAAATGGGAAATCTATATATTACCACCGAAGGCGTTTCTCGCCTCCGCAATTTGCGTTCTCGCAAGCGCATTGCTCGAGAAGACCACGAGAAGTATTTGCGCGAATGTATCAAACGCCAAAAAGTACTCTTTAAACAACGCCGTGAACTGCCACTTGTGCCACTCGAAAAACCCTACCAAAAGGGCTATGTGCGTTTTTTTGTACTGAGGGAAGATGTGCGACAAGGCAAGCAAGCCGATTTTTTCGCGACACTTTTGGAGAAAATCAACACTTATCAATACGCTGATACACGTAAGTTCCAGAAGAAGAAAAAGCGCCGTGGCAAGCGTGTTTACATAGCTCGCAAACAGGAATTGTACTCTTTTAGTCAATGGGAATGGGAAAGAGCCCTTGAAAGGGGGAAGTTCACCCAAAAAGAACGTGCCTATTTTGCAAAAATAGAGTGTTTCAATCGGCAAAAAGACCGTTTTGAAATCCATTACGAGTTTACCGAGGCGTGGCGTTTTGAACTGCGTGTAAAGCCTAATATGATCACCCACTACCGTCCGGTAGATATAGCTATAGAACGAGAACTCGCCGAGCTTGATAAAATCATAGATGACCATAAAAACTGGGGAACTATCACTCA
Source organism: Capnocytophaga sputigena (assembly GCF_002302495.1). Lineage (NCBI taxonomy): Bacteria > Pseudomonadati > Bacteroidota > Flavobacteriia > Flavobacteriales > Flavobacteriaceae > Capnocytophaga > Capnocytophaga sputigena. Next base: position 1,552,845 of record NZ_CP022379.1, read on the forward strand.
TAAAATCTATGGTCGTCGCAATTCGTGGAATCAATACCAAAAGCGCTATATGCCTAAGGAAAAGTACAAGCGCACGCCGCTCAAAGAAATCACAGCCCTTAAGTATCACACCTCAGCAATGGAAATCGCAGATATGCTTTTGGAGGTCAATCTTTAATCTCAATCCGACCAGTCTGCCCCATCCAACTTGTCCGATTTACAAAAAACCAAAGAAAAAATGCAAGAAAAAATCATACAAATCACCGCTGGTCGCGGTCCTTTAGAATGCCAATGGGTAGTAGCAAAAGTACTCAAGACTTTCCTACAAGAAGCTACTCAAGCAGGCATCGACTATACCATTCTCAGCCGTGAGGAAGGCGATGCCAATCTCACTGTCAAATCGGTTACCCTGCAACTCAAAGGCAAGGAGTTAGCACCATTTTTGAAAACTTGGCTCGGAACTGTGTGCTGGGTAGGCAAGAGCACTTTTCGCAAGTTTCACCAGCGCAGCAATTGGTATATAGGCGTTTTTGAGCTCGACCAACTGCAACGCCAGCCTTTCTCGGAGCGCGATGTACAGTTCCAAACCACTCGCTCGCAAGGCAATGGCGGACAGAATGTGAATAAGGTAAATTCAGCAGTACGCGCTACCCACCTGCCTACAGGTATCAGCGTATTGGCACAAGATTCACGTTCGCAACTCGATAATAAGAAACTCGCTCTTGCCCGCCTTAAAGAAAAACTCGCCGAAATGGAGCTTCAGCAACTCGCGGAGCAAGCACAGAGTCATTGGAGTAACCACGCTCAAGTGCAACGCGGCAACCCTGTACGCACTTTCAAAGGCACCGATTTCAAAAGCACTTATGTAGAAAAAAGCTATAAGAAAGAACGCGCCGCTGGCAAGAAGGAAATTAGAGAATTAACAGATTAGCCAATGCTCGTCGTGCTACGACCTTTACCAAAGTTGAAAAGAATTTCAGCAACCCTCCAAGTTATTCTGAGTTTCTCCGAGATATCAGCATCTCTCAAAAAAATAAACTTTATGACCGGAAGATTCTATCAAGATACCCATTTCAACCTTACCATACTCAATGGTTTGCCCATAGAGCAACTCAAGGTATGTGTAAATCCTGATGATGGAGGTGTTTTAATCGTCTATTTAAAAGCAGAAGGACAGCCTATTTTTCATTTCTTTTTAGATGTGGGTATTGCTTTTTGTGAGTGTTGGAATGAGTATGAAGTAGATGAGGACGATGATGACTATCGTTTTGATGACCTTACGGAGGTTTGGCAACTCAAAGGCAAACACATTAGCGCTATTTTTGCCGAAGAAGTAGCGGGAAATAGTGAAATTACCTTTCTTTTGGAAGAAGGTGAAAAGCTCCTGCTCTACTATTGCCCCACAGAAGATAAGAGCTATTTCATTAAAAAATTAAAACAATGACAAACAAAATCATTATTATAGACTTAGAAGCGACTTGTTGGGAGGGAATACCTCCCAAAGGAGAAGTGAGCGAAATTATAGAAATTGGCATTTGCCTGCTCGATACCCTTACAGGTGAGATCAGCGATAACAGAGGTATTTTGGTAAAGCCTACACATTCCAAAATCAGTCCTTTTTGTACCCAACTTACCACCATAACCCCTGAACTGGTAGCGCGGGAAGGCGTAAGTTTTGAAGAAGCCTTGCAAATCCTTAAAAGGGAATACCAAGCCTATCAGTACACTTGGGCGAGTTATGGGAATTACGATAGAAATATGCTCCAAAAGCAATGTGCCCTTAGGAAACTGCCTTACCCAATGCGCAACGAGCATATCAATGTAAAGGAACTTTTCCAAGAGGTAACCCAGCACCCCAAACGATTGGGAATGTATCAGGCACTGAACTACCTGAAGATACCCCTTATAGGAACCCACCACCGAGGCAAAGACGATGCTTATAACATCGCTAAGATTATGCACTGCTTGTCTCATTATCAATTGACAAATTAATTCGCAATGAAAAACAACCTTATTTACGGCGTTCATATTATTGAAAGTGATCTCGCTAATGAACTGGAAGCTATAGTGGAAGATGCTTATCACTATGGGGCTACAGAAGCTGAAATACGCTTCCTTATGGATACTTTTCGCAAGGAAGCTGTGCGCACTGCTTTGGAGAAGGAAATATTTTTGACCCTTCGCCTTGATATGTTGTGGCAGTATGGGTGGTTGCGCCCTGAGGAGGTAGCTCCCCTGCAACAGTTGGTACAAAAAGGAGTTTCTAAAAAGTGGCTACAGCAGTTTGGTACTGATACCCCCCAGATGAGCTATGAAAAACGACAACAGCAAGTAGTACGACTGCTCTCTCGCCTTGCCACTGCCAATACAGCAGTGCCTGCACGCGAACATTGGCAAAAGGTAACCGATTTCCTTTTTGTGCCTTATGAAGTGCTGAGCGTACCCTTGTTGGGAGGTCAGTATGGTGCGGTATGGCTATTGAGGACTGATAACTATGAGGGCGACGGACATTATACTTTCGTGGAACTATTATATAAAAGTACTGAAAAGCCAACGATGGAATCGCTAATGGAGGCGCGCCTTCAGCTGATGGGAGATGGTGAGAAGGAAGTGCTCAGTGATGTGCGTAGGGTGAGTCATAAAGCCTTGTTGCTCTTTGCTGAACGCTTGGAGAGGATAGGTACTGCAATTCCTAAGAAATCCCTGCCAGCGCCTTCGCCCTATATAATAGCCTACGATTCTTTTGAGAAATTCGTACAGCGATGGAACAGCGATACAGGTATCCCCGATAAAAGGAAAAGAAAGAAGTTCAAGTCAGTTGTTGCCCATTGGTAAATTAGTAAATTGACAAATTAATCTTATGAAAAAGTTTGAATTTAAATACCAATTTGAGTTCTTTTGTTCCCCTATTTGGATAGAGGAAAATGTGAAGAATCCTACCCCTCGCAATGTGGAGATTGCGGATTTGGATATCAATCCTTATTTAAAAGAAGAATTAGAGGAACTCAACCACTTGTATCAAGAGATTTTCAATGACAATTACCCTCCTGAATCCGATTTCAAAGATGCCGTAAGTGAGTATATCTTTGTAAACCGCGTACTCACCTCAGCAGAACTTTTAGCGAAAGAAGTGGGAGAACAATACGCTTTTGCCTTTGATTATCCAAAATGGAGAGAAAGAAAAGAACAATTAACAAATCTACTATGAAAGAAAAAACAGCTACACAAATTGAGTTCGACGAGATGGTAAAAGAACTCTATCAAATACTAAAACCCTTAGGATTTAAGAAAAAAGCACTACATTTTTACCGAGTAGTGGAACAAAGCCTGCAAATGATTTCTATTCAAAAAGGCGCTTATGGCAGCGCTGATGAAATCTATTTCACGGCAAATATCAAAAAAGCCCCTTATAAGGAGCCTATCTCTTTCTATCCTGATGATAATACGCAGCGTATAGGTGATATCAAGGGCAATGGCGATATTTGGTATGAGTTTTCTGGCACTATCGTCGATATTTTTAAACGAAAACAAAAATTTAAAGAGAATAGAGAAGCCTTTTTGAGTGATATACAGCAAATCGTGCTTCCTTATCTATCTAATTAACCAATGACTCCAGATTGTCCCCCTTCGGGGGAATGGGGGCATTGACAAATTGACAAGTTAATTTAACCCTTGATTGGCATTAGCAGATTTAAAAATCAGCCAATGAGTGCAACACTCCACTTGATTACTCTGTTAATCAATTACTTTTAGAGTATGTTGTGTAGGGGCGTTTTGCAAACGCCCATTGCAAACACCATTTAACATCAGTTCGATATAACAGAACATTGATTTACAGCTTTGTAACATAATATATTCACAAAATAATTCACCGTTAGGTGAAAATTCGTGAGATAATGTAAAGTAAAGGGTTTTTAGTATTCCTTATTTCGTGAAAATTCGTGAAATTCGTGGGAGATTTAAAACATTTTGCTGATTATTTAATAATTACTTATGTCGAACTCACGTTAATTAGCAAATTTGAAAAATTATCTAATTAGCCAATGACTCTAGATTGTCCCCCTTCGGGGGAACGGGGGCATTAGCAAATCAACAAATTATTATGGCAAATTTAAAACTCAAAGGGAAAGACCTCCTCAAGTTAGGCTTCCCGAATAATCAATCTATTAATGTAGCGTTGGAAGTGATGAAACGCAATTACGCTACTAAAAACTTGGCGTATGTAAAGTCTGTGCTTGAAGATATTCTAAAAAATCCTGCGCAGTACGAAGGACACCTTACTTTTGGTCAGATAGCCGAGGCGCTGCTTTCGTCTACTAAAACCGAAAAACGACAGCTCAACGCTACCCGTGCGCCTTATCATATTTTTGGCGAGGACATCACTGAAGAAGCAAAAACGCAACTCTATACGGCTCTAAAACTCCCTATTTCGGTAGGTGGCGCCCTAATGCCCGATGCCCATAGTGGCTATGGTTTGCCCATAGGCGGTGTGCTGGCGGTGGAGAATGCAGTCATTCCTTATGGCGTAGGCTTGGACATCGGTTGCCGTATGTGCCTCAGTATCTTGGATATACCTGTGTCTTACCTTTCGGGGGCGCGTGATAAGTATGAGAAAGCCCTTGTGGAGCATACGAAGTTCGGTATGTACGAAACTCATAAATCACACGTAGACCACGAGATTTTCGACCGTGATACTTTTTCACTGATTCCTATCCTCAAACGATTGAAAGATAAGGCAATCAAGCAGATGGGTACTTCGGGCAGTGGCAATCACTTTGTGGAATTTGGCGAGGTAGAACTCTTGGCAGACGACCCTCAAATAGGGCTACCCAAAGGAAAATATCTCGGTATACTTTCGCATAGCGGTTCGCGTGGCTTTGGTGCGGAAATCGCCCAGTATTACGTGCGCGTGGCAGCCGAACAATGTCCGCTACCCAAAGAAGCCCAGCAGTTTGCGTGGCTTGACCTCAATACCCACTTAGGATTAGAGTATTGGACGGCTATGAACCTCGCAGGCGATTATGCATCTGCCTGCCACGACGATATCCACCGCCGATTGATAAAGGCTGTAGGCGGACGATTGAGGGCGCGTATCGAGAACCACCACAATTTTGCGTGGAAAGAAATTCACGATGGCAAGGAGGTAGTAGTACACCGCAAAGGAGCGACCCCAGCAGGGGAGGGGGTACTGGGTATTATCCCTGCCTCAATGACCGATGCCGGTTACATTGTGCGAGGCAAAGGCAATGCCGAAAGTTTCGATTCAGCTTCACACGGGGCAGGACGGGCTTTCTCACGCAATGAGAGCAAGAACCGCTTTACCAACTCCGATATCAAAAAAGCCCTCAAAGCCAAAGATATCACTCTCATTGGGGGTAATGCCGAAGAAGCTCCTATGGCGTATAAAAACATAGAAACCGTAATGGCTTCCCAAAGCGATTTGGTAGATATCATCGGTACTTTCCAGCCACGCATCGTGCGAATGGACAAGTAATCCGTTATTTTTGAATTATGTTATGATGTAGGGGCGTTTTGCAAACGCCCTTACAAATAAAACTTTTCAGATAGCATCTTTTAGCAACCTCTCACAGCAAACTTACTCGTGCTACGACCTTTGCCAAAGTTGATTAGTCTGATTATCAATAATTTTTGAAGTATGTTATGTACGGGCGTTTTGCAAACGCCCCTACAAATAAAACTTTTCGGACAGCCTTAAATAAAACTTTTCGGATAGTTTTTTATTTGCTTATATGCTAATTATCTTGTATCTTTGCCAAAAATAGAAAATATTATGCCTTATACAATTACCATTGCCGATAACAATCCACAAGCACTACACCTTGTGAGATATCTTAAAACACTTGATTTTGTAAAAGTTACAAAGCAAAAAGAGCCTAAGTATTCTCAGGAAGTGTTGGACGCTTCTAAAGTATTAAAAATGACCCCTGAGGAAATCGTAGAAGCCGCTAAAGAAGAAGAAATGACCCCTGAGGATTACGCGTTTGTGATGACAATCTCTAAAAAGATAAATCACAATATAGCTAAACGTTGGGATGAACACTTTAATATTTAATATGATATGATTATCATTGCCGACAGTAATATTTTTATGAGTGCTCTTGTAAATCCTACAGGGCGTACAGCTTCTATATTAGCCGAAAGGAAGAAAATACAATATATAGTGCCTGACTATCTCATTACTGAAGTAACCGAGCATATTCCTGATTTGGTAAAACGCTTTAAAAATCAGAAAACAAAAAAGGAACTATTAACCGATTTTAAAAAGCTATTAGAAGGTATTACCATTGTAAGTGAAAAAGAGGTTAAAAAAGTTAATGCTATTAAAGCAAAAGAAATAGTTGCTGATATAGATATAAAAGATTATCCTTTTATTGCTCTTCATCTACAAATCAAACACAAAATATGGACTTCTGATAAAATCCTTGTAAAGGGACTTACTGAAAAAGGTTACGGACATTTCTTTACCTCTACAGAAGAATTGAGTGAACATCTCTACAAAAAATAAAACCTCTAATTTACTTATTTTCAGTTGAAGAAACGCTCCTCTCACATAAAGAATATGCTATATGTTTTGTTGCTTCCGCTACTTTTCATTGGTATATTGTTTAGTCGCTTTTTTGATAAGATGGACGAAAAAATACATATTCGCACTATACTCGCTTGGATATTCTCACCCATTACTGTCCTATATATAGGGTTGCGGTGGGTAGTGAGAAAGATTTTCGGTAGAAGGCGTTTATTTCACTGATAATCAAATTCTTCTAAAACGTGTTATGTAGGAAAGCCAGCGATAGCTGGGTATGTGCTGCAAACGCCCTTACAAATAAAACTTTTTGGACAGCCTCTTTTACAAACTCTTCCAACAAGATTGCTCATTGACAAATTATTACTATCTTTGCCCTTTCAAAACTTTTCACTCTTAACTTTTCACTTTTCACTAAAATATATGGCAAAAGAAACCCCACTAATGAAGCAGTACAATCAGATAAAAAGCAAATATCCTGATGCTTTACTGCTGTTTAGGGTAGGCGATTTCTACGAAACCTTCGGTGAAGATGCCGTAAAAGCCGCTCATACCCTCGACATTGTGCTCACCAACCGCAACAACGGTACCGAGCGCAGTGAATTGGCGGGTTTTCCTTACCATTCTATCAATACCTATCTCCCCAAACTCGTAAAAGCGGGCTACCGCGTGGCAATATGCGACCAGCTGGAAGACCCTAAACTCGTGAAAGGCATCGTAAAACGAGGTGTTACCGAACTCGTTACCCCAGGAGTTGCCCTCAACGACGATATATTGCAAAGCAAGAGCAACAACTTCTTAGCCTCGGTATGGTTGGGTAAACAAAGTTGTGGGGCAGCTTTTCTCGATGTTTCTACCGGTGAGTTCTTGGTAGCACAAGGCGATAAAACCTATATCGATAAGCTCTTGCAGAACTTCCGCCCCAGCGAACTGCTCGTTGCTAAACACCAAAAAAAGGAATTTGCTGAACATTTTGGCGACGACTTCCACTGTTTCTATTTGGAAGATTGGGTCTTTAAAGATGATTATGCCCAGCAGGTACTCACCAAACACTTTCAAACCAACTCTCTCAAAGGCTTTGGCATAGACGAACTCACCGAAGCGATTCTTACCGCAGGGGCTATCCTCTACTACTTATCCGAAACCCAACACCACCAACTCCAACACATTACTGCCATTCAGCGTATCGCCGAAGAGGCTTATGTATGGCTCGACAAGTTTACCATTCGCAATTTGGAACTCTATGCGGGCAATACCACCCCCTCGGTGAGTTTGCTCGATGTGATTGATAAAACGCTATCGCCTATGGGCAGTCGTACCCTCAAACGCTGGTTGGCGTTACCGCTGAAGAAGTTAGACAAAATCCGTCAACGCCACGAGGTGGTCGATTACTTTTTGAAACACATCGATGTATTAGAGCAGGTGAAAACAGCCCTCAGCCGTATGGGCGACATCGAACGACTGATTTCTAAGGTCGCTACTCTTAAAATCAATCCGCGGGAGGTAGTGCAATTGCGCGCTTCCTTGGAACATATCCCCCTGATAAAACAGTTGTGTTTGGCTTCTGCCAATGAATCGCTTACCCTTTTGGGCGATAAGCTCCACAGTTGCGAACAGCTCAGTGCCCGCATCGCCGAAACACTCAGTGAAGATGCCCCTGTGAACATCGCCAAAGGCAATGCTATCGCCAAAGGTTTTTCGGCAGAATTGGACGAACTACGCGGACTCTCGCATTCGGGCAAAAGCTATTTAGACGATTTGCTCTTGCGCGAAAGCCAACGCACGGGTATTCCTTCTCTGAAAATAGATAGCAACAACGTGTTTGGCTACTATATCGAAGTGCGCAATACCCATAAAGATAAAGTCCCCCCCGATTGGATACGCAAGCAAACCCTTGTGAATGCCGAGCGTTATATCACTGGAGAACTCAAAGAATACGAAGCCAAAATATTAGGTGCTGAAGAGAAAATCGCTCAGTTAGAACAAACGTTATACGCCGAACTGATTGCTTTTATCAGTGAGTATATCGGTCAGGTACAAACAAATGCCACGCTTATCGGTCAGCTGGATTGCCTTTGTGGTTTTGCTACTTTGGCGATGGAAAACAACTATCACCGCCCCGAGATGAACGAGGGGTACGCCATTGATATTAAGGATGGTCGCCACCCTGTGATTGAAAAGCAATTGCCCGTAGGTACGCCCTACATTGCCAACGATGTGTATTTAGACCGCGAACGCCAGCAAATTATAATGATTACCGGACCTAATATGTCGGGTAAATCGGCTATTTTGCGACAAACCGCCCTGATAGTACTCTTGGCACAGATAGGTAGTTTTGTACCTGCTGCCAGTACTCAATTAGGTATCGTCGATAAGATATTCACCCGTGTAGGCGCAAGCGATAACATTTCTATGGGTGAATCTACTTTTATGGTGGAGATGAATGAGGCAGCCCTCATTTTGAACAACATCTCCGATAGAAGTTTGGTGCTCTTGGACGAAATCGGGCGTGGTACCAGCACCTACGATGGTATTTCCATAGCGTGGGCAATCGCCGAATATTTGCACGAGCACCCCAGCAAAGCCAAAACCCTTTTTGCTACCCACTATCACGAACTCAACGAGATGAGTGAGCAGTTCGAGCGCATCAAGAATTACAATGTATCGGTAAAAGAAACCAAAGACAGCGTGCTTTTCTTGCGCAAACTCACCGAGGGTGGTTCAGCGCACAGTTTTGGAATACACGTAGCGAAGATGGCAGGTATGCCCCAATATGTCATTCAGAAGGCGAATAAAATGCTTAAAAAGCTTGAGGAGAGTCATAATGTAGTACCCACTGCCGAAGTGGTTAAAAACGCCCAAAAAGAGATGCAATTGAGCTTCTTTGATATAAACGATCCTCTCTTAGAAGCTCTAAAAGAAGATTTACTCAGTCTCGACATCAACACCCTTACCCCCGTAGAGGCACTGATGAAGCTCAACGAAATGAGAAAACGAATTAGCTAATTAGCAAATGACGAGTTACGAATGACGAATTACGAGTCGCAAACTTTAGCAAAGTCTATAATCACTGAACAATTTAAAAATAAATAAAAATGAAAAAAACAATTTACACATTTTGCGCAGGCGTATTTGCCCTGCTTACCATTATTGGCTGTTCTAAATCTGATGATAACGACAGCAAGAAGAACAAGGATAAAAATGATGTCGAAGTTACAAACTTCAACATTCCTAAGGAAGCTAAAGCCATTTTGCCCGACAAAACTCTTACCGAAATGGTTGCTAACGGAATGACCATTCACGAAGGAACTAACCCGCCTAATATCGAGGGTATCTATTTGCTCGACAACCTCAAATTCCTTTACACCAGTGACCCCGACGACCATTACTTTACCAAAGGACAACCAGCTGCCGATTATAAATATAAGTTTTATGATCAACAAGGAGTAAAGGTAAAATCGGATTACAAAGTACTGAAATTTGGTGTTTTTGATGTAGCTACAGGCTATGGAGCTATCATTTCAGGTAGCGGTAACAAGTTTACCGTTTTCCTAAGCCACGCTGCTAATACAGAAGGTGTAAAGAATAACGATATAACTCTAATTTCAGGGGAACTCACATCTCAAGGTATTAAGAATTTGGTTTATGTGCTAACAGTTACTCAAAAAGATGACAGTAACAATAAAATAATGAAGGTAGGTACCTATCGCATTTTCACTCACTACGAAAGTATTGCTCAAAAACAAACAACATATTAAATATCAAAGAGATATAGGGAGGTGTTGTATTGAATATTGTACATTTGCCTCCTGTAATTTAAAAAAATAGCAAAAATGAAAAGAACAATCTACGCACTTTGCACAGTGGTATGTGCACTATTTGTAATGACTTCCTGCTCAAAATCCGATAATGAAAAAGGAGGCAATGGTGGAATTGTAAATAATAATTTCTCTTCTGAGGTAACAGCCGTTGCTTCTAAGGAAACTATCCAAAAAATGGCTGCTGGTAAAGCTACTATCTACGGAGGTACGACCCCTCCAAAAGTTGAAGGTTATTTTTCCTCTGGCGAATTAGGACTTACCCATACCAGCCTTGGTGAAAAAGATCCTCTAAAATCAGCAAACTTTGACGGATTCTACTATAGATTCTACGAGCAAAACGGCTCTAAGTTAAAAATAGACTATAGAAATCACACTGCAGGAACTTATGCTGCTAATGGTGTAGATGCGGTTATCTCAGGAGAAGGTAATAAGTTTACTATTTTCTTTCTCAACAAAGAAAGAGATTTAGTTGCCCTTTCAGGTGAATTTACTGGAGATGCAATAAAGGATTTTCAACAATCAGTTATTAATAAAGTAGAAGAGCCTATAGGAACAGTACGTGTTTTCAAAAGCAAAAGTGGCTATGCCGAAAGTACACGTGAATTCTAATTAGTAAATAAATAAAAAACTTCTCTTTATTTTTAGATAAAGGGAAGTTTTTTTTATATCTATTCCCTAACACCTGACACCTGTCCCCTAACACCTAATACCCTACAAAAACCCTTTTTTCCTCGCGATGTCAATCGCTTCTATAAGGCTTTCAGCATTGAACTTTTCCCGTATATTTTGTCGGTGTCTATTCACTGTGTAAGTGCTGATGAAGAGCTTTTCAGCTATTTCTTTGCTCGAAAAGCCTTGCGAGGCAAGTGTGAGTATTTCCTTTTCTCGCGGGGTAAGCACAAAATCTTCTTCTTCTATTTTTATGGGCATAATCTCCCCTGTGATACAATGTTTCATTTGCACCCTTACCGGCAAGTTCTCCGATTGGTCAGGGGCAATTTCTATAATGCCTAAGGCGAGGTAATTGTCGTCAGTAACTTCTAATAGTTGCACCTCGTTAGTCACACGCCCATAAGTGCCATCGGTTGCCATTCCGCGATAGTCGTAAATGTATTTGTACTGCACTTGTTCTTCTTTGGGCAAGGACGATAGAAACTCGTAAATCTTCTCATCTATGAGCTCTTTCATTGCCAAATCATCAGGGTGAATGCGTCGTTTCAGCGGATAATCTTGCATTTCACTACTGTCGTTCTTAGGAATATCGTCGTAACCAAAGAGTTTAAACTTATCGGAAATAAAATAGAAATGCTCGTTTTTATCTACTATAAAAACGGCATTATTCCCTATTTTTGCAAGCATTTCGGCATAAGGGATATACTTCTGTGCTAAGATTTTCATAGAAGCTGAGGTACTCATCGTCAATTAAAAATGGTTATTTTTGCGTATTGCCACACTTGCGCAACCGCCGTAATTTTGCCCCAAAATTAATAATTTTTCTCAAATATGAAAAATTACAACAGTATTATTATAGGCAGTGGCTTGGGCGGACTCATCGCTGGAGCTACTTTGTCTCTCTGGGGTAAGAAGGTAATTGTGCTCGAACAACACTATATCGCTGGCGGTTGTGCCACCGCTTTTAAACGCAAAGATTACTTGATGGAAGTAGGTTTGCACGAAATCGACGGACTCCACGAAACCGACCCTAAACGTCCTATCTTAGAACTTTTAGGGGTGTTTAATGAAGTAGAATTTCTAAAAGTACCCGAATTCTACCATTTGAAGAAGCAAAACTTCCAGTGTACTCTACATCACGGGGCAGAAGCCAAAGAAAAACTCATCGCTGATTTTCCCGATAGCAAAGCTGAAATCGAACGCTTTTTTAAACTTATCGATAAGCTTTACGCCGAAATGCGTCGGCTCCCTTGCAACAAATGGCTCAATATATTGCTCTACCCGCTGATGCCTTTCTTGATTCCCACGATCATCAAAATTTCTACAATGAACACAGGTGATTGGCTGGATGCAAATATCAAAGATGAAGCACTCAAAAACGTGCTCACGGCTAATTTGGGTTATTATACCGATGACCCTTATAACCTCTCGCTGATGTACTTCCTGATGGCGCAAGGTAGCTATTTAAAAGGAGGAGGCAACTTTGTGAAAGGGGGTTCGCAATCGCTCTCTAACTACTTGGTGCGCTTTATTGAAAAGCGTGGCGGACAAGTGCTTACGGGTAAATTTGTAGAAGAGATTTTGGTGGAAAACAACCAAGCGGTGGGGGTGAGCTATCGCGATACATTCAACAGTGCGGCAGCTAAAAAATCGCTCTACGCCGATAGTGTGGTCGCCAATGCTGCCCAACCTATAGTCGCCCAGATGCTCCCCGAGCCTTATCGCTCTAAATTAGCGCAAAAGGTAGCGCCTTTAGAACTCGCCTGTTCCTTGCTCACCATTTATTTGGGTTTCAATACCGATTTGAAAAAACTCGGCGTAAACCACTATTCTACCATCATTCAAGGTCAAAAAGACTATAAACTGAAAGATGTAAAAGCCGATTCGCAAGGCGATTGGGCTCAAAAATCATTTACTTTTGTGAATTACGGGGTAGTAGATGCTCAGTTAGCTCCTGAGGGAAAGACGGTAGGAGTAATTTGTGCTATTGATTACCTCAAAGAATGGGAAGGACTCAGTGAAGCGGAATATCAGCAGAAGAAGGAAAGAGTCGCACAGTTGTTTTTAGCCCGTTTAGAAGCCGAATTTCCCACTATTCTTCAGTACTTGGAGTGTTATGAGGTAGCGACTGCCAAAACAATAAAAAGATACACTTTAAACCCGCAGGGCACCCCCTATGGTTATGTGCAATCGGTGAAACAGACTTACCCTAAACGCGATAAGCTCACCACTTCACCGCTGAAAAACTTGTACTTTGCCTCAGCTTGGGCGCCTTCAGGTGGGGGATATTCAGGGGCGATTTACAGCGGTTTTATGACGGCAAACAAGATGAAAACTCAAGTGAAATGGCGTGACTACACACCCTCAACGCTCACCGATGAACGCTGTGTAAAACTCTTAGCCAAAGAAATTATCGCCCATAACACTATCTTGCTCACTTTTGAAAAACCTAAAGATTTGGAATATAAAGCAGGGCAGTATGCTGTTTTGCGCCTCGATAATCCTCGTTATACTGCATTGGATATACCTTTGCGTCCGCTTTCAATGGTCTCTCATCCTAAAGATGACACTTTGCAATTCGCAATGCGCCTCAGCGATAGCAGTTTTAAGAAGAGTATTGCCGCAATGGCAATAGGCGATACTGCTACGATATTCGCCCCTATGGGTAATTTCACTCTTAAAGGAGAAAATAAGCGCATCGTGTTCCTCGCCTCAGGCATTGGCATTACCCCCGTACTCCCGATGCTCAAAACCTTAGCACAACAACAATTTGCAGGTGAAGTAGCAGTGTTTTACTCTAATAAAACCGAAACCTCAGCCGCTTTTCACAGCGAATTACAACACAGCACTTTGGCTAATTATAGCTATCTGCCCGTGTTCACCGCCACCCAAAAGCGCCTCAACGCTACTTTCTTAAAGGAGCATCTCCACACCCTCACCGATTGTGAGTATTACATCGTGGGAACCAATAGCTTTACCAAAGCAATGCAGGAACTCCTTCTCAACGAAAAAGTCCCTGCAGCGTTTATTTTTAAAGATGATTTTGGTTCAGCTTCCTGATGCTTTATTGTCTAAAAACAAATCGGCTAATTTGCTAAAAGTGTAGTGATGTAAATTAATTATCAAATATCAATTATAAATATGTTAAAAGACATTTTAGATTTTAGAAGGGCGGTGCGTTATTACGCTTCTACGCCTATTAGTGAAGAGAAGGTGCAAGAGTGCCTTAAATTGGCTACTCTGGCGCCTACCACCTATAATATGCAGTTGTATGAGGTATATCACATCACCGATAAGGAACTGCTTAAAAAGCTAGGACACGCTTGCCTTGACCAGCAAACGGCTACTACAGCGCAGCAAATGGTAGTATTCGTTGCCCGACAAGACAAACACCGTCTGCACGCCAAGAAGGTTCTAGAGTTTGAACGCGGTAATATACAGCGCAATAGTCCGCCAGAGAAACAAGCCAAGCGCATCAAGGAACAAGAGAAGTTTTACAACCAGCTGATGCCTTTTCTCTTTAGCAGGTGTTTTGGTCTTTTGGGTCTTTTGCGCAAGACTTTTGGGGTAGTTAGCAGTTGGTTTCGCCCTATGATGCAACTCGTTTCTGAAAGTGATATGCGGGTGAATGTACACAAGAGTTGCGGATTGGTAGCGCAAACCTTTATGCTGGCAATGGCAGAAGCAGGCTATGACACCTGCCCTATAGAAGGCTTTGATAGCCGACGTGTAAAAAAGATATTACACCTGCCTTATGGAGCAGAAGTGAATATGCTCGTATCTTGCGGACTGCGTGAAGATCAAGGCATTAGGGGAGAACGTTTTAGGCTTCCTTTTGAAGAAATATACAAAAAGAAATAAGAGCAGTGATTAATGATTAATGGTTAATGATAGGAATTTGACGACAGAGTTTATTCTTGCCTAAAAACAAATCGCCAAATTCCTATCTCTTTTTTATCTCTTACCTCTTATCTAACCCCTCTCCCCTGAGTCCTCTCTCTTTGCAATTTTATCAACAATCAGTGCTACAGCACCGTCGCCAGTAACGTTGCAGGCAGTGCCAAAGCTGTCCATAGCGATATAGAGAGCGACCATCAGTCCTTGCAAACTCTCGTCAAAACCGAGGATAGTGTTCAGTACTCCTAAGGTCGCCATTATGGCACCTCCAGGCACCCCAGGGGCAGCGATCATCACCACGCCCAACATCAGTATAAAGCCGGCAAAGAGAGAAAAATCGTAAGGTACTCCTTGGATCATCATTAGGGCAAGGGCGCAAGCGGTGATTTTCATTGTACTCCCCGATAGGTGAATAGTAGCGCAAAGCGGAATGACAAAGCCGGCGATGCGTTGTGAAATCCCTAATTTTAGCGATTGTCGCAAGGTTACAGGTATGGTAGCTGCTGAGGATTGAGTACCCAAAGCAGTGGCATACGCAGGTAGCATTGTACCCAAGGCTTTGAAAGGATTCTTGCCCGAAATACCCCCTGCAATAAGATACTGAATGATGAGCAAGCAAATGTGCATTACAAAGAGGATAACGATTAGTTTGAAGAACACCTCCATTATAGCAAGCACTTGTCCGCTATAAGTAATTTCAGCAAAAATACACAAGATGTAGAAAGGTAATATAGGGATAATAGCTTTTACAATCAACCATTTGATAATATCGCCAAACTCGCGTATCACATTGGTGAGTTTAGATTCTTCGTTGAACGATAAACCTATCCCTATGATAAACGAGAAAACTAAAGCACTCATCACATCGGCAAGTGGGGGCATTTCAATCGTAAAATAAGGAGCAGATTTCAAACTGTTTTCAGCAAGAGAAGCGAGTTGTTCGCCTTGTAAGAGTGAAGGGAAGATAGCCTCGCCCACTAAATAAGTAGAAAAACCTGAAAATAGCGTAAAAACATAGGCAATCCCTACCGTGATGAGCAATAGTTTACCCGCATTCTTGCCTAAATCGGCGATAGAAGGCATAATGAGTCCCATCATGATCAAGGGGATAGCAAACTTGAGGAAATTGCTAAATAATGATTGAAAAGTGAGAAGTATGCGGTATAACCATTCTGGTGCATAGTTGCCGAGGAGTATTCCTAAGAGGATACCACAAATCACCCTCACGAGAAGATTGTTGAAGATTTTCATAGCTCACTAATATTTTATAATTAATTGAAAGCGACAAAAGTATAAAATAATTAGCAAATTAGCAAATTTTACTTTTTAGCTTAAAAACTCACTTGGGGTTTTTCCTTTAAATTTCTTAAAAACCTGATTGAAAGAAGATTTTGAGTTAAACCCCGCTTCAAAAGCAAGTCCTAAGAGGTTAAAATTCTTATCGGTATCTTTTTTAGCCAAATCGATAAACTCTTCCACGCGGTAGCTGTTCACAAAATCGTAGAAATTCTTTTCTTCGTATTGGTTGATAATTTGCGATAGGTGATTAGGCAGTACGCCTAACCTTTCCGCTAATTGTGCCAAAGAGAGTTTAGGCTCGAGGTAAGGTTTTTCAGTTTGCATTAGTCGCAAAAGCTGTTGGTGTAGTTCGGGCGCTTCTTCAGCTTTCAAGCCCGATTTGCGATACTCAGGCGCTTTGGTTTCCTCTTCAAAATTATTAAAATTCTCTACTTCCTCCACCTTGTCAGTCCCGTCCGACTTGTCTGAGAGATTGGTCACCCTCCCTGCACCACTCGCACTAAAAATCCCCTGATAGCGTATGCCCCAAAAGCCAATCGCAAAGATAAATAGTATAAACAGCGCAAAGGCTATGATTTCTATATTAAATCCCGTGTCTATTTCTAAAGAATATTCCACCACATACACCGTTACCAATACTGTTACAATAGCCACAAAACCTAACAATAGCAACTGCAACCACTGCAAGCTAATCCCCTCATTATAGCCAAAATTCTCACCTATCACCCGCTCATAGTGGTTAATTTTCCGATAAGCTAATACAAAATACACCCCACTCACCACCACAAAAGCAATGAACGAAAGGGTAAAAAACCACTGATAATCACTGTGATAATCAGCGCTATCAGTTATTGCCTTTTCTTCTGCCGAATAGCCAAATAAAAAGGGGAACATCGCTATATAGCCTACTGCAAAGGGCAGGAAGTGCAAAGTGTCGCGCCAATGAAAGCGTTGGTCTTCACGCGCACACACCGATACGTACAAATACACAAAAGGCGCAAAAAGCAGTGGAAAAGGATGGGTAGCTCCTACCAAATGCGGGTATTTCTCCCAATAACCCAAATAGTGCAGATAGTAGTTCAGCAGGTAAATACCAATGCACGTAAGCCATACCCCCAACACCTTATCCGGTAGGGATTGAGACTTTTTAGAAAACAGCAGTATCGCCAAGAAAAAACACAAAAAGATGCCAATGGTAAAGAGCGTATTCATTCTTTTTTCAGTTTGAAAGTGCAAATATAAGAAAAATTTAGTACTTTTGTCATCTAAATGCTTCAGCACTACCCTCTAACTCAACCTTTAAACCCTAATAACTAAATAACAAAACAATGAAAAGAACAATTTTAACACTGTTGATTGCACTTGCTATTGTAGCTTGTAGCAAAGAGGACATCAAAAAAATGGAAGGTAAAGTAGATGTAACTGTTTACTTAAAAGATGCCAATGGCATCCCTCTAAAGAATTGGGTGATCTACGCCTATGACCAGTGGGCTTGGGAACACAAAAATGGCTCAAAACCTACTTTCCACGCCAAATCAATGGCAACTGACGACGAAGGAAAAGCAATTTTTACCCTTAGTGTAGATAAATTTGATGAGCGTGAAGTGTATCATTTTGTAGTGTATTACAACCAGAACAAGCAGAACCTTTCAGGTGATGATGTAACCGGAAATACTTTAAAAACCAGCAAAGCCGTTACCCTCAAATCAAAGGATAACGCCCCTATTACCCTGCAGTTGTAGGGGGTTAGGTTTCAGGTGTTAGGTATCAGGTTTCAGGGGGTGGTGTCCGCCTCCTCTGACTAGTCCGCCTTGTCTGACCTCGCCCTACTCGCCCAACCTTTTCAATAAAATTGCCCGTGTGGCTCACACTATTATGGATAAGAATAGTATTCTACAGTACAAAAACCAATTCGATAGCATTACACATCATATAGAGAGTGAAGATGCCAAAGAGAAAATAGAAGTATGGTTTGCCCGTGAATTACAAACCATATTGGGCTATGCCCGTTGGGAAAACTTTTTGGTGGCTATACACCGAGCAGTAGCTTCGTGTAAGTCGCAACAAATCAATGTAGATGATCATTTTCGTGAGGTCACGAAAATGATCGAGATTGGTAAAGGAGGAAAGCGTGAAGTAGTAGATTTTATGCTTACTCGTTATGCCTGCTATCTCATTGCTCAGAATGGCGACCCTAAAAAGGAGGAAGTAGCTTTTGCTCAGAGTTATTTTGCCGTACAAACCCGTAAGGCAGAACTCATTGAAGAACGGCTTAACTTGCTTTCTCGTTTAGAAACACGTGATAAACTCAGAAGTGCCGAAAAGCAACTCTCACAGAATATTTATGAGCGTGGCGTTGACGATAAAGGCTTTGCGCGTATCCGCTCCAAAGGCGATACCGCTCTTTTTGGCGGACATACTACTGAGGATATGAAGCTGCGGTTAGGGGTAAAAGCTAACAGACCTTTAGCCGATTTCCTGCCAACCCTTACCATTGCCGCTAAGAACCTCGCTACCGAAATGACCAATTACAATGTCGAGAATAACGATCTGCACGGCGAACCTGCTATCACACAGGAGCACGTACAGAATAATAAAAGTGTCCGACAAATGTTAGGACAACGTGGTATCAAGCCAGAAGAATTGCCTCCCGCTGAAGATATTAAGAAATTAGAACGCAAAGTAGCACGTGATGAGAAAACAATTGCCGAAAACTCTCAAAAATTACCTAAAATATAACCATTAACTTTTAGTCATTAGTCAGAATTCTCTATCAAATTTGTCCGACTTGTCTGCCTCGTCTGACCTCGTCCTACTCGATCAACCTTTTCAATAAAACTGGCCGTGTGGCTCACACCTAACCCCCTAACACCTAGAAAATGCTAAGATTTACCGCTCTTACTACCGCACAAAACCGCAAACCGGTGGCGGTACCCGAAAATGGCAAACGCTCCGAACTGTTTGCCCAAAATGTATTCAACGAAGAGGATATGCGCCAACTGATGACCCGCGATGCCTTTGCCGCTGTAATGAACGCTATTCACAATGGCACTAAAATAGACCGCCGTGTAGCCGATCAAGTGGCGACCGCTATGCGCGATTGGGCAATCTCCAAAGGCGCTACCCACTATACCCACTGGTTTCAACCTCTTACAGGAGGCACTGCCGAAAAACACGACGCTTTCTTTGAGCCCGTTACCCGCGACCGTGCTATCGAACGCTTCGGGGGCGGACAGCTGGTTCAACAAGAATCTGATGCTTCCAGCTTCCCCAATGGCGGTATCCGCAATACTTTTGAGGCACGGGGCTACACCGCTTGGGATCCTTCTTCACCGCCTTTTGTCTACGGCACCGTGCTTTGTATCCCTACAATCTTCATCGCCTATACTGGTGAGGCGTTAGACAATAAAACGCCACTGCTCAAAGCTCTTAGCGCTCTCGACCAAGCAGCTACCGAGGTAGCCCGCTATTTCGACAAAAATGTGAGCAAAGTAACCACTACCTTAGGTTGTGAGCAAGAGTACTTCCTCATCGATAAAGCCCTTGCCAATACCCGCCCCGATTTGATGATTACCGGCAGAACCCTCTTAGGGCATCAAGCGGCAAAAGGACAACAGCTGGACGACCATTATTTAGGGGCAATTCCCAGCCGTGTGTTAGCTTTTATGCGCGATTTGGAGCAAGAGTGCCTATTGCTCGGTATCCCCGTGAAAACGCGCCATAATGAGGTCGCACCTAACCAGTTTGAATTGGCGCCTATTTTTGAAGAAGCCAACCTTGCTGTCGATCAAAACTCCCTGCTGATGGACGTGATGCGCAAGGTAGCCGAGCGCCACGACTTTGTAATTCTCTTCCACGAAAAACCCTTTGCAGGGGTGAATGGGTCGGGTAAGCACAACAACTGGTCGCTTGTAACCGATACGGGCGTAAACCTCTTAGCACCCAGCAAAACGCCTATCAAGAACCTGCAATTCCTCACTTTCTTCATCTGCACTATCAAGGCAGTATGTGAATATGAACCTTTGTTAAGAGCCTCAGTGGCATCAGCAACTAATGATTACCGATTAGGTGCCAATGAAGCACCGCCTGCCATTGTATCGGTGTTTATAGGCGAACAGCTTACTCAAGTGTTAGATGCCCTAGAGGTATCGTCTGATAACTTATCTCCTGAGGAAAAAACCGAACTCAAACTGAACGTAGTAGGCAAAATACCCGACCTCTTCCTCGACACTACCGACCGCAATCGCACCTCACCTTTCGCCTTTACGGGCAACAAGTTCGAGTTCCGTGCAGTGGGCTCTAAAGCCAACTGTGGCAAGCCTACAATGGTACTGAGCACCATTGTAGCTCAACAGCTCACCGAGTTTAAAAAAGCAGTTGATGCACTTATCGAAGGGGGCAAGAAGAAAGAAGATGCGATTTTTAAAGTGTTGCGCCGCTACATTAAGGAAAGTAAGAAAATACGCTTTGAGGGCGATGGTTATAGCAAAGAATGGGAAGAGGAAGCTGCCCGTCGTGGTTTGAGTAATCATAAAACTACTCCTGAAGCACTGAAAGAAAACATCAGTGAGAAGGCTGTGGCTTTGTTTGAAAGTATAGGGGTACTCAGCAAAGTAGAGCTTTTGGCGCGTTATGAAATTGGCTTAGAAGAATACGTGAAAACCGTACAGATAGAATCGCGTGTATTAGGCGATATTGCCCGTAATCACGTGGTGCCTACTGCGGTGCGTTACCAAAACACCCTTATTGAAAACGTGAAAGGCTTAAAAGAAATCTTTGGCGATAGTTATCAAGAAGTAGCTGCCGAGCAAATGGAGCTCATACGCCATATTTCCGAGCATATCAAGGTGATCCACAGTCAGGTAGAGGCAATGGTGGAGGCGCGCAAGCACGCCAATCACCTTCCCGACTTTGAAGCCAAAGCCGATGCTTATTGCAATAAGGTCAAACCTTTCTTTGAGATAATACGCTACCATTGCGACAAACTCGAACTTATGGTAGACGACGAACTTTGGACACTCACCAAATACCGCGAATTGTTGTTTAACTAAACAAAAGCGTAGATAAAAAATTAAATGAGAAAGAACACAAATCACATAGCAAAACCTTTCTTAAAATGGGCAGGAGGTAAAACACAACTCATAGAACAAATCAAAAATAATTTACCTAATTTTGTTCATAATGAGAATTTTACCTACATAGAACCTTTTGTAGGGAGTGGAGCTGTCTTATTTTGGTTACTCAATGAGTTTCCTAATATGAAAAAAGCAATAATCAATGATATCAACAAAGATTTGATAGATACTTATTCCACTATTGCCGAAAATCCCGATCAGTTAATAGCGATTCTTGAACATTTACAAAAAGAATACCACGCTTTAGAAGATCAACAAGAGGCTAAAAAAGCATACTATTATGAGAAAAGAGCCTTGTTTAATAGCAGAAATGAAGAAAAACTAAACCAATCAGCCTTATTTATATTCTTAAATCGCACTTGTTTCAATGGTTTATATCGTGTAAATAGTAAAAATGAGTTCAATGTGCCCATAGGTAGTTACAAACGTCCTATGATTTGCGATAAAGAAAACATTTTAGCAGTAAGTAAAGCATTGCAAAAGGTGGAAATTATATGTGGTGATTTCGAGCAAACTATTCAATATGCCGAGGGGAACACCTTGTTCTACTTTGATCCACCTTACAAACCTTTGAGCGAGACCTCTAACTTCAATGCTTATGCAAAAGACAATTTTGACGATAACGAACAAATTAGATTAAGAGATTTCTGCCAAAAATTAGACAACTTGAATCACTATTGGATACTCAGCAATTCAGATGTAAAAGGAAAAGACGAAAACAATCATTTTTTTGATGAACTATATGCTGACTTTGAAATAAAACGCGTATTAGCCAAAAGAAGTATCAATGCTAACCCTGAAAAGCGAGGGGTATTAAATGAATTATTAATTACAAATTACAACCAATTTAAAAATTATGAAAGAGCAATTTAAAACATTCTTATCACAGCTTAGTGAAACCAATGCAACTCTTGATTATTTTGTAGATTTTCAGAAAGTAATAGGGAATGTAAGAAAAATAGCTTTAAAACTCAATCAGCTAAATTACCTTATAGGAAAAGATAATTTAGAAGAAGCTATAAATGAACTTTATGAAGAAAATCCAAAAGTATTTGAAGTGTTGGATATTCTAATTGCAGTACGTAATAAAAATACTAAAATATTGGATAATATAGGCAAAATAGTTTCATTAGAAAATTATTTTACTTCTCCTAAAAGTATTTTAGAATACATTTGCGAAACTAGATTAGCTGAGGTTTTCAAAAATAAAGAAATTACTAATTTAGTGGATTATGTTTTTGGAATTGAAGTAGGTTTAGACACTAATGCTCGTAAAAATAGAGGAGGAGACAATATGTCTAAGGCAGTATCATTACTTTTTGATAGAGAAGAGGTATACTATAAAAAAGAAGTAAATAGCACTTTATTTCTTGATATAGAAAGTCTTGGTGTTGATGTAAAACGTTTTGACTTTGTTATTAAGACAAAGAAAAAAACGTATTTGATAGAAACCAACTTTTATAATACAGGAGGATCAAAACTCAATGAAGTTGCAAGAGCTTATTCAGAAGTAGCTCCTAAAATCAATCAGTATGAGAATTATGAATTTGTTTGGATAACCGATGGACAAGGTTGGCTTTCAGCAAAAAACAAATTAGAGGAAGCCTACAATGCCATTCCAAGTGTTTATAACCTTACTACTTTAAATAAGTTTGTTGAAAAAGTAAAAAAAGAAGAAACTATTAAATTTTAAAAGAATATGGCTATTAGACAAGATAAATCAATTTCATCAAATATCCCTTCTATTGATAATATTAATGATAAAACTTCATTAAGAAAATATATCTTAAATATATGGATAAATGAAAAACCAAATCAAAAGTATAGATATTTCGTTGAAAATCTAAATAATGGACAAGAAAGAATATATCTTGAAAGACCTGGTAAATTAAATAAGGGATGTGATTTTATTATTTATATAGAAAATCACATTCTTTATAAAAATGGTAATGACAAACCTCCTGCTCATAATTTTATCATTAACGATTTATCTGATAAAAAAAGCAAACTTTCTCCAAAAGAATGGCATTCATTACTTAAAGCAATAGAATCAATCTATAATTGTGATCCATTTAATACATCTTTTATTTTTTGTAATAATTTACCTGATATTGATGAAGGAGAATCTTATGAGCTGATTTTAAAACTTCTGAGATGGTTATTCATAGAACAAGATATTACATATTGGTCTGGAAAAGGAAGAAAAATGTTGTATGATGAAATTTTAAAATTATAACAAATGCTTACCCCCTATTTCAAATCTCAAGACAAATCATTTTACCTCCTTCACGGAGATACGATGGAACTATTGCCACAGTTTCATCACAAGTTTGATATGGTCTTTGCAGATCCTCCTTATTTTTTATCAAACGGAGGACTTACTGTAAATAATGGCGAGATTGTAAGCGTTAATAAAGGAGATTGGGATAAGTCAAAAGGAATAGCTTTTGTAAATGATTTTAATAGACAATGGCTTACTTTAGTACGCGAAGTGATGAAAGAAGACGCTACTATTTGGATTAGTGGCACGATGCACAATATCTTTTCAGTAGGGCAAATACTTACAGAATTAGGTTTTAAAATACTCAATATTATCACTTGGGAGAAAACCAATCCACCCCCTAACTTTTCTTGTAGGTATTTTACCCACTCTACTGAGCACATCGTTTGGGCAAGAAAAGAAGAAAAAACGCCTCATTACTTCAATTACGAACTAATGAAAGAACTGAATGGTAATAAACAAATGAAAGATGTATGGCGTTTTCCCGCTATTGCTCCTTGGGAAAAGTCGTGTGGCAAGCACCCCACTCAAAAACCCTTATCAGTACTTACAAGACTTATTTTAGCTTCTACCCAACCTAATGCTTGGATATTAGACCCTTTTACAGGGAGTTCAACTACAGGTATTGCAGCTAATTTGCAAGGTAGAAAATTTGTTGGTATTGATAAAGAACAAGAGTTTTTAGAGCTGAGCAGAAACAGAAAATTAGAAATACAAAACCCTGATATATTTAAAAAATACAAATCCCGATTATAAAAAACTAATGGCTATAGCTTTCTATTTGTATATTTTTCTATATAACATACTCTAAAAGTAAATGATTGTCAGAGCTATCAACTTTGCTAAAATTTCTTACCCATACAGCTCGTCATTCGTCTCTCGTCATTCGTCCCTCGTCATTCGTCATTAAAAAAAGCGTCCATTCCCTCACGCTTGGGCGATGCACTTCATTTTGCGCTGTACTTTTGCCCCAGAATTTTAAAAGTATTACGCAATGAAAACCTTTTTGAACATCGCCCTTTTTTTAGTGCTTCCGCTTGTAGCACATTCGCAAGATATTACCCAAACACTTAGGGGTACTATTTATGACCAAAGTACTCACGAACCTCTCATAGGAGCTACCATAGTGGTACAAAACTCTCAGCCAGTTATCGGTACGACTACCGATGAGGCGGGAAAACTTTTCGATAGCTAACCTCCCCTTAGGAAGGGTGAGTTTAGAAATCTCTTATATAGGCTATGAGAGCCGCGTGATTCCCGAACTGCTCATTACTTCAGCCAAAGAAGTAGTGCTTAGTATCGCTCTTAAAGAAGCCGCCACTGAGCTTGAAGGCGTGGAGGTAGTAGCGGGTATCCGCAAGGAGAAAGCCCTCAATGCAATGGCTACCGTGAGTGCCCGCACCTTTTCGGTAGAGGAAACACAGCGCTATGCTGGCGGACTTAGTGACCCTGCGCGTTTGGCGTCTGCCTTTGCGGGGGTCTCTACGGGTAACTTGCAGGACAACTCTATTGTCGTGCGCGGTAATGCCCCACAAGGCGTGCAATGGCGATTGGAAGGTGTGGAAATCCCTTCACCTCAGCATTTTTCTGGCGGAAATGTCATCGGGGGCGGACTGGTGACGCTTTTTAGCAATCAGGTGATTGGAAATTCCGATTTTCTTACAGGGGCTTTCCCTGCCGAGTATGGCAATGCGCTCGCAGCTGTTTTTGATGTGAAAATGCGCACCGGCAATACTTCCCGCTATGAACATACGGCACAAGTGGGCGTATTGGGGCTCGACTTTGCTTCCGAAGGTCCGCTTTCACGTGCCAAAGGTTCTTCTTATCTCTTCAACTATCGCTATTCTACTTTGGGATTACTCAGTGATTTGAAAATCAACAAAACCGGTCAGCGTATTAAGTACCAAGACCTTTCCTTTAAATTGAATTTCCCTACCGAAAAAGCAGGTACATTCTCTCTTTGGGGTATCGGGGGGATTGACAACACCCATAAAGATGCTTTGAGCGCTCCTGCCGACTGGAAAACCGATATCGACCGTGTGAATAACAATTGGGATACTTATGTGGGTACAGTAGGGTTGCGCCACCAAATCACCGCTGGCGAGCGCAGTTTTGTAGAATCACACCTCGCTTTTTCGGGTACTGACGACCGTATTAGCACCGATTATCTTTCCGATGATGCTTCTGTATTCCACCCCGATAGCCGACTTAAAAAACAAAACGGAACGCTCACTTTGGCGACCTCGCTCACTCATAAGTTTTCTCCCTTGGCTACTTTGAAGGTGGGAGTTACCAGCAAACAACTTTTCTACAAGTATAACCTCAGCGCTGCACAGGATTATGTGCCTTCCACTTATGCGCGTATCGTCAATTCGGCTGGTAATACACATCTTACCGAAGGTTATGCCCAACTGAAATACCAGCTATCGCCTGCCCTTTTGGCTAACGTAGGGTTGCGCGCTCACTACTTTGGTTTGAGTAAAGAACTCTCTCTTGAAAGCAGAGCGGGATTGGCTTGGAAACTTTCCGATAAACACAGTTTGAGCTTTGGTTATGGCAAACACTCTCAGCCCGAAGATTTGAATGTGTATATGATAGAAGTAGGGGGTGTAGCTGTGAATAAGGATTTGAAGCTGAGCGATGCACATCATTTTGTGTTAGGTTACGACTGGATGCTTACTGATAAATTGCGTTTCAAAGCCGAAGCCTATTACCAATATCTGTGGAATGTACCAGGGGAAGAGGGTACCAGCTATTCGCTTATCAATTTGCGACGAGCCTTGTATCTCAACAAAGCACTTGTGAATAATACCAAAGGACGCAATTACGGTATCGACCTTACTTTGGAACGCTTTTTAGGTGACAATTATTATTACCTTATCACGGGCTCTATCTTCAAATCCGAATATAAAGCGGGTGATAATGTGTGGCGTAATACCCGCTATAACAAAGGTTTTGTGCTGAATGCCCTCTTTGGTAAAGAATTCTATTTTGCCAATAACCGCAAGGTGCTTGATGTGAATGCGCGTGTGAGTGTAACCGGAGGCGAGCGTTACAGTCCGATTTTGGAAAGCCAATCGGTAACCCAAAAACGTGTGATATACGATGAAAGTCGGGCTTTTAGCGAGCAATTCAGCACCCTTACCTACGCCGACCTTACCGTGAATTACCGCATCAACCACCGCAAGAGCAGTAGTGTGTTCTCTTTCCAGATGAAGAATGTACTCGGGGCGCCTATCTATATCGACCATAATTACAATTACCAAACCGGCGCAATTGAGCTCAGCAAAGCTACTTTGGTGATTCCTAATATCAGTTATAAAATAGAATTTTAACTTCTTATCTCTTACCTCTTATCTCTTATCTAAATAAAATGAAAAAATATAATCACCCTATTTTGTTTTTCACCCTTTCCCTTGTGATTCCTTGGGTATTGTGGTTTGTGGTGGCTTATTGGAGTCACCAACCTAAAGCACCTAATGCTTTTTGGACAGGCTTTTTTGAATTGGCAGGTTTGTTAGCGCCTATGGGAGTGGCTACCTACCTCTTTACACGCAATAAAGAGCTCTTAACCGACCTCAAAACGCGTTTTGTAGGCAAAAAATTGCTCACCAACCGCTATTTTTGGATTACCCTCTTGTTTCCACCCCTTTCCATTGTGGTGGCACAACTACTTTCGCTTGATTTAGGGCATAGTCTTGACCAGTTTTACATTTCGGGACAGCCTAGTTTCAGTTCAGCGCCCTTCAATGCTTGGGTTGTGCTCTGTTTGGCGCCAGTGTTCGAAGAATTAGCTTGGCATACTTACGGCACTGATGCTTTGCGCAGTAGGTGGAGTTTGTTCACCTCATCGGTTATCTTTACCGTGTATTGGGGCTTGTGGCATTTGCCCTTGTTTTTTGTAAAAGACTATTACCAAAGCAATGTACAAGCGGAAGGGTGGATTTATTCAGCTAACTTTTTTGTGAGTCTGTTTTCCTTTGTGTTTATCATCAACTGGTTGTATTACAAGTCGGGGCGCAATGTACTAATAGCCATATTATTTCATTTGGTAGCCAATATTTCTAACGAAATCTTCGCCACCCACCCTGATAGCAAACTCATACAAACAGGCTTATTCGCCCTACTCGTGGGATATATATTAGTGAAAGAGAGACGATTGTTTTTTAGTGAAGAGTGAAGATTTTTGTTTACTTCATTTCCTTTAACTTTTTAATAACCTCTTCAGGATTAGCTCTTTGGGTGTAATCGGAATTGACAAAAGCATATTGTATCAACCCTTTTTGATCAATAATGTAAGTAGCAGGCATAGGTAGTTGGTTCAAATGATTACCATTATAAACTGATAAACCAAAACCTTGCTCATAGCGAGTGGCAGTAGCTTCATCTAAAGTGAAAACCAATCCATAAGAACGCGCAACCTCATTATTAAGGTCTGTTAGAACTTCAAATCGCAAGTGATGTTTTTCTTTGGTTGATAAGCTATAATCGGGAAGTTCAGGGGTTAAAGCTATAAAAATAGCCCCTTGAGCTTTGAGTTCGGGTAAGGCTTCTTGCCAGCTTTGTAACGCACGATTGCAGTACGGACACCAACCACCGCGATACCAAGTAAGTACCACATTTCCTTTTTTTAACAAAGCAGAGAGTTTTACTTTTTTGCCTAAAGCATTTTTAAGTGTAAAATTAGGTGCTTTATCGCCTACTTTTAGTGCTTTGGAAGCATCTTGCCCATAAATAGGCACTACTGTCAATAGGACAGCAAATAATAGTGTTTTAAGTATTTTCATTAGTTAAATAAAATTAAAAATCTGTAAAATATTATCAAAAATTATACCGTTGTCCTAAATCTCTTAGGTAGATTTTTATCTGTTTTTATGGCAAATATTTAGCTCAAATGATTTAAATTTTAGTATATTTGCGCATTCATTTAATGTGAGTTGCAGTTTAAGTTGTGCCCCCGCTGGCACGAGTCAGTAAGAGAAATCCTTTAGACTTTATACCTAATATAACACACAGAAACAAAAAACTATTTTCAATATGACTATTGTAGAACTTATAAAGCAAATCAAACCTATTCCTGGACTGTTCATTAGAAAACATAGTATATTCAGCCTCGAAGTATTTATTGATGGTTGGTGTTATCGTGATACCAAGGAAGATGTAAAAGCTAGTGTCTTATACACAGAATTTTATGAATGGCTACAAGAAAAATACAAAGTAGGAGGTAGTGGAGGCTGGGCAGATATCCTTTATTATAAATTTGAAACAGAAGAAAAGGCTTTGGATGAGTTCTTCGTCTTATTCAATACTTTTCATAAAGAAAAATACAAAACAAGTCTATGGTAAAGGGTAATATTTAAAAATGCAACATACTAATACAAAAGATTTCTATTGGCAAAATCGTATTTGAATAATGAAAACACTATTTAAAAAATCTCCCTACCTACTGATATTATTTCGGTTTTTGTTAGCCCCTACTATTCTGTGGGTGGCGTATAAGGCAGAAGAACCCACCGCAAGACTATGGATAGTAGTTTTTATCGTTTTAGGACTATTGTCGGATATCTTCGATGGGATTATTGCGCGCTATATGGGGGTCTGCACCGTGGCAATGCGGCGAATGGATAGCCAAACAGATTTGATATTTTGGCTGTCTGTGGGCGTGGCTTGTTATCATCTCAATCCCACTTTGATAGCTGCCTATCGGTATGAAATTATTGCCCTTTTTGTAATGGAAGGACTCTGCTACGGGGTGAGCTTTTGGCGATTTGGCAAAGAAACTTGTACACACGCTTTTCTTTCCAAACTGTGGGGCGTATGCTTATTAGTAGCTTTTATCTCGCTCATCGGCTTTGGTTACGGAGGTTTCCCCTTGCTCTTGGCGGTCTATTGGGGACTTTTCTCGCAATTGGATGTCATTCTTATCATTTTGTTACTACCCAAATGGCAGAACGATATCCCGAGTAGCTACCACGCTTATCTGCTGAGAAAAGGAAAAGAAATTAAGAAACACAAGTTGTTTAATTAACAAATGAAAACAGAAAAAATATTATTAGCAGGAGCAACCGGCTATTTGGGTCAGTTTATATTAGCTGAGCTCCTAAAAAAAGAATATCTTACCCGCATTGTGGTGCGCAATAAGGCAAAAATAGCACCCGCCCTACTCACACACCCACTATTGGAGGTAGTAGAAGCCGAAGTAACCCAGCCTGACACCCTACAAGGAGTATGTAAAGGGGTGCATAAGGTGATTTCAACTGTAGGGATTACCCGCCAAAAAGATGGACTTACCTATGAGCAGGTAGACTTCCAAGCCAACAAGAACCTACTTGATGAAGCCTTACGCGAAGGAGTACGTAAGTTCATATATGTATCCGTATTCAAAGGAGAAGCCATGCGACATATAGCCATTGGAGCCGCTAAAGAACGTTTTGTTGATGCTCTTAAGGCTAGTGGATTAGACTATTGTATCATACGCCCCAGCGTTTTCTATAGTTATATGACTCTATTTTTCAAAATGGCCAAGAAGGACATAATACACTTGTTCAGCAAAGGACAATATGCCACGAATCCCATTCATGGGGAAGACTTGGCTGAGGTCTGTGTCGCCCAATTGGAGCGTTACGAACGGGAAGTCAATGTAGGAGGAGCTGAGATTTTTACACAAACGGAGATGGCTCGTTTGGCTTTTGAGGTACTCCATAAACCTGCCAATATAATTTATTTACCCGACTGGGTACGGCGTTTGATCCTAAAAATGGGCAAATACCTCCTCCCTAAAAGTATCTATGGTGCTATGGAATTTGTCCTTACCATTATGGCCATGGATGTTGTAGCTCCTATGCAAGTAGGCAAACATCGGTTAAAGGCGTTTTTTGAATCTATAAATTCATCAGCTGATAGATATTATCTAAAACAATTAAAACAGAGTGGAGAATTTGAGTATTCTCTAGGGGCTAATGCTGAAGAAATTAAGCATATAGAAGAGGAATTGGGCATCTTGCTCCCTGAGGCATATATGGATTTTCTATCAGAATGTGGGTCGTGTAATTATGGAGATGTCTATATCAATGGTATTTACAAAGAAAAAGACTCCATATCTTATCCTGTTGTGGAACTAACTAAACAACTAAGAGAGGACTTACATCTCTCAGAGGATTTTATCGTACTACATTACGAGGTGGACGAGTTCCTAACCTTATATAAAGTTTCTAATGGGGTACGCCTAAAAGATGCGAAGGTCTTCGAAGCAGAGGTATTTTGCAATGATAAAGGGGAATTTGAAATAGACAAACCTACTCCTATGTTTGATTCTTTTGAGGAATATTTTGAAGACTTTTTAGACTTAGCAGAAGAAGATTAACCCAATGAGAACAGAAAAGATATTATTAGCAGGAGCAACTGGCTATTTAGGTCAGTATATATTAGCTGAGCTCCTAAAAAAAGAATACCCTACGCGTATTGTGGTGCGCAATAAGGCAAAAATAGCACCCGCCCTACTCACTCACCCGCTATTGGAAGTCGTAGAAGCTGAAGTAACCCAACCCGAAACACTGCAAGGGGTATGCAAAGGGATGAGCCAAGTGATTTCAACGGTGGGAATTACCCAACAAAAGGACGGACTTACCTACGAACAAGTGGATTATGGGGCTAATAAAAACCTCCTCGATGAGGCTTTGCGCGAAGGCGTACAGAAATTTGTGTACGTATCGGTATTCAAAGGTGAAATGATGCGACATATCGCCATTGGGGCATCCAAAGAACGCTTTGTAGATGCCCTTAAAGTCAGTGGGATAGACTATTGCATTGTGCGACCCAGTGGTTTTTACAGCGATATGGGTAACTTTTTAAAGATGGCAAAAGGGGGAAAAGTGCGTTTGTTTGGCAAAGGACAATATACAATGAACCCCATTCACGGCGAAGATTTAGCCGAAGTGTGCGTGGCACAATTAGAAAGTGCTGAAAAAGAAGTGAATGTAGGGGGTGCTGAGGTCTTTACGCATACCGAAATTGCCCGCTTAGCTTTTGAAGTGTTGCACAAACCTGTGAAAATAACCTATTTACCCGACTGGTTACGACGTTTTATTTTGAAAATAGGCAAATATTTGATGCCAAAGAGCGCTTATGGTACCATAGAGTTTGTTTTCACTGTAATGGCAATGGATTCAGTAACCCCTCTAAAAGTAGGAAAACACCGATTAAAGGCGCATTTTGAAGCGATAAAAGATTGTTAATCACAAAAATAATTGTATATTTGCCAAAAAAATACTGAATATTATGCCTTATACCCTTACCATTACCAATGATAGCCCAACAGCTATGAATTTTGTAAAATATGCAAAAAGTCTTGATTTTGTAAAGGTTACCAAGATAAAAGAACCTAAAGAAGTAGCTCCTATTACAGAGGAACTTGAGGAAGATGAGTATGGTATTCCTATAAAATTCCGTGAAGAAATAATGGCTATGTCTAAAGAATCCAACAGAAATATTGCACGCCGTTGGAGAGAGGATCTTGCTAAAAAGAAAGAAAAACAAGCGATATGATAGTTATTTCAGATACTAATATTATCTATAGTTGTTTTTATAAACCTGATGGAGCAATCGCTAATATTTTGAAAGACAAAAAGAAGAGAATTCAGTTTATAGCTCCAGATTACCTTTTAGAAGAAATAGAAGAACATTTGCCTAAGATTATGAAAAATAATAATCTTACTAAGAAACAAGCAACAGCTCTTCTAAAAGAATTTATTCAAAACATTACTTTTTTCAAAGTAGATGATATTCCTCAAAAGTATTTAGACAAAGCTGAAGAGATAGCTCAGTTTGTTGACCCTGATGATTATCCTTTTATAGCTCTTCATCTTGAAAAACGACATAAAATATGGACTTGTGATTTTGAACTTATTAAAGGGTTAAAAGAAATGGGGTACGATATATGTGTAACAACAAAAGACCTTAAAGCTAAATGTTATAAAAAGAGTGTCTAAAATAACACTCCTTTAAAACAAAAACCTCCCCTTGCAAATCTTTTGCAAGGGGAGGTTTTTTTATATCTTGAGAATTAATGTCTTAAAACTAATACTCTAAGAATTTTAGAAAAACACTCTAAAAATATTTGTGTATTAGAGATAAAGTCTATATTTTTGCAGGGTTAATAAATCGCAAAAACTATGAATAGATCACCACCTTTTTAGTGTTTCTCTATGTGTTACAATTATTTAT
This sequence comes from Capnocytophaga sputigena, assembly GCF_002302495.1. Taxonomy (NCBI): domain Bacteria; kingdom Pseudomonadati; phylum Bacteroidota; class Flavobacteriia; order Flavobacteriales; family Flavobacteriaceae; genus Capnocytophaga; species Capnocytophaga sputigena. Next base: position 1,585,695 of record NZ_CP022379.1, read on the forward strand.
AGAATAATCAATAACAATTTATACAACAATGAAAACAACAATAAAATCTAAAGGCAACGGGAGTCGGGAGACTTGCCGTCGCAACCAACTACTGCGCTACCAAGCGGTAATGAATGAGTTCAACGCTCACGATGCGCGTTATATCCCTATTACGGTGATTTGGCGAGAGTTTATCTATCCTAAATTCTTTATTTCGCGCAAAACTCTCTATCATATACTCAATATTGATGTAGAGCAGGAGTTGAAAAATTTAAACCTTTAAACAACAATGGCTGTTCAGTCCTTGCCTGAACAGCCATTTTTCACTTTTCATTTTTCACTTCTCACTTCTCACCTTCTGTTCCCATTGCCAAGCCGAGCGCATCGCATCGTCCAAAGAGCTTTGGGCTTTCCAACCGAGTACGTTATTAGCCTTATCAGTGTTAGCATAAGCAGCGGTGATATCACCAGCACGTCTACCTACAATTTGGTAGTTCAATTTCTTGCCCGATACCCTTTCAAAGCTTTGGATAACTTCCAAAACAGTACTACCTTTACCAGTTCCTATATTGAAAACTTCATAGTTTTCAGTATTCTTGCTTTCTAACAAACGTTGAAGCGCAATCACGTGAGCTTTTGCCAAATCCACTACGTGAATATAATCGCGAATACAAGTGCCATCGGGGGTAGGGTAGTCGCCGCCAAAAACGGAGAGTTTTTCGCGCAAGCCTATAGCCATTTGGGTGATATAAGGCACTAAGTTTTGAGGTACGCCTAAGGGAAGTTCGCCTATTTCGGCTGAAGGGTGTGCCCCTATAGGGTTGAAGTAGCGCAAGGCAATCGCGTTGAGCGAAGGGGTAACCTTACAAGTGTCGGCAATAATCTCCTCACTGATTTGTTTGGTGTTACCATAAGGCGATTCGGCTTTTTTCACAGGAGCGCTCTCGGTAATAGGCAACTCGTCTGCCTGACCATACACGGTACAAGACGAACTAAAAATGAAGTGTGCTTTAGGCAACTTGCTCAGTTCTTGCAACAGATATACCAATGAAGCGAGGTTGTTTTCGTAGTATAAAAGCGGTTTTTCCACGCTTTCACCTACCGCTTTAGAGGCAGCGAAGTGTATGAGTCCTTGTACATCGCGATGACGTTTGAAGAAGTCTTGCACATCGGCTTTGTCGCGGAGGTCGAATTTCTCGAAGAGAGGCTTTTTGCCAGTGATTTTAGTAATGTGTTCTAACACGCTTTCTTGGGCATTGGAAAGGTTATCGATAATAACCACGTCAAAGCCAGCGTTTTGCAATTCTACTACAGTGTGAGAGCCTATAAAGCCCAATCCACCGGTTACTACTATTTTTTTCATTTGTTTATTAATTTCTTCTGGTTGTATTTCTTTATCGCTACAAAATTACAAAAAAGAAAATGATTGGCAATAAAGTAGCTTGTTTTTTGTGTTAGCGTTTCCCGATTTTCATTACCATTTCTTCAAAATTTTCTCTCGGCACGATAGCTTTGTTGCGCACACGGGTGCGATAGTTGTAAATCGTATTGGTGGAATAGTGCAAGAAAGTGGCTATTTTAGAACTATCGGTGATGCCTAAGCGGATGAGGGCAAAGATGCGCAACTCTGGGGTCATTTCGTGAGGTTTGGGGGCAAAACGCTCGTCTTCGGCTAATAGAGCGTTGAACTCGGTGATAAAGTGGGGGAATAGATGCAAGAAAATATCGTCGAACAGCTTGTAGAACTCTTTCAGCTCTTGCTCTATCATCTCGGTAGAGCGGAGTACTTTGTTGAGTTCGTCCCAATTGCGGTCTTTTGCCTTTTTGGTAAGCATTTTTTGGTATTTCTCTAATTTGCTGATATACACCGAACACAAGTTGAAAAACTCGCCTATATAGGCTTCTTTTACTTCGTTGCTTTCGTTGAGTTGGGTTACTACCTCGCGCAGGTGTTCGTTGAGTTGCTCTAAATCTTGGTTTTTGTGGTAGAGTTCCTTGCGTATTTTGGCGATGCGCTTCATTTGGCGGGTAACCAATACTACGGCAATGATGAGGAAAGCGGCAAACAACCCTACTAACAGCAGGGCGTTGCGCAGTTTGTTATTCTGACTGTGAATGCGTTCCTGATAGGCTTTTTCGATGATGGGGAAAATCTTCATCACCTCATCGGAACGCAGTTGAGCGTTGCAAAAAGTAGCGTCTTCCATCGCTGATTTGATACAAGTGTAAGCATTTTCTACTTCACCTAATTGGAAGAGCGCTGAGGCAAGTTCGAGCATCGAGGCGTTTTCTTTAATCGCATCTTTGATGTCACAACTCGCCGAAATAGCAAAGTATTCTATTTGTTTAGGGACATTCTTTTTCTTTTTGTAGAGCGTGCCGAGCACATAGCCTAATACGGCTTTTTCGTGTTCATCGGTGTGCATTAGGGCAAAGCGGTCGAGGAGGAGTTTTTCGGCTTCGTCATATCTGCCGGCATCGGTGAGCACGCCGGCATAGAGGAGGATATAGTGAGTGGAATTCTTATCTACTAAGTTGAGGAGGAGGTCGCGATAGGCATCGCTTTTGGCGATATAGGTTTTGGCATCGGGGTTGTTGAAAGCGTAGTTGTTGTAGAGGTTGAGGTAGCAGTTGTAGTACTGAATGAGCTGAGGTTCTTGCAGTTGTTCTTTATCAATAGCCCTGAGCAGGTCGGCAGCATCTAAGTAGTTGCCGGAAATGATGTAGAGAGAGGCAAGGGAAAGGCGGGAATCGTTTTGGAGGTCGGTTTTTTGGAGTTCTTCAGCGATGCGGATATTCTCTTTCACGTAGTACACCGCCGAGTCGGATATATAAGTTTTAAACTCGTCCAAGAGGCGTTGATTGATAGCATAACGTTGTTCAGCAGAAGCATTGGGCACTCGTAGCAAGTCGATAGTTTCTTTTATTTTGCGTTCTTTTTGCTTTGTGTAATTATCTTTCTGTTTGATAAGTGCAGTGAGGTTGTGAATGAGCGTTTGATTTTGCGCCATTTGCGCTAGAGCGCAGTAGGGGAGTAGTAGAAGGGTTATGATAAGGCTTTTGTACTTCATTTTCAAACATTAATTTTCAGAGGCAAAAGTAAGAAAAATTTGTCAATTTGCCAATTTGTCAATTAGCAAATTAGATTTTAGTCTCTTATCATATATAACTCGCGTTTTGTTTTTAATAGTTGGTACTGTAAACGTTTATTGCTATAAAATTTAAAGCTCCCGAAAACTTCTATCTTCTCAGTATTGTTTTCATAATAAGTAGTGGGACTTTTGAGAAGTTCACCAGGGTTTTCTACTTCATAATTCACAGGCATTTTTAGGTGCTCAACTCCTTGGTCAGTAACTAAATCAAAATACAAAATACTTATATATGATCCATTTTCAAAATATCTTTGCATATATTGAGGACGAATATTGCCTCGTCTCAAACTTTCTTCTTTTTTAATAAATCTATCCTTTGAAAAAACATCAGGACTATGGGCAATTTTTTGATAGGTAGCGTAGCTTATATTTTCACTTCTACCTAAGGAGTCATACTTCTCAATTTCAGTATTTGGAGAGGAGTAAACATCTTCTTCGCAATAGATCACTAAATCACCTTGAGCATCAAAGAAAGAGGCTTTTACCTTATAATTGTCTGCATAAATAGGCATTCGGTAAAATGGACTGTTTAAATCTTTATTGAGTTCTTGATAGCTTTTGTAAACATAAGGCAGACGGTTATCTGAATAGATTTTGGTGGGTGAGATGGAAAGTTCACACATTGCAAAGCCAAAAAAAGTGAGGTTGATAACTAATATGGCTGCTGCACGTATGAGTCCGCGTTCAGAAGCAAGAGCGAAAACCATCCACATTCCTAAAGCAAAAGGGATGGGGATAACTACAAAGTATAAAAAAGAGTAGGCACTTGTAGCAAATTCAGCAACAAGGTAGATATAAAGGGCAGCAAAAAGTATTCCTACAAGAATAGCAGGGAAAAAGAGGTTTTTTTTCATAGTATTTTATTTTTAAAGGCAAAAATAAGGAAAATTAGGAAATTAGCAAATTTGTCAATTAGCAAATTGGTAAATTTGTTTGGTGGTCACAAAAAAATGTATTATCTTTGCTCCATAAAATAAAAAAGAGATAGGGCGGAGGTGGTCAGACCCCCACCCATTCACCTTACAATAATCTAAATTTCTTTAAAGAAAAATTAACATTTAAAAAGCTGCTAAGCACGTCGCTTAGCAGCTTTTTTTCACTATTATATTACTGTAATTGCTATCGTTTTTTTAATCCTTTGGCTTGTGCCTTATCGGTGAGGGGGTACAAACTAATAGCATAACCCCCGCCTGCTACTGAGTGCAGGGTGAGTTTGCTCTTGTTGGTTACCAATACTTTCTGAATGGTATAGGCTTGCGGATTGTTTTGGTAGTTAGCATCTTTGGCATCGGTGTAGATAGTGGCTACGTAAGTAGTTTTGGGCTCTAAGAAACTGAAATGAATCTTGGAGGTAAAATCCTTGCCAGCTGTATTGCCTACAAACCAATTGCGAGTGCCTTTGGCTTTGCGTGCCACAGTGATATAAGCCCCTGGTTCGGCTTCTAAATAGTGGCTTTCGCTCCAATCGAGGGCAACTTCTTTGATAAACTGAAAAGCATCGGGAAAACGGCGGTAGTTCCCTGGCAGGTCGGAAGCCATTTGCAGCGGACTGCTCATCGTTACGTACAATGCCAATTGGTTTGCCAAAGTAGCATTGCAGTGTGAATGGTTGTTGGGGTTGTTCTTACTGATGTCCATTTCAAATACCCCAGGGGTATAGTCCATTGGTCCGCCAATAAGTCGGGTGAAAGGCAACACACACACGTGATTGGGCTTGCTACCGCCAAAGGCTTGGTACTCACCTCCACGCGCCGATTCGTTGCCTATAAGGTTAGGATAGGTGCGACACAAACCCGTAGGGCGCACAGCCTCGTGAGCATTCAGCATAATGCGGTAGTCGGCGGCTTTTTTAATAGCATAAAGGTAGTGATTGTTCACCCACTGACTGTAATGGTTTTCGCCTCGCGGAATGATATTGCCTACATAACCGCTTTTTACGGCGGGGTATTCGTATTTGTTCATCAGCTGATAGGCTTTATCCATAAAACGCTCGTAGTTGCGGATAGACGAGGAGGTTTCGTGGTGCATAATCATCTTAATTCCTTTGCTTTTGGCGTATTGGTGAATAGCTTCAATATCAAAATCGGGGTAAGGTGTTTGGAAGTCGAATACCAAATCTTTGGAATGTCCAAACCAATCTTCCCATCCTATGTTCCAACCTTCTACGAGTACGCCATCAAAACCATTTTCGGCGGCAAAGTCGATGTATTTCTTCACATTTTCGGTAGTAGCCCCGTGCTTGCCGTGGGGTTTGAGGGTGGTGTAATCGGTTTTACCGATATGCACACTGGGCACATCGTAAGTATACGACCATTCTTTCATACCAGTAATCATTTCCCACCATACCCCTACGTACTTCATTGGGTGAATCCACGAAGTATCAGCCAAAGCACAAGGTTCGTTGAGGTTGAGGGTAATATCCGAAGCTAAAATATCGCGGGCATCATCGCTAATAATTACTGTGCGCCAAGGCGTTTGGGCAGGGGTTTGCATATAACCTTTGGCGCCGTTAGCATCGGGGGTAATCCACGATTGGAACACGAAGGTCTTATCGTTGAGGTTGAGGTGCATCGCCCCGTAGTTCACCAAAGCAGCCTCGTGCAGGTTGATGTAGAGCCCATCGTCAGTTTTGAGCATTAAAGCAGTTTGTACACCTGTATCCGAAAAGCCTGTTTGTGCTAAATTTGCCTGACGCCCTTTTTGGTTGATAGCGCGTATTTCGGAGAGGCGTGAGTGCTGATAGTCGTACTCTTGGGTGTCGTAATCACCGGGTATCCACCACGCTTGGTGATCACCCGTCATTGCAAACTCGGTGCGTTCTTCTTTAATCACAAAGTAAGGCATTTGCTTTTGTTCGGGGAACTCATAGCGGAAGCCTAACCCGTCGTCAAATAGTCTAAAACGCAGGTTCATTTCTCGGTGGGTGTCCTTTTGTTTGAGGCTCACCAATAGCTCGTTGTAGTGGTTGCGAATGTTTTGGCTTTCGCCCCATACGGGTTGCCAAGTTTCATCAACGGTTGTATTTTGGATATTCACCACTTCAAAGTTATGGTAGAGAGAAGTGTTTGCGCCCTCTTTTTTGGTGATTTCAGCGCCAAATTTCACTTCATTGGAGCTAAATAATTCAATGCCTAATCTACTCGGTTTAACTACTTCTTTTCCCTTGTAAAAAAGCGAATAGGTAGGTGTACCTTCCGCGCTGAGCGAAAAAGAGAGTTTCAGCGCTTTGTTAGGCGAAAATAACTCCTGTGCTACTGCTGTAGCACAGGAGAGGATAGTTATTGTTATGAAAGTAAGAAATCTCATTGATTTGTCAATTTGTGGATTGTCCCCTTATTCACTTACTCACAATTGTGGTGTACATATTCAGTTATGAGCCTTCACTGGCTTCCCCGAAAGGGAACAGTTCTTAAAAGTGAAGGGAATAATCTCTGAAAATAAAGATTAAAATTGTATTTATAGAAATAAAACAGTATCTTTGTCTCGAATTTAAAATCTATTCCTTATGAAAAATACTATTTTTTACACACTTATTACCTTTTTGTTTTTGCTTTCTTGTAAAAAAGAAAAACCTGAATTTGAAATTCAAAAGAGTTATCACACTTTTGTGATTGATGGACATTTAGAGGAATGCTCTTTTCGGATGTTTACAGGTGTCTTCGAAACAAAATGTTATAGGGTTACTGATGAATCTAACAAAACTTTCAGGCTCGCCGAAGGAGATTTAGAATTCAATACTTATGAAGCGGGTTATCGTTATACTGTAAAAGTACTTCGCGAACAAAAAATTCTTAAACGAGAACCCTATCAAGATGAGACAAATCCACCTCACTATACTGTTTTAGAGGTTTTAAAGAAAGAAAAACTATAACGATAATTAGTAAATTTATTGAGGGTGTCTGAAAAGTTTTATTTGTGTGGGCGTTTGCAAAACGCCCGTACATAACATACTTCAAAAATTATTGATAATCAGACTAGTCAACTTTTCCAAAGGTCGTAGCACGACGAGCAATTAAAACTTTGGCAAAGTCTAGCGATGCTATCCTACAAGCCCCTCCCCTTGGGGGAGGGGTTGGGGAGGGGATTAATACTCTATCACCACCATATCCCAATAGCTAAGGGAGGGGAGGGTGAAGGTAATTTGGTTGTTGTTATAGGTAAATTCTACGGCACGAGGAGCACCGCCAAAGAGGTCGGGGGTAGCGAACCACACTTTTTTGGGTTGTGCGGTTACAGCAACGGTAGTTTTAAGGTCGGTTACTGTGGTAGGTTTCTTTTGAGTACCATTGGTATCACGCCAGTCCATAGAGGTTACCCCGTTGAAATTGATGAGGTGTATTACATCTTTGTTATTTACCTTTTTGCTCACACAAGCAATTTGGTCTTTGGCAGCAGGCCAAGCCGCTATGGTTGCATTTTCAGCAGTTACCTGCGCTGAGGTATAACTACCGCCGTCGCGCAATAGGTTTTGGTAAGCCACCAAGAAATCGTAGTAGGTGATGAGCGCTTTTTTGAGGTCGGCTTTCATTTGAAGGTTTTTGTTAGGGAAATACTCATTGGCGAGGTAGTGTTCGCCTATCTCTAAATGAGCCCCTCCGAAGGCAAAAATCACGGCATTGGTAAGCAATACGCCAGGTTCGTTTACAAAACCTGCATTCTTAGATTTTTCATAATCCATATAGGCAGCCAACACAGTTTTGAGTTGGTTGTTGCTACGATTGTAGTTGTCGAGGATAATGCGAGCTAACTGGTCGTAGGTTTTTTCGTCCCATACTTCGGTATAGAGAAAATCCACTTTATTGGTACCTGCAATTTCGGTTTGACCATATTGTCCTACCGCGTTCATCACAAGGCGTTTATCGGGGTGTGCGCTTTTCATCGCATTGATAAACGAAGCGTATTGAGGCAAGAGGTCTACGCTATTGCCATTGTAATCGTACACCGTGCCACGCCCTCCGAGTTGGTCGATATGATAGCCATCAAAACCAAAAACGGCATAGACATCGCTGTTGCGTCCTGCTAAGTAGTTTTGCCAGTGCGCATTGCCAGGGTTGGTGAGGTAGATACTACTGCGGGCAAAGTCGCCTAAGATATGAGCGTCTTTCTCTTTATGCTGATTGTCTTTGTAGAGAAACCACTCTTTGGCAACCCCATCGGCTTCGGCATTTTTGAGCGCTCCAAAAGCCAAATTGTAGAACATCGCTTTCATACCCTTGCTATGAGCAGCGGTGATATAGCCACGTACAGTAGAAAGAAAAGTGGGACGTTTGAAGAGGTCTGGCCACTCATTAGAAGGGTTTTGAGGGGTGCCAGCCAGTGGTTTGTGATGGTCGTACATCCAGTCGTAGAACTGGATGCCATTGATGTGACAGCGATTTATAAAGTCGATATTCTTCTCGATAGGTTCGTTTTTGCCGTAAGAGGACAAGAAGCCGTAGCGGGGGAATTTTGTCCAATCGGAAGATACATCCACAGCGATACTGCCGTAAGTATTTTGTTTACCGTCAGCTTCTTGGTAGATTTCCACCAAATAACCTCGGTAGTCATCGGCAGGGGTTACCCATTGCCAAGAGGCGCTGGTAAGAGGTTCTTCTTTAATGATTTCGCCTAAGTGAGAGTAGCGCACTTTGTAAGTACCAGAGGGCATACTCGCCAAGGAGAAGCGCACCGTGCTACCAGGGGTGTAGACCGCCTTATCGGTGCTGATATCTATTTTCAAATAAGTTTCGCCATAAGTAATAGGGTTGTTGCTAGGCGTATCGTTCTTCTCGCAAGAGAAGAGGCTGAGCGTAGTGGCGAAGAATAAAGTATATAAAGCTTTCATTTTAATTGATTTTTTATCCTCACCCCCTCCGTTCTCCCCCTCCCCGAAAGGGAGGGGGAGGGAATCCGCAAAAGGGAGGAAAGAGGGTTCAACACGTATAAAGATGTTTGTTATTAATACTTGGATTTTGAGAAAATATAACGAATCGTAAGCTATGACAATTCAGTTACTTTTCTCGGATTGTTCCTTTCTTACATTTTCTTAATCACTACCGTTTGGGTGAGTTGGTTCAAGGTGATTTTGTAGGTGCCCACCTCAGTGATTTTCCACTTGTTATCAGGGTTAGAACCGTGGGCGCTGAAAATCATCGGTTCTTCTACACCTGCAGGTGCTTTATCAGCTTTAGCAGCCAAGAACCAGTCGCCACCCCAATCGTTTTTCTTGTCGCAAGAGAATTTGAGTTCGCCCGCTTTCAAGTCGCCTTCCCATGTAAAGACATTAGGATTGCTGTTATCAACAGTCATAGCAATAGGATTGTTGATATCCCAACCTGCATCGGTGGCACTACCAATCATATACATTCCTGCATAAGGGGTAAAAGGCACAATGTCAATCTTCATCGTACGGGTGTTGAGGGAAATCTTGTAAGTGCCTGCTGAAATTTTCCATTTGTTATCGGGGTCGCCTGCCCATTTCTTCACAGGGAGGTCGCTACCTTCAGCCGTATTATTTTCTTTCGGACGGAAAAATACTGCTAACCAATCGCCTTCTTTAGTGCCTATTTTGAACTCACCTCCATTGCCTAAATCGGCATTGTAGTGGAACACAAATGGGTCGGCAGGGTCTACAGTCATTTTCTTGAAGCTCCAACCAGTAGGTTCACCTACGAACCACAACTCGGTATATTCAGGCGCTTCGCCTTTGGTGATGCTTATGGTGAGGTTGATAAGGTTCACTTTCACGGTATAGACGCCACTTTCGGCAATTGTAAATTTCTCATCACTCGTATCGGCATCGGTTTTGCGGAAATGCAACTCACTATTATTACTGCCTTTGCCATACGATGGTATAAACTGACCTTTGGTAGTGATGAACTTGATTTCGCCAGCAGCCAATCGTCCTGACCACGCAAAGGCTTTAGGAGTACCCTCAATAGGTTTCATCTCTTCGGCTTGATCGGCACTCCAACCGTGAGGGGCAGCACTACCGATGATATAGAGCGTATTGCTGATAGGGGTATGTGTTTTGAAAACGATGGTTTTTACATTGGTATGTTGTTTCATTCCCTCACCAGAGGCTACTTGGGCAATAATGCGTACTTCCATCGTAACTTCGGTGTCTGTCGCAACCTTGAAAGTGTTGAGCAATAGATTGTTGAGTTCTTCGTTTTTATACACTCTCTCATAGGCTTCACGACCTACATTCTCGCTGATACCTCCCGCAAAGTTATTGCCTTGCACATCCATTTGGAAAGTATAGGTGATAGCGGCATTGGTGCCGTAATTAGAAGCTGCCGTCCAAGTGAATTTAATCGCTTCTTGTTCGGGGTTGGCAGCGTCTAAGGCTACATTTTCTTTAGGAGCTTTCAATTCAAAGGGTTTTCCCTCTTTGAAGAGCTCCATATAGTCCTCTTTTTTACAGCCCATAAGGAGCAGTAAGAGGAAGGCGATGTATAAATGGTATGGTTTCATATTAGTTTGTTCCTCACCCCCTCCGTTCTCCCCCTCTCCGAAGGCGAGGGGGAGGGAAGCTGCAAAAGCGACAAGGGTGAAATTGTTTTTATTTGTTAATTAAGTAATTTGTTTTAATTGCCTGTGCGGCTCGCACTACCAACCTGGGTTTTGGGTAAGGTTGGGGTTGGCGTCGCGGTCTTTTTGAGGGACGGGCAAGAGCAGGTGTTTCTCGCGGGCGTTGGTTTTGCCTATAGAGTGCAAGAAATTCAGCGCATACTGACCGTTATCCCAGCGAATCATATCAAACCAACGATGCCCTTCAAAAGCGAGTTCTATGCGGCGTTCGTGACGTATTTTCTCACGCATTTGCGCTTGGGTGAGCTTCTCTATATCGGCGCGACGGGTAAGCCCTGCGCGGGTGCGCACTTTGTACAAAGGCACTTCGGCTTCGGTGGTGCGACCCAATTCGTTGAGGGCTTCCGCTTTCATTAGGAGTACATCGGCAAAGCGGAGCGCTACAAAGTTGGCAGGGTTGGTATTGAAATCAGGCGACTGACTTAGTGGCACTAAAAACTTGCGCACATTGTAGCCCGTATTAGACATTGAAGCGCGATACGCATTCCCCTCAAAATTAGGGCAACCCTCATAGAGAATGGTTTTATCCTTGCGGAGGTCGCCTGCCTCATATTGGTCTACAAACTCTTGTGTAGGCTGATTCCAACCATAAGCACCGCCTACCCAACCACTGTTGCGAGGTCCCATAAAAGTACTGAGCCAAGAGGCTTGGTTTTCTTCGCCCCAAAAATCATCTTTGGTAAGTCCGTAGTACTGAATTTCAAAGATAGACTCGGCAGTGTTTTTGTTGCGTTCGGCAGCGCCAAAACAATCGGAATAATCAGGATTGAGGATATAACCAAGGTTTTCGACAGCATTGCACATCTCAAGGGCTTCACTATATCTGCCCAAGGTGAGGTATACTTTGGCGAGCATACCCGCAGCAGCGCCTTTGGTGGCACGACCTTTATCGGCATTGCTATATTGCTCGCGTGTAGGCAATAGGTTGAAAGCCTCTCTGAGGTCGGGGATAATCACCTCGTTGTATATCTTCATTTTGCTTTGGCGGAAAGGCGTTTTGTTAGTCAAACTCTCTTTAGGGTCGAGCTGAAGAGGCACATCGCCAAAGAGTTGCACCAAAAGGAAATAGTAGTGCGCGCGGAGGAATTTGGCTTCACCGATACAGCGGTTTTTGATATCCTCAGGAATATTGGCAGAAGGCAAAGCTTTTAGAGCCGTATTGCAATAGAGAATACCAGGGTTACAACCGCGCCATATTTCGAGCGCCAAAGGGTTATCGGCAGTTGCGTTGAAGTTGGAAAGAGTGATAGTTTCGAGTCCGTCGTTACCACCTCCAGCGCCTACGATGCTGTTACCTGCTACGATGTCGAGCGTCCAGAGGCGCATATTGTAGAGGTTAGAGCGTTGCAAGGGTTTATAAGCCGAATTGGTAAGGGCAATTGCCGATGCCGCATCGCTTATGTTTTCAGCACTTGAATCTTCATAAGGGGTCTTGTCCAAAAACTTAGAACAAGCCGTGAAGAGCGGAAATGCTAATAGGGTGATGTATAATATCTTTTTCATAATTAACAATTCATAATTAACAATTAACAATTTGTAGTGATTCTTTTGTTACCTATTACCTGACACCTGACACCTGACACCTAGCGCCTAAAACTGTACGTTTAGTCCAAAGCTAACTGTGCGGGTTACAGGGTAAGTACCGCCATCAACGCCACCAGTGCCTACTTCGGGATCCATACCGCTGTATTTGGTGAACGTATAGAGGTTTTGGCAAGACAGATATATGCGCAACATATCGGTGTGGAATTTTTGAGTAACCTCTTTAGGAAGTGTATAGCCCAAAGTTACGTTTTTGATACGCAAATACGAACCATCTTCTACAAAGCGGGTAGAGTGACGCGCATTTTGGTTAGGGTCGCCATAGATAGCACGCGGAATGCTGTTGCTAGTGCCTTCGCCTGTCCAGCGATCTTTTACTTTGGCAATTTGGTTTTGTGGCACCGACATTCCCTCTTGCCATATACGGTTGGCATTGTAGATATCATTGCCTGCTACACCTTGTAAAAATATTTGTAAATCGATGTTTTTGTAGTTGAAATTGTTGTTCATAGAGAACGTCCATTCAGGGAACGGATTACCGATATAAGTACGGTCTTCAGCATTGATGACCCCGTCGTTGTTGAGGTCGCGGAACTTCACATCACCAGGAGCAGTACCGTTTTCCACTTGGGTAGCATAGTTGTCTACCTCGCTTTGGTTTTGGAAAAGTCCATTCATTACATAGCCATAGAAAGCGTTTACAGGGTGACCCTCGGAGAGGATTTGCAATTTGGTGAGGAACGCCTCGAAACCAGTGAATAGAGGCACGCCATCGTTCATTTTCACGATTTTGTTGCGGTTGAACGATACGTTTACATCAGTATTCCATTGGAAGTCCTTTTTATTCACATTCACTGATGATACAGTGAGCTCTACCCCTTTGTTTTCCACTTTACCGGCATTGATACTCGGCACATTGATATCCGAATAACCAGAGCTTACCGATACCGCCATAGGTACCAACATATCACTCGTGTTTTTGATATAGGCATCGAAAGTGAGGTTTAAGCGGTTTTTGAGTAGCGCGAGGTCAATACCCCCGTTGAATTGCTCTACGGTTTCCCATTTTACATTAGGGTTAGGCATCACGTGAGGATAGAGGGTAGAAACTAAATTATTGTTGAACACATATTGCCCTGTGCGCAATTTGGTGAAATAAGCATAGTTATCAATACCGCCTTGGTTACCCGTCATACCGTAACCCACGCGCAATTTCACATCGTTTACATAGTCGTTTTTAGAGAAGAAAGACTCGTTCGATGCGCGCCACGCCAAAGAGAAAGAAGGGAAAGTACCCCAGCGGTTTTCTTTGGAGAAACGCGAAGAACCATCGCGACGCACGGTAGCAGTGAGCAAGTACTTATCAGCATAGGTATAGTTGAGTCGCCCGATGAAGGAGAGGATAGCCCAATCGTTCATCGTACCTCCTACCGTAGGGTTTTCCAAGCCTTTGCTGAGTTGGTTTTGCTGGTCGCTCAAGAAGTTGCTCACACTCGCATTGATTTTGCTATACACGTTGTTTTGCGCACTGGTGCCCACCATCACATTGAGGAAGTGCTTTTGGGCAAAAGTATTGGTATAAGTGAGTGTGTTATCCCATAGGAGGGTAGTGCTCTTATTAGCATCTTGGTAGAGGTTAGAGAGCGGATTAGGTATTGGTTTCCAGTTGTATTTAGGGGAGAAACTGCGGTTGTCCCAATATTTGAAGTCAAGCCCCCCAGTAGTTTTGAATACCAAATGTTTCACAGGAGTAATTTCGGCAAAGATATTCCCCAAAATGTTATAGCCTTTGGTAGTGTTTTGTCCGTTGATAAGAGCAGTGCCTATCACGTTACGGATATCGCTGTACTGATGAGCAGGCGAATCAGGACCTGAGTAGCTACCGTCTTCATTGTAAATAGGTTGTGTAGGCAAAGAAGCCATCGCCATACGGATGTTGTAGTCGCCCGATTTCTTTTCGTCGTGACTGAGAGTGAGGTTGTTGCCAAACTTAATCCACGGTTTTACGCGCGACTCGCCGTTGAACTGCACTGTATAACGGCGGTAAGAAGTGTTGAGGATAATCCCATCTTGGTCGAACACCCCAGCTGATACGTAGTAATTGCTCTTGTCGTTACCGCCTGAGTATGAAAGCGAATAGTTACGCATAAAAGCAGGGCGGAAAAGCGCTTTGAGCCAGTTGGTGCCTTCCCCCCAGTCCTCAGGATTGGCAAAATCAGGGCGTTGTGAAAGCGGACTCACCCCAGGGGTGCGGTTGTAGTTGGCAATCATTTCGTTGTGAAAAGAAGCAAACTCACGAGCGTTGAGCATCACGGGTAAGTTGGTAGCTTGTTGAAGGGCTATATTGGTGCTAAACGACAGTTTGCCGTCGCCATTTTTTCCTTTTTTGGTAGTGATAAGCACCACCCCATTAGCACCACGAGAGCCGTAAATGGCAGTTGCCGAAGCATCTTTTAGCACGTCGATATTTTCTATATCATCTACGTTGAGCGCGTTGATACCGAGGTCGGTAGGTACCCCATCGATAACCAGTAGCGGTTCGCTGTTGTTAATTGTACTGATACCGCGAATGCGAAACGACACGTTGTCACCAGGTTTTCCCGCCGAGGTTACTTGCACCCCAGCAGCACGCCCTTGGAGCGCTTCCCCAGCGTTGGCAATAGGTTTCTCCTTGAGGGCTTTGTTAGACACCGAAGTAACCGCTCCCGTAAGGTCTTTCTTGCGGACAGTACCATAGCCTACCACCACTACCTCGTCTAACTGCTCTTGTTCTTCTTTGAGCACGATAGTGAGTTGGTTTTGGTTGCCCACTGCTACATTTTGGGTGTGATACCCTATAAATGAAACCGATAGCGTGGCTTTAGCAGGTACATCTATCGTGAAATTCCCATCGAAATCGGTAGTAGTACCCTTAGTAGTGCCTTTCACCACCACCGATGCCCCCAGCACGGGCTGGTGTTTTTCATCGATTACCTTTCCGCTAATCTTTTTGTTTTGGGCAGAAAGGGCGGTAGAAAGCAAGCTAAAAAGTAGTAGCAAGGCTAGCTTGCCAATACTGTTTAATAAAGTTCTTTGTTTTCCTTTCATCTTAGTTAAAAGTTAAGAGGTAAGAGGTAAGAGCTGACACCTGTCCCCTGATGCCTAACACCTGTCCCCTAAGACCTAATTCTGCCGCAAAGATAAAACGTTAAAGATATACTAAAAACATCAGATAGTGAAAATATAGATAACTAAAAATGTAGCAGTTTGATAAACAACAGAATAAAAAGAAAACAAGAGCGAAAAATATAGAAAGAATGTAAGGAAATTACGAGGGGCGAGTTACGAATGACGAGAGACGAATGACGAGTTACGAATGACGAGAGACGAATGACGAAATATAAAATAAGTTAAAAAAATAGGATATAAAGATGTTTTTTATTATTTTTGCCCCGATGATAGGTTTTAGGGGGCAGGTCTCAGGGGATAGGTTTCAGGAATCTGACTGGTCTGACTGGTTTGACACGTCCGACTTGTCTGATAAAAACTAATAATAATAATTATATGAAAAAACTAATTTTTTCGGCATTCATTGCCACAGTATTATGCCTTTCCTCTTGCGGGAAAGACGACGACAACGTCGGAGGTAGCACTTCGATCAAAGGGGATTGGTATCTTTACAACATTTATAATGACCCCGATGGTAATGGAAAAAGCTGGGCAATTTCTGGCAATTGCGCTAAAAAAACTTATTGGTCTATTTCCGATAAAAAAATAAAGCACGAATGGTATTACTCAGAAGGTTCTGAGTGCAAATACACTCCAGTGTATTACGATTATACGGCTACTAATGGCGTTTTTAATATGACGATTGCCAATGATTCTCCTAATGGAAACAAAAGGGGAACAGCCTCTATAAAATACGAAATAAAGGACAAGGAACTTATCCTTCGCTTTAAAAATCATCGACAACAGGAAGAAATACAAGTTCTCCACAAAAAAGGGGTAGACTATAGCTATCTCGACCCTTTTATAGGACGTTGGATAATGACCAAAATAGAAGCAGGAGGCACTACTTATATTACGGGCACTCCTGCTTGCTTTACAGGTACTATAGTAGCGAGCTCTATAGGCTTTTCGCTTTACTATACCCTGCCTGCTTCTCAAACACAATGCCAAGCAGGTAAAGTGGAAAGTTACGACTATGTAAAAGAAGGAGGCAAATATTACAATGTTTCTAACGGACAAAAAGTACCCTTACCTTTTAGCTTTAGCAACAACAACCAAGCACTTACGCTTAGTCTTGGAGGAACTACAATGTTCTTCCAAAAACAGTAATCAATTAATAAAATATATTTTAATACCCTCTTAACCAGATTGCCCCTCTCTTCTTGGGAGAGAGGGAATGGGAGAGAAGATAACACAAATATTATATGAAAAAACTTATTTTTTCGGCACTCGTTGCCACAGCATTATTCGTTTCCTCTTGCGGGAAAGACGACGACAACGGCGGAGGTAGCACTTCGATCAAAGGAGATTGGTATTACCATACTGTGTATGGAGACTATAATGGCAACGGGAAAAATATTCGTTGGAGTACTCCTGATAATTGCGCCAAGCAGTCTTATCGCTCATTTTCAGATACCCAGATGAAGTTCGAATGGTATCGTAGGGATGGTTCTGGATGTAAATATACTCCTTTCTATTACGATTATACCCTTTCTAATGGTGAGATAATTCATAGTATTGCTAGCAATTCTCCTAATGGCACTAAAGGACAGAAAATGAATTCTTTTAAATACGAAATAAAAGGCAAAGAACTTATTTTGCGTTTTACAAATAATTTAGGTATTCCAGAAGTAGATATCCTTCACAAAAAAGGAGTAGACTATAGCTATCTCGATCCTTTGGTAGGACTTTGGGAACTTACCAAAATAGAAGCAGGAGGCACTACTTATCCTGCGGGTACTCCTGCCTGTTTTACAGGTAGTATAGTAGCAAGCTCTATAGGCTTTTCGCTTTACTATACCCTGCCTGCAAACAGCACACAATGCCAAGCTGGTAATGTGGAAAGCTACGACTATGTAAAAGAAGGAGGCAAATATTACAATGTTTCTAACGGACAAAAAGTACCCTTACCTTTTAGCTTTAGCAACAACAACCAAACACTTACGCTTAGCCTTGGGGGTACTACAATGTTCTTCCAAAAACAGTAATCAATTAATGAAATAGTTACTTTACTTTAAAAAAAATCCCTTGCAGTGCAAACTGCAAGGGATTTTTTACTTGTTATCTGTTACCTGTTATTTGTATTAATATTCGTATGTTATAGTTTCTTCCAACTTACCGTCAGAATTGTATTTTTTTATTTCGCTTATATTGCCTTGTGCGTTGTATTGGTATTCCCTGCGATATTCCGTAATAGAATCGGCTTTGCCTTCTTCTTTTGAAATGTGTCTCATTAAGGTAAGACAATTTTTAGAAATAAATTCTTCGGGGTAGAGCAAGTCGCCTAAATGACCATAAGCTTGATTGGGTTTATCGTTGTATTGATACTCCCAAACATCGGCAGTTCGAGTGAATTTTTGTTCACTTTTCAACTTATTCCAACGGCTGTCAAAAGTAATTGTTTCAGTATGTCCGCCTACAATAGCAGCTGAAACAGTAGTACCGCTATAAGTATAGTTTGTTTCTCTAACACTTGGTTTAGGATCTATGTATTGTTGCATAGCGTAAATGTACTTTGTGAGCTTACCTTCAGAGTCGTAAGAATAGCTGTGAGTATACGTTCTAACGCCCCCCTCTACAATTCTAATCTTTTCTACCAATCTTTTGTTTTCAAAGCGGTAAGTTTCTTTTTCATCAAGTATAGTACGTCCCTCACGTGAGGTGGTAATTTCGGTGGGGTAACCATTAGTATCGTACTTGTAATCAATGATATAAGTAGTAACATTTCCATTTTTTAAATCAGTTACTTTCTGAATAGATTTGGTAACCTTATCATTGACAATAGTAAATTCAGCAACCGATTTCATTTGTCTTAAATGCTGGGTAGTAGTTAAAATGTGAGGATATACTCCCACAGTGGGTTCAGGAGCTTCCTTGGGTTCTAAAGTAACAGGAGGCTTCTTGTCGTCAGGAGCCTCGTTGTCGTTTTTACTACACGCAGTCAAGCAAGCAGTAACTAATAGGGAAAGGATTATTCTTTTCATTTTTGTTGAAATTAAAAGTTTGGGGCAAAGATACGAAATAAATTTTTTACAATCAACAAACCTTATAGTATTTTAAGGCGTCATTTGTAACAAGTTACTAATTTCCTCGGTGTGGGTGCGGCAGTAGTACATCACAAAAGCGATGTAAGGTACGAATAATAGTATGCTCCACAACAAACCTTGTGCAAAACCTTTGTAATCACCGATGCGGTAAAGGGTGTAGCCTGCCCATAGCAAGTTGAGTGTCATTGTGATATGCGATAGTTGGGCAAAGATATTGGCGCCATTCCACGTGAATGTGAAGAGTCCCATAGTGCCGAAATAGTACATCGGCAGGAAGGCAAGGGGCAGCCAAAAGCTCTTTTTGGTGAGCCAAAAGGCGATAAAGCAAGCTAAATACACTAAGCTGCTGGGTGAGCAAGCGTTATAGGCAAGCCATTGCACGAAATTTACTTTCAAAGTGAAGAAGAAATAACCACTCCCTGAAAGTGTGAGCAATAATAAGAGGATTGCCAAAACAATCCCTGTGCTTTTTTCAGTTTTTGTAAGAATCATAATGTTAAAAATTAGCAAATTAGTTAATTAATGGGGATATAGATTTCTGTTTTTAGTTTTTCTTCGGGGGTGCGGCGAGCGTCGTTGAGGTATTTCTCGAACATAGGCTCATCGCGCAGTTCGTATTCACTTTCTACTACCCAACGCATTGCAGCATCGCAAACGGCAGAAAGCTGAGCGTAACTGCCTTGATAGAAAAAGACGGCATACTTGCCTCCAGCTAAGGTTTTGCAACTCACATTTCCTTCAGGCTGAGCAGGTTTGTGAATAGCCAAACTTACTTCCGAACGTTGTAGAGAGGCTTCGGTAATTTTAGGGTCGTCGTACGATACGCATATAGACTCAATGCCTTTGGTAAATAGCTTTTGCGATTTTACAACCGCCCATAATTGTTCGTAGGCTTTGCCGTAGTCTAAAGACCCATATCCGCCGGTAAGGGCTACATAGATGAGGTTTTTAGGCTCGAGTTCCATTATTTTAGGAGCTTTGAGAGCCAAATCGGGGTTGATGATTTCTTTTTTCATAATGTAAATATCTTTATTACTTCTGTACTCGGTAGGGGTAATGCCATATTGGTTTTTAAAGGCTTTGGAGAGCGATGCAGGGGTTTCATAGCCTATATTGAAGGCAATTTGCTCTATAGGAAGGGTAGAGTAGCGCAGCAGTTGGGCAGCGGTTTCTATACGCAAACGCGCGATAAAAGCGATAGGCGATTCACCTTTCAGCACTTTGAAAATCCTACAAAAGTGAAAGTGCGACAAGTGGGCAATATCGGCTAATGTTTTCAGTTCGATAGGCTCATCGAGGTGACGGTTGATGTATTCCGCTACCTTGTTGATGCGCTGGGTGTAATCGTTATGAGTGATGGATTTCATAGGGTGTAATTAGAATTTCTGGGGCAAAGATACAGCAGTTTTCTCAAGGGGACTTTTCCTATATTGCTTTATTGTTTGTTATTACAATACAAGTTGGAGGGAAGCAGACAAGATTGAACAAGGTCAGACAAGTCAGACAACTCGGATAACTCAGATAACTCGGACAAGGCTGTCAAAAGTATCCTGTAACCCCTGACCCCTGACCCCTAACACCTAATATAGTGACAAAAAAGAAAGTATCTAAAAAGTGAATCAATGCACTTTTTAGATACTTTTATTTTATAGACTTTATCAAAGGTGCAAGCCGCACGGGCAATTAAGGACTTTGCCAAAGTGTAGCAACTAACTCCTGACACCTAAGACCTGAAACCTAAATCTCCCCTTTCTTCATTTTTTCAAAATTGGTTTGAATCTCTGATTTTTCATCGTCGCCACCAAATTCGGCTTTAGGGAGGTTTTTAACGGCTTTCTCTTGTATTTCTAAGGCTTTTTGCTTTTCACCACGTGCGTACAAGAGGTGTGCAAAGGTGTCTAAATAATAAGAATTTTCGGGTTCTAATTGTACTGCCGAACTCGACCATTGGAAAGCCTCATTCAATTTATCGGGGTTTTGCTTGTGCTCTTCAAATACTTTCCAAGCAATGTTGTTGGCGCGATTTGCAAAACGCATTTTGTAGTATTTCCAACTGTTCTCATCATCGCCTTCGGAGAAAGTCTTGTCTAATGCAACGATGAGATTGCCGTCTTTTTGCAATAGATTTTTGTAGTACTCACCGAAGTACACTGCGGCTTCATCTACATTGTTATCATAGAGAAAATCGATGTAGTTGTCATCAGAGAAGAGTTTCTTTTTCAAACCTTCTTTATAAACAGTTTTTACGGGTTCAAAGAGTTTTTTGTCGTTGAAAACGATACGGTCGAGTTGGTTAGAGAGCTCTCCGTAATTTACTTCTATGATTCCTTTTTCTAAACGTTCGTTATAGCCCATATAATAATCCTCATTACCATCAATTTTTTTGTTGTAGGCTTTGATTTCATCGGCGAATTTCACCAAATAAGCGATAGCATCTATATCGGCGGTAGTTGTGGGTTTTTCGGCGTTGAAAATGCGATAGTAATAGTTGGCGTCGGCATTGTTGAGCGAGAGCAAGAAAGCGTACTCAGGGTCGAATTTGGTGTCCTTTTTATGAATATTTACCACGCGTTCCCATTGAGCGATAGCCTGTTCTGGGGTGAGTTGCATTTGGTAAACACCTTTGGGATTCTTGAAATTAGAGAAATAATCTTCGGCTTCTTGCGCAATATAGTCGAAAGCTTCTTCCTCATTGCTGTCACCTGTTTTTTGCTCTGGACGATTCTTTGCTAATAAATACACACGCTGACTGTCCTTTTTTAGGAAAGTAGTGAAAATGTTTTGCAGTTCTTTTACGGGTAGTTTAGGGTTACTCAAGGCTTTGTCGAGTGCGCGTGCCATTGCAATAGTGCTGAAACGGGCTACATTTTCGTTAGAAGTAAAGAGCTCATCGCTGGCAACCTCACTGATGGTTGCGGGTTGTGAATAGAGCACATTGCCTGCAACGTCTAACAAAACTACTTGGTTACCCGCAGGAACTCCTTTAGCTTTGAGGGTTTTGAGGTCTTTGGCAGTAGCCAAATAGAACTCGTAAGGATAAAGCGGACTGTTATCGTCATCATCGTAGTTGTAGCCACTGCCGTCTTCTTTGTATTTAGCGAAGAAATCATCAAATTCAGCTTTTGCTTTTGAGTTATCGGGTTGCTGGAACACTACCACCAAACGACTTTGTTTATCGGCTGAAGCGAGGGCAGCATTGAGGTTTTTAGGCACCGAAACTACGGCTTTGGCTTTTTCTTTGGCGTTTTTATTGGGGTCGTATTCAGGGATATCGCGTTCTTTTCCAAAGTCGATGAAGTGAGCCCAATGGCTTACGTTCTCTTTAGAAGCGACAGGCACTTGGTTAGGATTAGGCTTGTCGTTTGGTTTGCTAAAGACGATGGCATTGCTGCTATTGCCTTCCGAAACTGAAATAGTTTGTTTGTCGGGATTGTAAACCCCGTTGAGGTTGATGGAATTACCACCGCCTAAAACAGCGATTTCCACAGCATTTGTATATTTGCCAATAGGGAATTTTTGGATATTTACTTCCTTGTTTTTGCTGTAGGCAGCTTGGTGAGCATCAACTAAGTAGAGATTGGCAGTGCGGGGCACTTCAAAACTTTCGAGCACATAGTAAGTTTCGCCATTGCTATCCTTTTTTTCTTCAATATTCTCTAAAGAATCGATTTTGTTATAAACGCATACGTACTCCACTTCTCCTTTAGCATTTTCATACCCTATGTAGAGATAACGCGGATCGGCGCCAGTGCGAGGCAGTGTTTTGAGTGTGATTTGCAATTGCTGACTGTCGCTTTGTTTTTTCTCAACAACAAAAGAAGAGGTTTGAGGTTGGAAAAGTATTTTTTTATCTTTGAGAACGTACTCGCCTGAGGTAGCAATCAGTTCGTAAGTGCCGTTGGGGAGGAATCTCAATTCTAAAGCATTGCCAAGTGAATTGGCTTTATAATTTCCTGAAGGAACGGGGGTTTGCGCAGCCAAAGAGAGGGGCAAGAGCGCTAATAAGGGGAGTACTTTCATTTTTAGATATTAGTTAATAAGTTAAGAGTTAAAAGATAAAAAAGTCTATCAAAAAGTGAGCCAGATGCTTGCTACTATAATCCTGTTTTAGGTAATAGGTTGTTTTTAATGCTGCTCACGTTCAAAAATATGCAACGTATGATTACTATCTAAGATATACACCTTATTTTCTGAGACTTTTAAATCTCTAAGGCGAGTAAAACTATCATCTCTTTCCACTACAGCAATAGGCTCTGAAACATAGATAATTTCCTTGGTATTGATGTCTAAAATACCGAATTGTAATTCTTTGTCATTATAAAAATACAATAAATCTTCTTGTAGACTTGTATTCCCACTAACTCCATATTTTTTTAGGTTCATTTTCTCCATTTTATCCCACATACCATATAGCATAGGAGTTATTTTTTCTTTATTGAGGTCTATTTCAAAAAATCTGTCAGCTATTAAACCGATAATTACTCCTTTTTTATCATCCAAAATAAATTTTGCACGATAAAAAATGTAAAACTCTTCACTATCTACATAACTATCGACTTTGCCTAATAAATTCCCCTTGGGTATCCCAAGAATACGATGTTCCAATTCCCCAGTTTGAATATCTAAACCAATAAATCCACCTCTTTCTATATAAACCCAAAGAATATTGTTATATATTCCTACAAATTGTTCTACTTCATAGTCAAATTCTTCATCTGTACTATAATCTTTACCTTTACCAAGAGAAGAAAGAGGAAACTCCCATAGATGTTCTTTCTTTTGAATAGAAAAGGCTCTGATAGATGTTTTATCATTTTTTATATATATGTATATATATTCATTTGAGAAAACACTTATAGCAGATCGATCTATATCTCCCAATACTATAAGATTCCCTTCTCTATCCAAGAGAGCTGTAATGAATATTTTTTGTTGTTCATCTAAAAAATAAGTTTCTAAAAACTCTTTAGATAAATACAGAAAAGCTTTGTCTTTTCCTTCTTCTATTAATTCTAAATTTTCGTCGAAGATTTTATAATTATTCTCCCACTCACTACAATAGAATTTACCATTAAAGGTAACAAGCGGGCTTAGTGGCGTTTTATAAAGCATTTGTTTCTTTTCACCACATTGAATTTCACGTGATGTGTTGATGTAATAAGATTTACCTTTATAAATAACATAATCTCTTACATTATCTATTTTAGAATTTAGTTTAAACATTTTATTGTGTTTTTATTGCATTTTGCTAAAGGTATAAGGACTTTTATAGGGTGCTAAAATAGTCATTTCTCTGAAAAAATAATAGCTTAGATGTTACTCTTCTCTTTCAAAAATATGTAATGTATGATTACTATCTAAGATATAGACCTTATTTTCTGAGACTTTTAAATCTCTAAGGCGAGTAAAACTATCATCTCTTTCCACTACTGCAATAGGATCTGAAACATAGATAATTTCCTTGGTATTGATGTCTAAAATACCAAATCTTAGTTGTTCAGCAAGATAAAAGTACAATAAATTATCTTGTACAGCATATTTGGTAGAAGTGTCTTTCCCTCTAATATTGTACTTTTCAAACTCTTCCTGTAAGCCATATTGAGTAACAAAAGGAGGCTCTTGGGTTAAATCTATTTCAATAAAGACATCCATAGCCATACCAAGAATTTTTCCTTTTTCACTATTTAAGAAATAATCACTTCTAAAAAAATCTTTGCCTTTGCAAATAGTTTTTCCTATAGCTTGATCATATTCAGGAATACGGTATTTTAATTCTCCTGTTTCAATATCTAAGCCTATAAAGCCTCCTATCTCTATGAAAGCCCAAATAATTCCATTGTATATGCCTATAAAGTGTCTTATTTCGAAGTCTCTTTCTTCATCCCACGAATTTTTCCACTTCCCAAGTGAAGAAAGAGGAAACTCCCAAAGAATTGAATCTGAATCTATTTTTCTACAAGCTATTTTCTTTTTAAAATCACGAAATATATACTTGTCTATAATACTTCTTCCTAACCAACTTGTAGCTTCAAAAAGTATTTTTTTCTTTTCAAAATCATAAATCCCTTCTTGTGGTTTATCATCAACTTCATAAAAAGAAAAGTAAGGGTAATTTTGAGCTTCTATCCTATAATTATTAATAACAATAGTTAAATCGTTAATATTGATTATGGCAGAATCTCCATACACAATCTCTCTTGATATCAAATGGTCTTTTCCAAAGGGATATAGTTCTTGCTGTCCAGAAATTTCTAATAGACATTCATTTGATTGAGCATTAAAGAGTCCTTTGCTATTAATGTAATATTCATTCACATAAGCTATTACATTGTTTATTGTTCTACTTTCACAAAACATAATTATTCAGCTTTTATAAAGTTAAAAATAGGGTGTTTAGCATCAAAAGAAATATCTTCTACTAAATCTTTGAAATTTTTAAGACTATTTATTTTACCAGTTCCATCAACTCTATCAAATTGCTTCCATATATTTGGATTTGTTTTAAAAATTTCATCACTGTTACGTTTAAACAATTCTTTAAAAGCTTGTTTTACCTCATTTATATTAGCTTTATTACTGTTGATCATATAAGCTAAATCTTCTATTTTGTTAACTTCTTGTAAATAACTTTCAAATTGCTTGATAAATCCTTTATCGTTAGCTATTTTACTCCAAGTTTCAGTATTATAGCTTTTAAACTCTTCAAATAAAGGTAGACCTTCATTTCGGTTATTGTTAAACTTCACGTCATAACGGCAGTTGGCACAGATATCATCTAAACCTTTTTCAAACTTCATATCTAAATGCTCAATGTTTTCAGGGGCATATTTTTTAGGGTTTTTCTTAAAGGTGGATAACATATGCTGTGTGCCTTCACGCATAGCGGCATTGCTACTTAAAGCGCCTTCTTCTATTTTTTTCCATAAATCAGGACGGTTTCTAAAAGTATAGGCTACTTCTATATAGTTTTCGAGCATCTCATCTATGGTACGACCTCCAAAAATTTTCCTTCCTGCCTCTTTACAATTACCACAAGGAGCGTCTTTATATTTAGCTAAGAAAGAAACATAGGGTTAATATGATGATATAAAAACTATTGCTTATTCTCATTTAAAAAGGATTGGGTTCATTTTCTAAATGAGTGATTAAATAATCAAATCCTTGTTTGAAAATAGCAACCTCTTCTGTTTTTTCAGGTTTCTTTATACCATACAAATCAATAAGTTTCAATGTTTCGTTTTTGTATTCTTCATATTTTGAATGATTGCCCCATTTTAATATAGCTATTTTTTTAAATAAGTGTACTGGGAAACTCCCTCCAACAACTATTTCTGCTTTTCTCTCAAAAGGTACACTCCCCACATAATCAGCTAAAAATTTTATATCTAATAGTTTAGGAAATACTTCTTGTTCATAATATGAAAGACATTTGTAAAACTCCGACAAAAACTCCTCTAAATGAGCCTCAGAAGTGATTTCTTGCAAAAAAGAATAGTCTGTTTTATAGAAATCTTTGATAACAAATCCTATATCATTACAATAATATTTTTTCAACTCTTGTATTATTAAATCATATACGAAATTTTCTAATTTATTTAATTGAATCGTAAAAGGGTTAAATCTAAGGAAAGAATCAAATTGTAACCTACAATCAAACTTTAATATATAACTATCAGTTTTTTTACAAAGAATAATCATATCTGTATCTTCTTTTGTAACTGAATAATTTATCATAACTCTATTGCTTTCGAAAAGACTTTTAATTTTGTTTCTTGTTAAATCCATAAGTAAAATTATTTAGTTATTCCTTTATAAAAGGATTGGGTTCATTTTCTAAATGAGTGATTAAATAATCAAATCCTTGTTTGAAAATAGCAACCTCTTCTGTTTTTTCAGGTTTCTTTATAGCATACAAATCAATAAGTTTCAATGTTTCGTTTTTGTATTCTTCATATCTTGAATGATTGCCCCATTTTAATATAGCTATTTTTTTAAATAAGTGTACTGGGAAACTCCCTCCAACAGCTATTTCTGCTTTTCTCTCAAAAGGCACACTCCCCACATAATCAGCTAAAAATTTTATATCTAATAGTTTAGGAAATACTTCTTGTTCATAATATGAAAGACATTTGTAAAACTCTGACAAAAACTCCTCTAAATGAGCCTCAGAAGTGATTTCTTGTACAAACTCATACTTTTGAGGATAAAATTCATAGCAAGAAAACACCATTTCGTTATCATAGTATTTACCTAACTCATCTAATAAGAGATTAGAGAAAAAATGTTCCATTTTTTCTAAGACGACTGTAAAACCTGTAAAAGTCAACATATAATCAAATTGCAGTCTGAATCCAAAAGTATATGCTACTCCTGTAGTATTTCTAAAAAAAGTAATAAATCCTGCATCTCCTAATCTTGATTTATATTTTTTAGAAACCATAGTTTCTATTTTCCTTTGTAAATCTTTCTTTTTAATTTCCATTTTATATATTTTATTTAGTTATTCCTTTATAAAAGGATTGGGTTCATTTTCTAAATGAGAGATTAAATAATCAAATCCTTGTTTGAAAATAGCAACCTCTTCTGTTTTTTCAGGTTTCTTTATACCATACAAATCAATAAGTTTCAATGTTTCGTTTTTGTATTCTTCATATCTTGAATGATTGCCCCATTTTAATATAGCTATTTTTTTAAATAAGTGTACTGGGAAACTCCCTCCAACAGCTATTTCTGCTTTTCTCTCAAAAGGTACACTCCCCACATAATCAGCTAAAAATTTTATATCTAATAGTTTAGGGAATACTTCTTGTTCATAATATGAAAGACATTTGTAAAACTCCGACAAAAACTCCTCTAAATGAGCCTCTGAGGTGATATCTTGCGAAAAAGAATAGTCTGTTTTATAGAAATCTTTGGTATTAGGATATATATGGTTACGATAATATTTTTTCAACTCTTCTATTATTAAATCACACACTAATTTCTCAACCTTTTTAATTTTGAGAGTAAACCCCTCAAATGTTAGTAATCTATCATATTGTATCCTAAAATCAAATGAATATTCTAGATTTTCTCCCTTTAACTCATAAGAAAAACTATCATCGGTAATAGTAGCATCATTATTTACTAAATTTACCTTATACTCTTTTGATATTACTTCTTTTATTAATTCGTGTAAGTATCTTTTATCTAGTTCTATTTCCATTTTATATATTTTATTTAGTTATTCCTTTATAAAAGGATTGGGTTCATTTTCTAAATGAGTGATTAAATAATCAAATCCTTGTTGGTATAAAGGAGCCTCTTTTTCATATCTTGGCTCTAAAAAGTCTTCTTTTATAAAGGTCTGTAAGCCGTTTTTATACTCTTCATATCTTGGGTGATTTCCCCATTTTAGAATAGCAATCTTCTTAAAAAGAGTGACAGGATAAGTTCCGCCAACTACAATCTCCAATTGTTTATCAAAAGGTACACTTCCCACATAATCAGCTAAAAACTTTATATCTAATAGTTTAGGGAATACTTCTTGTTCATAATACGAAAGACATTTGTAAAGCTCCAGTATAAGGAATTATATTAAACCCAATTGTTATTAAATTACTCTTGTCTTCTATTTTAAAAAAACATTCTTTTTTGGAATATTTAAATTTTACTTCCATTTGATTTAATAATAAATCAATATCTGAAATTGATTTACTATTTATACTATTTTGAAAATCAGAATATTTATTACATATTTCTAAATATCTTTTTTCAAAATTGATTTTTTGCAATACTTTTTTTAATCTAATGTCTATACTCATAAATTATTCCATATTTTCACCAAGATAAGTTCATTTTTACTCAGTTAGTCTCATTTCTTGTTGATTTTATATAAAACTGACATTAATCTATAATTCCTTTTCTTTTGGCTTCGGCGGTAACAATCTCTATATCGGGGAGTAACTCGCGATGGGCTGTGGTGAGTTTTTGAAAGAATTCATAGAGATCATATCTATAGAGAAATAGTCTCTCAGCATCAGGAATTTTTACAGCTTCTTCATAGAATTTGATAAAGTAAGCCATAGCCTTTAGGTCGGTAGCATCAGGGATGTATTCGGTGTGAAAGATAATTTGCAGGAAATTCTGGTTGTAGAATGTAGTGTAGTTGCGTATGAGTAAACGGGTATACTCCTCATTTATTTTTCTATCGCGATAATGAGTATCCACTAAGCGTTTCCACTGCCAGCGCAGTTGTTTAGGGGTTAGCTTTAAGGTGTAATTTTCTACCTTTTGTAGTTGTAAATCATAGTTGTTGGTCACCATTTTGTGAAAAGCGTTTTCTACATCTTCTATAGGAGCTTGGGGGTTGGTAAGCACTTTGTCGATGAGACGAGCAGTGGCAGTAGTGCGCACCTCAGCTTCAGTATCGTCATAGAACAATTTTTTGCGATGCATTTCGGGTATAGTAGCTTCTTTATAATACATTACGTCACCATCATAATCACATACAGCATACACGTTTTTATCAGTAGGAATGCCATTTTTTTTGAGCCATTGAGCGTCGTCAATTTCATCTACTAAGTAAAAAAAGTAGTAGTAAATAGGTTTTTTGCCTTCTAAATCTTGGTCGTTAGGGTGTGATTCTATATAGTCGTTCCAGTAATCGTCGTAATGTTTAGACCTTTTCTTGTCGTTAGGTTGAGAGAGCACAACTAATAGTTTTTCTTGGTCTCGAACGATGTCGCTTATCACTCTTATCCGCATAGGAGGGGGAGGAGGAGGCGCAATAGGTATAGAATCGGTTTGACCAAAGGCAAAAAGGGGTAATAGTGTTAGAAAAAGGTGTTTCATCGTTAATAAGAGTTTAAAAGATATTAAAACTCCGTTTTATAAAGATTTTCAAAATAAAAGAATTGCTAAAGTTTGTGCCAATAAGTACGAACTCTCTTGCGAACATTATCTCTAAATTCTTCGTTTTCTAAAAGAGTTTTATCTATAACAAAGTTGTTATACCAGTCAAAAGATTCGACTGCTTTTATAAGCCCAATCTTTACGGACATCCATTTCGGGGCGGTTTGATTGAAACCAAGCAAGGATGTAGTCTACTGCAAAATTTTTAAGTTCCATTGTTAAGCGATTTATTTAAAAGTGAATTTTGGTGCAAATATAAAGAAAAAATAGTGATAAAACGCTTATGGCAATAGTTGCATTGGTAGCGTTGTTTGCCATTGCAATTCTTCCCACTTTTGACAATTGACTCAGATTGACAATAGGGACATAAAAACTTAACTCCCAATCTGGAGCATAAAGTTCCAAAACTATCTTGTTGCTTCATTTGCTTATGCTATAATTGCGAAAATAATGCGAAGGCAAAGCACTAATTCCTGCCTTCGCATTTTTAACTTATCAGATAGTCTTGATAATCAAGACCCTATTTTCACAACTCCCAATCTGGAGCATTACCCATGAGAAAATATTTTTCTAAAAATCAGATAATTATTTATCTAAAAATTACCATGCATCAGAATGTATTGAGATTGATGTACCACTACCTTTAATGTTACCTACAAGCAATACTCGTTTACTTTTTATACCTAAAAACTTACACCTTCCAATCTTTTCATCTGTATAAATAACGTTTGATTTCATTGCTTTTAAGTTGATTTTTTGATTGGGAAATATCCTAAAAATAGAAGTATTAGGATTATTTACATCACAAAATAAGTCATAGTTTGATGTTACCCATTTTTTCTTTATTTTAATCTGTTCATATAAAGAGAATAAGACAGTATCTACTTTTGATTTATTTTCAATAATTATCAAAAGACTATCTTTATCTTCTCTAGCAGATATTGATAACATCTGTGTTTGAGCAGATGCTATATTAATATTAAATATGAACATAAATATTACAATAAAGCTGACTTTATTCCGATTCCTTTTTTTTTTTCGTGCCTCCATTTGTTCTATGATTTCTGTTTGGATAATCAACCATAACTTCTATTGATTGGTTGCCCTCTTCTCTATATTCTCTCAATTTAGTAAATAAAGCACTTTCTACCTCAGTACAACCATGAGAATAACCTTTCTCAGAGTCATGGAAATAAAATGATTGAGGTGTCAAGTTAAGGGCATGCCAACTGAGATTGGAAAATAGGTTTTCTTTCAATCAATCTTTTTATTAGATTGTTAAAGATAGTCTCTTTGCTTTGTGAGCGATTGATTCTAAAACTATACTCAGCTAAATAGCGGTCTATATTAAACTCTGAAACCCAAGAATATATACCTCGTATCCAAGATTTTACTTGGTGTATTACTTTGTGTAATGTAGAAAAATTCTTTCTGTCATTACTCGGTTTTTGAGTTATATTATAGTCCTTTATAGGTCTATAGCCTTTCCATTCATCAGTCGTTATATAAGCTGTCTTATCAATGTGTTTATCAAATATTGTTCGTAATGATTTTGAGGAATAGTCAGGAATTTTAAATGCATAAAAACGTTTAACTTTACCTTGGTTACTAAGTTGTATCGCACAAAGAACTTTCTTTTTCTTTGTGTGATAGCTTCTACCTTGTTTTCCTTCCTCTTTTCCTCCTATGGTAAATTCATCGACTGGAAGCTAAGTATTCTTCGCAATCTAAGTCTGTTTTAAAGCGTTCAGTAAACTCTAAGAGGCTTTGTCCTTTGAATAATTCCATAATACATTAATTTTCAGAATGCAAATATATGAAAATACTTTGACACCTCAAACAAATAATAATCCTTTAACAAGAAATACAATAGTCGTCCCTTGTCATTCGTAATTCGTCATTCGTCATTCGTCCCTCGTCATTATCATTTCGCCCATTTCCTTTTGTAGTCAAAGCCGGCGTTGAGCAATATTTTTTCCTTGTGCAGGTCTTCTAAATAGGCTAAATCGTTGTTGTAAAGGGGTTTGCTAAGGCATTCTACAGCTATGGGCTTGCCTTCCTTGGGCGCTAACAAAATATCGATAGTATAACCACCAAACTCGTAGTCCATAGTGATGCGCTGGTCAGGGTATTTTTCTTTGAGCTGACGGTAGGTTTGTTCTTTAAAAGCACTTTTACTTTGCTGGTCGATATCGGTGTGTTTGTGTCCGTAGAGGTCGAGTTCCGATAGGATTTCACGGCGGAGAGCATCATTGCCGTCGCTTACAGCACGAGCGTAGGCGAGGTAGGCGTAGAGCACAGCGCGGCGGTTGTTAGCACCTTCTTGTGCTAAAGCCTCTTTATAGGTGGCTAACAATTCTTCGGGGATAGAGTTACACACGTATATCTGTTCCTTGGCGCGGGTGATAATCACGTTTAGCAGTTTGTAGCCTTTGGAGAAGTTCAGCGGACCAAAACTCTGTACGAACTTGCCCCCTTTCTTCTTGCCATAAGTTACCGATAAGATGATGATATCGCGCTCGTCACCTTGTATGTTTTCCAAGTTCTTGATAAAGAGTCCTGCTTGTTCTAAGGCATTGATTTTCTCGCGGAAAGCCGTTTGCGTAGGGTCATTTTGCTTTTGGAGTATCTGTTTGCGTATGTAGTTGCGTTGGGTGATGTTGAAGGTCGCAATCCCCACCGATGGGTAACTACCGTCAGGACGAGGTTCTATTTGTGAGAGAATACGCAATACTTCGGCAGCTTCCTCACGGTTGATATGCTCATCAAAAGTCCCATTTACCTGAGTGAAATGGATAGGGGTACGGCTTTCGGTGCTCGGTAGCGGACGCAATCGGGCGTTGTAGAAAGCGTGGTTAGAAAAATCAATCAGATAAGGGTGTTTAGAACGATAGTGAAAATCTAAATGGTTCTTACTGAATTGGTATTCCAAAGCGTAATCCAAGAGTGACTCTATGTTCAGCATCGCATTTTTGTAGGTGAGCACTTCATCTTCTTCCTCGTTATCGTCGTCATCTTCGGCAGTACCGTCGAATACTTTGCTAAAGTAGTTAGATGGCGGCATTTGGTGTTCATCACCTGCGATGATAATCGTCTTGCCTTTGAGCATAGCCGGCAGGTTGTCTTCAAGTTTCAGCTGACTTGCCTCGTCAAACACCACATTGTCGAAATAGAAATTCTTACCCTCAAACAGGTTGCAACAAGCATCGGGGGTGGTGAGGATAATAGGGAAGAAACTCGTAAAGAGGTCGGTGTCCTTCATTGCTATTTGTCTCAAGGTAAGGCGGTTGTGTTTTTCACTTTTGCGCTTGTTGTAGAGGTTTGCCACAGTGAGTTCCTTGTTTGCTTCTTCAAAAGTTTTTACTGCTTTGCGTTGCTGGGCATTCCAGTAGCCCTCGATAAAATCTTTTTGGGAAGAGGCAAAGTAGTGTACTTTCTTTTTAAAATCGGCGTAATCGCGCTCGTTGAAGTTTAAAGAATCATCGGCATTTTGTTGCAAGAGCAAGGTGTAATAAGCGTGGAGGAAAGAGGCTTCCCAATGTGTTACTTTGGTAAGTGATAAAACGATGCGCTCTTGGAAATCGTTGAGCGATTGGAAGAATGCAAACCACTCGTACTGAACTACCAAAGGCTGTGCAGGGTCGGCTTGATAGCTGTTGTAGGTCGCCAAACTACGGGTGATAAAGGCTTCAAACTCGGCAAAGGTATTGCCAAAATTGAGGGTGTCGAGCCAATTATCAACTTCTATGCGGCTTTTAAGTGATTTTACTTCGCTTGTGAGCTTGTCTAAATCGGCATTTGCAAACGAACGATCGTAGTAATTCAGCAGGTCTAAGGCAGCGAAATCAGCATTGACTTTGCTGTCGAAATCGGTCTGTGCTTGGGCAATGGCAGGAGTGTACTCGGCGATAATAGTTTTGTTGACCAATAAGTTATCCGAAATAGCAATGGACGAAAAATTGCGGTGCAAACTGAGTGCTTTAATCGCTGTACAGAGTTCTTGCAAGCGTTTTTGAGTTTTCAGTACCTGCTTTTTCTCAGCAGAAAAGAGCGCCGAGAGCTTGTAGAAAAATCCTTTGGTCACCTCTGGCTGATACACAGGTGAAGTAGGGGGGAGAGTAGCGGTAATCAGCTCATACTCATTGCAATATTGCGCTAAGGTATCCAGCTGTTGTGTAAATTCTTCTTTGCGTTTGTGCAAGTAATAGGCTTTATAAACGGCTACCTGCTGCTGTATAACCTCCCACTGTTGCGCGTATTGTTTGAAGGCTTCAGCGAGTTGTTGCTGAGTGTTAAACAGATTGGTAGCGGTGAGTTTTTTAGGGTTAAACAGATGATTTTGAGCGTAAGGCGCATACCGTTGATAGAGCGGCTCACCTTGTTGCCAAAGGGGTGCGAGAGAGGTAAATTCTTCATCGGTAAACTGAAAAGAGAAAGCCGAGAGGTCAAGGTCTTCTCTATCTGTTTCATAGCGCATTAACTCCGCCATTACATCTGTCCACGACAGTTGGTTGAGGAGCGGTTGGTTGAGTTTGTGGTGAATAGCATTGATATCTGTTGTAATTTTGCGCATTGCTTGCACTTGTTCGGCAAGGAGATTTTCGGGGAAGGCGGGTGTTTCTTTTTTAAACTCGGCATTATCTATATGGTTACGCACGGCATCTACAATCAGCTTGCGATCGGCAATGGCATCTTTTATCATTGTGCAATACCTACCCAAACCTTTGTTTTGCAAGGCGTTGTATAGCACTTCGAGGGCAGTTTGCTTTTCGCAGACTACTAATGTTTTCTGTTTGTTTTCCAAAGCATTGATGAGAATTGCCGTGAGCGTTTGGCTCTTGCCTGTCCCTGGAGGACCTTGAATAAGTATTTTTTGCTGACTTTTCAGCGATTCCAAAATCGATTGTTGAGAGGGGTCGGTTTCAATAGCGCTCAGCGATTGGAATTGTTCGTTGGCTGTTGCCTGCAAAGGCACAAAATCCTTTTTCAGCGATTCGTAATCGTTGATGATATTCTGCTTTTGGACTTCAAAGAGGGAGAGTATACCACATTTTTCTATAAAAGCATCGCCTTTGTTAGGCAAAAGTTCTTCGTACTCCGCTTTGGTTTTTAGGGGGAGAATCTCGGTATAGTTGTTCAGCAAGAAATCCAAGTTTTGGGTAACTTTCAGTTGGTTGAGGATATCCGAGCAAATAGAGTGCAGTTCAGGTTTATCGATTTTTCCATCTTCCAGCATCTCGTCGGGGATAGGTTTGAGGCTTACGCCCGAATCGTTTTGCAGGTGATTGGTGAGCACCTCGTTTAGGTAGATAGGGTCGTCCTCATTGCGGCTTATGACCCACGTATTCATTTGGGTAGCAGGCTTTATCTTCACCGACCAAATTAGGATAGGTGCCGCTGTGAGTTGTCCGTCGCCCATATCGCGGCGCAATAGTATGGGGAAGCCAAAACCCAGTGTGTTCACCCCTTTTTCGGAAGTGATAACCTCGCTTTGGAACATTAGGTTTTCGATGCTATCTACGAGTTTTTCGAGGGCAGGATTGCGTTCAAAGCTGTTGTTACGGCTCTCGGAAGAGGCGCTACGGCGGTCGATATCAGTACTTTCGGTATCGTGAATAGAAAACGAAAAGTTGAGGTTGCGCAGGGTGAGGAGGTCGAGGATAAAGCGTTCGGGCAAGCTCTTGAAGATAGCCGAAAGTCGTGCGATATCAAATTTATAGCGCGAAGCAGCAGGAATAGCGTTGAGGTGAACGCCACGACGGTTGCCTACTTTGAGTTTGTTCTGTAGAGCGGTGAAGATTTCTTTCATAATTGTGAATAACGAGTTACGAATAACGGGGCAAAGGTAGTTTATAATTAGCAGATTAGCAAATGAGAAAATTAGGCGACGAGTAAATTAGAGGAGAGCATTGTTAAAATTTATACTATTATATGAAAAAAATTGTCATTCTTCGTTTATGATTCGTAATTATTTTATACTTTTGCCGCCCAACAGACACTATAATAGTATTTTTTAACCACTCAATGATGAAAAAACTTAGTAGTATTTTTTTTGTAAAATACTTGTTGATAGGAATTTGTAGCCTATCTTTTGTTAATTTAAACGCACAAACGTGCGATGAAAACGTACTAAAAGCTCTTGAACAAACGCGAGCTACCACTTTCGAAAATGTGAATGTAGGAAGTGAGGGATATTTTTATATTCGTTATCCTTTTCCAGGTACTACTTACACTTTTACAGATGATAAAGGAGGATCCTATTCCTTGCGTTATGTAGTGCCTAAAGGAGGTACAGAGCAGGTTTTTTTAACCATTCCGGTAGGGAAAGTGCATCAAAAGCGCACTTTTTCTTTGAAAGCAACCAATGAAGGTTGTGTCTATCAATCGGGGTATATCTATAATATAACTCCTCAAATAACCCCTACCTTATCATTGAGAATAGAACCAGAATGGTGTAATGATTCAGGTGCTATTTACTATCAATTGATAGGAAAAAATGTCAATCCATCGGATTATAAGGTGTATTACAAAAAGAGTTCTGAAACTGCTTATAGTTTTAACACTGATAGATTGGTAGATGCTTCTTTGGGGGTTCGTACCCTTTCCAGAGGGGATTATGACCTTATCGCTAAGCACAATAGCGATGCTTCTAAAAATATAGAACAAAAAAATATTACAGTTGTTAACAATCTTGAAAATATAGATTTTACCCCAACCTTTGTGCCTACTCCTTGTGAAGGCAATGGAAATATAAAGGTAAGAGTAAATTCGGGTAAATATCCGCTTTACTTCACTTTGTATAATAAAGAACGCAACAAAATAGTGCGTCCTAAACAAACTTCTAATGTTTTTGTTGGTATCCCCAAAGGAGAGTATCAGGTACTTGTAGAGAATTTCTGTGCCATAGGTGGAGGAACCCAAAGTTTTAGACCCGTAGAGGTTGGTGATTTTAATTTTAAAATTACAGCCCTTCTAAAAGACTTTACTCTCAAAGAACATACTTGCGAAAAATTACAATTCTCGGCTGCGAAATTAGAAAGTAAAAATGTTTATCAAATTTGGCAAGCTAATACAATTCCTTATCCTTTTACTATAGAACTCACACTTACTTCTCCTTCTAATAAGGTATATCCTTTTACTTATGTTATAAACAGCCAAGATGAGTTCACTAGATTTTTTGACATAAGTAGTGATTACTTTCAACTTCGAGAAACATACCAAAACATTCCTATAGAATATGGTAATTGGACTCTTACTGGGCGATCTATCGTTTGTGACAAAGCAACTCCTTTTCTTCCCGTTACTAAAAAATTGTTCAGTAGTATAGAAAACTATGGAACTATACTATCTTCTTATGGTGATACTTGTACAGGAGCACAGATAGTTACAAGTCATAATGGTGCTTGGAATTCTAATTTGAATATGACAGTGTATTATGTACTTGAAGAGTATCCTGCTCATTTCAATCCTAATACAGCAGGCTTCTACAAAATCAATACTACAAATCCATTGCTTGCAGATAAATATGTAAAGAAAGTGGTAGGAGTTAGTAGTGCTCAAACTATTGTAACAGGAGATCATCTGCGTACAGGTGATGTATTTCGTTTTAGAGTAGTATCAGAAGATTGTAACAAAGAGATTCTTCTTGCTCCTCTTGAAATAAAAGCATCCTCTAAAAGAGGAAGTATCAACAATTCTTCAATAGGTAGTTGTAAAGCCGATAAAAACGGAAGTAAATTTGCTTCTTGGTGGATGTATAAAAGCTATTTGGATATATCAGAAATTAAAATTATAAATTTTGATGGAGATGCCACTCAGTTCCCTGCAGGTTTTTCGTTACCTTATGTAGTAAATGATAAAGATAGAATATCATCAAGCAACCAAAACTGGATCTTGAGAGATTTGCCCATAGGAAAATATACCTATGCATATACAGATGTATGTGGCAATGTGCAAACCTCTACCTATGAACTAAAAGAAGAGATCTATTCAGTAACTTTTGAAGATGATTGTTTCCCTAAAGTAAAAGGTATAAGAAAAGGCGACGCAAGAGGATGGACAACTTTTTATATAGAACGTTTTGACGAGACTACAGGTAAGTGGAAACAAGCTGAGTATACAGGTGATTTGCTCAATAGACCAGGAACAACCATTTCTACAGTTAAAGGAGAAAGAAAAGGAAAATTCCGTGTAGTACGTATGCTCTATACGCGTCCGGAACTTGGTAGTAGTGCTTTTGATTGTGCTATAGTGGTTGCCGAAAAAGAATTTAGAGGGACTTTGAGAAAGCCTAAAGCTATAGGCTTTGGTTGTAGTGGTAGCAAATATCACGTAGCAATTATCCCACAAGGAGGAACGCCTCCTTTTACATATACTTTAGTGTCTAAAAAAGTGCCAGGACATCCAGAAGAAAAACTCAATCAACACAGTGATAACGAAAACTTCTTCCTCAATGTAGATGCTACCGACTTAAATACTTACTATGTGTTTAAGGTAACTGATGCTTGTGGACAAGGAGATACAGTAGACGGTGTGATTGCTAATTTTAAAGCCCCTGAAATTACCGCTGATAAAATTGCATATTGCAATGGACAGCCAGCAGTGCTTACCCTTCCTGATATGGGAAGCAAGATTAAAATACAATGGTATAAAAATAACGACACAACTACTCCTGTAGGAGAAGGAACCACTTTGGTTATTCCTTCTGTAACAAATGGCGATCAGTATAGTGTAAAATTAGTGTCGAGTTACGATGCTGCCATCAACTCTTGTTTGTCATTAGCTATTAAACCTTATATTTTCAGTAGTACAGCAGGAACTCCAGCTGTAACTTCGGTACAAGGACACGACAAACAGTTCTGTCTATCAACTAGTAAAGACTTTGATCTCAATACACTATTTACTGACACTAATCCTGCTCATCCTCAAATTACCAAACGTATTGTAGATAAGAATGATGTAATCTCTGTGCCAGCAAATGGAAAAGTAGAGTTATATTCATCAAATTTCTTAAGAAAAAATACATTCGTCTATCGTTTAGAAAATGCTTGTGGAGAGGTACTTACTCAAACTGAAGCTACTTTAGAAGTAAAAAAGATTTTTGATTTTGACAAACATCTACATTCCGATGTGACTATTTGTAGTGCTTCAACCTACAACGATATCAAGCAACTTATTTTAGAGAAAAGTAAATCAGAACTCAGAGCTAATGCTCCTGAATTTTTGTGGTATAACTCTTTAGAAGATGCTCAAAACGAAACTAACCCTATTGTAGGAACAGCTTCAATAGGTACATTAGCAGCTGATAGCCAAAAGCAACTCTATTTGCGACTTGCAAAAGCTTATTACTGCAATAGTGGTGTGATAACTATAACAGTACATCAGCTCAATACCAATGCCCCTGTTGCTAAATCCTTTACTGCTGCTTGCGCCCTAAATGTAGGAGATCTTAAAAAACTGATAGACCCTACTAACTTTAACAATATCAATATTTATCAAGGAGGAGAATCCTTGAATGACAATTTTGAATTTACAACCT
This sequence comes from Capnocytophaga sputigena, assembly GCF_002302495.1. NCBI lineage: Bacteria > Pseudomonadati > Bacteroidota > Flavobacteriia > Flavobacteriales > Flavobacteriaceae > Capnocytophaga > Capnocytophaga sputigena. Next base: position 1,624,625 of record NZ_CP022379.1, read on the forward strand.
ATACAGGCATTACTTATACGCAAAAAGTAGGAATGTGTGAGTCGCAACCTGCTCCTGTAACACTGGCATCGCGCCCTACTACTCAAGCTTCACCACAAGCTCTATCAATTTGTACTAGCTACAGTAGGATTCAAAAATACCCTGCCTTTACCGTTGACGAGGTAAAAGCTGCCCTTCGTGAGCTATATCCTAATGCTACCCCCGATGGTATCAAAGTGTATAACTATAACAACAAAGAGTTCCTAAGGGGAGAGGAAGAAATATTGTTGACCTACCAGTATGCTACTTTTTCAATAGAAGAAGTAGGCAAATGTCCATCAGCTCGTTATTCACTTCTTTTTACCGAAAAGGAAAGAACAGCAGCTAAGTCACTAAAAATAACTTTGTGTGAGAATAGTACTGTGAGTGATCTTAAATCATATATTAGTGGTAGTGATTTGAAAATATACAAATCAGATGTATTGCAACAAGATACAGCTCCTATAGATTGGTCTTATGTTAATACTTATCAATATACTATACAAGAAAATGGCAAATGCCCTAGCTATAAAACAAATCTAATACTCAACAAAGTTACTGATAATGTAACCCCTATTGCCGAGAGAGGAATCGACTTGTGTGGCACTACCCGACCTACAGTAGGTCAGGTTAAAGCTTTATTGGGTAATAATGCGCGTATTTATCTTAAATCAGGTAATACCTATTATGAGCGATTGAGTGACAATGAGCCTATCAGTACCAGTTGGCTTTGTTACTACACTCTTCAGGAGGCAGGGAAATGTATGAGTGAAAAAGCACCGCTTCGAATGAATTTTACATTTGCAGCTCCTAATGAAATAGAAAGTTTACAAGTGTTTTGCGGAAGTCACCTTACTGTAGCAGATTTAGAAACCAAAAAACGAGATGTGCGTTGGTATAGAGAAGCTACAGGAGGTACAGCTCTATCACTTGATGAGCCTCTTGTAGAAGGGGATTATTATGCTGCTCAAATGAATGGTGCTTGTGAGAGCGAACGCAAGAAAGTGCAAGTGTACCCTTCATTAGTTATAAAAAGCCTAAAAGCTGTCCCTACAACTATAGAAAAAGGTAAAAATACTTGGGTTAATTATTATGTTACATCTGTTCCCAAAGCCATATTAAAATACCGTATAAATGGTGGAGCAATACAAAAAAACACCATTAGTACAAATGGAACTTTGTCTTTTTCTCATTTAGCCACAGATACTACTACCTTAGAAATCATAGAGCTTACTTATAATGAGTGCACTATTACCCCTCATACAACACTTACTGTTAACACTGTTAGTGAGTGTACTACCCCACCAGCACCTCAGTTTGCTGCTATAGATAATGCAGTAACTACTATGAACGGGATAGAGGTAAAACGCAGTTTTACTGGTACGCCACTCTTTACACCTGCTTATGGAGCTCACTGTCAATCATCTTATAATGCAGGCTATGCTTGGTTGAGAACAGGAGATAATTCTAAACTTACCTATACTTTTAGCCGCCCTGTAAAGAGTGCTACTGTATGGTTACTTTTGATGGGAAATACCCCAAATGGAATAGATAAAGCTAAGATAAGCCTCAATTGTGGCAATGCACAACTAAGCAAAGTGTATGATTGCAAAAACAATATTAATCTTAATGGATCAACAATTACTTCGGCTAATGGAATTGTAAATGATGTTGCTATAAAAGTAAATAGCACTAAAGGAGCTTTTACTGAGTTGGTAATAGAAGATCTTGTGGAAGCTAGTGGTTATGGTTTCTTTGTGGAAATTTGTCCTACCTCAGTGATAGAGTTAGATGTATTTGAAATTACAGAAAATCCTCAGCCACAAGCAGCTTGTGTAGGTAGTGATGTGAATTTTACCTCTAAGGTGAATTTTAAATATAATTACAGAGGAAAAATTAACTATCAATGGCAAAAATCAACAGATGGAGGTGCTACTTTTGCGGATATAGCAGGAGCTAATGGAGTTTTCGCAAACAATGTGATATCTACTACTCTCACATCTGTAACTGCTGCCGATAATAATAGCCTTTATAGAGTAGTATATACTTATACTGATACTGCTATGCTCTGTGATACTGTTATCACCCAAACTACTACTGCAGCTACCCTTACTGTAAATACACCTATAAATGTATCTCACCAGCCTGCTGATGCAACCTATTGTAAAGATGCTGTAGCTGCCCCTCTTAGTGTGGTTGCTACGGGAGCAAACCTTAGATATCAATGGTATCAAAACACTACTAATAGCATAGAGGGAGCAACCCCATTGACAGGCGAAACAGGCGCTACCTATACTCCTTCAACAGCTAAAGGAGAGGTGCAATACTACTTTGTAAGACTGTTTAGCAATAGTTGTACACAAGATAGTGCTTTTGCTAAAGTAACTGTACAGAATGCTACCACTATTGTCAGTTCACCAGTAGGAGCGACCTATTGCCAAAATGCAACGGCTACCCCGTTGAGTGTAATAGCTACAGGAGTAGGTACTTTGCATTATCAATGGTATCAACATCACAGCAATAGCAATGTAGGAGGAACCTTACTTGCTGGAGAAACCAATGCTACTTATACACCGCTTACATCAGTAGTTACTACTACCTATTATTATACAGTGGTGAGCAGTGATTGCGGGATAGCAACCTCTACAGCTGCTAAAATAGAAATACAAACGCCTACTACCATTGTCACACAGCCGGCTAATCTAAAACTCTGCCACTTAGAACCTACAACTAACGCAATGCGAGTAGTGGCTACAGGTAACAATTTGCGTTATCAGTGGTACGACAATGGTACTAACAATAGCAATGTGGGAGGTACAGCTATTGTAGGTGAAGTGTACGATGCTTTTGTTCCACCTATAAACGCAATAGGTATTAAGTATTATTATGCTACTGTACAAGGTACTTGTGGTAATATAATTACTACTACAGCAGCATCTGCTGAGGTACAAACCCCTACAGCTATTACTTTGCAACCTCTATCAGTAACATATTGTAAGGGAACTGCCCCTACACCTTTGAAAGTAGAAGCTACTGGTATAGGTACCTTGAGATATCAATGGTACTATAAACCAATTAATAGCTCAACTCCTACAATTTTACCAAGAGAAACCAATAGTACCTACACTCCTGTTACTAGTTATGCGTATGCAAAAGACTATTTAGTAGTAGTAACCAGTGATTGTGGGGTAGTTACCTCTACAATAGCAAGAGTAGAAGTAAAATCTGAAGCAACAATTTATATATCTCCTCAGCGAGCTACTTATTGTAAAGGAGCACAAGCAATTCCTCTTACAGTACAAGCGTCTGGCTCTGAACCTTTTACTTATCAGTGGTATACAAATACAACAAATAATCAGGCAGGAGCTACTGCTATAGCGGGGGCTACTGGTAATACTTATACCCCTTCTATTGCTGATGCAGGCACTCGTTATTACTTTGTAGAGGTTAAGAACGATTGTAAAACGGTAACTAGCTCTATAGTAGATGTAAAAGTTCAGGAAATAGCTCCTCCTACCGTAACCCAAACCACCCACACTTTATGTTCCGGCACTAACCAAACCATAGCCTCTTTGCAACCGCAAGGCACGAACATCGTATGGTATGCTACAGCTACTGATGTAACACCTTTGGCAAAAACAACACCTTTGGTAGCGGGTACCACTTATTATGTAGCGCAGAAAAATGGCACTTGTGAGAGCGATAGAGTAGCCGTGGCAGTAACACAAGGCGCTTCAGGGAATGAAACACTGAACTTCCAAGCAACTAACAACTCACTCAACTGTATACCAACAGGTCAGTTGCGCTTCCAGATACAAAGTCCTGTAGCAGGTAAGACTTATGTAGTAGAGCTTGTTGAGATGCCAGCAACCTATACCGGTACGCGTACCTTTACCATTACAGAAAGCGACAAAGAGGGAGCTGTAAGTTTTGTGAAAGTTACAGGCTATAATATGTCAGCAGGTAGTTACAAAGCGCGTTTGATTAGTTGTAATACCTCTGTACCTGTGCCTGTTACCATACATACATTACAACGTGATTTCCCTACACCAGATAGAAATACGAATGATTTTGGTAGAGATCAACCCTATAGAAGCATTTTAGATGCTTCGGGTAATAAAGACTGCAACTATTTAGATATTCGTTATGATGGGAGAAATACAAATTCGCCATTGTACAAATATTTTAACACGCCAGAGCTTTTGGCTCTGTATGAGTATACGGCTTATTCTGATTATGATTTACAACACATTTATGGTGGGGATAAGAATAACCCTAATATTCAATGGCGCCCTGTATTCTCAGTGCCTGCGGGGAAAACAGTTGCTAATAATGTAAAGATGGTTTATTACGATTTGGGGGCTCACCACCGCACTTATAAAGATCTACAAACAGACCCTACTAAACGTCCAAATTTCTATTTCCGTATCAAAGGACATAATAGCTGTAATAATCAAGCAGATCCTATGCTTATAGGGGATATGCGTTTTATGGGGGCGAATGTAAATTTTGAAGGTACTTGTACAGCTCCTAAAATGTCTGTAAAACTATTCAATCCTATGTTTTGTGATCCTGCCACTTATGTAGTAAAAGAAAAAGCTACAGGGATACAGGTGGCTACAGGCTCTATCAAACAAGATGAGACTAAGGATTTATCTGTCTTGAATGGTGGCGTGCCTTTTGATAAAAGTAAAGAGTATGAAATCGTTTTAACTTCTGTAGATGGTCAGGTAATTACAAAAACAGGAAGTTTTGATGATTATTACAATTCACGAATACCTCAGGCAGGATTTACCATTGCTACAAGGTGTTTTGGAAGCCCTAATAATACGAAGGGGTATATAGAGATGATTTTCAGAGAGATGAAATCTCAGAATATATATTCTGTCAATGGTTATAAAGTAACCTTGGAAAGTGCTCCGGCAGGTTATACAGAAGAACCAGGAAAACTGAAGATAGGAGAAACAGTTACTATCACTTATAGAAATCCTAATTCAAGTACTAATAATATTTTAGCAGTCCCTTATCAAGATGACCTTAATAAGAACTTTACCCTTCCTGAAGGGATATACAAAATAAAGTTAGAAGACCCTTGTGGAAAAGTCATTTATTTGCGTAATACGAGAAACCCTATTGCAAATGATAAATTTCAACTCACTTATCCTACAGATTATCAAGAAAAACCATTGACACCTGAAACAAGAACTGAATGTGCAAGGGTGAATGTGTATCCTTTCAAAGGAAATCCAGCGATGGATTGGTTGAAAGCAGGAAATAGAAATAGGAATGTTTATGTGTATCTTTACAAGCGTCCTAATGGTATCAATGCAGGAGATGTAACGGTAAGTAGTGGTCTTAGTAGACAAATAGGAGGAACTGTTTATATCAAAGCAGTGTATGACCCTAATAATCCTGCCTCTGCCGACCAGTATTTCTCCTTGCCGAGAAACCAAAATTCTGAAGGTAGCTATACCTTTGTGTATGGAGGAAAGGTAGATGCTATCAGTAGTTCGGAAAATGATGTAGTGGATTATATATCAAGCAATGGCACCAATGGTTGTGTACGCACTTTCACTATCAGTGTAGATGATGTATTGCTCAACTTCGATAGAAATGGCTATATAGGCTATAAATGTGAAGATAATACTGGTAAAATCGTAGTAAAAGCTATCAATGGTATTGGCGGTTCTGGCAACTACCAATACGATTTGTACAACGTGAAAAACGGCACTCTTATCGAAAGCAAAACCGCTGCTAAGGGTACTGAAGTTACCTTTACTAATTTGGGAACTTTCACTGGAGGACAAAATAGTCGTTGGGTGAAAATCACCGATTCAGCTTGTGTTTCCGATCCTGTTTGGAAAGAATTGCCTATCACGCCACTCAACAACCCACAATTGCTCTTGGTGAATCCACTAAAAGATGCTTATTGTAAAGGAGAAACGGTGTCGATCACTTTACATTCCTTAGGAGCACCTGCTTATCAATGGACATTCCCTAATGGAAACGTGGTAACTACTACTATCCCTCAGTTGGTGATTCCATCTATTGATGCTCAACACGCAGGTGTTTACCGAGTAGTAGCACAAGGACTTACTTGCGCTGCCAATACAGTAACCTTTAACTATAACGTAAGAATTTTAGAAAAACCAGCTAACGGAAAAACCTATACTTTCTGTGCTGCTGCTACAGTAGCCGAATTAAAAGCCAAAGTAGCTACCGATACTAATAGCTTAAAAGTTTATAAAAACGGCACTTTGGTAACTGATAACAATGAAGTGCTTACTACTACTGATGCTTATACTGTAAGTCGTTTCAACGCTACTTGCGAAACAGATAAAGTAGCCGTAACAGTTACTATTAGCAATACTGTAAGTCTAACAGTACCAGCAACCTTAACAGTAACTTGTACAGCTGCCAATATCGATACGACAGTAAACAACTGGCTCGGTCAGGCTACTGTTACCGATACTTGTGGTACAGCGACGCTTACTCATAACTATACTACTGTAAAACCTGCGAACTGGTGTAATACATCAGTAGTAACAGTAACCTTTGTAGGAAAAGACCCTCAAGGAAATACAGTAACTAAAACAAGTGTCATCAAAGTAAATAGTACGCCAATTGTTGCCAAAGCTGATACTTACACAGTAACCAATGGTACTAGCACCACTACTACCACTGGAACGGTATTAGACAATGATAAACTCGGCACTAAAACGCCAACTACTACCGATGTAATCCTTACGGTAGTAACCACAACCACTGATGTAGTAGGCGCTACTAAAACACCTACATTAAACAACGATGGTACTGTTACTGTACCTTCGGGAACTAAATCGGGTACTTACGAGATAGTATACAGCATCTGTGAGCGTTTGAACCCTGACAACTGTGCAACCGCCACAGCCACTGTAAAAGTAGGCAGTACACCAATTGTTGCTAAAGCTGATACTTACACAATAACCAATGGTACTAGCACCACTACTACCACTGGAACGGTATTAGACAATGACAAACTCGGCACTAAAACGCCAACCACTACTGATGTAATTCTTACAGTAGTAACCACTACCACCGATGTAGTAGGAGCGACTAAAACGCCTACACTCAACAACAATGGTACTATTACTGTACCTTCGGGTACTAAATCGGGTACTTATCAGATAGTGTATAGTATCTGTGAGCGTTTGAACCCTAATAATTGTGCAACCGCTACCGCCACTGTAAAAGTAGGTAGTACACCAATAGTTGCCAAAGCTGATACTTATACGGTAACCAATGGCACTAGCACCACTACTACCACTGGAACGGTATTAGACAACGATAAACTCGGCACTAAAACGCCAACAACGACCGATGTGATCCTTACAGTGGTAACCACCACCACTGATGTAGTAGGAGCGACTAAAACGCCTACATTAAACAACGATGGTACTGTTACTGTACCTTCGGGAACTAAATCAGGTACTTACCAAATAGTGTATAGCATTTGCGAGCGTTTGAACCCTAACAATTGTGCAACAGCTACCGCCACTGTAAAAGTAGGCAGTACGCCAATAGTTGCCAAAGCTGATACTTACACTGTAACCAATGGCACTAGCACCACTACTACCACTGGAACGGTATTAGACAACGATAAATTAGGCACTAAAACGCCAACCACTACCGATGTCATTCTTACAGTGGTAACCACAACCACCGATGTAGTAGGAGCGACTAAAACGCCTACACTCAACAGTAATGGTACTATTACTGTACCTTCGGGAACTAAATCGGGTACTTATGAGATAGTGTATAGCATCTGTGAGCGTTTGAACCCTAACAATTGTGCAACAGCTACCGCCACTGTAAAAGTAGGCAGTACGCCAATAGTTGCCAAAGCTGATACTTACACTGTAACCAATGGCACTAGCACCACTACTACCACTGGAACGGTATTAGACAACGATAAATTAGGCACTAAAACGCCAACCACTACCGATGTCATTCTTACAGTGGTAACCACAACCACCGATGTAGTAGGAGCGACTAAAACGCCTACACTCAACAGTAATGGTACTATTACTGTACCTTCGGGAACTAAATCGGGTACTTATGAGATAGTGTATAGCATCTGTGAGCGTTTGAACCCTAACAATTGTGCAACTGCCACAGCGACTGTAAAAGTAGGCAGTACGCCAATAGTTGCTAAAGCTGATACTTATACAATAACCAATGGTACTAGCACCACAACAACTATAGGTACAGTATTAGATAACGACAAACTCGGCACTAAAACGCCAACAACTACCGATGTAATCCTTACGGTAGTAACCGCCACTACCGATGTAGTAGGCGCAACTAAAACGCCTACATTAAACAACGATGGTACTGTTACTGTACCTTCGGGTACTAAATCAGGTACTTACGAGATAGTATATAGCATCTGTGAGCGTTTGAACCCTGATAACTGCGCTACCGCTACTGCGACTGTAAAAGTAGGTAGTACGCCAATTGTTGCCAAAGCTGATACTTATACAATAACCAATGGTACTAACACCACAACAACTACTGGAACGGTATTAGACAACGACAAACTTGGTACTAAAACGCCAACAACTACCGATGTGATTCTTACCGTAGTAACCACCACCACCGATGTAGTAGGCGCAACTAAAACGCCTACATTAAACAACGATGGTACTGTTACTGTACCTTCGGGAACTAAATCAGGTACTTACGAGATAGTATATAGCATCTGTGAGCGTTTGAACCCTGATAACTGCGCTACAACCACAGCGACTGTAAAAGTGTTTGTTCCTACTGTGGCAACACCAACAACTATCGAAGCGGTGAACGATGGTGTAACCACTATCACTAGTACCACAGGAGGCACTACGCCAAGCGTATTGACTAACGATAAGTTGAATGGAGTACCGAACCCAAGTATCAGTTCAGTAACCCTTACTTGGAATACAGCAACTCCTACAGGCTTCACTTTGAACCCTAATGGAACAATTACGGTAGCACCAAACACTCCTGCGGGTATACACACGATAAGCTACACGATATGCGCAGTAGCAAGTCCTACGGTATGTAGCACGGCGAGCATCGTAGTAACGGTAAGTGGTACGACTACAAGCACTACCCCAGTGTTGCCAATAGCAGTAGATGATCGTTCTACAACCGCTATCAACACGCCAGTAGTGGTGAATGTATTGGGTAACGATACCCCTAACGGAGCAACCACTCCTAATGTGGTAACAAACCCTGCCAACGGTACAGTAGTTGTAAACCTCGACGGCTCTATCGAATATCGTCCGAATACTAATTTTGAAGGTACTGATACCTTTGTGTATGAAATTTGCAACACCGATGGTTGTGCTTCAGCAACGGTTACTATTGATGTGGTGAACAAAATAGTGCCTTACAATGGTATGTCGGTAGATGGCGATGGCAAAAACGATTATTTCCATATCGGAGGAATCGAGCGTTATCCTAACAATGTGGTACGTATCTACAACCGTTGGGGCGTGAAAGTCTTTGAAGTTGAAGGTTATGACAATGTTACTCGTGTGTTTAAAGGTATCTCTAACGGACGTGTAACTGTTGAGCAAGCCGAAAAACTCCCACAAGGAACTTACTATTATGTAATTGAATATTACGATAGTAATAACAATAAAGAATCTTTAGTAGGTTGGTTATATCTCAAGAAATAACCCTAAGGATAAAGCACAAAAAAGGCTGTTCAGCATCCCGCTGAATAGCCTTTTTTTTACTTTTCTTAACTTCTTCAATGTGCCCCCATTCTTGTTCGTCTAATATATGTTTTGTATATTTACGCACTAATACTTTGTACCTTATCTCCCAAAATGTTATATAGTTTATTCATACAGTGGTGTATTTTGCTTAGATTGTAATCTTTATCAAAATATGATTTTAGGTAGCCTACTGTTGCTTATAGGTTGAGAAATACAAGTTATAGTAAGATTATGTAGTATATCATCATCTATTTGATTAAATCCTAATAGTACCACCATCCTATGGTAGTGGCTTTAAAATCTTCTTTTGAGGGAGCGACCCAAACGATAACATTAAAAAAATCTGCGAAAAAAACAAAATGTAAGTTCTGAGTTGAGAAAATCTCATAATTAGCTTTACTGTCTTTGCTCTCTTTCGCTTTGAATTTTCTTTTGAGTAGTTCCTTCATTTGGTTTACAATAGAGGTACCCGTTAGCAACCCCGTTTTTTTAAAGTTGATGTGATAAACATTGGCATTCTTTTCTCTTTCTACTTTTTCAACAGAGAGGGTAGAAGTGAGCTCTTGAGGCTTGTCGGTTACCCTCTTGGGGCTTGCCATCGATTTTAAATCATTAAAAAACTTATCTAAAAATTTAGTAGCATCATAGTCATCAGTGGCAACCATATAGAATTCCCCAGGAATTTTTATATGCTCATAAGTAGTGGGAGTGACAATAAACTGTCCTTTTTTGTCGATAATACCAGTGTCTTCACCAATATCGGCAAAGGCGATATCACCGAGAAAATAAGAAATCCATTGGAACTGAGGCTTGATAACCTCCTCTCCTTTTTTGTTGATATAGCCATACAAGGAATCTTTAGTCATAAAACCAACCATATTACTGCTGAAATTATCTATTTCATAAGGCTGTTTTTCAATTACTCTTTTGCCCGTTACATCAATGAGGCAGCTTTGATTGTTATCAAAAAATACTACAGCCAAACCTTCGTTAAATACCCTTGCTTTTTTAAATTGGGGCTTGATTACGTATTTTCCTGTATGGTCAATATAACCATAGAGCCCGCCGTTTGTGTCTTGTGCAACAGCCATTCCTTCCTGAAAATAACTAGCTCTTTCAAATTGAGGCTTGATGACCATCACACCTTTCTTATTGATATAGCCCCACTTACCATTTTTCTTTACAAGAGCTAAACCCTCTGAGAAAAGATCGGCTTCCTCAAATTGTGCGGGGATAGTCACTTTGCCCGATGAGTTGAGATATCCCCATTTTTCGCTGTCGGCAGCTAAAAACACTGCCATATCTTCAACAAAAATACTCACTTTACGTATTTTTTTTAAAGAGAATTGGGGGTTACCTTGTTTGTCTATACACGTAGGACTCCCACCTTTGGGCACTACAAAAGCAAGTCCGTTTGAGAAATGAGTAACGCTTATGTATTTAGGGGGGATGACATATTTTCCTGTTTTGTCAATAAAGCCAAACTTATAAAGATCTCTGTAAACACCTCCTGAATCAACGGGGGCTAACTCTTCCCTAAAATAGTAAGCATCTTTAAATTGCGGTGGGATTACCCAAGCGCCTTTTTGGTTGATGTATCCCCAGTGTTCAAGAGGAGAAATTTCTTTATCTGCTGCAGGTATCAAACTTATATCGTCAGTAACTGAGGATACTTGTGAAAAGCACAAACTATTTAACAACAGAGCTAAAGCGGTAAGTGATTTTTTCATATTACCTATTATTTGTTATCTAACTATATACTCCCCCGTTGATATTGATCACTTCTCCGGTGATATACGAGGCTTTTTTAGACACTAAAAACGATACGAGGTCGGCTACTTCTTCCGCTTCGCCAAAACGCCCTACAGGAATCAGTTTTACGAGGTCTTCTTCGTTGAGAGAGGAAGTCATATCGGTGCGTATAAACCCTGGGGCAATAGCATTTACAGTGATATGACGTTTAGCCACTTCTTGAGCTAAGGCTTTAGTAGCAGCAATAATGGCTCCTTTAGCAGCCGAGTAGTTAGTTTGTCCTGCAGTTCCCTTTACTCCCGATACCGATGAAATGTTGATAATACGTCCGTAGCGATGGCGTAACATCTTTTGTATAAAGAAGTTGGTTACGTTGTAGAAGCCATCGAGGGTAGTAGAGATTACTTTACTCCAATCCTCTTGGGGCATCCACATAAAAAGTCCGTCGCGATTGATACCCGCGTTGTTCACAATCACCTCTACCACAGCATCTTTATTGTCGTGTTGCCATTGGGTGAGGGCTTCAGTAGTGCTTTGGTGATCAGAAACGTCAAAGCGGATAATCTCTCCATCACTACCTAATTTTTTGATGTGATTAAGAGTTTCAAGGGCAGCTACCTCATTGCTTTGGTAAGTAATGAGTAGGTGATAATCGGTGTCTTGCGCGAGTTTTTCGCATATAGCGCGCCCTATGCCTCGCGAACCGCCTGTAATGATAGCGTACTTTCTCATTTTGTTTTTTTATTTAGTTTTTCTATCAGAAAAGTCTGATATGTCTGACTTGTCCGATTGTTCTATTTTTTCAACCACGATACCATATCCTTCAAATAAGGATAAAACACCATATCTTCTTTAAAGAATGGGATAATGGTTCTTATTTCGTCATACCATTCTTTGGTAGTGCTCGAAAGCTCGTCATAACAGCCTAAGATATCAATAGCCTGTGCAATGGTAATCGCCTCAATAGCGAGTACTTGGAAAGCGTTCTCTATCACCTTGCGGGTGAGCGTTGCGGCATTGGTACCCATACTCACAATGTCCTGATTGTCGTTATTGTTCGGGATACTATGCACATACATAGAGGTAGAAAGAGTTTGACACTCCGCAGTGGTAGAGGTAGCGGTGAACTGCACCCCTTGCATACCGAAGTTAAAGCCCAGTTTGCCTGCATTTACAAATGGCGGTAAAAGCTCGTTGATTTTAGGGTTCAATAGGTAGTTGAGTTGTCGTTCGGCAAGCATCGCCATACGGGTAACCACGAGTTTGAGCTTGTCCATTTCAAGGGAAATATAATCGCCGTGGAAGTTCCCCCCGTGATACACTTGTTGGTTAGGCAAATCTACGATAGGGTTGTCGTTAGCCGAGTTGAGTTCTTCTTCAAAAATGCGCTGAGTGTGTTGCAAAGTGTCTAACACAGGACCTAATATCTGTGGCACACAGCGCAAAGAGTAGTATTCTTGTACTTTTTCTTTGAAAACAGTCTCGTTGTGTTCACCTTGGTAGAGGTGTTCTGCGCGTTTGCGGGTGCGCTTGCTGTCGGCGAGAAACTCGCGCATTAGCTTAGCAATGTCCTGCTGACCGGTATGCTGTTTGGCGTTGTTTAATTCTTCTGAAAAATGGTCGTCATAAGTCTGCACCAGTTCATTGATAGCACAGCTGAATTTTACTGTCCAGTCCAATAGTTTTTCGGCGTAATAAAGATTCACTCCTGCCAAGCCCGTCATTACCGAGGTGCCGTTCATCAGCGAAAGCCCTTCGCGCAAGTGTATTTGTAGCGGTTTGATGCCTACTTCGGCAAATACTTCAGCCGTTGGGCGACGCAAGCCTTTGTAGAACACTTCACCTTCGCCTATAAGTACTAAAGCGAGGTGAGCCAACTGCACGAGGTCACCACTGGCGCCCACACCTCCGTGCTGAAAGATAAGCGGGGTAATGCGGTAGTTCAATAGGTCGCGCATCAGCTCAATAGCCTCTATATGCACCCCCGATTTACCAAGAGAAAGACTGTTTAACCGACAGAGAATCGCTGCACGTACTGTTTTTATATCAAATACTTCTCCACAGCCTGAAGCGTGGCTACGGATGAGGTTATACTGCAATTGCAATTGGTCTTCAGGCTCTATGCGATACTGCGCCATAGGACCAAAACCAGTATTTACGCCGTAGATAATTTTATCGTTGGCAAATTCTTTTAGAAAGTTATAACTCTCCTCAATCAAATTTTTAGCTTCTTTGCTAATCGCTACTTGTTTTTTGTGAAAAACAATGGCTTTAAAATCTTCGTAAGTACGTAGTGTTTTCAACAGAAAAATTTTTAATATCAGGGACAAAGGTAGTAAATAATTGGTAAATTAGCAAATATGAGATATTTTTACTACTTTTGTCGCCATAGTCTGGTTTATCAGGCAACTTTTTATTTTTTATAACTTTTCAACCCTTAATAATGGAAAACATTCTGCAAAACATCGAATTAATACAACAACGCATTGCCAAAGCCTGTGCTAAAGCAGGTCGCAAACCCGAGGAAGTAAAACTCCTCTTAGCCACCAAAACTGTAACTCCTGAACGCATCAAAATAGCACTTGAGGCAGGATATACCCTCATCGCTGAAAACAAAGTGCAGGAACTCAAAGAAAAATATGAAGCTCTGAAAGATACTCCCCATACGAATCACTTTATCGGTCATTTGCAAACCAATAAAATCAAAGAAATATTGCGCTATGAGGTGACTTGTGTAGAATCGGTAGATCGCCTTGATTTAGCTCAAAAACTCCACAATCGCCTTGCTATTGAGGGCAAAGAACTCGATATCTTTATCCAAGTGAATACGTCTAATGAGGAAAGTAAATTTGGTGCCGATCCTTCCGAAGTGCTCGACCTTGTAAAACAAGTGGCAACCCTGCCTACCCTCCACATCAAAGGACTGATGACAATAGGCTTGTTTAGTGCCGAAACTGAAAAGGTGCGCGCCTGCTTTCAACTCCTCAAACGTATCCAGCAGGATATTATTGCCCTTAACCTCCCCAATGTAGACCCCAAAGAGCTTTCAATGGGAATGAGCGGTGATCTCGAAACCGCTATCGAGGAAGGTGCTACTATCGTACGCGTGGGTACCGCTATCTTCGGTGAGCGTATCTACCCCGATAGCTACTACTGGAATGAGAAGGGGTAGGGGGTCAGGTTTCAGGGGTCAGCGTCTGCCTTGTCTCACTTGTCCGCCCTGTCCGATGAATTTCTTTGTTAATTTTCTAATTTATATGAAATACTTACTCATACTATTTATTTTATCACCCTGTGTAGCTATAGCTCAAGATTTTGATTATTGGGGGGCAAAGATAGGCTATACTCATACCAATCGCTCTCATAACCTAATTTTTGCGGGGGCTTCTCTAAATACCAAACCCGATTTAGGAGGGATATCCTTGTATGGGGGTACGCATATAGGTTTTCATAACGATATGCCTTCAAAAGTGCAAATCATCCCCGAAGTAGGTGCTGAATTTTGTGTGCTCCTTTTAGGTGGGGGTTTCGCTATCAACACCCACGCTATAGAACCTCATATAGGACTTTCAGTTTTCAATTTTGTTGATGCTAAAATAGGCTATGCTGTTCCTTTTAGAGAAAATCCCGTTTTTGAAGGATTTACACTTAGACTCGCAATTAATTGTTTTGGCAAATGAAATACTTAATCTAATCTCACTCCCCTAATGTATATCGCCTATCACCCATTATACAATCACCCAGTGCCCGAAAACCATCGTTTCCCGATGGAAAAGTATGCCCTCTTGCCTCAACAACTCCTCTATGAAGGCATCGCTAGTGCGTCCAACTTCCACACCCCCGAAAAAGCTACACAAGCTACAGCGGCTTTGGTGCATACGCAACCTTACTTGCACAATTTCTTACACTTAACACTTTCACATAAAGAAGCATTGCCCATTGGTTTTGTACAATGTCAGCAGTTAGTAGATCGCGAACTTACCTTGGTGCAAGGTACTGTAGAAGGTGCTTTGTGGGCATTACGTACGGGAGAAATCGCCTTTAATATAGCAGGAGGCACCCATCACGCTTTTTCAAACCGCGGAGAAGGCTTTTGTATGCTCAACGATCAAGCTATTGCTGCCGCTTATTTGCTACATCACACAGCGGTGAAAAGGGTGCTTATTGTAGATTTAGATGTACACCAAGGCAATGGTACTGCCGAAATTTTTAGAAATACCCCCGAAGTTTTCACCTTTTCAATGCATGCACAAGCTAATTACCCTTTTGAAAAGGAACAATCGGATAAAGATATAGCCCTGCCCAATGGCACAGATGACAAAACCTATTTAGATATATTGCGCAGCACTTTGCCACAGCTCATAGAAGCCCAGCAACCCGATTTTGTGTTTTATCAAGCAGGGGTAGATGTGCTATCAACCGATAAGTTAGGTAAGTTATCCCTTACTGTAGAAGGTTGCGGTGAACGCGATCGCCTTGTTTTTGAAACGTGTTATCGGTATCACCTGCCCGTACAATGCTCAATGGGAGGAGGGTATTCCCCACAACTCACCTCTATTTTACGAGCACACACCCAAACCTTTGCCATAGCGAGTGGTATTTATGATTAGGTGTCAGGTTTCAGGGAATAGGTTTCAGGTGAGTCGCTACACTTTTGCAAAGTCCTTAATTGCCCGTGTGGCTCATACCTTTGACAAAGTCTATTAATCCAATATTAGGGGTAGTGTTAGATAATATCACAAACTGACAAAGAGAGTATCCCTAATTGATAAAAATATTTAATCTTATTTCACTTCCTACTCCTTGATTCCTAATACCTAACACTTACTTCTTTTAAAAAATCATAAATAAACCTTAAAAAAGTCTTCGTTTTTGTTGCGTTTTAATTTTGGTTTATTTACTTTTGCCGTCAAAATTAGGTATCAGGTGTCAGGGAATAGGTAACACATTCTTACCTCTTATCTCTTACCTTTTTCAACTAATTAAAAATAAATAATTAAAAATAATGGAACACCAAAATCAACAAAACAAAAGTTACGTATTGCCTATTGCAATGATGTTCGCTCTATTCTTTATGATATCATTCGTAACAGGCTTGCAAAACCCATTTGGGGTTATTGTAAAAAACCAATTTATGGCGAGCAACCTCGAGTCACAATTGGGGAACTTAGCCAACTTCATCGCTTATGCCTTTATGGGTATCCCTGCAGGGAAAATGTTACAACGCATTGGCTATAAAAAAACAGCTTTAACCGCTATTGTAGTAGGTTTTACTGGAGTGTGCGTTACTTTCCTTTCAGGTATTGCAGGTAGTTTTGCGGTATACCTCACAGGAGCTTTTATTTCAGGCTTCTCTATGTGTATGCTCAATGTGGTGGTAAACCCTATGCTCAACACTCTTGGTGGAGGAGGTAAAAAAGGTAACCAACTCTTGCAGTTTGGTGGGGCTATCAACTCTATCGGGGCAACCATTGTACCTGTATTGGTAGGTTACCTCATCGGTACTATTAGCGCCGGTACTTCTATTGCCGATGCTAACCCTGCACTCTTCTTAGCGATGGGTATTTTTGCTTTGGCATTTATCGTGCTTTTCTCTATGCAAATACCCGAACCTCACGCGGCTCAAGCCAATGTAAATGCTGTAAAAGACACACATAGCCCTATGTCGTTCCGCCACTTTATATTAGGAGCGATTGCTATTTTCCTCTATGTAGGTATAGAAGTAGGAATTCCTAATATTGCCAATCTTTTTATGACAGGTAGTAGTGAAGCTAATGGTTTAGGTATCGATACTACTACAGCAGGTTCGGTAGTAGGAACTTATTGGTTTTTGATGTTTATCGGTCGTTTGACAGGAGGTTCATTAGGAGCTAAATTCTCAAGTAAAGGAATGCTTACTTTTGTATCTGCTTTAGGAATTCTTTTTGTAGTTTTAGCTATATTAACCCCTACTACTCAAGTGGTGAATATGCCAGTGTTTAAATCAGATATATCTTTTGGTTTAGCCGAAGTGCCAATGAGCATTATGTTCCTTGTGCTTTGTGGTTTGTGTACTTCAGTAATGTGGGGAGGTATCTTCAACCTCGCTACCGAAGGATTAGGTAAATACACTGCTGCCGCTTCAGGTATCTTTATGGCGATGGTTTGTGGTGGTGGTATCTTGCCAGCTATCCAAGGGGCTGTAGCCGATGTAGTAGGTTACGTAGAAAGCTATTGGGTGATTGTACTTGCTCTTGCTTTCCTATTGTTCTACGCACTTGTAGGTAGCAAAAACGTAAATACCGACATCAAAGTGGACTAACAAAAATGATTGTACTATAATATAAATAAACTGCCCAAAGCACCTAATGGTCTTTGGGCAGTTTTGTTTTAAAAGGGTTTCTTAATTTACTTTATCGCTTCATACGCGCGGATAGCTTTATCAAAGCGGGCGTTTACGCTTTCTAAGGTGTAAAGACCATCGACATTAGCTTGTACGCCTTTGAGTTTTAGTGGGAATACTACGGGTGGATTTTGCATATCCAATAGCTCTATACCACGCAATTGTTCGGTGGTTTGGTATACGATGTTTACTGATACAAACTCTTTACCGCTGTTGTCTACCCATTTTTCAAATACGAGTTTGCTACCTATTGGGGTTTTCTTCTCAATAGATTTTGGCAAGCTGTATTCTTCTACTTCCAAAGCAGCATTCACACTGGCAATGTTAGAATCGTGACCACAGAGGAAAGTGAATTTGCGGTTTTTGGCGTTGAGCTCGTCTTTCATATACACCAAAAGAGGGTGCGCTACGTTCACGGCTACAATAGGAGCGGTGAAAAGTACATCGCCATAGACATCTTTTACTTTAGCGATTTTCTCCCAATCGGAGGTGCTGAGGTTGTTGCCAAAAGCGGCTTGCATAGGGTCTTTATCTTCGTAGAATTGCAAAATAAAGGCATCGGAAGCTGAGTTGGCTAACTTTAGCGAACCTTTCATATTAGGTTCATCGCCTTTTTCGAGTATCAGTTTGGTGTTGTAATCGTTGAAAGCACACACTTCCCCTGATTTACAAGCGGGTGAGTTCTTCAAATCGAGTACTTTTTCCAAGAGTTGGTAAGACTCTTTCAACCCCTCGTTGATGCCTACAATACCTTTTTTACCGCCCATAGCAGCGATTTCTTTCATTGCTTGTGCTTTGAAGGCATCACTGCTTTTGGTTAGCGCAGGGAAGAACACAGGGTCCATCTTGCTGGGGGTAAAGCGGTGGTTGATATGCAAATTGGCTACGGGCATAAATCCTGAAGAGAAATATTGCGCTGTCGCAATGGTGCGTTGCATACTGTTGGCATAGAAATTCACTTCATCAACAGTGGGAACGGCATTCTCAGCAAAAAGTCCTTCGGCAACTGTCCATTTGCGGAAAAACTGACCCATAATGGTTTCGAGTGCTCCTCCGCGAAGGGTGAGTTCACTGGGGGCAGCGCTCCATTTTATCCACTCGTGAGGCGTCATTTTTTGCAAGGTACTCCCATTCACTGATAGTGAGGAGCGAATGTTATGACGACTGAGGATCACCACTTCTTTGAGTTTATACTGACTTTTAAAACTCTCAGAGCGGTTGAGTTGTGCCATCGCTAAAAGCGGACACAAGAGAAGTAGTAATGCTTGTAGAGTTATGATTCTTGTTTTCATACGGTATTTTAATTAGAAAATTATCAAAATCGCTTTTGCGTCGCTACACTTTGCCAAAGTTTCAGACTTTGGCAAAGTTTTAATTGCTTGTCGTGCTACGACCTTTGGCAAAGTATGTGATGTAAAAGTAATTGCCTGTGCGGCTCGTACCACTTAGAACTTGATTTGCAAACGAGTTTCTATAAGACTCAAATTGGTGTCGGGAACTCCTGCGCGGTAAGTAACCCCAGTATAAGAAGTGCGTACACGCCAAATCATATACTTATTGATATAATAGTTGAAAGTAAGTGAATAGTCGTTGAGGCGACCTCCAAAAATACCAGCTTTAGAGTCGGATAGATCAGTGTAGTTATAGCCAGCAACGAGTTCTAACGCTCCTGGTCTGGGGGTGGCGATACCACCGTCGATTTCATTGTACTCATAAGGATTTCCTTTCACGATAGCGCGGAACATTCCATACGCACCACTTGCTTTGAAATTCTCAAATCCACTCTTGCGGTTTACGTTCACATAGTAATATTGGGCTTCTACACCTAAACGTCCCCGTGCAAAGAGCAATTCAGGAGAGAATTTGTAGAGGAAAGTAGCGTTGTCAATAGTTGCTTGTTGGGCGGTTACTTTGGCAATACGTGTTGGGAAAGGGGTTTTGAGTATATAAGAACTGTGGTTAAGGGCAGCTTCTTTGTTGTAGCGTGGGGTCTCAAAAGCTCCTGAGAGTCCTACGTGAAAAATCTTACCTTCTTCGCGTTGTGGACGATAGAGCAAGCGCGACATCATTCCCACTCCTTGGTCACCTGTAGCATCAGAACTTTGCTTCATCGATTCTCCTTCAGCAAAGAGGCTAAGCGTACCCATAAAGTCGTCTTTTTGGTGCAAGAGCATCAACCCCATCAAACGAGAGTTGAAGAAAGCCTCGTTGCTTTGGGGTTCTTCCATCGATATTTTGAAAGAAGAACTGGTAGCGCTTTGCATCCCAAATTGATGTACAAAATAACCTCCACGCAAGAGGGTGTGCTTGCTAAAGCCATACTCAATAAAGATATCCTTAGGAGAGAGTTTTCCGTAGGCATACCCTATATCTACTTTGGCTTTCCAATTGCCATAGCGCACGCCCAAGCCCGCACGAGCATCGGGGATGGCTACCCCACTTACGAACTTGTCTTTTTGTTCATTGGCATTGAAATAGCCCGCGTCTATCAAGATACGCCCTGCGGGTTTCACTTCTATTTTAGGCTCTGGTTTGGGAGCTTCTTGTGCAGGAGCAGGTAGCAATTCGGTGGTTTCTGTAACGGTAGTAGGCACTTCTTGGGCATAGGTGTAGCCCACAGCCATCAAGCTGAGTGCCATAAAATGTATCTTTTTCATCGTTTTAGCAGTTTATTTGGTCATACGTTCACTTTTCTTTACTTTGCCTTTTTTCACAAGATTTTCAAACTCTTTTTTAGCTTTTTCGAGTTGTTTCATAAAGGCATCATTGGCGTGGAGGCGCGCTACTACGGCGCTGGCTACAAGGCGTGCCGCATCTACATCACTTTGGAAGTGGTAACCGCAAATCACGCGACTTTGTCCCATTTCATAGCCGCGTTTGAGGATTTCGTTTTGTCTATCTACGTTGATTTCGGCAAGCACCAAAGCAGTAGCCCAGCCAATAGCGGTATGTCCTGAAGGATAAGACCCATTGGTAGAAAGTTCTTGTTGTTGCTCAGGGTTGCAAGTAGTTTTTTCGTAGAAAGCAAACGGACGTACGCGCATATAGTGCTCTTTAGCGGCACGAGTAGCGAGGTCGCCAGCATCTTCGCGCATATTTACCACGAGTTTGAAGATTTCAGGGGTAGTTTCCTTAGAAATTTTGATGCCAAAGGCTTCGGAGAAAGCATTAGGCACGCCCGCTCCGTCTACACGAGCATCAGATACGGCTTGGTCGCCACGAGGGGTACGGCGTTGCATTAAGCCCCATTGGTATTGAGCTTCGTCGTTGAGGAAGAGAATACTACCTGGTTGAGGTGGCGGAGGAAGAAGTTCTAGGCTGTTAGCCACTTCACCGATTTGTAAGAAATAGAGGTCGGGTTTAGTTCTTACGTCTTTGATTTTTTCTTGTGCGAATGTAGTTGCCATCACCGATAGCAAGGCTACGAATAGAAGTTTTTTTCTCATTGTAATTATGTGTTTTTAAAATAAAATTAAGATATTCATTATTTTTACTGCAAATGTAAGAATAACGAATAGAACGGACAAATTATTTCGGAAGAAATTTGAGTAAAAAAAGAAGAAAAAGAAATTAAAATGATGATATACTGTTTTTTAAAGAGGTAATTTATAGACGTTTTACTAAAAGTCTCTGAAATGTAGTGTAAGAGAGAGTTTGAAATAAGAAAGGGTTATTTTTCTAGTTTTTCTTCAAAAATAAAAGCGCCGGCGATTTCGCATACAAAGCGATTGTTATTGGGTTCTCTCAACCTGTAGGCTATGAGAATTTGTTTATGGCAATGCGGACACTCAACAATGGTATATAGCGTAGGCTCTACTTTGGTTGCTAATAGCGTTTGTTGGTTCAAAATACCCTTTTTGTATAAATCGTTGAAAAGAAAAGCCTTAGTGCCATAGTGCAAATCAAAAGTGTTGAAATTCTCGCAAACACATTTGAATTTTAGATGAGCAGGTTTTTGATCAAATTCTTCAAAAACATATTGATACAGCTGTAAAGTATCAGTAATAACAATGGGGTTGCTTAATGTTTTCATAGGTGAGTATTACTCTTCAAAAATGTACAGATTGTTATAGTATTTTCCTCGTAAGTATAACTTCTTTTGGTGATATACTATCTCAAAAGTCTCATCGTCTTCTTGAGGAAAATCTTGTAGTAATTCTAATTCATTATTAGCTAAATTGATATAGCCAAATTTGCACTCTTCATACTTGCCGCTTACAAACCATAATTTATTGTCGTAAATCGCATTGGTGTAGGGATTTATATTTTCGTTCATCTCCTTTTCTAAAACAATTTTTCCTGAAATAGGGTTGAAAATTTGGTACAAATTTCCTAAATAGCCATAACAAAGTTTGTTTTCTTTGTGTAGTGTTGTTGCTAATAGTTGTTCTTTATAGGGAATTTTAAACAAAAGTTGCCATAATACCTCACCTGTTTTTATATTTAATCCCACTATAAAATTTTCTTCATTTCCATTTTTAAAACTATCAAAAAATAGTACATCATCTACTATCTGAGGCTGTTTAAAAATGGTAAATCCTTCGGGTAAGGTATATTGCCAAATAAGTTCTAAAGGTTGTATATACCAAAGAGAAATCTTATTTTTGTATGTATAAGATTTTCCTTCTGTAACAATAATGCTATTTTCTAAAAAGAAACTTATATCTTTTTCCAAAAACAATCGATATTCTATAGTATTCCCAAAAAAATTATAAACTTCTACCTCTTCTGTTGAAGAAAGAAAAACTAATCCTCTTCCTTTGTTGTAATAAGATTGTTTTAGATAATTTGAATCATTACTAATTCTTATAAAGGATTTTTGTTTGTAATTATAAATATCTAAAAAACTTTCTTTATATCTATAAACAGTTTCTAGATCATTGAATAATTCAAAATCAGAAAAAACAAAAACCCCATCAACATTACATTTTTCTTTTCCTTTGATAAAAATAACATTGTTAATCAATATTACTTTATTGATATCTAGTTCTTTTTTTACTAATTTCATTTTACTAAAATAAATATTTTCTCAAAATTTGAATTTAATTCCTCTAGTAGTTTCTGTTTATTTGGTTTTCTAACATTTTGTAAAAATTTCCTAGCCAAAACTTCAGTTAAAGGTAATTTATCAATAGCTTCTAACATATTTTTCTTAAAATCAATAGGATTTTTACTTCCATTGAAAATCTTTACTCTTCAAAAATATAAAGATTGTTATAGTATTTTCCTCGTAAGTATAACTTCTTTTGGTGATATACTATCTCAAAAGTCTCATCGTCTTCTTGAGGAAAATCTTGTAGTAATTCCAATTCATTATTAGCTAAATTGATATAGCCAAATTTGCACTCTTCATACTTGCCGCTTACAAACCATAATTTATTATCGTAAATCGCATTAGTGTACGGATTTATCTTTTCGTTCATCTCCTTTTCAAAAACAATTTTTCCCAAAATAGGGTTGAAAATTTGGTACAAATTTCCTAAATAGCCATAACAAAGTTTGTTTTCTTTGTGTAGTGTTGTTGCTAATAGTTGTTCTTTATACGGAATCTTAAACAAAAGTTGCCATAATACCTCACCTGTTTTTAAATCTAATCCCACTACAAAATTTTCTTCATTTCCATTTTTAAAACTATCAAAAAATAGTACATTGTCTATTATCTGAGGTTGTTTAAAAATGGTAAATCCTTCGGGTAAGGTATATTGCCATAAAGGCTTTACTATTTCTAAATCTATATTTGTAATTTGACTAGTTTTGTAATTATTTCGTAATAAGAATACATTTTCAGATAATAGATTATAGTAAGCAGGAGCATAAGGTATTTTCCATTTTTGTTTTCTATTGTTATACATCACTAATTTTTCATCTTCCTCTTCTATACAAGCGATAACATTATTAATATTTATAACTTCAAAAAAACTAGTTTCTTCACTTAGTTTTAAGATAGAGTCAAATTTTTGATTTTGGAAATCAAAAAAATATAATTCTTTTGGTGTATTGGAATATAAAATACCATCAACTATATAAGTTGATTTAAACAAATTAGTTATAGATTTAAGGTTAATGTCTAATAAGACATCTTCTTTTGCAAAATATATGGAATCTTTTGTGCTATATATTTCACTAATACTTTCTTCTTTACTTAAAAAAATCATAATTCAATAATTTACTTTAATAGAAAAATATCTTCTAAGTTATCTTTCAAATATCTTCGCAATTTATTAATATTCTTTTCTTGAATTAGTTTAACTGCTAAATTCTCTGTCAAAGGTAATTTATCAATAGCTTCTAACATATTTTTCTTAAAATCAACAGGATTTTTACTTCCATTAAAAATCCATTTGATTTGTGAGAGATTATCAGCATTGCTTAAATCTTTCATAAACTGTTCAGCAAAATCTTTTGGAGGCACTGTTTTTACAGATTTAAACTCATAGAATATTTTGTTAAAACTAAAAGTTTCATCGGTAACATCAATAAATCTACCTCCTAAGGTTGTACTGTTAAATTCTTCAAACTTAATGGTTTTTCCTTTAAATTGGTCACTGTTTTTAGCTAAATATTCCACTATCCAATTAGCACCATCTCTTTTGCTTACTTCTTGTGTAAGTTGGTTAAGTACTTTGTTAAAATCATTTAAGGTAACGTTATTCTTAGCCATATTGTTAGCAAACAAGTCTAAATTATTCAAAACTTGTTCGTAGCTTACCCCCTCTACTCCTTGTATTTTAGCAAGGAGTTCATCAGTAGCCTCTATTTTTTTTAAGTTTTTATTTGCTCTTATTCTTGTAAGAGTTTCTAATACATCAGCGTTTTTCATCAACTGAGTTCTTCCTGCATCTCGCAAGAGTTTCCAGCTTTTATAATTTTTAGTCCCTACATTTTCAATTAATTCTAGATTGTTAAGAACAAGGGTAAGCTCTTGCATATCAGTTCTTAACGAAGGAGCTTCCGTTGCTAATATTTTCCACGCTCTGAATCCTTTTTCACTCTCAACAAAAGCCTGAAAAGAGGAATTTTGCTGAACTAGATCATCTACTAAATCATTAAAAAGACAAGTTTGAGCTATGCTTGTACTGAAAACAAGCATACTCAGTATCAGGAATAATATGTTTTTAAGTGATTTCATTGATAAAAGTATTGTTTTTTATATCATAAATTAAAACTTGTTCTGCCCAAGAAATAAATTTTACAAATTCTTTTTCCCTTTTAATTTCTTTAAACTGAACAGTTCCAAAAGTATATGTCTTTTCAATCATACTCTTTTCAGACAAATTAACAACCCATATACTTCTCTGATTGAGGACTATAAGCTTGTTTTCAATGAAAATATTTTTAATAAAATCATTATTAGCACCTCTTTTTACTTCATATTTTGTCAGTTCATAAGTAGCGGTGTTCATTACCATAAGTCCGTATGGTATAAAAACATAATCACCTTTTTGAGATTCAAAAATAAAGTTATCTAATATTGATGATAATCCACAAAACTTATTGTCATAATCTAACAATGGATGATGAAAAATAACATCTTCCACGTACAGCCTAAACCGCCATAAAGTTAGTCCGTAATAAGGTTCATCAAAATCAGTAGCAATAAGTTTTATTGGGTGATGTTTTGATGCGAATGTATGTGGTTTGTTCAAATCTAAGGGCATAATATGATTTTTTGCTTATTCTTTTTATAAACCCTACGTGCTAGTGGAATAAAAATTCTTGATAATAGATGATTTTGTTGGGAATTTTGGGATAGAGAGGATAGGAGTTAGTAGTAGATAGGGGGTTAGTGAGAGATTACTTTTATTGTTTGTTTTACTTTTTCGGCAATGGCTCGGGCTTTTTCAATGTCTTTATTTACAATGGTTACGTGTCCCATTTTTCTAAACGGACGGGTTTGGCGTTTGCCGTAGATATGAGGGGTAACGCCTTGCATTGCTAATATTTGTTCTATATTTTCGTATATCACATCGCCTTGGTAGCCTTCAGCCCCTACGAGGTTTACCATTACGCCTGCTACTTTGCTATCGGTGTTGCCTAATGGGAGGTCTAAAATGGCGCGCAAATGTTGTTCAAATTGGTTGGTATAAGCAGCCTCGATACTGTAATGTCCTGAGTTATGCGGACGTGGGGCTACTTCGTTTACTAACACTTCGCCTTCAGCCGTTAGAAAAAGCTCTACGGCTAAAAGTCCTACTACCTGAAAAGCTTCGGCTACTTTTATGGCTATCGCACGTGCTTTTTGGGCGATTTCCTCGCTGATACGCGCTGGACATAACACATATTCCACCTGATTGGCTTCGGGGTGAAATTCCATTTCTACCATAGGGTAGGTGCTTGCATCACCGCTCACATTGCGGGCGACAATCACTGCCAATTCCTTAGCGAAAGGCACTAAATTTTCGACGATACACTCTCCCTCGGGTAGAAGGGATAGATCGGGTAGTTGTCGTACGATTTTCACGCCGTTGCCGTCGTAGCCAAAGCGCGCTGATTTCCACACGAAAGGCAGGGTTATTTGCTCGTTTGTTACTGCCTGCTGCAAATTGGCTAAGCTCTCAAAGCGATGAAAAGGAGCGGTAGGGATGTTGTGAGTGGTGTAGAACTGTTTTTGGGTAGCTTTGTTCTGTATCAACTCAATAGTTTGAGGAGAGGGGTATACTTTTACCCCTTCGGATTGTAGTTTTTTAAGAGCATTGACATTCACATTTTCAATCTCAATAGTGAGTACATCTACCTCTTTACCAAAGTTGTAGACGGTATCAAAATCGGTGAGAGCGCCTTGTACAAAGGTATTGCAGGCAATGCGACAAGGGGCATCGGCAGAGGGGTCGAGCACCTTAGTGGTGATGTCGAATTTGCGGGTTTCGGTGAGGAGCATCTTGCCGAGCTGTCCGCCACCAAGGATTCCTAAAGTAAAGTTTGATGAAAAATAGTGAGGCATAAGGTTGATTTATTTCAATTCTCTAATCAAATACATATACACGGGGAAGTGGTCGGAATAGCCCCAAGTGTAGTTGCCGTTGCTCATACTGCGGAAAGGATAGCCTTTGTAACGCCCTTTGGGATTTGCCAAATAAGGACGATTGAAGATGCCTGTTTTCCAATAGCGATAACTACTCTTGTCTTCTTTGAGCAAGTCGTAGGTGAAATAGAATTGGTCGAAAAGATTCCAACCATCTTGATAGGCAAGGGTACCCATTCCCTTTTTGAGCATCGCTTCCATAGGGTTGAAGAGTTCCCCTGGTTTTACATCTTCTTTTTTGTCTTTTGTTTTAAGAACATTTTTAAACCCTGAATTGATAGGGTCGTCGTTGAAGTCGCCCATTGCAATAACTTTGGCATTAGGGTCTTTTTTGAGTAGAGAATCGATGATTTGCTTGTTCAGAGCGGCTGCTTTTTCACGACTGGGGCGGCTTTTGGCTTCTCCTCCTAAACGTGAGGGCCAGTGGTTTACGATAAAATGTATCATTTCGCCGTCCAACTCACCGCTTACAAGCAGTTGGTCGCGGGTGTAGAGGGGTTTGCCGTCGTCTTTAGTGAGGTGTAGGGGGTGTGCAAATGAGGAAACGGGCTTGAACACGCCTTTTTTGTAGATCAGTGCTACATCTACCCCACGGGCATCGGGGGAATCGTAGTGCACGATGCCATAGTTGTAACGTTTGAGATACTCAGTATTGATAAGGTCTTGCACTACTACCTCATTTTCTATTTCGGCAAGTCCTACTATATCGGGGGCGTGGTGCGTTACATCATTACCGATTTCGGAAATGACTTTAGCAATTTTCTGTACGTGGTCGTTATAGACTTTAGAAGTCCAGCGGTCGGCGCCCTCGGGGGTGCGATCGTCATCGAATTTATTAGGGTCGTTGATAGTGTCGAACAAGTTCTCCACATTGTAAAAAGCAATCGTTCTCACGCTAAATTTTTTTTGTTGAGCCTCGGCATTGAGTACCGCCAAAAGTACAAGCGATACCGTTAAAGTTACAATTCTTTTCATTTATAATTTGGTGTTTTTTTAGCTGTTTAGTTTTAAATTAGCAAATCGGTAAATTATTGAAATATTCTTCCAAAAAAGCCTTTCTTTTTGGGTTTGTCATCTTGTTGTTGTGTAGCTGATTGGGTGTTGTTTTTGGCTGCTGCCGAAGGGTTTACTACATCGTCTATAGAAATCTCCTCATCGCCATTGTCTATATCGTTTAATTTGCCTTTGCGCTCATAGATGCGGTAATGCACTTCGCCTGCTCTAATGGTATCTTTTGCAGCACCACTATCGCTGAGAAGTCGATCGAGGAATCCTTCTCTCACCACGGGTTCACAATTGATTATCTCCTCGCGTATCTCATCGGGAACGGAGAAGGTAGCGCGGGTGATTGCGTTGAACTGCTTGTTGCGGTTGAGCTGTGACACAAAGAGGGCTGCAATAGGCAGTGCTGAGTTAGCTCCTTGCCCCAAATAGGTAGCGCGGAAGCCTATCTGCTGGTCGTTACCTACCCAAACAATCATCACCAAGTTAGGCAAGAGTCCTGCAAACCAACCGTCTTTATTATCTTGAGTAGTTCCTGTTTTACCGGCAAGGTCATTAGTGAGCCCATATTGTCCGCGCATTCTGGCAGCTGTTCCTTCGTTCACGGTAGCGCGCATCAGCTGGATCATCTGTTGGGCAGTGGTTTGGCTGATAGCTGCTGCTTCTTTTTTAGGCTTGTGTTGCCAGATGATTTTTCCTTTTTTATCAGTGATTTTTTCTATAAAATACGGTTGTGAGGGCACGCCGTTATTAGCAAAGGTGGTATAGGCTTTAGCCATTTCAATTACTGATAATTCGGCTGAACCCAAGGCGATAGAGGGCACTTGTGGCAACGCTGTTTGGATACCCATTGCGCGCGCTTTCCTGATGACATTGTTGAGCCCTGCATAGAAGAGCGTTTGTACTGCAATAGTGTTCAGCGATTCTTTAAGCGCCTTGCCTACAGAGTAGTAAGTATAAGGGTCATCGTCAGTTTTAGAAGCGTTGCGCGGTGTCCAGAATTTCTCATCGGCGTAGGTAAGGGCGCGTGGTGAGAAGTGAGTACATACGGGCATTCCTACCTCTAAGGCAGTAGCATAGACAATAGGTTTGAAAATAGACCCTACTTGGCGTTTGCTTTGTAATACGTGGTCGTACTTGAAGTGCTGAAAATCAACACCTCCTACATAACTTTTTACAGCTCCCGTTTGTGGATTCACACTCACAAAACCCGTGTTGAGCAAGCGGATATAAAACGACAAACTATCGAGGGTGCTGTGTTTTTGCACCTCGTCTTTGGTGTAGAAACTCAAGTCCATTGGTTTTTTCTCGCTGAGTTTTTTCCAAATATCCTCGTCGTTAAGTCCTTGAGATTTCAAATCTTTATAAGCGGGGAGTTTTTTAGCTTCTTGTAATAGCCAGTCGTTATCGGTTTTCCAAGGAGGATTTTTGCCATAAGCCGTTTCAAAATCTTTTTGCAGGCGTTCTAAGTGTTTTTTCACGGCAGCCTCGGCGTATTGTTGCATAGTGCGATCGATGGTGGTGTAGATGCGCAACCCATCTTTATAGATATTATAGGGCGTACCGTCTTCTTTTTTAACGTCTTTCAACAATTCGGGAAGTTGCAAGCGTATTTGCTCGCGGAGGTAAGGTGCAAGACCTTCGTTTTCAATATTGTTGTAGTCTATTTTTAGGCTGTCCTGTTTGTGGACTTCAAAGTCTTTATCAGAGAGAAGTCCATTTTTTTTCATTTTTGCCAATACCACATTGCGGCGTTCTTCACTTCGCTTGGGCGAGGTACGCGGATTGTAGTTTTTGTTGGCTTTGAGAGAGCCCACCAAGGTAGCAGCCTCGTTGAGGGTGAGATCTTTGGTGTGTTTGTTGAAAAATCGATGAGCAGCCGCCTCTATGCCGTAAGTATTATCGCTAAAAGGTACCGTGTTGAGGTAGAGGGTGATAATCTCCTCTTTAGTATAGACTTTCTCAATGCGGCTGGCGATAATCATTTCTTTGATTTTATGCACAGGCATAGAGAGTTTTCCGTAGCGCTCGCCACGCCCGAAAATGTTTTTAGCCAACTGCATCGTGAGGGTACTCCCCCCGCCCGAAGAATCGTCTTGCAAGAGCAGTGTTTTGAAAAATACCCTAAAGAGGCTTCGCATATCCACGCCACTGTGGTTGTAAAAACGCTCGTCCTCGGTAGCGATGAGTGCATTTACCAAGTAAGGAGGAAAATCGGAATATTCGATTTTTGTGCGGTCGAAGATATAGAATTTACCTAAGAATTCACCGTGGTCGTCGTAGATGAGGCTCGCTTCGGATTGGCGGAGTTCTTTGAGTTCTTGTTCGGTAGGCAATTTGCCAAAAACACCGAAATAGACTAAAGTGAAGAGCAATAACACCATTGCCAGTCCTGTTCCTATAGCGATACCTGCCCATTTGAGGTAAAACTTATAGGTTCGGGGTTGTTTGCCTTCTCGCTTGCTGCTGAAGAGTTTATAAAATAAATACGGAATGCCAATGAGCAGAATCACAAGGGCATACCAAGCGTATTTGAGGCAGTAACGCAGTAGTTTATATACCATAGAACCTAAAGCCAAAGCCCCTTCCATTAGCAGGGAAAGGAAAGGTGCTATAAAGAGCAACCCTTTGGTAATAAGTTTTTTGAATGATATATTTTTCAGTTGCATATAAAAGGTACTGAACGATTTAGAATGCAAAGGTACAAATTAATTGACAATTAACAAGTAACAATGAACAAAATTTAGTATGAGCTGTGTAGCGAATAAAGAAACTAAAGGGTAAGGTTGAAAAATGAATAACTCACGCTATTTTTTTGCTATTTACTAAAAAATTTATACTTTTGCCGCTTCAGTAGTAACAAATTATAAAAATAAGTGTGATGATATACTATGTACTCCTTTCTTTAGGCGTGGTTGTGTTGCTTTATCTGCTTATTATGCAGGGAATTGCAAACCTAAAACGCGAAAAAGTGATAGAGGAACTACGCGAGAAATGGCATAACGCCCTCGTAGACGAAAAACGAACCAAAGAAACTATTATGGAACTCATTGGGAAAACTTTTGGTGAGGCTACCGTAAATAGTATTGAAAAAGGCGTTTATAAGGAAAATATGCCCGATTATCTCGTGAAAATGGCTATAGGTCGCCCTTTGAATGTGCAACCTGTAGTGTTCCACGGCATTACTACTGAACGCTGGCGCTACAAATCGGTAGTGCTCAGTTTTCAAAACGGACGCCTCATAGGATGGGAAACTAGTGATAACTCTACTCAAAATGCAGGACTATGACAGTGAAAGATTACTACGAAGTGCTGGGACTCACCGCCGAAGCTCCCGCTGAAGAAATACGCATCGCCTACCGCAAACTCGCTAAAGCTAATCACCCCGATAAACATCAGGGAGATCCTGCCTATGTAGAGAAATTTAAAGATATACAAGAGGCTTACGATGTGCTCTCGGATGCTGAGAAGCGCAAGGAATACGATGCCCAACTGGCGCGCCAAAAAAGCTATAATAAGAAAGAGGCTAAAAAATCGGCAGCTAATAAAAAATCGGATAAATCTTCTGATAATAGCGCGCAACAACCGCCGCAAACAGAACAGCCCCAACAACCCGAACAACCTCGCCCCGAGGAAATTAAGGATTTACATACCTTGGTGGATATGTATTTCAAAAAACGCGATATCACCTTGCAAGCTCGCAAGGAATACGATAGTTTTCTCGCTACTCCTCGCAAAAAATATATCAATTGGGTAACCTTTATAGCGCTGTTGCTCTTTATCGCAGGAGTTGTTGTGGCAATGATGTTCCTCAATTAACAATTATCAATTGACAATTAACATACACAACGAAACGGATTTTACGGCTACTGCTGCCTTGGATACTTTTCGCTATCAATACGAAAATAACGAGGTATACCACCGCTTTTGTACCCTATTACAACGCACTCCCGAAAAAGTAACTGCCCTCGAGCATATCCCTTTTTTGCCTATTGAATGCTTCAAAACGCATAAAGTGTATTGTGGCAGCACGCCTCACCAGCAAATCTTCACCAGCAGTGGCACCACAGGCGCACAAACTTCTCAGCATTATGTGAAAGACCTCTCTATTTACGAAGAGAGCTTTCGCAAAGGATTTGCATACTTCTATGGCGATATCCGAGATTATGTAGTATTAGCTCTCCTCCCCTCGTATTTAGAGCGTACGGGCTCTTCGCTCATCACTATGGTAGCCGACCTTATTGAGCGCTCAGGTAGTGAGTATAGTGGTTTCTATCTCAATGAATACGACCTCTTAGCCGAGCGTTTGCAAACCCTCGATGTTTCGGGTAAAAAAGTGCTACTCATAGGGGTATCGTTTGCGTTACTTGACCTTGTTGAAAAGTATACTTTCTCCTTAAAAAATACGATTGTAATGGAAACTGGCGGAATGAAAGGTCGGCGTAAAGAACTCGTGCGAGAAGAGTTGCACGCTATGCTCTGCCAAGGCTTTGGTGTCGAAATGATTCACTCCGAATACGGAATGACTGAACTCCTTTCACAAGCCTATTCTGCAGGCAAGGGGATTTATAAGTGCGTACCTTGGCTCAAAGTGTTCATCCGTGATACCAATGATGCGCTGAGCTATCTGCCTATTGGCAAAACCGGCGGAATTAATATCATCGATTTAGCTAATAGAGAATCGTGTAGTTTTATCGCTACTCAAGATTTAGGAAGATTGCATTCTAACGGTACTTTTGAAGTATTAGGGCGCTTTGACAACGCCGATATCAGAGGGTGCAATTTGTTGATTTACTAATTTACGTTGCTATACTTTGCCAAATTTGCCTGTGCGGCTCGCACCCTGAAGACCTCAAAGCCATTGCGCTCTCAAAAGAGCAAGGGAACCTTGGTATGGTTACAAGCAATGACGATGTTTTTAAAGAGATTCAATATTTTAGAAGTTCAAAACAACAACCCTTATTTTAACAGAAAAAATCCCTTGCAGTGCAAACTGCAAGGGATTTTTTTTAGGGTAAAGTAACTAATTTATTAATTGATTACTGTTTTTGGAAGAACATTGTAGTTCCTCCAAGGCTAAGCGTAAGTGTTTGGTTGTTATTGCTAAAGCTAAAAGGTAAGGGTACTTTTTGTCCGTTAGAAACATTGTAATATTTGTCTCCTTCTTTTACATAGTCGTAACTTTCCACCTTACCAGCTTGGCATTGTATTTGAGAAGCAGGCAGGGTATAGTAAAGCGAAAAACCTATAGAGCTCGCTACTATATAACCAGTAAAGCAAGCGGGAGTGCCCGTAGTATAAGTAGTGCCTCCTGCTTCTATTTTAGTAAGTTCCCAAAGTCCTACCAAAGGATCGAGATAGCTATAGTCTACCCCTTTTTTGTGAAGGACTTGTATTTCTTCCTGTTGTTGATTATTTTTAAAACGAAGAATAAGTTCCTTGTCCTTTATTTCGTATTTTATAGAGGCTGTTCCCCCTTTGTTTCCATTAGGAGAATCATCGGCAATCGTCATATTAAAAACACCATTAGTAGCTGTATAATCGTAATATTTTGGAGTGTATTTGCAGTCTGAACCTTCTAAATGATACCATTCGTGCTTTATTTTTTTATCGGAAATAGACCAATAAGTTTTTTGAGCACAATTATGAGGAGTTATCCATCGAAATCCATAACCATCGAGGTTATTATATATAGCATATTGATACCAATCTCCTTTGAGCGAAGTGCTACCTCCGCCGTTGTCGTCGTCCTTCCCGCAAGAGGAAAAGCATAATGCTGTGGCTACCAGAGCCGAAAAAATTAGTTTTTTCATATAATATTTGTATTATCCTCTCTCCCGTTCCCTCTCTCCCAAGGAGAGAGGGGCAATCTGGTTAAGAGGGTATTAAGAATAATGTTTTTTTGTTAATAAAATTTCTTTATTCGTTATTATCGCCACATCATACCGCTAAAATAAGAAGGAACACCGTGTGTGCCTCTTTCTTGACGTAGCACAATGAAGCCACTTTTGTCGTTTTCGAGGTCGTAGAGTTTGTTATCATCACGAATTACAAACACATAGCCATAGCCACCGCTTGTTACCACAACACCTCCTTGGCTGGGTTGTAATGGGTCATAGTCTGTCCAAGCACGCCCTACGGTGGGTGCTCCTACAAAAGCAATATATTTGCCGTCGGGGGAGAATACAGGATGATATTCGCCATCTGCTCTGCTGGAGCCTGTAAGTTTGGAGGTGGTTACTTGGTGGAGGTCGCTGCCGTCTATATTCTGTACCCAGAGGTGCCCTTCATAACGAAAAGCCACGCGCGTACCTTGTGGGTTTACTGTTACATAGTTGGCTCCCTTGCCGTTGTTTATATTCAACACTTTTTCTACCTTGTTGCCGTATTCTTCTTTCCAACGATAGAGTACTCCCTTGATAGCACTGTACATTTCGTTGTTCTGTGTCCATACGGGGGTACTTTGTGCCCTCAAATCATCTCGAGTAAGTCCTTTGGTAAAATCGGCAATGAGCTTGCCTGTTTCAGTATTGAGCAAGAGTACTCCGCGCTCATCCCAATAATAAGAATCAACTGCGATAAATTTCTTGTTAGGGGAAAGGCGAATGATACATTCCTTGTAAAATTCCTGAGGGTCATAAGTAAAACTAAACGAGAAAATGTTACCTGTTTTTGGCAGTTTATCATAGGCAAACCATACATAGTTACCATCCAAAGGGCGCAACAAGAAAGTTTGGGTATCTTGAGTGCCAAACGAGCGGTCAGTACTGATGGCTAATGCTATTTCCTTGCTACCATAGGTAATATCGCAACCTGTAATACCAGGTCCATTCATTGTTTTGGTAACCTTGCTGAGTTTGCCGTTTGAAAAGTTGTAGGATTGGATACCATCGGTAGCAAAATCCACATAAAGGGTGCCAGGGAGAGAAGCCCCACTACCTCCGCCGTTGTCGTCGTCTTTCCCGCAAGAGGAAACGAATAATGCTGTGGCAACTAATGCCGAAAAAATAAGTTTTTTCATATAATTATTATTTAATGTTTTTTGCTTTTACAATTTATCAGACAAGTCGGACGTGTCAGACAAATCAGATTCCTGACCTCTGACACTTGCCCCCTAAAACCTGACATCGGGGCAAAGATAATAAAAAATATCTTTATATCCTAATTTGTATTGCTAATTAATCATTAACAGAAAACCTCCCCTTGCAGTTTGTACCACAAGAGGAGGTTTTTAAGTTATATTTATTGCCTGTGCGGCTCGCACCTTTGGCTAAGTGTAGGTTTATTGTTCATTATTCATTGTCAATTCTTCATTGTCAATTGTTTTTTTAAGTTCTTCAATCTCTTTTTGGGTGTCTTCTACGATAGAAGTGTCTATTCCCGTGTGATTGATATGATGATGAATTTCAGTTTTAATCTCATCGGTAGCATCGCGCAATTGGCGCATTGTTTTGCCCAAACCACGCGCAACCTCTGGGAGCTTATCAGCCCCAAAAAGTATTAAAACCATAAAAAGTATAAATATAATCTCTGAAATACCCATAAATTCAATTAATAATTAACAATTACCTGATGTCTAACACCTGATGCTTGACACCTAACTCACTGCAAAATTACATTTTTTTCGTCATAAAATAGCAAATTTCATATTTTTTTTATACTTTTGCCCGTATGAAAAAAGTAAAATATTATTATGACCCCGAGACGCTCTCGTATAAGCGCATCCGCAATCGCAAGCGCACAAAGGTGCGTAACGCCCTGATATTCCTCACGGCAGCGGCACTCTTCGGGATTTTATTCTCTCTTATAATGATTAACTCGCGTTTGTTCTTCACTCCTCGCGAGGTAGTACTCGCACGCGAGATTAAAACCTACGAAACGAACTACCAAATCCTCAACAAAAAAATGGAATTGGCGGAAGAGGTGCTTGCCGACCTCCAAGAGCGCGACAACAATATGTACCGCCTTTACTTCAACGCTCCTGTCATCCCCGATAGTATCCGCAAGAGCCTTAAAAACCCCAATCGCTATAAAGATTTGGAAAAATTCGGCAACTCCAAACTGATTGCCAGCACCAATGAACGTTTAGATGTATTGCGCAAGCAGTTGGTTGTACAATCCAAATCGCTCGATGAGATTACCAAACTCTCTAAGGCAAAGGAAAAATTCCTCGCTTCTATTCCCGCCATTCAGCCTATCAATAACAAGGATTTAAAACACATGGCTTCCGGTTACGGTTGGCGCACCGACCCTTTCACCAAAGCGCGTAAGTTCCACTATGGTATGGACTTCGCCGCACCCCAAGGTACTCCTGTATATGCTGCTGGTGATGGGGTAGTAGCCCGCGCCGATAGCAATGCCTCAGGCTATGGCAACCACATCCGCATAGACCACGGTTATGGCTATGTAACCCTCTACGGACACCTTTCTGCCTACAATGTGCGCGCCGGTCAGCACGTGAAGCGCGGAGACCTCATCGGCAAAGTGGGAAGCACCGGTCGCTCCGAAGCCCCTCACTTGCACTACGAGGTTATCAAAAACGGCGAACATATCAACCCTATTCACTTCTACTATGGCAACCTCACCCCCAGCGAATACGCTGATATGCTACACGTATCTACCCAAGAAAACCAATCGCTTGATTAGGGGTCAGATATTCTTACCTCTAAACAACCTCTAAAAAATAGTCAGAAATAATCAGCAAATTACTCTATGGCAATATCAATAAAACTTAAAAAACGCTGGGATGTTTATTCTACTTTGCAAGAGGTGCTCACGGCAACTCAAAACCTTAGTGTATCTCCTTTCGGACTTACCGAAGAGGGTTTGCAGGACTTTCGCGGGATTAAGCTTATAGGCGAAAGAGCGCAAGTTCCTTTGCGAAATGGCTATATGTGGGAAAACATATCCAAACCCCTCCATACCTCCCTATCTTATGCCGACTTTTCAGGCTCGGTATGGCAGTATTTTGCCATTGAAGAAACAGACGATTTTACCCCTGTGATTGATCACGTTATTTTCGACGAAAGCATGTTTCAATTGAGTGCCTATGCTATTTGTGGAAATGGAGCCACCTTCTTATCGTGCAGTTTTGCTGGTTGCAAATACAAATGGGGAGATTTTATAGGGGCTACACTAAAAGACTGTCGTTTTACCCAAATTAAAAAGAATGTCCGCTTAAAGTTCAATAGTTGTAAACTATTAGAGAACTGCCTATTTAGTGGAGAAATCCACAAGGCACATTTTGGGTATTCCAATCTGAAAAACTGTACCTTTGAAGTGCTGTTATACGACTGCTCGTTTGAAGGGGTTGAAAAGATAGGGAACCTGCGTAAAGGTGAGATTATTCCGCCTGAAAAGGTAGATAACAGAATGGATGGACTGGATTTTTCTAAGGCGGATATCATAATGTGTAGCTTTCAGTCATTTTGTTATTTGGATAAAGTGAAACACTCAAAAAACAATTGTATATTCAAGGTAACCGATGAATTTCACAACTGTTTGCTTTCCATTATAGAAAATAACAACAGTCCTTTAAAAGAGAAATTGATAGAATACGCAAAATTATTCTACGCTCCGCACACTACAACCCCTTACGAAGTAGTACATCCTAATAATTTTTCATTCAAACATCCAGAAGAAACTGAACTGAGTCAGCAACTCTACAATTTTGTTTGTGAGGCTGCAGAAGCTACTGGGTGTAGGGTGAAGTAGAGAGGAGAACAATCTAAAAAGAATTACAGAATTGATTATCAATTATGGATGCAACAGATATAAAAGTATTGCTAAAAGTAGGAGAACGCATCTCCTTTGAATGCAAGAAAGCCGAAAATAATATTCCAAAGTCGGTGTGGGAAACTTATTCTTCTTTTGCCAATACTATTGGAGGTATTATTGTTTTGGGTATTACTGAAAATATCAAGTTTGCAGGTGAAGCCAATCATTTTGAAATTACAGGAATTACGAATCCACAGAAATTGAGAAAAGAGTTTTTTGATACACTCAATAGCAATAAAGTAAATCGTAATATCCTTACTGATAGCGATGTTGAAATTATAGATTACGAAGGTGTTTCTTTAATGTGTATCACTGTTCCTCAAGCTGATTATAGGCAACGCCCTATCTATATTAATGGCAATATGATGAATGGTGCCTTTAAGCGAAATTATGAGGGGGACTATCACTGCACTGAAGAAGATGTGAAAGCAATGATTCGCGATGCCAATGATAGCGGGAATGACGGAATACTGATAGAACACTATAATACAGATGATATTGATAGTGCTACCCTTAGTGCCTATCGCAACAGATTTAGAACTGCTAACCCCGACCATATCTGGAATGATTATGATGATAAGGATTTTTTACTCAATATAGGAGCTTATACCAAAGATAGAAATACAGGTAGAGAAGGGCTTACATTGGCAGGTTTGCTTCTCTTTGGCAAAGGACTTTCTATAAGAGAACGCTTTGATAATATCCGTATGGATTATCTTGATTATACTAACTTAGAAGAGGAAAGCCGTTGGAGTGATCGCTTAACTTACGATGGGCGTTGGGAGAATAACCTCTATAACTTCTTTATGCGGGTACAATCCAAACTTATTAGCGATATCAAGCGTCCTTTCACTCTCAAAGGTATGGAACGCGAAGATGATAGTTTGCTACACAAAGCTATTCGTGAGGCACTCACAAATTTAATTATTCATACTGATTATATGCTAACAGGGGTTTTGAAAGTAGAGAAGTATGACAATCAGTTTGTATTTTCTAATCCTGGTTCACTTAAAATACCTGTAGTTGATATTTATGAAGGAGGACACTCCAAAGCGCGAAACCCTCATATACAAGCCATTTTTAGAATGATTGGTTTCGGTGAGAATATAGGCTCTGGATTTCCTACCATTTTAGAGGCTTGCAAAAAAGAAAACTGGCGCAGACCTCTATTAAGCGAACGTCCCGATTTGCACTTGGTAGAACTTACTCTTTCTATGATTTCACTAATATCGTCTGAATGTGAAACACAGCTTTTGGAAATCTATGGTGATGATTATAAAGAAATAGAAAAAGAAGAGCAACTTATTTTGGCTACAGCGTTTAGTGAGGGGATTATTGCTAATAATACAGTACAATTACTCCTTGACAAAAATCCGTTAGAAGCAGGAAAGCTACTCTATGCCTTAGTAGCAAAAGATATGCTATTATCCACTAACAAAGGACGTTGGACTACTTATGTTATTAACAAAAAATATACTCAAGGAGTAGAAAACTCAAGGAGTAAAACTCAAGGAGTAGAAAACTCAAGGAGTAAAACTCAAGGAGTAAAAAGGCAAGGAGTAGAAAAGGCAAGGAGTAATAAAAAAGAAAAAATTATTGAACGTATTATAGCTTTTTGTCAAGAACCTCACACCTTGCAAGAAATAGCACAAGAATTAGGTTTCTCTGACCGTTATTGGATGAAAAAAAATCATATAGACCCTTTGTTAGGCGATGTGTTACAAATGACTTCTGTAGAGAGTAAAAATGCTCCTACTCA
The DNA here is from genome assembly GCF_002302495.1 of Capnocytophaga sputigena. Classification (NCBI taxonomy): domain Bacteria; kingdom Pseudomonadati; phylum Bacteroidota; class Flavobacteriia; order Flavobacteriales; family Flavobacteriaceae; genus Capnocytophaga; species Capnocytophaga sputigena. The sequence goes on from NZ_CP022379.1 coordinate 1,664,080, forward strand.
GAAATATGTAGTAATCAGCAAATCATTATGATGAATACTCCCAAAACCTCCACAAAGAACCATCAGGACTTCGTGGGTTTTAGCGAATTGAAATCAAAATTCTATAATTAGATGAAAAAAATACTATTTCTTTTTATTCTTAGTAGTTTTATAACGGCTTGTAGACAACATAAGAAAACTTATATTGCTGATGTCTCAGAAAATGCAATTACTATTGACTCTTTTTATCACAAAGAAAATATATTTAAATATACTCAGCTGGGTATAGAATGTAAAAAAGGAAATTTAGACAATGTAAAACAACTTCTTACTAAAGGAGCAAATAGTAGATTTGCAAAAAAAGATGATTATTTGATATATGATGCCTTGTTTGTGTCTATAGAAAACCGTCATTTGCCTATTGTTAAATATCTTGTAGAAAACAACATATCAGATATAAATCAAATATATACAGAAGAAGGATTAACACCTCTTGGATTAGCTCGTAAAATAGGAGACAAAGAGATTGTTTCGTATCTTATTGAACAAGGTGGAATTAAGTACTCTTCAGATTGCTTGGCAACATACTCAGGTCATTTTTTATATTTGAAAGAAGAAAAGGCAGACCCTCGTGCTTGGGGAAAAATCTTAGTAAAAATAGATGATAATATTGCTCATTTACAGATAGAAACTTATGATAAAAGTAATGATAAGGAATATGTTTTTAAAGAAGAAAAAAACAACGAAATTTCATTTGTAGATTTGAAAAGAGAGGATTATATAAAAATAATAAAGAAAAACAGCACGTATCTTCTCAAGAGTTCTTTTTTAGATAGTCTGTTAGATAAAAACAACTTATATACAATAGAAAAAATAATCAGCAAATGAGAAAATCAGCAAATCATTATGATGAATACTCTAAAAACCTCCACAAAGAACCATCAGGACTTAGAGACTTTAGCGAATGCAATATCAAAAATATGTGCGCCTTTTATGAGGCGTGGCAGGAGTTAGATACTAATTTGGAAATTGTAATTTCCAAATTGCAAATGTTTGATAACAAAGGTCTTATTAATTCGCCAACCACGGTTGGCGAATTAGAAACAATTTCGGCAGCCATAGCTGCCGAAATGCCTGAACAGTTTCAGCGTGTATTACCCAATATAGAAGAATTGCGCAAAGTATTGTCAAATCAGCCTACTGATAAATAAATCTATGATGAGCAACCCACAACACCTCATTCACACCATACAGCAAGCCTTTTCTAGCGTTACCTTGGGCAACGGCATAGGGCTCAGCGAGGGCAATGCTATGGATGATTATGCCCCAGCCGAAGAACGCACCCGCTGTCGCAAGCAAGATGAGCAAACCCATTGGCACAAGATACCTGTAGAGCTTCTCAACCAATATTATGTAGCCCTCTGCTATTTCGACCCCGAAGGAATGCGATTTCACCTGCCCGCTTTTCTTATTGCCGACTTACAAGGGCAGTTCCGTTTTGATCTTGTCTATACATTTATCCATTTAGACGAGTACAAAGAGCAACAATTCTCATTGCTGAACGCTCAGCAGAAACAAGCAGTCGCTCAATACCTGCGCTGGATATGTACCGACCCTAGTCATTATACCACCGCAGACGATACCACCGCCATCGAAGAAGCCCTTTTACTATTTTGGGAAACCTAAACTTACCATATTTATAGTAGTAATTAATAATAAATTGTAAATTAAACTTATATGACTCATAAAAATCTCCCCCAAAATTGGGATTTCTTTATGTGCCGTATCGAAGGCGCTCCTGCCTCTATACGCACTAATTTAGCCTTGATTGAGGTCGCTCCTCTCGAAGGACTCACACAGCGCTTGCAGTTCTATATCAAAATGCAAAACCCCAGACCCGACGGACTTTCTTCTAATGAAGAATATCCTATCCTCTGTGATATAGAGGATGCTATAGGTGAAAAAGCCGAAGCTACAGGGGCTGTATTAGCAGGGGTAGTAAGATCGGAAGGGTTTTTAGAATTGTGGTTTTATACCCAAAATGCCAAAACATTGGCAAAAACTTGTGAAGAAGCATTACAAACTTTTGAGGGCTATCAGTCGGGGTATAATATAGCCGAAGACCCCGAGTGGGAAGATTATTTTGGTTTCCTCTACCCCGATGAGTTTTCTTACCAAACAATGCAAAACCGCAAAGTGTTAATGCAACTCGAAAAGAATGGCGATAAAATGGAGGTACCTCGCGAAATTGACCATTTTATCTACTTCAAAGAAGCTGCTCAGCAACAGGCTTTTGCCAAAGAAGCTGAAGCCAAAGGTTTTAAAGTACTTCTTAGCGATGAAAAAACAGTAGAAGAACGCAAAGCAGAAAACTATACGCATCCTTATACAGTTCAAGCCACTCGTGAAGACAGTCCGTTGGCTATCGATGATATCGTATGGGATTTGTTAGAACTTGCCTCTCCTTTTGAAGGTAATTACGACGGCTGGGGCTGTGTAAACGTACAATAAAAAAGTAATTATTAACTGTCAATTATCAATTGAAAATGAAATATTCTAAAATAATAGATGCTGTTTATGAGGAAGTATTAAAGGGCGAAAATACTGGTACCGTCCCTACTTACATTCCCGAATTAGCACAAGTGAACCCCGAACAGTTTGGGGTCTATTTCTATAGCCTCAACAAGCAATCCTATGGCATAGGCGACTGCGATGTAAAATTTTCGGCGCAGAGTATCGCCAAAGTGCTCGCCCTCTCTTTGGCCTATAGTATCATAGGCGACCAATTGTGGAAACGCGTAGATGTAGAACCGTCGGGTACTTCGTTCAACTCCTTGGTGCAATTAGAAGCCGATAATGGTATTCCGCGTAATCCGCTCATCAACGCAGGGGCGATAGTAGTGTGTGATATTTTGCTCTCTATTTTAGAAGATGCCGAAGCTGATTTTCTCACTTTTGTACGCGAATTGGCTAATGATGAGAGTATCAACTATTCTATTTTAGTAGCCGAATCGGAAAAATCAGTAGGGTATCGCAATTTTGCCCTTTGCTATTACATCAAGTCGCTCGGGAATATCGAAAACGACCCTATCGAGGTGCTCAACTTCTATTTCAAACTCTGTTCTTTGGAACTCACTTGCAAATCGATGGCGTATATCTTCTCATTTCTTGCCAACGATGGGATCCGTATGCACGACCGCGTGCAAATCCTTACCGAAACCTGTACCAAGCGCGTAAACGCCATAATGCAAACCTGCGGATTTTATGACGAGTCCGGAGAGTTTGCTTTTAAAGTAGGTTTGCCAGGGAAGAGTGGAGTAGGAGGGGGGATTGTCGCCCTATTGCCCAATCATTACAGCATAGCGGTATGGAGTCCCAAACTCAACGACAAAGGCAATTCGTATAGAGGAATGAAGTTCTTAGAAATGTTTACTGCCCAAACGCATACCTCTATTTTTTAGTTACATTGTAAGGGCGTTTTGCAAACGCCCTTACAATGTAAAACATTTTTGGACATCCTCTTATAAAATAAAAACTTTTATAGATAGCCGATTTTCTTCGTAATTCGTAATTCGTAATTTCCAGTCCTTATTTGTTTTATTTATAAATAATACGTACTTTTGCGCCCGATTTTAAGATTCCTATATGAAAACATTGGGTGTTTTTATACTTTTATCTTGGTTACCTACCTCTTTTGCTTTTGCTCAACAAAATGAACAACAGAAAGATACTATTCAAAAATTAGACGAAGTAACGGTATCGGCTCAGCAAATATTAGGTAGCAAGTTTCAGGCGCGCAACCGTACGGGATCAGCGTATTACATCTCTCCTCAAGAAATTCAAAAAATGGGCTATACTGATATCAACCGTATGCTCAAAGCCGTCCCTGGGGTGAATGTGTACGAAGAAGATGGTTATGGCTTGCGACCTAACATCAGTTTGCGAGGTACTAAAGCAGAGCGAAGTGAGAAAATCACCTTGATGGAGGACGGTATTTTGGCGGCTCCTGCTCCTTATGCAGCCCCTGCGGCTTACTATTTCCCTAATGCGGCTCGTATGCAAGCGGTGGAGGTGGTGAAAGGCAGTAGCCAAGTGCAATACGGTCCGTTCACTACCGGTGGGGCTATCAATATGGTATCCACGGCTATCCCAACTAAATTTTCAGCCAAGCTAAGTGCTTCCAGTGGAACTAACAACACCCTTAAAACGCATATCAACGCAGGCGACAGTAAAAAACACTTCGGCTATATGGTGGAATATCTCCGCTACCAGTCCGATGGCTTCAAACATTTTGAAAACAAACAAAATGCAGGCTTCAAACGCAATGATTTGATTGCTAAATTGAAAGTGAATACTGCTAAAACCGAAGGGGCTAACCACTCTTTTGAGCTGAAAGTGGGCTATGCCGATGAAGATTCTAACGAAACTTATGTAGGTCTCACCCAATCCGATTTCGCCCGAACGCCTTTCTTGCGCTATGTAGGCTCTCAAAAAGACCACCTCACAACCCGACACACCCAGTGGGTGGGCACTTACCTTCTTCAGTTTTCTAACCGACTAAAATTTACTACTCACTTCTATTACAATACCTTCTTCCGCAATTGGTACAAACTTGAATCGGTGAAATACGGCACTTCAGCCAACGAAAAACGCACCATTGGGCAAATCCTTGCCGACCCCGAAACTAATGCTCCTTATTTTGATATACTTTCAGGTAAAACCGATAGTCGCGTGTTCTACAACGATTACGAACGCTTGAAGGACAACCCTGGGCTATTTGTGCGTGCCAACTACCGCAACTATTTCTCTCGTGGCGTGCAAACCAAAGCAGAATACAAAGCGATATGGGGCAATTGTTATTTAGACAATGAGTGGGGGCTGCGTTACCACACTGATGAGGAAGACCGCAACCAGTGGGACGATATCTACGCAATGAAAAACGAGCAAATGCAACTCCTCTGGAAAGGTCTGCAGGGCAGTCAGGCGAATAAGATAACCCGTGCCAATGCCTTAGCGGCTTATTGGCTTTCTAAACTGACTTACAAACAGCTCACTGTAACTGCGGGCTTGCGCTTTGAACATATAGAATTGTTAGAAAAAGATTATACTACTGCCGATACCCGCCGTACAGGGCAAAAACGCATAGAAACTACCAATGTAGCCAATGCCGTAATACCTAGTTTGGGGTTGCACTATAATCTTTCCGATTGGCTATCTACTTTTGCTGGTGTACACAAGGGCTTTTCACCCCCAGGGGTGAGCAAAGAAAAGCGTGTGATGGACAGAAATGGTAACATCACCCTACTCACCGAAAACCAAAAACCCGAAAGCAGTATCAACTTTGAAGCGGGCTTGCGTGTGAATTACAAACAACTAAAAACTGAATTGATAGGTTTTTACAATCATTACAGCAATATGTTGGGCAGCGACCTTGCGGCTATGGGCGGTACAGGTACCCTCGAACAGTTCAACGTGGGGGAAGCTGTCGTGAAAGGAGCTGAGTTTATCGTACAATACCAGCCATTCCCTGAGGAATCTCCTATAAAAACCCCCTTACAACTCTCCTACACCTTCACCGATACCGAGATGAAAAACTCTTTCGAGAGCAACTCTTGGGGGCGAGTGATTGCAGGTGACGAAATTCCTTATATCAATCGCCATAGCCTCAACTTGAGTATAGGAGCCGAGTACAAAAAATACGAACTGAATATAGGTATTCGCTATAATGGTGCTGTGCGCACTGAACCAGGGCAAGGACTTATCGCCGAACGCCATAAAATTCCAGCCTATACCATTATTGATGTTGCTGCTAAAGCGCATTTCGCTCGCCGTTTTACCCTTACCCTAAACGCTATCAACCTTACCAATCGCACTTATTTGGTATCCCGTCACCCTTCAGGATTGCGTCCAGGGCATCCTTTAGGTATTTTTGGTGGTATCATTTACAAAGTAAATTAACGATGAACAAACTGTCATACATATTTCTTTTTCTCCTTGCAAGTCTATCTGCTAGCGCTCAAACCTTTACCCTCAAAGGAACGGTGAAAGAAACCAATGGCACTCCGCTGTTGGGTGCGACGATAGTGGTGAAAGAATCACATATAGGCACCAGTACCGATATGGAGGGGCATTTCAGCATCAAAGCGCAAGTAGGGCAAACCCTTGAAGTGAGTTATGTGGGAATGAAAACCCAACGTTTCAAAATCAAAGGGGAGAGCCTGCAAATCGTACTCCAAGAAGAAGCCCAAGCTTTAGAGGGGGTAGTACTCACGGGCTACCAAAAAATACAAAACCGCGTATTTACAGGGGCAGCTGCTTCGGTGAAAATGGACAATATCAAAATGGAAGGCGTTGCCGATATATCACGTATGCTCGAAGGGCGTGTGGCTGGGCTTTCTATCCAAAATGTAACGGGCTCTTTTGGCTCGGCGCCGCGCATCAATATTCGCGGGGGAGCTTCTATCATAGGCAATGTGCAACCACTTTGGGTAATCGATGGCGCGATTTATGAAGATTTGGTGTCCCTCAGTCTTGATCAATTGGTTTCGGGTGATGCGGTTACCTTAGTGAGTTCGGCTATTGCTGGACTCAACGCTACTGATATAGAGGATATACAAGTGCTGAAAGACGCATCAGCTACCTCAATGTACGGAGCGCGCGCCCTCAATGGGGTGATTGTTATTACAACCAAATCGGGCAAACGCGATACGCCTAACCGCATTACGTATAGCTACGAACAGAGTTTTCGCACCATTCCGTCGTATAAAGATTTTGACTTGCTGAACTCGCAAGAAACGATGTCACTTTTGCAAGAGATGAACAGCAAAGGCTATTTCAACCTGCAAAACACCCTCTACGGCAGGCGCAGTGGCATTTACTACCAGTGGTATAAGGGTGTGAGTACCATCAATCCTAATACCGGCAATTACTACTACCCCAATACGCCAGCAACTCAAGCTGCCTTTATGAGAGAACGCGAATACGCCAATACTGATTGGTTCAAACATCTTTTTTCTATCAACCCCATACGCAGCCACACTATTACATTTAACGGAGGAGGCAAAAACAGTACGAGTTATGCTTCTTTGGGCTATTATCACGACAGTGGCTGGACGATTACCGATAATGTGAAGCGCATCACTGCCAACCTCAAAAATACTTTTTATATCAACGACCAACTAAAAGCTACCTTTACTGCCGTAGGGAATTTGCGCAGTCAGAAAGCCCCTGGCACTTTTGCACAGCGTAAAAATACAGCTGTAGGTGCTTTCGAGCGTGATTTTGACATCAATCCTTTTTCGTATGCTTTAGGTACGTCGCGCACCTTGCGACCTAAAGATGCACAGGGTAATTTGGAGTACTACCGCAACAATTGGGCGCCTTTCAATATTTTGGAGGAATATCGCAACAACTATATGAAAATCGATGTACTCGACTTCAAAATACAAGCTGAAGCCTCTTACAAGCTCAATCCGCATTTAGAAGTTACTGCTTTAGTATCCGCGCGCCAAGCACAAACACAATCATCGCATTACATCACCGAAAATTCTAATGTTATCAAGGCGTTTCGCGCCAATGAAACCCCTCAGGTAGCCAATGATAATATCTATTTGCTCAAAAATAAGGACAATCCTTTAGCGCCTCCACAAATAGCGCTCACCAATGGGGGTATTTTCAATAAAACGGAAACCTCTCTCAAAAGCTATATGGGGCGCTTGGCGGTTGATTACCACCGCACCTTGCACGAGCACCACGATCTCAAAGCCTTTGGTTTTGCCGAAATTCGCTATGCCGACCGCACTGTTACGCCTTTCCAAGGCTATGGCATTCAGTATGATCGCGGCAATCAGGTGTTTACCAATCCGCTGATTTTCCAAAAACTCCTCAACGAGGGCAACAACTATTTTGCGCTTACCGAGAAGTACGACCGTGGCATCACCTTTTCTGCCAGTGGTACGTATGGCTATAAAGGTAAGTATATCGCCAATGCCGTGCTGAACTACGAAGGGTCTAATACCGCTGGTCGTGCTACGCGTTCGCGCTGGTTGCCTACGTGGAATGTGGGGGCAAAGTGGAATATAGACCGCGAAGATTTCTTCAACAGCAAAAACATCAGTACCCTTGCCCTGAGAGCCAGTTATGGGCTTACTGCCAAAATGAATGAGCAAGCGATAAATTCTTATAGTGTATTCCAAAACTATGTGCAAAACCGCTACCGCTTTAGCGATAGAGAGAACGCCTTGCGCTTGCTGCACTTAGAGAACCGTGACCTCACTTGGGAGAAGATGTACGAACTGAATCTCGGTGTCGATGCAGGATTTTTCAACAATCGCATCAGTATGTCGGTAGATATTTATCAGCGTAATTCATTCGACCTTATCGACCTGATTCGCACCTCGGGCATAGGCGGTGAATACTATAAGTACGCCAATTTTGGCGATATGCGCACCCGCGGCATAGAGTTATCTCTGAATACCAAAAACATACAGCAGCAAGATTTCCAATGGGCAACTACTATCTCGTTCAGCTATATGAACCAAAAGATTACCCGTTTGCTCAACACCCCCAACACTTTTGATATGGTATCGGGTACAGGGCGCGGTAATATCGTGGGGTACCCTAAAGGATCATTGTTTTCGTTCAACTATCAAGGGGTGAACCACCAAGGTTTACCTACCTTTGATTTTGGATTGTATCCGCTCAACAACCGCGCAAATGCCAATGTAGTAGGCGCTGATTTTCTCGACACACAGTACTCAAAATCTTACCTTATCTATCACGGATCGGTAGAACCCAATGTGATTGCAGGGTTCTCTAACACTTTTACTTATAAAAATTGGGAAGCTTCTTTCTTTATCTCGGCGCAAGCGGGGAATAAAATCCGTTTGAACCCTACTTTCGATCCCGCTTTTGGCGATTTGAATGTTTTTTCTAAAGAATATTACAACCGCTGGTTGCATCCTTACGATGAGCTCCGTACCGAGGTACCCTCATTGCCTTCACAGAGTCTTATCAACCTCATTGGCAAGGAGAATATAGAGCGCGCTTATAATACATACAACTATTCTCAAAATCGCGTAGCCGACGGCAGCTTTGTGCGTATGAAGAGTATATCATTGGGCTACCGCGTACCTAAAAAGGCTTTGGAACGCTATGGTATGAGCAGTCTCACGGTGCGAGCGCAAGCCACTAATCCATTCCTTATTTATTCCGATAGCAAACTCAACGGTCAAGATCCTGAGTATTACAAGTCTGGAGGGGTATCATTGCCTACCCCCAAACAATATACCTTGGCATTCCAAATAGGATTTTAATGAATTAACAATTAACAATTGAAAATTAATAGTTTAAAACTGAATGAAACATTTAATTTACATATTTTCTTTGTTATTGCTAAGTTGCAACTATTTAGACAAAGACCCCGATGCCTCTCTAAATGTTCCCCTCGATTCGGAAGAGAAAATAGCTGAACTCCTTACTGGGGCTTACCCCGATGCGAGCTATTTCCCTTTCCTCGAAACCCGCACCGACAATGTAGCCGAACGCGAAAATGGTGTGCATACTCGTTTGAACGAAGCGATGTACCGCTGGGAAGATGAAGACCAAGAAGACCTTGATGCACCTTTGTTCTATTGGAATAGTTGTTACCGAGGCATTGCACAAGCTAATAAAGCCTTAGAACTTTTAGCTCGTTATCCCAAAACCGAACGTGTAAAAGCGCTTTATGGCGAGGCTTTCTTGCTCAGGGCTTACCTGCACTTTATGCTCGTGAATATTTGGGCAGAGCCCTACAAAGGCGAAGCCTCTAAAAACGATATGGGGATTCCTTACCTCACTACGCCCGAGAAAAACGCTTTGGTAGAATACAATAGAGGCACTGTGTATGAGGTCTATCAGAAGATAGAAGAAGACCTAAAATTAGGAATTACCTTAGTAAGTGATGCCTATTACGCCAAACCTAAGTTTCATTTCAACAAGCGTGCTGCTTATGCTTTTGCCTCGCGTTTCTATCTGTTTAAAGGCGAATGGCAAACCGTGATAGACTATGCTAACTATGTACTTACGCAACCTAAAACGCAGTTGCGCCACTGGAAAAAAGACTATTACGATGTGTATGCTTTCAATAATCGTCCGTATCTCTATCAGCGTTATACCCAGCCTGAGGAAGGAGCTAACCTACTCATCACCACTGTGCAATCGCGTTGGGCAAGAGAGCTCCCAACAGCTAAGTACGGCTTTACTACCCAACTGATGAACAATAACGCTGCCTACTACACGCCAGCGACCTCACTTACTCCCGTGTACAATGGGATGTATATCGCCAAGTTTGATGAGTTGTCGCTCTTTGGTAGCACTGGTAGCAAACCTACTGATTTGTACGTGTCGAACGTACTATTTACTACCGATGAGGTGATGCTCAACCGTATGGAAGCTTATGCAATGCTCAAAAACTACAACCAACTGCTCTTAGAATATCGCGAATTTCAAAAAATAAAGTTCGATAATCCTCGTAATATCACCGTGGAAGACCTCATCGCCTCTACCGATGACGATTATCGCAACTACTCGCCTTTCTATGGGCTTAGCATTCGTCAGTTAGGAGCAATCAAGAATATCGCTTTTTTGCGTCAGTGGGAATTTATGCACGAGGGAATGCGCTGGTTAGACATCAGGCGTTTTTATACCCCTGTAAATCGCACTAATGAACCCCTCCAAAAAGAGGATTTGCGCAAAGTGATACAACTCCCCATAGAAGCCATCAACCGCGGTTTGCCTGCAAACCCGAGGTAAGTTAAAAGTGAAAAGTGAATAGTGAAAAGTGAATAGTGCTACATTGTTTTTAGAGTATGTTATGTAGGGGTGTTTTGCAAACGCCCATACGAAAAATACCCCTTTTATATGAAAAACCTTTTAAAAATAACACTCATTACGGTATTAATCCTCACAGTGAGCTGTCAGCGTGAAAAACTCTCTACACAAAGCGTTGTAGATACCGAAACCGCTCAGCAAGCCTATACCGATTTAGACAAGTGGATAGAAACCAATATCACCTTGCCTTATGGCATTGCTGTGGAATACCGTTGGGACAAGAACACTGCCCCTAAAGGCACCTATACCTATCCTCCTGAAGTGAGCAAAGTAAAACCGGTACTCGAGGCTATTAAATACCTATGGCTCGAACTCTATAGTGAGCCCTCTTTAGGAGGGGCTAATTTCTGGAAAGGAAAAGCTCCTTTAAAAATATACCTCTACGGCGGTAAAAACATCGATGGCAACGGACAAGAGCTCATCAATAGCAGCACAGTAGGGCGTGAATTTCATTTGTATAACATCAATAATTTCGACCCACGCGACAAGAATAAAGTATATGTGCTAATGCGCATTGTACATCACCAATTCGCTCGCTTATTAGGCGATGAGCTATACCCTTACGACCGTCAGGCGTTTTTGAATATCAGTCAGAAGGATTATCGCGCAAGTTCTAACAAACAGCTATACGGCTTCCCTAATGATGATACTGCCCTTTATGCCTTGCAGTATTACCCCAAAAAGCGTGACTTAAACAACTGCAATAGTGCCTTGCCTTTTCAGTATTTTGCATCGCTTACCCAATGCCAAAATGCACACAACCAAGCAGGTATAGATGAGGAATGCTACTATTGTAATTTTACCCAAAGCACGCCCAATCACTACGGATTTATCACTTTTCAAGCAATGCTTTCAGCCGAAAACGATTTTGCCGAGATGATAAGTGTACCCCTCACCAATCTCAATACCCAGATAGAGATAGCCAAAAATATTGCTAAGACCCCTATAGATAGCACTGATGAAGAAGTACAACGAGCAGCCCTATCATATAACAACCTACTCAAAAAAGAAGCTTTCATCGCCGATTATTTCAACAAAAAAGTAGGGTTCAGTCTGAAACGTTTACAGCTCTTAAGTCTCCAACGCCTCAACCGTTTTAATAATAGGTAAAAGTGAAGAGTCTATAAAATAAATGAATCATATATGAAATATCTTTTAACAACAGCATTTATTGCGCTTCTTTTGGCATCTTGCCAAAAAGACCACAATGTTTTTGAGCAATCGCCCTCAGAGCGAATGCTTCAGCAGCGCATTGCCTTGCAAAAAGAACTTACCGAAGCGCCCTACGGCTGGAAAGTGCTCTACTTTCCCCGTACTGATTCATTGCTGTTTGCTACCCCCACCAAAGCTGAAAAACGAAGTGATTCGCGTTATGTAGAAAAACTCTTAAACCAAGGTTTTGGCGGTTTCTATTTCCTGATGACCTTTCACAAAGACAATACAGTAGCCATACAAGCCGACACCCATAGCGAAACGCTGCAAACCGTCAAAACAAGTGAATACACCCTTAGCCAAGAGGCGCAGTTACAACTGTCGTTCACTACCTATAACTACGTTCACCAATTGGTAAACAACCGCTTTCGCGCGGCTACCGATTGGCTGTATGTAGGTAAAGACACCTTGCAGAATATGGTCTTCAAAACAGCCTCGTATGCCGACCCTGCCCGCGAGTACATTGTGTTTGAAAAACTCAAAACAGCCAGCGATAAACAACAGTTCTTGCAAAAAGCCTATAACAACCGACTCTTTTTCGAGCAGATGCAAAATCCTCAAATAGTCATCAAGCGGGGGAGCAAAATCTACTACCAAAGTGATGTATACCTAAAAGGTAATAATTTTGGGCTTAACACGCCTTTCTTAGAGGGATTTGTTGCCAATAGGTATTACGTGTTTGAGTACCGCACCAATCCGCAGGAAGACCCCTCAACAGGTAGGTATAAAAGTCAGTTTATAGGATCGGGCTATGTAGGCACTGAAAGCGGACTCACCTTTAGAGCAGGCTTGCGCTACAACAAGTCGATTATATTCTACGATTTTGTAAGAGAAGACAACCGTTTTGTAGCCCATCATCGTGATAGCAAAGGAATTGCCACTGGCTACACTGCTGAAATATTTGAAAATTGATAAAATGAAATATATAAACAGTATCATTGCGCTTTTGCTGCTCATAGCATGCAATAGCAAAGAAGAAGATCCTACTCCAGAGGATTACCAAAAGCTATTTCCTTTCAAAGGAATTGAAAAACCTACCATTAACTACGAAGATCTCGTGCATAAACAATGTGATATCGAACATTTTGTATACCCAAGTATTGATGCCCCCCAAGAAGCACGTGAGTATATGGTAACCCTCACTTATCAATGTCAGCGAGGAGAAGGCAATGTTCGTGACCCACGCTATTATGTGTGTTATGTAAATGCCAATAAAGAGCGTGTGGTACTCAGTGCCACCACTACGGCACAAACGCTTACCTTTACCCTCCCTTCAGGTTATCCGCTGTATCTCGGTGTGTATGGAGGGGGAGAAAGAGAATCGCGCGTGAGTGCCCAGCTCACTGCGGTAGATACCCAAGGAGTGGTGAATATCCCCACCTTGCAGTACATTGCAGCCCAAAACACCGATGGTACCGATAATATAACCCCTTATTGCGAATATATAGTATTGCCTTAAGATGATGAAAACAAAACACATACTATCATATTTTTCACTGCTGTTGATTGCAATAGCTTGCCAAAAAGGCGAAGGTGAGACTGTGGAGACTGCTAATATCTTGCGTCCGCAAGCTGATATCCCCTACACTTTCAGCCGCAATGGGCAGTCGAGCGTTGATGAACACAGCGTGAGCTTGTTGCGCGAACCTTTGGAGATTATCGAAAGGCGTTTGCTCAATGGTGCTATTTCTAATTTTACTTATGACGAAATTCTGCGTTACTACAATGAGGGGACTTCCTACGTAAAACCCGCTGATGAAGTAGCCTCCTCACCTTTGGCTGCTACTGCCCAAGTGAGAGAAGATGTAAAAAATCTCTTTCTCGTAGCCAAAAATATTCCGTTGCGCGAAGCCCAACAAGGCGTTTCGGGTGATGCTGGCAGAAGGGTAGGCGATGCCGATCGCGTGTATGTAGACGAAAAAGGCATTGCGCCTGCACAAGTGTTTATATACACTATAAACGGAGCACTCTATTTAGATAAGATCCTATTGTACCATTTAGACGAACGTTTTTTCTCCGATGCTACCCTGCGCCGTGAACACCAAAACGTAGTCTTGCCCGCTGGTGAGAACTACACCCAACTCGAACACCATTGGGATTTGGCTTATGGCTATTTCCTGCATCTGCAATCGCTCACCCAGTCCGATGGAGTAGCTGCTTTGGCAGGCGCCGAACGCAAAATCCGCAATGCTTTTGTACAAGGGCGCATAGAGTTAGGGCGCTATCGCTATGAAGCCTTATATGAGCAAATGCGCATCATTCGCAAAGAACTCTCCAAAGTGATGGCTATTCGCACCATTCACACCCTTACGGGAGCAAATACCCTTGCCAATTACAGCGAATCGCCTAAGCAGGCTTTCAAATACTTGTCGCAAGGCTATGGATTCCTATACGCATTGCAATTCACTCGCAAACCCGATGGCAGTCTTTATTTCACTTACGACGAAGTAAAAGCCCTCCAAAACCAACTTATAGCAGGCACCGGACTTTGGAATAAATCCCGATTGTTAGCCCCTGCCGAAATTGTAGGGTCACTTAAAAATATCACACAACAAATCGCTGAACGTTACCAGTTATGACAAAAAATATACTCTTATGTCTCTTTGCCATAGTGCTATGCGCCTGCGAAGACAAAACAGATACCACCGAGCCTATCAAAATAGGCACCGAGAGCAGCTCGCTCACTCAGCTCACACTCTACCCTCAGAGTCAGCACGATATATTGCTCTCAGGGGGCAACCACAAGTACATAGTGAATGTTGCGAACAGTCGTTTGGCGAGTGCTTCTATCAGTCAGGATACCCTGAAGATAAAGAGTTTTCAAGAACAAGGAACTACTTATGCAATCATTCATTCACACGACCAAACCGCGCGCTTGGAGATTAACGTCCGCCCTAACGAACTCAGTTTTTCAGCTGATGAAGTAACCCTTGCCCCTACCGATATCAATAAAACCATACGCTTAGGCGGCGGTGATATTGTGAGCCTCACCACTACCGACCCCGATGAGGTGATGAAAGTTACTTGGAACGGCAGTAGTGGGATTGTAGAGATAAGAGGCAAAGCCGAAGGGGTAGCCACCCTTACCGCTACCTCGGCAGGACTCGCCCCAAAAGAACTGAAAGTGAAAGTGCGTTGTATAGACGAAAAAGGCTTTCTCAATCAGTTGGGCGTATACCAGAACACCAGTCGCTCACTTAGCCAAGCTATTAACCCAGCACGTATTGTTAAAGACCCTACCACAGGCACTTTCTTTTCGGGGCGCGCTACTATCAATGCGCTTAACAATTGGTATTACAAAATTCCGCCTATTGAGCATCCAGTAGCAGGCACTTATATCAATTTACTCATCGAATACAAGAAGTTAGGAGGAGTAGCTACTCGCGAAAACCTTAAATTTTATGTAGAAGAAGTGCGTACCGCTACCCAAGAAGTAGTTTTGCGCGGTAAAACCCTAAAAATAGTAGTGTCCTATTACAATTGATAATTGACAAAAAACAAACCTATAGAGTCTAATTTTAATTTTATATATATTTTTTATGAAAAACCTCAGATTTTTAACCTTAGGGCTCACCCTGATAGCCCTTCTTTTTACAGCTTGTAAAAAAGATGACAACAACGGTGGCGAACAAGCCCCTCAGCGACTTACTTTAGAGAAATCGGCAGTAACCGTAAAGCAAACTGAAAGCACTATCGTGCGCATCACAGCAGGCAATGGCGGTTATAAGGTAGAGAGCGCCGATAAAAACATTGCTACAGCAGCAATCGAGCAAAACAACGTGAAAATCACAGCAATAGCCGAAGGACAAACCACTCTCACAGTATCCGATGCTAAAGGACAAAAAGCTGCTATAGCTGTAACCGTTGAAAGCAATATCGACCCTAGCGAAAGACTTTCGGTAGAAAATCAAGCGCTTACCCTTGTAAACGGGGAAGAAGAAGTGAACAGAATTCTCAATGCCGAACACAATGGCAATATCAATCTTTCTTTTACAATCAGTCCTGCAGGAAGTGTGAGTATCACTGTGGAAACCCGCATTGTAAATGGTAACCCCGACGGTAAAAACCTACGTGTAAAAGCTCTTAATGTAGGTACTGCTCAAATAGCAATAAAAGATAATACTAACAATCAAACTACTTCTTTCAAAGTAACTGTTACTGCCGCTGAGCTTACCATTGCTAAAACTGCTGCTGAGGTAGAAACCGAAGCTACTACCGAAGTCCGTATCAACACGGGTAATCCTAGTTATACCATTACTTCTTCAGCTGATAATATTGCAACTGCTGAGGTAAAAGAAAAAACTGAAAAAGTTGCTGGTAAAAACGATACGCACCACTATGTAATTATCAAAGGAGTAGCTGCAGGTACCGCTACTATCACCCTTAAAGACAGCCAAAACAAAACAGTAGCTATCACTGTAACCGTAAAAGCCAAAGACGATATTTTTGAAGTAAGTAATGACGGTGTAGTAACCCTCAAAGCAGGGGCTACTGCTAAAGGAGCTATCAAAATGCCTGCTACAGGAACAAGTGTAGGAGCAAGTGCTTTTTCTAGCAATGATGGTATTACCTCTGTTGATTTTAACAACGTAACTAAAATAGGAAAAAGTGCTTTTCAATCATCTAAGACTCTTGTTTCTATTGTGGGAACTAAGATACAAGAAATAGAACAAGCTGCTTTTGCCCTATCTTCTCTTAGCGAAGCTACCCTACCTGCTACCCTAACTACTATTGGCAAAATGGCGTTTATGAACTGCAAAAAATTGACAAAAGTAACTGTGCTAGCTACAACTCCTCCTGCAGTACAAACTAATACTTTTAACGGCATCAATGCTAATGCAGTACTTTATGTACCTAAAGGGAAAAAGGCTGACTATGAAGCGCAAGCAAACTGGAAAAGTAAATTCAAAGAAATTAAAGAACTCGAATAATTTAATCATTAAATAAGAAAACGGAGTCGCAATCCTGCGACTCCGTTTTTTATTCTCCTAAACTCTCTTTGATATTGATGAGAGTTTGCTTGATATGTTCTAATTTCTCTATAAGGGCAAAATTGTCGAGTGTTTTTTGTTTTTCTTCTTTCAGGCGTTGGCGCGCTCCTTCAAGGGTAAAGCCGCGCTCTTTTACTAAGTGATAAATCAGCTTGAGTTTTTGAATGTCGTCTGCTGAAAATTTCCTACTGCCTGAGGTTGTTTTACGCGGACTGATAATCTCAAACTCCTTTTCCCAAAAGCGTATCAGCGAGGCATTTACGCCAAATGCCTGCGCTACTTCGTTGATACTATAATAGAGTTTTTCGGGTAAGTCAATATTAGGCATTAGGGGATAGGGATTAGGGGTTAGGGGTTCTGATGATTTTTACTTGCTTGATGCGCTTTTTATCAAAAGCTTCTACAATGAATTTGTAGTTATTGAAAAGAATAGGGATGCCTTTTTGAGGGAAATTACCTGCTATCTCTAAAAGGAAGCCGGCAAGAGTTTCGGCATCACCGCGTTTTTCGTCAAAAAGAGCCTCTTCTTCATCGTTGAAATCGAGGATGCGATAGAAATCCTTTAACACTGTTTTTCCTTCAAAAATAAAGGTGTTGTCGTCTACTTTGAAGTAGGTTACATCATCGTCGTCAAACTCATCGTTGATACTGCCTACAATCTCTTCGATAATGTCCTCTAAGGTAATCACGCCACAAGTACCGCCATACTCATCAACCACTACGGCGAGGTGTATTTTCTTTTCTTGGAACTCGCTGAGCAAATCGTCGAGTTTTTTGTTTTCGGGAACGAAAAAGGCATTGCGTTTCACACTATTCCAGTCGAAGTCGGTTTTATCTAAGTGAGGCAAGAGGTCTTTGATGTAAATAACCCCTGTGATATTGTCTAAATTCTCGCGATATACGGGAATACGCGAATAGCCTATGGCTACAATTTCGTTGAGCAACTCCTGATAAGAAAGTTCTTCGCTGAGGGCAAAGATATCTACGCGGGGCACCATTACTTCGCGCGTTTCGGTATTGCCAAATGATACGATGCTCTCTAGTATTTTCTTTTCCTCATTGGTGGTGTCTTCTTCCGAGGCAAGTTCTAAGGCTTGTGAGAGTTGTCCTACCGAAATATTTGTTTTCTGCTTGCCTAAACGCTTCTGAATCCATACCGTAAAGGCTTTCATCGGTACGCTGATGGGGGTAAAAACTGAATCGAGTACATAGATAAAATAGCCTACCCGTTGTGCAAATTGTATGTTGTTGCGATTGGCATAGATTTTAGGCAGAATTTCACCGCAGAGCAAGAGGACAAAGGTTACTACCCCTACATCGAGTACAGTTCGCACCCAAGGAGTGGTGATGCCGCCAAAGAGGAAGTCGCCTAAATCCACGAAGAGGAGTACGATGGAGATGTTTACCAAATTATTGGCAATGAGCACTGTTGCCAATAGTTTTTTAGGATTATCAACGAGCTTGGCGATGATATTGCTAGAAGGTATTTTCTCCTCGCGGAGGGTATTCACTTCGGCAGGAGTGAGTGAAAAGAGAGCTACTTCAGCTCCCGAAATGAGAGCCGAACATAGCAATAGCACTACAAACACTGCAAATTGAATAACGATACTCACATCGATAGCTAAAAAAGGCATCAATGCGAGTACCGACAAAGGTTCTGTTTCCAAAATATTATTATTTCGTTATACATTTAGAAAGGCGGCTGGGTGCTTACCGGAGGTTCATACCCTTTAGGTTCCGCCGTTTTTGGGGCAGTTTTGGGTTGCCCGTCGCGTTTGGGGTTTGGTAGGAAAGTTACATCAGTAGCGTGGATTTCAGTCATATAGCGCATTGCGCCGTCTTCCGTTTGCCATTTGCGCGTTTTGATGCGCCCTTCCACATAGATAAGGTCGCCTTTGTGAGTGTATTTTTCTACGAGTTCAGCGAGCTTGTTGCGCACGATGATAGTATGCCATTCGGTACTGCTCATACGCTCGTTGGTAGCGCGGTTAGTATACTCATCATCAGTGGCTAAGGGGAACTGACCAATGCAGTTGCCTTCGCTAAAATACGTAAGTTTTACAACATCTCCCATACGACCTATGAGAATAACTTTATTTAAAGTTCCGTTCATTGATAAAATATATAAATATAGAGTTGATAATCAAAATATTTTTCAAAAGTACAACTTTTTTTCTACTTACCAAAATTTGGTGATGAAAATTGCTATTAATAGTACTCATAAATGATAAAGCGACCTTGGGAGTTGGTGGGGACTTTTATTTTCTTTTCGCCTTTGATGAAGTGGAAATTGCGATGTGTTTCCCCATTGTCGATGATGGTGCCGTGCTTTTTGTCTATTTTGATATGGAATTCGTACATATCGGCTTCAAAAGGCAGGTCTTTGCCATAGGTATTATAGCGTTTGTGAGGGATATAACCTTCTGAGCCTCCGCTGTAAAACTCCAGAGCGCTGCCTCGGTGGTCATATTTGGTTACATATTCGCCATAATATTTTTCACCTTTTAACGTATAGAGTCTGCTTGGGGCTAAAGAAATGTTTTGAATGGCGAGCAATACATACTTTGCTTTGATGTACTTCACTTGCTGTAAGGAGTCTAAGGCTTGTGGTGAGAGTTGAGCAAAGGTATTAGCAATACAAGCAATAACGAGTAAGAGTGTTAATTTCATAAAGGAGTAAGTTTAAATATTTTTACATTTCTATCAAATGACCATCAAATAAAAAATTAGGACTTTATTCAGCGTACAAAGATAAGGAATAATTTCTATTTTTCCTATTTCCAAAACTTGGTGATGAAATTTAAACTTGGTGATGAAATTTATAGGATTGAGAAGAGGAGTGATGGTATGTGAAACACGAATTTTCACTTGACGATGATTTAGGTGTAAATATCCTATTCTTCTCTTTCAAAAATGTATAGATTTTTCTTTACATCTTTGATATACAATTTATTACCACTTATATATAAGGGTTGAGATGGTACTAACTGATTGCGAGAGGTATTTCGTTCTTCTTGAGTGATAAGTTCGTATTCCCATACTAACTTTCTCGCCTTGTAATCAAAAATACCTATCCAACCTATACCTCCATATTCTTTATGTTTAGAACCTAAAAAAGTGAAATAATCACCTTGAAGGAGAGGGGTGTAAACAGACTCATATTGTCCCATTCCTTCGGGGTCTTCCTCGCGAAAATTATATTCTTCTTTTATGGCAAATGTTTGAGTATCTATAATGGTAACCATATTATATGACATACAATACAAATTTCCGTCTTCTTCTTTTATATAAATGTGTCCAAAAGCCTTGTTTAAATGATAATTATATTTCTCATCTGTTGTATGAGGAGAGGCTACTTTTTGGACTTCCCCTGTCTCTATATCTAAGGCAATAAGTCGACCTAAGTTGCTTACTATCCATAGATAATTGTTAGTAATGCCTAAAAATTTTCCGATTTTATCTTCTTCATCAGGATAAGGAGAATCCCCTAAGGAAGCAATGGTAAATTGCCAAAGTGTTTCTGTATCGGTATTGATACGCTTTATCTCTCCCTCGAAAATATCATACGCTATAATGATATTTTTTTCTACATATAGCTTATATGGGATATACTCTTTGAAAATTAGCTGGTTAATCTCTAAATCAAGAATATTGAAGTAATTTTTGTAATCTTTTTTATCAAGATAATACTTCCAAACCCATTTATCATTAGAAGGAGATAATAAATCTGCTTTTTCAATAGTTTTTAAAAGTATCCCATCTTGCCATATTTTTAAACACCTTGCTCCATCTACTGTGAAGATTTTTTGACCTATTGCTATTATGTCTAATGGTACTTTTTCTAAAGGTATAAAGACCTCATTAAAAAGTATTCCTTTAGTAGGTTCATCTACTGAATAGACCTCTGTTTTTGGGTCAAAAGCTTTTACTTTTTGGATTTCTTTTATTTTTCTAAACTTCATAAATTATAGTCAAAAAGAAATGGTTTGCGAATTTATCAAACGGAAATTGAGAGTTAGAAGTGACTCTAACTCCTTTTTATAAGTATGTATATTATCAAAGAAATTCCTTATAGCATCTCGGAATTCTGTCTTGTTCCGATAGAAACCCGTATTGATTACTTTTTTTCGTAAGAATTTCCACAAGCGCTCTATTAAATTGAGGTTCGGAGAGTATGGAGGCAAGAAAATTTGCTTAATTCTATTATCTTCTACCCAGTTTTGAAGCTCTTTATTGTGATAATAGCGAACATTATCGGATATAATATAAATATTTTTAGCGTTTGGATGCTTTTTAAGAGCTAATTCGTAAAGTTCTTTTGTTGATTCTGCATTAACGCATTCACAATCAAGAGCTATTACATCTGTAACATCATAAGCATTAAGCAAACCATTGATATTCACTCTATCACGCCCACTAACTGTTGGTTGTTGAAACTCTTTACCTTTCTCTATCCAAGCATAAGTGGAACGGCTGTTGTGTGTAGGATGAACACCATCGGCAAAATACACCACATCCCCTTCTTCCTTTTCTTAAAGAATTTTAGAGAGCGCTTCAGCAAATAGTTTTTGTTTTAAAGGATCCGCCTCACAAGGCACTTCGGTTGTTTTCTTATAGGAAAAACCAATTCTGTTAAGTAAATCAGCCATTCCTTGTGGAGTATAGGTAACTTCAAAAGTGTCTTTAACCCATTGAGATACTTGTTTTGCATCTGTATAAAGATGTGTGCGTAACTCTTGTTTTAAGGATTCTATTTGAAAAATATTAAGCAGACCTTGATAACCTCTATAACGATTCTCAAGGAGTTTATCTAGTCCTCCTTCAAGATATAAGGAACGATAACGATAAATAGTAGAAATATCTATACCCAAGCAATCAGCAACAAAAATAGGAGTATTGCCCATAGAAAGCATCAAAATGCAGGTAACTCGGGCATAATCCGAGCGACCTTGCAAGTTGCGTTGGAGCTTTCTAAGTTCCTCTATTTCTGTTGGTGACAGTGTTAGTTCCATAGACAGTGCAAAGATAATATATCTTTTATTTATTCGCAATTTAAATTTGTTTGAAAATATTTTGCTAATCAAAAAAATATCCTTACATTTGCGTCATTAATTTTTAAATGATAAAGTTATGTTGCATTTTTTCAAATCCATCAGAAGATCAGTAAAACACTGGTACATTCCCCTTATATTAGGGATTTTGTTCATTCTTTGTGGTATAGGGGTAATTATATCACCACAAGATTCTTATCTTACCCTTTCAATACTCTTTAGTCTTTCGTTCTTAGTATCGGGGATAATTGAAACCTTCTTTGCCCTACAGAATACTAAAAATCTTAATGGTTGGGGCTGGTATTTGGTAAGCGGACTTATTTCATTGATAATGGGTATCTTTTTACTTATGTATCCTGCCCTATCAATGTTTATATTACCATTGGTAGTAGGTTTTACGTTGCTATTCCGTTCGTTTGAGCTACTTGGTTTTGCCTTCGAAGAAAAAGAAGCAGGCGTACTGAATTGGGGGAACTTAGCCATAGTGAGCGTATTGAGTATTATCCTCTCGTTCATTTTGATTGCTAATCCTATCTTTACAGGTATCTCATTAGTAGTATTCACAGGTTTAGCATTTATCTCCACAGGTATTTCATCTGTAATACTTTCGTTCAATCTGAAAAAGTTAAAAGGTTCTGCTCAAAAGTTATCAGATGATTTAAAGAACCGCATAGAAGACCTCGAAAAAGAAGTGAAAGAAGCTACGAAATAACAGCAAATTAGTAAAATACCACTGGCACAAGTCTATAGTTATACCTATGATTACAGAGCTATAGTGCTTTTTTGCAGAAAATACCTCCAAAGAATTAAATACTCTTTGGAGGTATTATGATTTTATAATTGACGCCCCCTGCTGGCGCGAGCTTGTAGCTCGTGCTACTATAAATAACTCTATTGTAACACCCTGCTATCGCTGGCTTTCCTACACCACACACTTTAAAAGCGATTGATTATCATAAATACTCATAAATGATAAAGCGACCTTGGGAGTTGGTGGGGACTTTTATTTTCTTTTCGCCTTTGATGAAGTGGAAATTGCGATGTGTTTCCCCATTGTCGATGATAATGCCGTGCTTTTTGTCTATTTTGATATGGAATTCGTACATATCGGCTTCAAAAGGCAGGTCTTTGCCATAGGTATTATAGCGTTTGTGAGGTATATAACCTTCTGAACCTCCGCTATAAAACTCCAGAGCGCTGCCTCGGTGGTCGTATTTGGTTACATATTCGCCATAATATTTTTCACCTTTTAACGTATAGAGTCTGCTTGGGGCTAAAGAAATGTTTTGATCGGCGTGCAATACGTACTTTGCTTTGATATATCTCACTTGTTGTAAGGAGTCTAAGGCTTGTGGTGAGAGTTGAGCAAAGGTATTAGCAATACAAGCAATAACGAGTAAGAGTGTTAATTTCATAAAGGAGTAAGTTTAAATATTTTTACATTTCTATCAAATGACCATCAAATAAAAAATTAGGACTTTATTCAGCGTACAAAGATAAGGAATAATTTCTATTTTTCCTATTTCCAAAACTTGGTGATGAAATTTAAACTTGGTGATGAAATTTATAGGATTGAGAAGAGGAGTGATGGTATGTGAAACACGAATTTTCACTTGACGATGATTTAGGTGTAAATATCCTATTCTTCTCTTTCAAAAATGTATAGATTTTTCTTTACATCTTTGATATACAATTTATTACCACTTATATATAAGGGTTGAGATGGTACTAACTGATTGCGAGAGGTATTTCGTTCTTCTTGAGTGATAAGTTCGTATTCCCATACTAACTTTCTCGCCTTGTAATCAAAAATACCTATCCAACCTATCCCTCCATATTCTTTATGTTTAGAACCTAAAAAGGTAAAATAATCTCCTTGTAGTAAAGATTTATATACAAATTCATATTGCCCCATTCCTTCGGGGTCTTCCTCGCGAAAATTATATTCTTCTTTTATGGTAAATGTCTGAGTATCTATAATGGTAACCATATTATATGACATACAATACAAATTTCCGTCTTCTTGTTTTATATAAATGTGTCCAAAAGCCTTGTTTAAATGATAATTATATTTCTCATCTGTTGTATGAGGAGAGGCTACTTTTTGGACTTCCCCTGTCTCTATATCTAAGGCAATAAGTCGACCTAAGTTGGTTACTATCCATAGATAATTGTTAGTAATGCCTAAAAATTTTCCGATTTTATCCTCTTCATCGGGATAAGGAGAATCCCCTAAGGAAGCAATGGTAAATTGCCAAAGTGTTTCTGTATCGGTATTGATACGACTAATAAAAGAGCCTAAAATATCATACGTTACAATAATGTTTTTCTCTATGTATAACCAATGCAGGCTATCTTTTTTAAAAGTAGCTTATTTGTTTCTAAATCAAGAAGGTTGAAAAATTTCTTATATTCATTGTCATATACAAATATAACAGAATAAGGTTTTCCAAAATTAATATATTTAATATTCATATTATTTATTGGTAAAAACTTATCCTCAACTAATTTTTCACAATATCCATCACTATACTTAATATATAGTACCTTATCTATCTTTTTTAAAATCATAGGAGTATATCTCAAAGGATATATCTTATTGTTAAAAAAAAGATAGTTTTGATTCTCTCCTTTATAAGCATATAAGTTTAAACCAGCATCGAATTCGGTTACATTTTTCTTTGTTTCTTTCAATTTGTATTTTTTCATCGGGTAATAAGAATTGAATTTCTAAAAGGTTTATAATCAATCTCTTTCGACAGCAATTTGTTTTTCGCCAATCTTTCTAATTCAAATTCATCAGTTATACCAATTTTCTGCCAAAGTTGTTTTTTTGCATAATAAACTCCTTCAGCATCTTTAGCTATAGCACTTTCAAGTTTTTTTATGATATCTTCTTTTGTAATACCTCTACCTCCTTGTTGGATAATATATAGCTGGTCAAAATCATCAATAACTTCTAAATACGCTTTATATTGCCCTAAGTTTTGGAACATATTACGAGCTGTAGAATAGTTTTTAGTATCTATGAAAATACTTATAGGGAAACCTTCAGAATTTAAGGCTTTCCACTTGATATCAAACCTAAAATCACCTGCCTCATCTGCATAAGAAATGAGGTCTTCTAATTCTAATTTTTGCAGGGTGCTATGGAATTTAGCGGGTAGGTAGGATTTGATATTTCGGATTACCTCTAAAGAGGTAGCTCCTGCTTTGAACTTCCTCGTTACTTTTCCATTTAGTAATATTTTGTTTTTAATTAATTTTCTCTATATGTATATAATGATGTTTTTTTTCTTTTGATAGAGAAAAGACCCCTTCTTTTTCCAAAAAGTAATTTATAAAATCATAGTCAAAAATATAACATTCATCATATAGATTAGGAATTTGAAATTTCTTTTTTAAAGAGAGAGACAAACCAAAATTATCTGTCAAAACAATTTTATCTACATTCTCTTCTCTAACATAATTTTGAACAATAGATAAATTCATTCTACCTCTTTGAAATGTAGCCACTCTACCTTCTCCCGTTGTTGATTGATAATATACTAATAAAATAATAGTTTGATACTTCTCTGACAACCTTCTCAAGAACTCATCATAAATGTATAGTGAATAATTGAATTGCACCTCTATTTCTATCCAGTTCTCATATTCAGATGAAATAATAATAGTCTCTTTGGGTGCATAGAGCCACCACTTTGGAGTATCTAAAAATTCTATTCTTTTTATAGAATAGAAAGTTTTAAACTCATTAATAATATTATCTATATTATCATTTTTTACATAAATTTTTGAAAGAGTCCCCATCACAAGTTACTTTATTATTTTTCCTAGTTCATCTAATGAATTTGCCACGATTACATTTTCCCCCGCTGGCGTGAGCTTGTATAAATAACTCTATTGTAACACCCAGCTATCGCTGGCTTTCCTACACAACGTACTATAAAAGCAATAGAATATCAGGGTAGTCAACTTTGCCAAAGGTTGTAGCACGATGAGCAATTAAAAACTTTGGCAAACTGTAAAGGTGCTAATACAATTTTAAGACTTTGCGGACAGTTTTATAAAAATAGTTTGGTTTAAAATCTTTTAATTCCTCGTATTCAGCCTACAAAGGTATAAAATAATTTCTATTTTTCCTATTTCCAAAACTTGGTGATGAAATTTGCGGTGAGTGCCGATACGGGGTAGCGGTGTATATCGCTGATGGGTATGCTGTTGTCAAGGGGTTCGGGGGTGGTGATAATCCAAAAAGAAGTGTGGATATGCTGGTGCGTGAGTTTGTGGATTACGGGTGTTTCGTTGTATAAACTCACGGTAGCTGTGGGGTGAGCGGTAGCTATGGTGTCGGCACTGACGGGAGCGTGTGTTTCGAGTAACGGAAACTCATAGAGTCCGTGCCATATATCTTTGCCTTCACGCTTTTGCAAGAGGGTTTGTCCGTAGGGGTTTAACCATACGAGGTAGTTGAAATAGCGTTTTTTGATAGTGATTTTCTTGAGTTTTACGGGGAGTTCGTTCACTTGCTGGTTTGCCCAAGCCCAACAGTGGTCGCGCAATACGCAATTAGCGCAATCAGGACTCTGGGGGGTGCATTGCAGTGCGCCAAACTCCATTATTGCTTGGTTGTAAACACCTGCATTGGCTTTGTCTAAACACTCGTGTGCCAAGGCTTTAAACTCTTTTGCTCCTTGAGTGCTGTTGATAGGGGTTGCGATGCCAAACACACGTGAGAGCACGCGGTATACATTGCCATCGACTACGGGGCAGGGTTCGTTATAGCAAAAAGAGGCGATGGCACTGGCTGTATAGTCGCCTATGCCTTTGAGCTTTACGAGTTCCTTATAGGTTTTTGGGAAGATACCACCCAGTTCGGTAGCGATGTATTGGGCGGTGTGGTGCAGATTTTTGGCGCGGGAGTAGTAACCTAAGCCCTGCCATAGTTTGAGGACTTCTTCTTCGGGGGCGTTTGCCAAATCGGTGATGGTGGGGTAGTTGCTGATAAAGCGCTGGTAGTAGGGGAGACCTTGTACCACGCGCGTTTGCTGGAGGATAATTTCGGAGAGCCACACCTTATAGGGGTTGGTAGTGCCACGCCAAGGCAATTCGCGCTGGGCAGTGGCATACCAATTCACTAATTTGTCGGAAATAGGTTTCAGGGGTTAGGTTTTAGGTGTTAGAGAGTGTTGCTACTCATTGGTGAATTTGCTAATTAGATAACTACAGCTGTACCGCTAACAGTAACCATTAGCATACCGCCGTTAGCACCTACGGTTTCATAATCAAGGTCGATACCAACGATCGCATTAGCGCCTTTTTGGGCAGCGCGTTGTTGGAGTTCGGCAAGGGCAGATTCTTTAGCTTCGATAAGGACTTTTTCGTAGGTAGTAGAACGTCCGCCAAAGAAATCAGTAAGTCCAGCCATAAAATCTTTAATCGCATTTGCCCCGATGATAGTTTCACCAGTAACGATGCCTAAATACTGTTTGATAGGTTGTCCTTCGAGGGTAGGGGTAGTTGTTAAAATCATAGTGTTAATTTCTTTGATTTGTCAATTTGCCGATTAGCAAATTTGCTAATTTTCTGATTTTTCAGAGTTGTTAGCTTCGGGTTTCTTTTCGTTGGGGTCTTTAGCAGCATCTTTGAATTCGCGAATGCCACTGCCCAAACCGCGCATTAGTTCAGGGATTTTTTTTCCTCCGAAGAGCAATAATATAAGGGCTACAATAATGATGATTTGCCAAGGTCCTACGACCCCTAAAAATATACTTAGCATAATTTCTATTAGTTAAGAGGTAAGAGATAAGAGGTAAAGTGTTACCTATTAGCTATTACTTGTTTGTGGTGCAAAGGTATGAAACAATTAGCAATTAACAATGTATGATGAATAAAATTTATTATAGAGTTAGTTAATTAACTAATTTATTTAAATTCAATTGATTTGATAATTGCTTCGAGTTCAAAGAGCATATCGCGTTTGGCAACTCCTGGAGCATATAGGAAACCTTCTACAACTAAGAGTCGGTTATGGGCTTTATCCTCAATGATGTAGTTGATATAAGGACCTCCAAGAGCGAAGCCTTTTACTTCCCATAAGCCTTTGCTTTCAATAGCTTTATGTCCTTTGATCATCACCTCACTGATGCTGGGGGCAAGGTAGGTTTCGGTAACCATATACATACCTTTTTCGGGTCCTGGGATATATTTTTCGCCTATAGAATCGCGCATTTTCACAATAGCTTTGGCGCGTCCTTCCTCATCGGTAGGGATGCTACCAAGGGGCATTTCGTAGAGGATGATGCTTGCTTTACCGCCTTTGATAGGGCGTTCCATCCAAAAGAAGTTGTTGCCGTACTTTTGGATATTAAACACGTTAGGCATAGTGAATTTAACGCCTAAGGTATTTTCTACTTGTTTGTCTTTACTAAGGGAATTATCAAAGCGTTTGCGTGTTTCGGTAAGTTCACTGTTTTTAAACTCATTGACAAACTCTTTGTGGTATTCTTCAACCTTGCAAGCGATGTCGCGTACTTGTTTGCCTTGTACTACACACACTACTTGAGGTTTAGCAAAAAGATTTTCTTTTACAAACGCTTTTTTCTCATCGCCGCGTTGAACGATGAGGATATTGCGGCTATTGCGGGTATTGCCTTCAAATACTTGGGGGGGAATTTGATGGAGAGTAAAGGTAGGTTCTTCGGTAGGTAGCCCGTCTACAGGAGCAGCGAAGTAACGGCGAATGGTATCACCTATGGTGCCTTCCCATAAGTCGTTGTCAATCACCACAGCTACACTGTTGATAGGACCTACTGAAGGGGGCAAATAGGTGTTGTTTTTGTCATTGTTAGTATCGTTGCAAGCTGCAAAAAGGAGAGCGCTCAATACGCTAAAGAATAATAGGCGTTTCATAAAAAAGATAATTTTCTGCTTTTCGCAAAAATGTGTAGCTAAAATCGTTCCAAAGTGATATTTTTCTAAGAAAAAAGCTGGTGATATTTAGGTAAGAGGTAAGAGATAAGAGGTAAGAGAGTCTCAAACTGATTACTAACGACTAATAATTCACTACAATATTGAGACGTTTGGCTAAGAGTTTTTGCAGCTGGATGTAGTTCATTACGTTCTCTAAAAGTTCTTTCTTTTCTTCTTCGTTAGCTTGCGCCATTTGCTGTGTAAGACTTTGGATGAGATGGTGAACTAACAAACTCCTGATGTTGAGGATAATATCGCCTACAATAGTTTCAAGATGAGCGTCTTTTGCTTTGGGGACGATGTCGCGTTTGCTCCAATCGTGTAGCTGATTGTTTTCGTCGTCTAACAACATTCCCGATACTTTTTCACTTAGTTCTATAGGCAACTCGTTGGCGATGCGATTGACGTCATAATTAGGGTTTTCGCTGAGTTTGCCCATCAGCAGTTCGTAGATTTGTTTGAAATCGGGGTTGGCGAGTTCTATTTCGTCTTCTTGGAGTTCGAGGAATATTTTTTCGTAGATTTTCAGCGTTTGCTGTACTTGCTCCTCTTTGAGGGTGCCGTCTTCCTCTTCCACGAGTATGGTATCGGTGAATACACATTCTCTATTGCCGTAGAGCAAAAGGTTTTTGATAAGGTCGTATTCCAAGACTTCTAAGCGATTTACGGTGCGTTTTTGGGCTTCTTCTGGCGTTTGCACTACCTGCATCGCCGCTTTTTGCTTGCGCTCTACTTTTTGCCCCTCATAAAAGTCCTTTTTGAGGATTTGTGCCAAAGTAGAGAAGAGCACCTGCTCGGAAATATCCATAATGGTAGCGCACTCACGCACATATACTTCCCGCTTGATAAGGTCGGGGATTTTTGAGATGCTCTCTACCATATCGCGTATGGTTTCGGCTTTTTTGATAGGGTCGTTCTGCGCCTCTTGCATTAGGAGGGAGGCTTTGAAGCGAATGAAATCGGTAGCGTTGTTTTCGAGGTATAACACGAGGTCTTCGTAGGCAGTTTTGCGGGCAAAGCTATCGGGGTCATCGCCATCGGGGAAAGAGCAGACCTTCACATTCATACCCTGTTCCAAGATGAGGTCTACCCCACGAATGGAAGCGCGCAAGCCTGCGGCATCGCCATCGTACAGCACTGTGATGTTGGGGGTAAGGCGGTGAATGAGGCGGATTTGGTCTTGTGTAAGTGCTGTTCCGCTCGATGCTACTACATTTTCGATGCCTTTTTGGTGCATTTGAATCACATCGGTATAGCCTTCCACCAGATAGCAATTATCGGCTTTGGCGATAGCTTGTTTGGCAAAGAAGATGCCGTACAGCACTTTGCTCTTGTGGTAAATCTCGCTTTCGGGAGAGTTGAGGTATTTGGCTTGTTTCTTGTCGTTGGTGAGGATACGCCCTCCGAAGCCCAATACCCGTCCACTCATAGAGTGAATGGGGAACATCACGCGCCCTTTGAAGCGGTCGAATTTACGGTCGCCATTGACGATGGTGAGTCCTGTTTTTTCTAAGAACTCCAACTGATAGCCTTTGGCAAGGGCGGTATCGGTGAAGGCTGTCCATTCGTCGGGTGAGAAGCCTAAGCGGAATTTTTGGATGGTTTCCTCAGTAAAACCGCGCTCTTTGAAGTAGGTCATACCGATAGCTTTGCCGGCTTCGGTATTGAAAAGGGTGTCCTGAAAATATTGTTGGGCGTATTCTGATACAATATAGAGGCTCTCGCGTTCATCGGCTTGTGCTTTTTCTTCGTTAGATTGCTCGGTTTCCTCAATATCGATATGGTATTTTTTAGCCAAATAGCGAATGGCTTCGGGGTAGGTGAAGTGCTCGTGTTCCATTAGGAAGGCAATAGCATTCCCACCTTTGCCACTACTGAAGTCTTTCCATATTTGCTTTACGGGCGAGACCATAAAGCTGGGCGTCCGCTCGTTAGAGAACGGACTCAGCCCTTTGTAATTAGACCCTGCGCGCTTGAGTTGGACGAAGTCGCCAATGACTTCCTCCACCCGCATTTGGTCGTATACTTTATCAATGGTGTTTTTTGAAATCACTGTGTTTTAGGTAAGAGATAAGAGGTAAGAGGAGTAGTGTTATTTTACTTTTAATTCTTTAAATAGCAAAGTTATACAATTATTTTGGAAAAGCAATATTTTATTGGGTGAAGTAGATTAATTTTCGCCTATAGATGCTCAGTAATTTTGATTTGGAAATAAAGCCTTCGTACTTGCCGTTCTTTACTACGGGTAGATTCCACGCGCCAGTGTGCTGAAACTTATCCATTACAGTGCTCATTTTGTCCTTGCCCATTTCTATGATGGCAGGTGGTTTTTGCATTAGTTCTACGGCAGGAATCTTATCGTAATAATCGGTTTCGAAAATTAAGTGTCGTATGTCGTCAAGCAAGATTACGCCTTGTAGCGTACCCGTTTCGCGGTCGAGTACGGGGTAGATGTTGCGGTTTGATTCGCGTACAGCGTTGTACACCACCTCGCGGAGTTTCATATCGGTATATACGGGGGTGAAATTGTGTTCCACTACTTGGTCGAAGTCCATTAGAGTGAGTATAGATTGGTCTTTGTTTTGGGAGATGAGTTCTCCTTTTCTGCCTAATTCCATTGTGTAAATAGAATATTTATTGAAATATTTGGCTACCGAAAATGATACCGCAGCTGTGAGCATCGCGGGTACTAATAGCGAATAACCTCCGGTTACTTCGGCGATGAGGAAAACGGCTGTAAGGGGTGCGTGCAATACGCCCGTCATTAGGGCAGTCATTCCCACCAAAGTGAAGTTAGGCAAAGCAGCTTTGTAGCCCAAGATAGGAAACTCATTGATAATCCGTGCTAAGCAGTTGCCCATCACTCCGCCCATAAACAACATAGGCGAAAAGATTCCCCCAACGCCTCCTGCCCCAAAGGTGAGTGAGGTAGCAACGACTTTGGCAAAGGTAAGTCCCGCCAAAAGTAGGATAATCACCCACGCATTGGATAAATCCCAACCGAAAATATTGCTACTCAGTGATAATTCGGGGTGACCTTCTTTCAAATGATTGATAATCTCGTGTCCTTCGCCGTAAAGCGGTGGCATTATGTAGATAAGCAACCCCAAAAGAGCTCCGCCTACAACTATTCGCAGCCAAGGAGAAGATAGTTTTTTGAAAAAAGCATTGATTTTCTCATAAATATACGTAAAATAAGCCGACATCAGTCCGCCTACGACCCCTAAAAGAATGTAAAACGGAATGCCTTGCAATGAAAAAGCACGTGTGATCGTCATTGGGATTAGTACTTCACTACCAAAGAAGAAATAAGAAGTGAATACCCCGCAAAGGGAAGCAATAAATAGCGGAATGAGCGATGAGAGCGTTAAATCCAAGCCAAAAACCTCGATAGCAAACAATATGGCTGCAATAGGCACTTTGAAGATAGCTGCCAAAGCCGCTGCACAGGCACACGCTAAAAGCAACATTCGGTTTGACTGGTTGATGTGAAAAAATCTACAGATATTAGAACTAATGCCTGCTCCTGTTACTACCATAGGTCCTTCGAGCCCTACCGACCCCCCAAAACCAATGGTAATAGGCGCTACAAGAATACTCCCATACGCCTGATAACGTTTCATTATCCCTTTTTGATGGGCTACTGCATAGAGAATTGAGGGGATTCCGTGATTTACATCGTGGCGTATTACGTATTTTTTTACTAAATAGACAATGGCAAAACCCAACATCGGGAGGATAAAGTAAAATCCGTAGGTAATTGTTTGTGCGAGTTTGCCGTCTAACAGCCACTGAATAAGGTGTGTGAACGAGCGCATTGCCAAAGCCGCTAAGCCTGTGGCAATACCTATTACCCCGCTGAGAATGAGGATAAAATGCCTATCGGAAATATGTTTTACACGCCAAATTAAAAGGCGTTTGAGAAGATGTTGTGGGTGGGCAGTCATTGTTTATATTGAAAAATCAGCGGCAAAAGTACGAAATATTTACTTTTTTCACTACCTTTGTACGAACTTTGTACGAACTAATACAGATAAACAATGGAAATACATCTCAAACGCGTATATGAAGAAAACGACCCTAACGATGGTTTTAGAGTACTTGCCGACCGCCTTTGGCCTCGCGGCATTAAAAAAGAAGCACTTGCTTTAGACCTTTGGGCAAAGGAAATCGCCCCAAGCACCGAATTGCGCAAACGCTATCACCAAGACGGTGATTTTGATACTTTTAAAAAGGATTATACTGAAGAACTAAAACACAATGTGGATTTTCCCGCTTTTTGCGAAACGCTGAAAACTCACAAAGTGGTAACCTTGCTCACTGCCAGCAAAGAGATTGACAAAAGTGCCTTACCTATACTGCTATCTCAAATAAGCTGACCTACTTCGTCGTGAATGTAGTGCTGTCCTTCACAGAATTGCGCTAATTCTTCTGCAATAAACTTTTGCACTTCTGCAATAGAAGTTTTAGGGTATAACAAGTGCACATTAGCACCTGCATCAAGGGTGAAGCAGAGCGGTACTTTGGTGTCTTTGCGGTATTGCCACACACGCTGAATGACTTCTAAGGTATTGGGACGCATCAAGATAAAGTATGGAATGCTGGTTTGCATCATCGCGTGAAGGGTGAGGGCTTCACTTTCTACAATCTCCATAAAATGCTCAATATCACCAGAGGCAAAGCAGCTAACGAGTTGGTTGATATTCTCATTAGCTTGTGCAAAACGCGCCTCAGCAAAAGGGTGACCGTGCATCAGGTTATGCCCAACGGTGCTACTCACTTGCTTCTGCCCGCGGTCGATGAGCAAAATAGTATCTTGATAATTTTGAAAAACCTCGTGAACGGGTAGGGGGTAGGTAATGCCATACTCGTCCGAACTACCTGCAATAGCAGGATGTTCACCCCATACTACTATGTTGCCTTTTACACTGCGGCAAGCACTGCCCGAACCTAAGCGCGCTAAGAAAGACGCTTTTTGCCAAAAGGCTTCTTCGGTATAAGTTTCGCCTAATTCTTTAGCTATTTTCATCAAACATACCGAAAGTGCTGCCATAGCACTCGCCGAGGAGGCAATGCCACTGCTATGAGGAAATGAATTATGAGAGGCAATGTTGAAGTGATAATCCTTTAAAAAAGGTAGGTAAGGAAGAATACGCTCAAAAAAAGTGTGAATTTTAGGGTGAAATGACGGTTTAGGTTGTCCTTCAAAGCTAAAGTTAAAAGAAAAAGAATCACCTGAAGCTATAGAAAGTTCACTTCTACGTTCGTAATCGATAGAAGTTTCGGTATAACAATGCGTAAGTGTAAAACTAATAGAGGGGTTTGCAGGGAGTTGTTCTCCCTTTTTGCCCCAATATTTTACGAGGGCGATATTACTAGGTGCTTTGAATGTTGTCATTTTTATTAGGTAAGAGGTAAGAGGTAACAAGTGTCACGTCCTAAAATTGGTTTACAGTTATTTTGTCAGTTTGAGTAACATTTATTCTTTTCACTCCAAAAGTCTAAAGTGTTTTCTAATTCTGTTCTTGCCTTACCCGACCATTTTACTCACATATTTTTTTCTAATAGTCTCAAACAATTCTTCTCCATCAATCCAATTGCCATTTTTAACATCTTCGCGAGCTAAAGCAATAGCTTCTCTATCTTCATCAGTAATTAGAGAGGGATATTTATAAGGATTGGTTACCTCAATCCCTATGGTAGCAAAGTAATCAACTATTTGTTGATACTCTTCAAAATTAATATTTTTGTTTAAGACAAGTGTGTTCATATTACTATTGGTCTTTTTGGGGTTACCCTTTATCTCAAAGGTCGGTTCATCACCAAGTCGATGTAGAGATTTACCTTGTCTTTGAGCTCTTTGCGGTTTACGATGAAGTCTAAGAAGCCGTGTTCGAGCAAGAACTCAGCGGTTTGGAAGTCTTCAGGAAGGTCTTGCCCTGTGGTGTCTTTCACTACGCGCGGACCTGCAAAGCCTATGAGGGCACCTGGTTCGGCAATATTGATGTCGCCAAGCATTGCAAATGAAGCGCTTATCCCTCCGGTTGTAGGGTCGGTACAGAGAGAAATATAAGGAAGTTTAGCTTCGTCGAGCTGTGCGAGTTTGATAGAGGTTTTAGCCATTTGCATTAGCGAAAGAGCAGCTTCCATCATTCGCGCCCCTCCCGATTTAGAAATCATTAAGAAAGGCAATTTGTGTTTGATAGCATAGTCGATAGCACGACAGATTTTCTCACCTACTACACTTCCCATAGAACCCCCGATGAAAGCGAAATCCATACAGCCTATGACTATAGGTTTGCCTTTAGAGTTACCTACGGCGGTGCGAACGGCATCTTTAAGATCCGTTTTTTGGGTGGCTTCTTCCAATCGCTGGGTGTAGGCTTTCGTATCTACGAAATTCAGCGGGTCTTTAGAAGTCATTTTGGCATTGAGTTCCTGAAATTCGTTGTTATCAAACAATATCTGGAAATACTCTTTGCTGCCTATGCGCACGTGATAACCATCATCAGGACTTACATAAAAGTTGGTAGCCAACTCATCTTGTTCCACGATGTTACCACTAGGTGATTTATACCATAATCCTTTAGGGATATCTTTCTTTTCCTCAGTAGAGGTTTGTATTCCTTTTGCTGTTCTTTTAAACCAAGACATAATCAATCAGTTTTAGTAAAGCGCAAAAGTACAAAGTTTTTTTTAAATAGCAATTTTTAGGAAATAGAAAACTTCGTCAAAGGCGGTCGCACTGCAGGTGTTGAGGACTTTGACGAAGTTGTTGTAATTAAGTTTGAGAGTGATACTTTTAGTAATGTTGTAGTAAGCCATAGGTTATCACTCTATTGACCTATATGCCTACATTGCAAGATGTTTCATAGGCAATACGTTTATCAATTCTCCGCTACAAAGGTAGTGCTTTGTTGTTCGTTTGTCAAGAGAATTAACATTTTTAACCTTCTGTACGGATAATATTAAGAAGACGACTCCTTGCAGAGGTATAACAGCCCAAAACTCAATCCTAAAAAGATAATGTTATGAGGGGTTCCTGCTATGAGAATGAGTCCGAAAAGGAGGGTGTAACCAAACATATTTTCTTTCCACTCCTCGCCGTAGCTGTAGTATAGAATAACGATGTAGAGCAGGGTAATCCACAATATGTAAAATATAGGGTAGAACTTTGTCCCTTTCCCTTGTTGTTTTTGGACTAATAGCAAGGCAATGAAAAAAGTAACTGCTCCTATGGTGCTGTATGTCAGAGGAACTTCTTCGGTGAAGAAGTCTTTTGGGCGTCCTTCTATTAGCAGTTGTCCTGCAAAGATGAGTATTGCACCTGCGAAAAAACCGATACTAATGAGTGAAATTCTCAGTAACCAAGGTAGTTTGCTTAAAAAGTTTATCATTTTTTTACTCAAAAAATCAAGCGACAAAGGTATTGAAAAATTAGTGAATGAGCAAATGATAAAATTAGCAAATGAGCAGAAAACTTCTTTAAAGTTTGTAAAATTCATTTTATTTTCTTTCTTTTGCGGAGAAAAGTTATTGGAATATAAGAAACACGTTATCAGGAAGGAAGATGCCACTTTCCAAACTCAAAGAGAAAAAATTAACAAGTGAGTTTAAACATTGGTTAAGCAAGTAAGGGGTAATGTTTTAAATCCTTATTGATAAAGCACGAGCTAGTGGGGGGATTATTATGGAAGTAAGCACAAAAAAGAGATTTTTTTGAATATACTTTGCTCTTATGAGTATCTCTAAAAACAAGCAAAAGCGAATATTATTATATTTTTAACAAAAAGTTAACATTTCTAATTTGCTTGTTTTGAATAGTTTTCTTTTCTTTGCGCGATAAATCACTTAAAACCGTAATAAAATGAAAGGCGTGATGTTTCTTATTAGTAGTGTTTTCTTACTGGCTGGTTGCCAAAAAGAAGATACATCGCTTCAAGAGGAGGGCATTACCTTGCAGGAGCCACAATTGCTCATTAATGCTCAAGCCAAATGGTAATACTACTAAAATACCAGGGCTTACCCATTACAATATTACCTTAGACAAAAGACTACTAAAAGAAGGTTCTAATCTTGCTATTGCTAAGACTATTATTCACAAAACTTTACACGCTTATATGTTGATGCAATTAGATAGAATGAGAATTGAACGGCAATATAATGATATAGCTGAAAGGCTAATACTTTTATATCAAAACACTCAAGTAGGGTAAAACAAAGATGCTAATATCACACAGCATAAGTTAATCACTGAATTTGTGGAGGCAATGGCTGAATCCTTAGCTCGATATGACCGTGGACAACATTCATTGGAGTATTATAGGTTGATGTCGTGGGGAGGTTTAGAAAAAACTGATGAATATAAAGCACTTCCAGAAGCAGAAAAAGAGAAAATTAAAAGAATTTTATACGATGAACTCACTAAAAATAGACCATAAAATAGTTTTTTTCTTGACGCTCCTCTTAATGAGTTGTAGCACTTCAAAAATAGACCCTAATACAGAAAAGATAGCAGTATTAGGCAAAGATTATACCATTGAAAAGTATAAAATGAAAAAGAGAGAAATAGGAGGTGCCCGTCTTACTTTTGATGTAACAACAAGAGGGTTTGAACTCCCTGCTAAATATTTTTTCTTTTCAGTAAATAATATTTATTTTAGATTTCCAAATGATAAGAACACAATTACTTTGAATGTAGAAAGTGGTAGTAAATATAATGCAAAAATCACCACCCTTGGTTATAAAATGATTCATATTAATAATATAAAACCTCGACAAAGAGATTCTCTTGTTATAAAAGCACGTTTATTTGAGGAAGAAAATGTTATTTTGTATTGAATAATCATACTCCCCATTTCTAAGTGGGGAGTATTAAAAAAATGTGATATGAAAATCTTACCAATAAAAAAAATACTTTCCTTTTTTGCCATACTTATGCTTATAAGTTGCTATCATTCTGGCTCCCATAAGGTAATTGATAAAAAGCCTAAAAAAGCCATTTTAGGGGAGGATTATACCATTGAAAAATATAGGAGTAAATGTACCTCAGGGCAAATTACATTTCAAATTGTTGATGATGCAGGAAAAACTCCTGATGTACCGTTCTATATAGAGTATAATGGAATGTTCTTTTTTGATAAACCTATTGTTACATTTAGAGTTTTCAGTGATAGAAAATATAATTTTAATATAGGTTCTCACACCTCTCAAACTATGAAAATATTAAATATTAAACCGCAGTCAGGCGATTCTCTTGTTATAAAAGCAGAAATAGTAGATGAGGGGATATTAGCTCGTAAAAAAATACGCTTTAAATAATAGATTAAAAAAGTAGTGGCAAAGTGTAGCTTTGCCTTAAAATAATATATGAAAGATATAATAACCCTAGCAATTGTAGTAGTAAGTCTGCTATCAATGGGATGTAATTCCCTTAAAAGACAAATAAACCCTAACCAACAGAAAATAGGGGTAGAAGGAGAGGATTATACCCTTAGTTATCACAAACTAAAAGATAGAGGTACAGGATTTTTAAACATCAATGTAATTGAATATGGTGACCCTATCCCAAGTGATCGTTGGTATCTATGGGTTAATGGCGTTCCTATATTCAGACCTAAGGAAAATTATTTGCGTCTTTCTCCTAATAGAAAATACGATATGTGGGTAACGGGAGTAATGGCAGGCAAAAGTGTCTATATCAAAAACATAAAAGTAAAAGAAAATGATTCTATAATGCTTACTGTTTATTTAAAAGATACTTTAATGACTATAGATTAAAAAAGTAGTGGCAAAGTGTAGCTTTGCCTTAAAATAATATATGAAAAAAGTAATAACCCTAACAATTGTAGTAGTAAGTCTGCTATCAATGGGATGTAACTCCCTTAAAAGACAAATAAACCCTAACGAACGGAAAATAGGGGTAGAAGGAGAGGATTATACCCTTAGTTATCACAAACTAAAAGATAGAGGTACTGGATTTTTAAATATCAATGTGATTGAATATGGTGATCCTATCCCAAGTGATCGTTGGTATCTATGGGTTAATGGCGTTCCTATATTCAGACCTAAGCAAAATTATTTGCGTCTTTCTCCTAATAGAAAATACGATATGTGGGTAACGGGGGTAATGGCAGGCAAAAGTGTCTATATCAAAAAAATAAAAGTAAAAGAAAATGATTCTATAATGCTTACTGTTTATTTAAAAGACACTTTAATGACTATAGATTAAAAAAAGTAGGGGGCAAAGCTATACTTTGCCCCCTACTAAAATATATGCTCTACAGGCGCAAGGTTGTAACTTGTGCCACTCAAAAAGTCACAAAATCGCTAATCAGCAAATCGTTTTACTAATAATACATAGCTGAGGGCACCTACTCCTATGCATATTGCCATTGCAAATACCATTGGGCGCTCGGAGGTGATGGCGAAAAGTGAGAGTACTGCTCCTACTACCGAACCGATACCAAAACGCAACATTCCTGTGAGTGAATTGGCGGTACCCGCTACTTCGGGGTACATATCCAAAATGGCGGCATTGGCACTGCTGGACACTACCGATACCAAACCTACAAACATTGAAACGCCTGCTACGGTAGCCCATAATCCCAAATGGAAAATACCGCATATCACCAGCCACGCTCCTGCAATGAGTTGGATAGTTAGCCCTAATCGCAAGGATTTTTCTACGCCTATTTTGGTGACGAATTTGCCGTTGAGCGAGGTTGCCGTCATCATTACAATGATGTTTAAAAGGAAGAAATATCCAAAGTGTTGAGGGGCTATGCCAAAGAGTTTGGTGTATACAATAGACCCCGTGGTGATAAAGCAAAACATTCCCGAATAGGAAAGCGAGTTGCAGAAAATATACCCCAATACCTTTTTGTTGCTGAGGAGCTTGCCGTAAATGCGCAAGGTGTTGCCTATTTTCAAAGGAGCGCGCTTGAGCTTAGGAAGCGTTTCAGGGATTTTGTAACTTACCAAAAGGGCTGCCAAGAGTCCTAAAACCATCAGCACATAGAAGATGATATGCCAATGAAACCAGTCGGTGAGGTGACCGCCCAGTACGGGGGCAATGAGCGGGGCAATCATCGTGACAATCATAATCATCGACATTTGGCGGGCAAACTCATTTTTGGCAAAAAGGTCGCGCAAGAGCGCACCGGTAACTACCGCTGGCGATGCTCCAAAAAAGCCTTGCACAAAGCGCAATATATAAAAATGATGGATGTGGTGAATTTGCGTAATCGCTAACGACACTAAGGCTGAGGTGATAATCCCGATGAGAATGATAGGTTTGCGTCCATAACTATCGGAAAGAGGTCCCCAGAAGAGTTGCCCAAAAGCAAACCCAAGGGTAAAGAGTGCTAAGGTTTGAGGAATCATCTCTTCGGATACGTTCAAATCGTTAGCAATCTTCACAAAAGCAGGGAGATACATATCGATAGCCAGCGGGGTGAGCATCGATAGGAGTCCCATAATGAGGATAAACAGTAAGTCGGGTTTAGAGTCTTTGAGTTCTTCGGGTTCTAACACTATTTTTTAGGGTCTTTTATATGTTCTATTTCCTTTACAATTTCTTGGTAGTGTAGATGGTTGATAGATGACGCTGGTTCTTTGGCAAGAGCTTGTTTGGCGAAAGCCTCAATCATATCCAAATGCTGCAAGGCAAAGAGGCGCACATCGGATACTTGCTGTATGCTCGCTGCTTTGGTATTCTTAGCCTCAGCAGGCGCATTGATGAGCCTATCGATTTGAGAGAGGTACAAGCGTTCTATCCCACGGCGATAGGTGTTTTGGCGTGCATCGGGGTTGTTGAGGGGTTTCCATACCGCTTTGAATACATCTTGCAGATATTCGTTTAGCGGATAAGGATTTTTGGAGGTGAGCGATTGGTTGTAAAGGGTGTAGAGGGTTGACTCTCCTAAAAGCACACTCAGGGTAAGATTTTGCATACTGATGATGTTCTTATCGGGGGTTGCTCCTGTTTTTTCTACTATTTCCTGAGGATATAACCACAAAGGTGCTTCAAAAAGTTCTTTATCTAAATAGTTTATAGCTTCTTTTACCTTCTCTTTGGGTACTTCTTTATAGACTTCTTTCTCCCCGATGATGCCCACATATCTATTGCCAATGTGCTTGAGCACGTGTTTCAAATAGCGGAAATACTGCATATAGGCAGCATTTTGCATTTCGTCGAGATGTTCGTATTTGTCGTTAGGCTGTTTAGTCCATTCGGGGAGGTGTTGCACGATATAGCGGAGGTTTTTCAATCCGTAGGTATTGGCTTTCATCACGTTGTCCGAAAGGTCTTCAGTTTGCGCACGAGGGTCTTCATCTTTGCCTTCCCCTCCGAACCACAATCGCGGATTGGCTTTGAGTTTTTGGGTAACCATTTCGGCAAGCGCCTCTTGTTCAGCATACTCGTCTTTATATTTGTTGCCGTAATAGCGATATCCCCATTCGATTGCCCATTTGTCGTAGATGCCTATGCGCGGATAGAGTCCTTTGCTACTGATATTGTCTTCGGGCTGTGCCACATAGTTAAAACGCGCATAGTCCATAATAGAAGCGGTATGTCCATTGGCTTCTACCCATTTTTTATCGCGGAGTTTTTCTACAGGCGTTTGGCTGCTGGCGCCCATATTGTGGCGCAAACCTAAGCAGTGGCCTATTTCGTGAGAGGACACAAAGCGGATGAGGTCGCCCATTAGTTCCTCGTTGAACTCCATTGTACGAGCGCGTTTATCCACAGCGCCTGCCTGAATCATATACCACTGGTTGAGGAGTTTCATCACGTTGTGATACCAGCCCACGTGGCATTCTATAATTTCACCACTGCGAGGATCGGCAATGTTAGGTCCGTAGGCATTACTTTTTTCGGAAGGGAGGTAGCGAATTACGTTGAAACGCGCATCTTCTAAGCTCATTGAAGGGTCGTTAGGCCAAGGTTTTGCCACGATAGCCTCTTTAAATCCTGCTTGTTCAAAAGCAACATTCCAATCGTTTACGCCCAAAATGAGGTATTTTTGCCATTGTTTAGGGGTTGCAGGGTCGATATAGAAAACGATTTGCTTTTTGGGGCGTATCAACTGACCGCTGAGGTATTTTTTAACGTCTTCTTTGCGAGGTTCTAAGCGGAAACGGTGGATATAATATTCAGTTTCGGTGCGTTGTTGCTGGTCGCTAAACTTGATGTATCGGGTAGCAAAAAAGCCCACGCGAGGGTCGAAGAGGCGTTTTTGCATAGGTGTTTTGGGCAAAAGCACCATAGAGATATTCAGCTCTAAGGTAATAGCCCCCACCTTGTTTGCCGACGGAATGGTACTGGGTGAAGCACTGAAGGTTTTGAGAGTATTGACCTCTACGTTGATAGGATAAGGACGTATATCGTCTACAAAAGAGCGATCGGTAGCGATAGCGCCTATTTTCATTTGGGTTTTTGCATTCGATGAAAAAGAGGTAATACTGTTGTCTTGCTTGAAGAAATCGGTGATGTCGATGAGTTGCGCTTTGGTTTTGGGGTTACGCCCGATAACGGTGAACGATGCTACCACAGGATTTGCACTCGAATTGGCTACTGCCACCGAGATATTATCGTCGTTGCCAGCCTCTTGCAGATTTAGAAACGAGCGCAAGAGGAGTGTTTTTTCGCCTTTCTGCTCGAAATAGACGGTTTGTTCATTCACTTTTTCGCCTGCATAGAGTCCGAAGTTATGAGGAGCCGCTTTGAGGCGTGTTACGCATAGCAAATAGCGATTGAGGAGAGAATCGGGGACTTCAAAGTACCATTTCTCTTCAATCTTGCGGATTGTAAAGAGTCCGTTGCGTTCTATACCTCCTTTTTTGATGAGTTTAGCGTACTCTTCGGCGCGTTTTTGCTCGGGAGTTTTTTCGGGTTTTTCGGTAGTATCGGTTTTGGTTGCCGCTTTGGTAATAGTGTCTTTGACTGTGGGGGTTTGCTGAGCGAAAACATAGGAGCTCATTCCCAATAATAGTGTGTATAATATATATTTCTTCATATCTTTATAAAATCAATTTTAGAGGGCGTTTAACATACCTCATTCGTCATTCATCATTAGCAATTCTGCTACATCATAGACTTTTATTTGGGCTTCTTTTTCTTTGGTTTTTACACCATCGGTCATCATTGTATTACAAAACGGACAAGCAGTGGCGATGATATCGGGACGCACTTCAAGGGCTTGCTCGGTGCGCAATACGTTGATTTCTTTATCTCCTTTTTCCGATTCTTTGAAGAGCTGTGCGCCTCCTGCTCCACAGCACATTGCGCGGGCTTTGCACTTTTTCATCTCTACCAAGTCGGCTTCTAAGGAGGTGAGCAGTTCGCGGGGGGCGTTGTACACTTTGTTGGCTCTGCCGAGGTAGCAGGGATCGTGAAAAGTGATGCGCTTGCCTTTGAAGGTGCCACTTTCTATAGTGAGTCTGCCCTCATCGATAAGGGTTTTGAGTAACTCAGTGTGGTGCATTACTTCGTAATTCC
Organism: Capnocytophaga sputigena; assembly: GCF_002302495.1. NCBI lineage: Bacteria > Pseudomonadati > Bacteroidota > Flavobacteriia > Flavobacteriales > Flavobacteriaceae > Capnocytophaga > Capnocytophaga sputigena. Next base: position 1,707,657 of record NZ_CP022379.1, read on the forward strand.
CGCCCAGCGCAGGGTATTCGTTTTTGATAGTGTTGAAACAATGCGGACAGGTGGTTACTATTTTGGTTACCTGATAGTTGTTGAGCACCTCGATATTCATCATTGCCTGCATTTGGAAGAGAAATTCGTTGCCAGCACGCTTGGCAGGGTCGCCGGTGCAGCTCTCTTCGGTGCCGAGTACGGCAAAGCGCACCCCTGCTTTTTGCAAGAGGTGGGCAAAAGCTCTGATAATGCGTTTGGCGCGGTCGTCAAAACTACCAGCACAGCCTACCCAGAAGAGTACTTCGGGGGTTTCGCCACGAGCTGAGAGTTCTGCCATTGTTGGAATCATAATAATCTATTTTAGTGCGAGCCGCACGGGTTGTAATTTGGTAATTTGACACGAGCTATAAGCTCGCGCCAGTGAAAGGATTTGTAAGACGGGTCAGACAAGTCGGACAGAATAGAGGCTGTCCTAAAAGTTTTTCTTGAGGGGCGTTTGCAAAATGCCCGTACATAACATACTTCAAAAATTATTGATAATCAGAGCAATCAACTTTGCTAAAGGTCGTAGCACGATGATAGGACGAGTCAGACGAGTCGGACAGAATAGGCACGAGCTACAAGCTCGCGCCAGTAAAAGCGGCTCGCACTAATCGTTAAACACTTCTACGGTTTCTTCTCTGAGGACAAAATCGGTGAATTTGCCTTTGTAGCGGGTGGCTTTTACGATGTGATTGTCTATCCAATGATAGTTGCCACCACGGGGTTTGCCAAAGATGATGCCGTGATACTTAAAGCCGTGCTTTTTGAGCCATTGCTCGGTAACCTCACGGTGTGCTTCGGTACGTGAGGTGAAAAAGTAAATCACGTGACCTTCGTCATACCATTTGTTTACTTGTGCTAAGGCATCGGGGAATACTTCGGCAGTAGCCATACGCTCAGGTTCTTCGTTAGGAATATCCTCGCCTACCGTACCATCAATGTCGATGAGATAGTTTTTTACTCCCTTGGGCAATATAGGATTTTTATTGCCTTGAGCATCTTCTTTTAGGGTAAATTTTACGGTATCCATTTCTTTTCAAAGTTAGGTTTGCGTTTTTCGAGGAAGGCATCGCGACCTTCTTTCGCTTCATCGGTCATATACGCCAAACGGGTGGCTTCACCGGCAAATACTTGTTGTCCTACCATACCGTCATCGGTGAGGTTCATAGCGAATTTCAGCATTTTGATAGAAGTAGGCGATTTTGCCATTATCTCTTGCGCCCACTCAAAAGCGGTAGCTTCGAGCTCGTCGTGAGGGACTACGGCGTTTACCATTCCCATCTCGAAAGCCTCTTGAGCAGAATAGTTGCGCCCCAAGAAGAAGATTTCGCGGGCTTTCTTCTGCCCTACCATTTTGGCGAGATAAGCCGACCCATAACCGGCATCAAAACTGGTTACATCGGCATCGGTTTGTTTGAAAATAGCGTGTTCTTTGCTAGCGAGAGTAAGGTCGCACACTACGTGCAATGAGTGTCCGCCACCCACTGCCCAACCAGGGACTACCGCAATCACCACTTTGGGCATAAAGCGAATAAGGCGTTGTACTTCGAGGATATTGAGGCGGTGATAACCATCGTCGCCCACATAGCCTTGGTGACCACGTGCTTTTTGGTCGCCACCACTACAAAAGCTCCATACGCCGTCTTTAGGTGAAGGTCCTTCAGCTGAGAGCAATATGGCGCCTATGTTGATGTCTTCATAAGCATCTTTGAAGGCATCGAGGAGTTCAGAAGTGGTTTTAGGGCGAAAAGCGTTGCGCACTTCAGGACGATTGAAGGCAATACGCGCTACGCCGTCACATTTTTTATACGTAATATCTTCGTATTCTTTTACGGTTATCCAATTCATATAAGTGAAAAATGAAAAGTGAAAAGTGAAAAAATTATTTAGGGGGCAAAGGTAGTAATAATTTGTCAATTAGCCAATTTGTAGATTGTCAATTATTTTGTACCTTTGCCCAAAAATAAGAAGTATTATGAACTCAATTGTATTACAAGCAACGATTAATGAAGCCGATTATCCTATTTTTTTAGGTTTGTTTGAGAAGTTCAACGTAAAAACCGTTCTTTTAAAGAAGAAAGTGGGGAAAAAGACTTATCCTATTGAAACAGCGATTCCTAATGAGGAAACGCACGCTGCTTTTATGGAGGTAAAGGAAAAGGGGCACCTTATGAAGGGATATACTGATGTCGATCTAATGATAAAAGATATATTAGAAGAAGATGAATAATGATGAAAACAAAGAGTTTTTAGTAAGGTATTCAACTTCCTTCAAAAAAGACTTGAAAAAAATATCTAAGCAATCTGAAAAAGTTGAAAAAGTAACTGCTGCCATTAAAATATTGAGAGAAAAAGGAGTTGATGGTATTCCTGCTGAGATGAAACCTCATTATCTAAAAGGAAAATATAAAGGTTGTTTAGAATGCCATATAGAGGGTGATTTACTCATTATATGGATACAAGAGGATGATGAAAAAGTAATCTATTTGATGAGACTTGGAAGTCATTCAGAGTTATTTAAAATGTAAGGTTTTACTATTGATTCATCTATTCTTCTGCCAATTTTCTCAACATCTTCAAAGACCCCCACTGGCGCAAGCTTGCAGCTTGTGCCCAATTCAAAATTCACAATTCATAATTCTCCTCGCACTATTTAGAGTGTATTATAGGTTTTTAAAATGCTTGTCTCTATGTTAGGTAAAGGAAAATAAAGGTTTTAGCCATTTTGTATTTTACTAATAGTTAAGTTGTTGTGTTTTTAACAACACGTTTGATACATTACCTCATCATTACCATTCTATATTTTCTAATTCATCAATAGGTAAGTTTAATGCTTTATATTTAAGAATAGATTCATTCTTTAAGTAATTAAAATCTTCTTTTCTATCTAAGTATTTCAAAATACATAAAGCTTGTAGAGCATTATTATTTTTTATATTCCATTGAACTAAAAAATCCCAATCACTTATTTTTTGCACCCATTTTTGTCCATATTCAAAAAGAGTGATAAGTTCATCTTTATAAACTTCTATTTCTGAACTATTACTAATATAACAGCTTTGTACCTTTATAGTTTGAAAAACAATATCAAGGTCTCTCCAATTGTAAACGCCTCCTATTATGGGAGCACTTTTTTTGATGTATTTAAGTAATCTTTTTTTTACTAAGTCAGGAATCTCACGTTCCCCTATAGATTTTAATTTTATTTGGTTGCTTATATGGGCTATTTCTTCTTGAAGTATTGATAAAGAAATATCTAATAAATAATAATCTTGTCCATTTTTTTTTCTTAAATCAAAAAAATAGCCATAAGAAAGTAGAGCTTCTTTTTTTAATGTGCCTATATAGGCAGTATATTTATTGTCAAAGTACAATCCTGCTTTTAGCATTCTGTCATCTAATATGCTTCTAATTTTATTAATTATAGTTTCCATAGTTCCTCTTCAGCTACCTCCGCTGGCGCGAGCTTACAGTTTTGCCCAATTCAAAATTCAAAATTCACCTGAAAATTATATCTTAAACCCTTTCAAAGACTTCCTTTGCTTACCCTGCGAGTCAAAATTCTCTGGGGAAAGCCATTGCTCAAGAGCGCGTTTGTTAGCTTCCCATTCCTTGTCTATCATAGCAAACCAAGCGGTGTCGCGCGAACGCCCTTTGTAAACCACTGCCTGCCTGAATGTACCCTCATATACAAAGCCCAAGCGCTCTGCAGCACGACGCGAAGGTGCATTAAGGCTGTCACACTTCCATTCGTAACGCCTGTATTGAAGGACTTCAAACACATATTTTGCCAACAAAAACTGTGCTTCTGTAGCCATACGCGTACGCTGTAAAGCCGGCGAATAGTTCACCCACCCCACTTCTATCACTCTGTTTTTTGGGTCTATACGCATTAGGGCAAGCGTACCTACGGCTTTTCGCGTTTGTTTATCTACAATTGTCAGAAAATAAGGGTCGGTAGAGGCTTCCTGCTTGGTGAGTAAAGCGTGCAACTCCTCTTTGTTCTTTGCAGGAGCTATAGATAAATACGTCCAATCGGGCATCACAGCATTGGCTTCCAAATAGAAATCACTCAAATCGTCTAAATGTTTGGCTACCGAAAGAGGTTCCAACAGGCAATAATATCCCTCTAAGAGGGTTATATGAGGGGTTGCTCCTACTGAAAAATTAGCTAATGCATCCCCTATAGGTTGATTGTATTGGTTTGTGTTCATTGTATATTTTTAGATAATCGGTTGATACGCCAAGCATTTGTCTACCACTTCCTCGACAGTGGGGTCGTAGGAGGAAATATCCATAGTGCGGGCGTTGTAGTTTTCTGGATAGAAGAATAACGAACTGCCCTCGGGGTGAGGTACATTGCGATCGAAGCGCTCCATTAGCTCCTCTTGGCGATCGTCATCGGTTTCTTCTATGATTTGGTTTCCTAATTGTATGAGTTCTTCTCGGGTCATTTGGTAAAAAAAATAAGTTTTTATACTATTTAGCGACAATCGTTCTCAGCGCCTTTTTTACAATATACTTGGTTTCCTTGGTAGGACTTTCGCGTTCCCAACGCTCACAAAGAGCTGTTACGAAATCGGGACGGGTTTTGCTGGCATCGTTCAGCCAGTTCCCTACGCTATCTTGCACATACTTTGCCTTATCGGACTTCAATTTGTCTAATATAGGCAAATACTGTTCTGGTTTTTCTTTCAAGGCTTCTATATGAGCACACCAAACACCCCGCGGGCGCAAGGCTTCTGTACTAAACCTGCGGATATTCTCCTCTTCGCTTTCTGCCCAATGGGAAAGAAAAGCGATTGAAAAGTCTAAATGCTCGCTCATTTCGGGGCGTAATGCCATCCAAATAATCTCACGAACGCCAAAATGACTATCGGCTACCAAAGGTTTTAGTTTGTGTAGCTTATCTTCTAAAGGAATTTCGGTATGCAAAGCCACCAAATAACAAGCATAACAGCGCACCGAATCGGATAAGTGCGTGCTGATTTGCTTAAACAAAGGCTCATAAAGGTCAGTATGTACATATTTTTCGTATAACAATGCACCTATGAGCTTAATCGTATTCATTGTAGAAGGTTTCTTTTGCTGATGGATTTGGCAAACCAACTCTTCAATGATATTTTTATCAATCCCCAAAGCAGGAAAAACAGATTTTACCAGCTGAGAATGGTCTACAGCCAGCCATTCGGTAAGGTTTACCGTTTCTATACGCCCCGCATTTAATAGCGAAAGCACTTCGGCAGGTATATCTACTGCCTTTTGAGCCCCTTTTCTGTTTTTGATAATTTCTATATCCATACAATAAATTATTCCTCCTCATCTATATCCTCCTCATCTCCATCCACAGGCTCTTTAGTAAGAAGATTTTGGAAGTCGGAAAAGTTTTCAGCAACTTTCTCACAAAACATATCGTGATACCAAATCCAAAGCGAACCATCGTGCAGGTTGATAAACACAAATCCTTCGTTTACAGAACCTATAGCAAAGGCTGATTGGAGTTCTTCAGGGGTTAAAGTGTCTTCATCACGGGTTTGCAGCACCGAAAAATCAAGATCATCACGAGTAAAGAAAGCATAATTGCAGAAAGATTTGCTATAAGTATGCGACAAGAGATACTCTTTGCTCCATACTTGAATCTCGGTACTGTGTTCGTATTCTGTATGAGGGAACATTGTGAGCCATTCGGGGAAGGACTCTCCCTTTTCAATACTGTTTACATACTCTTTTGGGAGCTCTCTCCCTAAATGTGTTGTAGGTAATACTTCGTTGTTCATAGGTTTGTTATATTTAGTTATATATATTCTTCAAATTTTCCTGACCGCAAGGCTTGCGTTTGCTCTGCTACAAGGTTTTGCATCTGCTCTTGTAGGGCTACATCTTTACCATTGTTGACAATAATTACCCTTGTAGCATAGAGTATCAGGCCATAACGCATTGAAAACTCTAGCAGTAAATTATTCTCTTTTACGGCTTTTTTTAGTACTTGTTCGCGTTCTTTTATCGCTTCCAACGAAAGAATATTAGCAAAAAAGTTAGTGAAAAGGTGTTGTGCCCCCTCAAAAGAAGAAGTATATTGCGTAACCTCTTTATAGCGTGCAAAAATAGCTTCTTTTTGCGTCTCTGTACACAGCGGATTGTTATAGAAAACGGATAAAATATTCCAAAAAGTATCCCATAGCGGAAACTCTTCATCTAATGGTAACTTGATAACCTCCTCATAATAATACATTATGGGTTCATATTTCTCTTCTATATGGAAGCTATCCAACAACGATTCCAACAGAAAACTATCACTATGGCGCTTGATACGGAACTTCTGTATCTTTTTAAGCCGTAGCCACGATTCTTTTTCTGCATCGGTGGTGCAAAAAGGAGCTATTTCTGATAAATAAATGTTCATTTTCTTTTTATGATTATTCTGTTATTTCAAAAAACCACTTCAAAAAAGGGTCTGTAATAGGTTCATCGCACATACTATGAGGGGTTGCTACTTCTAATTCCTAATCATAATAGCCGTTATCCTCTATCCACTGGTAAAGTTTGCGGAGTTCCTCAGGGATTTGCATTCCTGCGGGAAGTGCGTTTTCTAATTGTTGCAATAAGATGTTTGACATTTTCCTAATTTAAGAGATTATTCTTTATGAAAAAGAGCAAAGAAATCTTCAATAGTATTGGCAATCACCCGCCAAGTAAGCTCCGCATCATCCCAGAAGATAATACGAGGTTCCTCTCCTACACTAAAATCCATACAAAACTGACAGTCTGCACCATCTACGCCAAATATGAATATCTTAGAAAAATCGGTAATATACCCTAAATCGTATTCATTAATACGCTCTGTGTCGGCATATTCTTCAGCCTCTTCAGCGGGGAAGTCTTCCACAAGTTCTTTACTGTGTTTTATTATTTGTTTTTCAGTTTTGTAGAATATGTTTAGTTCAGTTTCTATTGGATTTCCAAACTGATCTTTGTCAGCTACCCAACTATCATCGGAGTTGCTATACTTTTTAACTAATGCAAAATACTTTTCTGGAATTTTCATTTTTTCTTATATTATTTTATTAAACGTGTTTAAATTGAAACTATTTCTTAGTTCCTTTTTTAGGTTTTTCAGCCATACTATGAGGAGTTGCTACTTCTAATTCCTAATCATAATAGCCGTTATCCTCTATCCACTGATAGAGTTGGCGGAGTCCCTCAGGGATTTGCATTCCCTTTGGGAGGGCATTTTCTAATTGTTGTAATAGAATGTTGGGCATCATTAAAACTATTTTTTAGTTGCTCGTTTGGGTTTTTTCAAGTGTTTTTATTTCATTACCTAAAACGGTAATTACTTGATTGTTGGAAATAGGTCGCAAATCTATTCTCTGTGAATAGTCATTTACTACTTTTTGAGAAGATTCCTTAAAAGGAAAGTTCAGATAATGAGGCAATAAGTAAAAATCTACCAAATGTAAGCCTGAATAATCAGTAAGTTCAGGAGCTTTTTTGGGTTCGTCCATATCGCTAACAAATTCAATATTAGGTGAAGCAATAACAGAACCTGCCGAAGTGCCTATGTACAATTTTCCGTTATTAATTTGTTCAATAAGTAGTTTGTCGGCTCCTTTCTTTTTTAGTTCCTGCATTAGGTAGAAAGTATTTCCTCCAGAGATAAAAATATAATCATTTCGCTCTAATGCTTGGGCTACCTCTTCGGTAGTAGCGGTAGAAACTTCTAATTCTTCTATGATAAGACCTAATTTTTCAAAGGCTTTTCTATCGTCATCGACATAAAAACGCACTTCTTCTACCAAACTTGCTGTTGGAATAAATGCTAGTTTCTTTCCTTTTACGGGTTCACCTGCAAAATCTTCAAATAATTTTGCTACTGAACTGAATGATGAGGTTAAAAATAATTTTTTCATTTGTGTTAATTATCCTAATTTTTTGGCGTCGTCTAAAACAAGTGTTTTTATTTCATCACCTAAAACGGTAATTACTTGATTGTTGGAAATAGGTTTTAGATCTATTTTCTGTGAATAGTCATTTACTACTTTTTGAGAAGCTTCCTTGTAAGGGAAATTCAGATAGTGAGGTAAAAGGTAAAAATCTACCAAATGTAATCCTGAATAATCAGTGAGTTCAGGGGCTTTTTTTGTTTCGTCCATATCACTAACAAATTCAACAGTAGGAGAGGCAATGACAGAACCTGCTGAAGTACCTATGTACAACTTTCCATTATTAATTTGTTCAATAAGTAGTTTGTCGGCTCCTTTCTTTTTTAGTTCCTGCATTAGGTAGAATGTATTCCCTCCAGAGATAAAAATATAATCATTTCGCTCTAATGCTGTCGCTATTTCTTCGGTAGTAGCGGTAGAAACTTCTAATTCTTCTATGATAAGACCTAATTTTTCAAAGGCTTTTCTATCGTCATCGACATAAAAACGCACTTTTTCTACCAAACTTGCTGTTGGAATAAATGCTAGTTTCTTTCCTTTTACGGGTTCACCTGTAAAATCTTCAAACAATTTTGCTACTGAACTGAATGATGAGGTTAAAAATAATTTTTTCATTTGTGTTAATTATCCTAATTTTTTCATTTGTGTTAATTATCCTAATTTTTTGGCGTCGTCTAAAACAAGTGTTTTTATTTCATCACCTAAAACGGTAATTACTTGATTGTTGGAAATAGGTTTTAGATCTATTTTCTGTGAATAGTCATTTACTACTTTTTGAGAAGCTTCCTTGTAAGGGAAATTCAGATAGTGAGGTAAAAGGTAAAAATCTACCAAATGTAATCCTGAATAATCAGTGAGTTCAGGGGCTTTTTTTGTTTCGTCCATATCACTAACAAATTCAACAGTAGGAGAGGCAATGACAGAACCTGCTGAAGTACCTATGTACAACTTTCCATTATTAATTTGTTCAATAAGTAGTTTGTCGGCTCCTTTCTTTTTTAGTTCCTGCATTAGGTAGAAAGTATTTCCTCCAGAGATAAAAATATAATCATTTCGCTCTAATGTTGTAGCTATTTCTTCGGTAGTAGCGGTAGAAACTTCTAATTCTTCTATGATAAGACCTAATTTTTCAAAGGCTTTTCTATCGTCATCGACATAAAAACGCACTTCTTCTACCAAACTTGCTGTTGGAATAAATGCTAGTTTCTTTCCTTTTACGGGTTCACCTGCAAAATCTTCAAATAATTTTGCTACTGAACTGAATGATGAGGTTAAAAATAATTTTTTCATTTGTGTTAATTATCCTAATTTTTTGGCGTCGTCTAAAACAAGTGTTTTTATTTCATCACCTAAAACGGTAATTACTTGATTGTTGGAAATAGGTTTTAGATCTATTTTCTGTGAATAGTCATTTACTACTTTTTGAGAAGCTTCCTTGTAAGGGAAATTCAGATAGTGAGGTAAAAGGTAAAAATCTACCAAATGTAATCCTGAATAATCAGTGAGTTCAGGGGCTTTTTTTGTTTCGTCCATATCACTAACAAATTCAACAGTAGGAGAGGCAATGACAGAACCTGCTGAAGTACCTATGTACAACTTTCCATTATTAATTTGTTCAATAAGTAGTTTGTCGGCTCCTTTCTTTTTTAGTTCCTGCATTAGGTAGAATGTATTCCCTCCAGAGATAAAAATATAATCATTTCGCTCTAATGCTGTCGCTATTTCTTCGATAGTAGCGGTAGAAACTTCTAATTCTTCTATGATAAGACCTAATTTTTCAAAAGCTTTCCTATCATCATCTACATAAAAACGCACTTTTTCTACCAAACTTGCTGTTGGGATAAAAGCCAATTTTTTCCCTTTTACAGGTTCCCCTGCAAAATCTTCAAACAATTTTGCTACTGAACTGAACGATGAGGTTAAAAATAATCTTTTCATATTTATATTTGCGTTATTCGATAGTGGAGGCACGAGCTACAAGCTCGCGCCAGCGAGGGGCTGTTATTGGATAATTCAGACGGGGCTGACCTGTCGGACGAGTCGGACGAAAGGGGAGTCTGTCCGAAAAATTTTATTTGTGTGGGCGTTTACAAAACGCCCCTACATAGCATACTTCAAGAAAATATTGATAATCAGAGTAGTCAACTTTGCCAAAGGTCGTAGCACGACAAGCAATTAAAACTTTGGCAAAGTGTAGTGATGCAAAAGCGATTTTGAGACTTTTCGGACAGCCCCTTACGAATAATCAAAAGTAAATAGCACGATACGGCTAACAGGCTCATAAAACATAATGATATAGCCACCAGCACCCACCCAATGGAAAGCTGTTGCCTCTGAGATAAGATAAAAAGGATTTCCTTTGTATGAAATGTCAAACACTACCTCATCATCTTCTTCACCATCTTCTATGTTCATCTTAAAAGCCTTCGGATATTCCTCATCTTCAATAGTGGAACACCAGTTACCATACTGAGGCTCTCCTCCCAATATCTCTAAATAGTTTTCCTTATTCAGTTCGCCCTTATATTCAGGGTAACGCACATTCACCAAAGTACCATATTTAGCTACATTTTCCTTGCTTTTTTCATAGTTATCAGCCATTTCTTGTATGGCTTCCTCCTCTTCAGAATCAAAATCCCAATGGTGAATGGCTGTTCTTTCAAAAAATCCTTCTTTTCCCAGAAACTCAAACTTATTATCATCAGTTAGGCGGAAAGCCAGCCAGTTAGGCGCGGTATATTCGTTGTGATACTTGGTGGTATTATCGCCTATATACCCCTCGTAAGGCTCAAATGGAGCGAGCATATACACCTTTTGCCCTGCCCAATCAGGGTTGATTTCGGCTAAATCGATACTCATCAGGGGCAAAAAATGATTTTTGAGCCACGGTTGCTCTTTTACAAAAATGTCTTCTGCTTTGGGGAACGCCTGCAAATGGTCGTTCAATTCTTGAATTTCTTCTCTTGTTGTCATAGTGTTTTAATATTGTTACCCCAATTTTTTGGCATCGGCTAAAAACTGTGCTAAGCCGCTATCGGTAAGGGGATGTTTGAGAAGTCCGGTGATAGCCGAAAGAGGTGCGGTAATCACATCGGCACCTATTTTAGCACACTCGAGGATGTGCATAGTGTGGCGCACAGAAGCTGCAAGGATTTGTGTCTCAAAGTTATAGTTGTCGTAGATGAGGCGTATTTCTTCGATGAGAGAAAGTCCATCGGCAGAGATATCATCGAGTCTGCCAATGAAAGGTGATACATAAGTAGCGCCTGCTTTGGCTGCCAAAAGCGCCTGACCTGCTGAGAATACGAGGGTGCAGTTGGTGCGGATACCCTTATCGGTGAAGTATTTAATAGCTTTGATACCGTCTTTAATCATCGGTACTTTTACTACGATTTGAGGGTGAAGGGCAGCGAGTTCTTCGCCTTCGCGCACAATGCCCTCAAAATCGGTGGCAATTACTTCGGCAGAGACATCGCCTTCTACAATCTCACAGATGTTTTTGTAATGTTGCAAGATAGCGGCTTTGCCGGTGATGCCTTCTTTAGCCATTAATGACGGATTAGTGGTTACCCCGTCTAACACGCCCAAATCTTGGGCTTCTTGAATTTGCGATAGATTCGCTGTGTCGATAAAAAATTTCATAAGACAATTAATAATTAACGATTAATAATTAACAAGTTGTGATGTTATCAGGTCAAAAAAACGAATTGTATTTAACTTTGGCAAAGTGGGTGTTACAAATTGGCAAATTGGCAAATTTGCTAATTTAATGAGTAGTGTTTCATCAGCATTTTCTCGTACTGTTTGCTCGGCAAGAGTCGTTTGAGGACAATAGAGAATTTCTGCAAGAAACTACCTTGTTTGTAATGCACTTTGGGGTGTTTGGAGTTGATAACTTTTAGTATCTTCTCTGCCATTTCTTTGGGGTCACCACCGCTATCAACGTGCTCATTCATCAGACGGAGTTGTTTGGCATAGACTTCGGCATACGGAGAGTTTTCGTTTACAGGAGCGTGGTAACGGCGAGAGGCAATATCGGTAGCATAATCGCCTGGGGAAATGGTGGTTACCTCGATGCCAAACTGCTTTACTTCCATACGCAAGGCTTCACTCATCAAAAGAAGTGCGCCTTTGCTCGCGGAATAAGCTCCGCGGAAGGGCAAGCCCATATAACCTGCAATAGAGGCAATGTTGATGATGCGTCCGCTGCCTTGTGCGCGCATAGAGGGGAGCACTTGCTGTATCACAGCTATAGCACCATAGAGATTGGTAGCAAAAACGTTGTGTAGTTGCTCGGCGGGGAGTTCTTCTACTGCTCCAGTGATGCCCACGCCTGCATTGTTGATCAGTATATCAATACGACCTACTTCGGTGAGTATTTGCTGTACCGCTTCTTTGATAGAAGTTTCGTTGCGCACATCCATAGGCAAAAGGCGGAAAGGCAGGTTTTTGCCTTCTACATTGCGCGCTGTACCATAGACCAAAAAGCCTTTGGAAGCGAGGAGCAGGGCAGTTTCTTTGCCTATACCCGAAGTGGCGCCTGTGATGAGAACGGTTTTGTTCATTGGGTGAGGGTTAAGTAATATGGCGACAAAGATAGTGGTAAATTAGTAAATTAGCAAATTGTTAATTGCGAATTACTTCGTCTTCTTCTAAACTTTCAAAAGGTACATTTTCATATTGGTTGAACACTTTTAGAGTGTCGGGAGTCGTAGAAAGGAAATCATATCCGCTAAGAGAGGGTTCCTCTATCCCCAACCAATGGGCATAGCCTTTGAGAAAATGAAACGCCGATTTGTTTACTTTTATTACCTTATGCTCGCTGTCATCGCTGTTGAGCAAAGCAAAAGGAATGCGGTAGACAGCCTTGTTAGGGTGCGTATCGCCGTGAGTGAGAGTGGCAAAAAATGAAGAAGAGCGATCTTTAGTCATTAGTCCGTGATCGGCGAAGTAGAGCATAGAGAAGGGGAGGTGTTGAGCCTCTAAGAGTTTGTAAACACTTTGTAAGAATGCATCGGTCTGTTCAATGGTTTGCAGGTAGGCTGAGAAGTTGCGGTTGTAGTAATCGTAGTGGATAGCGTGTTCCAAGCGCTCGGGGAAATAGGTGTGTGAGCCCATAATATGCACTACAAATAGGCGCGGCTGTGTGCTTTTTTCGGCTAAAAAGCGCTGTAACACAGGCAGCAAAGCAGTGTCGTAGATATTCATAGATGAATAGTCGCCTTTTTTGGTGAAAACCTTGTGGTCGCACAAAGAGGCTATTTTGGCAATAGGCGTATCCCACTCACCTACTGAGCCCTGATTGGAAATCCAATAGGTGCCAAAACCAGCAGCTTTTGCCAAAGAGATAAGATTATCGGCATAAGCGAACTCACCGTCCTTTTGCTTTAAGAACATTCGCAAGAGCGCTGTGGTGGTATTAGGGGCAGTAGCCGTATAACCATCTATGAGGGTGCCTTTGGCAGACTTCAAGAAAGACGAATTTTCTACAGGGAATCCATAAGCCGACATATAGTCCTTGCGCACACTCTCGCCTATTACCAGTACATAGTTAGCATATTTGGGGTTAGCGCTCACTACCTGCCACGAGGGAGTACCCTCGATACTCTGGTTGAGATCGGCACGCAACTGCTTGTAGTATTGAACGTTGTTGTATATAGAAGCGTAGAAAGCTATAGGGGCTGTACGCGTGTTTTGCCATTGGAAACTACCTTCTTCTTTTATTTTTGCCCAAGGGCGGTAGAGGGTAAGAAGCACGCCTACTACAGCCATTCCCAAAGTAATGAACTTTTGATTGCGGCTGTGAGGATAGGTTTCCTTTTTGCCTATATAAAGAATATATCCGCCAAATACTAAAGTAAGCACCGATATCCCATAACTATAAAAAGGCAATTGCTGCATAAACTCTTTAGACTCTTGAAAATCGGTTTCAAAGAAAGCACCAATCATTGTGGCAGGAGGGTGTCCAAACCATATAATTTGAGGCAAGAAGAGTACGCAGGTGATGAGTACAAAGCCAAAAAAGAGGGCAAATAGCCAATAATTCAGTCGTCTAAGAGCTAAAAACAGCAAGAAAGTAGCCAACATACCATAGACTGCCAAGTTCATATCCAAGGCAAAAGGGATGGCTACCGAAAAAAGGAGTAGGAGGATTTCAAAAAGGTGTTTTTTCATTAAAAATTAGCATTTAGCTATTAACATAACGAAGGCAAAGGTAATAATAATTTATTATTTGTCATCGGCAATTTGTGATTATTTTGTATATTTGCGCATTCTTAATGAGGAATATTCATAAACAAATGATAAACAAGCTATTTAAAAATTGGTTCATTTTGCTCTCTGTAGTAACCATCGTTTGGGTATTAGTGCTATCCTATACTTATCCTGAACTATGGATGCGTGAAAGTTTTAGGGAGAATTTCTTCAAAATAGGTTTTTATCTTTGTGGGCTGATCGCGACTTTATGGATGTTTCAACATCACAAACTTCTTTTTGAAAAAGGTAACTATTTGCGTTCTTTAGCAATATGTAGTGCTGCAGCTGCTGTTTTTCTATGGACATACAAGCACAAGGTTACTTTTCGTATGGATTTACTTTTGCTCTTCTGCAGTGGACTTTATTCCTTAGTGTATCGCAAATGGATAAAACCTGATGCTGTGATGATTACTTTCTTTGCACTGATGGTACTCAAGTACTTAGGGATATTGTGGAGTGTGGATAAAACTTTTGCTTGGCAAGAAGTAGATGCCGATGGAATGTACTTATTACTGTTGGCTCCTATAGTTTGTATAGGTTTTCGACCTAAAGCACAAGAGACGATGAGCTTTATTACCCTTTCTTTTAGGATGTTTTTGCTTTTGCTCACACTAAATATAGCTACTTATATTATTGTGCATAGGATAGTAGGGGTTCCCTTTTTTAGTTTTTTCACTTTTAATAAAGGCTATATGGCTTTTACTGAGCATATATTGGCTTGGACATTCTTTAAACACCCCAGTTTTATAGCTTGGGTAATGTTTACAATCTGGGGACTTGGAGTTTGGGTGTGGAGAAAATCATCTAAGTATTTATCGCTGGCAGAAGTAGTTTGGTACGGAGTGTTATTATTTTGTTTTGCCTTTATAATGCAAGCCAGAATAGTGATAGTAGGCTTCCCTTTAGCCGTTTTGTTGATGGGATGGTTTTATATATCTAAGAGATGGGTTATCAGTAGGCGTGCTATAACTGAAATAGGAATGGTAGTCGTAGGTATTTTGGGAATTTACCTATTGGTTACACATTCTACTTATTTTGCCGATCCTATACGAGAAAAGATGCTTGCTAAAGCCTTTGATAGCATAATGGCAAATCCTATTGTGGGAAAAGGGACTATCTATGAAAAGTTAGTGGCTAAAGAGGCGATAGGGCAAATACATATTCACAACGATTTTTTAGCAACTCTTATTGATTTAGGAATGATAGGGCTTATAGTGCTCTTGTTATGGGTATTTTTTGTTTATCGAAAAGCAATTTTGAGCAAAGATGATAGTATTGCCTATTGTCTTATGACATTTCTGTTGCTAATGAACACTGATGTAATGCTGAATTACTTGCCTGGTATTTATATTACTCTTCCTTTTTTGATAATGGTTTTTTTCAAAGAAAAGCCCAAGCAATCAATGATCTAAAATATCGTTCCAAATTTTGATAGTATCCTCCTCTTCTTTAGCCATAGTGTAGTGAGACAAAATGAATTCTGAGGCTTTTTTACCTTTTTCTAAAATAGTTTCAGGTGATTTTTCATAAGTAGAAAGCAATTCTTCCACTTTTTTAACATAGGCTATGATATCACCACCTTCAACAAGTGAAGAAAATTCAGGTTTGAAGTATTCTTTGCCTCCTTGCCCGTGATATCCTACTACATAACAACCGCAAGCCATTGCCTCTACAGGAGGCAAGCCGAAACCTTCGCGGTGATTGAAACTCAAGAAGAAAGTACTCTGTTTCATTATCTCGGCTACTTCTTGTTCTGTTTTGTTGTCGATAGGTACTAATTTCCAGTCTTTTAGTTTGCCTCTCAGTTTGAGGATGAGGATTACTTGGCGAACATCATCAGTTAATTTTCGAGGCATAAAGCATATTTGTTTTTGCTTTTTATCGGCATACGAAAATACAGAAGTATCGATACCTAAAGTCATTTTATAAGTCTTTAGATTAGGGAAAGTATAGTTCATATAAGCCAAAGCATCATCGGAAGCAACGATGGTTGCTAAAACATTAGGCTGGTGATAGGGTGTTTTTTGATAGTCTTTTTCAAAAGAATAGAGATTGAAAGTGTAGTAGCAATTTTGGTTGAAGATTACTTTCTTGATATGGGGTGCTATTTGGTCTATTTTATCGCCATAAATCTCAGGGATTACTAATATACTATCCTCATCTAAGGTAACACTTTTCTTTTTCAACGACCAAAGGGTGAGCTGCTTTCTAGGGGTCATTTTTCGGTTTTCGACAATATATTTGAGAGTTCTGAGCAAATAGGGGCTGTAAGCAATGGGAGCATTAGATTCAAACCATTTTTGCTTACTCTTACCTTGTAGCAATACAAAGGCATCAAAACCGTTCTTATTGAGGGTTTCTACTTGGTGAAATATCTGTTTTACTCCACCACTCATAAAATTGTTGTTTGGGCAAAGAAAGTATATTTTAGTTCCCATAGAGAATGCTTTTAATCCAATTTTTAATATGGTATTTTTCCCTTATAGCAGGGTTAGCTTCTTGATAGTTTGATGTTATAAAATCCGTAGGGATATGGATGTTATATACATCGTCTATAATAAAAATATTGTTAGGATTATAGAAATCGTAATTAGCAATATCTTTATTAGTTGTAATAAGTTTTTTTCTTAAGCCCATTGCTTCGTAAGGGCGAAAAGAGAGTCCTTTTTGGTGAGGGTGAGCTATATCTAAAATGATGTTACCCTTTAAATAGAACTGATAAGACTTAGAAAAAGGAATGATTTTCTCAATAACTTCTACATTTTTGATAGATATTTTCTTAGGTGTATGCACAAATATTTGTCCTTTGGCAGAGATGCCATTTTCTTCAAAATATTTAAAGATGAGTTCAGTTTCTTTGATTCTATCGTCGAAAGTAGCTAAGTAGCAAACATCGTATAGGCTATTGTGGCTATCGCTTTCGGCAAAAAAGAAATTGGTGATGCTTTTCAAGTGGTATTTCTTGCAGTCATCGGGTTCAAAACTGTAAATCACATCAAATTTGTCTAAATACTTTTTCTGCATAGGAATTTTTTCAATGCTATCCCAAAAAATAGCTATAGAGAATTTGGTGTTTTTCAAAACAGTATCTAATTGCTCATCACTAAGCGTATAAGGTGCATTTATAAGGAGTACATCATACCCTTGGTGTCGGTTCAGTACTTCTCTAATATATGCCTCTTTTTTTTCTTTTTTAAGATTTCTGCCTGAGAAAGTTTTAAGGAAAAAGTTGTGAATTTTTTCTCTGTGATTTTTGTATTTATATTTAAAGTTTGAAACTAAGTGTTCTACCTCATAACCGCTATACTCTTTTAATCCTTGGAGAACAACCTCATTAAAGCCGTAGTAATCGGGGGCTATGAATAAGAGTTTTTTTTTCATTGTGTTAATAGTTGTTTTATCCAATTAGTAAAGCTATATTTTTCTTTTATTTCTTCAGCTAAAGGCTCATAGGGAGTTGTTGCAAATTCTTCAAACCTTTTAAAGTTTTCATTTTCGATTATGAAAATATTATTAGGGTTGTAAAACTCGAAGCCTTTTACCAAAACATTGTCAGTAATGAGTTTTTTTTCGTAGCCTATACTTTCAAAAGTTCTAAATGAAAGTCCGTTGTGTATAGGGTTATGGAAATCTAAAAGGAACTCGGACTGTTGTATTTTTTGAGCACTTTCTTTGAAACTAAATCCTTTTGCAATTATTTTAAACTTTGCATTGTTTGCTTTTTTGTGACGGGCAAACAAATAGATATTAGGTGTTAAATGATTCTTTTCTAAAACTTCAATAATTTTATTGATTAAAGGGATGCGATTTTTGATGTAGGAGCCTACGAAAAACACAGATTTTGGAGTTACATCGGGATTGGAGATGATGATATCATCGAAATAAAAATTCGTAGTGTGTTGTAGCTTAGGGCTAAGGTTTAAATCGTTTTTATCGAACACATAAAAATTATCGAAGTAACTGATGTAACGCTCGGCTAAAGGGAATCTACTCATTCCATCCCATTGGTAGGCAATGGTTTTAGAGGCTAATTGTTTGGCTTTTTCAATCACTTCAAAGTCAAACAAATCGGGGCGGACAAAAAGGGCATAATCAGCTTTTTCGATGGAGGATAACTGTTTGAGAATTTTTCCTTTAGCGAGTTTGTTTTTCATCAAAGGTTTATGAGTTCTGTCGCCTGTAGTAAGTTTTTTATATCCGTGAATGATTTTGTCAAAGAGGGATAAAGACTTATTGTTAAAGTTTTCTAATAAAAAAACCTCAAAACCTAAGAACTCTAAATTCTCTTTAAAACGCTGAGGTAACCCAAAATGATTAGGTATACCTACGATAATTGATTTTCCTTCAAACTCTTTCTGTTTCATTTTTTATAAAAGGCTCCCAAAAAGTTCTATTTTCTTTGTTCCATCTATGGCAACCCATAGGTAAGACTTGATTATTGAAAGCAAGTGCTTTCTCTACTTTATTTTCGACTGCAAAAAGGCAGGCTTCTTTGTAATCGGGTTTCTTAAAAGTGATGTTGTTTCGCTTAGGTTCTATACTAAAAAATACATCTTCGGCATAGAAGTTACTTTTGTTTATGGGGTTGAGGTAGACAGCAACTTGTTGTGATAGCGCTTTTAGCACCTCTATAAATTTCTCACGTTTGCGCAACGAGAAGCCTCCGTTACCTACCTGATTGTACAGCAAACTCTTGTTTTTTTGAGTGTTGCCGCTGCTGTGATAGTTTATAAAGCTCTTTACACAGCAAATAGAATAGTCCCATATTTTTTTAATGAGAGGAAGTTTTTCCTTGCTGCGAATCCAAGGAGCTCCTATATAGTCGTAATCCTTTTCACACCAATAATTGAGGTCGTCTTTGAAAATAAAGGCATCAGTTTGGTAGATAAGAATGTATTTTTTAGAAAAAGCCTCGTAGAATTCGACGTTTAACATCAATCGATTGTAACCGTAAATACTTTCAAAATAAGTGTCGTTGAAGGCCTTGAAAGTAGCTTCACCAAACTTTTTGTAATTAGTTATATCCAGACTTTTAGGGTGCACAAAGGTAATGTCATATCCTTTGAGCAACTTAAACGCTTGATTGATAGCTGTAGCATCATCAAGAGTAGGGTCTTTTTTATATATGGGTATAACTATATCAACCATTTTCTTTATGTTTTATAAAGTAAAATTACTGTTTTTTGAGATTCTATCTTCACTCTTGCATTCCGAATAATAAATTCTTAAACAGCATTATGAGTGAAAGCTGTGGGAGGGCGCCTATGAGCCAGCTGATGGCGAGTTTCCAGAGGGGTTGCCCTGAGAGATAGGCTTGTGCTGAAAGGATGGCTCCACTGAGAAAGATGAATAGTGCGACAATATAGGTCATATCTATCTCAAAGATAACTCCCAGCAATATGCTGAAAATGGTGAGCGCTCCTACCCCCATTACAAACATATTGCCTACAAATTTTAAATAGTGCATCAACAAGATGATAAAGGTGCTGATGAGCAAATTCATTATGTAGAAATACAAAATGGGATAATGATCCATAGGGGTTACCTTGAAGGCGGTGAGTAATAACATTGCTATATAGCCACAACGCAACCACTTCTGTTTTTCAAGGGGCACCTCGAAAGGGTCGTTGAGCCAATTCAGCACAAAGAGCATCAGGTATACAAGGGTGGGTAACGCTACAGTGATGAACAGTAGCAATAACCAAGTGTATTTTACGATTTCCATAGTGGGTGAAAAGGGTATCTGAAACAATACTAACATTGCTCCATAGATAGGAAACCATATAGGGTGAGCAAAAAATGTGATGATATAGCTGAAATAGCGCATTGTTATCAGTTTTTTCTATTCTTCTTCTTCAACTGCTGTACTATCAGCTGCGGCTTTTTCCTCTTCTGTGGGCTCTTTAAAATATTCTTCTAATTCTTTAGCACCCATAAACGGACTTGCTTTGGCTTTGAATACTGCCCATTCTTTTTGGAAGAATTCACTATCCAAAGGAGCGATGAGTTGTAAGAGGTCGCCATAGCGGTCGATAGCGTACTGTATGCGGGCAACGCTGAGGTTGAGTTCCTCGGCATCTAAGTGGGTATAGTAGTTCAGTTCTTCTTGGTATTTAGCGAAAATCTGTTGGGCGAGTTTGCGGGCAGTTTCGCGTTGTCCTATCTTAAAGTAGCCTTGCACAAAGGGGTCGAGAGTGAAATAGTAGCCATACGCCTCTACCGGCATATTTTTCATAGCGATATCCATCATCTCTTTGGCTTGGGCGTTTTTACCTTCGGCGATGAGCTTCTCGGTAAGGCGAGCGATATTGCCGCGGAAGATGATACTGTTCTTGCGCGTTTCGGGGTCTAAATAGATATTAGGTTTACCCATATTGCCCCACGTCCATTTTTTCACGATGTTGCACATCAAATCGGTATCGATGCGCCCCATATCGTAAGGGTGGTTTTTATCGATTTCGGTTTTGATAGGCACGAGTTTGTACACTAATCCATCGAGTTGCAAATAGTCTTTCATCCAAATGTACTCGGTGGCATCCATACTACCTCCAGTGAAGTAGATAGGTCGTTTCCAATCGTTGTTTGCCAAGATGTCCAGCATCACAATGCGCGCCTTGTCGATAGCGTTAGGCAAGGTAATATCGATATAATCTACTATTTTATCGGCATCTTCAGGTTTTACGATACCGCTTTTTAGTACATTTTCTTTGTTTACGGGGATACGTATTTTGTTAGTAGGGTAGTAGTAGAACGTTTGTTTGTACTCACCTTCACCACGTGTTTCTTGCGTATTAGGGTCGTTGCTGGTAACCCAATTTACAAAATCTTTGATATTCCAACGGTTTTCGGTGCGTTTGCGGAAGTAGATGCCCTCGCGCACGCCGTAAGCGTAGTTTTTATGTTCTATTTGTGCTGGGATAGGGCTACTGTTGTATGCTTGACGCTTCATTTGGTCGATATACCAATCGGTTTGCAACAAACTTGTGTTGATAACGCGTACATCGGTGCGGTAGCCTTCAATTTCTTGAGCATACCACAAGAGGAAAGTGTCATTATCACCAATGGTGAAAATCATCGCATCTTTATCTTTTGCCACCGATTCTAAGTAAGCATTCCCAATGAACTCAGCCGAATATTTTTGAGAGCGGTCGTGGTCATCCCAGTTTTCATAAGCCATTAGCATAGGCACAGACATTAGGGTGAGGACAACGGTTGTAGGGGCTAATATATTGGGAGTGATGTATTTTTTCAGCCAATCGAAAAGGGCATACACGCCCATTCCTATCCATATTGCAAAGGCATAGAACGAACCTACCAAGGCGTAATCACGCTCGCGAGGCTCGAACGGACGCTCGTTCAGATAGATTTTCAGTGCTAAACCAGTGAAGAGAAAAAGCACCATAATCACCCACGTTTGTCGTTCACTTTTGATAGCCATAAACAGCAAGCCTAAAATTCCTAAAAGGAAAGGCAGGAAGTAATAAGTATTGCGGGCTTTGTTGTTTAACACATCGGAAGGGAGGTTCTTTTGAGAGCCGAGATGAGCACTGTCGATAGCTGAAATTCCTGAAAGCCAATTGCCGTGGTCGTTTTCCATTTTGCCTTGCACATCGTCTTGTCTACCAATGAAGTTCCACGCCAAATAGCGGAAATACATATAGCCAAACTGATAGCTAAAGAGGTAGTTCATATTCTGCCAAAAAGTAGGTTTTTGCACTTCTACTTCATCGCGGAATTGCATTAGGAACTGGTCGTAACGCTCTGGAGGCATTGCGCGTACCGCCATTTGCTGTTGGATACTTTGCAATAGTTGGTAGGCTTGAGGGTCAGCATAAGCCTCTTCAGTAATTTTGAAAGGCGGATTGCCGGTGAGCTTCATATAGTTAGCTGCGTGTTGGGCGCTCCACATACGAGGCAAGAAGCCCATTTGCGCTCTATTAGAGGCAGTTTGAGCGTTCTTGTAGTTGTTTACAATCACGTATTTGCCTAATTTATAGTCGCGTTCGTATTTAGGTTTAGCATCTTCATAAGGATGTTCGGGGTCGATGCCCGCGTACTTATCAGTGTACATAGGTCCGTAGAAAAGATGCGTTTCAGGATATTGTTCGAGATTGTAGTACGCCAAGAGCAAGCGCGCATCGGTAGGACTATTCTCGTTGATTACTGTATTGGCATTTGCACGAATAGGAATCATCAGCCAAGATGAAAAGCCTATAAATATAAATAGCAAACACAAAATGCCCGTTTGCAAGCGCACTTTGTTTTTCTTATAAGCATAATTGAGTGTGAAATAGAAGAAAGCAATAACTGAGAGCCCCGCGATAATAGTTCCCGAGTTGAACGGCATTCCAAAGCTATTGACGAAAAAGACTTCTAAATAACCGAAATACGCCAATGTGTAGGGCAATATCAGTTTGAAGATAAGCAATAGTATGGCGATGGAAATTACATTAGCGAGGATGAAATTCACTGCGGTTTTCTTGTAGTTGCTGTTGAAGAAATACAGCATCCCGATAGCAGGAATGGTGAGCAGTGCCATAAAGTGTACCCCAAAGGAAAGTCCTACCAGTAACGAGATAAGCAATAACCAGCGGTCACCACGAGGTTCGTGCAGACTATCCGTCCACTTGATGCCCAACCAAAACATTACCGATATAAAAAGCATAGCCATTCCGTATACTTCAGTTTCTACAGCGTTGAACCAGAAGCTATCGGAAAAAGTATAAGCCAAAGCGCCTACCACACCGCTGCCCATTACTGCAATGATTTGAGAATGGCTAAGAGTTGTAGCACCGCGCAGAGCAATTTTTTTAGTGAGATTAACGATGATAAAGTACAAGAACAACACTGTGAAAGCGCTCGATAACACCGACATATAGTTTACCATTAGGGCTATTTTGTCGCTATTGGGAGCGAAGGCAGCGATGAAAGCGCCCATCATCTGGAAGAAAGGAGCTCCAGGGGGGTGACCTACTTCTAATCTTGCCGATGTAGCGATATACTCACCACAATCCCAAAAACTTACTGTAGGTTCTACGGTAAGGCTATAGGTAACCAAAGCAATAGCAAACACCAGCCAACCAGCGATGAGGTTGTATCTTGAAAAATCTTTATCCGTCATTGTAATAAAATTAGATTTTTTATTATTGAGGGCAAAAATACGAAATAATTGCTAATTAGCAAGGGGTAGGAGTCAGGTTTCAGGTTTTAGGTTTCAGGGGTCAGGATTTAAGGGTTAGATTTTTACACTTACGCCCACTTTGAATGATAGCGCATTGCCAAAAGCTACTTCTCCATTGAGACCTACGTTTTTGAAGATGAAGTAACGGAAGCCTAAGTGAACGTTCCACAATACAAAATTACCGGGGTGTTCTCTTCTGAATTTATCGGGTATAGAATCGGAAGATCTATCACAACTTCCAGAGCTATGTCCGTCAGGGGTGTTGCTTTGCCAAAATCCATAGCCTACAGAGAGACCGCTATACCAATCGGTAGTGATGCGATGGTCAAAATGCAAATCGGCGCTGAGTTCTGGCACAAAAGCGGTTTGGTATTTACTTTTGAGGTCTAAACTGTGAGTAGAAAGATTAGCGCCTACCGAGATATGAGGTGTCACCCCATAGTGAACGCCTCCGCCTATAATACCTCCTATAAACGAGGCGCCTGTTTGTACATCAATAAATACATCACCTTTGTTGTAGGCTTCTTGAGCAGAGGTGTGCAAAGCAAAAAGCAATAGCGTAAAGAATAAGAGATTTTTCATATTATTTAGATTTTTATACTTACTCCCACTTTAAACCAACGTACATTACCTAAGGACGCTTGACCATTGAGACCTACATTTTTGAAGATGAAGTAACGGAAGCCTAAGTGAGCACCCCAAGCTATAAAATTATTTTTGTGATTGTTTCTAAGGCTAATGTCATAAGTAGGAGGGGTTATCACACAACCAGTATTGCCAGCATTTTCATAAGGGTCATTGCTCTGCCAGATAAAATATCCTCCTGAAAGTCCTGCATACCAATCGATAGTAGTGCGATTGCCAAAGTGAAAGTCGGCAGAGAGTTTGGGTAGAAAGGAAGTGATGTACTTATCGTTGAAGTTAAAACTTTGACTATAGAACTGAGCTCCTACCGAAAACAATGGGGCAAAAGCATAGTGTATTTCTCCACCATAACCAACTCCTGCATTGCCGATTGACGTGCAAACATCAATAAATATATCACCTTTGTTGTAGGCTTCTTGAGCAGAGGTGTGCAAAGCAAAAAGCAATAGCGTAAAGAATAAGAGATTTTTCATACTTGGTTATTTTGTATTATCTATTAGATAAGTATAATCACTAATGGGGTTGAGTTCTATTTTTTTATGGTTGAAATATAGCTCTGATAAATAAGCATTATCTCCACAATGCTTAGTTTCATAATAATCTCCTTTTACTTGTAAAATATCTGTTTTTCCATCATACTCCAAATAAAAAGTCTCTAAATTCCCTGTATAAAATTCTTTTAATTTTTTCCCTCCGTTACTTATTTTTATATTTTTATTAGCCATAGGAGAATAACTAATTTTCACCTTTTTATTATCTATTAGTTTATATAAAAAGGCTGAGTTTTCTGTATTTTCAAAACTTTTCAGTAATTCTCTATTATCCTTTACAGCATTATTTACAATAATAATACTTAAAGAAGGAGGTACATTCATACAATCTTTCCCTTTATCGCAAGAGAGAAATAAGCTTAATAGTATTGTAAAAATTAAAATCTTTTTCATAGCTTTATTATTATCGATTAACATATATTATTTTTTATCATTATATAATTTCCTTATGAGTCTGATTTAGAAGTATTTGAGCTAAATTTTCTTCCATCCTTAGCATTAAAAACACCCATATTGTACTAGCATCTCCCATTATAGCCTTCTATAGTTCCAAAACCTTTTGTATTTCCTCCCCAACCTAAAAGTCCGTTGTCGGAAGACTTGGTTTCAGTACTGGGTAATACTGAAATATCGGTGTTGGTTGCGAACGGGGCGTCTGCCTCTTCGCGTTGGCAGGAAAAGAAGAGTCCTGCAATGGTAAAAATAAATAGATGTTTTTTTATATAGGGTTAGTTTTTAGGATTACGCGACAAATGTAGGAAATAATTAGCGAATTAGCAAATTTGAGAATTAGAAAATTATAAAAAAAACGTGAAAAAGGCGTTTTTTATAAGGTTTTTTGCTTTTTAGGATATGTATTGATGATAATCTCGAAGTATTTAGGGTTGTAAAGCGTCGTCATAGTGGTGAAAAGTTGTTGGCGTTGAGGTTTATCGGTAGGGAAAGCGACAAAATGAAGGTCGTTGTCTAAAATTTGGTAGATGAGTTCGGTGCAATAAAGCTGAGAAGGCTCATCGATAGTGCCTAAATGGTCGAAGGGGATTTGAGCTTTGAGGTAGTGTTTGGCACGTTGTACTACAGTACGACCTTGCTCGGGGGTGCTGTGCAAAGGGCGCACGATTAAGATTTTTTCGGGCATTGAGTATTTAAGGAAAGCGTTTAAGGGCTGTTCTTGCATACCATCGATGTTGCTTACATCGGAAGAGAGGGAGTGAATTACCCACCAATTGCCATTTTTGCGATAGAGAATTCCAGAATGGGTGACATCAAAACGACCATCGTTGAGGCGTTTAGCAATCATATCGCTGAAGATACCATAACCACGCCTGAGAATGATGTCGCCCTCTTGTAGAGAATCGAGTTGGGAAGGGGTAAGACGGAGGGAATGCTCGTTCTCAGCTACTTGTTTTTCTTCACTTCGATGGTCGATATAGAAAAAAATGCGAAAAGCAGCGTAGGAGAGGAGCAGGAAAGCTGCAAGGAAAAAGAGAAGTTTTTTCATTGTCAGGGGGTTAGGTTTCAGGTTTTAGGGGGTAGGGGATAAAAAGAACTTTGCCAAAGGTGCGAGCCGCACGGGCAATGCGAGCCGTAGGGGCAGGAAACTTTGGCAAAGTTGTAGTTTAAAAGTGTTGTAATCTTATTTGTTAGTAGGGGTTGTAGTTTGAGCATCCTCTACTTCAGCAGGCATATCAGGGGCATCAACATCGATATTAGGATCCATTTCTGGCATATCGTGGTCGTGACCATCGTGATTGTGGTCGTGTGGGGCGCCGCCGTTTTCTTTATTTTCTTTGTTCATAGAAACAATCCATTTGCCGTCTACTTTTTTGAGGTCGAGAGCGGTTTCTTTGCCGTTGCTATCTTCAGTAGTGTAGAACACTTTGGCTTTATCGCCGTTTTCTTCTACTTTTGTGATTTTAAAACCTTTGAACAATTGTTCGTTTTTGGCATCAGATGAAGGTACAGATTTCATCAATTCATTGAGGGATTTGAGCAATTGAGAGGTTTGCGCATCGCAATATTTGCCAGCTTCTTCAAAATTATTAGCATTTACAGCTGTCATAAATTTCTCGGCAACAGTTTTAGGAGAGTTTTTAGAACAAGAAGTAAGCATTAAACTTCCGATAAGGAAGAGAGATAAGAAAAGTTTTTTCATTTTATGAGAGTGTTTAAATTAGACATTAATCATTATTAGGGAGCAAAGGTAATAAAAAAATACGAATTACGAGTTACGAATGACGAAAAAAAATAGGCTGTCTTTTTATGAGGCAGCCTATTTTTATACGGAATTATATCGTTAGTTAAACGTTTATTTTACTTTTTCTACAATAGCTTTGAACGCTTCGGGGTGGTTCATTGCCAAATCGGCAAGAACTTTACGGTTGAGCTGGATGTCAGCTGCTTTAAGTTTACCCATAAATTGAGAGTAAGACAATCCGTGCAAGCGAGCCCCTGCGTTGATACGCACAATCCACAAAGCGCGAAAGGTTCTCTTCTTGTTACGGCGGTCGCGGTAAGCGTACTGCATTGCTTTCTCAACAGCGTTTTTGGCTACCGTCCAAACGTTTTTTCTGCGGCCAAAGAAACCTTTGGCTTGCTTCATTATTTTTTTTCTACGAGCTCTACGAGCTACAGCATTTACTGATCTTGGCATAAATTCCTTTTTTTTAATTTTTGTAGCAGGTGGTTTGTGCTTAAAACAAACTCTTAGGGGTACCTACTCCACGGTTATTAATTTCCTACTATTTAAACAATTATTTTAAGCCTAATTGTTTCTTCACGCTTGATTCGTCGTTAGAGTGAACGAGTGTAGCGTGGGTGAGTGCTAACTTGCGTTTTTTAGCTTTCTTAGTTAAGATGTGGCTTTTGAACGCGTGTTTTCTCTTGATTTTACCAGAGCCGGTGAGCTTGAAACGCTTTTTAGCTCCAGATTTAGTTTTAATTTTTGGCATTTGCTTAGATTTTTATTGATATAATTCCGTTTTTTTAGGTAAGAGATAAGAGGTAAGGTTGCATACCTCTTATCTGTTACTTCTTATCTTTTATCTTTAATTATTTTTTCTTGGGTAAGGGTGCGAGGAACATCGTCATACGTTTTCCTTCGAGTTTAGGCATTTGTTCTACTTTGCCATAGTCCTCGAGGTCAGTAGCGAGGCGCAAGAGGAGGATTTCCCCTTGATCTTTATAGATGATAGAACGACCTTTGAAGAATACATAGGCTTTTACTTTAGAACCTTCTTTGAGGAACTTTTCGCCGTGTTTCTTCTTAAACTCATAGTCGTGGTCATCGGTTTGAGGTCCGAAGCGAATTTCTTTGATCACTACCTTAGTAGCTTTCGCTTTTAGCTCTTTGTCACGCTTCTTTTGTTCGTAAAGGAATTTCTTATAATCGATTACCTTACAAACAGGAGGCGTAGCGTTTGGTGAAATTTCCACCAAATCGAGTTCTAATTCATTAGCAATTTCTAATGCTTTGCGAGTGGGGTATACGCCTCCTTCGACGTTTTCCCCTACCAAACGCACCTCAGGAACGCGGATGTCGCGATTGATACGATGAGGTTGTTTGTCATCTCTGCCCGGTGTGTTACTTTTTTTTATGATAGCTATTAAAATTTTAAATTACTTTCACTATACTAATTTGTCGATTTGCCAATTGGCTAATTGCCAAATTGTTTAATTGACTTAGCGACTTCGTCGTTGATGAGTTTGGCAAAGGCTTCTACGCTCATACTGCCTAAATCTTCACCACCGCGTTTGCGCACTGATACGGTGCCTTCTTTCTCTTCATTCTCGCCGACAATGAGCATATACGGGATTTTTTGGGTTTCGGCTTCACGTATTTTTTTGCCCATAGTTTCAGCGCGATTGTCTATCAGGGTGCGAATATCGGAATTTTCTAACAAACTCAAAACTTTTTGAGCATAATTTTCATATTTTTCGCTCAATGATAGTATGATAGCTTGATTTGGATTGAGCCATAAAGGGAAGTTTCCAGCGGTGTGTTCCAATAAAATGGCTACGAAACGCTCCATACTTCCGAAAGGTGCACGGTGAATCATTACAGGGCGATGCATCTCGTTATCAGCACCTTTATACCAAAGGTCGAAACGCTCTGGAAGGTTGTAATCTACCTGAATGGTACCGAGTTGCCAGCTTCTGCCTAAGGCATCTTTCACCATAAAGTCGAGTTTAGGTCCGTAGAAAGCGGCTTCGCCTGTTTCGATTACATAATTCAAGCCTTTTTCTTTCGCTGCGTTGATGATCGCATTTTCGGCTTTTGCCCAATTTTCATCACTACCAATGTACTTGCTGAGGTTTTCGGGGTCGCGCAACGATACTTGTGCAGTAAAATTGTCGAATCCAAGAGAACCAAATACATAGAGCACCAAATCGATTACGTGTTTGAACTCGTCGTCTAACTGTTCAGGAGTACAGAAGATGTGCGCATCGTCTTGGGTAAAGCAACGCACACGAGTTAAGCCGTGCAACTCGCCACTTTGCTCGTAGCGGTATACTGTACCGAACTCGGCGAAACGCTTTGGCAAATCTTTATAACTCCAAGGGTGTGAGTTGTATATCTCGCAGTGATGCGGACAGTTCATTGGTTTTAGTAAATATTCCTCACCTTCGTTAGGGGTGGCAATGGGTTGGAAACTATCTTTTCCGTATTTATCCCAGTGACCTGAGGTTACATACAAATTCTTATGACCGATATGCGGGGTAACTACCTGCTCGTAACCCGCTTGTTTTTGAGCTTTGCGCAAGAAGGCTTCGAGGCGTTCTCGCAAGGCAGCTCCTTTGGGTAACCAGAGAGGTAAGCCTTGTCCTACCTTGTTAGAGAAGGTAAAGAGTTCGAGTTCTTTACCAAGCTTGCGGTGGTCGCGTTTTTTAGCTTCTTCAAGCAGTTCGAGGTATTCGGTGAGTTCTTTTTGTTTAGGGAATGAGATACCATATACACGAGTAAGTTGTGGGTTGTGCTCATCGCCACGCCAATAAGCCCCAGCAGCGCTGAGTACTTTTACGGCTTTTACAAAGCCTGTGTTAGGGATATGCCCCCCACGACAAAGGTCGGTGAAGGTGCTGTGGTCGCAGAAGGTAATCGTACCATCTTCGAGGGCTTCGATGAGTTCTGTTTTGTACTCATTTTTGCCTGCGTAGTACGACAAGGCTTCGGCTTTACTCACGGGACGCATTTTAAATTCGTGTTTGCCACGAGCGATTTCCAAGAATTTAGCTTCTATAGCAGGGAAATCTTTTTCGGAAATCGGTTTGCCGTTGAAATCTACATCGTAGTAGAAACCATTGGCGATGGCAGGCCCTATGGTGAGCTTGATGCCAGAGTAAAGTTCTTCGAGCGCTTGTGCCAAGATGTGGGCAGATGAGTGCCAGAAAGCTTTTTTACCTTCGGGGTTATCCCAAGTGTATAGAGTAAGACTACCATCCGTCGTCAGTGGGGTAACGCTTTCTACAGTCTTGCCATTGAAAGAGGCAGAGAGTACGTTACGCGCCAACCCCTCGCTGATGCTTTGTGCTACTTGAGCAGGGGTGATACCACTTTGGTATTCTTTTACTGAACCGTCGGGTAGTGTAATTTTAATCATTTTTATTGTTGATTTTTAGTATTGTTGAGTTTGAAAGTGCAAAATTACAAAATAATTAGCAAATAGCAATAATTAATGAAGAAAAAACTTTGTTATCAATGTAGTTATGATGTTTTTTAGAGCTTTTTCGATGGTAGAAAAATTTACTACTTTTTTGGCGCAAAACAGAAAAATAATACAATTCCCTTCATTTGTAATCCGTATTTCATAATAATTTCTTACTTTTGCCCAAAATTTACAAAGAGTAAGAACATTACAAATGTAATTGCCAGAAAATTAACATACTGTAAGTGGCATTATATATTTCTTACTTCTTATCTCTTACCTAAAATAAATGAGCAAACTACTTATTCTCGGAAGCATCGCTTTCGACCAAATAGAAACACCTTTTGGAAAAAGCAACTCTATTATGGGGGGCTCAGCTAACTATATTGCATTGGCTGCTGCTCAGTTTGAAATTCCCGCTGCTGTCGTATCTATCGTAGGCAGCGACTATCCACAAGAGTATCTAAATCTACTAACTGAACGTCGTATTGATGTGTCGGGTATTGAGATTGTACAAGGAGGCAAAACACTCTTCTGGAGTGGCAAATATCACAACGATATGAACCAACGCGATACCCTCGATACCCAACTAAATGTTATCAACGACTTTAAACCCGTAGTCCCTGAGGCTTTCCGTGATGCCGAAGTGCTTCTGCTCGGTAATTTGCATCCTACCCTCCAAATGGATGTACTCCACCAAATGACACAGCGCCCTAAATTGGTGGTAATGGACACGATGAACTACTGGATGAACCACACTTGGGATTTGCTAATGGAGGTAATTGCTCGTGTGGATGTGCTCACTATCAACGATGAAGAAGCACGCCAGCTTACCAAAGAGTATTCGCTTGTGAAAGCAGCCCATCGGATTATGGCAATGGGCGTGAAGTATGTGGTCATTAAAAAAGGCGAACACGGGGCGTTATTATTCCACGAGGATAAGGTGTTCTTTGCACCTGCTTTGCCTTTAGCCGAAGTGTTTGACCCTACGGGTGCCGGCGATGTGTTTGCAGGGGGTATGGTGGGGTATCTCACTAAAACTCGCGACTACTCGTTTGCTAATTTGAAAAACGCTATTGTTCAAGGGGCAAATGTAGCTTCATTTTGCATTGAAAAATTTGGTGCTGAACGTTTGCTCACCCTCACCCACAACGAGCGAACAACTCGCTTACAACAATTTAGAGACCTTACACAGTTTGATATTCAACTTAGGTAAGAGATAAGAGGCAAGTAATTTACCTTTAATCTCTTACTTCTTAGCTAAAAAAGATATGCTTTACAAAAGAAGTAGCGAATTATTCGCAGCTGCACAACAAGTACTCCCTGGTGGAGTGAACTCTCCCGTACGCGCTTTCAATGCCGTAGGGGGACATCCTATTTTCATCAAAGAAGCGCAAGGCGCTTATCTTACCGATGAGGACAATCGCAAGTACATTGATTATATTGCCTCTTGGGGTCCTCTCATTTTAGGTCACGCGTACGCCCCTGTAATTGAGGCAGTAACCGAGCGCGCTAAAAAAGGTACCTCTTTTGGTATTCCTACTGAAGTAGAAGTGCAAATCGCCGAATTGGCGGTTGCAATGGTGCCAAATATCGATAAAATCCGCTTTGTAAATAGCGGTACAGAGGCTTGTATGAGCGCAATCCGCTTGGCACGTGGCTATACTGGCAGAGAGAAAATTATCAAGTTTGCCGGTTGCTACCACGGACACTCCGATGCTTTCCTCATTGAGGCGGGTAGTGGAGGAGCGACTTTTGGCAGCCCCAATAGCCCTGGGGTAACCCAAGGTACAGCTAAAGATACACTTTTAGCAAACTACAACGATTTAGCATCGGTGAAGACCCTTTTTGAAGCCAATCCTCAGCAAATTGCTTGTGTGATTATCGAACCTGTGGCGGGCAATATGGGCTGTGTGCCTCCTGCCGAAGGATTTTTAGAAGGATTGAGACAACTTTGTACTGAAAATGGCACACTTTTGATATTTGATGAGGTGATGACCGGCTTCCGCTTGGCAAAAGGTGGAGCGCAAGAAGTCTTTGGCATCAAAGCTGATATTGTTACCTTTGGGAAAGTGATTGGCGGTGGACTTCCCGTAGGGGCTTTTGCTGCTAATAAAGAAATAATGAGCTACTTAGCTCCCGAAGGTCCCGTGTATCAAGCGGGAACCCTTAGCGGTAATCCTTTGGCGATGAGTGCTGGTTTGGCAATGCTCACCGCTTTGAATGAACAGCCCGAAGTGTTTGATAGTTTAGCGAAAAAAACAGCTTACTTGCACGAAGGATTTGACAATGTGCTAAAACGTGCGGGTATACCTTACCAAATCAACAGTTTTGGCTCGATGTTCACCCTTTTCTTTAACGAAAATCCTGTAACCGATTTCGCTTCTTCGGCTAAGAGTGATGCAGCGCGTTTCCGCAAGTATTTCCATGGAATGTTGCGCGAAGGTATTTATCTACCGCCAAGCGCTTTTGAAAGTTATTTCCTAAACGACGCCCTCACTTACGAAGATTTGGATAAAACTATCAGCGCTCTTAACAGAGTGATAATGGAATTGTAGGGAATTAGAAAATTTGGAAATTCTGAAAACTGAAACCTAATAATAAATTAATGAAACCATACCTTTACCTTTTGGCATTTGCCTTGGTAGCTTGCCATAATTCATCAGAACAAAAAGAGTCAGTTAAAGAAGAACTCACTAATTATGTTAATCCCTTCATCGGTACTGATGGGACGGGGAATACCTACCCTGGGGCAATGACTCCCTTTGGGATGGTGCAACTCAGTCCGGATATTGGTATCCCAGGTTGGGACAGAATTTCGGGCTATTTCTACCCCGATAGCATCATTACTGGATTCTCACACACCCACCTTTCAGGCACGGGGGCTGGTGACCTCTACGATGTACTCATTATGCCCACCAATAGTAGATTTAACCAGCGTATTGAGGCAAACAACCACCTGCCTTTCTCCTATTTCTCTCACCAACACGAAACCGCCACTGCGGGTTACTACAGTGTTGATTTGCTGAGTTATGGCATCAAAGCTGAACTTACTGCCACTCCGCGTGTAGGCGTACAACGCTATACTTTTCCTAAGGACAAACAATCCAAAATTACTGTAGATTTAGGCTATAGCATCAACTGGGATAAACCTACTGAAACTTATTTGAAAGTGGTGGATAGCACTACTTTGGAAGGTTATCGGTTTTCTACTGGCTGGGCGCGCAACCAAAAGGTATATTTTGTGATCAAGCTCTCCAAACCCTTTGTTGATAAGGAATTTACAGAAGAAAAAGAAAATGGCAAAGCCAACCGCTCTAAAATGGTACTTCGCTATGCTACCGCCGACAATGAGACTATAGTAGTAAAAACAGCACTTTCTATGCACAGCATTGCAGGCGCTTATAAAAATATGGAAGCCGAAGCCCCTCATTTTGCTTTCGATGACTATCGCGAGGCGGCTCGTAACCTCTGGGAACGACAATTACAGAAAATTACAGTAGAAGGGGGAACTGAGGAGCAAAAAACAATTTTCTATACAATGCTCTACCAATCGATGTTGGCGCCTAACCTCTTCAGTGATGCTGATGCCTCTGAAAAGCGTTACGATACTTTCTCACTTTGGGATACTTTCCGCGCAGCTCACCCTCTCTATACCTTGTTGCATCGCGAGGCATCTGCCGATTTTATCAAGAGCTTTTTAGCACACTACCGCGAAAATGGCACGCTGCCAGTATGGAGTATGCAAGGCGGTGAAACCAATATGATGATAGGCTATCACGCTGTACCTATTATCGTAGATGCTTATTTTAAGAATATCCCGATGGATATCCCCTTAGCTTATGAGGCTTGCAAACAAAGTGCGATGGTGAAAGAACGCGAAATCGACCTTTATCAGCAATATGGTTATGTGCCTTACGATTTAGATAAATCAGATGAAAACTGGTCGGTGTCTAAAACCTTAGAGTACGCTTACGACGACTGGTGTATTGCGCAATTTGCCAAATCACTCGGCAAGGAACAAGATGCAGCTTATTTTGCCAAACGCGCTGAAAATTGGCGCAATCTCTTTGATGGAAAAACAACTTTCTTCCGTCCTAAAGACAGCAAAGGACAGTTTATCAAGCCTTTCAATCCTAAGGACTACAGCAAATACTTCTGCGAAAGCAATGCTTGGCATTATCGCTGGTTTGTGCCTCATAACATTCTCGGCTTGCGCGATGTGATGGGAGGTACTGATGCT
This sequence comes from Capnocytophaga sputigena, assembly GCF_002302495.1. Classification (NCBI taxonomy): domain Bacteria; kingdom Pseudomonadati; phylum Bacteroidota; class Flavobacteriia; order Flavobacteriales; family Flavobacteriaceae; genus Capnocytophaga; species Capnocytophaga sputigena. The sequence continues at coordinate 1,742,144 of NZ_CP022379.1, forward strand.
TTTGAACAGAAACTCGATTCGATGTTCACTTTAGCCGTTACTCCCGATGAAAAATTGCCTATTTTCAGTACCGGAATGATAGGTCAATACGTACACGGTAACGAACCGAGTCATCACGTGGCTTACCTCTATCATTTTACAAACCACCCTGAAAAAGTATCACAACGCGTTACTGAAATATTGAATACTCAATATAAAAATACCCCCAGTGGGCATTGTGGCAATGAGGACTGCGGACAAATGAGCAGTTGGTATGTGCTCTCAGCTTTAGGTTTTTATCCTCTCAACCCTTCCGATGGCAGGTATTATCTAACCACCCCATTGTTTGATAAAGCTACCCTTCACTTAGAAAATGGCAAGACTTTTACTATTGAAAAAGGTAAAAAAGCAGGTGAAATACGCTTCAATGGTAAGCCGTTCTATAGGAATTACATCAACTACGACGAAATTCTAACTATTAACAATTGACGGTTGGTAATTAACAATTAAAACTTTTTTATGCTTTTTCTTGCTTTTGTCTTTTTTTGTTTATACCTTTGACGTCTCAAACAATCGTAAGAATTAGAATGTTGAACGAAACTATTATATTATGAATGAATTAACAGAAAAAGACCGCCAGCTACTCATCAGAAAAGGCATTACTGAAGCAATGCTCAACGCTCAAGTAGCACAATTCAAACAAGGAGTACCCCCTATCCAGCTCTACAAAGCTGCTGTGTTAGACGATGGTATTATCCCTTTTAGTAAAGAAGAAGCTGCCAAATACGCTGCTATCTACCAAAAGCGCAAACAAGGCAACACTATCCTGAAATTTGTACCAGCTTCGGGGGCAGCGACGCGTATGTTCAAATCGCTTTTCGCCTTTAGAGACGATTTTGAGCTCGATCGCGAATCGTTTGTAGCCTATATCGGTAGGACTGGTAATAAGGAAGTAAAGGCTTTCTTTGAAGGTCTTGAACGCTTTGCTTTCTACCCCCTCCTCAAAACAGCTATTGATAAACATCACCCCGACTTTTCCTCACTAAACGAAGATATCCAAAAACACATTATCGTCAATACCCTCCTTAATGAGGATGGTTTGGGCTATGGCAATATGCCCAAAGGACTACTTCCTTTCCACAAACACTCCGAAAAAATCGCTACTCCTTTTGAAGAACACTTCCGCGAGGCAGTGCTCTACGCTTCCGATGAACAAGAAGCTCACCTGCATTTTACTATTACTGAGCAGCACACCGAAGCATTCCACAAAGAACTCAACCTTATCAAACCTGTGCTTGAAGAGCGTTACAACATCAGTTTTGATGTGAATTTCTCTTACCAAAAACCAAGTACCGACACGGTTTCGGTAACCGAAGATAACGAGCTTTTCCGCGATGAAGAAGGTAATCTCCTTTTCCGCCCTGCTGGTCACGGAGCTCTGCTGAGCAACCTTAACGACATTGATGCTGATATCATCTTTATTAAGAATATCGACAATGTGGTAGTGAAAAAATACACCGATGAGACGGTTTTCTACAAAGAAGCACTTGCGGGCAAACTATGTGAGGTACAAGATGAAATTTTTAAAATCTTACACCGTATCGACAATAATAAGATTAAGAAGAAAGAAGTGAAACACATCCTTGATTTTCTAAAAGAAATCAATATCTCTGTTCCTGATTACATCTATAAATTCCGCCGCCAATACGCTATGGAGTTCATCAAAGAACAGCTCAATCGCCCTATACGCGTGTGCGGAATGGTAAAGAATGAAGGTGAACCTGGTGGAGGTCCGTTCTGGGTGAAAGACGGTGAGGGCTACAGCCTTCAAATCATCGAATCTGCCCAAGTGAATATGGCTGATAGCAAGCAAAAGGAAATCTTCCAACAGTCTACTCACTTCAACCCTGTAGATTTGATTTGCGGTACCAAAGACTATAAAGGCGAGAAGTTTGACCTACAACAATACGTAGACCCTAACCAAGCCTTTATCACCTCTAAAACCTATATGGGTCGTCCGCTAAAAGCATTAGAACTCCCAGGTTTATGGAATGGCTCAATGGCACATTGGATTACCCTATTCGTTGAAGTGCCTATCATCACCTTCAACCCTGTGAAAGTAGTAAACGACCTGCTCAAGAAAACTCACCAAGGGTGAGGGGCAGGTGTCAGGTTTTAGGTTTCAGGGGTCAGGGGTCAGGTTTCATTTATCAATTAACAATTGACAAAAGCTATTCAAAAAAGGTTTCAAAATCGCTTTTGCGTCGCTACACTTTGCCAAAGTTTCTTGCCGTACGGCTCGTACCTTTGGCAAAGTTGATTATATAAGATTATTGGTTTATAAAATCTTGTTCTTCTTTGGTAAGTAAAAACTTGGCTTCACCTTGTTTGTGAGGGGTAATGTATTCGTGGAAAGACTTTTGAATATCTATTCTATCTTCCTTTTTAATATGTTTGTTCTGTACTCCTGTACGCAAAAAACTGTGTTCTAAAAAGAGTTTATCTCTTTTTCCTTTGTATTCAATAGCTCCTATGAGTCTTACATAATAAGAACTAAATAGTAGTTTGCCTTTATAGTCAGTTAAGGTGAGTTCCAAGCGATAATTATCTGTAATAGACTTATAAGGCTTATTAGTTTTCTCAGAAACTTTATCCTTTATACCTTGATGTATGTCGTTAAAAATAACTTTTCTCACAGCATTGGTAGTATTGTCAAACACCAATACCGAGTTTTCAAGTTTTAGATTTAGCTTTTTATTGATAACGATATCAGCGTTAAAAGTTACTTTAGTAACCTCTTTATTTTTCTCTACTTTTTTGATATCAATATTTTCACCAAATTGATCTATAAATGACAAATAGGTGTTCACAAAAATATATATAAACATCGGTGTTCTTTCTAAGTGAACAGAACGAGCCGCGACTTCTTCTTGGCTTAACATTTTAGAGTAGTCGATATTTTTAAGTCGGATTTGTAATAGTTTTTCTAAAGGTTGCTTGAAAGAAGTATAACGATAACTTTTGCTCCACCAATCTAACTGCACTTGATAAAGGCGTGTAAGGGTGTCATTTCTTATCATCTTTTCTCGATAAGTACATTCCAATATTTTAGCCTTAGTGTCATACAATTTGAAGTAATTATCTAAAACATACTTTACTTTCTTTTTTAAATCAAAATTGTACAACACAACTTCCTCAAGTTGTATTTCCTGAGGATTGAGATAAATGGTTGCTTTGGCAAAGGTTTTATCGGTAAAAATCTTTTTAGTTGCATAGCCTATATGGCTTAGGGTAAGGGTATCATTCTCCACCGCAATACGCAATTTGCCTTCCTCATTGGTAATAGTACCGTTGAGAGAGCGTGTGTAATAGGCTTCGACATTGGGAATGGGCTGCTTTGTAGAGACATCCAGCAGGGTGAGTTCGGCTACTTGGGCGGGTAAGGCTGTGGCTGTGAATAATAGGATAAGGAATAGTATTTTCATATTGTTATGTTTTTACATTACTTTAGAAATTAGAAATCACGCGGTATTCTTTTGGGTTGTGGGGTTTATTGATGAAATCGCGCATTTCATTGGTAAGGGGGAGTTGGTTTTGAGTCTCCCAAAATTCTTTGTTATAGGGTACATCTAATTTAAAGAGCTCTTTTTTGCCATTTACATTGGCTTTAAAAGTATTGAGGTCTGAAAAAGGGTGAGTAACAATGAGCTCGAAGCTTACATCGTACACTATTCTTTCTTTGCCTACATATCCTTCTACTTTTGCGCCAACTATGGCATTGGCTATAAAATATTTGTTGTTTTTGGTGTCTTTCTCACATTTTTCCTTATAAAAATAATCAATAGTTCTGTATTTGATGAATGGTTTTTTAGTATAGGGTATTTTATGAATTATTTTAGGATTGATTTTATGAATACGCTCTTTGACGGCATAATCATCGGTATTGATAATGAAATGACCTATACTACTTTTATCATCCTCTTCATTTTTAGGAGTATGACTTACCTGATGATGTGTTTCATCTATAACTTTAAGGAATGAAAAACGGTACTCCTTTGAATCTAAAAATAAAATATTACTCCACCATTGAAAAACATCATTTAAGGAAGGGATATTAAAATCGTCTGCACGCACTCCTTTCTTTTCTATACCAAACTTACGCATATTCAGCAATTGAAAGGTGAAATTTTTCTCGGCTCCTAATAACTTATCGCGCTTGATACGCCCACTGAAATCTTCTATTTTCACGAGTTCACCATTGTGTTTGAGGACACAACGCAAGAAGAAATCTTCAACAAAAGGTTCCATAGGATAATTGGTAGTAGCGTGATTATAAGCTTCTTGTATAATGTTTTTGTTGGAAAGGGTTACTTCGTCTAACTGAAAAGGTTTTGGGGTAAGGTACAAGGTGTCTTTTGTACGACTGAGGGCTTTGAAAGTGGTTTTGAGGGTTTCATAACCTAACATTTTGATAGTTATACTGTCATTGGTAGAGTAGAATACAAAGTGCCCGTCGTCATTGGTAACGGTATAATCGTTTGCATTATGGATAGTAGCACTTTTTAAAGGGGCTTTAGTCTCCTTATCCGCAAGGTATTTGGAGAGGGTGTTCTGAGAAAAAGATAGTGGAATTAGGGTTATATAGGTGAGGATTGCGATTATATTCTTTTTCATATTTATAAGGATTAGTAATTTTTGAGGTGTTTTTTTGTTAATTATCAATTGTTAATTGGAAAGGTCTTTCCCAATGTCTTTTCGCCAGTAAGCACCTTCAAAATGTATTTTACTGATATTGTTGTAGGAGCGTTGTAAGGCTTCTTTGAAATCATCACCTAAAGAAGTTACAGCTAACACACGACCGCCAGCGGTGAGGAGTTTACCGTCTTTAAGGGTGGTACCGGCGTGGTATACAGTGCTATCTGTTGCTTTTTCAGTGCCAGAAATCTCTTTTCCTTTCTCGTAATCCTCAGGATAGCCACCTGATACCATTACCACCGTAGTAGCGCTCTGTGGGGTTACTTTCAACTCTTGTGAAGCCAAAGTGCCGTTGTACAACGACTGGAATAACGGAATGAGGTCGCTTTCTATACGCGGCAATACGGCTTCGGTTTCGGGGTCTCCCATACGCACATTGTATTCTATCACGTAAGGCTCACCGTCTACTTTTATGAGTCCGATGAATACAAAGCCTTTATATACAATGCCTTCCTTGTACAATCCTGCAATAGTAGGTTTTACGATGCGCTCTTCAATTTTCTGCATAAAGGCTGCATCGGCAAAAGGCACTGGTGAAACAGCCCCCATACCGCCCGTGTTGAGCCCTGTATCACCTTCACCTATGCGCTTATAGTCTTTGGCAGTAGGCAATATTTTGTAGTTTTGTCCATCGGTGAGGACAAAGCAGCTTAGTTCAATACCTTTGAGGAATTCTTCAATCACCACCTTAGTACTTGCTTTTCCAAATTTCTCGTTGATGAGCATCCGGCGTAATTCGGTTTGGGCTTCTTGTAAATCTTCGAGTATCACTACTCCTTTACCAGCAGCCAAACCATCGGCTTTGAGTACATAAGGGGCTTTCATCGTGCTGAGGAAAGCGCAACCTTCGTCCACTGTCTCCTTGGTAAAACTCGCATATTTAGCCGTGGGGATATTATGGCGCACCATAAACTCTTTGGCGAACTCTTTACTGCCTTCGAGGGTAGCGCCCTGCTGTGAAGGACCTATCACTTGCACGTGAGAGAGTTCTTTATCATTGGCAAAGAAATCGTATACCCCTTGCACTAAAGGGTCTTCGGGACCTACCACTACCATTGCAATCTGTTTTTCAAGCACAAAGGCTTTGAGAGTGGGGAAGTCGGTAGGGCTGATAGCCACATTGGTAGCTACAGTGTGGGTACCCCCATTGCCAGGGGCGATGTATAAGGTATCGCAAAGCGGACTTTGGTGTAGTTTTACGGCAAAGGCGTGTTCACGACCGCCAGAGCCAAGGATAAGTATGTTCATTTCTATTAATTAGTCAATTTGTCGATTAGTAGATTTGTTTCACTTGTCGATTTTGCAAATCGGTATTGGTTGCATCTTGTGCTGGTTAGCACGATTGAGGCGGGTGTATATCTCAAATACTTCGCGCTCTCTACCGCTAAAATCATCAGCTTTTTTGCCTTGATCGGTTTGGAGCATTGCCCATTCCAACTCATCATAAGAGGCTTTGAGCTGGTCTTCATCGCTGCGGTCGTCGCCAAAAAGACCGTCAGAAGGTTTTGCTTTGAGGATACTTTGCGGAATTTGCAAGTATTTGCCAAGTTGGTATACTTCGCTTTTCATCAGGTCGGCAATAGGGCTGATATCCACGCCCCCATCGCCGTATTTGGTAAAAAATCCTACCCCGAAATCCTCAATTTTATTACCCGTGCCTACCACTATATAGCCTTCGAGTCCCGCAAAATAGTAGAGGGTCGTCATTCTTAGGCGCGCACGAGTGTTGGCAAGTGCCATTTCATAAGTAGATTTATCGGTAGGGGGTATTTGTGCCACAAATTGGTCGAATACAGGAGTGAGGTCGGTGCGCAAGTCGCTCACATTAGGGTAGTGAGCTTTAAGGAAAGCAATATGCTCTTGGGCGCGGCTCACGTGGCTTTCAGCTTGGTGAATGGGCATTTCGAGACAGAGCGTAGGTAAACCCGTACGCGCACAAAGCGTAGAGACTACCGCCGAGTCTACTCCACCTGATATGCCTATGACTAAGCCCTTTACGCGAGCATTTTCGGCGTAAGTTTTTATCCAATGAACGATTTGTGATGCTATGTTTTCCATTTGAATTGTATTGAGTTCAAAAAATGTCTTCAGTATATCGCGACAAAGGTACTAAATAATTGCGAATAACGAAAAACTTTTATACTTTTGCGGTATAAATTAGTAAAGTTGCTATCAAACTATGAAAAAACTCTTTGTATTGCTGTTTTTCTGTAGTATTACCGCTCAGGCACAGCTCTCGTCATACCGCTATAAACAAGCGCTTGAAAATCTCAATCAAAGCGGTTGGTATTCTCTCACTTTGCCCATTACTATCTTCGACCGTATGGAGAGTTATAACGATTTGCGCATTTATGGCATTTCGGTTACCGATACTATTGAAGTGCCTTATATGATAGCTGATACAGTGGTTGCTACCCAAACTATTACGCACTTTGCTGTAAAGAACGACAAAGTGTCTAAACATACGATTATCGATGTGAAACTTCCCGAAATTTTGCTCCTTGGCAAAGTCGCGATTCACCCTGCAACAACTTATGATTATTATCGTTCTGTGAAGATTTTGCAAAACGAAACTACCGATGACACCTATCTGAGCAGTGTAGTTAAAGGGGTGCTCGACTCTAAGGGGAATAACACATATACTTTTGCACCACAGCTGTTTAAGCATCTGCAAATTGATATTGATAACCAAGACAATACTCCACTTGCCATTGATGAAATTACCCTCTTTCCTATCACTTATAAACTCACAGCACGCTTCCCCGATACAGCTCATCACTATTTTTTAGTGTATGGCAAAGCTAACGACATAGCGCCTCAGTACGACATCACTCATTTTGTGAAGCATATCCCTAAACAACTCCCCTCCATTCATTACAATGAGACTGTAGAATATGTAAAGAATCAGCCTATTACTACAACGACTTCAGTTACTAAAAGCCCTACCAATGGTACTTTTGTGTCGGCTAAGCCACTACTATGGACAATTATGGGGATTGTTGTCCTACTCATCTTTGTTTTTTCAGTGAAAATGATGAGAAATAAATAGCAATTAACAAATAACAAATAATAATTAACAATTAATAAGTTGTGCCCCTTATTATTGGTTATCTATTGATGAGGATTAAGAGTTGAAAAAAAAGATTATTTGATTTATAATCAACAAGTTGTTTCAATCCTTAATTGATACTATTACTTGTTAATTGTTACCTATTAATTGTTACCTATTAATTGTTAATTGAATAGTATTCTTTTTCGGTAACGATTATGTGGTCTAAGAGTTTAATATCCAAAGTATCACCAGCGTTTCTCACGTGTTGGGTAAGTTCTATATCCTCTTTGCTGGGAGTGGTACTCCCCGAGGGGTGGTTATGTACTAAAATCAGTGAGACAGCGCCTTGTTCTAAGGCATTTTTGAAGAGCAATCGTATATCCACAGTGGTATGAGTTATGCCCCCTGAAGAAAGTCGGCATTTGTGAATCACGCGGTTGGCACTGTTGAGGTAGAGCACCCAAAATTCCTCGTGAGGTAGGTCTCCAATAAGGGGTTGCATCAAAGTAAAAACGTGTCGGGGAGCTTCAATTTTAGGTTGAGGTTCAGGAGTTTCGGCAGCACGCCGGCGACCCATTTCGGTAGCGGCGAGAATGGTAATTGCTTTGGCTTCACCAATCCCTTTGAAGGCGGTGAGTTGCGCCAATGTTTGTTTGCCCAAAGCCGTGAGACTGTTGCCTACTGAAGCCAATATACGTCTGCTCAAAGCAACAGCACTTTCATTGGCAGAGCCTGAACCTAATAAAATAGCCAAAAGTTCAGCATTGCTCAAAGCTGTTTTTCCTTGAGCCATCATCTTCTCACGAGGCTTATCGGTATCTTCCCAATTTTTGATAGTCATAATTTAGTTGTTAGTTATCGGATAAACTTTAGATGTTTGTATTGCGTTTGTTTATCTTCTTTATTTTTTATGTTGTGATTGATTGATTTTCAGTGAAATATTAACTATTGAACATTAGCTGAATTGTTACTCACCTGCCCAGCTGCACCAACTCACTGTCTTTACCTTACACCTGAAACCTAACACCTGTTACCTATTTTATTTGCTAGCCAACTTACATAAAACAGCTGAAAGCTGTGGTAAAGCATTATGGGCAATAGAAACATTACTTTGTTGTCGTCAGGAATGCCTAATACCATCATAAACAAGCTCCCGTGAACTAATGATTTCTTAGAACCACAGAAAGTCGTGGTAATCGTGTCCTCACGATTGAAATGCAAACGCCTTGATGTCCAGCCCAAAAGGTGATACACTATAAAAAATAAACCTACCGCTGCCAAGGCAATAATCGCAAAAGTAATAGGCGGCACACTGCTAAACACGCGATTTACAAAAGCCGTTGAAAAACTCTCGTAAACGATGAGTAAGATAATGAGTCTGTCAAACTTACCGATGAGCTTGCCATAGCGTTCTATGAATTTCTTGCACAGCGGATTGAGGAACAAACCTAACACAATAGGCAACAATACTTTTAGTAGTAATTGTTGAATGATAGCCCCTTGATCTACAGCTGCCCCGCTACTGTTTTCCAAAAAAGGCTGCATCAACATAGGGGTAGCAAAAATACCGATAAGTCCCGAAATAGAAGCGTTGAAAATCGCTGAAGGCACATTCCCTTTGGCAATAGAAACCATCACCACCGATGAGGAAACCGTAGAAGGTAAGCACGCCAAAAAGTATATCGAGAGCCATAACACGTAAAACTCAGTGCCTTGCGCTATCTTGTAGAAAGGCATTACCAAAAGCGGAAACAGTACAAAAGTAGCTACCTGTGCTAAGAGGTGTAACTTCCAGTTTTTGATGTCGTTCAATACCTCACGGAGATTTAGTTTGAGTCCGTAAAGCAGGAAGATAATCACAATTCCCCAGTCGATAAAAGTGCCGAGATTGAAATAAGCATTATAACTTTCGCGATAGGGGAGGAGGTAACCGAGGAGCACCATTGCTACCAAGAGCCAGAGAAAAGCGTTTTTAGTAAGTATTTTGTTCATCTGTTGTGAATTGATTTTGCAAAGCTAAGAATAATTTTGTAATTGAAAAGTAAGTAACCTTATAAAACTAATGATAAAAACTTCCTAAGAAAACATCCTGACACTCTAAAACCACCTTTTCATCTCTTAAATTAACACTTTAGCATTGATAGTTGTAAAATTTAACAGTATTTTAACATAATGGGGGGGGTAAAATTTGTGTCTTTGCCCCGAAATATTTGCTTTTATTTAAGTCCTGATTTTTTATCTCCTTTATTTTCCGTAAAGAAAAATCAGGTGATTACAAAGAAAAGTAGGGGATACTCTTTTCTCTCTCTTGTCCCCACTTTTTCTTTGTAAAGCAGAGATAACTAATCACCACTAATAAAAAAATCTTCGTTTTATTTGTTACTTTACGAAAAAGTTCCTACATTTGCCCGATATTAGAAATATAGAAATTAGGGAATAGGATTTTTTCTTATTTCTTACTCTTAACTCTTAACTGAAAAAATATGTTTCAAAAAGGTAAAGTAGCTCAAGTTATTGGTCCGGTGGTAGATGTAGAGTTCGCATCGGATAAACAACTGCCTCGCATTTACGATTCTTTAGAAATCACCAAACCCGACGGCACTAAACTTATATTAGAAGTACAATCGCACATAGGCGAAGATGTGGTACGAGCCATCTCTATGGACTCTACCGAAGGGCTTAGCCGTGATACCGAAGTTATCGCTACCGGTAGCCCTATCAAAATGCCTGTAGGTCAAGATATCTATGGTCGCCTCTTCAACGTAATTGGCGATGGTGTAGACGGTCTTGGCGACCTGCCAAAAGATGGCGATAATGGTTTGCCTATCCACCGTGAAGCCCCTAAATTTGAAGAACTTTCTACTACTACCGAAGTGCTTTTCACCGGTATCAAAGTAATCGACCTTATCGAACCTTATGCCAAAGGTGGTAAAATCGGTTTGTTTGGAGGTGCTGGTGTAGGTAAAACGGTACTTATTCAAGAACTTATCAACAACATCGCTAAAGGGCACGGCGGTCTCTCAGTATTTGCTGGTGTAGGCGAACGCACTCGTGAAGGGAATGACCTCCTCCGCGAAATGATTGAATCGGGCATCATCAAATATGGCGATGCGTTTGTAGAATCAATGGAAAAAGGAGGTTGGGATTTGAGCAAAGTAGATAGAAAAGTTCTTAAAGAATCTAAAGCTACTTTTGTTTTCGGACAAATGAACGAACCCCCTGGAGCACGTGCGCGTGTAGCTCTCTCTGGACTTACCATTGCCGAGTACTTCCGCGATGGTGCTGGTGAAGGACAAGGAAAAGACGTGCTTTTCTTCGTTGATAATATCTTCCGTTTCACCCAAGCAGGTTCTGAGGTTTCAGCCCTTTTAGGTCGTATGCCATCAGCGGTGGGTTACCAACCTACCTTGGCTACCGAAATGGGGGCAATGCAAGAGCGTATCACCTCTACCAAACACGGTTCAATTACCTCAGTACAAGCGGTATATGTACCTGCCGATGACCTTACCGACCCTGCTCCGGCTACTACCTTTGCCCACCTCGATGCCACTACCGTATTGTCGCGTAAAATTGCTGAGCTAGGTATCTACCCTGCCGTAGACCCACTTGACTCTACTTCGCGTATCCTTACCCCCGAAATTCTCGGTAAAGAACACTACGAGTGCGCACAACGTGTGAAAGAGCTCTTGCAACACTACAAACAATTGCAAGATATCATCGCTATCCTCGGTATGGAAGAACTTTCCGAAGACGACAAGATTGCGGTAGCTCGTGCGCGTCGTGTACAACGCTTCTTGTCACAGCCTTTCCACGTAGCCGAACAATTCACCGGATTACCAGGGGCTTACGTAGATATCAAAGATACTATCAAAGGCTTTAATATGATTCTCGACGGTGAACTCGACCACCTTCCTGAAGCTGCCTTCAACCTTAAAGGTACTATTGAAGAAGTAATTGAAGCTGGTGAAAAAATGCTTGCTGAAGCTAGCTAGTTAATTAGAATATTATATACTTTGTCAAAGTCCTTAATTGCCCGTGCGGCTTTCACCTTTGACAAAGTTTTAAACAATAACAAAAAAAGCCCGTGCGGCTCGCGCTTATGACAGTAGAAATCCTCTCTCCCGAAGCCCTTTTGTTTAAAGGTGAAGCAACCGCAGTGAATGTACCTGGGGTTAAGGGGGCATTTGTAATATTAGATCACCACGCCCCTATTATTTCAATGCTTACAGCGGGCGAGGTAACCCTTTTTGAAGGTAAAAATGAATTGAAATCCTTTACTATTAAGGGGGGTACCTTGGAGTGCAATCACAACAAGGTGGTAATCCTTGCCGATTAGTAGTGTAGTAATTCATATAAAAAATCCCAAGTATTGTTTTAAAATACTTGGGATTTTTATTTATCACAAATTCTTATTTGCTAATTCCTTATTTTCTACCTGAAGAATTCTCTCTTCAACACTTCCTTTTAAAATCTGATATTTTATATCTCGGGCATCTAATTGTTCTTGAAAGAAAGTAAAAACACTTTCTCGTTCGTGAGGTTTGTCGCGCAGGTCATCGGCTTGCCAAGGTACATCTATATAGGTAAGGAAAATAGCGTCGTAATGATGGGCAAGGGCAGCGCGTTCTATTTCAGGCTCACATTTGCCATAATAGAGGTATGAATAAATCATAAGTTCTAACAAGCAGGTATCGCAGAATAACACCTTATTTGCTTGCGAAATGCGCTCATTTTCAAGAGCTACTTGTCCGCGAGCGATAGGCAGCAGGTCATCGGGGGTGCAGGTGAGGCGCTGGGTGTCCCACTTGTGTTGCAAATAAGTGCGCATATACTCCTCTGTCCATACGGTTTGGTAACGCTGGGCAAGGGTGCGACTCAGCGTGGTTTTGCCCGTGCATTCCGGACCTATAAAGGCGATACGCTTGATGTTGCTCTCTCGTTGCGCAAGTGTTTTTTCCATTCGATATAGCCCATTATGGCGATGATAGTGAATAATAAATACTGAAAAGAAGTGAAAAGCATTCCTTTTTTGAAGTAGAGCGGCACCGAAATAAGATCTCCGAGAATCCAAAAGAGCCAATTCTCTATCTTGCGTTTTGCCATTAGCCACATCCCTACTAAGAAAATGGCGGTAGTAAATACATCAACATATTCGGTAGGGAGGAAGTTGTGAAAACCTAAGGAAATGCCCTCCATTGAAAAGTTGTTTTTGATGTAGGGTTTCAGGTAATATACTATGGTTACAAAACTCAAACTAAACAAGCCTAACAGACCGCAAATTTGCCAATCACGGCGCGTAGTAACCGAAATGGTAATCACATTATCGTGTGCGTTCTTTGCCCATAACACCCAGCCGTAGATGCTCATTGCTGTATAATAAGCATTGATGAGCATATCACCCCACAGTACATAGTGCCAAAGCAAATATACAAACAACACCGTACTGATAATCCCCGTAGGGTATACCCATATATTACCTTTTTTAGCATACCACACACTGAGGAATCCAAAGAGTACCCCAATGATTTCGAGCACTACCAAATGCGTATCTACTCCTCTATATTGCGCAAAAAAATCAGTCATTCGTTCTTACTTTTTACCTCTTACCTCTTACCTAAAAAAACGCTTTATACTCGTGGCGATCGGATTTTACGATTTTTATGTACATCAATCCGCGTTCTACTAGCTCGAGTGCTTCTTCTATTTCGGTAGTGAGCACGCTCATTACTTGGGTGTAGTCGCCATACACTTGAGTGCTAAGAGGATTTTCTTGCACGATAAGCCCAGAGGCGCGCAATTTTTTGATAAAATGAATGATAGGTTGCTCGAAATCATCTTGCAACGGACTGAAGGTAAGTTCTACTGATACTTTCATACTTGTTAAGCTGTTACTTGTTGTTTATTAAAATAAAAAGGCTGCCTACATTAGGCAGCCTTTTGCAAGTGCGGGTGAAGGGACTCGAACCCCCACGCCGTGAAGCACTAGATCCTAAGTCTAGCGTGTCTACCAATTTCACCACACCCGCAAAATGATGAACTTTCGTTTGATTGACGGCGCAAAGGTACAATAGTTTTTTGAATCTGCAAATTTTTTTAGGATTTTTTTAATAAATCACGATTTACTTTTTACTTATTACTAATTTAAAAGAAGCCCCGCGCAAAAGCGCGGGGCTTCTTTACTATGGGGTGAAGATAAGGTTCTCCACTAAGTCGCTATCGACGTTTTTAGCGAGGGGTTTGATTTTCTTTTTGGGGTTTGAGTACAGAAAATCTTCACTACTCAAATGTCCTGTAGACATTTCGTCGGGGTTTGTCTCGGCAACTCTTGTAGTTCCAGACAGTTCATTCATCTCTTCGGAAACAATTCCTTCAAAGAAATTGCTTTCCCTCTTCTTTTCTGCATTTTTCATTTTGTCTGTTTTTTAAATTATTATTAAATCTTTCAGTGGGAGTCAAGTTTCAAGGGGTAGGTTTTAGGTGTCAGGTTTCCTGACACCTACCCCCTATTACCTACCCCCTAATTATTTACTCTTTCAATAAAATCGCTCAGTACATTCATATAATTGATGAAGGCTTCGTAGGGCGAATCATAGGGTAGGAGGTACTTGTGATAATCAGTGCCCGAAAAGAGCTTGGTGCGCATAAAATAGAAATGTTCGCTACCTTGCAATCGGCTGTAATCTTCGATGAGCTCGGCATTCTTTTTCTTTCTCACCAAAGGTTGTACTTTAAAGAGCTCGCTAAAAGCTTCTTTTTGTAGTTCATTACCAAGCCAAGAGGTAGTGTCGCGCTCTTCATCTGTCCACGAAATAGGGTAGGGCACAGGCAATATATCTTTAGCAGGGTGCTTTTTGGCTACTTCTTTAGGTAATAAAAACTGATAGTTAGGGTTGGCTAACATATTTTCTATAAAGTAACGCAAGAAGTCGAAAATACCGCTTTGAGCATTGTTGAAATAGCCTATGACCTCATAGTTCATAAAGAGGTTGAGCACTTCAGTATCTCGCAAACTGCTTTCTACCCAAGAGGCGTATTTTTCGGAAGTGAGCGGGTATTCACTCCAGTTGCTATCGGAAAAACGATTGGCGATATCATCACTCAGTTTGCTGTTCTTAAGCAAGAGATTGAGGTTCTCATTGAGAGCGTTTTTATAAACGAAATTGGGGCTCTTCCAGCCTAATACGTGTTTAGCGCCATCGGTGAGCATCGTTTTGAAACCGAGTTTTGCAACGCGTTCGCCTATCTTATCGGAATAGATGAGAGAGGTGTTACGGAAGGTTACAGGCTTTTTGCCAAAGAGCTGTTTGATGGCATTGCTGTGGCGTTTTACTTGTTGTTCAAACTCATCGGTATCTTCAGAAAGTGAAGCCAACGAATGTGAATAAGTCTCTGCTAAAAACTCTACACAGCCAGTAGCGGCGAGTTCTTGAAAACTGCGAATCACCTCGGGGGTGTGCATTTCAAGCTGGTCGATAGCACTCCCTGTGATAGAAAACGCTACTTTGAATTTGCCTTCGTATTTTTTGATGAGCTCTAACAAGAGGGCATTGGCAGGTAGATAGCAATGCTCTGCCAAATCTTCGAGCTCTGAACGATTGGCGTAGTTATCGAAATAGTTGTGTTTTTTACCTATGTCAAAGAATTGGTATTTTCTAAGACGTTCGGGGTGATGGATTTGGAAATAAATACAAATTGACTTTTTCATCGTTGGTTATTTTATATTAAAGATTCGTAAATGTTTTTAAGTTTCAAAGAGGCATTTTCCCATTTGAGTTTATTAACCTCGTCGTAGCCTTCGCGTTGCATATAGTGAGCCAGTGTAGGGTAAGCCAAAATGCCATAAATAGCATCGGCAAGGGCGTTGATATCCCAATAATCCACTTTGATAGCGTGGTCTAACACCTCAGCCACCCCCGATTGTTTGGAGATGATAGTAGGTACTCCTGAGCGCATCGCCTCTAAAGGAGAAATGCCAAAGGGTTCTGACACTGAGGGCATTACATATACATCGCTGTATTGGAACATACGCTGTACATCATTACCTCTAAGGAAGCCTGTGAAGTGGAAGCGGGTGCCCAATCCTAATTGTGCTACACGGCGCACTAAGGGGTTCATCTTCTCACCGCTACCTGCCATTACAAAGCGCACGTTAGGCACGCGTTTCATCACTTTGGCAGCTGCCTCTACAAAGTACTCAGGACCTTTTTGCAAGGTGATACGCCCTAAGAAAGTAACGATTTTATCTTTCACGCCGCGTTCTTCTTTGGCATCGGTTTCGGCTTTGAAATCTACTGCATTGTGCACGGTAATCACTTTTTCGGCAGGGATACCGTATTTTTCAATGACGATATTGCGCGTCCAGTTGCTCACAGTTACCACTCTATCGGCTGCTTCCATACCGCGTTTTTCGATGTCGTACACCAGTGTATTGCGGTTGTACTCGCCCCCGCGGTCGTATTCGGTAGCGTGTACGTGTACGATAAGGGGTTTGCCCGAAATCTTCTTAGCAATGATGCCTGCACTATAGGTAAGCCAGTCGTGGGCGTGAATCACGTCAAACTCATAGCGTTTGGCAACGGTACCCGCAACTAAGGCATAGCGGTACACCTCTTCCATAAGATTAGCGCCATATTTACCCGAAAACTGAAATTTGTTGTGATACGAAATGCGTTGGTGATGTTCTCCTTCTTTGAGGTATTGGTCGCGTTCGCGGGCAAAGGTTTCGGGGTCGAGATAAGGCACGAGGTTTGAGCCTATCTCCATAAAGTTGATATGTTTCCAGAAATCTTCTATTTTTTCGGTGTTTTGCAACATCTCTACATCGCTGGCGTTAATAATTTTCGCCACGCTGCCATCCTCATCACCAGAGGCTTTTGGCATTACAAACAGCACTTGTACGCCGTTTTTAGCCAATCCTTGGGCTATACCCAAGCAGGCTGTTCCTAATCCCCCACTGATATGAGGGGGAAATTCCCATCCAAACATTAATACTCTTGCATTCTTCATACGCTTTATATTTATTCCTTTTCCCAACTCTCCTCTATGGAGAGGAAGAAGGGTGTTGTTTTAATTCAACTGTTTAATTGCTTTGTTTTTTAGTAAAGATTTCATTTGAGTAATAGCGACTTTATTGAGTTCTCTAAGTCTTTCTGACGGTGTTATTCCTTGGCTTATAAGTAAGGCATTAATACTCTCCATATTACTTAAAACAACTAACTGTTCTAAAGAAGCATAATCTCGCACATTTCCTTTTTTATCAGGATTACTTTCTCTCCATTCTTTAGCCGTGAGTCCAAAAAGGGCTACATTCAGTAAATCGGCTTCGTCAGCATAAACAAAATTAGCTTGTTGTTTAGTAATTTCTTTTGGAATCAAATTGTCTCTAATGGCGTCAGTGTGAATGTGATAATTGATTTTAGATAAGGTTCGTTGTAAGTTCCATTCTAATTTTAACTGACTTGTTTCGTCTTCTTTTAAACGTTGAAACTCTTTGATAATATAGAGCTTGAATTCTATTGAAATCCACGAAGCAAACTCTAAAGCAATATCTTTATGGGCAAATGTTCCTCCATATCTTCCTGATTTGGATACAATGCCAATAGCATTGGTACTCTCTATCCATTTTTTAGGTGTCATTACAAAGCTATTTAGTCCAGCTTGTTTTCTAAACCCCTCGAATTCGAGGGGTTTAAAATTGGGATTGTAAATACTTTCCCAAAACCCCAATAGTTCAATCGTATTGCGATTTCTAAGCCAGTTTTGAATGATAGCATCTGTATGTTCAGCATCTTTATAGCGAGCTATATCAGTAAGAGAAATATAGTCGTTGTAATTAGTTTCATACCATACAATATCAAAACCTTGTACACTGATAGTTTTATTCTTTGCCATACCTCTTACTTCTTATCTGAAAGTAGCCATTGAGCGCGCAATATTTCGGCAACGTTTTTGGCGTTGGAAATACAACCGCGAGGGTTGAAAGGTGGGTTGCCGTCGTAGATGGCAGAAATGAGTCCAACACCGTGAGTGTTGATTTCTTCTTCAAAATTTTCTAAGAAGGCTTTGCCATCGGGGATGTAAGTATCGCCAAAGAGTTTGAGGTTTGCTTCTACATAGAACCCTACAAACCAAGGGTGTACTGAGCCGTTGAAAGTAGCTTTATCTCTCACAAATACATTGCCTACGCTCTCTCCTTCGTAACGCGGACTCTCGGGCGACAAGCTGCGCAAGCCTTTGGGAGTGAGCAACTCTTGAGTGATAATCGCTAACACTTTGCGTTGGCGTTTTTCGCTAAGTGGTGAATAATCAAGGGCGCAAGCCAATAGCTGATTAGGGCGCACTTCGGTGTTTTGGTGAGTGTTGTTAGCATAATCGGCTAAGTATTTTTCACTTTCAATCCAAAATATCTGATTGAAGCTCTCGGCAATAGTTTCGGGCATAGTACCCCATTCGGATAGGAAAGTTTTGTCCTTTGCATCTTTGGCTAATTCCAAAGCATAACATACGGCATTGTACCACAGAGCATTCACTTCCACTACATAGCCATTGCGGGGTACGATAGCTCCATAGTTACTTTCGGCGTTGAACCACGTAAGCGGACGGCTGAGGTCGTCGCTCCATATAAGTCCGTTGTCGTCCATACGCATTGTTTTGTGTTCACGACTTTTGAAGGCGTTGAGGATAGCTTTGAGGGTCTCGCCATACTCTTTCCAGATTTGTTTTTTGGTTCTTGTGGTTTCTTTTTCGTATTGTTGGAGTGTCCAGAAGAACCACAAGGAGGTGTCGGCATCAAACACAGGATTTACTATGTGGGTGCTGATGTCGCGAGCAAAGCGCCCGTTGTAGCAGTATTTGAGTGCTGATTGTAGCACCTCGTCGAATATTTTGGCGGTACTTCCTGAAAGAGCAATACCAGGGAGTGCTATAAAGGTGTCGCGGGTAGTGCTATCATACCAGTGATAACCTGCTTTGATACGTGTTTCGCCTGCTTTCTGAATGATAAACTGAGAGGCTGTGTATTGCAAGCATTCTTCAAACGAATTGCGGTCCGCGCGTTCTTTCAGATATTTAGTAAAATCCTTAGCGAGATTTTTAGATTTAGCTTCCTCTAAGCTGGCAGAGAAAACAATGCTCTCACCTTTTTTCAAACTCACCTCAAAAGCCCCAACACTCAACAAATCTTCTTGGAAATCGTAGCCGCGTTCTTTTTCTTTGGTGTAATAGATATTGTTATTCCAATAAGCAGCACCACCAAAATTAGCAGGTTTGCTGAGTTGCATATATAGGTAAGGGAACTCAGGGTATAATTTGGCACGTACGCCACCGTCTACTTCTTCTACTTGGGTATTGGCTACGGGGTTTTGCTTGCTAAGTGAATGGATATCACGGAATGCCAATAGCGGATTCAAGCGCAAGAGAGTAGCCGAATGAGCGTCCTCTAAAGTATAGCGAATGAGCACTTGCGGGGCGTTATGCATCATTAAAATTTCTTTTTTGAGTACTACCCCACCTACCTGATAGGTTACTGTAAAGGCTTTTTCATACGATATATCAACAATGTACTTATGCCCACGAGGTTCGTAGGTGCCCTCATATTTATGCACTCCAAAATTAAAATCGCGTCCGTGTTGTAGGATGGTTTCATCTAAGGAGGAAAGCATTACATAGTTTTTGCCTCTGAACTTTTCGATAGGCACAACAAGTAGCCCGTGGTACTTACGGGTATTACAGAATACGAGGGTAGAGGAGCAGTAACCTCCACCGCGGTTAGTACCGAGAAATTCTCTCGCGAGAGAATATTCAAGGTTAATAAGTTGGTCTTTTTTAAATGATAAATAACTCATATTTCAATTAACAATTTACGATTAATAATTAACAATTAGGTTGTAGTATAATACGCGTTATTATGTTTTAGAGTTAGTTAATGTTTTAAACTTTGACTAAGTTTATAGCTCATTATTTATTTCTTTCATACTCCCATCGGCCTAATTCTTTCCGCTTTTTTAATTGGTGTAAAGCTAATTTTTTTATTTCTACGTCTTTAGTCTGAGAAACTAATTGCTCTAAAGCTAAAAAACTTTCAGGTTGTGGCTGGGCACCTATAGCATAAATGATTTTTCTTACATAAGGGTATTTAAAATCTTCTGGCTCTAAATATTTAGGGACGTTCTCTATTGCTTTTAGTAAGATAGGAATGTTTTCTATATTATTGTTAAAAGTAGACTGAAAAGTACTTGCCATATTCTCGTGTTCAGAGTGAAAATCACATGACAAAAACTCTTGAAATAAAGCTTCATCTTCTTTATTACTCATACTATTGGGTAAATCCCAAAGAATAGCGCCAAAGTATTGATTGTATTCATTTTTGTTTATATAATCCTTAACACTCAATAATAAATATCTTAACTGTTCGTAATTAGCTTTAAAAGCAGTTTTTTCTATAAATTGTTCTCTATTGATTTTCCAATCACATAAATCTTTGATGAGTTGTTGGTTTTTTGAGCTTATGATTTCCATTTTCTTATTTTTTTTTGCTTACTTAAAGTTGTGAAAATATATAAGATATTAGGGCTCTTACCTTAAAAGCTGTTACTCACTTTAATTGATTAGATGGTAAATCAATGATTTCAAATCTTTCATCTGTTATCATTTTGATAATGCCTTTTTGTTCAAGAGTTGGTAGAAAAATTTTCATTACTTCTTTTCGAACTTCATTTTGAGAAAAATCACAAATAGACCATTCACTTCCAAAATTTCTATAGTATACCTCTATTTTGTGTATGAAATCATCAATAATTTCTTCCTTTTTAACAAGAACACTCTCTGATCGTAAATCTTCTTTTAAAGGTAGTTTTTCAGGGTGAAAAATAAAAATAGTATCATCATCATTTACTAAAGAGATATACCCTTTTTCCTGCCACTTCAATAAGGTGGGTAATACTTTGTTGTAATTATCTCTAAAGTGCCTATTTACCCCATCGATTAATGTCCAATTAATTACAGGGCTTATCAAGTAAATATGATCACGATAAATAGTATCTAATAATATACCTATAAGTTTTTTAAGTTTCATAATGTTTTTCTCAAAACGTGATGTGTTGTTTAAGCCATAACCTTTGTTAATTGTCATTTTTCAACACAAAGCCAATTCTCGCGGGTACATATAGTGACAACAAATTCTCCTTACCGGTGTACTGTGTGAAATGTTCTACGCTTTCATCGATGCGGTTATCACCTCCAAAGGCGGGGTTATCGGTATTGAGTACCGTGATATATTTGCCTGCTGGCACATCAAACTGATAATCGGTGTAGGAGGTGGTGGGGTTGAAACTGAAAACAAATAAGTACCCACTGCGTTCAAATACGAGTAATTGTCGCTCGATGTCGCGCACCAACACACGAGGTTCACGGTCGAGGAATTTGCTCTCGGCGGCAAAGTGTATCATCGCGCTATCAAAAGCGTTGAGGTATTTAAACTTCAAGTCGGGGTTATCAACTAAGCTCCATAGTCTGCGAGCGTGGGCATAGCTCCAGTTGTTGCCTTGGCGAGGGAAGTCAATCCACTCAGGGTGCCCCCATTCGTTACCCATAAAGGCGAGGTAACCGCCTCCTGCTGTTGCTAAAGTGATGAGGCGTATCATCTTGTGTAAAGCCATCGCGCGGTCTATAACTAGATTGTGGTCGAACACGCTCATTCCGGTATACACTTCCTTATCGGTAAGGCGGAAGAATATGGTTTTATCGCCTACAAGCGCTTGGTCGTGGCTTTCGGCATAGCTAATGGTGCGTTCTTCAGCGCGCTTGTTAGTCAGTTCGTAATAGATATCGCCTACGTGCCATTGTTCATCGGGGACTTCCTTGAGAAGTTTGATCCAATAATCGGGGATGCCCATACTCAACTTGTAGTCAAAGCCCATTCCCTGCTCGCTGATGGGGGAAGCAAGCCCTGGCAGTCCGCTCATTTCTTCGGCAATGGTGAGCGCTTCGGGGTAGAGCTCATGTATAAGTTGGTTAGCCATAGTGAGATACACCAAAGCGTCGTCGTCCTCATTGCCATCATAATAGAAGCTATAATCGGTAAAGGCTTTGCCCAGACCGTGATCGTAATAAATCATACTAGTAACCCCGTCAAAACGGAAACCGTCGAAGCGAAACTCTTCAAGCCAATATTTGCAGTTTGAGAGTAGGAAATTGAGCACTTGTGGCTTGCCATAGTCGAAACAACGGGAGTCCCAAGCAGGGTGTTTACCGCGCTCGCCACGGTGGAAGTAAAGATAGTCAGTGCCGTCAAAAAGGCTGAGACCTTCAGCCTCATTGCTCACCGAATGTGAATGTACAATATCAAGCAGTACGCGTATACCCAAGCCGTGGGCAGCATCGATGAGTTCTTTGAGTTCTTCAGGGGTGCCAAAGCGCGAACTTACCGCAAAGAAGTTAGCCACCTGATAGCCAAAAGAACCGTAGTAAGGGTGTTCTTGTATTGCCATCAGTTGGAGGGTGTTGTAACCTAAAACAGCAATGCGAGGTAGCACATAGAGGCGGAACTCTATAAAGGTACTCACGCGCTGGTGCTCAGTACTCATCCCGATATGTGCTTCGTAGATAAGCGGATGTGGAGCAGCTTTGGGGCGCGGGTGTTGCCAGTGGTAGGGATGATCGGGACACCACACTTGGGCGGAGAACACTTTGGTATAGTCGTCTTGCACAGCGCGGGTAGTATGTGAAGGGATACGTTCGCCGCTACCTCCTTCCCATTCCACGAGCAATTTGTAGAGCATTTCGTGGCGGAGGATATTAGCAGGGAGACGCAATTCCCAGTCTTGGTCGTTTAGTTTAGTAAAAGAATAGTGATTGTTTTTTTGCCAATCGTTGCTATCGCAAAGAAGAAAGATAGCTGTTGCATTTGGAGCCCACTCGCGTAGCACCCATTCTGTATTGTTACGGTGCAGACCGTAATAGAGGTGCGAATTACAAGCATCAGCAAGGCACTTAGCGTCCCCTTGCACTCTATGAAGTGTGTTTATAAAGTGCTGATGCCTTCCCTGAATGATAGGGAGGTATGGTAGCAAGAGTGGGTCGTTCATAATGTTTGGTGTTTGTGGCTACGGAAAAGTCGAATTCTCGGCTTTTGAGTAAGTCAATTAAATTCGCCGTAAAATTAATATATTTTTTTGAATACTACCAAATTTTCCCGAGAAAATTTTTTATAATTTTAAGTTTATACACTGTAAAGTGCGGTTTTTCAAGGAAAGAGCCTAAACGAAATGTTAATTATTATAGAGATTTATAGGAAATTTAATAGGTGTTTTTAGTGAAAAAGGATAGAAAATTCATAATTTTGAAGCGTAATAAAGTACATTTTTCCATTTGCTAATTTGTAAATTTCCTAATGATTTATTATTTTTGCGCTCAATAACATATAAAACCTAATAAATATGAATCCATTCTTCCTCTACATTATTTATGTGATTGCCATTTTTGCTTTGAAAATCTTTGTGGCGTACCTTTCATTCAAAATAGACAAAAAGAAAAAATATGCTTTTACAGATCTTTTTATATGGAAAGATGAGCTGTTTGATAGTGCTGTAGTCTCGTTAATTTTTATTCTTATGATGTTGTTTTTCAGTCATATAAAGTTTACAAATGCAATGGCTGTGATAGTGTTAGCACTCATCAATTCTTACTATTTTTTGATTGTACCTTTAAGGGCATTATTTCAAAAAAAGAAGTATTTAAAAAATGAAGAAATCGAGTCTTTTCTGCGTAATGAAGGCTACTCGTATCGCATACGCATCATTAAAGGAAAAATTGAAAATGCTTTTGCGACGGGAGTTTTTCCTTTTACCAAAACAATTCTCATAGGAGAACCTCTATGCGAAAAAATGACTGATAATGAACTAAAAGGGGTTGTTTTCCACGAAATAGGACATCTGAAATTAGGACATTTGTACAAAATGTTTTTCCTAAATATGGTAAGCTCTATTATCTTTGTTTTTATATATAGTTTTTCTGAAAATATTATTGAAAGTCAGCATTATAGAGATATAATTATGGAGCCTGTTATAGTAGCATTAGAGGGGCTTATCTATGGAGTTATTGCTTTTATACTTATCCCTTATTTTTTTCAACGCCGATTAGAATATCAAGCAGATGCATTTGCTGTGAGAAAAGTAGGAGCAGAGCAATACGTTCAAACACTTGAAAAACTCAATGAAATCACTGAGAACAAGATGATGAAAGGAAGTGTAACTCACCCCTCTCTAAAAAATAGAATTAAAAATGCCTATAATACTCGCTAATAATTAGCATCGCGCAATTGACCCATCTGCAAATTGCCAAATTTACTAATTTGCTAATTTGCTAATTTGCTAATTATCTCCTATCTTTGCCCGATTTTATATGGCAACAATAGATTTTAAACATCGACAATCGGCGCACTGTGAGAATGGTGTAGCCTCTAATTTGTTATATTTCAATGGCGTTCAGCTGAGTGAGCCTATGGTTTTTGGTATTGGCTCCGGACTCTTGTTCTTCTATTTTCCTTGGATAAAAGTAAATGAAGCTCCCGCTATTAGCTACCGCACTATGCCGGGGCATATTTTTAGTAAAGTAGCTAAACGATTAGGTTTTAAGGTGAAACGCCAAAAGTTTTCTTCTCCCGAAAAGGCACAACAAGCCCTCGACGACAATCTCGCAAAAGGTATCCCTACGGGTTTGCAAGTAGGGGTGTTCAACTTGCCTTATTTTCCCGATGAATACCGTTTTCATTTCAACGCGCATAACTTAGTAGTTTATGGCAAAGAGGACGGCAAGTACCTCATCAGCGATCCCGTGATTCCACACGTTACCACGCTTACCCCCGAAGAACTCACCAAAGTGCGCTTCCCCAGTGGAGTGTTGGCTCCTAAAGGACATTTGTATTACCCCACCCATCTGCCTAAAGAACTTTCATTAGAAAAGGCAATATGGAAGGGTATCAAGCAAACGTGCAGTACGATGCTCGCTCCCGTGCCGATAGTGGGGGTGGCAGGCATCAAGACAGTTAGCAAGGATATTCTGAAATGGTACCGCAAGAAAGGTGCAAAAACCACCAATCACTACCTCGCCCAGCTGATACGTATGCAGGAAGAAGTAGGTACAGGAGGGGCAGGGTTTAGGTTTATCTATGGCGCTTTCTTGCAAGAAGCCGGCAAACTCCTGAAAAACGATGCCTTATTAGAACTCTCTAAAGAAATTACCGACATAGGTGATGCGTGGCGCGACTTTGCAGTAGCCATAGCCCGCGTATACAAAAACCGCAGCACCCAAGCCGATGTCTATAACGCCCTCTCACAACAGTTGTACGCCATAGCCGTGAGAGAAGAAGCGTTTTTTAAGAAACTGAAACTTGTAAGTAAAAAATAAATCCTTACATTTGCAGAATTAATAATTTAAAAAACATCATAAAGATGAAAAAGCTGATTAACGTAACGTTTGCATTATTACTACTATGCTCAGCAGTTACCTTAGTCTCTTGTGGAAAAGATGATGATAAAGGGAGTGGTAAAGAGTGCCCAGAAGGCACTAGAGAACTCACTCAAAATGGAATTACTGCCAAAATAGATAAAGAACAATGGGGTGGAGATGGAGGTAACACGGTGTTGTATGTAAACTTGTTGTTGAAAAAATCCAATGCCAAT
Source organism: Capnocytophaga sputigena (assembly GCF_002302495.1). NCBI lineage: Bacteria > Pseudomonadati > Bacteroidota > Flavobacteriia > Flavobacteriales > Flavobacteriaceae > Capnocytophaga > Capnocytophaga sputigena. The sequence goes on from NZ_CP022379.1 coordinate 1,767,608, forward strand.
TCTAAACCAAAAGGTAGAGTTTATATGCAAGCGAGAACCACCGATGGACAAGTTTTGCAACCTTGGAGCAATGGCGTCCAAGGACAAGGTGCAGAATTTGGTAATTATTGGATTGGAAATGATCACCACCTTCAATTTTCATTTCCTCTCCTCAACGGAAAAAAATTAAAGGCAAACTCTGTAACTATTTCAAAAATTGAGGTGGACTCAAATTAATCGAGGAGTGAAAAGATAAACGAAAGCTATAAGATGCTCCCAAAACTCCAATTTAAAAAACTACTGATTTATAAGAATGAACAAAATCAACCTTTTACTTTTATTAGGCGTTGTCGCTACAAGCTGGGCACAACAACAGCAAACCCTCCAAAAAGGGTGGAAATTTACCCGTGAGGACAAACCCGCCTTCTCACAAACGAACTACAACGATGCTAAATGGCAACGCGTAACCGTGCCTCACGATTGGGCTATCTATGGCCCTTTTGATATGGAAAACGATATCCAGCGCACGGCTATCAAGCAGGACGGACAAAAAGCAGCTATTGAACACACAGGACGTACGGGAGGGTTACCTTTTGTAGGTGTAGGTTGGTACCGCACGCAGTTCAACGTACCTGAACTTACGTCCGATAAGCAAGTGTTTGTACAGTTTGACGGAGCGATGAGTAACCCCGAAGTATTCGTAAACGGACAAAAAGCGGGTGAATGGCACAATGGCTACAACACTTTCTTCTTGGATATCACTCCTTACGTAAAAGCCAATAACAACACTTTGGCAGTGCGACTTAACAACCTTACCCAGATGTCTCGTTGGTATCCAGGGGCTGGTTTGTACCGCAATGTGCATATCATCACTAAAAACAAAACGCATATCCCTATTTGGGGCGTACAGATTACCACCCCCGAAATAACAAACAACTTCGCCAAAGTAGTAGTAAATACTGAGTTTGTAGCTGATAAAAAGACTTCTATTGCAGCAGAAACTGTTATTTTCAACAATCAAGGTGAAAGAGTAGCGTATGCTAATACCAAAGCAACTCCTTACACTACCGATAAGATTTCAGCAGAATTGTATATTGATAACCCTCGCTTGTGGGACATCGGCAAGCCGTACCTTTATAAAGCGGTTACCAAACTCTATGAAGGTGATACTGTAAAAGATGAGGTAACCACTACCTTTGGGGTGCGCTCTATCGAACTCAAACCTAACGATGGTCTATACCTCAACGGACGAAAAATCAAAATCCAAGGGGTGTGTATGCACCACGATTTAGGGGCGCTGGGTGCTGCGGTAAATGAGAGTGCCATACGCCGACAAATAAGCATTATGCAGGATATGGGCGTAAATGCTATCCGCACCTCTCATAATATGCCGGCGCCTGAATACGTCCGTTTAGCCGACGAGATGGGTATGCTATTGGCTGTAGAGAGCTTCGACGAATGGGCTATCCCCAAAGTGGAAAATGGTTATCACTTGTACTTCAAAGAATGGGCTGAAAAAGACCTTACCAACCTTGTAAAACACTACCGCAACAACCCTAGCGTGCTGATGTGGTTCATCGGGAATGAGGTGGAAGAGCAAAGCGTAGAAAGTGGCTCGCAAGTAGCGCGCTATTTGCAAGATATCATCAAAAAATACGATACTACCCGCCCCGTGAGCAATGGTATGGATAGACCCCACGATGTGCTTAAAAACAATATGGCAGCAACAATGCAGCTAATGGGATTCAATTACCGTCCGTTTAAGTACAAAGAGGCTTACCGCAAGTTGCCACAACAGCTTATTTTGGGTAGTGAAACCGCTTCAACGGTAAGTTCGCGTGGGGTGTATAAGTTCCCCGTAGAGCGCAAATCAATGGCTAAATACCCCGATATGCAATCGTCGTCTTATGACGTAGAACACTGCGGTTGGTCAAACTTGCCCGAAGACGACTGGATACATCAAGAGGATTTGCCTTATACCGTAGGCGAGTTCATTTGGACAGGCTTCGACTATCTTGGCGAACCTACTCCTTACTATGTAGAATGGCCTTCCCACAGTTCCTATTTTGGGGCAGTAGATTTGGCAGGCTTGCCTAAAGACCGCTTCTATCTCTATCGTTCACATTGGAATAAGGAAGCCGAAACCTTGCATATCCTCCCTCATTGGAATTGGGAAGGGCGCGAGGGTGAAGTAACTCCTATCTTCGTTTATACGAATTATCCTTCAGCCGAATTGTTTATCAATGGCAAGAGTCAAGGCAAACGCACTAAAGACCTTTCTATAAAATTAGAAGAGGAAGAAAAAGACGGTAATCCTTCAGATTTAGAACGTCAGAAGCGTTACCGCCTGATGTGGATGGATACTAAGTACGAACCTGGTACTGTGAAAGTAGTAGCCTATGATGACAATGGTAAGGCAGTAGCCGAAAAAGAAATCCATACTGCAGGCAAGCCTTATGCCTTGCGTCTCAGCACTGAATACAAAACAGAACTTACCCCTAATAGCAAAGAGCTCGCTTTCATCACCGTAGAAGCGGTAGATAAGGACGGCAATCTATGCCCTACTGTAAACGATTTAGTAACGTTTACCGTTAAAGGAGCAGGCTTTTATAAAGCAGCTGCCAATGGCGATGCTACTTGCACCGACCAATTCCACTTGCCTAAAATGCACCTCTTCAACGGAAAATTAGTGATGATGGTACAAGCAGGAGATAAATCAGGTATAATAAACATAGAGGCTAAGACTAAGAAATTGAAAGGGAAAATTGATATAATGGTAAGATAATCTCAGTACAACATATTTACTGATTGTTAATTATTAATTGTTAATTGAAAAATATGAAATCTCTATTTTTATCCATTAGTTTGCTGCTTGTCAGCATCTCATTTGCCCAAAAACTACTCCCTGAAAGAGATGTCCGTCAGCAAGTATTTGCAGGTGAGAAGTTTTTCAAACTCTACACTACCGATGAACCTCTTGACGGGGCTTACAAAGTAGTGATGAGCGGCGGTGCCTATTACGAAGCAACCTTTGTAGAGGGGCGCATCAATGGTGCTTACAAACGCTATAATGGTGAAGGTAAACTCACCGCCGAGGAACACTACAAGAATGGTAAAAACGACGGTACTTGGAAGTATTACAACGATAAAGGAAAACTCATATCCCTCAAAAATTACAAGGATGGAAAGCCTTGGGGCAAATGGCAACTCTGGGATGACGATGCCGAGTGGTTGCAGTCAGAATCTGATTACAAAGGCGAAAAAAATTACACCCTGTGCATATATTACGATAATGGCAAACTCTCTGAAGAACACACTTACAAAGAAGGTAAAGAAGATGGCTCTCAAAAGTATTACCAAAGAGAAGGCTATTTGTCAAAAGAACTTTTGAAAGAAAATGGTGAGCTCGTTCTGTATAAAACCTATCATTCCAATGGTAAGTTATATTCTGAAATGCCCTATAAGGATGGTAAGAAAAACGGAAAAAGCGTTATCTATTATCCTAATGGTAAAATCACCGAAGAAGGTACTTATAAAAACAACAGAAAAGAGGGTGTTTGGAAATACTATAACCAAGCCGGTCGACTCACCTCTGAAGAAACTTACGACCACGACAATATCGTAAAAACCGTTAATTACAACTAAAAATTCTAATCCCCCTAACCCCTAAATAAACTAATTTATTATATGAAACTCAAAAACGCAATCACACTCAGCGCCGTAGCTTTGGCTACAGCCTTCACTTCTGGTAACCTTTACGCTCAGAAGAAAAAAACAAAAACTAAAAAAGCACAAGAAGAGACCGTTATAGGTGTCCAAAGAGGCTCTAACTACGGTGACCCTAAAGATGTAAAAGCCGAAGCAGGTGCTTTTGCTATTGTGCCTCTAAAGTACAAATATTTCGATTTAGAAGAATATATCGATGAGGAAACAATGTTCATCCATTTCTCTAAACACTATGTCGCTTATTTGAACAACCTCAACAAGGCGGTAGCGGGTACCCCTCAAGCGCAAATGAGCATTGAGGAACTCCTTCGCACGCTTGATATGAACAATGCAACCTTGCGCAACAATGCCGGTGGTTACTACAATCACAATATGTATTTTGCAGGGATGTCACCCAGTGGTGGAAACCCTAAAGGAGCCTTAGCAGCCGCTATCGACCGCGATTTTGGTAGCTTTGAGAACTTCAAAAAAGCCTTTGCCGAAGCAGGAGCTAAACGTTTTGGTTCTGGTTGGGCTTGGTTAGTAGTCAATAACGGTAAATTGCAAGTCGTGAGCACTGCCAATCAAGATAACCCATTGATGCCAGGCTTAGGTGTATCAGGTATTCCTGTATTAGCAATGGATGTATGGGAACACGCTTATTACTTGAAATACCAAAACCGCCGCGGCGATTACATCAACAACTTTTTCAACGTAATCGATTGGGATGTAGCTGAACAACTCTATCAAAAAGCAATTGCCACTAAACCCTAAGGCAAGTCATCTAATCACTTTTGTCAAAGTTTTAATAGCTCGTCGTGCTACGACCTTTGCCAAAGTTGATTGTCTTGAAAATCAATCGCTTTATGTAGGGGCGTTTTGCAAACGCCCCTAACAAATATCAAATATATCTCACCAAAAAAGTCGCTTTTGCGGCTTGTCCCTTCCCTTCGGGAGGGGAACGGGGTAGGCATTTTAAAACAAGTTGCTGGATTAAATTTTTTTATTTAAAAATAAGTTGTACCTTTGTAGCATATTCTTTAAAACTTAATAGCAATGAATAAAGAACAATTTGAACAAATGAAAAATAGCAAGGGCTTTATTGCAGCTCTTGACCAAAGTGGAGGAAGTACCCCTAAAGCCCTCAAACTCTATGGGATAACTGAAGATCAATATAGCAACGAGGAACAAATGTTCGACCTCATTCATCAAATGCGCACCCGCATTATCAAAAGTCCCGCTTTTTCTCACAATAAAATTATAGGCGCTATCTTGTTTGAACAAACTATGGACAGACAAATCGATGGTAAATACACCGCCGATTATCTTTGGGATGAAAAACACGTAGTACCTTTCCTAAAAGTAGATAAAGGCTTAGAACCCCTCGATAGCGACGGAGTACAACTGATGAAACCCATTGACGGACTTGCAGAACTATTATCTCGCGCTAACGAACGACATATTTTTGGCACTAAAATGCGTTCAGTGGTTAAAAAGGCTTCTCCTAAAGGCATTGCAAGAGTAGTTCAGCAACAATTTGAGGTAGCTAAACAGATTATAGCCGCAGGATTGGTGCCTATCATAGAACCCGAAGTGGATATCAATATCCCCGATAAATCTCCTGCCGAGGCTATTTTACGCGACGAAGTTAGAAAACAGTTAGACGCCCTGCCTTCTACTGCCAATGTGATGCTCAAACTCTCTCTACCTACAATCAACAATTTGTACAAAGAGTTTACTCAGCATCCTCGTGTAGTGCGCGTGGTCGCTCTTTCAGGAGGATATCCACGCGAGAAAGCTAATGCCATTCTCGCCGAAAACAAAGGTGTAATTGCTAGTTTTTCTCGCGCCCTTACCGAAGGACTCTCTGCAACACAAACCGATGAACAGTTCAACAACGCTCTGGCTCATACCGTAGAAGGTATTTACGAAGCCTCTATTAAATAATAAAAAAGAACTAAAAATTTGTAACAAATGAAAGAAGCATTAGAACACGACCTCATTATCTTAGCTACTGAAATTCTCGCTAACGAAGGAGAGTGGAACCTTGCTCAACTGAACAAACAAGCGCACAAAATCACCGAGAAAATTACCATTCTCACTTTTGTGGAAAAATATTACCAAACACTTGGAGCTTCAGAAGATCGTATGTACCGAACTATGCGTAAGGTATCCGATTTTATTGATGATAATCGTCAAGAAGATCTTTTTGATATCGAAGTCGAAGCATCTGAAGTGCAACCTATCACTGCTCCTAAAACAGCCGCTAAAGAAACTCCAAAAGAGGAACCCGCTACCTTTGTGGCAATGGAACCAGCGCCTATTACAAAAGAAGAAAAAACTGCTCCTGCTGAAAAACCAACTCCTGCCGAAAAGCCAGTAGCCAAAAAAACTTTGAAAGAAGAGCAGTATCCAGAACCTCATTGGGCACTACCTGTAAATCGTTCAAAAACTGAAGAAGTTGCTGAACCTGTAGAAAAAGCAGAGATAGTAGAAAAACCTACCCCCGAAGAAGCGTCAGCAGTAACATTTGAAATTGAACAACCTGCCATTGAACAACCTGCTATTGAACAGCCTACCATTGAAAAACCTGAAATAGACGAGTCTGAACTTTCAAAATCTGCAATCAAACAGCTCGCTGATTTTATCCAGCAACCTGAGTATACCGATGAAGAACGCATTCTCAAACAAACACCTTCCTTAGAAGAGTTTATTTCTCAAAGCAAACATACAGTTTTCGATAAAAAAGATGCCGATGAAGAGGTAAAACCTGCACAGTCACTCAACGATAAATTTGGTAAAACGGCTCAAATAGGCTTGAATGATAAATTGGCTTTTGTACAAAAACTTTTCTTTGGTAGTGAAAGTGAGTACAACAAAGTAGTAAAACACATAGCCGACCTTCATTCTATGCAAGATGCTGTAGTTTATATCGAGCAAGAAGTAAAACCTACTTACAACTATTGGAAAGGTAAAGAAGAGTACGAACAACGCTTCCTTGACCTCGTTCTTAAACGTTTTGAAGTGTAATGAGCAAACTCTATTTGATTCCTACCCCTATTGGAAATTTAGAGGATATAACACTGCGTGCCCTTAGGCTACTCAAAGAGGTGGATATCATCTTAGCCGAAGATACTCGCACCAGCAGTAAGCTCCTCAAACACTACGATATTCACACCCCGATGCAAAGCTACCACCTGTTCAACGAACATAAGGTGGTAGATAGTTGGGTGCAGCGTATCAAAGGGGGAACAACCATCGCCCTCATCACCGATGCCGGTACGCCTGCCATCTCCGATCCCGGTTTCCTGCTCACTCGCGCTTGTATTGCCGAGGGAGTGGCTGTGGAATGCCTGCCAGGAGCTACAGCTTTTGTGCCTGCCTTAGTGAATAGCGGCTTGCCTAACGACCGATTTACTTTCGAAGGTTTTTTACCCGATAAAAAAGGTCGCCAAACCCGCCTCTCACAGCTTGCTACCGAAAACAAAACAATGATTTTCTACGTTTCCCCTCACAAGCTCCTCAAAACTCTCACCGATTTTATCACTACTTTCGGTGCTGATAGACCTGCGAGTCTCTCGCGTGAACTTACCAAACTTCACGAGGAAACCCAACGGGGTACCCTTCAAGAATTATTGGATTTTTATAAAGATAAAAATGTAAAAGGAGAAATAGTGATGATTGTTTCAGCTAACAAGTAATAGTATCGCTTTTGCATCAGTCCGATATAACAAAACATTGATTTATAGCTTTATATCATAGATATATTCACAAAATAATTCACCGTTAGGTGAAAATTCGTGAGATAATAAAAAATTAAAGACTTTTATGCACTTCTCATTTCGTGAAAATTCGTGTAATTCGTGGGAAATTTACAATGTTTTTCTGATTTCTATTGTCAAGAATTAAAGTTAGTTATTGAAATAGATGGTCATATTCACGATTTTAGATATGTAGAAGATAAAAATCCAAAAATATGGATTAACTTTCATTCGTTTTTTCAATAGAGGAATTAAAACGAGAAAATTTTATTAGATATTATTCAAAAAAATGCTTTTACTTTCTATAGAAACCTCAGGGCTTAATTGTTCTGTAGCCTTGTCAAAAGACAATCGTATTCTCGCTGAAAAGTCCGAGAATGCTGGAAAATTCACTCACTCTGAAAATTTACATCTCTTTATAGAAGCTGTGATGCAACAAGCCTCAATGCCCCTCTCAGCCTTAGATGCTATAGCAGTAAGTGCTGGTGCAGGTTCATATACCGGTTTGCGCATAGGGATTGCCACCGCTAAAGGTCTCTGTTTTGCCTTAGAGAAACCCCTTATAGCAATTCCTACCCTCCAAATCCTCGCTCATCAAGCCAAAGCCAATTGCATTATACCAATGCTCGATGCCCGCCGTATGGAAGTCTATAGTGCGGTATTTAATAGCCAATATGAGTTTGTAACCCCCACCGAAGCTAAAATCCTCGATGAACATAGTTATCAAGATGAATTAAACAAAGGCAAAGTAACTTTCTTAGGCGATGGCAGTAATAAATTTGCTGCGATTTGTAAGCACCCCAATGCTGTTTTTATCCCCGATGCCTTCCCTCAAGCCAAAGATATGCTCCCTTTTGCAATAGCAAAATACAACGCCCAAGATTTTGAAGATATAGCTTATTTTGAGCCTACCTACTTAAAATAGCCGTTTTTTGTTAAAATTGTTAATTATCATAGCTACAAATTTGCTAATTGGCGAATTATTTATACTTTTGTACCTTAAATGAAAGCAATTACACTTATCAAAGCTGCGCGACTCCGCACCTTGCCCCTTTCGGTAGCAGGTATTATCACCGGTAGTGCTTTGGCATATCGCAATGACCCTTCAGCTTTTAGCTGGCAAATATTCGCTTGGGCTTTGCTTACTACTATATTGTTTCAAGTGCTTTCTAATTTTGCTAACGACTATGGCGATGGCGTAAAAGGTACTGATAATGAACATCGTTTAGGTCCTCAACGCGCTTTGCAAAGCGGAGCGATAAGTCGCTCTCAGCTCAAGCGGGTAGTACTCATCACTGCAGGACTCTCTATACTTTCAGCATTAATACTTATCTACTTAGCTTTTGGTTCGGAAAACCTACTCTATTTAGCGATATTTTTTGTGTTAGGATTGTTGTGTGTAGCAGCAGCTATCAAATATACTGTAGGCAGTTCAGCTTATGGTTATCGCGGCTTAGGCGACCTTTTTGTGTTCGTATTCTTTGGATTGGTGAGTGTAGTAGGCAGTGAATTTCTTTACTCACAATCCCTCCAGTGGATTTCTTTCTTGCCTGCAATCTCTATAGGCTTACTAAGTGTAGCAGTGCTAAACCTCAACAATATGCGCGACTACGAGAACGACCAGCGTTCGGGCAAGCATACTTTGGTAGTGAAAATGGGAATTTCGCTCGCTAAGTACTACCACTACTATTTGATGGTCTTGGCAATGGTTGCCTTACTCAGTTTTTCGGTATTGCGCCTGCAAATGCGTTGGGAATTGCTTTATCTCATAGCATTCCTTCCATTGGTGGTACATTTGCTTTCAGTAAAGCGCAATAATGAACTTCAGCTTTTAGACAAAGAACTAAAAGTAGTCGCCTTGAGCACTTTTTTGCTCTCAATACTCTTTTTTATAGGAATATATATCAGTAAATAAACAAAATACACATACTTAAAAATTTATCAAATTACTATGGAAGTTACTTTTTATGGACACGCGTGTATAGGGATAAAAATAGGTGAAACACACTTGCTTATAGACCCTTTTATCTCCGAAAACCCTTTAGCGAGTGATATAGATATCAATCAAATAAAAGCCGATTATATCCTCATCACTACGGCTTTGCAAGACCATACTTGGGATGTAGAGAAGATTGCCAAACGCACCAAAGCTCAAATCATCTCTAATTTCGAGATTGCTAGATACTTTTTCAATCTTGGTATTGAGAACAGCCACCCTATGGACTTAGGAGGTACTTTCAATTTCCCTTTTGGTTCAGTGAAAATGGTATCGGCGTTGCATTCATCTACCTTTGAAAATGGTAGTGATGGAGGTTCTGCTTGTGGCTTCGTAATCAAAACTGCCGATAAGACCGTTTACATTGCAGGAAGTACCGCTTTGCATTTCGATATGCAGCTTATCCCAGTGCGTTACAAATTAGATTTAGCCGTATTGCCTATAGGAGGTAACTTCACTATGGACGTAGAAGATGCTATTATGGCTTCCGATTTCGTAAAATGTAATAAAATATTAGGATACCACTACAACACTATGTCGCATATCAAAATAGATAAAGATGCCGCAGTACGCAGCTTCAAAGCCAAAGGCAAAGAACTGATACTTTTAGGTGTAGGACAAATTGTAGTAGTCTAATTTAGTTAGTCAGTTAGTACTAACCCTCTAAAAACGCCAAAGGTCATAGCATAACACTATGACCTTTGGCGTTTTTTTACTTCTTATCTCTTATTTAATAAGTAAACTCCCTGCTTCCTACTACTACGCCATTCCTTTTTATAATAGCTTTTTGTGGATATTCGTTTTTAAAATACTCATAAGCAGTTTCTTCCTCGTAGTCTTTTCCTGCAACATTAGGATATTTCACTGTTTTTTTAGTGATATTATTGCGACCATAGCCCTCTTGTAAGAAGAAATCGGGGTGGGTCATTCGGTGTGAAAATTGCAAGTAACGAGGGTTAGTTTTGGTATCGTAAGTATAGGTAATCACCACGGTTTGATTGTTTTCGGTGTGAGTGTGTTCTCTCACAGTTTCGTTGTAGTTAAGCAGATACTTATCAGTAACAACTACTGTAGCCGAAGTAGTTGAATTTCCCGTTTGCGTATATACTGATGTTTTGACATTCAGTTCATTTCTGCCACCCCAAGTATATTCTTTCACTGTATAAACGGTAGTATTGGTAGCTGTCTTTTTTGCTGAAGTGTATTTAGAAAGCGTATTGCGGTTGTAATACTCGTATCCTTCTACTATTGGAAGATTTTCTTTGCCTACTTCCACTGTTGTTTTCTTTTTTATACTACCTCTATCAATATATTCATCATAAGTGGTAGTGTTCACTGTTGTTCCACCCACTTTATAAAGCGTTGTTTTAGGAAAACTGCCATCGTATGAAGTCTCGTATGTAAGTGTCCGCGTTATGGTAGAAGGTGTAGAAATTTTAACGCTTTCATTCGTAACTAAACCTACCCCGCGGTATTTAAACTCATAATCGGTGGTTGTGGTTTCGGTGCTGCCTACAGCTAAGATTTCTTCGTGAATCTTATCTGCAAAATAAATAAGCTCTGGCTCTTCATTGTAGTCGTTCTTGTTGCAAGCGACTAATAGCCCTACTGCTGAAAGTAATAAACTCACTCGTCTCATTGTATAATATGATTTAATTGATTTTCATTTAGAAAGAATATAGTTCTATGTTAAAATAAATTATCTTATAAGTACTTGTTTTTTGAAGATTGTTCCCCTTCAGACGAACGGGACTGTACTATAAAAGCCGCAAAAATCTTGCCATATTCACATTATTTATTACTTTTGCAAATTAGAAATTCGTATCTTAGCTATGAAACATCGTTTACCCATACTCCTCTCTCTCCTTATCGCTCTCACCCTTTGGCAATGCGCCCGCCGTGGCTCTCCCACTGGAGGTCCTAAAGATGTTACCCCACCCGTACTCTTGCAATCGGTGCCTAAATCGGGGGCTATGAAGTTCCACGGTAAGAAAATACGCTTGCAGTTTGATGAGTTTGTGGTAACTAAAGATGTTCGCAAGCAGCTCATCATTTCGCCTCCTATGAAAACTTTTCCTATCATTTCGCCTACTTCGGCTTCTAAATGGTTGGAAATTAATATTATCGACACCCTTAAACCTAATACTACCTATGTGCTAAACTTCGGTAATAGCATTCAGGATTACAACGAGGGCAACCCGATTTCCGATTTCAAATACGTATTTTCTACCGGTAGCACCCTCGATTCACTGTGGTATGAAGGCGACATCGCCGATGCAATCGCTCCTAAACCCGATAATTTCGTAACTGTGATGCTCTATCCTTACAACGAGCAGTATAACGACTCATTGGTGTACAAAACGCAACCTACTTATGTAACCAATACTCTCGATAGCCTCGATAGTTTTGTGCTGGAATACCTCAAAGAGGGCAAATACAAACTCGTCGCTCTCAAAGAGAAAAGTCCTAATTATATCTTCAATCCTAAGGACGACAAAATTGCTTTTATGGACGAACCTATTACCGTTGCCGATTTGAAAGGCAATCCACAAGGTTTTTACCCTAAATTGCGCTTGTTCAAAGAAGTACCTCCTTACAAGGCGCATCGCCCTACTCAAGCTGCTGGCAACCGCGTGCAATTTGGCTTTGAAGGCAAAACCGATAGCGTGAAAATCAAACCTATCTCTCACGTAACTCCCGATTTTAAATACATCATCTCCAAAGATCCTAAGAAAGATACACTCAACTTTTGGTATACGCCTAAACAAAAAGATTCTTTGGTATTTACAATTGCCAAACAACAGAAAATCGATACTTTTAAAGTGCGTTTAAAGGAGATGAAAAACGACAGTTTGCAGATGGAGAACCTCTTTTCGGGCGACTTGCCTATGCACAAGGATTTTGGCTTCAAGAGCAATATCCCTATCGTAAAAACCGACCCTTCTAAACTGAAAGTCTTTGCTGGCAAAGACTCTACAGCGGTGGCTATTCCGTTCAAAACGCGTTTAGACCCCAATAATTTGGAATTCTATCTCTCATTCGATAAAAAGAATGACGAGACTTACCGCATTGAAGCCCTTCCTAATGCCCTCACCGATTTTTTTGGACATACGAACGATACTCTAAAAGTAACCCTGCGCACTAAAAAGCTCGAAGAGGTAGCTATCCTAAAAATGCATCTCAATGCTGATGAAAATACATTGCAATATCCACTTATACTGCAACTTACTAATGAGAAGGCGACAGAGGTACTCCGCGAAATTTATATCGAAAAACCTCTAACCGAATATCTGTTCGAGAACGTAACCCCTGGTAAATTCCGCTTGCGACTCATTGAAGATAAGAACAAAAATCGCCAATGGGATACCGGTAGTTTCTTAGAACATCGGCAACCCGAGCGAGTGTGGTATCTGCCTAAAGAAATCGAACTCCGCGCCAATTGGGAAGTTGAAGAAAATTGGCAAATCACTAACCCCTAACCCCTGACACCTAAAATGAAAAAACGTCTTTTCCTCCTCGATGCTTATGCCCTTATTTTCAGGGGTTACTACGCTTTTATCAAGAATCCGCGTATCAATTCCAAAGGATTGAACACTTCGGCGATTCTCGGCTTTATGAACTCCCTTTTCGAGGTGATTAAAAAAGAAAAACCCGACCACCTTGCGGTCGCTTTCGACAAGGGAGGGAGCGTAGCTCGCACCGAACTCTTTACCGACTATAAAGCCAATCGCGAGGAAACTCCCGAAGCGATTCGTTTGGCTATCCCCTATATCCACGAAATACTCAAGGCTTTGCACATCCCTATCATCGAAAAAGAGGGCTACGAAGCCGATGATATCATCGGGACGCTCTCTAAACAAGCTGAAGCCCAAGATTACCAAGTGTATATGGTAACTCCCGATAAAGACTATGCGCAGCTGGTGAGCGACAATATCTTTATGTACCGACCTGCGCGCTCGGGCAATGATATAGAAATTTGGGGTGTGAAAGAGGTGCAAGAGAAATTTGAAGTGCAAAACCCTTTGCAAGTGATTGATTTCCTCGGTATGATGGGGGATGCTGTTGATAATATCCCTGGGCTGCCTGGGGTAGGCGAGAAGACCGCCAAAAAGCTACTCGCCGATTTTGGCTCTATGGAGAACCTCCTCGCTAATACCGATAAACTGAAAGGCAAACTCCGCGAAAATATAGAGAATAACAAGGAAAAAGGCATACTCTCCAAACAATTGGCAACTATTATGCTCGATGTGCCGGTAACTTTTGATGAAGCCGATTTCGCAATGTCTCAACCCGATTTTGAAGCGGTGGGCAAGATTTTCGATGAGTTAGAATTCCGTCAGTTGCTGCAAAATTTCCTAAAAACCTACCAGCCAGAAGCTGTGGTACAAGCTCCCCCTAAGGCTACTTCAGGGCAGTTGGATTTATTTTCGCAAGGCGACCTCTTTGCGCAACCGCAATTGGTGAGCGATAAGAAAAACAGCAGCAATACGCCTCACTTCTACCAATTAGCCGATACCCCAATGGCACAACAACTCTTGTTGCAAAGCCTATTGCAGCAAACTGAAGTGTGTTTTGATACCGAAACTACTAATGTGGACGCCCTCGAAGCCGAATTAGTGGGGATTTCCTTCTGCTGGGCAGCCCATAAAGGTCATTATTTGCCATTTCCTAAAGAAAAAGAAGCAGCTACTAAGCTCATAGAGCAATTCCGTCCGTTTTTTGAGAATGAACAGATAGCCAAAGTAGGTCAGAATTTGAAATACGACCTCAAAGTATTGCAAAACTATGGTGTTGAGGTACAGGGCGCACTCTTCGATACGATGATAGCCCATTACCTCCTAAATCCTGATATGCGTCACAATATGGATATCCTCAGCGAAACCTACCTAAATTATACACCTATTGCTATCGAGAGCCTTATTGGCAAAGGAAAAGCCCAACGCTCTATGCGTACCGTGCCTATCGATGAGGTAAAGGAATACGCTGTGGAAGATGCCGATGTTACTTGGCAACTCAAAAATGTATTCCAAAGCCAAATGCCCCAAGTAAATGCTCAAAAAATCTATACCGATTTAGAAGCACCTCTCATCAAAGTATTGGCAGCTATGGAACGCGAAGGGGTAAACCTCGATGTGGATTTTTTAAAAGAATACTCTAAAACCTTAGATGCCGATATTGCTCAACTCGAAACAGCCATAGCCCAGCAGGCAGGCGAGACTTTCAATTTGGCATCACCTAAACAACTCGGCGATATTCTCTTTGAAAAACTGAAGATTGACAGCAAACCTAAAAAGACGAAAACCGGTCAGTATGCTACTTCCGAAGAGGTTTTAGCACCTTTTGCAGCCAAACACAAAATCGTAGCCGATATATTGGAATGGCGACAAGTGCAGAAACTCAAATCTACTTATGTAGATGCCCTGCCTTTAGAGGTGAATAAAAATACAGGTCGCGTGCATACTACCTATATGCAAACGGTAGCCGCTACAGGGCGACTCAGTAGCAACAATCCTAATTTGCAGAATATTCCTATCCGCACCCCTCGTGGGCAGCAGGTGCGCAAGGCGTTCATCGCTCGCAATCCCGATTATGTGCTCCTCTCTGCCGACTATTCGCAAATTGAACTCCGCATCATCGCTGCCCTCAGCGAAGAACACAATATGATTGAGTCCTTCCTCCGCAATGAAGATATTCACCGTTCTACAGCGGCAAAGGTGTTCAATGTTCCTTTGGAAGAGGTAACCCGCGAGCAACGTAGCCACGCCAAAACCGTGAATTTTGGGATTATCTATGGCGTGTCGGCATTTGGGCTATCGGCACAAACCGACCTCTCCCGCTCCGAAAGCAAAGAATTGATAGATACCTATTACGCTACCTATCCTAACTTGCGCAACTATATCAATAGACAAATAGAGTTTGCTCGCGAGCACGGCTATGTAGAAACCATTTTAGGCAGACGTCGTTACCTACCCGATATTCATTCGCATAACCAAGTAGTGCGTGGAGGTGCCGAGCGCAACGCCGTGAACGCCCCTATACAAGGCTCAGCTGCCGATATTATCAAAATTGCAATGATACGCATACACAACCAATTGCAAGCCCAAAAACTCCAAACCCGTATGCTCCTCCAAGTACACGATGAGTTAGTGTTTGATGTGCCTAAAACTGAATTAGAACTTGTAAAGCCCCTCATCAAAGATGCGATGGAAAACGCCTTTACCCTTGCCGTTCCCCTCGTCGCCGATTTAGGTGTAGGTAACAATTGGCTCGACGCGCATTAGCTTTTATAGTATGTTATGTATGTAGGGGCGTTTTGCAAACGCCCTTAAAGAAAAAAAATTCGGATAACTTCTTTAAAATTAAACGTTATCCCCTTGTCAATTGTTAATTCTCAATTTATGTACAAAACCTTTCCTAAAAAACGCTATCAAAAAACCTTGAGTATTCTCAAACAATATGCTCCTCAGGGCAGTACAATCCTCGATATAGGGGTAGAAAATCCTTTTTCAACTATTATGAAAGAGGAAGGCTATACGGTGCTTAATACTACTGGTCAGGATTTAGATTTTGAGGCAAATACGCTTCAAAACTTTCAAGCCGATTTCACTACCGCTTTAGAGATTTTGGAACACTTGGTAAACCCTTTGGCTGTGTTGCAAAATATCCCTACAGATAAAATATTGATTACCGTGCCTTTGCGACTTTGGTTTGCCAAAGCCTATCGCAATACTGCCGACCCCCGCGACTGTCATTACCACGAGTTTGAAGATTGGCAATTAGATATGCTGGTAGAAAAAGCAGGATTTCGGATTGTATATAGAGAAAAATGGACGCACCCCGTGAAGAAGTTAGGCTTGCGTCCGCTGTTGCGGTATTTTACTAATAGATATTATGCCGTAGTAGCCGAGAGAATTAACAAATAGAAAATTAGCAGATTAACAAAATTATAAAATGACGAAAAAAACCTCAATAGTAAGTATTATCCCACTACTCATATTCGTAGCTATATTTTTGGGCAGTGGTATTTATTTTGATAATTTCTATTCATTGCCAGCGCCTATTATTGCGCTTTTTGCAGTGGTGGTAGCTTTGCTTATCTACCGCGCACCTCTCAACCAGAAGATAGCCCTTTTCTTTAGAGGGGCAGGTAATAGCAATGTGTTGCAGATGTGTGTGATAGCCCTTTTGGCAGGCGCTTTTGCTTCGGTAGCCAAAGCCTCTGGTAGCATCGATAGCATAGTGAATATGGGTATGTACTACATTTCACCCGAATACTTTCCCGTGGGTATTTTTGTAATTGCTTCTTTCCTCTCGTTTGCAACAGGCACCTCGGTAGGTACCATTATGACCCTTTCGCCCATTGTCTTCAATTTAGCTTTCGAAAGTCATTCTGATACCGCTCTTATAGGGGCTGCGTTGCTTTGTGGCGCGATGTTTGGCGACAATCTGTCCCTCATTTCCGATACTACTATCGCCGCCACCCAGTCGTTAGGCTGCAAGATGAGTGATAAGATGAAAACTAATGCTCAAATAGCACTTCCTGTTGCGCTGCTATCGGCGGTGATTCTCTTTTTTATTGGCAACCCTGGTGCTACCACCTTCACTCATAGCGAAGCCTATCACACCTTCAATCCCTTGCTCATTTTGCCTTATGTGGCAGTAGTGGTCATTTCGCTTTTTGGAGTGAATGTGTTTGTGTCATTGTTCTTGGGAGTTGTGTTCTCAGGCGTTATGGGAGTTGTGTATGGTAAGTTCTCTTTCTTAGACCTCACTCAACACACTTATAAAGGCTTTATGGATATGGCTGACATCTTCTTCCTCTACTTTATCATTGGCGGATTAGCCTTTTTAGTAGAGCGTTTTGGCGGCATTCAGTTCCTGATGAATCTCGTTGCCAAACGCATCAAGAGTGGAGCTTCAGCCTTGCTGGGAATGGGCTTTTTAGTAACCGTTGCCGATGTGTGCGTAGCGAATAATACGGTGGCAATTCTCATTGTTTCTAAAATAAGTAAGCGTATAGCCGAGCAATTCCAAATACCCCTCCGCAATGCGGCTTCAGTATTAGATATCTTCTCGTGTTATGCGCAAGGTCTCATTCCTTATGGAGCACAAGTAATCGCCCTATACCAATTTGCCCATACGATGGACTATTTATCTTTGGTAGGGTACTCAGTCTATCTCCACCTATTACTCATTGCTACTTTAGTGTATATTCAAGTAAGGGGTAAAAAATAAATTCAAACTTTGCCAAAGTCCTTAACGCAGGGCTTTACGGACTTTGACAAAGTGAAATTGACTGGAATTAATTTGTTTGCATAGTATTTCTGGGGTGCGTTTTGCAAACACCCTCAAAAAAACTTTTTTTGAATTACTTGTGGATTTTCCTTACAATGCTGCTAAAGAAAGAGTTTCTTCAGGGGATTTCCATTGAGGTTTTTGTACAGCTTCAATATCCGATGTGTCGTAACCTGCAAATGTTTTAAGGTAGTGTTGCAAGGTAACGCCGTTGCCATCAGCAAAGTTGTATCCCCCTTGATGTTTGAAGAATTTCTTCACAGAACTCTCACCAGCCAAGTGAGCGGCTGCCAATATCCCCGATTCAGTAATGTGAATACCGTTGATAGTTTTGCCTACATATTTTTTAATTTCTTTGCGCAAAAACCATTTAGTGCGCTGTAAGCTCAACACGAATACTTGTTCTTGTTGCTCAGGAGAGTTGAGGAATTGTTCGGTATCAGTTACGCCATAGAAGCGAAGGGCGCGTTTCCCAAATTGATATTTTCCCATATAGCCAAAACGGTTTACAATAGTGTAATTACCGCGTGATTCGCGATAGGCTAAGGCTTCTTTAAATCCAATAAACGATTTTCCTGTGTGGAGAGTAAAAGAAGTAGGGAGTAGTTCGCTATTTGCAGTTGCATCTGCTGGCGTAGCGGTAGCCATTTGAGGTACATCAACTACAAAAGTGGGTGGAATTGTGATTACTTTTGTTTCTTCATCTTTGATGGTAAAGCCTAAGAAGGCAAAGACCATTACTGCAAAAAAATACCTCTTTTTAACTAAATTCATAAATTTTGTTTTCTTTAAGACTGATGGTTTTTCACAAGGAAAAAAGCCTGCTTAAAATTATTTCGGCGGCAAAAGTACAAAAATTATGCCAAGTACCAAAAATTAGTAACAGTTTTTTGAAATCCACCTTATCTTATAAATCATTTCCTTATTTGTTCATTTGCTAATTTCCTAATTATCGCTATCTTTGCACTTTGTAACATCGGCTTGAAGTTTCGGCTTCTGTCTAAAAACTTAATTTACAATGAAAAAGATATACGCTTTATGTGTCCTTTTTCTCGCTTTAGCCTGTAAAAAAGACAATGATGAAACCCCTTTGTTAAGCAGTGAAAAGAATATACTTTCGTTCACCTTTACTGTAGAAGGTACTACTTATAGCAGTACTATTAGTAATACTACCATCACTGCCCAATTGCCCGAAGATACCAGTCTTACCTCCCTTACCCCTACTATCACCTTCTCTAAGGGGGCTACCGTAACGCCTAATAGCGGTATAGCTCAAGATTTCTCCAAAGAAGTAAGTTATACCGTAACTGCCGAAGATAAAAGCACTAAAATCTACAAAGTGCTTGTAACTACCGAAAAAACACCACAGCCTAATGAACCTATTGAAATTGGACACGTCCCTAATGAATATACCACCAACAAAGCAGGAGGCGAGGTCGTTTATTTTGATGTCAATACCTTGCCTGTCAAAAAAGAACAGATAAAAGTGGAACTCGCTCAACGTCGCCCTCCATTTGATGTTTACACCCTTAAAGTACAGAAAATCGATAAAAAAGAAAGACGTGTGTATGTGGTATTGCCCGACTCTTATAAAAATGGTCAATACTACTTCAAGGCAACTTTTGATAAAGAAGAAGTAGAAAGTGGCGTTTTTACCTTAGATAGCGGTGAGATAGTACTGGATGTATTAGATGTTATTATGTACGAACCTACTACTTCCTTAGCAACTACCGAATTGCAAACTTTCAAAACAGTAGTATTCGCCAATACTGAAGCCTTGAAGAAATATACTTATTATCTGAGAAAAGGCACCCACGACTATCAGCTTACAGTGAGTGACATCTCCAATTATAACATCCAATTTAAGATGTTCAATACACCTTCAGGAGCATTTAGCGGAGGTAACGACTTTAAGTTTGTAGTAAAAGGTGGTGCTAAAGAACAAGTACTTCCTTTTGTGAATAGTGAAAAACAACCTATAACAATAGAGCCCGTTCGTACACCTATAATCAAAGCACTTTCTAAAACAACACTCAAGGCAGGTGATGAATTAACAGTTACAGGAGAGTATTTTGCTTATACCGGTATGAACTTTGATAGAAACTATAGATTTTGCACTTTACTTTTGATGCAAGGTAATGAAGTGAAAGCAACACTTTATCCTTCGTATAAAACACCTACTGAGGCTGCTTTTAAAATAGAGAACGATGTGCCTGCAGGTACTTATAAAGTAGTACTCTCCTCTCAAATACAGCTGAAATCAGAGCCTTTTAGCCAAGAAATTACCATTCAAAAATAAAACATAGAAAATACTCACCCTTGCAGCTTTTCCCCCTTGAAGGTTGGGGGCAATAAACAAAAGTAAAAGAAAATTAAATCTCATTTTCTCAGAGTCTTTCAGAGTTTTTCCAACCCTCTATCAACAAATCGATAAATTAACTATATGAAACCCATTGAACGAGCGGCACGTCTATTTGCCGACATTAACGAACTGCTGATTTCCAGCGGTGCCAATACCCGTAGGGTAGAACGCAATGTAGAACGCATTTCTAATGCCCTCAACTACCATTGCGAAAATTTCTATTCACACGCTGCTATCGTGCTTACTGTGCAGGATAAGGCTACAGGCGAAAAGGAAACTATCGTCCGTACAATCCCTCATCACGGTGTGAACTTTAGTGCTATTTCCGATATTAGTATCCTCTCTTGGGAAGCTATTGAAAAGAAACTCCCTATCGAAGAAATTGAAGAACAAGTAGCAACTATTAAAGCTAAACCTCACTACAATATGTATGTAATGTGGTTCTTCGTATCGGTAGCAGGAGGTTCATTAGCCTATGTGTTTGGTAAAGAAAACGCTAGTTATACCGAGTTTGGAATGTCGTTTATAGCAACGCTATTAGGTTTGGCGGGACGTCGTATTCTGCAGTTGCGCAAGTTCAATGTCTACATCTGTTGGGGGTGGGCTGCTTTTGTGTCGGTAGCCGTGATGAGTATCTTCCGTTTGGCGGGAGTAGAGCAGTACCACAATGCCTTGGCGGCTTGTGTACTGTGGTTGGTACCTGGAGTGCCTCTTATCAACGGATTTATCGATATGCTCTCTGGTTGTATTGTAGCAGGGATAGCCAAACTCACTCACGCTGCTATCTTGGTTTTTATGATTTCATTAGGTTTTTATTTAGCTTTACTATTATTTGGTTATGAACTTCTTTGATGTATTTTTAGGATTAGCCGAACGCATCTTTTGGTCGATGTGGATATCTATTGGCTTTGCGTTATTGTTCAACACTCCCCGCCGTGCCTTGTGGATTACAGGGGTGTTAGGCGGTATAGGTTGGGGGATTAAGTTTATACTTTTAGGTACTATAATGCCTGAGCAAATTGTGATTACCTCCTTTTTAGGAGCTTGTGCCGTAGGACTCTTGGCGGTCTATTTTGCCCATCGCGTGCATACACCACCTATTGTCTTCACCATTCCTGCCGTTATCAATATGATTCCTGGTAAATACGGCTATGAGTTTATGATGAAAATCATCCAAATAGTAACTGTTGAAACTCGTCAGGATGAAACTCTCGACCTGCTTTATCAAACTTTTAAACTCGGTTTGCAAACAGGCTTTATTACTATGTGTTTAGCCTTTGGAGTGATTACCCCTATGTTACTCTTCAATACCTATTCGGTAAAAGGGAAAGACCTCAATGATTTTATCAAACGCCGCTTGATGCGCAAAAAAACAAAAGCCGAATTAGAAGGAAGAATAGAAGAAAATGAACCCGTATAACATTAATTGTTAATTGTGTAACATGTTAATTATTAATTATTAATTGTTAATTGTTAATTGAATAAATATGCCCGAATTTTCACCTATTGATTTTCAGAGTCTGATTAAAGATTGGATTAAAGGACTCTTCAACTATGCCCCTACAATAATTGGGGCTATTGCTCTCTATTTTATAGGGCGATACATCATTCGTTTTATTGTAAAATTGATAAAAAAAATGATGGAACGCCGTGAGGTAGACCTCGCTTTGCAAAATTTCCTTTTGCAGGTAGTGCGTTGGATACTTCATATTGCCCTCTTCCTCACCATAGTACAGGTGATTGGTTTGCCAGCTACCCAGTTTATCGCTATTATTACCAGTGGTTTTGTAGCAATAGGTTTGGCATTACAAGGGTCGTTGTCTAACTTTGCCAGTGGGATAATGATAATCATTTTCAAGCCTTTCCGTGTAGGCGATGTTATTGAGGCGAGTAATTCAAAAGGTACCGTGAAAAATATAGGTCTCTTTGCTACTACCCTCAACAAAGCCAATAATGAGCAGGCGATAATCCCTAACACCCAGCTCTTTAGTAATAGTATTATCAACTACAGCAAGGAGGAAAAACGCCGCGTATATGTACTTGTAGGTATAGGCTATAGTTCTAATATTCAGAAAGCCCGTGAAGTGCTCTTGCAAATTGCCAAAGAGGAAGTCAAAGCCCTTCCTGAGCCTGATCCTGTGGTTTATGTAGAGGAGTTAGCCGATAGCTCTGTAAACCTTTCATTGCGCTATTGGTGTCTTACCCCCGATTATTGGGAGTGCTATTTCCGCACAGTCGAAACCATCAAAAATCGCTTCGATGCTGCGGGTATAGAAATTCCATTCCCACAAGTGCAAGTGCATCAATAAGGTTAAAAAATAAGAATCCTAATCTCGGAGATTCTTCAAAGTTTCTCCGAGATTCTTTTCCTAGTCTCTCTAATAATCAAACTAAAATGAAAAATACCACTTTTTTGATCCTCCTGCTTACACTAATCACCTGTTCCAAAAGCGATGACGACAGTGTGAATGTACCTGAGTCCGACTACCAACTCAGTCCCAATGGCTTAACCTTAGTGAAATGGCTCAATCCCCTTACCGCTGGGGTCAATATGCAAGCTGATAGCCGTTTGCGTGAGGTGAATACTATTGCCGAAAAAGCCTTTAAAGGTTGTAGCCGACTGCAATCGGTGGTTTTTTCTAATAACCTCAAAGAAATAGCTGCCGAAGCCTTTGCTGGAACCGACCTCCGCACTTCAGTAGTCTTCAATTCTTATTCTGATGTAGTGTTGGGTGAAAAAGTTTTTAGCAATACCCGCATCACCTCAATAACACTTCCTAAAACCAAAGAACTATCGGCAGAGATTTTTGCAAATTGTACTGCTTTGAAAAATGTTACTTTTGCAAAGACAGGCAAAATTGGCAAAGGAGCTTTTAAAGGCTGTACAGCTATTGAACAAATAGACCTCTCTCAAGCCGAAGCTATTGCTATAGGTACAGAGGCTTTTGCCGGCTGTAAACGCCTCAAAAGGGTGGTTCTCTCGGTAACAATGAACCTCAAACCTATAGGCGACAAGGCTTTTGCTAATTGTACGTCCTTAGAGAATCTCACCGTACTTGCGCTTTATCCCCCTTATTTTGAAGGCAATCCTTTTCAAGGCATCCCTTACCCCACAGTATATGTGCCTGCCACCCCCGATGATTTGATTGATATATACAAAAGAGATTCCCAATGGAAAGCTTTAGCCGATAAAATCCATAAGTTATAACTAAAGCCTTAAAATAACGTTACTTATTCATTGCTAATTGTCAATTGTTTTGTAATTTTGTCGCAAGTTAATTTCAAAAGATGTTGTAATTAAAACTCTCTGAGATTTTTAGAATTTCCCCAAGATTCTCTGACTCTCTCTCTAATAATCAAACTAAAATGAAAAATACCACCTTCTTAAAACTTAAAGGGAACTATAAGAAATTGCGTGTCTATAAAGTCTCCTTTCTTTATTCATAAGTTTCTCAATAGAGGTGATCGTACAATCGACCAAATGATACAAGCCGCTCGTTCAGGAAAACAAAATATCGTTGAGGGTAATGAAGCTGGTTATACATCTATAGAAACACAAATAAAGCTTACTAATGTCGCTAAGGCAAGTTTGGAAGAACTGAAAATTGACTATGAAGATTATTTGAGAGTACGCAATAAAGTGAAATGGGATAAAGGGCATCCTCGTTATCTAAAAACACGACAATATGCCCAAAGTGAACAATTGTATTTACAATACCCTTCAATTCTCCCTAAATGTACTGATGAAGAAATGGCAAATCTCTGTCTTACACTTGTTCATCAAGCTTCTTATATGCTTCAGCATTTGTTAGAAAGACAACAAGAAAAATTTCTAAAAGAAGGAGGAGTTAGAGAACAAATGAAACAAGCAAGATTACAAGCACGATGTTAAAAATAATCTTTAATAACTCCTAGTCTCTGAGATTCTTAGATTCTCTCTGAGTTTTTCTGAATCTATTTAATAATCAAACTAAAATGAAACCCCTTATCCTTTTTACTCTTGTCTTTATCACTTTGGCAAGTTGTTCTAAGAGCGATGATAATTCTTCAGCCTCTTATCGCTCTACCCCCGATTACGACATCTCAATCGATGGTCGTACACTCATCAAATGGAAAAATCCTAATACTACCGAACTTGATATGCAAGCCGATAGTGAGTTGAAACGCGTCAATACTATTGCTAAAGAGGCTTTTAAAGAACATCAAAACCTTCAATCAATTACCTTTCCTAACAACCTCAAGGAAATAGAAGAAAGTGCTTTTGAAGAAGCTAGCCTCAGTGGTACTGTTACTTTTAATACCAATGCTACAGTAGTTTTTGGCGATAAAGCCTTCTTCAAAACCAAAATTAGAAAACTCTCCCTTCCCAATATAAAACGACTGCCTTATAGCGCATTATCAATGTCTTATAATCTCGAAGAATTACACTTCAATAAAGTAGAAGTGTTAGGGTTTGGTGCTATCGGGTGGAATTTTCTAAAAGAAATCAACTTGGAAAATACAGGCATTACCGAAATAGAAACTGTTGGCATTTCGGGCTGTACGGCGTTAGAGAATGTCATTCTCCCCGCTACAATCAAAGTTATAGGATACGATGCTTTTTGGTATTGCCAACATCTTAAAACAGTTACTATCAATGCTGTAACCCCACCTACTTTAGTGAATTATCCTTTCAAAGACACTAATTTACAAAAGGTATATGTGCCTAAAGCCTCAGTAGAAAAATATAAAGCAGCACCCTTTTGGAAAGATTTTGCTGCTAAAATTCAAGCAAAACCATAATAATTAACATCAGTTTAATATAACAAACTATTGATTTACAGCTTTATACCATAATATATTCATAAAAAAAATCACCGTCAGGTGAAAATTCGTGAGATAATAAAAAAATAAAGACTTTTATGCTCCCAATTTCGTGAAAATTCGTGTAATTCGTGGGAGATTAAAAATATTTTACTGATTTTTAAATAATCACTTACGCTGAACCCACATTAATTAGCAAATCACCAAATTTCAAGACTATATGAAACATTTTTTGACCTTTATCGCTTTTTTTAGCATCGTAACAATCGGTTTTTCACAGGTAGCTATAGGGGTACGTTTTTCTTATCCTTTTACTATGGTACAAAGTATGCGACCAGTTACTACCAATGTGCCTTCTTCATCTGTGAGTTTCGGTAAATTTAGAAATTATTTGAATGCGGGAGGTTTTATTAGAATTCCTATACAAGAAAGATTTACTTTGCAAATTGAAGGAATGTTCAGTATTGCCGAAGTAGATTTCGATGGCGTTTATCAAGGACAATCTTTTTATTCGGGCTATCGTTTTGTACATTTTGATATGCCTTTATTATTGCAATATGAAGGCAAACAGCCTATTAGAGGTTTTGTGCAAACAGGTTTTTCACCTAAATTTTATTTATGGCGCGAGAATGGTTTGGATAGAACGTATGATATTTCATTTGCTGATAGCCATCGTTTTAAGAAGAGCTTACTGATGTGGCATATAGGCGCAGGTATACTCATTGAGCGCAAACATTGGATTTTCACTTTAGATCAACGGTTTTCTATGAGTGTATTCAACGTGTCAGAACATAACAACAAGGAGTTTTTAAATCTCAGTAAAGCGAGATTTTACCTTTTTAGCACCTCTTCAGGAGTAGCGTATAAGTTTTAAATTTGTACATCACTTTCCATTGGTTATTTTTCATTTGTAATTGTAAATTGAAATTTATTTTAACTATCTTTGCGACCTATAACCTAATTGTTAATTGTTAACTATCAATTGTTAATTGAAAATTATGAACTTTACCACAGCACGTGAGCACCTTAAAAATGTGCTCCTTCCCACACCTCTTATGTATAGCCCTATCTTCAGTGAAGAATCAGGCAACAACATCTACATCAAGCCCGAAAATCTCCAAAAAACAGGAGCTTTCAAAATTCGTGGCGCTTATAACAAAATGCTCAAACTCACCGAAGCGGAAAAACAACGCGGAGTGATTGCTTCTTCGGCGGGTAATCACGCTCAAGGAGTTGCCTATGCTGCCCGCGAGTTGGGTATCAAAGCGGTGATTGTAATGCCTAAAACTACACCTCTTATCAAAGTACAGTCTACTAAAAAATACGGTGCTGAGGTGGTGCTCTACGGCGATGTGTACGACGATGCTTACCAGAAAGCCAAAGAGTTAGAAGAAAAAGAAGGTTATGTGTTTGTCCATCCTTTCAACGACCCCGATGTGCTTGAAGGACAAGGTACTATAGCCCTCGAAATCCTCGAACAATTGCCACAAACCGATGTGATAGTCGTACCTATAGGTGGTGGCGGACTCATCTCGGGTATTGCTTGTGCCGCTAAACAAATTAAACCCGATATAAAAATTGTAGGGGTAGAACCTTCAGGAGCAGCCTCGGCTACCGAAGCGCTTAAGAAAAATAAACTCGTTACTCTGCCCGAAGCCAATACCATCGCTGATGGTACTGCCGTAAAACGCATAGGGGAACTCAATTTTGAGTATATCAAAAAATATGTAGACGAGGTAGTAACCGTAGACGACTACGAACTCACCGAGGCTTTCTTGCTACTGGCTGAAAAACATAAAATTATAGCTGAAAACTCAGGGGTATTGCCTTTGGCTGCCCTTAAAAAACTCACCGACCGCAATAAGAATGTCGTGCCCGTAGTGAGTGGCGGTAATATCGATGTGCTGATGATTTCTTCAATGATAAACAAAGGATTGGTGAGTCGTGATCGTATTTTTAACTTCTCAGTAAGCATCCCCGACCGTCCTGGGGAACTCGCTAAAATCACTCATATCATCGCCGAAGTAGGTGCAAATATTGTAAAACTCGCTCACAATCAGTTTAAGAACCTTTCTCGTTTCCGCGATAAGGAGGTGCTTATCACAGTCGAAACCAATGGCACCGACCATATCCAGCAGTTAGTGCAAACATTTGAAAAAAGAGGGTATAAAGTAAAGAGAGAATAGGGTAGTTAGAGGGGATAGTGTGTTAAAAAAATATTAAAAGTGTGATATTTATAATAATACTGTAAAATATTTTTTCTACTTTTGCCCGCTAAAATCACTAATTATACCTCAATGTTATCACAAACGTATAGACAATTACAATCACTATTAGTATTATTTACACTTTTATTTTCCTTTGCAAAACTCAGTGCTCGAACTTGCGATGAGAATATATGCAAGGCGTTGGAGCAAACTCGTGTAACCACCTTTTCGAAAGTAACGCAAGCCGCTCCTGGTAATGAAACACTGAACTTCCAAGCAACTAACAACTCACTCAATTGTATCCCAACAGGTCAGTTGCGTTTCCAAATACAAAATGCTCAAGCAGGTAAGACTTATGTAGTAGAGCTTGTTGAGATGCCAGCAACCTATACCGGTACGCGTACCTTTACCATTACAGAAAGCGACAAAGAGGGAGCTGTAAGTTTTGTAAAACTTACAGGCTATAATATGCCAGCAGGTAGCTATAAGGCTAAGTTACACACTTCTAGCGTAGCAAACTCGCAGCCAGTGCCTGCTACAATAGGAAAATTACAACGCGATTTCCCAGCTCCTGATAGAAGAAATAACGACTTTGGTAGTGATCAAATGTATAGGGATATTCATAGTGGAGGTTCTCCAGATTGTGGCTATATGACTATTCGTTATAGTGGTAATACTAACTCTCCATTCTATAAGTATTTCAATACACCAGAATTAGCAGCTCTCTATGAGTATACAGCATATTCTGACGATGACTTGGCAGAGTTTTATGGAGGTAATCACAACCATCCTAATATTGTATGGCGTTCGTTATTTTCAGTACCTGCAGGTAAAACTTCTGCGCAAAAAATAATTTATTACGATTTGCAAGCACATAATCGTAAATACAAGGATTTAATAGCCACTACTAAACGTCCTAAGTTCTACTTCCGTATCAAAGGGCAAAATTGTAATAACAACAGTGACCCAATGCTTGCAGGCGATATGCGCTTTATGAATACAGGTATTGTATTTGGAGGCTCTTGTAAAGCTCCTGAGATGTCAGTCACTGCAGAGAATCAAATAGTATGTTATCCTGTAACTTATGTTATTAAACATAATGGAGTGCAAGTATCTCAGGGACAAATAAATAGTGCTGGTGAAAGGAAGAAAATAACCACTCTAGACAATGGGCAATCATTTAAAGCAGATCAAAAGTATGAGGTAACCTTTACATCTGTAGATGGACAAACAGTAAGCCAAGAAGAATCTTTTAACAAATTCTATAATCTAGTACGTCCAGGAGGAGAATACAAACAAGAAGTAAGATGTTTTGGAGATACTCGTACACCTAAGGGAAGAATAGAGGTACTTTTCAGAGTAAATCAATCAGGCTCTATATTGTCTATGAATGGCTTTAAGGTTACCTTAGAGCAAGCTCCTGCTAGTTATGTAGATGAGCCTGGAAAACTCAAACTCAATGAAACGGTTACTATCACTTATAGAAAATCTAATAGCCTTATTACTAACATTATGGCTACTCAGAACCAAGATGACCTTACACAAAACTTCTCATTACCCGAAGGTACTTATAAAATTAGAGTAGAAGACCCTTGTGGAAAGGTAACCTATGTGTATAGTGGTCTTGATTCTACTAAAGAAGAGTTTAAACTTGTTTTTCCATCTTACCAAGAAAAACCATTAACGCCTAAAGTAGAAACCGAATGTACTAAGGTGATAGTATATCCATTTAAAAATAACCCTACTTTTGATTGGCTAAAAATTAACAATCAAAACAAAAATATTTATGTATATCTATTCAAACGCCCTACTGGTATTACTGATGGAGATATAGCCGTAAGTAGTAATTTATCAGAGGTAATAGGAGGAACAAGATATGTAAAAGCGGTATTCAAACCTAACGAAGCAAATTCTGACAACCAGTATTTCTCTTTGCCAAGAAACCAAAATTCTGAAGGTAGCTACACTTTCATATATGGAGCAAAAATAGGTGGAGTAGGTAGAGAAGAACAGGATCTTATTAAATATATAAGTACAGATGGAGCTGATGGTTGTGTACGTACTTTTACTATTAGTGTAGACGATGTATTGCTCAACTTTGATAGGAATGGCTATATAGGCTATAAATGTGAAGATAATACTGGTAAAATCGTAGTAAAAGCTATCAATGGTATTGGCGGTTCTGGCAACTACCAATACGATTTGTACAACGTGAAAAACGGCACTCTTATCGAAAGCAAAACCGCTGCTAAGGGTACTGAAGTTACCTTTACTAATTTGGGAACTTTCACTGGAGGACAAAATAGTCGTTGGGTGAAAATCACCGATTCAGCTTGTGCTTCCGATCCTGTTTGGAAAGAATTGCCTATCACGCCACTCAACAGCCCACAGTTGGCATTGGCTACGCCATTACAAACGGCTTATTGCAAAGGAGAGACAGTAACTATTACCTTGCATTCGTTGGGAGCAACCGCTTATCAGTGGAAATATCCTAACGGAACTATAGTAACTACTAGCGCTCCTCAGTTGGTAATACCATCAATTGATGCACAACACGCAGGTACTTACCAAGTGGTAGCACAAGGACTCACCTGCGCTGCTAATACAGTAACTTTCAACTATAATGTAAGAATTTTAGAAAAACCAGCTAACGGAAAAACCTATACTTTCTGTGCTGCTGCTACAGTAGCCGAATTGAAAGCCAAAGTAGCAACAGATACCGCTACTGTAAATGTTTATAAAAACGGTACTTTGGTAACCAATAACAATGAAGCGCTCAGCGCAACAGCGGCTTATACCGTAAGTCGTTTCAACGCTACTTGCGAAACAGATAAAGTAGCCGTGGCAGTTACTATTAGCAATACTGTAAGTCTAACAGTACCAGCAACCTTAACAGTAACTTGTACAGCTGCCAATATCGATACGACAGTAAACAACTGGCTCGGTCAGGCTACTGTTACCGATACTTGTGGTACAGCGACGCTTACTCATAACTATACTACTGTAAAACCTGCGAACTGGTGTAATACATCAGTAGTAACAGTAACCTTTGTAGGAAAAGACCCTCAAGGAAATACAGTAACTAAAACAAGTGTCATCAAAGTAAATAGTACGCCAATTGTTGCCAAAGCTGATATTTACACTGTAACCAATGGTACTAGCACCACAACGACTACCGGTACAGTATTAGACAACGACAAACTCGGCACTAAAACGCCAACAACTGCCGATGTAATCCTTACGGTAGTAACCACCACTACTGATGTTGTAGGGGCGACTAAAACGCCTACATTAAACAACGATGGTACTGTTACCGTACCTTCGGGTACTAAATCAGGTACTTATGAGATAGTGTATAGCATCTGTGAGCGTTTGAACCCTAACAATTGTGCAACCGCTACCGCCACTGTAAAAGTAGGCAGTACACCAATAGTTGCCAAAGCTGATACTTACACCGTAACCAATGGTACTAGCACGACAACTACCACTGGAACGGTATTAGACAACGATAAATTAGGCACTAAAACGCCAACAACTACCGATGTGATTCTTACGGTAGTAACCACCACCACTGATGTAGTAGGAGCGACTAAAACGCCTACATTAAACAACGATGGTACTGTTACTGTACCTTCGGGTACTAAATCAGGTACTTATGAGATAGTGTATAGCATCTGTGAGCGTTTGAACCCTGATAACTGCGCTACAACCACAGCGACTGTAAAAGTAGGCAGTACGCCAATTATTGCTAAAACGGATACTTATACAATAACCAATGGTACTAGCACCACTACTACCACTGGAACGGTATTAGACAATGATAAATTGGGTACTAAAACGCCAACAACGACTGATGTTATCCTTACGGTAGTAACCACCACCACCGATGTAGTAGGAGCGACTAAAACGCCTACATTAAACAACGATGGTACTGTTACTGTACCTTCGGGCACTAAATCGGGTACTTACGAGATAGTGTATAGTATCTGTGAGCGTTTGAACCCTGATAACTGCGCTACAACCACAGCGACTGTAAAAGTAGGCAGTACGCCAATTATTGCTAAAACGGATACTTATACAATAACCAATGGTACTAGCACCACTACTACCACTGGAACGGTATTAGACAATGATAAATTGGGTACTAAAACGCCAACAACGACTGATGTTATCCTTACGGTAGTAACCACCACCACCGATGTAGTAGGAGCGACTAAAACGCCTACATTAAACAACGATGGTACTGTTACTGTACCTTCGGGCACTAAATCGGGTACTTATGAGATAGTGTATAGTATCTGTGAGCGTTTGAACCCTGATAACTGCGCTACAACCACAGCGACTGTAAAAGTAGGCAGTACGCCAATTATTGCTAAAACGGATACTTATACAATAACCAATGGTACTAGCACCACTACTACCACTGGAACGGTATTAGACAATGATAAATTGGGTACTAAAACGCCAACAACGACTGATGTTATCCTTACGGTAGTAACCACCACCACCGATGTAGTAGGAGCGACTAAAACGCCTACATTAAACAACGATGGTACTGTTACTGTACCTTCGGGCACTAAATCGGGTACTTATGAGATAGTGTATAGTATCTGTGAGCGTTTGAACCCTGATAACTGCGCTACAACCACAGCGACTGTAAAAGTAGGCAGTACGCCAATTATTGCTAAAACGGATACTTATACAATAACCAATGGTACTAGCACCACTACTACCACTGGAACGGTATTAGACAACGATAAATTAGGCACTAAAACGCCAACCACTACCGATGTGATTCTTACGGTAGTAACCACCACCACTGATGTAGTAGGCGCAACTAAAACGCCTACATTAAACAACGATGGTACTGTTACTGTACCTTCGGGTACTAAATCGGGTACTTACGAGATAGTGTATAGCATCTGTGAGCGTTTGAACCCTAACAATTGTACAACCGCTACCGCCACTGTAAAAGTAGGCAGTACGCCGATTGTTGCCAAAGCTGATACTTACACCGTAACCAATGGTACTAACACCACAACAACTACTGGAACGGTATTAGACAATGATAAATTGGGTACTAAAACGCCAACAACTACCGATGTAATCCTTACGGTAGTAACCACCACTACTGATGTAGTAGGAGCGACTAAAACGCCTACATTAAACAACGATGGTACTGTTACTGTACCTTCGGGTACTAAATCGGGTACTTACGAGATAGTGTATAGCATCTGTGAGCGTTTGAACCCTAATAATTGTGCAACCGCCACAGCTACTGTAAAAGTAGGCAGTACGCCAATAGTTGCCAAAGCCGATACTTATACAATAACCAATGGTATTACCACCACTACTACCACTGGAACGGTATTAGACAACGACAAACTCGGCACTAAAACGCCAACCACTACCGATGTCATCCTTACCGTAGTAACCACTACCACCGATGTAGTAGGCGCAACTAAAACGCCTACATTAAACAACGATGGTACTATTACTGTACCTTCGGGTACTAAATCGGGTACTTACGAGATAGTGTATAGTATTTGTGAGCGTTTGAACCCTAATAATTGTGCAACAGCTACAGCGACTGTAAAAGTGTTTGTTCCTGCTGTGGCAACACCAACAACTATCGAAGCTGTAAACGATGGTGTAACCACTATCACTAGTACCACAGGAGGCACTACGCCAAGTGTATTGACTAATGATAAACTCAATGGAGTACCGAACCCAAGTATCAGCTCTGTAACACTCACTTGGAATACCGCAACTCCTACAGGCTTCACTTTGAACCCTAACGGAACAATTGATGTAGCACCAAATACCCCTGCGGGCACACATACAATAAGCTACACTATATGTGCAGTAGCAAGTCCTACGGTATGTAGCACAGCGAGCATCGTAGTAACGGTAAGTGGCACGACTACAAGCACTACCCCAGTGTTGCCGATAGCAGTAGACGATCGTTCTACAACCGCTATCAACACCCCAGTAGTGGTGAATGTATTGGGCAACGATACCCCTAACGGAGCAACCACTCCTAATGTGGTAACAAACCCTGCCAACGGTACAGTAGTTGTAAACCTCGACGGCTCTATCGAATATCGTCCTAACACAGGATTTGAAGGCATAGATACCTTTGTGTATGAAATTTGCAACGCCGATGGTTGTGCTTCAGCAACGGTTACTATCGATGTGGTGAACAAAATAGTGCCTTACAATGGTATGTCGGTAGATGGCGATGGCAAAAACGATTATTTCCATATCGGAGGAATCGAGCGTTATCCTAACAATGTGGTACGTATTTACAACCGTTGGGGCGTGAAAGTCTTTGAAGTTGAAGGTTATGATAATGTTACTCGCGTGTTTAGAGGCATCTCTAACGGACGTGTAACTATCGAACAAGCCGAAAAACTCCCACAAGGCACTTACTATTATGTAATTGAATATTACGATAGTAATAACAATAAAGAATCTTTAGTAGGTTGGTTATATCTCAAGAAATAACCCTAAGGATAAAGCACAAAAAAGGCTATTCAGCATCCCGCTGAATAGCCTTTTTTACTTTTCATTTTTTTACTCTTTACTTCAAATAAAACTCTTTTGTAAGTGCTTTATATGCTTCGGTATATACCCCTCGTTCTTTTTCAATAGTAAGGATATCAATGGGGTAGGAGGCTTGAGGGGCGCGAGCAAAGAGCATCATACTGCGTTTGAGTTCGCTTTGTGCATTGCCGCGTGTATGAGTGATTTGTTGAGGAAAAAGCCCGAAAGTAGCTGCCAAAGTAATAAAACCTTCACTTTCGGTATATGGGAGAATGACGCTAAACTTCCCTTCAATGGCTAACAAACGATTCACACCCTCTAAGAGTTGTTTAGGAGGCAACGCATCGCTAAAACGGGCGGTGTTGCGTGCTTTTTCAGGAGTTTTATAATCGGTAGGGTAGAAAGGAGGGTTAGAGATAATCAAGTCGTAAGGCTCATCCATTTCAGTAAAAAACTCTTCAAAAGATGCGTGATAACAAAAAAGTCGGTCGCCCCACGGACTTGCTTCAAAATTTTCAGTGCATTCTATATAGGCGTGTTCATCTATTTCCACAGCATCTATGGTAAGGGCATCACAGCGCTGAGCGAGCATTAGGGCGAGTAAGCCCGTACCAGCCCCAATATCCAAAATACTTTGAGGTTGTTCAAGAGGAGTCCACGCGCCGAGAAGTACGCTATCAGTGCCTATTTTCATTGCAGTTTGCTCCTGCTTTACACTAAATTGTTTAAATTGAAAGCTCATAGTTGCTAGGTGTTAGGTTTCAGGTGTCAGGATTCAGGGTTTTCTCCGCAAAAATAGCAATAATCCCCAAACCTTCAAATCTCTAAATCGTTATTTGTCACTTCCACCCCTCGTCCCTCGTCTCTTGTCATTCGTCTCTCGTCATTTGTCATTCATCATTCGTCTCTCGTTATTTAGATAATTTTTTGTTAAAACCGCCCTTTTTATTGCCTTTATTGTGTTAAAAAGAAAAACGTCCCAACTTCCTTTCATTTTTAGATTTTTTATAGCGTACAAACATAGTTTTCTTGTGCTTTTTTCTATATAAACTAACAAACATAGCTTCTTTTAGTTATTTTTAAAAAACGTCTGCTTTTTTCTTGTTTCGTTTAAGATAAAATTATACTTTTGCATTGTCAATTTTTAACATTTATTTTATGAATTACCCTAAGCTATTCTTTGTGTTTAGTGTCTTTTTCTTACTTTTTGGAGGACTTTATGCACAAGATAAAACGGTAACGGGTGTCGTTACTGATGAAAGCAAAACCCCGCTCATCGGGGTGAGTGTGGTGGTAAAAGGCACTACACGTGGTGTTTCTACCGATTTTGACGGGAAATTTACCCTCCAAGCCAAAGAAGGTGAAACTATTGAGTTTAGTTCAGTGGGATATGTCGCTCAAGACAAAAAGGTAACAGGAGCTGGCAAAACACTGAATATGAATGTAGTCCTCAAAGAGGAAACCCAACAACTTTCTGAGGTTGTGGTAACAGCTTTGGGTATCAAGCGCGAAGAAAAAGCGTTGAGCTACAACGTGCAACAGGTGAAATCGGAAGAACTCACCAAAGTGAAAGCTCCTAACTTTGTAAACAGCCTCAATGGTAAAGTTGCAGGGGTTACTATCAACAAAAGTGCTTCAGGACCAGGAGGTGCTACTCGTGTGATAATGCGCGGTGAGAAATCTATCGAAGGTAGTAACAACGTGCTTTATGTGGTGGACGGGATTCCGCTTTTCAACACCCAAGCTGGTGGTGATAACAGTGGTATCAAAGGTGAAGGCCGTGTAGGTAGTGAAGGTATCGCCGACTTCAACCCTGAAGATATTGAGAGCATCTCAGTGCTTAGTGGTCCTTCGGCAGCTGCCCTCTATGGTAGTAATGCTGCCAATGGGGTGATCCTTATCAATACTAAAAAAGGTAAAGAAGGCAAAATGCAAATCTCACTCTCTTCTACTACCGAGTTTAGCAAGCCTTTTATATTGCCTGAATTCCAAAACACTTATGGCAACCGCAGTGGGCAATATAGCAGTTGGGGTAGCAAATTGGCAACTCCTAGCAGCTATGATCCTGCAAAAGACTTCTTTGAAACAGGTACTAACTTTATCAACTCGTTCACCCTTACAGCGGGTAATAAAACCAATCAAACCTTCTTCTCAGCAGCGAGTACTAACAATAATGGCGTAGTGCCTAACAATAGCTACCACCGCTATAACTTCAATGTACGCAACACTACTTCGCTTTTTGAAGATAAAGTACAATTAGATTTGGGAGCTTCATATATCAAACAAAAAGATATGAATATGGTCTCTCAAGGTGAGTATTGGAACCCTATTGTAGCTGCCTATCTCTACCCTCGTGGTGAGGATTTTGAAAAAGTAAAAACTTTTGAACGCTACGATACTTCTCGTTATTTTGCTACTCAATATTGGCCTATTAGCGAAAGTAGATTTGCTCCTCAAAACCCTTATTGGACAGCCTATCGCAACTTAGCATCTAACAACAAAGACCGATTTATGTTCAATGCAGGGCTTAGCTACAAAATTACCTCTTGGGCAAATGTTGCCGCTCGTGCGCGTTTAGATAAGAGTTATATCAATTTTGAACGCAAACTCTACGCTTCATCAAATGAAATATTTGCCAAACCTAATGGTGCTTATGAATATGCAAACTACAACGATCATCAATTCTATACCGATGTGATTGGAACTATCAACAAACAGTTTTTTGATGATTGGAGTTTGATGCTTAACTTAGGGGGTAGCTATTCCGACTTTGATGCTATAGAACGTGGTTATGGTGGTAACTTGCAATTAGTTCCTAACCTATTTGCGATCCAAAACATCACACCTTCTGAAGGCAAAATAACCGAAAGATATGGCGATGCCCGCCGACGCAATGTAGCAGTGTTTGGAAATGCTGAAATAGGCTTTAAACGTTGTGCTTATCTTACTCTTTCAGGACGTAACGAATGGGATTCTCGCTTAGTAAATTCAGCGGAAGAATCTTATTTCTACCCTTCAATTGGTTTTTCTGCCGTGATTTCCGAAATGGGTGAGATGCCTGCTTTCTTGAATTATTTCAAAGTGAGAAGTTCATATACTGAAGTGGCTTCACCTATCGCTTGGTCAGGTCGTACTCCTGGTACTATTACCCAAAAAATTATAGGAGGTGTGATCAAACCTGAAGAGATATATCCGTATGCCGATTTCAAAGCAGAACGTACTAAATCTTATGAATTAGGGCTTAGCTTGCGACTCTTCAAACACTTTAATATCGAATCTACTTGGTATCGCTCTAATACTTATAACCAAACCTTTATCGCTAACCTACCAGAATCTACAGGTTATAAATATATCTATTTGCAAGCGGGTGATGTGCAAAATAGCGGTATAGAATTGAGTGTAGGTTATCGCAACCAAATAGGCGGTGTGGATATTGCTAGTTCAGTTTCTTATACTCGTAATAAAAACGTGATTAAGAAAATGGTAAAAAACTATAAGCACCCTTTTATTGAGCAACCTTTCAATATAGATGAAGTGAGCAAAGAAAATGGTAGAACTATCCTCAAAAAAGGAGGTAGTATCAGTGATGTATATGCCTCTAAATTCTTGAAAAAAGACAATCAAGGTTACATCAATATTCCTGAAAGTGGCGATTTAACTTTAGAGAACCAAAAACCAGTGTATTTAGGCAAAACCACTCCCGATTTCCTTTTGGGTTGGAACAACTCCTTTGGTTATAAAGGTTTTGGCTTGAGTTTCCTTGTCAGTGGTCGTTTTGGAGGTATCGTAACTTCTTCTACTCAAGCGATATTAGATCGTTTTGGAGTGTCTAAAACTTCAGCTATTGCCCGTGATAATGGAGGTGTAGCACTCCCTGGTCAAGGTAAATATGACGCTAAAAAATATTACGAATTAGTAGGTACAGGCGATAGTGAGTTAGCAGGCTATTACACTTATGATGCTACCAATGTACGCTTGCAAGAATTAGCGGTAAGCTATACTTTCCCTGCAAAATGGTTTAAAAAGAAAATTGATGAACTTACTGTATCGGTGATAGGTAACAACGTGTGGATGATTTACAACAAAGCTCCTTTTGATCCTGAGCTTACCCCTTCTACCGCTACTTATGGTCAAGGTAACGACTATTTTATGCAACCTAGCTTGCGTAGTATAGGATTTAACGTAAAAGTAAAATTGTAATGTTATGAAAAAGAGATTATTTATATACACCTCTATAGCTCTTGCTGCGGTTTCTTGTAACAAATTTGAAGAAATCAACACCGATGCCTTTGGGGTAACCCAAGAAATGGGCAAGAGAGATGGTATTACTATTGGGGCAAAAATTACCTCTATGCAAGCACAAGTAGTACCTGTAGGTACACAAGCTGATGGTACAAGTGTTATAAACCAATATCAAGTGGCTTACCACTTAGCAGCCGATACGTGGAGTGGTTATTTTGCTCAAAACCAAGATTGGGATAACGGGAAAAATAATACTACCTATTTCCTTTTAGAAAGATGGTACGAAGCCTCATATAGCAGCTCTTATACTAAAATGTTACCCCTTTGGAGCAGTGTGAAAGAAGATGCTGAAAAGAGTAACTTCCCCGAAGCTTTTGCTTTGGCACAAATACTCAAAATTTCAGCTTGGCATAAAACTGCCGATATGTTTGGACCTATTCCTTACAAACAAGCTGGAAAAGGCTTGTTAAGGGTTCCTTATGATAGCCAAGAAGAAGTATATCAAGCATTTTTTGATGATCTTACAGCTGCTATTGCAGTATTGCAAACTAAATATGAACAAGGAGGTGCCTTGTTGCCTAAATATGATGCTGTATATGCTGGTGATGTGAGCAAATGGATAAAATATGCTAATTCACTAATGTTGCGCTTGGCAATGCGCATACGTTATGCCGCTCCTGCCAAAGCTCAACAATATGCTGAACAAGCTATCAATCAAACTTTAGGAGTAATGACCGATAAGGCTGATGAGGCTAAAATGAGAGAAGGTGCTGGACTTAGTTTTGTAAATAATATCGAAACCTTTGCAAACCAATATGGCGAAACTCGTATGGGGTCTTCTATGTTCTCTTATTTAGTAGGTTATGAAGATCCTCGCTTGATGAAATATTTCAAACCTAGTGATAGTCGATACGCTCAAAATGTACCTTTTGCTGGAGCTAAATATCAAGCTTTACCTACGGGAGCAGGGTGGAAATCAACATCTTTTAAAAGTTTTTCCTTGCCTAATATAGAGAAAACTACTCCTACCTATTGGATGCGTGCTTCCGAAGTATATTTCCTAAGAGCAGAAGGTGCTTTAATGGGATGGAATATGGGAGGAACTCCTGAAGATTTGTATAAAAAAGGTGTAGAGACTTCTTTTGCTGAGAACGATATCAATGTAGCTCAAGTAGATCCTTATCTCACTTCAGGTAAAGAACCTGCTGACTATTATGCTAGCTGGTTAGGAAATGCCGATGCTCCTACTCAAGCTACTACTCAGTGGCAAGGTACTACCGAGGAAAAATTAGAAAAAATTATCACTCAAAAATGGATTGCTCTTTACCCTAATGGTCAAGAAGCGTGGACTGAATGGCGTCGTACAGGCTACCCTAAACTCCATAAAGTAGTCCAAAATACCAGTGGAGGAGTTATCTCTACTGAGCAGGGAGTGCGCCGCATACCTTATCCAGAAAGCAAACTCACTGCCGAGGATAAAGTATATTTAGCACGTGCTTTACAACTCTTAGGCGGTGCCAATACTGGTGCTACCAAAGTTTGGTGGGATAAAAAGAACTAACGTTTAAAATACTATGAAAGTTATGAAGTATATATCTAAAATTATCAGTATAGCAATATTGATGATAGGTTTCTCTCTTACTTCCTGCGAAAAATGGACGGAGGTAGAGAATAAGGAAATAGACCACAATGGGGGAGCTAATACGCTCAGCCCTGAAGAACGCGATGCTCACTATGCTTCCTTGCGCGCTTGGAAAAAAACTGCCGAAAACTATGGTCGCCCCGTGTCCTTTGGTTGGTTTAGTAACTGGTCACCCGAAGGTAGTGTGCGCAAAGGCTATTTGTCTGCCTTGCCCGATAGTATCGATATGGTATCAATGTGGAGTGGCCCCTTTGGTATCAGCGAAGCTAAAAAAGCCGATAAAGCTTATGTGCAAAAAGTAAAAGGTACTAAAGTGTTTGTGTGCTTTATCTTGCACAATATCGGTACAGGTATCACCCCTTCTTCAATTGCCGATAAAATAAAAGCTGAAAACCCAGGGGCTTCTCAGGCAGTACTCAATGATAAAATTAAAAAAGCGCAAGAAGCCTATTGGGGCTATACCAGTGGCGTACAAAGTTCTACCGACCATATTGCCGCTATTAGAAAATATGCCAAAGCGCTCTGCGATACTATTGTAAAATATGATTACGATGGTCTTGATATCGACTGGGAGCCCGATGGTGCTGGCGATGGTTTTGGTAATCTAAAAGGTGGTTATGATAGAGGTGAGTATTTGCACGTTTTGGTAGAAGAACTCGGTAAATACTTAGGACCCAAAGCTACTGTCGATACGGGTAAACGTCGCTATTTATTGGTAGATGGTGAATTGTGGAATGTGAAAAAAGAATCAGCCCCTTATTTTGATTATTTTATTTCACAATCTTACGGTAATAGAAATCTTGATTATAGGGTGCAAGGGGTTAAAAATGCTTTTGGCGAGCATTACAATACACGTAAACACATTTTTACTGAAAACTTTGAGTCTTATTCAAAATCAGGAGGAGCGCTACTCGATCAAGCTGAATATAATTCATCTGAAGGACCTAAAGGAGGTGTAGGCGCTTATCGTATGGATAACGACTACGACAATCAGCCCGATTATAAATGGATGCGCAAAGCCATTTATTTAATGCATAAATCTTATGCCGATTATATGAAAAAACATCCACAACCCTAAAACTACAGCCTTATGAAACTTATAAAATATTGTATAGGAATCTTCGCTTTCTTGGCTCTGAACGCTTGTAAAGACAAAGAAAACGAATTGTTGGAAACTAAAGTCTATTTTGAGCAACCTCAACAGCGACTCAAATTAGAAAATAATGTTAGTAGTCACGCTTTCAACATCACAGCCCGTGTCTCAAATATCAGTGATAGCGATGTGAACGTAACCTACCAAATAGGTGATGCCCAAATGGTAGCCGACTATAATGCTAAAAATGGCACCAAATACCAAATGATGCCAGCGAATAACTTTAGCTTACAGAAAAATAGTTCTGTGATTAAAAAAGGAAGTGTTTATGCCGAACCTTGCCAGTTAGCTCTTACAAATCTTTCAACTATACAAGAAGGAAATACCTATGTAATCCCTGTAACTATAGCCGATGCAAGTGTCCCTACTATCGAAGCTAAAACCTTATTTGTAGAGGTGGCTAAACCTATTGTTATCAATAAAGTATTCGATTTTACAGGTAGAAAATACCTTTCTATCCCAATGGACGAAAAGGCAAAATTCAATGCGCTTACTTATGAGGCAATGATTTATGTAGATAATTTTGTAAAACTCAGTACAGTAATGGGAGCTGAAGGGAATCTTATCTTCCGTTTTGGTGATACCACAGTAGATGCCGACCAAATTCAAGTGGCTGGAAATGTACAGTTCAACCCTTCCAAAAAATTCGCTGCCAAACAATGGTATCACGTTGCCCTTGTGTTTGATGGAGCTACCAAACGCGCTGAAATCTATGTAGATGGAGAACGCGTAGCCGAAAAAACTGCCTCAGTTAATAGCTTTAATCTCAATGGTAACTTCTTTATAGGTTATGCTTACGATTACGATGGATCTCGTACTTGGAGAGGTAAAATGTGCGAATGTCGTGTATGGAGTGTAGCACGTACCGCCAACGAGCTTAAAAACAACAAACTTGGCGTAGATCCTAACAGCGAAGGTCTCTTTGGCTATTGGAAGCTTAATGGTACTGATGTATATCAAAAAGACGGTAACTACTATGTGAAAGACCAATCTAAAAACCACCGCGATGCCACCTCACGACGTGGTGCTTATCAAAGCGGAAGAGGTCTCTCCGTAGAACCCGATGTTGTTGAAATGAGAATTTCAGAATAATTGTAATATTGTAAATCATACACTTTACCAAAATCAATTATTCTGGTAATCAATTGCTTTAAAGATGAATTATTCTGGTAATGAATTATCCTAATAATCAATTGTTTTAATGATGAACTATTCTGGTAATCAATTGTCTTAACGATAAATTATTCTGGTAATCAATTATCTTTGAACTATGTTATATAGGGGCGTTTTGCAAACGCCCCTATATATTTATATATTTTGCACTCACCCCCTCTTCCCTCGTAATTCGTAATTCGTCCCTCGTCATTCGTCATTCGTCATTCGTCTCTCGTCTCTCGTCCCTCGTCATTCGTAATTCTTTTTTATCATTAATCATTCGTAATTCGTAATTATTTTGTACCTTTGCCCCTTGGTATTAGATATAAGCATATAACGAATGAATTTTAACTTTTCTGAAACACAACAGATGGTAGCCGAAGCCGCTAAGGACTTCGCCGAAAAATATATCCGTCCCCACGTGATGCAATGGGATGAAAGTCAGGAATTTCCAGTAGAAGTATTCCGCAAAGCAGGAGAACTCGGTTTTATGGGCATATTAGTCCCCGAAATCTATGGAGGTTCAGCCCTCGACTACCACGATTATATCGCTATTGTTGAAGAAATTTCAAAAGTCGACCCCTCCATAGGGCTCTCTATAGCTGCTCACAATTCCCTTTGTACCAATCACATCCTCAGCTTTGGCAACGAGGAACAAAAACAACGCTGGTTGCCTAAATTAGCTTCAGGCGAGTGGATAGGAGCGTGGGGCATCACCGAACACAACACCGGATCCGACTCTGGTGGAATGGCTACTACCGCCGTGAAAGACGGCGATGAGTGGGTGCTCAACGGCACCAAGAACTTCATCACCCACGGCAAAAGTGGTGACATCGCCGTAGTGATTGCTCGTACGGGCGAAAAAGGCGACAAACACGGTATCACTGCCTTTGCGGTAGAACGCGGTACCAAGGGCTTCAGTGCAGGCAAAAAAGAAAACAAACTCGGTATGCGTGCCAGCGAGACCGCCGAAATGATTTTCCAAGACTGCCGCATCCCCGATACCAACCGCCTCGGTGCCGTAGGCGACGGCTTTATCCAAGCAATGAAAATATTGGACGGCGGACGTATTTCTATAGGCGCACTTTCTTTGGGTATTGCCAAAGGCGCTTACGAAGCCTCTCTCAAATATGCCAAAGAACGTATGCAATTCGGCAAACGCCTGATTGATTTACAAGCCGTTGGATTCAAACTCGCCGATATGGCAACCGAAATTGAAGCCTCTGAACTGCTCTTGCACAAATCCGCTTTTCAGAAAAACAACGGACAGCGCGTAACCCTATCAGGGGCAATGGCTAAAATGTACAGTTCAGAAGTGTGTGTGCGTGTAGCCACCGAAGCCATTCAAATTCACGGAGGTTATGGTTATACCAAAGATTTTCCGGTAGAAAAATTCTTCCGTGATTCTAAATTGTGTACCATAGGTGAAGGAACCACCGAAATACAAAAATTAGTTATTACCCGTCAGATAGATAAAAACTCATAATAAAAAGAAAACGAATATGTTATCCAATTCCAGCAAGTATGCCATCAATGCAGTAATATACTTAACCCTATACGCTTCGGCAACCAAGAGGTTAGCCCCGAAAGATGTGGCAGAAGCGTTACATATTCCTACCTCCTTTTTGGCAAAGATATTACAAACTTTAGCCCGCAAAAAGGTCATTAGTTCTAACAAAGGACCAGGAGGCGGCTTTTGGCTCACCGATGAAGAAAAAGCAGCCCCTTTAATGAATGTGGTAAAGCAAATAGGAGAAGCCGAGAAGTTTACTTCTTGTGCGATGGGCTTCAAAGAATGCTCGTCCGAAAAACCCTGTCCGCTGCACACCTCTGTACAACCTTTTAGAGACAATTTTATGCGCGAACTCACCGATAATTCCATCGCTTCTTTCGCTCAAAAGATCATCGATAAAACCGCATATCTATCCCCTACAGAGTAATTTGCCAATGAAAAGCGTCGCTACACTTTACCAAAGTTGAAGACCTAACAAAGTGCCAAAAAAATCTGCCAGTGCGGCTCGCACCTTTGGCAAAGTTGAAGACCCAACAAAGGTGAAATACCATTACACCTA
The DNA here is from genome assembly GCF_002302495.1 of Capnocytophaga sputigena. Lineage (NCBI taxonomy): Bacteria > Pseudomonadati > Bacteroidota > Flavobacteriia > Flavobacteriales > Flavobacteriaceae > Capnocytophaga > Capnocytophaga sputigena. The sequence goes on from NZ_CP022379.1 coordinate 1,811,526, forward strand.
AAACCTAACCCCTAGCACCTGAAATAAAATGAAAAGAATTGTCACAGATGAGTATCACGCTCCCGTTGTTTTAACCCTCACAGAGATTAAAACTCTTATTGATGAATTGCCTTATAGTGAACATCGTTTTGTCGTTTTCTCAGAAGACGGCGATACGGGTGATTACGTGCAAACTATTTTAGAAAACGAAGAACTCGATGAGGAAAGCCGTTATCAAGTAGAAGCACGCGTATACCACTCACCCGATTCTTTCACACATTACCGTACCTTTGTAGAAACTGCCGATGAAGCCTTTGTGCCTTTCGAAGCCTTCTACAACAACACCCCCTATAGCTATGATAGCTGGGAGGATGTTACCGACGAATTTTGCTAATTAGCTTATTTTCTAATTTGAATAGCATCACAACCCTGAAACCTGTCCCCTGAAACCTAACACCTAACACTATGTTACAACTAAACACTATTAGAGAAGAAAAAGACCGCGTACTCAGCGGACTTAAAAAACGCAATTTCAAAGAATTGCATCTCATAGACAATATCATCGCCTTAGACGAAAAACGCCGTGCTACTCAGCTTTCATTAGACGAAACACTGGCGAAATCTAACAATCTCTCTAAGGAAATCGGTAACCTATTCAAAGCAGGTGAAACCGATAAAGCCAATGCCCTGAAAGAGCAAACAGCCACCCTTAAAGAGGATATCAAAACCCTTACTGATACCCTCAACACTACTGTAGAGGAGCTCAATGATTTGCTCTATCGTGTGCCTAATATCCCTAATGAGTTAGTGCCCGAAGGTACCTCCGAAGCCGATAACGTAGTAGTATTCGAGGCAGGCGAAATCCCTAACTTAGGTAAAGATGCTTTGCCACATTGGGAACTCGCCAAAAAATACGACCTCATCGATTTTGAGCTGGGCGTAAAACTCACCGGTGCAGGCTTCCCTGTATACAAAGGGAAAGGAGCAAAACTGCAACGCGCTCTCATTACCTACTTCCTCGACAAGAACACCGAGGCAGGTTACAACGAATTTCAAGTGCCTCACGTGGTGAATGAAGCCTCAGGCTATGGCACTGGTCAGTTACCCGATAAAGAAGGACAAATGTACCACATAGGGGTTGATAATCTCTATCTCATCCCTACCGCCGAGGTGCCTGTTACGAATATCTTCCGCGATACTTTGTTAAACGAAAGCGATTTGCCTATTTGCTGCACTGCCTATACCCCTTGCTTCCGCCGCGAAGCTGGTAGCTATGGCGCTCACGTACGCGGACTCAACCGCTTGCACCAATTCGACAAAGTGGAGATTGTACGCATCGAGCACCCCGATAATTCTTACAAGGCATTAGAAGGAATGGTAGAACACGTGAAAGGCATCCTCAACGAACTGAAACTCCCTTACCATATTTTGCGCTTGTGCGGAGGAGATTTAGGCTTTACTTCAGCCATAACCTACGATTTCGAGGTATATTCCACCGCTCAAGAAAAATGGTTAGAGATAAGTTCAGTATCAAATTTCGAGACCTTCCAAGCCAACCGACTCAAATTGCGTTTCAAGGACTCCGACGGTAAGAACCGCTTAGCGCATACCCTCAATGGCAGTTCATTAGCCCTTCCGCGCGTATTGGCAGGCATTTTAGAAAACTACCAAACCCCCGAAGGCATTGTAGTCCCCGAAGTCCTCAGAAAATACACCGGCTTTGATATCATCAATTAATCCTACACTTTGACAAAGTCTATCATACAACCACTTAAAACCGAATTATAAGCCTCTTCCAAGCGAAGAGGCTTTTTGTATTTACCAATTTGCTAATTTTTACTACCTTTGCCAAGTAATTAAAAGAAGTTATGCAAAAAATCATTGATATAGTCAAAGACTACCTAATCAAAGAATCCAATAACGCCCTCCTCATCACAGGAGAATGGGGCGTAGGCAAAACCTATTTCTTTGATAATAAACTGAGTGAAGAAATAAAGGGAACAAGCATTAAAGAAAATGAAAGTGTCAAATACAAACCTATTAGAGTCTCTCTATCAGGCGTTACAAGCATAGATGATATAGAAAGAAGAATTGTAGCAGAACTATACCCTTCCTTAAACAAAGGATTAAAATGGGGAAAAGGAATCTTTAAACTCCTTTCAAGTGTCCCAAAAATAAAAGAATATATCCCCGAAATTCCTAATAGTGATGTAATAGACTCAGAAACTGATAATCTTATTATTTGTTTTGATGACTTAGAAAGAAGAAGCAAAACTTTCCCTATAGATAGTCTCATAGGTTATATAAACAACCTCACTGAAAACAATAACCTAAAAACAATTATCATAGCAAATACTAACAAAATAGAAGATGAAAGTTTTGATGAGATAAAAGAAAAACTAATAGGTAGAGAAATAGAATATAAAATCAATATAGAAGAAGTTTTTGACACTCTTATACAAAATGAATTTCAAAGTTTCTCAGAATATACAAATTTCTTACAAAAAGAAAAAAACTTTATCTGTAGTTTTTTCCAAGACTACAAAAATATACGTACTTTAAAATTTATTTTAACCCGTTATCACGATATCCATTCACAAATAGAAAAAATAGCCCCCAGTATTAATTACATACAATCAAACAAAAATACTGTCTTGAAAGAAACCCTATTATTTACAATAGCTATTTCCATAGAACACAAAGGAGGATATGTTACTAAGAAAAATAAAGATGAGATAGGCAATATAATTGGATTTAGTATAAAAGATATTGAAAGATATTTAAATAACAAATCTTCATCTGATGAGGAAAAAGATAAAGAGGAAACAATACTTGAGAAAATAGATTTTAAATATTACTATCAAAACAACGTTAGTTATTATTTCCATGAACCCATCTTTGATTACATAGTAGGAATCAATATTCTAGATGAAAAATTATTTGAAGAAGATATCAAAGAAAAATATAAAATATCCAAAGACAACACTATTCCAGAGTGCTATATCACTTATAATCGAATCAAATTCAATGAAGTGTTTAGTATGAGCAATGACACTTATGAGCAGTTGTTAAAAGAAATGCTATCTTATGTAGATAAAGGAGAGTATGGTTTAGGAGATTATCATTCCGTTTATAGATTTGTATTAGATTTTAACAACCCGTTAAAAGTCAAAAAGAAAACCCTAAAGGAAAGAATCATTAAAGGAATAAAAAAAGGTAAAGACAAATTCGTATATGACCCTGAGTTACCAAACAAATTACTCTATATTAAAGGAAGAAGCGATGTGGATAAAAATCAGAAAGAGATAATAGACCTTTGTCTTACAATCAATAATGAAAAAGAACAAGAAAAATACAAACAAGACAGTATAAACTTAATCAATATATTAAAAAATGATTTCGACCATTTTGAGCATCAAGTAAAGAATAAATATAACACAATTCCTATTTTTAAATATATCAATGGTAAAACTATTTCCAAATTTTACAATGATAAGATAGATTTAAGAGTAAGATTGTCCGAAATCTTCAATCATAGATATATCTACTATAGAGAAGAAGTTTTGCAAAAAGAAAAAGATTTCTACTTACAATTACAACAATCTATTGAGAAAAAAGCTACTAAATTAAGATCAGGACCCGAATGGTATGTATATAACAATTTCAACGAACTGCTCAAAAATATTATTAATCATTTACAAAACTCATAAGAAAAACAAATTTCCCTATGTTTGCTCTTACCTTGATATCTTATAGGAGAATTTAGTATATATTATTGCCCACGTAAAAAAGTGGTACTTTTATATTGTGAAAGTACAACAGCATTATCTTACAATGTCCTTTTACACTAGCAGTAAAACAGGCACTTTAAAAGCGAATTACAAGCCTCTTTCAAGCGAAGAGGCTTTTTTTGTATTTGCTCATTTTCCCAATTATCACTACCTTTGTCCCCTCACTCTTAATAACAAAACAATATGCTTAATACCTATATCACAGACCTCAATACCCAATATACCTCTGGCAAAGCCACCGAACACTCCTACCGTCCCCTGCTTAAAAACCTATTAGAAAGCCTCCTCCCAAAACTCAATATCATCAACGAACCCAAGCGACAAGCTTGTGGCGCACCCGACTATATCCTAACTCACGCCGACCTGCCCATCGGTTTCATCGAAACCAAAGACATTAACGACAAAGACCTCAAAGGCGAAAAGTCCAAAAACGGCAACAAAGAACAGTTCGACCGCTACAAAAAATCACTCACCAACCTTATATTTACCGATTACCTCACCTTCCATTTCTACCGAAATGAAGAACTCCTACATTCTATAGCCATCGCAAAAGTAACCGACAAAGGCATCACACCCCTACCCGAAAACTTCGATACCTTCCTTACCTATATCCAAAATTTCGGCTCCTTCGAGCCCTCTGGTATCGCCAAAGCCGAAGACCTCGTTACCCTAATGGCTGCCAAAGCACAACTACTCTCCAAAATCATCGAAAAAGCACTCAACGAAGACCATACAAAAGGCATACAAACCGACCTTACCGACCAGCTCACCGCCTTTAGCAACGTACTCATTCACGACATCTCCCCTAAAGACTTCGCCGATATGTATGCCCAAACCATTACCTATGGGCTCTTCACCGCACGCTATCACGACCCCACCCTCCCAACCTTTAGCCGTCAAGAAGCTTACCAGCTCTTGCCCGCCTCCAACCCCTTCCTCAAAAAACTATTTGGATATATCGCAGGAATGGAGGTTGATACTCGTATCAGCTGGGTTATCGACGACCTCGTGCAAATGTACCTCGCCTGCGATGTAGCTCAAATGCTCTCCTCCTATGGCAAAGACGCCACCAGAGATCCCATCGTACACTTCTACGAAGACTTCCTTGAAGTCTTTGATAAAGAAACACGCAAAGATCGTGGCGTATGGTACACACCCCTGCCCGTAGTCAATTTTATGGTGCGTACCCTCGATACCCTACTCAAAGAGCAATTCCAACTCCCACAAGGCATCGCCGATACCTCCAAAATAAAAGTACAAACACAGCAAGACAACAAAATAGCAGGCTTCGATATAGAAGAAAAAGAATACCACCGCGTACAAATACTCGACCCCGCCACCGGTACAGGCACCTTCCTCGCCCAAATCATCGAGTATATAGCCCAGCAGTTCGCCAGCCAACAAGGCATTTGGCAAAACTACGTCCAAGAACACCTCCTGCCACGCCTCAACGGATTCGAACTCCTAATGGCAAGCTACGCCATCGCACACCTAAAGCTCGATATGCTCCTCTCTCAAACACAAATCACCCAGAGCACCAACCGCATACAAATATACCTCACCAACTCCCTCGAAGAACCCACCCCCGACCGCTCTCTACCCCTCGCCCGTTGGCTCTCCGACGAAGCCAACGAAGCCAACCGCATAAAGCGAGACACCCCCGTAATGTGCGTAATAGGAAACCCTCCCTACAACGGAGAAAGCACCAACAAAGGCTCTTGGATTATGAACCTAATGGAAGACTATAAAAAAGAACCCAACACTGATAAAAAACTTGCCGAACGAAACCCCAAAATGATAAACGATGACTATGTCAAGTTTATCCGCTACGCCTCCCACTTTATCGAGAAAAACGGCAGTGGGGTGCTGGTTTATATTAATCCTCACGGCTTTTTAGATAACATCACCTTTCGTGGAATGCGCTACCACCTGCTCAAAACCTTTGACAGCATTTATACCATCGATTTGCACGGCAACAGCCGTAAAAAAGAAACCACACCCAGTGGCGAAACCGACGAAAACGTATTCAATATTATGCAAGGCGTAAGTATCAACATCTTTGTCAAAAAAAATAACCCCAAAAACACAGAACTTGCCAAAGTATACCACTACGACCTCTATGGTAAGCGTGCTGAAAAATTTGCTTTTTTGAGCGAAAACAACCTCCACACCATACCCTTTACCCAGCTCAATCCCACCGCCCCCAACTACCTTTTTGTACCCAAAGACGATACCCTCTTAGCAGAATATAACCAAGGGTTCTCTATTACCGAACTCTTTAAAATCAATAGTGTAGGAGTAGTAACAGGGAATGATGCTGTATTGGTGGATACCGATAAACAAACCCTACTTACCAAAATAAGAGAAATCTATAATATAGCCTCTGACCCAACAAAAGTAGAAAAAATAGACTATCGCCCTTTTGATACACGTTATATCTATTGGGATACAAAACTAATAGATAGAAATCGCCTAAGTGTAATGCAACATCTTATAAAAGAAGATAACATAGCTTTAGTTGTTTCTCGCCAATGTGCAGATGATTGGAAATATGTATTTGTAACAAAAAACATCTGTAATAAAAATTTTACCGCTACTGCTGGGCGTTTGGGAGCAGGTAACATCTTCCCCCTCTACCTATACCTCCAAGGCGAAGGACACTTTAAAGATACCTTAGACAAAATCCCCAACCTAAATCCCGAAATACTCAAAAAACTCGGAGGCAACCCACTCACCGCCTTCGATTATTGCTATGGTGTATTGCACGACAAAAACTATAGAGAACAATACAAAGAATTCCTAAAAATAGACTTCCCCCGCATCCCCTACCCAAAAGATAACGAGGAACTTCAGCACTACGCCACCATAGGCAAACACCTGCGAGAGCTACACCTGCTCGAAAGCCCCCAGCTACAAGCCCTCATCACCTCTTTCCCCATAGCAGGCAACAACACCATTACCGAAATAAAAAGGGTAGATACTGGGCAAAAAGACAAAGGCAACGTATATATCAACGATACCCAATATTTCGCAGATGTACCCCTCAAAGCGTGGGAAGCCTATATCGGGGGCTACCAGCCCGCACAAAAATGGCTCAAAGACCGCAAAGGGCAAACCCTCTCCTACAATGATATTATCCATTATCAACAAATGATAGTAGCCCTACAGAAAACCCAAGAAATCATCAATACCTAATCCCCCCATACAAATACAACAAAGCCAGCTCCCCAGCTGGCTTTTTTCTACTTCCTAAAACAAACTCAACTGTTCCACGGGTAGTAACTGAAATGTTTTGCGGTGGTGCTCAGTGGCACCGTGCTCGGCGATAGCTTTGCGGTGTTCGGGGGTGGGATAACCTTTGTTTTGCTGCCAATGGTACTCAGGGAACTGCTGGGCAAGATCTTCCATATAGGCATCGCGGTAGGTTTTCGCAAGTATCGAAGCTGCCGCGATGGTTTGTATTTTGCCGTCGCCTTTCACCACACAAGCGTAAGGTATTTTCTGGTAAGGCACAAACTTATTGCCGTCTACTGCAATAAATTCGGGGGTAGGGGAGAGCTGAGCAATAGCGCGGTGCATAGCCGTGATAGAAGCGCGGAGGATGTTCAACTCGTCTATTTCGGCAGGGAGTACGTGACAAACAGCATAAGCCACTGCCTCACGCTCGATGATAGGTCGCAAGAGGTTGCGTTGTTTTTCGGTGAGTTGTTTAGAATCGGTGAGGAGGTCGTTTTTGAAGTCGGGGGGCAATATTACAGCGGCAGCCGTTACGGGACCCGCCAAACAGCCGCGCCCTGCCTCGTCAGTACCCGCTTCTAATGAAGAATGATAGAATAATTGTAACATAATCAGGTGTCAGGTAATAGGTGTCAGGTGTCAGGGGATAGGTTTTGTAATCTAATAACCATTTTTTTTGGATTCTCCCCTTATAAGCAATAGAAAAACCCGATTTATTACCTAAAATCGGGTTTTTCTTAATTTTATTTTTGTGTAATGAATCTCGAGTAGTAGCTTACATCAAATATTTCATTTGTCCCTGAAATTTCGTTGTAGGTAGCGACACTAATAACAGATAAGGCTATGATTCCTGCAAAAAACAGCACTTTTCTTTCTGAAAATATAGCGCAATACGTTAAATATACAACAGCAGGTACAAAAAGCAAATAAGGAAGTACTACCCTTATATTGTTGAGAAACAAAGCAGCTACCATTAAAATTAACAGAAAAGGAATGTGCATAAGCAATAATCCCTTGCGTGTTTCCTCTTTACTTTTTCTTCTGAACAAAAAGTAAGAAACTGTTGCTGATAGAGTTAGGAATACAACCAACATATAAGGTAGGTATCCGTTGAAGATAAATCCCGCTAAAATGTAAAGCGATACGACTATCAAGTTGTTTTTAAGAGCCTGTTTCATAATATGATTTTTTAAGATTAGAGTACAAATCTATAGAATAAGAACCTAATAACCAAATAATTAATAAAGTTTAACTTTTTTAACAGAAGTAAAAACAAAGAATAATTACTGCACCAAACTATTGTTTTTTTTCTTAGTTCAGTCATATATTTTCCTGTTTTCACTCTACTTAATTCTTATCTCTTACCTCTTATCTCTTACCTAAAATAAGCGTTGAGCAGTTCCCTCCAAAGCCAAAGGAGTTAGAAAGCACGTGCTGTATAGATTTGTATTTCAGTTCGGTTTGCGGGCGGATAGGCACTTCTTCCATTGGAGTGCTGAAGTTGAGGTTAGGGAATACCACCCCGTGTTGTAAGGCTAAAACGCTAAATACCGCTTCTACTGCCGAAGCTACTGCCAAAGTATGCCCCGTAAAGGCTTTGGTAGAACTAAAATCGGGGACGTACTCGCCAAAGATACGCATTAAGGCGCGACTTTCGGAGAGATCGTTGTTTACAGTAGCCGTGCCGTGTGCATTGATATAATCGATATCTGCGGGGGTTAATCCTGCTATTTGTAGGGCTTTTTGCATTGCTAAAAACGCGCCTTCACCATCGGCGGAGGAGGCTGTTTGGTGATAAGCATCATTGGCATTGCCCCACCCTTTGATTTCTGCTAATATAGTAGCTCCGCGTTGTAGGGCATTTTCTTCGGTTTCCAATACCAAAAAAGCCCCAGCTTCCCCTAAGTTTAAGCCCTTGCGATGTTGGTCGAAAGGCGTGCAGTCGGTATCCGAGAGAATCATCAGGGTATTGAAGCCGTTGATAGTGAATTTAGAAAGGGCATCGGCGCCACCAGCAATGAGGCAGTTGGCTCTACCAGTACGAAGCAGGTTGATAGCCGTCATTATAGCATTTGCCGAAGAAGAGCAGGCAGTGCTTACGCTGGTTACAACGCCTTTTATGCCTACGTAATCAGCGATTTGGTGAGTTACCTCGCCTATATTGTGAGTAGTGATATAGCGTCGCAGGGGTTCTTCATCGCCGTAGCGGAAGAAATAGTTTTCAGTCATATCCATACCGCCCACAGTAGAAGCCATAATAAGTCCGCTATGAGAGAGGTCTTTTGGGGTAAGACCCGCATTGGCAATCACCTCTTGTAAGGCGATAATCCCCAAGAGAGAAGTGCGTGAATAGGCGTTTACTTCGGGTAATCCCAAAGCGCTAAAAAGCTCAGTGTTTGTGCGTTTGATTTCGCCTACTTTGATGTGATCAGCGTGAATGGTTGCTACATTTTCAATCCTGCTGATGCCTGCTTGGCGATGAGTAAGGGCATAAAAATTATCTCCGACAGTATTGCCTATCGAAGAGTTGATACCCATTCCCGTGATGACTATTTTTTTTGGCATTGTTATTTGGTGCGGTGAGCGGTGATGTAATCAGCCATTGTTTTCACCGATTGGAAGATTTCTTTTCCTTTTTTAGGGTCGTCTAAGCGGATACCATAATTTTTGTCGAGTAGTACGATAAGTTCGAGAGCATCGATAGAGTCGAGGGCTAAGCCAGTGCCAAAGAGGGGCTCATTTTCATCAATATCTTCGGGGGTTACTTCTTCTAAGTTGAGTACTTCAATAATCTTGTTCTTGAGTTCTAAAATAAGTGCGTCCATTATAAATGTTATTAATATCAGGGGGCAAAGATAGTGAAGAATTAGCAAATTAGCAAATTCACTAATCTGCTAATTGGCAAATTGCTCTATAATCATCGTCTAAAAACTCAACCCAACCAGTGAGCACACTTTGGGCTTTGCCTTGGGCTAAAAGTGATTTGCTGTATTGCTCTAAAAAGGGTTGTGCCTCCTCGTAACTATCGAATACAAAAAAACTGTTTTCGGTTTTCAGTTGATGACGTATGCTTATCTCACCTAAACAGATGTTGGGCAGGGTGTAAACAAATACCGCCGGACTGGGGTAATATTCCTGCGGATTGGCAATAGTTGCCTGATGTTTGCGGTCGGTATCGAGGCTGGCAGAACGATTGGCAAATACTAAGGCTACACCGTTTTTCTCGGATTGTGAAAACGGACGTAACAATACTTCGGCGGCTAAGAAAGCGAGCTTGCTGAGGTTATCCATTTTGAAGAATTTAGGATACTCCATTTGCAGGGCTTTGAGGGCTTTTTTGGAGAAATCGGTAAATGAAGTGCTTTTATCGGAGAAAAGCACTGAACCGTTTAGAGTGATGGTATTGTTTTCTATAGTGCAGGTTTTCATTATTTTAGGTAATGCTATACAAAGGAGCTCCTATAAGCTCAAAATCTTTTTTATTCAAAGTGTAGATATTGATATTGTAATAAATAGCAGTTGCACCAATCAAAGTGTCAGCTACTTTAGAATGAGGATTTTGGAAGGCAAGTTTCATTGCAAAATTACAAATATCTTCATTGAGAGTGATGACAGGAATACTGTTTATCAGTTTCTTAAGTTGCATTCGTTTAGTTTTTTCAATTCCTTCGTAGAAAGCAAGCCAATTCATCAATTCAATATAAATAACGGGAGTAATGAATATGTTTTCTATCCCTATAATTTCCTCAATAGTGATTGTAATTTCAGTACTACTATTAAGGATATAACGACTTATTACATTCGTGTCACAAATTATCTTTTTCATCTTATCGAATAGGGTCATAGGGGGCTATTAAGCCTTTTTTGTAAAGCTCACTTCCTATCTCTTGGGCTTCTTTTATCAGCTCAGCAAAGTTTTCTCTTTGATTTGAAGCCTCTTTTTCTTCTGTTGTAAGAGCCAAACCTATATCTTTTACCCCTAAATCTGAAGAAGTTTTTCTTTTTTCTAAAACCTCTGTTTCCATAATAGATTATATTTTTCGGCAAAGGTAGGAATAATTCACTAATTTACAAATTTACCGATTTGTTAATTCGCTAATTATGTAGTATCTTTGTCGGCAGTAACAAAAATGTTTCTCTATGAAAAAGTTTTTATTAGGTTTGCTTTGCTTCTTGTGTTTAGTGATAGGTACGCTCTACCTCACTGGCTATGGCTATATCCTCAAAGCGGTGGCAATGGTCTATGGTACAGGACATACCACTACTTTCCTCGATGATTATACGTATTTTGATAATCGTACGATTGCCAAAAGCTCCGCCGCTCAACCTTGGGCGATTTCTTTGGATTACAACAAAACTCCCGAAACTCCCGAACTGCAAAATGCGCATCAAAAATACGGCACAGTCGCTTTTCTCATCATCAAAGGGGATAGCATTTGGCACGAACAGTATTTTGATAACTACAATTCTAAAAGTATGAGCAATTCGTTTTCAATGGCGAAGAGCTATGTATCAGCACTTTTGGGTAGGGCTATTGCCGATGGCTATATCAAGAGCCTCGACCAAAAAGTGAGTGATTTTTTTCCTGAATACAAAGAAGGTTTGGCGGTACAGCTAACAGTAGGCGACCTCTCTTCTATGGCGTCGGGGCTCGATTGGGACGAATCCTACTACAACCCTTTCTCTATCACTACTCGCGCTTATTTTGACAAGGAATTCCGCGAGAAGATGTTGCACTTAAAAATTACATCACTCCCAGGGAAATCGTTTGAATACCTCAGTGGGAATACTTTCCTCTTAGGGATGGTTTTAGAAAAAGCTACAGGCAAAACGCTTACCCAATACCTCACCGAGAGTCTTTGGCAACCAATGGGTTGTGAGAGCGATGCGCTTTGGCAATTGGATAGCGAGGAGAGCGGATTGGAAAAAGCGTATTGCTGTATTGCCTCTAATGCACGTGATTTCGCTCGTTTGGGGAAACTCTATCGCGACCACGGCAAATGGAATGGCAAGCAGTTGTTAGACTCCACTTTTGTAGCCACCTCAGTACAACCGCGCTTTGCCGAGAGTCCGCAGTATGGTTATGGCTGGTGGTTGTTAGACTATAAAGGGATGCACTTCTTTATGATGCGCGGACACTTAGGGCAATATGTGATTGCCAATCTTACGGATGATGTTATCATTGTGCGCTTAGGACACGACACTGCCTCCAAACCCTCGGAAGAAACTATCTACCCTCAAGACATCTACGACTATATCGATGAGGCGTATAAGATGTTAGGGATCAGGATTTAGGTTTCAGGTATCAGGTATCAGGGGTCAGTGCTGTAGGGGCGTTTTGCAAACGCCCACACTAATAAGTTTTGCAAATGCCCACGTCAATAAGTTTTGCAAACGCCCACGTCAATAATTTTTGCAAACGCCCACGCCAATAAAACTTTTCAGGCAGGGGCTACAATTTATTCACAATTTATTTTTGTTTGACTATAATTATGAAAGATTTTCCTTTTGAAGAAGAAAAAGAATATATCGCGATGATAGAGGCGAGTAAGTGCAGAACCTATATAGGTTTTATAGAGGCACTCAACGATGCTTTTTTCATTCATACCGGTCAGGAGCCTCATATCAATGATACGATGTGGCATATATTTTCATCGGATGTAGGGCATCGCAAGATAAAGATACTTTTTATGCGCAGTGGAGCCCTGAAAAAACTGCCTATTTATCACGAAATCACCGCCGATTTAGAACAGTGGAAACGCTATTGGGAAGCCGAAAATCCCAAAAACCAATTAGAATGGGAGTTTTGTTGAGGTAAGAGGTATATAGTCCTAAATTCGTGAAATTCTTTGGTTTTTAATAAAAATAAAAAATGGAAAGAAAATACAAAGCTAGTACCGCCTTAAGAGTCCTCTCTTTAGGAATTTTTCAACACGCCGTGAGTATTAAAAACGGGGTGTTGCGTACTACTTGTGGTTTTCTGTTTAGGATAAAACCTATTAAAATAGAGAATATTACTTGTATACAGTGTTATACTAAAAAAGTATGGGCAAAAGGAGGGTATGTAAATAAAACCTATTATAAATTTGTTGTAAAAGGTGAAGAACATCGTTTGTTAAGGTTTTATGTGCTCGACGCCAAAGAAATGCAACAGCTACTAAAAGATATAAGGCAGCTCAATCCTAAGGTTGAGTATTCTGTTGAAATAAAGGCATTTATGAATACATATATTAAGCCCTATAAAATTCATTTTGATTTTACACCTATTGACGAGCAACCCCAAGCTAAGCAGTATGCCAAAACCCAACGCCCTTTTATTCTGCAACACCCTTCAGTGGATGTAGCTCATAATTGGCTGATGATTATTTTAGTTATGGCACCTATTTTCATAGGGAATTCAATTGTTTTGGGAGTTTTATTAGGATGTTTTGGAAGCAGAACAAATTCTATGTTCATTCCTCCAATGGCGGTAAGTTTTTTTCCTCTTTTTAATGTGGGGATGGGGCTGTCTTTAGCTTTATATGGTTCTTCTGATGGCTGGCAAAAAATAAAGAAAAACCTTTACATAGCTGCTATTTGTCTCTTTTTAGGGCTGTTATTTGGATCATTAGGGGTTGTAATATAAATTAAGAGTTGAAAAATAATAAACCTTGATTAACAAAGTGTTATCACTTTTGCATCGCATTTTCCCCTTTGGAGGAAGTCCGCGAGAGCGGAGTATGTGACGGGGGGAGGTTATCCCTTTGAAGGAAATCCGTGAGCAGGTGCAGCGGAGTATGTGAGAGGTGTGTAGTCTTAAATTCGTGCAACTCGTGGGCTTTTAATAAAAATAAAAAATGGAAAGAAAATACAAAGCCAGTACTGCTTTAAGAGTCTTCTCTTTAGGGCTTTGCAAGCACGCTGTTCATATTGAAAACGGTGTGCTGAGGACTACTTGTGTTCCTCTCCCTAATATGAAACCTATAAAAATAAAGGATATACTCTCGGTGCGATGTTATGAAAAAGGGACTTACTATAGAGGCACAACTACTTATTGTATTTACTATGAATTTGCTGTGAAAGGCAAAACACCACAATACTTGCGTTACAATGTGTTGGACGGTGATACAATGCAGCGTTTGCTCAAAGACCTTAAGATGATTAATCCTAATATTTTCTTCACTCCTGAAGTGAAAGCCTTTGTGAATACCCCCATTCCTAAATACAAAATACACCTCGATTTTACACCTATCGACGAGCAACCCAAAGCTGAGCAGTATGCCAAAACCCAACGCCCTTTTATTCTGCAACACCCTTCAGTGAATGTAGCTCATAACTGTATAAGTTTTTTGATTCTGATAGGTGCTGCAACTTTATTTATGTTGATTTTATGTGGAAGTATTTATCTACTACCTAAAGGGGTATCTGTTATCACTACACCTTTTATTGTTATAGCTATGATAACTTCTACAGAGCCATTTTTGCAGTTAAGTATGAGTGTTTATGGAACTTATGGAGGTTGGAAAAAGATAGAGACCAATGTTACAATAACTATTTTAGTACTCCTTGTATTATTCGTATTTTGTTTATTCTTTGGAGTGAATTGGTGGAGGTTTTTGAAATAAACTTATTCACAATCTACTTTTGTTTGACTATATTTGTAGAAAGAAGAAGTTTTTAGTATTTTTGCCACAAATTTAGTATAACCATAAAAATAAACGCCCGTCGTACTACAATATGCAAGAACAAGAAACCCAAATATACGGCATTCGTGCCCTGATAGAAGCTCTCAAAGCAGGCAAAACCATCGATAAAGTCTTTTTGCAAAAAGGCTTACAAGGCGGTTTGTATAAAGAGCTAATGCCCCTACTGCAAGCAGCCCAAGTGCCCGTGCAGTATGTGCCCGTTGAGAAGCTGAACCGCCTTACCAAGAAAAACCACCAAGGGGTAGTGGCAAATCTTTCCCCCGTAGATTATCACAACTTTGAGGATTTGGTGATTTCGGTTACCGAAAGTGGTGCCATACCGCTTTTCCTCGTGTTAGACCACCTCTCGGATGTGCGCAACTTTGGCGCGATTATCCGTACGGCAGAGTGTACAGGCGTTTCAGGGATTATCATTCCTAAGCGCGGCAGTGTGAGCATCACCGCCGATACTGTCAAAACCTCGGCTGGGGCTGTGTTTCGCGTGCCTATTTGCAAGGTGGAAAACCTCGTAGATGCTGTGTATTACCTGCAAGGCAGTGGCATCAGGGTAGTAGCAGCAACCGAAAAAACAAACCAATTGCTATACGCCGAAGATTTTACCGTGCCTACCGCCATTGTGATGGGCGCTGAAGATGTAGGCGTATCGCCTGCTGTGTTGAAGGTAGTAGATAGCAAAGCCAAATTGCCAATGGTAGGCGATATCAGTTCGCTAAACGTTTCGGTAGCTTGTGCCGTCTTCTTGTACGAAGTAGTAAAACAACGCCTCTAACTCCTAACCTCTAACACCAATGAACCGCCAACAAACCCGAGGAGTTATACTGCTCCTCGTTCTTATCGTTGCACTGCAATTCGCCTTTCGCAATTGTGAATTCCGCCATACGTTCACTCCCGTTGAAACTGCATTGGGCTACCGCGAAATGGATTCACTAAGGGCGCTCGTAACTGCCCTTAAAAAGGATACGATCTATCCTTTCAACCCTAATTTCATTACCGATTATAAAGGCTTCAAACTGGGGCTCACTCCAGAGCAAATCGACCGTTTGCAAGCCTTTCGCGCACAGAATAGATACGTAAATTCTGCTCGAGAATTCCAGCAAGTAACGGGTGTTTCGGATAGTTTGCTCGCTAAGATTGCCCCTTCTTTCAAATTCCCCGATTGGGTGAACAATCGCAAAACAACTGCTTATAACTATCAGGAAGCCTCTTCTAAATATTTTCCCAAACAAGATATCAACACGGCTACTGCCGAAGAGCTGATGAAAATCTACGGCATAGGCGAGGGATTTTCTAATCGTATTTTGAAATACCGCGACAAACTACACGGCTTTACCTATATCGACCAAGTAGCTGAGGTCTACGGACTTGACAAAGAGGTCTACCAGCGTGTAGCCGAACGTTTTGAGGTACAAACCGCTCCCGTGATTGAGAAAAAGAACATCAATGCGCTCAATATGTACGAACTGAGCAAAATACCCTATGTGAAATACGGCGAAGGTAAGAAGATTGTAGGCTTACGCTCAGAACTCGGTGCTATCAAATCTTTTGACGACCTTTTGCAAATCGAAGGGTTTGATAAAGAACGGATTGCCCGCTTGCAGTTGTATTTGTATATCGAATAGATTTAGAGCGAGCCGCATAGGCTGTTTACCAATTAAAATAAAGAGGCTGCCCAAACAATGGGCAGCCTCTTTTAAATTCCAAATTTGCTAATTACCTAATTGTGTAGCATATTTTTAGGGTCTAACACTTCATCTAATTTCTCTTTAGAGAGCAATCCGTGTGCTAACACCAAATCATAAACTGATTTACCTGTTTGTAAGGCTTCTTTGGCAATTTTGGTACTGTTCTTATAACCGATATGTGGGTTGAGAGCTGTTACAATACCAATGCTGTTTTTCACCATATTGAGGCACACTTCGCGGTTGGCAGTGATGCCTTCCACGCATTTAGTGCGCAAAGTATCAATAGCGCGTTCTAAGAATACAATTGATTCTATAATGCTTTGGCACAACACAGGTTCCATTACATTCAATTGCAACTGACCAGCCTCGGCAGCAAAAGTAACAGTAAGGTCGTTACCTATCACCTTGTAGCACACTTGGTTCACCACTTCGGGGATTACAGGGTTTACTTTCCCTGGCATAATAGACGAACCTGGTTGCATAGCAGGAAGATTGATTTCATTGAGTCCTGCACGAGGTCCTGAAGAGAGCAAACGCAAGTCGTTACAAATTTTAGAGAGTTTCACCGCCATACGTTTCAATGCCGATGAGTAAATCACGTAAGAACCAGTGTCAGGGGTAGCCTCTACGAGGTTGGCAGCGGTTACAAAAGCATCGCCAGTGAGTTTGGCTAAGTTCTCAGCACATAGTTTGGCATAGCCTTTAGGAGCGTTGAGCCCTGTACCGATAGCCGTTCCTCCCATATTGATTTCCAAGAAAAGATTGGCATTGCTTTGCAAACGAGCAATTTCCTCTTCTAAGTTGGCTGCAAAAGCCTCAAACTCTTGACCGAGGGTCATAGGTACCGCATCTTGTAATTGGGTGCGTCCCATTTTAATTACATCGGCGAACTCTTGTCCTTTTTTGCGGAAAGCCTCGATGAGTGATTGCAATTTCTTGATGAGTGATTTGTTCATCATAATCACCGCTAATTTTACGGTGGTAGGATAAGCATCGTTAGTAGATTGTGATTGGTTCACGTGGTCGTTAGGTGAGCAGTGTGGATAATCGCCTTTTTCATAGCCCATAAGCTCTAAAGCGCGGTTAGCAATCACTTCATTGGCATTCATATTCACCGAAGTACCTGCTCCCCCTTGAATCATATCTACAGGAAACTGACTGTCGAACTTACCGTCGATAACTTCTTTACAAGCCTCACTAATAGGTTTGAGGAGTGTATCGGGTAATAGTCCCAAAGCGTGATTAGTTTGAGCAGCAGCGAGTTTTACATAACCGATAGCTTTTACAAAAGCGGGATAGTCACCCATTTTAGTACCGGTGATGCGGAAATTCTCAATAGCGCGCTGAGTTTGCACACCGTAATAAGCATCGGCGGGCACTTGCAAATCGCCGATAAGGTCTGATTCTGTTCTAAATTTTGTCATAATTATTATTGTTAGTCATTAGAAAATAAGGAGTTAGGAATTAGAAAAAATCGCGGTAAAATTACGAAAGATTTCTGATATAAAAAAGAAAAATCAGAAGAAAAACTTATAGGTAAATAAAAAAGGCTGTTCTATTTTAGAACAGCCTTTTTTTATTATAGTTCGTACCTGCTTGTGCCTGTACGGCTCGTACTATTTTACTCCGTGCATCATCGCTTGAAGTTTTTTGTTGAGGAGTATCATTCCTAAACCGCAGAGGATTACAAATCCTGATACGGCAGCAAATACTACACTCGCACCGAGTTTTTCTACATAAGAAGCAATCACCCCTCCTATAGAGTTGGCAAAGAATGCAGCCATCATCCAAACTCCCATCATAAGTCCTGCTAAGCGTGGAGGAGAAAGTTTAGTAACAGTAGAAAGTCCTACAGGCGATAAGCACAACTCACCGATAGTGTGAGTGAGGTAAGTGAGTATCAACCAAGCCAAGCTCGCTTTCACAGCTACATCTTTAGGGTCTACCCCTATAGCGCCACCGCGTTCGTACACAGCACCAAGCATAAAGAAGAACCCTACCCCAAGGAGGATCATACCTAATCCCATTTTGAAAGGCGTAGTGAGGCGTTGTCCCATTTTAGTACCCCAGAATGTTGCAAATACTGGCGCTAACAACACGATAAACAATGGGTTTACCGATTGGAACCAAGCGGTAGGAATTTCAAAACTACCTACCACACGGTTGATATAACTATCGGTGTAGAGGGTAAGTGATGAACCTGCTTGTTCAAAGCCTGCAAAGAAGAAGATAGCAAAGAAGAAATAAACAAAGATTACTGTAATGCGTTCTTTTTCTTCTTTAGTAAGTGGTTTATGAGCTTCAGCTTCTGAAAGTTCCACTACTTTTTTGCTAGAGCCTTTGGCTTTCAAACCGAGGTCTCCTAAATATTTCTGTGCAAAGAAAATAAATATCAATTCACCGATGAGCATCCCTATAGCCGCTGCTCCAAAACCAAATTTGTACCCGAACGACATTGCTACTTCACCTGTATTGGCATCAATAGTGGTTTTGGCAAAAATATTATCGGTGAGGAGTCCAGTGATAAGAGGCGCTAAGAAAGCCCCCAAGTTGATACCCATATAGAAAATAGAGAAAGCTGAGTCAAGGCGTTTATCTCCTGATTCATAGAGTCCTCCTACTAAGGCTGAAATATTTGGTTTGAAGAATCCATTACCGATGATGAGTAGGAAGAGTCCTAAATAAAGTCCTGCGTGGCTCGTCCAAGCGAAGAGAGCTGCCTCACCCAAGAACATTATAAATCCTCCTAACAACACCGCTCTGCGTTGTCCTAAGAAGTTATCGGCTATCCATCCGCCAATTAGTGGGGTGAAATAGGTAAGACCGGTGGCAAAACCATAAATCAAACTTGCGGTGGAAGGATCGAAAGCCAAACCGCCTTCAAGCCACGTTTTGGTGAGGTATAACATCAAAATACCGCGCATTCCATAGTAACTGAAACGCTCCCACATCCCTGTTAGGAACACCAAATAAAGCCCCTTAGGGTGCTTTTTCTTCTCATTTTCTACGTTTGTATTCATTTATTAATAAATTAAGGTTTGTTTATAAATTAAAATTCTACAGTTTATAAATTTTGTTCAATAAAGTTCGTCATTTTTGTGTATAACTGAAAGCGTGTGCTGCCGGTGTTGTCGTAAATTCCATGGTTCTTATCGGGATAGATAAGCCAATCAAAATCTTTTTGCAAACTCACTAAGGTTTCTATCAGCACCATTGCGTTTTGCACGTGTACATTGTCGTCGGCACTACCGTGAATGAGCAGGTATTTACCTTTGAGTTTAGCAGCGTGAAACAAGGGTGAATTTTCGTCGTAACCTTTCGCATTTTCTTGAGGGGTACGCATAAAGCGCTCGGTGTAAATAGTGTCGTAAAAACGCCAATTGGTAACAGGGGCTACTGCTATTGCCATTTTAAATATATCGCCTTTTTGAAACAGACAGTTAGACGACATAAATCCGCCAAAACTCCAACCCCATATCCCTATTCTGCTCTTGTCGATATAAGGATAATTGCCTACGAGCTGTGCGACATCGGCTTGATCTTCAACTTCGTATTTGCCCAATTGCTGATAGGTACATTTCTTAAATTCTGCTCCTTTGTAACCTGTGCCTCTGCCGTCTACACATAGCACTATATAGCCTTTTTGGGTGAGCGATGCGTGCCAAAAGTCGTTCATATCCCACCACTGATCGGCTACTTCTTGTGAACCTGGTCCTGAGTATTGGTACATCAAGAGGGGGTATTGCTTTTTAGGGTCGAAATCCTTAGGTTTCAGCATATAAGCGTTGAAAGTGCCTTTGGTAGTTTTTAGTTCCATAAACTCTTTTTCGGGCAAATTATAGGTTTTCAATCGCTGGGTATATTCCGCATTGGTAACGATTTCTTTCAGTTGTTTGCCGCTTTTGGTATCGTTTAGCGTATAACGTGGAGGGGTAGAGGCATTGGCAAAAGCGTGGATATACATAGTGAAATCCCCACTAAAGGTGCCTTTGTTTGTGCCTGCCTCAGTAGAAAGTGCGCGAGGGGCTTTGCCTTTGAGGCTCACAGCATAGAGTCCTCGGCGGGTAGAGCCTATTTGGGTAGATTGGTAGAACAACTGCTGTGTTTTAGGGTCGTAACCATAACAATCGGTTACTTCCCAGTTGCCACGTGTGAGCTGGCGCACCAATTTTCCTTTGGCATTACAATAGTAAAAATGGTTATGCCCGTCTTTCTCCGATTGGTAAATAAAACTATTATCGGGCAAAAATAGTATATCGCTATTGATACTCACATAAGTAGCGCTTGTTTCCTTTGCCAAAGTAGTAGCCTCTTTAGTGAGACTGTTCACTTGCACTAACTGCCAATCGTTTTGGTGGCGGTTGAGGGTTTGCACTGTGAGTTTGTGAGGGTCGTTCGTCCATTGCAAACGCGGGATATAATAGGCGTTGAGGGGTATTTCGGCAACCGATTGGTTAGCCACAGTGTAGATGTGCAAACTCACTGCCGAGTTGGCTTCACCTGCTTTAGGATACTTAAATTTATAAGGGGTAGGGTAGAGGTCGTAACCGTAGATATCCATTGAAAATTCAGGGACTTTGCGTTCATCCGAACGTATAAAAGCTAACTGACTGCCATCCGCATTCCAAGCAAAGAGTTTCACAATCCCGAACTCTTCTTCATATACCCAATCGGCAGTACCATTGATGATAGCATTCTTTTGTCCGTCGGTAGTGATTTGGGTTTCTTCGCCAGTAGCGAGGTCGTATAAGTAGAGATTGTTTTCGTATACAAAAGCCAATTGTTTGCCGTTAGGTGAAAAAGTGGGGACTTGTATGCGCTTGTCGCTCACTTTTTTAAGGTCGCCAGTAGCGAGGTCGTATAGGAAATAATCGGCTATAAACGAATGGCGGTAAATATCCTCTTTACGAGTGGCGATAAGCAGTTTTTTTTCATCGGCAGTAAATTCGTAACCCTCAATGCGATTCACTCTATCATTAGTTTGAAAGAGGGTTTGCACTTTAGTGAGAGTTGCAAAATCGTAGAGGTTGATTTCCTGAGCGCGTTTCTCGCGGTTGTACTCTAATACAGTGTATTGAGGGGTGTGTTTCAGTGCTTTGAGGTTGAACATACGTTCAGGGTAGAAGGTGCCCTTAGTCCAAATCTCTTGAAGCGTTTGAGCATTTAAACTCAGAGGTAATAAGTAACAGATAAGCAAAAGTGCGCAAAAGTACAAAGCCTTGCGCCCATATAAGTTCTTATGTAAGGTATATTTCCTCATTCGTAATACGTCATTTGTAACTTGTAAGGTATATTTCGTCATTCGTAACTCGTCATTCGTAATTGATTTGAGCCGTCAATATTAGGAATAATTTTTGAGATAGCAGCAATTTTTTGGTATCTTTTTTTTGGAAGAGGTTTTTTAAAGCTGATTTTTAATGGATTACAAGTTTTGGATATATTGATAAAAAGTGCTATTTTTGTACCTCAAAACGAGCCGTCTTATCGCGACGGGTTGGATAAATTAATAAACGATGGGAACACTTACAATACATTTGAGTAAAAAGCAAAGTATTTTTCATACAATCGTATTTTTGTTACTTTCAGTAATGCCTTTGATTTTCTATATTATTATCTCTTATAGGTCAGAATATTTTTTTGAAAGAAAAAATATAGCAATAGGCTTACTAATGTTTTTTATAGCGTTTATATTTTTTAAGGCGTTGAGAGGAGAGTTCTTTTTTCTTCGATTAAAAAATCCCAAAATGACTTTCACTGATGAAGGTATTCTTTTTGATGAATATATTCAGGGAATGGTGAAGTGGGAAGAGGTTGCTCATATTAACTTTGGAAGGAGAGTTATGATGCGAAAGCCTTCTGAAAAATACAGTAGTATGATGATAGTTTTGAAAAATAAAGCTACGGTTAAGTTTAATAAATTTTCATCAACGCCTCTTGATAAACATTTTATAGAGATTGACACTGCGTTTTTCAAAGAGAATGTCAATGATGAAATAGAGCGTATTATAGAATTTATTAGCACCCATTGCCGTAGGTACGAATGCTATAAAGTACCGCATCAAACGAAGTTTGTTTTTAAGTAAGGTCTCAAGCTATCGTGAGCTTATAACTCGTGCGCCTATCCTCTTTTTGGCAATCTCAGTAAAAAATAGTACTTTTGTCCCTCATTTTACCTCTTATTTCTTACCTAAATAAAATGAAATTCAATATAGTTTCCGATTTTGCCCCTACGGGCGACCAACCTCAGGCTATTGACCAGTTAGTAAAAGGCATTGAGCGCGACGATAAGTACCAAGTGTTGTTAGGCGTTACGGGCTCTGGAAAAACTTTTACTATCGCCAATGTGGTGGAACGCATTCAGCGTCCTACCCTTGTGCTGGCACATAACAAAACGCTGGCGGCTCAGTTGTATTCAGAGTTTAAAGCCTTCTTTCCCAATAACGCGGTGGAATACTTCGTTTCTTACTACGACTACTATCAGCCGGAAGCATATATCCCTTCCACCGGCACTTATATAGAAAAAGACCTCTCTATCAATGATGAAATTGAAAAACTGCGCCTTAGCACTACCTCTGCTCTGTTGTCGGGCAGGCGTGATGTGCTGGTTGTGGCATCGGTGTCGTGTTTGTATGGGATTGGTAACCCTGTGGAATTCCAAAAGAATGTGATTACAATCAAACAAGGCGACGTACTCCCTCGTACCAAGCTGATGCACAGATTAGTACAAAGTCTCTATGCCCGCACAACTGCCGATTTTAGGCACGGCAATTTCCGCATCAAAGGCGATGTGCTCGATGTCTTCCCTGGCTATGACGACAACGCTTTCCGCATTCACTTCTTTGGCGATGAAATTGAAGAAATAGAACAGTTTGACCCTACTACTAATCAGGTGTTAGACCACTACGAGAGCCTCAATATCTACCCTGCGAATATGTTCGTTACCTCCCCCGATATTCTCCAAAAAGCGATATGGAATATCCAGCAAGATTTGATGAAGCAAGTAGAGTTCTTCGAGGCATCAGGCAAAGCCTTAGAAGCCAAACGGCTGAAAGAACGCACTGAGTTCGACCTTGAGATGATACGCGAATTGGGCTATTGTTCGGGTATTGAGAACTACTCCCGCTATTTAGATGGTAGAGAACCTGGCACACGTCCGTTTTGCCTCATAGATTACTTCCCCGATGATTTCTTGATGGTGATTGACGAGAGTCACGTAACCGTCTCACAAGTACACGCGATGTATGGGGGCGACCGCAGTCGCAAGGAGAATCTCGTGGAATATGGTTTCCGCTTACCCGCTGCAATGGACAACCGTCCGCTGAAATTTGAAGAGTTTGAAGCACTACAAAACCAAGTGATTTACGTGAGTGCTACCCCTGCCGACTATGAACTCCAGCAAACACAAGGTGTGTACGTAGAGCAGGTGATACGCCCCACTGGCTTGCTTGACCCCGAAATAGAAGTACGCCCCAGTGCCAACCAGATAGATGATTTAGTAGAAGAAATACAACTGCGCACCGAGAAAGACGAGCGTATATTGGTAACCACCCTCACCAAGCGAATGGCAGAAGAACTTACCAAATACCTCACTCGCATTGGCGTTAGATGTCGTTACATTCACAGCGATGTGGATACATTAGAGCGCGTAGAGATTATGCAAGACCTCCGCAAGGGACTCTTTGATGTGCTCATAGGGGTAAACCTCCTCCGTGAGGGCTTAGACCTGCCCGAAGTGTCGCTCGTGGCTATCCTCGATGCCGATAAAGAAGGCTTTTTGCGTTCCACACGTTCGCTCACTCAAACCGTAGGAAGGGCTGCCCGCAACGTAAATGGCAAGGCGATAATGTACGCCGATAAGATTACCGATAGTATGCAGCGCACCATTGATGATACCAATTACCGCCGCGAAAAGCAAATGAACTACAACAAAGCGCACGGCATCACTCCTCAGCCTTTGCATAAGAAAATAGAGAATAGCCTCAGCAAGAGCCCTATAACCGAATTTCACTACGATCCTTCGTTTAAAGAGCGCACAGCAGCCGAAGCGCAATCAGTCTATTTATCGGCTAAGGAGTTGGAAAAGAAAATCAAAGAAACCCGTAAATTGATGGAAACCGCTGCCAAAGAGCTGGATTTTGTAAAAGCTGCTCAATACCGTGATGAACTAAAAAGATTGCAGGATTTAGCAAATTAGGGAATTAGCAACTCGCACCTTTGCCAAAGTTGATAACAACCTCTATAAATAAAGATTTTTTTCTCTGATGCTCTCTGAGCCTCTCCAAGATTTTTTGAGATTTCCCTGAATTAAAATGTTAAAAAAATTGCTGATTATAAATTGTTTTGTATATTTGCCGCATTAATTAAAAACCAATTGTACAATGAAAAAGACAATCTTAGCCTTAATAGCAACAGCAGCTATTGTAGCTTGCAGCAAAAGTGATGACAAGGAAGATGACCACACAAGTGGTAAATTCCCTAAAAAAATCACTCAGATTACAGGTACTACTCGCGTAGAGCGCACCTTTGAACTACAAGATGCGACTCGCCCCAAAAAAGAAACAATTACTACTTATCAAGGTTCTTCTACTAATGGAAGAGTAGAAACCCACGAGTATAATTATGACAGTAACAACCGCTTGATTTCTAAAGTAGACCCTACTGATGAGCCAAGTCTTTGGTATCTTAGTAACTTTTCGTACAATGCTAATGGAAAGTTAGAAAAAGAAGAAAGGGTTTTTGTTACACTTCCTTATACAATTAAGAATTACGAGTATGCCAATGGTAAATTGAGTAAAAAAGTAGAAAAACCTGCTAGTAATGGTGATGGGAATTATATTACTACTTCTTTTGAGTATCCTAGCGCTAATGTGGTGAGAGTTACTAAAACTTCTTATTCAGTAGATAAAGCTAAAAAAGGAGATGATGTAAACGAATGGCATGTTTATACTTTAGGAGCTAATGGTAATGTAGTGAAAGATGAGTACAGAGATGCTACACATAGCTATGAAATAGTTTATGAGTATGATACTAAAATTAATCCTGAATACGTTAGCTTTAGAGTACAAACTACTCCAGACCATTTTGTATCACTCCTTACTCCTAACAATATCACCAAAAAAACAGTAACAGCTACTGAACTTGCTAATTCAACAAAAGTTACTAAAACTGTACATCGTTACGACATTCAGTATGATGGTGATTATCCTATCCAAATCAAAGTTTATTCAGTTCCTGAAGACAAAACTGCTGGTGAAACACTTGTCCAAACTACTGAATACACCTACTAAAAACATCTAAACCTCAATTAGAAAATACACTTTGCCAAAGATGATAGCCCGTGTGGCTCACACCTTTGGCAAAGTTTTTTGTTGGCTATTAATTGTTAATTATCAATTGTTTTGTATCTTTGCCGTTGCAAATGATGTTTTTAAAACAAATATCCGTCGTCAATTACAAGAACATACCCTCACAAGCGTATGCCTTTAGCCCTACTATCAACTGTTTTGTAGGTGATAACGGCGTAGGGAAAACCAATCTCCTCGATGCTATTTATCACTTAGGAATGGCAAAGAGCTACTTCACCACAAGTGCCGTGCAGAATGTGCGCCACGGTGAGGAGTTCTACCTCATTGAGGGGCAGTTTCAGCACGAAACCCGCGAAGAACAGATTGTCTGTAGCCTCAAAAAAGGACAAAAAAAAGTGATGAAACACAATGGTAAAGCTTACGAACGCCTTGCCGACCATATAGGTAAATATCCTATGGTAATCATCTCCCCCTCCGATCGCGACTTGATAGTAGAAGGTAGTGAAACCCGCCGTAAGTTTTTAGATAGTGTCATCTCACAAACCGATAGAGCTTACTTAGAACTGCTCTTGCGTTACAATCGCATCCTCTTGCAACGCAACACCCTGCTAAAGCAAATGGCTGAAAACGGAGTATTTTCTGTAGAAACTCTCAGTATTTACGACGAGCAATTAGCCCCCTTAGGGCAACATCTCTACGAAAAACGACGCGCTTTTATGGAAGAGTTTTTGCCTGTTTTTAGCGAGCAATACGCCTATATATCAGGAGGGAAGGAACGCGTGAATTTGCAGTACGAAAGTCAGTTACACCAGAGCGATTTAGCAACACTACTTCGCGAAAATGCCGAGCGTGATCGCAGTGCGCAATACACCACAAGCGGTATTCATAAAGACGATTTGCTCTTTGAAATTGAAGGTTTCCCGATGAAAAAATACGGTAGCCAAGGGCAGCAGAAGTCGTTTTTGATAGCCCTAAAGCTCTCGCAGTTCAAAATTTTGCAACAAGAATTAGGGATTACCCCCATAGTGCTTTTAGACGATATATTCGATAAACTCGATGACACTCGTGTAACCCAATTAGTGCAGTTAGTAACTCAAAAACATTTCGGACAGCTATTCATCACCGATACCCACTCACAACGTACTGAAGCAGTGGTAAAAAGCACCGGCTTAGCCTATGAACTGATTCAAGTAACCTAAAAGTAGGGGCGTTTTGCAAACGCTCTCTAAAAAACAAGCTTAATATAAGAAATATCACAATTGTTAATTATAAATTGTTAATTGTTAATTGAATATGAAACCCAATAACAAGAAAACCTCTACTGCTGCCGTTGCAGCACAACCCCAAGACACCTCTATCAAATGGTTAGCAACCTTCTTGCTCATAGCCTATGGCTATGTAACGGTAATCACCCCTAACTGGATGGCGTTTGACTCTAACGCTACCAAATTCTACACCTTTGCAATCCTCAACTTAGTAGTGGTTGCTCTCGTGTTTTTTGTCAAAGAATTTAGAGAACGCACTCAGGTGCTCTTTGGCTTCTTTACCAATAAAATAGGGATTGCCTATAGCCTCATAATGGTGATGGCACTGCTCTCTTTTTCCAAGGCTATCAATACTGAAGAAGCTATACTCCATTTCTTCAAAATATTCACCGCTTTCTCTGCCGCTTGGATGGTCTCCGCTTTGGTGATTTACTACAAAGAAGGAATTGTTGTCTTAGCCTTAGCAATGACAATTTTGCTTTGCTATGACTTCTTAGTAGCAATGGACGGTATCAAAGGGGTCATCAGAGGTACCGCTACCGATTTGGCTATCAAAGGTTCATATTCTAATAAAAACATCTTAGCTTCAGCTATATTTATCAAGATTCCTTTTGCAGTATGGCTGTTCTACTTCCGCCGAGAAAACTATTTGCGTCTCATTGGAGCTGTCGGACTTACTTTAGGTACTTTGGCGGTCTTCTTTATGAGTACCCGTACCTTCTATTTGGCTACAATCCTCACTGTGGTGATTTTTGTGATCTATGGGGCAATCGATTTTTTCATCCTCAAACGTCGCGAAACAGGAGTAAAAGTACTGATACACGTAGGATTAGTAGTTATTGCTTTCGGTATTTTCTCTTTTGTACAGAATTATCTATATCCTCAAGAAGTACGACAAAGCACTAGTTTCGGTGCGCGTTTGGCTGAGGTGGCTAACCAAGAAAATGCTAGTAACAACTTGCGTAAAACCGCTTGGGTAATCACTGCTACCGATATGATTCCTAACGACCCTCTACTCGGTGTGGGTATTGGTAACTGGAAAGTGCGCTTCTTGCAGTATGAAAACTCTTATAGTCCGCATTATATCTATATGTATAAAAACCACAACGACTTCTTAGAACTCACTGCCGAAGTGGGTATTTTAGGAGGTTTGGCGTTTGTGGCTATCTTCCTATTAGCGGCTTTCTATTTTATCAAAGGCACATATAAAAATAAAAATTCTGAACAAGAACAGTGGTTTTTCTTGCCGCTTTTTGGGCTTTTTGCCTATTCGTTTGATGCTTTCTTCAACTTCCCTCAAGACCGCCCCGAAATTCAAGCGCTCTTTGGTATCTATGTAGGGATAGCGGTTGGTTTAGCTGTATTGTACTTTGGAAAAAACAGCAAAGAACGCAAACTTCCTATGCTTGCTATAGGTTTTATAGGAGCTGTAGCTGTAGTGGCTATGGTATTAGGAGTGATTGTTGAAAGAATGTACTTCGATTCCTCTAAAATCCAACGTATGGTAAAAGAAGAACAACAAGGGGTACGCTCTCCTAAATCTCCTGCCGATTACCTCATACGCAACTACCCTCGCATCCCTAACCTCACCGCTGTTGCCGAACCTGTAGATGTGGAAAAAGCGCGCTACCTCATTGATGAACAAAAATTTGATGAAGCTCGCAAAATCCTTTCCTCTATTCACTATCATCCTTACGATGCTCGCCCTGAGTATTTTATGGCTGTTTCCTACTTTATGGAACCCGAAAAGAAATTAGATAGTATCTACAAATACGCTCACAAAGCCCGAATGATCAAACCTAATTTCTATGGTAGTTTGAACTTGGAAACTTTTGCACTGAACAATCTCGGTAAAGAACAAGAATCTATCAAATTGCTCAAACAGTATTTGAGTTTAGAAAAAGATAGCGTACAAAAAGAAGAACCTAAGTGGAGAAAACGTTTGAAAAGCATCTTCCACGTTGATGTGGATAGAGATGGTCGTTTGGCGAATCGCGGAGAAGTACAAGCTTGGAACTCTTTGGCATACCTATTGGAGAAAAATAACCAAATTGCCGAAGCACGTGCCGTGTTAGATACCGCTTTTGTGTATTTGCCTACCAATCAGGAAATCATCAACAATCGCAACAAAATTATTTCACGTATGCAAGTAGAACAATTTGCTCCCCTCTACAGCGAGGCTATGCAACTCTATTTGCAACAACGATATGCCGAGGCTATCCCTGTATTTACTAAATTCTTAGAAAAAGTACCCGCTCATATCGACGGACTTAAATACCGCGCTATTAGCTACTACAACACTCAGCAGTATCAACGTGCTATCAACGATATTGCCCAAATGGAACAACTTGGTATTCCAATAGATCCTGTGTTAAACAACTATCGCGCCTCTTGTTACTATATGTTGGGTGACAGAGCTAACGCCAAAGCCTTTTTCCAAAAGGCTGCCGCCGAAGGTAATGCCGATGCACAGAAAAATTTGAATACACTTACCTTTTAAACACGTATAATGACTGTCGACAACACTTATACTAAGCAAATTATCAGTGATAAGGAACTCCAAGTGATGCTCCATCGCCTTGCTTGTGAACTGATTGAAACCCACAACGATTTTTCCGATACAGTTTTCATCGGTATACAGCCTCGCGGCACTCACTTAGCCCAGCGTTTGGTAAAGCTCCTTACCGAGGAATACCACGTGCCTAATATTTCTTTAGGACTGTTGGATATTACTTTCTTCCGTGACGATTTCCGCCGTACGGGCAAACCTTTAGAGGCCAACTCTACCGCTATCGATTTCATTGTGGAAAACAAGCGAGTGGTATTCATTGACGATGTGCTCTATACCGGTAGGAGCATCCGTGCGGCACTCAGTGCTATACAAAGTTTTGGTCGCCCTTCCGAAATAGAACTCTTAGTACTCATCGACAGACGTTTTAGCCGCCACCTGCCTATCCAGCCCGATTACAGCGGTAAGCAGGTAGATGCTATCAACAACGAACGTGTAATCGTGAATTGGAACAACAATTCCGTTCAAGTAATTAATAAGTAAAACTTTTTTTAAACAAAGATGAAAAATATATTTATCACCGCTGCTTTATTGCTCACCGGAGCTACTTATGCACAAGTAACTATCAACCAAGAGAGCAATATCGCCGATATTATGGAGTACAAAAAGGAAATAGCTCGCAGTGAAAGTGCTTTCCAAGTACAAATCTACAACGGTAACATCACCGAGGCTAACAAAGCCTTACTCGATGCTAAAAATAAATACAAACAATATCCCGCCTTGCTCACTTTCGAGTCTCCTAATTACAAAGTGCGTATCGGTAGTTTCCGCACACGTTTAGAAGCTGAAAAAAACTTGATAGAGATTAAAAAATCCTATCCTGCTGCTTTCGTGGTTGGCTTAAAATAATCTCTAATAGGGGAACGCTATGTTTAAGAAAAACAGCCTTCGCTTTCAGATATTCCTCAGTATGACCCTCCTCGTACTGGTGTCTTTTGCTATCTTAGCCTTAGTGATGGTCAGCCAATACAAAAAACAAGCGTTGGAATATCACGACGAACGTCTTGTCGATAAGGAAAACCAAATAAAAATGCAAATACAATATGTGTTTTCGCAAACCACTTTCCCTGTCGAAACTCCTTATATTCCCCTTATTTTCCGAGAGGATATCTATAGCATTGCCAATATCCAAAACTTGAACTTTGCCCTCTATGACCTCGATGGAGTGCTGCTCAAAAGCTCTAAAGCCTCTCTCTCTCCCGATCAAGATGCGTTTTTCATTCCACCTGCAGTACTACATCAGCTCTCAGCAACCCTCAATAAACGCTTGGTAGAGCATCACGAGTTTGCAGGGCGTGGCTATCAAACTTCCTATAGCTACATCACCGATTTGCAGTTCAAGCCTATCGCTATCCTCAATATTCCTTATTTTGAGAACGATACCTTCAACGAGCGCGCTTTAGAAGGCTCACTCTACAATTTGGCAATTGTCTATTTCTCACTCTTGGTGGTAGCGCTCACGGTGGCTTACTTTATTTCTAAGTATATCACCAAATCGCTTAAAACTATCGAAAACCGATTAGAGAAAACGCGCTTGCTATCGCAGAATGAAAAAATCCTCCTCAAATCGGCACCTGCCGAAATTACCGAATTGGTAAATGCCTATAACGGAATGATTGACGAGATTGAAAATAGCAAAGCGCTCTTGGCACAATCGGAACGCGAACAAGCGTGGCGCGATATGGCAAAACAAGTAGCGCACGAAATCAAAAACCCGCTGACCCCTATGCGCCTTTCGGTGCAGAGTTACCAGCGTAAAGCGAGCCGCGAACCCCAAACAACCGAACAAACTAATGAGTTTTGCGAATCACTTATCCAGCAAATTGATATCCTCAGCAATATTTCAACGGCTTTCTCCGCACTTACGAATATGCCGGCTAAAAACGATGAGGAATTTGATTTTGTGTCTGTTGTCAAGCGTACTTTGGATATTTTCAACACCGATGAAATTCACTTCACCCACTCTCACGATGAGATTGTTGCGGTGTTTGATAAAGACCAATTAGGGCGTGTAGTTACCAATTTGGTGAAAAATGCGCTACAAGCTACTGAAAATGAACCTTTCCCCGCAATAGAAGTAACGCTTACTAAAAAAGAGAAAGATATTATCCTCACTGTCAAAGATAACGGTATAGGTATCGCCGATGCCGATAAAGAAAAAATATTTGAACCCAAATTCACTACAAAAACCAGTGGTAGTGGCTTAGGCTTAGCAATGGTAAAGAATATTGTGCTCTCGTACAATGGTAGCATTTCTTTTACCTCTCAAGTAGGCAAAGGCAGTGAATTTGTTATAACATTGGTACATTTTTTGAATAAGTAACGTATTAAACATTATATTTTTATGAAAAAACACATCTTTACACTAGGAGCTGCTGTGCTTTTGCTCGCCTCCTGCCAAAACAATCCTTCACAAACAGCTAACACTGTAGTAAGTGAAACCACCACTATGATGGAAGACGCTGCTAAAAAAGTAGAGGAAGTGGTAACTCCTCAATTGTTGGCTACTTATGTAGGAACGCTTCCTGCTGCCGATTGCGGCGGAATGGCTACTGTTATTCACCTTTATGCCGATGACACCTATGTAAAACAAGAAAATTGCGCAAGCAAAAACTTCGAATCTAAAGAAGAAGGTAAAGTAGAACGCACTGATAAAGGTTTTACACTCGTTTCTAAAGCTGATAATCACAAATCTTTCTATATTACCAAAGGCGATAATATCGTACAAGTAGGTGAAGATGGTAAAGAACCTCAAATGGTGAAAGAATACACACTCACTAAACAAATGTAAAACAAAACCACACTAAAAAAGGCTGTGCAATAAAATTGCATAGCCTTTTTTGTATATTTTTTTAAATAATCAGCCAAAATCTTTGTGGTTTCCTTTTTTTAGCTTACCTTTACCCCCTAATTAAAAAGTTCTTACTTAACCCTACTAATGGATTTAGTACGCCTCTTTATAAAAAGAATATCATATAATCACTCTCAAAACGATGCTTTTGTGCTGATAATGCACGAATTAGAGTCCGATTTGAAGTTGCCTATAGTTATTGGTACCTTCGAGGCGCAGGCTATTGCCTTAGAGTTAGAAAAGAACATTATCCCCCCACGCCCCCTCACGCACGACCTCTTCAAAAACTTAGCTGATACTTTCAGTATTCAAGTGAGAAGAGTAGTGATTTACAAATTAGAGGAGGGTATTTTTTATTCTAATATGCTCTGTGTGCAAAACGGCAAAGAACGCACTATCGATGCTCGTACCAGCGATGCTATTGCTATCGCATTACGTTTCAACGCACCTATTTACACCTATAAGGAAATTGTAGAACGCGCTGGCATCTACATCCCTTTGCCTAACGAAGATAGCAAAAAACAACCTGTGAGTCCCTCCTTAGATAATGTTACCGATGATGCTACTCGCAATCGTTACTCCAAATATTCGCTTAGCGAACTTAAGAAAATGCTCGGTGAATGTGTGGAAAATGAGGATTACGAAATGGCTGCTCAAGTGAGAGACGAAATTTCAAAACGTGATAATACCTTTTAAAAACAATAATAGATGGAAGAAACAATTATGAAAGTAATCCCCAGCGAAGGATTTACAATGGAAAGCTTTGGACGTGGGGTGTTAGGAATGGTAGTGATTCTCCTCATAGCATTTCTCTTTAGCAGCAACCGCCGTGCTATCAATTGGCGCACTGTAGGTATTGGTTTAAGTATACAACTACTGCTCGCTATAGGTATCCTCAAAGTAGGCTTCATTCAAAAAGCTTTTGATTTCGCTGGTAGTGTGTTCGTGTTGATATTAGATTTCACCAAAGCTGGTAGCCAGTTTCTATTGGGTAACCTGCTTGATACCAGTACTTTTGGGTATATATTCGTATTCCAAGTACTACCTACTATTATTTTCTTTTCAGCGCTCACCTCTCTCTTGTTCTACTTAGGAGTTATCCAAATAGTAGTTCGCGGAATGGCGTGGGCACTCTCTAAACTTCTCAATATTTCAGGAGCCGAAAGCCTTTCGGTTACAGGTAATATCTTCCTCGGTCAAACCGAAGCCCCTTTGATGATTAAGGCTTACCTCTCTAAAATGACCCGCTCCGAAATCCTCCTCGTGATGATAGGTGGTATGGCTACTGTAGCCGGTGGGGTAATGGCGGCTTATATACAATATCTCGGCGGTGATGACCCCGAAATGCGCTTGCTCTTCGCTCGTCACTTGTTAGCCGCCTCAGTAATGGCTGCTCCTGGAGCTATTGTAGTTTCCAAAATCCTCTGTCCACAAACCGAACAATTCTCTAACGATTCTCACGTATCAATGGAAAATGTAGGTTCTAATGTACTCGATGCTATCGCCAATGGTACTACCGAAGGACTCAAACTTGCTGCCAACGTAGCTGCTATGCTCCTCGTATTCGTTGCGATGATTGCGATGATCAACTATATTCTCCACTGGATGGGCTATATGGGCGACCTCAATGGCTTTATCGCTGCCAATACGCCTTATAAAGAAGGGCTTTCGCTTGAGATGATTCTCGGTACAATTTTCTCCCCTGTGATGTGGCTCATCGGGATTGCCAAAGAAGATGTGATGCTAATGGGGCAATTGCTCGGGGTAAAACTCGCTTCTTCAGAGTTCGTAGCCTACACTCAATTAGGTATCCTCAAAGATATGGCGAGTCAGCCACACTTGATGTACAACAAATCAATAATGATAGCTACCTATATGCTTTGTGGTTTTGCCAATTTTGCCTCTATAGGTATCCAGATAGGCGGTATAGGCGCTTTAGCTCCTAACCAACGCAAAACTCTTTCAGAATTCGGACTCAAAGCAGTACTAGGCGGTTCGTTAGCCTCCCTAATGTCAGCCACCATCGCCGGAATGATTATAGGATAATTAGAAAAATAGTCAATGTGTCAATTAGTCAATAAGCTAATTGGCACATTTGTTTTTTACAATTTCAATTCTCCAAAAACCCTATCCCCTGAAACCTACCCCCTGACACCTGAAACCTAAAAAAAATGAACACTTGGAACATCATCATCGAGGGCTTTAATAAAGCCGATATTACCAAACACGAAAGTATTTTTAGCCTCGGCAATGGGGCTATGGGAATGCGTGCTAATTTTGAAGAAGATTACACAGGCGATACCCTGCAAGGCAGTTATATCGGTGGGGTCTATTACCCCGATAAAACCCGAGTAGGTTGGTGGAAAAACGGCTATCCCGAGTACTTTGCCAAAGTGCTAAACGCTCCCTGTTGGATAGGCTTACACATCAAAATCAACGGGGAATTATTAGATTTGAACACCTGCCTCGAAGTGAAAAACTTCCGCCGCCAACTCAATATGAAAGAAGGTTGGTATGAGCGTTCATTCACTGCTATACTCCCCAATCAGCAAGAAATACAAGTGAAAGTCTTGCGTTTCCTCTCCTTGCGCTACGATGAACTCGGTGCTCTGCGCTACGAAATCACCCCCCTCACCACCGAGGTTACTATAGAAATAGAAAGTTACTTAGACAGTGGTATCAAAAACAGTGATGCCAATTGGGATGAACGTTTTTGGAATACTTTGGAAATTTCTTCAGAAGATAACTTTGCAACGATACTTGCCAAAACTAAAAAAACAGGGTTTAAAGTGCATACTTTTATGCAAAATCAACTTTTTATAGATAATAAAGCACTAAATATTTCTCCTAAAGAAAATAAAAAAGAGAATTATATAGGGTTGCAATATGAAGTAAAAGTGAAGCAAAACCAAACTTTCTGCATTGAAAAATACGGAGGCTATAGTAGAAGTAATGATTGCTCAACTTTGTCAAAGTCTATTGCTCTTTTTGATAGTCTTTTAGAAAATCAACGAGAAGACTGGGCTACTATTTGGGAAACCTCGGATATTGTGATTGAAGGTGATGAAAAAGCCCAACAAAGCATCCGTTTTAATATCTTCCAACTCAACCAAACCTATTCTGGCAAATACGCTCACCTCAATATAGGTCCTAAGGGTTTTACGGGCGAAAAGTATGGCGGTAGCACCTATTGGGACACCGAAGCCTATTGTCTGCCTTTCTATATGGCTACCAAAGGTGCTGAAGTAGCTCGCAACCTACTGATGTACCGCTACAACCAGTTGGATAAAGCGATTGAAAACGCCCAAAAACTCGGTTTTACAGGTGGCGCAGCGCTCTATCCTATGGTAACAATGAATGGCGAAGAATGCCATAACGAGTGGGAAATCACCTTTGAAGAAATCCACCGCAATGGGGCAATTGCTTTTGCAATCTACAACTATACCCGCTATACTGGCGATGAGTCCTATATCAAAGACTATGGAATAGAAGTGCTTATTGCCATAGCGCGTTTTTGGGCTCAAAGGGTCTCTTTTTCGGCAGAAAAACAAAAATATGTAATCTTAGGCGTTACAGGCCCTAATGAGTACGAAAATAATATAAACAACAATTTTTATACAAATTACCTCGCCTCTTGGTGTTTGCGTTATGCTGCCGAGCAGGTAACAACATTCCAAAAAGAAGATATTACAAAAGAAGAAACACAACAATGGCTACACATAGCCCAAAATATCTATTTCCCTTATAGCGAAAAGTATGGAGTATATTTGCAACAAGACGGCTTCCTCGATAAAGACCTCAAACCTGTGAGTGCTATTCCTGCTGGGGAGCGCCCGCTCAACCAACATTGGTCGTGGGATAGAATCCTCCGTTCACCTTATATCAAGCAAGCCGACACGCTGCAAGGTTTCTATTTCTTTGAAGACCATTTTACCAAAAAAGAACTCCAAAAACACTACGAGTTTTATGAACCTTTCACAGTACACGAGTCCTCTTTATCACCTTGTGTACACAGTGTATTAGCTTCTGCCTTAGGCAAGATTGATGAGGCTTACACCCTCTACCTCCGCACCGCCCGCCTCGATTTAGACGACTACAATAAAGAAGTTCACGAAGGCTTACACATCACCTCAATGGCAGGTACTTGGCTCAGCATTGTAGAAGGATTTGCCGGTATGCGTGTAAAGAATGGCGAATTACACTTTACTCCCCGCCTGCCCAAACATTGGAAAAGTCTTTCCTTTAAAGTGATTTTTCAAGGAGAAACCAAAGAGATAAAACTGTAATCATTTTATGTATGGGCGTTTTGCAAACGCCCATACAAATTGTACTCACATACCCAACTATGCTCACTCGCTGGCTTTACCTTGAATATCAATAATCCGCAGTTGTTGTACTTCTTCTTTCAGGTGCGCTACATCGGCTTCTAACGAGGCTATTTTTTGGTAGTTGGTAACAGGGTCGAGAAACTCAAACGAAAGATGCATCTTGCATTCCCAAATCTCTTTGATATCCTCTGCCGCTACCGATAGATGTGGAAAATCCCGATTGTCGGATCTACAATAAAGAGTCCCGTATTTTTCAAGGGTATTAGTAACGCGTTTTACGATAATCCCATCGTTTTGAGTTACTACCACGCACACCCTATTGCTGCTCAGTGCGAGCCAATCATCTACAAAGCGCCCCACCACATAGCTGCTATCTTGCAGGGTAGGGTACATCGAGAGTCCTTTTACCTGAAACATCCTATAAGTGCCGTTAGTCATATTTGGCAAACTGTAAGTAGGTAGTGATTCAATAAAGGTAATATCGTCGTAACCAGTGAGGTAACCCGCTTGTGCGCGTATAGGCACTAACGGAATCCGCTCGTTGTCTTTATCATCTACCACCACCACTTTGGGCATCAGTAGTTTGTTGGTTTTAGTTGTTGGTAGTGTGGGTTTTAGCATCTCACCTTTGCCCGTAATCAGCCATTCCAAACTCAGCTGAGGATATTTCTCTACAATCACATTCAGCTTGTCAATCCCTATATTTTTGGAAATACTATTCACATAGCCGTTAGAGACCTCTATCGTCTTTTCAAAAGCCGAAATAGAGAGTCCCTCGTGGTCTATAAATTTTTTGATACGTTCTTTTACATTCATAATCAGTGAGAAAGATAAACAACTTTAAAGAAATTCTCTAAAATCACGGCAAAGATAGGAGGAAATTAGCAAATTAGCAAATTTGGAAATTAGCAAATTATTTGTACCTTTGCGGTTCAAAACATAAAGACAACACCAATGAACACTATTGTATTAAAAAATCAGTTAGACTTTCAGCAATATCAATTGGCAGTAAAAGCCTTAGCTAATATGGGTATTGAAGTAGCTGAACCTGAAGACCCTTTTGACATTACAGAAGAAGATATCCGTGCCATTGAACGCTCTCGTGAAGATATAAAACACGGAAGAGTGTATAGTAATGAAGAGGTTTTTAAAGAAGTAAGAGCATATTATGAAAGTTTTTTGGACAGAAGAAGCTAAAATTGAATTGAAACAAACTCTAATGTATTGGACAATTCACAATATGTCTGATTCTTATTCTAAAAAAATTGATGTAGAAACTACCAAATTAATAGAGGAAATAACTGTGTCTCCTTATTTTTTAGCTAATTATGTAGAAGCTGTAGAGGCGTATAAGAGAGTCTTTTTCAAAAGTAGGTTTGTCTTGTATTATCAAGTAGATGAAGAAAATAAGACTATTTATATAATTCATTTCCGCAGTAGCTCTCAAAAACCTTTGTAAAATAAGGAAGCTAACCTATATTACAAAAACTTTTCTCCCTCAAAAACAACCAATATATCCTAAAAATATATATCTTTGCACTCTCTTTAAATACTATAACAACTTTTCACTTTTCTCTATTCCCTTTTCACTGAAAAATGAAACCTTTTTATTCTAAAATACTCCTCTTTGGTGAGTATGGCATTATCAAAAACTCTAAAGGACTTGCTATCCCTTATAACTTCTATAAAGGGACTCTAAAAATGCTATCCGATGTGCAGGATGGTAAAGAAGCTACTGCCAAAAAATCAAACGAGGCACTTCGCGAATTTGCTTCTTACCTGCAAACGCTTACCGAAGAAGAAAATCCTATCGTCCGCTTTAATATAGAAAAACTCAACGCCGATATCGCTGCCGGTATGTACTTTGATAGCAGTATTCCGCAAGGCTATGGAGTAGGGAGTAGCGGGGCTTTGGTAGCTGCCATTTACAGCGAATACGCTATCGATCCTATCAGTGCGATGGACAATCTTTCTCGTGAAAAACTACTGCAACTCAAAGCAATTTTCGGACGTATGGAATCCTTCTTCCACGGCACTTCCTCTGGCTTAGATCCCCTCAATAGTTATCTCAGCTTGCCCATACTCATCAATTCACACGACCATATCGAGCCTACTGGCATTCCCTCCCAAACTCCTAATGGCAAAGGCGCTGTTTTTTTGCTCGATAGTGGTGTGATAGGCGAAACTGCCCCTATGGTGCGTATCTTTATGGAGAATATGAAGAATGAAGCCTTCCAAAAAATGCTCAAAGAGGAATTTATCAAATATACCGATGCTTGTATAGACGATTTTCTCAAAGGGCGCTTCAAATCGCTTTTTGCCAATATCAAAAGCCTATCGGGTATTGTGCTCAATCACTTCAAACCGATGATACCTAAAGAGTTTCACACCCTTTGGAAACAGGGCATCGATACGGGTGATTATTTCCTAAAACTCTGCGGATCGGGAGGCGGAGGTTATATCTTAGGATTTACTGAAGACTTAGAGAAAGCCAAACGCGCTCTCGGCAACCATAAATTAGAAGTAGTATATCAATTTTAATAATGAGTGATACAATCAAACACGAGTGCGGGATTGCTCTAATCCGCCTGCTCAAACCTCTTGATTTTTACAAAGAAAAATACGGTACAGCCTTCTATGGCATCAATAAAATGTACCTGATGCTCGAAAAACAACACAACCGCGGACAAGATGGAGCAGGACTTGCGAGTATCAAACTCGATATGCAACCTGGTGAACGCTACATCAGTAGGATACGCTCCAACGAGGCGCAACCCGTGCAAGACATCTTCACTCGCATCAACCAGCGCATCAACGAGGGGTTCAAAGCTAATCCTTCTTTGAAAGACGATGTAACCCTCCAAAAACGAGAACTCCCTTACATAGGCGAAGTGATTATGGGACACGTGCGCTATGGCACTTTTGGCAAAAATAGCATTGAGAATGTGCACCCTTTCTTGCGTGAAAACAATTGGATGTACCGCAATCTCATTATGGCGGGCAACTTCAATATGACCAATGTAAACGAGCTCTTCCAAAACCTCGTACGCCTCGGGCAACACCCTAAAGACAAGACCGATACTGTCATTGTAATGGAAGGTATAGGTCATTTTTTAGATGATGAAGTAGAAGAACTCTATCGCAAACTCAAAGAAGAAGGTTATACCAAACAAGAAGCCTCTCCTTTCATCGCCGAACGACTAAACATAGAGCGCATCCTCAAACGCGCTGCCAAATATTGGGATGGTGGTTATGCAATGGAAGGAATGATAGGCAACGGAGATGCTTTTGTGCTACGCGACCCTGCAGGTATACGTCCTGCTTTCTACTATCAAGATGAAGAAGTGGTGGTAGTAGCCTCCGAACGCCCTGCTATACAAACCGTTTTCAATGTAAAATACGAGAATATACGCGAACTCCCCCCTGGTAATGCGATTATCATTAAAAAAAGCGGAGAGACAGCTATCAAGGAAATTCTCACCCCCAAGGTACGCAAAGCCTGTTCGTTTGAACGTATCTACTTTTCTCGTGGCAGCGATCGCGATATCTACCGCGAACGCAAAAAGTTAGGCAAATTGCTCTTCCCTCGTGTCGCTCAAGCTATAGATCACAATCTAAAAGATACAGTTTTTGCCTATATCCCTAACACTGCCGAAACCTCTTACTTAGGACTTATAGAAGAAGCAGAACAGTACCTCAATGAGCAGAAAGCCAAACAGTTGGCAGTAGCCGAAAAATCCGAAATTCCCACAATTCTCTCTCAAAAAGTACGCACCGAAAAGGTGGCTATCAAAGATGTGAAACTGCGCACTTTCATCACCGAAGACAGCAGTCGCGACGACCTCGTGGCACACGTATACGATATTACCTATGGCTCAGTACAAAAAGGCGATAATTTGGTGATTATAGACGATAGTATCGTGCGCGGAACAACCCTCAAGAAGAGTATTCTTAGTATATTAGGGCGTTTAGAGCCTAAGAAGATAATAATAGTTTCTTCAGCTCCTCAAATCCGCTATCCCGATTGTTATGGTATTGATATGGCGCGTTTAGAAGATTTGGTAGCCTTTCAAGCGGCTTTAGCTTTGCATAAAGAACGCGGTACGTATCACATCATAAAAGAAGTATATGAAAAGTGTCTCACCCAAGTAGTACTAAGTGATGACAAGGTAGTGAATTATGTAAAAGAAGTGTATGATCCTTTCACCGATGAAGAAATTTCGGATAAAATAAGAGATTTGCTTTTGCCAAAGGATTTCACCTTAGAAGTGGAAGTGATATTCCAAACAGTAGACAGTTTGCATAAAGCCTGCCCCGAAAACCTCGGAGATTGGTATTTCACCGGTGATTATCCCACCGATGGCGGTAATCGCGTTGTAAATCGCGCCTTTATCAATTTCTATGAAGGCAATAAAGAACGCGCTTATTAACTTTATGAAAGATGTTATAATAAAAAAGTCAGCTTTTAAGCTGACTTTTTTATTTATTGTATCATTTCCCAGAGTTTGTCTTTGAGTTGCTGGATGCCTTTGCCTGCTACCGATGAGATGAACAAAAAAGGTGTATCGCCTAATCCTGCGGCTACTTCTTGACGAATGGCTTCGGTGAGTTCGTCATCGAGCATATCTGCTTTTGAAATGGCTATGAGGCGGTCTTTATCTAATAGTTCAGGGTTGTATTCTTTGAGTTCGTTGAGCAGGATGTGGTATTCGGCTATGATATCCTTACTATCAGCAGGGATGAGGAATAGCAATACCGAGTTGCGCTCTATATGTCGCAAGAAGTAATGCCCTAAACCTTTGCCCTCGGCAGCGCCCTCTATAATCCCAGGGATATCGGCTACTACAAACGATTGATAATCGCGGTTTTGCACAATACCCAAGTTGGGTTTTAACGTTGTGAATGGATAATCACCTATTTTGGGCTTAGCAGAAGTTATTACTGATAACAGTGTAGATTTGCCTGCATTAGGGAAGCCTACAAAGCCTACATCGGCTAATACTTTTAACTCTAAAAGCAACTCGCGTTCTTCACCAGGGAGACCTGGTTGGGCATAGCGTGGGGTTTGATTGGTAGCTGTGCGGAAATGCCAGTTGCCTAATCCCCCTTTGCCACCGCGGAGTGCGATGATTTCTTGCCCGTCTTCAGTAATTTCAAAGAGCACCTCTTCGGTTTCAGCATCTTTAACAATGGTTCCTAAGGGGACTTCTAAAGTGATATCTTTACCGTCGGCACCAAAACTGCGATTGGCACCTCCTGCTTCACCGTGTTCGGCGCGGAAGTGCTGTTGGAACTTGAAGTGTATAAGTGTCCAGAGGTGTTTGTTGCCACGCAAGATAATGTGTCCTCCACGACCGCCATCGCCCCCATCAGGACCTCCTTTGGGTACAAATTTTTCGCGGTGTAGGTGCATAGAACCTGCGCCTCCTTTGCCAGAGGCGGCGTATATCTTTACGTAGTCGGTGAAATTGCCTTCGGTCATTGGGGATTATTCAGCTTTAATTTTGTCGATAGTTTCAGAGAGGCGAGTAGTAATTTCTTCGATAGTACCAATACCATTGATAGGGTGGTATTTGCCTTGTGCTTGATAGAAAGCGATAAGAGGGGCAGTTTTTTCGTTGTATTCGCTGAAACGTTTTCGGATTTTTTCTTCATCTTGATCATCAGCGCGACCGCTCACTTTACCTCTTTCTATTATACGAGGAATAAGAGCTTCTTCATCAGCTTCTAGTCCAAGGGTACCGTGAATGCGCATACCTTTACTTTCTAAGAAAGCATCAAGAACTTCAGCTTGTGCTAAGGTACGTGGAAAACCATCAAAGAGGAATCCTTCAGCTTCAGGGTGACTCTCTACTTCTTTTTCAAGAATTTTAATAGTTATTTCATCTGGAGCTAACATACCTCTTTTAGAGTATGATTCTGCAATTTTTCCTAATTCTGTACCTTTTTCTTTCTCTGCTCTGAGTAGATCGCCGGTAGAGATGTGTACTAAGTTGTATTTGTCTTTCAAAAATGCGGCTTGGGTGCCTTTGCCAGCCCCTGGTTTGCCGAAAAGTACTAAATTTGTCATCGTTAATGAAGTGTTTAATTGATATACTTGGGGTAGGTTGCGCGCTATCTCATCGAAATCTAAGCCGTAGCCCACGATAAAGCGATTAGGGATAGGTTTGCCTACATAGTCTATTTTGAGGTCTTTTTTGTAGGCATCGGGTTTGAAGAATAGGGTAGCGATGCGGAAAGATTTTACCTTTTGGTTTTCAAATAGTCGGTAAATTTCTTCTAAGGTATTACCAGTGTCAATAATATCTTCCAAGATTACCACATCGCGTCCTTCCACTGGGGTAGAAAGTCCGATGAGTTGGTGTATTTTTCCGGTGGACTGGGTGCCTTGATAGGATGCCATTTTCACGAATGATATTTCACATTCGCCTTTGTAGTGCCTTAGGAAGTCGGCAGCAAACATAAAAGAGCCGTTGAGCACTGCAATAAATATAGGTCGGGACTCTTGTAGGTCTTGGTAAACCTCACTTGCCATTCGTTCGGCAATTTGGTTGAGTTCTTCGGCGGATACGTAAGGCTCAAAGGTCTTATCGTTTATTTTAATCAGTTCCATATGTAGCTGTTAGTGTTTAGTTGTTAGGATGTTAGGGGGTGGGAGTTAGTATGCTAATTTTTTGTTGTCTTTTATATCTTGTTGAAAGAAAGTGCAAAGGTAATCATTTTTAATAAATGCACAATAATTGTGCCTATAATATATCTTGAAGAGTATAAAATAAATTGGCGCGGGTTAAAAACTCGCGCCAAATGATATTTTGAAAACTGTGTGACTGAAAATGCTATAATGCTGTTGCAAAAGCTAAAAGCCCAAAGATAATCCCAGGAGCATTGGCAATGGCAACAGGATAATCGCGTTTGGGTTTCTTCAGTAAACCATAAGCTACCCAAAGTGAGCAGTTAATCGCTGCCACCAAAGGCTGTATAGGGTTGCCTTTGTGTCCAGCAAGATTGTCACTAATCTGTGGAATATATGATACATACATTCCTATGGCAGTAGCGGTAGCTACCCAACCTAAAATAGTAAAAAGTTTTCCGTTTTCCATTTTATTATTTAATTTGTATGATTTTTAAAATACAAAAATAATGATTTTCATTAAATAACTAACTACCATTCTAATAATTCTGTGTGAGTGAAGGGTTTTTGTCCATTACATCTTTAGGAAAAGGAACGATATACATAGGGGAGTTAGGAGGTAGGGTATAAGTGCGTTGGGGTACAGTGGTATTCACCAAAGGGAAAGTGCGTTGCAAGGTTTTAGCATAAGCAGGCTCGGTGTTCAATCGTTTTAAATCAAAAAAGCGATTAAAGCCCATAGCTAGCTCTCGGCGGCGCTCATCGATGATGAGTTTTACCGTTTCCTCGGTGGTAGCAGGGGTTGCAAGGGCTGCACCACTGCCTTTCACACGCTTGCTGCGGAGGGTATTTACGGTTTGCATTGCCCCGTTGAGGTCGCCCAAACGCGCTTGGCATTCAGCCATAGTAAGATACATTTCGCCTGTTTTCATCCCTACAGTAGGGTAGAAGAATTTAGTGGCGGGCATATCCCAGTTGGCTGCACCTGAACCTACATCAGCATAGCGGTGGTTTTTCTTGAAGAAGAGCTTGAAACGCATATCGTTTGTCGCATCAAAAAGATTGCAAAACTCAGGACTCACGGGGTAGATGTACCAAATGTTCATCTCGGTATATCCGTTCATATAGGCTAAGTTGAGCACTTCGGGGTTTTTGTCTATCGTAATATTGGTTGGGTTAGCCTCATAAGCTACCATATCTATCAGTTGTTTGTTGTATGACAGACTCTTTTGGGCGGCTGCCAATGCTTGCTGGTATTCTCTTCGGAAGAGATGTACTCTGGCTTTCAGTGCATAACCGAAAGCTAAAGAGGGGTGATATATATTCACGGGCTGTGCTTGCAAAAGGGGCAAGGCTGCCTCGATGTCTTCCTGAATAAAGTCGTACACTTCTTTTACGGTAGCTTTAGTAGGATGGGCTTCTAAATCAAATTCACGCATTAGGCACACCCCGCCATCGGTAGCTGCTGTAGCTGGGTTATAGCCTTTGGCATAGACGTTTACCAGCATAAAGTAGTCAAAAGCTCTTAGCAAGCGGGCTTCAGCTTTGGCACGTGCTTTTAGTGAGGTATCGCCTTTGGAATAATCAATGGTAGAGATAATCATATTCCACCTGTTGATATAACTATATACATTGTTATAAAAGGCTGATGACTCGATGTAATCGGCACGTG
The DNA here is from genome assembly GCF_002302495.1 of Capnocytophaga sputigena. Classification (NCBI taxonomy): domain Bacteria; kingdom Pseudomonadati; phylum Bacteroidota; class Flavobacteriia; order Flavobacteriales; family Flavobacteriaceae; genus Capnocytophaga; species Capnocytophaga sputigena. Next base: position 1,856,521 of record NZ_CP022379.1, read on the forward strand.
GGGCACTTTCCTCATAATAGAAGTTGATGCTGTTTAGATCGGGACTTTTCCCAACGATGCTACTCTCTTTCACCCAATTGTCGTCTACCAAAGTACGGAAGTTAAAAGGAGGGTAGTTTTTAGTGGGAAATACTACCAAATCGTAGTATTCCTCAGCAGTGTTGATAATCTTTTCACCTTTAGGGGTAAGGTCGGTATATTTTTCGCAAGCACTGAAAAACAATGCGCTGAATATTATTGTGATTATGATTCTTTTCATTGTAAAATTATTAAGATATAAAAAACTGCCTGCCGTGCTACGGCTGCTACGACTAAAAGCTAAATGAGATGCCAAAGAGGGCAGTGGTTGCTATGGGCAAAGAGCGTGTGCCAGTGTTGAGATTATAAGCTTCGGGGTCTATGTCATTGCCAGCAGCACTCCAAGTGAGCAGGTTGTTGAGCTGAGCGGTAACTTTGGCATTTTGCAAGCCCAATTTCTCGCAAATATCTTTAGGGATATAACAAGCAAAAGCTATGTTGCGCCATTTGAGGTAATCGGCATTTACCACGTGGTTATCGCCGAGTTGCCAAAGCGTATTCACCGTGTTGGCGGTGCGTCTCAAAGCGGCTGGATAGTCAAACGACATACGCGGCATATCAGTAGGGTTAGTTGCTGTCCAACGCTGGTTGATATCGCGGTGGGTTTCGTTTTCTTGGTTGATGGAATAGGTATCTTTGCGAAGTTTATGTCCGCCAGCGTAAACAAACATAGTAGAGACTTCAAAAACTTTGTAGCGCAGTTGCAAGTTGAGCGCCCCATTGAAAGTGGGATTCATCGTTCCTAATCGTACAAGGGCATCTTCATTTTTAATATCTTTGATAGTAGGTACGCCATTGGCATCGAAAGTAGTGTTAGGATTGCCATTTTCATCTAAATAAACAGGGTAGCCATTGGTAGTTTCCTTGTATCGGTAAGCGTATAGCGAGTTGAAATCATCACCTTCGCGGTAGTATAGCAAAGGATTGCGAGCATATTCTACAGCATTGGTAGGCTTGCTGCTCACTTTTTCAATCGTATTTTTGTTGTAGGCAAAGGTAGTTCCTATGCTAAGTTGCAAATCGTCAGCTAATTTGCGTGTAGCGTTCAAACTCACTTCTATACCTTTGTTTAGCAAAGCTCCGTTGTTGATCAGGCGTCGTTGAGCCCCTACGGTAGGGTCGAGTTCGGTAAGAACCAATAAGTCAGAACTATAACGACGGTAGAGGTCAATACTTCCTGAGAGCCAATGCCACATACCAAAGTCAATACCTATATTAGCAGTTTCAGTCTTTTCCCAACGCAATTTAGGGTTAGGCAAATCGGTATCGTTGAAATGCAAATACTGTAGAGAAGGGTAAGCACCACGCACATCAGTAAGTAAGCGCCCGCGCAAGAAAGGGGTAGTGGTTTGATCTACATTCCCGCTGATACCATAGGTAACACGCAATTTTAGCAAGTTAATATCATTGATGTTGAAGAAATCTTCGCGATGCAAATTCCAGCTACCACCTACCGACCAAAGCGGACGGTATTTGTACTTAGGGTCTGCCCCAAACATATCAGCTTGATCTACACGCAAACTCCCTGTGAGGTTGTATTTTTGGCGGTACGAATAGCCTAATGTGCTGTAAAAAGAAATAAAGCGGTGTTTGGTTTCACTTTGCTGATTGCGATTTAGCGATAGTGATTGCCTGCCATAGAGATAAGAAGTTACCCCAGGGTTGTAGAGGTCTTTCCAATTGAGGGTAGGGAAGGAGAGGGTTTGCTCATCATAGCCGTAATGAGCTTCAGCAATATTGCGCGGAGTGTAGTGTTGGCGCATCTCAAAACCTACTAAAGCGCTTACATTGTGCGCTTGGGCAAAAGTGCGATTGAAATCTAACTGCTGACGGAAGGTATAATGCTGTGTTTGTTTCTTGTGTTGCTCGTAATAACCACCTTCAGGTAGTTCTGAAGAGAATTTTTGAGTAGTAGCGTCTTGTTTTACCAATTGGTTATGGCGTAAACGCATATAGTAAGTGTCTTTGCCTAAGAAAGTTTCGCTGTCGTAAGTGTTCAGTTCGTACTGAAAATAACTTTGGTATTGTAACCCTTTGAGTATAGATACTTGCAGATTTACAAACGGACGCAAGTTGAGAGTGTGTTGTTTTTGGTGTTCTTGCGCGATTGATTCTAATAAATTGAAGCTATACGGACGAAAAGCATCGTTACCGGCAATTTGTTCTAAAATATGACCGTTGATAGGGGCTACTAAATTAAACCCTGCATACGGATTGGTACCTAATACTGAGGTGTAACGAGCTTGCCCTAGCGGATTGGTATAAGCACTGCGCATTGGTTCGGCTACAGCATCAATAGCAGTATACCTGCCGTTTACCCCTATAGTACTTTTGAGCCAAGAGGTGAGCTGATAAGTATTTTTTAAATAGAGGTTGAGAGCGCGAGTTTTTTCGGTAATGATGCGCTCATCGGTGTCTTCATATTGCAACGAAGCGTAGTTCTGACTGCGGTTATTGCCACTTTCTACGCTTATATTATAGCGTTTGCTGATGATAGGTTGCCACACATAACGTTTGAAGTCGCGGACGTAATCGCGGTTGCGCCAAGTGTTGAGAGTGCTATTCACCTCCTGAGCGCTGATTTTTCCTTTGGCTTGGTCGCGGTAGAGCTGGAAGAGGGGCGAGTAGTATCGCACGGTTTGTCTGCCCCCAATTTCTCCATACGAAGCAAAAAGATTGTCTACATTGCCATTGCTATCCGCTAATTTGCTTTGGTAGAAAGCTGTTTCAAGGTCGATGAGGTCGGAGGTAGAAGCGTAGTGCATACGGTCTACATTGGGCTTGAAAGTGTAGAAAAGGTCGGTATTTACATTGATGCGTAAACCGTTATGCAATCCTTTTTTGGTAACGATTACAATCACCCCATTGGCAGCCCGCACCCCGTAGATAGCGGTAGCAGCAGCATCTTTTAGTACAGTTACTGATTCTATGTCTTGTGGGTTGATGTTCTCTAACGGAATGTCAGTAGGGATATTGTCTATTACAACGAGAGGGGTATACCCTACATTGCCCGAGAAAGTGCCTACACCGCGCAAGATAGGAACTTCTTTACCCGTAGAAGGGTCTTTTGTGAAACGCAAACCTGCAACTTGCCCTTCTATCACATCTTTGAGAGTAGCATTGATTTGCCGATTGATTTGTGAAGGCTTAATTTCGGTATAAGCCGAAGTAGTTTGCTCTTTGTGAAGATTTTGGTAGCCAGTAGCTACTACATCAACCGATGACAGTTGTATGATACTGTCCTTAGGAGTGACAGGCGCCTGCCCCATTGCCATACCACAAGGCAAGAGCGCGCACGCGATTAGATATTTTTTCATAAATATTAGTTATTAGTGGGGTAGTAGTATAAAAAATGAGATTGTTTTTTTAATGGCGGCAAAAGTACTAAATAGAATTGAAGTGTGCAAGCTATTTTGAAATAAACTAAATAAAAAACTTTGTCGAAATCTCAACACTAGTTGTGTTATAGATTTCGACAAAGTTTATGGGTAAAATTGATATGAAAGTTTAAGTAACCTCTTCTCAATTTTACATTGCAGCTTGTTAATTAATAATTGTTAATTTTTAATTAAGGTAAAGTCGCTCCTACAGCAATATCGCAACGGTGTCCTGGTTGTCCGTGTGGTGGATTAGGTTTGCCCGAAAAACCAGGCTCGGTAGTGCCCGTGTGTTGTTGTGCTTGTTGAGGGTCGATTACAATTTGCTGTTGGGTTACTTGTGGTTGAGCGGCAGCTGGCTGGGCAGCAGGTTTGCTATTGAGGGGTGCTCCTACAGGTATATCACAGCGGTGTCCTGGCTGTCCGTGAGGAGGATTGAGTTTTTCGCCCTTAGGTCCTACATAACTCTGTTGGGCTTGAGGTTGTTGCACTTGCACCACTTGTTGAGGCATACCGCCTGAAACTACGGGCATCGCGTCTCCTTGCGATACAGGGTGAGCTTGAGATTGTGCTTGAGCAACTACATTGCCGTCGTTGGGCAGTGGAGCGCCTACTGCAATGTCACAACGGTGTCCTGGCTGTCCGTGAGGAGGATTAAGGGTTACTCCTGTAGGGGTAGAAGGTAGAGTAGCCTGCGTAGTGTTGTTGTTCATCTGCTCAAAAGGATTGTCTTCTTTTGATTTATTGCGTTGTGCTTCAGCTAATTCAGTATTAGCAAGAGCATCTTCGGCGACGGGTATTTCTTGAGGAGTATTTTGGCAAGCAGTAAGAGCGAGCCCTAAGATAGACATTGTTATAAAGCGTGTATTCATTTTATGGATAAGTTTTTAGATTGCAAAAGTAAGAATAATTTGTTAATTATCAATTGTTAATTGTCAATTATTTTATATCTTTGCCGTCTGTAACAATACTTTGCAAAGTTATGAACTTCAAAGAATTTTTTAAAAAATCAGGAAAACAAATCGCTTGGCAACTGCTTTTTGCAGCAGTAGCAGTGGTGTTATTGGTGTGGATATCACTCAAATTTTTGCAACTCTATACGGCTCACGGTAAGTTTGTGGTAGTCCCCGATCTTACTAATAAAAGCCTTACCGAAGTGCAAATCCTTCTGGAAGAACAAGATTTGCGCTGTGAGGTAATCGATTCTACCGAGTACAATCCTTCATTTCCACCGTTATCAGTTATCAGTCAGAGTCCTGAGCCTAATGAGCGAGTGAAGTACAATCGCAAAATATATCTCACGCTCAATCCTAAGGGTTACCACAAAGTAACTGTTCCCAAGGTGATACAAGTAACACGCCGGAATGCTGAAGCTACTCTGCAATCGGTGGGGCTTACTATTGGGCAAGTAACTTATGTGGATAATATCGGTAAGGATATGGTACTTGAGATGCAATACAATGGCAAGCCAGTGCAACCAGGTGATAAGTTAGTGAAAACTTCACGTATAGACTTGATTTGTGGTAATGGCTTTGAAACGCGTGATACAATTCCCAACGAGATACCGATAGAGGAACTGATGGGCGATTAGCGTTTTACTTAAGTTTCTATCCTCAATTACAACAAATTAATCCAAAACAATCTCTAAAAATTCTATGACTTTGTACGAAGAAGATTTAGTAGACGATTTAGAACCAGATGACGAGGGAGCTCCCGAACTCTACGAACATTATTCATTTACAGCAGGCAAGGGACAAGAACCTTTGCGTGTGGATAAGTTTTTGATGAATTTTGTAGAAAATGCAACTCGCAACAAGGTACAACAAGCAGCTAAACAGGGGAATATTTTTGTAAATGGTGAACCGGTGAAAGCTAATCACCGTGTGAAGGCTAACGATGTGGTGAAGGTACTCCTCTCTCACCCTCCACACGAGGATTTGTTAGTGCCCGAGAATATCCCTTTAAATATTGTATATGAAGATGATGCGTTGCTCGTAGTGAATAAACCTGCGGGTATGGTAGTACACCCAGGGCACGGCAACTATAGCGGAACGCTCATCAATGCATTAGTGTATCATTTTGAGCATTTACCTAACAACAGCAGCAATCGCCCTGGATTGGTGCATCGCATTGATAAAGATACTAGCGGACTATTGGTAATTGCCAAAACTGAAGAGGCTATGTTACATCTCACCCAACAGTTTTTTTATAAAACTACCCAGCGTGAGTACATTGCCCTAGTGTGGGGTAATATAGAAGAAGATGAGGGAACTGTGCGAGGGCATATAGGGCGACACTTGAAAGATCGTTTGCAAATGGATGTTTTCCCCGATGGTTCTCACGGCAAAGAGGCAGTAACACATTACAAAGTCTTAGAGCGTTTTGGTTATGTAACCCTTGTGTCCTGCCGATTAGAAACAGGGCGCACTCACCAAATCAGGGTACATTTAAAACACATAGGACATACCCTTTTCAACGACGAGCGTTATGGCGGCGACAAAATACTGAAAGGTACTACCTTTGCTAAATATAAACAATTTGTAGAGAATTGTTTTTCCGTATTACCTCGGCAAGCCCTACACGCTAAAACATTAGGTTTTGAGCATCCTGTAACCCACGAATTTATGAGTTTTGATAGCGAACTCCCCGATGATATGCAGGCATGTATCGAAAAATGGCGTTCCTATAAACTAATTTCTAATCCCTAACCCCCTAATATGGCTTGGATATATCTTGTGTTAGCAGGACTTTTTGAAGTTCTTTTTGTGTTTAGTATGGGTAAAGCACGTGAGACTATTGGCAGACAGAGTTTCTTGTGGTATACACTTTTTGCTATTGCATTTTCACTGAGTATGTGGCTGATGATGAAAGCCACCAAAACTCTCCCTTTAGGTACAGCTTATGCTGTATGGACAGGTATAGGAGCAGTAGGCTCCGTAGTGGTAGGAATGCTTTTTTTCAAAGAACCCATAACTCTCTGGCGTGTAGTGTTTCTGGTGACCCTTATCAGCTCCATTATCGGACTGAAACTAACAAATTAGCTATTATTAATTGTTAATTGTTAATTGAAATTATGATATTACACTCTCAAATTATAGGAGAAGGAACTCCCTTCGTGATTTTACACGGATTCTTAGGAATGTCCGATAATTGGCGTTCCTTAGCGCTTAAATATGCCGAAGCAGGTTTTCAACTGCATTTGTTAGACCAACGCAATCACGGTCGCAGCTTCCACAGCGATGATTTTAGCTATCCGCTAATGGTACAAGATTTATTGCAATATGCCGAAGCGCATCAGTTGGAGGCGTTTCATTTAATGGGACACTCTATGGGAGGCAAAACAGCAATGCTTTTTGCTACTGAATATCCCGAAAAAGTACTCTCACTCATCGTTGCCGATATGGCACCTAAATATTTTCCACCTCATCACGAACAAATATTACGAGGATTAGCATCTCTTGATTTTAATAAAATAACCTCGCGTGTAGAGGCTGATAAAGCACTTGCTGCCTATGTGAGTGATATAGGCACCCGTCAGTTCTTGCTCAAAAATCTCTATTGGGAAACCCCTGGGCATTTAGGCTTACGCCTGAACCTTTCAGCGCTTATTGCCAATGAGAGTGAGATAGGAGCTGAATTGCCGGATAGCAATGTGTACAATGGTAAAACACTCTTTCTCAAAGGTGAGTATTCTGAATATGTAATGCCTGAAGATGAGCAACTTATTTATACTCATTTTCCTCACGCTATTATAGAGACTGTGAGTAAGGCAGGACATTGGCTTCACGCCCAAAATCCTACTGAATTTTACGATAAAACGATACAATTTTTATGCAATTCCTAAAATATTTTGTATATCTAATAATTTCGGCAACGCTTATATTCCTATTGTGTATTTTGAATGTAGGCGCTACCATCGAGGGGTATTCCACAGCCATACTTGCAGCCTTTGTGCTTTCCTGCTTGAACGCCTATGTGCGTCCGCTGTTAGACTATTTGTTGATGCCTATCGCCGAACTTACTTTTGGGCTTACAATGTTTTTAAACAGTGCTATAATGGTATTTTTCACCTCACTGATTGTAGGAGGCTTCAAAGTTTATGGTTTTTATGGAGCTTTGATGTTTAGTACTTGTTTATTACTCGCGCAAAACATTACAATCACCCCTTTTGAACAAGCAATCGCAAATAAGAAGTAAATACAAAATTTATTTGCTCATCAATATTTATCATAATAGATAGAGTGAAAAATAAAAAGGATAGCTTTCAGTGGAGAGCTATCCTTTTTTTGTTATGAGTTATTATTCACTTTAAAACATCGCTGAAAACAACTTAGGATTGATGTTCAAGCTACACCAAAACCAGTCTTGGTAACCACGTTGGTTAGGGGTGTTTTTAAGGGCTTTAGTGCCATCGTTAGCAAAGTAAGTAGAGTAACCTAATTGTAGTCCGATAAAAGGTTGTACTTTTAGGTTATACACCAAATCGATTTCACTGCCATAGCTGCTGTGTTTTTTGTCAGTTTCAAACTTAGCAGCAGGTGCAAAATAGTGGAAAGTAGCGCTGAGGTTGCTCTTCTCACCAGTGCGTACATTAGCAGTAAGGTAAGGATTAAGCAAACCTGCAGAAGGAGTAAAACCTACATAGTAATAATCCATAAAGCCGTAGAACTTGTGGTTGGTACCACTGAATGGATCAAAAGTTTTATCTGTTGTGTTAGAGGTAGGAGTAGCTGTGCCACTAAGGTAGTCTACTCCAGCTGCTAAACTGAAAATAGGAGAGAACTTGTAGCCTGCATTCACTGCAAACATATAAGCGCTCTTGTCTTGTCCTTTCGCATTTTTACCAGTTTGCAAATAAGCAGAAGCGCCATAACTCAAGTCGTCACTTTTGCCAGTGTAGTGTGCTCCAAATGTTTGCATATTATAGTTTGTACCATTATTAACGCGGTAACCTAAGTTAGCAAACAAGAGAGATAATTTTTGGTCTTCGCTAAATTTGTGGTGAGAGTGAACTGCTTCAAGGTGTTGGTAATCTTGTCCTCCTTGGAAATGTACTCCATTAGGGGTGTTTACATTCATTGTTCCTGAAGCAATTCCTTGGTTGTAAGCAAAGAAGCTGCGTAGTGTCCATTGGTCACAAGCGTTCCAATTCAAGCTCACAGCATCGTGACTACGACCTGCAGGGTGCCAATCAAGAGAACCAAAAATACGGTCATCGTCCAGCACAATCACTTGTCTACCTACTTTTGCACTGAGGGTATTAACGAGAGGAAATTCGGCGTAAGCCTCGAAAACCGACATACCACCAGTTCTATCAAATGATTGTATTTGAGGTGCTTGTCCCCATACATTCACATTTTGTAGTGATATATATAGGTGTAGGCGGTCGGTGTGCTTGTAGTCAAAATTCAAGCGAACGCGATTGTTAGTGAGGATAGCAGGTGCTTCTCCTTCTTGAATTGGCTTGTAAGCTCCATTGCGATACTCAAAACGCGGACGCAATTGTGCCGATAATGTAAACTCATTAGGGGGTGGGGGAGGTGCCATTTCTTCCATCGGTGGAGGTGGTGGTAACTCTTCTTGAGCAGTTGCCAAAGTGGGGTACAAAACGAAAGTTGTGCCCAAAGCAAAAATTGATAATAAATGTTTTTTCATAGGTATAAATTTCTTTGAATTTTTTACATTTAAAAAGGTTAATATATTGAAAATTAGACAGGAATAAATTAACCTTATTTAGACTTACAATAAAGTAACGTAATCCTATCGTTTTCATTTGCAAATGTATAGAAAGTATTTTACATTTGCAACGAAAAACAACGAAAAAACATTTTTTTATATAATGGCGACAACGAATAACAACACCCAATCTACTAAAAAAGGACGATGGTTTCGATTCTTGATTCCATCATTAGTAGGGATACTGATAGGGCTTGGAGGATACATATTCTATATATCCAAAGCGCACTCCTATCTGTCCGACGACCCTAAGGCGTGTGTGAACTGCCATATTATGGAGCCTGAGTACGCTACGTGGATGCACTCCTCTCACGGTCGCAATACCGTGTGTAACGATTGCCACGTGCCTCACGACAACGTTTTTCGCAAATACTATTTCAAAGCGAACGACGGTCTGCGCCACGCCACGATGTTCACTTTCCGCTTGGAACCTCAAGTGATTAAAATGCACTCCCCAGGGCAAAAGGTAGTACAAGAAAACTGTATCCGCTGCCATAGTACTTTGGTAAGTGAAGTACAAGCAGGAAAGGTAACTGCCGAAATGGCTCACGCCGATAACGGGCGACTCTGCTGGGACTGCCACCGCGAAGTGCCTCACAGCCGTGTACGCGGACTCAATTCAGCTCCTCATTCACCCGTACCTATTATTAGTAATATGCCAAACAACACCCCTGAATGGCTTGATAATATGGTCAAAAATAAAGAAAAATCAACAAATTAAAAAAACGAAATATAATTTATACAGCGATGAAAAAGAAACATTGGTTAATTGCAGGTTTATTAGCAGTAGTTACCTTTTTGTTAGGACTATTGGCTAATTCAATAATGAATAGATCTTCAGAAGCTCAGTTTATCGCAAGAGGCGGTAATAACCTCCCCGATCAGGAATGCAAAAACGAGCTCTTTGAACCGTTCTATCCTCGTGAATACGCTTCGTGGGCAGCAACTGCCGACACTACATTCCGCTCTAGGTATATGAGCAGTCAAGATGATGATTTGCTCGCTTTGCGCCCCGAAATGGTAATCCTTTGGGCTGGTTATGCTTTCTCTAAGGAATATAACGCTCCTCGCGGACACATGCACGCTATTGAGGATGTTACTAAAATCCTTCGTACTGGCGCGCCTACTGATTCTACCCACTCTCCTCAACCAGGTACTTGTTGGACTTGTAAAAGCCCTGATGTGCCTCGCCTTATGAAAGAAGTAGGTGCTGAAACTTACTATAGTGCTCCTTGGGATCAATGGGGTAGCCAAATCGTAAACCCTATCGGTTGTGCTACTTGCCACGATACCAAAACTATGAAATTACAAGTAAAACAATTGGCTTTACAAGAAGCTTTCAAACGTCAAGGTCGTGACATCAATAAAGCTACTCACCAAGAAATGCGCTCTCTCGTTTGTGCGCAATGCCACGTAGAGTACTACTTCAAAGGTGATAAAAAATATCTTACTTTCCCTTGGGATGAAGGAATGACTGTTGAAAAAATGGAAGAATATTACGATAAAGAAGGTTGGACTGACTATGTTCACTCTCTTAGCCGTACTCCTATCCTCAAAGCACAACACCCTGATTATGAACTTTCTCAACTCGGTATCCACGGACAACGTGGCGTTTCTTGTGCCGATTGCCACATGCCTTACAAAACTGATGGTGCTGTAAAATTCTCTGATCACCAAATCAGCAGTCCATTGCGCAATGTGTCAGCAAGCTGCCAAACTTGTCACCGCCAAAGTGAAGAAGAATTGGTGAAAAACGTATACGATCGCCAAGATGCTGTATATGGTATGCGTATGAAACTCGAAAAACAATTAGCAAAAGTACACTTCAAAGCTAAATTCTTGTGGGATAACGGTGCTACTGAAGAACAAATGAAACCTACTTTGGCACTTATCCGCAAATCACAATGGCGTTGGGATATGGTACACTCTTCACACGGTGCCGCTTTCCACGCTCCTATCGAATCTGAACGCCTCCTTAGCGATGGTCTTATCTATGCTTATCAAGCTGAAAATAATTTAGATGTGCTTAAAGAAAAACTAAACATCAAAACAGCTTTCGTAATGCCTGATATCAGTACTAAAGCTAAAGCTCAAAAAGAAATTGGTCTAGATATCCCTAAAGAAGAAGCTGCTAAGAAAAAATTCTTAGAAACTATCGTTCCTAAATGGATTAAAGAAGCCAAAGAAAAAGGACGCTTAGTAACCCAAAAATAATAACAAATTACCAATAATAAATAACGATGTAGGGGCGAATGGCAATTCGCCCCTATTTCTTACCTCTTATCTCTTACCTAACTAATGAAACAATATCCTTTCGCTATTTTGGTTGCGTGTGTGTCCCTTATCATAGGGTTGATACTGCAACTTACCTTAGGAAGTATCAGCAAAAGTTGGTTTAGTTTTCCTTACAATGTGATAGAAGGCTTTGCCTTCGTAGTAATCACTACAGCTGTATATTTTATCTTTAGAAAAACAAACTTCATCGTGCGCTTTTCTTCGGCGCCTTTTGCAATTGTTACAGTTGCAACTCTTGGAATACTCACCATCGGCTTGGGGAGTATCAATGTGAATCCTCAAGAAGTAGCAAATAGCTTTCTAGGCAAATTAGGATTAGACGACCTTACCAAAACTTGGTACTTCGGCATCGTTTTCGTATTAGCACTGATGAACCTCTGGTTTTCTATCCTCAAACGCTCAATGGTTTATCAACGCAAAAACATTCCTTTCCTTCTTAATCACTTTGGCTTATGGCTTACAATGTTTGCTGGGGTATTAGGACAAGGTGACATCATTCGCTTGAAAATGAACCTTTACAAGGATAAACTCGAATGGCGTGCAACTACCGATGATAATCGTGTAGTACAACTGCCTATCGCTATGGAACTCAAAGAGTTTAGTATAGATATTTATCCTAATAAACTATTTGTTATCGATAGCACAGGCTCAGCACTGCCTCACGAAAAACCTATAGGCTTTATGCTCGAAAAACAAGGTGAGAGTATGACCCTGCTCAATTGGAAAATTACTCTTCACCAATACCTCGAAAAGGCAATCCCCGATACCGATAGTACTTATGTCAATCACACGATGTGGGGTGCGACCAATGCAGCCAAAGTAACCGTAGAAGACCTCCGTACTCATAAAAAGAAAACCGATTGGATTTCAGCTGGTAACTTCCAATTCTCACCTCGTGCCATTCATTTAGATGATGAACATACCTTGGTAATGGCGCCTGCCGAAGCACGCAAATTCCAATCCGATGTATTGATATATCAAAAAGATCATATAAACGAAGTACTCGAAGAAAAAATAGAAGTAAACCACCCTATCAGCGTAGGTGGTTGGCGCATTTACCAATTGAGTTACGATGAACGTATGGGACGCTGGTCAGAACTCAGTGTCGTCGAACTCATCTCCGACCCTTGGTTACCTGTCGTTTATGTAGGAATTTTCTTACTACTTGCCGGAGGTATTGCCCTCCTCTTTGAAGTAAAAACTAAAAAACAAACATCTAATTCCTAACTCCTAATTCCTATTTTCTAAACTATGTGGCATTATTTCAATCTTATAACATATATTTCAGTAGCCCTATGGTTACTTTCCGGAACGCTTATCTATAGTAAAAGTAAAGCTCTTAGAAACCTCAGTATTACAGCTCATTTAGTAGCTACCCTAACCATTGGAGTCTTTATTGTTGCCTTGTGGCAAAACTTAGATCGTCCGCCCTTGCGCACCCTTGCCGAAACACGTATTTGGTACGCATTCTTTATGGGACTCATAGGCTGTGCCATCTATTGGCTCTATCGCCAAAAGTGGATGCTCAGCTATTCAGCTGTAATGGGGATTGTATTTATAGTACTTACCTATACCCACCCCGATACAATGAACAAAGCCCTAATGCCTGCCTTGCAGAGCGTGTGGTTCATTCCACACGTAATCGTGTATATCTTTGCTTATGCAATGTTAGGGATGGCTTCACTCACTGCTTTCTATGGCATTTATCGCTATAAAAAAGGACAAGAAGTACAATCAATCTTTACTGTCATCGACCAACTCGTAAAAATAGGTTATGTATTTCTCACCTTTGGATTGCTTTTTGGAGCTCTTTGGGCAAAAGAAGCGTGGGGACATTATTGGACGTGGGACCCTAAAGAAACTTGGGCATTTATCACTTGGCTTGGCTATTTGGTATATCTCCACCACAAGTACAATCACAAAGAAAAGAAACCTTTTCAGAGTTTCCTTATCGTAGGAATTGCCTTTATACTACTCCTTGTTTGCTGGTTTGGTGTAAACTACTTGCCAACGGCACAAATGAGTGTACATACCTATTCTGGATAAATAATAAAAGCTGTTAAGTACCCCGCTTAGCAGCTTTTTTTTGTATAAAACAATTTAATCTATTCTATCCACAATCTAATTTTATGCAACTACAAAAACTTCAATCGCTCCAGAAACCTCTGAAAACTCCTAGAACTCCAAAAACTCTCCCTTGCAAGAAAAATTTTCCTATTTAGAAAAATAGTGCTATTTTTGCATTACTGCCAATGGTTAAATTGGCAAAATCAGCAAATTACAACAATGAAAAAACACTATTTCAGTACTTTTATCAAATACTTTTTTCAAGGGATACTTATCATAGGACCTCTCAGTGCTACTATTTGGATTATTTGGTCAATATTCAAAAGTGTCGATAACCTCGTCCCCGACCTCTCTAAGGATTACCCAGGTTTAGTGTTCGCATTAGTCCTATTAGGCACAGCCATCATTGGATTTATAGGTAGCCGTCTCATTTTAGGGAAACTATTGGTAGGTTTGTTAGATTATTTGGTGGCACATATCCCTGGGGTAAAAATCATCTATTCATCTATCAAAGATGTCTTAGCATCATTTGTAGGCGATAAACGCAAGTTCTCCAATCCAGTGTGGGTACGTGTAAACGAAACCCCCGAGGTATGGCGCATAGGTTTTCTTACCCAGTCGTCAATGGATTTTGTCAATCTCGAGGGAATGGTGAGCGTATATTTGCCCCATTCGTATGCTATTTCGGGTTGGGTGATTGTTACTTCTGCCGAGAATGTAAAACCCGCCGAAGGCTTTACTGCCCAAAAAGCGATGGAATTTGCCCTAAGCGGCGGAATTACAACAATTAAGAAAGGATAACTCATTAGAGAATACCTAATAATTAAAGGCGCGAGCTTCATAGCTCGCGCTTTTTTTATTCCCTACTTCTCCCTTGTAACAATCTTGTAACCACTCGTTACAACTATTTGTGCACTTCTTCAAAACTCCTCAATTTTGCATCACAAATCAAAAAGAAAATGGAACTTCTCAAAGAACAATTCATCACTTTTATAGGGCTTTTGCTCTCAGGATGGGCAGGCTGGCTCTTCGGTCGCCCTAAACAACGCGTGGAACTACAAGCCAGCGAATTAGACAATGTAGATAAAGCGATACATATCTATCGCGAAATGATTGATGACTTAGGCGAAAAATACGCCAAAGCCATTGCCGACCTTAAAGAGGCTAACCTACGCATCAAAGAACTCGAAACTTCTATCGAAAACCTTTTAAAACAACTTAGAAAATGACAAACAACGAACAACAAATCGCACATTTTGTAGTTACCTACAAGCCTTATGCAATCGAAACTGAACGCAAAACAGGCATCTCACACCTCTTTATTTTGGCACAAGCAGCCTTGGAAAGTGCTTGGGGAACACACGCCCCTGGTAATATGTTCTTTGGTGTAAAAGCCAAAGCAAATACCTCCGCTGATGACCGACAATTATTAGTAACTACCGAAGTGCTCTCTTGTGATTGGGAAACTTATCAGCGCAACCCTGCATTACAAAAATTCCCCGAAGTGCTAAGCGTTACCAAGCGCACCGATGGCAAATACACCTATAAGGTGAAAGACTGGTTCAAAAAATACCCCACTCCCGAAGCCTGCTTTACCGATCACGCCCTGTTTTTCCTGCACAATCCCCGCTACGCCGAGGCTCTAAAAGTCAAAACCGACCCATACTTATTTGCTGAAGCTATTGCTCGTGCAGGCTACGCTACTGCCCCCGATTATGCAACCCAACTCAAAAAAATCATAAAACAACTCTCAAAATGAAACAAATTCTCTTTTTATTGCCTTTTTTATTACTATTCTCCTGCAAAACACATAAGCTAAAACAAACTGAAACCCTCCAAATACGTGAGCAAATAGATAGTCTCTACCGCCAACAAACAGCAGTCTTGCACACCGTAGAATGGCTCAGTGGCCTACAAGAAGTACATCTCACACTTGAGGCGTTTAAGGACAGCACAGGGCATACCCAAGTGCAACTCCACAGCACTACCCACGTAAAACACTTGCGTGAGCGCACCGACAGCCTGCAACAGAAAGAAATGCACCAAGCTCGTCAAAAAGTACTGAATTTCCACCAACATCAATCACTCAAACAAAAAGAACACAATTTCGGGCTAACCCCAAAAACTTATTGGCTAATCGCACTTATTTTAGTAGCTATCGCCTATTACCAATACAAAAAATATATTCTAAAGAAATAGAAAAAAACTATTTACACCACCCTTTCCACCTCCGAGATTCTCCAAGATTCTCTGAGATTCTCCAAAAACTCCTAAATCATCAGTTGATTACCTAAATAATCAATCATTTTTAGTTACATTGTATGGGCGTTTTGCAAACGCCCATACCTACACACAAAAAACTATTTACACCACCCTTCCCACCTCCGAGATTTTCCAAGATTCTCTGAGATTCTCCAAGATTCTCTGAGATTCTCCAAAACATCTCCAGCGGAGGTTAGGCTATGAAAAAACACCTCTAAACAGAGATTATTTCTAAATAATTTTGTAACTTTGCCCCAATTCTTACCTCTTATCTCTTACCTAAAATTACTATTATGGAACATTTACACAACCACGATCACGATCATCACCACGATCACGATCATCACGATCACCACCATCATCATCACACCGTAACCGATTTAAGTGCGCTGAATCGTGCCTTCTATATAGGTATAGGCTTGAATTTGCTCTATACCCTTATCGAATTTATAGTAGGTTTTAGAGTTGATTCGCTGGCGCTAATTTCCGATGCCAGTCATAATTTGAGTGATGTCGCCAGTTTGGTGATTTCTCTTATCGGGCTGAAACTCACTCACCGCGCTGCTACCCAGCTATACACTTATGGCTACAAAAAGGCTTCTATTCTTGCCTCACTTATCAATGCGGTACTGCTGATATATATTGTGATAAAAATCTTTATCGAAGCCTTTGAACGTCTCTCCAATCCACCCGAAATGGCAGGAACTGCTATTATGATTACAGCTTTCATAGGGGTGATTATCAATGGGGTGTCGGCTTTTCTCTTCTATAAAGGTCAGCAAACTGATATCAATATCAAAGGGGCTTTTCTGCACCTGCTACTCGATGCTTTAGTGTCGGTAGGAGTGATTGTCTCAGGAGCGATAATATACTTTACCGGTTGGTATATCGCCGATCCTATCAGTAGTTTTATGGTGGGAATCGTGATTCTCTTCTCTACTTGGGGGCTCTTAAAAGAAAGTGTAAAACTGATTTTAGATGGCGTACCTCAGAATATAAACCAAGCTCATATTCAGCAACTGATAGAACAACACCCTATGGTAGAAAGTGTGCATCACCTGCATATATGGGCGCTCAGTAGTGCGCAAAATGCTTTAACAGCCCATTTGGTACTCAAAGAATGCATTACGCTAAAAGAATTTATGACCATCAAAGCCGAACTGAAACACACCCTTTCTCACGAAGGTATTACCCACAGCACTTTTGAAATAGATACTGAGAATTGCCATTGCAAAGAAGAAAATTGTAATTAAAAAAATATTGCTATCTTTGCCGCCCTAACACTATTCACTTTTCACTTACCTATGGGAAGCAAAAATAAACTCAAACGATTCGAAGAAAATAAAACTTTTGCCAATGTAATTCAGCCCTCACGTGAGGAAGTCCTCACCGATGCTTTTGCTTATAAAGGACGTTGGAATGAACTCTATTTCAAGAATAATCACCCTATAGTTTTAGAATTGGGCTGTGGCAAAGGCGAGTATTCAGTAGGGTTAGCCAAACGTCATCCCGAGAAGAATTTCATAGGAATAGACATCAAAGGCGCGCGTTTTTGGCGAGGTGCCAAAAACGCTATAGAAGAAAATATTGCCAATGTAGCTTTCCTCCGCACTCAAATAGAACTCATTGAAAAATGTTTTGCTTCAGGCGAAGTGAGTGAAATATGGATTACTTTCCCCGATCCGCAAATAAAATACAAACGCACCAAACACCGCCTCACAAACGCCGATTTTCTCGCGCGTTACGAGCATATCCTTGCCCCCGATGGCTATGTGCACCTCAAAACCGATAGTGAGTTTATGCACGGTTATACCTTGGGATTGTTACACGGAGCAGGGCATAAAGTGCTTTATGCGAATCACAATATCTACAATAGTGATGGCGTACCCCCAGAAGTAACCGAAATTAAAACCTTCTACGAACAGTTCTATTTAGAACAAGGCAAACCCATTACCTATATTCGTTTTCAGATAAAAAAACAGTAATGCTTCACAAACTCAACTTAGACGACATACTTTTTTTGGATATAGAAACTGTACCGTTACACCAGCAGTACAGCGAATTGTCGGTTGAAGCTCAAATGCTTTGGGAAGAAAAAACGCGTTACCAACGCAAGGAAGAGTTCTCTGCCGAAGAATTCTACGACCGCGCAGGTATTTGGGCTGAGTTTGGGAAAATTGTGTGCATATCAGTAGGGTATTTTTCATTCCGGCATCAGCAACGCACCTTTAGGGTTACCTCGTTCACGGGTGAAGAAAAGAATCTGTTAGAAGATTTCGGCAGATTAGTAAACGAACATTTTTCACGCCCTAATAAATTATTTTGCGCCCATAATGGCAAGGAGTTTGATTTTCCATATATCTCCCGACGTATGATAATCAATGGAATAGAGATTCCGCAAAAGCTACAGCTCTTTGGCAAAAAGCCTTGGGAAATTCCTCATCTCGATACGATGGAAATGTGGAAGTTCGGCGATTACAAACACTATACTTCACTGAAACTCTTAGCTCATATTTTAGGCATTCCCTCTCCTAAAGACGATATTGATGGCAGCGAAGTGCGCAATGTGTTCTACAACGAAGGTGATATCGACCGTATAGCTACTTATTGCGAAAAAGATACCATTACGGTTGCGCAAATTCTTCTGCGATTCCGCAATGATACCCTTTTAGATGATGATGAAATCTTGATTTTAGGAAGATAATAAGCGTTATTCAGTCTCTTTTACTTCTTGAGGAGCAGCCTCTTCTTTCGCTTCTTGAGGTATAGGCTCTTCTTTCACTTCTTGGTATACGGGCTCTTCACTTGAAGGATATACCGGCTCTTGAATAGCTGGTTCTTCATTTTTGTTTTTAGGAAGTTTTAAGCCTGCGCCTATAGAAATAGCGAAGTAGTAACTTTTAGCATCTTTAAAATAGAGATGAGGAACGTGTTCTTGATCGGTGATAGGGGTGAGGTTCATAGAAAAACGAGCATCAGCGGTGAATATCCATTTAGGTATCTCCCACATCACTCCTCCACCTACGTGAAAAGTAAACAATATTTTATTGAAATATTGTGTCATATTGAACTTCTCACTGTTCTGTTTTTCAGAATATGAAGCCAAAAGCAAAACTTTAGGAGCTAATCCTATTTGTCCAAAGCCTCTAAACCATTTCTTGCCCTCAAATTGCAATAAGAAAGGCATTTCTAAGTAATCAAAACGAATGTGACGGCGGTCTTGCAATTTTAAATCTGAGCCTTCAGGGCGATACGGAATTGCTTCGCGCTTGTACATCAATTCTATTTGTGAAGCAAAGTGAGTTTTGATAGGCATTCGCAAAAATAACCCAGAGTTCACTACGCCTGTCTTTCCAAAATACTCCACATTATACCCCTCCATTGATTGTATAGGAGTAATAATCGTAAAAGTACTTGCAGGGCTATTGATTTTCACCCCTATCGCGGTTTGCGCAAAGCCCAAATAAGCAGCGCAAAGCCATAAAATTGTAGTTAAAAAGCGTTTCATAATATATTTAGTTAAAGATTATTCGGTTATAGGTTCCTTATTTACTTCTTCAGTAGGAGTTACTACCTCTTCAGTAGGAGCTACGATTTCTTCAGTAGGAGGAGTATTGTTTTTCTTTTTAGAGAATTTATAGCCTGCACCTAACGAAATGCCAAACACAAATGTTCTCGCTTTATCAAAATTGATATATTCTGTATGGCTTCCTGAAGCTAAGTTCGTTATGCTGGTAGAAAAACGGGCATCAACTGTGTAAATCCATTTAGGGCGCTCAAATAGCACACCTCCTCCTATATGTCCCATCATCATCACCGTATTGAATTGCGAACTCCCTCCGTAAGTAACGCTCTTAGAAGCATCATAAAAAGAAGAAGTAATGAGAAATTTAGGTGAAAAACCTACAAAACCAAAACCTCTAATAGCTTTCTTGCCTTCGTATTGTACTAAGAAAGGCACGTCCAAATATTCAAATCTATAATAAGAATCTTTGCTGCTATTCTCTATTCTAAAACGCACAGCTTCGTGCTTAAAAAGCAATTCACTTTGTAAAACCCAATGTTCTTTTAGAGGAATACGAACAAAGCCTCCAAGGCTAACAAAGGCATTGTAGTTTTTTAGATCAACATTGGTTGCTGTATATAGAGGAGCTGCTAAGCTAACAGCCGATAGTGGGTCAGTTACTTTTACCCCTATCGCGGTTTGCGCAAAGCCCAAATAAGCAGCGCAAAGCCATAAAATTGTAGTTAAAAAGCGTTTCATAATATGATTTAGTTAAAGATTATTCGGTTATGGGTTCTTTATTTACTTCTTCAGTAGGAGTTACGATTTCTTCAGTAGGTGTGATAACTTCTTCAGTAGGAGCTACGATTTCTTCAGTAGGAGGAGTATCGTTTTTCTTTTTAGAGAATTTATAGCCTGCACCTAACGAAAATGTAAAGGTATGATTTCTCGCTTCTATGAAATTTAAATAAGGAGAACTGCTATTCGTTGCCATTTTGGTAAGATTAACTGAATAACGTGCTTCGGCAAACAACAACCATCTGGGGCGTTCTACGATCAACCCTCCTCCTATATTGAAGTTAATGTGTAGTTGTCCTGTACCAAAATAGTATTCCATATCTTGCACCTCATTGCTTCCTTTATCTCTAAAAGCTGCTCTCGTACTAATTTTGGGTGAAAAACCTAACTGTGTAAATCCTCTAACGGGTTTTTTGCCCTCGAATTGCATCATAAGAGGGATTTCTAAGTAGTCAAACTCGTAATAAGGACGTTCTTCGGTATCCCAAGTGCTATTTTTAGGACGGAATGATAATGTTTCTCGGCGATAAAGCACTTCAGTTTGTAATGCCCAACGTTTGGCGAGTTGGAAATGAGCAAATACACCTGAATTAAAAGCAGCAATTCGCGGATAAATCTCAATATCATAATTTTCGTTAGAGGTGAGCTCGTTGAAAAAATTAAAAGAATGTAATGGAGTATTCACTTTTACCCCTATTGCGGTTTGCGCAAAGCCAACATAAGTAGCACAAAGCCATAAAATTGTAGTTAAAAAACGTTTCATAGTATATATTAGTTAAAGATTATTCTTATCTCTTATCTGTTACCTAAGTCTAAGTATTTTTCAAAGTAATCAGCAATGTCTTTCAGTTCTTTCCGGTAGTGATCATCTTCTTTTTCGGTGAGGATACCATATCCATAACGGCGGAGGTGTTGTAGTATTTCCGAGAGTCGGTTGGTGGTGATTTTTAGGGTGATAAGCACGTTGTTTTCCGTGCGATTAGAGAGATAAAGCCCTAAGAGTTTTCCTCCATTTTCCTCTACGATGCTGCTAACTTGAGCAAGTGAATAGTTAAGAGTATCTTTCTGCAAAATAAGCACATAGCCAGCTTCTTGTATAAAAGGAGTTTCGATAAATTGTAATACAAACTCATCTAAATGATAGTAACCTATAAAATCTCCTCCCTCATTGATTACCGGTAACATATCGGTTTGATAGAGCGCAAAAGCCTCTACCACAGCATCCCACGTAGCCGTTGAAGGTATAAAATAGTGTTCAAGCGCATACTCATAATCACTTACTAACGCCTCTTTAGCAGCCTCTTCCACGGCTTCTTTGCGGAGTACCCCTATAAAAGAATTGTTTTCGCACACGGGCAAAGCCGAAAGCGAGTGCGCTTCAAAAAGCAAATTCACTTCCTCTATCGAAGTATTGGGGTCTATATGTAAAAAATGTGTTGTCATATTCTTATCCCTTATCTCTTATCTAATCAATAACAATCCGTTTTGATTTGTCCTTTGTTTTGGAAGTAGCTCAGTGGTTTTTCTAAATGTTCTCTACAAATCGTCTCTAAGACCTCGGTAACTGCTTTCTCCATCGCAACCGACCCGCATATCATTACAATTCCTTTGTTTTTCAGGAGTTCTGCAAAGAAAGGAGCTTCTCTTCGCAAGATGTCCTGCACATAGAATTTGTCCCCTTCACGCGAGAGGGCTTGCCAATAGTTGGCTATCTTTCCTTCGTGAGTAAACTGTTCTATATAAGGGCGGTAGATTTCCAAAGAGGCTTCACGGCGACAACCCCATATCAGGGTGATGGGTTTCTTTTTAGTGTTTTCGGCTATCATTCCTATAAAGGGCGCCATCCCCGAACCATTGGCAATACACACTACTTGAGGTGCTTTTTTAGGAAAGTGGAAGTGTTTATTGGCTACCAAAGCCCCTTGCAGCGTATCGCCTATTTGCAAATTGTTCAGCAGGTTAGAAACAACCCCTTGTGAATGTAGCTTTACGCTCAGCCACACATCTCCTTGGTATTTGGCAATAGAATAAAGCCGTTCGCGCCCGTCTTCAGGGGTAATGCCCAAGAGGTCGCCAGAGGTAAAACTACTTTTTTGCGACGGACGTAACGCTATTAGGAAAATATCGTCGTCCATTACGGGCGTTTTCTCTGTTACGGTGAAAGTGAGCGGTTTGCGCTGAGGTTGTACGCTGAAATCATCGGGCAAAGCTAAAGAGAGCTTTTGCGCCATACCCCAAGCCGTTGCCCACGCTTTAAACTGACTGAAATCTTGGTCGTTTACGGTATGCAAAGGCAGCGCACATTCAGCTTGTGCAGTAGCCGACAAAAGTTGGTCTACTTCTTTGGCATATTTGCAGAAATCGGGGTAAGTGTCAGAACCAAAACCGAGTACGCTATACGCCAAAGGTTGTGTGGGGGAATTTTTCGCCCATAGTTGCGCAAAGTGAGTAGCATTGATAGGCGCCTCGCCATCGCCATAAGTGCAAGTAAATACAATGAGTTGCTCTGCTTTAGCAAAACGAGTGTAGGCGTTCATATCGGTCAGGTAGGAACGTTTGCCCAAACGGAGGAGTTCGTTATGGAAAAGAACGGCAAACTTGCGGGTGGTGCCTCCTTCGGTACCTACTAACACGATGTATTCACATTCGCTTTTATCAAACGGATTGTTGATGCCTTTCTTTCGTTTTCTGAGGGTCATCGCAAAACCAGAGTAGAGGAAAAACAACAGAGCCACACACGATAGCAACAACACGCTCGCCCAGAGGTAATGCCCTTTGCCGATGTGCAGGGTGCGCACCAAATACGCCAAGCCTTTGTAAGGAGAGGTGGAGGTGCTAATCACCTTGCCCGTAAACTGATTGACTACTATATTTTTATCGATGAAATCTACTTTATAAACCTCTTCTACATCTTCAAAAGCAGGGAATTCCACTTGGCGCACTTCGGCGAGAGGCACTTGAAAAACAGGGAAGTCTTTAGCGGGTTTTGCGGGTGTTTCTTGTAGTGTGCTAATATCGTAATTGTGTTCAGCTTTGAACTTAGGAAACACTCCCACTGTTTCGAGCGTCATATACACCCCCGTGAGGGCAATGATAAAGATGGGCACGAGCGCCCAGCGCCCCAGAGCACTGTGGTAATGATTGTAGAATTTTTCTTGCGGAAGTTTGTGGAAGAACCTGCCCCAACGTTGCTGTTTGCGGGCGATGAGCCATATACCCGACAAGGCTACTACACACAAACACAAAGCCGTAATCCCCATAATCACCCGTCCCGTTTTGCCCATATAGAGCGAGCGGTGCAAGGTTTTAACGAACTGTATAAACTTCGAGGGCTTATAATCCCCTTTGATGACCTCCCCCGATTGCGGATGGATAAAGAGTTTTTCGCCCTCAGTCGTCTCCACCTGCACAAAGTGATTGCGGTCGATAGAGAGTTTAAGGGCATCTATATTCTTTTCCTTTAAAACAGCAATGGTTTGGGCAAGGGTAGTGCTTTCAAACGATGCACTTTTGTAAGGCAACGTTTGGTTATACACCGATTCACCCGCCAAGATGCCCCCTGTAAGAGCCCCCAGCAATATGAATACCCCTGCTATTAGGGAAAGAATTAAGTGAAGTTTATGCATAATAATTACGAATTACGAGAGACGAATTACGCAAAGGCGATTTGTTGATGTGTTAATTTGTTTGGCACGAGCTACAAGCTCGCACCAGCAGAGGGTCAATTAGTCGCAATCTGGTGCTATAGCTATATCGGTTTCTTCAATTTTTATTTCTTCAAGGCGTTTTAGTTTCTTTTCTTTTACAAAATCATATAGATAGTAATAATCATCAAAAAGTACTATAGCAACATTCTCTCTTACGTATTCTATACTATTATATTTAGGTTCAGCTATTATTTCTCCTTTCAGATTGATAAGACCTATACCGCTATCAGTATAGTATGTAGCAACCCCATTTTTAAAGGAGCTTACCCCTCTATTAGTAAACTCAAACGGAATCACTACCTCATTTTTTAGGTTGATATACCCCCATTTACCATCTTTGCGTACAGCAGCCAATCCTTCGCTAAAATTACCGACTTCTTCATATTCTAACGGAATTATTACCTTGCCATAGCCATCTATATAGCCCCATTTACCATTTTTTTTAACCGCGAAAATAGCATCATCACTCCTATTGTTTCTTAAAAGATTGTAGGTATCTAACAAATTACCATTCAAATCATAGACCATATACTTACATTCCTTACGTACACCTACTATGTAAGTGTTGTCAGAAGGTTCAATCACATTGGCATCAAAATCTTGAATAATAGGTTCTCCTTTAAGGTTGATATATATGTAATCTCTCACTTCCCTTACTTTAGCCAAACCTTGTCGAAAAGCGAAAGCATCTCTGTAGGTAGGAGGTATCACCCATTCATTTTTAGTATTGATATATCCCTCTTTGCTATCCAATTTTGCTACAATAGGAATATTATCATCTATCTTATCAGTGTAAATCCAGCGATAGCTTATAGGGATAATTTCTTTCCCTTCAGAGTTAAAAAGACCCATTTTCTCATTAAGAGTTACGGTATAGCCATTTTTGTTAGAGTTTATAAATGAATATTTTAAGGGGAGTATTATAGTGCCCTTTTCAGAAACCACCCCATACTTTCCATTCTTCTCAACAATAAACTGACCTTCACACCCAAATCTTATAGAGTTATAAGTCCCTTTAAGAATGGGTTGTAAATTTTCGTTATACACCGAACAGCCTTTTGCTTGCTTACAAGCAATGAAGTATGGTTGTTTTTCTTCTATAGAATTAAAAGTAGGGGCTAACACTGTTTTTCCCTGCAAATCTACCAATCCTAACTTACCTTTTTCTTCAAAGATAAAGTATTTAGGTTGTGCCAAAGCCGTAAAGCCACACAACAGTAAGGTTAATTTTAATACAAAATGGATTTTTTTCATTGTGTTTTTTATTTACTGATTTACTAATTTATTTGGCACGAGCTACAAGCTCGCGCCAGCGGTGGGACACACTTTTCTTACCTCTTATCTTTTACCTAGCTCAAATCGTATTTTCTTCGCATTTTTTAGTGCCTCGTGGCTAATAAAATAGGATTTGTAAGGCTTGTCGTCGATGTAAATATTCTTAATGTAAATGTTTTCAGGCGAAGCATTACTTTCTATTACCAAATCACCAGCAGGATAGTACTGTGGGTTGCGTTTGAGGGTGATTTTAGTAAACTTAGGCGAGGTAAAAGTATAGTTAGGTTCAGCAGGAGTAATAGGATAAAAACCTGCCATTCCATAAATGAGCCAAGCCGACATCACCCCTGTATCTTCATTGCCTGGGAGTCCCGCAGGTTTGTTTTGGAAATACTCATTGATGAGTTGGTCTATCTTCTGTTGGGTTTTCCACTCTTTGCCTTTCAGGAAGTTGTAGAGATACGGATAGGCAATATCGGGTTCGTTCGCCATATCGTACTGCTTGCTGTCGAAAATATGGTCGAGTTGCTTTTCAAAAGATTTTTCACCACCCATTAGCTTGATCATTCCTTTTACATCGTGGGTTACCATATATACGTATTGCCACGCATTGCCCTCTATATAGCCCACATTCTCTTCAAAGTTAGCCCCACTTTCGGGGTTGAAAGGCGCATACCACTTGCCATTGGCGTGACGCGGACGCAATAAATGGGTTTCTTTGTCGAATAGTTTTCTATACGAATAGGCTTGTTTGTTAAACTTCTCGTAATCGGCTTTTTTGCCGAGTTTCTTGGCGATTTGCGCAATGGCAAAGTCGGCAGCATTGTACTCTTGGGTAGTAGATACAGGTCCTCTTACCCCTCCGTCTACACTCAGGTAACCCAATTTCCAATACTCTTTCACCCCTGGGCGTATAGGGTTATTTTCAAGCGTATTTGCCCCTTTGAGCATCGCCTCGTAAGCCGTTTGTATATCAAAATCGGTGAGACCGCGCAGGTAAGTATCTGCTAATACTATGCTGGCAGGATCGCCTACCATCGTAAAGGTTTCGGTAGAATTGAGTTCCCATTTGGGTAGCCAACCGCTTTCTTTATAGATGTCGAGCATCGTGCGCACCATTTGCAGTTGCTGTTCGGGGTAGAGCAGGGTGAGCAATTGGTGGTAATTGCGATAGGTATCCCAAAGCGAGAACACCGTATAACGCTGGTGATTTTTGCCTATTTTGTTAGTCTTGCTCTCAGGGTAATCGCCATTCACATCGTTGAGGAGATTTGGGTGAATAAGCGCGTGATACAGAGCCGTGTAGAATATGGTTTTTTGGTCGTCGGTACCGCCTTCTACGGTAGCGCGGAGAGCATCGTTCCACGTTTGGCGTGTGGTGGCATACACCTCGTCGAAAGTGCGGTTGCCTATTTCTTTTTCAAGGTTTTCACGGGCGTTGGCTATGCTCACGTATGAGATACCCACCTTGAGTTCCACGACTTCCTCTTTATCAAATTTATAACGGAAATACGCCCCTATACTATCGCCTACTACCTCGCGGGCGAATTGTTCTTTGAGGCGGGTGTCGCCGTTGTACCACATCCATTGAGCTTCCACCCCTTGGTGTTTTTCTGGCTGATGCCAAACGCCATAAGAAGGGGCTACTTTGTTCACTTTGGCTACAAAATACACCGGATATGCCAGTTCCGGACTGTTATAGCAGAAAGTCCCTACCATACGCATTCCTTCCACTTCGGTAGGCGATACGAATTTCAGCATTGCGCCTTTCTCATTGGTGAGTCCGAGTCCGAGATTGATAAGCAAGTTAGCTTCTCCTTTAGGGAAGTGATAGCGAGTAATACCTGCGCGGGTGGTGGCAGTAGCTTCAGTTTTGATATTGTATTTAGTGAGGAAATTGCTGTAATAACCCGCTTTAGCGACTTCTTTTTGGTAAGTAGAGCCGTATTTTAAGTGATTGATTTCCAATTTACCAGTAGTAGGCATTGCGATAATCACCCCGAGTTCAGGACAGCCCACCCCGCTGAGGTTCACGTGAGTAAGCCCCGTGAAGAATTTATTTTCATTTACATAAGGATTTGAAAGCCATCGACTATCTTTTTCGAGCGGAGCTTTCACTCCCGTAGTGTCAAAAGCCACATTAAAGGGTGAAATGCTAAGCATACCGCGAGGAGCAATTGCGCCAGGGTGGGTAGCACCAAAGTTAGAAGTACCAATAAGCGGATTGATATAATCCACAGGTTGTTGTGCGTGTAGTGATAAAGCCACCCACAAAGTGGCAAAAGAAAGTAGTTTCTTCATTCGTTTAGAACTCTAAATGGTTAATCAGGCTACAAATGTACGATTATTTTTTGAAGTTACAACCTTGTTACCTCCTTTTTTAGTAATTCGTAATTCGTCTTTATTTACTATCTTTGCCCCGTGAAACATTATTTTTTTAATATTATGACAGAAGCCCAAACACTCAAGCATATCATTACCTCTCGCAAAAGCGTCTATCCACCCGAATATAGTGATAGCCCTATACCCGAAGAAGTCTTACAAGAGATTATTAGTTCTGCAGATGAAGCTCCTAACCACAAACGCACTAAACCTTGGCGATTAAAAGTGTATAAAGGTGATGAGAAAGTGCGTTTGGGAGAAGAATTAGTGCGTTTATACAAAGAAAATGTACCAGCAGAGAGCTTTTCTGAGATAAAAATGAATGAAATAGCGAAAAAAGTAGCTAAATCTTATGCCGTAGTTACTATCAGTGTTCATTTTAGTGGTAAAGTAGCCGAATGGGAAGAAATTGCTGCTACAGCAATGGCAGTACAGAATATGTATCTCACCTGCACTGCCCACGCGGTAGGCTGTTATTGGGGTACCCCTGGTTTTATGTTTCAACTGAAAGATTTTCTACAATTAGAAGAAAATGAACGCTGTTATGGTCTCTTCTTTATGGGAAAGAAAAGATAAAGACCTGCAATTACCTATTGTGTTATAATTGCTTGTTGTGCTACTACCAAAATCGTTTTACTTCTAAAGGTAAACCTTTTTTTCGTTTGTATAGAATAGTCCCAATGATTATCAGTACTGCAGGGACTGCTACAAAGAGCCAAGTGATATAGTGTAAGAGTCCGTCTCCAAAAACAAATGCTATGTAATAACTAATTAACAATCGCACCCCAAAAACCAACCAAAAATTGTGTTTCCACTCTACATAAAGCCAAAAATAAAAACAGGAAGATATAAAAATAACGCAGAAGTTAATCAAATAGTTCAAAGCGTAATAAGGTAGAAAATCGGAGGGGGCTTCAATGATATTGTCTAAAGAAGAATAGATGAGAAAAGCTAAATAAATAACTGTATAAATCAAGGCATTGCGCAAAATTCCCCACGAGGTATAGTTGCAAAGATTGCGAAAAAAGAATACTCGCAAGCATATTTCAGCTAAAAAGATGTTCAATATCCATACAGTTCCTTTAGTGTTCAGAAAATGTAAGAAGTCGCTAAAGTTATAAATAAAAAAAGGAGAGAGCAATAAAGTTAAAAGTCCTATAAATACCAAAGCCTCTTTGATGTTACTGCCAAGTCCTAATCGCTGCCAATAACTTTTTCCGTCATTTAGTAGCGCATTGCCCACCCATATTGGGGAGGTAATCAGCAAATTGGCAAAGCAATTTGAAATGAAGCGCATAGAAAGTACAAGCTCTAAGTTTTTAGCAAATGTATATAGATAATTGCTTAAACCTATATGCAACCCAAAGCAAATGAGTATAATAATAACATTTTGATAATTATTTTTTGAATCTGTTATTGTCATTTCTTTATGATTTTGAAAAGGTATCAAAATCTTTATGATAATCAATTACTTTTAGAATATGTTTTGTAAGGACGTTTTGCAAACGCCCTTACAAAACAAAACTTTTTGGACACCCTCTTCTCTAAGTCTTTTTATATTAATCCACAAAATTGTTATAAGCGTTAATCAATTGGTTGTAATTAGAGTTGAGCTCTTGATAATCTCTTTCCGAAAATTCCTTTGCTTCTTTCGCATTACGTATCAATTTGCGTGCTGCACCTAAATACTCTCTCACACTTTTGTTGAAAAAATCAAAACTGCTTTTTCTGCTTGCATATTCTTTGTTGCTGATTTCTAACTTTTCATTTTTTTCAACTTGTTCTTCAATAGCAGTGTACAAGTTTTGCAATTTAGCATCGTCTAAGCGCTCGCTTTCAGCTTGAGTTTCTACTTCATCTATAAAATCTTCTGTTTGAGTTACTAATTTTTTAGACGAAATGATGTGTTCTTTTAGAGGTTGGTCTTCTAAACTGCTCTCTTCAGCTTGATTTACGATGGGGCTCATTGTGTTGAGAAGTGTTTTAGCATTTTCTCTAAAAGTCAAGGCTTGAGCTTCAGCTTCTTTTTGGTGGTCTTTCAGTTTTTTGCCATTGTCATCTTTGTAATCTTCTGCATCTAAGTACGATGTAGTAGCATCTATTAAATTGCGCATTGCTTGAGCGCTGCGTTTCATCTCTTCCATTGCTTTTTTAATGGTTTCTTGCTTGTCGCCAAAACCCTTCGGTGCTTCCTTGTTTTCTTTCATAGGGCTGATCATCATAAAAATAGGTTTGATAGGCTTAATAGCCAAAGCACCTGTTGCTTTTTTTTCTACAAACTCTTGAGCTTTCTCTATATAATTCACCCCTTGGTTGATGTACGAGTTGTTATATGTTTTATAGAGTTCTAAGGCGTTGTTGTAATATTCAATCACCTCATTAGCCTCTTGTTGTCCACTTGCCGAACCACTAAAAGGATTATTGCTGTTGTTGTTTTTACAGCCTATAAAAAATAGCGCTATGAGCGCCCATACAAAAGTAAATCTTTTCATATTGCTTTTTTTATTTAAATGAATAATTTTTGGCAAAAGTATGCGAAAATTAGCAAAATAGCAAATTTTAGTTCTTTTATTTTTTTGCTTCTTACCTCTTGTTTCAGTGTTAAAATATTCGTCACAACTCACGTAAAAGGGTATTCTTTTCTCAATTGGTTAAAAAATCAATAAAATCCACAAAAAATTGAATAAACAGTAACAAAAAACACGAAAACATTAGATTATATCCAATAAAATAGGATTTTTATTAAAAAATATGCAATAAAAAACATACTTTAAAAATGTTAAAAAAAATCTAAATACGTTAAATATTCGTTTTTTTTTACTCAAATAGTAGCGTAACACAAAAAAAATAAATATCTTTGCTGAAAATTTTGTGAGTTGTACTTATATACTAAATAGGTGTCTCATAAAATCAGAAATTGAGTATTATAGCAATCTAATAGTTTAATTTTATCAACAATGAAAAAAATAGTTTTGTTTGTTTTAGCAGTATGTGCTTTTGCTCCAAAAGCCTTCTCTCAAGAGCTAAATTTACCACAACAAAATCAGTATTTGGCAGATAGCGAGTTCCTAATCGCTCCTACCTACGCTGGTATTGGTGACTTCGTGCGCATCCGTCTCTCTGCGGTTACTCAGTGGGTAGGTGTAAAAGGCGCCCCCGACTATCAATCACTTGGAGGTGATATGCGTCTCGGTGAACGCAGTGGGGCAGGGGTGATGCTCTATAACGACCGCAATGGTTTTACTAAGCAAATGGGGGGTAAAGCTACCTTCGCTCACCACCTTACTCTCGACCGTTACGACAACCACTTCATCTCTTTCGGTATTTCTTATGCTTTGAATACTTTTAAAATTGAAATCGATAAGTTTGATAGAACTATATCTGGTAACGACCAAGCGCTTACAAACGACCGCTTCACTGTAAACCATAACTTCGATGTGGCTGTCCTTTATCGCTATAAAAAATGGTGGATCAACCTTACAGCTCTCAATATTCTCAACAAAGATATCGAGCGTTTCTACAAAGAAGAACCTAAAGCACTCCGTAACTATATGGTGTATACTGGTTACCGCTACAAACGTGACAAAAATAGCCGATTTGAAATCGAACCTTCTGTCCTCTTCCAACACTACGAAAGTGATGGGCGTTCTACAACCGATTTTAATATCAAATTCCGTTGGCTTGATATAGAAGATTACTATTGGGTAGGATTGAACTATCGTTCTCTCAACGACCAGCTTTTCCGCCCTCTCAATATAGGTCCTATGGCAGGAGCTAAATTCGGAATGTTCTATGCTGCTTATTCTTATCAAGTTACCCTCAACGAACTTATAGGCTATAACTCTGGTACACACATGCTTACTTTAGGTCTCGACTTGTTCCAAGGGGTTAGTAACTGTAAGTGTGCACAACGATAATAAATGGAAGAAATTATTCTTAAAAACATACGCGTCTATGCTTGTCACGGCTGCCTTGCCGAAGAAGGTATTATTGGTAGCGACTATCGCGTTGATTTAAAAATATACGCCGATTTAAAAAAAGCAATCCAAACCGATGAGCTCATTGATACCGTAGATTATGTACATCTGAACAAAATAGTAAAAGAAGAAATGGCTATCCGTGCGAAATTGTTAGAAAATGTAGCAGGTCGCATCTCCGATAGAATTTTCTCAGAACTTCCACAGGTTCAGAAACTAAAACTAAAAATCGCCAAGGTTAATCCTCCTATAGGAGGGGATGTAGCTCAAGTAATTGTAAAAATAAAGCGCAAAAGATTTGGTAGTTAAAAAAAATAATTCTATCTTTGCGCCCTGAACAATAAAAGGCATCGTGGCCGAGGGGTTAGGCGGAGGTCTGCAAAACCTTATACAGCGGTTCAAATCCGCTCGATGCCTCACTTACAATATTTCATTTAATAATTAATAAAAAAAACTTACAAGACAATGATAAATGTTTTAGACAAATTCATTCAGGATATGAAAACCAATGTTCCTGGATTTATCGCTGTTTCAGTTACTGAAGTGCGTTCAGGTGTTTCTTATGGAGCAGAATCAGTAGATCCTAGTTTCGACCCTAACTTAGCTTCTGCTTATAACCTCGAAGTTGTAAAGGCAAAACAAAACGCCCTCCAAATACTTGGTTTGGCTTCTAAAGAAAAAATTGAGGATATCCTTATTACTCTTACTAATCAAATCCACATTATCGATATCGCTGCAAGTGGTGGCTACTTCATCTACTTAGCAGTAGATTCTTCAAAAGCAAATCTCGGTCTTACCCGTGCTTTGCTCGCTAAATACAAAAAAGACCTAGCAGCTATCTTCTAATAAGGAGCTGTTGTCATAATAAACAAATTTAGTTTAATAATTAAAAAGCCATCCCAAAAGGATGGTTTTTTTGCAAATTATTAATTGTTAATTGGAAAAGACTTACACCGTCCAAGAAGCTAAAGCTCGTCTCGAAGCCTATTGTGCCTATCAGGAACGTTGCCACCGCGAGGTAGTAGCTAAACTCCGCACTATGGGTATGATTCCTTTAGCAATCGACGATATCGTTGTTCACCTTATTCACTATGGATTCCTCAACGAAGAACGCTACGCCCGAAGTTTTACCCGTGGTAAATTCTATAACAAAAAGTGGGGAAAACTCCGCATACAGCGAGAACTCAAAGCTCGAGGGCTCACCGATTATAATATCGAAGCTGGCTTGAGTGAAATTACTGACGATGACTACTACGAAACCCTCAATCTATTAGCCGAAAAAAAACAGGCTGCCATCAAAGAAAAAAATCCTTATAAAGCCAAAGCAAAATTAGCCAACTTTCTCCTATACCGCGGCTTTGAACCCGAACTCGTCTACGAAATAGTAGATGAATTATACGACGAATAATATGAAAAGTAGAGCACAAGAATCCACAAACGCCATTGAGCGTATGTATGTAACAATGAGACACCTCTTCTCAAGAGGTTTCTATAAACCTATGGGTATCTCAGGCGAGGCACTCCGCGAGTCTTTACTCGTTCTACGCCCCGAAATCTATGGCACTATCGCTGAAAGTAAATCTGAACTCAGCGGACTTATCTATGTACTCGACCGTCTTCCCGAGGGTATTGAGCAATGTAAGTACATTAATCTCATCGCCGATGAAGGGTATCGCCAATCGCATTTCAAACCTATTATCCCCCCTAAACGCCGCCGCAATTGCTATCGCATTGATCCCGAGCAAATGAATATCGAAATTACTCGCGGTCGTTCCGATATCTACGATGTGCTTACGCACCTCACTTTCCTCTTTATAGAATCTCACAAAATCGCCGATCGTATTTTCTTAGACGATAATAAAATTTCTCACGATTGGGCAAAACTCGAATCTAATATTCAAAAAAATAAACTCACCCTTGCCGAGCGTGAGGCTACTTTCATACACATCGGTAACTTGTTGGGGCGCACCTTTGAAGAGGTACTCACTGCTTACAAAGCATTGGCTACCCCCGCTTTCCCCGATCGATTTATTCACATCATCTACTGGTTGGGTAAATTGGCGTTCAATGAGCGTGTGAACGACGATAAACGCGTGATTACTTTCAGTACCGTATTGCGCGAACGCATCGGTCACCACCTCCACGGCGAAATATGGGCGGAAAATATCAAACATATCCTCCTTAAAAACGGACTCTTAAACCGCCCCTTGCACATCATCAGTGCTAATATGCACAGCGTGATGAATAGCTTGTTTGCCGAAGAAGCTCTTGCAGGCGAAGTGAAAGTAAAATCACGTATCGAACTTTTTGAGCTGCTTAGCTTGCCCGAGAGTGAACCTCTGCGCAAAAAGGTGAAAGACTATGCTCACAAACACGGAATGATTTCGGTAGACGATACTTCAGGTACCAATATCGATGTCCAACTCTTTGATACTGCCAAAATAGATTTTGCCGATACGCCTTACAAAGTGCATCACCTTGAGGAAAACCAAAAACCTGTAATCTTTGTGATGGACTACGCTTTTGGCGAACAGGCTTACGAAACCATCGACGAGTTGCTAAAACCTTATCACAAAGGTGGTAAGACGCATTTTCTCGATGTGATTTCTATTTCTATTATGGGAAAAGCAGGTATTTTGGAAGGCGAAAAAGGCGATTTGATGATTCCTACTTCTCATATTTTTGAAGGTACTGCCGATAACTATCCTTTCCACAACGAGTTCTCTAAAGCCGATTTTGAAGGGAATGGTCTTAAAGTGTTTGAAGGCACGATGGTTACAGTGTTAGGAACGTCTCTCCAAAATAAGGATATCCTGAAATTCTTCTTGCACTCTACGTGGAATGCCGTAGGCTTGGAAATGGAAGGTGTTCATTACCAAAAAGCTATACAATCAGCTTCTAAAATACGGAAAAGCATACGCGAAGATGTGAAAGTGCGTTATGCTTACTATGCTTCCGATAACCCTCTCGAAACTGGTAGCACTCTCGCTTCTGGCGGATTGGGTACTACGGGCGTAAAACCTACCTATCTCATCACCTTTAAAATATTAGAACAGATTTTTAATTGATAAATTTGGGAATTTACAAATTTGCTAATTTATAAATTATTTGTACTTTTGCCTCTTGAGAAAAACTAAATGAACCCACTCCGCTTTTATGATGATTGATAAAATAAAAGAACATATCGCTAAAATTGAAGATTTTACAGCGAAAACTAAAGAAGAACTCGAACAATTTCGCATTCAATACCTCGGTAAAAAAGGCTTGTTAAACGATTTTTTTGCAGCTTTTAAAGAAGTGCCTAATGAAGAAAAAAAGACCTTTGGGCAGGTAGTGAATGAACTCAAACAAAAAGCTGAAGCTAAAGTACAAGAATGGCGTGACCGTCTCGAAGAACGCAACGAGAGCAATGGTATTTATGGTGATTTGAGCCGCCCTGCTGCTCCTGCTCCCATTGGCGCTCGCCATCCTATTTCATTGGTGAAGAATGAAATTGTAAAAATATTTGCGAATATAGGTTTCGATGTTTCCAATGGACCTGAAATGGAAGACGATTGGCACAACTTCACTGCCCTCAATCTCCCCGAATATCACCCTGCACGTGATATGCAGGACACTTTCTTTATACAAACTAACCCCGATATCCTTTTGCGCACTCACACCAGTTCTGTACAGATACGCTATATGGAAAACCACCAGCCGCCTATCCGTACAATCTCCCCAGGGCGCGTGTTCCGCAACGAGGCTATTTCTGCTCGCTCTCACTGCTTGTTCCACCAAGTAGAAGGCTTGTATATCGATAAAAACGTATCTTTTGCCGACCTCAAACAAACACTTTTGTACTTCACTAAAGAAATGTTTGGCAAATCTCGTATCCGCTTACGCCCGTCCTACTTCCCTTTCACCGAGCCTAGTGCCGAAGTAGATATCTACTGGGGGCTTAACAACGAGGTAGATTACCGCATTACCAAAGGAACTGGTTGGCTCGAAATTATGGGTTGTGGTATGACCGACCCTAATGTGCTTAAAAACTGCGGTATCGATAGCGAACAGTACAGTGGTTTTGCTTTTGGTATGGGGGTAGAACGCATCGCAATGTTGCTTTACCAAATAGGGGATATCCGTATGTTCTACGAGAACGACGCTCGATTCTTAGAACAATTCAAAAGCGCTCTTTAATTAAATTAACAGACTAACAAACGTGTCACAACACTTGTTACCTGTTACCTGTTACTTGTTACCTTAAAAAATGCTTTTCCTTAAAAACGTTTCTTTTGCCTACAACGGGCAACCCGAATTACTGAAAAACATCTCTTTTGAACTCTCACAAGGCGAACACCTTTCCTTGATGGGTGAAAGCGGATGTGGTAAGAGTACCCTTCTCAAAGTTATCTACGGACTTGTAGACGTGCAAGAAGGCTCTGTCCTCTTTCACAATGAGCGCGTTTGGGGACCCTCACGTCAGTTAGTGCCAGGTTTCAAAACGATGAAATACCTCGCACAAGATTTTGGTTTAGGACCTTACCACACTGTTGCTGAGAATGTTGGTAAGTTTATTTCCAATCTCGATTTGGATTATAAAAAAGAACGTGTAATGGAACTCCTCACCTTAGTAGGTATGGAGCGCTTTGCTCCTTTAAAAGCCCTAAACCTCAGTGGTGGCGAAAAACAACGTGTAGCATTGGCAATGGCATTAGCACAAGAACCCCAATTGTTGTTGCTCGATGAACCCTTTAGTCAGGTAGATAATTTTAGGAAAAACGATTTACAACGCACCCTTTTTGCTTATCTAAAAGAGCAGAATATCAGCTGTATAGTAGCAACTCACGACGGTAAAGATGCCCTTTCTTATTCTGATAAAACAGCAATAATGCGCAAAGGTGAATTGTTGCACTTTGGCGACACTCTCAATGTCTACGCTCAAGATACCGATGTTTATACCGCTTCTCTCTTTGGAGAAGTAACTACCTATCAAGGCAAACTCTTTAGACCTCATCAAATTGTGCTTGCCCCTCATCCCACCGATTGGCGAGCTACTGTGCAACATAACTACTTTCAGGGAGCACATTACCTTATAGAAGCTACTACTCCCGAGACAAAAATTTATTTCTATCACCCCATCCCGCTTGCTAAAAACGCTATAGTTCATTTACAAATCAAATAGCTCGTGTGGCTCGCACTAAATCGCCTAATGTATTTCCATCACTATAATATCGTAACACCTTTAGGACTCGACCTCGCTACCACCGCTCATTTGGTGCTGAGAGAACAATCGGGTATCGCTCGTTATCCTATCTATGGGCAGCTCACCAATGTTTGTCTTTCTAAAATAGGCGATGGAGCTTTGGAGAGCAAATACCAGCAACTCGTGGGGCTTGAAGGTTTTTCGCGATTGGAAAAAATGCTCCTTTTGGCAGTTGCTCCTATACTTCGTTATATCAAAATTACTCCTCGCACTGCCCTAATTCTTTCCACTACTAAAGGTAATATTTCAGCACTTGCCAAAGGAAATCCTACCCCTTTACTTTCGGCTACTGCCCAAAAAATAGCCAATGCAATAGGAATCTCTGCAACGCCTATTGTTGTTTCTAATGCTTGTGTATCAGGGGTAATGGCGCTCTCAGTAGCCGATAGCCTGCTAAAAACAGATAGTTACGACAGTGCTGTGGTATTGGCTGGCGATGAGATAAGTGAGTTTGTGCTTTCGGGATTTCAGTCCTTTCAAGCGATGAGTCCTAAACCCTGCAAGCCTTACGACGCTACTCGCGACGGCATTACCTTGGGTGAGGCAACCGCTGCTGTATATGTGAGTAAGCAAGCGCAAGGTGCTAAAGCGCAACTTTTGGGGAGCAGTTCTATCAACGATGCCAATCATATTTCAGGACCTTCTCGTACCGGCGAAGGATTGTATTTGAGTATCCAAAACGCTCTCGATGAGGCAAAAATAGACCCCAAGCAAATAGACCTCATCAATGCTCACGGCACTGGTACCCTCTATAACGACGAGATGGAAAGCATCGCCTTTATGCGAGCCAATCTCCTTTCAGCGCCTCTCAACAGCTACAAAGGTTACTTTGGTCACACCTTAGGTACTTCAGGTCTGCTCGAAACCCTACTTACCATTGAATTAGCTCATTACAAAACCCTTCTAAAAAGTCTTAATTTTGAAACTCTCGGTGTTTCTCATCCTATTAATGTGTTGAGAGAAACCCAGCATAAAAAAGTGAATTACATCCTCAAAACAGCCTCAGGCTTTGGTGGTAGCAACACCGCACTTGTGATCAAACAACTATAACCCCCTAATATATAATTACTAACATCTGAATATTATTTTTTTATGTTAAAAAAAAGTGAAGAAAATTTGCTTATTAAGAAAATATTCGTAACTTTGAGCCCGATTTTAACACTATAAAGGAATAAAAAGATGAGAAAAATAATTTTTTTGATGAGCATTTTTGCTGCCCATCTCACTATGGCACAGCAACAAAGCTCTCCAGATGGCAGTGTGATGCTCTCTTTTTCACTGAAAAGCGACGGAACTCCTTCATATAAGGTTACCTACAAAAATAAACCAGTGATAAACGAAAGTACTTTGGGCTTCACTCTTAAAAAAGCCGAGCCTTTAACCAATAACTTTAAAGTAGTAGATACTAAAAAATCTACTTTCAAAGAAACTTGGAAACCTGTATGGGGGGAAGAAAGCGAAATCCTTAACCACTACAATGAGCTTCTTGTTTCTTTAGAGCAAAATAATACCAACCGCAAAATGAACATTCGTTTTCGCGTGTACAACGAAGGAGTGGGATTCCGCTATGAGTTCCCTTCACAAAAAGAGCTCACCTATTTTGTAATAGAGGAAGAACTTTCTCAGTTTGCAATGACTGGCGACCACACCGCTTGGTGGATTCCTGGGGATTACGATACCCAAGAGTACGATTATATGGAAAGCAAACTTTCTGAAATTCGCGGATTGATGAAAGAAGCTGTTACCGAAAACGTATCGCAGTTTGCTTTTTCACCTACTGGCGTACAAACTTCTCTAATGATGAAAACCAAAGACGGCTTGTATATCAATCTTCACGAAGCTGCCTTGGTTGATTACTCCTTGATGAACCTTAATCTCGACGACAAAACTTTCGTCTTCCAATCTTGGCTCACTCCTGATGCTAAAGGTGATAAAGGTTACCTAATGGCGCCTTGCCACAGCCCTTGGCGTACGATTATGGTGAGCGACGATGCACGTAAAATCTTAGCTTCTCGATTGATTCTCAATCTCAACGAACCTTGTGCTATCGCCGATACTTCTTGGATTAAACCTGTGAAATACGTGGGTGTTTGGTGGGAAATGATTACCGGTAAAAGCTCTTGGAGCTATACGAACGACCTCCCTACTATCGACCTCAATACCGTAGATTACACCAAAACCAAACCTAACGGTACACACGGCGCTACCAACGAGAACGTGCGTAAATACATCGATTTTGCAGCTAAACACGGCTTCGACCAAGTGTTGGTAGAAGGTTGGAACGTGGGTTGGGAAGATTGGTTTGGTCACAAAAAAGATTATGTGTTCGATTTTGTAACTCCTTACCCCGACTTCGACCTCAAAGCGCTTAACGAGTACGCTCATTCTAAAGGTGTGAAACTGATGATGCACCACGAAACTTCTGGCTCTACGCGCAACTACGAGCGCCATATGAAAGCCGCTTACGAGTTGATGAACAAATATGGTTATAACTCAGTGAAAAGTGGATATGTAGGCGATATTCTTCCAGTAGGCGAACACCACTATAGCCAATCTACTATCAACCACTACCTTTATGCGATTAAAGAAGCTGCTAAATACAAAATAATGGTGAATGCTCACGAAGCAGTACGCCCTACTGGTCTCTGCCGTACTTACCCGAATATGATAGGTAACGAATCAGCTCGCGGTACTGAGTACGAGGCTTTTGGTGGTAATAAAGTATTCCACACTACTATCTTGCCTTTCACACGTTTGCAAGGAGGACCTATGGACTATACCCCTGGTATCTTCGAGACCGAAATGAAGTATGTAAACCCTAACAACAACAGCCAAATACGCACCACTTTGGCACGCCAATTAGCCTTGTATGTAACAATGTACAGTCCGTTACAAATGGCAGCTGACTTGCCAGAGAACTACGAAAAGTACGCTGATGCTTTCCAATTCATCAAAGATGTACCCGTAGATTGGCAAAAAAGCGTATATCTTGAAGCTGAACCAGGACGTTACATCACCATTGCTCGTAAAGATAAACACAGCAACGATTGGTACGTAGGTTGTACCGCTCACGAAGGTGGTCATACTTCAGAACTCTTGCTCAACTTCCTCGATAAAGGCAAGAAGTATGAGGCTACCATCTATGCCGATGCCAAAGATGCCAACTGGAAAACCAATCCTAAAGCATATACTATTACCAAACAAAAAGTAAATGCTAAAACCAAATTAAAACTCACAGCTGCTCAAGGTGGCGGCTATGCTATTAGCATTAAAGAAATTAAATAATGAGTCAGTAAGTCGATTCGCAAATCAACAAATATATCACCACACTTTGCCAAAGTTTCACACTTTGGCAAAGTTGATAAGTCAAATTAATTCTTGATTAGCATCGACAAATCGACAAATTTTCAAATTAGAAAAGCGTATGAAAGTAAAAATGAACAAACTACTTTATGCAGTAGTGTTTTTCTTGTGTGTAGCTTTCGGTTATGCACAACAAATCACTGTAAAAGGAACAGTGAAAGATGGCGCTGGCGAACCCTTAATGGGTGCTAGTGTGCTCGTAAAAGGTACCTCTCACGGTACTGCCGCCGATTTCGACGGTAATTTTGAACTAAAAGTAGAGAAAGGGGCTACTCTCGTATTCTCATCTGTAGGTTTCAAATCTCAAGAAGTAGCTGCTAAAGCAGGAACTATGAACATCGTTCTTCAAGAAGATGTACAACAACTCGGCGACGTAGTAGTTATCGGGTATGGAGTAGCTAGAAAACAAGATGTTACAGGTTCTGTAAACTTGGTAACTACTAAAGACTTCAACAAAGGGCAAAACCTCTCTGCCGACCAATTGTTACAAGGTAAAGTAGCAGGGGTGCAAATAACCTCCGCTGGTGGTGCTCCTGGTGATGGGCAAAACATCCGCGTGCGCGGTACAGGCTCTCTTACTTTGAACTCTAATCCACTTGTAGTAGTAGATGGTATACCAATGAACGATGGAGCTGTTGGAGGGTCACGTAGTATTTTGAACTCTATCAACCCCGAAGACATCGAGAGTATGACCGTGCTAAAAGACGCTTCATCTACAGCTATCTATGGTTCACGTGCTGCCAATGGGGTAATTATGATTACCACCAAAAAAGGAAAGATGAACCAAGATACACAAGTAGCGGTAAATTCTAGTATCTCTTTCAGCCAAGTGTCCGATTATGTAAACCTCCTATCTACCGATGAGTTTCGTGCCTTAGTAAAC
Organism: Capnocytophaga sputigena; assembly: GCF_002302495.1. Classification (NCBI taxonomy): domain Bacteria; kingdom Pseudomonadati; phylum Bacteroidota; class Flavobacteriia; order Flavobacteriales; family Flavobacteriaceae; genus Capnocytophaga; species Capnocytophaga sputigena. The sequence continues at coordinate 1,897,471 of NZ_CP022379.1, forward strand.
CAAACTGGTACTGCTGATCAAAAAGCACTATTAGGTAATGCAAATACTAATTGGCAAAAAGAAATCTACCAAATAGCACCTACTACCAATACCACTGTAGGAGTTTCTGGTTCTATCAAATCTGTGGTTCCTTACCGCCTTTCTGTAGGACATACTTATGCCGATGGTATTCTCAAAACTGATAAATTCCAACGTGCAACCGCTAAATTGTCTTTAACACCTCAGTTCTTTGATAAATCATTGCGTACTGAGTTCAACGTATCAGGCTCTTTTATCAAAAACCGCTTTGCCGATAAAGGTGCTATAGGTGCTGCTATTGAGTATGACCCTACCCAATCAATATATGGAGGTCCTGATAAATATGCAGGTTATCACACTTGGTTAGAAAATGGCAACAAAAATAATAATGCTCCTTCTAACCCATTGGCATTGCTTTATTTGCGTGATAATACCTCTACTGTAAATCGTTTGATTTCTAACGTGAAAGTAGATTATACTTTGCCTTTTTTCAAAGATATTACGGCTACTATTAACACAGGTATCGATTATACTAAGAGTAATGGTGATGATATTACCGATCCTCGTATGCCTTCTTCATCAAGTACTTTCAATGGGGTACACGATCATTATACACACATTGCCTCTAATGCCCTGTTTGATGCCTATGCAAACTATATGAAAGAAATTGGTAAACATAACCTTTCATTTATGGTGGGACACTCTTACCAACGTTTTTATTTCAGTAAAGAATCAAATAAAACTGAATACTTCACAGGGCAAAATAATGTTGAAACTCCAGTGAACGACAAGAGCCGAAATGTACTTATCTCTTTCTTCGGTCGTGCTAACTATAGTTTCAACGATCGCTATATGCTTACAGCTACCCTCCGTGCCGATGCTTCTTCTAAATTGAATCCAGACGATCGTTGGGGTTACTTCCCTTCTGTAGCCTTAGCTTGGAATGTGAAAAACGAATCTTTCTTAAAAGATAAAGAAAAAGTAAACGAACTTAAACTTCGCCTCGGTTATGGTGAAGTAGGGAACGTAAATGGTCTCGGCGATTATCTATTCCTTACTCGTTATGTAGGTAGTATCAACGATGGTGCTTATTATCAAATAGGCAACCGTTATATTGCAACAGCACGTCCTGAGAGTGTGAACAAACACCTCAAATGGGAAATTGGTAATACTCTCAATGCGGGTATCGACTATGGTTTCTTTGGCAATCGCCTCTTTGGTAGTGTGGATGTATATCGCAAGCTCACCAAAGACCTTATCGCCGAAGCTAACGTAGCTCCATTTACTAACTATGGTAGCCGTATTGCTAGCAATATTGGAGATATGGAAAACAAAGGGATTGAAGCTATTGTGAGCGTAGTACCTGTGCGCAATGATGAAAAAAATATCAACTGGACACTTACTTATAACGTTGCTTACAACAAAAACGAAATTACCAAACTTACCAACCTTCAAAACGTAGGAGGTATTAGTGGAGGTACTGGTAATACGGTACAACGCCACCAAGAAGGCTATGCCCCTTACACTTTCTACCTCTACGAGCAAGTGTATGGAGCTGATGGTATGCCTATTGAAGGGGCTTATGTAGATAGAAACAATGATGGCAAAATAGATGAAAACGACCGTTATATGGGCAAATCTCCTTATGCCGATATCACTATGGGACTTACTACCAACCTCACTTACAAACAGTGGGATTTGAATATCGCTACCCGTGCAAGCCTTGGTAACTATGTGTACGACAACGTATCATCTGCCAATGCATCGCTTGACCGCGTGTATTCCGATAACATTTTGCGCAATACACCAAGCTCTTACTACGACACTTTGTTAAGTCAGCGTAAAACGCAAACAATGCTTAGCGATATGTATTTACACGATGCGTCTTTCTTCAAGATTGACAATATCACCTTAGGTTACAATTTCCCTGAAGCTAACAAACTAAAAGTACGCCTCTATGCTACTATGCAAAATGTACTTACCCTTACTAAATACAAAGGATTAGATCCAGAAGTATTATCTGTGGATGCTAATAACAGAGCAACTTCAGGTATCGATAACAACGTATACCCACGTCCTAAAACTTACCTATTTGGTATTAACTTAAATTTCTAAGCGTATGAAAAGTAATTATATCAAAATATGGGGATTGGCAGCAGCTTTATCACTTAGCAGTTGTTTGAAAGACTTAGACCAAGACCCTTCTATCGACCCCGATAGCAAAACTGAAAATTCAGTAAAATCAAACTTAGATGAAGCAGAACAAGCCTTAGCAAAAGTATACGCTTCTTTAGCTCTTACAGGGCAACAAGGACCTTCGGGATCTCCTGATATACAAGGGATAGATGAAGGAACAAGTCAGTTCACTCGTCTCTTGTTCTATATGCAAGAACTCCCTACAGATGAAGCCGTAGTAGCGTGGAGCGACCCAGGTGTGCCCGATTTTCACAATATGAACTGGACTGCCAGCAATGGTATCATTGAAGGTATGTACTACCGATTGGCACAAACCGTTTCATTTGCTAATTCATTTATCTCAATTAACCAAAATAGCCAGTTTGAGGAAATGAAAACCTACGGAGTTGCCGAAGCCCGTTTTATTCGTGCTTATGCCTATTATTACTTAATGGATTTATTTGGGGCAACACCTATTATAACCGAAGTAAAAGATAACCTTACTACTTCCGATCGCAAAAGTCGTGCAGAGGTGTTTGCTTTTATAGAAAGTGAACTCAAAGCTATCGAAAACGACCTCAAGGCTCCTAAAACTAATGAATATGGTCGTGTGGATAAAGCGGCTGCTTGGGCTTTGTTATCTCGCCTATATCTCAATGCCGAAGTGTATACAGGTACCCCTCGTTGGGCTGATTGTATGGAATACGCTACAAAGGTAATCAACTCTGGTTATAGCTTAGCTCCTAATTACAAAAACCTTTTCTTAGCCGATAACGATACCAATGGCGCTCAAAACGAAAATATCTTTACCGCTAATTTCGATGGTTTGAGCTCAAAAACTTGGGCAGGTAGTACTTTCTTAGTACACGCATCTATAGGAGGCGCTATGTCAGCTCAAAACTATGGTGTAGGTAGTGGTTGGGCTGGTATTCGCACTACTAAATCTTTAGTGCAAAAATTCAACGGAACAAACAACCCTCCTACTGCTTGGACAGATGCACGTGCAATGTTCTTCACCAATGGTCAAGAATACGAAATTAGTTCTATCTCTAATTTCAAACATGGTTATGCTATTACTAAGTACAAAAACATCACTTCAGCAGGTACAAAAGGTAAAGACCCTGCAGGTGACTTTGTAGATACCGATGTAGCTCTTATACGCTTAGCCGAAATATACTTGAACTATGCTGAAGCTGCTATGCGCAGTGGTAATAATACAGCTAATGCACTTACTTATGTAAACCTATTGCGCTCTCGTGCAGGAGTAACTACACTTGGTGCTGTTACTACCGATGAAATACTTAATGAACGTGCTCGTGAACTTTATTGGGAAGGATTCCGCCGTACTGATTTGATTCGTTATAACCAATTTGTAGAAGGTACGTATTTATGGCCTTTCAAAGGTGGTGTAGCAGCTGGTGCAGCTGTTGATAACTTCCGCAAACTCTATCCTATACCTGCTAACGTAGTATTGTCATCAGGAGGTGTAATCAAACAAAATACTGGATACTAAAAACCGAATAAGCAATGAAAAAAATAACTAAATTAGCCTTGCTATCGTTAGTATTATTAGCAGGCTGTGAAAAAGAAGATAAAACAACTCTCGATACAAGTGCTGTAACACTTACTACACAAGTATCAAGCAATACCCTTGTTTTACAAGAAGCTAACGCGAGCCAAGAAGCACTTACTATTACCTATAATGCTAATCTAAGTGTGAATACTCCAGTGAAGTATCAAACGGTTTTTTCGTATGGTTCTAAATCGGATACTAAAAAAATTACTTCTAATAAAGTAACCTATACCGTAGCCGAACTCAATAGAATTGCTCGTACTTTGAAACTCCCTGTAGGGCAAGCCGCCGATGTGAAAATTACCTCTACTGTATTAGTAGGTGAACAACAAGTAACTAAAGGTGTCTCTGAAAATACTATTAGTATCAATTCTTACCAAACTCTTCTCTCTCCTTCTATTTGGGGAGTTGTAGGTGATGCTACACCTAATGGTTGGAATGGTCCCGATGTGTCTATGTGGAATCAAGGAGGTAATTTAGTAGCCTATACTACTCTTAAAGCAGGTAAAATTAAATTCCGCACTAATAATAACTGGGGTACCAATTATGGTGGCACAGGAGGTAAATTAGTAACTGGTGGAAGTGATATTGAAGCCTCTGTTATTGGTGCTACTCGTATTACTATCAATCTTTCCGCTCTTACTTACAAAATGGAAGCATACTCTTGGGGTATCATAGGTAATGGTGCCAAAGGTTGGGGAGATACTGATGATGTGGTGATGAGCTATAACGGTCAGCTTGACCAATGGGAAGCTAAAAACGTAGTGCTTAGCAACGGTGAGATTAAATTCCGTTTGAATAACTCTTGGGGTACTAACTACGGATATGTTTCCGATGGCAACCTAAAGAGTGGTGGTGCTAATATTCCTGTTACTGCTGGTACTTACGATATCAATTTCTCTTTTGACGAAGAAGCGGGTACAGGTACTTACGAACTCATCAAAAAATAAATTTAGTTTTCACTTAATTTCTGAACTTTCACAAACAGCGAGCTACTCCTCACAAGTAGTTCGCTGTTTTATTCACTACTACCGATATAACAGAATGTTGATTTATAGCGTTATATCGTAATATAATCACAAGATAATTCACCGTCAGGTGAAAATTCGTGAGATAATAAAAAAATAAAGACTTTTATGCACTCCCAATTTCGTGAAAATTTGTGAAATTCGTGGGAGTTTAAAAAAGCAAATTATCATACTTTACTAAAATGGATTGCTTTGATAATCAATCACTTTTAGAGTGTGTTATGTAGGAAAGCCAGCGATAGCTGGGTATGTGTTGCAAACGTCCACACAAAAAACATTTTGGATACTCCCCCACAACTGATATACAATCACCTTTGAGGATAGTCTCCCTTTGGGGGTTCAGGGGCTTTCAATAAATTTACAACAAATGAAAAACTACTTTTTAGCCTTTACATTAGTCGCTACCATTTCAGCTACTGCCCAACACAAAACCTTAGCAGGCTTCGCTTATGGCAACCCTGCTGCCCCTACAGGTGATGAGTGGCAATCGCCCGAAAACCTATCTCTTAACAAAGAATATCCGAGAGCCTACTTCTTTTCGTTCAACAACGAGAAACAAGCTACACAAGTGCTGCCGGAGTATTCTCCCTATTGGCAATCCCTCAATGGGCAATGGCGATTCCATTGGTGCAAAACCCCCGACCAGCGCCCTAAAGATTTCTATAAAACGGATTACGATACCTCAAAATGGGACGCCATTCCCGTACCGTCTAATTGGAATGTCTATGGTATCCAAAAAGATGGCTCTCTCAAATACGGACTGCCTATCTATGTGAATCAACCCGTGATTTTCTACCACGAACGCAAGGTCGACGATTGGCGCAAAGGGGTAATGCGCACACCTCCAACAGATTGGACAACCTATGAATATCGCAATGAGGTAGGTTCCTATGTGCGCGAGTTCGAAGTGCCTAACAATTGGGATGGACGCGAAATATTTATTGATTTCGATGGGGTAGACTCTTTCTTCTATCTGTGGATCAATGGCAAATATGTAGGTTTCTCTAAAAACTCTCGCAATGTAGCCTCTTTTGATATTACCCCCTACCTTCAAAAAGGTAAAAATAAAGTAGCGGTAGAAGTGTACCGCAATTCTGATGGTTCTTTCCTCGAATCTCAAGATATGTTCCGCTTACCGGGGATTTTTAGAACCGTAGCCCTGCGTGCTACCCCCAAAGTCCAAATCTTCAATTTGAATATTCTTACTGATACTGATTACAAAACGTGGGACTTACAAGTAAAAGCCGAAGTGCGCAATCTCACAAATCAACCTGTGGAAGGCTATTCACTGCGCTATGCAGTCTATCCTGCTAAACACTTGTACAAAGATGAAGTAACCGAAACCCCTGAAAAACAGTGGACAACCAAACTGCCTAAAGCAAATGCCAAAGGTTTTGCTACCACAACTTCCTTGCAAAAAGATTGGAAAAACGTGCGTATGTGGTCAGCCGAAGCTCCTCATCGCTATGTGCTCGTCGCTCAATTATTAGATAAAAAAGGCAAAGTGGTTGAAACGGTTTCATCATACTTTGGCTTTCGCAAAGTGGAGATTAAAGATAAAGTCTATTATCTCAACGGACAGCCAATCAAACTCAAAGGCGTAAATCGTCACGAAACACACCCCGCACAGGGGCATACGCTCACTCACGAGCAGATGAAAGACGAAATCTTCTTGATGAAACGCAACAACATCAACCACGTGCGTAACTCTCACTACCCTCCTGATCCTCATTGGTTCTACCTCTGCGACAAGTATGGTATCTATTTAGAAAATGAAGCCAATATTGAGTCGCATCAGTACTACTACGGCAAGGAGTCGCTCTCTCACCCTAAAGAATGGGAAAATGCACACGTTGCCCGCGTAACCGAAATGGTTGAAGCGACTTACAACGCGCCTTCTATCGTAATATGGTCTCTCGGTAATGAAGCAGGACCTGGTAAGAACTTCAAAGTAGCTTACGACCACTTGAAAACCATTGATAAAAGCCGCCCCGTGCAGTACGAACGCAACAACGATATCGTGGATATGGGGTCTAATCAATATCCATCGGTGGCGTGGGTAGAGAAAGCTGCTACTGGTGAACTGAATATCAAATACCCTTTCCATATCTCCGAATATGCCCACTCTATGGGCAATGCTCTCGGCAATCTCGCCGATTATTGGGAAGCGATTGATAGTAGCAAATACATCTGTGGAGGTGCTATTTGGGATTGGGTAGACCAATCAATCTATCATTATACAAAAGATGGCAAGCGTTATGAAGGTTATGGAGGTGATTTCGGCGATTACCCTAACGACGGTCAGTTTGTGATGAACGGAATTATTTTCGCCGATCGCAAACCAAAACCCCAACTCGCCGAAGTGAAAAAAGTGTATCAAGAAGTAGCAGTTTCTAAATATACCCCATTTCTTAAAGAGGATATAATGTCTCCTCCTGTCTTTGAAATTTTTAACAAAAACTACTTCCGCACTTTATCACATTTAAAAGGTGTGTGGAAACTCTACAAAAATGGTTTTGAAATAAAAAAAGGAGATTTTTCAATAGACGCTATTCCTCCACAAAAAAGAGGTATAGTAAATATAGGTTACCTTCCTGAAGAAGCTGCCGATTATTATATCAATTTCGAGTTTGAACTCACTGAAGATATTCCTTGGGCTAAAAAAGGTTTTGTACAAGCAGCTGAGCAACTCCACTGGTCTGAAAACGAAGTAGAAAAATCACCTATTGCTTCAGTAGCCAAAGGTGAAAAACTCACTTTTAGCAAAGACCAGAAAACCCTTGCAGGTAAAGACTTCTCCGTGCAATTCGATTTTGAAAAAGGTACCATTGCCAAATTGCAATACGGCGAACAACCTATTGTAGAAAATAGCAATTTTCAACTTAATGCCTTCCGCGCTTTTGTAAACAACGATGTATGGGCATATCAACAGTGGTTCAACAAAGGATTGCACAACTTGCAACACAAAGCCTTATCGCACAAAGTAACCAAAAACGCCAATGGCAGTTATAGCTTTGCTTTCACCGTACAATCACAAGCACCTAACGGAGCGCAACTCATAGGTAAACCTAGTGCTGCCTATCATCATATTGAGGAATTTACTAATAAACCTTTCGATAACGACAATTTCCGCTTCGTTACCAACCAAGTGTTCACCGTCTACCCCGATGGCTCTATTGAACTGCAAGCGGCTATTGCATCGAACGAACCTACAGCTGTATTGCCACAAATAGGCTATCAGCTCAAGTTGCCCAAACAATTCAAACATACCACTTACTATGGTCGAGGACCTCAAGACAACTATTCCGATAGAAAAACGGGAGCTTTTGTAGGAATATACAATGATGAGGTAACTTTTCCACTTCCAGAAGGGGGTTCTTCTTTTCCTAAGCCGCAGGATATGGGGCATCATCAAGATACGCGTTGGGTAGCCCTTAAAAACGATGATAACAAAACAGGAGTGCTATTGGTAGCCAATCCTACGATGGATTTTTCAGCTTTAGCTCACTCACCTCAGCAACTCACTTTGGCAGGGCATCCTTACCAATTGCCTGAGTCTGATGCTACTTATCTGCAACTCAACGCAGCTACTACGGGGGTAGGTGGCAACAGCTGCGGTCCCACTCCGCTGGTTCGCGATAGAGTAATGGCAAGCCCTACGCATTTCGGATTTATCATACGCCCTATAAAAGTCAGCACTTCAGCAACTGATGAAAATGAAAAAATAGCTGCACAAGCACAAGTAACCCCTAGTACTCCCGCACCAACTTTCCCTACAGGCTTAGAGAAAACCAAAGGCATACCGATGAAAGTAATTTTTGCTAGTAGTGAAGAGGTAGATTTAGGCGAAGCTACTCACCTGATTGACAATGATCCTAGCACAATATGGCACAGTGCTTATAGCATCACAGTAGCAAAATACCCCCATTGGGTAGATTTTGAACTGATGAAAGAAACCCTTGTAACGGGTATCAGTTACTTGCCGCGCAGTGATGAATACAAAACCGGTGATGTAAAGGATTTTAGCGTGTCGGTAAGTAACGATGGACAACATTGGGAAGAAATCTATAAAGGTACATTTCCGTTAAAAGACGGCAGTCCGCAAAAAGCCATTTTCGTCAAACCCGTAAAAGCTCGCTACTTGCGATTCACTGCCCTAAGCGAACAATACGGACAAGACTATGTGAGTGGCGCTGAACTACAGATTTTAATTGACAAGTAAATTCAGCAATAGTTCAGCTAACCTCTGCCCCCTGACACCTGCCCCCTGAAACCTAACACCTAACACCTGCCCCCTAATTTGCCTAATTCCCAAATTATTACTATCTTTGCCGCATCTATTTCCTTTTTCCTAATATTTAAACAGTAAAACATTATGAAAAAAACACTTTTTTCGGTGCTCTCACTGATGACTTTCGGTCAGTGGTTATGGGCACAAGAAACTGAAATCATTACCAACCCTCAATCGCAATACCAAAAAGCGGTAGAACTCTACAACCGCAAATTGTATGAGCCGGCGCAAAACCTCTTCCGCAAAGAGCAAACTGCCAATCCCGATAAGGCTATCCGTACCCAAAGTGAGTACTACGTAGCCACTATTGCGGCACTGCTCAACCAAGATGGCGCCGATGCTTTAGTGAACAACTTCATCGTCAATCACCCCGAGTCGCCTATGAGCAGCGAGGCTTATCTGCAAATGGCTAACCTCTATTTCCAGCAAGGAAATTATGCTGAGGCTCTGGAGTGGTACAACGCTATCGATGAGTTAGGAGTATCCAGTGAGGAGAAAGCGCGCTTCAACTTCCAGAAAGGTTACTGTCTCTTCCATACGGGTAAACAAGCCGAGTCGAAACCATATTTTGAGTCGGTGCAGAACAACCCTTTATACGCCGATAATGCCAAGTATTATTTGGGGTATATAGCCTATGACTCCGATGATTACGCAAAAGCCGAAAGTTACTTCCGCGAAGTCCAAGACGATGCGACTCTCAGCAAAAATGTATCCTACTTCCAAGCTAATATGTACTTCAAACAAGCCCTTTACGACGAGGCTATAGAAGAAGGACAAAAACAACTCGCCAAAACCAAGAGCGCTCAAGAAATATCAGAACTCAACAAGATTATAGGCGAAAGTTACTTCAATCAGAAAAAATATAAAGAAGCAATCCCTTATTTGCAAAAATACAAAGGTAAAAAAGGTAAATTCTCTAATACCGATTATTACTATTTAGGCTATGCTTTCTATAAAAATAACGACTACAAGGCTGCTATCGAACAATTTAACAAAATTGTAGGTGGAAACGATAATGTAGCGCAAAATGCTTATTATCACTTAGCCGAATGTTACCTCAAAACCGACCAAAAGCAGCAGGCTCTCAACGCTTTCCGCAATGCCTCTCAAATGGATTTCGATAAGCAAATCAAAAAAGATGCGCATTTGAACTACGCCCGCCTTAGTTATGAAATAGGGAACCCTTACGAAAGTGTGCCTAGCGTGTTGCAAGCCTACGCACAAGCCTATCCTAACGACAACAAAGAAGAAATTCAGTCGCTTTTGGTAGATTCGTACATTTCCTCAGGTAACTACCAAGCAGCTATCAGTCTGTTAGAAAAATCCAATGACCCTAAAGATAAAGAAACCTACAAAAAAGTAGCTTTCTACCGTGGTTTGGAACTCTTCAACGAACTCCAATACACCGATGCTTTGCAGTATCTCACCAAAGCTATTGCTGGCAGCGGAAGTCTTTCAGCGCGTGCTTCTTATTGGGCAGGTGAATCGGCTTATCAGCTAAAAGATTACAAAGGAGCAGAAACTTACTTCACTCAGTTTGTGAACAATCCAGCGGCTGCTAAAACCGAAGAATACAGCAAAGGCTACTACGGATTAGCATACTCACAATTCAATCAACACAATTACGCTACGGCTATCGTCAATTTTGAGAAATACCTCAAACAGAACCCTAAAAACAATGTTTGGAAACACGATGCGATGCTTCGCTTAGCCGATTCGTATTTCGTAACCGGAAAATACTGGCCTGCAATGGAGGGCTACAACAAGCTGATAGAAGAAAAATCAGCCGACCAAGATTATGCAGCCTATCAAAAAGCGATAAGTTATGGTTTCGTAGACCGATTGCCTAGCAAAATAGAAGATTTAGAGCGTTTTGTTAAGAACTACAAAGGTTCTAACTTGCGCCCTAATGCCTTGTTTGAGTTGGCAAATGCCTATGTAACAAAAGGATCTACCGAAAAAGGAGTGCAGTACTATCAGCAACTTATCAAGGAATACAAAGGCAATGTGCTTGTGCCTCGTGCAATGTTGCGTGAAGGTTTAGTGTATTACAATAAAGGGGAAGACCAAAAAGCGCTCGCCCTTTTCAAAACCATTACTAAGGACTATCCTAATACGAACGAGGCTTCACAAGCAGTAGCATCGGCTAAACTTATCTATGTAGATATGGGCAAAGTGAGCGAATATGCTGCTTGGGCGAAGAGTTTAGGCTATGTAGAAGTAACCGACCTTGAATTGGAAGGTGCATCTTATGAAGCTGCCGAACGCCAATATTTGCAAAACAACAGCAAAGAAGCTATTGCTGCTTTCGAGAAATACCTCAAAGATTTCCCTAATGGACTACGCCGCACTAATGCCGAGTTCTACTTGGGGCAACTCTATTTCAATAGCGGACAAAAAGCCAAAGCGCTTACCCACTATGAGAATGTGTCTAAGGGAGGTTCTAACGAATATGGCGAACAAGCCCTTACTCGCGTGTGCCAAATATTGCTCGACGCAGGTAGCTACCTCAAAGCCAAACCTTACCTCGAAGAACTTGAGAAAACGGCTACCATTGCACAGAATAGAACTTATGCTCAAAGCAACCTAATGCGCGTGTGCTACAACGAGAAATTGTACGACAAAGCAATAGAATATGCCAATAAAGTATTAGAAGAAAAATCTATTGATACCCGCATCAAAAACGATGCTTACATAGTGCTTGCCCGTGCTTATACGCAAGCCGGCAACGACGATCAGGCGCGTAAGTATTACCAAGAAGTACAGAAAACCGCTACCGGTAGTCTCGCTGCCGAAGCCTTGTACTACGATGCTTATTTCAAAAATAAAGAAGGTAACTACAAAGCCTCTAACGAAATCGTGCAAAAAATCGCTAAAGATTATGGTGGACATAAAGAATTTGCTGCTAAGAGCCTTATAGTGATGGCTAAAAACTTCCGCGGACTCAACGATGCTTACCAAGCCTCTTACATCTTGGAAAGCGTACTGAAAAACTTCAAAGAGTTCCCTGAAGTAGTAGCCGAAGCTAAAAAAGAACTCGCCGCTGTAAAAGCCGAAGCTGCAAAAAGCAACTCATCAGTAAAGTAGGGACGAATAGCAATCTGCCCCGTCCGACTCGTCCGATAGCAACAACAATATAAAACAAACAAAAAATGAACAAAATTACATATATAGCACTTATGCTTTTAGGTTTAGCTTCTTCTTCAGTAGTAGCTCAAAGCCGTAAAGACAGCCTCACTACCAAGGTGGTAGATGTGGTAAAGTCGTATGCTCCTACCATCGCCGATGCCGATAAAAAACGCGAAGATGCCAAAATTAAAGATTCGCTTACAGTAAAAAAGAAAAAGATAAACTATACTATCTATTCTGTGCCAGTAGCCTCTACTTTTGTACCCGATAAAGGACGTGCAGCAGCTATCAAGCAGAAAATAGTGCGCGAAGATTATCAAAACTCGTATATTGCAGGTGGTTTAGGAATGCTCAACACTTTCTATGCCGATGCGAATCTCAATTATCGAGTGAACGATAATGGGCGTGTTTCTTTCTTGCTGAACCACCTCTCATCTTCCGATGATGCCGATGAGGTAATTCCTGAGATGAACTATTCAAACTCTTCAGCCGAATTGCGTTACGACTACCAAAGTCAAGATGTGTTGTGGGGCTTAAATGCCGATGTGGGCAGACGTTTGCACAACTGGTATGGAATCCGCAAAAATACTTTCACTAATGCCGAATTGCGCGGCAAGGTAGATGAGGTAAACCAAATCTATTTTGATTACGGATTGGGCGGCTATTTGCAATGGTCAAATCCTTATTTCAAAGGATTAGATTTCGCTATTCGCGGACTTTCCGACCATTTCCAAAGCAAGGAAATCAACGTGAAAGCACAACCTTCGTTTGAAGTGCCTCTTACCGATGAACAGAAAGTCAATGCCAATGTGCTCGTAGATTACTACGATGGTAGTTTTACACGTAAGGACAATCTCATCAACGATATGGATAACCGCTGGATGCTCTTTGGGGTAAATCCCTCTTACCAATTGGTAGTAGATAACCTCAATGTAAAATTAGGAGTGTCGTTAATGTATGTAGATGCCAATAAATCGGTAGATAGTAAGTTCAAAGCCTACCCCGATGTAGAAGCCTCTTACAACCTCACCGATAGCGCTATATTGCACGCAGGAGTACGCGGAGGTATGCAGCAAAACACTGTTGAAAAACTCACCAAAGCCAATCCGTATCTTGCACCTATGCAAGAAATTAAACCTACCAATGTACAAGTAGATGGCTTTGTGGGGGTAAACGGTAAGGTAGGTAGTGATTTGCAATACCGCTTAAAAGGTAGTTACCGCCAGTATAAAGAAATGCCTCTCTTCACCACCAATAGCGAGCGACCTTTGTTGGGAGTTGAACCTCTGCCTTATCAGTACTACAACTCTTTCAACTTGTTGTACGATGAGGTGAGCGATTTCGAGTTCTTAGCAGGAATAGGTGGTAATTTGAAGGATATCGTTACTTTCAATTTTACAGGTCAGTATAACAACTACAAAGCTCGTACGCAGCGCGACAAAACCGCTTGGAATCTCCCTAACGTACGTGTTTCTCTCTACACCGATTTCAAAATTTTACCTAACCTTTTCACAGGGATAGATTTGTTCTACACTGGTGCACGTGAAGACCTCGATTATCAAATAGGAAGTGCAGTGCCAGAGAAAATCAACCTCAGTGGTTATTTAGACCTCAATTTCCATATTGATTATACCTTTAATAAGAATTGGCAAGTATTCCTAAAAGCCAATAACCTTACTGCACAACGTCACCAAAATTGGGTGTATTACCCATCACAAAGCATACAAGCCTTTGCAGGAATTAAATACATATTTAAATTAGGAGATAGATAATAAGTAACAAAAAAAATCATCTCATACTTTGCCAAAGTTCCCAGCCTGTGCGGCTCACAACTTTGGCAAAGTTTTTTCTATCCCCCTATTCCCTAATCCCTGTCCCCTAACTCCTAACCCCTGACACCTGACACCTAAAATTGGTAAATTCAAAAATTATTATTATCTTTGTCGCTCACTAATATGCAATAGATATGAAGCTCTTCATTATCTTATTCCTTACATTCTTTAGCACTATTGCCCAAAGTCAGAACCTTTCGCTCCTGCCTCCTATCTACAACTACTCTCAAACTCAATATAAGGCAGGGATGCAAAACTGGCAAGTAACTCAGTGTGAGGATGGTGTACTTTATGTAGCTAATAACCAAGGGCTACTTACTTTCGACGGACAAGTATGGCAACTGCACTACTTGCCACAAAAGAAAATTGCGCGTTCGGTATTCGCCGATAGTAGCAACCCTAACTTGCGCGTATATGTCGGCTCCTTTGAAGAATTTGGGTATTTTCAGCGCAATGCTCAAAACCGATTGGTATATACTTCGCTGAAAGACCAGCTCAAAGGTTATTCGTTTCACAACGACGAAGTATGGCAAATCTTCAAATACCAAGGAAAAATATATTTCCAAACCTTCTCTTCTTATTTCGTGTACGACGGTTCTCAGGTACAAGCATTCACTTCTCAGCCTGCCCCCTTTGCAATGTTTCCCTACGGCAACAAACTCTATATGCAGGGTATGAATGCTGGCTTTTATCTCATTGATGCTCAGCAAAAACTTCGTATGGAACTCTCAGCAGAACAGCTCAACGGGATAGTGATAGAAATCATTCCTTTCCAAAATGAATTGCTTTTGGTGACTAATAAAAACGGATTTTTTCGCTACAACCCTTCTACAGCCGAACTGCGAAAATTCCCTACCGAAATGGATGCTCTCTTCCCCTCACTTCGCATCAACCGCGCACTACTCACAGCTAACAATCTGCTCATTTTAGGAACACTCACCGAAGGATTATACGCCATAGACCCTCATAGTGGAAAGATTCTTGGACATATCCACAAGAAAAACGGACTGAATAACAACACTGTTTTGGGGCTCTACGAAGATGCGCAACATAACCTATGGGCATCCTTAGATAATGGCTTGGCAATGATAGAAATCCCAAGCAGGTTGCGCTATCTAAACCTCAATGGCGATGTAGAGCTCATAAGCGATATGGCACTGAAAGACAATGTGTATTATTTAGCATCTAACAAAGGTGTCTACACTTTTAAAGAGGGGAATCTCTCCAAAATCCCTAATTTCTCTAATCAAGTGTGGTTTGTGAAGCAGTATGACCATCAGCTGTTTGTAGGGCACAACAAAGGTGTTTCAGAACTTAAAGACAATCAGTTACAACCTCTTGATAATGTAGGAGTAGGAGGGATGGACTTGAAAAAAGGAGTTATCCACGGTCAGGAAGTGCTAGTAGGCTCGTCCTACTCGGTGCTTACCATTTATAAAAAAGATGCTGCGGGTCGTTGGGTGCCCTCTCATATCGTAAATGGTTATTTTGATCTTACCTATCGTGTGGAAATAGATGCTTTTGGTAATATATGGACGAACCACACCTATAGAGGCGTGAGCAAACTCTCTCTCTCCGAAGACCTTAAAAGCGTACAACACAAAGTAGCATACGACCAACTCAAAACCAAAGAATCCCTCAAATTACTGAAATTACGCGGTAAAATCATCTTTGCCGATGGGCAACAGTGGTATGACTACAACGACGACAAGCAAACCATTCTGCCTTACACACTCCTCAATGAGCAATTGCCACAACTCGCAACCACTCGCCATATAGTACCGCTGAACGACAACCGCTTTTGGTTCATCACCCCTACCGATTATCACTTAGTATCCTTTGCTAATGGTCAGTATAAAATAGAGGAAAAAATAGCCTTTAGCCAGTTGCAACATTCTGCAAGTGAAGAGCGTGCTGCCGCTTTTGTTACCCCCGATGGGGATACTTATTTCTGTTTAGATGGCAGTATTGCGCGTTATACACCCAAAACTCCTCAAGTGAAATTTCCTAATAACCTTAGCTTGAAAACTTTCCGCACCTACAATCGCTCAACCGACCAATATACACTGGAAAGTATCACTCCTCACGCTTCTATTCCTTATAGTAGAAATAATTTATTATTTGATTTTCAATATCCTAATTTTAGTAAAGAGTATTATCATTTATGGTATCAGTTAGAGGGGTACGACAAGCACTGGCGAGAAGTTACTAATGATTTTAAAGTGAATTACCAAAACCTTCCTTCAGGGCATTACCAACTAAAAGTGAAGATGCTCAACGAGTTAGGTGAAACATTATCTCATTATACTTTTCCTTTTTCGGTAACCACTCCTTGGTACAGAAGTGTATGGGCTTATATATTGTATTTAGCGGGATTTATAGGTGCAGGAGCATTGGTTACAGCTCTCTATTTGCGCTATAAAATGAAGAAAAAAGAGCGTTCGTATTTGCGTGAACGCCTGCGCCGTCAGCGCTTGTTAGAAGCACGAGAACAGGAAGTAACTAAATTGCAAAACCAAATGCTAATGGCTCAGTTAGACTACAAGAGCAAATCGTTAGCCGAAGCTACTATGATGAACATCACCCGCAACGAGTTCCTTACCAATCTCATTACAGAACTCGAAGAATTGATGGATAACCAAAAAGTGAGCAAAGCCAAAAGTAGGTTAATTTTGCAACACATACGCGAGAACATCTCTCAAGAAGACCAATGGCAAGTATTCCAAGAAAACTTTGATCTTATACACAAAGATTTCTTCAAAAAACTCAAAGAACTCTATCCGCAACTCACCCCCACCGATTTGCGTTTGGCAGTGCTTATCAGGCTTAACTATACATCCAAAGAAATTGCAACTATGCAAAATGTATCTCTTAGAGGGGTAGAAACTGCCCGCTACCGATTGCGTAAAAAACTTCAGTTAGCCGAAGAAAATAATCTATACGAATTCTTCGCCCAATTCAATTAATATTTTCATATCTCTTACCTCACACACTTTGTTAAAGTCCTTAATTGCCCGTGCGCTTTGCTCCTTTGGCAAAGCCTCCGAAACTCAAAAACAACAAGACTATCAACCGTTTTCTTACCTTTTATCTCTTACTTCTCACCTAAAAAATCTTTTCTTAATCAAAAGATTTTAAAATAGTTACAAAATGATGTAGTAGTAATGACGTAGTACTACAACAAAGCGTTTTGCCTATGTAGTAGAGAAAGCGAGCTTCTTTTTTTGCATATAAAAGAAAGAATAAGGAACTTTGCGACATAAATTCTTTAATAAACGTACGGAAATGAAAAAACTGTTGTTTTTCTTCCTGATAACCTTTCTCTCTCTTGCTGCTTATGCACAACCTAATATAGTGAGAGGGAAAGTATTTGAAGCAGGGACTAAAAACCCTATTCCAGGAGCTAATGTAATTGTGAAGGGTACGACCCGCGGCGTTTCAACCGACCTCGATGGAAACTTTACACTCGATAAAGTTTCACCAGGTGATGTGTTAGAAATTAGCTACATAGGTATGGAAACCCAAAATGTGAAAGTAGTAGCTGGACGCCACTACTTAGAGATTGCTCTCAAAGATGATACACAACAACTCAAGGAAGTGGTTGTTATAGGCTATGGGGCAGCTCAAAAACGAGACCTCACGGGCTCTATCGTTAGCCTCAAAACCGATGCCTTTGCCGATAGACCTTCGGCTAATCCCTTGGCTTCTATTCAAGGAAAAGTCGCTGGTGTGCAAATCGTCAATACAGGGCGGGCAGGGCAAGACCCCGAAATTCGTATCCGTGGTACAAATTCTATCAATGGTTATACACCGCTATACGTTGTCGATGGGCTCTTTACCGATAATATCAACTACCTCAACCCGCAGGATATCGAGTCTATGGAAATCCTCAAAGACCCCTCTTCGCTTGCTATCTTTGGGGTTCGCGGGGCTAATGGGGTGATTATCATTACCACCAAGAAAGCCAAAAAAGGACAAACTATCGTGAATCTCAATTCTTCTGTAGGGCTTAAATCTGTGGAAGACCGCGTTGCAATGACCGATGCCCAAGGCTTCAAAACGCTCTACAACGAGGATTTGGCTAACAAAGGTGCCGCCCCTTTTGATTATACACACTATCAAGCCAATACCGATTGGCAAGACCAAATCTTTCAGCGTGCGTGGGTGTACAACCACAATGTGAGCATCGCCACTTCTGGTGAAAAAGGGCGCTTCTATATGGGCGCTGGCTATACCGATGAAGAGGGTTCTATCAAGCACGAAAAACTCACCAAATACACCCTCAATCTCAGCAGCGACTACAATGTAACCGATTATCTGCGCTTTGGCTTCCAAGCCAATGGATCTCGCACCCTCCCTATCGATGCCAAAGGGGTCGGTACTGCCCTAAAAGCGGCTCCTATTGTAGCTCCTTACGACACTCAATCGGGTTTGCTAAATATAATGCCTAACTTCCAGCGTGCTCAAGTGTGGAATCCGCTTATCGATGTCGAAACACGTGCCAATCACAACAAAGGTTTGAATCATCGTTTGGCGGGCAATGTATATGGTGAGTTGGATTTTTTGAAGTATTTCACTTTCAAGGCAACTCTCTCTATGGATTACCGCATAGGTGAAAATCGTGAGTTCTCACCCATCATTTGGGTCTACAACCCTGATACCCAAAAAAGAGAAAGACTTACCGAACGCGAGGAGATCAAGCAATCTAAATCTACTACTGTTGATACGCAACAGGATTACATCCTCACCTTCAAAAGGCAAATGGGCAACCACAATATCACCCTCACTGGCGGACTTACCACGAACTATACTGAGCATAGTGAACTTTCTGCTGGCAGAAACCAACACGTAAACGATATTGTGTTCGGTATCCCCGAAAACCCCGATAAATGGTGGATTTCTTCTATCAGCGGTACCAATCTATCCAATGGCAGCAGTCAGTATCACCGTTTTACAATGTCGTATTTAGTGCGCGGTTTGTATAGTTATGGCAATCGCTATTTGTTCAACGCTTCTTTCCGCCGTGATGGAGCTTCAGTATTCCATCGCTTGGGCAATACGTGGGATAATTTCTATTCCTTCGGGGCTGGCTGGGTAGTGAGTGAAGAAGCTTTTATGAAAAACCAAAAAGTGGTAGATTACCTCAAACTCAAAGGCTCTTGGGGCGTTTTGGGTAACCAAAATACAGGCGGTAGAAACTACCCTACTTATCCTATCTTGCAATCTTCGGGCAGTGCCGTCTTTGGCGACCGTATCATCACGGGCTATGCCCCTGCTTATTTAGTGCAAAATTTAGGTTGGGAAAAGACCTATGCGTGGGAAGCTGGTGCCGAATTCCGCTTCTTGGGCAATCGCCTCAGCGTAGAACCTGTGTATTATCACAAGAAAACTAAAGACCTCATCGTGTTGCTCAGCGGTATTGCTGGAGCTAAGAACTCTTTGGAAAACCTTGGTGAGATTGAAAACAAAGGTTGGGAATTTTCTACCTCTTGGCAAGACCAACGCAAGGAAAGCGGCTTTAGCTATGGTGTAAGTGCTAACCTTACCACTATCGACAACAAAGTGTTATCACTCGGTAGGGGAGATAAAGATGCGCTCTACGAACACAACTCTGTGGCGCGTACTTTGGCAGGTTACCCTATTGGGCATTTCTATGGTTATAAAGTGAAAGGCGTGTATCAAACTTATGAAGATATCGATACTTCGCCTGCTAACAATATCACTACCGTAAAACCTGGGGATCTCAAATTTGAAGATATAAACGGCGATGGTGTAATCGATAGTAAAGACCGCACGATGATAGGCAACCCTACCCCCGATTTCACTTATGGATTTAGTGTAAATCTCGGCTATAAAGGTTTTGACCTCACCGCCGAGTTTATGGGAGCTTATGGCAACGAAATCTACCGCGGTTGGGGGGAGAGCAACTATGCTGCCCTCAACTACCAAGCCCATCGTTTGAACCGTTGGCACGGCAAAGGTACTTCTAATTGGGAACCGATATTAGATAGCAGCAGGGCTATCAATCAGCAAAATTCATCGTATTATATAGAAGATGGTAGCTTTTTCCGCTTCCGCAATGTGCAGTTGGGCTATAGCTTGCCACAGGAAGTAGTACAACGCTTCAAAGTACAGAAATTGCGCTTCTATGCCAATGTGCAAAATCTCAAAACTTGGCATAAGAACACGGGCTATGTGCCTGAAATTGGCGGTAGTGCCTTAGCTTTTGGTATTGATAATGGTACTTACCCTATGCCAATGATTGTTACCTATGGGGTGAACCTCACGTTTTAATTAACAATTGATAATTATGAAAAAGAATATATATCATATCATAGCAATAGGATGGATGGCAGTGAGTCTCGCCCTCTTTACCCATTGCAACAAGTTCGACCAAGAGCCACAAGGCGAATGGGTTGATGGCGACCAAAATGGCGTATCGGGCGCTTATGAAGCCGATGTTTTTACATTGTACGCCAAATTGCGCGGATTCTCTATAACCTCAGGGAATACAGCTTTAGCTATTCACAGCTTCCGCAGTGAAGATGCCGAAAAAGGCTCTATTGCCAGCGATGGGGCAGGTATGGCTGCAATGTTCGACGATTTCAACTATATAGCCTCCAATGGCAATATCAATAGTTATTATGTAGATAATTTAGCAGTAGTACACCTTGCGAATACCGTGCTCGACAAAATAGCTAAAGCTGACCAAAGCACTCTTACCGATGCCGATAAAATCAATAGGGGAGAGGCACACTTCTTCCGCGCTTTTGCTTATTTCAACTTGGTGCGTGCTTTTGGCGAAGTGCCTCTTATCAATTTCCGCATCTATAAAGATGAGGATGCCAATAAACCTAAGGCAAGCGTTGATAAAATCTATGAACTCATCGATGCCGATCTTACAGCTGCCGAAGCTGTTTTGCCCCGCACTTGGGGTGCCGTGTACGTAGGGCGCCTCACTTGGGGGGCAGCACGCGCGCTACACGCCAAAACTTATATGATGCGCTCTAATTGGCAAGCGATGTACACCGCCAGCACCGATGTAATTAACAGTGGTTTGTACAACCTCAGTACCCCTTTCAATAAAGTGTTTAGAGAAGAAGGCGAGAACTGCCCCGAGTCTATCTTGGAACTCCAATGTACTGCCAATGCGCAATACCCTCAATCTAATGAGGTAGGTAGTCAGTTTGCTCAAGTACAAGGGGTGCGTGGCTCGGGACAATGGGATTTAGGTTGGGGGTGGAATTGCCCTACCCAGCTTTTAGCCGATGCTTTTGAAGCAGGCGACCCTCGCAAAAATGAAACCCTGCTCTATTTTGCCAAAAGTGAAGCCGAAGCTGCTACTATGCAACCTAATACGCCTTATAATGAGAAACCTATAGCGGCAAGCAACGTGGTAAACAAGTATTACAACAAAAAAGCCTATACCAATCCAGCTTTGCGCAGTACCTATAGCAAAAGCGGACATTGGTTCAATATCCGCCTTATTCGCTATTCCGATGTGCTTTTAATGGCTGCTGAAGCTGCTAATGAACTCGGCAACAGTGCCCAAGCACTCGTCTATTTAGAGCAAGTGCGTGCAAGAGCACGGGCAGGCAACAACGCAATCCTACCTGCCGTTACGACTACTGTCCAAAGTGAATTGCGCGATGCTATTCGCCACGAACGCCGTGTAGAGCTCGCTATGGAATTCGATCGTTTCTACGATTTAGTGCGCTGGGGTATAGATGTGGATACCTTCCATAACGCGGGCAAAACCGCTTATCAAACCAAACACCGCCTCTTGCCCTTGCCTCAAGCGCAAATCGACCGTTCCAACGGAGTACTTGTTCAAAATCCTAATTATTAATTAGCTAATAGGTGTTAGGTATTAGGTGTCAGCAGCCAGCTAACATTACGTCATCTTTTACCTTTTACCTCTTATCTCTTATCTAAAAATGAAAAAATATATATTTTATATCAGCTTTATGGCAGGTCTTACAGCTTTTACCAGCTGCTATCAAGATTTAGACCAAGACCCGCCTTTTAATTATCCTGAGGAGGTAATCCCTCAGTACAACCCTCAAAAACTCTTGTTTACCTTTGAGGGTAATGCAAAAAATGTGAGTGGTTACAAAGTTCCTACGCTCTCTAAAGGCAATATCACCTATACAGAAGGCAAAAAAGGCAAAGCCTACCAAGGGGGGCAAGGTACTTATGTGTTTATCTCTCCTCGCACAGCGCGCTTTGCTGGCGATATATCTCTGAAAGATACGATATCTAACCTCGGTAGTTTTACAGTAGCTTTCTGGATGAATTCCCCTCAAGTGAATAAAGGAACAGGTATCTTTTCAATTCCCAATACTAAAAAGTTCTGGGGTAACCTCGATATTTTCTTAGATGGCAACAGTACTGCTGGCGAAGGACGTTTTAAAATGCACCTCTTCAATGGTACTGAAGAAAGGTGGGTAGAGACCAAAATCCCTGGTACTATTGGTGATTGGGTGTTTATGACCTTCCGTTACAACCACAAAACAGAAATGTTACACATTTTCAAAAATGGTGAAATTGTCTTTACGCGTGCCCTTACAGGTTGGGGACGAATTGTCTACAACAATATGGGTGATTTGGTGTTAGGTACTTATGGATTCCAAACTGATCCTCCTCAATCGTCAGACAAAGCACAAAATTGGGCACAGTCCTTCCCTGGCAAGTTAGACAACTTCGGCTTCTACAATCAAGCCCTTACCGATGAACAGATAAAAGCCTTGTATAATGAATAAAAAGAATAGTATTTACATAAAAAACAAATCCTTTTTAGATTCCCTTTTTGGCAAACGAGGGCTTAATACAAAACTTTTAGGGTTATGCTTGTTATTTTTCTTTCTTTCGTTTTCTCTTTCTGCTCAAAATGAAGCCTTTGCCAAAAAACACTACATTACGGCTCAGCAGGACACAATGCGCTATCGCTTTTTGCAGCCCGAGCAACTAAAAGAAGGCAAGAAATACCCTTTAGTGCTCTTCTTGCACGGAGCAGGTGAGAGAGGAAGAGATAATGAGAGTCAGTTGCGCAATGGGGGCACAGTGTTTAGCAATCCTGCAAACCGAGAAGAGTATCCTTGCTTTGTGCTCTTTCCTCAGTGCCCTGAGGGTGCGTATTGGTCGCTTGAAAAGCGCCCTGACCAAGGTTACAAAAGCGGTAATCCTCTGCCAAAAGATACTCCCATTACCAGTCATTTGCGCTTGGTGAAGGAACTTTTAGACGAGACTTTGGCTACTTACCCTATCGACCCTAAACGAGTGTACATTATGGGTATTTCAATGGGGGCGATTGCTACGTTAGATATGGTGTATCGCTTCCCCAATACTTTTGCCAAAGCTATCTCTATATGTGGGGCAACCAATATAGAGCGGATGCGTGAGTTCAAAGGGAAGACCCAATTCCGTTTCTATCACGGTGATATAGATGATGTAATTCCTGTAACCTACTCACGTGAAGCTTATAAAGCCCTAAAAACTACTGGCAAAAAAGCTGAATATATAGAGTTTTACGGGGCAAATCACAACGCTTGGCATCCCGCTTTCAACACTCCAGACTTTTTGCAATGGACTTTTAAAAAGAAATAATATACTTATGAACAAAAACAAACTTTTCACTTCCCACTTTTCACTTTTCGCTTTCCTCCTGCTCTTCATTTCTTGCGGTTGTAGCAAGGACAATAAAAAGGTGGTAGAAAACCCTACTCCTCAGCCACCTACCGAAAAGAACCGCCCAATGGAATTTGCTTCCGATGAGGCTTTCTTAGATTATATCCAGCGTGTGCACCTCAACTATATGTGGGAGGGAGCAGAACCTAATTCGGGTTTAGCCCCTGAACGCAATCATATAGATGTCCCTTCCGATGATGCTCATATCATCACTACGGGAGGTTCGGGCTTTGGGATTGCAGGGCTATTGGTAGGCGTAGAACGCGGTTTTATCCCTCGTGCACAAGCGGTAGAAAGATTTACAAAAATCGTAACTTTCTTGGAGAAAGCCGATCGTTATCACGGGGTATGGTCACACTGGATTGATGGTCGTACCGGTAAAACCAAACCTTTCGGACAGAAAGACAATGGGGGCGACCTTGTAGAAAGTGCTTTCTTGATGCAAGGATTGCTCTGCGTGCGTCAGTATTTCAAAGATGGCAACGATACCGAAAAATCCTTAGCCCAGCGCATTGATAAACTATGGCGCGAAATGGAATGGGATTGGTATCTCAACGGACAAGAGGTACTCTATTGGCATTGGAGTCCTGATTATGCTTGGCAGATGAATTTCCCTTTGAAAGGTTATAACGAGTGCCTAATTACCTATATTTTAGCAGCTGCTTCGCCTACGCACACCATTCCTGCTTCGGCTTATCACAATGGTTGGGCACGCGGGGGAGCTATCAAAAGCACTCAGGTAACGTACAATCTGCCATTGATTCTCAAACACAACGGCGCAGAGCAATACGGAGGTCCTCTATTTTGGGCGCATTATTCGTATATAGGCTTGAACCCCAAAGGACTCAGCGATGATTATGCTAATTACTGGGATTTGAACCGCAATCACACCCTTATCAACTACAAATATTGTGTAGAAAACCCCAAAGGTTATAAAGGTTATGGAGCAAACTGCTGGGGACTTACCGCCAGTTATTCAGTAAAAGGCTACTCAGCCCACCAACCAACTAACGATTTAGGGGTAATTGTGCCTACTGCCGCCCTTTCCAGCTTCCCTTATACACCTCAAGAATCTATGGCAGCCCTCAAACATTTCTATTACGATTTAGGAGATGTGATATGGGGTAAATACGGCTTTTATGATGCTTTCAGCGAGCAAGCAGTTTGGTATCCTAAACGCTATCTCGCAATCGACCAGCTCACTATTGCCCCAATGATAGAAAACCACCGCACAGGCTTCGTATGGAAACTGTTTATGAGTTGCCCCGAAGTGCAACAAGGACTCAAAAAACTAAACTTTAAGGTACAATAACCACAACTTCTTACTTAGCCATCCCATTATAGCCTTTGCCAAAGCTCTTAATTGCCCGTGCGGCTCTTACCTTTGACAAAGGTTATTTATCCTTTTTTCTAGTCTCTAATTTGTTAATTAACAAATTACTTTCTACCTTTGCCAGCAACTAAAACTCTATACCTTATGCGTATGCGTGTTTTTCTATGTATTTTGATAGGTTGGTGGGGAATGATGATACACGCACAATTGTTACCTCCTATCTATAACTATACCCCCTCAGAATATAAGGGGGAAAGCCAGAATTGGAAAATATGTCAAGCTGACAACAAGAAGATATATTTTGCTAATAACATAGGTCTCTTGGAGTTCAATGGGGTAGTGTGGCAGCGTTACCCTTTGCCCAACGGAGCCATTGCTCGTGCCGTAAGTGCCAAAGGCAACACCCTTTATACCGGTGGTTTTGCCGAATTTGGCTATTGGCAACCTAACAAATTCAATGAACTACAATACACCTCTTTAAGCAGCCAATTAAACCCCGCCGATATAGAAGATGAAGAGATTTGGAAAATCATCTTTTCCGATCGCTGGGTATTGTTCCAATCGCTGCATAAAATCTTTATTTATGATACTCAGCAACAGCGTTTTAAGATAATTAGCGCTACTCATCACCTACCTAAAATCTTCAAAATAGGTGAGCATATCTATTTCCAAAAGATGAAAGAAGGCTTGTTCAAGCTCGTCAATGGTGAAGAAGTATTAGTTACCGATCACCCTCTCTTTCGCGAACATATCCTCATCAATCTACTTCCTCAAAAAGAACACTTTCTATTCGTTACCCAAGACAAAGGAATTTACGAAGGTACGCCTACCCAAATTGAAGCGTGGAAAGTAAGCGCTTCTCAATTGATTAACACCCTCAATATATATAGTTGCGAGCGACTAAGCGATGGCTCATTGGTGTTGGGGACTATTGCCAAGGGCGTGTATAGAATTTCTGCTAAGGGTGAGCTCTTGGAGCATCTGCAGCAAAAAGAAGGCTTGCAAAACAACACAGTACTCTCTATTTTCGAGGACAAAGAACACAATGTATGGCTGGGGTTAGACAATGGTATCAGTATGGTGAATTTCTTTTCACCTTTCCGTTTGTATAAGGATTATGAGGGGATACTCGGGGCAGTCTACACCTCCATTGTACATCAAGGAACCTTGTATTTGGGTACCAATCAAGGATTGTTCTACACCCCCTTCCCCTTGCAATCGAATAGTAAATTCAGTCTTGTTGAGGGAACTAACGGACAGGTATGGCAACTAAAAGTAGTGGAAAATACACTGTTCTGCGGTCATAATTCGGGTACGTTTATTATAGAGAATCACCAAGCTACCTCTATATGTAACCTATTGGGTACGTGGGATGTAAAACCTATAGCAGGACATTCTAATTGGCTCTTGCAAGGCAATTACGAAGGCTTGCATTTGCTTGAAAAGAAAGATGGGCGTTGGCAGTATCGCAATAAAATAGAAGGATTCAACGTGTCGAGTAGATTTTTTGAGTTTATCTCACCTACCGAACTATTGGTGAGCCACGAGTATAAAGGGGTCTTTCGCTTGCAACTGAATGATGATTTTACCAAAGTAACCCAAGTACACAAAGAAACTTCTGCCCCAATGGGACGCAAGTCGGCAATTGCCAAATACCGTAATGAGATTTGGTATTTCACCGAAAAAGGCTTGTTTAAATACAACACTACAACCCATAAATTTCTACAAGATGAAGCCCTTACACAGCAGCTATTCCACCAAGATAGTTACCTATCGGGTACGCTTGTACAAGGCAAGGACGAGGGCTTGTGGGCATTTACTCAGCACAATATCGTAAAGATAGCACAAGGCAAACTTGACAATGTTCCTCAACTGAAAAAAATGCCTCTCTCAGCATCGTTCCGCAAAGACCTCGTAGGCTATGAAAATCTTTATGAATACCGCGAAGGCGACTGTCTGTTGGGT
Source organism: Capnocytophaga sputigena (assembly GCF_002302495.1). Lineage (NCBI taxonomy): Bacteria > Pseudomonadati > Bacteroidota > Flavobacteriia > Flavobacteriales > Flavobacteriaceae > Capnocytophaga > Capnocytophaga sputigena. The sequence goes on from NZ_CP022379.1 coordinate 1,924,502, forward strand.
ACTAGCACGGGCTTTATGAGTTTTGTATTCAACCAAGTAACCCATACACCCTACGAGGTGCATATAGAACACATTGCTAGCAGTAGGGTAGAGGGGGCTTTGCGTGCTATTGCCTTAGATACCAAAGAAATAGAATTCAATCATACCGAAAACAACTTCACTTTTAGTTATAGCGTGCCTGCTTATTGTGGTATGTTTCCATCGGTATACCAATATAAACTCAAAGGACTTTATGAGCATTGGAGCGATTGGAGTGAAGAGGCTACGGTGCGCTTTGAAAACCTGCCTGCGGGCGATTATACTTTCTTGGTAAGAGCCAAAGTAGGTGATGCTGTCTCACCTAATACCGCTTCTTTTCATTTCGTAATTCGCAAACCTTGGTATGCCACCAATGTGATGATAGCCTTTTACATTGCACTTCTATGCGGATTGCTCTTGGTGGTGCATCGCGTGTATAGAGTGCATTACAAGCGTCATAAGAAAAAAGTAGAGCAAGAAAAAGAAAAAGAACTCGCCCTTATGCAATTAGAGAACGACCGTACCGTAATGCAACTGCGCAATGATAAACTCCAAAGTGAAGTAGAGAGCAAAAACCGTGAACTTGCGGCAACTACTATGAGCATAGTGCGCAAAAACGAACTGCTGATGAGTATCAAAGAGGCTCTTTTGAGCAGTGGTAATGACAAAGAAGTGCTACATATTGTAGACGATAATATCAATAGTGAAGGCGATTGGGAACATTTCCAAGAAATTTTCAACCAAACCGACCGTGATTTTCTCACCCGCCTCAAAAACCTCCATCCTGATTTAACCCCCAATGATATCAAACTGTGCATTTACCTGCGATTGAACCTTTCCAGCAAAGAAATAGCCCCATTGCTAAATATCTCTACCCAAAGTGTAGAGATCAAGCGTTATCGCCTCCGCAAAAAGATGCTTTTAGAACGCAATCAAAACCTCACCGATTATATTTTAAAACTCTAAAATTATCACTACACTTTGCCAAAGTCCTTAGACTTTGGCAAAGGCTATTTAACATTCTATCACCTATACATTACCTATACAACCCCGTTTTTTAACAGATACTTTTACTTGTTTTTTACCTTTACATTCACTTTGTAGAATATTTATAAACGTACTATATTACAATCAATTAAAAAATGAAACTTATCAATAATCAACTATACAAGCCCCAAAAAATAACCCTTGTATATTTTTTGTATAGGTAAAATCTTTTGTGTGTTGAAAAATTGCGTTTATATTTGTGCTGTAATTAAAACATAAACCAAAAGAAAGAAAAAGCAATATATATGAAAACATTTTTCTTACCTATTCTACTGTTTTTATGTACAAGTTTGGCAATGGCTCAAACTTATCGCATAAAAGGAAATGTGAAAGACGCTACAGGTACTCCTATGATAGGGGTTTCAGTAGTGGTCAAAGGCACTTCACACGGTGTCTCTACCGATTTTGACGGGAATTTCACCTTAGAAAACGTCAAAAAAGGTCAGTTGTTAGTTTTCTCTTACGTGGGCTACACTACTCAAGAGAAAACGATAGCCAGTGGCAATCCAGTAAATATCATTTTGGAAGAGGATACTCAAACTCTCGGTGAAGTGGTAGTTATTGGGTATGGTACTCAAAAGGTCAAGGACGTAACAGGTTCTGTATCAGTGGTAGATGCTAAAACTATCGATGAACTCAAACCTGTAGATGCGGCTACTGCGCTGCAAGGTACTACCTCAGGGGTGAGTGTAAACAAGGCTTCAGGGTCACCTGGGGGGAAGATCAACATTCTCATTCGCGGGGTGAGTTCTAACGGTAGCAACGAACCTTTGGTAATTATCGATGGTTATGAAGGGGCTCTCAATAGTATCAACCCCGAGGATATTGAGAGTCTTACGGTATTGAAAGATGCACAAGCAGCTATCTATGGTATCAAAGGAGCCAATGGGGTAGTGCTCGTAACTACTAAGGGTGGACGTAAAAATACACCTTTGGAAGTGAAAATCAGTTCGTATGCAGGTATCCAGCAAACTACCAAAAAGTTGGATTATATGAACGCTACCGAGTATGCTGCTTTGCTTAACGAAAGCTATGCCGCCAACGGTCAGCCATTACCTTTTGGCAATTTAGCTGCTTTAGGTAAAGGTGTCAATTGGCAAGATGAGGTCTTCAAAAATACGACAATTTCCGATGTAACTGCTAGCATCTCTGGCGGTGGTGAGAAATTCAGTTATTACTTTGGTGCTTCTCACCTTACTCAGGACGGTATTGTCGCTCCTGAAAAATCTAACTTCAAACGCAATAATGTGAAAGTGAGTTTGGGTGCCGATATCACCCCAAAACTCAAAATGAACTTCACTGCCAACTATTACAACAACAAGCGCAAAGCCATTGAGGAAAACGGTTTGGGTGCAGTGCTCTTCAACGCTTTGAACTTCTCACCTACTTATAAATTAGACGATGAGGATTTAACAGGCTTCTTGGGCAATGAGGTGATCAACCCTTTAGCACAGATTAAAAATACTTATAATCAGTACGATGGCAATGGTTTGGAAGGTAACTTTCAGTTGAGTTATAAACTTATCGAAGGTTTAGACCTTACTTCACGCATCGGGTTTAAAACCTATAACGATGAGAAAAAAGATTTCCAACCGCTGAGCTTCTTTGGTACAGGTAAAATTTTCAACCGTAGCCGTAGTACAGTAACGCAAGATAAGAATGAAACTCACGCTTATACGTGGGAAACTTTCGCTACTTACAACAAAACTTTCTGGAAAAACCACAACACTTCACTCACTCTGGGTACCAGTGCACAACGCAATTGGGGCAGCGGCTTGAGTGCTACAGGCTACGATGTGCCTAACAACTCTTGGGATTTTGCCGATATTGGTCTCACCACTGGTACGAACAGTAGCAAAACGAACAATTCCTATGTAAATGATTCGCGCCTTACTTCTTTCTTTGGTCGTTTGCAATACGATTATAAGAGCAAATACCTTCTATCAGCAATGTTGCGCCGTGATGCTTCTTCCGATTTTCCTAAAGATAATCGCGCCGACCTATTTTCATCAGTAACTGCCGGTTGGAAAGTCTCCGATGAAGGCTTCTTAAAAGATAGCAAATGGATAGACTTCCTTAAATTGCGTGGTAGTTATGGTACACTCGGTAACAATGCGGGTAAAAACCTCTATAAGGCGATTTTAAACGGGGAAGCCGTGTATGTGTTCAACGGACAAATAGTGCGTGGTACTGCTGTAGGCAAATTGCCTAACCCAAGTGCCAAATGGGAAGTAGCCGAAAAGTTAGACGTTGGTTTTGACTTCAATACGCTCGGCAACCGCTTGTCGTTAGTGTTTGATTATTTTATAGAAAAACGCAACGATTTGCTTATCTCCAATTTTCCAGTATCAGGAATTATAGGTACAGCTGCACCAGGGGCTTCAAACCCTACTGTGAATGCAGGAAATACTGAGAATAAGGGCTTTGAGGTAGCGTTAGGTTATAGAAGTGATGTAACCAAACCTTTCTCTTGGGGCTTCAACTACAATATCACCCGTTTAGACGGCAAAGTGGTGTCAATCAATGGTGATGTGATTCCTGAAGGAGGAGCTTTCAGCGTGGGTCAGTTAGCTCCTTCACGTATGGAAGTGGGGCAACCTATTGGCTACTTCTATGGTTTACAAGCCGATGGTATCTTCCAAAACCAAGCTGAGGTAGATGCGCACCCTTCACAACTTGCTTTGGGGGCGCCTGCCAAACCTGGTGACATTCGTTATAAAGATGTAAATGGCGAAGGAGTCATCGATTTTAAAGACCGTACTTATTTGGGTAAACCTACCGCTACTTACTATATGGGATTGAATCTCAATGCAAAGTATAAAAACTTTGATTTTTCAACCTATATGTATGCTGAGTTAGATAAAGAGATGGTGCGCAACTACGAGCGTTCACAACCTAACGTAAACCGTCAGCGTTTATATCTTGATCGTTGGCGCGGAGAGGGCACCAGCAATAGCGTGCCTCGCGTAACCACAGGGGCGACTACCAATAATTTGTTCTCAAGTTTCTTTGTTGAGGATGCCTCTTTCTTGCGCATTCAGAATGTACAGTTGGGCTATTCTATTCCTGCCTCAATATTAGAGAGTATGAAAATGAAGAGTTTCCGCGTGTATTTTTCAGTAAACAATGCCTTTACTTTCACTAAGTACAAAGGTTATGACCCTTCAGCTACCTCTGGCGATGCTATTGGTGGTGGTATCGATTACGGCTTCTATCCACAAGCTCGTCAGTTTATCTTAGGATTTAATACTTCATTTTAAAAACCATACAAACAAATGAAAACGATATACAAACTACAGAAATGGACAGTAGGGCTAATGCTTCTTGTTTTTGCCCTTGCTTGTTCCGATGATTTTCTCGATAAAACCAAACAGTACGAGATAAATTCTGAAAGTTACTTCAATTCTAAAGAAGATTACCAAAATGCGCTGATTGCAGCCTACGATTTGTTGCATTCTACATATATAAATGTATTGATGGGCGAAATAGCTTCCGATAATACGCTTTGTGGGGGTGAAAGTGCTTCCGATGTACCTGGATTCCAACAAATAGACCAGATGATTCACACCCCTATCAATAGCCAACTCAAAAACTTGTGGGACTGGATGTTTGCAGGCGTGAACCGCTCAGCTTATATTTTGGAATTCCAAAACAAAACTGCTTTTGAGGGCAAAGAGGTGATTATTGCCGAAGCGCACTTCCTCCACGCTTATTACAATTTTGAACTCGTGAAATGGTTTGGAGCGATTCCACTTAAAGAAAACAAACGCTTTGAACGTGGCGACGAACAAAAAATACCTCGTTCTCCCGTGAGTGAGGTCTATGCTTCTATTGAAAAAGACTTGCTTGCTGCCATCCCTCACTTGCCTACAACACCTCCCGACGGACAAATAGGGCGTGCTACCAAAGGCGCTGCTCAAGCACTACTTGGCAAGGTGTATTTATACCAAAATAAATTTGCCGAAGCTGCTCAAATATTAGAAACTGTAATACATAGCAATACTTATTCTCTCGTAACCGACTATGCCTCTATCTTTGAAAAAGAAGGTGAAAATGGCGCTGAATCAGTGTTCGAGGTACAGTATTCTGATGCTGAAGGTGCTGGTTTTGAGTGTTTGCAATGTAGTGAAGGGAACGTGGCAGTAGGGTTTAACAGTATCCGCAACTATAATGGACCTACTTTCGATTCTGGCTATAGTTTCAATGTGCCCGTACAAGAAGCGGTCGATGCTTTTGAAGCTGGCGACCTCCGCAAAGATGTTGCTATCTTGGATATCGTAGCGTGGGCAGCAGCGAACAACGCTACTTATGCCGAAGGGTATAAACATACAGGCTATTTCAATAGAAAATATATTGCTCGCAAAGGAGACCTCAATACCCCCGACCAAAACCTTACCAACCCTAATAACTATCGTGCCATTCGCTATGCCGATGTGCTCTTAATGGCTGCCGAAGCGCTCAACCGTGGTAATATCAGCGATGAACGCGCTCGCGACTATCTCAACCAAGTGCGCAAACGTGCCTTTGGCGATGAAAATCATAATATTACGGTGTCAGGCTCTGCCCTTACTGAGGCGATATGGAAAGAACGCCGTGTAGAGTTCTTAGGTGAAGGATTGCGCTTTTTCGACTTAGTGCGTACTGGCAAAGGTGCCGAAATACAAGGGTTTACTGCCAATAAAAACGAAGTGTTCCCCGTGCCTTACGAAGAAATACGCTTTGCTAATGGTAACTGGCAACAAAACCAAGGATATTAATGACGAACTTCTTACCTCTTACCTCTTATCTAAATTAAAATGAAAACACTCAAAACCCTAATAGCACTACTGTTCCTTATTGGAATGGTAGCTTGCGAAAAAGATAAGGACGACCTCAGTTTCGTCCAAAATGCCACGGCTCCTACCGATGTCTCTGCTAAATTTCAGGTGAGCACCGATAACTCAGGAGCTGTAACCATCACCCCAATAGCTACGGGAGTAACCTCCTATAAGGTCTACTTTGGCGATAGCACTGCAACTCCCACTACAGTAAAAGCAGGAGGTTCGGTAACACATACTTATGCTGAAGGTAGTTACCAAGTGAAAATAGTAGCTGTGAACATCGCTGGCAAGGAAGCCGAAGTGACCTTGCCTTTAGAGGTGTCGTTCCGCGCCCCTGAAAATGTAGAAGTAACTGTGGCTAACGACCAAGCAGTTTCTAAAAAAGTGAATGTAACGGCTAAAGCTAACTTTGCGATTACCTATGATGTGTATTTCGGTGAGAGCGCCGATGAAAAACCAGTGTCTGGCAATATAGGTCAAGAAGTTTCGCACATTTATAAACAAACAGGTACTTATACCCTTACGATAGAGCTGAAAGGTGCTGGCAAACAAACTACCAAAGTACAAAAATCGGTACGAGTAATTGCCTTGCAACAGCCAACTACTGCAGCTCCTCAGCCTCCAATCCGCAAAGCACAAGAGGTCGTTTCGCTTTTCAGCGGACGATATACCAATGTGGCAGGCACCGATTTCAACCCTAATTGGGGGCAAGCCACTGCCTACAATCTCTTTAAGTTGGGTACCGATGAAATCTTGCAATATGCTCACCTCAATTATCAAGGTATCCAATTTGCCCGAGAAATCAACCTATCAGCGATGGACTTCTTACATTTAGATGTTTGGACTGCCGATGCTACCGCTTTAGATATCTATTTGATTAGCAAAAGCACAGGTGCTGACGGTGAGAAATTCATCAAAAAGACCCTCACTGCCGATAAGTGGACAAGCATTGATATTCCGCTAAGCGACTACACCAAACAAGGATTTGTAATCACCGATGTACACCAAATAAAATTGGTAGGACAAGGTACCGTATTTATTGATAACTTGTATTTCTACAAAAAATCGAATACCGTGATAATCGAAAACTTTGAAGGTACAGCTCCCGAATTTACTACCTTTGGTGATATGGCAAATGTAGAAGTAGTTGCTAACCCCAATACTACAGGCAATACATCTACTAAAGTAGTAAAAATGGTGCGTACCAAAGGTAGCCAAACGTGGGCAGGAGCGTTCTTCACTTCCGAAAATTTGGATATGAACGCTCATAAAGTCCTTAAATTGAAAGCGCTATCACCTAAAACTGGTATTGTTGTAAAAGTAAAATTAGAGAATGCTGCGGGCAATATTTCTAAAGAAGTAGATGCTCGCATCACCAAAAAGAACACTTGGGAAGAACTTTCGTTTGATTTTACTGGCATTGATACCAGCGCAACCTACACTAAAGTAGTTGTTTTCTTCGACTTTGGTGAAAAAGGTGATGATACCACTTATTACTACGACGAAATAACACTGAATTAATTGCTCGTGCAACTCGCACCAAATTAACAAATTAAAATGAAAACCTTAAATCTTTTAACCCTATTAGTTGCTTTTGTCTTTATAAGTTGTAAAGATAAGCACGAGTTTGGAGACCTTACACCTCCTTCTAATGTAAATGCCTCATTCAGTATCGTGGGGGCTGATAACTCTCATCCTCACGGTGATGGCACGGGCTTGGTGAACTTTGTAGTAACCGCCCAAAACGCCATTTCTTACCGTGTCGATTTCGGCGACGGCAAGACCGAAATGGCTCCCTCTGGTAAAATCCAACACCGCTATACTAAAGTAGGTACCAACAAATTTACAGCAGTAGTAAGTGCTGTAGGTGCAGGAGGATCTATGAGTTCTGTGTCTTTAGAATTGGAAGTATATAGTTCCTTCTCCGATGCTGAAGCCGAAAATATGCTCGCTGGTAAGAATGTAGGCGATACTAAAACTTGGTATTGGGCTGCCAATGTAGCAGGATATGCAGGCTTAGGACCTCAAGAAAGTGGCGATAATGGCGAATATGGCTACCCCGCTTGGTGGCAAGCAACACCATTCGATGCTACACGTACTTGTATGTTCGAAAATTCCTTCATCTTCACCCGTACAGCCAATGGTATTACCTATAAACAAACTGCCAATCACGTGTTTATACCAGGAGCTTATGCTGAGGTGTTAGGTGTAACTAAAGACCAATGTCACGGCACCGATGTAGTCCCTACAATTACAGGTGAAAAACAAGTTTCCTTTGTGCCTTCTACTTCCAAAGCTGCTACCCAAGGTAAGTATGACAATAAAGCCTATCGCGGTACAGCTATCGAGCTCTCCAATGGCGGTATGCTTGGTTGGTGGGTTGGTGCAAGTACTTATGATATCATCAGCCTTAGCGATACCCAACTCATCGTGCGCGTGATGCAACCTAACAGTCAGTTTGCTTGGTATCACATTTTCACCACTACTAAACCTTCCGAAAATAGTTTTACTAACCTTGTGTGGTCTGACGAATTTAACAAAGCGGGTACCCCCGATGCGACCAAATGGACGTATGATTTAGGCAAAGGTAGCAACGGTTGGGGTAATAACGAGTTGCAAACCTATACCAAAGACCCTGAAAATGTGAAAGTGGAAAATGGAGTGCTAAAAATCACTGCCAAAGCCGATGGAAATGGGGGGTATACCTCTGCCCGCCTCAAAACCGAAGGCTTGTATGGTTTCAAATATGGTAAAGTGGAAATTAAAGCCAAATTACCAGCTTCTCAAGGCACCTGGCCTGCAATGTGGTTCTTAGGTAACAACTTCGCTACCGAGGGTTGGCCTAAATGTGGTGAGATAGATATGCTCGAGCAAAAAGGTAATAAAAAGACTCATATTCTCGGTGCTTGCCATTGGTATGACACCGATAGCAACCATCAGGGCGATTACGACAAAGAAACGGCGGTAGCAGGCACATCAAACGATTTTCATATCTATACAATGACGTGGACAGAAAAAAAGATTATCTTTGCAGTCGATAACAAGAACTATTTCGAAATGGATAACAACGCTAAATTGCCATTCAACCAAAAATTCTTCCTCATTCTAAACGTTGCAATGGGAGGAACACTGGGAGGTCAGGTAGCTAATAATTTCACCGAAGATAGCCTTGAAATTGATTACGTGAGAATTTATCAGTAATTCAATCGCAAACTTTTTATGTAGGGGCGTATGGTTTACCCTCACATCACCAATCACATTTGCGTCGCATTATGTAGGGGCGTATTGTATACGCCTACACAACTAATCATATTTTTGTAAATTCGTGAGTTTATATCGAACTCACCTTAAAATAAGTTTTATGAAGAAATTAATCTGTGCTGCTACTATCTTATTCGCTGTAGCAGCTTGTAACAACTCGTCGAAAACCAATGATAACACCCCCGTGAAATGGGAGTCCTTCAGTGGCGATAAAAACATCGAACGCAAAGTAGATTCTTTGTTAGCACTGATGACCTTAGAAGAAAAAATCGGACAGCTCACTCAGTTTGCTGCCGATTGGGATGTTACAGGTCCCGTAATGTCCGATGACTTTCAGCCTTACCTCGAAAAAGGTCTTGTGGGCAGTGTGTTCAACGCTGTTACCGTACCTGGGGTGCGCAAAATGCAGGATATTGCCGTGAAGAAAAGTCGTTTAGGCATTCCTATCCTCTTTGGTTACGACGTGATTCACGGTTATAAAACCATTTTCCCTATGTCGCTCGCCGAAGCTTGCTCTTGGGATTTAGACCTAATGCGCCAAACCGCTGCCATTGCTGCCGAAGAAGCTGCCGCCGATGGTATCAAATGGACATTTGCTCCTATGGTAGATATTGCTCGCGATCCGCGCTGGGGTCGTGTGATGGAAGGCGCTGGCGAAGACCCTTTCTTGGGAAGTGAAATCGCTAAAGCTCGCGTACAAGGATTTCAAGGAGGTACCGACTGGCGTTCGCTCAATAAAACCAATACTATTTTGGCGTGCGTAAAACACTTTGCTGCCTATGGTGCTGCCGAGTCAGGCCGCGACTACAACACCGCCGAGCTCTCCCAACACACTCTGTGGAATGTCTATCTCCCTCCTTATAAAGCAGCTATCGATGCAGGAGTAGGCACCGTAATGGCTTCCTTCAACGAGGTGAATGGCATCCCTGCAACAGCCAACCGCTACCTAATGACGGATATTCTCCGCAAGCAATGGGGCTTCAAAGGCTTTGTAGTAACCGATTATACTGGTATCAACGAACTCATTCCTCACGGTATTGCTGCCGACAATAAGCACGCTGCCGAATTGGCTATCAATGCAGGTATTGATATGGATATGACAGGTTCTAACTTTATCAAGCATCTCAAAAAATCAGTTGAAGAGGGTAAAGTAAAAGAAGAAGCTATCAACACCGCTGTACGCCGTATCTTGGAAATGAAATTCGTGTTGGGCTTGTTTGACGACCCTTACAAGTTCCTCGATGAAAACCGCGCCAAAGCAACCCTTATGAAACCAGAGTTCTTGCAAGTGGCACGCACTGCGGTTACTAAATCAGTGGTATTGCTCAAAAACAATGCTGAGGTATTGCCTATCACTCCCGATATGGTGAAAAAGGTAGCTCTTATAGGACCTATGGTAAAAGATTCTATCAACCAAAATGGCGAGTGGCAAGGTCGTGGCGACCGTGAGCTCAGCGCTTCTCTTTTCAAAGGATTACAAGAAGTGTATAAAGATAGTAAGGTGCAGTTTAGCTATGCCAAAGGTTGTACGCTTACCGCTACAACTGCTGCCGATATAGCCAAAGCAGTAGCCACAGCACGTGCCGCCGATGTAGCAGTGGTAGCCTTAGGTGAAGATTATAACTGGTCTGGTGAATCTGCTTGCCTCACCGATATACGTTTGCGTGCGCCTCAACGCGAATTGTTACGTGCGCTCAAGCAAGCAGGCAAACCTATAGTATTATTGGTGTATAGCGGTCGTCCGCTTGATCTCAGTGAAGAGAGTGAATTAGCCGATGCCATTTTGCAAGTGTGGTTCCCTGGTACCCAGTCAGGTTATGGCATCGCCGATGTATTAGCAGGCAAGTATAACCCTTCAGGGCGTTTGGTGATGAGTTTTCCTCGCAATGTAGGTCAAGTGCCGGTCTATTACAACCAAAAAGCTACTGGTCGTCCCGTAGATCCTAATAATCCAATGGGTGATTATCGTTCTAAATATGAGGATTCACCTATCACACCGCTTTATCCATTTGGTTACGGATTGAGTTATACCACCTTTAATATTAGTAATGTACAACTCAGCAGTGCCACCCTCAACAAAGGAGGCAAACTCACCGTTACAGCCCAAGTAGCCAATACCGGCAAGCGCGATGGTGAAATAGTAGTGCAATTGTACATTCGCGATTTGGTAGGTAGTGTAACCCGTCCAGTCAAAGAGCTCAAAGGATTCCAAAAAGTGGCTCTCAAAGCAGGTGAAAGCAAGCAAGTACAGTTTGAAATTACTGAAGACCTCTTAGCCTTCTACAACGCCGATTTGAAAAAAGTAACCGAACCCGGTGCTTTCAAACTCTGGGTAGCTCAACACTCCGCCGACAACAGCAACGAAAAAGAATTCGAACTAAAATAGATTTTTTCTTTCATTATTGCTAAACTTTGCCAAAGGTTTTAATAGCTTCACAGCTACACCTTTGGCAAAGTTTTTTATCTCTATTTTCAAACCCCTTTCCAAGAACCCCGAGAACTCCTGAGTCTCTCTGAGAACTCCCACCACCCTACAACCCGTGCAACTCCCACCGCTCCCACCGCTCCCACCGTTCCCACCACCTTCATTAAAACCCATTTGATTTTCAACATTTTAAAAAATATTTTATCAAAAATCATAAAAAAAACTCTCAAAAATTTTGGAGGTTTCAAAATTTGTTATACTTTTGCGCTCTGTAAGACAAAAACGCCGGCATAGCTCAGTTGGCCAGAGCACGTGATTTGTAATCTCGGGGTCGTGGGTTCGAATCCCTCTGCCGGCTCAAAATAAGTACATATTTTAATAGTTTAAAATTTCTCGGGGAGATACTCAAGCGGCCAACGAGGGCAGACTGTAAATCTGCTGGTTTTACCTTCACAGGTTCGAATCCTGTTCTCCCCACTGTCATATTTTTATTTTTTTTGCGGGAGTAGCTCAGTTGGTAGAGCGTCAGCCTTCCAAGCTGAATGTCGCGAGTTCGAACCTCGTCTCCCGCTCTTTTCGTGTATGCTGATGTAGCTCAGGGGTAGAGCACTTCCTTGGTAAGGAAGAGGTCACGAGTTCAAATCTCGTCATCAGCTCATATTATCTTTTGTACACACATCAAACACTCATTTATATAACTAAGATTTAAAATTTATTTAAAAATGGCAAAAGAAACATTTGATCGTTCCAAACCCCACTTGAATATTGGTACAATTGGACACGTAGACCACGGTAAAACTACTTTGACAGCCGCTATTACTAAAGTATTAGCTGACGCTGGTCTTTCAGAAGCTCGTAGCTTCGATTCTATCGACAACGCTCCAGAAGAAAAAGAACGTGGTATTACTATCAATACCTCTCACGTAGAATATCAAACAGCTACACGTCACTACGCACACGTTGACTGTCCTGGTCACGCCGACTACGTAAAAAATATGATTACTGGTGCTGCCCAAATGGACGGCGCTATCCTCGTAGTTGCTGCTACCGATGGTCCTATGCCTCAAACTCGTGAGCACATCCTTTTGGGTCGCCAAGTAGGTATCCCTCGTATCGTTGTATTTATGAACAAAGTTGATATGGTGGATGACCCTGAATTGTTAGAACTTGTAGAACTCGAAATGCGCGAACTTTTGAGCTCTTACCAATACGATGGTGATAACACTCCTATCGTTCAAGGTTCTGCTCTTGGTGCTCTTAACGGTGAGAAAAAATGGGTTGATACTGTACTCGCCCTTATGGACGCTGTTGATAACTACATCGAACTTCCTACTCGTGACATCGATAAACCTTTCTTGATGCCTATCGAAGACGTGTTCACTATCACTGGTCGTGGTACTGTGGCTACAGGTCGTATCGAAACAGGTGTTGCTAAAACAGGTGAAGCTGTTGAAATCATCGGTATGGGTGCTGAAAAATTAACCTCTACTATCACTGGGGTTGAAATGTTCCGCAAAATCCTCGACCGTGGTGAAGCTGGTGACAACGTAGGTTTGTTGCTCCGTGGTATCGACAAAAAAGATATCAAACGTGGTATGGTAATCTGCAAACCAGGTTCTGTAACTCCACACGCTAAATTCAAAGCTGAGGTGTATATCCTTTCTAAAGAAGAAGGTGGTCGTCACACTCCATTCCACAACAACTACCGTCCTCAATTCTACGTACGTACTACCGACGTAACCGGTACTATCCACTTGCAACCAGGTGTTGATATGGTTATGCCAGGTGATAACGTAACTATCGAAGTAGAATTGTTGCAACCTATCGCTCTTAACGTAGGTCTCCGTTTCGCTATCCGCGAAGGTGGTCGTACAGTAGGTGCTGGTCAAGTAACTGAAATCCTTGACTAATTTCTAACTTAGAATTAAGTTAACAATCATACAAAAAAGTTTTGGGTTCTAAAAACTCAAAACTTTTTTAAAATACGGGTGTAGTTCAAGGGTAGAATAGCGGTCTCCAAAACCGTTGATGGGGGTTCGAATCCCTCCACCCGTGCAATAAAAATCCAATAAACTTTGTCAAAGTCCCCAAACTCTGACAAAGTTTTTCCTTTTTCACCCCTCCCACTATTCCCACCATTCCCATCCCTCCCATCATCAGCCCGTGCGGCTCGCACCCACCGCACCCACCATCAGCCCGTGCGGCTCGCACCCCACCATCTGCCCGTGCGGCTCGCACCCCACCACCTGCCTGTGCACCTCACACCTCACCTAAAAACCACTAAATGTTTTGATAATAAATAAAAAAGTTATATCTTTGCCTTTCAAATAAGAATCACCATAGTCTATCAAAATCGGTTTCTAAATTTTGAGCCGCTACACTTTGCCAAAGTCTAAAAACTTTTGCCAAAGGTGATTACTTAGGTAATCAATTACTTTTAGAGTATGTTATGTAGGAAAGCCAGCGGTAGCTGAGTATGTGCTGCAAACGCCCTCTTGCAAACGCCCTCTTGGAAACCTCTCTAAAAATAAGCTATTTATTCGTAATTTAATTTATTTGACTATAAAGCAGAATTAAAAAAATAAAAATAAGAGCGTAACAAATTCTTATCTCTTATCTCTTAACTAAAAATAACAAATGAACATTCAAAAAAAAGATGTATTAGAAGCGCTTCGCAAAATTACCGCTCCTGGTGAAGGAAAAAATATGGTCGATAGCGGCGCTGTCCAAAATATAGTAGTATTTGGCGACGAAGTAGTAGTAGATGTAGTTATCAACAATCCTAGTTTGCAAGCCAAAAAACGTACCGAAGTCGAAATAATGAAAGCTATTCACGGCGAAGTTCACGAAAAAGCCAAAGTAGTGGTAAATGTGAAAGTCATCGCCCCCGAAGTGCCCGAAATCAAAGGAAAAACCATTCCTGGTATCCAAAATGTTATCGCTGTTGCCTCTGGTAAAGGTGGAGTAGGGAAGAGCACCGTAACAGCTAATTTAGCTGCCGCTCTCGCCAAAATGGGCTTCAAAGTAGGTGTTCTCGATGCCGATGTCTATGGACCCTCTATCCCCATAATGTTCGATGTAGCAGGTAACCGACCTCAATCGGTGGCTATCAATGGCAAATCGTTCATCCAGCCCATCGAAAACTACGGCGTGAAAATCCTCTCTATCGGATTCTTTACCAATGCCAATCAAGCAGTAATATGGCGTGGACCTATGGCTTCTAAAGCACTTAACCAACTCATTTTTGAATCCTACTGGGGAGAACTCGATTTCCTCCTTATCGACCTTCCTCCAGGAACGGGCGATATTCACTTGAGTATTATGCAAGCATTGCCTATTACGGGAGCAGTAGTAGTGAGCACCCCTCAAAAAATAGCCCTCGCCGATGCCCGCCGTGGAGTAGCGATGTTCGAACAAGAAAATATCAACGTGCCTGTGTTGGGGATTGTAGAAAATATGGCTTATTTCACCCCAGAGGAATTGCCTAACAACAAGTATTACATCTTTGGAAAAGAAGGTGCTAAAAACCTCGCTGCCGATTTGAACGTACCTTTCTTAGGCGAAATTCCTTTAGTACAAGGCATACGCGAAGCAGGTGACGAAGGTCGCCCCACAGTGCTACAAGACGGCACTCCTCAAGCAAACGCCTTCCGTACCTTAGCTCAAGAGGTTGTGAAAAGTGTCGTAGAACGCAACGAAACACTACCTCCCTCCGAAGCAATCCGAATCACCACTACCGCTGGTTGTAGTAGTAATTAACAATAAAAACAACAATTAATAATTAAACAGACAACAATCAGCAACAACATACTTGTTATCTGTTATCTGTTACCTAATAAAAATGGAAGAACTTAGAAATGAAGTTATTAAAGCCTTAGATAAAATACGCCCCTATTTGCAAAATGATGGCGGCGATATTACTTTGGTTGATATCGAAGATGGAAAAATCGTAAAAGTGCGTTTAGAAGGCACTTGCACCAACTGCTCTGTCAATCAACTTACGCTTAGAAGCGGAGTAGAAATGACTATCAAAGAGTATGTGCCTCAAATAGAAAAAGTAATCAGTGTAGAATAATGAATTAGCGACAATGGTAGCGAATAAAGAATCGAGAAAAGAATATTGGAAACGCAAGTGGCTGAGCAAATACCGCTTGATAGTAATGGACGACAGTACCTACGAGGAAAAAACTTCCTTCCGCTTGAGCCGTCTCAATATCTTTGTATTTGGTTCTCTCTTTGCTTTTGTGCTTATCGCTCTCACTACAGTACTGATTATCTATTCCCCTCTGCGCCAGTATATTTTAGGCTATACTGCCGTCGAAAACAAACGCGAAACTCTCAGTCTGCTCTTCAAAGTAGATTCCTTAGAGCAAAAAATCCAAGATAACGACAAGTATTTGGCGTCTATCAAAAAAGTACTCGTCGGTGACCTGAAGCCTCAACGCGATAAGGACACCGCCAGTTTCAATATCTCCGATCCTAAATACGACCCTAAAGCCTATAGGGTTACCCCTAATAGACAAGATTCTATCCTTCGTCAAGAGGTAGAAGCCGATGAGCGAGGAGAGGAAGTAGAAACTACAACCCCTTAAAAAACAGAATTAATGACAAAATTAAGTGTAAATATCAATAAAATAGCTACTTTGCGCAATGCACGCGGTGGTAATATGCCCGATGTATTGCAAGTAGCCAAAGATGTTCAACGTTTTGGAGCTGAAGGTGTTACTATCCACCCTCGCCCCGATGAACGCCACATCCGCTATCAAGATGCCTTCGATTTGCTAAAAGTAGTAACTACCGAATACAATATCGAAGGAAACCCCATCCCTAAATTCATCGACTTGGTGTTGCAAGTCAAACCTACCCAAGTTACCCTTGTTCCCGATGCCGAAGATGCGATCACCTCTAATGCTGGTTGGGACACCATTAAACACAAAGATTTTTTAACTGAAGTAGTAACCGAGTTCAAACGCAATGGCATTCGTACCTCACTATTTGTAGACCCTGTCGAGGCAATGGTAACCGCCGCAGCTGCTACCGGTACCGACCGTGTAGAACTCTATACCGAAGGCTATGCCAGCCAGTACGCCCTTGGGAATAAAGCAGCAGTAGAACCCTATGTGAAAGCAGCTTTAGAAGCTCAAAAAGTAGGCTTAGGACTTAATGCTGGTCACGATTTGAGCCTCGATAATCTAAAATACTTCAAAGAGCAAATACCTAACCTCTTAGAAGTCTCCATTGGTCACGCGCTTATTTGCGAGGCTCTTTATTTAGGTTTAGAGAATGTAATTCAGCTATACCTAAATAAATTGGCAGATTAGTAAATTAGCTAATTAGCAAAATTTCATAGGGCTCGCACTAAATTAAGAAACTAATACATTAACATATCAACAAAATGAAAACACATCTTACTTTAGGGGAGTTCATCATCCAAAATCAGAAGGACTTCCAACATTCAACTGGCGAGCTCTCACGTTTGCTGAGTGCGATCAAATTAGCCTCTAAACTAGTAAACCGCGAAGTAAACAAAGCGGGATTAGTAGACGACATCTTGGGCGATATGGGGCAAGAAAATATCCAAGGTGAGGTACAGAAAAAGTTAGACGTCTTTGCTAACGACCTCTTTATCCGTGCCCTTACCCAGCGCGATGTAGTATGTGGCATTGCTTCCGAAGAAAACGAGTTTTTCATTCCCATTGCCTCTTCTGAGAACAGCCCTAACAGCAAGTACGTTGTGCTCATCGATCCACTCGATGGTTCTAGCAACGCCGATGTGAATGTAACTGTAGGGACGATTTTCTCTATCTATAGACGTGTAACTCCGGTAGGGACTCCTGTACAATTAGAAGACTTTCTCCAAGAGGGCAACAAGCAAGTGGCAGCAGGCTATGTGGTCTACGGACTCTCTACAATGCTTGTCTATACCACTGGTCACGGGGTAAATGGCTTCACTCTCGACCCCTCTATCGGTACTTACTACCTCTCTCACCCTAATATGCAGTACCCTAAAGATGGTACCATCTACTCCATCAACGAGGGGAATTACGTGCATTTTCCGCAAGGAGTGAAGGATTATCTCAAATATTGTCAAGCCTTAGAAGGTAATCGCCCTTATACTTCGCGTTATATAGGCTCTTTAGTCTCCGATTTTCACCGCAATATGCTCAAAGGTGGTATTTATATCTACCCTTCGGGAACGCGTACGCCACGCGGTAAATTGCGCTTGCTCTACGAATGTAACCCTATGGCATTCCTCACTGAACAAGCAGGAGGTAAAGCCTCTGATGGCTACACGCGCATTATGGATATCCGCCCTACAGAACTCCACCAAAGAGTACCTTTCTTCTGCGGATCAGAAAATATGGTGAAAAAGGTAGAAGAATTTATGGCAAAATACCCAAATGATAAACTTGATTATTAATGAGTTATAAAAAAGATGATAAAAAACTTGCAAAATATTCACAAAATATTTTGCAAGTTTCAAAAATAGTACTACTTTTGCAGCCGTAATGATAAAACAACTGGTACCTTAGCTCAGTTGGTAGAGCAAAGGACTGAAAATCCTTGTGTCCCTGGTTCGATTCCTGGAGGTACCACGAGATCTTCTTCATAGAGGAAATTTTTCATATTTTTAAGGATTAGGAATTGCAAAAGCCTCAGCGAATGCTGAGGCTTTTGTTATTTAGTACTTTGCCAAGGTACTTAATTGCTCGTGCGGCTCGCACCTTTGGCAAAGTATAAGTATGTTTGTTGTTAAAAAATTCTGTATCCTAATGAAATACTGAATACCTGATTAGAAGTACTTTCTGAGTGGCTGGGAAGTATATCGGTGAAACCTATTCCATATTGAATGCCCGCTGTAAAACGATTGATTTCTACGCCTGTAGCTAAGTTGAAACCTACATCAAATCTGCGTAAATCATCAGAGCTGCTGTTGCCAATAATTAATGAATGACTGTTTCTTACGGTGTGGTCTATTACTTTTTTCTTCTTGTAGTGCGTCCATTCTTCACGTGAATTACCCCACAACGCAGCAGCTACATAAGGTCCTGCTTTCCACAATAAGTTTACTTTTCGCAACTTTAAGCGATAACCCGCATAAAAAGGCATCTCTAAATAACCGTAGCTGTAATGTCTTTCACTTAGGAACCTCTCTTTGTCTTCTTTGTATTTATACTTGTAAGAATGTCCTTTGGTGGTGAGCAATAATCCTGATTCAAGGTAGAATCCTGTAGGGAAATTTACACTTGCTAAAGCTCCCGTGTGAAATCCTGGAGTGATTGACCTTTTGCTGTCATAAGTGTCTGAATAATAAACGCCAGCAATGTTCAAACCTGCCTTTACTTCCAATCCCATTTTCACTTGTGCGCGCAAAGGACTCATCATCCCCAAAAGCAGGGCTACCGCCAAAAATAATTTTGTTTTTCTCATTGTATAATGTTTTTAAAATTTACTAATTTTAAAGCTACAAAGTTACAAAAATAATTCTAAACCACAAATTAAAGCTCTCCAATCGTATTTGCGTCGCTACACTTTGGCAAAGTTTTAATTGCTCGTCGTGCTACGACCTTTGCCAAAGTTTTAATTGCTTGTCGTGCTACGACCTTTGGCAAAGTTGATTACTTTGATAGTCAATCACTTTTAGAGTGTATTATGTAGGAAAGCCAGCGATAGCTGGGTATGTGCTGCAAACGCCCTCACGGATAAAACGTTTTGCAAATGCCCTTGCAAACAAAATATTTAGCAAACGCCCTCACGGATAAAAAAATCCAGATAGTCTCTTTAAAGAATTCTTCCCCCTATCGAAAAAGCAAAACACTGCTGCTTCATATAGTTCTCATTAGGGTTAGGCAATATATCAATGAAACCTACTGAGTATTGGAAACCAATAGTAAAGCGCTTGATTTCTAAACCTGTAGCAAAGTTGAACCCCGCATCAAAAGGCTTGAGCCCATCGTTGTTGCCATTGCCAATGCTCAATGAGTATTTACTTTTGTTGATGTGCAAAAACCTACTATCCTTATACACCGATTGTTCTTCGCGTACATTGGCAGCCAAAGCCGTCGCAATATATGGTCCTGCTTTCCATACAAAAGTAATATGTCGCGCTCTAAGACGAAAACCTACATAGAGCGGAATTTCCAAATAATGATGATTAAAAATTTGCTTGCGCATATAGCTACCGTCAGTTTTGTAATAGCCTCCGCCGTAATTGTACTCGTGCTTAAAGTTTTTGGAGGCATATACCAATCCCGATTCTATCGCAATGCCATTGTCAAACTGAGCGCTCAACAATCCGCCTATTTGCAATCCCGAAGCGCTTTCCATTACCCACTCAGGCGATGAAACTCCGTAAAGACCGCCTGCGGTAATCCCTGCTTTGGCTTCTACACCCCATTTTATTTGTGCTTGTGCAACGACTCCCCAGAGGAATGCCATTGCTAATAATTTCATTCGGTTCATAAATTTAGCTATTAATAAGGACAAAGGTAATAAATAATTGCCAAAATGGCAAATCTATAAATTTGCTAATTAGCTAATTATCCTTATCTTTGCCCCAATATATTAATTTTCCTTTTATGAAAAGACGTTTTTTTACGCTATTAACAACCTTAACCACTATATTTGCTACCGCTCAAGAGGCTGATTCTTTGGCAATAGAAAAGCCAACTCCTCCTCCCGCTCTTCCGGCTTTTGCCAAAAAACTAAACATCGATTTGTTTTTCAGAGGGGGGGGCGTGAGTGATAACTATAACGATGCTTCTAAAAACAGCACTCATTTTGTGATTGATAATGCGCGCATCAATCTGCAAGGTGATTTCAACGACGATCTCTTCTATCGCGTGCGATTCCGTCCTAATCGTCCCTTTACCGAAACTTCTCAGGACGGTGGTACTACTGCCTTAGACTACGCTTTTATCACCTATCGTTTTGGCACAATGCGTCAGTGGGATGTAACGGTGGGCAAACAGCTCGCTGCTTTTGGGGCTTTTGAAAAAGAAATCAACCCTATCTACGAATATATTTTCACCGATTACCTAAATGGGGTCTACAACAATGTCTTCCTTTCAGGACTCGCTTTGGGCTATAAACTCAACGACCGCCAGAAAATAGGCGTACAGTTGCACAATACGGTAAATGCTAAATTCGCTACTCATTTGAAAAATAACGGCTTTGTAGCGGGCGATTTTAAGGCTTCCAAAGCACCTATCGGGATGTACCTCTATTGGAATGCCGATTTGCTCGACGGCAAACTCAAATTGCGCTACTCTTATAACCTATCGCAATACGCTGCCAACTACCTCACTCACTCCGTAGCTTTGGGAAATTGGTATAAAAGTGGCAAACATACGGTTTATCTCGACCTCAGTTATACCTATATGGCTGCCGATTACGGACTTACAGCTTCAAAACTCCTCAGCGCCTACGATGGTTTGGCTAAAGATAATTTCTTGATGCAGAAAGATGTAGTCTACAAACGTGCTGTATCGCGATACGACTATCAACTTACCAACCGCTGGAGTCTATCGGCTAAAGCGGGTATTGAGTTAGCGGGAAGTACCCAGCGCCTCAGTGAGCAGTTGCGCACCAATTGGATATACTTCGCCGCCGCACAATACGCTCCCATACAAGGACAAGACCTCCGCTTTTACGTAGCCTACGTGGGGAATACCCTCAGCTACGACAAAACCTTACATCTAAAAGATGAACAACTACACCGCATCGCAATTGGTGCTTACTATACATTACCAATTTTAAAAAGTAGTCATTAGTACCCCACTAACCCCTAACACATAGAAATGAAACAAATCAACGGTTTTTCTAAACTTACCAAAGCCGAGAAAATTCAATGGCTTTGCGACACTTATTTTCCTGAGGTAGAGAACGCAGCAGCTTTCTTTGAAAAATACCATAACCCCGATGCTGAACTTCAAAAACGCCACGACGAGTTCATCGAAAATACAATTACGAATTACTACTTGCCTTTTGCGGTAGCGCCTAACTTCCTCATCAATGGGCGCACCTATACGGTGCCTATGGCGATTGAGGAAAGCTCGGTGGTGGCAGCTGCCAGCCGTGCGGCGAAGTTCTGGCAAGGTAGGGGAGGCTTCCATACTGAAGTGCTCTCTACCGAAAAAACAGGACACGTACACTTCTTTTTCTACGGTGAAAAAGCGCATTTAGAAGCCTTTTTTACCCGCGTACAGCCTTTGATGCTCGCCAGTGCCAAACCTATCACCGCCAATATGGAAAAACGTGGCGGGGGCATTACTTCCCTTACTTTGGTAGATAAAACTGAAGCATTAGCGGACTACTATCAGCTGTCGGCTACTTTTGAAACCTTAGATGCGATGGGGGCTAACTTCATCAACTCGTGTTTGGAATCGTTTGCCGAGACTTTTAGAGAAGAGGCTGAAAAAGATGCGGTTATCCGTGGGCAGTACGAAATTGTGATGTCTATACTCTCTAATTAC
The DNA here is from genome assembly GCF_002302495.1 of Capnocytophaga sputigena. Classification (NCBI taxonomy): domain Bacteria; kingdom Pseudomonadati; phylum Bacteroidota; class Flavobacteriia; order Flavobacteriales; family Flavobacteriaceae; genus Capnocytophaga; species Capnocytophaga sputigena. Next base: position 1,946,548 of record NZ_CP022379.1, read on the forward strand.
GTGCCTAACTGCTTGGTGCGTGCCGAAGTGCATTGCCCTGTAGACGAATTGGAAATTGCGCACCTCAAAGGAATGGCAGCAGGCAAAAAATTCGTGCAAGCCCTCGCTATTGCCAATGCCGATGTGTACCGCGCGACCACTCACAACAAAGGTATAATGAACGGCATCGACTCGGTGATTTTAGCCACAGGTAATGACTTTCGCGCGATTGAGGCAGGAGCACACGCCTATGCAGCGCGTTCAGGTAATTACAAGAGTCTTTCCAACGCTTGGATAGAGGGCGACACTTTCCATTTTGCACTGGAATTGCCTTTGGCTTTGGGAACTGTGGGCGGACTTACCACGCTCCACCCTTTGGTGAAAACAGCCCTCGAAATCCTCGAAAAACCCAATGCTCGCGAGCTGATGCAAATCGTAGCTTGCGTAGGTTTAGCACAGAATTTTTCGGCGGTGAGTTCACTTATTAGTTTGGGAATCCAAAAAGGACATATGAAAATGCACCTCAACAATATTTTTAATCAATTAGGTGCTACCGACGACGAAAAACAACAACTCACCGCTTATTTCAAAGACAAAACAGTGAGCCATAGTGAAGTAGCCGAAGCGTTGAACCGCTTAAAGTCTCAAAAATGAAAACCCCTATCTTGTTTATTTTTTTGTTGTTAGTCTCTGTCGTAAGTGCACAGAAATTGCATTTATATGGTGGAAGCAATCACGATGTTTATTTGGGATGCTTGAATTGTAGTAAAACTGATAGCAATTCTATATGGAATGACTTGGGTAAGTACGGGTCGGCTAATAGTTCGATGTCTATATGGAATGACTTTGGTACCTATGGCAACCCTATGAATAGTTTGAGTCCGTGGAATGATTTTGCGGCTAAACCTCCTATAGTAGTAGATGCTTCGGGGAAGTTTTGCGGCTATTTTACAGTTGATAAAAGTTATAATAAAAGAGCAGAGTTTGAATTAGCTCTGCTCATTTATGATAATTACCAAGCAATTCGCAAAGATGTTAGCACTTGGTATAGAAAACTCTTCTAAAAATTGTAAGTAACGGTAGCATTTACATTGCGTGGGGCACCAGGGAAGTTGCGGAGGTTATCGTAACCACTAATCCAATAGGTGCGGTTGAGCACGTTGTTTACATTTACTTGGAACTGTACATCTTTCACTTTGTAGTAGAGTACAGCGTTTACTAAGGTGTATTCGGGGTAGGTGGCAGCCGTAGCACGACGCCCTACTTGCCCTAAACGCTCACTTACATAATTCACTCCTACGCCTAATCCCAAACCTTCTAAAGCACCTTTTTGGATAATGTATTTCGTCCAGAAATTAGCAGCGTGACGGGGTGTGCTGGGGCGTTGCATATTCAGGTCTTTTAGCGCACCTTCTTCTTTTAGTTTTACGATACGAGCATCGGTATAGGCGTAGTTCGCCACTACACTCCAGTTGGGGGCGATACGTCCAGCGACATCTACTTCAAAACCATTCGATTCTTCGTCTACAGGCACACGCCAATCGGGTTTGCCTGCTTTGGCACTTTGCTCTAACGAGTTTTCTTGCTTGATTTTAAATACCGAAACAGTAGCATTCAACCGCTTGTTGAACCATTCGGTTTTGAGCCCTATTTCGTGTAATTCACTCTTCACATAATCAAACGGACCTCCATAGCGATCGGGGTCGGACTGTATGTTCGCCCCTTGAGGTTGAAATCCTTTTACCCAAGTGGAATAGAGGTTGATGTTTTCGGAGGCTTCCACTACCAATCCTACACGTGGTATAAAAGCTTTGGTTTCGCGTTGGTTCTCTTTATCAGTGCCTTTGTTGAGGATTTCGGTAAACCATTCTTGTCGCAACCCTACGAGCACTTTCACAATGCTGATGTCCATCTGCTCTTGCACATATACGCCGTGAGAATATTCCTCATACGGATTGAGCACATTTTGGCGGTAGATATACTTGCTAATGTCTTTATAGCTATTACCCGCCGAACGATTTTCTAAATCGAACACGGGCACATTGGTAGTAGGAGTTTCTACTGAACCTGCTAACACGTTGGCGGTAGTGGTATAGGTATTCACTACTTTGGTTTTGTCCTTGCTCAAATACCCTTGAGCAGTAGTGCCCGAAGAACCGTATTTCTGTTCCGATAGGAAATAGTCGTAACCCACGAGCAGCTTGTGTTTCACAATGCCTGTATTGAAAGTGAAGTTGAAGTAATTGTTAAAACTATTGTTCGCAAACGAGCGCTTACGCTGGTTGAAAAGCATCAGCACCTTGTTAGGGTCCGCATAACGGAAAGCGTTGGCGCCATTGCCTATTTGCTTATAGTATAAGTTGGCTTGGGTGTGTTCTTGCATATCCTCGCTATAAGTAGAGTTGAGGTAGATAGCATTAAACGAAATATGCTCGTTGAACTTATGAGAGAGTCCGATAGTAGTGTTGAGAGTATTTTCCTTAAGGAAGTCGTTAGCAGCGCTCATCGACATACTGATGGGGGTATCGTAGAGCGTACCATTGGCAGGAAAGGCTTGTCCGCGGTCTATTTTGCCATTAAAATTCTGATAGACAAAATCGACATTCACGCGGGTTTTGTCGTTAGGAAGATAAGAAAATGAAGGAGCGACGATATAGCTTTCAGAACCTTGCAAATCGCGGAAAGAATCGGTTTTTTCATAGCCTAAATTGAGGCGGTATAAAAGGGTTTTATTAGCGTTGAGCGGACCGGTGAAGTCGCCGTAGGTTTTGAGGGTATTCCACGAACCAACACCTACCGAGATGCTGTTCTGGTTTTTTAGAAGAGGTTTTTTGGTTACCCTATTAATCACACCTCCAGGGGCAGCATTGCCAAAGAGTGCCGAAGCAGGTCCTTTGATCACTTCCACACGCTCAATATTAGCCAATGACGATTGTTTCCACAAGCTTGTTTGGGCACGCATCCCGTTGAGCAAATTCCCTGAATTGCGGTTGCCTGTCGCACGAAAACCGCGTATTGAAAAATCGTTGTAGGAAGTATATTGGTTTACCCCACTGATATTTTTTACTACCTCATTTACGGTAGTAGCACCTTGGTCTAAAATGAGCTCTTTGGTAACATACCCCACCGACTGAGGAACGTCTTTTAGAGCAGCAGCTGTTTTGGTACCTATAAAGGAATTGGTGTTTTTATAGCTACTTTCCTTTCTGCCAACTACTTCTACTTCTTGTAGGGCAGTGAGTTCTTCGCTGAGTTGCACATCGAGATGCGTGTGCGTACCACTGGGATTAGGACTGATATCAGCGCGTATTTTCAGCGATTGGAAGCCAACGTAACTAAATACAATAGTTTGTTTGCCAACAGGTACGTGGTGGAGGTTGTAAAACCCAGCTTCATTGGTGGTAACACCATTGTTAGTGCCTTCGAGTAGTACAGTAACCCCTACGAGCGGCTGTTTGTTTTCATCGGTTACGCGCCCTCTTACATCGGTTTGTTGAGCAAAAATATAGTGAATATTAACGCCTAAAAAGGTTAATAACAGAAAGATACGTTTCATATAAAATTACTATTTAAAATTATTCTATTTTATTACAGCGTGCAAAAATAGAGAAAATTTTAAATATAGCAAGAAAAAAGGCAGTGAAATTTAATCACTACCTTATTTTTTAGCCTTTTCTTTTTCAGCCCATTCTTTTTTGAGTTCTTCAGCCCAAAGTAACTCTCTACCTACTTCTTTCTTTATAGTAGATTCACTGTTATGTGAGTGACGCGGACTTTGAGTGTCAAACAAAAAATCATAACTTCCCGCTACAATGCCCTTGCCCTCTATATAAGCAAAGCGGTCAATACCACGATGATAAGCCTCTAACCCCGAGCGATTATTCCAAGCAGTGAATGTCCAAAACAGATAAACAGTATCTTTGCCGCGTTTTTCTGTACCCGATAGGTAAATACTTTCAAAACAACTATCCAAGAAAGATTCTTTATCTTCCATTGGCTGAGCATATTTACTAATATGTTTTCCTTTGCTCAATTCTTTTTTTAACTCAGCATAAGTGACAAAATCTTGTTTTGTATTGATGATGTTACTATCGTTCAAGTGTACTTTTGAAGAATAATCCATCAACTGAAAAACTTCTACTAAACAGCATCTCGCTTTATAATACTTGTCGTCTTCTTTTTTTACTAAAGAGAAGGAGTTTAAGAATTTATTTTTATTACTTCTGCGAACTTCTTCTATCTTAACAACAGCTTTTTCGACTTCTTCCTTGGAGACTTCTACCCAAGAGTTAGCATTGTTCATATCAGGTAATACCGAGATGAGGGTTAAATAATTATAGCCAAAGAAAACTCCCTGATTGAATACATTATACATCTCAATCACTTTTCCTTCATAAAAAGAATGAGGGCGTAATGTATAGTGTTTTACTTGATAATGAGCGGTAAGGCTATCCAAGAATATATATTTCTGTTCTTGTGCCATTATAGCACAAGAACAGAGTAATAGTAAGTAAAATAAGTTTTTCATAAGCCCTATTTTTTAGCTTTTTCTTTTTCAGCCCATTCTTTTTTGAGTTCTTCTGCCCAAAGAAGATGTCGTTTCCCGTCGTGGGTTAGTTTTGCCCAATCTCCATCCCAGCTATCTCTTTTTCCTTTTGTGTAAAAATAATCATAATAAGCTCCTGCTACAATGCCTTTGTCCTTAATATAAGCAAGTTCCCCAATATATCTTGCATTACAAAATTGATAAAAGTAATAGATCTTATTTCCTAATTTATCTTCTATATTAGAAAGATAAGTACTTTCTAAAATATCAGGGATAAGAAAACCTAAATCATCTTCATCTAAAGGAAAAGTGAGAAAAGGGACTACCTTTTTATAATTTTCCTTTAAAATATTCATAGGTTTTATAGGTTGATTAGTGTTAAGAATAAAATTCTTAGTAGCAACTTGTATATCACGAGGGTAATCCATACAATAAAAATCTTCTATCCAAGTGTTTTTACTCGCATAGTACTTATTTTTTACTTTTTTTATTAGAATTGTGTTGCTAATATCAAAAGCTTTTTCAAGAGGGACATTAAAAACTTTGTGTTCAACTCTCATAAAAATATTTTTAACTGAGAATAGATTGTTTTTTATTTTTTTGAGATCAATCTCTTCCCAATTACTTTTACTACTAAGGTCAGGAAGTACAGAGAATAATATTATATAATCAATCCCTTTATTTGTGCCATAATATGGAGAAAAAACATTATATATTTCAATAGTATTTTTAACCCCATAAGGAGAAGTTTCGAGCGTATACTGCTTTACTTGATAATGAGCGGTAAGGCTATCAAGCAATATATATTTTTGTTCTTGTGCCATAATGGCACAAGAACAAAATAATGATAGGTATAATAAGAGTTGTTTCATAAGGTTAGTTTTTAAGGAGTACAAGTGATTCCCTTTCTACCAGATTTAAACTCACCATCTAAATATATCTCGGTAGATGATAAAGATTTGTTTTCTACTACTCCTGCTTTTGCTAATGCAATAGCTTCCTCCATAGAAACTTTAGTATTAGGTAGAGAAAGAATACCTCGTGCTAAATTATCTATAAAAGGTGCAAATCTCTCGTGGCTATCTAAAAAAACATACCTCCTAACTTGCTCTCCTCCTATAGAAAGATATTGTTCTTTAACAAAAGGATATTTTTTATTAAAGGATTCTTTTCCTAATGAAAGTGATTCTGTATTTAAGAAAGCGTGTACCACTTCGTGATAAATTGTGCCTAAAATATATTCTTGTGAGGCTTTACTTATAATGTCATCATTTAAGTAAATATCACAAATTAAAATATCTTTGTTATAACTATCCACACGCCCAATAGTTTCAGTATAAGCCACATCTTTTTTATGTTTAGGATCTGTTGCAAAAGATTTATTATGAACTGTAATGTTGAACCTATCATTAGTTCCAAAAGTCTCCCTAAGGATCTTAGCTATATCGTTATTCAAGTTAGGAGCTTGAGCTAAAAGGGACTTTGCACAAGGGTTCGTAAGAGAGTCTTTTATAGTATCTTCTCTTTTGTATTGCTTTTTCCTTTCTTTTTCCTCTTTCTCTTCATCATCTATTGTTCTTATATTTTTACTCTTCTTTCCTCCCTTTACGATGCCCACTCCTACATCACTACTGCTTGATCCTCCATTTCCTCCTCCTGTGCCATTTTCACTGGGTTTGGGGTCTTTTTCTTTGGTGAAATTTTCATAGTTGTTTCCGTTGTACGTAGGATAAGATCCATAATGGGCAGGTATTGTGCCATAAACATCAACTGGATCTAATTGAATAGGATCATCGTCTCCATCTCCTCCGCCTTCATAATCATCTAATCCTCCAGAGTCTTCTTTTTTATTATTAGGATCTTCAATAGATTCTAGGGGTGGTGTCTTCCTTGGTTTCTTTTTTCCCGTTGGTGTCACCTCAGTATCTACTACAAGTCTATAATTTGCCTTAACTTTGGGTACTAACTGGTGGCTAATCACCCCATCGGTCATTCGGTAGGCTGAGATAAACTCTCCTTTGGGAGTGAGCAAATAGAAGTCGGCATTTACAATGCGGTTGTCGTTAGTAAGGCTGTCTGGCTCTGTAATAAAGAGGTATTGCTCAGTTATGCCATTTTCTTTCAAGAAGAGCATTTCGGCACTCGAGTCAGAACCTATTATAGTAATAGGTATTTTAGCATAAGCATCACCTGTGAGCGTTTGCATTTGCTTAAAATACCGCCAATTGGTTTCTAATTGAATCAGAGGTTGCTGCTACGACTTGTAGCATTAATCATACTTTTCTGCTTTTCAGTCGCATCAAACAAAGTCTTGGCTTCATCTAAGCTCACCACCGCTTGAGGGTCTACGGTAGGAACTGCTTCTTGTTGCGGCAATACTTCTGGAGCATCGTCGCGCTGGCAATTGGTAAGAAATAATCCTACTAATGCTAATACTAATAGTTTTAAATTTGTGTTTTTCATCGCAATTAAGATTAAAATTCTGCAACAAAGGTAGATAGCAGTTTTTTATAAAGCAAATAAAAGAAGGATTTTAACATTTTTACGCCTTAACAAAAAAATGCATTTTTGGTAATTTGAATGTTAAAAAAATAGCGACTTATTATCTTTTTAACAAAAGCATTGCAAACTTGTTATTTTTCAATGTTTTAGATTGCGGATATTTCAAGAAAAAATGAATAAAAAGATTAACTGTTTTTAACGTAATAATAGATTTTGTTAAATTCTACGGACTTTAGCAAAGTGTAGCTATACAAAGGCGATAATAAAAAAACTGCCCAAGAAAGTATAAAACTTTTCAGGGCAGTTTTCATTATGTATTAAAAAACAACTATGCCATTACAGTGGTTTTACCAAACTCAAGAACCATTCTTTTACGTTGCCTTCCAAAAGGGGAGCAAGTTTTTCTTCACAGGTTTTGTGGTAGGCATTGAGCCATTGGCGTTCTACATCGGTAAGGAGAGCCACATTAATACCTGAAGGCATAAACGGACAAAGGGTGAGGGTCTCGAAATCGTAGAAAGTACCAAACTCGTTGCTCGCTACTTCACGTACCGCAATGAGGTTCTCGTGACGAATACCGTATTGATTTTCTAAGTAAAAACCAGGTTCATCGGAGCATACCATACCGGCTAAAAGCACTTGTGGGTTGAGGTCTTTGCGGATATTTTGAGGTCCTTCGTGTACGTTCATAAAGCTACCTACACCGTGACCTGTACCGTGACCATAGTCCTTGTGGTTTTTCCAAAGCGCCATACGCGCATAAGCATCGAGTTGTACGCCGCGAGTGCCTTTGGGGAATTGTACCATTGCGAGTTGTATCATTCCTTTGAGTACAAGGGTACTGTCGTCTATAAACTGCTGACTTACTTTGCCCAATGGTATGGTACGAGTGATATCAGTAGTACCTTCAAGATACTGCCCGCCAGAGTCTACCAATATGCTGCCCTCAGGGTGTACCTCTTTACTGCCGTGTTCAGGAGCTGAATAGTGCACAATAGCGCCATTGCCTTGATAACCAATGATACTGCCAAAACTTTCGCCTACGAAGTTCTTGCCTTCGGCGCGGAAATCGCGTAACTTCTTACCGATGCTGTATTCGGTCATTGACTCTTTGCCTACTTGGTGGGTGAGCCAGTAGAGGAACTTCACCATTGCCACCCCATCGCGTACCATTACGGTACGGAATCCTTCGAGCTCAGTAGCGTTTTTCACGGCTTTCATTAGGTTGCCAGGGGCAGGGGCTTGCACGAGTTTGTTGTCATTTTGGAGGGCTTCGAATATCGCCTGATTGGTATTAGCAGCGAGGAGTATATTTTGCCCTTTTACGGTAGCCAAATAGTTGTAAAACTCATCATAAGCACGCACGTTTACTTTGGCTGCTGCCAAATGAGCTTCTACCTCAGGGGTGAGTTTGGCTTTGTCTACAAAAAGGGTCGCTTCTTTATCGGTGAGGGCGATATAGCCGAGGAATACAGGGTTGTAAGCCACATCACTACCACGGAGGTTGAGCGTCCAAGCTACATCGTCTAAGGCGGTGATGAGGTGCAAGGTAGTGTGGTGAGTAGCCATAGCTTTGCGAATGGCGGTGAGTTTATCGGCTACGGTTTGTCCTGCCCATTTATCGGGGTGTACGAAAATGTGATGAAGAGGGTCTTTTTCGCGGTTTGTCCAGATAAGGTCGATGAGCGGTTTATGCACCAATTTGATGTTGTGAGCGGCTAAGGTAGCTTGTAGTTTTTCCCAAGCTATGTGAGAGGTCGCCAAAGTGTTGAGCGCTACAGTAGCCCCAGCGGGAAGTACTGATACGAGCCAATCGGCATAATCGGGAGTATCTTCTACACCGTCCTTGAAGAGGTCGATGCCAGAGCCTTTGAGCTCAATCGCCGATTGTACAAAGTAGCGAGAGTCTGTCCACAAGCCAGCTTTATCTTTGGTAACGACTACGAACCCCGCAGAGCCTGTAAATCCAGAGAGCCAAGCGCGTTCGAGCCATTCTTTAGGTAGGTATTCACTAAGGTGAGGATCGGCGCTGAATACCACAAAAGCGTCGATGTGGTTTTCTTGCATTTTAGAGCGCAAGAGGGATAATTTTTCGGGTGTATTCATTGTTTATAGTTTTGAATTTTTGTAAATCTCTTTTCTATGACCTATATTGACAACTTCTACAGTGAGTATTTCATCAAAAATGTCATAGATAATTCTATAGTTTCCTACTCTTATTCTATAGGCATCAGAACCTGATAGTTTGATATAACCAAAAGGTCTTGGATTGTAAGCCAAAGAGAGAATAGCAGTCTTAACAGCAGAATAATTAGGTTCAGAAAGTCCATCTAAAAACTTCTCTGCTTTTTTCTTCAATACAACAGTATATTCTTTTTCTGTTTTGGTTTTAGTTTTCATTTTGATTACGGCGAGCTTCTATTCTTTTAAATACTATATCAGCAGGCTCAGCAGGAGTTGGGTCAGCTTTAGATTCGTAATAGAGTTGTAAGTCTTCTAACTCTTCATATAATTCGGCAATTCTCAAAAGCTCGTTGTATTGTTCAATAGGAACAACTGCCGAGAGTGTATTGCCTTGTCTATCGGTTAGAAAAGTGGGTTCTTGTAAAATCATTGTATTCATATTTTACTTGGGATAATTCAGATTTTTATCAGTCAGGTGGTGAAGAGTTTCTAAGTATTTCTTAGCTTCATACTTCGCCATTGGGAGGTTGTTGTTGTAGAAATTGCCACATTCTAAAGCCGATGCACCAGGAATATCTCCTTCAAAATTAGCGATATACTCAAAGAGTTCGGTGATGAGGGGGGCAATATCTTTGGAGGTATAGTCGCCAGCGAGAATGAGGTAATTACCGGTCATACAGCCCATAGGTCCCCAGTAAATAATTTTGTCTTTCCACTCGGGGTTGTTGCGCAACCAAGTAGCGGCGAGGTGCTCGATGGTGTGTATTTCGGGACTGCCGAGTACGGGCTCGCGGTAGGGGAGCTTCATACGGATATCAAAAGAGGTAAGCACTTCCTTGCCTACATAGTCTTTACGCGATACATAAATGCCACGCTCGAGTTTGAGGTGGTCAATACAAAAACTTGCTATTCTTTCCATTTTATTTAGTTAAGAGGTAAGAGATAAGAGGTAAGAAATGATACCTTTATATTTTTAACTTGTTGTTAATTGATATTTAGTTTATTGGGAGCTTCTGAATTCTCAGAAAAACTCAGAGAGTTTCAAATAAAACGCTAATGCCTGACACCTGATACCTGACCCCCTAATAAACTACACCGCAAAGGTATTGATTCCGTTACTAAAAAGCAAATGTTTTAAGGATTTTGTTTTAGGAGCTTTGTGAAATTGGGTTCTGCAAATACTACACCCTCAAGGCTTTCAAAAGTTTTTATCATACTGAAAATCTCTTCAGTACTGTGCGTTGATGATAGTAGATAGGTGTCGTTAGTGAGATTATCTGTAATGCTAAATCCTTGGTCGGTGATGGTTTTAGGCATTGGCGTGTTAGGGGTTAGTTTTACTAACAACTCTCCTTTTGTTATTTGTTTTGTGCCATCGGCATACAAGAGTACGGGTTCTATACGGCACTCAGGATATTGTTTGATGAGGTCTTCTGCACGCTTGCGAAAGCTGTTGCCTTTCAATTCTTTGCGTAATATACAAGAGGAGGCATCAATTGGGAAATAATGGTTACCTTCAGCGTTTTTTATTTTATTGATGTAAGTACTATTGGCTATTAGATAGTATTCATCACTCACAACATTAAACTGAATTGTTTGATTTTTAGTTTGATAACTGATTGTTTCAGTTATAGGGTTCTCATCATTACTTTTGCTACAACTCATAACGAGGAACATACAAAAGAAAAAATAAAAGGGTTTCATTTTAATATAGTTTTGTAATTCGTTCTATGTGAAATGTTTCCGGACAGTTTTTAAACTTGGGGGTGAAATATCCCCAAATACTTACAGGTTTTCCTTCGTAACTACTCAGGTCGAGTGTTTGATCGTAGGCAATTGATAGAGTGCCGCTGTTATCTTCTAAAACAAGGGTGTGGCTCACAGCAGAACAATCATAACTACCTTGTGGTGCTACGTTAAGGACACCTCGTTTGTAGTAACGCGGAGGATCTACGTGGGGGATGTATGTAGCTGCTTTTACAAAGAGTGAAGTAAGCGTGTCGTTAGGTGAAATGGCAAGTGTATCGCCTATAAAACGGTAATTACCGCTAATAGAAAAACCCTCCTCATCGGGACACATTGGGTCGTAAATCTTTGTAAGTCCGTAGCCTTGAGAGAAGAGTTGATGTTGTTGGGCATCTATTTGATATTTGCCTCCCCCTTTATTACTACATTTTTGAATATCAAAAAAGTCGTCGTTTTTAAAATGGACAGTATAACACGACTTGCAATCGGCTACATACGAAGAGGGTGAGTGGAATTTTAAAGCTTTATCGCGATAGCCTATGTATTTCCAATTGTCATAAAGGCGATTGTCTTGCTGGTTGTCGGACTTTCCACAACTGACGAAAATCCACAATAATACAAAAAATAAGAAGAAGCGTTTCATTGGTAATGCTGTTTTTAGGTTTAATACCACAAAGGTACAAATAATTTTCATACCTTTAATCTATTTTGCTTAATAAATAAACAAATTAGTAAGACAGTCTTTTTTGAGTTCTACGGAAGCAGGTAGCGTTACTTGAGTTACATCAAAAGGGGTAGTGATGAGGTGCATACCTGTTTTAGAAGGAATATGAGCTACAATTTTATTTTCTTCTGCAGGGGTCGCTATCTTGATTTGTGCTTCTATTTGAGCTATATCAACCTGATGAGTGTCGCTGTCTATATCTATAATCCAGTACTTTTTGAGTTTTTTACTGCCTATGCCCGAAGCACTTACACAAGAGGCAAACAGTTTTTCTACACGTGCATAGTGTTCTTGTTGTAGCAAATCGGGGAGGCGTTTGAGCATATCAAAAGCTACATTTTTATAACTTTTGGGGTTGAGATTGATCATAGCTCTACATTGGAAAACCTCACAGAGTTTTACAATCTCATCTCTTTTAGCTAATAACGACTTGCGGTCTTTTATCTGATACATTTTCACGATATGAGTACTTTTGTGTAGTTCCTGAATATCTTTTTTGCGCTGTAACAAAAAGACGAAGAAAAACAATTGTTCTCTCTCCGCTTTATTGCTTATAGCAGCAAGGCGGTTGTCGATAAGTTCACTAATGAGGTCGAAATTATTTCTCATATCCTACTGATTGTTTTCTTCTCTATATACTTTATCATCTCCGGAAAGGATTTGCAGATAGCTTTTGTAGCGCGACCAAGCGATTTTGTCGCGTTCTAAGGCTTCTTTTATAGCGCATTGGGGTTCATCGGTGTGGAGACAGTTATTGAATTTGCAATGGTGTTTGAGGGCAAAAAACTCCGGAAAATAGTCGGTGAGTGAGTTGTTGTCTATTTCAACCATTCCAAAGCCTTTGATACCAGGGGTGTCGATGATGCGCGCCCCAAAGGGGAGGTCGAACATTTCGGCAAAGGTAGTAGTGTGTTGTCCTTGCTGATGAAGCTGAGAGATTTCGGCAGTTTTAAGGTGCAAATGAGGGTCAATAGCATTGATAAGGGTAGATTTGCCTGCGCCAGAATGTCCTGATACTACACAAGTTTTGCCTTCCATAGCCGCTTTTACCTTGTCGATATTCTTGCCCGTAGTAGCCGAAATGCCAATGCACTCATAACCAGCCTTGCGGTATACTGAGGCGAGGTATTTCACTTCGGTGAGTTCATCTTCATTATAAGTATCTACTTTGTTGAAAAGCAGTACAGTTTTGATGCTATAGGCTTCGGCAGTAACCAAAAAACGGTCGATAAAGGTAGTGGAAGTAGGTGGATTGTTGAGTGTTACCACCAAAAAAGCGAGGTCGATATTCGATGCGATAATATGAGTTTGCTTAGAGAGATTCACCGATTTGCGGATGATATAGTTGTCGCGAGGGTGTATTTCGGTAATGACCCCTCTGTCTTCTTCTTCCAATTCAAACACTACCCGATCGCCCACCGCTATGGGGTTCGTGTTCTTGATGCCTTTTATGCGGAATTTCCCTTTGATGCGGCAGTCGTGAAAATGACCCGTTGCCAAGTCCTTCACCATATACCAACTGCCCGTAGATTTGTATACCAATCCTTCCATTTACTTGTATAACAACGCCGTAGTTTCAGGCTTTTTTAAATCGATTAAGAAGATGTGTTTAGGCTCTTTAGGGTCGATAGTGCCATTTTTGTTGCTGTCTAAACGCGCATAGACGTAGAGTGCATCGTTCACCCCATCGTAATCGGAGCCTATGACCCCGTATTCTTTAGGAATGAGGACTTTCACCCGAGTGCCATCTAACTGATAGAGGTAAAACCGACGTAAATCAATGCGGGTGTAGTAGCCATCTTTATCGGTGTCCTCGTCGTAGCAAGAAATCATATAGAAGTTGCGGTTCACATTTTTGTTTTGCAAAGTATCACGAGTAGCCGAAGGATAGTAAACATTTTCTATGAGTACGGGTTTTTCAAAGAACAGTTTCTGCTCTTGTTTTTCTACGTCAAAGAGGGAAACATTCACCATTTCGTCACCATAAATGGTTTCAAAACCTGCAACGATATTGCCATTCCAGTTGTTGCCATTGTTGTGGCGTGCATAATAACTATCGCTGTAGCTATAGTTGCTGAGTTTTTGAGATTCACCTACAGAACGATCGCCGTATCTGTAGATTACTTTGAAAACAGGAGTAAGGCGGTACTGAGGGTGTTGGGTAGGGAGTACGCTGCGTACTTCGGTTTCAAATTGCAATGAATCAACGGCTAAACCCTCAATAGGGTTGCCGTTTTTATCAATAGCGGGGCGGGTTTCCTGAACGCCTTTATAGACATCGGCAGCAGTTTTGCGCTCACAAGCAGTAATAGCGAGGGCAGCAAGAGATAATAAAAGGATTTTTTTCATAATGTTTTATATATTAGTATGTTGTATTTTCTCTTTTCACTTCCTCCGTTTCTTTATCGGGGAATACATTAGCGTACACCACTTGGCTAACGCTCTTTACGGGCTTGTAGAGCACAGATTCGCTAAGGGCTGAAGTTGAAAGCCATTTTTCGGTTTGAAAAGTACGCTCTAAAAATACAAATATTGAGCCTACAATCACAATAGATTTTAGCAAACCAAACAAAGCTCCCCCTAATCGATTGAGAAAACCGAGTTCGGCAGCTTTGATCATTTTGGTAAGTATTTTTGCCAAAAGCATTACGCCCAATACCAATACGATGAGGGTTATCCCAAAGGCAACGACCTCTAAAGTTTGTTTTTCGGCGGGGAGTATCTTGTCTAAGAGTGAGGCAGTAAAGAACGAAAAGTGTATCGCTCCATAAATGCCTACTACAATAGCCAAAAGTGATGCCATCTCAATGATAAGTCCGCGCATAAAACCGCGTACTAATCCAAAGCCTAAAATAATCAGCAGTATAATATCTATCTTATTCATTATCTGTTACTTGTTACCTGTTACCTTTCTGAAGTATCCACATTCGCGAATAACATCCTTATAATATTGGGTATGAGGGTATTTGCGGAGTTCTTTAAACCCTTGCCAATCCTTAAAAGCAATTTCGTTCTCCCAAGGGCTTACACCGTATATTTTACCTTCGGAATAGTACTGTTTGTTGTAAAACTCGTTGCGTTCTACTTTGGCAAGCATATAGGCTATTTTAGCGCGTTGTTCATCGGTAGAAGCGTGTTGCTGAGCGATTTGGTAGTATTTTTTGGCGTGGGTCATATTGAGTAGCATATTCATATTCTGAGCATTTACAAAAAAGCCTCCTGTTTCCCCTAAAATATCGTTGTAGTAGAACGCGCGGCTGTTGCCAAAATAGGAAGCGCTGTAGAACGCATTGCCCAATAGGAGTGCGTTGTTGTACATATCTTCACCTTTTGCAAGTTTTTCCTCCATTTCTTTCACTTTTTGCAAGAAAGAGATTTTGGTGTAAGGGGTGCGCTTTTTGGCGTGTTCACAATCGTGACAGTCTTGGATATAACCGTTAAACGGATTAGCAGGCAGTGAGCTTTCACTCAGTTTTAGCTGTTTGGCGACCATTTTTTCAGCTTGTTCATCGTATACTTGTTGGCTTTCAAGAGGTATTTTTTTCATTTCGGCAATTGCCTTATCAAGGTCATCTTTATAGAAAGCATAGATAGCGCGACTTTCGTAGATTTCGCCTAAAGTAAATGCGTATTCTTTTGCCCAAAAGGCTTCCCAAGGGGTTTTGTTTGTTTTTAACAAGAATTTTTCAATAGCTGCTGAATGGTTGTTGTTTTCATAAAAACCATCTTTGGGTCGAGTGATTTCACTCATTACTAAGTTCTTTTGCGCATTGTAGAGCGCCGAAAGGTAGTTGCGCACCAAATCAAAAGCATAGCGAGAGCGCAAAGCCGATTTGTATTCACTTTCTTTAAGGAGCGCAGATTGCCACATCCATTCTACTTTTTTAGTGAGGCGTTCTTCGTCGGCAGCAGTGATTTGTTGTAGCGCAGTAACATCATTCATCACATCAATGATGCGCACTTGTACTTTTTGTTTTTCGTTTTTGGCAACGGCATCAGCTTTTTTGAGAAACTCTTTGGCAGTGGTAGCCTCATTGCGGAACATCGAAACATAGCCTGCTGCTACATTCCACAAATAAGGATTGCCTACTTTTCCTTCACGAGCGGTTTGCAGTAGCCAATCGGTTTTGAAATCTTGGGTTGCCACCTTGTGAGTGTATTGGTGATAAGCAGTAGCATTTGTAAGAGGCTGGTTTTGATAGAGATCACCAAATTTATTTACCACACCTTCTATGCGGTTGATATAGCGGGTGAGGAGAAAATCGATGTGGGGTGATTTAGGGTCGATGTGCAGTATTTTCTGGATAGCTACCTCTTCTTTGCTGTAATAGCCTTGCATTGCCCAGAGAGCACATTGTTCGGCTTTGGAAAGAGAAGCGGCTATTTTTTCGGTTTCACTATCGGTGAGGGCGCGGTACTCAAAAGTAACGGTTTTTCGCAGTTTAGGTACTTCGCTGAAGAGTGTTGCCAAGAGCGCATTAGCTTTGGCGTAGTTCTTCTGTGATTTATAAGCCCCAGCTACATAGTGCAATGCGCGGTAATAGACACTATTTTTTGGCTGACCGGCTTGGGTTTGCTCAAAATAAGCAATTACAGCGCTGCGGTTGGAAGAGTAGAATTTGAGGCGCATCACCTGTAGCCACATACGGTTGGCAAAGAAAATATCTTTATTAGCAACTGCTTTTTGATATAGTTTTTCAGCTTTTTCTATTTGGCTGTTTTGAGTATATTGTACGTTGCGTTTTTCGTAATCCCAAGCGCTTTCGGTGTTGTTAGTGATAGATTCGTTGTTACGCGCGATATCTAAAAGAGCAAAGAAGTTGGTAAGGCGTGCGCTTTGGGTTTTTGGGGTATGATGAGAAAGGCGTACACTACTCTTGTCGGTTGCATCGTTGTATTTGCGAATATCGGCAAGAGCATCGTTGTTGTACATAAAATATTGAATACCTTCTGCCCAAAAATCTTTGCCGAGGTATTGCTTCCAATCATTGAGGTCGGACGAAGAGAGATTTCCTTGGGAATCGGTATCGTAATCGCCATAGAAAAGGTTTCCCCCTTCTAAGTAGAGAGGGGTATAAGAAGTTTTATTTACAGTAACTTCTGGGGAGAATACTGAGTTGTAGAGGTAGTACCAACCTTCATCGGCACAAGCGTAGAGGTAAGTGCCTATGCCTACTATTGTAGCGGCACTAAGGCTAATGATGAGTTTTAGGTGTTTTTTCATTTATTTTCTTTTATACACTTCTCTTCTGTGATTGATATTGATTACTTCTACTGTTACAATATCATCAAAAATATTGTAAATAATTCTATAATCACCTACTCTTATTCTATAAGAATCTTCACCTGTTAATTTGGTATAACCAAAGGGGCGTGGCTCATCAGCAAGAGCATTTACGGCTTTTAAAATGGCAGAATAGTAAGGTTGAGGAAGATTTCTTAGAAACTTCTCAGATTTTTTACTAAGTAAGACTGTGTATTCTTTCTTAACTGATTCCATTTTTTTTTCTGTAAGCTTCCATTCGTTTAAACACAACGTCAATAGGTTCAGCTGGCGATGGGTCAGCTTTAGCTTCACGAACGGAACGTATGTCTTCTAATTCTTCATACATTTCGACTAAAGCTAATAATTCGCGATATTCGTCAGCAGGGATTAGAGCTAAAGAATTTCCATTAGAATCGGTTAAAAACTGTGGGGTTTGTAAATTGATGGTATACATATTTTAACGATTTAATATAGGTTTTAAAAGTTTTTATAAAAATCCAAAATCTTTTTTATCTTTGATAGAGATAGTTTTAGCGTTTGTGATAGTGATTTGCAATTCTCTTAAAAAACTATCAGTAACATTTCCTACTACCATACTTGGGTTTTCTTTTATAGCATTGCATATTTCAGTGATAAGCCGTTTGTGCAGTTTAGAACAATCTACAAAACTATCGTATTTTAAAAAAGAATGGTCTTGTTGTTTGATGAGTAAGTGGAGATTTTTCACTTTTTCACTCCAAGCGACATTTAAATTCACTTCAGTATTAATAACAACTCCTGCGATATACAATTCATTAGTCGCTACAATAATCAGGTATTTCTTATATGAAATATTGAAGTCGGGTATTTCAATGAGTAGTGTTTTACCAAGTTCTATATTTCGTTTGGCGAAATTATCTTTTATTTCTTGAGGGAAGAAACTGCCTAAATCCATAACTAAAAACACATTTGTTCATTCAAAGCATTTATCTTGATGTAATTCAGTATATCAGGATTGTTAGTAACTGCTTTTGCCATTGCTAAATAATCAATACGCCATTGTGCATTTTGCCAAGCACTATCGTGAGATTTTTCAGTAAGTTTTTTAAAAGAGATATCTTTATTTTCAGCAATAGCTTCGTTTAGGCACTCTATTTCAGATTCTGATAAGTCTTCTTCATCATATTGATAAGAAGTAGTTAGGAAATGTTTGTTTGTTTTATTGATAAGACCTTCTTTTTCATTGCCTTCTGATACATTTCTAAGAAAAGATGGCACAGGTCCATACTGCATTTTCACATAAGTATCACCTGTGATGGGGCGACCATAGTTTACCAAGTGCTTTTGGTCAGCAAAATATAAGATTTTAAAGACCTTATGAGCATCTGATTTCTCTGCCCCTAATTGGTTAAGGACAAACAACATACTATTGATAGCCTTACTTTTATCTATATCAAACATAACAATTCTTTATTTTATATCGCAAAAGTAATACTTTTTCTTCATACAGCCAAATACGACTTACAAGTATAGTGCTTATTTCTAATCATTTAATCATTATACAAGTATACAACATCTGCAAACCAACCACATTCCTTAATGGCTTCTTTATAATACTGAGTGTTAGGGTATTTGGCAAGTATATGGAAACCTTCCCATTGATCTACCCATTTTCGTTTTTTCTCAGGGATGTCGTAATGATTCAACTGAGCGAAGTACTCGTTGCGTTCGGATTTTCCGAGCAAGAAGGCAGCTTCAGCGCGCTGTTCATCAGTGGTTGCCATTGTAAGAGCAATCCGAAAATACTTTTTAGCAGCGGTCATATCCAAAAGAGGCGCGTAGTTCTCTTTGTTATCAAGTCTTAAAGCACTCCATTCGCCTATGATTTCGTTGTGGTAAAACTGACGAGAGACGCCGTAAAACGAGGTGTTACAAAAAGCATTGCCTAATTGTATGGCGCTGTGATATACATCTTTACCTTGCGCTATATGGTCTTTTAGTTGCTTGGCTTTGCGCAAGAAAGAAATCTTAGTGTATTCCACGCGAGGAGGGGTGATATAATCGTAGTAATACATATCATACACTCCTCCTTTAAACGGACTGACGGCTAAGGTTTGCTCACTCAAGCGGCGTTTATCATTCACTAATTTGTCTTTTCCCCAATCATACTCTGCACCGCGGGTTTCCCAAGGTATTTTCTCAAACAATGCCAGCGCCTCGTCTATGCGATCTTGGCGGAACAGATAAATTCCACGACACTCGTATATATCGCCTTGGGTATAAGGGTAATAGTTGATCCAAAGTGCTTGCCAGTCGGTTTTGTGAGGGTTGTGAGTTAGCTCGTCAAAAGCCTTATAGTTAGCTTCGCTGATGAAAAAACCGCGTTTGGGGTGAGTGAGTTCAGCCATTAGGGCATTGCCTTGTGCCTGATAGAGCACTCGGAGGTATTTACGCATAAAGGTAAAGGCATAATCATAGCGCAAATCGTTAGTAAATTTGCGGTAATTGAGGTATTCGGCTTTGTACTTGTCATACACTAAAGAACCGTCGTAACAAAAATCGTCGTCGCGGTAGAAATAGAGGTTGTTCCACACGCGCTGCATAGGTAGAGTTAGCTGTTTTTCGGCAGCAGCATCAATGTGTTGCAAACTCGATACTTCGTTCATCGCTTGTAAGAGGTACAACTGACTTTTTTGCTCGTTACCCTCAACGTATTTTTCGGCTTCTTGCAAAAGCTGACGTGCCAAAGAAAATTCACCTCTAAACATTGCTACATATCCCCCTGCTACTTTCCACAAATAGGGATTGGAAAGTCGGTCGCCTTCACGGGCTAAAAGCAATAGCCAATCGGTAGGGAAAACTTGGGTGCTCACTTTGCGAGCGTGCTGATGATAGGCTTTGATAGATTTCAAATCATCGCCATATCGGTCGAATACATTGAGTTTGTACTCCATTTTGTTTATAAAGCGGGTGAGCAGGAACTCAACGTGAGGTGATTGGCGGTCGATAGTGAGGATTTTTAGCAAACAATTAGCCTCGTTGTTCGTGTAGAAACCTTGCATTGCCCATAAGGCACATTGTACGCCAGGAGAGAGTTTTTGGGCGATTTGTGCAACTTCTCTATCGGGTAACGGACGATAATCATACCCTACGGTCGTTCTTAATTCGGGAGTGGTATCAAATATTTCGGCTAAGAGTACATTAGCCTGAGGGTAGTGTTTTTCGGCTATATAAGCTCCTGCTACATAGTGCATAGCGCGGTAGTAGAGCGAGTTTTTAGGTTGGGAAGCTGCTGTTTCTTCAAAGAAAGGAATTACGGAACTTCTGTTTTCTGAATAGAATTTCAAACGCACGGCTTGAAACCATATACGATTAGCAAAAAAAGCATCGGAGGTTAGACTGCGGTAGAGTGCTTCTACACGCTGAGGTTCAGTATTTTGCAATCGTTGGTAGTTTCTGTTCTCGTAATCCCAAGGGTCGTAATAGCTACTGCCTGTAATCACCTCATTGCCACGAGTAATTTCTAAAAAAGTAAGGAAGTTCTGCACCCGTTTATCAGTGAATTTTTTAGAATGTTTTAGTTGTAAAACTTCGTCAATCACTTCTCTGTCATACATCAAATGGCGAATTTGCTCACGAGGCATCGCTTTGCCTACATAAGCACACCAGTCGGCTAAATCATCTTCAGTATAACGGTCGGAATCTATTCCTACATAGCCGTTAAAACTGTGTTCTACGCTGTAAAACAGACTGTTGTATACTCCCTTAGGTACAGTAACCTCAGGTGAGAACGCCGAGTTAGTAACATACCAATCAGGCGGAAACCATCCGCAAGCGTACAAATATGCTCCTATTCCTGCTATCGAAGTAAGGAGGCAAAAAGCTAATTTGATAATTCGTTTTTGTGTCATTTTTGTGGGTTGTTTTTTACCTAAACCAAATCACTTCTTTGGGTTGGTTTTTCATATTTTTTAGCAAATCTTCCTGCATTTCTTGGCGCTCAGCATCGGTTACTTCCTCTATTTTGATGCGGTCGCCAGCTTGCCAAAGGCGTCCTTTGTAGTAGGTTTGTGTTTTCACTTCATAAACGTTAGGGATGTCGGTAGCGACTACGCCTTTAAGAGTTTTGATTTCAGCAGAAGTAAGTCCGCTAACCAAATTCACCACCTCACCACGTACTGAATGTACCCCCCAAGAGAACATTGGTAGAGCGATATTTAGCTGTAAAGGGTAACTTTTTAGTGAACTGATATAGCGTTTGGCAGTTGCGCGATTGTAGATAGAGTTAGCCCCCGTGGCGGTGATTTTATCCATATTGTAGTACATCAGCACCCCGTAATCTACGGGGGGTACGCCCGTATCATCTTTGTATTTTACTTGATGCAAACGTATGGTTGCCGAGAGTTGTAAATTAGGATTTTTTTCTTTGAAAAGCTTGAGGAAGTTGAAGTAATACTCCTTAGTGTTGAGCGTCCAATCGCAATCAAACTGCACCTCATTTACAGTGAGATGATAATAGTTGTTGATTTGCTCAATATATTTAGCCACATTTTCGCTGAGCGTTTCTGTTCCCCAAAAACGTTGCGGTGCATATTGTGCTGTTGCTATATCATCAAACACCTCATTTTTGATGTAGATTACAGGTACAATTGCCAATCCGCGTGTGCTAAAGGTATCGATTTCTATGGGCGCAATGGGTACGGCTTGTTCATCTCTAAGCCCTACATCACAATAGCGCACATAGATTTTTTTCACGGCGTGTTCTTTTAAGAACGCCTTGTCATCTTCGGTAAACGAAAGGTTCGTTTTCCAAAAGTACATAGCCTCAGGAATTGCTTGCTTTTTGTTGCAAGCTATAAGGCAGAGAACGAATGCAAATAGAAATATTTTTTTCATCAGGGTACAAAGGTAGAAAAATAATTGATATTCAGCAATAAGTGATTGGTATTTTTTTTCTTTCCCTCTAAAGATAAAAATTTGGTAATTGATAAAATATTCTTACTTTTGTCGCTGTTTTTGTAAATAACAGAAAATATGAAGTTTGAAACTAAAGCGATTCACGGAGTCAGAACCCCTGAAAAAGGCATTGAAAACTGGGGAAGTACCCTAAATATGGCTACTACTTTTCCTATCAAAACTTATAATGAGTGGCAAGAGTTTGAATACTCTCGCGTGTCTAATCCCACCCGCAAAGATTTCGAAACAATGATTGCCCTTTTAGAAAATGGCAAACACGGTTTTGGATTTTCTTCGGGGATGGCAGCGACCACCTCGGTGTTTACAATGTTCAAGGCTGGTGATCACTTTGTGCTTAGTTTGGATATTTACGGAGGTACTTACCGCATTATCAACGATATATTCAGCAAGTTTGGCTTCGAGGCAACCTTTGTAGATACTACCGATTTACAACAGATAGAAGCCGCTGTGCGCCCTAATACCAAAGCTATTTTTATAGAAACTCCTTCCAATCCCCTTTTAGAAGTTACCGATATACGCGGCGTGGTGGCTATCGCTAAACGCCACAACCTGCTTTCAATGGTCGATAACACTTTTATGTCGCCCGTATTGCAACGCCCTTTAGAGTTAGGGGCAGATATAGTATTGCACAGTGCAACCAAGTTTTTAGGGGGACACAACGATATTATTGCAGGAGCTGTGGTGGTGAATAGCGACGAGCTTGCCGAGAAAATAAGTTTTGCCCAAGTAGCTATAGGGGCAATTCTCTCACCTTTTGATAGTTGGTTGCTACTTCGCAGTATGAAAACCCTCAAATTAAGAGTTGAAAAAGCCCAAGCAAATACCCTTAAACTTCTTGATTTCTTGCGCTCTCACCCCGAAGTAGAGAAAGTGTATTACCCTACTGAGGCGCATAACAAAGGGAAAGCCGTGCACGAAAGTCAGGCTTCGGGAGGCGGGTCGGTATTTTCGTTCACTGTAAAGAGTGAAGCCAAAGCCAAAGCCTTTTTTGAGAGTTTGAAAGTAGCTCTTTTTGCAGTGAGTTTGGGCGGTGTAGAAACCTTGGTAACTCACCCCAGTACCCTCACTCACACTGAGTTTCCAGAAGAAGAAAAAGTGGCACGTGGTGTTACTCGCACCCTTATCCGCGTAGCTGTGGGGATTGAAGATGCTGAGGATTTGATTCAAGATTTCAAACAAGCATTGGAGAAATAGGTGATAAGCAATAGCAATGCAGATAAGTTTTGATTTAGACGGAACTCTTATTCCTTACAATAATGAATTTCCTACTGAAAAAAGATCGTGGTGGGCGAAGTTATTAGGGATAGAGCCTATCCGTAAAGGGACGAAAACTCTTATCAAAATACTGCAATCTCAAGGTAATGAGGTGCATATCTACACTACTTCGCTGAGAAGTAAACCCTATATAAGACGAATGTTTCGATATTATGGCATCAAAATAGGGAAGATTATTACTCAAAAAGAAAATGAGCACACTTTACAATCTTTGAAAATTAACGCTTCTAAGTATCCTAAAGCTTTTGGTTTTGACCTTCATATAGATGATGCTCAAGGCGTGCAAAGAGAGGCAGAACAATATGATTTTAAAGTGATTATTATTTCTCCTACTGATACCTTTTGGATAGAAAAAATATTGAAATTACTTTGATTATCAAAGCAATCTTTATACATTGCTTTTCTGTGAAAAACACAAAATTCGTAGAATACTAAAAAAACTAAATACTAAAATATATGAGAGTAGCTGTAGTAGGCGTTACCGGAATGGTAGGTAACGTAATGTTAGAAGTACTTGCAGAACACAATTTTCCTGTAACCGAATTAATTCCTGTAGCCTCAGAAAAATCTGTAGGCAAAAAAATCGTCTTTAAAGGCACTGAATATACTGTGATTGGCTTGCAACAAGCCGTGTCACTCAAACCCGATGTAGCCCTCTTTTCAGCAGGCGCTTCTGTTTCTAAAGAATGGGCACCTAAGTTTGCTCAAGTAGGTACTACTGTGGTAGATAACTCTTCGGCTTGGCGTATGGATCCTACCAAAAAATTGGTAATCCCCGAAATTAATGCCGATGTCCTTACCAAAGACGACAAAATTATTGCTAACCCTAATTGTTCTACTATCCAAATGCTCGTTGCTTTAGCTCCTTTACAACGCAAATACGGCATCAAGCGCGTGGTAGTCTCTACTTACCAGTCGATTACGGGTACAGGGGTGAAAGCGGTACGTCAGTTAGAGAACGAGTACAAAGGCGAAAAAGGTGAAATGGCTTATCACTACCAAATTCACCGCAATGCTATTCCGCACTGCGATGTGTTTGAGGAGAATGGCTATACTAAAGAAGAAATGAAACTCGTGCGTGAAACCAAAAAGATATTGCGCGACGATAGTATTGCCGTTACAGCCACAGCCGTACGTATACCGGTAGTAGGTGGTCACAGCGAATCGGTGAATGTAGAACTCAAAACCGATTTTGATATAAATGAAGTACGCACTCTCTTAGCGCAATCAGCAGGTATCAAAGTGCAAGATAATACCGAAACCAATACTTACCCTATGCCTTTGTACGCTCACGGCAAAGACGATGTGTTTGTAGGGCGTATCCGTCGCGATGAGTCACAACCTAATACGCTCAATCTTTGGGTCGTTGCCGATAACCTCCGTAAAGGTGCTGCCACGAATACTATACAAATCGCCGAATATCTGATTAAAAATAAATTGTTATAGTATCCTAATAACTATCAATAAATTAGCCAATGAATCAATACTATTATTGACTCATTGGCTATTTTTTGAGAAAAAATGAAACATCTCAAACTCTTATCTCTTATCTCTTACCTCTTACTTTTTACTCTTACTTCCTGCGGTATTTTCTACAAGAAAATCACACCGCCAGAAGTTGTTTATCCATACCAGAAACCTCAAATTACCGCAATAAATGACTCGCTGCGGTATTTTGGTGATAACTATATTGCTAAAAACCAACAAGGTTTGTGGGAACTCTACCTTTCCGGGAATCCCTATCAATTAGGACTCAATTCGGGGGCTCTTACACTGCCTCTGTACCACCGTCAAGACAGTTTGCTCTTCACCAAGCTGAACCACTTTGTACTTTCTGAACGCAAACAGCGTTTCTTGTGCAAGTTCATCAAATGGTTCAACCGCGATATCAACAATTGTATAATTCCGCCCTTTAAACAAGAATTGTGGGGGCAAGCCCAATACTCCGATACGATTTTCAACTACTTAGCCCCTGCTTATCAGCGTACGCTCTACTTGCATTCAGCTCACGATTTAGGGCACGCTTTGCAAGATTTGATGCTTGTAGGTTGTTCATCATTAGCAGTTTGGGGTGATAAAACTGAAGACGGTCAACTGCTCATTGGTCGCAATTTCGATTTTTACCTCTCCGATGATTTTGCTACCGAAAAGATTGTCCGCTTTGTGCGTCCTGAGGAAGGTATTCCCTTTATGAGTTACGCTTGGGGCGGAATGATAGGTGTGCTTTCGGGTATGAATCTCGAAGGACTTACAGTTACTATCAATGCTGGGAAATCGTCTATTCCTCTTAAAGCCCGTACCCCCATTTCACTCCTCTGCCGTGAGATTTTGCAATATGCTAAAAATATAGACGAGGCGATTGCTATTGTCAAAAAGCGCAAAGTATTTGTGTCTGAGGCTATAATGGTAGGCAGTGCCGCCGATGGCAAAGCGGTGATTATTGAAGTCTCTCCCAAAAAGTTTGGAGTATACGAAGCTCCTAATGCAGTGGTCTGCGCCAACCATTTTCAAAGCGAACCTTATAAAACCGACAAAAAGAATCTCAAACAAATAAACACCTCACACTCAGCCTATCGCTATGCCAAAATGCAGGAGTTTCTAACACAAGAACCTAAGCTAACGCCCTCAAAAATGGCTGCTCTTTTGCGTAGTACCGAGGGGCTACACGGCGATTCTATAGGTTATGGTAACGAGAAAGCCCTCAACCAACTCTTGGCACATCACGCGGTTATTTTCAAACCACAAGAACGTTTGGTATGGGTATCGACAGCCCCTTATCAGTTGGGCACTTTTGTAGCCTACGATTTGAAACAGATATTCTCTGCTAGTAGCTACCCCTCTCACACGCCCTACACTCAAAACCCCTCTTTGAATATCCCTGCTGACCCCTTTCTCTACAGCCAAGCCTTCAAAGATTACGAAGCCTACCGACTGTTAGAACAGCAAATAGAAAACCACTTGCGAGAGCATACCCCTATAGTCATAGACAAAGTGAAACACATTACTACCCTTAACCCTCATTATTGGAAAGCCTATTATCTTTTAGGAAAAGCCTACCAAGCCCAAGGCGACACCTCCACGGCTCACCAGCTCTTTCAAAAAGCCCTACAATGCGAAATACCCTATACCGAAGAACGGGAGAAAATTCAAAAGTTACTGATGGCTCACTAAAAAAACATTGTTCGTAACTCGTAATTCGTAATTATTTTATATCTTTGCACTCTCTAAAGAAAAAAACTTTATTAATTATCAATTGTTCATTCAATGAAAATATCCTATAACTGGTTAAAACAATATTTGAAGTTAGACTTACCTGCTGAAGATACAGCAGTAATTCTTACTGATTTAGGTTTGGAAGTAGAAGGTATTGAACACTTCGAAAGTGTAAAAGGCGCTCTCAAAGGCGTAGTCGTAGGTCACGTGCTTGAGTGCGAAAAGCACCCTAATGCCGATAAACTCAAAATCACTAAAGTAGATGTAGGTGGTGAGGCTCCTTTGCAAATCGTTTGTGGCGCTCCTAACGTCGCTCAGGGGCAAAAAGTACTTGTAGCAACCATAGGCACTGTATTATACGACAAAGACGACAAGCCTTTTGAAATTAAAAAAGGAAAAATCCGCGGTGAAGAAAGTTTCGGAATGATTTGCGCTGAAGACGAGCTAGGCTTAGGCGAAAGTCACGACGGTATTATGGTGCTCGATAATAAATACGAAGTAGGAACTCCTGCAAGTAAGGTGTTTGAGGTAGAAACTGATGAAGTTTTTGAAATTGGTCTTACCCCTAACCGCGCCGATGCAATGAGCCACTACGGTGTAGCGCGCGACTTGCGTGCTGGATTGATACAGAAAGGAACCTCTTTAGAGCTTATAACCCCTTCAGTAACCAAATTCCATGTCGATAACCGTTCAGTAAAAATAGATATAGAGGTACAGAACAAAAAACTCGTACCTCGTTACACCGGTGTAACTATCAGCAATGTACGCGTTGGTGAATCGCCTGTCTGGTTACAAAACAAACTCAAAGCCATAGGTATTAGCCCTAAAAACAACGTGGTTGATGCAACTAATTACGTATTACACGGAATGGGGCAGCCTCTCCACGCTTTCGATGCCGACCATATTATCGGACGTAAAATAGTGGTGAAAAATGCCGAAGAAGGCACCAAATTTAAAACCCTCGATGGAGTAGAACGCACCCTCAGTGCTGAAGATATTATGATTTGGGATGCCGAAAAACCACTCTGTATAGCAGGGGTATTAGGCGGTGAAAATTCTGGTGTTACGCCATTCACTCGCAACATCTTTTTAGAAAGTGCTTATTTTGATCCCGTTTCAATACGCAAAACTGCTAAACGTCATGCTATCAACTCCGATGCTTCTTATCGTTTTGAACGTGGTATCAATATCGAAGATTGCAAGTACGCACTGATGTACGCCGCTGTACTCATTGAAAACATCGCTGGAGGGGTTATTTCTTCTGATGTGATAGATTTCTACCCTAAAAAGCAAGAAGATTTTCAGGTATTCCTCGCTTTCGAGAATGTCGATAAACTCATCGGTCAGAAAATACCTCGCGACACCATTAAGTCCATTCTTCATTCCCTCGATATCAAAGTCAATTCGCTCACCGAACGCGGTTTAGGTCTGTTAATTCCTTCTTACCGTGTAGATGTACAACGCGAAGCCGATGTAATAGAGGAAATCCTCCGTATCTATGGCTATAACAATATCGCTATCACCGAAAAAGTGAATGCTACAATGTCACATTCTGATAAGTATGCCGACCATAATATGCAGAATGTAGTAGCCGAGCAGTTAGTCGCTCAAGGATTTTTGGAAATTATGACCAATAGTCTTGTTTCCGAAAAAGAAATCACTACTTATACCGAAAAACCTGAACAAGCCGTGAAACTCCTCAATCCGCTCAGCAGCGACTTAGGGTATATGCGCAAAAATCTCGTGTTCTCAGGCTTAGAAGTGATTGCCTACAACAACAACCGCAAACGCTCCGATTTGAAATTGTTTGAGTTTGGCAAAAATTATCACTATATTGATGGTAATTATAGTGAGAATAAACATTTAGTACTTTATCTTACAGGGAATACTCAACCAGAACACTGGGGAAGTCCAGCGCAAAAAGTTTCTTTCTTCCAACTCAAAGGGATAGTAGAATCTCTTTTCGAGCGTCTCGGATTAAAAGAAATAGTTACCTTGCCATTAGAAGCTAATGAAGTTGTATACAGCGAAGGTTTCCGTTGGCAAATAGGGGAGACCCTCTTAGGAACTATAGGAGTTGTAAAAACCAAAGTGCTCAAAGAGTTTGGAATCAAGCAAGAAGTACTCGTCGCCGATTTGAATTGGGAAGTGATTGTAGCACAAGTACAAGGGCATAAAGTAGTCTATAAAGAAATACCTAAATACCCCGAAGTACGCCGTGATTTAGCTCTCTTGCTCGACGATAAAGTAACCTTTGCCGACCTCTATAAAGTAGCCTATACTACCGAAAAAGACCTCTTGCAACGCGTGAACCTTTTCGATGTATATCAAGGTGATAAACTCCCCGAAGGCAAAAAGAGTTACGCTCTTAGTTTCGTTCTCCAAGACGACAACAAAACCCTTACCGATAAGCAAATCGATAAAACGATGCAACGCCTACAAGATGCTTTTGAAAAGCAATTCGGCGCAGCAATTCGTTAAAAATGAAAAACCTATATACTTTGCCAAAGTTCTAATCACCTCTTGTGCCATGAACTTTGGCAAAAGTTTTTTATCCTCCCACCCCTTCCACCATCGCCCGTGCGGATCGCACCTCCCACCGCTCCCACCGCTCCCCCACCTCCCACCACCTGCCCGTGCGGCTCGCACCCTATATTTCCCCACCACTCTCGCCTTCGCACTTTGCTAATTCACTAATTATTCCTACCTTTGCACTTTGTAAAGAATACTCTCCCTAAACACTAAAAAAATGTCAGAAGAATTAAAAGAACAACGCTCTAATAATTTTATAGAAAATATCATTGAGGAAGACCTCGCTGCAGGTTTTCCCGCCAACGCTTTGCGCTTTCGCTTCCCTCCAGAACCGAATGGTTACTTGCACCTTGGTCACGCGAGCTCTATCTGCCTCAACTTTGGTTTAGGCTTGCGCTACAATGCCCCTGTAAATTTGCGTTTTGACGATACCAACCCATCTAAAGAAGAACAAGAATATGTGGATGCTATCCGTCGCGATGTAGAGTGGCTCGGATTCAAATGGGATAAAGAATGCTATGCTTCCGACTATTTTCAAGAGCTTTATGACTGGGCAGTAATGCTCATCAAACAAGGAAAAGCTTATGTAGATAAACAAACCTCCGAAGAAATTGCGGCTCAAAAAGGTACCCCTACTACTGCAGGAACCGATAGCCCTTATCGCAATACCTCTCCTGAGGAAAACCTCGCCCTTTTTGAGCGTATGAAAAACGGTGAGTTTGAAAATGGTACGTATGTACTCCGCGCCAAAATAGATATGGCATCACCTAATATGCTAATGCGTGACCCTATTATCTATCGTATTATGAACGCTTCTCACCACCGCACTGGTGACAAATGGCATATTTACCCTATGTACGACTGGGCTCACGGCGAAAGCGACTACCTCGAACAAATATCTCACTCCCTCTGCACCTTAGAGTTTTTGCCTCACCGCGAACTATACGACTGGTTTTTAGATCAAGTATACGACAATACTCGTACACGCCCTAAACAACGTGAGTTTGCCCGTCGCAACCTCAGTCATACCATTGTGAGCAAACGAAAACTCTTGCAATTGGTAACCGAAAATTATGTGGCTGGCTGGGACGATCCTCGTATGCCTACTATCTCTGGTTTGCGCCGCCGTGGATATACCCCCGAAGCAATTCGCAAATTTGCCGATACCATTGGTATTGCCAAACGCGAAAACCTCATCGATGTATCTCTTTTAGAATTCTGTGTGCGCGAAGACCTCAATAAAAAAGCAAACCGCGTAATGGCAGTCCTCGACCCCGTGAAGGTAGTGATTACCAATTATCCTGAGGGACAAGAAGAATGGCTTGACGCCGAAAATAATCCCGAGGTAACTCCTATGACTTTCCGTAAAGTGCCTTTCGGTCGTGAATTGTATATTGAGCGTGACGACTTCCGCGAAGAAGCCGATAAAAAATATTTCCGATTGAAATTAGGAGGTGAAGTACGCCTTAAAAACGCTTATATCATCAAAGCTGAAAGCGTAGTGAAAGACGCTCAAGGAAATATTACCGAAATCCATTGTACTTACGACCCCGAGAGCCGCAGTGGTAGTGGTACTGAAGCCAGTATGCGCAAGGTAAAAGGTACATTGCATTGGGTATCGGTAGCTCACGCCGTAGAAGCCGAAGCACGCCTCTACGACCGTCTATTTACCGTTCCAGAACCCGATCGCCAAGAAGATAGTTTCTTAAACTACATCAACCCCGATTCTCTAAAGGTAGTAACTGCTTATGTAGAACCAAGTCTTAAAACTGCTCAAGCAGGTGAAACAATACAGTTCCAACGTTTAGGCTATTTCAGTGTAGACCCCGATACTACCCCCGAAAAATTGGTGTTCAACAAAACCGTAGGCTTAAAAGATACTTGGGAAAAGATAAAAAATGAATAGCAAATTCTCAATACATTTTGCCAAACTTTTCTGCCCATGCGGCTCACATCTTTGGCAAAGTTGCTATTCGTAATTCGTAATTTGTCATTCGTAATTAATTTACTATCTTTGCCCCCTTAAAATAGTACCTAATAAAATAAAATAGATCATAAATAATGAACAGACAGGAAATAATAGACCTTACTACCCGTATTTTTGTAGATGAATTTGAAGTAGATGGCAGTGTGATTGCTCCTGAGGCTAACTTTCGCGATTCCTTAGGATTAGACAGCCTCGACTACGTAGATTTGGTGGTGATGATTGAACAAGAATTCGGTGTGAAATTAGTAGAAGCCGATTTCAAACCTATCGTAACCTTTAACGACTTTTATACTACCTTAGAAAATAAAGTGAATGCACACTAACGACGAAGGCAAGACCAAATGGCAAGGAAAATCTAAAGGTACTGTACTCGGTTATAGTATCTTTGTATGGCTGATGAAGCACTTGGGTATTTATGCTGCTTATATACTATTAATATTTGTGGCATTCTACTACTTTTTATTTGAATGGCGCTCCAATGGCTATATGTATTACTATTTCCGCCATCGCTTGGGATATAACCCTCTTAAAGCTGTAGTTTGCCTCTACCTCAATTACTTTACTTTTGGACAAACTATTATTGATAAAATTGCTATTTTGGCAGGACTCGAAAATAAATTCACTTATGAGTTCGATGGTGTCGAAAATTTGTATAAACTCCTCGACCAGCGACAAAGTGGTGTACTTATTTCAGCGCATATAGGTAACTTTGAAATAGCAGAACCTTTTTTTAGAAAGATAGACCTCGATTTGCAAATCAGTACGGTAACTTCTGATATGGAACACTCGGTAATTAAAGAGTATTTAGAGTCGATTTCTAAAAACAAACCCTCTAACCAATTTATCTATGTAAAAGAAGATATGTCGCATATCTTCAAAATCAATGA
This sequence comes from Capnocytophaga sputigena, assembly GCF_002302495.1. Taxonomy (NCBI): domain Bacteria; kingdom Pseudomonadati; phylum Bacteroidota; class Flavobacteriia; order Flavobacteriales; family Flavobacteriaceae; genus Capnocytophaga; species Capnocytophaga sputigena. Next base: position 1,978,345 of record NZ_CP022379.1, read on the forward strand.
TGCTATTGGCGATAACAAGATAGTGTGTTTCACTGGCGACCGATATTTTGAGGGCGTGCGCTCACTCAAAGGAACACTCTTGGGCGCAGAAGCTACCTTTCCCGCAGGTCCTTTTTTTATAGCTTCCCGCTTGAAAGTGCCTGTGCTTTTTGTCTATGTGATGAAGGAAAGTAGGTTGCATTACCACCTATATGCCCGAGTTGCTGAAGTGAAAAATCGCGATACTCAAACTCTACTCGATGCTTATACCGAAAATATGGAGCAGATGCTCAAAAAGTACCCACTGCAATGGTTTAACTATTTCAACTTTTGGGATGAACAATGAAACGCGTATTAGTAGTATATTACACCCAATCGGGGCAACTCAAAGAGATTATCGATAGTGTACTATCCCCACTCACGGAGGTAACTATCGACTTTTTGCCTATTGATACTGCGACTCCTTTTCCTTTCCCGTGGACAGACGATACATTCTTTGACGCCTTCCCCGAGTCCTACTTGCAAATTCCCCAACCTCTACAACCTTTTAACCTCCCCCATACCGATTACGATTTGGTGATTTTGGGCTACCAAGTGTGGTATCTCTCGCCCTCTATCCCATTGAGTTCTTTTTTGCAACACCCCGAAGCTAAAAAGCTCCTCAGTGGCAAACCTGTCATCACCATTTCAGGCACACGCAATATGTGGGTAATGGCACACCAGAAAGTAAAAAAACTCTTAACCGATTGTGGGGCACATTTAGTAGGTAATATTGCCCTTACCGATAGGCATCACAATCATATCAGTGTGATTACCATTGTACAATGGCTCTTTTCGGGCGATAAGAACAAACGCTATCTGGGGATGTTCCCCAAAGCAGGCGTTGCTGATAAAGATATACAAGGCGCGAGTGTGTATGGTATGCTCATTGCCCCTCACCTGCAAACCGGTGATTACACAGGACTACAACAAGCAATAGTAGCCCACGGAGGCGTGCATTACAAGCGTTTTATTCTTTCGGCAGAGAAGAAAGGCAACCGCCTTTTTGGCATCTGGGCAAAGATGATTTACGGCAGTAAGAAGCGTAAATTCCTGCTGAAATGCTTCCATATCTATCTGTATATCGCTATCTGGGTACTAATGCCCATCGTATGGTTGCTATACTGGCTCACTTATCCATTGTTTTTTTGGAAAGTAGAGAGGGATAAGAAAAAGTTTACGATTGATAATTGACAATTGATAATTAAAGAATATGGAATATATAGAATTTGAAAATGAGTTTAAAGCCTTTATGAAAAAAGAAGGTTTAAAAGCTTATGGGAATTATATTACTTGGTTACGCTTTATAGCCAAAGAGGGATTCAGTATTAGTAGAGATTTAGTTGATAATGATACTATTATAAATCATCTTGAAAAGAATAAATCGAAGAGAAGTATATATCTAAATGAAAACAATAATGATTATTCTGATTTTAAAGCAGCTCTCAATAAGTACAGAAAGTTTATTGCTGAGAAATCTGATTTAATTGATGATATAGAAACAATTATAAAAGATGAAATTATTCCTAAAACAGAGAAAGAGCAATTAATATCTGCAAGAATAGGACAAGGAAATTATAGAAATAAATTAATAAATCTTTGGAGGAAATGTGCTGTTTCTAAATGTGAAATGACAGAATTATTAATCGCATCACATATAAAACCTTGGAGTAAATCTACTAATATAGAAAAGTTAGACCCTTATAATGGACTCTTGCTATTACCTAACTACGACAAATTATTTGACAAAGGACTTATTTCTTTTGAAGATAATGGCAAAATAATTATTTCTCCTCTTATAAAAGAAGAAGAGTATAAAGTTTTAGGTATTAGTCCTAATGATGAACTCTTTAAGGTTTATGATGAAAACAAACCTTACTTAGAAGAACATAGAAGAATAGTATTTCATCAGGAATAATATAGTCTATTTTTGATAAACATATACAAAGAAAATAATAAAATGGAACAACAAAATATTTCTGAAAATAAGAATCTGCAATTCGGACCGCACAAAGACCTATTAACAGTCGATATGCTACTGAACGGTTACGAGAGTTACGGTATTGGATGGCTACAACGAACGATGGACGGGCTCTTGGCAGCGAGACGTTCAAAAGAATTTATGAATTCTTTAACAACAGAACAAGCAAAAGATTATATGGAACAACAAGCGAAGAGGAATGGAACTCTGTAGTAGTTGTTTTCAATAAAAACCTGTTACCTGAATAATATGAATGTCTATATAACAAAAGCAAGTAAATATTTACCTAACAATCCCATTGGCAACGAGCAAATGGAGACTTTCTTGGGTCTCATAAACCAAAATGCCTCTAAAGCACGACGCCTCGTGCTACGCAACAATGGTATTCTCACCCGTTACTATGCTCTCGATGAGCAGGGTAACCCTACACATAACAACGCCCAGCTTACGGCTTTGGCAGTACAAAACCTATTAGACGGCGAAGTGCCTTGGGATACTATCGAGGTGCTCTCTTGTGGTACCTCTACCCCCGATGTGCTCTTGCCCTCGCACACTGCTATGGTACACGGCATTTTGGGCGGACACTCAGTAGAACTGAATGCCTCTTCAGGGGTGTGCAACTCAGGAATGAATGCCCTCAAATTTGGGTATTTATCAGTAAAGGCGGGCAATAGTGCTAATGCAGTATGCACAGGCTCTGAACGTGTATCGGCGTGGTTGCGTGCCGATAAATACGAAAATGAAGTACAACTCTTAGCCGAGTTGGAAGCACACCCTGCAATTGCTTTTAAAAAAGATTTCTTGCGCTTTATGCTCTCCGATGGGGCTGGGGCTTTTCTGTTAGAAAACAAACCGCGCGAAGGTGCTTTGCAAATAGAGTGGATGGATGCTTATTCGTATGCTCACGAGCTTGAAGCGTGTATGTATGCCGGTGGCGACAAGCTCCCCGATGGCAACCTCAAAGCTTGGAGTGAATACCCTGCCGAAGCGTGGCTTAGTGAATCTATTTTTGCTATCAAGCAAGATGTGAAGCTACTCAATGACAATATTTTGCTAAAAGGCGCTGAAAGTATGCGTGCTACCTTAGATAAACACCAACTGTCAGCAGATGATATTACCTATTTCTTGCCGCATATCTCGTCTTGTTATTTCAAAGAACGCTTGTACGAAGCCCTAAAAATAGTAGGTATCGACCTTCCGTTAGAACGTTGGTTTATCAACCTCCCCGAAGTAGGTAATGTAGGCTCGGCTTCTGCTTATTTGATGTTAGAAGCCCTGATGCATTCAGGCAAACTCAAAATGGGTGATACGGTGTTGCTATCAGTGCCTGAGAGTGGTAGATTCTCCTATTCTTATGCTTTTTTGAGAGTAGTATAGCCCCCGTTCCCCCGAAGGGGGACAAACCTTAATTGCGTCATACGTTTTGCTAAAGTTGAATAGAACAACTTATGAAATTACCAATTACAGATAAAAACAAAATTCTCTCTCTTATACCCCAGCGCACTCCCATTGTAATGGTAGATGCGCTTTGGGAGTATACCCCCACCGAGGGTGTAGCAGGACTCACCATTGTCCCTAATAACCTCTTTGTACAGCAAGGGATATTCTTAGAAAGCGGACTCATAGAGCATATTGCCCAAAGCATCGCCTTGCACAAAGGTTATTACTACTATCTGAATGGGAAACCTGCTCCTATGGGGTATATAGGAGCCATTAAAAATATCGAAATACAATCGCTACCCAAAGTAGGCGATGCCCTCAAAACTCATATTACCATTCTCCAAGAGTTTATGGATGTGACTCTCGTAACAATGCAAACCTTTATAGGTGATACTCTCATCGCCCAAGGCGAAATGAAAACCGTACTCGCACCCAATTCCTAACCCCCTAGCCCCTAACACCTAATATGAACATCTCTATCCACAAATATCTTCCTCACCACCCGCCGATGCAAATGGTAGATACCATTACCGACATCAGTAATACGCACGTAGTTACCGAATTTACGGTAACCGATGATTGTATTTTTCTAGATGAAGGATTGTTTGTAGAAGTGGGACTTATCGAAAATATGGCGCAAACCTGCTCGGCAATTGTGGGGCAGTTTCTCTTTGGTATAGAAGATTCGTCAAACTATGTGATAGGCTACATCAGTGCGATTAAGAAATTGGAAATCTTCACTTTGCCTAAGGTACAAGAAGTTGTGCGTACCGAAGCCGAATTGCTTTCTCGTTTCGATACCGATGAGTATTACATCTGCTCAATGCGTTGTAATGCTTTTGTAGGCGATGTTCTTATGGCAACAGCCGAATTAAACTTAGTGATTAAAAACTTAACGGAATGAAAGAATCTGAACTACCTCAGGAAAAAGGTGCCTTGCGCGACCTTACGGAATTGTGCTATGTAACTGATGACGAAGGGAATTATACCACCCGCCTCAGTTCAGGATGGGAAGTGAAAAATGTAGCTTTAGAAGTCTCTTTAGGCAGGTTGCAAGAGCAGATAGATGAGGCAAAAGCTGATGTCCTTGAAGGACGCAAAAGCCCGATAGTCTATTATATGCTTCTCAACCGTATGGATTGGGCTGTCCTCGCCGATGCTATGCACCGCTGGCAATGGATTATCAAGCGTCACGCCAAACCTTCAGTATTCAAGAAACTATCGATTAAAACGCTACAAAAATACGCTGAGGTATTTGGTATCACAGTGGAAGAACTCTGCTGGTGACATTGATGATTTCTTCATAAGGCTATATTCTTTAACAATCGCAAAGATAAAAATAATTTGTCAATTTGCCAATTTGTTAATTGTCAATTGTTAATTATTAATTGTCAATTGTTAATTGATTTTTATGCATTATACTTCCCTTTTTTCCAAATTTCAATAGAATTGATGATATTCTGCCAAAGAATATAACAACCAGGACCTACGGTAGAAAGTGGGTGCAGGTAGGTGGTAGCTATCCAGATAGCAAAGGCAGTGTTTTTCTGTCCTAAGGCTTGCCCCGATTCTATAGAAGTGCCAAAAAATCTGCCTATATAACGACCTATGGCATATTGGAACAGACATAACACTAATCCCGAAAATCCTATGAACAACAGAAATAATACGCTTGTTTCCGCGTGGAAAATGTTCTTCAGCGTAGTGCCAGTAACTATCATCAACGAGCAGCCCCAGAGATAAAAAGAGAGGTCTGGAATATGGATAAGCCATTGATGAAAGCGGTGGAGTAGGGGGAGACTCTTGGTGAACAATGCCAATAACATCGGTACGACCAGCACCAAACATACTTTCTGCATTATCAGCGAGAAAGCACCCCAAAAGGTCATTTGTGAAGCAGGTTCTATCAGTGGAAAACAGATAGGTATAAGCAGCGCGCAGAGCAGGTTAGAAAGGAAAGTATAAGTAGTCATCTGCTCTAAATTGCCGCCGAGTTTGAGGGTTACTACGGCAGCCGCTGCTGCACACGGACTTATAATGCACGCCAACACACTCTCCAAGAGGATTAACTCTTTTCCGCTGATATGGAAAAAGAGAATAGCCCCTACAATGCTCATTACTAAAAGTAACTGACAAGCAGTCGTCCAGAAATGCCACTTCACTGGGGCTAATTTCTTAAAATCGACCTTGCAAAAGGTAACATACAGAATGAGGAACATAAACAGCGGCAATATGCTGTTGAAAAAGGGTGCAAACCACTGCGAAGCTCCCTCCAAAGCTGGTACATAGTAAAACACCAAATATACCACTGCTCCTATACCCATAGAGAAGGGGAGCGTCCAGTTTTTTATAAATTGAAGAATGTTAGACATTGTAATTAAATAAACAGATTATATTCGTCTGTTACATTCAAATGGTTATGAGAAAAATAAGCTTTTAGTAAAAGATAGTTGTCAATGCTTAGCTTGATGTGCAATACTTTGTTTGTTTTTGAGGTGTAAATCTGCATACGTGGGTGTATTCTATCAGATTCTTCCCCTTTTCTCACTTTTTCGAGGAAAAAATGGATATGGTGAATAGATTTTAAATCAATAGTTTGGGTAAGTTCTTCTTTATAAAAAATAGAAAGAGTTTCATTTTTTATCTCTAAGGCATAGAAAGTATTATGGGTGTTTTTTATAAGATCTTCGCCAAAAAGCACTATAATAACTATTAAAACAGCAATTCCTATAAGTAAATAAAAATATTTGACAACCCTCTCATTACTTTCTTTTATCATTTGGATACTTATCCAGAATACTATTGTGTAAAAAACTACAATCGACAGAAATTTTATCCATTGAAACGTTTTGTCTTTCAGAGCTTTTACCCTGATGGTAGGAGGTAGTTCACCTCTTGTATATTGGCTATAGCGCATACGTTTGTCCATCACCCATCTGTAAAAAAAGCCATATAACCCTATTAAGACTGCTAATGAGAGGATAGGAATTATAATCTCGTCTATAAGCTCCTTGTTAAGGGTAAAGTTTTGGGCTAAAAATAGAAGTTCTAACAGAGAGAAACACAAAAGTACAATTAGGATTATACGTCCTATTTTCAATAACTTTTCTCCGAAAAGCTCTTCCTTTTTCTGTCCTTTTTTAGAGAGTTTATTTATTAGCTGATTCATCTTTTACTTGTAATAATAATACCAATTTCCATTCCACTCCTTGTCGCAATCTTCCTGAGAGGCAAAAGTACAATCCTTTATACCTTCCTTAGGATATTGTTGCTCACTCAATAGTTTTTGGTGATACTCGTTTATCTTTTGCAGTAAGCCTGTTTCCTTTGCTTTGCTCAGTTCCTCTTCTGTTTTAAAGATGTAAGACACAAAGTAATCTTGTGGGGCTATATAAGCTCCGAAATCCACAGAAGCGTATAATTCTTGAAAAGTTGCCTTTACCTCTTCTTGTGTTTGGGCAATGATATTTTTCCATATTTTGCTCATAATTTTTTTATTTATTATTCTAATAACCACTGTTCATCGGTAAAACCTTTGCGGTAAGCCTTGCCGTGTACATCAATCACAGCGTGCCATTCTTGACAGGTTTCTAAGGGAATTTCAGCTACTAAGGGCATACACTCTTCACGGAGGGCTTTGTAAGTCTGTGCGGTAGAGAGATTCAGGCGGTTCAAAAGTCGTATAGCGTACTGGTCGGCTATGAACACTTTTCGCTCAAAAATGTACAACAACATTGCATCGGCAGTTTCTTCGCCCACACCTTTGATAGAGAGCAATTCTTTGCGAAGTTCCTCAGTAGTAGCGTTTTCAAACACTGTTAAAGAAGCGCCGTGAGCCACATACCATTCTATAAGGGCTTTGATGTAAGTGCTTTTTTGCTTGTAGAAGCCTGCCGGACGTATATATTCCTGCAAAGTATTCAGTTCCATAGCGTGTAAAGCCTCTACCGATAAGTTACCCTCTAAGTTAGCAAGCGCTTTTTCGGTATTCTCTTGGGTGGTTTGCTGAATGAGAATCATCGAAATCCAGTCGGTAATGCGATTAGGGTCATTCCACCAATATTGCTTGCCGTAATGGGCTAATAATTTATTGAAAACTTTGGCTTTTTGAGACATAAAATAATTTGCCGATTTACCGATTTGTCGATTTGCTGATTTGTGATGAGGCAAAAGTACAAAACAATTGACAATTGGCAATTGATAATTAGCAAATTATTATTATCTTTGTACCTAAAAAAAACATATTATGGAATTGCAAGTAGGAAAGAGCTATCGGGTAAAAAATGATATTTTCAGCTTTAAAGCGGGTGAAGTTTGGTCGTTAGTAGATGAGGGATACCAAGCGTACTTCGGCGAACACAATTTTGTATTCGTTAATGCCGAGAAAAATTGTCACTTTATGGTATTACGAAATACTTCCGATGAAGATATGGAAATAGGATGCCATTTGGATAGGTATTTTGAGGAAATTGAAGAGTAGAATATCGGTAATTGTCAATTATGAAATTATCACTATCTTTGCACCCTTTAAAAAAAGCACACAAACAGATGAAGAAAAGATTTTTGATAGCAGCGTTATTCACGCTATTTTTAGGAGGTATTGCCACAGCACAATCTCAAGAGCAATCCTCAACACTTACTGAGTTACAAGCTGAAAAAGAAAGATTGGAAGCCAAACTTGCTAAAGTCCTCGAAGACAAAGAAAATGCAAAAAATTCTTTAACAGGTAAATACGCGGATGTAGCGTTTGCTTTTAATAGGCATATCAGCAAAAAGCAAAAAAAGTTTGCTAAGACTGTCGAACGAGGTGCCAAACGCCAAGAAAAACAAATCAAAAAGAAATTGAAAAAACTCAACAAACGCATTGAGGAAATTAGCAAATTAGAGAAGTAACAAATAAAAATCTCCCCGCTTGTAGCAAGCGGGGAGGTTTAATTTTACATTTCTAATGAATAGGTTACTATTAGCTTAATCTCCACTTATACGTATTTTCTCTATTTCTACTTGCTCTAATAGTTTTATTATAGGAGAAAGTTCCGGAAGTGAAAGCGTTTTAAGGTCTTCAACAAAGTTTGTAAGTGTTTTTCCTATAAAAATAACATCTGTAAGGTAATAATCCTTAATTTTAGAGAGTTCTCTGCATCTACCTTGTTTTATAGCATCTTGAGAAAACATCAATTGATGTAGTTTTTCATCAATTGACACATATTCCTTCTCCTTTCCTTGCTTAAAAATAACAATATCCAATGGCATAATAGAAAATAGTATAAATAGTTTTTGAGACTACAAAGGTACAAAACAATTGATAATTGATAAAACCTTCCTCATAAGTAAGGTTTTCTAGCAATGAGAGCAAAACGATTCTGCTAATTCGTCAAAAGTTTGTGCAGTTGAGCGTTGAACGAGGGCTGTTCGGTTGCCAAAATACTGAAAAATTCATCGTCGAAAGCCTCGACCTTAGCGACGGCTTGCGCGATGAGTTCGGCTCCTTTATCGGTGATAGCAACTACTTTAGCGCGGGTGTCGGTCTTGTGTTCTTCCCTTGTAATGAGGTCTTTGCTCTGCAAAGTGCGCACCACTTGCGAGGTAGTCATTGGGTCTATCTTGGTGAAATTTGCCAAAGATACCTGTGTGATTTCCTTTCCTTGTTGGGCGAACCACTGGGCACTCGCCAAGAGTACAAACTGGGGGTGTGTGAGGTCGAAAGGTTGCAACACTTTTTTGATTCCGCGTTGCCATAACATACTTACCTGCCAAAGTAAAAGCCCTGAGCTTTCTTCGGCTCTTAAACTAAAAATTGAGTGCTGAGAGGTCATTGTGTAACATTTTAGAGGCTATAAGTTTAAAATCGTTCTCGGATATTTCCAAAATACCAAAGCGAAAAGGATATCCCCACGCTTTTTTGTTAGGGATAAAGTCCAATAGCTCGATAAGGTCGGCTATGGGCGTTTCTTCGCAGTCTACAAAAGTAATATTTCTCCTAAACGGACAGAAATTTTCACTCATCTGAAAGGTATAGACTTCCTCGTCTTTCACTCTGCCAATAGCCGTGAAGGCTTGGCATTTGTCTTCTTTTCCGAAATAGCGTTTGGAAGAGTAATAGAGAATACCGTCTCCCTCCTGCATACGTTTCAAAGGCTGTGCCTTGCCGTGGCAGGCTTGGGCAAAGCCTCCCGCAACGCCCATTTGTACGTGGTCTTTGCTCGCCACGATAATCCAATATTTGATAGGTCTGTTTTTCATTTATAAATGGAATAAAAACCGTGTGACATACTGCCACACGGCAATTTTTGTCAATTGCAAACTTAGTTTAATTCTTTGATTTGCGCAACCAATCGAGCGGCGTGATCTTTGGCTCTTTGTTGTAGGGTTGTAAGTACTTCTTTGGGCATTACCTCTGGAATGTACTTCATTCCATAAGAGATTACAGGCTCTTGGAATAGCAATTTGCAATGATTGGCAGTTTGGCGGTGAATATTGAGAAAATCGGTAAACGGATAGTTCTGTGCGCCACCGTGTTGGTAAGCCTCTTCAGGTGCTCCGGTGGTGAAAGAAAGGATGAGTTTCTTGCCCATCAGCTTGTTGTCGCCATAAGCAAAGCCGTGTGAAAACACGTTGTCTAACCATTTTTTCAGCAAGGCAGGAAGTGAATACCAATTCACGGGGAATTGCCATACAATTACATCTGCTTTTACAAGTTTAGCTTGTTCGGCAGTTACATCAATTTGATAGTTAGGGTAGAGAGCTTGCAAGTTACTTACTTCAACCTCAGGGAGCAAACGTTTTACTTCTTCTAAAATAGCCTTGTTGGCGTTAGACGTCTCCATTGTAGGATGCCCGTTGATAATTAAAACTTTCATATATAATTTAAATTTACTTCTTTATTCGGGTGCAAAGGTAATATGTTTTTATATAATAAGCAAACTTACTATATATTATTTTATAAATATTTTTTTAAGGTGTAGGTATTACTATGAGTTAGGGATATAAAAACTCCCCGCCAGTAGATTTCTCTATAAGCGGGGAGGTTTTTATTTATCGTTAATACCTTACTCAGGGGCTGAATAGGTTACGATATCAATACCGATGCCGTTGGGGTCTATAATAGCAAAATGGCGGTCGCCCCAAGGCTCTTCGCGTAAGTCTATGGCAATGGGTACGCCCTGCTCTTTTAACTTGTGGTAATACTCATCTACATTCTCTACTTCAATGGTGAGGTATACGCCCTGTTGGGTAAAAGGTTTTTGGAAGAGAGGCTGTTGTGAAGGGTGGTTAGGTAATAAAAAACTGATTTCTGCCTCGTGATTGGGGGTGTGCAACAGCAAATAAAAGTCGTTTTCAAAAGTAACGCCAAATTGCAATACTTGGGTGTAGAAAGCCTTGTTCTCGGCTAATTTCTCGGTGATAATACCTGCGTTTAATTTCATTCTGATAATGTATTTGTTATTCGGCGGCAAAAGTACCGCAAGCGCAGGGAATACAATTGTAAAAAACGGACATTCTTCAGCCTAACACCTTACTCGGAGTATCTCCATAGAATGTTTTAAAAGATTTGATAAAATGGGCTTGGTCGTAATAAGTGTCTAAAAAAGAATGGTTGTGATAGGCTTTTGCGCTTAGTATATGCTGAAAACGCACAATGTTGCTAAAAGTCTTAGGGCTATCACCTATGTAGTAGTCGAAAAGGCGACGCAACTGTCGGGCACTGATACCAGTATCTAACTGACTGATGTGCATCGTGCCTTTGCTCTGTAATATCTGCAAAAGTGCCGAGAAAAAGCGCTTGTCCATCTGCAAAGAGCGTTGTGATAGGTAGCGGAGAAAATAGTTGTCCAAATGCTGTGCTATGGTAGCTAACGAAAGGGGAGTTTCCAACTGCTGAGCTATAAAAGTAGCCAGTGCAGGTACTACCTCGCGCAAAGGGATTTCTTGTGCACTGATTTCAAAAGCATCTTGACCAAAAAGCAGCGGAAAGGCACTGGGCAGAAAGCGCACCCCTACATAGTGAAAGGCACCCGTTATGGGAAACTCTACATACGTATTGCAATAGCCCATAACGGAACTCATCTGCGGGGCGTTGCAGTCGAAAAATAGGTCTATACAACCATCGGTAACTACTCGGTAAAAGAAAGGTGTGTTACGCGGAGGTGATTTCAGTTCCCAATAGCAATAGATAAACGGACGCAAAGCCTCACACGGAAGAAACTCGGTATAGGTAACCTCTTTTTCTTCCGCAGGAATAACGGATTGCATAGGGTGATAATAGGGGCGAAGTGATAACACGTTGTTTGCTATTGATAGAGTGCAAAAGTACAAATAATTAGCCAATTTGTTAGATTTGCTAAAATTTTTGCTTGCTATCTTACTTGAAAAGTTCTAAAGCGATATGAGCGCAAGCCTCGGCATCGGCTAAGGCGTGGTGATGTTGCTTGAGATCAAAACCAAAATAAGCGGATACAGTGTCTAACTTGTGATTCACAAGCTGTGGAAGGCTCTTGCGCGCTGCTCTCAAAGTGCAAAAGAAAGGATTGGTGTGCTGTGGGAGCGCGTAATAAGCTAATACTTCCCGCAAACAGCCTTCATCAAACATACTATTGTGAGCTACAAGGGGTAAATCTTTTATTTTTGGAAGTATTTCTGTCCATACTTCAGGGAAGAGAGGAGCCTTTTCGGTGTCGTACTGCGAAAGTCCGTGTACTTGGGTACAGAAAGGGGAATAATAGTTAGGAGCTGGTTTTATCAGTTGGTAATAAGTATCGACAATCTCGTTGTTTTCTACAAAAACGAGTCCGATACTGCAAACACTGCTGCGGTATTGGTTGGCGGTTTCAAAGTCTAAGGCTACAAAAGAGTTCATTTTATTTAGGAGATTTATTGAAAAGACAAAGGTACGAAAATAATTGACGAATTAGCCAATATGTAAATTATGAAAAAACTCCCCGCTCGTAAACGATACGAGCGGGGAGTTGTTATTTTACGCTTTTAATCTTTTTAAGCGTGGATACTGCGGAGCTTATTTCTTGATATACAACCAACCTGTTTTGCTTTGTTGTTGGTTACGCTCATCGGTATATTCAATTACATAATAGTAAGTACCTTGTGGAAGTTTGTTAGGAGCTTCTACAGTTACACGTCCGTTAGAAATGCCTTTGAATACATTTCGAATGTTGTCGTAATGTTCAGCTTCCCATACTTTCACACCCCAACGGTTGTAAATACGTACCACATTGTTAGGGTAACTTTCAATACCTGCTATGTGGAAGTGGTCGTTCTTGTCACTACTTAACGATATAGCGTTGTAGACAACAATACTTTTTATTACCTCCACTGTTACAGTTGCAGTTGCACAACCACTGGCATTGCAAAGTTCGTATACAAAGGTATCAGTACCTGCAAAGTCGGTGTGAGGGCGGTATTCAATAGAGCCATCACTATTTGCCGATACTGAACCATTCGCAGGGTTTGTGGTAACATTAGGGGTAGCACCTTCAGGGGTGTCGTTACCTAATACGTTGATAGTTACTGGCGTATTAAGTGGTGTAGTAGCTCTGTCATCAACTGCTACAGGAACTGGAGCTGTAGGTGTTGTTGTACCTACTACAACAGTAGCTGTGGTAGTAGCGCAATTTCCGCTGTTTAACTTATCACAGATTTGATAAACAATAGTGTAAGTACCTGCAGGGGTATTATTAGGAACGGTTACTTTACCATCGCTATCTAAAGTAGGTGTGTTAGTACCTGGTTGTTTAGGAGTAGCGCCCGTAACTACTGAAATACTTACGGTATTGGTAGTCGCTGTTGCCGTACCAATCTTATCGTTATCAAGTACTGACTTAGTGCTAGTACCAGTAGTGATAGTAAAGGTATCAGGATCAGCGGTGATTGCAGGGTTACCTACTACAACAGTAGCTGTGGTAGTAGCGCAATTTCCGCTGTTTAACTTATCACAGATTTGATAAACAATAGTGTAAGTACCTGCAGGGGTATTGTTAGGAACAGTTACTTTACCATTGCTATCCAAAGTAGGTGTGTTAGTACCCGCTTGTTTAGGAGTAGCACCTGTAACTACTGAAATACTTACGGTATTGGTAGTCGCTGTTGCCGTGCCAATCTTATCGTTATCAAGTACAGACTTGGTGCTAGTACCAGTAGTGATAGTAAAGGTATCAGGATCAGCGGTGATGGTAGGATTACCTACTACAACAGTAGCTGTGGTGGTAGCACAATTTCCGCTGTTTAACTTATCACAGATTTGATAAACAATAGTGTAAGTACCTGCAGGGGTGTTGTTAGGAACAGTTACTTTACCGTCGCTATCCAAAGTAGGTGTGTTAGTACCTGGTTGTTTAGGAGTAGCACCTGTAACTACTGAAATACTTACGGTATTGGTAGTAGCTGTTGCCGTACCAATCTTATCGTTATCGAGTACTGATTTAGTGCTAGTACCAGTAGTGATAGTAAAGGTATCAGGATCAGCGGTGATGGTAGGATTACCTACTACAACAGTAGCTGTGGTGGTAGCGCAATTTCCGCTGTTTAACTTATCACAGATTTGATAAACAATAGTGTAAGTACCTGCAGGGGTATTATTAGGAACGGTTACTTTACCGTCGCTATCCAAAGTAGGTGTGTTAGTACCCGCTTGTTTAGGAGTAGCACCTGTAACTACTGAAATACTTACGGTATTGGTAGTCGCTGTTGCCGTGCCAATCTTATCGTTATCAAGTACAGACTTGGTGCTAGTACCAGTAGTGATAGTAAAGGTATCAGGATCAGCGGTGATGGTAGGATTACCTACTACAACAGTAGCTGTTGCTGTGTCGCAAACTGATATACTTGCAACAGTGCTGCAAATTCTATATCCAATATAATAAGTACCCGATTTAGTTCCTGCTGGAACAGTAACTGTACCATTAGCATTGAGTGTAGGTGTTGCAGAACCTGCAGCTCCTACTGCTGGGGTAGTTACGGTTAAACTTACAGTGCCTATGGTAGCTGTTTGGTTACCTACTTTATCGTTTACTAATACAGTTCGAGTTGAGGTAGTAGATACTGAACCATCAGTAAAAGTAAAGTCATCATCTACTGCATCTATATTTACCAAAGTAATGGTGCGAGTTTGGGTAGCAGTGTTGCCCAAAGCATCTTTACCTACAAAGGTTACAGTTACAATACCACTGTTATTGCAAAGGTCGGCAGGTTTTACAGTGTCGTAATTATGAGTAACACTTGCCGCATTTCCACAAGTATCGACAGCTGAAGCAGAGTTGAGCCACTGAGTGATACTTGCTGTAGCATTTTTGCAGTTTACTACCAAAGGAGCTGGAGTTGTTAAGTTTATTCCTTGAGGACTTACTTGTACAGTTACAGTTTGAACAGCTTCACAACCGTGATAGCGTTTCAACGTAAGTTTATAAGTAACCACAAGAGGAGAGGTGATGTTAGCACCATTGTACAAGAAAGTAGGAGTAGCTACATTATTTGCTGATAAATAACCTAAGGCATCAGCTGGACTTACAGCACTCCACGTATAACCGGTATAGGTAGCAGCAGCAGCTGGAGGAGCAAGTGTAATACTGCTAGTTGCACAAGTAGTAAATGATTGAGTAAGACCTTCGATAGTAGTAGGTGCAGGCAACGCACTTACTACATCACCACAAAGGCAAACATTATCTTCATTTTTAAGTGCTAATAACAATCTACATACTTTGTTAGCATCAACTAAGTGGCTGAAACTTCTTTCGGCAGAAGTAGCACCTTTGGCTAAAGTTTCTGTACTAGTGTAAGTAGTGAGCTTAGTGTCATTAGCGTCTACTTCGCCATTGTTGTTAGTATCATAGTACAAACTAGCCACTACAGGACGAGCTGTAAGGGTAGCTGATGCTGTAGCCCCATTAGTGATTTTGTATGTTACAGTGATTTTCTCTTTGTTGTTTTCAGCTTTAGAACTTACAGCTACATTGCTAAATGACAACGATGGACGCTCATTTTTAATTACAATAGAACGGCGAGGAGAAGAGTTTACTGTGAAAGTACCACATTTACCTCCTTGAGCAGTTGCACAAGTAACTCCTGTAACTGTATCTGTTGTGAAAGCACTAAGCTCTTTAGGAGTTGCACAATCTATAGTTGCATTATCTTTCTGTTTGATAGTAACATTATACTCAAAAGAATGACCATTTTTCATTCCTTTAGGTACAGTTACTGAAATTTCTCTTTCATTGCGCACATCTTTATCTTCTGCTGTTTTGCGAGCAGGATCAGCCCAAGAAGTACCAGAAGAGCGTGATTGTATTGCTCCTGATACAAATTCATATCCTTTAGGAATACGGAAACGCAAGCGAGCATTGTCGCCAATTTCAAAGGCTGGATTACTAGCGTTTACGGTTACACGAGTGCGGTAAGTAACCCCCGTATCGCAAGCAGAACCATTACCATTCACATAAGTTAGGTCATCAAGTTTTATGTCGTAATTATTAATAGTTACTCCAGTAATACCTGCTATAATAGCACGTGTTTTATCACCTGCAGCTGGTTTGCCACAAAGGTTATTACCTTCAATGTCTATATCAAATGAAGATCCAGCAGTAAAATCACAATCAGGAGTTACTTTGAAAGTAAGTTTGAATTTACGATTTTCAGCGTTTGTAGGTTCTGATATTGAACCAGGGAGGCTACCTCCAGGTAATATACTGCTAATATCAAAAGTATGAACATTACCTACAGTGGTATGTACTAAACGTTTAGCTCCAGTAGTTTCATTATACTTGATACCACTATTGAGAGGGTACTCTACCTCTATGTCACTAAAGCTAATACCAGCCCCTTGAGTTACTACCAACTTGGCATCGTAGATATCTCCTTCACTAGCACTGTTGATAATATAACTATAAGGGGTAGCTGTACACATTGGGATGGTACCTACTTTATCAGGTTTATTTTGACCAGGGTTATTGGCATCAGGCTCTATTTCTTTTCTACTCTTAGCTACAGTAATGTTGAAAGTAAGACTCTTGTCGCTACAAGTGCTTTGGTAGCCTGAAGTAGGGTTGCTGTTACAGTTCCAACCGGCATATAGTTTAAGCGTGTGTAAAGGAGCCTCACAGTTAGTAATTCTATAAATTACACGGAAATAACGATTTTCACCTTTTGCAATCGTACCATTACCTCCTTTGTCACTTAAAAAGAACATTTGCTCACCCGAAATGTTACTTTGGGCAGTATAAGTATATACGTGTGCTTTAGTACTGCTGATTTCGGTTAGAGAAAGTATATCTACACCTGCTATATTTGGAATAGAAACCCAAGAGTAAGGAGCATCTGAGAACGAATTGTTAGACAGCTTAAATTCTAATATTTGCTCTCTTTTACTAGCTTTTACAGATAAAGCGGTTTGTGCAGTAATATCTATACTTGGTACCTCTTTAAAATATAGAGGCGTTTTGTGTTCTGGAATCTCACCTGAAGTAATTTTTTGTCCGCCACGAGCTGCATAATGGTAATAAAAATCTTCATATTCCAATTTAGATGTTACTAACATATTTGCAGCCTTGGCTTCATTTAAGTTCTTTACAACTTTAGTTTTGCAAGTAGCTTGCATCCAAGGTCTGAAATAACTATCATAGTAGTTATCTACTGAAATTTCACCTACAGGTAAATGTCCTGGTTGCCCTTTAGGTGGATTGGTATAACTATACACTTTATAAGTGCCGTTATCACTTTCTAATATAAAATTTGATATAGGTATATCTATCTGTGTAGCATTAGGATACTTTGTTCTATACATATAAGTAACCTTATCCACATAGTTTACTGAGCTAGGAACAGTAAATGTTACTTTTTTGACAAGGCGAGCAGGGCGGAACTCATCAGTAAAGTATGTGCCTCCTGTGTTAAACCTACGCGCAGTATGTACTTGCCAACCACCAATATCTTTAATTTCACAGCCAGACAAATTATAATCATTAGTAGCAACAGTTGAATATAATCCTGCAAAATAGAAAGTAGCATATAATTTAGCTCCACAGTGGATTTCTGCAGTATGAAAACCTTGGGCATTGATAGCTGTATCAGTAGTAGGATCGTTCAAGCGATAGTAAAAGCTATCCCCTCCTGATTCAATATCTTTAGAATTTGAATATTTTTCTTCTCCATTAGTAAGCTGATAAGTAGCTACAGTAGTAAAGGTGCCATTCGCAGGAATACCCGCTGAAGGCAAGGCAGAAGTAAGATTCCAAAGGAAGTAATCTCTTTCACCTACAGTAGTTTTGGTAACTATACTATTACTTGCTTGTAAAGTAATTGAATGAGTAGCTGTATTGAAAATGATAGATTTAGGAGTTACACCAGCTCCTTTGGCAAATGAAGCGTGGTAATACAAGTTCTTTGTAGTAACATTTAGCTGTTTACCCGTAGAAATCACCTCGATGTCATCTAAGTACAAAGCGCGTTGGCGTTGCAATTCAGATACTTGAGAGCGTTGTGTGCGAGTAGTCATATTATGGTCAGTCCATCCATAAGAGTTGTCAGCACGTTCTACTTTAGTGCTTAACATTTCAGGACCATTCAAACCACAAGGGCTTGAACAAATTGTCATTATTGATTTATTCGTTACACAAACCAGAGGTACTTCAGAATAAGTATTAGTTTTTTCACTTTTATCTAAAAACCAAGCATAGTATTCAAAATTCACATTATTTCCTAAACAAGTTTCTAATACTATATCAAAAGTAATATATCCAAATTCAGTATCAGCTGTAGTATAGTTGAAAGTACTTCCAGCTGTTGCATTACCCAAATCTATAGGAGCTTTGCTAGAAGTACCATAAGCATTAGCTTTATAGAATTTAATATTTTTTAAAGCTACCCCTGCAGGAAGTTTAATTTGGTATTTAAATCTATTGTCATTATTTTTGTTGTTATTTCCTTTTATGCGTTCGGTAGCGGCAAAGCCTGTTGTATTATAAGCTGCTATAACATAACCTGCTGTAGCTACATTGTGGAACAACTGAATAGGGAATTTTGAACCATCACCTACACTACTTAACAATCGTGTAAAGGTATATGAATGTACAGGAGCTTCTTTAGGAGTTATAGTAGTTCCACACACATTTTTAGTATGTAAATATGTAAAAGGAGATATGCTCAAATCCTTATTAGCACTACTCATTAAGCAATTTATCGGTTGGTTTCTTATGTAATCAAAACGCAGCGTAAAAGCAGCGTCTTTTTTTAGTTCTGCTCTGAAGCCGTCTCCATTTTCATCAGTAAAGCCAAAATCCTTACTGCTATAGGTAGCATCATTAGTTTTTAGAGCTGTAATTTTACTAAAATCTATAGCAAGTTTTCCATTTGTTCCATTAGGACGGCTAATAGCTGTTTGTGGGATGGTAAGCTCAGTACCATCTGCAGCTACTAATCTAATATTGGTGGGTTTAAAACTAACAAAAGTTTGCCCATTCCAGCGTTCAAGCAGATCAAGAACTATATCATAGGCAGTAGGATTTTCTCCCTTACCATTGTTTTTATACTTCAAAGTAAAAGTACCTAAAGTATTCCCCATAAGTCCATCTTCCCAAGTAAAATAGGTGCTATTTTTATCTTCATCTAACTCTATGGAAGGCGTACCTGTTTTAACTTGTATATTTCTAGCTTTTGAAGTAGTATCAAAAATTTCACTATTCGTTCCCCAATGAGCATAATAAACATTTTGCATAGCATTACCACATTTACTGATTGTATAATTCTCAGTAATTGTAACATATTGGTTATTTGCCAAATGCACATCGGGTACCTTATATACTGTTTTACCATTGATAGTCATTGGTGTGAGTTTGGTATTATTATGCCAAAACCCATTACCTGCTACATCGGCAGGGTAATCTACAGAAAAATAGACATCTTTTACTATACCATTACCTGTATTGCGAATATCAAAAGTTCTGGTATGGGTTCCTACATCTTCGGAAGTAACCCCTCCAGCAAACTGTACGGCAAGCGTTGGGCGTACCAACTGATAAGCTGTTTCATTTTGCTTAGCAGGAGAACTCTTTCCATCTATTTTTAAGATTGCGCTATCGTGCAATCCGTCACCAAGATTGGGGTTAGACAAAACAGCCTTAGTAACTTTACGTTTGAAACTTACAGTTACTACAGTTCCAGCACCGCTAATTGTAAATATAGGCTTATTAGCAGCCGAGCCCGCTTTCCACGTAACAGTACCTCCGGTAGCCGTTAGCCCTTGAGCATATTCAATACCAGCGGGTAGTGTTACCTCCAACTCACCACTTGTTTTGCCTGCCGGCATATTGAAAGTAATTGTTACTACTCCTGCTGAAAAATCAGCAGTGTTAGCAATGTGTACAGGGCTTTCAGTAAGAACGCTTACTACCTGCCCTTTAACCATTCCCGTAAATAGCAAAAGGAAAAGTGTACAACACTTTACCCATTGTTCTTTTAATGATTGCATTTTTTCAAATTTAAGTTAAATCTATAAAAGCCATTGTGTATGGCTAAAAAATAAACATTTCAGCAGCAAAAGTACTGCTAAAAAATGACGCAACAAAAAACATTAGGAAATTTTAACATTTAAAATATTCAATAACTGCTAATTATAATATCAGTTAGTAGTGAGAAAACTTGTGTAGATAATTAGTCAATATGTTAGTTATATAAAATTCCTGCTTGTAAGCTCAGCCTACAAGCAGGAATTTTGTGATCTTACATCTGCTAATTTAAAGGTTATTTTTTTAATCGCTTAAAAACAAAACGAGTGATAAAAAGCCCTGTGGAATCGTCTTTACCTGAATTACTTTCTACACCACTGCTAACAAAGGCGAGTTCCCATCCCTCTTCACTCATCGCATTAAGTTTGGAAGTGATAAGAGCATCGTTGGCAGCGATATTCTGAAAGCGAATCCCCCCGAGGTTAAAGAAGTTCAGCAATTTGGTTTCGTCAAAACCTTTTACACGAATCTCATCACGGTCACTTTTGTTGCGTTCATCCCCTTCTTCGGAGCGGGTGGTGGTAAAATCTTTGTAATTGCGCTCATCGTTAGCCGAAATCAAGCGCGAACGCCCCATTCCAGAAGGTACAACTGATTCTACAGCGGTTACTACTTTAAATTCGTAGGTTTGTGCTGTAGCTACAAAGCCCACAAGGGCTAAACAGAATAAAAAAAACTTTTTCATTGGATTTGTATTTGATGATTTAGGGGCAAAGATACGAAAATAATTAGCAAATTAGCTAATTTCCAAATTTATCAATAACCTCATACGTTCTACCGATAGGGATTTCGGTATCCCCTATATATACAAACTGGTGGGTGTAAGAAGTAATGTGTTGTGTATTTACTACATAACTCTTATTGACGCGTACAAATACCGATTCAGGAAGCTGGCTATGTATGTTTTTCAGATTAATCCACGTGATGTAGCGGTCGGTGAAGGTGTGGATAATCACATAATCTTTTAATGCTTCTATATAGAGGATATCGCTGTGTGCAATACGATAGTTGCGCCGGTTCGCACGAATGCTGATATATTGGGCATCGGTCGCTTCTAAGTCAGTTTTTTGCTCAGAGAGCAACTGGTGATAACTTTCGGCTTTGGCAATAGCTTTTTTGAAGCGCTCAGGGGTGATGGGTTTTACTAAATAATCAAGGGCATCTACCTCATAACTCTCTAAAGCATACTGACTGTAGGCTGTGGTGAAGATAACGAGTGTTTGCTCGGGTAGGATTTTAGCCAGTTCCAAACCGTTGATTCCTGGCATCTCGATATCTAAAAAAAGCAAGTGCACTTCGTTCTTTTTTAAGAAGTCGGTAACGCCTACCGCATTCTTAAAAGTGCCTACTACCTTCAAGTTGCTGTATTGCCTGATGAGGCGCTCCATCCCGATACGCGCCAAAGGTTCGTCGTCTATAATCAAACAATTCATAAGGGCAAAGTTAAGGTTACTATATATTCTTGTGGCAAACGCTCTTGCGACAAGCTAAAACGCTCGCCATAGAGCAATTCCAACCGCCGGTTGAGGTTAGGTAAACCTATTCCGCTACACTTGTGTTTGCGATGAGGCTCTAAAGGTACTGAATTGCGTACTGAAAAGTGCAGAAGTCCTTCTTTTTCCTCACATTTCATATAAATATAAGTAGGGGAGAGGGTGTCAACGCTGTGTTTTACAGCGTTTTCTGCTAAGATAAGCAGAATATTAGGGGGAATTTGTATGCCTTGTACGTTCTTTTCGCTGTAAGTAAGCTCATAAGTAAAATCATCGCGACGCATTGCTTCCAAAGAGAGATAATCGTTTAAAAAACGCAGTTCCGAACTGAGAAAAACCTGTTCTTCGTGCGTTTGATAGAGCAAATGTCGCAAGAAATCGGATAGTTTTGTGATGGTATAAGAGGCTTTTTCAGGGTCGATATACAACAACGTGTTGATGCTGTTGAGCATATTGAACAAAAAGTGCGGTTGTATTTGGCTTCTTAGGGCTTGCAGTTCACTTTCGGTGGCTTGTCGCTCCAATTCTTGCATTCTTTCGCTATCTTTTACCCATACTTGAAAGATTTTGATAAGCGTAGAAGTCATTATAAAGGGTACTATATATACCATACTAGAAAAAATTGCTACAGAAACAGGAATTTCTGATGCTATTTTGATTTCTTTCCCAATCATATAGTCTTTCCATAGTACAAAATTGAGATAATAGGTAGAGCCCAACATAAAAAGTACCCATAGCGTAAGGAGGATGATATAGGTAGCGAGCTTCCCTTTGAAGAAAAAGCGCGGAATGAGCACATACATATTTAGGTAAAAAGTAGCAGTAATCCCCAGCCATTTCTCTATCCAATCCCAATAATCTATCATTCCTTCGTAATCACCCCATTGTCTGCCCAGTATGAAAAATAGCAATAATGAGCTACAAGCCACAATATGCCGATAGATACGAAATCTATCGGCAATAAGGAACTGCAAGAAGAGATTGTTCTTTAAAAATATGTATGGATTTTCATTCATTAACCATTAATCATTATTCATTAAAATCTGTATCCTACTCCTATAAGGATAGAGCGTGTGCGCAAATAGTCACTACTGTGGCGAGGATCTTTGGTGAGGAGATTGGCTAATCCTAAATAGAAATTGGTTTCTATAAAGAGTTTTTCGTTGAAGTTGTATTCCAAACCGAAGAGCGCCCCATAGTCAAATTTTTCAATATCCTTTCTGGTTAATGAACGGTATTTGTTTTCAAAAGAAGTAACCCCAGGTATATAACTCACATAGCCTCCTACTTTAGGACGTAACCCACTGATATCGTATTTGATAGCCAGAGGCACATCAATTCTGTGAAGCATTGTTTTTCCCTTTCCTATAGTGGAATAATTGGTATACATTGCCCCAAGATCTAACAATAATTTCTCAGAAGCAGGGATTTCAACAAAGAAACCACCATAAGAAGAGGTGCTAAAAGGCTCTTTGTCCGTTTTGTTTTGTCCTTCATATCGGTCGTCGTGAACATCTTTGCTCATCAATCCAATTCCAGCACCCGCATGGACGCCAAATTTTACTTGTGCTGTAGCCGTAGCGGTGAGTGCTATTAAGGCTATAATTGTAATAATTTTTTTCATTTTTTATATGTGTTTATTAGTGATGAGAAACTCCGAGAAGCTCAGGGCTTTCAGGGAATCTCCGATTGTTAATTATTCATTGTTTATTGTTCATTAAAATCTGTATCCCACTCCTAAGGTATAAGAAACGTTCAAAAAGTTATTGTTACTGCTTATGTTAAGGTTTCTCACAGAGGAATTAGAGGAATTAAGTGCGTTGACCAATCCTTGATTGAAACGAATATCAATAAGGAAATGGTCGGTTACATTAAATTCAGCTCCTACCACTGCTCCAAAATCAAATTTAGCAAAATCACTTCTGTCGAGTTTTACAGTACGACCGTTGAAAGTGTTTTCAAGAGAAGGTTTGTTTACCAAAATACCCCCTTGAACTCCTGCCAAAATACCTAAATTACCTATTTTAAGGCGAGCCAAGATAGGTAGGTTGATATATTGCGTATGAAGGGTGTTGGAATATTTCTCATTTCCTTGTGTAAATTCCCATTTTGCTCCATAACTACTGAAAAGTAGTTCAGTGCGCAAGTCGAGGAAAGGAAGCAACTGAGAATCACTAAAAATACCTACATAATACCCTGCTTTGTATTTTACATTGGTATAATTGGCTTCTGTTTTTCCATTGTATCCGGTGATGCTTCCTCCACCACGAATACCAAAACCCATACTTTCATTTTGTGCTGTAGCTGTAGCAGTGAGTGCTATCAAGGCTACAAAGGTAATAATTTTTTTCATTTTTTTATATATTTATTAGTTATGAGAAACTCCGAGAAGCTCAGGGCTTTCAGGGAATCTCCGATTGTTAATTATTTTAATTATGACTCTTAAGTTATGAGAAACTCTGAGAAGCTCAGGGCTTTCAGGGAATCTCCGATTCACTTACTTAATAATTGTTGATATCACTACACTTTGCCAAAGTTTTAGACTTTTTAGTTATGAGAAACTCCGATAAGCTCAGGGCTTTCAGGGAATCTCTAATTATTCATTGTTCCTTGTTAATTGAATCTGTATCCTACTCCTACAAGGATAGAGCGTGTGCGCAAATAGTCGCTACTGTGGCGAGGGTCTTCTTTTAGGAGATTGGCAAGCCCTAAGTTGAAATTAGCTTCTATAAAAAATCTATCAAAGAAGTTGTATTCCAAACCAAAAGTAGCCCCATAGTCGAATTTTTTAAGGTCGTTTTTAGTAAGTGAACGATGCTCATCTTCAAAAGAAGTAACCCCAGGGATATAGCTGGCGTAGATTCCTACTTTAGGCCGGAAGCCCGAAATATCGTATTTCACTGCAATAGGCAAATTGATATTGTGCAACATAGTACTTCCTTCGCCTATGGTTATTTGATTGATATAGATAAGTCCTATATCTAAGAACCATTTTTCAGAGGCTGACACTTCAGCGGTAAGTCCTGCATAAGCCGACCCACAACTACTCGCTGATTCACTATGAGCTTGGTTTTCATAACGGTCGGTGTGAATACTTTTACTCACGGGGCTCAAAGTATAGCCCCCACGCACTCCGAATTTCACTTGTGCTGTAGCCGTAGCAGTGAATGCTATTAAGGCTGTTAAGATAATAATTTTTTTCATTCTTTTTATATATTTATTAGTTATGAGAAACTCCGAGAAGCTCAGGGCTTTCAGGGAATCTCCGATTGTTCATTGTTAGTAGCCCCCGACTCACTTACTCGGCAATTGCCGACAACCCCGAAGGGGGACTATCCGCAAAAGGGGTACTCATTGTCGCTACACCTTGTTAATTGTTAGTTGTTCATTGTTTAATGATGACTCTTAAGTTATGAGAAACTCTGAGAAGCTCAGGGCTTTCAGGGAATCTCCGATTGTTAGTAGCCCCCGACTCACTTACTCGGCAATTGCCGACAACCCCGAAGGGGGACAATCTGCAAAGGGGGTACTTATTGTTGCTACACTTTGTTAATTATTTAATTGTTCATTGTTAATTGAATCTATATCCTACCCCCAAAAACAAAGTGCGATTGCGCAAATAGTCGCTGCTGTGGCGTGGGTCTTCTTTTAGGAGATTGGCAAGCCCTAAGTTGAAATTAGCTTCTATAAAGAACTTCTCGGTGAAGTTGTACTCTAAACCAAAAGTAGCCCCATAGTCGAATTTTTTAAGGTCGTTTTTAGTAAGTGAACGATGCTCATCTTCAAAAGAAGTAACCCCAGGGATATAGCTGGCGTAGATTCCTACTTTAGGCCGGAAGCCCGAAATATCGTATTTCACTGCAATAGGCAAATTGATATTGTGCAACATAGTACTTCCTTCGCCTATGGTTACTTGATTGATATAGATGAGTCCTACATCAAAGAGTAATTTTTCAGAAGCGGGTATTTCAGCGGTAAGTCCTGCATAAGCCGACCCACAACTACTCGCTGATTCGCTATGAGCTTGGTTTTCATAACGGTCGGTGTGAATACTTTTACTCACGGGGCTCAAAGTATAGCCTCCACGCACTCCAAATTTCACTTGTGCTGTAGCTGTAGCAGTGAATGCTATCAAGGCTGTTAAGATAATAATTTTTTTCATTTGTTTTTATTTGTTTATTAGTTATGAGAAACTCCGAGAAGCTCAGGGCTTTCAGGGAATCTCCGATTGTTAATTATTCATTGTTAATTGTTCATTATTTAATTATGATTCCTGAGTTATGAGAAACTCTGAGAAGTTCAGGGCTTTCAGGGAATCTCTAATTGTTAATTATTCATTGTTCATTGTTAATTGAATCTGTATCCTACTCCTACAAGGATAGAGCGTGTGCGCAAATAGTCGCTGCTGTGGCGTGGGTCTTTGGTGAGGAGATTGGCTAATCCTAAGTTGAAATTAGCTTCTATAAAAAATCTATCAAAGAAGTTGTATTCCAAACCAAAAGTAGCCCCATAGTCGAATTTTTTAAGGTCGTTTTTAGTAAGCGAACGATGCTCATCTTCAAAGGAAGTAACCCCAGGGATATAGCTGGCGTAGAGTCCTACTTTAGGACGGAAGCCCGAAATATCGTATTTCACTGCAATAGGTAGGTTGATATTGTGCAACATAGTACTTCCTTCGCCTATGGTTACTTGATTGATATAGATAAGTCCTATATCAAAGAGTAATTTTTCAGAAGCGGGTATTTCAGCGGTAAGTCCTGCATAAGCCGACCCACAACTACTCGCTGATTCACTATGAGCTTGGTTTTCATAACGGTCGGTGTGGATACTTTTACTCACGGGGCTCAAAGTATAGCCCCCACGCACTCCGAATTTCACTTGTGCTGTAGCTGTAGCAGTGAATGCTATTAAGGCTGTTAAGATAATAATTTTTTTCATTTTTTTATATATTTATTAGTTATGAGAAACTCCGAGAAGCTCAGGGCTTTCAGGGAATCTCCGATTGTTAATTGTTCATTATTTAATTATGATTCCTGAGTTATGAGAAACTCTGAGAAGATCAGGGCTTTCAGGGAATTTCTAATTCACTTACTTAATAATTGTTCATTGTTAATTATTTAATTGTAACTCCGGCAGCAAAGTATAACGCAGGCAGAAATACACTTGAGCGCGCACTGCCGTCTTCATTTTTAGCTTCTGATGCAAACATAGCACTGAGTTTGCGCTCTCTATAACGCCCTGAACGGATAAAACTTCCTCCTACAGTAAGTGGAATACTCACGTGTTTACCTATCTTGAACTCAGGTTGCAATCCTACAACAAAAGTCTGCTGACTGAATATTTCCTTTTCTCCATTGCGCCTGAGGTAAGCGGAATAACCTCCCATATTAGCTATTAATTTAAAGTCGAGGTTTTCGCGGTAGTTATACCCTAAGGCAACTTTTAGCCCATCAATACTCCCCACTTCAATAGTAAATTTATCGCTAAAAGCACCGTTGTATTTAAAATAAAATGCAGGAAATACCATAGGATACCCAAAAGTATTATTCAGCGCCACCCCACCACCTATTTCGATATTAGGTCGCCAGTGCCATACAAGCACAAAAGCGCCATTAGCTACCACATTTTCACCTATATGAATAGACGAAAGGCGATTTTCGGGGGTATAACTTCCCGCACCGAGTGCCATTAGCATAGACCAACGTTCTTTTAACGGACGCAAATGCAGGAATGTAGCCCCAAGGTTCATCACCTGCGAGGGAAGTTCTTTTCCCACAGGGAAGTGATGGTTGTACATCTGTACAAAAGAACCATTAAGCCCTACGCCCCACAGGGTAGGTCGCTGGTAAGGGTCGTCTTCCTCAGGAGCTTTCATCGAAAGGGGTACCAAAGCCCCTACCGAGTAAATCATCGCCGAGCCATCGCCTGTATTGCTATCACTTACCGCATCGTAGAATTTGGAATTGCTGATGTATTCCGTTTTCACGCTAATTTGCGCAAAAGAATTCACTCCCAAAAAGAGGATTATAAAGGTAAATATTTCTTTCACTATAATGAAGATTAAAGTATTACAGCGGCAAAAGTATAGAGAAAAAAGGTTATAAGAAGAATAAAAAGGTGCTTTCTATACCAAAAGCAGAATTTACTATACTAATTTGGTGCAAGCCGCACGGGCTGTGTTGTTATGAAGGTGTCTGAAAAGTTTTATTGATGTGGGCGTTAGCAAAACGCCCATACATAACATACTACAAAAATTGTTGATTATCAGGCTTGTAGAATTTTACAAACTTTGTCAAAGTCCTTGGGCTTTGACAAAGTTTATGATGCAAAAGCGATTTTTAGACTTTTCGGATAGTCTCCGATTAATCTGATAATTAATCACTACCGATAATGTGGACTTAGCTTGCACCTATTATATCTCAAAAATTTTATCTAATGTGAAGGTGAAAGTTCCTTTAGGGGAGTTGTATACAGCTGATAGCATTTTTTCGGCTAATATTTGGGTAGGCATAGGGCGGTAACGTTTTAAAATGCCTAATTTGTTTAAAAATTTGAAAACTTTTACTGTGAAGTTTTCACCACTTCTGTCGCTGTTGGAGCGGATGAGTATAGAGGGTTGGAAGATGAGTAAGCACGAGAAATCAAGCGCTTTTACGGCGTCCTCTAACTGTCCTTTCATACGGTTGTAGAACAGTTTAGATTGCGCTGTAGCTCCTGCTGCCGAGATGAGTACAAAAGTAGGTACTCCATTGGCTTTACACTGCTGGGCAAAAGCGTACTGATAGTCGTAATCCACACACCATTGGGCATCTTTGCTACCTGCCACGGCTAAGGTGGTACCCAAACAAGAGAAAGCTACATCGCCGTGCAACAAATCTGCCCACGCTTTAGGGGTATCGAAATTGACCACGTGAGCGTGTAGCTTGGGGTGGGTGAGGGCTAAGGGTTTGCGCACGAAGCAATGCACCTCGCTGTAAGTGTCGTCGGCTAAAAGTTGTGTTACTAAATCTTTTCCGGTAGCGCCTGTAGCGCCAATAATAAGTCCTTTCATAAGAATTAATTTATTAGTGCAAAGATACAAAAAAAATACTCGTGGGCTATGGGTGAAAAGTATTTTTTACTATTTTTGCCGCCTCATAATTAATGACCTATGGTGCAATATTTCCCTTACTTATTACTTTTGATGGTGGCTATTATGCTACTGATAATGTTTGCAAACCGGCTCAAGGTAGCGTACCCTATTCTTTTGGTGTTAGGAGGATTGGCAATTAGCTTTATTCCCAATGTCCCAACCATTACACTGAATCCTGATTTGGTACTCATCATTTTCTTACCGCCTCTTCTGTATGCCGATGTTTTTTCGCTATCACTGAAAGAGATGTGGAAGTGGCGCCGCATTATCTTTAGCTTTGCCTTTATTGTAGTTTTTATTACGGCTGCTGCGGTGGCGTGGGTAGCCAATATGGTATTCCCTGGGTTTTCATTGGCGTTAGGTTTCCTTTTGGGGGGCGTGATAGGCTCTACCGATGCGGTGAGTGCTTCAACGATAATGAAGTTTGTAAAGGTACCCAAACGCATTTCAACCATCATAGAAAGTGAAAGTTTGCTGAACGATGCTTCTTCACTAATAGTTTTTAGGTTTGCCGCTTTGGTAGTAACTACCGGTCAGCTGGTATGGACGGATATAGCGCTAAATTTCCTTTGGGTAGCTATTGGCGGAACGCTTATAGGCTTGGCAGTAGCGTGGGTGATGCGTAAACTACACAAGTATCTTCCTACCGATGCTAATATGGATGTTATCCTTACCTTTATTGTTCCTTATATAATGTATATTGTAGCTAACGAGGTAGGGGCGTCCGGAGTGTTGGCAGTAGTGGCTGGAGGTATGTATATGTCGTTCCACCTTACTAGTATTCTTGCTGCCTCCACAAGCAACAAAGGGTGGGCGGTATGGGATATTTTAGGTTTTGTACTGAACGGACTTGCCTTTATGCTGATAGGACTTGCTTTGCCTGAAGTGCTGATAGGTATAGAAGCCGAAGGTATGAGTCTTGCCACTGCTACCAACTACGGACTGCTCATCACAGGGGTAGTAGTAGGGGTACGACTGCTATCGTCATACGGGGCTTTACTCATTACTCAAGTAATGAAACACTTTATCACAGTAGCCGACAGGCGGAACCCTGGCTTTCGGTTACCTTTGGTACTGGGTTGGGCAGGAATGCGCGGGGTGCTTTCACTAGCGGTAGCCCTTTCTATTCCTCTAACTTTAGAGAACGGTGAGCCTTTTCCGCATCGCAGCCTGATTCTCTACATTACTTTTATAGTGATATTGGCAACCCTACTCGTACAAGGGCTTAGTTTGCCAGCGCTTATTCGATGGGCTAAATTCCCTGATTATGAAGACCATATTCCTGAAGCTGAAGCCGAAAGTCTTATTCGTAAATCATTAGCGCAAGCTGCTTTAGATTATATGCAAAAGCATTACAAAGAAGGAATAACTGATAGTTTTCTATTACAGAATCAGAAAGATATATGGCAATACCAACTCGATATGCCTAAGTGCAATACTACCCCTGAAGTGCGAAAGAAATACCTTGCTATTTTACGTCATCAGCGGAGGATATTACAACAACTGAATAAAAACCCACATATTGATGAGGAGCAAATACGCAATTTCCACCGACAGTTGAACTTAGAAGAAGAAAAATGGGAAGAGTGAATTATAAGAATATTTTTTGAATATCATTATTCATAATTTTCTATATCAGCATTAGGATTATACCATCCGATAAGGCTTGCAAAGTAAGGATAAACACTATTATACACCTCAAATTTGGTAGTTTCGGGCGATTGAATTTCTATCAAAAGACTTCCTCCCCTTGCATAGTGCCAATGTACTTTTTCAACCTTTTTAGGGTCGATATTCTTGATTTTGAAGGGAGTAAATAAATAGAGTTGCTCACAACAAAGTACAAATGTAGGGGCGTGCTTGTAGTGAAAAGATAAGGAAGATTGTATTTGCAGTAAGAACAGAAACTCCTCTTCGCTCATCTGCTCTATGAGTTTTTGTAGTTTTAGGGCTCTTTGTCTTCCTCGATAAAGAATGAAGAAAAAGAATGATAAGATTAAAACTATTACCAAAAAAAAGGGGTTGTAGATAATATCGGCGAGTTTTCTGTGATTTATAATTGTATGAATTACAATTAGGATTGTTAGCACTATTACTGATAGTACTATTGTTGTGGTAGCTACACGTTTTGCGTGTTTTTGTACACCTTCAATATAGTTTAGTTTGTTAGAAGAAAGCATTTGTGGTTAAGAAATTAAAATTAAAAAATTGATTAACGCCACAAAAGTATATCATTTTTTTGAATTATGCAAGTGTGATGCAAAAGAAATGATTAGCCGAATATAGAAAGCCATTCCTCTATGTTATCAGGGTTGTTGAAAGACAAGGCTCTTTCTATATCGGTATCGTCGGGGGGCATTAGTTCTACGTTGATATACACTTGTTCTCGTGGTTGGTTGAAGGCAAAAATACCAGTCTCGTCGAGTTTTTTCATCGCATATACCATAGCAGCAAGTCGCAAGTCGTATTCCTCGTTCCATTGCTCCTCATTGTTGTAATCTATAAGAGAGTCGCGCTGCTCAAACAACTGCTTTACCTGCTGAAAATATTCCTCATAACCAAAAGCGTAATAGGGGCTATCAGCAAATGAGTATTTGTAGTATGGTATTTCCTCTTGGGGGATAGCATTTTCATTTACAAATCGCTCTAAAGCTTCCACCGACCACGCCGCAATACAAGGAGGAAGCGCCTCACCCGTAGTGAGTAACACACAATAGTAATAATGCTCTCCGTTTTCAAAGAGCTTTAAAAATGCTTTTTGAGCAGCCTCAAAAATAGCATCGCCTAATGGTTGTAGTTCAGGGGTCATTAGTTTTTTTAGTTTTAAAATAGGATTATACTTTCTTGAAAAAGAATTCTTCTTCATCACCTACTACTATTACAAAGTCATTGGTGGAGGGAATGCCCAGTGATGCGCATTCTTCTTTGAGGCGTTTGGCGCAAGCGACTAATAGCTTCGTGGCGGCACTGCTCTTTTCTTGCATTTCGGTTTCTTGGTTGAAAAGGTCGAAGAGGGTAGCATCTTCTTCGTTGGGTTCTATATCTATGGTATGAGCATACTCGGCTGTGTTCCAAAGGTAGTGTTTTGCCTCTTTGCCATATTTTTGATATTCTTGTCTTTCGCTTTCAGTACCAAAGCCTATCCTTGTGGGCAGTATGTTTTGGTAGTCAAACGATAGGTTGATGCAGTACAAAGGCTCTTTCACAGGATATGCCTTAATGGTAGGCACCAATAGTGCATAGTAGCGTTCCGCAGCTTTTTCCGAGAGGGCTTTATAACTGATTTTCTTATCCTTCTTCTGATAATATACATAGCCGGTTTCGTTGGTAATACTATTGAGTTTTCCCGACATATCATAGGTATAGAGGAGCGTATTATCAATATAATCTATTCCTTTTTTCTCTTGGCGGATGAGTTTGTTCCCCTCATAATACATAGTCCTTTCGCTCCAAGTATTATTATTGAAAGCGGAGTAGATTGATTGCAACAGTCCGTCCTTATAGATGAATATTTTAGTATTTATACATTTTTTCTTAGAGGCAAAATCAAAGTGATAACTGATAATTTGGTTTTTCTCACGGAAATAAAACTCTTCGTAATAATCGCCTTCACATCCAATATAAGAGTGTGCTACAATTATTTCATCTTTTCCATTTACTCCATATTGATACTTATTGTCAGTATCTTTTGGAGCTTCTTTTAGGATTTTAGACTTTGGAAAACGGTTTTGTTCAAAGTAGAAAGGCTCTAAAGAAAAGTATCCCACGCCTCCTGCTGCCCAAAACCAACGCACTACCTGTGCTTCTATTTGCGCTTTCAATGCTGGGTAATTCGCTTGGGCTTGGTCATAGAGTTTTCTTACTTGTTCGTTCATAGAGTTTCTGTATTACTTTATCTTATTGACTTTTTTATACAAATCCTTAAGTAGGGTAATATGGTTTTGGGTTTCGGCTAAAGGTGCCAATTGTTCAAAAATAGGGTTCATTTAGATTTTTTAATTCTCAATATTATACTTTCTTCAAAAAAGAATCTTCTATATCGCTTACTACCACTACAAAGTCATCGGTGGAGGGAATGCCCAGTGATGCCCATTCTTCTTTGAGGCGTTTGGCACAAGCGACTAATAGCTTCGTGGCAGCGCTCTCCCTTTCTTGCATTTCAGTCTCTTGGTTAAAGAGCTCAAAGAGGGCAGTGTCTTCATTGTCTGTTTCAATCTCTACGGTATGGGCATAATCGGCAGTGTTCCAAAGTAAGCTATCAGCTCTTTTTCCGTAGCTTTCCTTCCATTCGATCCTCTTGTTTTCAGTGCCAAAACCTATTGTTGGGGGCATTATATATTGGTAATCAAAAGCTATATTCAGACAATACAAAGGCTCTGGGATAGGATAGGCTTTGATTGCAGGAATTAACAGGGCATAGAAGCGCTCGGCTACACGCTCCGAGAGCTTTTTATAACTCACTTTCTTATCTTTCTTCTGATAATATACATAGCCGGTTTCGTTGGTAATACTATTGAGTTTTCCCAACATATCATAGGTATAGAGAAGGGTATTATCAATGGGGTTTGAATAATAATCTAATCCTTTAGTTTTGCGTCGTATGAGTTTATTCCCCTCATAATACATTGTCTCTTCCAAATAATGCTCTTCAAAAGCACTATAGATATATTGAAGTAATCCATCTTTATAAATAAAAATCTTTACATTGTCACACTCCTTTTCCTCAGAGTACTCAAAACGATAACTGATAATTTGGCTGTCTTCTCGGAAGTAGAAAGTTTCATAACACTGTCCTTTAAACTCAGTATAACTGCGTTCCACGATAATCTCATCGTTGGCATTCACGCCATATTGATACTTATTGTCAGAATCTTCTGGAGCGTCTTTAAGAATTTTAGATTTCGAGAAACGGTTTTGTTCAAAATAAAAAGGCTCTAAAGAAAAGTATCCTACGCCTCCTGAAGCCCAAAACCAACGCACTACCTGCGCCTCTATTTGGGCTTTCAATGCTGGGTAATTCGCTTGGGCTTGGTCGTAGAGTTTCCTTGCTTGTTCGTTCATAAGGTTTTATTTGTAAAATGATTAAGGGTTATTAAGTTTTTTCCAGTCTTCAAGGGCTTGTTTGTTTGCCCGATGTTCTGATAGAGGATAGATAAGTTCTTCTTCCTTTAGCTTTTTAAGTCGGGTAAGGTACATATTTTCATATTTTGCCATAAGTTTCTCGTCACCCTTTTGCTTGTATAGCTCTTTGAGGTAGAAAAAAGGTTCCCAATCCTTATTGGCTACAGTGGCTTTGCCTGCTTCTACCGCCTTAAGCAATTCTTCTTCGGCTTCTTCTATACGCCCCAAATGGAATAGCGCACCCCCTAAAGCAGTGCCATAGTAAGCTCTTTGTTTTTCATTAATCCACCCATCGCTATTTCTATTGAGTGCTTTTTCGAGCCAAGGAATAGCTTCTTCCCATTTAGCTTGGTGAAGATACATATTCCCATAGTTATAGAAGATATAGTTTAAAGTAGTATACTCATTTTCAGTTATGTATTTTAAGGCTTTAGCAGCCATTGCTTCCGCTTTGTCATACTGGGCAACATCTGCCAATACACCAAAGTAATCCCCAAAAAACATAGCCCTATCAAAGGTATCCGAGAGATCTGTCTCTACCTTTGGGCAGAGCGTTTCATAGATAGCTAGTGCCTCCTTATATTGGCATCTTTTTAGAGATTTGGCTGTGTCCCATTGTTTGATTATTGGATTCATTTTATTTTTAGGTTTTAATTGCCATTATACTTTCTTACCCTTCTTCTGATATATAACATAGTCCGTTCCGCTGGTAATACTGTTGAGTTCTCCCGATGTATCATAGGTATAGAGAAGAAAATCATTGATAGGGTCTGAACAATTATCAACTCCTTTAGTTTCACGGCGTATGAGTTTGTCTCCCTCATAATACATTGTCTCTTCCCAATAATGCTCTTTAAAAGCAGCGTAGATATGTTGAAGCAATCCATCTTTATAAGTGAAAATCTTTACATTAGCACATTCCTTTTTTGCAGAATGATCAAAATAATAACTGACAATTTGATTTCCCTCACGAAAGTAGAATTTTTCCCAATATTGTCCTTTAATGATTCCTTTTAGTTTTGGGTAATTGCGAACTACAATTATTTCTTCTTTCTCATTTATTCCATATTGATGCTTATTGTCAGTATCTTCTGGAGCTTCTTTTAGGATTTTACTCTTGGCAAAATTGTGTTCTTCAAAATAAAAAGGCTCTAAAGAAAAAAGCCCCATACCTCCTGCAGCCCAAAACCAACGCACTACCTGCGCCTCTATTTGGGCTTTCAGCTCTGGGTAATCCGCTTGGGCTTGTTTATAAAGTTTTCTTGCTTGTTCGATCATAAACTGTTCATATTATGGAGAATTGCTAAGGCAAGTTTATCTTCTTGAGTTCGCCAGCAGGGGTCAACAATAGTGCCTCTTTAGCTTTATTTTTATCAGGGTGATTGACACTCATTTTCATCTCATAGACCACTTGTATCATAGGTTCTACGATAATAGGGTTGAGTACTACATCAAAATCTCGGTTAGCAATAGGTTGGTAATACTGAGTAGTAGACTTGTTGGCTTGCACCACATTGCCTGCTCGCTTGCCTTGTAAGGATGCACTACTATAGGCTTCGTAGCTACTATATTGTTCGGTAGGGGAAATGTGGAAAAAACCATCAATGATCTTCTTTTCAGTGGAGGCAAAGCTCTCCCCAAGGGTTGTTTCATAGAGCTTTTGCTTTTCGGCAAAGGCTGATTTCACCTTGTCCTTAAGTTCTTTTTTTATGGTCTCTAACTGGCTACTGTAGTAGTCCATACGTACAAGATCATAGATCTCGTTATTAGCCAGTAGAGTGATTAGCTCATTGAGTCGAGAGGCTTCATTGATTTTGATATGTAAGTTTTGCTTGAGTTCAAAGCCCATAGGCACTTCATTGTAGGTGCGCTTGCTAAAGACTTTCTTCTCGGTTTCGTATTCGTACATAGGCACAAAGGAGATCATATCTACAAAAGCCTCCATATTCTTAGCCTTTAGGGCAGAGAGCACAGGCGAAAGGCGCTGACTCATTAGGGAGGTAGCCTCTTCAGCACTCTTGCCTACCTGCACCACACTGAAGATCGCCACAAAAGCATCAGCTTTGATATTAGCCAGCCCTTTGGCTGAGACTACCATTTCGTAATTGGTAGGGAAATCAAGAGAATAGTCGTTGTTATTCAAGCTATTTCGACCTCTGTTTTGGTAATTGAGGTTTCCTGAGGCCTGCCCAAAACCAAGCATTGTACTCACAAGGGCTACGGAGAAAAAGAGATGTTTCATATTATTTTTTATTTAATATTTAGCGGTATAATAGCTCCTACTGAAAGGCGGAATTTACCCGTGTCAAAAGGATAGTTGTCACTCATTTTACCCCAAGGGAATGCGTAGCCTGCTTTTACATAGAAAATAAAAATTTGTATACCTGCTTCGGGGGCAAAGTAATAAGGAGAGAAATTCAGTTGAGGGCGCAAGAGCAAGACTGGAATATCAACAAAGCCTCCACGCTCATTATCTGCTCTTATCCACGCCGAGAGTTGCGCTTCGGGGATAGCAACTAATCCGTTTTCCGAACGGAAGTTGCCCGCCAATCCCGCAAATAGTGCCAACTTATTGCTGTCATAATAGTTGAAATGCACTCCTAACTGTCCGTAGCTACTACCTTGTTTGAGGTAACTCGCATCTATAATCAGGGTTTTGTCTTTCGAGGTTTGCGCTACAGCAGGGAGTGTTGCCCATACACATAGCAGTAAAAAGAGTTTTTTCATTTTAATTATTGTATTTTTTAAGTATATTACTCACTATCAAAGCTATTAAATAAGCTATCACCAAACACGTATCCCCTACAATTGCCAATGGAAACAAGAGGATTGTCCTTAGCATACTCCCAAAGGTCTTTTGGCGTTTCTCTAAAAGGTGTAGGGTAATGAATATGTTCAAATTCATAGTGTATTATGTGTTTTTGCTAATCCTTTTTCACATCCATACGATAGCTGCGGTGGCAGGCTACACAGTTGCCGAGTAGGGCAGTTACTTGTTGTTGTGTAACTTTAGGGTCGAAGTTCTTTTCGGCGCTATTGGCAATGCTATCGAATTTAGCGTGCGTGTCGAAGCCTATAGTTTTGAATCCCATAGGGATAGAAGCTATGAGTCCTGCAGGAGCGTGATGTGCTACCGAACCTCCTGAACTACGTGCTGCTTCCACTATCAGTGAGGAATCGTTTTGCTCAATTCCCATATTGATTTGATGTAAGGTTTCTACGAAATTGCGCATTTCGCTCATCACAAAATCACGATTCGGTTGACTTACCACTATACTTGTACGTGAGTCGCCTTCAATTACTTGGGTATTTCCTACAAATAATTTGCGTACCAATACTACATTGGTAGCGAGTGATAGCACCAAAAGAGCTATAAAACTCATCTTTTTCATACGTTATTTTAATTTGTTGATTTACTAATATTAGGGCAAAGATAGTAATAATTAGCAAATTAGCAAATTAAGGAGTTAGCAAACTTTAATTTGTAGTGAGTCCGCCATCTACAGCGAGCACAGCGCCTGTAATCCACGAAGCATTATCGCTGGCTAAGAATACACAAGCCTTGGCTATATCTTCAGGCGTGCCAATGTGTTGCAATGGGTAGATTTCCTTTATCATAGCCTTAAAAGCGGCTTGTTTTTCGGGGGTAAGAGCTTGTAAATTGCGGTTGAATTGTGGGGTAGAGATACTCCCAGGGGCAATGGCATTTACGCGTACACCCAAATGTCCCACCTCAAAAGCCAACGCCTTGGTAAAAGAGTTTAACGCTCCTTTAGTAGCCGAATAGACGGTAGTTGCGCGGTTAGGAAGCATTCGGTGGGCAAAATACGACGAGATATTAATAACATTCCCCTTGCTTTTCACCAAAGCAGGTAACAGACCTTGGGTAAGGAAATAAGGCGCTTTTACATTGAGGTTGAAGTGGGCATCGTATAAGGTGCTGTCCACTTGCTCAAAAGGTATGAACTTGCCCAAACCAGCGTTGTTTACTAAAATATCTACCGTAGATAGCAGTTGCTCAATGTCTTTCACTACCTCAGCTACTGTCTCTGTTTTTGATAAATCAGCAGAGAGGGTGTGTACTTGCACGCCAAACTCATTTAGTAGCGCTTGTTGGGCTTTTTGTAGTTTCTCAGGGTCTTTACCTATGAGCAATAGATTTGCACCCTCACGGGCAAAGGCTTTGGCTATTCCTAAACCAATACCATCACTTCCGCCGGTAATTACGGCATTCTTGTTGTTTAAGTTTTTCATTTTAATATTTGTTTATTGATTTTACATTTTCTTCTTTTATACCATTTTACCAAGGAAACATACAGTACTGCCTGAGGAAATGATATTGCGTAAGAGGTTAAAAACTTCACGCTCCAATCACTCCAAAGATTCAACTTATCACTTGTGATAAAGCTGTTTACCAAGCAAAGTGGTGTCGCTATAAAAAAGACAAATTGCAGAGTTTGTTTAAGTTCTGTATTCATTTGTTAATTATCTTCTTTAATTGTAGATTATTTACAAAATGCAAAGGTAAAGTATTTATTTGTATATTTGCAACCTATTTCGTAATTTATTTACAATTTATGGCAAAAGAAGTACAAAAAGAACTCTTGTTAGACTTTGATTTTCTGCGGAAATTGGTAGTGGGTATAGGGGAAGTATCGCAAATCACTGGAATCCCTACCCGACAAATACGTTATTGGGAAGAGAAAGGGATTATCACCAGTTTGACAGAAGAAGAAGGGAAAAATCGCAGGTATGATTACCTGAATATCAAAAAAATACTCCTTATCAAAGAGCTTCTTGATGAGGGATATACATTAGATGCTTCGGTAGAGAAAGTAAAGAAGCGTATGGCGATGATAGAGGAAACACTCTCTAAGATGAGTCAATTAGTTACAGTCTAAAAATATCCTCAGTCGATACATAGAGTTCAGGAAATTTAACTGATTGAACTATATCGCCTTCTACAATAGGAGGGAGGGCGCGATATTTGCCCTCTTCAAGAACAAACTGCGTGATTTCCTTGTCGACAGGACGGACTACCCAATACTCCATCACCCCTGATTCTTCATACAATTCATACTTATTGCGCATTTCCTTTTTAGTGTTGCCAGGTGATAGTATTTCAATAATTAGGTCAGGGGCTCCTAAGCAACGTTTGTCGTTCTCTAACTTTTTAGGGTCGCACACCACGCAGAGGTCGGGTTGTACTACACTGTCCTCCAAGCCATTTTTGTTTTTGAGTACCACATCAAAAGGAGCTGCAAAAAGCTGACAGGTTTTTCCTTTGAAATAATGATAGAGCTCGCCCGTTAAATTTCTTGCTATTTTTTGATGTGAAATAGCAGGAGCAGGGCTCATTCTGAAAATTTTTCCTTTGAGAATTTCCAACCTTTCTTTTATTTCCCAAAGTACATAATCCGCATACGTATATACCCCATTTGTGAGGTCTAACTGATTGATATTGGTGATTACTGTACTCATAAATAACTAATTTTAAACAATTATCAAGGGCAAAGATATAAAATAATAAGCAATTTGCTAATTTTCTTATTTGTTAATTTTTCTGATAAAACCGAACCCAGTCTACGTACATTCTTATTGGCTTGGTAAAAGGTTTTACTTGACCTACCCAACTACCACCTAATTGCATATCGATGCGCAACATATAGGGGCGGTTGAAAGGAAATTGCCCTTCACTCTCTTTCTCGGGTACGCGCGCATAACTGAAAGTTTGCTTGCCGTTTACATAAAAACGCACCTCATCGGTGTCGAGTTCTACGGCATAGATGTTGTAATCATCGGGGTTGATAGGGGCAGTAGCGGTGCTTGGGGGAGTACGCTTAGATTTGTCTTTTTTGCCCGCTTGGGTGTAAGTGGAGTGTACTGTATGGTGTACAAAAGGCTCGTAGTTGAGTCGTTCTACGATGTCTATCTCACCACCCGTAGGCCAAGTAGCATCGGGTACCATCCAGAGAGATGGCCAAGCACCTTGATGAGCTTCGAGCTTGCAACGGATTTCTAAACGTCCATTTTGAAAATATTTCTTTCCTTGGGTAGTTACCCCTCCCGTAATGTAAGGCGTTTTGTGCTTGGTAGGGTCAGTTCTGGGCTTGCCTAAAAGAATAAGATTACCATTCTTTATTTCAAACAAACTAGGGTCTTGGCTCATTGTTTTGCACCAGTCGGCTGTTGAAGTAGGGCATCCCCATATTTTAGACCATATACCGGTAGCGAAAATATCATCGCGGTTGAAATCGTCTTCCCAAACTAATTTCCATTCCTCTTTTTCTTTAGAAGAGGTGTCATCTTCTTTTTGTTCTTGAGAGCAACCTACAATGATGCTCCAAATGCATAAAATAATAAAAGTTTTTCTCATAATATTGTATTGTTTTTAAGTTATTCTAAATACAAAGGTAGTGATAATTTGATAATTAGCAAATTAGTAAATTAGCGAATTTGCATATTAGGCAATTAAGTATTACTTTTGTGGCATTAAAATATTAATAATATAATTATGAAAAAAGTATTTTTAATGGGAGTGTTAGCTTCCTTTATGTTAGCGGGTTGTGGTACAGCTAAATCACCAGAGATGAAACGCTTGGAAAAACAACAACAAGCCTTGAAACTCAATACCGAGCTCAACGAATTGCAAATGAAACTCACACAAGAGCAAACCAATAATCAGTCGTTGCAAACTGAGGCTACACAGGCTAATGAAGAAGCTACTGATCGCACGGATGCTTTTAGTGATGCGAGTTCGGCTTCAGCAAGTGCTAAAAAAGCGAACAAAGCTGAAAAGGCTTTGCGCAAAGCTAGTAAAGCTAATAAGCAATTAGCCAAAAGTAATCGCCGTATTGAGAAATTGCAAAAAGACATCACTAAATTGCAAGAAAAGATAACTGAACTAAATGCTGAAGTAGAATTTAGCAAATAGATACAAGTTAGATGTTTTATTAAAAATTCCCGTGTGGTACTACCACACGGGAATTTTACTAATTAGCACATTTGCTAATTTGCTAATTACCATATTGTAATATCATCTCTACAAAGGCAGGGGCTTGGTGAGAATAGAAGAGCGTTTGTTTAGTGTCGAGAGCGGCTATTAGGCTCATATCCTCCGCTGAGAGTTGGAAGTCAAATACATTAAGGTTTTGTTCCATACGCTCTTTGCGCACCGACTTAGGAATGCAGATAATATCGCGTTGCAAGAGATAGCGCAAAGCTACTTGGGCAGCACTTTTGTGATACTTTTCACCAATAGCATTGAGCGTAGGATTGGCAAAGAAATCGTTTCTGCCTTCGGCAAAAGGTCCCCACGACATTAGCTTGGTGTCGTATTTCTTCATTAGCTCTTGGAGGTCTTGCTGTTGGTAGAATACGTGTGTTTCCATTTGGTTTACAGCAGGTTTTATCTCGCAGTGGTATGCCAAATCGAGGTATCTATCGGCATAGAAGTTGCTGACGCCAATAGCGCGCACTTTGCCCTCTTTGTAGGCTTCTTCCATAGCGCGATAAGAGCCGTAATAATCGCCAAAAGGTTGGTGAATGAGCAGTAAATCGATATAATCAGTTTGGAGTTTATGCAAAGAGGTTTCGATAGAGGCTTTTGCCTTTTCATAACCAGCATTGCTTATCCACACTTTGGTAACGATAAAGAACTCTTTGCGGTCGATACCACTTTTCTTAATAGCGTTACCTACACCCTCTTCATTGCGATAGATTTGGGCAGTGTCAATCATTCGGTAGCCTACCGAAATAGCATCGCTTACGCAACGCTCACATTCTTCGGGGTTTACTTGGTATACACCATACCCCAATAGGGGCATTTGTACCCCATTGTTTAACTCAATGTTTTTCATTTGTAATTCTTATTTTTAGTTTTTAGACTCTGCAAAGATAAACAATTTTGTCAAATAATTGTTACAGAGGAGTTGGTAGTTTTTGTAGATTTTTTTTTTCAATAAAGTTAGGTAGAACTCAATAAAAAATCACACTCAATAAAACTCATTCGTTAGAAAATAAAACTCCCCGTGCAAAGAGAGATTGCAAGGGGAGTGTTAGCGAGAGATTAGCTTAGTCAATTTTGTAAACTACTTTTGTAAGTCCTAATTCTTTCCATTTGCCATTTTTAGCTTCAGGACGTGAATATACATTGCCTA
Organism: Capnocytophaga sputigena; assembly: GCF_002302495.1. NCBI lineage: Bacteria > Pseudomonadati > Bacteroidota > Flavobacteriia > Flavobacteriales > Flavobacteriaceae > Capnocytophaga > Capnocytophaga sputigena. The sequence goes on from NZ_CP022379.1 coordinate 2,020,194, forward strand.
ACAAAGAAGATTTTTGTTTAAATCGTGATGCTTTCCAAGTTTTGTGTTCTACTTTTCCGTTGTTATAGTGCCACTCTATTTTTCCTACTTTTTTCTCTAAAAGTAATTTTTTAAAAGCTTCTAAATCATTAGGAACAAACTCAATAGGCAGTTTTTCAACAGAAGTATTGTCAAGGTTGTTCAAAGATACCTCTTCAACAGCAATGGGTGAGATAGCAATATTCAAATGCTCAAACACTTTTTTTACAAGCTTAGAATCATATTCCTCTTGTAGTTCTTTGTATAGTTTATCTTGCAAATGAGAAAGCTGTTCTTCCACATACTCTTGGATTTCATTCATAACTTCACTTTCTTGTATTTTCTCCAATTGTTTTTCAGCAAAGACAAGAAGTTTATCCTTTCCAAACTGCTCTTTAGTAAGTAGAGATAGTAGTTCTTCAGCTTCTGGATTATTCTCAGTGAATGCAGCCTCAAATACTTTTTGAGCTTCTGTGCCGTCTTCTGTAGTATCATCATAGTACAATTGAAATTTGTCCCCCAAAAGCACCCCAAAGCGAAGTTTTAGCTGTCGCATATAAGAGATGAGTTGTTTCTTATGTTTTTCCACAGACTCATTAGGGTGTTTTAGCTCTACTACAAAAAGAACTTTGTTATTGCTCTCTATAGTAATATCAGGGATTAGTGTTTGATTACTTCCTACACTGATATGCTTTTGAGTAACGACTTCTCCTTGTCTTCTTGACCAGCCCAACTTCTCTAAGAAATTTTCAATTTCTATTTGAAGAATATTTTCTTTAGTATTCTTTTTTTGATGTGTGCTTACTATAAAGCACAAGTCATTCCATTTATTCATAATGTTCTATTCAATTGTTTTTTCTTCTACTTTGTAATATTTAGTAATTTCAACAATAGCAACAACTTCTAAATTTACATAGATAGTATCTTCATACCCAGCATCCTCTAAGCCTAAATATACAAATTGATTTTTGTTGAATTTGATAAGACCATTACGAGAATGAGTATTTTTGATAGAGTTATCAATGTCATACTTAAACTTTTTATGCTCTTGAAAATTTTCAGCTTCCTTTTTATTATAGATGAAATAAACATTGGCATAAGGTTTTAATTTAGAAGGAGCTGAAAGATTATTAAATAAACTTTTTACATCTCCATATATTTCATAAGCTATATTTACTTCTCCAAAAAAGCTAGTTTTTTTTATGTTTTCATCTACTTCTTTTACTAATTGAGTTTGTTCTCCACTTTCAATTAAAGCATTTGAAAGAATTATACGATATATCCAATACTTTGTGTTTTTTGGAATTTCAACAGGAATGACAATTTTAGTATTAGTTTCATCAACAAGTTTATCTAAAAAACCTTTACTTTTCATTGTTACAGAATAAGGTTCATTAAAAACATTAACAGTTTTGTACATAGTTATTTTTTTGTAACCTTTCACAGAAGTATCACTCCAAAGTGTGTCTATTTGAATAATAGGTTCTTTAGCTTTTTGTTTTTCAAAAGCATTACTATCTACTTTTACCTCATCTTTATCATCAGAGAATGATGAAGGAGAAGTGTAACTCATCGTAGGAATTTTCTCTCTAAATGATTCTTGAATAATCGTTACGATAAACAAAACAGCAAAAATAACTCCTATTGTAATATAGATTTTCTTCTTTTTTCTTGCTTTACTAACATTGTAAGTGCTACTATCTTGTAGAAACTCGTTTTCTCCATTAATAATTTTTAGAAGTCGTTGAAGTAGTTTTATTATTTTATCTACCTTGTCTAAGTTTTTAGAAAAAATGTCATCTACATTGAAGACTTTTTCTATTTCACCTTCTAAAGTGAATATCAGAGAATGGTTTATTAGTTCTATCTTCTTTATGTCTGCCCAAGAAATTTTTTCTACTACATTCTTACTAAACCAATTACTTTGAGCAATTGAAATAGCTTTTTCGGTAAAAAGAACAGAATCTTTTTCACTCATTCCATTTTGGAAAGCCAATAGGATTTCATCTCTTGTATCCAAATGATGAGCGAGTGAGAAATCTTTGCTTTTGGTTATATGTGAGGACTTCAACATAGAGTAAGTATAGGTATCACTCCATACGCGATAAGAATAAAACATTGATGACACCTCTCCTTCAAAGTCATAACGACTCATTTCCTTTAATATTCTTTCTTTCATTGCTAATAGTCTTATTTAATTTCTTTTAACATTTCACAAGCTTTGTTACTACTATTGTTGTAGGGGGAATTCTTACTGATCCAATAGAGATTGTCACACGCTTTATTAAGCCAATATATAGTTTGTTGTTTATTTTTCTTAACTCCTCTTCCTTCACTATAGCAAAGAGCCAATAAGTATTGAGCGTCGGGATATCCTTGTTCTGCAGATTTCTTTGCCCAATAAATTCCTTTTTCGTTAGATTTAGCCACCCCTTTCCCTAAAAAATACAAAGTGGCTAATAGACTTTGTCCTATTTCATTATTCCCTTCTGCAGATTTTTTTGCCCAATAGAATGCTTTTTCATCTGATTGTATCACTCCTCTTCCTGTAAAATATGAGTTTCCTATAGTAGCTTGTGCAAGTGTATTTCCTTGTTCTGCAGCCTTATTAGTCCAATAGAAAGCTTTTTCATAGGATTGTTCTAATCCTCCTTGTCCTAAGAAATAATAGCCAGCTAATTTGAGTTGAGCCCCCACTTCTCCTTTTTCAGCATCCTCTTTTAAAGATGCTATATCTTCATTTTCTTGTGCATTACTAATAAAAGTAAAGCATAAAGTACATAAAATTGCAATAAGTTTTTTCATTTGTTAGCTAAAAAAGTTTATTATTCCTACTCTTTTACAGGCTTTTCGGGTTCCGCCTTTATCGTTCACATAAGTACATAAAAAAACGCGGGCACATTCCTTATACTTTTATAGAAGCCCGACCAAAGGCAGTAACTAAAGCAAAAGGAATGCCCACGCTTAAACGTAGGCATTTCCACTTCTACTTTCCTTTAGTTACTTAAAAAAATGGTCGTTTTCTATAAAAGGAAAATGTAAAGCGAAACGCTAATTTATGTCTTTATGTAATTGTTTTCTCTGTTTCTTTTAAATAGTGTTTAAATGAGTTTTTAAATTTATTGCAAAGGTAATACTTTTTTTGTGATGAGCAAGTGATGATGAGGATATTTTTTAGTAAAAACTTGTGTAGTTTTACTTTACACTATAAAACTGATAAATGTCGTTTTGAATGGAGGAGATAAGATTTCGAGTTCCTGCCCTGAGTGAATTTTATTTACTGCTTGTCGTGCTACGACTCGCGCTACAACCAATTATCTTATTGCTTCAATCATATTATCTACTTGTAGTTTTTCGAGGATATTTTGGCGGTGGCGGTTTACGGTATGTATGCTGATGTTCAGTTTTTCGGAGATTTCTTTGCTGAACATTCCTTCTTTAGCAAGGGCGAGTATCTCTCTTTCGCGCGGAGTGAGCAGGACATCGGTAGCACTTTCGATAGTGAAAGGTACTACTTCATCGGTAAGGCAGTTTTTTATCTGAAAACGGACAGAAGTATTGGCTGATTGCTCGGGAGCGAGGTCTATCATACCCATAGCCAAAAAATTATCGTCTTTAAAGGCTAATATACGCATTTGGTAAATCATTCGTACATACTTTCTTCTATCCAAAACTCTCATTTCATAGATGTATTTGTAAGTTAGCTTTTCTTCCTCGGGGAGTGTATCTAAAAACTCCCATACTTTTTTATCAATTCTTCTTACCACCTCTAAATCATCGGGATGTACCAAATTTTCAATATTGAGCTCTTGAGATGCTTCAATATATTCGGTTACATAATAGTAATGCCCGAATTTATCCGATAGAAAAACGGCAAAACTACCTGCTTGTTCCAAGATTTTCATATAAGAAATGTATTCTTGGGCTATTTCCTCTATGCTTTTATCGGTTGTCATCTTAAAAAATGGTTATTATTCAGTATTGTGTAGTGATGTGCACCGGCGTAATTTTGCGCCAAAGATAATCAAATATTTTTAAAAGATGAAGAATAAATCACGAACCATTAGGAATTTATGTATTTTTATTTTCGTAGCCCTTAGTTGTGGCTGGATAGGCGTGTGGGTAGATTCGCTTACGGGGGAAACGACAGGCGATTTCAGCGATACCAACAATGGTACTAGCGGAATGGGTATTTTTATAGTGGCTCCCCTGCTTACTTGGCTCTTGTTGCGCACTTTTATGGGTGATGGTTGGAGCGATGCAGGGTTGCGTCCGCTTATCAAGAAAAACCTGCGTTGGTATGGGGTGGCAACCCTTATTTACCCTGCGGTGATTGCCGTTACCCTGCTTATAGGCGAGTTGTTAGGCTGGCTGGACGTGCAAATCCGGTGGACGGACTATTTTGCGGGCTTTGGTATTTTTGTAGTAGCCGAATTTGTAAAGAATTTCTTTGAAGAATCGTCGTGGCGGGGGTATCTTACGGCTCGTTTGCTCAGTTTGCATATTAAAGACGTGTGGCTTTACCTCATTGTGGGGGTAGTGTGGTGCTCGTGGCATTGGCCTTACTTTTTCTACTTCATAAAACCGGAACAAATATTTGCCGTATTCCCTTATGATAAGGTTACTTTTTGCGTAATGGCATTGGTGTGCTGCATCTCGTGGACGGTGATGTATACCGAACTTTTTCGCCTTACCAAGTCGATATGGGCAGGGGTGTGGATGCACGCTATTGAGGATACGACTATCAACAGCTTGATATACGACAAACATATTTTTATAGAAACGGGCAAACATATACTCATTTCGCCAGTTTCGGGGATTATCCCTTGTCTGTTGTACCTTGGTGTAGGTCTGTGGCTGAGGAAATTACGAATGACGAGAGACGAATGACGAGAGACGAGTTACGAAAACTCCCCGTGATGCGAGCTACATAGGCAGTTTGCATTACGGGGAGTTTTATTTATTGAGTGTTGTACTATGACTTAATTAGCGAATTTCCACTACTTCTTCCAGTGGAAGTCTCTTCTTAGGAGTCTTACTTGGGTGGTTGCCATCGGCTTCACTGTGATAGCCTACTGCTACAGCAAGTACCGCTTTACAGCCTTTTACTTGCAATTTTTCAGTGTAATAAGCCGTATCAATTCCTTCCATAGGGGTAGCGTCAATACCCTCTGTTCCACAAGCGGCTACAAAGAAACCTGTTGCCAAATACACTTGTTTTTGAAACCACGCCTTCGCTTTTTCATCATCACCAGCTTTTACACTTTCGTAATAATCTACTACAGGTTGTGGCTGATTGGCTTTGAAATGGTTTTCAAAAGCGGCTGTATCATCATAAGCGAAAAACACGATGAGGTGACTAGCCTCTTTTATCTTCTGTTCGTTGAAGAATGAATGCGCTGCCAAGTCGGCTTTGAGGGCTTCATCACCTATGATAGCAAATTTCCAAGGCTGACTATTTACTGAAGAAGGAGCTAAGCGGAGAATTTCTGCCAATTCTTTGATTTTAGCTTCATTTATCTTCTCATTGCGATATGCTTTGGCAGCATATCTCTTTTGTGCGATTTCTAAAAAATTCATATTTTCTATTTCTTATAATTAGTTGTTTGTTACCTCTGTAGTTACTTCTATATTCCCACGAGTAGAGTTAGAATACGGACATACTTGGTGTGCTTTGTCCGCAAGTTCTTTGGCTTGCTCAAGTGATACCCCAGGTACATTCACTTGTAAGGTTACAGCAAAGATAAAACCACCAGTATCAAGCTTTCCTATAGATACGTGTGCTGTTACAGTAGTTACCCCTGTGGTTACTTTAGCTTGCTTAATAACCAAGTTCAGTGCGGTATCAAAACAAGCTGCATACCCTGCTGCAAAGAGTTGCTCTGGATTGGTATAATCATCATTAGCTCCTCCTAAGGCTTTAGGAGAGCGAAGTTCGAGGCTTAATACGCCATTGTCGGAAGTTACTTTTCTATTAGGGGCTCCGGTAGCGGTAGCCACTGCTGTGTACATTGCTGTCATCTGTCTTCTTTTTTATTTATGATTTAATAATTTGTTTACTAATGTCCTAAGAGTCTCTAATTCTTCAGCGGTAAGTGCTATTGACTCTTTCAATCGCGAAGGAATGTCTTTGATGGTTTCTTGTAGCTGTTGCCCCTTTTCGGTCAGTGCTATCCACATAATGCGTTCGTCCTTCTTGCAGCGGATACGAGTGAGCAATTCTTTGGCTTCCATTCGCTTAAGCAAAGGGGTAAGGGTACCACTGTCTAAGTAGAGCCTTTCTCCTATGGCATTCACCGTGAGAGAGCCTTCTTCCGTGAGTACTAAAAGTACCAAATACTGTGGATAGGTAAGGTCTAAGGGGGTAAGATATTTAGCATATTGCTGTGTAATCTTACGCGAAGCCGCATAGAGCGGAAAGCATACCTGAGCGCTTAATTGTAAGTTTTCTTCTATCATCACTTCTTGATTTCGGGGGCAAAAGTATAATTAATATTTTAAACAACAAAATTTTTTACAAATAAATTTTGCACAATGTAATTTTATAATGAATTATTAGGTAGTTCAATAACTAAGAATCCCCCGTGTAGCAGGTACTACACGAGGGATTTTATGCGTTTATTTACTAATTTTCTCAGCCCAATCGAAGAGTTCTTCGAGGTCGTAATCACCACTATGAGGTTTATCCCAAGGGAGGGCATAATCTACAGCGTAGCGGTGATTTTGGAGTGTAGTAGCAAGAATTAAGGATATAGCTGCTGAGGTATCACTGTCCTTAGCCCCGTGGCGTATGCGCCAATATTTTGGCAAATGAGCATTCTTTTTACCTATAAAACTCATTGGGTTCATCAGTTTTACGATATTGGCATCTGCCATTTGGCTCTCTACAATACTGTTCTTAAAAGCATAAGGGGTGAAATGCTTTTTATCGGTGGTGCTATCGCCAAAGAGTTGGTTCTCTCCTGTGCTTAGGTCGAGGGCATCGAAGGCTGGAGGACTTTTGTGTCGCTCCATATAAGTGATGTAGCCTTCCCAATTGATAGCCGTAACTTTACCGTTTTTAAGGGTAAGGAAAGAATATTGACTAAGATCAGTACCTTCTTTTTGTGCTTTTTCGGCAGCCGCTATAACCGTTTGTTTTAGTAGTTCTTTAAAGCTACCTTCGCCTTTGGAGTTTAGAGTAAGCTGTTTGCCTTTACTGTCTTTTAGCTTTAGACTATTGAGGTAAGCGGGGAAGTCTTTTCTAAGGTCAGCAGAAACTTTAGCTTGCTCAGCGGTAAAAGTCCCTGTCTTATAAGTGCGTTGTACGTTGTAATCAAGCATAGAAACCTCCATCGTTTTATACTGACTAAGGTTACCAAACTGCCATTCATAGGCTTTATCGGCGTTCTCTAAGTTGGTAATAGGGCAGTAGGCTGATACGGCAAAAATAGCATCGGTAGCAGGGGCAGCACCTAATTCCTTTAAGTAAGGCTCGTAATCGGCTTGGTCGCCCGAAGCTCCTAAAAGGGCAGATGAGGCGCCTCCTGCACTCGTACCATTAGAAATGATTTTATTGGCATCGCCTGGTATTTCTTTATCGTTGTATTTGAGGTAACGCACGGCAGCTTTTAAATCGACAATTACAGCGGGGGCTTTGCCGGTAGCCGAGGTACGTCCGCGCGCACCAGGTGAGGCAACCACAAAACCTCTGCTAAGAGCCACAATAAGCGAATTATTTGTGTCTTTAAACTTACCTCCAGTAAGCGAAAGAGGCTTGGCAGGCATATAGCCTCCTACACCATTAGGAAAGAAGATAGGGGCAGTTTGAGCATTAAAGCCGTTGATTGTTTCGCCATTGAAGTAGGCTTCAGGAATGTAAATATTCAACTGTTGGTATTGCTCTTCTACCGGATTGGCTACATATACAATTCCTTCATACGCGCGTACTGCAAGGGTCTGGTTACCTTGTGTTACTTGTTGGGTAGTGTATTTAGAAGCATCAAAGCGGAGAGGTGATTTTTGCAGTTCTTTTAAGATTGCTTCGCCTACACTCTTAGCTGATTGCGGGTTTTGCCCTGTGATTACGCGATTATCTACGCTCACTTTGTCTTGCCACAAGCCCGCTTTATCAATGATAGCCCCGCGCTCTTTGAGCTTGTTTTCTAACGAATAAGGCACTACTTGGCTGAGTTTTACAGCCTCTTCTTCTTCATTGGTGAAAGGACTCAAAGTTTTGCCACTTACTAAATATTTGCCGTTAGAGAGCTTAATATTCACTAAACCCGATGGCCCGTGGCACACTGCAGCTATTACACCCCCTTTTTCGTAAATCTGTTGCGCTATTTTAGCAAGGGCTTCACTGCTAGCAAAATCCCACATTGTGCCGTGTCCTCCTGCATAAAAGATAGCGGCATAGTCCTTAGCTTTTACCTGCGAAGGGGCAAGGGTATGAGCTAATTGTTTTTGATAGTCGGTACTTTCCCAATATTTTTTATTGATAGGGTCGTCTAACTTCACACCATAGGCAGTAGTGCTACCACCTTTCGGACTTACAAAATCGACCTTATAGCCAGCCTCAGTAAGCACTTCTAAGGGGTGAGTCACTTCCGATAGAAAATAGCCTGTAGTTTCACCTGTATTTCCCAGTTGGGTATGGTTTGTTACTACAAAAAGTACTTTTTTGTTCTGTGCTACCCCAGCTACACTGTAGATAAGGGTGAGCAATACTACTAATTTTTTCATTGTTTTTTCTTTTTAAAATTCGGGGCAAAGATACATCTAAAATATGTATATTGCTGAGAGGTATATCATTTTTTTTGGGATAAGGCAAAATACAAACGGCTAAGGGTTTCGCGTGACATGCCTAAATAAAATCAATAATACTAAAACTCCCAGTGGTGCCAGCTGCATAGGCTGTTTGCGCTACGGGGAGTTGTTTTATTGTGTGTTGTGCTATGACTCGTGCTACGACCTAATTTGCTTATTTTTCAATTGCTAATTTAATCAAATGTTGCATTGCGGTGTCTATCTTTTCTGCCGTAGCGAAGTTTTGCTTTATATGGTATTTTTCGGCGATAGCAGAGATTTTCTCGTAGCGTATGCGTACAATTTTTTCCTCCTTGTAGATGAGAATTTTCAAAGGAAGTTCAATAGCCAAGCGAGGGTTTTCTTGCATTAGAGCAGTACCTACTTTGGGGTTGCCCACTATAAGTACAGTCGCGGGCTGCATATTTTCGCCTACTGCTTCGGCTGCCTTGTGGTGTTTGATAGTAGCAAAAATGGTAATCCCTTTGCTGTTCAGTGTTTTCTGAAGTGCTGCTACAGTCTCTTCAAAAGCCAATGGACTCTCAAAATCAGCATAAGGTTTTATCATATCTGTACAGCTAATAATAGGTTGTGCCGCAGCTAAGAATGGGAATAATAAGAAGATAATTAAGTGTTTCATATAGTTTATTATAAATGTTTTGCAAAGAAAGTAAGGGTAAGTTCATTTAGCTTGTGGTGGGTCTCCTCAATAGGGGTTTTGCCACTAAATCCCAAAAGATGAGGAAAAGGCACCCACAAAGGCGCATCGGTAAAATCTACGTGGAAGATATCAGGGATTTGTACAAATTCACTTTCGGCTGTGTTTTTGCATAGGTTTTCCATTGTGCTGAGGTGCTCTTGAATATCGCTTTCTGTCCACCCCCCTGAGCGTTCTCTTTCTGTGCGCATAGCTTCTGCCGGACGTGTGATCACCATTGTAGGAACACGCAAGCCCGTTTGTGCTATTTTTAGCGGAATCTGTGATTCCATAATCAAATTAGCCTTGATACGGGGGTCTTTCCACGAGGCTTCTGATACGATAATTCCTCCGAGGGAGACCCCAAAAGCTCCTAATTTATCCAAGTTGAGTTTATTGTAAAGAAGATTGTTAGGGTCGTTGGTATTCAGTGTGGTGAGGAAATCTATTACTTGCGATACATCTTTGGCGAAGTAGGCTATCAATCCCCCTTCAAAAGTTTTTCCATTATAACTCAGAAGAGGATTTTCTTCTGTTAAGCTCTCATTGAGCATAGGGTCGATGAGTGTTCGCGGCAGGCTTTTGAGCGTACTGCCATCGGGGAAAGTCACCAAGGCTACCGCTATCGGACAATCAATACCCACTACTATATAGCCTTGAGAGACCAACTCTTGTATCTGAAAAGTATTTATACATCGGTGACCATAAAGTCCTGTGAGGTACAAAAGTACAGGATATTGCGCTTTTTCCTTGTTTACAGGAGCTTTTACTAAGGCATTCGAACGCTTGAATTGCAATGGATAAAGCAATGCCTTTGGGATGTGCAAAAGCTGTGAAATAGCCTCGCTCACCTTTGTAGCTTCAGGGATATAAGGGGCGTAATCAGGGTGAGAGGTATTTTCGGCAGGGTACCACACTTGTATGGGGATTTGTCTGGCTTGGTGTTTATCAGTGATGAAAATTTCTTCCCTATTAGGGTCGGTTACACAATAGGTTACTGTGCCAACAGCATACTTGCCTGTAGGTTTTGCAAAAAGGGTCGGGCGAAATATATAGTAAGCCCCTGCCACGAGCAAGAGCAATAGTATGGTGATAAGGATATACATCTTTTTCATTTTCATTTGCTAATACAGTGAGGAAATTGTAATCTTAAAGTATAAAAGTAATGAAGGATTAAAAATACTCTTTCACTGTTCTGATGTCTAGATAACCTTTTTTACCTTTCTTTACAATCTGATAGAAAGAGTGGGTTTGGGGTTCTATTTTTTCGTATATAACCTTTTTATGCTGGGGGTAGATTCCTATCTTATTATCTTTGTAGAAATAGATAAGTCCATCCTTATGTTGCTGAATATTATCGTAGATGATAGGGAGCTGTTCGTCTCCTATGAGATGTGCTGAAGCATATTTGCGTACATTGCGTTTAAAACTATTTTCTTCTTCATTTTCTTTATCCTCCTCTATTCCCTCAATATATAATTCTTTTTCTGAAATCTTTTGATAATTGTATTTGAACAGTCCGTATTTGTTCCCGCGTTGCACACGTATAAGCTCTGGGTGATGATAAATGTTATCGACAAAAAAGTCATTCTCATCCCATTCAAAATACCTACTACCATTAATGAAAGAAAGTGTTTCATCGGCACTTCTATCAGAAAGATAGTTTCGTTTTTCGGCTTCGAACTTTGAAGCAAAGCCTCCAAAACCATAAAGCATATAATGTGGGTTTTCTGATTTTTCAGGGTCTTTTTTCAATGAATAACGCGTTTCATATACTGTTCCGCAGAGTGAGTAACTGATTTTTGGAAATTTCTCGATACGTTCGCCTTCTATTGTGTAATATGCTGCTCCTTGCTTGTTAAGCATTTCAATGCCATCGCGGTAGAAATAAGCACTGCGCATCCCTTTGAACGATTTTTTTTGTAAGTAACTATCATAGAGAGTGAATTTGCTTCCTCTTCTGGCTATAACGCCAAATTTGTCATAATAGATTGTATCGTATCTGCCTGAAAGCACTTTTTCTTTATAGGTATTCATAAGCTCATAACGCTTGCCTTTGGGGCGAAGTATGAGATGCTCTTCTGGCTCATAATCTATAAAGTCATCTTTATAGGACGAAGGGAATTGAGTTGGCGCAAGCACCGTTGTCTCTCTGTCAGTTAAAAACAAGGTTTTATCTTTTAAGGGTACCATAAAACCCTCGATATTTCCTCCATCACTCAAGAGGTAAATGTTTCGCCCCTTTTTTAGATGGATAGTGTGTAGTGCATAATAGTCTGTTCTTTGATAAGGTTTTTCTTCTTCTGTGTCTATATCACATAACAAAACCAAGTGAGGGGTAAGTATCTTGACAATTGTTTGAGTATCCTCGTCATAGATAGGAGGAAGTGTGTTAAAGGTTTTGCCTACAAAATCGCTAGGGGTAGTGCGTTGTATATCTTTGAGGTAGATAATTTTGTTGTCGTCCTCTTTTATCTCGCTCAGGGTCTCTAAAATCTCCTCATTATAATCAACCAATTTGAGATCGTAGACTTCGGTATCGGTATCTAGATTTTCATCTTCTTGAGCATCAAATTCTAACTCTGAAAACTTGTCTTTCTGTTTTTGAGTATAAAAATAAAGTCCCCCATCAGAGTTATAAGCGAGGATATCGATATGACGGGTTGAAGTTTCTTTTTGTGCTTGCGCTAAAGAAGTGAGCAAGAGCGCAATGATAAGAGTAAAGTTTTTTAACATATCGTCCTAAGGTTTTTGTTGGCAAAGATAGTAATAATTTCCAAATAAAACTACTCCTCTTATTCCACTAATTGTTCTATCTGTTTTTGCAGTGTAGCTCGCTCGTTAGCCGATTTAGAAAGAGCAATCGCTTTTTGGTAGTGAGCAATTGCTTTTTGGTTATTGATATCAGTATACAAATATCCTAATAACTCGTGGTAGTAACGATTGTTTTGCAATCCTAATTTTTCAGCCTCTACAATAGCTTTTTCTTTGCCATACACCTTGCCGTAAGCAAAAGTCCTATTTAAGGCTATTACAGAAGAATATTCAATGATAATGAGTTGGTTATATAGGCGAAGAATATACTCCCACTTATTTTCATCGGTAGGGGTAGTATGCCAATAGGCAATACCAGCTTCTAAGTGATATTTAGAGATTTGAGAGTCTTCGCAGGCTTTTACTAAGTAATAGTTGCCTCTGTGTATAAGTTCTTTATCCCATTTGCTTTTATCTTGTTGTTCATAAAGAATGTTTTCACCAGTGGTATTGATACGAGCTTCAAGTCTGGAACTTTGGAAACACATCAGCGATAAAAGAGCATTCACTTGTGGTGTGTCAGTTTGAGGGTGCTCGGCAAGTAAGAGCGTAAGACGTAAGGCTTCTTTGCAGAACTCCTTTCGTATGAACTGATTGTTAGTTTCTGAAAAATAGCCTTCATTGAAAAATAAGTACAAACAGCGCAGTACAGTTTCTAATCGGGCTTGTATATCGGCTGGGCTTACGGTTTTGATTTGAAAATGATGCTCTCTGAGTTTGCTTTTAGCTCTAAGAAGTCGTTTTTTTATAGTTTCGGTATGGGTGAGTAGGGCATTGGCAATCTCTTCTACTGTAAAACCACAGAGTATTTGCAAAGCCAAACTTATTTGTGATTCTACAGAAATAGAAGGGTCACATATATTGAAAAGCATTTCTAACTGACTGTCGTTTATTTCAGAAGTTTCAAAGGTAAGTTCTTCGCTTTTTTCAGTAGGTGTAAGTGCCTTTTTTACTTTATCTTCAAATATAGCTACGTGTTTTTCATAGTCCCTAGCTTTGTTTTTGGCGACGGTGTAAAGCCACGCAGTAGGGTTAGCAGGCAAGGACTGCATTTCCCATAATTCATAGGCTTTTAAGAAAGTATCACTCGCAATATCTTCAGCAATTTCCAAATGAGAAAAGCCAAAATGGCGACATAACACTGCCACCATTTTAGCGTATTCTTTTCGAAATAAATCGGATAAAAGTTGTGAGTGAGGCATTTTAATCTCTTTTTAGCACTTCACGCACTTCGATGCTACCTCCTACTTGTTCAAAAATAGGGTTAGCTTTAGCCATTTCTACTGCTTCATCAATGTTTTCGGCTTTCACTACTACATAGCCACTGATAAACTCTTTAATTTCGGTAAAAGGTCCATCGGTTACAACCTTATCGGCTTTGATAGTTTTGGCACTGCCTGCAATAGGCAAAAGGGTATTGCCTTTGTCGGCTAATTTGTTTTGTGAAGCGATACCCGCAAGCCAGTTCATACGTTCTTGCATTTGCTCAGGAGTAGGTTTGAAATCAGCGATGTTGTTCAAACGAAAAATCAATACAAAATCTTTCATATATTTTTAAATTTAATATTATACCTCTATAACGATTGAAATTCTTCTATGGGGACAAAGATAGTAAAAATTAGCAAATAAAAAACTCCCCGTGCAGTTATTCACTACACGGGGATTTTTTTATAGCTTGTTGTGCTACGACCTAATCTGCTACTCGGCAAATCACTTTCTTATCGCCAAACTTCTCAGCGAGCCATTGTTGCAATCGCGCGGCATCTATTTCTTTAGTCACTTCTTTGCCCTTTATAGTATCTTTTTTCAGGGTGTAGAGCAGTACAGTAGCCGTTTGTAGAGAATCTTTATTAGACAAGAGGTTCAGCTTACCAAAATAAAAATCGTCTATGCTTGGGAATAATACCTGCATTTCTTTAGCAAAAGTAGCATCAGTAGGCTTGTATTTTTCCAGCTCGTCAGTTAGGTTCTTTATCATCACATCTTTACTAGAGAGCGACGACTTGTTTTTGTTGATTTCCGATAGTATTTCTTTATCAATTTCCGATTCTTTTTGTCTGATGATGAGTTTGGTATTATGTAATTTGAAGTTTTTGAGGTTACTTTGTAGTGTTTTTACTTCCTCATCGGTAAATTTCTTGTCTAAAAAAGCCAATTCAATGCTTTTAGGGTTCGTATTGTAGTGTATTTTCTTGTAAATAATGGTATAACCGTTGTTTTCGAACTCGGCAGTGATATAATGAGCTACATTCTCGTGGAATTCCTTCTCTTTCAAAAGACTATATGCCAAATACAAACTGGGGGTAACAATGAGGATGACCAATGTGGTGATAACAACGCGCAAACGCTTGTTAAGCGCTTCATTACCCGTGTTTTTAGGAGTGTATTTCAGGTATTTGATGATGAGGAAAGTAGCAATCCCAATGAAGAAACAGTTGATGCTATAGAGGTAGAAAGCCCCTAAAAAAAAACTAATATTGCCTGTTGCCAAACCAAAGCCTGCTGTACAAAGTGGAGGCATCAAAGCAGTAGCAATTGCCACCCCTGGGATAGGATTTCCTTTGTCTTGACGGGTGAGGGAGATAGCACCTACCAACCCACCCACAAAAGCGATGAACACATCGTAAATAGTAGGCGAGGTACGGGCTAAAAGCTCCGATTGCACATCCTTAAACGGACTGATATAGAAGTAGATAAACGATACTATAAGGCTCACTACCGTAGCGATAAGCAAACTGCGTCCTGTTTTTTTCAATAAGTCAAAATCGTAGGTAGCTAATGCAAAGCCTGCCCCCACAATAGGCCCCATAAGCGGAGAGATAAGCATCGCCCCGATAATGACTGCCGTAGAATTGACGTTTAGTCCGATAGATGCAATAACAATAGCACAAGCCAAAATCCATAGATTGGCACCGCGAAGAGAGATATTGCTAAGAATATCTTCTATTACTTTTTCTTTTTTTTCTTCGCCTTGGTGCAGATTAAGTAGGTTTTTCAAAAAACTCATAATGTTAAGTATTTATGATGTTAGTTTAAATATTAGGGGCAAAGATAGTAATAATTTGCTAATTAGCAAATTAGCTTTAATGGTAGTGTGTATATTTTCTTATATCTATTTTTTTTAGATTTGGCATTTCTTCCAAAAATAAAATCTTTCCATCAATAATTTTGGTTTGCTCCCAAATGTTAAGGGTGGTTAGATGTTCTAATTTTGATAATGGAATGATACTGTCTAAATTGCCTTGATTCCAAAGAGTTAGTTTTTCTAAGTTATTTTTTTGAGCAAGTGTAGCAATCAAGTTGTTAATTTTTTTGCAGGAACATATTTCAATATCTGTGAGTGTAGGCATATCTAAAATGAAGTTAATATCTTCAATTTTAGGCAAATAAGCTATATATAGACCTTTCAGCTGGGTGAGTTTCTTGCAATTGGATAAATCTAGTATATGACTATTGGCAATGCTAAGACTTTCTAAAATATTATTTTCGTTATGTATGTCTAATTTTTTTGTTTTTTTAGGCTCTATATGTAGCTGTTTCAGTGTAGGGTGGTCAAAAAAACCGTCTATTTCAAGCGTGTCATCGGTAAAGAAATCAGTGAGGTTAGCTATTTTTCTAATATCAAACGGATGAGCAAGAGCCACATTTTCTTCTATACTGATTTTTTTAATGTTACTTAAATGATAAAGAGGGGTCAAATCAGTTATTTTTGAACATTGAAGGGAAATTTCTTCAATCAAATCTATGTTCTCATTGAAGGGAAGAACAGATTTGTTATACCCTAAAAATCCTGAGAAAATAATGCGTGATAGCTTGTTTTCCTTCATAAAAGGTTCTAATTCTTCTATTTTGTCATTATTTTCAAAAACGACATAAGAGTTTTTAGAGTTTACAGGAAAATTCTTTATTTGCATACGAAAAACTTATTTTTTAATTCATTGCTGTAAGGGTAGGGGAGCTGTGAAATGTTTCTTTTTAGTATAAGGAATTAGATTTTTTCAGTGTGTTGAAATATTTTGTAATTTCTTGTAGGGTGTTCTCTGGAAGGCTTTTATATTGAGAGCAAGAAATGATATTTTGATAGGATTCTAATAGATTTTCTTCACTTTTTAATTTGTTTATTACCAATATATTGATGGCATCATAAACATCCATATATTCATTTATATTGTTCTTTTTCCATAAAACATCTAATATCCCATCCAATGTTTTAAATTTCTCATCTAAATCAATGATTATTTCTAAGGCTTGTGGAAATGTATTTTTTGTTTTTTCCTCCAAATGTTCAATAGTTTCAATTGAAGAAAACCAACCTGTCATTTCGCGATAGTCATAACCATACAAGGTAAAGATATCTTTCCAATCGGTGATGATAAAGGTGGGTCGCAGAAATTTAAGCGCATTTTCTCCTTCTTCTATACGGATTTGGTTTTCTATATCTATATGTAATTTTCCTGCTTTCAAATCTGTATACGAATATACAAGATGCAGGATATTACTGCGTTTAGAAAAAAGAAAACTAACCTCTGATAGATTGTTTTTTGTTTTGATGCTGTATTTGTTTTTCGCTTTATTAGGTTTATAACCATACTTTTCTAAAATAGATCCATATTTAGAATATAAAACCTCCATAATTGCTTTTTCCTTATCCATTTTTTGATGTTTTTATGCCCTGTAACTCCACTATATAGCGGTTTAACATATAGAAGAATTGTTTAAAAATACTGACCAATCATCATCGGCATTGTCATAGCCTATAATTTTTTCCTTGTACTTACTGCCAAAGATGTATTCGCTTACAAAAGTATTGAAATCAACATCAATCTCCTCAATACCTTCATAGCTATCGGCAGGGAAAATTACGTGTTGGGTGTGTTTGTCAAGAAAAAGAGGTTCATACAGCAACTGCCCTATTTCATACCACGAGGGCTGTTCGGCAGGGACGCGGTATTGGTTATCTAGTAGTTCCTCTGTATTCCACAGAATGATATCGCCAAAAGACCCACCATTGCAAAGTTTTAAAAAAGCACAATGTGCAGGGGCTATGAGTTGTAACACCTCTGAGGGAATATTTTCAGCTCCTTCGGGGATTTCGCCTATAAGTATGGCATCGGGCAATGCCGCTAAGCAATTTCTGTAATGGGTAATGATAGTTTCTAAGTTCATTTTCAATCAATTATTCTAACCAAACATTTGGGCATCATTAAAATTCTCACCGTCAAACTCTGAGGCGATAAGTGAGTGTCCCAAGAACATATCGTTGTCATCAAAGAAAACTTCTATATCCTCGCTGTAAAACAAGAGACTTTGCAAGCTAAGGGCTTCCATAAATTCCTCTTTAGTAAGCTCAGGTTTATCAGGATCATCCTCGTCATCATCGCCAAAACGCCAATTGTCATTGTACAGGTCTAAATATTTCTCGGCAATACATTCTTTGGCTTTGGGCAGAAGGGTGTTTATCTCACTGAAAAAAGAGTTCATCTGCTGTTCTATCTTTTCAGTTTCGCCTTCATCTTCAAGGATGATGTCCACACTTAATTCTTTTCCATTGATAACCACCGTCCCATCATAAGAAGTAGGGTCATCAGTGTGCTGTGTAAAATCTGTAATTTTATATGGTTTCATAAGTTTGTTTTAAATAATTATCAAATTTGCTAATTATCATACGGTATGACTTTTATTTGTGCGCTTTCGTATTCTGCTAAAAATACCTCTGACGGACTGTTATAGCCTAATTCTTGTAGCTTCGCAAGCAACCATTCTTCGGTTTTATCTACATCTTCCAATACGCTTTTTTGGATAATACCATCGGTGATGATAGGGTATTTAGGATTTTCTTCACCCGATAATACAATGATGAGCTCGCCATTCTGTTCAAGTACGGCTCTTTTTACATCCCTGATGTAGTAAACCCCTTCTTTGCGGAGTTTGAAAGCGAGTTCGTGTGCTGTAATTTTAGCTTTTTTGCAAGCCGCAATGTCTATCTTGCCACGATTGATAACAATCACGGGGTTACCATCTATAAACTTCCTAAAAGCGTGGTTTTTAGTTTTCAGCTGGCGTAACCCTATGATGAGTGATGCCCAAATAATCAATACAATAGCAAACTGAAAGAGCGTAACCGACGGACTGTAAATTACGCCCCCAATGATACCCCCAAGTACGTAGTTTTGTACTTGATCCATAGCTGAAGTGGGCGCTAAATTACCCTTGCCCGATTTGTTGATAATTAGGGCAATAGCCAACAATCCTAAGAGCAGTTTTAGGAATACATCTAAGTAGAAAAACTCCTCAGATTCAATATAAGGAATTGTAAACATAAAGTTGATTTATTGATGAGACAATTTGTTAATTGACAAATTGATAATTAGAATGAAATATTAAGCCCAACTTCAAGTGAATGATAGTCTTTTTTTATAGGTACAATAGGGGCAGTGTCGTAGATAAGTCGGTAAGTGCCCACAATACCTATGGTAGGGGTGATGTTATAAGTGAGGTCGAGTGCCCCGCCAAAACGCGCTTCTTTGAAGTAAGTGCTATCAGGTTTCCCTTGATGTATAGCAGTGGTGATAAGTTCCCATTTTTCATTTAATCGAAGTTTGTAGCTGAGCGATAAATGAGTTTTGATACTACGACTATAAGCGTGATCAGGGGTATTGGCATCAGGGGCTGGGTGTTGCCATTTTTCATACTCAAAGAACAAACCCGCAGCAGCAAACATCAGTGAGGAATTAGTGTTTACTAATCGATAGCGCGACTGCAAACCCGTAGAAATTTTGTGATTCATCCCCCTACTCTCTGCCCATTGTGATTCGGCATAAGGGTACACCTCAAAAGCGTGGTCTAACAAGTAGCGATATTCCAAATGTATATACCCACCACTTAAGATTATTTGACTACCATAAGTAGAAAGCTCAAATTTGTTGATTACATTGATAACCCTATTGCGATTGATGAGCAGGTTGAGGTTAGCAGTATTTTTAATTGTGAAAATATTCTCTTTTTCGGTTTTGAAGTTCAAGATAGGCATCAAGCTACCTTGTAAGGTTTTGGTACTGTCTATCGTCATCGTGAGATTTTCCGAAAAAAGCATCTGTGAGTAGGCAGAAGCCGAAGATAATAGTGTTAATAACACATAAAGTAATTTTCTCATTGTACTTAATGTTTTCTTTTCAAGGCGCAAAAGTAAGAATAAATAGGTGATTAGCAAGTTAGTTAATAGAAAAATCCCCGTAAGGTATCATACCTCACAGGGATTTTTTTTAGTTATTGGTAACTTCTGTAGTAACCTCTATATTTCCACGAGTAGAGTTAGAATACGGACAAACTTGATGCGCTTTAGCGGCAAGTTCTTCAGCTTGTTCAAGGGATACCTCGGGTATGTTTACTTGTAAGGTTACTGCAAAAATAAACCCGCCATTATCGAGCTTCCCTATAGATACGTGTGCCGTTACAGAGGTCTCGTCAGTGGTTATTTTAGCTTGCTTGATAACCAAATTCAGGGCAGTATCAAAACAAGCTGCATAGCCCGCTGCAAAAATCTGCTCAGGATTGGTATAATCATCATTAGCCCCACCTAAGGCTTTAGGAGAGCGCAGTTCAAGGCTCAACACGCCATTATCGGAAGTTACTTTCCTTTTTTGACCACCGGTAGCGGTAGCCACTGCTGTGTACAATGCTTTCATAATAATTCTTATTTATTTTTTTTGACTTTATTTTTGAGAGACAAAGATACAACAAATATTTCGAATCATATTTTTTTTTACAAATAAATTTTGTGATATATAATTTATGATGATTGGTGGCTAATTGATAAGTAATAAAAAATCCCCGTGAGGTATCACCGCACGAGGATTTTTTAGTTTTTAAAATATTAGCATAAAAACATCCAGCCAATGCCAAACTTATCTGTAAAACTGCTGTTCTCCATTGAGATTTGTAGTGAGAGCTTCGGTCATAAAGTCAAAAAAGGGACGCATAGCTAATAATCCTTGAATTGCTTTCTCAGTAAAGTTAGTTGCTTTAGCTTCTTCTAAAGAGTAATCGTGCTTGAGAAGAAACTGTTTTTTACGCAGATAGTCTATCATTGGATCGTCTTTCTGAAAACTTTTAGGGACTGTTTTGAGTTCTTCTCCCCATAATTGTCCGCCAAATTCTTTTTGTATGCCCTCATTCTTCATTACTGCCCTAAATTTCTCAGCGTTAAATGATATCTCCTGACGGATACGTAATAATTCATCTTTATTGGGTTCAAAAAAACCACCCCCTATAAAAGTCTCTTGCGGACTGATACATACATAATACCCACCGAGATAGTAGGGTTCTTTGCGCTGTATATAACATCCAAAGTGTGTTTTGTAAGGTGTTTTGTCATTAGAAAAACGCAAATCGCGATGAATGCGATATATTTTTAGTGAAGCCAAAGTGTCATTCTCAGTAAGTATAGAATAAATATGCTTAAAAAGTGTAGTGGCTTCCAATTTAGCGGATTCGTATCGAGCTTTATGAGCATCAAACCATTCTTTATTGTTGTTTTCTGCAAGTTCTGTAAGGAAATCAAACATATATTATTGAAAATTAGTTGTTTTTATTCTTTTTCTTAGAACTCTTTGCTTTGCTGTTGAACTCTAAACAGAGTTCTAACCAAAAATCAAAGTCTTTTTTTTGGTTGTATCCCGTAGGGTCTACATAGCAATAGCCAGAGAGTTCTTTGCCTCTCATTACCACTGGCGAGAAGCCCTGCCTTTCAGCAATTTCTTCTGTCTGCTCAGGGTCAAACCTACACATTAAGGTATCCTCTCCTATATTGATGCACATCTTGTTATTCACCAAGAAAGCCAAACCGCCAAACATCGCTTTTTCTTCCACTGTAATATGAGGAATTTTTGCCAAATATTCGCGAACTCTATTCGCAAGTGTTATACTATAAGCCATATTTATTAGATTTTTGAACTAAAATAGTTTAAAGCTACTATAGTTCCCAGATGTCTCGATTCGTGCATATTGTTTACATACATAGCTTCTTCTATAGTATCAATAGAAAATAAACCTACCTTAACCGTTGGGAACTCATTGAATAGCCTTCCTTGATAATCTTCTTGTAATTGATTTGCCGTACTGAGTAACAATTCCTTTACTTGGTAGATTTCTTCCTTTGAAGGTGTAATCTTTTGAGGAAAGGTACCACGATTGTATTTCTCTAAAAAATCAGTGCTGATTAGCAGTTTATTTCCACTGAGCTGATAACATAAGAATTGCTGTACAGCAATACAATGTGCTATATTCCAAAAGATATTATTAGAAAAACCTGTTGGGATATAACCTAATTGTTCAGGAGTAAGATTATCTAAGTAAGTCAATAGGTTTTTGCGAATGGATAAAAGAAAATCAAAGTGTTTTGTTTTTGTCATTTTTAAATGTTTTTTAGAAATCGGGGGCAAAAGTACTGCCTTCAAACAAAAAAAATCTTGCCATAAGACAAGATTTTTAAGTTTTCAATGATGAATGTTTATCCCCAGAAATCATCTTCGGCTGTTGGGTTGTCCAAAAATAACCAAACGCCTGTTATATGGCGTTTTTATTCATCGTTGAGTTCTTTTTGTATTTTCTTTGGAAGAGCTAATACAACTAAATCATACGAATCTTTTATCCATTCTTGAAACTGTTTGTCAGTAATTTTCCCTTTGGTTTTTACACTGTTCCAATGTTTCTTATTCATATAATATCCTTCAATTACTTCGTTATATTGTTCTCGTAACTGAATAGCTTTATCAGGATCACATTTTAAATTAACAAACTCATAAGTATTTATGTCGGTGGCACAAAACATTTTCCCTTTTACGGAAAACACAAGCGTTTTATCGTCAAAAGGCATAGATTCTTCTGCGCCTTTTAATGATAAACAAAAATTTCTCAATTCTTCAATATTCATTATTGTTCAGCTTTTTCGGCAAATCCGAGAATGTATCCATTAATGTCTTTTAGGTAAAACTCCTTCATTCCGTACCAAGTTGTTTTTAATTCGGTTATTTCTAACTTTTTCGCTTTCATTTGTTGATGAAATTCGTCTATTCCCTCAATATCCATATAAAAAGAAACGGAAGCTCCGATTGGCAAACCTGTTGCAAAAACAACATCTTCCTTAAATGTATCGGTACGTTGAAAGAAAATTTCAACATTATCTTTTTGCATCATAGCATAAACATATTCTTTACCTTCGGTAAAACTTTGTTCAATTCCGTCTTGAGTTGCAGGAACAGTCATAATCAATTTGAACCCGAAGTTTTTTTCATAATAAGCAACCGATTTTTTCACATCCGTTACTTCAAAATTTGGGGTAAGTTTTGTAATCTTCATAATAAATCTTTTAAATTTAAAATGCAAAATTACTCGTTGCGCTTGGTTGCTAATTGTAAAAATCGGACATTCTCGTTTTTTGACAACTCTCTCGGTGTTTTTTCCGTATATTTTTTTATTTCTTTAATGAAATGAGCTTGGTCAAAATAGTTTTCACTTGGATAAAGAATTCCTTTCGAGATGTCTTTATATGAAGCATTACAGCGAACAATGTTTAAAAATAGCTTCAATGAAAACCCAAACATCTGATTAAAATACCGATTTATCTGTCGGCTGCTCCAAAACACACTTTTTGAAAGTTCTTCAACAGATAAATTTTGCCTTTGGTAAACTAATTCAAAAAGTTTGAGTTTTCTGTTGTCTATTTCCTTAAAATGTTTGATTGAATTTTCCAAATAATTCGAGATTTCTGAAACAAATATTTCAAAGTCATTGGTTTGATAACTTGATATATTCCAGAATGTATCGTGTAAAATTATGTTTGTGTTCAGAATAGATTTTATTTCTCGCTGAAATATATATTCAGCTGCCAAAAGTTTGAACCGAATGCCAAAAAGTTTAGTTGATTTCGGTATCACTACATTAATAGGCATTATCCAAACTCCAGTTAGTTTTATTTGTTTAAATGAATTGTTTTCAAATCCTACAATAAGGTCGAAGTATCCATCTGGAATAATCGTATGTTCAAATTCTGTACTAAAGGTTTCATATTCCCAAAAACTTTGAATAAAGTTCGTCAAGAACCCAATGGGTTTTATTTCTCTGTATTTCATTTTTTATAATTCAATCAGGGTACAAAATTAGCGGAAAGCCTCTACTGGTAATTTTTAAAACGACAAGATTTTCTCAACAAACCTCCTTTCGTATTCTGCTTAGCGAAGTATCTGTGATGCCTAAATAAGTGGCTATATGTTTTAAGGGAGCGTACTTTATAGCACTGGGTTTTTCCTTAATAAACTGCATATAGCGCTCTTTGGCAGGGAGTGTAATCATTTCAAGCGATCGTTTCTTTGCCTCAAACAATTTCTCTGTCATAAAGAGTCGCCCCCATTCCGAATATCCTTTTAAACTGTGATAGAGTTCTTGAAAATGGTCATAATCTATATGCCAGCCCTCACAATCGGTAAGGGCTTGGATATTTTCGGCTGAAGGCAAATGCTTAAAAAGAGAGAGTTCTTGCACGATAATTTCACCTTCACAAAAGAAGTCGGTAGTGATATCATTCCCTTCATAGTCATACACAAAGGCGCGAGCAACTCCCCTCTGCAAGATGAGATAACCACGAGCTATTTCGTCCTTGCGCAAGATAAAATCACCTTTACGAAAAACAATAGGCTGATGGGCTTTTTGTATTTGTTGCAGTTCTTGCGCCCCTATCAGAGGGTGTTTGTAGATGTTTTGAAATAAGTTATGTATCATTGTTGTTCTTCATATTTTATTACTCCTCTGGATACTTTATTTCATAAGACAAAATACATACATTATTCTTCTTTTTTAAGCTGATTGAAACAATTCCTAAGGGCACTTCTTTTTCTATAATAACACTGTTTTTCTGTATTGTGTAACTTATATAGTGTTTATTATCATAAAAACTTTTTAGAGGTATTTTATTCAATAAGTTTTCTGAAGCATAAGGAAAATCAGTTAAAAAGCAATTGTATGCCTCTTGGAGGTTGCTAAAATTATATTCTTTTTCTACTTTCCAATAATTTCTGTCATCACCTGGAATTCCTTCTATATGGAAGTTTTTACTTGCAGAATCATCTTTGTATTTCTTTTTAAAATAGAAGAAGTACCCTCGGTCACGGAAAATAATAGTACTATCATTGAGACACAATGTATTAAAGATATTATCACACAGCAAATCATCATCAATCTCTTTGATAAAACTAATACTATCTTGTTTAGGTTTTAAAAATATTATGTAACTATCCTCCTCATTATCCTTTTTTAATTTTGTGGGGTATTTATACTGAAAAACGTATTTAGCACATTGGTTAGAAAGTATTAAAGAGTCTTTTTTGAGTGAAAATTGGGCAAAATGAGAAAATTGCTTAGCATAGTTCTCACTGAATTTTTCATTGTCATTTCCAGCATCTTTAATATATTTAAAACATTCCCATTTTCCCTCATATCTTTTATCTACTAAATTTTTCTTTACCTTGATATGGTTACTACTTTCAGATTCCGATATGATTTTATTTTCATTACTCTCCTTACATATTTTTCGAATGTTATCTGCAGTAAGTAAATTTTCGTCGAAAGTTAGAATAATAGGATTTTCTATATCATAAGTTATATTGTATAGTTTTTTTTCCTTCACACAAAGCAATAACCAAGCAATAGTGTTTTCAACCACTTGTTTGGTATTAGGTTCATTCTCATCAGTAATATCCATATCAAAAAACACTTTGATGAATATACTATCTCCCGAAATGCGATCTATTCTTGTGAAAGCTTTGGGGTAATGTTTCCAATCTAAAGAACTTGATTGTACAATTTTTGAAATAATCCCTTCACAATCTAATTCTTCCTCTTGTTTGTTTTGGTTGCTACTACTTTGATTATTAATAAAATCACAAGAGACAAGTATTCCTATAAAGAAGAAAAGATAAATTATTTTTCTAATCATTTTAATTATCATTTAAACGATTCCTTTTTCAATGTACCACAAAGTTTGCCTTGTACAGCCTTGCGTATTTGGGTAAATTGCTGAGGGACTAACTTTAAGATGGCGTAGAGTAGCTTGCGGTGAAAAGAATAATGATGGTTATACTCCATATAAGGTAAGTAGAGATTGAAAGCCTTCTGTAAAGTAGCAACATTCGAGGCATTACCATAAGATTCAATGATATCCACAAGATCTTCGTGACTGTGATGCCAATCTTCCAAAAGCAAGCTTTCGTACTGGGGCAACAGCTTTTTATCCTCACCCAATGCTCCTGCAAGAATGATAGTACACTCTATACGGCTGGCATTTTTATGGGTAATGGCATCATTTAAATAAGCTTTGAGCAGATCTATAAGAGTAGCACCTTCAAGCAGTGGTTCTATATAATAAGGCAGGTCATACGTTCCTATTTCCTCGTCTATAAGGCGATTAGTAAGGGTGTCGAGTTCGTCAAAGTTATATGACATATTAAGAAAGATTTTAATAGGTTTCAATTGTACGGGATTTTGTATTCCTTTTTGTAAGTAATATACAAGTAATATACACTATATCTAACGCAAAAATTATCAATCCTATGTATAATAAAAAGGTATTAGCTCCTCCAAGACGTTCACTGCCTATCATTCCAAATAATATAGTGGGAGCTAATGTACCTATACATTTAGATATGCCTATAAGTATAGACTGGGAAGAAATTCTATTATTGTCTAATGCCCAACCAATAAATAGTATAGACATTAATAGATTTTGTAAAAAGGCAGAATAACTACTTCCCATTATTAAACCAAATTCTCTGATAAAGGCATATTGTACTACAAATGAAATAAACAATATCACAATTCCATTCAAATAAAAGTATTTTTGAACAACTATAGGGCAGTATAATTTTCCATATTTGAAATAAGTAATGAGTATAAAGGCATCACAAAATAACCATACAATATTAGCAATCATTTGGTCATTAATTCCAATTTCTTGATAACCAATTATAGTGCAAAGCAATTCCCAAGCAAAGTTTAAAGCTAATGCCCAAAAAGGAATAGCATAAGTTTTATTTCTAAAACCTATTCGGATAGCATCTACATAGACCACTGTCCAACAAATACCACTAAGGGCTACTAAAAATAATGTTGTATTCATGATGAAGTTATTCAAAACGTTAAAGAATGAGTAATAATATTGTGTTGAAAAATCAGAAAGAAAACTACGCTCAATCCACTGTTGCCAAGTAGGTAATGCTTACTACTTGTTTCATTCCTCAATAATACTTACGACCCCTACTTCGGCACCGAAGAGAGCCAATACTTGATTTACTTTATCTAAACGCAAGGTTTTTTTACCCTGCTCCAATTCGCGTACAAAGCGCAACCCAACGCCCGCTCGCATTGCCAATTCAGGCTGTGTAAGGCGTAACTGTTTGCGTCTTTCCTTTACAAAAGAAGGAATACGAATTCTCAATGGTTAATTAAAATTCTCTCACCTCGTCAAACCACTGCGTTATTTTCTCTTCCTCAATAGCAAAAGGCGCTACTTCTGCTAGCTGACATACAGCTTCGTAGGTGTCCTCTCGCTCAGTGGTTTCTATATTGGGTAACCCATTGATAACAGCGATAAGCCCCTCTAATAAGCTTCTAACTTCTTTTTCGTCTTTAGCTTTTTTTAATGCTTTTAGGGTTTCCTTATAGGCTTTCATTGCCTCTCTACCATTCTTGCCTTCCCACGAAGCAAAAGGAATGTTGAACTCTGTAGCAAACCAACTCTTAGGGTGCAAGTTAGAGACTGAAGCATATTCACTCAACTCTCGCGTTTTCTCCAATTCTTTCAGTTCTTTTCTCAGTACCTTACCTCTTACCTCTTCCACATTCCAGAAAATACAATAGCTGAAGTCTGCCCAAGTACTCAAAGGGGGTAATCCACTCATATCAGGGCAATAACGCACCTCAATACCGCTAAGGTTTAATTTACCCAAAGCTTCCATATTACACATATTTCCATCCAATCTCACTGTCTTGAGTTTTTTGAACTGTAACAAGCTCCCGCAGTCAAACGGTTGTCCCCCTACTGGTGTGCTTATATTAATAGTAGTAATGTCTTTTAGCGCTTCAAATTTAGGCAAGAACACAGGGGTATTGTTCTTCTTTTCAGTACTGATATCAAACGAGATACTCTTCAAAGGAACTGCCACTTCAAGCATTATCTTATGCGGATTTCCTTCCAAACTAAGCCCCTTCAGCCACTTGTTACCGAGCTTAATATGAAGAGGATAATCATTATTGTCTACCGATAAATATTCAATCTTTGCTTTAGAGAAATCTACTGTTGCAGGAGCCATTAGAGTCCAGTCAAAGCTCTCCATTTCGCGCTGTTCTGTCCATTTTATAAAGCGGGTATCATTCCCCACATAGTCCATCACACGAGGCCAGTTGCCTCCTGCGGGCACTTTAAAATCGTTGAAAACCTCCCATTGTATAGGGGTGTCAGCATCTACATAAGCATCTGCTTTCTTTCCCAAGGTCTTAGGGGCTATAGTAAAGCGTCCTTGTCCTAGGGTAATATTCACCTTGTGACTGTCCTTTCCTATGAGAGACAGTGTAAATTTTCCGTAAGTTTTTGGCATTTGTTTATCTGTATTTAGGGTAATAATAAAGAAATAAAAGCAAAGGTAATACTTTCTAATAATAAATACAAATAGATTCGTAATTCACCATTAGGTGAAAATTCGTGGAGGTGTGATAATCAATCACTTTTATAGTATGTTATGTAGGAAAGTCAGCGATAGCTGAGTATGTGCTGTAAACGCCCTTTTGCAAACGCTCTTACAAACAAAACATTTTAAACACCTTACACTTTCTTATCTCTTATCTCTTACCTAAAAAAATAACTTTTTTGTGATATTTGTAACAAAATTAAAAATATATAACTCCTTATAATATAATCACTTCTACAAAGAATTTTAATATAAGGTATTGATAATCAAACACAATGACTGGCTATTACTTCCTA
This sequence comes from Capnocytophaga sputigena, assembly GCF_002302495.1. Classification (NCBI taxonomy): domain Bacteria; kingdom Pseudomonadati; phylum Bacteroidota; class Flavobacteriia; order Flavobacteriales; family Flavobacteriaceae; genus Capnocytophaga; species Capnocytophaga sputigena. The sequence goes on from NZ_CP022379.1 coordinate 2,048,540, forward strand.
ACCCCTAACATCTAACCCCTAATCCCTCTTACCTCTTATCTTTCAGATAGTTTTGCAGTTTTAAAAAATAATCGTACTTTTGCACCCGCTTTGGATAATTAAGTCCAATCCCTTAAAGCCAGTGGCTTACGACTTAAGGCTCAACTCAAGTAAACAAATAAATAAATATATAGTATTGTAAATTATGCCAACAATTTCACAATTAGTACGAAAAGGAAGAACCAGAATTACCAAGAAGAGTAAATCGGTTGCTTTGGATTCGTGCCCACAACGCCGCGGTGTATGTACACGTGTGTACACCACTACGCCTAAAAAACCGAACTCTGCTATGCGTAAAGTAGCTCGTGTTCGTTTAACTAATGGCAATGAGGTGAACGCTTACATCCCAGGTGAAGGTCACAACCTCCAAGAGCACTCGATAGTATTGGTACGAGGCGGAAGGGTAAAAGATTTACCAGGTGTTAGATATCACATCGTGCGTGGTGCACTTGATACTGCCGGTGTTGCCGGTAGAACGCAACGTCGCTCTAAATACGGTGCTAAACGCCCTAAACCAGGACAAGCCGCTGCCGCACCAGCTAAAGGTAAGAAAAAGTAATTTAACACACAAAATCTTTTAACTGAAAAGAAATGAGAAAAAGACAGGCTAAAAAACGCCCACTTTTACCGGATCCTAAGTTCAACGACCAATTGGTTACGCGCTTCGTGAATAACCTTATGTGGGACGGTAAAAAATCAGTGGCTTTTAAAGTATTCTACGACGCTATCGATATCGTAGAACAAAAGAAAAATAACGACGAAAAGTCGGCATTAGAAGTTTGGAAAGACGCTCTTAGCAACGTAATGCCTCACGTAGAAGTTCGCTCTCGCCGTGTAGGGGGTGCTACCTTCCAAATCCCTATGCAAATTCGCCCAGACCGTAAAGTCTCTATGGCTATGAAATGGCTCATCGGGTACGCTCGTAAACGTAACGAGAAATCTATGGCTCAGAAATTGGCTGCTGAAATTATCGCTGCCTCTAAAGAAGAAGGTGCTGCCGTGAAGAAAAAAATGGATACGCACCGTATGGCTGAAGCTAACAAAGCATTCTCACACTTTAGATTCTAATTAACACGATGAGTAGAGATTTAAAATATACAAGAAACATAGGTATTGCCGCTCACATCGATGCTGGTAAAACCACCACTACCGAACGTATACTTTTCTATACCGGTAAAACTCACAAAATCGGTGAAGTTCACGATGGTGCATCTACTATGGACTGGATGGAACAAGAAGCTGAACGCGGTATCACTATCCAATCTGCTGCAACCACTTGTAAATGGAACTTCCCTACCGAAAATGGTAAACCTACTGCCGACGCTAAAGAGTATCACTTCAATATTATCGATACTCCCGGCCACGTGGATTTTACCGTTGAGGTAAACCGCTCTCTCCGTGTACTCGACGGATTAGTATTCCTCTTCTCTGCCGTAGACGGTGTGGAACCTCAATCTGAAACTAACTGGCGCTTGGCTGATAACTACAAAGTACCTCGTATAGGCTTCGTTAATAAAATGGACCGTCAAGGTGCTAACTTCCTCAATGTTTGCAACCAAGTAAAAGATATGCTCAAATCTAACGCTGTGCCTATCGTATTGCCTATCGGTGACGAAGCTGATTTCAAAGGCGTTGTAGATTTGATTAAAAACCGCGCCATCGTATGGCACGAAGAAAACTCAGGTTCTACTTTCGACGTTGTTGAAATCCCTGCAGATATGAAAGAAGATGTAGCCAAATACCGTGCCCAATTGATCGAAGAAGTAGCTGGTTATGACGAAGGTCTTCTTGAAAAATTTATGGAAGATGAACATTCTATCACCGAGGAAGAAATCCACAAAGCATTGCGCGCTGCCGTAATGGATATGGCTATCATCCCTATGGTATGTGGTTCATCATTCAAAAACAAAGGAGTACAATTTATGCTCGACGCTGTTTGCCGTTACTTGCCTTCACCACTTGATAAAGAAGCTATCGAAGGTACTAACCCCGATACCGGTGAAGTAGCACTCCGCAAACCAGCTGTTGATGCTCCTTTCTCAGCCTTGGCATTCAAAATCGCAACCGACCCTTATGTAGGTCGTTTAGCATTCTTCCGTGCTTATTCTGGTCACCTCGATGCAGGTTCTTACGTGTTGAACACCCGTTCAAACAGCAAAGAACGTATCTCTCGTATCTACCAAATGCACGCTAATAAACAAAATCCTATCGAATACATCGAAGCTGGTGATATAGGTGCTGCTGTAGGTTTTAAAGATATCAAAACAGGTGATACTCTTTGCGATGAAAAATACCCTATCGTTCTCGAAAGTATGGTATTCCCCGATCCAGTAATCGGTATCGCTGTAGAACCTAAAACAAAAGCCGACGTTGATAAATTAGGTATGGCTTTAGCTAAACTCGCTGAAGAAGACCCTACCTTCCAAGTAAAAACCGACCAAGCCTCTGGTCAAACTATCATCTCTGGTATGGGTGAGTTACACTTGGATATCATTGTCGATCGTCTCAAACGTGAGTTCAAAGTGGAAGTAAACCAAGGTGAACCTCAAGTTGAATACAAAGAGGCTATCACTGGTAAAGCAGATCACCGCGAAGTCTACAAAAAACAAACAGGTGGTCGTGGTAAGTTTGCTGACATCGTATTCCGTATGGAACCAGCTGAAGAAGGTAAAGTAGGTCTCGAATTTGTAAACGAAATCAAAGGTGGTAACATCCCTAAAGAATATGTGCCATCAGTAGAAAAAGGTTTCAAAGAAGCAATGAAAAACGGACCTTTAGCTGGATTCGAAATGGACGCAATGAAAATTACCCTTATCGATGGTTCATTCCACCCTGTCGATTCAGATTCATTGTCATTCGAGTTGGCTGCCAAATTAGGTTACAAAGAAGCTGCTCGTGCCGCAAAAGCCGTATTGATGGAGCCTATTATGAAATTGGAAGTTATTACTCCAGAAGAAAATATGGGTGATATCGTAGGCGACTTGAACCGCCGCCGTGGTCAAGTAAACGATATGAGCGACCGTAATGGTGCTAAAGTAGTAAAAGCATTCGTGCCTCTATCCGAAATGTTCGGTTATGTAACTACCCTTAGAACCCTTTCATCTGGTCGTGCAACTTCTACAATGGAGTTCTCTCACTACGCCGAAGCTCCATCTAACATTGCAGACGAAGTAATTAAAAAAGCCAAAGGCAACTAAATTATTAAGCAAATGAGTAATCAACAAAAAATAAGAATAAAGTTAAAATCTTACGACCACAACTTGGTAGATAAATCTGCTGAGAAAATCGTAAAAACAGTAAAAGCAGCCGGTGCTGTAGTAGTAGGACCTATTCCTCTACCTACCCACAAAAAAATATTTACTGTATTGCGCTCTCCTCACGTAAACAAAAAAGCTCGTGAGCAATTCCAATTGAGCTCTCACAAACGTCTTCTCGACATCTACAGCTCTTCATCTAAAACTATCGATGCTTTGATGAAATTGGAATTACCAAGCGGTGTAGACGTAGATATCAAAGTTTAAGTAACTTTACTAAAATGTCCCGAAACTGCGGGTTAGGGAAAAACGGATAAAAATGATTCAGGGTTAAAAAGCCTCGGGCATTTTTTGACCCTGAAACATTTATAGGTATCATTCCCTGATACCTTACACCTGCCCCCTAACTCCTAAATAAAAAACTAATAACTAATTTAATATTTAATTTTATGTCTGGGTTAATCGGAAAAAAAGTAGGAATGACCAGCATTTTTGATGAGAACGGAAAAAATATTCCTTGTACCATCATCGAAGCAGGTCCTTGCGTAGTTACCCAAGTCAGAACCAAAGAGGTTGATGGCTATGATGCTCTTCAACTTGGTTTCGATGACAAAGCAGAAAAACGTGCTACCAAAGCAGAGCTTGGTCACTTCAAAAAAGCAGGTACTTCTGTAAAGAAAAAAGTTGTTGAATTCCAAGGTTTTGAAGACAATTACAAATTAGGTGATACTATCACCGTAGATTTCTTCACCGAAGGAGAGTTTGTGGATATCACAGGCGTTTCTAAAGGTAAAGGTTTCCAAGGGGTGGTACGTCGCCACGGTTTTGGCGGAGTAGGCCAAACTACTCACGGTCAGCACAACCGCCTAAGAGCACCAGGTTCAGTAGGTGCTTCGTCTTACCCTTCTCGCGTATTCAAAGGTATGCGTATGGCTGGACGTATGGGAGCTGAAAAGGTAACAGTACAAAACTTGAAAGTATTGAAAGTGGTTGCTGAGAAAAATCTTTTAGTAGTAAAAGGTTGTATTCCAGGTCACAAAAATGCTTACGTAACTATTCACAAATAATGGAAGTAGCAGTATTAAACATACAAGGAAAAGAAACAGGTAGAAAGGTAACCCTTTCTGATGCTGTGTTCGGTATCGAGCCTAACAATCACGTAGTATACTTAGATGTTAAACGCTATTTAGCTAACAAACGTCAAGGTACTCACAAGGCTAAAGAAAGAAACGAAGTGGCTGGAAGTACTCGCAAAATCAAAAAACAAAAAGGTACTGGTACAGCTCGTGCAGGTAGCGTAAAATCTCCTGTATTTGTGGGTGGCGGACGCATATTCGGTCCTCGTCCTAAAGACTATACACAAAAACTTACTAAAAACGTAAAACGCTTGGCTCGCCGTTCTGCCCTCAGCGCTAAAGTGCAAAACCAAGCCCTCGTTGTAGTTGAAGATTTAAATTTCGACGCTCCAAAAACTAAAGATTTCACAGCTGTTGTAAAATCTTTGGGCTTAGAAAATAAAAAATCAATTTTTGTGTTGCCAAATACAAATAATAACGTATATTTGTCCTCTCGTAATGTACCTACTTCAAGCGTAGTAACTGCTTCAGAATTAAACACTTATCAATTGGTGAACGCTTCAAATGTAGTACTTACTGAGAGCTCAGTAGCAGTTTTAGAGTCAATTTTAACAAAATAAGAAGAAAATGAGCGTATTAATTAAACCTGTAAATACAGAAAAAGCAAACGAAAATAGCGAGTTGAGAAACTGCTATACATTCGTAGTAGCTAAGGACGCTAACAAGATTCAAATCAAAAATGAAGTTGAAGCTACTTATGGCGTTAAAGTGAAATCCGTACGTACCCTTAACTACGGTCCTAAACGATCTACTCGTTATACAAAAACAGGCTTGCAAATCGCTAAAACTAACGCAGTGAAAAAAGCAGTAGTGCAAGTAGAAGATGGAACTATAGATTTTTATAGTAATATATAAGTATTTAACAAATAGACAAAAATGTCAGTTAGAAAATTAAAACCGATTACCCCTGGTCAGCGTTTTAGAGTAGTAAACGAATTCGACACCATTACTACTGATAAGCCGGAAAAGAGCTTGCTCGTTCCGTTGAAAAAGACCGGTGGTAGAAACAATCAAGGAAAAATGACCATGCGTTACATTGGTGGTGGTCATAAGAAAAAGTACCGTATCATCGACTTCAAACGAAACAAATTCGGCGTAGACGCCAAAGTAGTTTCTATCGAGTACGACCCAAACAGAACAGCGTTTATTGCTCTCGTTCAATACACCGACGGTGAAAAGCGTTACATCATCGCTCCCGCTGGTTTGAAAGTAGATCAAGTAATCGTTTCAGGTCAAGAAAACATCGCCCCTGAAATCGGTAACGCAATGCCGCTCTCTCAAATCCCTCTCGGTACTGTAATTTCTTGTATTGAATTGCGCCCTGGACAAGGAGCTAACATCGCTCGTTCTGCAGGAACTTTTGCTCAACTAATGGCAAAAGATGGTAAGTATGCTACTGTAAAGCTACCTTCAGGTGAAACTCGTATGATCCTCCTCACTTGCTTAGCAACCATAGGAGCCGTATCAAACTCTGATCACCAATTGGTACTTTCAGGTAAAGCAGGTCGCTCACGCTGGTTAGGACGCCGTCCTCGTACTCGTGCTGTAGTTATGAACCCTGTCGATCACCCAATGGGTGGTGGTGAAGGTCGTGCTACCGGTGGTCACCCACGCTCACGTAAAGGCATTCCAGCGAAAGGTTATAGAACTCGTTCTAAAACCAAAGCAAGTAATAAGTATATTGTAGAACGCAGAAAAAAATAAGAGACTAACAAATGGCACGTTCATTAAAAAAAGGACCTTACGTTCACTATAGCTTGGAAAAGAAAATCCAACAAAATATACAGTCTGGTAAGAAAAACGTTATCAAAACTTGGTCACGCGCTTCTATGATTACTCCAGACTTTGTTGGCCAAACTATTGCAGTTCACAACGGTCGTCAGTTTGTCCCTGTATACATCACTGAAAATATGGTGGGACATAAATTAGGAGAATTTTCACCTACTCGTTCCTTCCGTGGACACGCAGGTGCAAAAAATAAAGGTAAAAAATAATTAAGGCTATGGGAGTTAGAAAAAAATTAAGAGCAGACGAAATTAAAGAAGCTAAAAAAAGCTTGGCTTTCGCGAAGTTAAATAACTGCCCTACTTCTCCTCGAAAAATGCGCTTAGTAGCGGATTTAGTTCGTGGACAGCAAGTAGACAAAGCCTTGGCTATTTTGAAATTCAACCAAAAAGAAGCAGCAGCTCGTTTAGAAAAATTGTTGCGTTCAGCTATCGCTAACTGGCAAGCTAAAAACGAGGACGCTAACTTGGAAGAAGCAGGAGTATTCATCAAAGAAATCCGCGTGGATGGTGGCGCTATCCTTAAACGCTTACGCCCAGCCCCACAAGGAAGAGCACACAGAATTAGAAAACGCTCTAACCACATAACTTTGGTACTTGGAGCTAAAAATTTTAACACAGAAAGCTAAGATAAACTATGGGACAAAAGACAAATCCAATCGGAAATCGCCTAGGAATTATCAGAGGATGGGAGTCTAACTGGTATGGAGGCAATGATTACGGAGATAAACTCGCTGAAGACGACAAAATCAGAAAATATGTTCTCGCTCGTTTATCTAAAGCTAGTGTTGCTCACGTGATTATCGAACGTACTTTCAAACTTGTAACCGTTACTATCACCACCGCTCGCCCTGGTATCATCATCGGTAAAGGCGGTCAGGAGGTAGACAAGTTGAAAGAAGAACTTAAGAAAATCACCGGTAAAGACATCCAAATCAACATTTTTGAAATCAAACGCCCTGAACTCGACGCAGCTCTCGTTGCAGCAAGCATCGCCCGCCAAATCGAAGGTCGTGTTTCTTACAAACGCGCTATCAAAATGGCTATCGCTTCAGCTATGCGTATGAACGCTGAAGGTATCAAGGTAATGATTTCAGGTCGTTTGAATGGAGCCGAAATGGCACGTTCCGAAAGCTTTAAAGAAGGTCGTATCCCTCTTTCAACCTTTAGAGCTGATATCGATTACGCTATTGACGAAGCTCACACTACTTATGGCCGTATGGGCATCAAAGTGTGGATTATGAAAGGCGAAATCTATGGTAAAAGAGAACTCTCCCCACTCGTAGGTATGACTAAAAAAGCCACTGGCGGAAATTTCTCTGGTAAATCAACTGACAAGCCTGCTGGTGCACCCAAAAGAGCGCGTCGCAAAAAGTAATTTTTTAAAGAACAAGAAAGATGTTACAGCCAAAAAGAACGAAATATCGTAAACAACAAAAAGGCAGAATGAAAGGCGTAGCTCACCGCGGTGCGCTCCTTTCTAATGGTACTTTCGGAATTAAATCGTTAGATTCAGCATTCATCACTTCTCGCCAAATCGAGTCAGCTCGTGTAGCTGCTACCCGTTATATGAAACGTGAAGGTCAACTTTGGATCAAAATCTTCCCAGATAAACCTATTACCAAAAAGCCTTTGGAAGTACGTATGGGTAAAGGTAAAGGTGCCGTAGAATACTGGGCAGCCGTAGTAAAACCAGGAAGAATAATGTTTGAGGTAGGCGGCGTGCCGCTCGACGTAGCTAAAGAAGCGCTACGCCTCGCAGCTCAAAAGCTACCCGTAAAAACAAAATTCGTTGTAGCAAGAGATTATCAAAATTAATTAAAGAACAATGAAACAGTCTGAAATTAACAAATTGACAATAACTGAGCTACAAGAAAAGCTTGGTGAGTTTAAGAAATCGTATGCAGATTTGAAAATGGCACACGCAATTTCGTCATTGGAAAAACCAATTCAATTACGTAACGTAAGAAGAACTATCGCGAGATTGGCTTGTGAGCTAACTAAACGAGAATTACAATAATTCGAACCTGCCTTATGGAAAAAAGAAATTTAAGAAAAGAAAGAATAGGGGTTGTTACAAGCAACAAAATGGATAAATCTATCGTAGTTTCAGAAGTGAAACGTGTAAAACACCCTATGTATGGTAAGTTCGTGTTGCGCACTAAAAAATATGTTGCGCACGACGAAAAAAACGATTGCAACATTGGTGATACTGTGCGTATAATGGAAACACGTCCATTGAGCAAAACCAAATGCTGGAGATTAGTAGAAATCATTGAAAGAGCTAAGTAATTATGGTACAACAAGAATCAAGACTAAAAGTAGCCGATAATACTGGCGCTAAAGAAGTGCTTACTATCCGTGTACTCGGTGGTACCAAGCGCAGATATGCCTCAGTAGGCGATAAGATTGTAGTTACCGTCAAAGAAGCTACTCCTAACGGAAACGTAAAAAAAGGACAAGTTTCTACAGCGGTGGTAGTAAGAACTAAAAAAGAAGTACGCCGTGCCGATGGTTCTTATATCCGATTTGATGAAAACGCTTGCGTTCTCTTGAACGCAGCTGGTGAAATGAGAGGTACCCGTGTATTCGGACCCGTAGCGAGAGAACTTCGTGATAAACAATTTATGAAGATCGTTTCATTAGCACCAGAAGTGCTTTAATTTTTAATAAAGTAAATGATGAAACTAAAAATTAAAACTGGAGATACCGTAAAAATAATTGCTGGAGAAGAAAAAGGTAAAGAAGGCAAAGTATTACGTGTAGATCGCGAGAAGAACAGAGCGATTGTTGAGGGGCTAAACTTGGTCAAAAAACACACCAAACCTAACGCTCAAAACCCTCAAGGTGGAATCGTAGAAAAAGAAGCATCTATTCACATTTCTAACCTCGCACTCATCGACCCTAAAACGAAAAAAACTACTCGTGTAGGTATCGAAGAACGTGACGGTAAAAAAGTGCGAATTTCTAAAAAATCTAATGTAGTAATATAATATGGCTTACGTACCTAGATTAAAACAAGAATACAAAGAGCGCATCGTTGCGGCTCTAAAAGAAGAATTTGGCTATAAAAATGTAATGCAGGTTCCTAAACTTGAAAAAATAGTTGTGAGCCGCGGTGTTGGTTCTGCAGTAGCCGATAAAAAACAAATCGACTATGCTGTAGACGAACTTACCAAAATTACTGGTCAGAAAGCTGTTGCCACTTATTCTAAAAAGGACGTAGCTTCTTTCAAACTCCGTAAAGGTATGGCTATCGGTGCCAAAGTTACCCTTCGTGGCGAAAGAATGTATGAGTTCTTAGACCGCCTTATCACTACAGCTCTTCCTCGTGTAAGAGACTTCCAAGGCGTGAAAGCAAATGGCTTCGATGGTAGAGGTAACTACAATTTAGGCGTTACCGAACAAATCATATTCCCTGAAATCGACATTGATAAAATCAACAAGATCGCAGGTATGGATATTACCTTCGTTACTTCAGCTCACACTGATAAAGAAGCTAAATCATTATTAAGCGAATTAGGATTACCTTTTAAAAAGAACTAAGTATATGGCTAAAGAATCAATGAAAGCCCGCGAGGTGAAACGTCAAAAGTTAGTAGCTAAATACGCTGCTAAACGCAAAGCTCTAAAAGAAGCTGGTGATTATGAAGCACTTCAGCTAATCCCTAAAAATGCTTCTCCTGTCCGTCTGCATAACCGTTGCAAACTTACAGGTCGCCCTAAAGGGTATATGCGCACCTTTGGAATTTCACGTGTGTTATTCCGCGAAATGGCAAACAAAGGATTAATTCCTGGTGTAAAAAAAGCAAGTTGGTAATAATTTAAAAGGACAAAATTTATGTATACAGATCCTATCGCAGATTATTTAACAAGAATTAGAAATGCTAATAGCGCTGGTCACAGAGTCGTTGAGATCCCAGCCTCTAAACTCAAAAAGGAAATTACTAAAATCCTTTTTGACCAAGGGTTTATCCTTAGCTATAAATTCGATGACTCTACCGTACAAGGTACCATCAAAATAGCTTTGAAATACGACAAAGTAACCAAAGAACCCGTTATTAGGCATATTGAAAGAGCCAGCCGCCCAGGTCTGAGAAAGTACGCTGGCGCTGATAACCTACCTCGCGTATTAAACGGTTTGGGTATCGCTATTATCTCTACATCACAAGGCGTGATGACAGGTAAAAAAGCTAGAGAACTCAATATCGGTGGAGAGGTAATTTGTTACGTTTACTAATCAATAAAAAGACAATAAACAATGTCAAGAATAGGTAAAGCACCCATCAATATTCCCGCAGGAGTTACCGTTACTATCAAAGATAACGTCGTAACAGTAAAGGGGAAATTAGGCGAATTAACCCAAGAGGTTAAAGACATTGCTGTAAAGCAAGAAGATGGACATTTAGTGTTTGAAACTACAGATACTACCAAAGACCAAAACGCTAAACACGGTCTATACCGTGCCTTAGTACACAATATGGTCGTAGGTGTCTCTGAAGGTTTCACTAAAGAATTAGAGTTAGTAGGGGTTGGATACCGTGCAGCTAACCAAGGTCAAAAGCTAGACTTAGCCCTTGGTTTCTCTCACAACATCATTCTCGAATTGCCAACCGAAATTAAACTCGAGACAATCAACGAGAAAGGTAAAAACCCTATCATTAAATTAACTTCTCACGACAAACAACTACTCGGTCAAGTAGCGGCTAAAATCCGTAGCTTCCGTAAACCTGAACCTTACAAAGGTAAAGGCGTTAAATTCGTAGGCGAAGTGTTGAGAAGAAAAGCAGGTAAATCAGCTTAATAGTTAGAACAATGGCATTATCAAGAATAGAAAGAAGACAACGTATTAAAAGCAGAATCAGAAAAGTAGTAAAAGGTACTGCTGAACAACCTCGTTTGGCTGTTTTCAGAAGTAATAACGAAATCTATGTCCAAATCATAGACGATACTAAAGGTACTACCCTGTTGGCTGCATCTTCACGTGATAAAGAAATTAGTGCCGCCAAAGGTACTAAAACTGAAAAAGCAGCATTGGTCGGTAAAGCTATTGCTGAAAAAGCTTTGAAACAAGGTATCGAAAAAGTATCCTTCGATCGCGGAGGATACCTTTACCACGGACGTGTAAAATCATTAGCCGACGGTGCTAGAGAAGGCGGACTTAAATTCTAATAACTATGTATCAGAAATATAAAAATGTAGAATATGTAAAACCAAGTGGTTTGGAATTGAAAGACCGTTTGGTAGGAGTACAACGTGTTACTAAAGTAACTAAAGGTGGTCGCGCTTTCGGTTTCTCCGCTATCGTTGTAGTTGGCGACGAAAACGGAGTCGTAGGTCACGGTTTAGGTAAATCTAAAGAGGTTTCCGAAGCTATCGCTAAAGCTGTGGAAGACGCTAAGAAAAACTTAGTGCGTATCCCCCTCAACGGTACTACCTTGCCTCACGAACAAAAAGGAAAATACGGCGGTGCCCGTGTATTCCTACAACCCGCTACCGATGGTACTGGAGTTATTGCTGGTGGTGCAGTACGTGCCGTTTTGGAATCCGTAGGTATCCATAACGTACTCTCTAAATCTCAAGGCTCTTCTAACCCTCACAACGTGGTGAAAGCTACTTTCGACGCTTTATTACAATTGCGTAGCGCTAAAACTGTCGCTGCTCAACGTGGCATCTCTTTAGAAAAATTGTTTAAAGGTTAATTTATATAGCTATGGCAAAAATTAAAGTAACTCAAATTAAAAGTAGCATCAAACGCCCTAAAGACCAAAAACTTACTCTCGAAGCATTAGGTCTTACTCGTATCGGTAGAACTGTCGAACACGACGCTACACCAAGCATCCTTGGTATGATCAATAAGGTAAAACACTTAATTTCTGTAGAAGAAGTTAAATAATATTTTTATACAAAGTTATGAACTTGAGTAATTTACAACCCGCACAGGGTTCAATTCACAGAGAAGGGAAGCGCGTAGGTCGCGGTCAAGGTTCTGGTAAAGGAGGAACTTCTACCCGCGGTCACAAAGGAGCTAAATCTCGTTCTGGCTTTTCTAATAAGATTGGCTTCGAAGGTGGTCAAATGCCCCTACAACGACGCGTACCAAAATTCGGTTTCAAAAACTTTAACCGTAAAGAATACGTCGGTATCAACTTGGGTCGCATCCAAGAACTCGTTGATAACGGCAAAATTACTGATAAAGTCGACCTCGAAACCTTAGTTCAACTAAACCTAGCTAAAAAATCTGACTTAGTCAAAATACTAGGTGGTGGCGAACTAAAATCTAAACTAAAAATATCTGTTCATAAGTTTACTGCAAGTGCTAAAGCCGCTATCGAAGCTGCTGGTGGCGAAGCAGTAACCTTGTAATATTCAATTTATGAAGAAGTTTATCGAGAACCTGACCAATATTTGGAAAATTGAAGAGTTAAAAAATAGAATCATTTTAACTCTCGGAATTTTGTTAGTTTATCGCTTCGGAGCTCACATCGTCCTCCCTGGTATCGACTCCGCTCAATTGCACGAGTTGTCTACTAAAACCTCTGGCGGTGGTCTCCTCGACATCCTCAACGCTTTTACTGGTGGCGCTTTCTCTAATGCCTCAGTATTCGCCCTCGGGATTATGCCCTACATCTCAGCTTCTATCGTCGTTCAGTTGATGGGAATCGCTATTCCTTATCTCCAAAAACTACAAAAAGAAGGTGAAAGCGGACGCCGAAAGATAAACCAAATCACTCGATGGCTTACTATTGCAATATGTATTGTACAAGCACCCGTATACCTATACGGTATCAATAGATTAGGAGTCCCTGATGCTGCCTTCCTTTTAGGCAAGGGACTCTCTTTTATAGTACCAGCGGTGCTTATCTTAGTAACAGGAACTATTTTCGCAATGTGGTTAGGTGAAAAAATCACCGATAAAGGAATTGGTAACGGTATCTCCCTACTCATTATGGTAGGTATCATCGCACGCCTCCCTCGCGCATTCCTCTCCGAAACCGCTTCTAGACTTACCGGTACTGGAGGACCTCTTTTAATCCTAATCGAGATAATCCTTTGGTTCGTCATCATCCTGCTATGTATCTACCTGATCAAAGCAGTACGACAAATCCCAGTACAGTACGCCCGTAGAACAGCCGACGGAGGAGTCGCTAACGAGAAAAATATATTTGGCGCTCGTCAATACATTCCTTTAAAACTCAACGCTGCAGGGGTAATGCCTATCATCTTCGCTCAAGCCCTGATGTTCATTCCAGCCACTGTAGCCGGATTATCACAATCCGAATTTGCTAAAAGCGTTCAAGCAGCCTTCTCTAATGTCTTCGGTTTTTGGTACAATCTGCTATTCGCAGCTATGATTATACTATTCACGTATTTCTATACTGCAATCACAGTACCTACCAATAAAATGGCCGATGACCTAAAACGCAGCGGAGGTTTCATCCCAGGTATACGCCCAGGTAAAGAAACAGGCGACTATTTAGATAAAATTATGTCGCTCATCACATTCCCTGGTTCTATATGTATAGCCTTGGTAGCTATCTTCCCATCACTGCTCAAAATTATTGGTATGCAAGACCAATGGGCATTGTTCTACGGAGGTACCTCACTACTCATCTTAGTAGGGGTTGCTATTGATACTATGCAACAAGTAAATTCATATCTGCTCAATCGCCATTATGATGGTTTGATGAAAACAGGTAAAAATAGAAAAGTATCTTAATTAAAATTTATGGCTAAACAAGCAGCAATTGAACAGGACGGAACTATTGTAGAAGCACTGTCTAATGCAATGTTCAGAGTGGAGTTAGACAATGGACACGTAGTGATTGCACACATCTCAGGAAAAATGCGTATGCACTACATCAAACTACTCCCAGGCGATAAAGTAAAACTCGAAATGAGCCCTTACGACCTAAGCAAAGCTCGCATCACCTACCGTTATTAGTTTTAATTAAGAGAATTCTTCCAATATTTTGGTTGATAATTTCTCACAGATAAAACCATTTTAGTTATATCTGTGAGAAATTACAATCATAAAATAAGAATTTTTTATTTGTGGTATTTTTAGCGTAAAACATTTGTATTCAATTTGTTGAATATAAAATTTACGCTCAAAAACGAGTGAATTAAATGCAAAATGAAATTTTTGTACACTAAAAATGTGGCTATTACAAAAAAAAATTGTAGTTTTGCACACTCTATTGATATAAACAAAACAAAATGAAAGTTAGAGCATCAATTAAAAAAAGAAGTTCCGAGTGCATCATTGTGCGCAGAAAAGGACGATTGTACGTAATTAACAAGAAAAATCCTAAATTTAAACAACGACAAGGATAATTATGGCACGAATTGCAGGTATTGACTTACCAAAAAACAAAAGAGGGGTTATTGGTTTAACCTACATTTTTGGTATCGGAAAAAGTAGAGCTAAAGAAATCTTAAGTAGAGCTCAAGTAAACGAAGACACTAAAGTAAGCGAATGGAATGATGACGAAATCAGCCGTATTCGCGAAATCGTTGCGTCTTATAAAATCGAAGGAGAATTGCGCTCCGAAATCCAATTGAACATCAAACGTTTGATGGACATCGGTTGCTACCGCGGTATCCGCCACCGTAACGGATTACCTTTGCGCGGTCAAAAAACTAAAAACAATTCTCGTACAAGAAAAGGTAAAAGAAAAACTGTTGCGAACAAGAAAAAAGCAACTAAATAATAAGTAGTAGAGTATGGCAAAACAAAATGCAAAAAATGCAAAAGTCTCTAAAAAGAGAAAAGTAGTCGTTGAATCTGTTGGCGAAGCTCACGTTTCAGCTACTTTCAATAATGTTATCATTTCTCTTACCAATAAAAAAGGAGATGTAATTGCTTGGTCGTCAGCAGGTAAAATGGGCTTCAGAGGCTCTAAGAAAAATACCCCTTACGCCGCACAAGTAGCCGCCGAAGATGCTGCTAAAGTAGCTTTCGACGCCGGACTTAAAAAAGTAAAAGTATACGTAAAAGGTCCAGGTAACGGTAGAGAATCCGCTATCCGTACTATCCACAACGCTGGTATCGAAGTAACTGAAATTATCGACGTTACTCCTCTTCCTCACAACGGATGCCGCCCTCCTAAAAAACGTAGAGTATAATTTTTAATAACATTTAAGAAAGGTGAGTTGTTATCGAAGGAATGCCTTAATTCATAACTGCCTTTCATTTTAAACAATTCAAAATGGCAAGATATACAGGACCAAAAACTAAAATAGCTCGTAAATTTGGTGAAGCTATCTTCGGAGATGATAAATCTTTTGAAAGAAAAAACTATCCTCCCGGACAACACGGCTTGGCTCGCCGTAGAGCAAAACGCTCTGAATACGCCATCCAGCTACAAGAAAAACAAAAAGCTAAATATACTTATGGAATCCTCGAAAAACAATTCCATAACCTATATGAAAAAGCTAAAAGAAGTAAACACATCACCGGTGAGGTGCTTCTTCAACTTTGCGAATCTCGCTTAGACAACGTCGTATACCGTATGGGTATCGCTCCTACTCGTAGCGCCGCCCGTCAATTGGTGTCTCACCGCCACATCACTGTGAACGGTAACATCGTAAACATCCCTTCTTATTCCCTTAAACCTGGTGATGTAGTAGGCGTTCGCGAAAAATCAAAATCTTTAAGCGTGATCGAAAATTCATTGGCTGCTCACAGCACCGTATACGAATGGATCACTTGGAACCCTGAAAAATTAGAAGGTACTTTCGTAGCTGTACCTCAACGTATTCAGATTCCTGAAAATATTAAAGAACAGTTAATCGTAGAGTTGTACTCTAAATAATAAATAAAAAAGACAGCAGTCAAAATATGGCATTATTTAACTTTCAAAAACCAGATAAAGTTATAATGATTGAATCATCTGATTTCGAAGGGCGATTTGAATTTCGCCCTTTGGAACCAGGATATGGTTTAACTATAGGTAACGCATTGCGCAGAGTTATGCTCTCTTCTCTCGAAGGTTTCGCTATTACCTCTGTGAAATTTGATAAAGTAGACCACGAATTTTCTACTATACCAGGCGTGAGAGAAGATGTAACCGAAATCATTCTCAACTTGAAACAAGTTCGCTTCAAACGCCAAGTGGAAGACGTAGAAGATGAAACAGCTACCATTACTGTTTCTGGTAAAAAACAATTGACTGCCGGTGATTTTCAAAAAACTCTTTCAGGTTTTCAAGTGCTAAACCCCGATTTGGTAATTTGCAATATGGAAACTTCTGCATCCTTTACAATGGAAATTACCATTGAAAAAGGTCGTGGTTACGTATCTGCCGAAGAAAACGCAAAACCAAACGCCGCTATAGGAGTGATTGCTACCGATTCAATCTTTACTCCTATCAAAAACGTGAAATACACCATTGAAAATTATCGTGTTGAACAAAAAACTGACTACGAAAAATTAGTCTTCGAAATTAAAACCGACGGTTCCATCCACCCTAAACAAGCGCTTACTGAAGCCGCTAAAACACTTATCCACCACTTTATGCTATTCTCCGATGAGAGAATTACCCTCGAAGCCGATGAAGTAGCTCAAACCGATGCTTACGATGAAGAATCATTGCACATGCGTCAGTTACTCAAAACTAAATTGGTAGATATGGACCTTTCAGTGCGCGCTCTCAACTGCTTGAAAGCCGCTGAAGTAGAAACATTAGGCGACTTAGTGTCATTCAACAAAGCCGATTTGATGAAATTTAGAAACTTCGGTAAAAAATCTCTCATCGAGCTCGACGAATTAGTGGCTAACAAAGGTTTGGTGTTCGGTATGGATACCTCAAAGTATAAATTGGATAAAGATTAACTCGCTCTTGCGATATTTTAACTAAGGAAAAATGAGACACGGAAATAAAATTAATCATTTAGGAAGAAAATCTGCTCATAGAAATTCAATGCTCGCCAATATGGCTTGCTCTCTTATCGAGCATAAACGCATCAATACTACCTTGGCAAAAGCAAAAGCTCTAAAACTTTTTGTAGAGCCATTGGTAACTAAATCTAAAGAAGATACTACTCACAATCGTCGTATCGCTTTTAGTAAATTGCGCAACAAATACGCTGTAACCGAACTCTTCAAAGGAGTAGCAGTGAAAGTAGGCGACCGCCCAGGTGGATACACTCGTATCATCAAATTAGGAAATCGTTTAGGCGATAACGCCGAAATGGCTATGATTGAGTTCGTAGACTATAACACTACTTACAACGTAGCTAATAAAGCAGCTAAAAAGAAAACTACTCGTCGTGGTAGAAAAAAAGCAACTGAAGAAACTGCAACTGAAGCAAAAACAGAAGTAAAATCTGAAGTTAAAGCTGAAGCAGCTGAATAATTACAGTTGTTAAAGTTAATAAAAATAAAGAGGTTTGCCACGGCAAGCCTCTTTTCGTTTCCTAAATAAATTTGGCAGAATAAAATATATTTCATACTTTTGCCCAATTAATAACTTAAAATAAAAAACACTAATGAAAAAAATCGTTTTGAGCTTAGCTGTTATAGCAAGCGTTGCACTTGTGAGTTGCAATAACACAAACACTCAGCAAAATGCTGAAACAACTACCCCTACTACCGAGCAAGCAACTGCTCCTGAAGCTGTTCAAGCTCCTGCTTTTGCTTACTTAGTTGATCCTACTTCAGTAGTAGAATGGGTAGGTAGCAAACCTGCTGGCAAACACAATGGTACTGTAAACGTTACCAAAGGGGGTGTAAATGTAGAAAATGGAGCTATTACCAAAGCCGAATTTGTATTGGATATGAATACCATTACAGTACTCGACCTTCAAGCTGGCAAAGGTAAAGAAGACCTCGAAGCTCACCTTAAAGGTACTGATCCTGAAAAAGTAGACCACTTTTTCAATGTGAAAGATTTCCCTACAGCTTCTTTCGTGTTCAAAAAATTCGATGGTAAAAACCTTACTGGTGACCTTACTATCAAAGGTAAAACTAAAGAAGTGTCTTTCCCTGCTACTGTTACTATTACCGATAATGAAGTGAGCATCGCTTCTCAACCTTTCAAAATCAATCGTGTAGATTTTGGAGTAAACTATGGTTCTAAATCAGTGTTTGATGATTTGAAAGACAAATTCATCAACGATGATGTAGAGTTAGTAGTAAAAGCTAAGGCTACCAAGTAAAAATTCTTTTCATAAATAAAAGGCAGTTGGTAGCAACTGCCTTTTTCTATTATTCTTATGGTTGAACCTATTTCTATAATTATTATCCTTACTACGCTGGTACTTTCAGCCTTTTTTTCGGGCTTTGAAATAGCCTACGTATCGTCTAACAAAGTACACTTAGAAATCCTTAAAAAACAAGAGGGTGTGATAGCAAATGTCCTTACTAAACTCACCCGAAAGCCTTCTAAACTGTTGGCTACTATGCTCGTGGGCAATAATGTTGCCTTAGTAGTCTATGGGTTTGAAATGGGCAAAGTAATGACCGCCCTTCTACCCGATTTCTTCCAAAATGTGCTTTGGCATACTATCATTTCCACTCTTATTATCCTCATCACGGCAGAGTTTATGCCTAAAGTATTCTTCCAGATTTACGCCAATCAGTTGTTGAAACTGTTTGCTATTCCTGCTTACTTTTTCTACTTGTTGTTCTACCCGCTTTCAAGTTTGGTGATGTGGATTTCCGATTTTGTATTGCGAGTATTCTTCAAAACAAAAGGGGATTACGTGCCTCTTTCGTTTACTAAAGTAGAATTAGTAGACTACATCTCCGAACAGCTCGAAAATGTGCCTAAAAAAGAGGAAATGGATAGTGAAGTGCAGATGTTCCAGAACGCTTTAGAGTTTTCGGGAGTAAAAGCGCGTGAGATAATGATACCACGTACCGAAATAGTAGCTGTAGAACTCAATGAGTCTATAGAAAATCTGATTGCTACTTTTGTCTCTTCAGGATTCTCTAAAATATTGATATACAACGAAAATATTGATGATATTTTGGGGTATGTACACTCGTTTGATATGTTCAAGAAACCCAAAAATATCAAAGAGGTGCTTATTCCTATCGTGAATATCCCTGAAACTATTCAGATAAACGAAGTGTTGAATATTCTTACCCGCAAACGCAAAAGTATGGCGGTAGTACTCGATGAGTATGGCGGTACCTCGGGGATTGTAACCTTAGAGGATATTGTAGAAGAACTCTTTGGCGAAATTGAAGACGAACACGATAAAGATAAATTTATAGAAGAACAACTATCGGAAACGGAATACCTATTTTCAGCTCGTTTGGAGGTGGAATACCTCAATGAAACCTATCACTTAGAAATTCCCGAAAGTGAAGAATACGAGACTTTAGGCGGCTTTATAGTACTTCACAACGAGGGTATCCCCACCCAAGGCGATCTCATACAAATTCCCCCATTTTCTTTTGTTATAGAGGCTTGTTCTCAAACCAAAATAGAGACCGTAAGACTTGTAGTAAACAACGAATAATTGTTAATTGATAATTAGTTGAATGTGCTAATGAAAAAAAGACTCTCCCTTTCGGAAGAGCCTTTTTTCACAATGCATATAAATACTACTACTAACTCCAAAATTAATACTTTTAAGCTTATAAAAAATTTTATGAACTTAAAAGTATTTGTTTTTCTCATAAAATTTTGTCTATAAATAGCTTAATAAATGATCTTTTTCAGTAATTTAATTTTTTTCAAATTTTGCTTTAATGATGTTTCTTATAGTAAGCAATTTTGATTAACATATTAGCAATCTCTGTTTCTCAAAATCTTGTTTTCAATGAAATAATCTTTATCTAACAATGTTTCTTATAGCAATTTTTCAGTAATTTGTTTAATTCAGTTTTTTCAAGCAATTTTCAGTATAATCATTTATTATGATTTATGATGCACTTGCAAGTTTTACTAACATCCCGTCTGTCAAACTTACACTTACTATATAGAAAATAGCGTGCCAAAAATGGAAAGTCTATCTGTTTTACATATAAGTTGCTTATTATCAGCGTTAAATAAAATTTTAATACTTCGTGCCGAAAAATGAAATTACAGTTTTTTGTATATACGCTACACGGAAATTTTGTATAACTTTCTCATTTTACACGTTGTTAGCTGATACTTCTTCTCTTAAAAATCTACGGTTACCCCTAATTTTTTAGCAATAATCATAGTAAAATAGCACTGAGAGAGGTATTATATCTTTAAAAAATAGTTCAAACTTGTTTATAACTATTCAGTTAGAGCTTGCCCAAAATGTTGAATTGTTGAATTACTTTCTCTTCCAGAAACAGCTTTGCCCATAGCCTTTTCAATTAGATTGAGAAGGCGTTTCGCTCTATCTACAATAAAGGCATCAAAACTATCTATTTTAAGTAAAGTTGGGTTTATATTATGGGATTCTAAAGCATTATCTATTTTATCTTCTGATATACCTTTATTTCGAATGGTCTGAATATAAAGACTTGGAGCTTTACCACCTATTGAACGATTGGTTGTAGCGTAGATGGGTGTCTTATTTATTACAGAGTTCCATTTTCTTTGTGGCAGATTTTCCTTTGTGCAATATGCTTGTGGGAAAATATGATGAATATCCGTAAGTTCTAAGAGATAATTAGCAATTTCCATATCTTGTCCGCTCATAAAATCTTTAGGGTGTTGCTTGTTGATTAAAGCCATAACACCTTTGTATGCAGCACTGTTGCGAGTTTGCAACCATAATAACCGAGTAGCATCAAAAGTTGCTCTTGTAACGGTTTCAGGCACAGCATTCTCATTCTCCATCCATTCAAAGATTCCTACTATATCTTGGGCAAATCTAGTTTCATTGGCACTGCCATAAAGTTCACCAAAAACACCACACCAAAACCATTTAGCTAATAAATCCAAATTTTGCATTAAACTTAGTTTTTTGCCATTCAAATTATCGTATGCAAAAATGGCTGCAAGTGGAATGAGCTGAGTACTATAGGGAATGTCTATTGATTTGTAGATTCCTTGTTGAACCATAAAATTAGTGGCACAAGTGAAACCCTGCTTCAAATCTTCAAGATGGGTGAAAAAATCATCATATTCTAACTTTAACACATCCTTTTTCTTACAAGATACTGTTTGTCGCACTCCTTTTTTCATTTTTAAGTATGATAAAAGCAATGTCATTGAGGTAAGAAAATTTGGTCCTGAAAGGTCTTTAAGTAATTTGTCGCTTCTTTCGTTGAAATCTGTTTTTAGCTTATTCCACTCTTCTCTTAGATTTTTACTGCCCATTGCAGCGAATTTTGCTGTAACAAGCTCGAATACTGTGAGTGTAACACCGCCTGTATTTACATTCTCAAAAATTTGGCATACAGCCTCTGGAGTAGTATCTTTGGCAAGGGTGATAACAGGGAATGTATATTTCTTCAAAGGTTCCAAAATTTCTTGCTGAAACTTTTGAACAATAGGCATTGCGTCTTTATTATAAGTGATTAATCCCCATATCCAATCCATAGTGTCTGAAAAGGTTAGGTTAAGAGGAAACATCAGATTCTTATACTCATCTTCTCTTGTACGCAAATCAAGAATGATTTCTCGTCCTATATTTTCTGTCTTAATTTTATCCTCAGATATTGATATAATAGCATCTAATCGGTCTATTTCTGGGTCAATTGCTTTCTCTATATCAATATAATAGTATCGTTTGATGGTACTATCTTTATCTGTGTCCATTCTTGTAACAACAGGATTTTTACTCATAAACACTTGGTAGAGAGTGGTGAGGCGCTGTTGTCCATCCAAAACCAATGAATCGGGCACTACACTCTCGTATTGCTTGTCTACCCCCTCAAATAAACGATACTTGAATTTTATACCTGTATCTGCACTATAATCAAGAAACATTGCTGCTCCCATAGGGAAATCTGATGTTAAACTTTCTATGAGTTTGCAAATTCTCATATCATCCCATACCCAACTACGTTGAAAGTCGGGTAATTGGCTTTTCCCATTGCCTACTGTCTTAAGCAATTCAGAAAGATTGGTGTCATTTGATTTTACTGCCATATACTTATGTTGGTTATGTTTATTAAAGAGTATTTTACACGTTGTTAGCTCATACTTCTTCTCTTAAAAATCTACGGTTACGCCTAATTTTTTAGCAATAATAGCATTGATATACTCCGAAAGAGCGGGGATTTTTACGCTTTCTAATACAGTATTAGCAAAAGCATAAGTGAGTAGGGCAGCCGCTTCTTTTTTGCCTATGCCTCGTGTTTGCAGATAGAATAAAGAGTCTGCACTGAGAGAGCCTACAGTACAACCGTGCGAACACTTCACATCATCGGCGAAGATTTCGAGTTGGGGCTTGGTGTATACTGTTGCCTTATCGGAGAGGAGGATGTTGTCGTTCTGCTGATAAGCATTTGTTTTCTGGGCGATTTGTTCTACCATTATCTTACCATTGAACACATTGGTAGCTTCATCGCTTACGATACTCTTATAATCCTGATGACTCTCACAGTTAGGATATGCGTGGTTCACCAACGTATAATGATCGGTGTGTTGTGAGCCTTTGAGGATACTCAACCCTTTGAGGGTAGATTCTAAATGCTCGCCTTGGTGATAGAAATTGAGGTTGTTGCGAGTGAGTGTGCCCCCAAATGAGAAGGTATGTACGCTGGCGTGGCTATTTGCTTCTTGCGAAATATAGGTGTTATCAATAAGAGAAGCGGTAAGACTATCGTTTTGCAATTTGTAATAGTCGAGGAAAGCTTCTTTGGCTACAAATGCCTCGGTTACTGCATTGGTAAGGATAGCCGTAGCAGTATCCGATAGGTTTTGGTGTACTTCAATGACTTTGAGCTGTGCATTCTCTCCCACGGCAATAATATTGCGCGGCTGATAACAAGTGGTTTCTTTTCTGTCGTTGAAATATAACAATTGTATAGGTTTATCTACTATTTTTCCTTTAGGTACTTCTATATAGAGCCCTTCTGAGGTAAAAGCTGTGTTGAGGGCTGTGAATATATCACCTTTTTCGGTATTGGAGTTGAAGTATTTTTTGATAAAGGCTTCTCCGCCCTTGTGCAACGCCTCTAATAGAGGGCTAATAGTAGCGCCTGCAATCTCTTTGCTCGACATTTCGGGGCAGTAATAGCCGTTTACAAACACAAGCTGATAGCAATCTGCGATAGCGTACTTGTGCAACACTTCGGGTGAGAGGGTTGTTTTATTGTGAATAGGTTGCCACAAACTGTAATCAGTAGCTTGGAGGTCAGAGAGTGAAGTGTATTTCCACGCTTCTACTTTTTTATGCGGGAAACCTTTTTCGGCAAAGAAACTAAGGGCTTCTTTGCGAATGTCTTTTAATATATCGTCTTTATGAGGGAATGCCTCGAAGGCAGTAACCCATTTTTCTTTTAAATTCATCTTCTTAATCTTTTAATTCACTTGGTAAGGGTATTGTGTATAACTTCTTGCAATTTGCGGCATAGCTTGCTGTAGGGTCAAGACCGAAAATTGTAAGGATTTCATCTTTGATAGCTTTGTTGAAAGGAGCGCGCAAATCTCTATCACACCAGCATAAGTCCTCGCCACTGAGCATTTGCGCTAAACGATGTTTTCTATACATCTGTGGTGAAATACCATTTCCTCTATTGTTATAATCCAAATTATCGGTGAGGGTTTTGAGTTTTTCGGCTCTTTCATCAAAGGCGGCTTCACTCATTCCTAATTGTATCAATCCCCATTGCAAAAAATATTTAGGACCGCCGTATAACATAAATCCATCGTCTTCAAAGTTGATAGGGAAGTCGTATTCTTCATCGGGGATAGGAACGTTGCCTATAATTTCGTATTCGCCATAGAACAAATTGTTGTCCATCATCACGTTAGAGGGCATTGTTTTCTGCTGTTGCAATACTTCTATAGCTACATTTTTAGTATCGGAAGCATATACAAAGAACTGTATCATCACAGCTCGACCAAAAAGAAATCTCCAAAAATGGTTTTTAGGAATCATATTTTCTTTTTGAATCTTATAGATATCTAAAACCACTCTGCCAAATCCGTATTGGGTGCGATTGAGTTTAAAACAGAAAATATCGCCTTTTTTGAATTTTACGTGCTTGCGTTTCTGTTGTTTAAATTCGGCTATTTCCTCTAAATGATTTGCTGGTGATTGAGCGATAAAATCAGCTATTTGCTGTGGGATAGAGGTTTGCTTTCTATCGGAAGGCTTTTCCCAAAGAGTGTCGTAAAAAGTGATTTCGGAAGTGTAGCTCGTTATTGCCAACCGGTCATTTTTGATTTCTACCCACACGCCAATAGGGGTGCGTTTTTCAAAATGATTGGCTTGCAAAGGCACTTCTTTACCTTTTGAGGTTTTAGGTAACAATGTTTCGCGGTTGCGTGTTGCTTCCTCGTACTGTTTTTCAATATATTTTTCCTTTGTGGAGATGATTTGCCTTTTGATGATATCGCCGTCAAAATACAATATGCTCTCTGGGCGGTGTTTGTCGCCTGCCAATAAAACCCTATCCCAATGAGGTAATATAGGGTCTAAGCCTACGTATTTGCGTTGTTCGTTGTTGAGTTCAAACATACCGATTTGTCAATTTGTCGATTTGCCAATGAGCCAATGGTATATGGCGTTGCGCTCGCTATCTACTTCGGTATATCCTCCTATCAGCTGACCGTTGTGATAGTGGAGTTCGTCGATATCACTTACTAAAAAGTCTTCTATCTCATCTTTATAAGGTTCAAAACCTTTGAAAATGATTTCGTCTTCCACTGTGAGGGTACTGACATCAAAAATGTAATGCCGATTGCAATACATATCAGTAATCAGTATTTTGTCACCTTTGAAAGGTTGTGCTATGGCTCCCCAATCCTCGGAGAAATGGTGCTTTTTGAGTGTTTTTAGCGATGGATAACTCATTACATAAAGCTCTGCCTCGTAGAAATTGGTGAATACAGCTTCTTTTTCACTGAGCATACAGCAGAAATCTACATCGTTAGGCAATTGTTTAGCTACTTTCAGTTTTTCGTTTTCAAAAGATAACAGATAACTCATACAACCATCTTGTCCGCCATAGAAAGTGATAACCACCTTGTTATTAGGCAATGCTTTCAGTTCTATATTAGCATCGTAGATTTCGTCGTCCATAGGCATAGACGCCAATGCCTTCCCTTGCAAATCATATACCCATACGGTGATATGTTCAGCATCGTGGCGCTCGGCAAGCCAAATTTGCTGGCGTTCTATCGCTAATAAAGCCCCTACAATAGGTTTATTTATTTCCCAAAGCAGTTCTTTTTCAAAAGTGTAGAGCGAAAATCCTTCTGACTCATTGCATACGCCTATTTGCTGATGTTTATAGTTGATAGCAAAGAGGTCTTTTCTTTTTAAGAACTGAAACGCCTCAGGTAACAAAGGGTTTGTTAAGGTTTCTGTGTATTTTTCAATGAGCATAACCGTAATTAATCATTAATCATTAATAATTAACCATTATCCTTTCAGCCAATCATAACCTTTAGCTTCCAATTCTAAGGCGAGGTTTTTGTCGCCTGTTTTTACGATTTTACCATCGGAAAGCACGTGAACATAATCGGGGACGATGTAGTCTAAGAGGCGTTGGTAGTGGGTGATAACGAGCACTGCGTTGTTTTCGTTTTTGAGTTTGTTCACGCCATTAGCGACAATGCGGAGGGCATCGATATCGAGACCAGAGTCGGTTTCGTCGAGGATAGCGACTTTGGGTTCGAGCATTGCCATTTGGAAGATTTCGTTGCGCTTCTTCTCACCGCCAGAGAATCCTTGGTTGAGGGAGCGAGAGAGAAAATCGGGGTTTATTTCTAAAAGGGCTGCTTTTTCGCGTATTTTTTTGAGGAGTTCGGCAGCAGGCATATCGGGGAGTCCTTTTGCTTTGCGACTCTCGTTGATAGCTGTTTTGATGAAGTTCGTTACAGATATACCAGGGATTTCCACTGGGTATTGGAAAGACATAAAGATACCTTTGTGAGCGCGCTCTTCGGGGGCATCTTCTAACAGACTTTCGCCTTCTAAGAGGATATCACCCTCGGTTACCTCGAAGTTTTCGTTGCCTGAAATTACCGAAGAGAGAGTAGATTTTCCGGCTCCGTTAGGTCCCATAATGGCGTGTACTTCACCTGCTTTTATTTCTAAGTCAATCCCCTTGAGGATTTCTTTGCCGTCCACACCTGCGTGGAGATTTTTTATTATTAACATTTTAATTGAGTTTAGCGTTAAGGGCGCAAAGTTCCGATATTATTTTGAATTATGCAAAATTAGGCGTTTATTTCTCATTGTGTATTGCGTCACAAAGACGGAATATCAGTAGTTGTTTTATAGATAGAAATGAGGCTTCGTCTTGCCAAGTTTGGGCGTATTGACGCAGGCGTTCTGCTCCTTCGTCCCAATCTTCATTGTTTAACAAACACTCGGTTACATATCCGCTTTTTGTACGTGCTACAAAACATTTTAGCGACTGGATACGGTATTCGGTAGTGAATTTTTGAGGTAGAATGTCTATCAAAAGGTTATAGAAATCTCTTTCATTGCGAGGCGTTTGCCATTTTCCTAACAAATATAGGTTGCCTATAGAGGTATGCCAATGATAATTGTCCCGATAGATATCGCAACCTTTATCAAAAAGGCAACCCAAACTATTGATGATGGTTTGGAATGTAGTAGAAAGGTAATTTTCTATGAATGAATCTATCTTTTCCTCATCGGTATCACCAAAACCTGCTATATTATCCAAAATTCCTTGTGGAAAAAAACCGTCCTCTAAATAAGTGCCTATATGCATTGGCAACACACTTTTATGAATATCAGGGGTGATAGGGATAGGATCAAGCTCAATACGCATTTTGTCGCCTATTCGTATCATAAGATTAGGCAAATCTGGAGTGGCATCGTACCCTTGATCTCTTATCTGTTTAGAAAGTTCTAAAAGTATTATTTCTTCCATAATATATATAATTCATTAGCTTAATTTCTCTAAAAATTCTAAGAAACTTCCCGCTACTTTGCGCCATTTCCACTCACCTGCTCCGTGGGGAGCTTTGTAGATAGGCGCATCGTTGCTGTCACTTTTGGAAAGGTCGAGTATATAAGGGTCGGCATCTTTATCGGCGATTACGAGCCAATGGGCTTTCCAATCGGGGAAGAGTTCATCATTGGGACTACTGAAAGCATAACCGCATTGATGCTTTATTAAAGTATTAGCACCATACAGATTGATGCCCTTGAGAAAAGCATCATCGGCAGGCGAAAAGCGTTCTAAGAAAGTGAGGTAGACAGCGGGCAGTTCCCAACGCGTTTTAATATTGTCGATAACTTGCTTTTCGGGTACTTCCAAAATAGCGCGGTTGTATTGATATGATTTTACGTGCCAAAACGCTCTCTTTTTTGCTAAAACTTGTTCTATTTTAGCCATTGCCTTTTCTAAGTCGGTTTGTGGATGGGTTATTAAAAATGGAAACTCGCTGTGTGCTTGTTTTCTTGGGTAACCTTGCGTCTGCCATTCAAGGACTTTTTCTATAGGCAGGGCTTTCCAATAAGCAGGGTCGGAGGGGAGGTCGTTATTAAAAGGCTGTCCGCTATGCTCGGCTAAGGCGATAATAGCACTTCCTTTATTTTCTTTGTTACCCTTCTTTTGCAAGTAGTCTACCAAAAAAGGATAGCACTTGTCGCCTTCTACTTTCAGCAGTCCACTAAAAGCCCAATAGGGTAAGCCTTTGGTTATCATTTCGTAGAAGAAAGGTGCGAGCGCAGTGTCGTTTTCGGTCACAAGTTCCGAGATACGTGCGATTACAAAGTTGCGAGCGTGGGTAATTTTGCTTTCTTTTACTGCTCGTACTAAGGTCTGTAAGGTTTCTTGACGCATTTTCTCGCCGTACTTCTTCACTATTTTTCTTACCAATTCGTGATACTCACTGCCATCGGTAGTGGTGAGGAGTTTTTGAGAGAGGTCGCTGAAATCTTTTTCTTGTTTAGTCATTTTTTTAATTTTTACTTCAGATAGAATGTCACAAAAACTGTTAGAAAAGTCGTGCAAATACATAGATTCGCACTAAAATTAGAAAGAGCCTACTTTTCTCTCTTTGTAAATACCATTTATTATCTGCCAACAAACGTCATATTCTGCAGCTCCAGCCCCGCCTGTTGTTACTATGTATAAAGCATCATTATCTTTATCGTAATAAACTTTTATAGCAGACAAAGGATCAAGCAAATCACTATAAGCCTTTTTAGGAAAATCAACTTTTTTGCCGTTAATGGTTACTTCAATACTTTTATATTCGTATTTAGGAAGGTCGTAATCAACGCCATAAGGGTCAAATCCGTCTATTTTAGTGACACCAAACTTTTTAGTATAAATGATTTTATGTTTGTTTTTGTCAAACTTTTGAGTTGCCACCTTTACTTCAATGCCATCTTGTGAAAAAATATCTAAGTATTCATTCCCTCCAACTGATGGAATTGCTTTAAAATGATGTATCCATTGTACTCTATCTTTATAGATATATCCATTATCTTCGTTCTTAAGCCAATTACCAATAGGATCTTCACCAATATAAACCATTGTATTATTGCTAAGTGTGCCAATAATCTTACTTTTGATGTTGGCTTTCTCACGAATATTTACATAACCATCGTTATCTTTGATAATGCCAAAGAAGTCTTTTACTTGTGCAAAACTGCAATGACTTATGAATAATAGTGCTAAAAGGATTCGTTTCATTGCTATAATATTAATTTTGTTCTTTTGTAACGCAAGAAATGACTCACTGCCATCGGTAGTGGTGAGAAGTTTTTGGGAGAGGTCGCTGAAATCTTTTTCTTGTTTAGTCATTGTTTGCTTGTTCAAAAGTTACGGTTACATTGGGGAATTTCTTAAGCACCTCGATACGCTCTTTGAAAGCACCTAAAATATACTCTTCCCACGGAACGCCATACTGGTCGTTGTAGTACAATTGCATTTTCTTGCTGTACTCTAAGCGGTCGGTAACGGCTTTGTTTTGTCGCCAATTGAGGGCTTTGAGGGCATCATACACTTTGTCGTTTTTAGCAGGAATAGGACTTACCCGTACATAGAGCGTTCCGTCTATATATCGTGGAGGGGTACTTTCTACTTCATTTTCAGTTGTATATACAAAGGTCTTTTCGCCTGTTATGGGGATATACTGTTGCAGGAGTTGTGCCAATTCTTCATCGGATAATAATCCTTGATAGGTTTGGGTAGAACGTGGCAACACACGTGTGAAATCGGTGAGTTTCCGGCTGTAAACATCTTGTATTACTTGCCGTTGCGCCTCGTTGCTTATATAAGGCAGATGACTTTGTAGCAGGTGGGTGATATTTTCGTAGAAATCACCTTCACTGCGTACGAGCGACCCCTCGTATATATCGTTCACCGAGTTGAGCATCTCATAGAAAAAGAAGTCTTCGAGGGTGTTTGCTAATAGTTCAGCCTCGTCAGAATCGTGTTGTAGCAAGGCTATAGGAGGAGTAGGTTTAGGAGCGTTTTGGTCGTACAAAAAGCAATAATAATCACCGCCGCCCGTTTGTCCGAAAGGGATAAAAAGGTAATCGGGGTTGATACTGAACCAACTGTCCTCGCCGTTGAGTTCTTCGATAGCTTCGGCAATATTAGCAAGAGGAATCAACTCAAACTCACCGCTGTACAAAAAGAGCAGTGGGTGATTTTTAAGTCGTGGATATACTTCCTTGCTCCAATGTGAAGTATATTCGCCTATATCGAGCATTTGGTCAGCATAAAGCCGATGATATAGTTCAGGATATTGAAATTGGTATTGTTGTTCTAAGGTTTTTAACATAAGGAGGAAATTAGTGAGTTGACAAATTGGTAAATTAACTAATTTGCTAATTTGTGAACGTG
The DNA here is from genome assembly GCF_002302495.1 of Capnocytophaga sputigena. NCBI lineage: Bacteria > Pseudomonadati > Bacteroidota > Flavobacteriia > Flavobacteriales > Flavobacteriaceae > Capnocytophaga > Capnocytophaga sputigena. The sequence continues at coordinate 2,078,649 of NZ_CP022379.1, forward strand.
AATAGCATCCGATTGGTGGAGGGGGGTGACGGTAATATCGGTGATTTGAATTTTGTCGGGCAGATTGACGATATAGGCGATAGTGTCGGCAATATCTTCGGCATATAGGGGCGTAATGCCTTTGTATACATTATCTGCTTTCTGCTGGTCGCCTTTGAAACGCACCTTGCTGAAATTGGTCTCAACCAACCCTGGTTTTACGTTAGTTACCTTTATATTTTTGTCCATTAGCTCTATGCGCATTGCATCGCTGAGGGCTCTTACGGCAAACTTGGTCGCACAATAAATACTGCCATTGGGGTAGGCTATTTCTCCCGCTACCGACCCTACATTTACAATCGTTCCTACCTTACCAGTGGCAATCATTAGCGGAATCACACTGTTGGCGATATAGGTAAACCCTTTGATATTAGTGTCTATCATCTGGTCTATATCTTCAATGGCGTAGGTATGGAGGTGTTGCAATCCTATTGCTAAGCCTGCATTGTTGATGAGGATATCTATTTGTCGCCATTTTTCGGGTAAAGACTGAATATTTTTCGCCACCTCTTGGTAGTTTCTCACGTCGAAAGCTAAGGTAATGACCTCTATAGCGTGTTCTTTTTCGAGTTGGGTTTTCAGTTCTGTCAATACCTCAGCCCTACGAGCGCAGAGAATAAGGTTTGCACCCATTTGCGCCAATTTTTCGGCTACGGCTTTACCTATCCCGCTACTGGCGCCCGAGATAAAAGCGATTTTTCCTTTGATACGATTTAGTTCCATTTGTTTAGATTTTTTTAAGATTAATTGTCAATTCTATTCCCTGACGCCTGATACCTGATACCTGACACCTACCTCCATATTTTCTCCATTACTCCTTCTACAGTAGGTTGGAGATACTTACCATTTTTATACTCTGTGGTATTGAGCACAGTAGGGTCGAAATGCGGACAGTTCAGTGCTAAAAACTTATAAAAGTACTGATGCGCGTAGAACATATCCATCATAAACTTCCTTTGAAAGTCGTTTTCGCACTCAAATTCAATGTCTATGATGATACGCACAAAAGCAGCAATATCTTCACGAGTGAGGTCGTTGTGTTTTACAGGGTCGGGCATTGCCAAATCAAAGGCAAAAGCCTCAATACCATTGCCTTCCCACCATTCCCACAGCCAAGTATCGGAAAGGTCTTTACCCGTGAGTTTACTGAGGTATTGCTCCATCGCCTTGTATTCTTTATCAAATACTTCCTTAGGTGTGTCTTCACTTTGAGCCTCGCAAAAGGCTTTGAAGTCTTCCAAACGTTTTAGTACAAGTGGATACAGCTTTTCTGCTGTCGCAAAATCGGGGCGTAGTTCTTTTCTTAGTGTATTCATTTAATTCAAAATATGCTACAAAGGTACTAATAATTTGTGAAATATTACTATTTTTGCAATGAAAATCAGTATAGGAGATTTATAAATGAAGAATTTAGAACTTAAAATCCCACCAGCTGCAGTATGGTTTATCTGTGCCTTGATAATGTGGGTGCTTGCTCGTTTGTTGCCTTTTGGTGCATTGCCTCACTTGCCTGTAGTGGCTATAGCTGTTGCAGGGATAGGTATAGGTGTTTCATTCGCAGGTGTTTGGAGTTTTCATAAAGCTCGCACTACTATCAATCCTCTCGAGCCATCACAGGCTACTCATTTTGTTTCAAAAGGGGTATACCAGCTGAGTCGCAACCCTATGTACGTAGGCTTGGCTTGCTGTTTGCTCGCTTGGGCGATATGGCTCTCTTATCTTTTAACTTGGATAGGGATACTGCTATTTATAGCTTATATGACACGCTTCCAAATCATTCCAGAAGAGCGCGCTCTCAGACTGAAATTTGGCAAAGAATACGAAAACTATTGCCTAAAAGTACGCCGCTGGCTGTAATTTTAATTGCCATACCCCAATACCCTCAAACTCTCTTCTGTTTTTAATAACTGAAACTGACATATACTGTGGAGCAAGGTTTCGATAGCGTTCAGGTCTTGTGTCTCGTAAATAGGAGGGACTAACTTGCCAATATATGCCCTTTGCCAGCGCGCTTTGAACTCTATATATTCAATTTCGCGGTAATAAGTAGGGTGTTCACCAGTGGTAATATTTTCCGAAATATAATCTTCTTGAATGTACAAATCGCTGTCATTGCCTACTTTGTGCCAAGCGATTTCGTTCACACAATAGCCAAAGAAATCATATATTTCGCACTGCTTGATAAGATTTTTATGAGCGATGATAGCCGTAAAGAGCTTGCGCCATTTGGCATTGCTCATATACGAAGTAGCAAAAGTGCTTATTTTCTTTTCTAATTGCTCTATATAGCGATGGTAGTCTTCTGCGGATGGAAATAGTTCCTTGTATTTTTCCATAGGAGTATTTTTAATTAACAAATTATTACAGACTTCTTCTTCCTTCTCTGATATAGAATATTTCGTGGTAAGCGGTAGAAAACCAGCCGTCTTCTATCATATAAATAAATTGGCTCCAAAGGCTTCCTTCCTCTAATAATTTAGGATGAAGTTCACGAATAGCCTCGCTTACTTGCTGGGCGACTTTATCTAGTACTGCAAAAAGTTTTTCTTGGGTAGATGTATCACTACCTTTGAGCTGAAATACCCCTGCTAACAACCAACTATAACTTTTGATAAACTCGTCGAGCGAATGATTCACCCACACCACAGGGGCGTCGGTACAATCGTTATTAGTAGAGAGTAAGCATACATTCCCCTTGGTATTCAGTACAAAATAACCGTAACAGCATTTTCCAAAACATTGGAAGTGTTTTCCTTGTAGTTGCATAGAGACAAGCTCATCGGGAAAGCGAATGAAGTAAAACCCCATTTGTGGATAGTCGTTCAGGAGGGCAAACTTGTTTTGCAGTACCTCGTCAAGGCTCATTAGCTGGGGTTGAGGAGGGTGTAACTCAGCGGTAATGCCGGCTTGGTGTAGGGCTTCTATATCGTCTTTTGTAAAACTAAGCATATTTCTTCTCTATTCTTTTGGCAATAGTTTTTCCTGTGTTTTTGTAATAAGCTTCTGTAAAGGAGAGTGCTTTGAGGTAGGGTATATCGTTCTTGTCGCCAAACGCCTGAAAGCATACAGCAGCACTACACATTAGCACTTCGTCTTTTTTAGACTGTGCAAAGCTGATAGTTTGCTTTAAGATAGGTACAAAAGCCTCGTGAAGGTCTTTATTCACTTTTTCACTTTTGAGTTGGTGTGATATATCACAAAGTGAATAGGTGTATTCTTTTACAAAATCCTCCTGCTCATCGGTGATTTTAGCAGAAAAATTTTGGGCAATTTCCAGAAAAGCAGGGAGTGATTCCTCAGTAGGTAACCCTTTCAATACTCCAAAAATGATGCTAAAAAAGTCTTTTGTTTTGTGTATTGATTTTACCAAGCCTTGTACCCCTTCTTCTAAATAAATGCAAAGGGCATCTACCCACGAGGCGAAAGGCACAATAAGCTCATCATTGAGTGGTTGCCAATCGTATTGCGCTACCATTTCTCGCAAGGGAGTAATATATTCCTTATTAGGTGTTTTGAGGATTTTCAAGAGGTCTTCTACCTCCAAATTGCCTTTTTTCTCCAACTGATGGAGCTTTTTGATGTATTTTGCTACTGCTTCGGTCATATTGTTAATAGATATGTTTTAAATTTATTGTTAAGGAACTACAAATATACTTCTTTTTGAACTCATAAATATTTTTTAAAAAGAAAATTGTTTCTCTCCATTAATTTTTATTTCCTCTCCAACAAAAAGTTTATTTAAGAAAACAATAGTTTCTTTTATTTCTTCTAAAGTGTAGCTTGTATTTTAGGAAGATCTAAAACAAAATTATTAAAGAGATACTGAGAGTAAGACCCTAATTTAGCTGAACAAGAAGCTTGTTTCTCGTATTCTTTTTTACCATTCCATAAACCAATTCGAGTTCCAAACGCTTCATCTTCTTTATCTAATTTTTCTTTTAAAATATTTGTTATACATTCTTTGTTTATAAAAACTTCTTGTTTTAAAGAGCTTTGTGAATTATTTCCTAAGCAATAAAACTTGGAAAATATATCAGGAAATCTCATTGAAAGATAATCCAAAGAAGCAACCATCTTATCAGTAATACTTTCAATAGACTCTTTTCTTGCTCCCCATATAATACTTATTGACTCTATTTTTGCATATTTCATAGTATCGGCATTTTTTATAAATTAATTCAATTCTTTTTATACTCTCTTTGTCAAATAGTTTTTTTGTTGCTTCCATTACTTCTTTATTTTCAAAAAACCACTTTATTTTATCACCTTTAGCTGCTCGTATTTGCCTTTGAGCTTGATCCAATAAATCTTGTTTCCCTTTGAACTAGCTATAAAAATCCCTATTTTTAACAAAATTTTTATATCTTGATTTAGCTTCTTTTAGAAAATTTCTTGATACACCATCAAACTTAACTCCATTGATTAAAAAAAATATTATATTTAACGTGAGTTCGATGTAAGTAATTGTTTGATAATTGCTAGATATAGACTCAAATCTCCAATGAATTTCATAAATTTGCACAAAAAAGAAACTGAATAGGCTCTTTGTATTACATTACCTCACAAAGTTTTACCTAAAGATGAATTACATCATTATTATATCTCGACAACTATTTGTAAATAAGTGTTTTGTTATATCGAACTCACATTATTTAAATTTTTACAAAAAAGTAAAAGTTTGAGAAAAATAGCAATTTTGTGTTTGAGAAAAATATTAAAATTCAGGAACTTTAAGTAAAAAATAATAAATAGATTATTCCCTTTTTAAGTGTAGGGAAAAGAGGCTTTAAAAGTGATTTTTGAATTAGTCTCAACATTTTCTTTGATAATCAAAAGATTAAAATGGAGATTCGATGGAGAGAATTTTCTATTGGGTTTATTTTAAAAAAGAAGTAATCACTTCTCAAAATATCTATTATTACTTTCAGAAATAAACTAAATATAGTACTTTTCAGTGAGTATAGATGAATTTATCAAGTAAGAAAAAAGCAGCAACTACAAACATTATATGAAGAGTTGTACAAAAATAGACTTAAAATTAAATAGGTAAATAGTAGGCTTGATAGATTCATAAAGATTTGATAATGAAATATGAGTGTTTTGATATAGCTTAGATTGGAATGCTCTCATTAGGGTTTATCTCTAAGTTCCTCAAAAAAATAAACACGTTTTCTTCTAAGAAAAATTCAATAAATCAAATTAGTATAGTAAATAAATTAAATATCATAGAGATCAAACCCTATATTTCTTATTTAATAGGTAATCATTTGTCTTATCAACAACATCTTCCAAGCAAATAATGACATGCTCTTGAATTTTTTTAAGATCTGACAAAAGATAGTTTGATCCACATGCTGAAAAAGAGATATTACCATGTGCTAAAAAATTGCGTTTATTTTTCACTATTAGCAAACTTGCTCCTATAAGATCTCTTTTTGATAAATCTAATATACATCCATGCTGTTCGAAAATTTCTTTAATTTTTTTAAAATCAAGACTACCTGAAATATTAATAGCTAAATTCTTAAAATAAATTGGCATATTCTCAAGTTCTAAATCTGTTTTGTTTTTATCTGGAAGATTATTTCGATTGAGATAAGATCGCCACATTTTTTTCATTTCTGTAGATAGTTCTGCATATACCAACTTCTCGTCTAATATAGTGTCATAAATTATATTTAAACAATCATATACAGTTGATTCAACCATATTATATAAGACTATTAAAAATTGAGCCTTTAAAATGCATTGCATGTCTTGTGTAAGAATGAATATATCTTTATTGTATTGCAAAGGAATGTTACGATGAGTTTCAATAGAAAGAATAAAAGTTAATAATTTATAGACTTCTTCTACATCTTCCTTTCTCTTCTTAAAATTATTTTTTACAATCATGCTAAATAAAGATTTTTCACATATTCTATACGATTTTTAATCTTCAAAGCTGTATGGGTACGATATCTTCCATCTATCAATTTAAAAAAATCATTCCTATTGTTTTTGTTAATTTCTAATTCTGATTTTCCTATAGGTACAATATTTGGATTCTCTTTAAGTGCTAAAAATATTCCAACAGCAATTGATTCGAAATAGGGCTTTGAAATACCAATAGCACCCTTCTTTTTTGTAAAGCCTTGTCCTGGAAAAGCCTTTTTTACAAAATCAATAAGTTTGTAAAATCTATCTTCCAACATTTTCATTTCTTCCTTTACTTTCATATCATTTTTATCTCCTGCAAGTCTATTTTTTTCAATAAGATATGAGTCTAAAAATTTTGCCACCCCTTTTGATTCAACAGATGAAAAGTTTGGAAATATCTCTGAAAAAGCAAATAGTCTTAGTATTAATTCTTCTTCTTCACGTCTATTCTGCATATATTTTGCCATTGGGCAAAGTTTCTTAAATTTGTCTTCTTTAGCTAGTTTAGCAATAAACTCTGTGAATTTACCTTTATATATTCCTCTACGGGTCTCCATAGGCAACAGAGGTACACTACTAGTGTTTATTCGATCAAACATTTCATTTCTTACATCTTCTGTTGCTTTGGAAGAAAGTACAACCATTCTAATGGAAATATTCTTGAAACTTCTTTGTAAGCTAACTGGTAAGTCTAAATATTTACAATCATTCATTTCTGTCAACTTTTCTAAATGAGAAAGTGTTAATTCATTACTTAAGAAAGCAGATAAGGTACGAATACGTTGCGATCCATCTACAATTTCTAAACGTCCTGTTTCTTTTATCTCTGCAGAAAACATAAATGGAACAGGCAATCCAAGAAATAAACTTTCAATGAAGCGTGATTGATGTTTATCATCCCAAACAAATTCACGTTGATAATCTGGAACATATAGTTCATTATCGTCCATATCTATTTGCTTGAGATATTTAGATACATATAGTTCAATTGTATACTCTTTTATATCATATGAAATAGCCCTCTGTTCTATTTCTATTTGCTCACTAATTTTTGTTTTTTTATTCTCTTCCATGAGTGATTATTTTAATATAAAATTAATTTATTATGAATTGTGTTTCTTATACACTTATATACTTCTATTTTTTATAAAATGGAGGGGGGATAAAAGTTATTCTATATTATTAAAATTAAAGTCATATATAAATTTCGTAAATTTTAACTCCTGATTATAAAAATAATATATATTTACACATAGATTACTTACCTAAAGATAAGAATTTCTAACAGATTTGTAACTCAAAAAATGAATTTATTCAAAACATGAGCACAAATTTTTAAGATATAAATTTCTGAAAATAAATTATATAAACACAATTTTTAACATGTTTTTTTAGAGATATGTATGTTATTAGATTATAAAATTAGCACAAAGGTAATTCTTTTTTTTAAAAATCAATTTTTTTTTACAGAATTTAAAAGTAAAATATAATTTAGCGCCTGTCTTCTTATTGATAATCAAAAGATTAAAAAAATGCTTAATGGAGAGAATTTCCTATTGAAGTTTAAAGAAAAAAGAGCAATCTTTTCGCAAAAATGTCTATTATTACTTTCAGAAATGGACTAAAGATAGTAATTTTCAGCGAGTATAGATGAATTTATTAAGCAAGAATAAAAGAAAATTAGATATATCTTGTGTTCAGTTAGATGGGATCCATACACATTGTCGTCAAAAAGAAGAATCAGCGGGTTATCAAGCAAGAGAAAGGTAGTAACTAAAAACACTAGAAGAGTTGCGTAAAAATAGACTTAAAATTAAATATACAAATGGTCGTCTTTGCAGACATAAATACTTGATAATGAGACGTAAATTTCTTGATATAACTTGGGCTGGAATGCTCCTATTAGGGTTTATCTCCAAGTTCCTCAAAAAAGTTTAAACACGTTTAATATTTAAAGTGACTTATAAAGCTATTTGCGTGGTAAAGACCACCATCTTTTAAACAGGTATCGGTGAAGTGCCCTGTTGAGGATAATTGTTGCCAAAAATGCAATTATCAGATTTCTATCATCGTGCAAATATTCCTTTACTGGAAAAATAGTTTCTTCTTTTTTAGCTAAATAAGCATATTCCTCATTAGGCTTGTACCAAATGTATATATAGTTTTTATCATTTTCCTTTTGAACATAGTTATAAAAAGTACCTTTTTCAATATTCACAATTTCAATAGTAGTTTTACCCTTATTCACTTGGTTTGAATAAGCCTGCCGAGGGTAGCGTTGAGTCCCTTTCATAGTAGAATATATGACAGAATCAAGTGTTACAAACCTTTTGGTATAGGTATCGGGATTAAAGATCATATCACGATGCTGTACAAATGAAATTATCATTATTATCAAACCTCCAATAATCATAGGAAGTAAAGCAGCATAGGAAAAGAGATAAATATATGTGAGTATTTTCTTTTTCATAAAAGATAGATTTCTTTTAAAACTCTTCAAAATCGTTACTATACTATCATTGGTAGTACAAATGCATCTAACTTAGCGTCCATAAGCCTTTGGCTTTTAAATCATTTAATTCGGCTTCTGAGACTTCTTGAAAATCATCGTCATCGTAGGAAGTGTAATCCCATTCCAAGCCAAAGTTTTCGATAGCGTCTAAAAGAGTATCGAATAATTCTTGCTGAGCGCTGCCTATAAAAATAGCTGTGGCTCGGTTTGTGTCTCGATGTATGGCAAGGGTAATAACTATTTGAAAATCGGTATCGGTAAAGGTGCGTTGCCCTTTCCAGCTGAGGGAGGTAAGCTCAGTATATTGTTTTTCGATATGGGCAACTGCTTCTGTGGGTACTTCAAAGTTTTCCATACCCCAACCGCCCATTGCATTGGCGTTGTAAGGCAAGCCTCCCATCACACCATTGTAAATGGCGAGGTAGAGCCAAAAGTCGGAGAGACTTTGAGTTTCTTGTATCCAATTGGGGTCAGTTTCGGATCTGTAATTACCCCAAACGGGCGGATTGGGGTTGGTTAAATCTTCTTTGCGGATAGCCCACATCACTACTCCTTGGTTTTCTTCACAAAAGCATAAGTAATCGCCTGCAAAATACAATTGCTGAGGTGTTGCCAACGAGTTATAGGATTGGTTTACACTTTTGGTTGCCCCTAATTGTAAGTAATAGGCACGGAACTCCTCAGGCAAGGTAATGTTCAAGCGTTTTTCAGCCTTTAACAATTGTGCTTCCGAGAAGCCCTTGCAGTCCTTTGCCGTGAGATTGTATAATTTTTTGATGTTTTCCATATCAATATTTCAATAAATAAAAGCCCCATATCATATTGCTAAATTCTCCTGCTACAAAGCTGTGTGTCTCGCCGTTTATCACTACTTTATAAAGGCAAAAAGACCTTTCGGCGTGATAGAGAGGGTCTGTTACTTTTACATATTCTCCCGTTTCTTGCCATTTGTAGTCAAATATATTTACGCCAAAGAGTTTTACCTCGCCTTCTACTCCCGAGGTTTCAAACTGCCATGTTTTTTGCTTGAATAATTTCATCCGTTAACGATTAGTTCTAAATACTTCGGGGGTACTTCATCGGTAAGCCAAACCCCGTTGGCAGAGAGGTAAAAAACATACCCTGCCTTATGCATTGCTATTGTATTTACTTTAAAAATGACGGGCTTGCCGTGTCGTGCACCTACTTTGGTTGCGGTTGCTATATCCATACTAAGGTGTACGTGTTGGCGGGTTTGCTTTTGGAGTCCGCTTTTGAGAATGCTCTCTACAAACCTGCTGGCAGTGCCGTGATACAAACATTCAGGAGGTGTTTGGGGCTGTAATTCTAATGTTACGGCAAGCGAATGCCCTTGATTGGCGCGTATTTTTGTGTTATCCTCGCTAAAAGCATATCGCTGTTTGCTATCGGTAGCGACGATTTCTTCTAATATTTTAAGACTGAACACTGGAAATTTACGCTTCATATTCTTAATGAGCACATTCACCTCAGCCCAACCGTGTGTGTCGAGGCTAATACCAATCGCCTCAGGGTGGTGTCGCAGTACCAAACTGAGAAACTTGCTCTCTTTTTTATGTTTTTCTTCTTTAGACATTGTTCTATATCCTTTAAACAAACACCAATCCCGTTTGCTGTAAGTAATAGTTCTTCCCTACTTGTTCTTTTGCCTTGTCGGAAATCCAAAAATCGGGTTTGAGCAATTGCTCTCCTTTCATCATCTTTGCTTTATGGCTGATTTTCTTAATTTGCTTGATGATATCCTTGAAAATGGCATACATAGGGTACTTTTCGGTGTCGTAATTACCTCTTAGGTTATCGTTCTTATCTGCAAGACTGATAGTTTTAGGATAGGTAAGTTTGAGCCCGAATGTGTTTTCAGGCGCGTGATAAATGGTAGAGAGCAAGTTCTTTTCCTTTTTATAGAGAAGATAAAATGGATCAAGATTCATAAAAGGCTCTTTCGTACGCACTCGTTTATACTTAACAGCATCTTTCTTGTTGTCCTCTACTTCGAGGAAAATGAGTTTTTTGGTTTGATCAATCATACTTTGTCGCATCTTATCCTCAATAGTCCATAAGGTTTTGTGATTATACTTTTCCTCACGGAGCAGTATTTTTTCATAATATTGCTGATAAGCATTAAAGATTTCCTGCTTTTCAGTGCTGATATAGTCTATATCTACTAGCGTATTGCCAGTTACAAACTCATAATCATCTCTACTAAATACCGCTTCAAACTCCTCAGGAGTGATTACAAAATTAAAACTTTTGTGCCAAGTGTTTGCAAAATACATAATGATAATTATTTAGGGGTTAGAAATTAGGGTTTAGCTTTTAGTCGCTATTTAACAACTATTTCCGAAACAAGTTCCTCGCTGCCTTCTCATTGCATTTTTGATGTTTAGCATAAGCTTTAGCAGCACGCAGGCGTATCTGTTCATCGCTTTCACCATTCACATAGCCCGTAAGTGCATCGTGAAGTGTGTAGGCTTCGGCAGCCATCAATCCTGAAGTCCAAACCAGTGGATTTACCTTTGCGTGCTGCAGGTGAGGCTCGAAAAAACGCTTGCTATAGCACGCTAGGATAATCACATCGCGTGTCTTACCATCGGTATTTTTATAAGTGGTATTGAGCTGAAAATCCATCAGTCCGTCGTGTCCTACATACGCAACCAAATCGGCATTGCCAGCAGCGGTATTTTTCAAGAAGTTTTCTGTACAAGTTTTGATATATTTGCCGTCGTAAGCATCAGCGATGAGCGTATAGTTTTTAGTAGCGTGCTTAAAGGTTACTCGATCCAAAATAATATCACTATAAGGCTTTTCCGATTTTACAAACTTCCATTCCTTACTGCGTTTAAAGTAAGTGCGCACGCCATAACCACAACCCCAATAGAGGTTACTATCGGCATCTTGCCCATTGCCAATTCCTTTGGGTACCGGCACAATGCCTTGATACTTATTATCGCAGAGGGCTACCAAAACGTGTATAGTTTTCGTCTGTTGCGCCCATATAGGGGCTGTAACCAAGCAAAAGAATAATAGGAGGTGTTTCATTGTGTTTTCAGTCAAATATTTGTTTGTCTATTGCTAAGAAAGAATCTTTTATAGTTTTAATTATTTCAATCGAAATGTCTCGTTATATTCTTCTTAAAAGTCAAAAGTTTAGTAAAAAATCAAAGGTTGAAAAATGGTTTTGCTTTCCTTTACACCACCTTCAACCCTTGATTATTATTTAAAGCCTATTGTTTAAATACGTTGTTTTCTCTATTGATATCCACACTTCTGTTGTTAGGGTCTAACACTATGCTTTGGATATCACTCAGTGGCATATCAAGCTCAAAAGTGTAAGTGAGGTTACCCCAACCCCAAGCAGGGAGCACAAGGCGAGAGTAATCAGGATAAGTGTTTGGTTTTTCGCCGTAAGTCATTCGCGAAGGCACATATACATATTGAGTTTTCCCAGCTTTATCAGTTACAAAAAGGTCGATAGAGAGGGGTAATCTGCCTAAACGCTTGAGGGTAACGGTCGTTTTATTGCCTTTGGCAGTCACCTTGTCGATAGCGTAATCGGCTACGTGGTCAGTTTGCATAAACTCGTTGAGGAACCACTGCAATTGCAAACCCGATACTTTTTCGGCAATGCGAATAAAATCGTTAGGAGTAGGGTTCTTGAAAGCAAATTCGCGGTAATAACGTTTGAGAGTTTTTAGTAGCGCCTCATTACCCATTAGGTAGTCTAACTGAGTGAGAAACAACTGACCTTTGTAATAAGCGGCAATGCTATAAGCGTAGTTGGTCGCATAACGATCGGAATGAGTGATAGTAGGCTCTTGTAAACCCGATTGTACCAAATTGAGGTAGCCTTCATAAGCATCTTCAAAAGGATATGTGTTTTGAGGGACAAGCCCTAAAACTTGCTGTTCGGCAAGAGTTTGTATATACGAAGTAAAACCCTCGTCCATCCACGGATAAGCTGCTTCATCAGTAGCTAAAAGATGCTGAAACCAAGCGTGGGCAAGTTCGTGAGTGGCTGTGCCTACTAATTTTTCATATTTTTCACCGCCTACCATAAGGGTGCACATAGCGTATTCCATACCGCCGTCACCACCTTGAATAAAAGAGTATTGACGCCAAGGATAAGCACCGATGAGCTTGTTGAAATAATCAAACACTTTCAGCATATCAGGCTGAATGCGTTTCCAAGTTTCAGGATATTTTTTGTAGAAGAAGTGTATGGTTTTACCATCGGCAAGTTTGTGTTTGTCGTGTATGTACTGAGGATCGGCAGCCCAAGTAAAATCGTGTACGCGTTCAGCGACAAAGTGCCAAGTTCTGGTTTTAGCTTTTTTAGGTAGCGCAGGAACTTTCACCCCTTCATCTTCATAGCCAAAGCCTATTTCATTAGCGTTTTGGAGTATACCCGAACCAGCTACCATATAGGTTTTGTCGAGGGTGATTTTCACATCAAAATTACCCCAAACGCCATAGAATTCACGTCCTAAGTACTCGGTGGTGTGCCAACCTTGGTGATCGTAAGCCACCATTTTAGGGTACCATTGAGCCATTGAAAGAGCTACACCATCGGGGTTGTTGCGCCCTGCACGGCGTATCATCACAGGTAACTGACCTTCAAAAGTCATATCGAGCACTGTTTTGCTATGAGGGAGGATAGGGGAGGGGAGGGTAACTTTTAAGATAGTACTCTCGTGGGTGAAAGTTGCTTTTTGCCCATCTTGAGTCATAGCTGTAATGCGCAAAGAGCCTATTTCCGAAGGTGATAGTTTGGCAATTCTACTCTCGTAGATAGGTTTTTGTTTAGTACCTACGTTGTTAGCCATACGTCTATCGGGATCGGGGAGGGCTTGCAAGTTGCTGTCCATCTCGCTATTAGGCTGAAAAGCATTGTAGTAGAGGTGATAGAACACCACGCGAAGAGTGTCGGGGGAATTGTTCGTATACGTGAGTTTTTGAGTGCCTTTGTACTGAAAGGTTTTCACGTCCATTGTCACGTCCATTTGGTAATCAGCTTGTTGTTGCCAAGGATTGTCTTGCGCACTTACATTCAGCGCAAAAGCGAAGCCACAAAGGGCTAATAGCATTTTTTTCATCAGATGAATTGTTTTAGTTTTTTAGAAAGCGCAAAGATAAAGGTTAATTTGCTCATTTCCAAATTTGCTCATTAGCAAATTCTTTACTACCTTTGTCGCCTCAATTATTGTTAATTATTCATTGTCAATTGTTAATTGAAATATTATGGATTTTTTATTTTCTGTTGATGCCCTTGTGGCACTTCTTACCCTTACTTTCCTCGAAATCGTTTTGGGGATTGATAATGTGATATTTATCTCTATCGTTACAGGTAAATTACCCGAAAACCAACGCAAACGTGCTACTCGCTTGGGACTCTTCTTGGCAATGTTTATGCGTATAGGTTTGCTATTGGGAATTTCCTTCCTCATTCGCCTCAAAGACCCGCTTATCAGTTTTGATTGGGGTTGGTTCTCAGCACATTTCAACGGACAAGCACTGATACTTCTCGCAGGAGGTATTTTCTTACTCTACAAATCAACTAAAGAAATTCACGCCAAAGTAAATCATATAGAGCACGTTACCGAATCGGAGCAGCCTCAAGCGCGACAACACGCTTCTTTTAGCGGAGTTATCGTGCAAATCTTACTGATAGACATTATCTTTTCAATAGATAGTATCCTCACAGCTGTGGGAATGACCAATGGATTGGAAGGTGCGATTTACCTAATGATTATCGCTGTAATCCTTTCAGTGGCAATAATGATGCTCTTTGCTAACCCTGTAGGTAACTTTGTGAACCGCAATCCGTCAATTCAAATATTAGCCCTTTCCTTCCTGATACTCATTGGTTTTATGCTTATTACCGAGAGTATGCACCTCTCGGAAGCAGTACTCGCCGGACAAACAGTAGGGGCAGTGCCTAAGGGCTATTTGTACTTTGCAATAGCTTTCTCATTGGGTGTTGAGTTTTTGAATATGAAAATGCGGAAGAAGACTAATAACTAAAAAAATAAAAAGATATGAATGCAATTTTAACCACTCCTCCACAAGGTATTTCTTTGGAAAATGCTATGAATATCCTTAAAAGTCTTAACTTTAATATTGTTGATGTTAAAAAATTAAAGAAGGAAGAGAAAGAGATTCCTAATCAAGAAACTAAAGAAGCTATGGCTGAAGCAGAAAGGTTGATAAAGGACAAAGATACACCTTTCTTTGATGATGTTGATGCGTTTTTATCGTTCTTAAAAAACTAAGATTATGGAGTCTACAGAAACTAAAAAAGAAGATGAGTATAAGTATCAGTTATTCTCTTCTACAAGTTTTAAGAAGGATTATAAGAAGTTTTTGAATGATAAGGTAAGAATAGCTAAGATAGATGATACTATCAAACAGTTAAGAATTGGAGGTGTAGAACAGTTACCTCTAAAAATGAAAGCTCATTTTTTAACAGGAAAATACAAAGGTCATTTAGAATGTCATATAGAGCCAGATTTACTCATTATTTGGCTACAATATGATGAAGAACAAAAGAGAATTGTTCTTACCCGTTTAGGCTCACATTCAGAACTTTTTAAAAAGTAAGAAATGAAAGTATACACCCAATGCAAACATTGCACTGAAGAACTATCTTGCACTACAGAAGCTACTGACCGTGTGGAGTTTGCGATGCGAGAGGGGGAAGAAAAATCACTCGTTTGCCCTAACTGTAATCGCCGTTTTACTTATGAACCCAACGATTTCCGCGCCAAACCCTCAAAAATAGGACAAATAGTAGCCTTAGCTATTCTCATTTTGGGAGTGCCTGCTCTTATCTATGCTTTTGCAGGAAAGAACTACATAGTATTAGGAGGTTATTTGCTGATTCCATGGGCTGTCTATGCCATTATCACCCAGCAAGACCGCAGCAGAGTAAGCAGTTTTAACCAAGTCCTTTTTAGAAGAAAATCACAACGAGAATAACTTACCAGAAAATATAAAGCAATACATATTAGAGCATCTTGATGAGTTTGCTGAAGTTGTATAAGTTATAAAAAAACAAAACCCGATAGTTTGATTGCTCAGAGACCTATCGGGAATAAAACTGGGGCAAAAATACGAATAATTTTAGAAACAACAAAAAAATATAATGGTTTTTGATGATTTTAAAGATATTATTTCAGAGCAACGTATGAATAGATATCTTTTTTCTGTAAACAATAACACGCGTAATGCACAAACTCTCTACAGGAAAAATCTAAAACTCTCACAAGAAATGTTTACTATTATTTCTTGTTTTGAAGTAGCTTTACGAAATAAGATAAACAAACATTATACTTCTCTATATGGTGTTGAGTGGCTGTCTGATTTTATTTATGAAGGAGGAAGATTTGATACTCCATCTACAAAAAGAACTCAAAATATTATTCGTTTTGCAAAAAATAAATTAGGTGCTGATTATACACATTTTAAGTTGATAGCAGAATTAGATTTTGGTTTGTGGAGATATTTATTTGCACGTCCTCAATTTGTAGCAGGAGGACAGAATTTATTACAGATTTTTCCTTCTAAACCACGCAGTTCAGTTTCTATGCAATATAATAACACTTATATTTTTAACGAACTTACAAAAATCAATGAACTTAGAAACAGAATAGCCCATCACGAACCAATATGTTTCAAAAATAATACTGCTGTTATTGATACTAACTACATAAGACAGATATACAATTTGATTTTACAATTATTTACTTGGATGAATATCAATGCTGCTGAACTACTTTATGGTTTAGATCATATTCAAAATGTTTGTAATGAAATTGATAAATTAAAAAATTAGTAAAAACAATGAACAATATTTTAGGATATGATACTATAAAGAACTATTTGCAAGCCAGTGTGGAAGCAGGTCGCATTCCACACGCTCAGTTATTTGTCGCTGGCGAAGGACAAGGTGGACTGCCAATGGCAATTGCCTACGCAACTCTCATCCTCTCGCACGACAACCCCAAAGCAAAGACTCAATGCGCCCAACTCGCTCACCCCGACCTCCATTTTGCTTTCCCCACAGCGACTAACGACAAGGTAAAAAAAGACCCTATTAGCTCGCTCTTTATGGATGAATGGCGCACTTTTGTAAAAGAACAGCCTTATGGCTCTCTTTTCGATTGGCTCGTGTTCCTTGGTATTGAGAAGAAACAAGCCAACATAGGGGTAAATGAGGCTAAAGAGATTACCAATAAGTTAGCACTGAAATCATTTGAAGGGGGCTATAAGGTGATGATTATCTGGATGGCAGAGAAAATGAATCCCGAAGCCTCTAACAAGCTCCTCAAACTCCTTGAAGAACCCGCCGATAAAACGGTCTTTCTCTTGGTGGTAGAAGATGAAAATGCCTTGTTAGACACTATCAAATCGCGTTGCCAAATTCTGCGCTTTCCGCCACTCAGTGAGAAAGCTATCAAGGAAGCGCTCATCGTATGTGGTTTGGCTGAAGCCGAAGCAACTAAAATAGCCCTACGCGCTCAAGGAAACTTCAACAAAGCTCTCCAACTGATGGACAACAAAGAAAGCGAAGAAACTACTTTTGAACGTTGGTTTATTGCGTGGGTGCGTACTGCCTACCGCGCGCGTGGCAACAAAGCCTCTATACAAGGGCTCTTGCAGTGGAGCGACGAGATTAATAAGGTAGGGCGTGAGGCGCAAAAACAGTTTTTGCAGTACTGCGCTGAGGTATTCCGTCAGGCATTTCTGCTGAACTACACAGCCTCCAATTTGGTGTATATGCAATTTAACGACCCTACTTTCCAACTTGCCAAATTTGCGCCTTTTATTCACGGCAACAATATCGAGGCAATACACAACCTCCTCGAAGAAGCCCAGTTACACGTAGAGCGCAACGGCAATGGCAAAGTTATTTTCACCGATTTGGCTATCAAACTCACCCGACTATTACACACCCCTAACACCTGAAAACTGACCCCTAACACCTAATAAACTATGCTCAAAGCAATTTCCCCCATCGATGGTCGTTATGCCGATAAAACGACTTCCCTTGTGCCTTTCTTTTCCGAAATGGCACTTATTCGTTATCGTGTGCAAGTGGAAGTAGAGTACTTCATTGCTCTATGTGAACTCCCCTTGCCTCAACTTGCTGCTTTTCCTAAGGAAAAATACACCGATTTGAGAAAACTCTACCAAAATTTCACTGAAGAGGAAGCTCTAAAAGTAAAAGAAATAGAGCAAACTACCAATCACGATGTGAAAGCGGTAGAATATTTCATCAAAGAGGCTTTCGATTATTTGCAATTGCAACCCTATAAGGAGTTTATACACTTTGGGCTCACTTCTCAGGACATCAACAATACTGCTATTCCGCTCAGCATCAAGGAAGCCGTACAACAAGTGTATTTGCCTGCCTTAGAGCAATTGCTCGGGAAACTGAGAAGTTTAGTAGTCCAATGGAAAGAGGTGCCATTATTAGCACGCACCCACGGTCAGCCGGCATCACCTACACGTTTGGGCAAAGAGTTTGAGGTGTTTGTCGTTCGTATAGAACAGCAGTTACAAACCCTTATAGCCGTGCCTTATGCTGCCAAATTCGGGGGCGCTACTGGTAACTACAACGCTCATAAAGTAGCCTATCCTAATATCGATTGGAAGGCTTTTGGCACCCGCTTTGTAGAGGAAATACTGGTATTACACCACTCATTCCCTACTACCCAAATTGAACATTACGACCATTTAGCTGCTCTTTTTGATGCGCTCAAACGCATTAATACGATTCTCATCGATTTGAACCGCGATATTTGGACGTATATCTCTATGGATTACTTCAAACAACAGATAAAAGCAGGCGAGGTAGGCTCTTC
The DNA here is from genome assembly GCF_002302495.1 of Capnocytophaga sputigena. Lineage (NCBI taxonomy): Bacteria > Pseudomonadati > Bacteroidota > Flavobacteriia > Flavobacteriales > Flavobacteriaceae > Capnocytophaga > Capnocytophaga sputigena. Next base: position 2,097,000 of record NZ_CP022379.1, read on the forward strand.
GGCTATGCCTCATAAGGTAAATCCTATTGATTTTGAAAATTCTGAAGGTAATTTAGGTATTGCCAACGCTCTTTTAGAGCATTTATCGGCGAAATTGCCTATTTCCCGCCTGCAGCGCGACCTCACCGATAGTACCGTATTGCGCAATGTAGGGGTGCCTTTTGGTCATATACTCATCGCCTTGCAATCTACCCTCAAAGGACTCAACAAACTCCTTTTAAACGAAGATAAAATCCGCCAAGATTTACAAGACCATTGGGCAGTAGTAGCCGAGGCTATCCAAACGATTTTACGTCGTGAAGGTTATCCTAACCCCTATGAAGCCCTCAAAGCCCTCACGCGCACCAATACCACTATTACAGCCGAGACTATCAGCAGTTTTATCGATACTTTGGAAGTAAGTGAAGACGTAAAGGCAGAATTAAAAGTCATCACCCCCGAGAACTACACAGGAGTTTAGTTTAGGTAAGAGATAAGAAATAAAAAAATGCTCAGGGATTTACCTGAGCATTTTTTTATTGGAATAGTTGTATCAAATTTTCTATGACCCCAAAGTTGGTTTGCTGTGCTAATTCTTTTAAACGCAGTTTGTAAGCATCTTTTTCTTTGCGTTTATTGCTCTTTTTTAGTCCGATGAGGTTTTGTTGAACTTCTTCGTACACTTCAGTTTTCCAGTGTTTTCTCAGTCTGGATTGTGTAAGCAGTTCAATGTCACTGTCAAAAAGGTGCATCATCTCTACTGTTTGCGCACAAAGATTGGTGTCTCTTTCATAAGCAAAGTCGCTCCACATTTCTTCCACAGGGTCTTTGGCTTTCCATAATAAGTGGTTGTATTGCTTGTAGATATCGATAGCATATTCTATTTTGTCCATCCAAATAAGACAATTACAAAGGTTAGAAATTAACACATCAGGGGTGTCGAACACCTGCTCAAACACGTGTAGAGGTTGAGCTTTTTCGTTGCGTTCCAAAGCATTTTCAGCTATTGCTGTAGCCTCATCATCATCACCACGGTGGTAGGCTTGTATCATTTTAGCAACTACATAATGTGTTTCGGGGTAGTAGAAAAAACTATTAGGGTAGTCGTTATAAACACTCTGTATGTACTTATCGGCTTCTTTTACAAGCGCTTCACCTCCTGCTTTTTCCCAATTGCCAGAGCAGTAAGCCCCATAAGCTAAGAAAGAATTTTGACATAAATGCAAATGCTCTAAGGGGTTAGTAGCTAAATAAGTTTTGATCAGACCAACATAGTCTTTTTGCGACATACGATCGTGGTAAGGGTACCAAGGGTAGAGAGATTGAGTGATGATAGGATAACTTTTGTAGCGTTCTAAGAAACTATAAGCATAATCTAAATCTTTAAGAACAAAAGAAGCGTAGGTTTCGTGAGTTTCTCGAAGTTTTGCATCGAAAAAAAAGTATTTTTTCTTAGAGACCATATCATAAAAAATCTCAATTATTTTGTACAGAGAGTTAGTTGCAACAGAAGTTCTTTTGCGAAAAGCATTCCAATCTTCAAAACCTACATACTTACAAATGACATCTAAAGAATTAGGGCTTGGTACTTTTCCTGGTTCAGCTTTCTCATAAAAACGCCGAATGGTTATAGGGGCTAATAAAACCCCTGTTCGTTTATAAATGTCATCTATTAATTTTGTAACAGTACCTTCAAATTCATCAGAAACGAGTTTTTGTAGTTCTCTGAGATTTTTTAAATCGGTTTGATTCATATATTATTGTGAACATTTCATTTAGCGGCAAAAATAAGCATAATTTTTTTAATTTAAAAATTAGAACTAATAGAAATCTATTTGTGATTTTTTACAAGATTGTAAAATTGGATAAAATCTGGACACTATTTTATTTTTCAGTTTGAAAAAAGCACTATATTTTTGCCGGCGAAAAAATAACATAGTATTAACAAAAAAGAAATGTTAAGATATGAAAGAAAAAGAAGTATTAAAAGTAGTGAATACTGATTTGCACATCATAGTAATTTATGATGACAACTCAGTGGATGTGTTTGAGAGATTTCGCAACACTCGCCAAGGATTGTATGAAATAGCTAATGCTATTGAGCTCAATTTTCAAAAAAAATTTTTTATAGATCCAGAATGGGAAACTATAAATTATTTAGGAGAGAAAATTTTATCGTATGTAGGAGCTAAAACAGTTCTTAACAATGGAGAGTATTATTTAAGTAATCCAATGTTTTTTAGTACTATTTTATGTGGTAAAAAATACAGTGGTAGTACTAAAGAGGGCTTGCGAAAAATAGCCGAAAAATATCATATTGAGTACGACCCTACTTGGAATACGCAAACATTAGGACGTAAAATTGTAAACGCTTTAAACTAATAACAAATGGCATATTTATCAGATTTTAGAATCTACATCTCAAACGTTGATCAAGGTTTTGAGGAAATTGCAAAAGATAAGTTTGAACAAGAGAACTATGACGATTATATTAGGGTATACAACAAAGAAGACCCTACTGTGGAAGATTTACTGTCTTTTTTGAAAGAATCTTTCAAAGAATATATCGAAAGTTTTTGTGACTATATTAAAGAGGCAGAAGATTTATCGTATGCTGAAGTATTTGAACAAGATTGGTTCAATTTTGAAGAGGATATGCGGGAACTTTCTGAAGAGTTTTGGTCGCTTAAAATAACTGCCTATGTCATTGGAGAAGATTATAAGTCCGATGCGAGACAGTACAACTTCTACCGTGGAAAATCGGAAGAATTAATCGCAGAGTATATGGGAGATGATGCTGATGAAGCTTACGATTATCCCGAAGGAACACTCTTTTAATCAACTACTTAAAAATGCAAAAATGTTAAAAATTTGTTAAAAAATTAAAATCATATTTTTTTGTATGATATTAAACTGTACAACATAGGGGAAGCTGAAAACCTGATAGAGTAAGCATAAAACAAAAATAAACAAAAATGTCTATGATTACAAAAATAGATAACAATGGAAAAGTAAAATTTTATAACCCTCAAACTGGAGGGCTCTGTGGTGGTATAAGTGCTATAGGTAAAGCTGTAGATGCTTGTCTTAATAGCAATGAAGAAGAGGTTCTTATTCTTTTCGAAAATGGAGATGTAAAAATCTATGCTGTAAAGTCTGGAGGACATAGGTATTCAGTAGTTAATGCTAATGCTTCGCAAAAAGTAATAAGAGCAGTTTTTCAAGGAGATAATGTTCTTCTTACTTTTCAAAATTCTAAAATGCAATTGAGAAGTAAAACAGGTGGAATTATTAGTAATTATTAGTTCCTTTTTTAAAAAAGGCACAAACTATAAAAAAAATAGAGTTTGTGCCTTTCTTTACCTTATTTAACGATTGTTAAAAAAGTAAAGACTATAATAACATATTTAAAATGAGTATTTTATACCGAATAGAAGAAGATATAAAAGAGTTTTTGAATAAAGAACTAAAAGAAGAAGGTAAGGCATTCCTTAATGAATGGGATTTTCAAATGAGTTTATCTCTTTTTCTAACACATATAAAAGGTTATAAAGTTCACTTAGAGTATGTTGTACCTTTAAACTTTTTAGTTGAAAAGAATAAGAAGAAATATCCATTTGCTAACAAAGAAAATATCAACATTGATATTGTGATAGAGAAAGAAGATCTTTTCTATCTTATAGAACTCAAATATAAAACTCAAAGAGCAACTATAAAATTTGAGAGATTTGGGGAAATAAATTGTGTTTCATTAAAAGACCAGTCTCGCATACCTATAAGTAAATATGATTTTTGGAAAGATGTAGCTCGTTTAGAATTCCTAAAAGAAAGTTTTGAGAAAGTTAAAGGTGGACTTTGTATATTTCTAACGAATAATAAGACTTATACAAAGGGAGATAAAGGTATTTCAGAAGAATTTACTATGGAGGCTCAGAAGCCTCATATAGGTACTTTAACTCTTAAAGATGGCAAGACGAAAAAAAAGTGCCCAGAATTTTCATTGTCAAAAGACTACCAGATAGAGAAATGGGACAAAGTGGCAAATGAAGAAACTAAAATAGCTTTTCATTACTGTATAGTAAGAGTTGATTAAAAATAACAAATTAGAAAAATATTAAACTTAAAATATATAAAAAAATGGCATCATTGATAAGTAGTACAACAAAAGAAACATCTGAAGAAAGAATAAATAGAATGTTTCCAGAACCCAAAGGTATAACTGAGGGTTATACGCAAGTTTTTAATGGTATAGATGATTATGTAAAAAAAGTATACCAAGACATAATAATTGACCTTTCTACTCTTTTAGAAAAATGTGCAGAAGTCGCTGACCAATATAACGAACCTGAAGTTTTTGAGACTAACCCTTATACATTTACTCCCCCTCAAACTCTTATAGAGTTTTACATAGCAAAGTACATACGTAGCCAGCTAAATAAAGATCGATGGAATCTTCTTTTTAAAAAAAATATAAATGGTGTTGTTCACGATATTAGGTTAGTTGAAAAAAAAGTTGCTCAGGGGAATGAAAATATTTCTAAAAGAAAACAGAAGCTGAGGACTATTGTTATTGATTTATTTACGGAACTATGGTTGTATCCGCTATTTAATTCTGGATATATTAGTAGAAAAGAGACTGATTTACCTGTCATAATCACTCTTGATGAGCTTGTAGCTAAAATTAAGGCGAAAATGGAGGTTTCAGGGGTTGCTTCTGAAGACTATTATATAATCTTACCTATTATTAATGTCGTAGGCAAAGGAGAAGGAATAGATTTAGAAGAACTTGCCAATAGATTAGGTATTCCGAGAAAGAATATTATTATCTTAGCAAATGAATCAACAAAACTAAAACTTACAGAGGAATTAGACGCTTTTATCAGCTTTTTACAATCTTTGGAAATTCTCTTTGAAATGGAAGATTAAACTGTACAAGTGTCAAACATTTTAATTTTTAACCATTGTCTTAATGAAAAAACTCTTTTTTATCATAGTAGCAAAATTGAGTATTTAAAGACGAGATAACCAATAAAAACCACCGCCACGTATCCATTCAGCGGTGGTTCTTTATTGCCTTAACTTTCCTAATAAACAAATTGGCGAATTGTCAATTACTAATAAAACAGATAGGCTAAAATAACTAGGAGGCAAATTGAATTACCATCAATTTGCCTCCCGGGGGGTGTGTGCGTATAGAGACCCGAAGTCTCGTCACTCACCATCAAAATGATTTTAATCTGTTTTGCGTTGCAAAGATACTACTTTTTTAATACATACGCAAATTTTTTAGCTGTTCTTTATTTGCAATATTTCTATCAACTATATTTTAATAATTGATAATTAAATCTTTACACCCTATACTCTAACCTCTTCATTGTTATCTGTCCATTGTTAATTGTTAATTGTAAAGAATACTGTCTCCTAATTTTCTCCTCTGGTCGTAAGCAAAAGATATATAAACAAAGCAGGAATCCCCATTCTAAAGGTTTCATCAGTATATAAGTGAGGTTGGAAGCCCAGCGGTTTTTGATTTTCTTGGAGAGGTCGTAGCCATAGCGGTCGTAGTTCTTGCGTATAAAGCGGTGTAGGGTAGGAGAGAGGTCGGCGATGAGTTCTTCAAAAGCGTTGGCAATCTGCAACTGTCGGTTTACGATAATGCGCTGTTTGCCCCGTATCCCCCAGCGCAAAGGTTTTACTAATTGCGGACTCCCGCAGGCAGCCACAGTGCAAAGGTAATGCCCTTGGTGGGGTAAATGCGGCGGGTGGTCGTGTTGTGAGAACCCCCAAGTAGTAGTCTCGGTCAGTGCTTTGCTCACAGCATCGTAATCATCTCCAAAGAGCATCAGGATTAAGGTAATGAGTACAAACACAGGCAATATAGCTATTACCGAGGAGCAAAACAGAGCGCTTTTGGTAGAGAGTTTTTCGTTTATTTTATTGAGCCATTGGTGTTTAGAAGGACTAAAAGATAGGTTTTTAGGCAAATCGTAGAGCGTGCGAATGATGATGCCTAAACCTAATAGCAGACTGAAAGCAGGAAAGCAAGCTAAGATTTCAGCATCTTCTTGTGAGCCTAAAAGTTGCAAGATGAGTACCCCGTTAAAAAACAACCCTATATAGAGCACGCACAATCCCAATGCTAAAATAAGTGGTGGCAAAGCTGATTTGCGAAACCAAAGAAGCACTAAAGCAATGTGATATAGTAAGAAAAATACTAAATATATAAGGCTGTATTGTTTAGCGATGAACTCATAACCATTGTCAATAGGGTCAATAGCCTTATCATAAGGATGTACATCGATAGCTACCCCTATGAGGAAGAGAAAAAACAAGAAGATATAACACAAAATCGTTAAACTTTGTGCCAAAGGAACTTGTTGCTTCATAAGTCCGTAGCAACATAAACCTACTAATATTAAAATTGGCAATAATAAAATCATAACTCTTACTTGTTAATTATTACCTCTTATCTCTTACTTCTTACCTCTTACCTTACTTAAAACAATCGCTCCTGCCATTGCTACATTTAGGCTTTCTGTTTGTTGGTGTTTGCTAAAACGCGGAATAGTGATTGCCTTATTCGCTAAGGCGCGCACTTCGGGGGTTATCCCATTGGCTTCATTGCCTAAGATAAGTATGCAATCTTCGGGAAATTCGGTAGTGTAGAGGGGCTCACCTTCTAAATCCATTACATATACGGGCAGACTACAAGTAGCCAAAAATCCCGCTAAATCTACGTAATGCACCGCTACACGGGTAAGTGAACCCATAGTGGCTTGCACTACTTTGGGGTTATAGCAATCTACGGTTTGGGTGTTACAGAGCAAAGTTTCGATGCCAAACCAGTCGCAGAGGCGTATCAGTGTCCCTAAATTACCAGGGTCTTGCACGTTGTCCAAAGCGAGAATTACCCCCTCTTGCAGTATGCCCTTGTGCTTGCGTTGCTGAAAAATTGCCAAGCCCTCATCAGGGTTTTTGAGGGCACTCACTTTCCTCAATTCCTCTTTGCTCACCAGCGTGACAGCGTGATGACTAAGAGCTTCGGCAAACACTTCGGTGGCGATGAGCAGTTCTAATCGGTAGCCTGCTTGCAGAAATTCCACGATGCTCTTTTTTCCTTCTACTATAAAGAGATTCAGCTCGTTGCGGTATTTCTTCTGTTGTAATTTCTGAATTAATTTGAGTTGATTTTTGCTAAGCATAAAATAATTGTGTATTTTTGAGCCCTAAAAAACAAAAACTTGTGAGAAATACGCGTTCCCCACTAAGCCTTATCGGTATACTACTCGTCTTGACCATTGCACTCAGCGCGTGTGATGCTACCAAGCGTGTGCCTAAAGACCGCCATTTGCTCAGAGAAAATCTCGTGTATGTGAATGGCACTAAAACCGACGATGCAAAGATAAACAATTTTGTGTTACAAAAGCCTAATTCGTATATTTTAGGAATGCCCATCAGTTTGTATATCTACAATTTGGGCAATCCTAATGCCGAAAAAGACTTCGCTCAATGGATTGATACACACCCGCGTTGGCATCGTTTTCTCAAAGGACTCTTGTCTGAAAAACAGGTGGGCAGACTCCAGAAATCGTTTTTAGTATCGGGTATCGACCACCAATTGCAACGCATAGGCGAAGCTCCTGCCGTGCTCGATACAGCCCGTGTGCATAAATCAACCAAACAATTGGGAGCGTACTTCCGCAGTATAGGTTATTTCAACAACAAAGTAACCGATAGCATTTTCCCTCTTCCTAAAGAAGAAAAACAACAAGCCAAAGTAGGCTACTACATCACCACGGGCGAGCGTTACTATTTGGATAGCCTCAAAACCAAAATCACTTCCCCCGAAATTGATTCGGTTTACCAATTGCACAAATCAAAAACTTTCCTCAAATCGGGGGCGCCTTATCAGCTTAGCGATTTTAGCAACGAGCGTTCACGCCTATATGAACTCTTCCGCAATAATGGTTTTTACACTTTTCAGCAGAGTTCCATCAACTTCCAAATTGTGCGCGATACGGTTGCTGCCCAAAAAGACACTAAACTACAGGTAACCACCGATATAGGCGACCTTATAGAACGCGATGGCGATGTGATTACTACCAAAAAATACAAAGTACACCACATCAATAAAATACGCCTCTACACAGATTACGACAGCAAAGTAGATAAGAGTACTTTGGACTCTTTGCAGTATCGCGATATGCTTATTTACTACAAGGATAAACTCCGCTATCGTCCGCGAGTGCTGTACCACGCTACGGGGCTGCGAAAAGGGGCGGTCTACTCCGATATGGAGCGCGGTAATACTTATCGCCAGTTCAATAACTTACGCGTGTTTCGCTACCCCAATATGGAGTTTAAATACGCCGCCAATGATACCTTGCAAAACAAACTCGATGCGAATATCTACCTATCGTCTATGGATAAATTTTCACTGCGCCTTACCAATGAGATTAAGCGTTCGGAAATTGAAGCCATTGGTTTTGGGATAGGTACTTCGTTTGCAGCACGCAACTTGTTTAGAGGGGCTGAAACTTTAGAGCTGAACTTCCAAGGTACTTTTGCCTCTCAGCCTACACTCAAAGATACGCGATTTTTCAATACTTCGGAGGTGAGTGGTGATATCCGCCTCATTTTCCCCTCTATCGTTTTTCCACTGAATACTCGTAAGCTCATTCCGTACTATATGACCCCTCAAACTATTTTGCAAGGAGGGATGAGTTACCAAACTAATATAGGGCTTGACAAACGCACTACTTCGGGCTTATTGCGCTATGTGTGGAACCCCCGCAACCAAAAGAATAAGGTGATTTTCGATTTGATAAACGTACAGTACGTGAACAATATCAACCCTGGTAACTTTTTTAATATCTACCAAAGTACGTATGAAAGGCTCAATGATATTGCTCGTAAGTATAGCTTAGGCAGTAGATATGTGGATAGCCGAGGGAATCTTACCCCCTCCGAAGGTACCTTTAACTTTATTAATGATATATTTGAAGGGACTTTAACTATTCAGGATGAGGATATTTTGCCTCTTTTTGGAGTCGCTGAACGCTATCGCCGTATTACTAACAACGACTTTATCGTGGCAAGTAGTTTTACGTATATCATCAATAGCAAATCACAGTTTTTTGACCGCAATTTCTCTCAACTCCGCTTCAAAATAGAAGGAGCAGGCAGTTTGCTCAATGCCATTGCAGCGACCTACAAGGTAGTGAATAGTGATGGGAGTACTAAAAATAAACTCTTTGGGGTGGAATACGCCCAATATGCCAAAGCTGAGGTCGATTTTATCAAGCACTTCCCTGTTAGCAAACAGAGTTATTTGGCGTTTCGTTCTTTCTTAGGAGTCGCAATTCCGTATGGTAATTCCGATAATATACCCTTCTCACAGAGTTATTTTGCGGGAGGTACTACCGATAACCGCGGGTGGAAAGCCTACCGCTTAGGACCTGGGGCAAGTGGTTCAATTTTGGATTACAACGAAGCCAATATGAAGATTACACTCAATTTGGAATATCGTTTTCCTATCTTAGGAGCTCTCAAAGGAGCGCTCTTTACCGATGTAGGAAATATTTGGAATGTAGCCGATGATACTCGATTTGATAAGTATAAATTCAAAGATCTTTCATCACTAAAAGATGTAGGTTTGAGTACAGGTTTAGGTTTGCGTTATGATTTCAACTTTTTTGTAATTCGCCTTGATATGGGTATCCCTACCTATGACCCTGCTGAGCCAGTAGGTAGTCGCTGGATAAAGAAGTTTAAGATTAAGGAAACAGTGTTTAACTTTGGTATTAACTATCCTTTCTAAAAAAGTATGCAACCTCTTACGTGTATTATAGTAGACGATGAACCTATGGCGCTCTGTCTCCTAGAGAGTTATGTGCAGAAAACGCTTTCCTTGCAACTTGTAGGGAAGTTTAGCAATGCCATAGATGTATTGCAATTTCTGCATAGCAACCCCGCCCCCGAGCTTATCTATATGGATATACAGATGCCAGAACTCAACGGTTTGCAACTCTCCAAAAAGCTCCCCACGGCTTCAAAAATCGTCTTTACTACAGCTTTTGATCAGTATGCCTTAGAAGGGTATAAAGTAAATGCGATAGGCTATTTACTGAAACCTTTTGATTACTCCGAGTTTTTGGAAACAGTAGAAAAAGCCTTGCTTATCGCTGGAACTACTGCCCCTCAAATTACCGAAGTACCTGATTATATGTTCGTAAAAACTGATTACAAACAAGTGAAGGTGCTCTACAGCGATATTCTTTATATAGAAAGCCTAAAAGATTATGTGAGAATATACCTCATCGGCGATACACCCCCCATTACCACCCTGATGAGTTTAAAGAAATTAGAAGAAGATTTACCTCCTGAACAATTTATGCGCGTACATCGCTCGTTTATTGTAGCCTTAGATAAAGTGGAAGTGGTAGAGCGCAACCAAGTAGTATTTGGCAAACAGCGCATCACCATTGCCGAGCACTGCAAAGAATCATTTTTTGAGAAGATTAAGTTATAAAAAAAGTAAATGCTCAGGTTATCCCTGAGCATTATTAATATTATTTTTGAGTGCAGGGCACTGTGCTATGACAGGCGGGGCACTATGTTTTTCAGTGCAAAATTACAATTTTTTTTATTCTTACCAAAAAATTAAATGAATATTTTCATTTTATTTTGTATAACATTATTAATAACTTGGTTTTCTTTATATTTGTAAAGAGTATCTTCTATAGCTTTAATCATATCGTTTTTTCTATTATCAGAAATTTGCTCTAACATATATGAAATGACTTTTATACAAGAAGCTAATGAATGTCTATCTCTATTTTCAAAAGTGATAGCTGGTATAGCAGCTATGCCCTTAGGAGTTTTGAAGTCAAATAGGACTCCTGAATGAGCACAAGTATTTCTAATTAAAACAATAGTCTCCATAAAGTTAATGAATTTATTAATGTTATTAACATTGTAAAGTTTAGAAATTCTTTCTCGTATATCATTATCTATTAAGTTCTTGTATATTTTTAAGATAGTGCCGAAAGAAAAGAATTCTAAGGTTTTCCAAGCAGGAGCATATTTGCCTTCTTCATATTTATTACAAAAATAATTTTCAAACAATTCTTCTTTGTTTTTAGTGTTAATCTTGTAATATTTTTCGTGATGTGCTTTTATAGGTTTATTTCTATCAATAAAATCACAATTATAATATTTGTCTAACTCCTGAATAAAGATACTACTAACCACATTGCTATCGGCAAACCAAAAAGGAGAGGTTTTGTATTTATTGGAGACATAATAGATAAGTTTAGTTCTGAAATTTATTTCAATTCGGCTAATATACCTCATTAAGATATTTCGCAAATCTACATCCAAATAATAAAGAGCTACTACATCAGAAAATTTTGTATCAGGAACTAAATTGTGTTCTTTATCAATAGAAAAAGGATGCCAATAAAATCCTAATCTATAATATCCTATATCTAAGAGTACATCTTTTACTTTCTTCTCATCCCAATCAAAGCACATACCTCTTTCTTGTAGTCTCTGTATTTGCTCCTTATAATTAGTAGCTATACTTCCCATAAATTTTAAAGTTTAATTATATCGTGGCTTAATTAAAATGAATAACAGAACAAAAAAAATATTTTTTTGTTCTGTTACTTAATTATTTAAAATTATTTAAGAGTCTTTTTAACGGCAACTTCTTGGAAGGCTTCTATTACATCACCTTCGTGAATATCGTTGTAGTTTTTGATTTGCAAACCGCAATCGTAACCTTTGCTCACTTCTTTTACGTCGTCTTTGAAACGCTTGAGTGAAGAAAGTTCGCCGGTATAAATCACCACATTCTCGCGCAATAGACGTATCTTAGAGTTGCGATAAATTTTACCATCAGTTACCATACAGCCCGCAATGGTTCCTACTTTAGAAATCTTGAAGAGTTCGCGTATCTCTACTGTACCAGTAACTTCTTCTTTGAACACTGGTGAAAGCATACCTTCCATCGCGTCTTTTAAGTCGTTGATAGCGTCGTAGATGATAGAGTAGGTACGGATATCAATAGATTCTTTTTCTGCCAAAGCACGTGCATTAGTCATTGGGCGAACGTTGAAACCGATGATAATCGCATCAGAGGCTGAAGCTAACAATACATCCGATTCGGTGATAGCACCCACACCTTTGTGGATGATAGATACTTGAATTTCTTCGGTAGAGAGTTTTTGGAATGAATCGGTAAGCGCTTCTACCGAGCCATCTACGTCTCCTTTCAGGATGATGTTCAACTGTTTGAAATCGCCGAGGGCAATGCGTCGTCCAATCTCGTCAAGGGTGATGTGGCGCTGTGTACGTACCGATTGTTCGCGTTGTAACTGAGCGCGTTTGGCTACTATTTGTTTAGCTTCTTTCTCGTCTTCAAATACATAGAACTTATCACCTGCTTGAGGGGCTCCGTCGAGACCTAAGATAGAGATAGGAGTAGAAGGACCTGCTTCTTTCACCTTTCTACCGCGCTCATCGTGCATAGCGCGTATTTTACCCGAGTTAGTACCTGCAAGTACATAATCACCTACGCGCAAAGTTCCTGATTCTACGAGTACAGTAGATACATAACCACGACCTTTGTCGAGAGCAGCTTCTACTACAGTACCTACAGCAGGCTTGTTAGGATTTGCTTTTAGTTCGAGGATTTCAGCTTCTAAGAGTACTTTTTCCAATAGTTCAGGAACACCAATACCTTGTTTAGCTGAGATGTCCTGTGATTGTATTTTACCACCCCATTCTTCCACAAGTAGGTTCATACCAGCCAAGCGTTCTTTAATTTTATCGGGGTTAGCATTAGGTTTGTCAATCTTGTTGATAGCAAAGATGATAGGCACTCCAGCTGCTTGAGCGTGACTGATTGCCTCTTTAGTTTGTGGCATCACATCGTCATCGGCAGCTACCACAATGATAGCGATGTCAGTTACTTTAGTACCACGAGCACGCATAGCGGTAAAGGCTTCGTGACCAGGGGTATCGAGGAATGTAATGCGCTCACCGCTTTCGAGTTTCACCCCGTAAGCTCCAATGTGCTGAGTAATACCACCACTTTCACCTGCAATCACATTTTCTTTACGAATGTAGTCGAGGAGTGATGTTTTACCGTGGTCTACGTGACCCATTACGGTTACGATAGGCGCACGAGGCACTAAATCTTCAGGTTGATCTTCTTCAGTATGGATAGCCTCCTCAATGTTGGCAGTTGCAAATTCCACTTCATAACCAAATTCATCGGCTACGATAGAGAGGGTTTCAGCATCAAGACGCTGGTTCATAGTAACCATAATGCCGAGTGACATACAAGCACCAATAACCTTGTTGATAGGCACATCCATCATTGTAGCTAATTCGTTTACGGTAACGAACTCGGTTACTTTTAAGATTTTTTCTTGTTGTTCTTGTTCTGCGAGTTCTTGTTCCGCTTTTTGGCGGTGAGTTTCGCGTTTTTCTTTGCGGTATTTAGCCCCTTTAGATTTGGTACCTTTTCCTTGCAAGCGTTCGAGGGTTTCGCGCACTTGTTTTTGTACCTCTTCTTCAGTAGGTTCTATTTTGGTAATAATCTTGTTTTTCTTTTCTTTTTTCGCAGTGTCGCCACCTTTGGTTACATTCACTTCATCTTTGCGAATGCGTTTGCGTTTGCGTTTTTCGCTGTCGGCAGTAGCCCCAATAGTACTATTAGTAGTTTGAGCCTCTTTTTCTTTGTCTTTATGACGGTTGCGTTTGCGTTTTTTCTTCTTTTTCTCGAATTGGCTAAGGTCAATTTTCTCACCTACCACTTTAGGCCCAGTGAGTTTTTGGTATTGGGTTTCAATCACACCAATAGAAATCTCAGGAGTAGGTTCTTCCTTGTGTTTAGTGTGTTGTTCCTTTTTCTTAGGCGGGGTAATGGCTTGCATCAAAGGGTTTTGATAAACAGTTTTATTTTTTTGAGCGTCGGGTTTGGGGGATTCTTTCTTTTTGATCTCTTTGTGGTCTTTGTGGTTATGATTTTTATTTTCGTTGTTTTTAACAACTTCGGCAGCAGGAGTTACTTCTACTTCTTTTGCTACTACGGGCTCTACAGGAGTAGGAGGGGTGCTTGCTACCTCGGTTTTAGGAGCTTCGGCAGGAATTGTTTTTTCCTCTTTTTTAGCCCCATCAAGGTCTATTTTGCCCACAGGTTTGAGTCCTGCCAATTGAGCTTTGGCACGAATTACTTCCTGTTCTTGTTGCTTGCGTTTTTCTTGGTTTTCCTTCTCTTGTTCCATACGGATAGCTTCACGCTCTTTGCGCTTATCTTCTACAATTTCTTTAGAAACCGCACGCTTATTTTTGTCGGCTTTAAATTTGTTAGAAAGGAACTCAAAAGCCTCTTCGGTAATTTTAGTGTTCAAACTCTCCTCAATTTCAATGTTTTTGTGTTTTTTGAGTTCTTCCACTGCAGTCGCCAAAGAGATATTTAAATCCTTTAAAACTTTGTTAATTCTTATTGTTTTTCCCTCGCTCATATATATGTTTTTAGTTATCAATTAGCAATCGACAATTACATAATTGTCAATTCCCCTTTTTTGTTACCTCTTACCTAAATTACCTGCTACTCAAATTCGGCAGCAAGTACTTGTAGCACCTCGTTTACGGTTTCTTCCTCAAGGTCGGTGCGTTGCATTAGCTCTTCAGCTGAAAGTTCAAGTACGCTTTTAGCGGTATCAAGACCTGCTTTTTGGAGCTCTTCAATTACCCATTGTTCAATTTCATCGTTGAACTCGGTAAGTTCAATATCTTCTTCGGTTACTCCTTCGCGATATACATCGATTTCATAACCTGAAAGCTGACTTGCTAAACGGATGTTGTACCCTGATTTACCAATAGCTTTAGAGACTTCTTCGTTAGCCAAATATACATCGGCGCGTTTTTCTTCTTCGTTGATAATCACTGATGATACACGTGCAGGTGCTAAAGCACGAGTGATGAGCAGTTGCGGATTGTTAGTGAAAGGCAATACATCGATATTCTCGTTGCCTAACTCGCGCACAATGCCGTGAATACGTGCTCCGCGTACACCTACGCAAGCCCCTACTGCATCAATGCGTTCATCAAATGAATCTACAGCTACTTTGGCTTTTTCACCAGGGATGCGCACTACTTTGCTAATGGTGATAAGTCCATCGGCAATCTCTGGAATTTCTTGCTCAAACAAGCGCTCTAAGAACACTGGAGAGGTACGCGACATAATAATGGTAGGTTTAGTGCTTTTAAGCTCTACCGATTCAATAATTCCGCGCACGTGTTCGCCTTTTTTGAAGAAGTCGGATGGGATTTGTTTTTCTTTAGGGAGAATGATTTCGTTGCCTTCGTCGTCAAGCAGAATAATAGCTTTGTGACGAATGTGGTGGATTTCGGCAACGTATAGCTGACCTATCAAGTCTTTGAAACGTTGATAGATAGTCATACTATCGTATTCGTGGATTTTGGAGATAAGATTTTGGCGTAATGCTAAAATGGCACGACGACCTAAGTCATTAATTTTAATTTCTTCAGAAACGTCTTCCCCTACTTCAAAGTCGGGTTCGATTTTGCGAGCTGCCGAAAGGGCGATTTGCTGGTTGTCGTTAGTAACCGCATCGTCTTCCACTACCACGCGGTTGCGGAAGATTTGTAGGTCGCCTTTATCGGGGTTGATGATGATATCGAAATTATCGTCAGAGCCGTATTTCTTTTTAAGGGTGTTGCGGAAAACCTCTTCCAAAATAGCCATCAAGGTTTCGCGGTTGATGAGTTTATCATCTTTAAACTCCGAGAATGATTCGATTAATTCAAGACTATTCATATACGTTCAATTAAAATTTAATGATTACTTTAGTTTCTTTTATATCGGTGAGCGCAAAAAGCTGCTCTTTTTTTACAGTGATTTTTCCCTTGCCTACGGGTTTAGGTTCGCGGGTTTCCGTTTCGAGAACGGCTTTGCCTTCTTGCAATCCTTTGAGTACCCCCTCGTGAGTTTTGCCGTCGAGGGTAGTGATTTGCACAGTTCTGCCAGCGTTTTTAGTGTATTGGCGTTCCATTACAAAGGGTTCGGTAGCGCCAAAAGAGGTTACTTCTAAAGCGAAATCCACAGTTTCACGATCTAAAGCACCTTCTACAGCACGGCTGAGTTCTATACAATCATCTATACATACGCCTTTATCGCCATCGATAGTGATGCGGATAGTATTATCAGTCCCCACGGTTAAATCGGTGAGGAAGAGTTCGGGGTGATTGCTTAAAGCTTTGTCTACTAACTCTTTAACTTGGTCTTTAAAATTCATTTTCTATAAAAAGAGGGGACTTAAATGTCCCCTCTGATGTTGTTTTTCGGGGCAAAGATACAACGATTTTTCTAAATAACAAGAAAAAAAGTAAAAAAAGTTTTGGAAATTAGATAAATAGGTGGTAGTTTTGGGGCTGTTATTTTAATCTCTCGGGCTGTTCCAATTTAAGTTTTTTTAAGGAGAAATCACTACTTTTTAGCTAAAAGTAGAATAATGAAATTAAAAGTATGAAAGTATATTTTTTGATATTATCATTATTCATTAGTACTCTTGTTTTGGCGCAAGAAAATAGCTTTTCTCAGCAAGATTCTATTATGTTGCTCAGTCAGCTTAAAGATAAAAGTTTTAAGATAGACAAAAGAGTAACAGTTGATTGCATTCCTTCCATAGATATGCATCACTCTACTACCTATAGCAGGGCAAAAGTAAAGAAGGCGTTTAGTGCTATTTTTGATGAGTTTTTCGAGAGAAAACTCAAAGAAAAAGATTTTAAGTTGTTCTATTATCCAGCTATGGATTATAAAACTACGCCAGAAACAGAGCATAAACTTTATGGTCTTGTTTTTAAGGAATATGAAGGTAAGGATGATGATCTTTTGAGGATTTATTGGTTTGAAAAAAAGGATAATAACTTTTATTTTATATGGATAGAATGTGCTATCAAGAATGAATAAGAAATGAGAAATGTAACTTTATTGTTAGGTATTTGGTGTTTGATTTGTGTGATGATCAACCCTCTTGTATTTTGGGAGATGTTGTTTAATAATTTTTTGCATACGAGTGATGATTTTAGGTATAATAATGCGGTTGAAATAATAGGGGGAGCTATATTTTTTACTGCTTTTATAGTGTCACCTATATTTCTCATATATCAAACGGTCTTGAGGTTAATACAAAAGTCTCATTATAAAATATTTAAAATTGTAAAAATTACTTATTTCTTTTTGTTGTTGAATGTAGTTTTTTATAGTTTTATATACTATATTTTGAGCAATGCAACAAAATAAACTTTAGGAAATTAACATAATAAAAGGCTGATTTCACAAGGATTTGTAAATAAAATGAAAAGAAAAGAAACTTTTTTCTTGTAAATAAAAAATAAAAGTCGTACATTTGCCTCATCAAAATGAATAAAATATATAAAAATGAAATATATACTTAACATAGTGATAGGAGTTTTTATGTTAGTTCTTTTGGGATGCAATGCTAAAGAAGAACCTGGTAATTCTCACGAAGACCCTAAAAAAGAAAAAACTAGAGAAGAGTTTATAAAAGAGAAACTTGGTATTCCTGCTGAAGCTCAAATAACGTATGAAACTTTTGGTGTAGTGGGCTATCCATCTTATCTACTTGCTAAAAATAAAAAAACTTTTTACTTCTATAAATATGATGGTGATTACAAAGTTCTTGCTAAACATATTGAAACACTTCCTGAAGATATAGAATTTAGAGGTGAAAAAGTAGGTCAGATAAATACACAGCGTATAGAACCTATTCTATATCAAAAAAATAACATTGCAATCGGAGGTATTAGAGTATCATTTGCTATTGTAGAAAATCCTTCTTATACCAGCTTTCAGTATGAATATTATTCAAAAAAGTTTGTTTTAAGTGATGAAGTCGTAAAAGTAGTAGATATTCCTTATGAAATACAAGGAATAGAATATATGGAAGGAATAGGTTGTTTTATTACTATGGCAGATAATTATCAATCGCGACTATTATACGATACCAATTGGAATTTGTGGGGAAAAGTGCCTTTGTATTTTCATAAATATCCCTATTCTGGTAAAAAATCATTTGCTGTATTGAATAATGATAAGGAAGTAATCTTCTTTGAATTTAAAAATAATAAATTAGTAAAAAAATACACTGCAGAACTTCCTGAGAAAACTGATTGTATTGCTGAAATAAAATTTGAAAAGAACGAAATTTTAATCTATCTTTATAAAAATGGTAATAAAAAGAATTACTATTTCAAATTTACTGGAGAGGAACTAATGTTAGTCAATACATAATGCTATGAAAAAAATATATATACTTATTGTAGGATTTTCTATATTGGCACTCTCAGGGTGTAATACCAAGGACAATAATGATATTATTGGAGAAAAAGAAGAACCTAAAAAAGAAAAGACAAAAGATGAATTGTTAAAGGAAAAACTTAATATTCCTATAGAAGCTGAGATAATAGAGCAAACAATTCCTCGAATAGGTTTTCCTTCCGATGTGCTTGCGAAACACAATAATACGTTTTATTTTTATAAATATGATTCTCAAACCTATAAAGTGCTTTCTAAACACATAGAAATTCTTCCCGATAGTTTAACGTTTAGAGGTGAAAAAGTAGCCCAAATGGATACAAAACGCTTGCAACCCACTTTTGTGTATGTCAATGGATATGTGAGCGTAGTAACTATAAAGGTACAGTTCGAAGATGACGGCGATTTTGAATATGAACTATACAACAAAAAGGTTATCTTAAACGACGAAAATGTAAAAGTAGTAGATATCCCTTATAAAGTAGCCTCCATAAAATACCAAGAAGGCTTAGGGTATTTTGTAACTATAGAAGGAAATAGGGATAAACAATTGCTGTATGATGCTAATTGGGATTTCTGGGGTGAAATACCTATGCAAATCTATACCTATGATTGTTATCATATTAATAAAAAATATGCTGTCCTAAAAAATGAACATGAGATACTTCTCTTGGAATATCAAGGTAATGCTTTTGTAAAGAAATACGTAGGAGTTCTCCCCGAACTAATAACAGGTTATTATCCTAGCTTAAAAGTAGAAAAAGATATTGTCCAAATATATTTCTATAAAGAAGACAATATTAGTCATCAAAAGAATTACTATTTCAAATTCACAGGGAAAGAATTAATTTTGGTTAATATATAATACTATGAGAATACTTGTAACCTATTTGGTTTTAATAGTAATGATAGCTTGTACAAAAGAAGAGGCTACTTCTAAGGTAGAGAAAAATAACTCCAAGCAACAAAATATGGTGATAAAAGCTGAATATACTGATTATTACCATCCTTATATGACGTATGTTGCTGGAGTAAAAGGAAAAACTACTCTCTGTTGTTATACTGTTAAAAAAGGGAAAATCATCGCACAAGGAGAAAAAACGATGCCCCAGAAACTGAAAATACGAGAAAAATGGTTTGATTTCAATGAAGCAAAAATAGTAGTAAGCCATTGTGGTAGTGTAGTGCTAGCATCTTTAAAAGTAGACTATCCTAAAGTGGAGTCACCTGGATTTAGAATTTCTGAACCGGCTTGTTACAAAGAGCATCTTGTAATGGGAAGTGATAAGATATCAGCTATAGAAGTGGATAATATCAATACTATTAAGGCTTATGAAGGAATGGGATACCTTGTAAGTTCACCTGGACTTACTAGTGATCCATATCGTTACTACGATCCTCAATGGTCGTATGTAGGTCTCTTCTATCCATATACACAAATTGAAAATGATAGTAGAAACGGTTGGGATTACTTTGTAGTTGATATACAGAATGAAGTAGTACTTTTTAGAGTTGAAGGACAGCGGGTGATAGCTAAATATACTAAAAAACTACCATTTTCTCCTAAAGAAGAAATTATCCCCGAGTTTTCTAACACTAATAAAACAATCATTTTTAGAGATAAGGATGGACATCTGAAAAATTATATATTAGTGCTCAAAAATGAACAACTTGTAGAAAAAAATAATTGAAACAATGAGAAAAATACTAATATACACTATATTTCTATTCCCCTTTATAGCTTGTCATCTAAAAGAGGAAGAACCCTCCAAACCTAAGGAAGAAATAACTGATAAAAATGACCCCTTTCAAGAATTTAAAAAAGAATTAGGTATTCCTCAAGAGGTAGAAATACAAGGTCAAGAATCAGGCTATCCCGATCCTGAAAATACTTATACTATAGGTAAATATAAAAATACTTTCTATTTTTATTTGATTAGAAACAAGAAGATTATAGCGCAACATCAAGAAACACTTCCTGAAAAAGTGATTATAGATGGACGTAACTTCAATACCGAGGAACTAAAACTAAATTTCTATAGAGATAATGAGGTGCGAGTAGGTCGTATAGTTGCACAACAACCTTTGGTAGAACCACAAGGATTTAGAGAAGATAAAGATAGATATTATCACAAAAAATTTGTCTTTTCCAATGATAAAATCTATGAAGTATCTCTTGAAAAACTATATGGTATTAGTAAAGAAGGAGACTTAGGTTTCTTTGTTCAAATTTATTCTAGAACCGATAGACCGCGATTGGCTTACAATAAAGAGTGGCAGCTATTAGGTAAAGTAGCAGGGTGGGGGCAAAGTAATTATTGGGAAAATGATACGTTCTATGCTATAAAAAACAAGAACACTCTTACCCTTTTTAGAATGAACAATAAGCAGGTTATAGCTAAGTATACCTATATACTTCCTTTCAGCGATGAAGATGTAGTGCCTATAATAGAAGCTCGCGAAAAATTCGAGATTTTCTTTGAAGATAATGAAGGTAATAAAAAAACATATAGTCTGAAATTCGAGAATGATAAAATTATTCCTAACACATAAAATTTAATTAATAACTAAAAAAAATAAAGTCTTATGAAAAACATCTTAGTAACCACCGATTTTTCTGAGAAGTCTATCGCTTCTCTTCACGTAGCAATAGAATTGGCTAAGAAACACAAAGCTAAAATCTATTTGTTGCACGCTATAGAATTGCCAGTGCGTTTAATGACCGAGAGTCAAGTATCTGTGCCCGAGGCTATGTATTTTCTCAACCTCACCAAACAGCGCTTTAACGATCTCCGTCAAACTCTCAATACCGATGTAGAAATCTTCGATTTGGTAGAAACATCGCCTCTGCCCGATGCCGTAGAAGATGTTGTGAAAAAACACCATATCGACCTTGTGTTTATGGGATCTAACGGTGCTTCAGGAGCAAAAGAATTATTCATCGGTTCTAATGCCGAAAAAGTGATTCGCTCTGCCTCTGTACCTGTATTAGTAATTAAAAATCCACACGAAAAACTCAAAATCAAACATATAATGTTTGGTTGCGACTTCTCTAAACGATTTTTAAAACCTTTTGAAAAAGCGTTGAAATTAGCCAAACTCTTTGGTGCTAAAGTAGATTTGGTATATGTGAATACGCCTTATCAGTTCCTTACCACTCACGAAATCAACCACCGTATGGAAGAGTTTCTTAAAGAAGCTGAGCACGTGCGTCAGCATTACGAAACTCACGTGTACAACGATATTCGTGTAGAAACAGGTATTCTCAACTACGTGAAAGATAATAAAATAGACCTTATCTGTATGTTCCCTAACGGACGCAAAGGTATCGCTCATTTCTTCAACGGCAGTATTAGTAGCGACCTCGTAAATCACTCTAATACTCCGGTACTTACTATTAGGGTAGAGAAAGAGAAATAGTAGTTTTTGTAGTATGGACTTTGCCAAAGTTTCCTGCTTATGTAGCTTGCATCTTTGGCAAAGTTTTTTTTGTGTCTACAAATTTACCAATCGGCAAATTTGCTAATTTGTAAATTATTTGTATCTTTGCCCCGAATTACATAAATGAACACTTGGGGTCGACCGGTTTTGACAGTAAGTGACATTGAACAGTAAGCATACCGAGCTGTGAAATGAATGCTCGTTAATCTCTATTTCAAAATTTTAAATGGCGAGAATAACTACGCTCTTGCTGCCTAATCTGAAGTTTAGTAAGATTGCTGGCTAAGTCTCTACAAGGTAGGGAAGCGAGATGTCTCTGAAAAGCCCTTGTTGACGGCGTTTCGTACAGAGGCACCATAAAAGTCAACATTGAACCTGCGGTACGCTTCTGCTAAGGGTTCTTAATTTTAGGAAGCTAAGCGCAAAATGGGCGGTACTCGGTCAGTTTTGCGATGAAAATCAAACGAGTACTAAGTATGTAGAAAGCTCTTTGATGACTTATTTGGACGAGAGTTCGATTCTCTCCGACTCCACTAAACAAGTAACAGGCAATAGGTAACACGTAACAATTAAAAGTTGATAGGTTATTGATTGCCTTTTTCTGTTTTTTTAAATCATTTGCTAATTTTCTAATTTGCTAATCATACCGTGTGGATCGTAATTCGTGAAAATATCAAAATAGCTCTCGACAGCATTCGCGGACAGCTATTGCGCACTATTCTCACCGTGCTCATTATCGCTATTGGTATTACTGCATTGGTGGGCATCCTCAGTGTGATTACCGCTTTGCGCAATACCCTCGAAGGTAACTTCTCTTCTATGGGAGCAAATACCTTTTCTATAACTCGTTATCAGTATACTCAGCGTGCTGAAGGTAGCGGAACTACCCAAAAACCTCATCCTTATATCACTTATCAAGAGGCAACTGCTTTCAAAGAACAGTTCAATAGTCCGTTTGCCAAAACAAGTATTTCTATAAATGTCGCTTCAGCAGCCGAAGTGAAGTACGAAAATAAAAAAACCGACCCGTTAGCGGCAGTAATAGGGGTAGATGAGTACTATATCAGTAATTCAGGATTAGAAATAGGGGAAGGACGTGATTTTAGTGATTTTGATATCCAAAACAACAGCAAAGTATGTGTCATAGGTCCCGATTTTAAGAAAACTCTCTTCAAAGATATAAATCCTATCGGAAAAACTATTTCTATACGCGGTTATAAATTCAAAGTAATAGGGGTACTCAAAGAGCAGAGTTCTTCTTTTGGCAACTACGAAAATTTTCAAGTGTTCATTCCCTTAAATATTGCACGTGCCGCTTTTCCTGTAGATAATCCCAACTTCCAATTAAAAATAAGCGCCCAAAGTAAAGATCAACTCGACGGATTGGTAGATGATGCTATCGTCGTGATGCGCAATCTTCGTCAGTTAGCGCCTTTACAAGAGAATAATTTTGGTATAGAACGCAGCGACGACCTTTTGCAACGTATAGGTAATATCACAGGCACACTCACTATTGCAGGTTTTGTAATTGGGCTCATCACTATTTTAGGTTCATCCATAGCCTTGCTGAATATTATGCTCGTTTCAGTAACCGAACGTACCAAGGAAATAGGCATTCGCAAAGCATTAGGAGCAAAACGCAAATCCATAACCTTACAGTTCTTCACCGAAACTTTGCTTATTGCACAAATGGGAGCTATTGCTGGTATTATATTAGGTATCAGTTTAGGATTTGTGATAGCCAAAGCCGTAAAATTCCAATTTACTATTCCTTGGGGCGTGATAGCAATAGCCATTATTATTGCAGTAGTAGTATCTGTAATTTCTGGCTTGTACCCCGCGATGAAAGCCTCAAAATTAGACCCCGTTGAAGCATTGAGATATGAATAAAATAGTACATAACATCGTTTTAGCTTGCGTAGCTTTGCTAACTTTCCAAAGCTGCTCACAACCCACCCCCGTAAATCAAAATCCAAACATCACCGCTGATAATCTCGTTGAAGAGATTGCAAAACAAGTAAAACACTATCCATCTGAACCCCAATATGTGATGCATTACTTTAATGGGGTATGCAATTTTGAGATTTACATTAATGATTTCAAAGTTGTTAAAAGCTTTAATAATGAGTCTTTTAAAACATCTGAAAGAATTAATCCTTTTCTTCTTTCAAAAAATAATCAATTAAAAATAATTCTCTACCCAAAAGATAGTGTTAATAAGTTGAATCTGCAAGCTGGATTAGATTTAAAAGTAAATTCGTATGAGAATACTGATAGATTCTCAATAGAAAAACAACAAGACAAAATATTTACCTATCATACTCCAGAAGACGAAAATGGCTTTTTTAAATTTGCAGGGAAAAAATACTTTGAACAAACAGTAGCCTTTACGCTCCCCAATGTGCCTTATAAAATAGAAGGCTGGAAAGATAGTCAAGATTTAAGAAATTTTGATAAGAAGCTCTTGGAGCAAAAAGTATTACAAGCTTATCAAATGATTCAAAAATCATTTAAAGAGCGTGATTTAGACAAAATAGCTCAATTCTCATATAATAAAATGAAAGACCAAGCTATTGCTCAATATTTTGATGAAGAAGAAGTGCAAGAGGGATGGGAAGAACTTATTTCCATTGCAGGTGCTGATAATTTAGAATTCTTTCCATTAGAAAATTATGAGTTAGTTTTTTATGGAGAGGGTAGATTAGTGGGCTTAAAAAGCAAAAAGAAAGACAAAGGTTTTCGAGGAGCTTCTGCATTGTTGTGTAAGTTTAAAAGAGAAGGAAAATGGGTAGGAGCTGAATTGGATTACTTATTACATATCCCTCAAGGCGAAACAGAATTTAAAGTGTATTGATATGAATGTACCTCTTATGTTCAATAACCTCCATATAGAAAATGAACCTGTAAACATCCCTTTCCCTAATGGTATTACCCTCACTATAAAACGTGAGGACAAGAACCACCCTTTTGTGTCGGGTAACAAGCTCCGCAAACTCAAGTATAACATTGCCAAAGCACAAGAGGAAGGCAAGGATACCATCCTCACTTTTGGAGGGGCTTATTCTAATCACATTGCTGCTACAGCCGCTGCAGGGCAAATTGTAGGTTTGAAAACTATTGGTGTGATTCGTGGCGATGAATTAGCTTCTAAAATAGATGTTAACCCAACGTTAAAGTTTGCTAAATCTTGCGGAATGGATTTTCTATTTGTGAGTCGTGAAGATTACCGACAAAAACATACACCCGAATTCTTGGAGAATCTCCTGAAACGCTATGGTAACAATATTTATATAGCCCCCGAAGGTGGTACTAACGCGCTGGCTGTGAGGGGATGTGAGGAAATTCTTACCCCCGAAGATAGTGCTTTTGATGTGATATGTAGTGCTGTGGGTACTGGCGGTACCATCTCTGGGCTTATCAATGCAAGCGCTAATCGTCAGAAAGTCATAGGATTTCCTGCTCTCAAAGGCGAATTTCTTAGTGAGGTAATCAAGCAATATACTACCAAAACAAACTGGGAGTTGATACACGATTATCACTTTGGTGGTTATGCCAAAGTGAACGATGAATTGGTAGATTTTTTAAATGATTTTAACAGTCAAACAAAAATTTTATTAGACCCTATATATGTAGGTAAAATGATTTTTGCTATCTTTGCCCTCTCAAAGCAAGGGTATTTTGCGTCCAATACCCGCATTTTAGCCATCCATACTGGTGGTTTACAAGGAATTAAGGGCTTTAACAACGAACGAATTAAAAAACATAAAAGTATATTGAATTATGATGAAAAGATTTAGTTTGCTATTACTATTTCTCTTTATAATATCATCTTGCTCTGAACAGAATTATAAAAATGGAAAAAATTCTAATTCTGTAATTTATCGTGGGCAACGACCTACACCCCGTGTCGAGGTGAAAAAAACTACCCATTCTGAGCTTGCACAAAGGAACAAAGCCTTAGCGGATTCAAAACTCAACCGCAAAGATTTCGTGGAAGACGATTTCCACGAGGTGCCGCCTGCTTTGCAAGTAACAGGGGCGGTAACCCAAAAGTATATAGAGGATTACAAAGATATCGCTATGGTGGAAATGCAACGCTACAACATTCCTGCAAGTATCACCTTAGCCCAAGGTATCTTAGAAAGTGGCTCAGGGCAAGGTCGCTTGGCGCGCTATGGCAATAACCACTTCGGTATCAAATGCCACGCTACTTGGAACGGCAAAACTATTACCCACGACGACGATGAGAAAAGCGAGTGCTTCCGCCGTTACAAATATGCTTACGAATCTTTTGAAGATCACTCTCAATTCTTGGTAAAACGCGGTAGATATAGCTCTTTGTTTGAGTTAGACCCTACCGATTATGAATCGTGGGCTCACGGACTCAAAAAAGCGGGCTACGCTACCGATCCTGCCTATGCTAAAAAATTGATTGTTCTTATCAAGAAATTCAACTTGCATCTGTACGACAATCAGGTAATTGCAATGAAGGGCGCAGAACTCAAAATGCCTAATACTGATGTCATTTCAACACCTACACCTAAAATTGCAGCAAAAGAAACTACACAACCAGCAGCGCAGCCAGTAGTTAAGGAAATAGCTAAACCAGTAGTCAAAGAAACACCAAAATCGGTAGTCAAAGAAACACCTAAAGTTATAGCTAAAGCCGAAACACCTAAAGCTCCTACGGCTAAACCTGCTTCAGCACCTGCTAAAGAGAGTCCTGTCAAAAAAGAGGCAATTGCTCAAGTGTTTTATCAAGTGCAAACAGGCGATACTTTGTATAAAATAGCACGTGAGCAGCAAGTGCCTGTACAACAACTGATGAAACTCAATAACTTTGATGATGTAGCTAGTAGCAACCTAAAGGTAGGGCAACAAATTCGTGTAAACTAATGACTTTTGCAGAGCTAAAAGCGCATATTCACAACTGCTTACAACCTTTGTACCCTAAGAGTGAAATCAATTCTTTTTATTTTATTCTCTTGGAGCACTATGTTAACTATACTACAGCCGATGTATTAGCCAATGCTGATACACTCCTTACAGATAATATAAAACGATCTATACAACAAGCGATTACAGAATTACAAACAGCCAAACCCATACAATACATTTTGGGCGAAACTGAGTTCTTCTCTAATCGTTTTTTTGTAGATGAGAATGTCCTCATACCCCGACCCGAAACCGAAGAATTAGTAGATTGGGTATTGCAAACTTATCCTGATAAAAACTATCCATTGCACATTTTAGATATAGGTACTGGCAGTGGTTGTATTGCGATTTCATTAGCGAAAGCCTTGCCCAAGTCTGTGGTTACAGCTATAGACGTTTCGCCTAAAGCTATAACCGTGGCACAGCGCAATGCCGACCGCAATGGAGTAAAAATTCAGTTTTTGCAATGTGATATTTTACAAACCGAAACACTTCCACAAAAGTATGATGTGATCATTTCTAATCCTCCTTATGTACGTGAATTAGAAAAGACTGAAATGCATAGCAATGTGCTTAGTTATGAACCTCATTTAGCGCTTTTTGTCCCCGATGAGCGTCCGCTGTTATTCTACGAACAAATAGCAACCCTCGCTCAGCAATATCTAAAGCCTGAAGGTAGTTTGTTTTTTGAAATTAATCAGTATTTAGCAGCCGAAATGCAAGCGATGTTAACCCAAAAAAACTTTGCCGAAATCACACTTCGTCAAGACCTTTCTGGCAACGATCGTATGCTTTGCGCAAAGTTAAATAACATCAGTTCGATATAACAGAAATTGATTTACAGCAATATAACATAATATATTTACAAAATAATCCACCGTCAAGTGAAAATTCGTGAAATTACTTACCTTGAACTCACATTAAATAAACTCCGATAACTCTGAGAGTACTGAGACCTCCAAGAGCTCTAATACTCAGAGAACTCTCACCACCTCGAACTCAATGCCTTACTGTTTAAAATTTGGTATTTCAAAAAAAAGTATTACCTTTGCCAAAAATTACTGAGTGGGTCTTGTAGTTCAACGGATAGAATAGAAGTTTCCTAAACTTTTGATCCAAGTTCGATTCTTGGCAGGACCACTTGTTTTAATCAGTAAAGATTATGAAAGATTTAAACGTATACATCGAAGAGTTGCTCTACAAACACCAATGTGTGATTATCCCTAAATTTGGAGCATTTATCTCTAATAGAAAATCAGCCAAAATGGCTGACGATAAAACTTTTGACCCTCCTAAACGAGAGCTTAGTTTTAACGCAAGCCTCAATTCTAATGATGGCTTGCTAATAAAATATGTCTCAGAACAATCTGGTATCGACTACAAGCTTGTAGAAGATTATATAAACCTTGCCGTAGAAGGATGGAAACGCATCTTGCAACAGGAACAACCCTTGGAGTTAGAAAGAATAGGTACTTTGCGCCAAACACGTGAAGGACGCGTTTCTTTTGAACCTGCTAACGATGTAAATTACCTTACCGACTCTTTTGGTATGGGACCCTTTGTGCCTCACGAAGTTACTACTTCTGACCTTCAAATCGCTGAAAATCAAATCAAACCTACAATAGACCCTCAATCAATTCTTCCTCCTGAAGAAAAATCACTTGCAGCCATAGAGAGTCCAGTTTCACAACCCGCTCCTCCTGTAGAACCCGTTTCTCAACCCGAAGTAGAAAATGTGGTTCCTCCTCAACCTAACAAGAGCAAAAAGCAATTCAAATTGCGCCCATATATCAAATATACAGCTGTGGCAATGTTAGGATTGGCAATTTTGGCTTATGGTGCCTATGCTTTGTTTAGTGAAAAACTCGCTAATGGTAACCCCGATGAACAACAATATGTAATTACTGATAGTTTGGTACAAGAACGTTTAAATCAACAACTTAGTGAAGCAGCTGTATTTACACCTCCTATCACTATGCCGGTGATCAACCTTACCCCAGAAAAAGGTAAGGCAAAACCTGAATCTAAACCTAAAACGGTTGCTGAATCACCTAAACCTACAAGAACAGAACCTGCTCCAACCTCAAAACCTACACAAGCTACTACAGGTGTTAAGCCTACACAAGCTACTGCAGGCGCTAAACCTACGCAAACTACCGCAGGTACTAAACCTACACAAGCTACAACAAGTGCCAAACCTACTAACACAAGTGCTCCAAGCACCCCTAGCAAACCATCTCCTTTGGCTAACAAAAAATACCAAGTGATTGCAGGGGCTTTTAGTTCCGAGAAAAATGCACAAGCTCGTGTACAACAACTTAGAAAGATAGGATACCCTAATGCTTTCGTGTTGGGCGTAAATGCTAAAGGTCTATACCAAGTAAGCTATGGTGGTTTCGATTCTCCCGATGAAGCAAGACTACAACAACGCGAAGTACAAGCATCCAAACAAGAGAAAAAACTCGATGGTGGATGGATACTCACTCAACCCTAAAAAAATGATACCATACAAGAAAACCCCTTCTGATTCACGTACCATACTCACCGACCTCGTACTACCTGGCGAAACCAATCACCTAAACGCTATGTTTGGGGGCGAGCTCCTCGCTCGTATGGATAGAGCCGCAAGTATTGCCTCTCAGCGCCACTCTGGGCGTGCTACAGTTACCGTATCGGTAAATCACGTAGCCTTCACCCATAGCATACGCGTAGGGAGTATAGTAACTGTAGAAGCTGCTATTTCTCGCGCTTTCTCCTCTTCTATGGAGGTGTATATAGATGTGTGGATGGAAAATACTTATGGTGAACGCACCAAAGCTACCGAGGCTATCTACTCATTCGTAGCGGTAGACGAGAATGGTCACCCCGTAAAAGTACCCGAATTAGAACCCGAAACCGAGCTCGAAAAAGAGCGATATAAAGGCGCTTTGCAACGTCGTCAGCTTAGCCTTGTGATTGCAGGTAAGTTGTCTCCACACGATGCTACCGAGCTAAAAGCCCTATTCACCGAGTTAGAAAATAGTTGATGTAATAGTAGAACCGCCAATGTAAAAGGCGGTTTTTTGTCTTAAAAACAAAGAAAAAATGACCTTATCAGAAGAAAATCACTTGAAAGCTATCTTTCATCTCTATGCCGAAACTAAAGAAGCGGTGAGTACCAATGCTATTGCTGAAGTGATGAATAATAAAGCTTCATCGGTAACCGATATGCTTAAAAAATTAGCCGATAAACAACTCATCAACTATGTGAAGTATCAAGGAGTTACCCTCACTCCAAAAGGTACTCAAAAGGCTATTGGTATCATTCGTAAACACCGCTTGTGGGAAGTGTTCTTAGTAGAGAAACTCAACTTTTCTTGGGACGAAGTTCACGAAATAGCTGAAGAATTAGAACATATCCAGTCCGAAAAATTGATAGAACGCCTCGATGCTTTCTTAGGATTTCCCCAAAAAGACCCTCACGGCGACCCCATCCCTAATAAAGAAGGCGTTTTCACTACCACTATCCAAACCCTTTTAAGCGAACTCAAGCAAGGTGATAAGGGAGTGTGTGTAGCAGTAAAGAACACCTCTAAAGAGTTTTTGGTATATCTCAATAAAATGAATATTGCTTTGGGCGACGAGATAGAAGTACTTAGCAAAGAACCTTTTGACGACTCTATGTTCCTATTAGTAAATGATAAACATATCAATCTATCTGCAATGGTTTGCAGAAATATATATGTCAATGGAAATATTAAAGAAAAATGAATAAGAAAAAACTAACCCTCATTATAGCCCTAATTGCTGTAATAATAGCTGGAGCTTACTGCACCTATAATTATTTTAGCAAACTCCGCTTTGAAGAGAAAACAATAGAACGCAGCGACGAAAATTGCGAAGACGATTGCTTTTCAGTGAGCTTAAACTATTTGCATTGCAAAGGCAATAGCGAGTTCGCAAAGAATTTCAATAAAGAAATAGAAATACAAATCTCTAACTTCCTTCTTTCTAATGAAGATACTTTGCAAGTGGAAGGCATCAGTATTGAAAAAGCCTTAGATAGTTTGAGCAACGACTACTACAAACTTCACGGTCATTTCCCCGATCTCCCAGCTTTCGAGTTCATCGTTACCGATAGCATTATGTGGCAGAATAGCAAAATGTTATCTTTAGTCTCTAAACGTTATGCAGCTACGGGCGAAGCGCAACCTATACAAACTAAAGTGTTCACTCACTTTGCACTCGATAACGGTGAGGTAATTACTAATGAAAATCTTTTTACTGATGACCAAAAAGTAACTCAAATTGCCGAACGCTATTTCAAAAAAGCAAAAGAGAACGCTCCTGAAAATCAATTAGCCGATAAAAAAATAGATTTTGAAGATGGAGTATTTTGCCTTCCTAACAAAATGGGAATTGCTGCCGATGCTCTCATCTTGTACTACGATCCTTTTGAAATTGCACCTTATTTAGATAAACCTTTTGAAGTGAAAGTGCCTATCAAAGAGATTATGCCTTACCTCACTTTCGCCGATCATAAATAATATAATGAAAGAACAATTAGCAATACTCCATAACGCTCTCTTACAAAAAACTGAAATAGAAGGTCTCGCTTTTTTAGCTGAACAATTTCCTAATGAAATTGTTTTCTCTACTAGCTTTGGATTGGAAGACCAAGCGGTTACACATCTCATTTTGGCGAACCAAATCCCTATCAGTATTTTTACTTTAGATACAGGGCGCTTGTTCAACGAAACTTATTCAGTTTGGGAAAGCACTGATGAACGTTACAATACACACATCTTGCCTTATTATCCCAAAACAACTGATATAGAAGAGTATGTACATAAAAATGGACCTCTATCATTCTACCGCTCAGTAGAACTCCGCAAAGAGTGCTGCCATATCCGCAAGGTAGAACCTCTTGGCAGAGCGCTCAAAGGTAAAAAAGTATGGGTCACAGGGCTTCGTGCCGACCAAAGTACAGCACGCAAAGACCTCCCTATACTCGAGTGGGACGATACCTATCAGCTCTTTAAGTACAACCCTATACTCCATTGGACTTTCGAGGATACTAAAGCCTTTATCAAAGCGCATAACATTCCGTACAACGTATTGCACGACAAAGGTTTTGTGAGCATAGGTTGCGCTCCTTGTACCCGTGCTATCAAAGAAGGTGAAGATTTCCGCGCTGGTCGTTGGTGGTGGGAAAGCAATAGCAAAAAGGAATGCGGTCTCCACGAACACAAATAAATTGATAAATTGACAAATTGATAATATGACTTTTTTCAAAACCCTCTTAGCTACAATTCTCGGATTCTTTATCTCTATGGGGATATGCCTGCTCCTTTTCCTCGCCTTCATTTCTGTGATGATAAGTTCAGTAGTAGGAAGTTCTTCAGGTGAAGAAATAACCGTGAAAGACAATTCAGTATTAGAACTCGCTTTCAACGAGCCTCTTACCGATTATGGTGAGCGTATTAGTTTTAAGGATTTCGACTATACCTCTCAGTCTTACAACGGACTGAATACTACCCTTAAAGCTATTCAAAATGCAAAAACCGATAAACGTATCAAGGGTATTTACCTCAAAAGTACGGGTAATATTGGCGGTTTAGCGTTCGCTCAAGAACTGCGCAAAGCCTTAATAGATTTCAAAACTTCTGGTAAGTTCGTCTTAGCTTATAACGATGAAATTTCTCAACTCGACTATTATCTCCAAAGTGTTGCCGATAAAATTTATATAAGTCAACTGGGAAGTGTTGCTTTGCGGGGGCTTTCTTCCGAAGTGCTTTTCTTCAAAGGTTTGCAAGAGAAAACAGGAGTACAAATGGAAGTCATTCGCCACGGTAAATACAAAAGTGCTGTAGAACCTTTCTTAGATAATAAGATGAGCGATAACAACCGTTTGCAAATCTCTCAATTGCTCAATGCAATGTGGAGTGTTATCGCTACCGATATCTCCAAAAGCCGCAACATCTCTGTTGATAAAGTCAATGAAATCGCTACAAACATAGGCGGACGTAACGCTCAACTCGCTAAAAACAACGGATTAGTAGACGATATCCTCTACCGCGATGAGTTTGAAAAAATCATCTGCGACAAAACCGGTAGCAAGAGTATTGATAAAGTAGATTTTATCAATATAGAAGATTACGCCGAAGCAGTGGTGGGTAAAGCTTCAAATAATAAAACTAAAGATAAAATTGCGGTTATCTATGCCGATGGCGAGATTATGCAAGGCGAAGGTCGTGCCGAAGTAGTGGGTAACGAAACCATTATCCGTGCTTTGCGCAAAGCCGCCGATAAAAAAGAAGTAAAAGCAATTGTCCTCCGCATCAATTCCCCTGGCGGTGATGCCTTAGCTTCAGAGTTGATGCATCGAGAAATAGAGATAACTAAAAAGAAGAAAAAGGTATATGTGTCTATGGGTAATTACGCTGCTTCAGGTGGTTATTATATAGCTTGTAATGCCAATCGCATTTTTGCTGAAGAAGGTACCATTACAGGATCTATCGGGGTATTTGGCGTGATTCCTAACGTAAATGCTTTAGCTACTAATTGGGGTATAACTGCCGAAACGGTAAGCACTCACCCTAATGCTCAATGGTATAGCCTTTATCAAAAGCCTACTGAACAATTCAGAAAAGAAATGACCGAATCTATTGAACAAGTGTATACTGTATTTTTAGACCGTGTAGCCCAAGGACGTGGCAAAACAGTAGCTCAAATAGACTCTATCGCACAAGGAAGAGTGTGGAGTGGTAAAGAAGCCCTTGCTAATGGTTTGGTAGATGAACTCGGTTCTCTCAACGATGCTATTGCCTACGCCGCTAAAGATAACGGACTTAAAGAATATCGTACGATTTCTTATCCTGTATTCGAGATGGATTTCAAAACAATGTTCCGCCGTTTTGGTGCTCAGTTAAGAGGAAATAACCTGCGTGACGAAATGGGGGTAGAAGCTTATGAAGTATATCAGCAGATAAAACGCATCGCCCAACAACGCGGGGTACAAGCCCGTTTAGAATATGATGTGAAACTGAAATAGTTATGGACTTTAACACAAAATTAACATCCTAAAACTTGTTCATATCATTTTTATTAGCTACATTTGTACAATAAAACATTAAAACCTATCTATTATGAAACGTGCAATGTTTGAGTACACAAAAATGATTTTATCAAAGGTAAGTTTCGATCCAAACTTATTTTACAAAGAACTCAAAAAAGCAATAGATAGACTATTGCCCTATGAAGTAGAAGAACTAAAAGTTTGGCTCGATGCCTACACTAAAAATAAGCCCGAACTATCCCACTGCAAGGTGCTTATGGATAAATAATAATAAAGCTGCCTACGTAAGTAGGTAGCTTTTTCTTATCTCTTACCTATTATCTAAAAATGAACATCACGAGTACTCAAAATCCTTTAATAAAGAAAATAGCTCTTTTGAGTGAGAAATCGCGCGAACGCAAGAAGCAAGGTTTATGCGTAGTAGAAGGCGCGCGCGAAATACGTTTGGCTTTGCAAGGAGGCTATAGCCTTGAAAATCTTCTATATCAGCCGGATATCTTCAGTGAGCGACAACTTAATGAATTGCTCAGTTATACTACCCAAAAACTCACGCCTATTGCTATCAGCAAAGAAGTGTATGAGAAGATTAGCTATCGCAGTTCTACTGAGGGGGTGATAGCTTTGGTAGAAGTAAAAAAACACGGTTTAGACACTTTGGCATTCAGCACTAAAAAACCTTTGCTATTAGTAGCCGAAGCTCCCGAAAAACCGGGGAATATAGGGGCGCTCCTGCGCACTGCCGATGCTGCCCATATAGATGCTGTGATTATCGCCAACCCTAAAACCGATCTCTACAACCCGAATATCATCCGCTCGAGTGTGGGCTGTGTGTTTACGGTGCCTATCGCCACAGGTACTACTGCCGAGGTTATTGATTTTCTGAAAGCTAAAAACATCAGCAGTTATTGTGCGGCTCTCACGGCATCTAAGCCTTACTACGAAGTGTCGTTTAGTGAAGCCTCAGCCATAGTAGTAGGCACTGAAGACCAAGGCCTCACCGATGAATGGCTCACCCATAGCACCCAGAATATCATCATCCCAATGGAAGGTGTAATCGATTCTATGAATGTATCAGTAGCTGCTGCTGTACTCATCTTTGAGGCAAAACGCCAAAGGGTAATGACAAACTACGAATAACGAATTACGAATATGAAACACCTCATAACAATTCTTTTTCTATTCTTTTGTAGTTTATCAGTGGAAGCACAATATACGCTCTCCACTCCTAAAGAAATTGACATTATAGCTGTTGATGAACGGGTAGGCTTTACTTTTTATTACATAAAAGAGAAGGGTGATTATATTGCATATCAATTGGAATGCAAAGAGGAAAGAGATATACAGAATAACAAAATGTATAATCTTTCTCTAAAAGAAGTAGCTACGATTAAAAAACGAAAAATTAAAAAGGAATTAGAGGAAAAGGGAGTTTTCTATACCAAAGATCTTCGCAGTACAACGTATGCTGATTTTAATAAGAAAAAATGGTCTTTAGGCGGAGGGGTAATACTCAGTTTTGTCAATACATCGTATATAGTTGAACAGTACTTGGAAGCGTACAAATCTACTTCATTGTCGTTCGTACCTATTGTAATCCAACTATCTAAGGATAAGTGTATTTATCTATTAGGGAAAGGGTATAGCTGGAATCGTATATACAACGCCTTGCTTCCTTTTAAAGATAGAGATGAGTTAGTGGGATATAACATCAGTGGGGAGTTGGAACCTATTCAGCTTGATAAAGGCTATATAGCTGATGCTATGGGACATAAAGACTTGTATTTCAAAAAGCCTAAAGCAGATAAATACGAGTTGGTAAACATATTGGGAGCTAAGGTATTACCTGATGAATATGACAATATTTACTATTCTGAGAGTATATTTGTTACAGAAAATAATGGGAAGATAGAAGTTTATAATCTGCATCAGGATAAGATGGATATAGGTGATATAAAAGCGTTTTATCTCTATGATATGGGGATAGAGGTACTCAAGGAAAGTGGAGCGGCTTACTACGATGCTTATGGCAAAAAAGTAACAGAGCTTCCTAATCTTAATAAGGGAGATGACTGTTATGTTATCTCTAACACGCAATTGCATATAGGTGAGCTATGGGGTGAGTATCTCAGTAAAAAACGTTCTGTTGTAAAAGAAATGGGTGAAACAATAACCGAGATACATCGCGATAAAAACTTGTATTATTTAAGAGTTGAAAAGAACGGTTATAAAGGATTGCTTCTTTGTAAACTTACTCCAGAAGAAAAATTTACAGAAGAAGAATTGCTACCAATAGTATATGATAAATTGTATTATGAAAGCAATAATCAGTTCTTTTTTGAGAAAGACAACAAAAAAGGATTCTATCCTCAGCAAAAAGAGCCTTCTTACAATGAGGTTAAAAAATGTACTTTTCATTTCTATGAGATAGAAAAAGGTGGTAAGCGAGGCTATCTCGATATAAAGACCTTTAAAGAATACTTTTTTTAATTGACAAAAAATGAAATACAAAAAGCTGTCTAACAAAGAAATGTTAGACAGCTTTTTTGCTTATTATCAATTGTTTTAAAATCTTGTAGAGGCGCCACCACCTCCAGAGCGCCCTCCTCCAAACGAACCACCAAAGCTACCGCCTCCAAAACTGCCACCTCCAAACGAACTACCTACCCCAAAGCCAATGCCTCGTCGGTAATTACGGTTGTGTTCAATCTTGAAGCTCTTTTCTTCTGTATGCAGGTGGTTGCAATTTTTGCAACGGAATTGCACTGTAATTTTTATGTAATCACCTATTGTATCACGGGTTACTTTTTCGACAACGGTGGTGCCTGTACGCTCACATTCTTCACAAATCATCTCGGCGAGCAATTGCTTTTTAAGTCGCTTGCAATGGTAATGCCAGTAGATAGCAAAAGGTAATATAGGGAAAAAGATTATCAGTAGAGGGATGTATTTTTTTGAAATGCTTACATTTTCTATAGTCAAATACTTCACATAAGGCGATATAGCAGGATTAGCCATTTGCTCTTTTATTTCTTTTCTAGTCTTTCCAAAAATCATAAGAATAAAAAAGAAAAAAGCTATGGCACTATAGAATATTCCAGAAAACATTTCTTTTATTTCTTCCCACCAACTTGAGTTTTCTTGTGCTTCCAGTAGTTGTGGTAGGTCGGAATCACCTGAGATGACTTTTTGTATTTCTTCAGCCCCTGCAATGAGTCCAGCACCATATTGTCCTTTCTTCATCAGAGGGATCATTGTGCGCGTTTGTATGAGTTTGCACAAGCCGTCTGGTAGAGTCCCTTCTAAGCCATACCCCACTTCTATAGTGATAGCTCGCTGCTCGGGTTCGGTGATCAAGAGCATTAGTAAGCCGTTGTCTTGGTCTTTTCGCCCTAATCCCCATTCAGTAAAAAGTTCATAACCAAAATCGCGTATATCGGCATAATCGTCGGTAATGCGAGGCAAGACTACCACTGCCATTTCCACTCCTTTTTCAGCACGCAAATTCCTACAGATAGCATTAAGACTTTCAGTCTCGGCAGCTGTGAGCAAGTGCTGAGGGTCGGTAGTATACTGCTGACTGTCCTGCAATTGTACATTAGGGACTGTCTTTACCGTATAAGCCTTTTGGGCAGAGGTGAGCCCTATGCCAATGAGAAACGAAAATAGTAGAGGTAACAGCTTGTTATTCATTTTTTTTAGAAACTTACTTTAGGAGCTTTTTCACTACCTTCATCGGCTTTAAAATAAGCAGATTCATTAAATCCAAAAGCTGAAGCGAAGAGGTTGTTAGGAAAACGGCGGCGAGAGGTGTTATAGTCTTTT
Organism: Capnocytophaga sputigena; assembly: GCF_002302495.1. Taxonomy (NCBI): domain Bacteria; kingdom Pseudomonadati; phylum Bacteroidota; class Flavobacteriia; order Flavobacteriales; family Flavobacteriaceae; genus Capnocytophaga; species Capnocytophaga sputigena. Next base: position 2,134,613 of record NZ_CP022379.1, read on the forward strand.
GCTGCGCTGTTGTAGTTTTTACGAGCTACAGCAATGCGGTTTTCACAACCTGATAATTCTGCTTGTAAGGCTGTAAATTGTTCACTTGCTTTTAGGTCAGGGTAGGATTCAGTAACCATTAGCAAACGACCGAGGGCTTGAGAGAGTTCTCCTTGTGCTTTATTGTATTGGGCTAATGATTCGGCATCTAACTTCTCGGGGTTGATGTTGATTTGTGTCGCTTTGCTGCGTGCCTCAACAACCTCTTTTAAGGTAGTGCTTTCGTGTTTGGTATAACCTTGAACAGTTGCCACAAGGTTAGGAATAAGGTCGGAACGGCGTTGGTATTGAGTTTCTACTTGCGCCCACTCACTGTGCAATTGTTCTTGTTTGTTTACCAAGCCATTATAGGCTGAAACAGCAAATATTCCTATGAGCACTACAGCTCCAATAAGGATAAGAGTTGATTTTTTCATTCTTTTTTTTAACTTAAAAAATTAATATTGGGGCAAAGATAGTAATAATTTGTCAATTAACCAATTATCAATTGTTAATTGATATTCAAGCATTTTGCTTCACTGAGGTTGGGGAAATTTACCACTACCATAAGTGTATCGTTAGTATTAGTGTAGTGTGTTTGCAAAACTTGCTTGATAATCGCTTCACTTTCAGGTTCAAAACTCGATTTTACAAAAACGACTTCTTTGGGGAAAATCACCGTGGTTGCCTCTTTGCATAAATTGTAGTTGTAGGAGAGGCAATCTTCTTCTAAAAAAGGTTTTTTACAATGCAATAGCTGAGTGTATTTATCTATCAGTAACCGTTTGTTGAATACCTCTTTTTCTATAAAACTATCGTTTTTGTACTGATATATCACATCAGTTTCATAGTCTATTTTGCTAAAAGACATTATCGGTTCTATGGCTATATTGGCATCAGAGAATAGGAATTTAGCAAAGGTAAAATCTTCAAAATCTACAAAATTTTGTGACGATGTGTATCTTTGGTAGGCAAAACCTTCTTTTTTGGGGTAATATACGATTTTGCCGTTTTTCAGCAATTCGTATAGTTCAGGGTCTTTGTGTGATAGAACTTTTAAAAATTCAGTAGCCGAAAAACGTTTGTTATGAGCGTAGTAATAATCGTAGTAGTAGCGGTAGAGTCTGCTTTCTTTTTCAGCGTAATAAACAGCTGTTTTCTGTTGGGCATATTTAACAAATAGTAATCCTGCTCCCGCTAAAAGAAGCAAAATGATAGCAACAATAGTGATGACTTCTTTTCTCATAGTGTAGCCATTTCTTCGTTTAGCCAATCGGCAAAAGGCAGTAATTCAGTGTCTTCTTCCCAGTATTCAAGAGGAATATCCGAATAAAATGTGCCAAAAGCATCGGGTTGGGTAGTGATAAATCCCGCTTGATGACCGACATTAGGGTAACACACTAATAAAACTTTTGGGAAGAGATATTCACCAGTTCCTTCAAATACTTCAGCTGAAAAGGCTTCCCATTGATTAGGAGGAAAAAACTGATAGGCAAAACCTAGTTCGTCTTCAAAAAGGGTGCAAGCTCCCAAGGTAATGAGGAAAGTTTTGAAAGTTTCGGGCAGCTTGATGTGGTGCTGAGCTTCAAAATCAGCTATTTCTTCAGGGGTAACAGTTGCTTGTTGGGTAAAACGATATTGTTCATTGCCAAAATGCACAAAAGCGCCATTACTTTCTGTAAGGAGTTTTTGTAAGATTGCTAAGTTTTTAGTGAAGTGTTCCATAGTTTTGAGGGTTCTTGTTCATTTTTATGATTAAAAGAACTTCACAAAGATAATGCTATTATTTTAATTAGCAAACTTTGGAAAACAAAAAAGCACAATAACTAAAATGATTAGCTATTGTGCTTTTAAAATTTATTGTCTTTTAACTCTTATCTCTTAACTGCTCTAAGGATTTCTCCTACCCAGAGCACTGCACTGGTAGCACCAATGATAATTGCCCAATCTACCAATTTGAGAGGCGTTACATTGAACATCTGTCCGCCGAAAGTAGTGATGAACACTTGTCCTAATACAATGGCTAAGGCGATGAGCATAAATCCTTGACTCTTACCGAGGTTGTTGAAAGCGCTCTTGCCGGTGCGGTAAGCTTTGGCATTGAACATATTCCAGAATTGCAAGAATACGAATATCGAGAAGAATAAGGAAAGTTCATAAGCTGATAAACTGCCTTCAGGAGCTCCAAAATGGAAGAAATGTCTTGCATAATCGCTGATAGAGAACTCGGTGAGACTTGTGATGTCTTCATTCTTAAAATACTGAATGAAACCAAAGAGCAATAATACAAAGAATCCTCCTACCCCAAAGATGCCTTTTGCCATTGGAGAGCTGATGATATTAGCGCCACGCGCACGTGGTTTGTCGTTCATCACGCGGTTGCTTGGTGGCAATGATGCTAACGCCAAAGCAGCAAAGGTGTCCATAATGAGGTTCACCCAAAGCATTTGGGTTACAGTAAGCGGTGATTCTACCCCTAAGAAAGCCCCAATAAGCACGATGATACACGCTGCTACGTTGATGGTCATCTGGAAGAGGATAAAACGCTGAATGTTCAAATAAAGCGAACGTCCCCACATCACAGCTTTACCAATACTGCTGAATGAGTTGTCCAAAATGGTGATGTCTGAGGCTTCTTTAGCTACCGAAGTACCATCACCCATTGAAAGACCTACTTGCGCAGCTTTGAGGGCTGGTGCATCGTTAGTACCATCACCGGTTACAGCTACTACTTCTCCTTTTTGTTGGAGTAAGTTTACTAAGCGAGCTTTGTCAAGCGGACGTGCGCGCGAAATCACACGCAGGTCGCCTATGCGGTCTAAAAGTTCGGCATCACTCATTGCGGCAAACTCTACACCAGTAATCTGGTTGCGGTCGGTGCAACTGTCGTCCCACAAATGTATTTGGCGAGCGATTTCTCTTGCCGTACCAGGAGTATCTCCAGTTACAATTTTCACCTGAATGCCTGCGTGCATACACTCTTCAATAGAAGCAGGTACATCAGGGCGTACAGGGTCAGAAATAGCAGTGATACCTATAAAGTGCAAGCCGTTTACTACGAGCTTACCGTTTTCGGAGATAATCGCTTTAGGATCATCAATCACTTTATACGCAAAACCGATAGTACGCATCGCTTGGTTTTGGTATTGCAAAAGTTTAGCCTCGAAATCGGCTTGTGAAATATCTGAAAGGAATTTACCGCCTTCGTGGCAGAAAGTCATTACTATTTCAGGCGCTCCTTTTACGTACAACACAGGTTTGCCAAGTGTAGGCGATTGTACCAAAGTAGCCATATATTTGCGTTCGGTAGAGAAAGTGAGTTGCTGTAATACCTCGCTCTCTTCGCGTATCGGCAAGTAGTTGATACCTTTGCCGTAGAGCCACAAGAGGAGGGCTCCTTCGGTAGGGTTACCCAATACGCTGGGTTTATCTTTATCAGTGAAATCAAGATAAGCGGTAGAGTTCACAGCCATAGATTCGGCTATAAGTTTCTCATCAATACCCGCGTTGAAGAAAGTCTCGTAGATGGTCATTTGGTTTTGGGTGAGCGTACCCGTTTTGTCAGTACAAATCACGGTAGTAGCCCCCATTGTTTCGCAAGCGTGCATTTTGCGCACGAGGTTGTTAGTAGCCATCATACTGCGCATGCTATATGCCAAACTGAGGGTAACACTCATTGGCAAACCTTCGGGTACCGCAACTACTACTACGGTAATGGCAATCATCACGGTGTTAAGTAGGTAACCTCCAAAGGATACCCAGTCAATAGCGTCTAAACTATTTGCAGGATTGGTGAAATATACAATAAGGCGACCTACAATCACCAAAGCAGCTATTGCATAACTAATTTTAGTAATCATTCCTGCCAAATGGTCTAATTGTTCGTTGAGCGGGGTTTTTACGCTATTGTCTATCTGTACACCTTCAAACACTTTACCGTATTCGGTAGCATCACCCACTTTTTTTACCTCAAAAATACAGTGTCCATCGGATACTGAAGTCCCACGACAGATGTAGTTAGAAGGGTAAGTAGCTTCGGCTTCAAAATCGGCAGGATTCGTAGTTTTGTGTACCATAGGCTCTCCAGTAAGCGTCGATTCGTTCACGTGTAACGATACCGCTTCAAGGAGTTCTCCATCGGCTGGTATTTCCTCTCCTGTTTCTAAGATAACCACATCACCTACAACGATATCTTTTTTGAGTACTTGGGTAATACGCTCATTGCGAATAACTTTATAGTAGATATCATCGTTTACTTGATTGAGGATTTCAAACTGTTTGTTAGCTTTCTGTTCAAAATAAAAAGCCACTCCAGTAGCCAAAAGTACGGCAAAGAGGATACCTACAGGCTCTAAAAAGGCGTGGATACCCGTATTGTGTACTGTAAATTCATAGGTAGATACCCCAAATGAGAAGACGAGGGCTACCAGCAGAATAATGATAATAGGGTCAGTAAATTTCTCTAAGAATTGCTTCCAAAGAGGTTCACCCTCTACTGATGAGAGTGAGTTTTCGCCGTGTTTGGCACGACTTTCAAGGACTTGCGCATCGGTAAGCCCTTTGTAATGGTGTTTTTCTGCCATAGTTATTTAAAATGATTAAAGTGCAAAGATAGATATAATTAGCGAATTAGCGAATTTGAGAGATTAACTAATCATCATCGCCCCAACTGTGGTGGTGACCACCACTTGAACCGCCTGAATGTATTTCGGAAGCGTGTGCCTCGTTATAATCGATAAACTTTTTAATTGAGATGCCTGTGCCTGCCATAGAAAGTGATAGCGATGCAATGAGTAACGCTTTACCTATACCATAGATAGCTGCAAAGTACAAACCGATAGCTGCCAACAGAATTACTGCAGCACCTCCTATAAAAGCAATTTCGCCAATCATAGGAATAAACGAAGCAATAAGTACAAAAATTGCCAAAACGAAGGTAATCACTCCTAAGAGGTTGATGATAGTTTTTTTTACACTTTGAGAGCGAGGTGCCTCAAAAGCATTGTTTTTTTGATATGTATTCATTCTAATAATAATTTTGGCGACAAAAATAAGAATAATTTGTTAATTAGCAAATTATACAATTCATTGCGAATACTACAAAAATCCTAAAACTACTATGAAAATTGAAAAAACGAACACTACACCATCTAAAAAAATAATACTTTTCAGCTGGTGGGGCTTGCGATATACAATCAAACTGTGAAGAAAGCGAGTGACAAAAATTAATGCAAAAGCTGTAAAGTAATAGTAAGAGGCAGGGTTGAGAGGAGAATGAAAATCTAAGGAGAGGAATTGTGAAAAATCACGTGTAAGCCCACAAGTAGGGCATTCAAAACCATAATGAGTTTTGTAATAGCATTGTATTTTGGTAGGAAAATATTTTAGGTATAGTATTCCGCCAAGATACAATGCTATTAATAGGCTATTTACTAACAGATATTTATGTAAAGATCTATTTTTCAAGGTTAATTTTCATTGTTATAACGATAGGTGCCATTAGAGAGAGAATCACTTTCGTTAATAGAGTCGTTATCATAGATAGAGTCATTTTGGTAGATAGCATCTGAACGAGATTCTTTTTGAGAAGATTCTCCTAAGACTTTTATAAGGACAATCTGCCCAACTGAAATAGCAGTGCCTACCAATCCTATCGCTAATGCAGCAATGAGTAGTCCCTTTTGGGCGCTAGCTTTATGAGCTATATATAATCCTATTGCCGAAATTGTGATAGATATGATTCCTATAGGAATCGCTAAGATACCTACACAAGGTATGAATGCTATCCCAAGGTTGATAATGGCTAATACTAAGGATAAAACCTCAAAAACTATAACAGTTTGATTTTTCTTGTGAAAAAACTGTTGGTTAAATTCATTCATTTTGCTCAATTTTAATAATAAGGCAAAGGTACAAATAATTTGTAAATTAGCAAAATTAGCAACTTAGTGAGAGATTATACACTGAGTTTAGTTTTAGAGTGAAAAAGGAATGAAATTTTTCAGTTTATCTAAAGTGCGACAACTGTAAGAATTATAGCAGAGACAGTTCTAATATCAAAATAATAGTCTTTGTTTTTTTTGCTTATTCCGTAATTATTTACTATTTTTGGCACGTTTTTTTAATATATATATGAAGAAAAATATACTTCTTGCCCTGCTCTCAGGGGCTTTACTCGCAAGTGCGTGGGTAACCTACGGATTTACAGCTTTGATATTCACCGCTTTAATTCCTCTCTTGCTAATGGAAGCGCGCATCCGTCGCGATTATCGCCATACCAAACGCAAGGTGTTTGCACTCTCTTATCTAGCATTCCTTACTTGGAATATCCCCACTACTTGGTGGATATGGTATTCTACTCAAATAGGGGCAGTTTTTGCTATTTTGGCAAATACGCTACTGATGACCCTTACTTTCTTCCTCTATCATATTGTTGCCAAACGTATGAACCGCAAGGTGTCGCTCATCTTCTTAGTAGCGATATGGCTTTCGTTTGAGAAATTCCACCTCACTTGGGATGTTTCTTGGCCCTGGCTCAATTTAGGCAACGTTTTCTCTGAGCAAATTACGTGGATACAATGGTACGAATATACGGGTACTTTTGGGGGCTCTTTATGGGTGTGGATTGTGAATATTATCTTATTTTTGGCTGTCGAAAACTATCTTACGACTAAAAACCGCAAGGTTCTTGCTCAAAAAATAGGGGTGGCAATGCTCTTTTTTGCTGTGCCTGTAGTGATTTCGTATTTTCTATACCTCAATTATAGTGAAGCAGGCAAGAAAACAGTGGATGTGATAGTCTTGCAACCTAATATCGACCCTTATGCTGAGAAATATTCACTTTCAAATCAAGAAGTAAGCAATCTGTTGTTGCAACTCGTCGCTGATAAATTAGACGACAAAGTAAATTTCGTCCTCACTCCCGAAACGGTCTTTGCCGAGAATATCAAACTGAACGAATTGCCTTATGCCCCTGAGATAGATAGGTTGCGCACTTGCGTAGCGCGTTATCCTAAGCTCAATTGGGTAGGAGGCACTGCAATGATTGAGTTTGTGAGAGACGAAGCACATACCACTTCCCAAAGCAACTACCTCTCTACTTATGGTATTTGGTATAACGATTACAATTCGGCTTTCTTGCTCAATCGCAATCCCGAAATGCCACTGTATCACAAGAGTAAATTGGTAGTAGCTGTAGAGAATTTCCCATATCAGAATATACTAAAACCTATATTGGGCGAAACCCTTATCAATTTAGGCGGTACGGTAGCGCTGAAAACCACCCAACCTGAGCGTACAGCTTTTGCAGGGGTAGACACCGAGGGCAAGGCAGCACCTATCATCTGTTATGAAACGATTTATGGTGAGTTTGTAACGGGCTATATCAAGAAAGGGGCTAACTTTTTGGCAATCCTTACAAACGATGCGTGGTGGCGTAACACACAGGGGCATAAGCAGCTCCTCAGTTATACTCGTTTGCGCGCTATTGAAACCCGCCGGAGTGTAGCCCGCAGTGCTAATACGGGGATTTCGGCGTTTATCAACGGTAGGGGAGAGGTGCTCAAAACACTTCCTTATGGTACTCAAGGCAGTTTGAAAGGCACTATTGCCTTAAACGATGAAATAACTTTCTATGTGCAAATGGGTGATTACATTGCCCGTATTGCCTATTTCTTGGCGTTTTTTGTGTTTTTGAGTGCCTTAGTAAAACGAAGAGGTGTAAATTTATAAAAAACAGAATGTATTATGAAAGAAAATAGAAATGATAACACACTTACTGATTATAGTGTTGCTGTAAGTGCTATTAAGACGGCTATTTTACAAGGACAATATGAAGCTGCTAAAACGATTAATCGCATACAATTAGCTTTGTACTTTGGTATAGGTAAATATCTGTCACAACATACGCGACTAAATGGATTAGGGAGAGGAGCTTTAGAAAAATAAGTGAGCAACTTAGGCGAGAATTACCAGGGTTGAGAGGTTTTTCGGCAACACAATTGCGTGAAATGCGTATTTTTTATGAGGAATGGCGAGCACTTGATATCAATTCATCGGTTGCAACCGATGAATTAGGTGAGCCTAAAAATAACATTCAATTACAGATAAATCAATCGCTAAAAATACCTGAAATGAAAGACTTTCCAATTGAAGATTTCTTCAAAGTGCCTTTTACCCATCATTCGTGTATTTTAGCGGGGACTAAAGATTTGAATGCACGTTACTATTATATTCATCGTGTAGCCGAAGAACATTTATCAGTACAAGCACTCAAAAAGTTGATACAGAAACAAGCGTATACTACAGAAGGTAAAATTCCTAATAATTTTCAGAAAACACTTCCTACTGATGTAATGGCTCGTAAAGCTGTGATGATGTTTAAAGATGAATATTTGTTAGATTTTATCAATGTTGAAGAAATAGGTGAGCGTGAACAAATAGATATAGATGAAAGAGTGGTAGAACAGCAAATTATATTGAATATCAAGAATTTCATTATGTCATTTGGAAATGATTTTGCTTTCATAGGTAATCAGTATCATTTAGAAATATATGGGGTAGAACACTTTCCCGATTTATTATTTTTCAACCGAGAACTAAATGCGATGGTAGTAATAGAACTGAAAACAGGTGAGTTTAAAACTTCTTACTTAGGACAATTGATGACTTATTTATCAATATTAGATACCAAAGTGAAGAAACCACACGAGAATCCTTCTATTGGTATTATACTTTGTAAAAGTGCTAATAAGGAGTATGTGGAATTTGTAATACAAGATTATAACAAACCAATGGGGGTTGCGACTTATAAAACAATAGATGAAATGCCAGAACCACTACGCAAAGCCTTGCCTAACATTGAGGAACTGAAAAAATTATTATAAAATACAGGAAGTCTTATACAATAAAGTAATTTTGTGTATTAAAAACTCTGTTGTATTGTATTTCTAACATCTAAAAACTAACGACAAATGAAGAAACCTAATATATTTTTAGCGATTTTAACGGGCTTCGGCTTTATAGTGCTTTCTATTATTTGTGGGTTAGGCTCTTCCTTATCCTTAAGAATTATTGATGTACTTCTGTTATTTACACCTATAATTTTTGTTTTAGGACTGCTTTGTTATTATAGCTTCTATTATAAGTCTGTCAAAAAAATATTTTGGGTGAGTGTTTGTTTAACTATATTAGCAATGCTTTATACTTATCACAAAGACGAAATAGAAGAAGCTTATATAGTGTGGCAATCACGGATGTCCCTTCCTAAAAATCTCAAACACTATCCTGAACTTTCAAGAAAAGAGCTTACAGAAGGAAAAAATACGATTACCCCGCTTTACGAAAGAGGAGAGTATTCGCTTGAGAAAAAGTTCTTCAATGATCAATATCAGTTAGTAACATTTTATAAGAAATCAAATTCGTTGTTTTATTTCCTAAAATTCGATACTTCAGGAAAAATAATTGACAGTTTGTCTCTCAATATAGCTGAGGAACAGAAACGAGAGTTTTATATAAAAGATAAATATATCATTGATACTTATACATTTTCTTACAGTACTTGGGCTATAGATGGCAACTCCGAATTTCGTCCGATGAAAGCTGTTGAGGACACTGATCTTTGGAAAGAAGACGATGTGAAGACTTATATAGCCAAAAACCATCTACCCACACCTACTTGTTATAAAATAGAAGTTAATAACATAAAATGGCGCCCTGATAAGCAAAAGTACTATACTACTTTTGACAATGAGAGTATCATAGTCTTTATTCAAGACGAGAAGCCTCATTATATTTGTTCTACTCATTACATTTCCTCTTTTAAAGATACTTTTTTTGAGCGCACCCCCGTATTCCCTCTTTTTATGAAATTGGGCAATGATGATTTTTATTATAGTGATTTTCAAGACACATACACACGCCGTAAGATATTACCTCAGTACTTTCTAGTAGAAGGAACTCTTGGTGAAGGGGGAGAAGGAAAGCTATTTATGCAACTGCGTTTAAACAATGCTTCTATCTCTTTTAAAGCTGATACTTATATGTGGACATCTGAAGGTATTGCTCTAAAAACCCCTACTTATTACCTTAGCAAAGACAATGAAGAATTTGAAAAGTTTGAAAAAGTAGATCTGTATAGCAACCAACTGCTACAATACCAACTGTTATCTATAACGGGACGACTGTATATGGTGAAGTAGCTAATTTCTAACCCCTAACCCCCTATCTCTTAATATGGAACACTATATTTCTAACGAAGTCCTTCTTTTAGAACAGCTTATAGCAATTGTAGAAGGCAACACACAACTAAAACTCTCGGAAGAAGCGGTGATAAATATCGAAACGTGCCACCGCTTCCTCAGCGATTATTGTAAAAAAGCCCCTGAAATTCTTAACCGACTTTCGGTGGGCTCGTTAGCCCTGTTGCGCCACTATGCTTGTGGTATAGGCGAACGTATCCCCAATGAGATTGTCAAACTGATGCTCCTTCTCAAAATACAATCGTTTTCCTATGGCTATAGTGGGGTGCGATTGGCTTTGGTGCAACGCCTCATCGATTTTTATAACAAGGGAGTATTGCCAGTGGTTTATTCTAAAGATATCCCTGATGAACGCATTGCTCTGGCACACCTCGCTCTGCCCCTCTTTGGTGAAGGCGAAGTGTGTATACACAACAAAATCTATTCGGCGCAAGAGTTGGAAGATAAATACGGTTGGCAACCTCTATCTTTGGAGATGCGCGAAGCCGATGCCCTGCTCAACGGCACTCAGCTTACCACCGCTTATGGTATTTACAACCTCAGCAAATCGTTGCAAATCATTCAGTGGGCAGACTTTGTAGCCTCAGTTTCTACCCAAGCCTTTGGAGGGAACCTCTCAGCATTTTCGGAAGCTATGCAAATAGTGCGACCCCACCGAGGCTTAGTAGAAACAGCTGAGCATTTGCGCACCCTGCTAAAAGACAGCACCCTCGCTACACAAGCACAAGTCTTCTCGTCTATGCCCGAAGCCTTTTGCTCTATCCCTCAAATACACGGAGCTGTGCGCGAGTCGATTGCAGCCATTCGTAAAGTGATAAAAACCGAGATGAATTCTGTTACCGATAACCCTATTCTCTTCCCTGAGACCCAAGAAATTATTTTTGGAGGCAACTCGCATACCCTGCCCCTCACGCTGGCAATGGACTTTTTAGCGATTACCCTCACCAGCTTGGGCAATATCAGTGAACGGCGTGTGTTCTACTTGCTTTCAAATATCGGTAAAGAGATAGAAACTGAAATAGATTACCCTATCTTCCAGCGTATCATAGAAGGAATATTGAATGAAAACCGTCGTCTTTCTACCCCTGCAAGCATCGAAAGTCCTATTTTGTTTGAAAAAACGATAGATATAAAAGGAATGGGAGGTAGTTCGGCTATCAAATGCGAACAAGTAGTGAAGAATATAGAAGAAATATTAGCTATTGAATTGATTTTGGCTACTTCGCAGTGGAAAAAGAAGCAATTCGACTATCATTCTGATTTGTTTAAAGAATACCTTAGCTTTATGGCAGATGAGGAAGTAACGACCCTCAAGAAGCAAATAGAGCACACCATACATTTTTTTAATAGCGCACAAAATTAGAACTTATGAAGAAATTACGAACGTTTTTAACTATAGTCTTTGCACTATTAACATTCATCACCTTTGCCCAAGATAAAAACTTGATGATGTACATAGGCACTTATACCGAAGGAGGGAATTCTAAAGGAATTTACACCTATCATTTCAATCAGGAGAATGGTATTTTTGAACTACTGAGCAGTGCCACCGCTGCCAATCCTTCTTTTGTAACCTTATCGCCCGATGGAAAACATCTATATGCCGTAAGCGAGTATAACGACGGGCGACAAGGAGCGTATTCTTTTGATGTGAGTGAAGATAAAGTACAGCTAAGCAATCCTGTATTCCTGCCTACGGCTCCTAAAAAAGTCTTGCCACGAGCAGGAGCCGACCCTTGCCATATCGTATCCGACAGCAAATACGTTATCACAGCTAACTATACGGGAGGCGACATCAGTGTTTTCTCATTAGATGCTGCAGGGAGATTGCAAACTGAAGTACAACACATATCCTTTGTAGAGGCTTTGCACGGCAGTGCATCTCATATCCATTGTATCATTCCTACCCCTGAGAAGCGCTATGTGTTGGTTACTAATTTAGGGAAAAATTGTGTGTATCGCTTTCGTTACAAAGCACGGAAAGCCTCAAAAGGCGTTAAAGTGCTCAAGGATATGAAAGTTGCTTATCGCATTAGTGATACCATACAAGGACCTCGTCATCTTACATTTAGCAAAGACGGTCGTTTTGCTTATCTTATCAACGAATTAGGAGGTGAATGTGTGGTGCTCAGCTATCGCAAAGGCAAACTGAAAGAAGTACAGCGTATAATGGCTGATGAAGGTGGCGGGCGTGGTAGTGCCGATATACATATCAGTCCCGATGGGCGTTTTCTGTACACCTCTCACCGATTAAAGAAAGATGGTATCGCAATCTTTGCTATCGACCCTAAGAAAGGTAGTTTAACTAAAATAGGCTACCAACACACAGGTATTCATCCCCGCAATTTTGCGATTACTCCTAATGGTAAATACCTTTTAGTAGCTTGCCGAGATGATAATAAAATTCAGGTTTTTGAGCGTAATGAAGCAACTGGCGAACTCACTGAAACGCCAGAAGAGATTGAGATAGATAAACCTACTTGTATTGTGTTTGGAAAATCCAACTAAAAACACTACCTTTGTCGCACAAAATTATTAATTCTCAACTGTTCATTATTTATGACCGACTTAGAAATCGCCCAAAAGGCACAGATGCTCCCTATCAGAGAGGTAGCTAAAAAACTAAACATCAGCGAGGACGACCTCGACCCTTATGGGAAATACAAAGCTAAACTGCCGTTGCATCTCATCAATGCCGAGAAGATGAAACACAGTAAGCTGGTGCTGGTTACGGCTATTACTCCTACGCCTGCGGGTGAGGGCAAGACCACGGTGAGCATTGGTCTGACGGAAGGACTTAACAGAATAGGCAAAAAAGCGATTGCTGTATTGCGAGAACCATCGTTAGGACCTGTTTTTGGAATCAAAGGAGGGGCAGCTGGTGGAGGCTATTCGCAAGTGGTGCCTATGGAGGACATCAACTTGCACTTTACGGGCGACTTTTCGGCTATTGAGAAGGCTAATAACCTCTTGGCGGCTGTCATCGATAATAATATCCAGAGCAAAACCCACTCTATAGGCATCGACCCGCGCACGGTGGTGTGGAAACGCGTGATGGATATGAACGACCGCGCGTTGCGCCATATAGTAGTAGGTTTAGGCGGTGCTACACACGGAGTGCCTCGAGAAGATGGTTTTAATATCACTCCTGCTTCCGAGATTATGGCAATATTGTGCTTGTCAGAAAGTTTTTCCGACCTAAAAAGGCGTATTGGCAACATTTATGTGGGCAAAAAGTTTGACGGTACTCCCGTATTTGCACGCGATTTGAACGTAGTAGGGGCAATGGCACTACTGCTCAAAGAAGCTATCAAGCCTAACCTTGTGCAAACCCTTGAAAACAATCCAGCTATCTTGCACGGTGGTCCCTTTGCCAGCATTGCCCAAGGTACAAATACTGTTTTGGCTACCAAAATGGGACTCTCATTAGGCGACTATGTAGTTACCGAAGCAGGTTTTGGCGCCGACCTTGGGGCTGAAAAATTCCTCAATATCAAATGTACTTCAGCAGGCTTAGCCCCCGATGCAGTGGTGATTGTAGCGACTATCCGCGCCTTGCGCCATCACGGAGGGGCTAAAAAAGAAGAGTATAACACCCCTTGCTTGGAAAAAGTGAAAATCGGTATTGCCAATTTGGAAAAACATATTGAGAATGTACAACTCTTCGGACTCAAAGCAGTGGTAGCAATCAACTATTTTCCTAACGATAGCGAGGAAGAAATCGCTTATATAAAAGAAGTATGCGCTCAAAAAGGAGTGCAAGCGATTGTGAGCAAAGGGTTTAGTGAAGGAGGTAAAGGAACTGAAGAACTCGCCCACGCGGTAGTTGCTATAGCTGAGAGTGGTGAGAGCCATTTTAAACCTTTGTACAACAATGAGGCGAGTATAGAAGAAAAAATCACTACAGTAGCTACTAAAATCTATGGAGCGAGCAAGGTGAACTACAGTGGCAAAGCAGTGAACCAGTTAAAGCAAATCAATAAATTAGGCTTTGATAAAATGCCTATTTGTATGGTGAAAACCCCTAAATCGCTCAGCGATGACGAGAAAAAACTCGCCCGTCCTACCGATTTTGAGGTAACTGTGCGCGAGTTTGAATTTGCCTCTGGGGCGGGCTTTGTAATCCCAATATTAGGCGATACGGTGCGTATGCCAGGACTCCCCAGTGTGCCTGCTGCCGAAGGTATGGATATAGATGATGAAGGAGTCATCACAGGACTCTCGTAATTTGCTAACTCTTAAATTTGCAAATTTCCTAATTATTATTATCTTTGCACCGTATTAATTAATAAAATAACATCCCCTCAGTTAGCTAATTAGCTAATTGACTAATTAACAAATCAGTATTATGGCAATCAACTTACAAAAAGGACAACGTATAGACATTGGTCTACAAAATTTAACTATAGGATTAGGCTGGGATCCTAATGAGGGTACTGGCTACGATTTCGATTTAGACGCTTCGGCTTTTATGATAGATGCTCAGCGCCTTATTCCTTCTGAACCTTTCTTTGTGTTCTACGGCAATACCGATTCTCCCGATGGCGCTCTCCACCACACTGGCGACGACCCTACAGGAGGTAACAGTGCCGATGGCGATGACGAAAGTATACAAGTAGATCTCGCGAAAGTAGACCCTCGAGTAACCGAAATTCTTTTCGTAGTAACCATTCACGATGCGCTTAACCGCAAACAAAACTACGGACAAGTGCGCAATTCCTACATCCGCATCGTCGATAACGCTAACGGCGAAGAGGTAGCTAAATACGAATTAGGTGAGGATTTTTCTATAGAAACAGCCGTAGAATTTGGACGTCTCTATAAACACAATGGCAAATGGAAATTTGAAGCCTCAGGCATTGGCTACAAAGAAGATTTAGCATTTTTCCTTTCTAAATACTACAAAGGCGAAATCATTAAATAACTTAACAACACTTTGTCAAAGTCTTTAATGCCTTTCTGTAAAATAGTTATATCTGATTTACAGCGCTATAATTTCTTTATTTTTGAATTATGTTATGTAGGGGCGTTTTGCAAACGCCCACACAAATATAATTAATAATATGAATCAAGAGTTGAAAAATAATAATCCTTGATTAACAGAATGTTATCGCTTTTGCATCGCATCTCCCTCTTTGAAGGAAGTCCGCGAGTTGGCGCAGCGGAGTATGTGTTAGGAGGATGTTTTAAATCAACAAGTTAATTTAACCCTTGATTAGCATTAATAATTCATTTGTCAAATTAGTGCGAGTTTTTAATAACTCACATCAAAATATCTTAAACACTATGGAACAAACCTTAGAACTACAAGTACTTGATACAAATGCTCAAGTAATCGATAAGAACGGCAATGTAACTCTTCAAAATCTTACACCTGCCGATACCTCTAAGTACGAACTTATCGCTGCCAATATAGAAGAAACAAACCCTAATTCAGTAATCAACTTTGGTGCTGAGTTACAAAATACATTGGCTTCACAAAGTGATAGCTTTTTAAATAATGTACGCCGCTCTAACTCTGGTGAGGTAGGCGAGCTCATCAATAAACTGCTCGTAGAACTCAACTATGTAGATGTAGATGAACTCGAAGGTAATAGCTTTAAGAAATTCTTACGCAAAATACCGCTTTTGGGGCGTATGGTAACTACGGTAGATAATATTTTTGCCAAATACGACAAAATAGTGAACAACATCACCGATATTTCCAATAAGGTGAATGCAGGAGTTATCAACTCTACTAAGGATAATGCGGTGTTGCAAACTATTTTTGGTAGCAATGTCGATGCCATTAAAAAGATTGAAGAGTACATTATTGCAGGTAGTTTGCGTTACGAGAAAACCAAACAAGAACTCGCTCTGATGGAAGCAAACCCCGATGCGTATCAAGATTATCAAATTTCCGATAAACGCGACTTTGCTAACCGCTTAGACCGCCGTTTAGCCGATTTGAAAGTCGTGCGCTTCATTATGTTGCAATCGTTACCTCAAATCCGATTGATACAGAACAACAACGTGTCAATAGCCGAAAAAGCACAAACCATCCTCACTACCACTTTGCCTGTTTGGAAAAACCAACTTACGCTGGCTGTAGCTTTACACCGTCAGCAACAGCATATCGAGGTACAACAACGCGTATCGCAAACCACCGAAGAAATTTTGCGTAAAAACGCTCAACGCCTACAACAAAATACAGTGAATGTCGCTCGTGCTAACGAACAAACAATCGTGTCTATCGATACCTTGCGCGAAACTACTACTTCACTCATCAATACCCTCAATGAGGTGAAACAAATCCAGCAACAAGGAGAGCAAAGTCGCCGCTTGTTGGATAACGAATTGCAGAACTTAGAAACTACTCTTAAAAACCAATTGCAAAACAAAAAGGCATAACACTTGGGAACAGAAACAAAAATACTGAATGATAGCAAACGGAGGTTGCAAAAACTCAAAATATTAGAGAACTTTTTTAAACAAACCGACTTGGTAGGTATAGTGGTACGTACCGAGATTATCCATTCATTTTTTGAAAAAAACACCGAAGCCTTAGATGTGAACAAGTTGGAATTGTTCCACTTGCAGTATACCGATAGCCTTATTGAGCTACTCACCAAACTCAAAAAGCAAAAGGAAGCAGCAATTACCAATATTGATACCGAAATTGCAGCCCATAAGGATTATATCGCTCAGCTGGCACGCCAAGGCAAAGCCGAAAACCGTTTTGAAACCGATCAGCGTTATCACGAGGCTGAGGTATCGGCGGTGTTTCAAGCCGCTTATAGTACGCTCACAGGTAGCTACAAGCCCTACAACCTCACAGCAATCCGCAGTTTCCCTAATCACTATGCCGAGGAGTATTTTCGCGACGACGATGATATCACACACCTATTAGTGGTGCCAGGAACGAAACTCTACACCTTAGAAGGGCTGAATATTGAGCGCCTACTGCTCTCCCGTTTGGCGAGTAAAAACTTCAAAGTGCGTTTTATGTGTGGATTCAATGTAGATTTCCAACTCTTCGAGCTCTTTAGAATTCTCGGCTCCGATGATGAGTTTATTTGGAACCTGCAAACCAATGGCTTCTATTTGCTAAAAGATGCCTTCAAGCACCAACTGAATCGCGAAAAAAACGTGAGTAATGGTCATTCGTTAGTAGGGGAGTTGGAACGCAAAATAAGAGACTTAGAAGAAAAACGCAAAGAGATACGCAACAGTTTCCCCGAGGATGTAAAAGAACTCTTAGCAAAATATCGTGAAACCATAGATAACAACAACCTTACTGATGAACAATTGAATATAGAGGAAGAAAAAAACATCCTCACCTCTATGCTTGATTTAAACCTAAACAAGTAACACCCCAATTGGCAAATTTGCTAATTGACTAATTAATAAATTAATTTTATGGCAATCAACTTACAAAAAGGACAAAGAGAGAGCATCAATGCTCCTAAATTCACCGTAGGTTTGGGTTGGGATACGAACAGCTCTACTACAGGTACTGATTTCGATTTAGACGCCTCGGTATTTATCTTAGGCGAAAACAAAAAATTGTTGTCAGATAGCCACTTCGTGTTCTACAACAATCTCAAATCACCTAATGAAGCAGTAGTGCACACCGGCGACAACCGCACAGGAGCAGGTGATGGCGACGATGAGCAAATCCTTGTCGACCTCTCTAAAATAGAACCTAATGCAGCCGAAATCTGCATCGTGGTAACTATTCACGAAGCTGCTCAACGCGGACAAAATTTCGGTCAGGTACGCAATTCATTCATCCGCATTTTCGATTCGGTTACCAATCAAGAAATGCTAAAATACGAATTGGAAGAGGATTTTTCTATCGAAACAGCTGTAGAGTTCGGTCGTATCTACAAACGCAATGGCGAATGGAAGTTCGAAGCGGTAGGTATGGGAATGAAAGGTGGCTTGGAAGACTATCTTAACAAATACAATTAACTGAATTATAAACCTCTCAATTAGCAAAATCTCTGCTAATTGATTAATTTAAAAATTATTTTTATGGCAATCAATTTACAAAAAGGTCAAAAAATCGACCTACGCAAAGAATCTGGTGAAAAACTACAAAACTTCTGTATTGGAGTGAACTGGGGTGCTATCGAAACTAAAGCTCTCTTTGGTTTGATGAAAAACAAACAAGATGTGGATTTAGACCTTAGCTGTGTGCTTATCGACGACAATAACAATGTGTGTGACCACCTCTATTCTCCTTTGTACAATATCCAAATCTTGCAACAATTTGGTCTTCCTAAAGGAAAATTAGATTCCAATGACGGCGCTCTTCACCACACTGGTGACGATTTGCAAGGCGATAAAGGAGGTGACGACGGTCTTGATAACGAAATTATCACTGTAAACTTAGATCGTGTAGCTCCTAATGTATCTAAAATCTTCTTCTTCCTCAACAACGTAGGTAAAGAAGACTTTTCACAAATTCCTTATGCTAAAATTCGTATGTTCGAAGGTACTCCACAGCGTGTAAACTCTGTATTTGCCTCTTACAACGTAGCTGCCGAACCTGCTTACGCTGGCAAGCGTGCTCTTATTTTGGCAAAACTCTACAAGAGAAATGGCGAATGGAAGTTTGATGCTATCGGTGATCCCGTAGACGATTCTTTCCTTGGTCAAACCATTCACCGTATTGTTCAAAACTATTTGTAATTCAAAAGTATTATTATGAATGATATTAACAACGTTGAAGGCTTGTCTACAAACCAAATTCGCGATTTGGTAAATCAAGGAGGTAAGTTTGTAATCTATACTTACTGTATCTCACTAGTAGTCGTTACTCTTAAACGTTCTAGTGGCATCTACTTTATCAAACCTGGTAAATCAAGAGTTACACAAGGTTTAGGCTGGTTTTTCCTTACCCTTATATTAGGGTGGTGGGGTATCCCTTGGGGTCCTATCTATACCATAGGTTGCCTATACAATGTGCTTTCTGGTGGTAAAGATGTTACTTTAGAGGTGATGAGCTTTATCAACCAGAACGATCCTGAGTATGGAGCTTCTGCGTATGGGCAAGGCTTAAGCCAAAATGCTTCAACCTATGGAGCAGGATTGAATAACAATAATTCAACATACAACATATCATAAAACTGAGAGGCTGTTTCTCCCCTTTAGGGCAGCCTCTTTTCTTAACATATCACACTATGAGACGACTTCCCGTATATCTCCTCTTAGACACTTCTGGCTCAATGACTGGCGAACCTATAGAGGCAGTGAAAAATGGCGTACAGATGATGGTTCACTCGCTGCGCCAAAACCCTCAGGCTATCGAAACAGCTTTCGTGAGCATCATCACTTTCGATTCCGATGCTAAACAACTTATACCCCTTACCGATTTAGCTTCTTTCCAAACGGTAGACCTCAAAGCCGCTGGCACAACAGCCCTTGGAGCTGCCTTGAGCCTCCTCGCCGATAAATTGGAAAATGAAGTTACCAAAACAACTCTCGAACAAAAAGGCGACTGGAAACCTATCGTTTTTATTATGACCGATGGTGTCCCTACCGACGATTGGCAAGCGGGATTCCAAAAACTCAAAGCCGTGAAAAAAGGATTGATAGTAGGATGTGCCGCTGGTAATAACGCCGATGATAAAGTGCTTAAGGAAATATCCGACCAAGTAGTGCGCCTTAGCAATACCGATGCCGATAGCATTAGCAAATTCTTCCAATGGGTGTCAGCTTCCATTGCTACTACCTCTACCAAAGTAGAAGAAACAGGTATCGACCTTACCAAAAAAGACCAACTCCCACCTCCACCAAGTGAATTAGTAATTGTTTCCTAACGATGAACAGACGACTCTTAGCTTATTTTCTTTTAGACACTTCAGGCTCAATGAGCGGTGAACCTATCCAAGCCCTCAACAACGGCTTCTATGGGCTCATCAATATGCTACGCAACGACCCTCAGGCGATGGATTCCCTCCATTTGAGTGTCATTACCTTCGATCGTGAAGTGCGCAACATCATCCCGCTGATAGATTTAGCTTCTTTTCAGCCTATCGAAATCAAATGTCCCGAAAGCGGTCCCACTCACACTGGCGAAGCTCTTGAAATGGTGTGTGATTTGGTAAAAACTGAACTCATTAGAGGTTCAGCACAACAAAAAGGCGACTGGAAACCACTTTTATTTATCTTTACCGATGGGAAACCTTCCGATATACAAAAATACCGCGAGTACATTCCTAAGGTAAAAGCCTTAGATTTTGGTGTGATTGTAGGTTGTGCCGCAGGACCCAAAGCCGAAGTGTCCTACCTCCAAGAACTTACCCCCGATGTGGTAAAACTCGACACCACAGATGCCAATATGCTTACTACCTTTTTCAAATGGGTGAGTTCATCTATAGAAATGGGTGGCAAATCACAAGGCACCGGTGAATCAATGACCCTCCCACCGCCACCACGTGAACTCAATTTAGTAGTATAATTCTTTTCACTTTTCACTTTTCACTAATATGCGCAGACTCCCCATTTATTTCCTCCTCGATATCTCCGAATCAATGGTCGGTGACCCCATAGAACACGTGCAAGACGGTATGGCTACAATCATCAAAGAACTCAAAGCCGACCCTTTTGCACTCGAAACCGTTTGGCTCTCTATCATTGGCTTTGCGGGCAAAAGTAAAGTCATTACGCCTTTGCAGGATATCATCACTTTCTATCCGCCTAAAATTCCTATTGGTGGCGGTACTTCCCTCGCCAGTGGGCTCAACGAACTGATGAACGCTATCGACCGTGAGGTGGTGAAAACTACCCTCGAACGCAAAGGCGACTGGAAACCTCTCGTTTTCCTCTTCACCGATGGTATCCCTACCGATGACCCCGCTCAAGCTATCGAGCGTTGGAATGCTCATTATCGCCGTAAAGTGAACTTAGTAGCAATTTCGTTGGGTGAGAACACAAACTACAACCTCTTGGGGCAACTCACCGATCAAGTCTTGCAGTTCAACAACACCAATACAGCTGCTTACAAAGAGTTTTTCAAGTGGATTACAGCCTCTATCAAAACCACCAGCGAGCAGGTGAACAACACCAATACCGATGCTATCAAGCTCGCCAAACCCGATCATCACCTCATTGAGAGTATTGACCTCACCAAGCGCCACAATGTCCCCGATGAAAACTTCGTGGTCATTCGCGGAAAGTGTTCTAATACCCAAAAACAATACCTTATCAAATTCCAAAAAAGCTCTCGCAGTTCGGGCATCTACGGAATGCAAACCCGTATCTATATGCTGCAAGGAGCTTATAAAATAGACGAGAATAGCTATAAAGAATTCTCTAACGAAACAAACTACGCCCTCAAAGTATCGTCGGACGAACTGATGGGCAACCCTTCTTGCCCTTGTTGTGGCAATGCCTATGCTTTGGCAACCTGCTCTTGTGGCGGCGTGCACTGCATCTCTGGCGAAGGCGAGAACAGCTGTCCGTGGTGTGGATCTGTGGCTAACTACGGTATGTCCGATGAAGAGTTTGACATCAATAGAACCTTAGGATAATGGACGAAATTATACAAACTATCATCAAAGGGGAACATCCCAATGGGCAACCTAATCCGCGTGTAGCAGCCAAAGTGCTCTCTATACTCTCTCAATCCGAAAAAATAAGCAGTTTAGCACATCAACTACAAGAAGAAGTGAAAGAAAAATACCAAATACACTACGAAATTGAGTCTTTTCTAGAAGCTCATTTGCCAATTGCCAATGCTAATGCTAAAAAGGACTACAATTTCAGTTTTAATTTAGAGGAATTTCCGCATATACACATCTCTCGCATCAGTCATTTAGAGGAATTGGGGCTCACTTTCTCCCCCGATACTCGCACTATCGAGGGAAAACCTACTATGGCAGCGAGTACCGAGTTGGAAATTCACTTCTATTGCACCACCGACCCCGATTTGATTGAGCGGGTAAAACGAGTGCCTTTCATCATCAACCCCGATCCCAAAGACCTTTGGCAAAATATTCCATTGGATAAAGAAGCGCGTTTCTACAAAACCGAAGAAGCAACCCTAAAAACCTCTTTCTTAGATAAAAAACTAGTAGTTGCTTCTAAACGTGGTAGGTCACACGCTCACCAAGGAGGCGCTCGTGACGACGATTTCTACACCTTGCCCTTGCCTAACGATTGGCAAGTGATAGCCGTCGCCGATGGGGCAGGCTCAGCTAAGTTTGCTCGCAAAGGATCCGAAATAGCCACTCGTTTTATTTGTGATAGTTTTAATGATAGCGGTTTTCTAAACACAATCGACCAAGAGGTAGTTGCTTATTTCGCAACAGCGGAAGACCTTACGCACAAGAGCAATATTGTAAATGCCATTTATCGCAAGTTGCGAGAACTTTTCCGTCATTTAGAAGATTTTGCTAACGCCGAAGAAATTGCGCTGAAAGACCTCCATACAACACTCATTTTTGCTTTGGCTAAGAAGTACGATTTTGGCTACGTGCTACTCACCTTTGGTGTAGGCGATTGCCCTATTTGTATTCTAAATGAAGCTCAAACCGAAGTACAATTGCTCAATCTATTAGATATAGGTGAATTTGGCGGAGGTACGCGTTTCATCACTATGCCCGAGATTTATTCTAACGAAGCCGAAATACCCGTTGGGAAGCGATTTGGTATTCATCGCTTTAACGATTTTTCCAAACTATTCCTAATGACCGACGGCATCTACGACCCTAAATTTGTAGTGGAAAACAACCTTACTAAAATAGAACGTTGGAATGATTTCTTAGCTGATCTCAATGGAGAGAACGACGACCATTGTCAAGTCGATTTCCAAAACGATAACCAAATAGACCAGCAGCTCCTGCAGTGGCTCGACTTCTGGAGCAAAGGCAATTCCGACGATAGAACCCTCGCGATTATTTACTAATTTAACGCCAGTTCCATATAACAAAGCACTGATTGTCATAATTCACCGTCAGGTGAAAATTCGTGAAATATAACAATATAAAGAGTTTTATACACTCCCAAATTCGTGAAAATTCGTGAGATTCGTGGGGGCTAAAAAATAAATAATGATGAATACAATCACTGTAAAATCAATTATAGATACTTCCAAATCCTACCAATATGTAGATGATGGCAACCCCAAACGTGGGGGAGTGAAAGATGTGTATTTCTCTCCCGATCGTCGTTATGTGGTAGCTTTCTTCCGAGACCCCTTAGATTTTAACCAAAAAGAACGCATCAAGCGCATCGTCTCTCTGTATTTGGAGAATATCAAAAAAGGTAACGCCCCCGATTATTTCCTCAACGAGATTTTCCGCTGGCCCTACGATGCTGTTGAAAAAGATGGTAAAACAGGGGTGATTGTTCCTATCTACGACCGTAAGTTCTTCTTTGAAAAAGGGCGTCTCACCGACGACGGACTCAAAGGCGAGGAAAAAAAAGGTAAGTGGTTCACTACCCCTTCTTTCCGCGATCCTCAATATCCACTCTGTTTGGCACCTTCGGAGTTAGGCGATTGGCTTAGCTATTTCCAAATCGCTATCAATATCTGTCGCGGCATCAAGAAAATGCACCAAATGGGGCTCGCACATTCCGACCTTTCTTATAACAATATCCTCATTGATCCCGTAACCAAATCAGCAAATATCATCGACTTAGATGGTTTGGTTGTACCTGGAATGTTCCCTCCAGAGGTTATCGGTACCGCCGATTTTATAGCTCCTGAAGTACTTAGCACCAAACATTTAGATATCAAAGACCCTAAACGTGCACTGCCTAACCAAAAAACTGATTTGCACGCTTTGGCAGTACTTATATATATGTATCTGTTGCGTCGCCACCCGCTCAAAGGTAGCAAAGTATGGGATTTAGATGCCGAAAAGGATGAATTATTAGCGATGGGGGAGAAGGCACTCTTCATAGAGCACCCCACCGATGCCACCAATCGTGTAAAACCCGACCAGTTGCGCAAGTGGGACGCCTTTTGGGGTGACCCTGCCAAATTGCCTTATACCATCACAGGTCCCTACCTCACCGAACTCTTCAACCGCGCTTTCATCGACGGATTGCACAACCCAATGTTGCGCCCTATCGCCAATGAATGGGAAACAGCACTGCTCAAAACTGTAGATTTGATACAACCTTGTAGTAACCCCAGTTGTACTCAAAAGTGGTATGTGTTCGATAATACCGCTCGCCCTAAGTGTCCGTTTTGTGGAACCCCTCACCGCGGTAGCCTCCCCATCGCCGATTTGTATTACAATGCAGGTAACAATGTGTGGAAACCCGAAAACCACCGTTTGATGGTATATCACAACCAATTCCTTTTCAAGTGGCACGTATCGCGCAAGCTCATCCGCAATGAAAATCTCACTAACGACGACAAAAAAACTGTAGGTTATTTCACCTTCTATCAAAACAGATGGGTGCTTGTCAATCAATCCCTCCCCGATATGAAAGACGTTACCGAAAACAAACCCATTCCCATTGGTACAATGGTAGAACTCACCAATGAAAAAAAGATAATACTCTCAAACGACGAAGGCGGCAGATTACTTTATATCACCTTAGTAAATTAATCCCACCCAAAAAAAATGTACCACCCTCTCTTTTCCAACCTTCAAACCTCCATCACCACCCTCACTCCGAGTTTCTCCGAGTGTCTCAAAGTCCCTCCGAGTTTCTCCCCCAAAATTCCGCCCCGCCCGTGTGCCTTGTCTCCCCTTTCCGGCTAGTCCCCCTTCGGGGTTGTCGGCAATTGCCGAGTAAGTGAGTCGGGGGTTATCCCATCCCTCCGAGTTTCTCCTAGTCCCTCCCACAACTCCCACCGTTCCCACCGCTCTCACTACTCCCACAGCTCTCACCACTCCCACCGCTCGCACCCCATCCCTGCCTGTGCGGCTCGCACCCCACCCCTCCCATCTCTGCCCGTGCGGCTCGCACCCCCTCCGAGTTTCTCTGAGTCTCTCCGAGTTTTTCATCAAAAAATATTTCCCTCATTTTCAACTAACTACAAAAAACTTTCAAAAAAAGTTGTAAAAAAATTTGCAGGATAAAAAAAACGCCGTACCTTTGCACCCGCAAATGAGACAAAACACGGTCTCAAAACAAGAAACAACACGTACATTGACATAATGTTGTACAGCACAAAACAAAGATTTAAAGAATCGAGTGAAACCTGAAGTCAATAACTTAAAAGTCGGTTAAAGATATTAAAGATTTTAACGATGAAGAGTTTGATCCTGGCTCAGGATGAACGCTAGCGGCAGGCCTAACACATGCAAGTCGAGGGAGAGGTTACCTTCGGGTAACCAAGACCGGCGCACGGGTGCGTAACGCGTATACAATCTGCCTTTCACATAGGGATAGCCCGAAGAAATTTGGATTAATACCTAATGGTATATAAGAGCGGCATCGTTTTTATATTAAAGCTACGGTGGTGAAAGATGAGTATGCGTTCTATTAGCTAGTTGGAGAGGTAACGGCTCCCCAAGGCGACGATAGATAGGGGTTCTGAGAGGGATGTCCCCCACACTGGTACTGAGATACGGACCAGACTCCTACGGGAGGCAGCAGTGAGGAATATTGGACAATGGTCGGAAGACTGATCCAGCCATGCCGCGTGCAGGATGAAGGTCCTATGGATTGTAAACTGCTTTTGTAAGGGAAGAATAAGGAGTACGAGTACTTTGATGACGGTACCTTACGAATAAGCATCGGCTAACTCCGTGCCAGCAGCCGCGGTAATACGGAGGATGCGAGCGTTATCCGGAATCATTGGGTTTAAAGGGTCCGTAGGCGGGCTGATAAGTCAGAGGTGAAAGCGCTTAGCTCAACTAAGCAACTGCCTTTGAAACTGTCAGTCTTGAATGATTGTGAAGTAGTTGGAATGTGTAGTGTAGCGGTGAAATGCTTAGATATTACACAGAACACCGATAGCGAAGGCATATTACTAACAATTTATTGACGCTGATGGACGAAAGCGTGGGGAGCGAACAGGATTAGATACCCTGGTAGTCCACGCTGTAAACGATGGATACTAGCTGTTTGGAGCAATCTGAGTGGCTAAGCGAAAGTGATAAGTATCCCACCTGGGGAGTACGCACGCAAGTGTGAAACTCAAAGGAATTGACGGGGGCCCGCACAAGCGGTGGAGCATGTGGTTTAATTCGATGATACGCGAGGAACCTTACCAAGGTTTAAATGGGAACTGACAGAGGTAGAGATACCTCCTTCTTCGGACAGTTTTCAAGGTGCTGCATGGTTGTCGTCAGCTCGTGCCGTGAGGTGTCAGGTTAAGTCCTATAACGAGCGCAACCCCTGCCATTAGTTGCTAACGAGTCAAGTCGAGCCCTCTAGTGGGACTGCCGGTGCAAACCGTGAGGAAGGTGGGGATGACGTCAAATCATCACGGCCCTTACATCTTGGGCTACACACGTGCTACAATGGCCGTTACAGAGAGCAGCCACTGCGCGAGCAGGAGCGAATCTATAAAGACGGTCACAGTTCGGATCGGAGTCTGCAACTCGACTCCGTGAAGCTGGAATCGCTAGTAATCGGATATCAGCCATGATCCGGTGAATACGTTCCCGGGCCTTGTACACACCGCCCGTCAAGCCATGGAAGCTGGGGGTACCTGAAGACGGTCACCGCGAGGAGCTGTTTAGGGTAAAACTAGTGACTGGGGCTAAGTCGTAACAAGGTAGCCGTACCGGAAGGTGCGGCTGGAACACCTCCTTTCTAGAGATGACCGATAATTGAACATCGGACTAACTCATTCTTTAAATCTTGCTGTCAACAAAAACCGACTGATAATGATAGAGAACGAACAACAGCAATACGTAATTCGTTACTCGTAATTCGTAATTCGTTCCTCGTCATTATAAAATAGTCTCATAGCTCAGCTGGTTAGAGCGCTACACTGATAATGTAGAGGTCGGCAGTTCGAGTCTGCCTGGGACTACAAGCTAAAGAAGGAAATTTCTAGGAGTGAGCTAGAGGAAGAATCCTCTTACCTCTTACCTCATATCTCTTACCTAGAGACACGGGGAATTAGCTCAGCTGGCTAGAGCACCTGCCTTGCACGCAGGGGGTCAAGGGTTCGAATCCCTTATTCTCCACAACAACAGTACATTGACATATTGGGATAAAGAGCATAAGAGATCAATAATAGAATATTGATTATCTAACGAAAATATTAAAAAGAATCAAAGAGAACGAGGTATTTATTTAATTGATAATAGATAATTGTTAATTGAATAAAACTACAAGCGCGAAAAGTTATGTAAGGGCGTATGGGGGATGCCTAGGCTCTCAGAGGCGAAGAAGGACGTGATAAGCTGCGAAAAGTTGCGTGGATTGGCACATACGAGTTGATACGCAAATATCCGAATGGGGCAACCCAGTACATTGAAGATGTACTACATCGTAAAGATGGGCAAACCCGCTGAACTGAAACATCTAAGTAGGCGGAGGAGAAGAAAACAAAAGTGATTCCCAAAGTAGTGGCGAGCGAAATGGGAACAGCCCAAACCCATATTGTTACGGCAATATGGGGGTTGTAGGACCCAGATATAGGTTGTAAAGCTGGATTAGAAGTGTTTGGAAAGACACACCATAGAGAGTGAAAGTCTCGTAT
>NZ_CP022379.1:2165000-2855148 GCF_002302495.1 Capnocytophaga sputigena
GAGTTAAGAGATAAGAAGTAAGAAAGGTAATACTACTTATATTTTATCAATCTCTTAGGAAGTTAGTTACAAATATGTTTTTTATCCCTATATGTTAAAAAAATGATTAGGAATAGGTATTTTAGGATAAGATACAAAAAGGAGTTTTAAAAAGCTCTTATCTTTTACCTCTTACCTCTTACCTAAAAAGTTTAAGGTGGTTATAGTCAAAGGTCTCACCTCTTACCATTCCGAACAGAGCAGTTAAACCTTTTAGCGCAGATGGTACTACGGTCACGTGGGAGAGTATGTCGCCGCCTTCTTATAAAGAGCAATTCAGTAATGAGTTGCTCTTTTTTTATTATGAATTATGATGAATTGAACAAATAGAAAAGATAATAAATAAAAACTCCCCAACGCACAATGCCTTGGGGAGTTTTTTTGCTTTGTAGGAAGTTTTATTATTTCCTTTCTAAGATAAAGAAGTGATAAGTGGTTTCAAAAGGTTTTTCTACGGTGATTTCAAAAAAATAAGCTTGAGAATCAGCAGTGTTCTTAAACTTATCTTCAAGATTTTCTTTCCAGATGTTATCTTCCTTGGATAACTTTGGAAATATAGTGTCAACATCCCATCTTTCTTCAAACTTCTTTCTTAAATCTTTGTCGCTGTCACAAACAATGAGTATAAATCCATTACTATTTCTATTTTCAAAGTGTTTTTGAATAGATTCTTGGTACTCTGAAAAACCTCCTTTATCTTTTGGGAAGTGATATTTAAACTCTATTTTAAAAGGATTTTTAGGGAAATTTTCGTCAACTAAAGATAAATCAACGCGGGTGTAGGAGGTTCGTTCTTCTCCTGTAGTTTTCTCTTTTTCTAAGCGAGGGTGTTCCGCTATGGCTCTGACTCCTTTTTGACTATGATACTTGTTGAAAAGAGCTAACAATAGATCTCTGATGTGGAGTTCTTGTTTTAGGTTAAAGAAATTGTTGTTGAGTTCAGTTAATTGTACTCTAAACTCATCTGATTCGATGATGCTTAATAGCTGTTTAAACATTTTGCTCATATTATTATTGTTTTAGTTATTACTTTATGTTTGATTGTGCAAATATACTAATTTTCTACGATAGTACACTCTTTTCTTATGATATATTCAGGTTTGCAGTATTTGTAAAAAACAGTTTCCCATTCTCCATTATTGAGGTAGGTGCGCATAAACTTTATTTCCTCAATATCATTTAGATTATACATAACGAAAAAAGAAAAATTTTCGTTTGCCCAAATTTCACCATAGTGCTTTAAAAAACAATCTCTATAAATAGGTTCTTTAGCATATTCAATATCTTTGCAAACAATAACTTCTTTTCCAATATACTTATTTATATAAGTACGTTTTACTTTGTCCTCAAAATAGTGGTAGTTAGTGGTAGTTATTAACTCAAAATCTCGGTAAGGTTTATGTTCAAAGAAGCACCTTTGAATAAATCTTCCTTGTTCATTGAAGAAAAGTACTTCTTTGTCACCATAATAGTAATCTAGAATTTCCTGTTTGGTGAGTATGTCTTTTTCATAGGAATTGATAAATACTTTTCGGTAGTCTTCATATACTTTACCATCATAAGACATATTGTATTGTACTTTATTTCCTTTTTCGTCGTACAAGAATGATTCTTCAGTACTTAAACCTTTTACGCCTATTAACTCTTTTTTTTGGTTGTAGTTGTATTCATATTTTTGAGTGATTTCATTATTTTTTAGGATAGCTATCATATCACCTTTTTCATCATATAACCACTCTTGGGTTTTGCTTGAAGGGAGAGGATCAATCACTTTACTAAGGAGTTTATTTTCGTTGTACAAAAATTTTCTAGTACAAGGTATTTCTCCTGAGATTGTAGCCGTCCACTCAATGATTTGATCGTTTTCATTGTACTTAAAAGTAATGAGGATGTTGTCTATTTCATAGCTTGTTATGAAACCTTTATCGTTGTAAGTTGTTGTAAAGTATTTATTATTATGAGAATAATCAAAAATATCAAAAAAGTTTTCTATTTCTGGTTTATCATTAAAAGAATCTATATTATATAAAGTTACTGCCATTCCGCGAAATTCGCTAATAAGTGTTTGGATAGTTTCAGGAATAAAAAGTTCATAATCTTTAAATGCTCCTAAGCGCACAGTGTTGTTCTCATCTTCTACTGCCTCGTATTCTTTGTAAGTAGTTTGCACTTTTTTGTTGGCAAAGAAAGTATTAGGCTCCATTATAGGAATATAAGGTGAATCAGGACGTTTTAAGCCGTTATTTTTTATTTTCATTGTTGTTTATTTTTTTAGTTTTACAAATATTGGGTAAGAGGAGGTTCCCTTTAAAAGCAACCTCCTCAGTTGTTTTAACTGCGTTTTATCCAAGATAAACCTCCATTTTTTGAACAGTACAAACCTTTATCAGTTTGTGCTAAGATTTCATTACCGGAGACTGTTAAATCTTTAAAGATATAACTGCCAGAGTAGCGACCAATCCAAGAAATTCCATTATTCTTAGAAGCCTCGATTTTCTTTGCATTTTTTGGACAAATGCGAACCACTTCGTTTTTAAATGTAACCATTAAACTCATAATTATTATAGTTTTTAGTGAGTGCCTACTCTATATGGTTTTCGGCTTCCCCAGTATTTCTTTATTTTTAGGCAAAGTTATCAACAGGAAGTGATATAACTCGTTGTTATAAAAACTTTTTAGCCTCAGCAGCAATAGCAGGAATAAGCTCTTTAGAGAAGCTATTGCTTAATTGTTGAGTATAGATAAGAATACGTTTGTTATCCTTACTAAAGTGTAAGAAATAACGGTCTCTTCCTACTTTTATTTCTTTTTGGAAAACGACATCAAAAGTTCGTTCTAAGTCAATTTGGTAATGTTTTGGATAATCATTGGAATAGAAAACTCCTTGAAAAAAGGCATTGCAAAGAGAGGTTTACGCTCTTCTATAGACTGTTTTCTAAGCGCTTCTATATCCTCACTCTTGTAACTTTCCTTAGTAGGGTAATCATTAAATTCAGTAATGAAAAACTCTTTTTGAAAGTTGATTTTCTCAAGTTTTTCACCTTGTAAAAATAGTTGTTCGTAGAGCTTTTCGTAGTTTAAATAGGTACGACTGGTTCCTCCTTTTTTGCTTTTATCCCAACTATTATATTGATTGCCGTAAGCATATAAGGGATTTTCGTGAGAGATGAGGCGTTGACTATCGTAGTTAGGTACTTCATTAGTAGAAAGTATGCGCTCCCATTGAGATACATTACTTTGGAAGAGCTCTTCTTTCCTCTTCTCTAAATTTCGATAGTCTCTTCATTGCCAATGTGTGCGGCTTCTTTGCCGATTATCAAAACTTTACCATTAGGATTGCCATACCCTACAAATAGATTGTTGGCTTTGCAGTAGACTACAACCTCTTTGAAAGCTTGTGTATACATATAATTTAAGTTTTTAATATTATATTCTTTTTCTGTGTAAAAGCATTAATTTTCGACTACACTGCACTCTTTTCTAACGATATAGATCGGTTTCCCATTATGATAGAAAATAGTTTCCCATTCTCCATTAGGAGAGTAGTTGCGTACAAACTTTTCTTTCTCGTTATCGTCTAGGTTATTTATAACTAAAGAAGAAAAATTTTCGTTGTGCCAAATATTACTATAATTAGAAAAATGATTTTTATAAAGAGGTTCTTCAGTGCACTTAATATCTTTACAAATAATAACTTCTTTCGCATTATACTTATTTATGTAAGTGCATTTTACCTTATCTTCAAAATATTGGTAGTTAATACTTTCTTTTAATTCAAACCCTCGGTAATATTTGATTTCAAAGTACTGTTTTTCAATTACATTTCCTTGTTCGTCAAAGAATAAAAACTCCTTCTCTCCATTCTCGTAGTACAAAATTTCTTGTTTGGCAAGACGTCCATTTTTATACGAATTGATAAATACTTTTCGCTCGTTTTCTCTTTCGTTTTTTTCGTTTTCTTCGCTGAAAGAACAAAATAGTGTTTTATTGCCTCTCTCGTCATATAGGAACAAATCTTCCCACATAAATCTCTCATTTCGATAACGTTTTAAGCTTACTAATTCACCTTTTGAGTTGTACTTATATTTATACTCTTCAGGATTTTCCCCATTTTCTATAACGACTACCATATCGCCTTTTTCGTCATATAAATACTCTTTAAAAATACCTGTAGGGATCTTTTCTGTAATTTTATAGAGCAAACCTTTTTCATTGTACAAAAAACTGTATGTACAAGGTATTTGATCAGAAATAGTAGCAGTCCATTCGGTGAGTTGTTGCTGTTCATTATATTTAAAAACAAATACAAAATCGTCTACTTCGTAACTCGTTACTAACCCCTGTTCGTTGTAAGTAGTTACAAAGCATTCACAACCACTGAAAAATAATATGTTATGCCACAATGTTTTGGTCGTTTCATCAAGGGATTTTTTCGTTCTAAAATCTCTTGCCATATCATCATATTCCTTGATAAGGTTTATGATATCCTCAGGAATAACAGCCACATTTTTTTTAAATTTGCCTAAGCCAATGTTGTTGTTGTCTATGAGTACCTCGTATTCTTTGTAGGACGTTTTTACTTTTTTGCCTGCAAAGAAAAGATTGGGTTCTACCTTAGGAATATAAGGACTTCTAGGATAATTTTCTAAACCGTTATTTTGTATTTTCATTGTTGTTAAATCTTTTTTAGAAGGAGTAACAAGCCTAAGTTTATTATAGGCTTGCACTCCTTGTGAAATGTAAATTAAATGCTTCTTATCTTTCCACCATTTTGGTTTCTCAGTTCCATATCTCCGTTTTTTAAGGTGATGAGTATGTCTGAATTGTAGAAAATAGCTTTTACAGCATTACTTTCTACAACTGTAGATTTACGTTCTCCAGAATCGTTGCAAAGATCTGTTCTACCATTGCTGTAGGTAATTAAAACAGATTTTTCATCATCGCTGAGAGCAGCGTCAATTACATTGCTTTGTGCAATCGTTCTGATACGACCTCCTGAATCACTGAGAAGATCTAATCTTCCATTTATAATTTTTAAAATCATATTATTATAGTTTTTAGTGAGTGCCTACTCTATATGGTTTTCGGCTTTCCCAATGTTTTAAGGTAAGAGTTAAGAGGTAAAAAAGCTTTGTTTGTACTTGATGATATATAACTCTTTTTCAAGTTTTTTGGCTTTTTTAATGCTGTCGTTAGTGCCTTTTGACTGTCCGTCCCAGAAAGCAAAAACCACTTCGGCATTTTCGATGATTTGAGTGTTGCGCACAAGGGTCGCCCCACGCCCATACCTTTGGTAATCGGGTTTGAAAACGAGGAGAGGAATACCCATCTCAGCAGCAAATTGTGCGGCAAGGGTGTCGGCTCCTTTAGCACCACCCGATACGATGTTTTCGGGTTTTTCGTGCGTATTGATATACGCTAAAATACTTTCTTTCAGTAGGGTGTAATCGCTAAAATCACGTCCCCCAACAATGGCTATATTCATATAAATCGTTATTTGTTGGGGGCAAAAGTCGATAGCAAGAGCGACAAAAACTGTCGCTCGAAGAAAAAGTTTGTATATTTGCAAAAAAAATAGTGAAATGAAGAAGTTTTTAAGACAACGTTTTATCGTGGAACGCCTGCGTATGAAGCCTCATTCGTATGAAGATTTGATAAAAGCTTTACAAAAAAGTGAGGAATATTGCGATGTTGAGTCCTTTACTGATCGTACTTTTCTGCGTGATAAGCAAGAAATTGAGAAAATCTACCACATAAAAATTGAGTATAATAACACTCTTAAAGCGTACGAAATCACAGAAGATAACGACCTCTATACTCAAAATCTATTAGAAGCGTTTGATGTGTTTAGAGCGTTGCAGAATTACGGCAATCTTTCAGAGGTGATTCAGTTTGAAAAGCGATTGCCTGCGGGTACGGAATATCTGTCGCCGCTGCTTAGGGCTATCAAAGAAAAGCGACAGGTAGCGTTGCATTACTATAAGTTTTGGGATAAAAACAAACAGCCAGTGGTGCGCACGTTAGAGCCTTATTTGCTAAAAGAAGCGCAAAGACGCTGGTATGTGCTGGCGTGGGATGTGGAGAAGGAAGCGTTGCGGGTGTTTGGTTTGGATAGAATTAAGCACTTAGATGATCAGCGGGGAGTGAAGTTTCAGCATCCTGTACCAGAGGGCGTAGAGCACTTTTTTGACGATAGTTTTGGGGCGTGGGTAGACAACGAGCGTACGCAAGCTGAAGAGGTGGTGCTCGCCTTTAAAAAGTTACCCACCGACTCGCCTTTTGTGCCTAACCCTGCTGAATACCTCAAAGCGATGCCTTTACACTCTTCGCAAGAGGTGATGAGTGAAACTGAAGATGAAATTGTGCTCAAACTGCACTTGAAAATTACTCCCGATTTTGTGAAGGAAATACAATCGTACGGCAGTAGGGTAGAGTGGAGGTAAGCAATTGTACGAGTGGCTCAAACTGCCAAAATGGCACTGTTTTTGTAAATGGCAAATTGTTTGCTATCAAAATACGAAATAAATCTAATAAGAATCATTATGAGTACTGAAGATATTAACAAAGACGATTTTGAATTTGAACAAGACCCTGTGGATTACACTCCTGAAGAGGATATGTACAAAACAGTGGAAATTCCTGAAGATGAGGACTTCGATGACTTCAATGAGGACGAAATGCCTTTTGATTTAGATGACGACGACTCTTTTGAAGAAGAAGAACCTGAAGCAGAGGAAGAATTGGAAGAGCCTGAAACAGAAGAAGACTCCAAAGAAGAGCAACCTGAAGAAGAGGATTCTGAAGAGCCTTTTGAGGATGAAGACTTTGAAGCGTTTGAAGAAGAACCTGAAACAGAGGAAGAACCAATGGAACAGCCTCCATTAGAAGATGAACCTACTCATACTTCGGAACCTACTGATGAAGAGCAGATTATGTATAAAGACCCTAACGAACCTGAAAAAACGGATGAGTATTTCAACAAGGAAAGAGACCGCTATTTGCGTCTGTTTGCTGAGTTTGATAACTACCGCCGTAGAACTATTAAAGAACGTGAAGAATTAATAGCTACTGCTGGAAAGGACATTTTGTCAGCTATGTTGCCTATAGTAGATGATTTTGACCGTGCTTTGGTGGAACTCTCTAAAACAGCAGATGAGAATACACTTGAAGGGGTGAAACTCATCTATAACAAACTTATAAACACGCTAAAATCTAAAGGTTTAGAGCGTATGGACGTTGCTCCTAATGATGTGTTCGACAGTGAAATTCACGAGGCAATTACACTCATTCCTGCACCATCGCCTGAGTATAAAGGCAGAATAGTGGATGTAGTGCAAGCAGGCTACAAATTAGGTGATAAAATAATACGTTTTCCTAAAGTAGTAGTAGCACAATAAGAAGTTTGAAATGAAAAGAGATTACTACGAAATATTAGAAATACAGAAAACAGCTACGGCTGCCGAAATAAAAAAAGCATACCGCAAACAAGCATTAAAATACCACCCCGACAAAAATCCTGGGGATAAAGAAGCTGAAGAGAATTTTAAATTAGCTGCTGAAGCCTATGAGGTGCTCAGCGATGAGAACAAACGCGCTCAGTACGACCGCTTTGGTCACGCTGCCTTTGAAGGCGGTATGGGAGGCGGTGGTTTCTCAATGGACGATATATTCAGTCAGTTTGGCGATATATTTGGCGGTCATTTTTCAGGGAATTTTGGTGGTTTTAGCGGTTTTGGTGGCGGTAGTCGGCAGGTATATGTGAAAGGTGAAAACTTGCGTATACGTGTGAAAGTTACCTTAGAAGACGTTGTGAAAGGTACTGAGAAGAAAATAAAAGTACGCCGCAAAGTAAAAGCTGAAGATACAACTTACAAAACTTGCCCAACGTGTAATGGTCGCGGACAAGTGGTACGACAAGTGAACACAATGCTTGGTATGATGCAAACTGCCTCTACTTGTTCGGCTTGTGGCGGTGCTGGTGAAGTGATTGATAAACGCGGTACCGATACTGATGCCCAAGGATTGAAAACTATTGAAGAGACTATCTCTATCAATATTCCTGCGGGTGTAATGGATGGTATTCAGCTGAATATGAATGGAAAGGGTAATGAAGCTCCTGTGAAGAACAGTGTTGCTGGTGACCTTTTGATTCTTATTGAAGAACAAGAACACGAAACTCTCAAACGCGAAGGCGATAATTTGCATTACGATTTGTATATCAGTTTCCCTGAAGCTGTTTTAGGAGCTACTAAGGAAATAGATACAGTAACGGGCAAAGTGCGTATCAAATTAGAAGAAGGCATACAATCGGGCAAGATATTGCGCTTGCGAGGCAAAGGTATTCCTAGCTTGCAAGGACGCGCAACGGGTGATTTGATTGTTCACGTGAATGTATGGACTCCTAAAAACTTGAACGATGAGCAAAAGGCTTTCTTTAAAAAGATGCAGGAGGATGAGAATTTCGCTCCTAAACCCGATAAGCACGATAAGTCGTTCTTTGAAAAAGTAAAAGAAATGTTTTCATAGGTTATAGATTTTGTTAAATCTAAAAAGGGACTACCTTACGCAGGTAGTCCCTTTTTATTTTGTATTTTAAGGCGTATCCTTCTTAGAAGAAGTAACGTTTGAAAGCCTCGATAGCGGCATAGTCGGCGAAGCCTAAATTGCGGTAACGACGAGCGGTTTCGCTGTTACGAGCTTCGGCGCGTTGCCAGAACTCACGCAAGTCGTCTCCTTGGAACATAGCACCATCTTTTTGAGATTGGTGGAAGAAGATGGCTTGACGTTTTTTGAGTACTTGTGCTGGACTCATAGGGACTGCCATTTCGATTTCGTGGATGTCCCATTCGTGCCAAGCTCCACGGTATAACCATACCCAGCAGTCTTTCATATAATCTTTGTGTTTTAAGTTCTTCAAAGCAGCAAAGATAGCATCGAGACATACTTTGTGAGTTCCGTGAGGGTCGGCGAGGTCACCTGCAGCATAGATTTGGTGAGGTTTTACTTCTTCAATCAAATCCATAATGATTTTGATATCGGCTTCACCTATAGGGTTCTTTTTCACACCACCTGTTTCGTAGAAAGGCAAGTTGAGGAAGTGTACTTGGTTATCGGGCACTCCTTCATAACGTGTAGCAGCCAACGATTCGTGGCGACGGATGTTACCTTTGAGTTGGCGTACGAGAAGGCTATCGATTTCGTTGGATTTTTTATTGGTGATATTGCTAATAATCTCGTTGATTACAGCTACTTCAGTTTTGTTTTCTTTGGCTATATCTTTGAATACTTCGGCGAATTTAAGCGCTTCGTGGTCGGATACGGCAAAGTTACCAGAAGTTTGGTAAGCTACGTGTACTTCGTGACCTTGAGAAACTAATCGGTCGAAAGTACCTCCCATAGAAATTACATCGTCATCGGGGTGAGGACTGAAGATAATTACGCGTTTTTTGTGAGGATGTTCACGTTCAGGGCGGTTGGTATCGTCCGCATTAGGTTTACCACCTGGCCATCCTGTGATGGTGTGTTGCAAGCGGTTGAACATAGCGATGTTCAAATCGTAAGCAGGACCTGATTCTGCCAAGAGTTTGGACATACCGTACTCGTTGTAATCGGAATCTGTGAGTTTGAGGATTGTTTTACCCAAGTGTTCGCAAAGCCAAACAATAGCTTTTGCTTTGAGGTCTTCGTTCCATTGTACATCGGTAACGAGCCAAGGGGTTTTGATACGAGTAAGATCGGCGGCTGCTTCTTCGTCTAATACAAAAGTAGTGTTTTCGTGAAGTTGGAGGTAGCTTGAAGGTACTTCGGCAGTGATATCACCTTCTACGGCTTTGGCTACGATAGAGGCTTTACTGCTACCCCAAGCGAGCAATACGATGCGGTGTGCTTTTAACACGGTGCGGATACCCATTGTAATGGCTTGGCGAGGCACATTGTCGATGCCGTGGAAGGTTTCGGCGGCATCGGAACGGGTGATGTGGTCGAGAGTGATGATGCGGGTACCAGAATTGCGGTTAGAACCAGGTTCGTTGAAGCCGATGTGACCGGTACGACCGATACCGAGGAGTTGGAAATCAAGTCCGCCGCAATCTTGGATTTTTTTGTCGTAATTAGCGCAGTAGGCTTCTAATTCGTCGTGAGATACGGTTCCATCAGGGATATTGATATTTTCTTTAGGGATATCAATATGGTTGAAGAGGTGCTCGTGCATAAAGTACCAATAACTTTGTATATCCTGTTTTTCCATTGGATAATACTCGTCTAAGTTGAAGGTAATTACGTTTTTGAAACTAAGACCTTCTTCTTTGTGCATACGCACGAGTTCGTCGTAGACTTTTACAGGGGAGGAGCCAGTGGCTAAACCTAATACGCATTTTTTGCCTTCGGCTTGTTTCTTTTTGATAAGGTCGGCGATTTCGTGTGCGACACTAATTGAAGCGGTTACGGAGTTCGAGAAAACGATGTTGTGGATTTTCTCGAAGCGAGTTTCCTCAACAGAGCCAGCAGGCTGATGAGCGATTGATGAAACTTCTTTTCTGATATGTGTTCTCATTTTTTATTGATAAATGATGTTATAATAAATTTCAGTTTTGACCCTGCAAAGGTATATCTTTTTTATGGTTTATACAAAAAAATTAACATTTTATTATAATGAAAAGTGAAAAGGATGAGAGGGATGGTTTTGAGGGTTTTGGGATTGCTTTGTGATGTAAAATAAAAAAACTTTGCTAAAGCTTACTTGCTTTAGCAAAGTTAGTATTTTTAGAAATTTGGTTTTAATTGATGTTTGTTGAAATAGAAGTCTTCGATGACTTTGATGACTTCGTCTTCGGTGTCTACCAAATGGAACAAATCTAAGTCTTCGGGACTGATGTTGTTGAACTTTTCTGACAATATTGATTTTATCCACTCTACAAGTCCGCCCCAATAATCGGTGCCTACTAAAATGATAGGGATTTTGTCGATTTTATGGGTTTGTACGAGGGTGAGGGTCTCGAAAAGCTCGTCGAGGGTGCCGAAACCGCCTGGCATCGCTACAAAGGCTTTGGAATACTTGACGAACATTACTTTGCGGGCAAAGAAATAGTTGAACTTGATGTTCTTGTCGTGGTCGATATAAGGGTTGTTGGTTTGCTCGAAGGGGAGGTCGATGTTGAGTCCGGCAGATACGCCTTTGTTGAGGTGTGCGCCTTTGTTGCCGGCTTCCATAATGCCGGGTCCTCCACCGGTGATGATGCCAAAACCTTCGTCGACTATTTTTTGGGCGATGCGTACGGTGAGTTCGTAGTAGGGGGTGCCTGGCTTGATACGGGCTGACCCGAAAATGCATACGCAGGGTCCTATGGAGCTCATCTGCTCATAGCCTTGGACAAATTCGCCCATTATTTTAAAAATAGACCAAGAGTCGTGTGTTTTGGTTTCGTTCCAAACTTTAGAATGTTTTTTCATTGAATTAAGTATTAAAAGTTAAAAGATAGCCCCCACATACTCTGCTCTCGCAGACTTCCCCGAAGGGGGAATAGCCGGAAAAAATATTGAATATCAGTGTAATCAATGGAGTTTTCAGAGGGACTCTGAAAATTTCTGAGTGACGAATGCCAAGTGATGTTAGGCAGCTGGGGCTGCGAGAGTTTTTTGCCCACGAATTTCACGAATTTGCACGAATTTTCGCCTGACGGCGAAGGGAGTGAAAAGTGAAAAATCTAAGGTCTCAGAGAGGCTCAGAGAGGCTCGGAGAGGAGCTGTGGAAAATTAACAAATTTGGACATTAGAGAATTAGCAAATTAGTTTATAGATTCATTATTTTTACTTTCAAATTTTTTAAGGTCGTTGCCTTTGAGAGCATTTTCAACGAGCTCGGGGAGGCGATCGGGGGTGCAGGCGAAACAGGCGATGCCGAGTTTGCTGATTTCCTTGCCAAGTTTTTCGTCGTAATCGGGACGACCGCTATCGGAAAGGGCTAAGAGTACCAATACTTTTACGCCGTCCTGATGCATCTCGTTTAGACGACGTAGTAGTCCGGAGCGCACACCTCCCTCATAGAGGTCGGATATGAGGATGAACATCGTTTTGCGGGGGTTCTCGATGAGCGTTTGGCAATATGCCACAGACTTATTAATGTCGGTTCCTCCACCCAATTGCACGCCAAAGAGCATATCGACGGGGTCTTGACGGCAGGCTTCGGTGAGGTCGGTTATTTCGGTGTCGAACACTACTACGTGAGTGTCGAGGGCTGGCATACTGGCAAAGATAGAGCCCATTACCGATGAGTAGATAATGGAATCGCACATAGACCCACTTTGGTCGATGTCGAGGATTACCGTCCAGTTTTTTTGTTTTTGAGTGCGCTCAAAGAAATAGAATTTTTCGGGTATGATGCGCTTGGTGGCGGTATCGTAGTTTTTGAGGTTGCGCTGAATGGTTCGTTTCCAATCGGTTGATGAGAAATTGGCGATGGGGGTATGTGCTTTTTTGTTGAGAGCGCCCGTAACGGCACGGCGGAGGTCTTGCTCCATACGTTTCATTATCTCATTGACGACTTCTTTGACTAACTCGCGGGCGGTGTCTTTGGATTTGGCAGGAATCTGGTCTTTGAGTGCCATTAGGGTGCCCACCATAGAGATGTCGGGCTTTACGTTCTTGAGGGTTTCGGGTTCAAAGAGCAGTTTGGTGAGTCCTTTGCGTTCGATAGCATCGGTTTGAATGACGCTCACTACATCGGGGGGGAAGAAGGAACGTACATCGGTGAGCCACTTGGCTAAGTTAGGAGCAGAGTTGCCCAAGCCAGCCGAGCGTTTGCCGCCGCCATTGCTATTGTTATTGTCATTGGTGTCGTCGTAGAGGGCGGCGAGGGTAGCGTCCATCAGCGATTGTTGTTCGTTAAGCGATACCTCGCCCAAAGCATTTGCGTCTTGACCCAAGATGAGTCGCCAGCGTGTGATATTTTCGTCCATTAGAGTATGTAAAAGATGAGACCTATTTGTAATACATTTGAACTGAGGCTCGTGCCATCAGTAGTTTTTACGTCTTTTAACAAAGGAGAAAGATTGTATTGCACGAAGAAATTCAGTGCATTATAGCCAAAAGCGGCAAAGGCTTTTACCTGAAATTTTTTAGCAATATCGGGGTTTTGGAAAGAAGTGTCGATATCGTTCGCGGTGTATAGGCTTCTGCCTCCTACGAGATAGGAGAATCGCATACCGGCATATACTCTCCAGAACTTGTGAGATGTAGGGTTGGAAGTGCGGAAGCGGAATTCTACGGGTATCTCGATAGCGTGGGTTTTGAAGTAGTTTTTGCTGATGTTCAAATCTCGGAAGTGCTCAACGATTTCGTAGCTCACAACTCCTGATGAGTTTCTATTGGCTACCATATTGTTATACACCACATCGTAAGCATAGCCTAACCCTATGCCGAACCCAAGATTGCGTTTTTGGTTGATAGGGAGGTCGCGGATGAAACCTAAGTGGATGCCGTGGGAGAGGTTGTGTTGCACGACACTGCTGGCTTTACCAGCGAGATAATCGTAGGTGAGACCAACGTAGAATTGATCTTCTAAATAACGGTTGTCGATGGTTGTTAGCGTAGAGGTTGCGCTTTGAGGAGAGGCAATTAGCCCATCATCACTATCCTCTTGAGCGTAAGTGAAGAGGGGGAGGAGTAAAAGAATGATATTTAGTTTGTTCATTTTTTTCTTTGGATTATATTTTTGGCAAAGGTAATAAATAATTACGAATTACGAAATACGAATTACGAAATATGAGGGAAGGTGCGAGTCACACAGGCAGAAAACTTTGGCAAAGTGTAGTGAAACGAAATTTGTAAATTAATTTTGAAGAGCTATAATTTTTTCTAAGTTGTTTTTTCTTCTAAATGAAAAGTCTTTGCTGATGGCATCTACATATTTGATAATACGAGCGGTTTTCTGTAGGGTTGCAGGCTTGTTGCTGGATTGAAGGAGTAATTCGGAGATGATTTCTAACGCCTCAGGATCGTTTTCGTATTCTGAAAGTAGGGTTTCGGTGGGGGTGTTAAAGAAGTATGTGAGATGGTGCTGGGTGTATTTTTCAGCCAGCAGGTCTAAATGTTTGCGTTCTTCTTCTTTGGCTGCCTTGGGGTTTAGTAGGGCAGTGAGTTCCTCAAAGAAACGGTCGATTTGGCGTTTCAGATAGTCTTTTTCAATCATACATAGCAAATGAATTACAAATGACGGTTCGAGCCACACAAGCAAGAAAAGGAATTGATAATTAACAAATTTACTAATTATCTAATTTGCTAATTATCATGGTGCTAAGCGCTCTAATTTCCAGTCGTAGTCTTCTGTGAGGGTATAGCGCAGGCGGTCGTGAAGGCGGTTGGGGCGTCCTTGCCAGAACTCAATACTCTGAGGGCGTACTAAAAAACCTCCCCAATAGGCTGGACGAGGCACTTCTTTGCCTTCAAACTCTTTTTCTAATTGATGTAAACGTTCTTCTAGGTATTCTCTTGAGGCGATGACTTCACTCTGCGGTGAGACTATGGCTCCTAATCTGCTGCCGAGAGGACGGGATTCGAAATAGCCATCGGAGGTGTTTTCGGGGACTTTTTCGGCTATTCCTTTGATGATAATTTGTCGTTCGAGAGATGGCCAGAAAAAGGATAGACACAAATGAGGATTGGCGAGAATGGCTTTGCCTTTTTCGCTTTCGTAATTGGTATAGAAAATAAAACCTTCGTAAGTGTACTGTTTGAGGAGTACAACGCGGGTTTTTGGGAATCCGTCGAATCCTATGGTGCTGACGGACATTGCGTTGGCTTCATCTACGCTGTCGCTCTCATCGGCTTCGTAAAACCAAGTTTGGAAGAGTTGCATAGGGTTTTCCGGAGCATCGCTTTCTAAAAGCACGCGTTTGTCGTAAGTTTTTCGGTAGTTGCTTAAATCCATATTGAGTGAATTTTAGACAAAGATAAGGATAAAATGTTAATTGGCAAAATTGTAAAAGAAAAGGAGTTAAAGAATGTTTTAAATTCTTTAACTCCTTTTCTATTTTCTGATTTCTATATATTAATAGAATGAACTTAGGTTTTCTTTGATAGTAGCGCTGTTCTCTAATGATTTGAGAATGTTTTGGGCAGCGCGTTCAGTGCGAAGGTTTTCAACGGTTTCAGCTTGAGTTCTGTAATCGGTGATTGCAGGGGCTATAGTAGCTGAAGTGAGTTGGATTACATATACCGCATTTTCACCATCAATAGGCTTAGAAATTTGACCTTGTTTGAGTCCGAAGGCAGCTCCTACGACTTTGGGTTCGCGACCTTCACCTATAATAGTTGGGTTTTTCATCACGAGACCTGTAGCGCTTTTTACTTCAGTTTTGTTAGCTGAAGCGATGGCTTGGAGGCTGTTGCCTTTGGCTTTTTCTTTTAAAATAGCGGCTTTCTTTTCGCGGATGAGGATAGGTTTCACGATAGGAGCGGCATCTTGTACAGAGCTGAGTCCTTCTTCACCTTGTTTTACTAATTGAGCGACGATGTTGTTGCTTCCGGCATTGAATCGCTTGATGTCACCTACTTTGGTGTCCTTATTGAACAACCATTGTACGATGGCGCGGTTGCTACCTAATCCGATGATTTGGTCGTCGTTTTTATGGAGGTTATCGGCGCGGAGTACTGAAAGGTCGGATTTTTTGGCGATGCTTGCAAATTCTTTTGGATTTTGAGAAGCCTTCATTTCAAAGTTAGAAACTTTAGAGAAAATCTCGCTTACAGTGGCTTCAGAAGGTTCTACCGCACGGCTGATAGTAGCGATGTTTACAGCTTCGGCTTTGCCTGTAACTTTTACAACGTGGAACCCAAAGTCGGTTTCAACAAGACCTATGTTGCCAACGGGGTTAGCGAAAGCGAATTCTTCGAAAGGTTTTACCATTGCGCCTTTTCCAAAGAATCCGAGGTCTCCACCGCTGTAGGCAGCGCCAGGTTCTTCAGAGTTTTCACGAGCGAGTTCAGCGAAATCAGTTCCTGCTGTTTTGGCTTTTGCCAAGAGTTCTTCGGCTTTTGCCTTAGCTTCTTCCTTAGTACGAGTGGTATTAGGAGTAGCGGCTTGGCTTCCTTGGTAGGCGATGAGGATGTGGCTTGCTTTCACGGCTCCGGCGGGTTCTTTGGCAACCATACGGCTGAGTTTGATGTTGCCGTCTTCTTCGTAAGGACCGAATACTTTACCTACGGGAAGAGCGTAAAGAGTATCGGCGTAAGCAGAGCGGATATTGTCTTTATTTACGAAAGTGCTATCGTAAGGGACATTAGAGTTGCGATCGACGAACTCTTTGATATTCTTAGTTTTAGCAAATCCAGGGAGGGTGTCGTTGCTATTGGTTTTGCTGTTGTACACGACTTCGGGTTGCAAGAGTTTGAGCAAGCTTTGTTTTTCAGCTTCCATATCTTTAGCTGAAGGTTTTTCGGCAGCGACGATGTACTGGATATTGCGGTAAGCCTCTTGTTTGAATTGTTTTTCGTGTTTTTTGATGTAGTCTTGGATTTCGCCGTCGGTAACGGTAATATTTTTATCGTCGATGCTGCTGTATTGGAGGGCAACATAGTTGATATCGGCGAGGTCTTTTTCTTGGTGGTATTCCATTTCGGCTTCGGCATTGGTAACGCCAAGTCCAGCGCGGATGAGGCTGAAATACATTTGTTGTTTAGCGCCCTCTACGATAGCGTCTTCCTGCATTTTCCACTGAGCATAGGCTTCGGGGTTGGTGCTTTTGAGGGTAGCCAAGTAGGAAGTGAATTTATGGGGGTCGAACACGCCGAGTTCATTCACGAATTGAGGGTTTTGCGCTAGAGGGGTTTTAGCGAGGATAGCCAAGATTTGGTCTTTTTCAACACTAAGGCCGAGTTTTTCGATTTGTTGGTTGAGGAGGATTTCTTGGACTTTTTGTTCCCACACGTATTTAGCGGCTTCGATGCTGCTTACTTGTCCGTTAGCTTGACGAGTAGCGTTTTCGACTTGAGCGCGGAAGGCGTCGATAGAGACATCTTCGCCGTTTACGGTACCTAT
Source organism: Capnocytophaga sputigena (assembly GCF_002302495.1). Lineage (NCBI taxonomy): Bacteria > Pseudomonadati > Bacteroidota > Flavobacteriia > Flavobacteriales > Flavobacteriaceae > Capnocytophaga > Capnocytophaga sputigena. Next base: position 2,182,072 of record NZ_CP022379.1, read on the forward strand.
TTCGTTAGGCATGTGGTTGCTAAAGCGCCCTTTACCGATGAAATCGGAGATGATGAAAGCGAAGAGGGCAAGCCCTATAATCGCGATAAGGAATACGGTTTTACTTCTAATCTTTTCGAGTACTGCCATTGTTTATATTCGTTTATAAAAGTATAAAATTGTTTGGTGTTATTAATCAAACGGCAAAAGTAATACTTTTTGTGGAAATGCAAAAATATTTTTAAGATTTTTTATAAGATAGGAGGTAAGAAGTAAGAGATAAGAAATTGTTGTTGAGTGGGGTAGGGGGGGATTTTATAATTTTTTTAGTGTAGTTTTTTGCAAGTAGGGAGGAGGTTCGTTGTGTCTTCGTTACGTGTTCATTGAGTGTTCGAATGAGGTGCTTTTTTTTGCTATTTGGTAATTATTTTGTACTTTTGCCCTTTGATATATAAAGATATGAAGACTACGGCTCTTTATAAATACTTGTTTATAGTATTGTTTTTCTGCGCGCAACTTGTGTTGTCTCAGCAGGGTATTGAGGCGCTCTTTATCAAAGAAGGAGTGTTGCTCAAATGTGAGGATGCTAAGATACCTTCAGATGGCTATATAGCGTTGCCTCATACGGTGAAAGCAATTGCAGCTGAAGCATTTAAAGGTTGTATACGCTTGCAACGAATCAGTGTCTCGGGAGTGGTAACAGCTATTGGAGATCGTGCTTTTGCCGAATGTGAGAGCCTTACTAAGGTAGAGATGTTGCCAAACTCAGTGACGGCTATTGGGGTACAGGCGTTTGCTTTTTGTCCTAATTTAAAGGAAATTAACTTGCCCAACACAGTAACGACAATAGGGGAGGAGGCTTTTAGAGGTTGTTTCGCTTTAGAGCGTGTAGAAATACCCGAAGCGACTACTCTTATTGGTAATAGGGCTTTTATAGACTGCTCAGGGCTTAAGCAAGTAGTTTTTTTGAGTAATGAACTTAATACTCTCCCATCGCAGTTGTTCTATCAGTGTAAAGCGCTTGCACAAGTAACTTTGCCGCCGAGTTTGCGTCATATCAAGAGTAGTGTTTTTGCATATTGTGAATCGTTGCCAGAATTAATATTGCCAGAAAAATTAGAAAGCATAGGCGACGATGCTTTCGAGTATTGCAAATCACTCAAAAAAATAGACATTCCTGATAGTGTGTTTTTTATTGGAGCAAGTGCCTTTCATAGTTGTAGTGCTCTAGCAACGCTCAAATTGCCTTATGGTCTACGCCATATTTTGAATGATACCTTTTTAAATTGTACGAGTTTGAGTTCAGTAGTGATTCCAGATACAGTAGAGAAAATCAATATGCAGGCATTCAAGAATTGTACTTCATTACTCACAGTTCAAATGCCTTTGGCACTTACCGATATTTTCTACGGTGCTTTCTATGGTTGTAGAAATTTGCAATATATTGATTTGCCTGAGAATGTTAAATATATAGGTGTGTTTGCTTTTGCCGAATGTGCAAGTCTGCAAACTGTAGAGCTACCTCGTGCCGTGGTAGATGTCGCAGCTAAGGTGTTCTACAACTGCACAAACCTTGCCGAAGTGAACTTTTCTAAATTTACTACTTCTATAGGGGTACAATCGTTTTACGGATGCATTAACTTAAAAGAATTGAAATTGCCTAATACAGTAGAAAAAATAGATTTAGCAGCTTTTGAAAATAGCGGACTTTCTGAGTTGCATTGTCGTGCAATTACTCCACCAGTGGTGAATCGCAGTTTTGGATATAGAGGAAAAGTGTTAGTGCCCTATCGCTCATTAGAGCTTTACAAACAAGCTGAAGGATGGAAAGATTGTGCTTTGGAATAAAAAAATATTCTAAAAAGTTTGGCGGATTAAAATTTTCGCCGTACTTTTGCCACCCAAAAGCGCACATAAATAGGCGTAATATTATTCATTAATAATACTAATAAGTTATGATTCAATACGTTAAAGAGTCTTATGAAGAGCTAACTAACCACGTTACGTGGCCTAATATTTCAGATGCACAGAAGGAAATGGTGGTAGTAGTGGTATTTTCTATTCTATTTTCTTTAGTAATTTGGGGAATGGATTCTTCATTTGAATACCTTATAGGTAAGTATTTTGAATTTATGAAATTGAAATAAAAACAGCAACAATGTCTGGATTAATAGAAAAAAAATGGTATGTAATTAAAACCGTTACTGGTCAGGAGAACAAAATAAAGAACTACATAGAGAACGAGACTTCTCGTTTAGGTTATGCCGACTATGTAGAGGAAGTTTTAGTGCCTACTGAAAAGGTGGTTCAAGTGCGTAACGGCAAGAAAATCACCAAAGATAGAGTGCATATGCCTGGCTATGTAATGGTGAAAGTTCACTTAGCAGGTGAGGTAGTGCATATCATTAAGTCTATCCCAGGGGTAGTAGGCTTCTTGAGTGAAACCAAAGGAGGTGATCCACTGCCATTGCGTAAAGCTGATGTAAACCGTATGCTTGGTCAGGTAGATGAATTAGCTGAAACAGTAGAAACAGTAGCTATTCCGTTTGAAGTAGGCGAGATGGTAAAACTTATCGATGGTCCTTTCAATGGTTTTAATGGTACTATAGAACGCGTGAACGAAGAAAAACGCAAACTTGAAGTGATGGTGAAAATCTTCGGACGTAAAACGCCTTTAGAACTCAGCTACACTCAAGTAGAAAAATTGTAACAAAGTCCTCATAAGAGGCATTTTAAATAAATTATTAATTATAAACAATGGCAAAAGAAATTAGTAAAGTAGTTAAACTACAAGCTCGGGGAGGTCAAGCGAATCCTTCGCCACCAATTGGACCCGCATTAGGTGCTGCCGGTGTTAATATTATGGAGTTCTGCAAGCAGTTCAACGCTCGTACGCAGGACAAACAAGGAAAAGTGATTCCTGTAGTTATCACCGTTTATAAAGACAAGTCTTTCGACTTTGTTATCAAAACTGCACCTGCTGCTGTTCAGCTGTTGGAAGCCGCTAAGGTTAAAGGAGGTTCCGGAGAACCAAACCGTAAGAAAGTAGCAAGTATCACTTGGGAACAAGTGAAAGCAATTGCAGAAGACAAAATGCCTGATTTGAACGCATTTACAATCGAGTCTGCAATGAGTATGGTTGCTGGTACGGCACGTTCAATGGGTATATCAGTAACTGGAGAAAAACCTTTTTAATCGCAAAGCAATATGGCAAAATTAACAAAGAAACACAAAGAAGCTCTTGCAAAAGTTGATAGCAACAAGCTATATTCACTCAAAGAGGCTTCAGCATTATTGAAAGAAATCACTTACACTAAATTTGATGCTTCTGTAGATATTGCAGTGCGTTTAGGGGTAGACCCACGTAAAGCAAACCAAATGGTACGCGGTGTAGTTACGCTTCCTCATGGAACTGGTAAAGATGTTCGTGTACTTGCATTAGTAACTCCAGATAAAGAAGCTGAAGCTAAAGCTGCTGGAGCAGACTATGTAGGGCTTGATGAATATCTACAAAAAATCAAAGACGGCTGGACAGATGTAGACGTAATCGTTACTATGCCTGCTGTAATGGGTAAATTAGGTCCTTTAGGACGTGTGCTCGGCCCTCGCGGATTGATGCCAAACCCTAAAACCGGTACCGTTACTATGGAAATTGGTAAAGCTGTACAAGAAGTGAAATCTGGTAAAATCGATTTCCGTGTAGATAAAACAGGTATCGTACACGCTTCTATCGGTAAAGTATCATTCACAGCCGATAAAATTGTAGACAACGCTAACGAGTTGATCCAAACATTAATAAAGATGAAACCTACCGCTGCTAAAGGTACGTATATGAAATCTATTTATCTTTCATCTACTATGAGCCCAAGTGTAGCTGTAGATCCTAAAACAGTTTAATTTGTAGTTAAAAACCGAAATTATGACAAGAGAAGAAAAATCATTAGTAATAGATAATTTAACTGCACAGTTAGCTGAAAATAACGTTATTTATGTAGCAGATTTAACTGGTTTGAACGCTCAGGAAACAACGGCTTTACGTCGTGCTTGTTTCAAAGCGAATATCAAATTAGCAGTTGTGAAAAATACCTTGCTTTCTAAAGCAATGGAGGCTTCAGAAAAAGAATTTGGCGAATTGCCAAGCATTCTCAAAGGCAACACTTCTTTGATGTATGCTGAAGTAGGTAATGTACCTGCAAAACTCATCAAAGAATTCCGTAAAAAATCAGATAAACCTATTTTGAAAGGAGTTTATGTAGATGCAGCTGTATTTATTGGTGACAATCAATTAGATGCATTAGCAGCTCTCAAATCTAAAAACGAAGTTATTGGCGATATCATCGGATTGCTCCAATCTCCTGCCAAAAACGTTGTTTCAGCTCTCAAATCAGGTGGCGGCAAATTGGCTGGTATCATCAAAACTTTATCTGAAAAGTAAAACAGAACACACAGAATTTATTTTTAAACAATTAAACAAAAACGATAGAAAAAATGGCAGATTTAAAAAATTTCGCAGAACAATTAGTAAACTTAACCGTTAAAGAAGTAAACGAGCTTGCTCAAATCTTGAAAGAAGAGTACGGTATCGAGCCAGCTGCAGCAGCAGTAGCAGTAGCAGCAGGTCCAGCTGCAGGTGGTGCTGGTGAAGCAGCCGCTGAAAAAACAGAATTTGATGTATTCTTAAAATCAGCAGGTGCTAACAAATTAGCGGTTGTTAAATTAGTAAAAGATCTTACTGGTCTTGGACTTAAAGAAGCTAAAGAAGTTGTAGACGGCGCTCCTTCAAAAGTAAAAGAAGGTGTTTCTAAAGAAGAAGCTGAAGGGCTTAAAAAATCTTTAGAAGAAGCTGGTGCTGAAGTAGAATTGAAATAATTTTACTTATAAACCCTATAAGGTTTAGGTCTTTTTCAATGGTAAAAAGACCTAAACCATTTTGTAATTTAAAGCAACAATACAACAACAATATAATGGTAAGACTTATCTTGCCAACCCTCAAACAAACAACTCATCAACTTTAAGCAAAGTCTGCAATAGTCTTTCCCACTACAAACTTTGTTTGAGTTTCAAAATAATAATTGCTGTTAAAAGCTAACTGACTAACAACTTACTACTAACACACTAAACAATAATATTAAAGTAAAGAAAATGCTTACGAATCAAACCGCAAGAGTCAATTTTGCTTCTGTGAAACACACCCCTGAGTATCCTGATTTTTTGGATATTCAAATCAAATCGTTTCAAGAGTTCTTTCAGATGGAAACCAAGTCGGAAGACCGAGTTCACGAGGGATTATACCAAACCTTTAAGGAAAACTTTCCTATATCCGATACTCGTAACCAATTCGTATTGGAGTTTCTCGACTATTTCGTAGACCCTCCTCGCTACTCTATACAAGAGTGTATTGAGCGTGGTCTTACCTATAGCGTGCCTCTGAAAGCCCGATTGAAGCTCTATTGCACCGACCCTGAGCACGAAGATTTTGAAACTATCGTACAAGATGTATACTTGGGAACTGTGCCTTATATGACTTCCAGCGGAACTTTCGTTATCAACGGTGCTGAACGCGTGGTAGTTTCCCAATTACACCGTTCTCCTGGGGTATTCTTCGGTCAGTCGTTTCACGCTAATGGTACTAAACTCTACTCTGCACGTATCATTCCTTTCAAAGGTTCGTGGATTGAGTTCGCTACCGACATCAACAATGTGATGTACGCTTATATCGACCGTAAAAAGAAATTGCCCGTAACTACACTTTTCCGTGCGATTGGTTTTGAACGCGATAAAGATATATTAGAAATATTCGACCTTGCCGAAGAAATCAAAGTTTCTAAAACAGGGCTTAAAAAATACATCGGTCGTCGTTTGGCTGCTCGTGTACTTAACACTTGGCACGAGGACTTCGTAGATGAAGATACAGGAGAAGTAGTATCTATTGAGCGTAATGAGATTATCCTCGACCGCGATACTGTACTCGATGAAGATAACATTCAAGAAATCTTAGATGCTGATGTAAAAACTATTCTTCTTCACAAAGAAGATAGTCAGGCTACAGATTATACCATTATCCACAATACTTTACAAAAAGACCCTACCAACTCTGAAAAAGAAGCGGTAGAACACATTTACCGACAATTGCGTAACGCCGAACCACCCGATGAAGAAACTGCTCGTGGTATTATCGACAAGCTATTCTTCTCAGATCAGCGTTACAACTTGGGAGATGTAGGTCGTTATCGTATCAACAAGAAATTGGGCTTGGATACCCCTATGGAAAAGCAAGTGCTTACCAAAGAGGATATCATCACTATTGTAAAATATTTGATTGAGCTCATCAACTCTAAAGCAGAGGTAGATGATATCGACCACTTGTCTAACCGCCGTGTGCGCACGGTAGGAGAGCAGTTGGCAGCTCAGTTTGGTGTAGGTCTTTCTCGTATGTCACGCACTATCCGCGAACGTATGAACGTACGTGATAACGAGGTGTTTACACCTATTGATTTGATTAACGCTAAAACTCTTTCATCTGTAATCAACTCGTTCTTTGGTACAAACCAATTATCTCAGTTTATGGATCAAACAAACCCATTAGCTGAGATCACTCACAAACGCCGTTTATCAGCTTTAGGACCTGGAGGTTTATCACGTGAACGTGCAGGTTTTGAGGTGCGCGACGTACACTATACTCACTACGGACGCTTGTGTCCAATTGAAACTCCTGAGGGACCAAACATCGGTTTGATTTCATCATTAGCGGTATTTTCTAAAGTGAATGGTATGGGCTTTATTGAGACTCCTTACCACAAAGTTACTAACGGAAAGGTAGATCTCAAAGATATGACTTACCTTACTGCTGAAGATGAAGAAGGACTTAAAATTGGTATGGCAAATATCGCATTAGACGATAAAGCTAATATCATTGAGGAAAAAGTGGTTGTAAAAGAAGATGGTGACTTCCCTGTAATCGAACCTAACGAAGTACAATATATAGACGTAGCACCTAACCAAATCGCTTCTATTTCAGCTTCTCTTATTCCGTTCTTGGAACACGACGACGCGAACCGTGCATTGATGGGCTCAAATATGATGCGCCAAGCAGTGCCTTTGTTGAAACCAGAAGCTCCTATTGTAGGTACAGGTTTGGAACGCCGTATAGCATCGGATGCTCGTGTGCTTATGAATGCTGAACGCGATGGGGTAGTAGATTATGTAGATGCTGAAAAAATCATCATTACTTACGACCGTACTGATGAAGAAAAACTCGTGAGTTTCGACCCTGATGAAACAGTATACAACCTTATCAAATTCCAAAAAACTAACCAAGGTACTTGTATCAACCTTAAGCCAATTGTAGAAAAAGGCGAACGTGTGAAAAAAGGACAAGTGCTTTGTGAAGGTTATGCTACCGAAAATGGAGAGTTAGCACTTGGTCGCAATATGAAAGTAGCGTTTATGCCTTGGAAAGGGTATAACTTCGAGGATGCGATTGTAATCTCAGAACGTGCTGTACGCGATGATATCTTCACTTCTATCCATATTGATGAGTATGCACTTGAAGTGCGTGACACTAAGTTAGGTGCTGAAGAACTTACCAATGATATTCCTAACGTATCGGAAGATGCTACTAAGGATTTGGATGAAAATGGTATGATTCGAATTGGTGCCGAAGTACGCCCTGGAGATATTCTTATAGGTAAAATTACTCCTAAAGGAGAATCTGATCCTACTCCTGAAGAGAAACTCCTCCGCGCTATCTTTGGTGATAAAGCAGGCGATGTAAAAGATGCTTCTCTAAAAGCCTCTCCATCACTTTACGGGGTAGTAATTGATAAGAAATTGTTCTCTCGTGCAGTAAAAGATAAACGCAAACGTAGTAAAGATAAAGAAGATGTAGCGCAATTAGAAGCCGACTACAATGCTAAATTCGAGGCACTTCGTACTAAATTATTAGAAAAACTATTTAGTTTAGTAGCCGAAAAAACCTCAGAAGGGGTAGTAAACGACCTTGGTGAAGAAATCGTACCTAAAGGTAAGAAATACAGCAAAAAAGTACTCGAAAGTATTGAAGATTACGCTCACCTTACTTCTGCAGGTTGGACTGATGATAAACATATCAACGGACTTATAGACGACCTCTTGCACAACTACCGCATTCGCGAAAACGACTTGCAAGGTATGTTGCGCCGTGATAAATTCACTATCGCTGTGGGTGACGAATTGCCTGCAGGTATCCTCAAATTGGCTAAGATTTACGTGGCTAAGAAACGTAAGTTAAAAGTAGGGGATAAGATGGCAGGTCGCCACGGTAACAAGGGTATCGTAGCGCGTATCGTTCGTGATGAAGATATGCCATTCCTTGAAGACGGAACTCCTGTAGACATCGTGTTGAACCCACTTGGGGTGCCTTCACGTATGAACATCGGTCAGATATACGAAACTGTATTGGGTTGGGCAGGACAAAAACTCGGTAAGAAATTTGCAACTCCTATCTTCGACGGGGCATCACTTGAGCAAATCAATGAGCTTACCGATGAAGCAGGCGTACCGCGTTTCGGTCATACTTACCTATACGATGGTGGTACCGGTGAACGTTTCGACCAAAAAGCAACCGTAGGTGTGATTTATATGATCAAACTCGGACATATGATTGACGATAAGATGCACGCGCGTTCTATCGGTCCGTACTCACTCATCACACAACAACCATTGGGAGGTAAAGCCCAATTTGGTGGTCAGCGTTTTGGAGAGATGGAGGTATGGGCATTAGAGGCTTATGGAGCATCTAGTACCTTACGCGAAATCTTAACAGTAAAATCCGACGACGTAGTAGGTCGTGCTAAAACTTACGAAGCAATTGTAAAAGGTGAGACAATGCCAGAACCAGGCTTGCCAGAATCTTTCAACGTATTGATGCACGAGCTTAAAGGTCTTGGATTAGATATCCGACTTGAAGAATAATTGTTAATTACGAATGACGAATTACAAATAACAAGTAATTCGTCATTCATTAGAAATAAAATTCCAAACTATTGAATATTCAGTAGTTTGGAATTTTTGTTTCTTGCAAAGGGAAAGTTTTTTTGATATATTGGTTAATTCGCTAATTATGTTTACCTTTGCTCTCATTATCAGTTTATTTATTGAATATGAATTTTATTACCGAAAACCAAACCGAGTATCAAGCCCTCTTTACCTTTTGGGGGGACGAAGAGGCTGAAGTTGTGGTCTGTTTTGATGCCAAACGCCACTTTACAGAAGAAGAAAAGCAAGAAGTATTTAAACAAGTAGCAACCAAAGTACAATGGTTGGAGGGCAACAAGGAAGCTGTTCTGCAGTTTCTGCTCAAAAATGAAGAGGTAAGAGAACTTTTTGAAGTAGCCCAAGAAGACCTTGAAGAAGAAATTACTGAAGAGCAATTTTGCGAGGCTGTGTATTTCTATGATTTGTATTGTGAAGTAGGTGAAAACCTCGTCTGCACTTTTGATGTAGATACTGACCCTGATTACTTTTTGGGGCATCTGGTGAATATCAGGCTCGATGATAACTATCAACTTCATTTAGAAACGATTAGTGGATAATAAACCTATGAAAAACCTTACTTTTGAGAAATATGGCTTGAGTCCGGAGAAAGTGGAACAGCTCAGAGCTTATAAGATTTTGCCCGATAAACAAACCCTAAAAAACCTCATCAAAGCCTACGAAACGGACAAGGCGGAAGAAACAGAAATCGCTGATTTTCAGAGAGAGCTGAGCCAGCCTATCGATGAGAAATATATTCGTTTTCTGTTGGAGCACAACGGAGGCATCCCTTCTAAAAACAGGGTGAAAGGAAGTAAAGTGGTGATAGACCGCTTTTTGGCATTTCGGTCGGCTTATAAGTTTCATTCGCTGATAGACTTGTATCCTGACTTTCAGAAACAAGGAATACCGATTGCGCGCACTCCTGCGGGCGATACACTTCTATTAGCAGAAGACCAGCAAATCTATCTCTTCAATCACAATATTCAGGACGTAGAGCCAAACCCTATTGCTACTTCTTTTGCCAATTTACTAATGAAACTTTATTAATTTGCAATGATTAGTTACACGCAAAAAGAACACGGCTGGGCAGAAGTCATAATCAGTAATGGCACTGCCGAAATAGCCTTTGTAGCCTCTCACTTGCACGATAGTAGGCAGGATTTGATACGCTCGGTAGCAACCTTAGAAAAGTACAAAGAAGCAACCGTTGTTTTTCAAGATGAACCCGATGGTTATGTACTTCACTTAGAGCGCGATAACAAGCATTGCTATTATACCCTTCATTCCTTTAAAAATTATGACCCAACAGCCCTCTGCGAATTGGTTTTAGAAGGAAACATCAGTTTTGCAAGTTATAAAAACGACATAGCAAAGATTAAATAACACTATATGGAAATTACACAATCTCTTAAAACAGAAATTTACTACGCCCTTACGGACTTTTTAGAAGCCTATAAAGCCGAAGATACCCAAGTATTAGCTGAAAAGTTTGATATATCGGGGGAGTTTTTGGAAGAAATCTATGAAATGCTTGATTTTGTAGAAGACAAAAGTGTATTACACCTCTTTCCTATAGAAGAAATGGACAAAGAAGAAGGTGGAGGGGTGAATTTAGAGGTGTATAACTTCAACAATGACAATACCGCTGTAGGAGTAGAAGCTCACTTGTGGGATGATCAAGAATATTTTGCCATCATCAAAGGATATTACAACCTTAGAGACCAATTTCCTAAGTTTGTATTTCACTACTTTAGTTGTTAATACACCCGTAGAGGCTATCTGAAAAGTCTCGAAATTGCTTTTGCGTCGCTATACTTTTGCGAGTTATAAAAACGACATAGTAAAGATAAAATAACACTATATGGAAATCACACAAGAACTTAAAATAGAGATTTACCACACTCTTGCGGACTTTTTAGAAGCCTATAAAGCCGAAGATACCCAAGTATTAGCTGAAAAGTTTGGTGTTTCGGGAGCGTTTTTAGAAGAAATCAATGAGACTCTTGATTTTGTAGAGGATAAAAGCGTGTTATACCTTTTCCCGATAGAAGATATAGATAAGGAAGTGAATAAACTACGCGAACTGACCTTGTATAAAGATAAAAAGATGAATAAACTTGTGGTAGAGGCTTGTGTATATGATAAAAATGAATGTATAGGACTTATAGTAGGCGATTATCTTTTGCATGAGTTACCCCCTAAGTTTGTGTTTAGTTATTTTGATGTATAAATAAAAGAACAATTTTCTCAGCTTGTAAAAGCTCTTTCTAAACAAGGCAAGAAATAAAATCAATAAAAATATTTAAAATGACACATAACAAAACACTTATTTACTTTTTCTTTCTACTTATATTATCTGCTTGTAGCAAACAATCAGAAGAAGAAGAACAACAACAAAAAGGGTATTATTATACGGGAAGTCTCTTTGAGCCTTATATAGCTCAGGGGTCTATTTTCACAAGAGAAGTTAAAAATATGCCTTTAGCAACGAACTCGGCTGCCATAGCAGCTTATATGCCTAAAATGCCCGCTGAATATCTGCCAGAAAGATTTAAAAAAACGGTACTAACAACACTGAGTACAACATCTTATAACATCCCTATTTATGTGGTAGATTCTAATAACCCTCATCAGGAATATGCTTATTTTGAATCTAAAGATAATAGAGTTATTTACAAACAAGATCTTATTAAGTATACTACGGGGCGTATACCCTTGCCTAAATATGCACAACCAGCAGGCGGAGGAGATAGAGCTTTTGCTGTTTATGACAGAGCAACAGGAATAATGCGAGAATATTTTTACGCTGTTAAAGATGAGAAAGGGACTTGGCATTTTGCTGCTTCGGGATATTTTAAAGCAAAACCAAACTTTAAAGATTTGGGTAAGGACAACTTTGCAATGCAACACACCACAGGAGGGTCGGCAGTAGTGTGTATGCTCAATCCACTCTCTCAAATAGGCATTGCAGAGGCGCGAAAAGGTGAGATATGCCACGCGCTATCCTTTACTATTGCCAATGCAGGGAAAGGTTTTTCTTATCCAGCAAAACAAGGAGATGGCACGTCAACAAACCCTAATGCTCCGTTGGAAGGACAATGGTTTCGCATAGATCCTAACATAGACCTTAACAAGTTAAAACTTCGTCCTTTTACCCTTTTGGTAGCCAAAGCGGTACAGAAATATGGAGGTTATGCAGCCGATAAGAATCTTTTTTGCCATACTTTTACTGCTGAACACCCTATAAACGAGATGGTACAAGGCAAACCTAATCCTTGGGAAAAAGGTGGGGATATCTATGAAAAATACAACGGAATAGACCTTAATGATTTCCCTTGGCATCTTACCCAATGGGCGCCTGTTGATTGGGGGAAATAGAACATCAAAAAGCATTCTAAACAACATAAAGTATGGTAGATATAACGCCTTTGTTAAGTGAAAATGTAAAAAAGCACTTCATTACCTTGCCTATTTCTCATCAAAAAGAGTGGGTGAACTATATTAATGAGGCTAAAAAGGAAGAAACACGCCTTAAAAGAGTGCTGAAAATGCAAATGTCGTTCTGTGAGAAGTATACATTGGAGGGAGACCCCCAAGTTATTAATCTATTAGATGAAATTATTAATATTAATTCGCAAGAAGGGAATGCCCTTGCAGAGGCTTTTATAAATGCTATAGGTAATAACCATAGTGGCGTGTATTGTGTGGCATATAAGTGGGCAATTGCTTTTTTGGGGCAATTGTACCAAATTTCTCAGCCCAATACTTCACGGGCTATAGCCTTATATGGGATTCTAAACGACCTTTACTACTTTGAGCCTATAGAAGAACAAGCTGCTAATGCAGATAACACAACCATAAAGGAAGAGATAAAACAACTGTTAGCGCCTTTTGCGGATAAGAATTAAATATCAACAAATGACAACTATAGAAATTCCTAAGTTTATAGAAAAGTATAAAGCCTACGAACGAGAAGGCGGTATGATAGACTTTCGTATCTTTCAGTTGGATACGGAGCAGGACGATACACCTTATCAGAAGCATTTGGCAGTAGCCCAGCAGACTCTTATTTCGGTAGCGGAAGAAGCAAATACACGTCTTGACCGTATGGCGGCTAAATTTAAAATGAATCGTACGAAACTTTTTACGATGGACTACGATTTTAGCGTTCTTAAAGACTCTGGTAAGGAGATTTCTGTACAAGACTTTATGGGCTGGCAATATGAGGAGGTGAGCGGGAGGATAATTCTTAGTGGAGAGAAACTGTACAATCAGTATTTTTACTATGATGATAAAGAAGTACCTGAAAAAGTAGTGGCGATGACTGAGGAAGACCTCAAAAAGGAAGCCTTTGCTTACGCTTTCTTTCAGCCTCGGTTCTCTTTTATGTATAGGCATAGCAATTTTGAAAAAGGCAACTTCTTTTTAGATTTTTGTAGGTTACTTTTTACTGATATTTCGCAAATAGAAGTCTGTAAGTGGAGTACTGATAGCTCTAATTACTTTGATGAGGGCAAAAAGGGGAGAGGGAGTTTCTTTTGGACGGTCTATAATCCGTGTAGGTATTGGTATATAGGGATTATAGCCTCGACAACTGATTAATGATTTAATTATCAAAGTAAATCAAAAATAAAAAAAATCACTCTTGCGGGTTGCCCCTCTCCTTGGGAGAAGTCCACGAGAGAGGAATTGCCTTTTGCCGATAATACTTTTGATATTGTGTTTCACAACGGAGGTATCAATTTCTTTAACGATAAAGCACTTGCTATAAGCGAAATGCTTCGGGTTGCCAAAGCAGGGAACAAACTCCTTATCGCCGATGAGACTGCCGACTTTATGGAATCACTTTTAGAAAAAGCAACTAAATGAATGTCTTACAGAAACGATTAGCACAAATAGAAACCGTTCCTCACGAAAATAGCTTGTGTGATGGAAAAGAACACGATACTTGGTACAATGAAACCAAAGTGAAATATCACCTAAATGAAGAATACAAAATACTTAGTTTTAAAGAAGGAAAAAAGCAATCATACTTAGGATAAGTGCTATTATAAAAGCATAAATTATTTTCATATATTCTCACCTAATATTTCTTTACTTGTCCTAAACTAACAGTAAAGATTCCAAAATCATCAATCAGCATACTTTTTTTCTTGACTCCTTGGAGGGAGAAAAGTCCGTCCAATTCACGCTGGCTACGGCGGCGCATCACCCAGTCTTTTTCCTGATGGCTCTTCAGGACAAAGGCAATGGTTTTGAGCTGGGGGTGCCATGGCTGTCCTGTATAGATGATATACCCATTGTCCGAGATAGAAACCACCCCTTTGATTGCCTCAGAGGCCAAGATATTATCCCCAAAAAGCTCAAAAATACCTGAGATGATGGTGATATTGGGCGAATAATTTAGTTTGCGGTAAGTATCAGCCTCAAAACAATTGTAATTGGTAAAGCGAATATTCTGGTAGCCACGCTCTTTGATAATTTGCTCTCCCTTCTGTATGTTGGCTGGTAGGAACTCATTGATAACGATCTCCACTTCAGGGTGGCGCTCTTTGATATCAAAAAGGTAGTTGCCCACTCCACCTGCGATGTCCAATATTTTTACCTCCTGTTCTTGGGCTTGTAGGGCTTGTATAGCCTTTTCTACCTGTTGTAGGAGGTGTCTCTTGCGGATACGTACCCCGCGCCAGCCTATGGCATTGAGATAGCTTTTGTCCATCCAACGACCTATACCCCACTTGCCTTGTGGCGTGTTTTTATATACATAATCCATGGAGGCGCCAGAATCGAAGCCATAGGTAAGCCCTACAGTCATACCACCACTGAGGTGACCAAGCTTGCTCAACGCCCATTTCTGAAGATGGTAACCCCAACGCTCTCTAGTGGGAATCAGTTCATATTGCATGGTCTCAAATTCTTTCTGAGTAAAGAGATCAGAATCAAGAGTAGGAGTAGGCAAGGGTGCAGAGAAAGCCTTTTGGATAAAGTGTTGTAGGAGCTTATATACTTCCTCACGGCCTTGCTCGAAGAGAATTCCATGATGGAAGCCCTCCAAGGTAACGAACTCTTTTATAGGGGAGGATAGGTTTACATAAAACTGCTTTTGCTGTCGGTTAATCACCACAAAGTCTTTTTTAGCGGAGAGCAGTAGGGTAGGGGTGGTGATTGCAGCGGCATCTTCCACCAATCGCTTACCAGCATTGGCAAGGTCAATGAGGAGTTTGCCATTGATAGAGCGGGTGATGAGAGGGTCATTATCGTAAGCCTGTTGCTGCTTAGTGTCGCGAGTGAGCATCTTGGATTTTACATAGCTCTTAACAATCAGTTTAGGATTGATTTTTAGAGCCAACTCGATGGCTTGCTTGGCCATAGGAACGATCAGGTTGATCTCAAAGGCAGGAGCCAATAGCGCCATGCCAGCGATGCGGGGTGCAAAATCATGCACCCAAGCCGATGTGATTACCCCGCCAATACTATTGGCCACTACAAAGATATCTTCCTCGCGTACCTCATAGTGCTGCCCAAGGAACTTGGCAAAGGTATCCAAGTCCCGTACCGAATCCATGAAAACAGGAGATACAGCGGCTTTGGTGTGCCCATGTCCACGCATGTCAAAAGCAAAGATGTTGTAGGCAGCAAAGAGCGGATGGGTAGCAAATTCCTGTAGACGCTCCCCATACTCATGACCTCTATGGATTACGATAAGGGTCTTTTGTTCGGGCTTGTAATTCCATTCGTAGAAGAATAGTTCTTCCCCTTCATGACTTTTGAAAAAACCTGTGTTCATGGTATAATGATTTTGATACGACAAAAATAGAAAATTATTTTTTGATTACCTAATTTTTTGTTAGAATTAGTTGTGATTTTGCATCCATTTGGCCTTTCTGTACATTAGTAAGGACAGCAAAGGCTTAGGCAGTAGCGAGAGTAATTGCATGAGCCACTTCATACGAGTAGGGAAGAGGTGTAGGCCTTTCTTTTGAGTGATAGCCCTGCTGATTTCGGCTACTGCTCTATCTTCACTCACCAGAAAAGGTTTCTTAGAGAGATTGTTTTGGTTGAGCTTGTAGAGCTTTTGGGTGGCTACATACCCAGGCGCAATAGAGGTGATATAGATGCCAAAGGGGCGTAAGGCACGCCTATAGGCATCGGCTATCTGTAAAACACTGCGCTTGGTCTTGGTATATAGGCTGGAGGAGGGATAGTCCAAAATCCCTGAGATAGATGCTAGCAGGACGATTTGGCCTCCATGATGAGCCATAAGTTCTCGGCCAACCTCCAAGGTATTGACGGCTCCTATGATATTGGTTTGTAGTATACTGACCGCCTCCTCGTAAGAAATTTCTCCTACCACATCCTCGGCATAGCTACCCGCACAGTTGATAAGTAAGGAGAGGGTGTCTGAGCCTACAAACTGTCGTATCACCTGGGTTAATAGTGCTTTGTCTATAACATCGGCCTTATAACTCTCAAAAGGAACTGCCTTGGGGAGCTTGCTAAGATCTCTGCCGCATACCCCAACCCGATGGCCGCTTTGCTGGTAGAAGTGAGCCAAGGCAAACCCTATGCCAGTGGTGCCTCCTATGATAAATACATTCATAAGCTAAAGGTGTTAAGAATAGTTTGGTAACCATAGTCCCATTGCCGCTCTATCTGCTCTCGGTAAGAGGGATAGTCCTTGGGAAAGTGAATTCCTATCTCCAGATGCTTCCAATTGATATATTTCTCAGAGTAAAAGCCCTTTAGAACGGTAGTTGCTCTTCGAGTATCTATCCATTGGGCAGGATAGGAAGCCACCGACGCCAACCGCTCGTTGCCACTAAAGCCCAAGACGGCACGTACCAAAGACTCTTCGGTAGGAGAGTAGGCCTGCTTGTGCTCAGCAATTACAGTAGTTGAAAGCGCATAAGCCAGCTCCATAGGAACAAGGTCAATAGCCCCGCCTGTATAGTATGTCCCCTGATAGCTTACAGGAGCTACATAGAACATATCCGAGATAGAAATACGGGCAGCCCAGAGCAAGGGAATAGCCGTTTCCACACTTATATCGGTTGCTACGGCCGAAAGCATATAGTTGGATTCGGTATGTTGCAGTGTCTCAAGAGGGATCCTCTGGGCAGTCTCAGGGTCGGTTATGAGCACCTCTTGGTAGAGTTTTCGCTTACCCCTACGCTTGCCACACTCATGGGGGGCAAAGCACATCTTTGCTCCTATGATGATAGTGGGCAAGGCAGCAGAAAAAGCTAACTTGGCTAAGGAGGGGAGTAGCCCCGATAGGTCTTGGGACATTTCTACCAAATAGCGTGTATATACATCCTCTACCAAGGGAGCACGACGCCGGTCATAGTGCTTCTGTAGGACTAAAAGCCCCAAGCGATATAGCTTGCTATAAGGGGTAAGGGACAGGCTTTGGATAAAGTGGTAAAACTCCTGTGATTGCAGATAGGCTTTTCTCTCTGTATTATTAGCAAAAGCATTGATTACCAAGGCAGCAAAAGCCCCACCACAGCTGGCAATAAGTAGCTCAGGAGCTTTGCCTATATCACACAACGCTGCATACATACCATTGTATAAGGCAAAGCGGGTGCCTCCTCCGGAGAGAAGCAAACTACGGGAAAAGGGCTTTATCGTATCCATAGGTAAAACCAAATACAGTTGAACAAGAGACTATCTATGCGATCCAAGAGACCACCATGACCAGGAATCAGTTGGCTGGTGTCCTTTACCCCCGCCCGCCGCTTGAGGTAAGAGAAAGTCACATCGCCCCAGAAACCAAAAAAGCTAATGAATAAGCCTACAAAAACTAATGTATGTAGTGCAATAGGAAGCCTCAGCAAGTAGCCTAAGCCCACACTCAAAAAAGGGGTGAGCAGTAAGCCGCCTACAAACCCTTCCACGGTCTTATTGGGGCTTATCTTGGGTAAGATCTTGTGCTTGCCAAAGCGCTTTCCAGTGAGGTATTGGAAGATGTCGTTGAGTTCGGTCGTTACCACCAAGAAGATGAACCACTCCACCCCTTGTGGCTTCATACGTAAGAAAGTCAGGTGAGGGTAGGCTGCCAAAACAATCAGTAGGGAAAGGGGCAATCCTAAGGGGATTTGCCTAAGGCATAGATATAGGATAAGGCCTATCCCCACAACCATACAAGCTTCTACCATATAAGTGGAGTAGTTGGGACAGCTCCATAGTAAAACCCCTTGTAACAAGGGAATAGCCATACGCCAATAGCTCGGATTAAAACCAAAGAGCCCGCCCAATTCCGTAAGGGCTTGAAAGCTTACCCATAGGGAAAAAAGACACATGGCGTAGGGGTGGGAGACAGCCGCAGCAAAAACACAGATAATCACTCCCCAGCTCCTGATACGAAGTGGTACATCGGCATATTTGTTGTCAAGCGGCATAAAGTCCTTTTTTTAAGCGGGTGAAAGTACTTAAAAGTAGCAAGGCAATAACTATGGCAAAAACCACTTGAGAGTAGGCTTGTATTCCCACACCAAAGTAGGCAAGCAGCCCATAGATACCCATCAGCAGTGCTCGGTCGCTCTTGCCCATAGGTCCCTCATAGCGCCTTTGCCCTCCTAAGACCTTGCCCATGACGCCAGCAAACTCATTGAGTACGCTCAGTACAATAAAAGCTACCACCCAGTAAAGGCTTTCGGGGTGGTACTTTAGCAAGGGGAAGAAGATAAACACATCCGAGACCACATCGCCCACCTCATTGAGTACCTCTCCTAAGCGGGAGGTTTGTCCGAACTCTCGTGCCATCATACCGTCAAGAGCATTGAGGATCATACGCACCAACAGCCCTATGGGCAGTGCCAAAAAGAAAAGTGGTACCGCCGAAGCCTCCCAAAAGAGCACGCCAATCCCAAAGGAGAACACAATGGCCACTACAGTAATCTCATTGGCAGTAACACCTCTCCTGTGTAGCCATACCAGTAGCGGGTGCAATAGCTGCTGGAATTTAGGTTTTAGTTTGTATACAGAAATCATAATAGGTTCATTTGTTAATTATCAGAGAGTTTCCCTCTCATATTTGTCTTCGTGAAAGTACTCATAAGCACTGGCTTCCAATTCTCCACAATCGGAAATAAGATTATTGTCTTGGTCATATATCTTATAATTCTGTTGGATCTCACCTATGGGGCATTCACCATCTAGGCCTAATAGGATAGTGTAAAATACATCTTCTAACAGAATATCAATAACTTCCTTAAGTTTCTCAGTTTGACTCTCTGTCAGAGCCATTTCTTTTATTTTTACATTTACAGCCGAAGCTTGTTCGGGTTGTGCTTGAAAGCATGACTTTAAAAACGCTAGTTTTTCAAGGTAAAAGTTCTTTGCAAATTCGTCTGAGGTCATAATGTTGATATATTATTTATAGAAGCTGTTTAAACTTTTTCCTATAATAAAGTAAAAGTTCCCGAAAATTAGTAATTTTGCGTTTGAAAAAAAAAGAACACCAAAATTCAGGAACTTTGGGCAAAGATACAATAAATAACTGGATTATTCCCTTTTTAAGTGTAGGAAAAAGAGGATTTAAAAGTAATTTTGATTTAGCTTCAATATTTTTATTGATTCTCAAGAGATTAAAAACAGGGGTGCAATGGAGAGAACTTCCAATTGAAAGCTATTTTGAAAAAGCTGAAATCTCTTGGCAAAATGTCTATTACTACTTCAATAAATGGAGTAAAGATGGTAGTTTTTAGCGAGTATGGTTGAATCTATTAAGTAAGAAGAAAAGAAAATTAGATATGTCTTGTGTTCAATTGGATGGTAGTCATACACGTTGTCGTCAAAAAGGAGCGTCAGCAGGTTATCAAGCAAGAAAAAAAGCTAACCACCAATAATATTTTTTTGTGTGATAATAAAGGGCAAATGATAGCAATGGGAAGCCCTAAAGCAGGAAATCACAATGACTTATATAAAATAGAAGAAGTACTAAAAGAAATCTTAGCTTTATTAGAAGAAGCAGGAATAGAACACAAAGGACTGTTTCTCAATGCTGATGCAGGATTTGATAGCAAATCTCTTAGAGAGTTTTTAGAAAGCAAAGAAATTATAGCAAATATTAAACCTAATCCCCGAAATGGAAAGCAACCAGATGTTTATTTTGATGAAGAATTGTACAAAAATAGGTTTAAGATTGAACAAGCAAATGGTCGGCTTGACGGATATAAAGGTTTGATAATGAGATATGAGTATCTTGATGTAACTTGGATTGGAATGCTCCTATTAGGGTTTATCTCCAAGTTCCTCAAAAAAGTTTAAACACGTTTATTAAAAAAAGATGCTATTTTTATTAGCACATCCTGATTCTTTAAAATCAATTGTTCCTAAAGAGGTATTTATAAACCCTACGATTTCAGAAGATGAAGTTTCTGAAATAGAAAAAAGGAACAATATAATACTTCCTAAAGGTTATAGAGAATTTATAACAAAAATAGGGAATGGATGTATAGGACCAGATTATGGACTGCTTTCTTTGCAAGAGTCAATGAAAGACTTCAAACTTAGAGATAATCCTGCAATTAATCTATCTAAGCCTTTCCCTTATAATGAAAAATGGGATGAAGATGAATGGATTGATGCTATTGACTGGGATGGGGGGGACGCCCTGATGATGAAGTATTAGAGAAGTATATGAGTACTGATCATATCACAGGTTGTTTGCAAATTTGTCATATAGGGCACGGAGCCACTTATTTATTAGTTGTAAATGGTGAAGAGTATGGCAATATATGGCTTGATGAGAGAGCAGATTATGGAGGTATAGAGCCTCTATTGAATGAAAAAGGAGAAAGAGTATCTTTCATCTCTTGGTTTACTGAATGGCTTGATGAAGCAGTACAAATGTAATGCTAATGTATTTGATAAGTTGTTGTTTCAACAACCTACCCATTGGTGATATACAAAAGATACAAAGCCTTGTCTTTAGTGGGCGATTTGCAAATTGCCCCTACAACAGAACCTAAAATAACTGACTTTCAATAGAATAAAATTCAAAAAAATCAATAAATAACAAATGAACTCCAAATAATTATATGAAACATCTCATTACTTTTTGTATGTGTATCATTAGTTTTATAGCTTTTGGACAAATAAAAAACATCGATATGAAAAAACAAAAACCTAAAAACTTAACAGAATGTATCCAAATGCTGGATAAGAACCTCAAAAAGCAGGATAAAGAGTATATAAAAACGCTTACCGAAGATGAATTCTTTATGGAAAGTCATTTTACTTTAGGAATGGGCATTCGCAATGAGTGGATTCGCAGTGGGAACCCTGAACTTGTGAAGTTCTTTTTAGACCAAGGCGTTAAACACCCCGATGATATGTCGGCTATGATACTCACAAGCTATTATAGGTATCTAACAAATTCTAATGATTAATTGAGTGATGATACATAGTAACATTGAAATTGTATTAGGAGATATCACTAAAATTTCCGTAGATGCCATTGTGAATGCAGCCAACACTTCTCTACTTGGTGGAGGTGGGGTTGATGGAGCTATTCATAAAGCAGGGGGTAGAGCTCTTACTGAAGAATGTGAGAAGATAAGAAATAAACAAGGAGGTTGCAAAGTAGGTAGTGCAGTTATTACTACTGCCGGCAATTTGCCTGCTAAATATGTTATTCACACAGTAGGTCCTGTGTGGAATGGGGGGACACATAATGAAGAAAACCTACTGGCACAAGTTTACATTAGTTGTTTGGAGTTGGCTTTAGAGCATCAAGTAGCTACTATTTCATTTCCTAATATCAGTACTGGGAGGTATAGATTTCCGAAGGAAAAAGCAGCACAAATAGCGCTTCATACCATAGCTCATTTCTTGCAAAAAACGGATAAAATCAAGCAGGTGAAGATGGTTTGTTTTGATCAAGAAAACTACGATATTTATACAAACATACAGAAGGTTTAAGAACTCACAAGATAATTAAAAGTTAAAACAATGAACACAAACAAGCAAGAAAAATATGATGAAATAACCGATTTTCGCAAGGGCTTTGCTTGTGTAAGGCAAGGTGACAAATGGGGCTATATCAATGAGAAAGGAACCCTGATTACCCCTATAAAGTACGATTTTGTCTATGACTTCTTTCAAGGAGTGGCAATGGTGAGAATAGGTGCGCAATACGGATTGATAGATACCTCTGGCAAGGAGATTACTCCTATAAAATACGACCTTATAGATGACAACGACTTCTATAACCATCGCCCTGCAGCTGCTCTATTGAATGGCAAATGGGGCTTTATCAATGAGAAAGGAGAAGAGGTGATTCCATTTATCTATGAAGATACTACCTACTTTCATAAAGATTATGTAGCCGTAAAGAAAGACGGCAAATGGGGCTTTATCAACCAAAAAGGCGAACAAATCATTCCTTTTCTCTATGACGATGCTTCTTATTTTACCGAGGGACTTGCCTTGGTAAAGAAAGGCGCTAAATATGGCTATATCAATGACAAAAACGAAACCGTTTTCCCTTTTATTTATGACGATGGGGCTCTCTTTGAGAATGGTAAAACGTGGGTACAGATAGGGGACAAACAATTTGAGATTAATAAATTAGGTATAGAAATAAAATAAGAAACAGAATGAAAATCAATAAACCTTTGGCTAAAAAGCCTCCTTTTTTTGATATCGATATCCGCACTGTAGCAGATATTGATAAAGACCCGCGTTTTTATATGGCGGACACACAAGAAACGCCCTGCTATTGGACAGACGGCAAGCGGATATACTACCGCCATTCCCCTATAGAGAAGGCAAATCTTGATACTTTTGTTTATTTTAATGGCTTTTTTGCTAAAGACGATAAGCATTGTTATATCGTGGGGCGCCCTCTCAAAGGGGCTAATCCTAAAACTTTCGAAATGCTCAACGAGTGTTATGCTACCGATTATCAAAGTGTATGGACATCGGGAGGGCGCTTTGAACCTGAGGATATTAGTACTTTTGAGGTATGTGATGAGGGTATTCACAGAACGGATAGAGATAGAGAGACTTCGTGGGAGTTTAGCGATGGGATTAGGCGTGTGGTGCGTGTAGAATTTCCGTATGGCTATGCCAAAGATAGTAAGCAGGTGTATTATGAGGATTATCACGGCAAGATAAAAATACTCGCTAAAGCCAATCCAGCGACTTTCATCTCGATGAACGATGGCGATTTTGCTAAAGATGATACCTATGTTTTCAATGGGAAAACACCCTTGCCTAAGGCAAATCCAGCGACTTGGCGAAAGATTTCGCATTTTTATTCCAAAGATGACAAGCGAGTTTATTACCAAAACAAACTCATCAAAGAGGTGGATTACAATACTTTTGAGGTGGTAGTGCTCACTTCTCCAGAAGGATACAAACTGCCCTATGGCAAGGATAAAAACCAATATTATAACTGCGGGAACTCTCTTAGCGAAGCTGAAGCCTTACACGAAGTAAACAAACCGCTATGGGATGATTAGAAAAGTTTTTGTACTTCTGAAATTATTCCCTACTTTTGTCCACCAAAAGAAGTATCGCAAACTTTGCCAATATGTTAAACAGAATTTACCAATATATCACCACTCATAAACTCACAACCTTCTCATTCTTTACCGCTTGGGCGCTCATTGCCATTTATGGCTTGAGTCAGTTGCGGTTTGAAGAGGATATCACCAAAGTACTCCCTCAAAACGATAAAACAAACCTCACATCCAAGGTACTCAAGCAACTCAACTTCGCCGATAAAATCTCGGTAATGGTAACAGCCGAAAAAGGTGGAACAATTACTGATATGCAGGCAGTTGCCGAAACTTTGCGCGATACGCTCAATGCTTCTATGACGAAGTATATCACCAGTATTCAGGGGGTTATAAACGAGGAAGAAATCGATGAGACTTGGCAGTTTGTAAACGATCACCTACCTCTTTTTCTAAACGATGACGATTACGCCTATTTAGAACGCCGTTTAGCCCCCGATAGTCTCAAATCAATGGTGGAGAGTCAGTACAAAACGATGCTCACGCCTGCGGGTATGGTGGCACAACAGTTTATTCGCAAAGACCCCTTTGGTCTCACTTTTCGCGGTTTGCGCAAACTTCAAGAACTGAATACAGGCAACGATTTTAAGATTGCCAATGGTTTTCTCACTACTAATGACGAGCAGCATATCCTCTTCTTTATCAACCCCAAATACGATGGCAACGACAGCGAGCACAATGCCGCTTTTGTCGCAAGTTTAGATAAGTTGCAAGACCATCTCAACGCCCAGTATCAAGGGAAAGTGCGTGTAGATTTCTTTGGGGCTCCCTTTATCTCGGTGAGCAATGCTTCTCAAATCAAAACTGATATTCTCACCACGGTACTCATTTCACTATCAGTACTTTATTTATTACTTGTCTTTTTTTATCGAAGTGTCTATATCCCATTTATTGCGTTTATCCCTTCAGCTTTTGGGGTGCTCTCTGCTTTGGCAACACTCTATGTGCTCAAAGGCAGTATTTCAGCAATTTCTATCAGTTTAGGAGCGGTACTCTTGGGAGTTACAATCGATTATTCACTGCATATTCTTACCCATTACAAGGTAGCTAAAAACACCGCCGAGTTGTACCGTGCTGTAACCGTGCCTATCTTGCTCAGTAGTATCACTACTGCCATTTCATTCCTCTGCTTGCTCTTTGTGCATTCTGAGGTGATGCAAGATTTAGGCGTGTTTGCTTTCGTAGGCATAATGGTATCAGCCATATTGTCATTGGTGCTCGTGCCTCATTTCTACCGTGGCAATCGCACTATCGAGGTGCGCAAAACCTTTTTAGACCGCATAGGGGCTTATCCATTTCATCACAACAAATGGGTAGTTGGAGCTTGCTTATTGCTGATAGTGTTGAGTTGCTTTACTTTTCATAATGTCCGTTTCAATGGCGATATTGCCAATATCAACTATATCAACGAACGTTATAAAGCAGCTGAACATCAATTAGAAAACATCACTGATAGCGAATACAAATCACTCTATGCCGCTGCTTATGGCAATTCGTTAGAGGAAGCCTTAGAGCGCAATTATACACTATATCAGCAGTTGCAAAGTTATAAAGCACACGATAGTATCAAACAATTCAGTTCTATTGGGGGGATTGTATTGCCTAAAAAAGAACAAGAAGCGCGTTTACAACGATGGAAAGATTTTTGGAATGCTGAAAGACAGCAATTTCTAAAACAACAACTGATAGAAAGAGGAAATGAGGTTGGTTTTAAAGAAGAAACTTACGCACCTTTCTACCAAAGTATAGCTGGTGATTTTGAAGTTATAAAAAACCTTGATGCTTATAAAGCCCTTTCAGCTATTCCGTTAGAAGATTTTATTACCGAAAAAGAAGGTTTTTATACCATTGCCAATCTCGTAAAGCTCACTGTTGCCGAGCGAGACTCTTTTATTCATTCAGTAGAAAAACATACGCCTACTGTTGTTATCGACCGTAAGAACCTAAGTGAAACGTTTTTAGGCAAACTCAAAGACGATATATTGCTGTTAGTAAACTATTCGTCTATCGCTATTTTCCTTATACTGCTCTTGTTTTTCAAGCGAATAGAGTTGGTGTTACTCACTCTTATTCCTATTGGAGTTACAGGGGTAGTTACATCTGCTCTGATGAACTTTTTTGGCATAGAGTTCAATGTGTTTAGTATGATTGTCTGCACTTTGGTATTAGGACATTCGGTAGATTTTAGTATTTTTATGACTTGTGCGCTACAAAAAGACTATACCGATGGTAAAAATGAACTTCCCGTGTACAAAGTATCAGTACTTTTGGCGTCTATTACTACCTTTTTAGCTATCGGTACGCTTATTTTTGCCAAACATCCCGCCTTAAAGTCAATTGCATCGGTATCGGTGATAGGTATTTTCACTGCTTTGGCAATAACTTTTGTATTTTACCCTACGATATTTAAGTTTTGTATCTTCCGTCGTCCTGATAATGGGCGTTCTCCGGTGAGTTTGCGTCTTTTGCTGCAATCCATACTGCTAACTACCTATTATGCACTATCGTCTATTATTCTCTCCAATATAGGTTGGCTACTTGCCAAACTTACTCCTAAACGCACTATGTGGCTCAGACGTTTAGCAGCTTCGCTCACTACTTCGGTGCTTTATGCCAATCCTTTTGTGCGCAAAAAAGTAGAGAATCCACACCATATACAGCTTACAACCCCTTCGGTAGTAATTTCTAATCATACCTCGTGGCTCGATACTTTGGCAATAGGGCTTTTCACACATCGCGTCAGCTATATGGTAAATGATTGGGTGTATAAATCGGTAGTATTTGGACGTTATGTGCAGTCAATGGGCTTTTTTCCTGTTTCTGAAGGCATAGAAAAAGGAATGCCCTTATTTGAAAAGAATTTGAAGAATGGTATTTCAGTAATGATTTTCCCAGAAGGCAAACGTTCCGAAAGTAACCAAATACACCGTTTTTACAAAGGTGCTTTTCTAATAGCCGAACATTTCCAAACGCCTCTCGTGCCCGTGTATATTCACGGTTGTTCGGAGGTACAACCCAAAGGAGATGTGATTATCTACGATGGTGCTATTACGGTAGTAGTTGGCGACCCTATAACACCTGATGATGAGCGTTTTGGCAACACTCCACGCGAAAAAGCCAAACAGATAGGTGCTTTCTACCGCCAGCAATTCCTCACTTTACGCAAACGATTGGAAGGAGTGGATTACTTAAAGAAGAAACTGTTTTTAAACTATTTATACAAGGAAAATTATGTAGTGTGTGCTGTCAAAGAAGATTACCAGCAGCATCGCGAACACTATCACGAGCTCGTGCATTCACTACCCGAAAAAGCGCGTATCTTGCATATCGCCGATGATTATGGTCAGTTAGATTTCTTGCTATTGCTCACCTATCCCGAGCGCGAAATTGTATCCGTCATCACCGATGACGAGAAGCGCGCCATCGCACAGCATAGTTACCTCACTAAAATTCGCAAAATACAATACGTAAAAGAACGTCCAGAAGGAAAAGATTTTGATGTAGTAATTAAAGGTAGAGAAACAGCTTAGTTTGGGTGTTTTACATTATTTTTTTACCTCTTACCTTATATCTATTACCTGAGCCAGCACACTGTCAATAGTTGGTTTTTCAGCAACTACCACTTCTTTCCAATAGCGTTGGGCAGCTTCGGCAGTAGTATCCCCTATGCAAAACGCTTTTTCTTCGCCTGCAGGATTACACGAGTGATAACTCTCCACCCCCGACGGACTGAAAAATAGTATGCCATCTACTCTTTTGTGAATAGTGATAGGTGTTAGTTCTGTTTGATAAGCGGTAATTTCTTCTACATTAGGCAAGTGCTTAGCAAAGAATTGTGGGAGCGTTTCCAATCGCTGTGTGCCCGCAAAAAAAGCAATGCGATGCATTTTTTCAAATTCTTTTAAATTAGCTGAAAGATATTTCGTTAAATCGGTAGCGTAATCAAAAGAGCAACGCACCGTAAAACCGCTTTTTTCAAGTAGTTGTGCAGTGCGTTCGCCTACACATAACACAATACTATTTTTTAAGGCAGTAGCCAAAGGATGCTGCAATACACTCCTCACCGCATTTTGGCTTGTGAAGATTAACAGATTATAAGGAAGAGTGAGTTTTATTGGTAGCAAATTTACACTTACAAAATTGTGTTCAATCAGCTGCATATCGAGTCCTGAAAGCACAGACTTCTGTGTTTCGGTTAATATTTTTGTAGAGACAATGGTTTTCATTTTTATAAGGACTGTTACCTGTTATCTAAAATAGAAAACTCGGCGCACAAGCGCCGAGTTTGGTAATGTTAAAGAGGGGTACCTTCACTGGTTTTGAATCGATACTCTAAGTAACTATAGGCATCGCGAGGTAGGATTTTTATCCATCGTTTGTATTTCAAAAACCATTTAAAACGGATAGAGCTAAAGAGCCCTTTGGTTAAATAAGCCGCTATAAAAGGGTGAGCGTTCAGCACAATGCGTCCTTTATAGGCGTCCTCCTTAATAATGCTTTCAAGTTCTATGTTGATTTTATCAACCAGAACGATAGGCGCTTCTATTTCGCCTTCTTTGCTTGGGTTCTCTTCTTTTGTTTTGATGTTGAGTTCTTGTCGAACGCGTTGGCGAGTGATTTGTATCAAGCCAAACTTGCTCGGAGGCAATATCTTGTGTTTGGCGCGGTCTTCAGCCATTTCATTGCGCAAGTGGTCAAATAGGATACGGCGGTTTTCACTATTGCCCATATCGATGAAATCTACAACGATAATACCTCCCATATCGCGCAATCGCAATTGTCGTGCGATTTCGGTAGCAGCGATGAGATTTACGGATAGTGCAGTGGATTCTTGGTCGTTGTTCTTGTTAGAATGGTTACCACTGTTCACATCTATCACGTGTAGAGCTTCGGTGTGTTCTATCACTAGATAAGCTCCTTTAGGCATCGATACAGTACGACCAAAAGCCGTTTTTATTTGGCGTTCTATGTGGAACTTCTCAAATATCGGCACTGATGAATGGTAGAGTTTTACGATGTTTTCTTTTTCAGGAGCAATCTCTTGTACATATTTCTTTATTTGTTCGTAGAGATGCTCGTTATCCACGTGTATACCCGTAAACGTGTCGTTGAACATATCGCGAAGTATAGCACCTGTTTTGCTCACTTCACTCATTACCTTAGAGGGGTAAACCGCTTTTTGTATTTTTCTACACATCAAAACCCAACGATTGAAGAGACCTTGCAGATCTTTGTCTAGTTCCGCTACTTTTTTACCTTCGGCTACAGTGCGTACAATTACGCCAAAACCTTTAGGTTTAATGCCTTGCAAGAGTTTTCTCAACCGTTCTTTCTCGGCTTTACCTTCTATTTTTTGCGAGATAGAAATGCGGTCGGAGAAAGGCACCAGCACGAGGTAGCGCCCCGCGATAGAAAGTTCAGAGCTGATGCGTGGTCCTTTAGTTGAGATAGGTTCTTTCACTATCTGCACTAATATAGGCTGGTTAGGCTTGAGAGTATCGGCTATCGAACCATTTTTGTTGATATCTGGTTCTAAGGGGAAATCTTTTAGTGAAAAGTCTTTTAGTTTTCCCGAGAGTACCCATTTGAGAAACTTCTGTAAGGAAGCCAATTGAGGTCCCAAGTCGTGATAATGCAAAAAAGCGTCCTTTTCGTGCCCTACATTCACAAAAGCTGCATTCAGCCCTTGTATAGGTTTGCGCACTTTGGCTAGCATTATATCACCTACTCCCAATCCATTGGCATCTTCTTCTTTGTGAAGTTCTATGAGCCTACCATCTCTGAGCAAAGCAAAATCTACGTAAGAGGAACCAGAACGAATAATTAATTCTTTGTCCACTTTGTTGGATTTTTTTTAGTTAAAAATTAATAAATCAAGGTACGTTTTGTCTGTTAAAAAGAAAAAGTAGTATTACACTACTTTTTCTTTTTGTGACGATTAGCTCTCGCTCTTTTTTTGCGTTTGTGGTTAGCCACTTTATGTCTTTTTCTTTTTTTTCCGCTTGGCATAACTTTATTATTTTATGTGTTAATTATTCAGTTACTTAAACTAATACGGGGGTATTACTTTTTAACTTTCACTTTTGCTTTCACCCCTTCTACAAATACTTTTGCTGGCTTAAAGGCAGGAATGTTGTGTGCAGGAATTTTGATAGTAGTATTTTTTGAGATGTTGCGACCTGTTTTTTCAGCTCTTGTTTTGATAATGAAGCTACCAAAACCTCTCAAATATACATTTTGTCCACTTTCTAATGAGTTAATCACCTCATCCATAAAGTTCTCAACGGTAAGTTGTACGTCGTTTCTGTCAAGACCCAATTTGTCGGAAATCTTTGATACAATTTCTGCTTTTGTCATCTTTAATATGTTTTTGTATGAATATTCTTTTTTCTTTTCAGGCGGCAAAGATACAAATTAAATCTTTAATAAACACTATGTTACATTAAAAAAATTAGTATTTATTTTTCTATTCTCTTTTAAAAACAAACTAATATCCTAACTATCAATTATTTATATTTTTCTAATGCCCTTAACTCTTATCTCTTACCTCTTATCTGTTCCCTGAAACCTGATACCTGACACCTGTTCCACCTGCTCCCAAAACTCTGGATACGATTTGCTTACCACCTCTTTGTTCTCTATCACTATAGGAGTTTTGAGCATCAACGGAGCAAAAGCCATTGCCATACGATGGTCGTTATAAGTGGCAATAGGCACTCCCTCACACAGGTGGTTGCAAGAGGCTAAATGCAAACTCTCATCAGTGATGTTCACTGTCGCACCGAGTTTTGTCATTTCGGTTTGTAATGCTTGCAGTCGGTCGGTTTCTTTAATTTTGAGTGTGTGCAATCCGCTGAGGTGTGCCTCTAATCCCAATCCTAAAGCTGTAACAGCTATAGTTTGTGCGATGTCGGGGGTATCGTTTAGCTGAAGTTCTAAACGGGTAGAGTAGGGGAGGGCAGTTTTTTCAATGTGCATTGTACTACCTTTAAAAGTAGTGCTTACGCCAAAATGTTTATAGAGTTGTGGTAATGCGCTATCACCCTGCAAACTATCTTCTTTGAAGTGTGTGAGTGTGAGCTGTGTGCCTATGGGCGAGAGTGCTACAAACGAAAACCAATACGAAGCCGACGACCAGTCCGATTCTACCTCCCATATATTGTTTTTTAAAGCTCTATTTATATGTGAAGCTACTTTCAGCACGTTGCCTTCCCATTGTACAACTTCTTCACCCAAACAGTATTGCAGGAAACTCACGGTCATTTTCAGATAAGGCATAGAGGTGAGTTTACCCTCCAAAATCAGCGTAAGTCCATTTGGTAATGAAGGGGCGATAAGCAATAAGGCAGAAAGAAACTGACTGCTCACATCGCCGCGAATACGTACTTCTTTTTCGTTAAGTCTAACACCTTTAATATATAAGGGCGGAAATCCTGCGCGTTCTTCATAGCGAATATTAGCCCCTAAACGCTGTAATGCTTCCACTAATAAGTGAATGGGGCGCTCTTTCATCCTTGCTGAGCCAGTGAGCAATACCTCTCGCCCTACTTGGGTAGCAAAATAAGCTGTGAGAAAGCGCATTGCTGTACCTGCGTGGTGAATATCGATAGTTACCTCTTCGGATTGTAACGCACGCTGTAAGAGAAGTGTATCATCGGCAGTAGAGAGGTTTTTTATCTGTAATTCAGGGAAGAATGCTTGTAGCAAAAGCGCTCTATTGCTCTCCGATTTAGAGCCCGAGAGCTGTAACGTTTTCCCTGAAACAAGTTGCGATAAAGGCAGAGTGATGTTCATTGCATAACTGTTTAACAACCGCAAAGATACGCGATAATTAACAAATTAGCAAATTAACAAATATGTGGGGGCGTTTTACAAACGCCCACTGCAAACACCGCGTACAAAAAGTTTATTTCCTGCTAATTGGTCAGATATTTGTATCTTTTAGTAGCTCTATTCATTACACTCACCCTCATGATAATAACTCTCTATTTAAAAATAAAATAGACAAAAATTTGCACATTCAATAAAATATATTACTTTTGCGCGAAATTTATAAAATTCTATTAGTTTATGTATTGGACGTTAGAACTCGCATCTTATTTAAGTGATGCTCCTTGGCCTGCTACCAAAGACGAGCTTATTGATTATGCTATCCGTACAGGCGCTCCTATGGAAGTGGTGGAAAACCTTCAAGAAATAGAAGATGAAGGTGATATGTATGAATCTATCGACGAAATCTGGCCTGATTATCCGTCGGAAGAAGACTACCTATGGAATGAAGATGAATACTAAAAAATAAAAGTCTCTCCAAAGAGACTTTTTTTAATTTGCAAATTTGTTAATCAATCAATTATGCCGTGACAATTTGTCAGTTGTTGTCAGTTTGGTATGTTTATTGACAAAATTGTGGTATGAATTTTAGAATAATTATATTATAAAAAAATCCTCACTATATGAGTATTATAAACTCCCTTATTAAAATTTTTGTTGGCGATAAAGCCAAAAACGACCTAAAAGCTATCCAACCTATCGTTGAGAAAATAAAAACTTACGCCTCTCAGTTAGAAAATATCTCTAACGATGAGTTGCGCGCAAAAACTATTGAATTTAAGCAAAGAATAAAAGACGCTCGTGCTCAGTTCGATAATAAAATAGCCGAACTCGAAGCCCAAGCAAATGCTACCGACGATATCGATGCTAAAGAAGACCTCTATGCTGAAGTAGATAAACTCAATGGTGAAGCCTATCAAGCCTCAGAAAAGGCATTGAACGAAATTCTTCCCGAAGCCTTCGCAACGATGAAGGAAACTACCCGCCGTTTTGCTAATAATGAAACGATTACCGTAACAGCTACCGAGCACGACCGCGAACTATCTGCTACCCACGACTATGTAACTATCGAGGGTGATAAAGCCGTGTGGAAAAACCACTGGGACGCCGCTGGTAAAGATGTTACTTGGGATATGGTACACTACGATGTACAGCTTATTGGAGGTATTGCCCTTCACCAAGGTAAGATTGCCGAAATGCAAACAGGGGAAGGTAAAACTCTTGTGGCTACCTTGCCTGTCTACCTCAATGCCCTAACGGGGAATGGGGTGCATCTGGTAACCGTGAACGACTATTTGGCACGCCGAGATAGTGCGTGGATGGGACCTTTATTTGAGTTCCACGGTTTACGTGTGGATTGTATCGACAACCACCAACCTAACTCCGAAGCGCGTCGTCGTGCTTACAATGCCGACATTACCTACGGAACTAACAACGAATTTGGTTTCGACTACCTACGCGACAATATGGCGCACACCCCCGAAGATTTGGTGCAACGCGCTCATAATTATGCTATTGTCGATGAGGTCGATTCAGTATTGATAGACGATGCTCGTACGCCGCTCATCATCTCAGGTCCTACCCCTAAAGGCGAATTGCACGAGTTCAACGAACTGAAACCTTTGGTAGAAGATTTGGTAAACAAACAGCGTACTTACCTTACCAAAGTATTAGCCGATGCCCGCAAACTCATCGCCGAAGGTGATACCAAAGAAGGTGGATTCCAACTCTTGCGCGTGTATCGTGGGTTACCTAAAAACAAAGCACTTATCAAGTTCCTCAGTGAAGAAGGGGTAAAACAACTCCTCCAAAAAACTGAAAATTACTATATGCAGGATAACAATCGCGAAATGCCAAAGGTAGATGCCGAATTGTACTTCGTGATTGATGAGAAAAACAACCAAATCGAGCTTACCGATAAAGGGTTTGCCGATATTGCCTACGATGGCGATAAAGATTTCTTCGTTTTACCTGATATTGGGGTAGAAATTGCCAATATCGAGAACCAAGGTCTTCCTATTGAAGAAGAAGCTAAACTAAAAGATAAATTATTCCAAGATTTTAGCGTAAAAAGCGAACGTATTCACACCCTTAACCAATTGCTCAAAGCCTACACTCTCTTTGAAAAAGATGTAGAGTATGTAGTAATTGATAACAAAGTGCTCATCGTAGATGAACAAACAGGTCGTATTATGGACGGTCGTCGTTATTCCGATGGTTTGCACCAAGCAATTGAAGCCAAAGAGAATGTGAAAATTGAGGCTGCTACCCAAACCTATGCGACTATTACCTTGCAAAACTACTTCCGTATGTACAGCAAGTTAGCAGGTATGACGGGTACAGCTATCACCGAAGCGGGTGAGTTCTGGGAAATCTATAAACTCGATGTAATGGAAATTCCTACCAACCGCCCTATCGCTCGCAAAGACCATAACGACCTTATCTACAAAACCAAACGCGAGAAATACAACGCTGTGATTGATGAGGTAGTAAAACTATCCGAAGCAGGTCGCCCAGTGTTGATTGGTACTACTTCGGTGGAAGTATCCGAACTCCTCAGCCGTATGCTTACAATGCGCAAGGTAAAACACAATGTGTTGAACGCGAAATTGCATAAAAAAGAAGCTGAAATCGTAGCTGAAGCCGGACATAGTGGTGTGGTAACCATCGCAACCAATATGGCGGGACGTGGTACCGACATCAAGCTAACCCCCGAAGTAAAAGCAGCAGGAGGTTTGGCAATTATAGGTACCGAACGCCACGACTCTCGCCGTGTCGATCGTCAGTTGCGCGGTCGTTCTGGTCGTCAAGGTGACCCTGGTAGCTCACTCTTCTTCGTTTCTCTCGAAGATAACCTAATGCGCCTCTTTGGTTCTGAACGTATCGCCCGACTAATGGATAGCTTAGGTCACAAAGAAGGTGATGTAATTCAGCACTCTATGATGACCAAACGCATCGAGGCAGCTCAGAAAAAGGTAGAAGAAAACAACTTCGGTATGCGTAAACGTCTGTTGGAGTACGACGATGTGATGAACGCACAACGCAAGCAAATTTATAAACGCCGCCGCCACGCTCTTGAAGGTGAACGCCTAAAAGTGGATTTGGCAAATATGATATTCGATACTTGCGAGAATATAGTAGAGAACAATAAAGGTGGTAATAACTACAAGAATTTCACTTTCGAGCTCATCAAATATTTCTCACTGAAAACAAAGATTTCAGAAGCCGAATTTGCTAAACAGTCAGTAAACGATCTTACTTTCACCTTGTATCACGAAGTGCTCAAACACTATCAGGAAAAAGCTGAACGCAGTGCCGCTCAAGCCTTCCCAGTGATTAAAGACGTATACGAAAATCCTAATAATACTTATGAGCGTATTGTTGTGCCTTTCACCGATGGCGAAAAGATGCTCAACATCGTAACCGACCTTAAAGAGGCGTACGAAACCCAAGGTAAGAAACTCGTAAGTGATTTTGAAAAGAACATCACTTTGGGTATCATCGATGAGGAGTGGAAAACACACCTTCGCCGTATGGACGAGCTCAAACAATCAGTGCAATTAGCGGTACACGAACAAAAAGACCCGCTACTCATCTATAAGTTTGAAGCTTATCAGTTGTTCAAATCAATGCTCGATAAGGTAAACAAAGAGATTATCTCTTTCTTATTCAAAGCCGAATTGCCTACTCAAAATCCACCAGTGCAGGAAGCCCACGCGCCACAACGCACCCGTGAGAACTACCAAACCAATAAGGAAGAAACTCTTAATAGCGATGAGATGGCACAGCGCGCCCGTGAAGTAGGACAACAAGCCTCACAGCGCCGTTCGGTAGTAGAAACCATCGTACGCCAACAACCTAAAATTGGTCGTAACGACAAGGTAGTAATCCAAAACATCCGCACCGGTGAACGCAAAGAACTCAAGTTCAAACAAGCAGAACCACTAGTAGAAAGCGGAGAGTGGATATTAGTGCCTAATAAATAATTAAAATAAACATCAACATTACACTTTGCCAAAGTTCTTAAAAGCCTCTTGTGCTAAGACCTTTGGCAAAGTTTTTTTCTTAATTGCCAATTATCAATTGTCAATTGAAAATATTGTTGTACCTTTGCGCCTTGAAATACATTAGCAAATTGGCAAATTTGCTAATTTACAAATTGTATTAATGAATTTATTTGAACAATTAGGTCTTGATGAACCTATCCTCAAAGCCATCAGCGATATGGGCTTTGAAATCCCTTCTGAAATTCAGCAAAAAGCCATCCCTACTCTTTTGGCGAATGGTGCTGATATGGTAGCTTTAGCCCAAACGGGTACTGGTAAAACAGCCGCTTTCGGCTTTCCTCTCCTCCAACTTATCGATACTGATAGCCGTGTAACTCAAGGTCTTATCCTTTCACCTACACGCGAACTCTGCTTGCAAATCGCTTCCGAGCTCCGCAATTATGCTAAGTACCTCCCTAAGGTGAACGTAGTGGCGGTATATGGCGGCGCAAGTATTGAGGAACAAGCGCGTAGCCTCAAAAAAGGCGCACAAATTATCGTGGCTACTCCTGGACGTATGCAAGATATGATACGCCGTAACTTCGTAGATATCAGTCATATCAACTATTGTGTACTGGACGAAGCCGACGAAATGCTCAATATGGGCTTCTATGAAGATATTACCGCTATTCTCTCGCATACCCCTCAAGAAAAAAGCACTTGGCTCTTTTCGGCTACTATGCCTAACGAGGTGGCTAAGATAGCGCGTAAGTTTATGCGTAAACCTATCGAAATAACAGTAGGAACTCGCAATCAGGCTACTAACACCGTGCAACACGAGTACTATATAGTGAGCGGTCGCCATAGATACCAAGCCCTAAAACGCCTCGCTGATGCCAACCCCGATATCTTCTCGGTAGTGTTTTGCCGTACCAAACGCGATACTCAGGCAGTAGCCGAAAAACTTATTGAAGACGGTTATAATGCCGCTGCTCTTCACGGCGATTTGAGTCAGAATCAGCGCGATTTGGTAATGAAATCTTTCCGCGCACGCCAAATACAAATGCTCGTTGCTACCGATGTCGCTGCCCGCGGTATCGATGTAGACGATATCACCCACGTAATTCACTACCAATTGCCCGACGAAATAGAAACCTACAACCACCGCAGTGGGCGTACAGGTCGTGCCGGTAAATCAGGAATTTCGATGGTAATTTTACCAAAAAGTGAGGTGAAGAAAATTAAAACTATCGAAAAGATGATAGGGCAACCTTTTGAGCAGAAACAATTGCCATCGGGTATGGAAATCTGCGAGATACAACTCTATCACTTGGCTAACAACCTCAAAAATACAGAAGTAAACCCTGCTATCGACGATTATTTGCCAGCTATCTATAAAGAACTGAAAAATGTAGATCGCGATGAACTAATCAAAAAAATATTCTCAGTAGAGTTTACGCGTTTCTTCAATTATTATAAAAATGCCGAAAACTTATCGGTAGAGAACGAGCGCGAAAGCCGTAGTGGGGGTAATAGCGATGAAGTGCGCTATTTCATCAACATAGGTGAACGCGATGGCTACGACTGGAAATCGCTCAAAGATTTCCTCAAAGCAACCCTTAATTTAGGTCGTGATGATGTTTTCAAAGTAGATGTAAAGAACAGTTTCTCTTTCTTCAATACCGATGCCGATCTTTCCGATTTGGTGATGAGCACCTTTACCGATTTTCAAATGGACGGTCGCTTCATCAATGTAGAGCTCTCTACTAAAGGAGCTGGCAGAGACCGCGGCGGACGCAAACGCGGAAATGATGACGGTAGAAAACACGGCAACGACGAGGGGAGAAGTCGCAAAAAAGGACAAAGAGAAAGTCGCAAACAAAAGACCGCCGAAGCCCTTCAACAGGCTTTTAAAAAGAAGAAAAAACGCAAATAATGTTAGAATACCTTATAGAAACGGATAAGCAACTGCTCTGTTTTCTCAATAGTGGGGGAACACCCGAAGCTGACAGCCTTTGGTTAGTAATCACCAATGAACTCTCGTCTATCCCCCTCTACGCTTTTTTGTTATACTTGTGTTTCAAGTATTTCCATTGGAAACGAGTGTTGCTCATCTTGGTATTCACTACTATAATCATCACCACTACCGACCAGCTAGCAAATGTTTTCAAATACGGATTCCAGCGCCTGCGCCCTTGTCACGATGAGAGTCTTATAGGGCAAATGCGAATGGTAATTTGTGGCGGTAAGTATGGGTTCTTTTCAGCACACGCAGCCAATACAATGGCAATCGCCGTATTTTTTAGTTACTTGCTTAGAAAAAATGCCCGATATATTCTCACTCTACTGCTCTGTTGGTCGGTGATTGTGAGTTATAGCCGTATTTATTTAGGCGTGCATTTTCCTGGTGATGTGCTTGTAGGTTGGATTTTCGGTATACTCTTAGCTACCCTTTATTATTTACTTTTTTTATACACAGAAAAAAGATTAAAAATCCCAACTCGAGAATAATTTGCATTGTTACAACCTTTACTAATTAAATAAGCTGGTACTATTTCTTACCTCTTACCTCTTATCTCTTACCTAAACAAAATGAAAGAAGATTTCTTACACTACCTATGGAAATACAAAAAAGTACCTCTCAACACTGTACTTACTACGGGAGAGCGCTTGCAAA
Organism: Capnocytophaga sputigena; assembly: GCF_002302495.1. NCBI lineage: Bacteria > Pseudomonadati > Bacteroidota > Flavobacteriia > Flavobacteriales > Flavobacteriaceae > Capnocytophaga > Capnocytophaga sputigena. The sequence continues at coordinate 2,220,087 of NZ_CP022379.1, forward strand.
TTCTCTCATTTGGCGACTACAATACCCTTTCTGGTCCCGATTTCCAAAGTGCCCAACTGCTTATAGGTGAGCAGCAATGGGCAGGTAATGTAGAAATGCATCTCAAATCATCGCATTGGTATGTACACGGTCACGAGAGTGATCCCGCTTATCGCAATGTGATTCTGCACGTAGTTTGGGAACACGATATAGAAGTATTCGATGCTAACAATCTGCCTATTCCCACTTTAGAACTCCAAGGTCTTATCTCCCCCGAACTCTTAGAGCGATACAATACCACTGTAACCTCACACTACCAGTTTATTCCTTGTGAAAAAGAATATACCACTATACCTGCCATTACTTTGCTTTCGTGGAATGAGCGCCTATTAGTAGAACGTTTAGAAGAAAAAGCCACTGCGGTAAACGAGTTGTGGAAAGCTGCCAATTTCGATTGGGAGAAAGTACTTTTTTGTATGCTTCTCAAGTCTTTTGGAGGTACTGTAAACGGCGAAGCATTCCTGCAATTGGGCAAACATCTCGATTTTAGTATTATCCGCAAAGAGCGTTCACATCCCTTACATTTAGAAGCACTACTATTGGGGCAAGCAGGCTTACTCCTCGAAGAAACTGAACTCTCCTACCCACGTGAACTCTTGCAAAATTATCACTACCTACAACAGAAATACAACCTCTCTGCACCCGTAGTAAAAATACATTTCACCGGTTTGCGTCCACAAGGTTTCCCTACTATCCGACTCTCGCAACTCGTACAGCTATACGAGCTAAATGAAGGTTTGTTTTCACAAATCCTTGAAGTGAATGATTTTAAAAGTATCCAAAAACTCTTTGCGGTAGGAGTCTCCGACTTTTGGGAAACCCACTATACTTTTACAAAGACTTCTAAAAAAGTAAAAAAGCCTATTAGTGCGAGTCTCATCACACTTATTTGGATAAATGTATTCATTCCACTCAAATATGCCTATTACCAAAGTTTGGGCAAGGATGTGAGTGAATCTCTCATTGAAGAACTCAAAACAATGACTGCTGAGAGCAACAGCATTATCACCCAATACCAACAATTAGGAGTCTCTGTTACCACTGCTTTTGACACCCAAGTACTTCTACAACAATACAAACATTATTGCCAATCCAAACGCTGTTTAGATTGTGCTATAGGGATTTCAATTTTAGGGAGGAAGTAAGAAAAACTTTGATAAATTGAAAAACAATTGGTTATCAATTATATTTGTATCGTACTTGTAAGAGGCGTTTTGCTACTATTTTTAGAAATAGTTCTTTTTAGAATAGATTTATGATCCAATGATAAACGCCCATTACTATAGACCATAAAAATACTGTCAAATAATAAATAGCTACTCCTATAATAGCTATCCATATAGTAGTTGAAAACGCTTTCTGATTAACTTCTCGTATTATGTTTTTGTCATCATTAACAAAACCTACAATTAAATTGAAATTCTTTTGATAGGACTTATGAAAAACATCAAGTATAATACCTAAATATGGAATAATTCCTACTAAAATATCTATCAAGATATTACGCAGAATAATCACTGTTAAGGCATACGATTTAATTTTAAAAGTGGAAACGTAGAAAAAAGAAAAATTGAATATCTGTGGTAAGATATCTCCTACAACAGGTATTAGTCCTAATAAAGGATCTAAATAATAGTCATCCATTAGTGTTTTTACAGACTTTATTGTTTGGTAGCTATTACTTTGCTCAATACTCCTTTTCCATTCTTCTCTTTTTTTTCTTCTTTTCTCCTCTCGTTGAATAGCTCTTGTTACATCAGCAAATTCCTGAGAAATGCTTTCTTGTGTTTGTTGTATTCTCCTTGAGCTTCGATTGTTGGTGTTCATATTTATATGGTAATATGTTTATTTTCTTTTAAAAATATTGTTAATTCTGTTTCGCGAGGCAAAGATAGGGAGTGAAACTGCCAAATAGCGTCAGAGAGAAGAAAATATTTGTAGCGCTTCGTTATAAGCACTCTCAAAAGCCAGCAGGTTGATGTCTGTAGGGTGATGTTGTGCTTGGAAGAAGGTGAGGAGTTTTTCAGTAGGGAGATAGCCGCCATAACCTTTGATAGCACTGTAAAAACGGGTAGTGCCGGCTTGGTAGGCAGTAGCCAAACTGCTAATAGTAATACCTTGTTTTTCAATGGTAGGCAGTTCGTCGTTTAAAAGCAGTATTTTAGTTTGGGTATTTGAAAAATCTAAATCTTTGGTTAAGGAGAGGAGGCTGGCTTCGAGAGCAAGAGCATAGTAACCTACTGATAATAAAGATTGCAAATAATCCTCATTGGCTATTGTTACACATTCTATGAGTTGTATGTTACTGTTTGTCATAACAATTCTTGCATTGAATGGATAAGTAGATCGGCTTGACTTAAATCTTGTCCGCCTGAAAGGGGATTCTGGAAGCCTACACACTGCATATTAGCACTTTTGGCAGCCTTTACGCCATTGGCACTGTCCTCTATCACAGTAAATTGTGTTGCTGGTAATCCATACCATTGGGCTACCTTTAGGAATATTTCGGGGTTAGGCTTGCTGTATTTCACATCATCGCCACTCATTATCACTTCAAAATAGTGTGCTATATTTGTTTGTTGAGTAAAAATATCAATGAGTTTGCGTCCAGATGAAGATGCTAATGATAAGTGTTTTCCTTCATTTTTGAATTTCTCTAACACATCCTTTACGTGAGGTACTAAAGGTACTTTTACTTCGGGTAATCGTTTGAAAAAATAATCGCGGTGAAATTTTATGAGTTCTTCTACACTTTCTGAACGTTGAGCATCGCGTTTTACCTTTTCCCACATTGGAAAAGCCGACATCCCCGTGAGGGTTTGTATATACGCCTTATCAAACGGAATGCCTTCCAGCTGAAAAGTCTCATAAATAATCTCTTGGTGCATTGGTTCACTATCTAGTAGTACCCCGTCCATATCAAAGATAATGTAATTCATTAGGAATTAGAAATTAGAAATTAGGAATTAGATTTGAGTTGTCGTCTAAAGTCTTTCAAGAAGACATTTCCAATACCTATGACCATTCCTAAGAATGTCCAGATAGCGATAATCATCATTCGTTTAGGTTTAGAACGTTCGTTAGGTACAGTCACAGGTTCGATAACAGCAAAGATAGGCTGGTCTTCTTTCATCTTGATGCGTTTGGCTTCCAGCTGTTTAGCGAGTTCTGTATATACGTTGAAAGCTAAATTGTACTCTGCTTGTAGTTGTTGCAAACGAGTTTGAGGAAGGTTGCTAAAGAGGTCGCGGTTGCGGTCTTGGAAACCTGCCACAGCGTATTGTTTGTTTTTAAAATCTTTTTCGGCTTCTACAAAGCGTTTTTGTACAAAGTCGAATTCTTCTTTAGCTTTTTGCAATTTGAAATCGGTAACGGTTTCTTGTAGTACTTTTTGGGCACTTTCGAGCATTTGAGCAGCGGGAAGTGCTTCCCCCATCACAAATGAGAGTGTAAAGTAGCCGTCTTTTTCACTCATATTCAGTTTAATACGGCTGTCTAAGCTGTTGAGTATTCCCCTCTCTTGATCGGAGAGTCGGGTAATATCAGTACTATCTTGGGTTACAGGAGCTGCAGTGGGAGTACCTTTAGAAAAACTAAAAATACCCATCACACGTCCCATTAAGCTGGGTTTAGTATAGTTCTTGCAATATTCTTCGTAAGTTACCGGTTTGGGGATGTCAGAGAATGTGAGTTTTGTTTGTGCTAATTTCTGTTTAAAAGGTACGCTTTCAATGATTTTAGAGTAAGTAGTGAGCGGGAGTGTTTCGGAGCCTCCTCCTAAACTGATACCTGCCATTGCTGCCAATCCACCTAATCCACTTGTTGATTTGTTATCAGTAGTTTGTGGCACCATAATGGTGGTAGCGGTATATTCTTTAGCCGAGAATAACGCGATGAGAATCCCTATAACAAAAAAGAGCAAGGTGAATAGCAAAATCGATTTGCGAGCCCCCCATACTTTGCGGATAAGCTGCATCAAATCTATTTCGTCCTCAGCAGTTCCTTCTTCTGCAGAGTCGACTACAGGAACCAATTTATTTTCTCCTAAATGATTGATAACATCTTCTGAAGCTCTTATTTCTTGATTTTCGTTTAATGCCATAGTTCTATTTTTTTAGTACATTGTAAATAAGCACTCCCATAGTGGTAATTGCCGAAATAATACCTATACTCTCACCAGTGCTAAGACGTTGGCGTTCAGGTCTAGAGGGTACAATAATGATCGCACCTGGTTCTAATTTAGGATAGTTTCTAAAGAAAAGAGAATTATGCGTAGCACGAACATCGCCATTAGCGTAAAGCACGTAAATAGCACGCTTTTTAGCTTGATTGCCAAAACCTCCCGCTCTATCAATATAGTCTCTGAGTGAAAATCCTTTTTGATAACGCACCAATGAAGGAGCTAACACCTCACCACGCACTTCAACGGTTTGTTTTTCAGAAGGAATGAGCAACACATCACCTTCACTGAGGATTAGGTCGTGCTTGCTGTGTTTCTTTTTCAAAATTTTATGAATGTCTATCCCTATACGGTATTCTGAAGTTTTTTTGCTAGCTTTTTTCAGTGATTTAGCAGTTTCATTACTATTGCTTTCTAACTCTACCAATTCTTTTAGAAAATCTTCTTGCTGAATTTCGCCCTCATCAGTTTTTTTGCGAATCAAAGTTGCCCCTTCTTTATAGGCAAAAGGAGTAAACCCTCCCACACGCTCCAATAGATCGGAAATGCGATCGTTCTTGCTTTGGATACTATAAACCCCAGGGTAAACAACTTCTCCCATTACCGAGACGGTTTGTAGAGGAGTGAAACCTTTGATATAGCGCACCGAAACAATGTCGTTAGGTTGCAGGGTGAGTGTATTGGTACCTTCTTCAGGTAAAAGCTCATTGTTAGACGATACTTTGAAAGCTGTGCTGAGTCTCTGAAAACTACCGTCGTTTATTTCTCTAAATACTTCAATTGTTGAAGGGTCAGCACCATTAGAGAGACCACCTGCCAAGGCAATCACATCTTCCACTTTCATATTCTCCATAAAAGGCAATTCTTTAGGAGAATTTACAGCGCCTTCTACTTTTACGAAGCGTTTGTATTGGAGAGAATCTTTGTAGAAAATATGGATACTATCGTTATCCTTCAAAGGGATGTCGTTTTTCTTCTCGATGAGGTCTTTGACTGAAAAGCTAAGCGTTTGGTAATCTACGCGGTTTTCGGTACGGAAGATAAGTCCGCGATTGAGAGAAGCATCTTTTTTCACGCCATTAGCTCTTTCAAGCAGGTCGTGAGCGGTCATTCCTTCTTTAAACTCATAAATACCAGGTTGATAAACAGCCCCTCCTATACTCAAGCGGTTGCGGTATTCATTGGTGATAGAATGCACTTTCAGGCGATCGCCATTTTGCATTTTCATCTTCCCAATTTCGCTAAAGGCAATTTCTTGTACTTCGCGTTTAGCGTCCTTAATGCGTTCTAACACAAGGGTATTTGTAAAAGCATCGGAAGTAAAACCTCCAAAGAAAGTAACAAGGTTAGCAAGAGTTTCGTCGTCGAGCATTTCGTACAATCCTTTGCGTTTTACTTTGCCCTCTACCCACACGCGGTTTTTGTAGGGTGATACGATGATTACATCTTGGTCTTGCAAGCCGATATTACCTTTTTCTGAACCATTAATCAGGAAGTTATATACATCGAAAGTAGCGACTTTTTTGCCTCCCCTAAATACGTTGATATCGCGAAATGAACCGCTTTCTGAGGGACCTCCGCAGGCATATAAAGCGTTTAGTACGGTAGAAAGTGAGCTAAGTGAATAAGTGCCAGGCACTACTACCTCGCCTATGATATTCACTTTTACGGTGCGCACTTGGGTGATAGTTACGCCCGTATAGATTTTAGCATAACTGCCATCGGGAGCTGAAATGCCTGAATAGATGCGTTTTAGATAAGAATTTATCTTTGCTTTTACCTCACTAAACGAAAGTCCTGATACGTGTATGCGTCCCACACCATTGAGGAAAATATTACCCTCAGCATCTACTTTTTGTTTGAAAGACCCCTCGGTAGCTCCCCATACTTCCACAAGGAGTTCGTCACCAGGACCTACTTGGTAGTTTTCGGGGGTAGGCATATTCAGGTTAGGAGTAAAGGAAATTTTAGGATTTTTGAAGAAACTCATCCCAAAGATAGAGTCTTTTTCCTTTTTGCGATTGAGAGAATCTTTTTTCTCTCTACCGGTATAACCAAAAATGTCATCGCCCTCAGCTGGACGGCGCATTTTGTTATTGGTATCCTTATTTTTATTTTTAGCATTAGATTTTTCAGTGCCAGAATAGCTGTCGAGTTGCATAATGCGCTGGCGCAATTTCATCACTTGTGTTTCTTGCATACCGCGTGAACGTGCTAAAGCAAGAAATTGGTCTAAGGTATAACCTTGTGCTTGAGCGCGATCCCAATAGGTTTTGATTTGTCCATCGGTAAGATTATCGATGTTTACAGTGGTGATATCAACATTGTTATATTGCTGATTATTACCTATTTGCGCTATCGCAGGAGCCGTTATGATAAATAAAAATAAAAGAAGTAATTTAAGTCTCGACATTCTAAAATCTGTTTTGGGGGCAAAATTAAGAATAATTTGTTAATTAGCCAATGAGTGTGTTAGTATTTTTTTCTGTTTGAGCTATTATATTCCTAGCAATTCATTCTAATTTAAAAAAAAATCATATCTTTGCCCAAAATAAAACTTTTTCAATGAACGAGGATTTGCTCTTCATTCATTGATAAACAGTTAATTATTAATTGTTAATTATTTAATTGAGAATATATGTCTGCAATCTTAAATTCATTATTAGACAACGATTTCTACAAATTCACTATGCAATGTGGTGTAGTGCAATTATTCCCTAAAAACAAAGCGCGTTATACCTTTATCAACCGCGGCAAACACGAGTTCCCCGAAGGTTTTGCCGATGCTATGCGTGAAGAGGTGAACAATATGTCCAAATTGAAACTCACTAAAGCCGAAAAACAGTTTTTGAAAGACAACTGCCCCTATTTGAGTCCGCTGTATTTAGACTTTTTAGAAGGCTATCGCTATGACCCTTCGGAAGTGCATATCGAACAACACGGCACCGACTTGCAGGTAACTGTTGAGGGCTATTGGTATCGCACGATTCTTTGGGAAGTGCCTCTGCTTTCGGTAATTAGCGAGCTTTTCTACAAACTTACAAAAGCGACGGCTTGGACAGATGAGCAGGTGATTGCTAACACCCGTGAAAAAGAATTGTTATACAAAGAATTAGGCGTTGTATTTGCCGAATTTGGCACCCGTCGTCGCCATTCGTATCACGTACACGACATTGTGATGCATACCTTAATGGACGGTTATAACCAAACCTTTATAGGCTCCAGCAATGTGCATTTTGCGATGAAATACAAGGTAAAACCCATAGGTACTCACGCTCACGAATGGTTTATGTTCCACGCAGCCGAGTACAGCTACAAAATGGCTAATGCTCTATCCTTGGAACACTGGGTAGACGTGTATCGCGGCGACCTTGGGGTAGCCCTTTCCGACACCTATACTACCGATGTGTTTTTCAAGCAGTTCGACAAGAAATTTAGCAAGTTGTTCGACGGTGTGCGTCACGATAGTGGCGACCCTATAGTTTTTGCTGAAAAAACAATTGCTCACTACAAAAAAATGGGGATAGACCCACTCTCTAAATACATTATTTTCTCCGACGGACTTAACCCTCAAAAAGTACAAGCTATTACTGAGGCTTGTAAAGGGAAAATAGGCATTTCATTTGGTATAGGTACCGACCTTACGAATGATGTAGGGTTGCGCCCGATGAACATAGTGATGAAACTCACCGAAGTACTCACCAGCGACAACGAGTGGGTGCCTACTGTAAAACTCTCCGATGAGCCTAATAAGCACACTGGCGACCCAAAAATGATTGAACTCGCAAAAGGAATATTAGCAATTAAATAGATTTTAGGGGCAGGGGTCAGATTTTAGGCTGACACCTGATACCTGAAACCTAAAACCTGATAAAAAAATGAATTACATACTAATGATTTTAGGGGTATTGGTAGCGCTGTCACGTTATCTATTCCCCAAATACGACCAAGCGTTACTCATTGGCGGTATAAGCCTATTGATGATAGGTATTTACCGCATTTCGCGTAACCTACCCTCTAAAAACGAGGAAGATTTTCAAGACCCAGCAACGAAAATAAGAAACCCAGAAGACGAATAACAAATGACGAATGACGAATGACGTTTTATGTGTCTAAAATGGGACAATTAAGAAATTTACAAATTAAACTCATTTAAACTTTAACAAATAAACTGCCCGTGCGGCTCGCACCTCGCACCTCGCATTGTGAACATAGGAGATTACATAGAAGTATTAGACGATACCATCAAAGGACATATAGTGCGCCTTACGCCTCAGCAGGTAACAGTGCTTACTACTGAAGGCTTTGAGCTCACTTTTCGTCCTGAGGAAATAATAGTTATTGAAGAAGAAGCACCTCTAAAAGGAGCTTTCACAAATATAGATGAAGAGAGTTTGCGCAAAGATGTACTGAGCAAGCGAAAGAACAAATCGCCCCTCACTAAAAAAGAGCGCAACATCCCTCCAATGGAGGTAGATTTGCACATCGAGCAATTGGTTGATTCTACAAGAAATATGACCAATTACGATATGCTTACCCTACAACTCGAAACCGCCCGCCGGCAGTTAGAGTTTGCTATTGCACAGCGCATCCAGCGGGTAGTGTTCATTCACGGCGTGGGAGAGGGAGTGCTGCGCACCGAATTAGAATTCCTTTTAGGGCGTTACTCCAATGTTACTTTCTACGATGCCGAATACGCCAAATACGGCGTAGGCGCTACCGAAGTATATATCTATCAAAATGCAAAATAAATGATTCAAGCTACCAATATTTATAAAACTTATAAAGATTTAGAAGTGCTTAAAGGCGTATCGGTGAATGTTGCCAAAGGCGAAATTGTATCGATAGTAGGAGCTTCAGGGGCTGGGAAAACCACCTTGTTACATATTTTAGGTACTTTAGACAGCCCCGATGCCAATAAACCATCATCGTTAGTAATTAATGGCACTGATATATTGTCGTTATCCTCCAAAGCCTTGGCAAAATTCCGCAATGAACATATTGGGTTTATCTTCCAATTTCACCAGTTGTTGCCTGAGTTCACTGCTTTGGAGAATATTTGTATTCCTGCACTCATTAGAGGAATAGGCAAAAAAGAAGCTGAAAAGCGCGCTATGGAGCTCTTAGAATTTTTGCACCTCACCTCGCGTGCCGACCATAAGCCTAATGCTCTTTCAGGAGGCGAACAACAGCGAGTGTCGGTAGCGCGCGCCTTGGTGAACTACCCTTCAGTAGTATTTGCTGATGAACCCAGCGGCAACCTCGATTCCGAAAGTGCTGAAAAACTGCACCAACTCTTCTTCCAACTGCGCAATGAATTCCGACAAACATTTGTAATCGTTACCCATAACGAAGAATTGGCTACTATGGCAGATAGAAAACTCGTAATGGTAGATGGTCGTATAATGACGAGAGACAAATGACGAATGACGAGGAACAAATAATATTAATCAAAAATTACTTTTATTATGAAAGAGAATGTTTTAAGGAAAAAGAGCCTTACTTTTGCTGTAAGGATTGTAAATCTTTCTAAATACTTAAGGGAGAATAAAAAAGAATTTACACTATCCGACCAAGTTTTACGTAGTGGCACCGCTATAGGTGCTATGATTTGTGAGGCAGAAAGATCTGAGAGTACTCCTGATTTTATCCATAAGTTGAAAATAGCTGAAAAAGAAGCTAATGAAACGCTCTATTGGTTGGAACTATTAAAGGAAACTCAATACATTACACAAACTGAATACAATAGTATAAATGACAATACGATTGAACTTATTAAAATGTTAGTAAGTAGCATAAAAACAGCAAGAGCAAATTATAAACAACAGCAAAATTCGTCATTCGTAATTTGTAATTCGTAATTATTCCAGTTTCTTTCCCAAATTAGGTCATATCTTTGCAGCGTTAAACTTAAAAACAGATTAAACGATGAAAAAATTAGTATCAATTATCGCCACTTTTTTATTGACTGTAGTAGCAGTACAAAATTTATCAGCTAGAGATTTACCTATCACTTTCGAACAATTGCCTGCTAAAGCACAGGCTTTCGTAAAACAACACTTTAAAGTAGGAGATATCGCATCAGTATGGAAAGACGACGATATCCACGATCAAAATTACAAAGTGTATTTCAACGATGGTACTCAAATTGAATTTTATGCCAATGGCGACTGGGAAGAAATAAAAACTCGCACTCAGGCTGTACCTGCAAAACTTATCCCTAATGGTATTGCTCAGTATGTAAAGAAAACTTACCCTCAATCAGAGATTTACAAAATCCAAAAGAAACGCTATGGTTATGAGGTAGAACTCGCTAATGGACTTGATTTAGAATTCAATGCTAACGGACAATTTTTAAGAATAGACGACTAATGAAACAACTCTTTTTTGCTGCCTTTGCAGCCCTTGCACTCAGCTCGTGCGCACGATTGCCGCAGCCTGCACGTGATTTTATTAGCATTCACTTTCCTCATACTTCTGTTAAAGAAGTTGAAAGAGAAGATGATATCAACGGCTATTCAGTAGAACTTAGAGACCGCACCGAGCTGGAATTTACAGCTAATGGCGACTGGCTAAAAGTAGATGGTGAAGACGGCAATAGTATCCCTACTACCTTCTTCCCTAAAAAAATAGCCGATTACGTTACCCAGCAGGGCTATATCATCGAAGGGATTAGAAAAACCAATATAGGTTATAAAGTAGACATCATAGGCTCTCACACCGATTTGTTTTTCAATCACAATGGTGACCCTATCGGGAATTATTAATAACTTTACTACAAATAAAAAGACCTCCGCAAAGAGGTCTTTTTTTATTGAATATCATATTGCTACGTTACTACACTTTACTAAAATTTCAGCTCGCATTTGCCTGTGCGGCTCGCATTTGCCTGTGCGGCTCGCACTCGCACCTATTTGAAAAATAAATGTGGAAACAACTGCTCCATCGGTTTTTTAGAAAAAGCAATTTTAAGAGTAGCTTTGAGAAAGCCCCAGCCATAGCTAAAAAACTGCACCAAAAGCGCCCAAACCGAGAGCAGTCCTATTTTTACACTGCGGTTTTCTCGAGCACTGTCCCAAGCTATCAGTATAAAATAACACACATACACAAGCAAGGGTTCTATACGCCCAAAAATGAGGAGTAGGAGAGCGCCACAAAGCCCTAAGGTAAAGCAGGTAGGTAACCAAAAAGTAAGTTTGCGAGACTCTGGATGCCAATGGTTGAGAATCGCCCGTGTCTGTCCGAATTTACTCACTTGGGTACGGAACTTAGCCCAAGAAATACGGCGTTTGTGGAACACAAAAGCAGTAGGGATAAAGGCAGTATCAAAACCTTGTTTCCAGAGGCGTATCACTAAATCGGGGTCTTCACCAGGGTGTATTTTCCCAAAACCACTTGTCGCCTCAAAAGCCTTGCGTGACAGTCCCATATTAAAACTGCGAGGTTCAAATCGTTGAATGCGTTTTTGGCTACCGCGAATCCCCCCAGTAGTGAGCAAGGACGTCATCGTGTAGTTGATAGCTTTTTGTATATCAGTAAAATCATCGGTAGCGGTATCAGGTCCTCCAAAGCAATCCACATAATGAGCTTGCAGATAATCGTCTACAGCTTCTAAATAGTGAGGAGGCAAAATGCAATCAGAATCTAAAATCAAAAAATAATCGTGTTGAGCGTGTCGCATACCGTAATTGCGAGAGTCACCAGGACCTGTGTTGGGTTTAGGAAGATAAGTGATTGATAAATCATTTTTATATTTCTCACATACCTCTTTTGAGGGGATAGTAGAGCCATCTTCAATTACTACTACCTCAAAAGTATCTTCGTAAGTTTGTGATACAAGGCTATTTAGTAGTTCATCTAACTCGTCCGGACGGTTGTATATAGGAATGATAAAACTATATTTCATCTGTTAATATAATGTTAAAATTCAAAAGTTTTGTAACATCTGTGTAAAGCTATACGTATAATAGGGCGTATAAGAATCGACAAAATTAAGGATTTTTTCTGAATGAGACAACTAAAAATTACCAAACAGGTAACCAACCGTGAAACCGCGTCTCTTGATAAGTACTTACAAGAGATTGGGCGTGTAGATTTGATCACTGCCGATGAAGAGGTAGAATTAGCACAACGTATCAAAGCAGGCGATGTAGCTGCTTTAGAAAAACTAACCAAAGCAAATTTGCGCTTCGTAGTATCGGTAGCTAAGCAATACCAAAATCAAGGTCTTACTCTTCCTGACCTTATCAACGAAGGGAACTTAGGGCTCATCAAAGCCGCACAGCGATTCGACGAAACTCGTGGGTTTAAGTTTATTTCTTATGCCGTATGGTGGATTCGTCAGTCTATTTTGCAAGCCTTAGCCGAGCAATCGCGTATTGTGCGTTTGCCGCTGAACAAAATTGGTTCTATCAACAAAATCAACAAAATGTACGCTTACCTCGAGCAAGCGAACGAGCGTGTGCCTTCAGCCGAAGAAATTGCACGTGAGTTAGATATGTCCGTAAACGATGTAAAAGAATCAATGAAAAATGCAGGGCGTCATATCTCTATGGATGCGCCTTTGGTAGAAGGAGAAGATTCTAATCTTTACGATGTGATTCGCAGTAACGAATCGCCTAACCCCGATAAGTCGCTTATTTTAGATTCGTTGCGTACCGAAATTGAGCGTGCACTCGAAACCCTTACCCCTCGTGAAGCCGATGTAATCCGTTTGTATTTTGGTTTGGGCGACCAGCACGCTATGACCCTTGAGGAAATAGGTGAAACTTTTGATCTCACCCGTGAGCGTGTACGTCAAATCAAAGAAAAAGCGATTCGCCGTCTCAAACACACTTCCCGCAGTAAAATTTTAAAAACTTACTTAGGATAGTCAATTATAAATTAAGATTGTACAATCTACACTTTGCCAAAGTTTCCTGCCCCTGCGGCTCGTTCCTTTGGCAAAGTTTTTTTATTGTGATTGTACTTATTTTTTTTTAACAATAAAAGTTGTATCTTTGCTCCATAGTAATTTTGAGTTAAATAAATCCTATGAAAAAGTTTATTGTAAAAGTATTTTTAGTGTTTAGTGTCTTTATCAGTTTTCAATTAAAATGTACTAAAACAGAAGAAGAAGTAATTGAAAACATAAAGACAAACTCTCTTAAACATAATTATATAGTAGTCAATTCAGTAGATAATTCACCTGCTGAAGTAGAAGTGAGTTATTCAGTTTTTATCAGCAGAAATACTAAAAATATCGTAAAAACAGAACGCAAGACAACACCTTTCATTATAGGGGGAGAGTCTGTGCAAGTAAATTATGATAGTATTGTATATATTCGGGATAAAAAATTCCACGATTACCAAAGAAAACTAAAAAGAAACTATACCCCTGAAGGTGCTGACTATCTATCAATCAAAAATTTATCATCAGTAGCTATTGAATATGCAGTTATAGGCAATCAAAAATTAGAGTTTTTACCTGCTGATGAGATTGCTAATAGTAGTGATATTGTAAACAAAAATCAAATAGATAAAACAAAAGTCGTTAAATATCCTAGCGGTGCAGCTCCTGTATATAAGGCTACTTCAGTATTATACCTGATAAAACCTGAATTAGCCCCTCAAACTACTGTTTATGTTACTAAAGGAATATATGCCGCTGATGGAGGCGTTTCAGGTAGAGAAGCAGTAGCTGTACCTCTTAAAACTCCTAATTTTGGAGAGATAGTAGCTAATACCCCTTTTTCAGTAGCTGAGGTTCTTAGCTTGTATAAACAAGAATATACTTATGGAAATACATTATATCCTAATTATGATGCTTATATGGGGAGAGATACTAAAGATCCAAATGATAGAAGTATTCTTCAGCATAATTACAAGATTAAACATTATGGAATAGTCTCAGCGGGGGAATCTTTAGAGAATAAAGGGGAAGTGTGGTTTATTAATACTCCTAATGGAATTAGCGGATATAATGACTTTTAAAAAATAAAGAATAGCTTTAACTTACGAACACTAAAACCACTCTTAAAGCAGTTGATCATCAAGAGAATATTTTACTATCATTAAATGCTGATGGAGTGTTATCTATCAAAAAATAATACGAATATATTTGAATATTAGAATGTAATAGATTTTGGCAAAGTTTTTTCTTATCTCTTACCTCTTACCTAAATAGAATGAACTACACTTGGAACTTTAAACCGCTGCCACCGCAAGCCATTGTAATACAGCTACAACAAGAGCTCAACATCAGCGAGCCCTTGGCAATACTCTTAGCCCAACGAAATATCACCACTTTTCAGCAAGCTAAAGATTTCTTCCGTCCTACCCTATCTCAATTGCATAATCCTTTTCTGATGAAAGGAATGAAAGAAGCTGTTACTCGTTTAGACCACGCCTTAAAAAATAATGAAACTATCCTTATCTATGGCGATTACGATGTCGACGGCACTAGTGCGGTTTCTCTAATGGAACGCTATCTCAGCACTTTCACTTCTAAATTGTTCACTTATGTACCCGACCGTTATAGCGAGGGCTATGGCATTTCTTTTCAAGGAATAGACTATGCCAAAACGCAAGGTTGTACCCTTATTATCGCTTTGGATTGTGGTATCAAAGCTATTGATAAAGTGCAATATGCCAAAGAAAAAGGGATTGATTGTATCATTGCCGACCACCATCGCCCATCAGACCAAGTGCCCGATGCCGTGGCAGTACTTGACCCCCAACAAGCTGATTGCCCTTATCCGTATAAAGAACTCTGTGGCTGTGGTTTAGGCTTTAAATTGGCACAAGCATATCACGAGTATTTGCAACGCCCGTTCAGCGAACTGATGCCTCTTTTAGATTTGGTAGCCGTTGCCACTGCTGCCGATATTGTGCCAATGAATGGTGAGAACCGCACGCTGATGTACTTTGGTTTGAAAGTGATTAACCAGCAGCCCTCAGCAGGAGTAAAAGTGCTCTTTGGTGAACATCAAGGGGCGATTACAGTAAGCGATGTAGTGTTTAAAGCTGCACCGCGCATCAATGCCGCCGGACGTATAGAGCACGGTAAATATGCAGTAGCGCTCCTTACTGAACCTGATGCTGAAAAAGCACTACTCAAAGCCCAAGAAATTGATGAACTCAACACCCACCGAAAGGAATTAGATAGCTATATTGCAGAACAAGCACTAGGGCAGATAGAGAGTAATGGCGAGCAAAATCGCTATACCTCGGTAGTGCTGAATGAAGAATGGCACAAAGGCGTGATAGGTATTGTTGCTTCTCGACTTATTGAACATTACTACCGCCCCACGATAGTATTTACCAAGAGTGGCGACAAGTATGCCGCCTCAGCGCGCTCGGTACAAGGGTTTGATATCTATGAGGCTTTGGAGCAGTGCAGCCAATATTTGGAACAGTTTGGCGGACATAAATACGCTGCCGGACTCACGCTCCTCCCCGAGCAATATCCACTCTTCAAAGAAGCCTTTGAAACTGTGGTTAAACAAACCATCAACCCCGAATTGCGCACCCCAAAACTCTCTATAGATACCGCACTTCCTTTGAGCAAACTCACTCAAAAATTCTATAATATTCTCAAGCAGTTCGAGCCTTTTGGACCTCAAAACCTGCCACCGCTCTTCTATGCCGAAAATGTAGTCGATACAGGCTTTGCAAAACACATAGGCAAAACTAACGAGCACCTAAAACTCTGTTTACGAGAGGTAGGCAACACAGCCTATTTTGATGCCATAGGCTTTGGTTTGGCTCATAAACTTCCCCTCATCACCTCTGGCAAACCCTTTAGCATTGTCTATTCGGTAGAAGAAAATGTGTGGAATGGCAAAGTAAGTTTGCAGTTGCAAATCAGAGACATAAGATAATTTGATAATTTGCTAATTAATATATTTTGGTATTATTTTTGCAGCTACACTATTCACTATTCACTTTTAACTTTTAACTAAAAAAATGGCAAACATTACATTTCACGAACAACCAGCACACACCGCTGGTGAACTTCCAAAAGTAGGCGTTGCAGCCCCTGAATTTTCAGCTGTTAAAAACGATTTAGCTGAAGTAAAACTCTCTGATTTCAGAGGTAAAAAAGTAATTCTAAACATTTTTCCCAGTGTAGATACAGGCGTATGTGCTGCATCTGTGCGCAAATTTCACGTTGAGGCTTCAAAGCTCAACAACGTAGCAATTCTTTGTATATCAAAAGATTTGCCTTTTGCGCTCACACGTTTCTGTGCAGCCGAAGGTATTGATAATCTTACAATGCTCTCCGATTTCCGCGGTGATTTTGCAGCTCACTATCCTATCGTTTTCACTGATAGTCCGCTAAAAGGATTGCTATCTCGTTGTATAGTAGTGCTTGACGAACAAGGCAAAGTAGTATATACCGAGCAAGTACCCGAAACAACAAACGAACCTAACTACGCTAAAGCACTCGAAGCAATTAACAATTAATAATTGTGTCACAAAAAGGCTGTCCAGAAAGTCTCAAAATTCTTTTTGCATCACAAACTTTGCCAAAGTCTGAAACTTTGGCAAAGTTTGTTGTATTGGTAATCAATTGCTTTTAGAGTGAAAGCCAATGATAGCTGGGTATGTGCTGCAAACGCCCACATAAATAAAACTTTTTGGACACCTTCTCTATTATCAAATCACTGCTTGTTACCTTTTTTATTGCCAAATCGCCAAATTATTCTTACCTTTGCCCCCTCAATGAGGTCACCTAGATGCCTAAAGCCTAACACCTGTCCCCTGACCTCCTAAACCCTAAAAGAAATGGCTAAAAAAAAACAAGATAAGGATAAAGATAACGATAAAAATTCCGCAAAAAAGAAAGAAGCTAAAGCTGTTAAATCTCAACAACGCCGCTTGATATTTGGAGGATTTTTAGTGCTTCTCGCACTCTTTTTAATTTTTGCTTTTACATCTTTTTTCTTTTCCTGGCAAGCCGACCAAAGTTTGTGGGCAGACCTTACCAATCGTGAAGAAATAGCTGATAACTTAGGTAGCAAAATAGGGGCTTACCTTAGCTATCTCCTGATGTACAAAGGTTTTGGTATCGCTACTTTCATCGCCGTATGGCTCATTTTCCTCTCCGGACTCAAATATTTGTTCAATATCAAAATAGCACTGCTCAACCGCTGGTATTGGGGTACTTTGCTAATGGTACTCCTCGCTACTTTTTTGGGTTTTCTGCAAGGAAAATCTACCATCCTTTCAGGAGTTTCAGGCTATGAAGTGAATCATTTTCTGCAAGATTATTTCGGCAAAATAGGTACTTTTTTAATACTTTTTTTCATAGCCTTGGTATACGCCATTACTAAATGGCAGCTCACTCCCGAAAAAATAATGTCTTTCTTCCAAAATATTTTCGCTAAACTGAAACGTGAACACAACGATGATCATCACAGCGAACACGATGACGACCTGAATAATATCAACGAAACTCCTCCTACTACCCCTATCGACACAATAGTTAGCGATGACGATCAGCAAGATATAGAAATCGTTATTCCGCAAGTAGAAGATGAAAAAATCGACCCTTTTACTCATAAAAAAGAAATTCCATTCCTCGATGGCAAAGGCGAATTGGAAATTACCAATGTACCTGAAGAAGAAGCCCCTCCACTTACCATTGCCCCTATTGTACCGCCTTCAGTAATAGACCCTGAGGATTTAGCGAAACAATTAGTCGAAAACTATGGTGAATACGACCCTCGTTTAGATCTCAGCGATTATCGTTTTCCTACAATTGAATTGTTGAACGAACCCAGAGATAAAGGTATCATTATCAACGAAGAAGAGCTAAAGGAAAACAACGATACCATTATCAAAACTTTAGCCGATTACAAAATCGAAATTTCCAAAATCAAAGCGACTGTAGGGCCTACCGTTACGCTCTATGAGATTGTGCCTGTGGCAGGTACACGTATTGCTAAAATCAAAAGTTTGGAGGACGATATTGCCCTCTCGCTTGCTGCTCTCGGTATTCGTATCATCGCTCCTATCCCTGGCAAAGGAACCATTGGTATTGAGGTACCTAATAAAAAACCTACCACTGTGTATATGCGCTCGATGATTATGGCGCAGAAATTCCAAAATGCCGAAATGGAACTTCCTATCGCCTTTGGTAAAACTATTAGCAACGAAACTTTTGTCGCCGATCTTACCAAGATGCCACACTTGCTAATGGCTGGAGCTACAGGACAAGGTAAATCGGTAGGTATCAATGTGGTACTGAGTTCATTGCTCTACAAAAAACACCCTGCTGAGGTGAAATTTGTACTTGTCGACCCTAAAAAAGTAGAACTTTCTATATTCGAGACAATTGAACGCCACTTCCTCGCCAAACTACCCGATAGTGAAGAGGCTATTATCACCGATAACAAAAAAGTGGTGAGCACGCTCAACTCCCTCTGTATAGAGATGGACAACCGTTACGAGCTGCTCAAAAATGCTCAAGTGCGGAACATCAAAGAGTACAACGCTAAGTTCAAAGCACGACAACTCAACCCTAACGAGGGGCATCGTTTCTTGCCTTACATCGTACTAGTGGTAGATGAGTTTGCCGATTTGATAATGACGGCAGGTAAAGAGGTGGAACTCCCTATCGCTCGTTTGGCACAGCTTGCCCGTGCTATTGGTATTCACTTGATTATCGCTACCCAACGTCCATCTACTAACGTAATTACGGGTATTATCAAAGCCAACTTCCCTACACGTGTTGCCTTTAAGGTGAGTTCAAAAATCGACTCTAAAATTATCTTGGACGGTTCTGGGGCTGAACAGCTCATCGGTAGGGGGGATATGCTCTACTCACAAGGTAATGAACCCGTGCGCATACAATGTGCTTTTGTGGATACCCCCGAAATCAAACACATCACTGATTTTATCGGAGCGCAACGCGCCTACCCCGATGCCTACTTGCTACCTGAATACGTAGGTGCTGAGGGTGAAAGTATGGATTTAGATTTCGACCCTTCTGAACGTGACCCTATGTTCCGTGAAGCGGCTGAAGTGGTAGTAAATGCACAACAAGGCTCAGCATCGCTCTTGCAACGCAAACTCAAATTGGGCTACAACCGCGCAGGTCGCCTCATCGACCAGTTAGAACACGCCGGTGTAGTAGGACCTTTTGAAGGCAGTAAAGCCCGCCAAGTGCTCGTGCAGGACATCACAAGTTTAGACCGCCTCTTAGGAGGAAGTGAATAGTGAAAAGTCTTCTTCAGTTAGTCCCCCTTAAGTGAAATAAATAATTAAACAATGAAAAATATAATCCTATCAATAGGCTTGCTATTTGCAACAGCCTTATCAACAGCCCAAAACGTATTCCAAGCTTCTGGCGAAAGAAGTGTACTAAGAACAGAACTGCCCAAGTACACTAAAATAGATATCGATAGTAGGTGGGAGGTTACATTGGTAAATGAAAAAAACGACCATATCTACATCGATGCTGATAATGCAATTCACCCTATCATCAAAGCTACTGTTGAAGATGGTACTTTGAAAATATTTTTGGAAACACCTAAAGGCGTGAATTTTGTGCAAACAGGAGGCATAAAACTCAAAATCCCAATTAAAGGAACAACTGAATTGAAAATGCAAAGTGGCAAAATTCGTTCAGAAGAACCTATTAATATGCCTTCCTACAAAATGCTTCTCGACTTTCTTTCGGAGATTGATTTAAAATTGAATGTCAACGATTTGGACTTAGAAATAGGTAGTTGTAAGGAAGGAAATTTACAACTCAATTGCCGAAATCTCACTTTCAATGCAGGGTCACTTGCTAAATTGCCTATTAGTGGAAAGGTAGAAAATCTTAACTTCGTTTCTAACAGAATCATCCGATTAGAAACTTACGACTTAAAAATACAAAATGCTATCTTTAATACTTCGGGTATTGTAAAAGCAAAATTGAGAATTGATGGTACTATACAAGGAAAACCAAGCGGTATTTTTGAACTTTATTACAAAGGTAATGCTACTAACCAAATAGAAACAAACTCAATGATTAAGGTCATTAAAGAAGAAAAATAATGAATCAACAACAAGATTTTTTAAAATATCAAGCTCCCACCTCTCCTTATCCGCGATTGTTGGAGGTGGAACGCGCCGAAGGTAGTTATATCTACACTACCGACGGCAGGCGTTATTTAGATTTTGTGGCAGGAGTATCGGCTTGCACTTTAGGGCATTGTCACCCTGCGGTAGTGAAGGCTATCCAAGAGCAGTGCGCTACCTATATGCACGTGATGGTATATGGCGAGTACGTACAAAAGCCTGCGGTAGATTTCTGCAAGCTCCTTGCCGAGCAATTGCCGCCTGAACTCAATACCACCTATTTGGTAAACTCTGGTACAGAAGCTATTGAGGGCTCGGTGAAATTAGCCAAACGCGCTACGGGGCGCACCCAACTCATCGCTGCCAAAAACGCTTATCACGGCAATACTCAGGGTTCGATGAGCCTAATGGGCTATGAAGAACGCAAACGCGCTTATCGTCCGCTCATCCCTGATGTAGATTTTATAGAGTTCAACAACGAAGCCGATATCCTCAAAATCACCGAACGTACCGCAGGGGTAGTGCTCGAAAGCATCCAAGGAGGAGCTGGATTTATCGAACCCCAAAACGACTATCTCATCAAGGTAAAACGCCGTTGTGAAGAAGTAGGCGCGCTCCTTATTATTGATGAGATACAACCAGGTTTCGGGCGCACGGGCAAGCTCTTTGGTTTCCAAAACTATGGCTTTACCCCCGATATTATCGCAATAGGCAAGGGGATGGCAAGCGGTATGCCGGTAGGGGCATTCGTGTCGTCGTATGAGCGTATGCAGCTGTTGGCAAATAGTCCTAAAATGGGACATATCACTACTTTTGGAGGCAATCCCGTGATAGCAGCTGCCTCGTTGGCAACCCTCAACCAGCTCCTCACTACCGACCTGATGGCTCAAACTTTAGAGAAAGAAAAACTCTTCCGCAAGTATTTGCAACATCCGCTTATCGAAAGTATCAACGGTCGCGGTTTGATGTTAGCCGTGATCGTGAAAACTGCCGAAATCGCCGATTTTGTAGTGAATTACTGTCAGGATAAAGGATTGATAGTCTATTGGCTTTTATTTGAACACCGCGCCGTACGACTTTCTCCGCCACTTACCCTCACCGATGAAGAAATCAAAGAAGGTTGTGATATTATCTTGGAAGCGTTGAACCAAGTAACAGGTAACAAGTAACAGATAAAAGTGCATTAAAGTTGATAAAGACTCGCACTCTCATTAAATTAATTATCAAATAAAACAAATAACACTAAAATGGAAAACGGAATTTATGCTAAAATAACTACTAATAAAGGCGTTATTTTACTGCGTCTTACTTACGACAAAACTCCTGCTACGGTAGGGAACTTCGTGGCTCTTGCCGAAGGAAAAATGGAAAATTCACAAAAACCATTAGGCACTCCTTATTACAACGGACTCACCTTTCACCGTGTCATTCCTAATTTTATGATACAAGGCGGTTGTCCGTTAGGCACAGGTACTGGTGACCCTGGTTATCGTTTTGATGATGAGTTCCACCCAGAATTGAAACACAACAAAGCGGGGGTCATTTCTATGGCAAATGCAGGTCCTGGCACCAATGGAAGTCAGTTTTTTATCACGCATTTAGCAACACCTTGGTTAGACAATAAGCATACTGTTTTTGGTGAAGTAGTAGAAGGACAAGAGGTGGTAGATGCTATTGCACAAGGTGATAAAATTGAAAAAGTGGAAATTCTAAGAGTAGGAGCAGAGGCTGAAAAATGGGACGCTCTCAAGGCTTTTGAAGATTTAAAAGCAGCAAAAGCAGCTCGTTTAGCCGAAGAAAAACGCAAAGCCGAAGAGGCTTTAGCTAAAGAAGTAGTAGGCTTTGATAAAACCGACAGTGGTTTGTACTACCAAATTACCCATAAAGGTAATGGTAAAAAAGCAGTAGCCGGACAAAAAGTAGCGGTACACTATACCGGTATGTTGTTAGATAAATCTGTGTTCGATAGCTCTCATCGCCGTAGAGAACCTTTGCAATTTACCGTAGGGGTAGGGCAAGTGATTGAAGGTTGGGACGAAGGAATTTTGCTCCTCAGCGAAGGTGACAAAGCCCGCTTGGTTATTCCTTCAGAGCTTGCTTATGGCAGCCGAGGTGCTGGAGGGGTTATTCCGCCCAATGCGCCTCTCATCTTTGATGTTGAATTAGTTTCAGTAGGATAAAATAATAAAGCCAGCTTTTAGCTGGCTTTATTATTTTATCTGTTACTTGTTATCTCTATCCAAAAACGTGTAGTGCTTCAAAAGATACCAATGTGAGGTATCCTAAAACGAATCCTAAGAGGGCTATCCATGAGATATTTTTTACGTACCAGAAGAAACTAATCTTCTCCATACCCATAGCTACAACTCCCGCAGCCGATCCGATGATAAGTAAGCTACCTCCTGTACCAGCAGCGTAGGCGATGAAATGCCAAAGACCACTATCAATAGGTTCTTGGAACATACCCATACTAGCAGCTACCAATGGTACGTTGTCTATAATAGCTGAAGCAAAACCTAAAAGCAAAATTACTACGTTTGTGTTTGGAATAGTTTGATTTAATGTTTGTGCAAAATTGAAAAGTGTTCCAATAGTTTGCAATGATGCTACTGCCAACAAAATACCTAAGAAGAATAAGATACTAGAAAACTCGATACGGCTCATTGCACGGTGAATACTGAATTTGTCGTTATCAGTAGGCGAAAGTTCGCTGATAGGTTTCAATTTTTCAGAAATAAACCACATTGTAGCCAAAGCAAAGAGCATTCCTATATAAGGAGGTAAATGAGTGATTGATTTGAAAATAGGAACAAAAATAATAGCTATAAATCCTATAGAAAGCACGGGCATACTGCTTTTGTAAGTAATACCTTCTTCACTGTTAGAAGTATCAATTTTCCCTTTGAACACTGGTAAAAATGATGCAATGAGCAAAGGTACAACCAAACATACAACAGAAGGAATAAATACGTACTCTACTAATTTAGCAGCGGTTACTTTGCCTTTCACCCAAAGCATAGTAGTAGTTACGTCGCCGATAGGTGACCAAGCACCTCCTGCATTGGCAGCAATTACAATGAGAGAAGCATACCATATACGTTCTTTTTGGTCTGGGATGAGCTTGCGCAGAATAGTAATGAGGATAATAGTAGTAGTTAGGTTATCAATAATCGCAGAGAGGAAGAAACCGATAATTCCTATAATCCATAGGAGTTTTACCTTACTTTGGGTACGAATCAATCGTTTGATGATTTCAAACCCACGGTGCATATCGATGATTTCTACGATGGTCATCGCACCGATTAAGAAGAAGAGAATTTCAGCTGTTTCAGCTAAGTGATGTTGTAAAGCTTTGTCGATAGCAGTAGCATTATCGGCAGGGTTAGCCGGTACTAATACACCGTTCATAACTTCCATTACATCAATGTTAGAAACTTTTAAGAGCGTCCAACAGATAACAGCCATAGCTAAAGCTGAAATTGTTTTGTCCACCTTTATTTGGTGTTCTGTGGTAATGCAGAGATAGCCAATGAAGAAAATGGCAATAATCCAAGGTTCCATACAATAAATATTATTTTTAAAATTAATGTGGCAAATATACTAAAACTTTCTATTATATGCCAAATCTTTTTGTTTAATTTTTATTGTGAAATGATAGCTTGATATACTACATTTTGTATTTTTTGTCTTACTAATTTGTTAATCAGTAGTTTGTTTTCCGAAGAGGGATAGGTGCGGTTAGAGAGAAAAACAATTACAATCTCGTTAGTAGGGTCAGCCCAAGCGAAAGTACCCGTAAATCCAGTATGCCCAAAACTGTCCATAGGTACACATCCACAAGTAGGTCCTGAGCGACCTAATTGAGGTTTATCAAACCCTAAACCACGGCGGTTGCCTTCGCTGCAGTAGTTACAAGTGTTGAAAAGGGCGACCGCTTGAGGTTGCAGAAACCACGTGCCTCCGTAATAACCTTTTTGGAGATACATTTGCATCATTTTGGCTACATCGTCCGCAGTGCCAAAAAGTCCCGCGTGTCCGCCTACACCTCCTAACATAGCAGCACCTTGGTCGTGTACATAACCGCGAAGCACTTGGTTGCGAAAGCCTTTTTCATCTTCAGAAGGGGCAATATTTACAGGAGAGAACTTATGTAGGGGCAAATAAGTGAGTTGGTAAGCCCCTAAACCTCTGTAGAAATGTTTTTGCACCAACTCTTGTAAGGGCTTTTTTTCTTTCTTCTCTATAAATTTTTTGAAGTAGTAATACGGCAAATCACTGTACAAGTACTTTTTATCTTTGATGAGTTCACTTTCGTCTATACGTTTGTAAATAGTATCAGTATATCCTTCTATGAGATACATATCTTTGGCTACTTCGGTGGGGAATTCATCGCTTTTCACACTGCTATAAAATGCAGTACTTGGCTTTTGTACAGAGTCTAAGGTTCTTTTAAAAAAAGGAATCCACGCCTGAAATTGAGCGTAATGAGAGAGCACATCTTTCATCGTCATTCCCGCTTTGTTAGTGTGCTTGAGTTTAGGTAGCAAATCTTCAAAGGTATCCACTGGTTTGAAATCACCTTTGGTGTATAGACGCATCAATTCGGGGAGAGTAGCCAATATTTTGGTGAGTGAAGCAAGGTCGTAGATGGTGTTATCGGTAACTCTATTGGCAGGATTATAGTCTAAAGTGCCAAAGTTCTTTCGATATACTGTTTTGCCCTTTTTGGCTACTAATATTTGGATGCCAGGGGTCATTTTTTGGTTGATAGCATCTAAGGCAATACTATCAATTTCTTTAAGTTTAACCGAATTGAGTCCTACACTTTCGGGTAATCCAAAAGCCAATCGCCCTATTTTTTGGGTGCTGATAGAAGTGCCTACAGGCAATTCAGGGTGAGCAGTTACAGGCAATACACCTTTGCCGTCGATAGCGCCAAAGATAAGTTGAGCGGCTTTTTCTTGAGCTACTTTGTGGTTTTGGTAAGCAAATACTATCGCTTTGATATGTGCGATATTCTTTACGTTGAGCATTGCATACGGACGAGTGAAAACAGTTAGTATCACTTTTTTCTTTTTGGCGATATGCTCTAACCATTTTAGCTCGTTATCACTAAATTTATAAGCGTCCCAAGGAGTTTTATCAGGTTTGTGTAACCCGATGATAATAGTCTCAAAATTCTCTATCGCATTGTAGAGTTGAGTTTCGTTTTGAGGTTCTATAAGGGTTACCTCGGCGTATTTGCGCAAGGAAGAATAGAATGCCCAACCGCTATCGTTGCCAAATTTTACGTAGGCAATTTTGCGTTTATCGAGATCTTTTAGGGGGAGAATGTTTTCCTTGTTTTGTCCTATAGTAAGGGCGTTTTCAAAGAGTTCTTCGGTGAGCAAATCATCTTCGAGGGTGTGCAAGCCCTCATTGATTTTTGTTTCGTCTAAAGGAGTGAAGGAAGTGAGCCCTACTTTGTATTTAGCCATCAGTATTTTTTTTACTGAGTGCGCCAAACGTTCCTCACTGATGCGTTTGTTTTGGTAGGCTTTTTTCATTGCTTCAAAGCCTTTGGCTACATTAGCAGGCATCAGCAAAATGTCGTTTCCAGCCAAGAAAGCTTCTACTTCCACTTCGCCTACGGGCAGATATTCTGATACACCTTTCATGCCCAGCGCATCGGTGAAAATCAATCCTTCATACCCCATTTTCTTTTTGAGCAAATCGGTGATGATAACTGAAGAAAGTGAAGAAGGTAAGCCAGCTTTAGGTTCTAATGCAGGAACGTTTAGGTGACCTATCATCACACTAGCTACTTCTTTGGCGAGCACTCTAAACGGATAGAGTTCCATCTCATCTAATCGATTGGCTGTAAATGAGATAGTAGGAAGGGTTTTGTGTGAATCTTTAGAAGTATCGCCGTGCCCAGGGAAGTGTTTTGCGCTGCCTAATACCCCTACCGATTGCATTCCGCGGGTAAAAGCAAGTCCTTTTTGAGCGACATTTAGTTTATCCTCTCCAAAAGAGCGATTGCCAATAATAGGGTTATCGGGGTTCGTGTTGATATCAATATCAGGGGCAAAGTTGAATTGCATTCCTAACTGCTTACAGTGCATCCCGATGCGTTTGCCAGTGCGCTCTATCAGTGCATTGTTTTTAATAGCACCGAGGGTCATATTCCACGGATAAGCATAGGTAGAGTCGAGGCGCATAGCGAGCCCCCACTCGGCATCCATTGCCATAAAAAGAGGTATTTTAGAGAGAGATTGGTACTCATTGGTGAGTTTAGCCTGACGTTTAGGTCCTCCTTTAGAGAAGATAATTCCCCCAATGTAGTATTTTTTGATGAAGTCTTTAATTTCTTCAGCCCTTTTAGTGCCTATATGGCTTGAGTAGACCGATACCATAAAGAGTTGCCCTATTTTTTCGTCTAGAGACATCTGGTTGTAAGTATCGTTTACCCATTTTTCTTGGGCTTGAGCATCGGGAGAGCGCAGCGGAGATTGAGCTACTGAAGTAAAGAAAGATACAATAAATAAAGATATAAAAATATAAGTTTTTTTCATTTTATTAGGTAAGAGTTAAGAGGTAAGAGTAAGTTTCTTACTTCTTAACTCTTACCTTTTATCTATCTAAAACTCATCGATATTGTAGGCTTTGAGTTTGTTGTAAAGTGTTTTACGTGTAAAGCCCAATAATTTAGCTGCTTCTGTTTTGTTGTTATGGGTTTCGTGTAAAGCCCCAATGATAAGCTCACGTTCATTTTCTTTGGTAGAGAATGAAAAGCGTTCGGTAGGGAAATGGCGTGTTTCTACAATCACTGGCTCTGGCAATTCGTTTTCAGTAATGTAATCGCCTTGAGTGAGTAGGGCAGCACGTTTCACAGTATTTGATAACTCGCGTAAGTTTCCACTCCAAGTGTATAAAAGCATTTTTTGTACTGCTTTTTCAGTAAATCCTTGTACGTTCTTGTGGAGTTTTTCATTAGCTTTTTCCAAGAAATGTGAAGCAAATATCATCAAATCGTCTTTGCGTTCGTTGAGAGAAGGTACTTTTATAGAGAATTCGTTCAAACGGTGATAGAGATCTTCGCGAAACTCACCTTTGTTTACAGCTGCAAGTAAATCTTCGTTAGTAGCTGCAAGAACGCGAATATCTACATCTATTTCCTTAGAACTACCAATAGGTTTGATACGGCGCTCTTGGAGGGCACGCAACAATTGTATTTGGTTTTCATAGCTGAGGTTACCTACTTCATCGAGGAAGATAGTACCGCCGTTAGCTTCTTCAAAATGTCCTTTTTTATCACTGATAGCACCTGTGAACGAACCTTTTACGTGACCGAAGAACTCACTTGAAGCGATTTCTTTAGGGATAGCCCCACAGTCTACCGCGATAAATGGTTTGTTTCGGCGTTCGCTTTTTAGGTGAATAGATTTGGCTACCACCTCTTTACCTGTACCGCTTTCTCCCATAATAAGTACGGACATATCGGTAGGGGCTACCAAGTTGATGAACTTGCTCAAGCGTTTAGAGGCAGGGCTAATACCTTCGATATAAGGATTGTTAGCGTCAGTTTCAGGGGCTTTTGTAACCTTAGCTGGTGCGCTGTTATCGGCAGGAGATGAGGTAGTAGTTTTCTTCACTGCTACATCTTGTTGAGCAGTACGGATGCTACTTTGGGCGTTTTTGATAACGTTGAGTACATCTTCTTGCTGGAAAGGCTTAGAGATATAATCGAAAGCGCCTAACTTCATCGCTTCTACAGCAGTAGAAACTTCGGCGTAGCTGGTCATTACCACTACGGGAAGATTAGGAAAGTTTTCTTTTACCGCTTTCAAAAAGTTGATACCATCTCCATCAGGAAGTCTCAAATCGGTGAAAACCATACTTAGTGATGCGTTTAGGTTTTTTTGTGCTTCTTCTAATGTATAACACCCTATTACATCATATCCATTGCGTTCCAAGAATCGACTTAGCATCTTGGAAAATACTACGTCATCTTCTACTAAAAGAATAGGATTCTTCATATTCGTATATTTTTAAATATAAAAAAATTAATATTTGCTTTTTCTCTATTTTTAAATACTACACAAAAAGCGTGCAAATGTACAAACTTTTTTCGAATAATTGTATATTAATCAAAAAAAGACTTCCCTTTCAGGAAGTCTTTTCCAATGCATATAATATAAATACTACTACTAACTCCCAAATTTGTTAGTATTTTTAAACTGGCAAAATCTCTTCGGCAGTTTAAAAGACTATTTTTTTTACAATAGTTCAATAAATGATTTTGTTTAACAATTAAAATTTTAGCAATGTTTCTTAAAAAAGATGTCGTTTCCCAACGATTTTAGTAAAATGAAATGAAATTTAATTTTTTTGCAATAATCTTGTTTTAATGATTCTTATCTAACAATGTTTCTTTTAGCAATTTTTCTCAGTAATTTAATTTTTAACCAATTTTTGTACTTATGAACAAATCATTCATTATTTAATTATGTATGCATCATAAGTGATTTCTTCTATTCACTTACGCTTTTTACATTGAAAATATCGTGCCAAACTTGAAAAGTATGTTTATAAACTCGTTAAT
Organism: Capnocytophaga sputigena; assembly: GCF_002302495.1. Classification (NCBI taxonomy): domain Bacteria; kingdom Pseudomonadati; phylum Bacteroidota; class Flavobacteriia; order Flavobacteriales; family Flavobacteriaceae; genus Capnocytophaga; species Capnocytophaga sputigena. The sequence continues at coordinate 2,248,943 of NZ_CP022379.1, forward strand.
TGCTTTTATTTCAATGAAATATAATGTTGATAATCTGTTAATAACTATGTTGATACTTTGTTGAAAAGCGTATAATTACACAATTAAAGTGTGTAATAAGTGTGTAATTTCTGTTTACAGTTTTACAGTTTTTTGGATATTTCGCAGTACTAAAAGGTTGTATAATACCCCTAATATTAATAAAATTGTGATGGCGGCTATAAATAGTATGCTTTGTTCGCTGTTGAACTCAAAAAGGGTGTTGAGTTTTTCAGTATAGAGTTTGCGTATGTATAGACTGAGTGCTATTGCTCCTGCAACGGCTATTACTGTAACTATGCTGATGACCCATTGATAGAATCGCGCAATTTGATGGGGTTGGTAGCCTATATAATATAGATTTACTATTTGTTCTTTGTGTTTTTGAATGATTAGATTTACGCTGAGCAAGATGAAAGCAACCGATAGTACTATGATAATCAGTGCGATGCCTACTACAAAGAGCAAGGCAGAATGGAAAAAGAAACTCATTTTGCTGAGTTCTAATTCGTCTTTATTAATGGAGAGATTGTGAGTGTTAAAATATTGCAACACGCGTTCATCGGAGGGGTTTTCAAACTCTACTAACAATCGGCTGGTGTTGCTCATTTCGGTTTTGCCATACTTTTTGTTTGCCCAATCTAAAAAACTTTGGGGTACCAAAATAGAGTTGATTTTGTTAGAAAAACCTACAATTCTGCTGGCGTAGTTATCGTTTTTACCATTGCCGCTCACTTCTAAATTGAAACGCACTTGCGAAATGGTATTTTTAGAAAATACGGGTAGCCCTTGGCTTTCGGCAAAGCCAAAGTTATAGAGGTTTAGATAGCTCTCGGGGATGATAACAGGCACAAACCTACTGCCTTCAGTCCATTGCCAGTCATCGGGTTGAACATCGAGGTATTTATCGGGGATGCTTTCAAAAAAGAGATCGGTGTAGAAGAGGGGAATATTATCGTCTTTATCAGTATAAGCACCTATTTTGAAGGAGGCTGGGGTGAAGTGTGAAACACTCTTTACAAACGGCTCTTGTTTGAGTTTTTCCATCTCGTTTTTATCAAAGTAAATACCTTCTTTATCAAGAGTCTTGAAAATGGATATATTTTTGCTCACTACTGCGTATTTACTTGCAAATACATCGGTTTGATGCTGTAATAATGGCTTTACATCAAAATATAACTGACAGACGGTGAGCAGTATACACACTCCTATACAAAGTGTGAGGGCATAACCTATGACTTGTGATTTAACAAGTGTGTTTTTTTGTAGTTTGTATAACATTTTTTACAATTAACAATTAACAATTAGCAATTAACAGAATAACAATTGATGTATTTAATTTCTAAAACCTAAATTGAGTTTTTTGTTATAGTGGAAAAAGTTGTTGTCTTCCAAAGAAGTGAGGAGTAGGCTGGCGTTGCGGGCTTGTAGTTCTTCCCCTATGATTTCTCTTAAAATAGTGGTGTTGCTATCGTCTAAATGACTAAAAGGCTCATCTAACAACAGTAACTCAAAAGGCTGACACAAGGCGCGCAAGAGGGCGATGCGCTGGCGTTGCCCTAAAGAAAGTGTTTGTACCAAAGTGTCGCGTTTGTGGGAGAGACCTACACGCTCTATGAGGCTGTTTATTTGGTCTTCAGTTTTGTAGTGGGTGAGTTTGTTTTTCAAGATGATATTCTCAAAAGCAGTGAGGGTAGGGAAGAGCCTTAAATCTTGATATACATAACTCAGTTTATCAATGCGATAGCGAAGAACGTCTTTTTTAGAAAACGCATCGTCATAGGTGATTTTGCCATCGTAACTAAAACTCGCACCATAGATGAAATTCAAAAGTGAGGTTTTGCCTTGTCCCGATTGTGCCCTAATGAGGTAATACTGCCCTTGTTCAAAAATTACTTCTGGCTGTAAATAGATATCGGACGACGGAATTTCGTCGCCCGACATATATGTAGGTTTTAAATGTTGTAGCTTAATTTTCATAGTTTATTACTTTGTCTATCGACTTGAAGAAAGTATTCAAACTGTTCTTTTCAATCCCTTTAAGGTGATAAATAATTTCAGCTGAAGAGTTGTCGATGCGTTTGCACTCTATATTAGTGGAATGTTGGGTAAATAAATCGAAAGCTAAACTGCCTTCACGGCTGTTTTTTTCTCTAATTATATCAACATACTCTTGTGGATAATCCTTAGGTTCTAAACTCATATAGAGATAGGTGAGATCTTTGCTCACATGTTTGCCAAAATCGGATTTCACTGCGTTGTTGCTCACACCACCTTTTAGGAATGCTTCTACACCTTTAGGAGAATTACTACCGTAGAAAGCCTTATTGTTATAAGCAAAATAAAATGTGAGGTCTTTTTGGAGAGGGAGCTTGTAATAACCATTTTCTAACGCTAAACTAGCAAGTGTTACCCCTTTGTCGAGGAGTGTTTTGTCGCCTATATTGAATGAAAGTCCAAAAATAGGAAACATTCTCTCTTTTTCTACTTCTTTGTATTCATAGCCATCTTCACTTTGCTCATCTTCTACTAAATCATAGCTGATATATTTTTGATTTTCAAAACCTTCAATAGCTAACACAAAGCTACCACCAAAGAAATTGAGCACATTGTCCTTAGTAAGCCCCTGAGTGTTGAGGAGTTTCACGAGGTCGTCCTCATTGAGCTCTTTTCCAAATTGAGCTTTTAAGAACTCGTAGTAGTTTTTCACATTTACAGCACCTCCTATGGCTATAGGTGATTTTTCAGGGAAGTTTTTCAAGATATCTTTATCAAACGAGATATCGTACAAGTCGTATTTTTTTAAGAGTTTAGCTGTCTCTTTGTTGTAAATACTATAAGTAGTGAGTTTGATATCATCCTTACCGAAATCTACAAAACCGTAGAAATAAGAGTCTTTTTGCATATTGAAGAGACTTTTGTATAAAGAAGCTACCATTCCATTGAGGAACATACTGTCGTCCTGCATAAAGCCTCCAAGATTCAACCATACATTGATATCCTTCTGTCCGTCTAAGAAATCAGAAAAGCCTTTGATATCAGTAATTTGCTCTGATTTACTTTGTTCATATAGTTTTTTAAGCACTACATCAACTCTTGTACTATAATTATCATTTACAAGGAAGAGCATTTTCTTGTTGTCCCAACTGAGGGATGCTCCTTCATTAAAATAAACGATGTTTAAAGCACCTTCTTTTTTGATGTCCAACTGAGTTTCTGTAGCTTGAGAGACTCTGTTTAGCAAGTCTTTAAATTTAGCGTCATCGCTTAGTACTGCAGTTACACCTATATAAGGGTTGCGGCTATCACCTCCGTATTTTTTACTGTCGCATACAAAAAAGAAAGCGTTCTTTTTAAAGTCAACTCCTGAAGACTTAGGGTCTTTTAGAATTTCATTAAAAATTTTACCCATTTCCTTGTTGTCGTTGCTGATTTTCTCTTTGAGTTTTTGGAAACTCTTGAGTTGTTGTAATTCCTCTACATCGGCTTTTTGGTAAAGCGATTGCAAGTCGAATGAAACGACTACCATAGCATCTTTAGGAATTACTTTTAAGTTCTCACTTTTCTTAGAACAGGAAGTAAATCCTAAGGCTAATACACCTAATAATAAAATAAACTTTTTCATAGTATTAACTGTTATTTGTTATTTGTTAGTTGAACGGTATCTCCATTTTTTAAACTTTTACTCACAACGTTATAAGGTCCTGTGATGATAGTTTCGTCTTTGGCGACACCTGAAAGAATTTCGATATGTACATTGTCCTGAATGCCTGTATTTACAGCGCGAAGTTCGGCTTTACCGTTTTTGAACACGAATACCGCTTCTTGTTTTTTATCGGCTTCTTCTTTAGGTGTTTTAGGGTCGATTTCCGATTTTTTCTTTACAATAATAGCACTGATAGGCACTGCTACTATATCTTTTTTGGTTTTAGTGAGTATATCAACAGTAGCAGTCATTCCTGGGCGGAAAGGAGAATAGCCTGCAGGTTTGCCTTCTAAAAGGTCTTTGTAAGAAGTTTCTTCTATATGTATTTTTACTTTGAAGTTCGTTACTTGGTCTACACTCGTGGTAGTGTTGGCGGTGTTCGCAATATTGGTAACCCTACCTTTGAACACGCGCTTGAGGTAAGCATCAACTTCTACATTCACTGAGTCGCCTACGCTTATTTTCACAATATCATTCTCATTCACATCTACTTCTACCTCCATATTGTGAAGGTTTGCCACACGCATAATCTCAGTTCCCGTCATTTGCATCGTACCTACTACGCGCTCGCCTAACTCTACACTGAGTTTAGAAATAGTGCCATCAGTAGGTGAGTAGATAATTGTTTTTTTGAGGTTATCTTGGGCTTCCGATACACTTGCCATCGCACTTTGTACATTGAAACGAGCCGACTCGCGAGAGGCTTTGGCAACCTCATAGGCAGATACAGCTTTGTCCCAATCGGATTTAGAGATAACACCCTTTTCGTACAATACTTTGTTGCGTTTGTAACTCTCTTCAGCTTCTTTGAGTGTTGCGGCTGATTGTTGTAAGCTCGCACGTACGGTTTCTAAACTCGCTGCACTGCGTTTTACTACCGATTGGTAAATATCAGGATTGATACGTACCAAAAGATCGCCTTTTTTGACCATTTGCCCTTCTTTTACAGGGAGTTCTATAATTTCTCCTGATACTTCTGAAGATAGTTTGATTTCCAATTCAGGCTGTATTTTTCCTGTAGCGGATACTTTTTGGACAATAGTTGTAGGGGTAATTTTTTCTGTTTCAACAGTTAAGACATCGCTGTTACCACCAAACCAGCCTGCTTTTTTTCCGACAATTAGTACGATTAAAAGCAAGACAACGGATAAAATAATGAATATAGTTTTTCTTTTCATAACAATCAAGTTGTTTTTCAAAGGCAAAGATAATAAAAAAATACGAATTACGAATTACGAATGACAAAAATAAGTATAATACTATTTTTAGTTCTTCCCTCGTAATTCGTAATTTATCTATCGTGATTTACCTAAAAAACGTCATTTTTCCATTCTCTCTAAACGCTTCAAAAGGAACTTTAAAACCTTCTATTTTCTTGCCGTTGAGTTGAACGTATTCTACCAAGTTATCAGTGCTGTTGCGAGCTACGGTTTTAATTAAAAACTTCTTATCTTCAGGTAGTTGTAAAGTTACAGTTTTGAATAAAGGATTTCCTAAAATATAAGTATCGTTAGCAGGAGTTACAGGGTAAAAACCTAAAGTTGAGAACACATACCAAGCCGAGGTTTGTCCGTTATCTTCATCGCCGCAATAACCGTCGGGGGTAGGGGCGTAGAGTTTTTCCATTACCTCACGCAGTTTGGCTTGTGCTTTATGAGGTTTGCCAGCGTAGTTATATAGGTAGATAAGATGTTGAATAGGCTGGTTGCCGTGAGCGTAGTTGCCCATATCCATAATTTGCATCTCGCGTATTTCGTGTATGGTAAATCCGTAGTACGAATCGTCAAACAATGGTGGCATTTCAAACACTTCATCTATCTTTTTCTCAAAAGCTTCTTTGCCTCCCATTAGTTGTATGAGTCCTTCAAAATCCTGAAATACCGACCAAGTGTAGTGCAAACTATTTCCTTCGGTAAACGCATCGCCCCATTTCAACGGATTGAATGGCGATTGGAATTTGCCGTCCTTATTTTTGCCTCGCATCCACTTAGTTTCGGGGTCAAAAACATTTTTATAGCGTTTAGACTGCTCGTAGTACTGTTTGGCTATATCGGCTTTGCCCATTTTTTCTGCCATACGCGCAATGCAATAGTCGGCATAAGCGTACTCAAGGGTACGGGCTACATTTTCGTTAATCTTCACATCATAAGGCACATAACCTAAAGTGTTGTAGTAATCTACCCCCTCACGCCCTACCGATTTTACGGGTCTGCCATCGTTTTGAGTAGCGTTTTTTAGCATTGCCTCTAAAAGAATTTCGGCATCAGCGGATTCTATATTTCCTTTTAGGTAAGCGTCGGCAATGATAGAAGCAGAGTTAGAGCCTATCATACAATCCCTATGTCCTGGGCTAGCCCACTCGGGTAACCAGCCTGATTCCTTATAAGCGTTCACCAATCCCTTCATCATCTGTTGGTTCATTTCGGGGTACAATAGGTTAAACAGCGGAAATACCGCGCGGAAAGTATCCCAAAAACCATTGTCGGTGAACATATAGCCTTTTTCTACCTTGCCGTTATACGGACTATAATGCACCATTTCACCTATTTTGTTGTATTCGTAGAAAGTGCGTGGGAAAAGCAGAGTGCGGTACAAACAAGAGTAGAAAGTGCGCAAATGGTCTATGTTCTCGTCTTCCACTTGTATTTTGCTGAGTTCAGTTTCCCAAAGAGCGAGAGCCTTTTGTTTTGTTTGCTCAAAAGTGTCGTTGCCCAGTTCTGTTTGGAGGTTCAATAAGGCTTGTTCAGGTGAAATGAATGACGATGCTACTTTCACAGTTACCTGTTCGCCTTTTTTGGTGTGGAAACCTATCACAGCTCCTATATGTTCACCCTTACTTTCAGTGTTTTTAGATAGTTTAAAGCCGTTGCCCCACGTTTGTACGCTCTCAAAATCTTTGTCGAAAGTAAGCACAAAGTAGTTGTGAAAGTTTTCGGGTACACCCCCGTTGTTGTTGCGCGCATAACCTATAATCTTGCGTTCTTTAGGCAATACCTGCACCATCGAGCCTTTGAAATAAGCATCGAGAAGCAAATAAGCCTTGTCGCTTTCGGGAAAGGTAATACGAAACTGTGCGGCTCGCGAAGTAGGTGTAATCTCTACTGATGTGTCATAATCAGCTAAATACACTTTATAGTAATGGGGTTGAGCTGTTTCTGCTTTGTGCGAAAACCACGAAGCTCGCTCTTCTTCTTTAATTTTCAAGTCGCCTACTACAGGCATCAATGCAAAAGCCCCATAGTCGTTAATCCACGGACTCGGTTGGTGAGTTTGCTTAAAACCTACAAGTTTATCAGCGTGATATTGATATGCCCAGCCATCGCCCATTTTGTTTGTTTGGGGTGTCCAAAAATGCATACCCCAAGGCACAGCTATTGCGGGATAAGTATTGCCGTTAGAAAGACTAAATTTAGAATCGGTACCCATCAGAGGGTTTACGTACTGAGTATAAGAAGTTTCGGGTACAATAGGGATATCGTCTTGTTGTTGAGGTGGTTTGTTTTCTGAAGTAGGAGAGGAGCAAGCAAACAAACTCCCTAAAAAGATGGTTGAAAATAATCGTTTCATAAGGTGTTTTTTATTTGAAGGCAAAGGTAGTAATAAATTTTCAATTAACAAGTTTTATAACTTACTTAAACTCAAATCTTATCTATACTCTCTTGCTTCTTATCCAAAAACTGGCACGTTAATTGCTGATTTTCCCGAAATTAAATATAAAAGCCCCAATTACATATTGCAATATTTTGAACAAAAAGGTTCATTTCCGCAGATTTTCCCTTTGGGGATAGGGGATATAAAAAAGAAACTTATGAAAAATAAATCGTTATTCATCGCTCTTTTCTCTTGTTTGCTGGCACCATTGTCGGCACAAACTTCAGATTTACCTTTCAAAGGAGGTGAATGGTTGCGTTTTAAGGTGAAATATGGTGTTTTCAATGCAAGTATTGCTACAATGTCGCTCAAAGAAGAGATGTATGGAGGCGAAAAAGTGTATCATGCTGTTGGAAAAGGGGCTACTACCGGCTTGGCACGCGTATTTTTTAAAGTAGATGATACTTATGAGAGTTATTTTGGTATTACCGATGGCAAACCGCGTCTTTTTATCCGCAATATCTATGAAGGGGGCTATACTAAGCACCTAAAAATGTACTTTAATCACACCGATAGCAAAGTGAAAATTCACAATGTGGAAAATGGTAAAGATACCGAAATTTCTTTCCAACCAGGGCTTCACGATGTCATTTCAGCTTTCTATGCACTCCGTCATCACCCCGATATCGAAAATATGAAAGTGGGCGGACAAATCACTTTGGATATGATTTTCGATGACGATGAAGTGTATAAATTCAAACTCAAACTCCTTGGTCGTGAGAAAGTAAAAACTCATTTTGGTACCGTAAATACGCTTAAATTTTGCCCGTTAGTGCAAGATGGTCGTGTGTTTAAAGAAGAAGAAAGTATTACAATGTGGATTACCGACGATAAGAATAAAGTACCTGTAAAACTACGTGCAGCCTTACGTGTAGGCTCTTTGGTAGCTGAACTTGATGGGTTTAACAATCTCAAAAATGAAACTGAATTGAAAAAAAAATAAGTATTTTATGTGTATAGTTTATTTTTTTTACGTATATTTGTACCCTCAAACAATATAAACTAAAATAAACAAATTATACTATGAAAAACTTGTTTTTAGCAGTCTCCGTTCTTCTTGCTTCTCTAGTGTACGGGCAAGATACAAGTGTAAAAAAGTTGATAAAACTTGCCGAAAAAGGCGATGTAAAAGCCCAATCGGAATTAGCTGAGGCTTACCTAAAAGGTAAAGGGGTAAAGCGCTCTTTTCAAGATGCTGCCCTTTGGCTTGAAAAAGTAGCTGAAACAGGTGATGCTCAAGCACAATACCAGCTTGCCCACCTTCATCTCGATGGTAAAGGGATGCCTAAATCCGAAGAAAAAGGTGCTGAATGGCTTGCTAAAGCTGCCGAAAATGGTAACCAAAAAGCCGAACAAGAACTCGCTCTCTGTTATCGCGATGGTCGTGGCGTTGCTCAGTCTACCGAAAAGTACTACGCTTGGATTGAAAAGAATGCCGATAATGAAAAAGCTGAAACTTTGCTTGATCTTGCCAAAGCCTATTACGCTGGCGATGGTGTGACTAAAGATGTGAACAAAGCTAAGTTTTGGGCTGAAAAAGCTGCTAAAAAAGGAAGTAAAGATGCTGATTTTCTCCTTGCTACTTGGGTGTACGAAACCAATCCTTCTAACCCCGATGGAATACAACGCTTGATGCAAGTTGCTGAAAAAGGTGATGCCGAGGCACAAGCAATGATAGGAGAGTCTTACCTCAATGGTAAAGGGGTAGAACAATCTGAAAGTAAAGCGATAGAATGGTTTGAGAAGGCAGCAGCCAAAGGTAATGCTACAGCACTCTATCATTTAGCTAATTTCTACTTCTATGGCAATAGTCCACTCATAGGTAAATTTCCTAAAAAAGCACTTGATTACTACACTCAAGCAGCTAATAAAGGCAATGTAGATGCTCAAAGACAATTGGCAGTATGCCTCTATAATGGTATTGGCGGAGCAGCTTCTCAACGCGATGCTTTCAACTGGATTCTCAAAGCAGTGAATGCTAATCCTTCTCCTATAACCGAAAATAATTTAGCTGTATGTTATGCTACAGGCAATGGCACACGCCAATCAGTAGCTCAGGCAGTAGAACTCTTCCGAAAAGCAGCTGATGCAGGCGATGTAACCGCTCAATATAACTTAGGAACTCTCTTGCTTGAAGAACCACAGCAAGATGTGAAAAAAGCCTTTGAATACCTTGAAAAAGCAGCCGCTCAAAACCACCTACTTGCACTTAAAAAATTAGGTGATTTGAACTTCACAGGAAAATATACAAATCAATCTTATGCTCGTGCTTTTGAGTATTACAATAAAGCTGCAAAACTTACTCCTACCCCTGAAAATCAAATGTTAGATTATTTCTATCAAGGGCAAGCCGATGCTTATGCTGATGTGCTTTTCACTCTCTCTCAATGCTATGCTGATGGTAAAGGAGTGAAAAAATCACCACGTGAAGCAGCTAAATGGGCGATGAAAGCTGCTGATTTGTCACACAAAGGAGCTTTTGATTGGTTGCTCAAAAAAGTAGAAGCAAACGATTTAAAAGAAACTCCTGAAGTTATCCTCACCGTTGCCGATGGTTATTTCTATGGCAAAGGAGTGAAAAAACAAAACGACAAAGCTTTTGCTCTATACGAAAAACTCGCCAAACAACAAGATAATACCCAAGCACAAAAACGCTTGATTGAATATTATTTTGAGGCGAAAAACCCTCAAAAAGATGAAGAAAAAGCAGTGTACTGGAGTGAACGTGTTGCTAAAAAAGGCGATGCTGAAACTCAGTACAATTTGGGCAAACACTATATGACTTTAGTGCCTGATGTAGCTCCTGCTCCTAAAGAAAAACCAGCTCCAGAACCTAAAACCCCTGCCCCTGCAAAAGGAAAAACAGCTACAGTTACTACTGCAGCTGCTACCGCTACTCCTACAACACGTACCAGAGTGCGCCCTTCAGCACGCCCTACAATAACAGAAAATACTCCTGCAAAGGTGCCTGCGGTGAACAACCGCACTGTTGCTCAACATAGAGTAGCACACAATGCCCCTGCCCCTAAAACCCCTATGAAACGCCTCAATGAACACAAAGGGGTACTTTGGCTCTCTAAAGCTGCCGAACAAAACAATGTAGCTGCACTCACTGAACTCGGTGCTTACTATGAAAGTAAACAAGATTTCGGTCAAGCGGTAACTCAATACCAAAAAGCTGCTCATCGCGAATACGCTGAAGGACAATACAAATTAGGAAATTGTTATTATAATGGTAGTGGTTTAGAACGCTCTAACGAAAAAGCTGCCGACTATTATAAACGCGCAGCCCGCCAAGGTTATGCGCCTGCACAATTCCGCTTGGGTAATTGCTATTATCACGGCGAAGGTATCCAGCAATCCGATGCTCGTGCTATCGATTGGTTTGATCAAGCCTGCGATAGTGGTGAAAAACAAGCCTGCGATATGCTAAAAGTTGCAGTAGCTAAAAAATAAATATTCACAACACTACAAATAAAAAAGCTGTCCAACTCTGGGCAGCTTTTTTATTATTATTCATCTTGTCTTACCTCATCCTTTTAAATCTATTGTGTGTCCATAAGTAGAACTCAGGGCGGTCATAAATTTGTCGGGTTATACGTTCAAAGAACATATCTGTGATTTGAAAATCTACATAATCGTTAGGTACTTCAGCTAAAACTTCAAAAGTTGTTTGATAATACCCGCGTTTTAGTTTTTCTATTTTAGCAAACACAATCACCGTATTCAAAGCCTTACCCAAGCGTTCTGCCCCAGTGAAAACAGGTACATTCAAACCTAAAAACGGACGTAAGTAGTTCTTTTTGTTGTTTGGAATCTGGTCGGAAGCAAATCCATAACAATATACATCGTGAGCATCTTTGTGTTTTTTCATCTCTCGGTGAGCGGTATAGCGCGGTAGCAAAAAGCTGTGATGTTTAGTACGTATTTTCTGTAAAAGTTTGTCAAAATAAGGATTGCTCAGCGGGGTATACAGAGCGTACGATTTGTGTTTAAGGAAGTAAGCCAATGAAAGTAACCATTCGTAACTTGCGTAATGGCTACACATAAACAAGATGTTGCGTTCCTCATTTTCGTATTTCTTCAAAACTTCCAAGTTAGGGAAAACCATACGTTTTTTCATTTCTTTTTCACTCATTCCGTACGATTTTACCATTTCTAAGAGGGTATCGCAAAAATGGTGGTAGAATTTGCGTTCGATGTCTAAAAGTTCAGTTTCAGTTTTAAAGGGGAAGGCAGTGCGTAAGTTTTTGCGTACCACTTTTACTCTGTATTTCAATAGAGTATATAGCACGAAGTACAAAAAGTCCGATACGCCATAGAGCATCCAAAAAGGCAACCGTGAGATTAGCCAGATAAGAGGAAAAGCGATAATATAGATAAATAAATTCATTTGAGTTCAAATTCAAGCCGCAAAGGTAAAAATAATTTGTCAAATAGCCAATTTGCTAATTTGCTAATTTGCTAATTCACAAATTATTCGTACTTTTGCCCCCGTTTTTAAATTATTAATTGTCAGTAGTCAATTATCAATTGCTAATTATTCTCTATGCTGAACGTTCACAATCTATCTGTTTCTTTTCAAGGTGAATACCTCTTTGAGGATGTTGCTTTTATGCTCAATGCAGGCGACCGTGTGGGGCTTATCGGTAAGAATGGAGCAGGTAAATCTACAATGCTCAAACTGCTTTCACGCGAACTAAAACCCGATACTGGGGGAATCGCTACCGATAAAGATGTGCGCATCGGTTTCCTTAAACAGGATATCGATTTTGTAAAAGGGCGCACTATCTTAGAAGAAGCCTATCAGGCATTTACCGAGATCAAAGCATTAGAACGCCAGTTAGACGATATCCATCATCAAATAGAAACTCGCACCGATTACGAGAGTCAAGAATACCACGATTTGCTCGATAAGCTAAGCGATTATACACATCGTTTTGATCTCATCGGGGGCTATCAGTACCAAGGTGAAACCGAAAAAGTATTACAAGGTCTTGGTTTCCAGCGTAGTGATTTTGATAAACTCACCGATAGCTTTTCAGGAGGTTGGCGTATGCGCATAGAGTTAGCAAAACTGCTCTTGCAGAACAACGATGTGTTGTTGCTGGACGAGCCTACGAACCACTTGGATATCGAGTCGATTATATGGTTGGAACAATTTCTCACAACTTATAGTGGGGCAGTGGTAATCGTCTCTCACGATAGGATGTTTCTCGATAATGTTACCAATCGCACTATCGAGATTTCAGTAGGCAAAATATACGATTACCCTAAACCCTACACTCAATTTTTGGCATTGCGCCAAGAAATACGTGAGCAACAACTCGCTTCACAAAAAAACCAAGAAAAGAAAATTCAGCAAACTGAAAAGCTGATTGAAAAATTCCGTGCAAAAGCTACTAAGGCTTCTATGGCGCAATCGCTGATGAAAAAACTTGACAAGATAGAACGCATAGAGGTAGATGAGGAAGATAACGCTGTGATGAATGTGCGCTTTCCCGTATCGGTAACTCCAGGGAAGGTGGTGCTCGAAATAGACAATGTGTCTAAAAACTACGGTGAAAAACAAGTGCTTAGCCACGTGAGTTTGCTTGTAGAACGCGGCAGTAAAGTAGCGTTTGTAGGGCAAAACGGACAAGGGAAAACTACCCTCGCCAAGATGATTGTAAGCGAAATTCCGTACGAAGGAACTATCAAGTTAGGTCACAATGTGCAATTGGGGTATTTTGCCCAAAATCAAGCCGACTATTTAGATGGCGAACTCACTGTGCTCGATACGATGTTCAACGCTGCTAACGATAGCAATCGTATGAAAATCCGCGATATTCTCGGCTCTTTCCTTTTCCGTGGCGATGAGGTAGATAAGAAAGTGAAAGTGCTTTCAGGGGGTGAGCGCAATCGCTTGGCATTGGCTAAAATGTTGCTGTCGGATTTCAATGTTTTGGTGATGGACGAGCCTACGAACCACTTGGATATCAAGAGCAAAAATGTGCTCAAAAAAGCACTTCAGCAATTCGAAGGAACACTCATCATCGTGTCGCACGACCGCGATTTCTTGCAAGGACTCACTGATAAAGTGTACGAATTTAAAAACCAACACCTTAAAGAATATTTGGGCGACATCGATTTCTATTTAGAGCAACGCGCTGTCACTAATTTCCGCGAAATAGAACAACCTAAAGAAACGACTACTCCTGCTACTAAAGCTGCTCAAACTCCTGAAAAACTATCTTTCGAAGAACAAAAACAACAGAAAGCAGCTCAAAACAAACTCAATAAAATAGAACGCAACATCACCCAGCTTGAACAGGAACTCAAGGTGATGAACGAACAAATGGGACAAGGTGTACAAACCGATGCGTTCTACAAACAGTACGAACAGAAAAAACAACAGTTGGAGGATTTAATGACCGAATGGGAATCTTTAATGAGTTAATCTATGCAACCTAAGAAAATCTTACTCTTTATCGTGGGGCTACTCGCTGCCCTTTTTGCAATGACCTTTTTCAGTCGTTATCACACCACTGCCAATGGTATGGTGCGTGAAGGCATTGCCTTTGGTGATGGGATGTTGCGCTATCCTACTCCCGATATTTTAGGAGAACTCTTCAAAGCTGATGAAAAAGAGAACAACAAACTCGATGAGCTTATCAAAGAAACTTCAGGTACTATCGTTGATGAGAAAACAAAAAACTTAGCAACTAACGATACTATCGAAAAAGATTCGCTGCATACCTTAGATACCAATGTAGAGGGTAAAATCTATTACCCTGGTAATAAAATTGATTATATCAAGCGCCTCAAAGCCAAGCTCACTCAGGGAGTGTGCCAAATTGTACACTATGGCGACTCTCAAATAGAAGGCGACCGCATTACAGCTTATATGCGCAACCGCTTGCAACTTTCCTATGGTGGGGGCGGACCTGGTTTCGTTCCTATCAAAGTAGTGTATAGCCAAAATAGTATAGATATTGTTGCTTCACCTAACTGGATGCGTTATGCTTTCTTCGATCGTAAACAGCGCAAAACTGTGAAACACAATAGCTACGGACTTTATGCTACTTATTCGCGCTTTACACCTTATGTGAAAGATACAGCTTTGTTGAAACCTACAAAGGCATCCTTTACAATTAAACCTTCTAAAAAATCCTACGCACGCCTACAAAACTACACTAAATTTGGCTTGCACTATGGCAATGCCGTCAGCCGAACTGCAATTAAGGTATATCAAGGAAAAAATGTAATTAAAATTGATACCCTTATCGCCGATGGTAAATACCATAACTATCAACTGAATTTCGCTACTACCCCCGAAGAATTACGCGTAGAATTAGAAGCGCGTGTAAGTCCTGATTTCTATGGAATTACGCTTGATGCTGCTTCAGGAGTGCGTGCCGATAACGTGGCAATGCGCGGTGAAGCAGGGCGTATTTTCACCCGTATGAACTATGAGAATTACCGCCAAATGTCTGCTGTTCGTAAACCCGATCTCTTTATTTTTGAGTTCGGGGGCAATACAATTCCTTATATGAAAACTGACCAGCAGCTGAAAGACTATGTTGAAGGGCTCATTTTCAATATGAAATGGGTAAAACGCGCCAATCCTAATGCGATGTTTATGCTCATAGGTAATGGCGATATGACCACCTCGCGCAATGGCAAACGTATCACTTATCCTTACGTCCCTAAACTCAACGATTTGATGAAAGAAGAGTGTATGAAAAACGATATAGCGTATTTCAGTATGTATGAAGCTATGGGAGGTGAAAACTCTATGATTACGTGGGTTAAAGAAGGTATGGCTGCTGCCGATTATGTCCATTTTAGCCCTAAAGGAACTAAACTTATTTCAGAAGTGTTTTATCAATGTCTACATAACGACCTCGCGGCGGTAGAATAACAGATTTTATGACAGACTTTTTCAACAATTTCTTTACTTTTAATCCTGAACATCCGCTTACCTTTGTGCGGATAGACTTCTGGATATTCTTCGTCTTGGTATATGCCATTTTTGCTCTAATTTACAAACGCCGACACCTGCGCAATCTGTTTTTGCTACTCGCTAGTTTTTATTTCTATTACAAGGCAAGCGGTCTCTTTGTATTGCTATTGGTGTTCAGTACTGTTACCGATTTTTATCTGGGGCATTACATCTATCGCCAAACTGAAGAACGCCATCGCAAAATAGCTGTAACCGTGAGCGTTTGCTTGAATTTGTTTGTGTTAGCATATTTCAAATACGCTTATTTCTTTACCGATACTTACAACGCGCTATTCCATACCCATCATCAAACTTTTAACTATTTGGCTTATTGGGCAAATGGTTTTAGCAATCAGGGGTATTTCACTGTCGATAAAATAATTCTGCCCGTAGGGATTTCTTTCTATACTTTCCAAACGATTAGTTATACAGTAGATGTCTATCGCAACAAAGTAACACCGCTCAAATCTATACTCGATTTTGGTTTCTATGTGAGTTTCTTCCCTCAACTTGTAGCAGGACCTATCGTGCGTGCCGAAGAGTTTGTGCCTCAAATTCTTAAAAAAACAGTTGTTTCTAAAGAAGAGTTTAACAAGGCAATATTTTTCATTCTCAAAGGGCTTATCAAAAAGATGATTTTTGCCGATTTCATCGCTTTGCACTTCTTAGACAAAGTATTCGATGCCCCTTCTATGCACACGGGCTTTGCTAATGTACTGGCTCTCATAGGCTATTCGTTGCAAATCTATGGCGATTTCTCTGGTTATACTGATATAGCCATAGGGGTGGCACTGCTAATGGGTTTTCAATTGCCCGTAAACTTCAATTCGCCTTATAAAGCACTGAACTGCGGCGATTTCTGGAAACGTTGGCATATCTCCCTTTCCACTTGGCTAAAAGACTATTTGTACATTCCATTAGGAGGTAACCGCAATAGTACCATAGGTACTTTCGTCTTCTCTTTGCTTTTTGTAGTGATTTTGGTAGTAGCTATCAACAATCTAGCATTCACCCTTATCACAGGGCTACTATTAGTAGCGGGTTCTGCAGTTGCTTTCTTTTATAAACCTTTTGAACGTTACCTCACTACCAATATCAACATTATGCTCACAATGCTCATTGGGGGCTTGTGGCACGGTGCGTCGTGGAAGTTTGTCATCTGGGGCGGACTCAATGGTTTGGGGGTGGTAGCTTATAAGTATTGGCGTAAGGTTAGTCCGTATGAGAACAGCAACTTGTGGGTAGCACGTGTTTGGAAAATAGCCTTTACCTTTGCTTTTATTACTTTCACCCGAGTGTTTTTCCGCAGTAATGATATGGAGAGCGTGAATCAATGGTTTGACCAAGTCGCTCATAATATGGACTGGGGTTCGGCTATGCAAGTGATGAAGTACAACAATATCAGTTTAGGGATTATTCTCATAGGCTATATCACCCATTGGTTACCACAAAGTTGGAAAAACTATACCGAGCACGTCTTTTCCGAGAGTCATTACGTGGTAAAAACAGCCATCGCTTTAGTGGTAGTGTTGATATGTTATCAAGCCTATTCTACCGATATACAGCCATTTATCTATTTTCAGTTTTAATCGAGAATTAGGATTTAGGAATCAATAATCAGCTTTTTTCGTCTGTCTACTCCCTCCGAGACCCTCAGAAATCTTTCAAGATTTCCTGAGTTTCTCCCTATAATATTCTCTCTATTTTTATCTAATTTGCTAATTCTCAAATTTGCAAATTTCCAAATTATTCGTATTTTTGCCGATTGAAAGGGCTGTTACGCCCACTCTATTAACGTAATAATCATAGAAAAATGAGTTGCAATACTTGCACACACAATACAAATAATAGTTGTAATACAAACTGCGGAGCCCGTAGCTTTGGCACTGCCAAACTATCTGTTTTTGATTGGCTGGCAAATACCCAACTCCTTGGCGGACAAGAGTATTTTGATTGCGTAGAAGTGCGCTTCAAGAACAGTCGTAAGGAGTATTTTCGCAATGTAGATAAATTGCCCCTCCAAATGGGCGATGTAGTAGCTACCGAAGCTCCTTCAGGGCACGATGTAGGGGTAGTAACCCTCACTGGTGAATTAGTGCGTTCGCAAATGAAAAAGCGCAAAGTGGATTGGGAGGGCGAGATACCACGTGTGTATCGCAAAGCCAATCAGCACGATATCGATGTGTGGCAACAGTCACGAGCTAAAGAGATAGAAGTGCAAAAACAATCGCGTGAATTAGCTATTGCCTTGGGCTTAGAGATGAAAATCTCCGATGTAGAATTTCAAGGCGACGGCTCTAAAGCAACGTTCTACTATACTGCCGAGGGGCGTGTAGATTTCCGTCAGCTCATCAAGGATATGGCAAAAGCCTTTTCGGTGCGTATAGAAATGCGACAAATAGGTTTCCGTCAAGAGGCTGCTCGTTTAGGTGGGATAGGCTCTTGTGGTCGTGAACTTTGCTGCTCTACTTGGCTCACCGATTTCAGAAGCGTTTCTACATCTGCAGCGCGTTACCAGCAATTGTCCCTCAACCCTCAAAAACTCGCAGGGCAGTGTGGCAAACTCAAATGCTGTTTAAACTTCGAACTCGATACTTATCTCGATGCCTTACAAGATTTTCCTCGTACCGATGTGAAACTCCACACACAGCGCGGTATGGCATCGTGCCAAAAAATAGATATTTTCAAGCGTTTAATGTGGTTCACTTATGACGAGAACCCTATCACTTGGCACAAACTGTCAGTAGATAGCGTAAAGGAAATCATAGAGATTAACAAAGAGGGGGAACCTATTGAGGAATTAGAAGAGTACGCTATAGTTACCGATTTGTCCTCTCGCAAGAATAGTTCGGCTTATGATGGTATGGAACTCGCTCCAGTAGAGGAAGATAGCATTACCCGTTTCGATACACCTAAACGCAAAAAAAGCAAGCGTAACAACAAGAAAAACAGTAACCCCAATAAACCTCAGAGGGATAACAAAACCCAACAGGCGCAAGCACAAGGGCAACAAAATCAGCCTAATCAAGCACAATCAGGGCAGCCTAACAAAAAGAAACAACAACCTAAGCCTAAGAATAACAGCAACAATGCCAATAACAACAGCAATAATGCTAACAACAATGGCAATAACAATCCTAATGCTGCTAAGAAAAAGTTTAATAATAAGAACAACAAACCTAAAGCTCCTAATGCCGATAAACCTAAAAATGAGAACGCTTAGTCTATTACTACTATGGGTACTTCTTGTGTCTTGCCAAAGTGGGGTAACCTACAGCGAATATGTATCCTTGCCCAATGGTTGGACTAAAAATGAGCCAGTAACTTTTCTGATAGAGGAAAATGATACTTTGGCTAAGAAAAACCTATTTATAATGTTGCGCAACGATGAGCATTACGAGTTTAGTAATATCTACCTGATTGCCAAAATGGAAGTGCCTAATAGCGATAAGGTAATTGTCGATACTTTGCAATATGAAATGGCAACCCCCGAAGGCAAATGGTTGGGTGATGGGTATTCGGCAGTGAAAGAGAGCAAATTGTGGTACAAAGAGCAGTTTGCTTTCCCTGCTAAAGGTAAGTACAACATCAAAATAGAACAAGCAATGCGCAAGATTGGTGATAATGAGGGAGTGCCAGTACTCAAAGGAATCATCGAAGTAGGGCTACGCGAAGAAACTAATAAATGATTGCCTAATATAGAAGAGTTTTATCTAGTCTCAAATTCGTGTAAACTCTTGGGAGACTTTTAGCTAACACTTGATTTAGGTAAAAAAATAATAAACTATGAAAAAAGAAAACAGCACAAACAATACTAGTAGCACCCGCAAGTCTAAAAAAGGACTCAGTGCAGTGGTGAGATGGTTTTGGTATATTTTTATAGCAGGTGTAGTAGGGGTGTTATTGCTCTTTGTATCAGCATCTTTTGGTTTGTTGGGCGAAATGCCCGACTTCCAACACTTGGAAAATCCTGAAACTAATTTAGCTACCGAAATCGTTACCGCCGATGGTAAATCTTTAGGGAAATTCTATTTAGATGAAAATCGTACTCCTATCAAATTCAAAGACTTACCTAAGCACTTAGTCGATGCGCTCATCGCTACCGAAGACGAACGTTTCTATAAGCATTCAGGGATAGATGTGCGTGGTACGCTGCGCGCAATGGCGTATTTAGGCAAAAAAGGTGGGGCATCTACCATCTCACAACAGTTGGCTAAACAGCTTTTTCACAAAGAAAAGACTAGAGGGGTAGCCCGTTATACTCAAAAGATAAAAGAATGGGTGATCGCTACTCGCCTTGAAAAACAATATACTAAAGAAGAGATATTGGCAATGTATTTCAATATCTACGACTTCAATAACAATGCCGATGGCATACGCTCAGCGGCTAAAATTTACTTCGATAAAGAACCTAAAAACCTCAAAATAGAAGAAGGGGCAATGTTAGTGGGAATGTTCAAAAACTCTGCCCTCTACAATCCCGTAAAAAATAAAGAAGGGGTAACCAATCGCCGCAACGTGGTACTCGCCCAAATGGCTAAGAACAACTATATCACTCAAGAACAAAAAGATTCTTTGCAAAAATTGCCATTGAAGATTAAGTTTACCCCCGAAAGTCATAATGATGGGATGGCAACCTACTTCCGTGAGTATCTGCGTTCTTATATGAAAACGTGGATTGACCAAAACCCTAAACCCGATGGTACTAAACACAATCTTTACCTCGATGGATTGAAAGTCTATACCACTATTGATTCTAAGATGCAGGCTTATGCCGAGGCTGCTGTGAAAGCTCATATGAAACAGCTGCAAAAAGCCTTCGATGCCGAGAATAACCCTAAGAAAAATGCTACTTATCCTTTTGTAAAAGTCTCTAAAGAAGAGTATAAAAACCTGATGGAGCGCGCGATGAAAAATTCTAATCGCTGGATACATCTTAAATATTTAGGATATTCCGAAAAAGAAATCCGCGAATCCTTTGATAAGAAAGTAGAGATGCGTGTGTTCAGTTGGAAAGGTGAAAAAGATACTATTATGACCCCACGCGACTCTATATTGTACTACAAAGCTTATTTGCGTACGGGTATGATGTCTATGGAACCTCAAACAGGACATATCAAAGCATGGGTAGGAGGTATCAACTACAAGCACTTCCAATACGATCAAGTGGTACAAGGCGCTCGCCAAACAGGTTCTGCTTTCAAACCTTTTGTATATGCTACTGCTATCGACCAGTTGCACTATTCGCCTTGTTTGGAACTTCCTGATATCCTAACTTGTGTGGAAGCTAATAAATATGGCAATGTACAAGCGTGGTGTCCGCGTAACTCTACGGGTAATTTCACCGGTAAGATGATGACCCTCAAATACGCTTTGGCAAACTCGGTGAACTCTATTACCGTAAATCTAATGGACAAAGTGGGACCTATACCTGTTATCAATTTGGTGCGAAAACTCGGTATCACTTCTAATATACCCGAAATGCCTTCTATAGCCTTAGGTACTGCCGATGCTACAGTCTTCCAAATGGTAGGCGCTTATGGCACCTTTGCTAATGAGGGTGTATATGTAAAACCAGTGTTGGTAACTCGTATAGAAGATAAGAATGGTACAGTACTATTCGAGAACACTCCCGAAACTCACGATGTAGTAAGTGCTGAAGTAGCACGTGCAGTGGTAAACTTGATGGAGGGTGTTACACGTTATGGTTCAGGGGCGCGCTTGCGTACCAAAGGAGCTGAAACTTACAATGCGATTTATAAGAATGTGATGACTGGTTATCCTTATCAGTTTACGAACCCTATTGCAGGTAAAACAGGAACAACCCAAAACAACAGTGATGGTTGGTTTATAGGTATGGTACCTAACCTTGTTACTGGTGTTTGGGTAGGAGGGGAAGACCGCGCGATACACTTCCGCACAACTGCCTACGGTCAAGGGGCTACTATGGCACTCCCTATATTCGGTTACTATATGAAAAAATGTTATGCCGATAAAGATTTGAACGTTTCTAAAGGAGCATTTCCCGCCCCTCAAAACAAAGAAATCCCTATAGATTGTAATAAAGAAAAAGAAGGGGGTACAGAAGAACCCGAAATCGATTTTTAGAGAAACGAAATACTTTTTTGAGCGAATATTTGCGTCTTTGTAATATTTTTAGTAGTTTTGTCGCCCTTACGATAATAAACTAAAAAACGCTCTTACATTATTTAAGAATATGAAACTTGGAAAATATACTCTTACTACCCTCGCTTGTTTGCTTTTAGGTAGTATGCCTATGCAGGCGCAATACTCTCAAAAAGACACTATAAATAAAAACCCTAAACGTGAAGGGTTGCGCAAACTCAACGATAATCCTAATATAAAAAAATACGATGAAAAATGGCTGAAAGAATTATCAAATTCTGATTTGTTCTTTCAGATGAGTGAAGATGTAGCCGCTACCCCTACCGATGTAGATTACAGCGAGTTGCCCACCGAAGTAC
Source organism: Capnocytophaga sputigena (assembly GCF_002302495.1). Classification (NCBI taxonomy): domain Bacteria; kingdom Pseudomonadati; phylum Bacteroidota; class Flavobacteriia; order Flavobacteriales; family Flavobacteriaceae; genus Capnocytophaga; species Capnocytophaga sputigena. Next base: position 2,270,787 of record NZ_CP022379.1, read on the forward strand.
TCAAAGAACGCTTGCGCAAGCTCAACGAGAAAACACCTTTTAATGTGGAGTATAATCCCGTATTAGAACAGGTGATCAAATCGTTTTTGAAAAACCGCCGTTCTTCCTTGGAACGCCTGATGAGCCTCAGTGATTACTATTTCCCAATGTTCGAGCAGGAAATGAGTAACCAAAAAATCCCTCTTGAAATGAAGTACCTTGCCATTATTGAATCTGCTTTGAACCCTAAAGCGCGTTCGCGTGCAGGGGCTACAGGTTTGTGGCAATTTATGTATGCTACCGGTAAAAGCTATGGTTTAGAGGTGAATAACTATGTTGATGAACGCAGCGACCCCGTTCGTTCTACTAAAGCAGCAGCCAAATACTTAAATGAACTCTACAAAATATTTGGTGACTGGGATTTAACTCTCGCTGCCTACAACTCAGGACCTGGTAATGTAACCAAAGCTATACGCCGTTCTAATGGCAAGACTAACTATTGGAATTTGCGCCCCTATCTTCCTCGTGAAACAGCGGGATATGTCCCTGCCTTCTTGGCAACACTCTATATTTTTGAATATGCTAAAGAACACGGCTTCAAACCTCAAAAGCGCGCCAATCACCTTTTCCAAACTGATACCATTCGTGTAAAACAAGCAATTCCGTTTAAGGATATAGCCGAAATTACAGGTATGGATGTACAAGATATTCAGTTTTTTAATCCTTCATATCAGTTAGATGTAGTGCCTTATGTAGAAGGACGTAACTATGCGGTGCGCTTGCCTATTTCAGAGATAGGTAAATTTGTAGCCAATGAACAAGCTATCTACAACTATCTAAACGAACAAAAAGCCCAACGCGAACAAATACTTCCAGAAGTAGCTAAAGGAGAACAATATGCAGGAGGTAAATCTACTAAAAAAACGATTTACACGGTGAAAAAAGGCGATAACTTGGGTAAAATCGCAAGTCGCCACGGCGTGAGTATCAATAATCTCAAACGTTGGAACCGAATGAAAAGCAATAAAGTACGCGTAGGTCAACGACTTTCTATTTACAAGTAATAGAACTTACAATAAAAATTAGACAAAATGAAGAGAAGAGCTTTATTAAAATTATTGGGGCTTTTTTCGGCAGTGCGAGGCTACAATATCGCAATGGTGTGCGTAGCTCAGTACTTAGCGTCTATCTTCGTACTTTCTAAACAATCTTGGCGAGAAGTCCTCTCCGATACTCACTTGCTAATGTTAGTCATTGCAGGGGCTTTAGCTATCGCAGGAGGGTATATTATCAATGGTTTTTACGACAAAGATAAAGACCTGATTAATAAACCTACCCAAACGATGATCAATCATTTGGTAAGTCAGAATACCAAGCTCACACTTTATTTTTTACTCAATTTTCTCTCAGTGATTGTAGCTAGCTACGTGTCGTTTAGAGCAGTAGTTTTCTTTTCGGGTTACATTTTCACTATGTGGCTTTATTCACATCGTATCAAGAAGTTACTACTCTGGGGGAATCTCACTTCGGCAAGTTTAGCCATTATACCTTTCTTCGCAGTATTTGTGTATTATCGCAATTTTGAAACAGTTATTTTCGCACACGCTTTACTCATTTTTCTGTTGATGCTCACCAAAGAGTTCATCAAAGACTTGCAAAATATCAAAGGTGATCTCACTCACAACTACGCCACAATCCCCGTGGTCTATGGCGAACGTTTTGCTAAAAAACTCATTATCCTCACTGTATTGCTCTGCTTTCTGCCTATCTATTGGCTACTCCATAGCTTCCCCATATTCAAACTCACATACTTCCTCTACTTTACAATGCTCTATTTATTGTTTTTTGTAGTTTTTCTTTGGAAAAGCCAAACCCAACCTCAATACAGAGCTTTACACAATATGCTTAGAGTGATTCTCATAATGGGAGTCTTTAGTGTAATATTAGTAAAGCAAATCAATAGTTAAAAAATAGCATATTGTTTCATTGAAAGCTATAATAATAGTCTTTTTTTGGATTGTCCCCCTTCGGGGGTTCGGGGGCTATCACTCAGGATTGTCCCCTTCGGGGGTTCGGGGGTTCACACCTCGTATTTTGCGTTTTTTGTCGATAAAATCAGCCTTTCTGTCGATATTATTTGCCTAAATCTCTACTTCACCTTACCTTTGCACCATAGTTTTAAAGCAGCATATAGGTCTCATTTTCCAAACTTTAACAAAAGATTAACGCCATTCCACACTTGCCTATAACTATTTTTGAACTACTTTTGCCAATAACCCTTATTCTTACCCTCTAATTCCAACCTCATCTACTTTCTCCGACTTGTCCCAAAACTAACACTAACAACTAATAATTAAAGTATAATGAATAAAATCTTTTTAACAGCAACAACCGCTATCGCATTGGTAGCTTGTAATAATGGAAATCAACACCAACAAAAATCAAAAGGACCTGAGGCTTATCCAGTGATTGTAGTAGGTGAACAAAATACGGTTTCTCAACTCTCTTATCCAGTGAATATTGAAGGCGTGGTGAATAGTGCTGTACAAGCCAAAATATCAGGTTATATCACTAAGGTATTAGTAGACGAAGGTCAGGTAGTAACTCAAGGGCAACCCTTGTTTCAGTTAGAAACACAAACCCTTAACCAGTCGGCAGCCTCAGCAAAAGCAGCGGTAGAGGTCGCTAAGGTAGAAGTAGATAAATTAGTGCCCTTGGTAGAAAAAAACATCGTGAGTCCCGTGCAATTAGCAACAGCCAAAGCCAACTTGCAACGCGCTCAAGCTGCCTACAACGAGGTGACCAGCAATATCGGTTTTGCCGTAGTGAAAGCACCTGTAAATGGAGTAGTAGGAGCAATCAACTTCCGAGAAGGTGCTTTAGTAACCGCCAATAACACAGTACTCACTACTGTTTCTGATGTGAAAGAGGTATATGCTTATTTTTCAATGAACGAAAAAGAATACCTCGACTTTTTAGCTAATACCGAAGGCAAAACTACTGCCGAAAAACTCAAAAACCTGCCTGAGGCTTCTTTGGTATTAGCTAACGGAAAAGAATATGCCGAAAAAGGTAAAATTCAAGCGGTAACCGGACAAATTGACCCCTCTACAGGTAGCATACAGTTCCGCGCTACTTTCCCTAATCCTAACAAATTGCTCACTAATGGCAATAGCGGAACCATTAAAATACCCCAACATTTTAGTAATTCACTTGTAATTCCCGAGGTCGCTACTTTTGAACAACAAGGAAAAGTATTTGTATATCGCGTAGCCGAAAAAGACTCCTTGCGACAAACCGTCATCACACTTAAAAACCGCGCTGATAATTATGCAGTTGTAGAAAGCGGACTCAAAAAAGGTGACACCATCCTCGCACAAGGTCTCAACAAAGTACATACCGGTACCGTGATCAAACCCCAACCTATCTCAATGGAAGAGCTTGTAAAGAAAATACAACCCATTTTTTAAACAAAAGTGAAGAGTGAAAAGCCGCTTTTGCTTCACTACACTTTGCCTAAGTTTCACACTTTGGCAAAGTTACCCCCTCGTCATTCGTCATTCGTCATTCGTAACTTGCCCTCGTTATTATGAAATATTTGTTATTATTACTCTTTTCTCTGCCTCTCACAGCACAAGTTAAGGAATCCCAAGGCGGAGGCATAAAGGATATAGGGAGAATTCCTAACGAGCCCCCTCTTTATATTATCGATGGGAAGAAAATTACTAAATGGAGTCTAAATTTTAAAAAACTTCGACCCAAAGATATAGCCGAAATCTTGGTGCTTTTTAGAGAAGAAGCTAAAAATCTTTTTGGTAGTAGCGCAAAATACGGAGCGGTATATATCATCACTAAGGACACTTTTCGGAAAGCAAAAGCACTTGCTAGTAATCCGCCTAATAGTCAACTCAACAAGGAAGAGCAACTTTATGCAGAGATTTGGGAATTCTATCAAACCTATCGCCTTATAGTGGTTTCAGGAAAAGTTACTGATAAAGAAGGCAAACCTTTAGCTAATATTAGGGTATATAATAAAGATAGGAATACTGAGACTTATACCGATAGTTTAGGCAATTACACAATCAAAGCCCACCGTTGGGATATGCTGATGGTGCATTGTTGTACTTCTTGCAAACTGATTACCGATGAAGAGAAAGAACAAGAAATTAATTTTGAGGGGTCATTTGAAGGTACTTATAAAGAAGCAGAGGAAGCACATAGGAAAGAGATGATAAAGCGGATTCCTCTGAGAGCAATAGCGCAAATTTCAGAGGACTATTGTGCTACACCTCTCTTTGTATTGGATGGTATGCCTATGGACAAGAAGGAGTTCCGAGAGAAAACAAGCAGGCAAAAGATTTCAAAAGAGATTCATTACCTTACACCAGCAGCAGCTACAGCTATTTATGGTTCTGGAGCTATCAATGGGGTATTGGTAGCAGTTACTGAAAAAGCTAAGAAGAAATACGATAAACGACAAGCCCGTAAAGCTCAGAAAAAACAATAAGCGATGACCCGAATTACTATATTTTTATTCTCTTTTACACTTTCATCAGACCCGTCTGCCTTGTCTGCCCCGTCTGAACCCCTAACCCCTAACAACTAATATGTACAAAATCATTTATAAATCAGTTGCTATAGTAACTATAGCCCTTACCCTTACCGCTTGTGCAGGTCGTAAAACTTACGAGCGTCCCAATGTCGTAAATGAAAAACTTTTCCGTACGGATAATATCCCTACGGATAGCCTTAGCAGTGCCAATGTATCTTGGCGCAACATCTTCACCGATGCCACTCTCCAACAACACATCAGCAAGGCGCTTGCCAATAACCTCGATGTGCGTATAGCAATGCAAAGTGTAGTTTCAGCACAAGCCTATCTCAAGCAAAGTAAGGCTGCTTTTATCCCTACCCTCTCAGTAGGGGCAAACTACACCCGCAGCACCAACTCTATCAATGCAGCGGGAGGTCTGGGAGAACGTACTTACAACAATCTATTTGATATCACAGGTAGTGCTTCGTGGGAAGCCGATATTTGGGGCAAACTCTCCGCCCAAAAACGTGCCTCTTATGCCTCTTATTTGGCAACGGTCGAAGCTCAGAAAGCAGTGCAGTCCGAAGTGGTAGCTACTTTAGCAACAGCTTATTACCAATTGTTGATGCTTGACGAACAGAAAAAAGTACTCGAACAAACCATTGAGTTCCGCACCAAAAGTTTGGAAACTACCAAACTACTCAAAAATGCAGGTTCTACTACCGAAGTAGCGACCAAGCAAATCGAAGCACTTGTCTATAACGCACAAGCACAACTTATTACAATCAACAATAGCGTATGGGCATTAGAGAATACGATATGTGTACTCCTCGGCGAAGAACCTCATCACATAGAGCGAAACACCCTTGCTGAACAACAATTCCCTACTGAATTCCGTCAGGGATATGCTGTGAGTTTGCTCGAAAATCGTCCTGATGTGGCACGTGCCGAACTGAACTTGCGCAACGCTTTTGAACTCACCAATGTAGCCCGTGTTGCTTTCTATCCTACCCTCACCCTCAGCGCTCGTGGCGGTATTAGCAGTACCGAGCTCGATACTTGGTTTTCAGCCAAATCGATGTTTGCTAATTTTATAGCGGGATTGGCGCAACCTATCCTCAATCGCCGACAAATACGCACTCAGTACGAAGTGCAAAAAGCGGCTCAAGAAACCGCTTTACTCAACTTCAAAAAGGCAATTCTTTCCGCAGGCAAGGAAGTCTCTGATGCAATGCACCAATTCAACTCTCAAGACGAGTTTATCCAACTCAAAACTAAAGAGATGGAAGCCTATCAAAAAGCAACAGATTTCTCTAAACAACTCTTTGATAGCGGTATGGTGAATTATTTAGAGGTGATCACTGCCGAAGTAAACCGCCTCAATGCCGAACTTAGTGTAGCCAACGCACAATTCACTCGTATGCAGTATGGCATTACCTTGTATAAAGCCCTCGGAGGTGGTTGGAAATAATTAGCAAATTAAAAAGAAGAATCTATAACTTAAACTTATGATAAAAAGTTTTATAAACAGACCGGTACTATCAACGGTAATTTCTATTTTGATAGTAATTTTAGGGATTTTAGGGATTGTATCCTTACCTATTTCCCAATACCCCGACATTGCCCCTGTAACGGTACAGGTATCGGCTAACTATGCAGGTGCCAATGCCGAAACAGTGCTTAAAGCAGTGGTGATTCCGCTGGAAGAACAAATCAATGGGGTGGAAAATATGGATTATATTACCTCATCGGCTTCTAATAGTGGTTCCGCAAATATTACAGTCTATTTCAAACAAGGTACCAATGGTGATATCGCGGCGGTAAACGTGCAAAATGCGGTGTCGCGTGCGAACTCTATTTTGCCATCGGAGGTAACCCAATCGGGGGTAACGGTACGCAAACAGAGCTCTGGTAACCTGATGTTCCTCAGCTTCTTTTCTGAGAATAAAGAGTTAGACGATGTGTTCTTGCAAAACTATTTGAGCATCAATGTGATTCCTGCAATCAAACGTATCAGTGGGGTAGGGGATGCCAGTGCTTTTGGAGGTAAAACCTATTCTATGCGCGTTTGGATCAATCCGCAAAAACTCCAAGCATACGGTCTCAACCCTACAGAGGTAACTGCTGCAATTTCAGCTCAAAGTAAAGAAGCGGCTGCAGGTACTTTGGGACAAAATAGCGGTAGCAGCTATGAATATGTGATTAAGTACAAAGGAAAATACACTCAAGTGTCTGAATATGAGAATATAGTACTCAAAGCCTTAGATGGCGGACGTGTACTTCGCCTCAAAGATGTGGCTACGGTAGAACTCGATGCCCTCGGCTATACAGGATTTTCTGAAAGCAAAGGTCGTCCTGCGGTGGCTATGGGTATTTCCCAAACCCCAGGCTCTAATGCTCACGAAATTATCCAAAATATAGAAAAACTCTTAGAAGAACTAAAACCTTCTTTGCCCGAGGGGATTACTTATAGTATCAACTACAACGCCAATACATTCTTAGATGCTGCCATTTCTAAAGTGGTGTCTACCCTCTTGGAGGCTTTCTTGTTGGTGTTCTTGGTAGTGTATATCTTCTTGCAAGACTTTCGTTCTACACTCATTCCTGCTATTGCGGTGCCAGTGTCTATCGTGGGTACTTTCTTCTTCTTGAACCTCTTTGGTTATTCTATCAATATGCTCACCCTCTTCGCCTTGGTATTGGCTATTGGTATAGTGGTAGACGATGCCATAGTGGTCGTCGAGGCGGTACACGCCAAGATGGAGCAAACTCACGAGAAAGCTAAACCTGCTACCATTTCGGCTATGAACGAGATTACAGGGGCGATTATCTCTATCACTTTGGTAATGGCAGCAGTGTTTGTGCCAGTAACCTTTATGGGCGGTACTACGGGGGTGTTCTACAAACAATTTGGGGTAACCCTTATTGTAGCTATCGTGATTTCAGCAATCAATGCGCTCACCCTCAGTCCGGTACTTTGCTCGCTCTTCCTCAAACCTCACGGTGATAAGCAGTACGAAGAAAAATCGTGGTTTGGCAAGTTCTTTCACAAGTTTAATGTAGCTTTCAATGCCGCAACTTATAAATACGGACAAACTTTTACTTTCTTCCTTCGCCACAAATGGGTAACCTTAGTGCTTTTACTCTTGGCAGGAGGTGGTATTTATTTTGCCAATAAAAGTATGAAATCGGGCTTTGTGCCCAATGAAGATCAAGGGTTTGTGATGATGGATGTATCTATGATTCCTGGTGCCTCTATGGAACGTGTCGCCAATATTATGCGTGAGGTAAATGAAAGTCTTTCCAATATCCCAGGGGTGGAAAATGTTACCTTTGTAACAGGACGTGGTATGATTTCGGGCGAAGGTAGTAACAATGGTATGGGCTTCTTCAAACTGAAACCTTTTGAACAGCGCTCTAAACTCCCTGGTCAAGATATTCAGTCTATTATCAACAATGCCTTTCGTGCAGTAGCTAATGTTAAAGATGCCAATGTGATTTTCTTCCAACCGTCGTCAGTACCTGGTTTTGGTATAGGTGGTGGGGTATCGTTTGTACTCTTGGATAAATCCGGAAGTGATATCAGTGAGGTGAACAAAAATGCACAACAATTTTTAGGTGCTTTGATGCAACGCCCCGAAATACAGTTCGCGCAAACTTCGTTCAATGTGAATTATCCACAATACCAAATGGATATCAATGTAGAGCGCGCTATGCAATCAGGTATTACAGTGAGCACGATTCTCTCTACCTTGCAGAACTATATAGGAGGTTTCTACGCTACCGACTTTACCCTTTACGGAAAGCAATACCGCGTAATGGTACAATCGTTGCCCGAAGCGCGTAAAGACCTCAATAGTCTCAACAACTTGTTCGTAAAAACAGCTAGTGGCTCAATGGCGCCTATCACCGAGTTCGTAACGCTCACACGTACCTTTGGACCTCAATCGCTCAGCCGTTATAATTTATTTACTTCGGTATCTATTTCGGCTCAGAACAACCCTGCCTATAGTACGGGTGATGCCCTAAAAGCAGTACAAGAGGTAGCAGCCCAAACCCTCAACGCTAACTATAGTATTGATTATACAGGTTTAACACGTGAAGAACAAACCGCAGGCTCACAAACCATACTCATTTTCTTGCTCAGCTTGGTATTTACCTATTTTATCCTTTCAGCACAGTATGAAAGTTACTTATTGCCATTATCAGTGCTCTTCTCATTGCCTTTTGGTATCTTTGGGGCTTATTTAGGACAGTGGCTTTTCGGATTGGAAAACAATATCTATTTCCAAATCTCTCTTATTATGCTAATGGGACTTTTGGCGAAGAACGCAATTCTGATTGTAGAATTTGCTGTACAGCGCCGCCGTATGGGTGAAAGCCTCTCTAAAGCAGCTATCAATGCCGCTATGGCGCGTTTGCGTCCTATCTTGATGACCTCCTTTGCCTTTATCGTTGGTTTGATGCCATTGGTATTTGCCTCAGGAGTAGGCGCCGAAGGTAACCGCTCAGTAGCTACAGGGGCTGCGGTAGGACAGCTGATAGGTACTTTCTTTGGATTGATAGTCATACCCGTACTCTTTGTGATTTTCCAAGATTTGCAAGAACGTTTAAGTGGTTATCGCCATAAATTAGATGAAATATTTGTAACTCCCACCGACGAATATTAATATATGTATATTCGTTTTTATAGATTTTTCTTCTTTTGAGAGGAATAGCGTCACATCTATTATGAGATTGAAAAATTAACAAAAACACAAGTTTTTTCTTATTGAATTGTGAAAGAAAAGTTAAAAATGAAAAGGCAATGCATTTTTGTTGCTCAAAAATGAGGTAGTTTAAAAAAATAGCTATACATTTGCCCCCATATTAATCATGAATAAGTTTTTTTTAATTTTATTTTTATGAAAAGAACTCTTTTAAGTGTTGCAGCTATCGTTGCAACTTTCGTAAGTGCTAACGCACAAGAAATGCTAAGTAAGAGCAAATTTTTTGACAACTGGCAAGTAGGTGTAAAATTTGGTGGTTTCTCTGATACTACTCGTGAAGCTTTCTTTAAAAACACCCGTGCTACATTTGGAGCAGAGATAGGTAAACAAATCTCTCCAGCATTCCGTTTAGGCGTTGAAGGTATGGCGTATGTACGTCCAGTAAACTTTGATAATGTTGAAGTTTTTGGTAACTTTGTAGACGCTAGTAATGTAAGTTTGGTAGGTACTGTAAACTTGAGCAATCTTTTTGCTGGTTACAAAGGAACTCCTCGTTTCTTTGAAGTTGAAGGTTTTGCTGGTTTAGGCTGGTATCACTTGTACCCACAAGGTGCTGATGTTAGAAAAGCTGAAAACGGTGCAAAATTGAATTGGATGAGTGCTCAGTTTGGTTCTAACTTGTTGTTCAACTTAGGTGAAAGCAAAGCTTGGGGTATCAAAATTAGCCCTGCTATTGTTTATGGTGTTGAACGCGGACTTAACCCTATTGGTGTTGTACAACACGTTAACACAGAGCCTTCAGTTTCTCAAAATGAGTTGAATACTTTGAACTCTATGATTCAAGTAACTGCTGGTGTAGTTTACCGTTTCAAAGGTAGCAATGGTGCTCACCACTTCACTACAGCTGCTCAAGCTCCTGATAACAGCGCTGAGTTAGCAAGACTTCGCGATGAGTTGAACGGCAAAAACAAACAATTAGCTGATAACCAAAAACAAATCAAAAACTTGCAAGATGAGTTAGAAGCTGCTCGTAACAAAAAACCTGAAGTAGTTGAGAAAGTTGTTACTAAAAACAAAAAAACTTTAGAGTCTGTAGTTACTTTCCGTGTAGGTAGAAGTACTATCGATGCATCTCAATTGCCTAACGTAGAGCGTATCGCTTCTTACCTTAACAAATATAGAAATGCTAAAGTAAGTATCAAAGGTTACGCTTCTCCTGAAGGTGACTTAGAGAAAAACAAAAAATTAGCTACTGCTCGTGCTGAAGCTGTTAAAACTCTCTTAGTTAAACGTTACAAAATCTCAGCTGATAGAATCGAAGCTGAAGGTAATGGTATCGGTGATATGTTCAGCGAACCAGATTGGAACCGTGTAAGTATTGCTAATATTGTTGAGTAATTTATAGATAATTTGAAACTTAAAAATAAGAATTACTAAAGAAAAGCGGGGCTTTTAAGCCCCGCTTTTTTTGTTATCTATTTTACTTGAAAAGCACCTACTTCAATTACATCTTTTTCTTCGTTCAGACGTATCGTTGTTTCTTCTTGTTTTTGTTGGGGTGTACCGTAGTGAGTGTAGAAAGTAATTCGCAAACTCACGGGCATCAATTGCTTTTGGGAATTGCTACCATAGTAATTCACCTCCACTTTGTATTGACCTTTCATAGCTTTTTTAATCATAAACTCTTCGGGTCCATAACCTTCAGTTACGTCGTCTGATATTTTTCCACCGAGATAAGTGAGTGTGTTTTGATAATAACATTTCTCGCCTTTAGGGTCGGTTACCCATAAGTCCATATCGCAATTATCGGTATCCCAAGAGAGTACTACACGTACATCTACAGGCTCTTTTTTGAGCAAACGCTTGTCGATATAGCTTGTTTTTACGTTTTTATTGCGCGCTATGATACTGTTGAGGTCATTCAGAGTAATGAGCTTTACATCTTCAAATCGGTCGTCATTCCAATCTTCAGTAATTACTTTGTAAAGGTTCTTCACCGCTTCATTGTACTGAGTGTCATCGGCTAAAGCTAAGCCTAAATCGCGGAAAGATTGAGGTTCTTCTGGTCGTATGACTGCTATTTTTTGGAATACTTGTACTGCTTCTTTTTTGGCATTATAACGACTGAGTTTATAACCTAATACTCTAAGCAGTTGCGGGTCGTCCAAACCGAGTTCCGCTAAATTAGATACTACCAAAATAGCTTGCTCGCGATTGCCTTTCTTGAAGAAATAATCGGCTACATCAGCATAGAAAGCAGGTGTTGTGCCATATTCTTTTTTCAGTTTGTAATAGGTTTCTACGGCTTTAGCTTCTTCAGTATATTCCATTACTTTTAGATAAGGAGTATCGGGGTTATAAGCATTGAGTTCTATATTTGCTATTGGAGTGTTTTCAACCCTCACATCATTTGTAGCTACAACAGAAACAGAACCTGTTAGACTTCTTTTCATCACTGGAGCGTACCCCCTTACTACTACCTCATTGAGTTCTGCGCTATCAGTATCTTCTGAAACAGAGCTTATCCCTCTCATACTGATTCCTCGCGCTTGAGCTTGAACTTCAGCTTGAGGCACAGATGCTTCCATTTTAGCTATTTCAGCAGAAGCTATAACCTCATCTTTTATTTCAGCACGATTGTCGGTTGTTTCATCTACTACCACATTTAGCTGCTTTTTGTTTTTAGTTTTTTTATCTTTTAGAGGATATACAGTTTTCCACCATTCTGTTTGCTCATTTGATTGCTCAATAAGGTCTTCTAAAATTTCCTTTTTCCTCTCTTTTTTCTCTTCTGCTTGAGAGTCTAGTATCGCATAGTACTCTTTAGCCAATTCTTCAGGAGGTGTAATGCGGTAGCGCACATAATCTTCTACGGTTTCTAAAACGATAAGTGAATTACCTTCGGTTACAATGCCATACTCACGCCCTACGGCATCTATTTGTTTTTGTTCAGCGCCTTCGCGTTCTAATTGAGCAATTTGTTTTTCTGCCCATATACGGCGCAAAAGGTCGAACTCACTTTCCGAAGTATCGGGATTGACTGCCAAATGTATTTCTTTTTGTAGTATTACATTTTTAGGGTAGCCAAAACTGAGTACTAAAGTAGCTTCTTTAGTTTGTAATTCTCCTGCAAGAGTGAAATTACCTTTGCTAATAGCTGTGCCTTTCTGTGGGAAAATTTTGGCTACTTTGCCATTTTTCACTTCTATATCCAGTAGTTGGAAAGGTACAGTTTGTGCTGCTTTTAGTGCTTGCTCGGTAGAGAGAGTGGTCAAATCTATAAAGCTACCCCCCGTAGCATTGGCGAGGTATTGCATTTTTGGGGTATTGGCAACTGCCGACGCATTGACTACCGTTATAGGGGTTTTAGCTTGTTTTACCACTTCTTTTACTGAAAATTCTTTACTGCCAAAGTTGAAAATGCCATCGCTAAAGAGGAGCAATTCATCGGCTTTGAGACTGAAATTGATAGCATTGCCATCGGTAGCACCATCATATTGCAAACTTTCTAAATGCGATTTCAGCACTTGCCAATTGCCGTTTTTCACTTCAAAAGTAAGGGGTTTGTCAGAGCGAATATTGAAACTGCTAAGAATGACTTTCACATCTTTTACTTCCTTGAAATAGCTTTCTAAGAAAGCAAATTCTTTTGCTCTATCGCGATTGGCTGCCGAGTGTGATGCATCCCATAAAAGCCCTATTTCCTTAGGGGTAGGTCTGTTTTTGGGTTGGGCAGTAGCCAAAGCGATATTGCCGTAGCAATAGGTTTTGTTGCCTTTAGTGGCGCTAATAGTTTGTGGTTTCTCAATTTTTGGGAAAGTGAGTGCTATATTTTGGTTGAGCGTGAAGTTCTGTTGGCTCACCTCGCTGATATAGCTGTTGCGCGCTTGTTTGAAGTCTAATTGCAAGCTGTTTTGAATATCAGCTTTTACAAAGCGTGATACCACCTCAGTGCGTACTTTGAAGTTTTTAAGGGTTACATTAGCTGTGATAGGTAAGAAGTAATAATCCTGTCCGTCGCGCTCGTGTAGCTCTTGTTCAAAGGCGATGAGCACACGCCGAGTGCCTTTGGCAGGCATAGGATACACACGGGCTTTGAAGTTGTTGCCCTCTGTTTTTTCTAACAAACCAGGGTCTATACCCCTGCGCACTATGTCCTCAAAGGCTTTGCGCCCTAAGGCTTTGTCTACCACCACTCCTTCGCGCAGTTTTCCGTTGATATCCAAGGCAAAGCGCGATACCTGCTGTCCGTTAGCTAAGGGGAACTGGAATTCGCCTTCCATTACGCGACTGTTAGGGTTGTAGAAAGTCATTTCCATAGTGGTGACGGCTGTTTGCCCTATTACCAATATGTCTACTGAGAGGTCTTGCAACACCATCGGGTTGGCATTGCGTTCATTTACTACCTTCACCTCAGGCACTACCGATTTCTGTGCGATGGTTACTAAGGGAAGCAGTAAAGCTACTGAAGATAAAAAATGTTTGATTTTCATTACTTAACAATGTTTTGATGAAACTTGTTAGCTGTAAATCAAACAATATACCAAAACTACTCTTCTAAAAACTGCACTTCGTACAAATTGCGGTAGTAACCGTTCTCTATTTGTAATAATTCCTCGTGAGTGCCTGTTTCTACGATATTTCCTTTGTCTAACACAATAATTTTGTTGGCTTTTTTCACCGTAGTAAGACGGTGGGCGATGATAATAGAAGTGCGCCCTTCGGTCATTTTATCGGTAGCTTGTTGTATGAGTTGCTCGGAATGAGAATCGACTGATGAAGTAGCCTCGTCTAAAATGAGAATTTGCGGTTTATGCACGTAAGCGCGCAAGAAAGCAATGAGTTGGCGTTGCCCTGCCGAAAGCATTGAGCCGCGTTCTTTCACATTGTAGTGATAACCTTCGGGCAAACTCATCAAGAAATCGTGAACGCCTATGCTTTTAGCAGCAGCAATCACTTCCTCCTCACTGATAGCAGGATTTTTCAGGGTGATATTGTTCAGCACACTATCAGCAAACAAAAATACATCTTGCAATACAGTAGCAATGTGTTTTCGCAATGAACTGAGGGTGTATTCCTCTATATTTACCCCATCGATGTAAATCGCACCCGAGCTAAGGTCGTAGAATCGGTTTAGCAGGTTGGTAATAGTTGTTTTTCCAGCACCTGTAGCCCCTACAATAGCAATGGTTTCGCCTTCTTTTACTTCAAAACTGATGCCGTGCAAAATTTCTTCGCCTGCTACATATTCAAAATGAACATTTTCAAACTGGATAGCGCCTTTCACTTCAGTAAGTTCTTTCTGTCCTTCAGTTTCAGAGTCGTTTTCGGTTTCCAAAATAGCAAAAACACGGTCGGATGCGATAATGCCCATTTGGAAGGTATTGAACTTATCGGCGATATGCCTAATAGGGCGGAAGAGTTGTTGCGTGAGTTGTATGAACAAGAAGATATTTCCCAAATCGTATACGTTATCACCTACGATTTGTCGCCCACCAAACCACACAATAAGGGCAATAGTAATTGATATGCACAAATCGCCAATAGGGAAGAAAATGGAGTTGTACCATATCGTTTTAAGCCACGCTTGTTTGTGTTTCTCGTTGATTTTTTTGAAATTCTCTAACTCTTCGCGCTCTTGGGCAAAAAGCTGTACTATTTTGATACCCGAAATGCGTTCCTGCACAAACGAATTGAGGTTAGCTACTTCTTTGCGCACTTCCACAAAAGCAGCATTCATAGAACGCTGAAACCAACGAGTGAAATAGAGAATTAGTGGCATAGTAGCATAGCTGATGAGCGCTAATTTCCAATCGATTACAAACATTACGATGGTGATAACTAACATTTTGAGCACATCGCTTGCCATCTCAAAAAGTCCTGAACTGAAAATCTCACCTATGCGTTCCATATCGTTCACCGCACGGGTGACTAATACCCCAATAGACGATTTATCAAAATATCGCATTTTCAGGCGCAACAAGTGGGCGAAGAGTTTTTCGCGCACATCGCGTATGACGGTTTGTCCCAGCCAGTTTGAAAAATAAGAAAAGAGGAATTGCATCAGCACTTCGGCGCAGACCAAAGCTATTAATATATAGGTGATGTGCAACAACCCCTCATAGTTTTTAGGGGTAATAAAATCGTCTATTGCTACTTTTATAAGGTAGGGCTGAGCTGTAGAAAAAATAGAAGAAAGTATAGCAAATAGGGCTACCGCTACAAATACACCTCGGTAAGGTTTAACAAAGCGCGATAACTGATGAAATGTATGTTTAGTGCGTGATGTTTTTTCGGACATTGTTTTCTTTTAAGATTGCAAAAGTACAAAATAATTATTAAAGTTTAGTAGTTAGTCGTTAGTTTTTAGTCGTTAGTGCTTACTCCTTGCCCCCAGATACCTGACCCCAGCCTCCTGATCCCTCACGCCTTTTTAATAACTTTATGTTTAAATACTATATTAGCACTATATATGTTAAAATTATAATAAAATATGAGGTTAATGATAAAATAATTGTTAAAAAATTTGCATAGTATTCTCTATTTATAGAATTTTGTACGCGAATTAGAAAAAACATGTACATACAATGGAAGAAAAAGAATTTTTGGACAATGAGGAAATTTTCTCAAAAGTCCTAAGGGCGGGTAGACGCACTTACTTCTTTGATGTGAGGGCTACACGCGCTAATGATTATTACTTGACTATTACTGAAAGTAAGAAGTTTTCGCACGACGATGGGTCTGTACACTACAAAAAACACAAAATCTACCTCTACAAAGAAGATTTTGAATTATTTAAAGACATTTTAAACGAAATGACTGCTTATGTTTTTGATGAAAAAGGAGAAGAAGTAATCTCTGAACGCCATCAAAAAGATTTTAAAAGAGAGCTATATGCCGAGCGATTGGAAGGCGTAAGAACTAATGGAGTTGCCAATGGTGTTACGAACGGTGCTTATCGCAACCTTGATTTTGAAGACCTCTAACTAAAAAACGCTAACAAGGTGGAGCTTCACTCATTGTAGTATTAAGAGTGATGACGTAATGGGCTATTGGGTAAAGCTCATCTTCTGGCGTGGGTGGTACTTTATAAGTGCTTCTCGCAAATAACTCTTCTCAATGTGTACGTATATTTCAGTAGTAGTAATATTCTCGTGACCTAACATCATTTGTATAGCGCGCAAGTTGGCACCATTCTCCAGTAGGTGCGTGGCAAACGAATGCCTAAATGTATGGGGGCTAATTGTCTTCTGTAACCCTATACTTTCCGCTACTTGTCTTACAATCGTAAAAATCATCGCTCGTGTGAGCTGTTTTCCCCTTCTGTTTAAGAATACAAAATCCTCGTGTCCTTTGGCTATTTTTAGCTGTCGGCGCTGGTTGTCTATGTATTGCTTCACTTGCTTTTGAGTGTAAGCCTCAATAGGTACCAACCGCTGTTTGCTGCCTTTTCCCATCACCCTGATAAAATCTTCATCAAAAAACAAATCGGATAATCTAAGCGAAATGAGTTCCGATACGCGCAATCCGCAAGCGTAGAGCATCTCTATCATTGCCTTGTTGCGATGACCTTCATCGGTGCTTAAATCTATAGAAGCCAGCATCGCATCTATCTCTTGTAGTGAAAGGGTATCGGGGAGTTTTACGCCTATTTTTGGGCTTTCAATGAGGCTCATCGGGAAATCTTCACGCCCTTTTTCGTACATCATAAATTTGAAAAAACTCTTCAATGCCGAAATGAGTCGCGCTTGCGAACGTGCGTTCAAATCTTTAGCTACTTCGTACACGAATTGTCGCAAAGTATCTTCCTCTATATTAGCAGGGGTTTCGGTGATGTTGTATTTTTCTAAATAGCAGATAAGTTTTTCGATATCCAAACCGTATGACACAGCCGTATTCTGCGACAAGCCTCGTTGCAGTCGCAGATAATGCTGAAAAGCTATATTTGTTTCACGCCACACCTGTTAATTGTTAATTATCAATTGATAATTTTTCACTATCGTTATAGTGTTTTTTATCGATGATAGTTCCTTTGGATAGGGTAATAAGCCCTGGATTAGAGCGAATCATCGTTTTTAGCGTAGTGGCATCGTTGTAATAGAAGTTGAAATTGAGTTCGTATTTCTTTACGATATAAGGCGCTTTTTCCATTTGTGAAGTGAGACCTATTACTGTATAGCCGTTTTTCATTGCTTTATCGGTAATGGTTTTAATAGCTTTAAACGCCTCTTGGTTAGCGCGGTCAAGGCGGTAAGAAATCACCATCAAAAGTTTGTCTTTGTTGATGAATTCCTCTAAATAATCGGTGGTTCTATCTTTATCCTGAATGTAGAAGTCGTGGATAGGAGGCATTTCGGTTTTAGAAGTAAGACTCACGTACTCACCCGCTATTTTAGGGAAAGAAGGGTCTTTAGTTTCAATCACTTTGTTTTGCCCGTCTATTTTAAAAGTCCAATAGTAAGTAACAGCATTAGGAGGTAATTCCATACCTTTAGGGATGTTAGTACCTATTTTGTACACGCGGAAGTCCTTCACTGGCAAGTGGTTGTACACGTAATAAACGAAGATGATGCAGAAAAGCACTGAGAGACAAGTTACTACCAAGGGTAGTTTGCCTTTTGTAAGTGGATGAATATATTTCTGACCGAAGAAAACAACTAAAGTGAGTGCTAAAAGCACTAAATCTTTAGTAAACGATTGCCAAGGAGTAAATTTGATAGCATCGCCAAAACAACCGCAATCAGTTACCTTGTTAAAATACGCCGAATAGAAGGTAAGGAAGCCAAAGAATACTAACATAGCGAGCAAAAGCCATAGTGTGAGTTTCTTTTTATAGCCTACTAATAGAGTTACGCCCAATACTACCTCAAAAATGCATACAAAGATAGCAAATGCTAAAGCATAAGGCACGAGGAAAGGCAAATTGAGTACACCAGGGGCAAAATAATCTTCTAATTTGAAAGAAAAACCCATAGGGTCGTTGAGTTTTATCATCCCACTGATGATGAAAGTAACACCTACTAATATACGGCAAAGTTGCACAAGATATTTCATATTGCGATAATTGTTTTTTTGCCTCGTTTTGCCTCAAAAACTTTGCCAAACTCCTTGTATTTTAGGTAAAAAAATAAGAGTTACTCATAAAATGAATAACTCTTATTTTTTTTAATTAATTTAAAACTTTACAATTATGCTTCTAATGGAATAACAGAAACATAAGATTTATCGTTTTTCTTTTTCTCGAATTTTACGATACCATCTATTTTAGCGTGCAAAGTATGGTCTTTACCAATGTACACGTTCTCGCCAGCATTGTGTTGAGTTCCACGTTGTCTAACGATAATGTTTCCAGCGATGGCAACTTGACCACCGAAAATTTTCACGCCTAAGCGTTTAGAGTGTGATTCTCTACCGTTCTTTGAACTACCGACACCTTTCTTGTGAGCCATTTTCTTAGATTTTTAAGTTTAACAATTATTTTACAACAATGTTCTCGATTACAATCTGGGTGAGGTACTGACGGTGTCCGTTCTTCACTTTGTAACCTTTACGTCTTTTCTTTTTGAATACGAGCACTTTGTCTCCTTTCAAATGTTTTAAAACTTTAGCTTCTACTGAAGCTCCGTTTATAGCTGGGGCGCCTACAGTTACAACTCCGTTGTTATCAATGAGAAGTACGTTAGAAAAAGTTACTTTTTCATCTTCTGCATTAGGCAAACGGTGCACGTAAACTTTTTGGTCTTTGCTTACTTTAAATTGTTGCCCTGCTATCTCTACAATTGCATACATAGCTTAACGTTTTTAATTATTGTTTAAATCGGCGGCAAAGGTACGAATTATTTTTTACGTGGCAAAATAAAATGAAAAATATTTGCTGCTTTTGTAGATATACTTTACCTTTGCCAAAGTTTAACAACACTTTTAGTTGGACAAGATTGTTAATTATTAATTGTCAATTGTATGAGAATTGTATTTATGGGAACGCCCGATTTTGCTTTAGCGTCCCTAAAAGCCTTAGTGGAAAATAACTATAACGTAGTGGGCGTGGTAACTGTTGCCGATAAACCTTCTGGTCGCGGACAAAAATTGCATCAGTCGCCTGTGAAAGTCTATGCCGAAAGTAAAGGTATACCCGTACTCCAACCTTTGAAACTCAAAGATGAGAATTTCCTTAGTGAACTTAAAGCCCTCCAACCTGATTTACAAATAGTCGTAGCTTTCCGTATGTTGCCTGAAGTGGTGTGGCGATTGCCTAAATATGGCACTTTCAACCTCCACGCTTCACTTTTGCCTAATTATCGCGGGGCTGCTCCTATCAATTGGGCGATTATCAATGGCGAAAAACAAACGGGGGTGACAACTTTCTTTATAGATGAAAAGATTGATACAGGTGCAATTATCGCTCAAGCTGTTACCCCTATTGATGCTCACGAAACAGCGGGTACACTCCACGATAAACTAATGTTACAAGGAGCTGATTTGGTACTCAAAACAGTAGATAGTATCGCTGCAGGTACTTGTACTACTCAGCCGCAAAACAAGGAGATTACTTTTGCCGAAGCACCTAAAATATATAAAGAAACCTGTAAAATCAATTGGGAAGAGGACGGGATGACTATCGAACGCCTTATTAGAGGGATGAGTCCGTATCCTACTGCTTGGGCGGAGTTTCCTCACAAGGGAGAAATGCTTGCTACCAAGGTGTATGATGCTGTTTTTGAGCCTTCAACTCATAATGAACCCATCGGGAAACTTTTAGTAGAGAAGAAACAACTGCGCGTAGCGGTGAAAGATGGGTTTATTCAGCTTTTAGAATTGCAACTCCCCGCCAAAAAGCGTATGAAAGCAGCCGATTTGCTCAACGGGTTTTCTTTTGAATAAAACTCAAAAATTACACAAAATATATTATTAAAAAAGACTTTGTAGCATTTTTGATGCTGCAAAGTCTTTTTTATTATTGATTTACAATTGTTTTTATTCGTTATTCAGCTTAGTAGGTTGAGGAGATTTAATAATTTTCTTCTTATTACCTTTCACTTTTTTAACTTTATCCTTTGTCCATACCATCAACTTGTGTGTGAGAGGGAAATGGAAAACTTCTTTGTCTTTGGCAATTCTTGCGGTGAGATAAATGCCTAAAGGCATTAATATCAAGGCCGGAATCCACGGAGCTAAAGCGGGGTTGATAGTGTTGTTCTCGGCTATGTTCTTCATAAACATTCCTATAAAATAATAGGATAAGAACAATATCATCGCAAAAACTAAGGGCAACCCTATACCGCCCTTTCGGATAAAAGCACCTAAAGGAGCAGCTACAAAAAAGAGTACAAAGCAAGCTATGGTGAGCGCAAACTTATCACTGAAGTTCATTATGTGCAAGTTCATCAGTTTGTAGCGATATTCAAGGTCGCTCTGGCGAAACTCCACATTGTCTAACTGTGCTTGGTTGTTGCTCATTGCCATCTCAAGCACTCGTTGTTGCTCACCGCTATTGAGCATTTTTAGCAATTGTGCCACCGATTTTACCTCTATAGGTGCTGCAGCTTTTTTCTTTTGTAACAAACTATCAGCAGGTATTGGTGGGGGAGGAGGGGCAGTGCTAAAGCCCGTACGGCGAAACATATTATTTCCGTAATCGGTGATGTTTTGTTTGAAATCCGAACGAAGTGAGTCGATAGCATAATCTAACTGATTTACGTTCATCATTCTATAAGTAGTAGCATCGGATTTTTCGTTGAAATCTACATTGTTTAGGTGAGAAAGGTCGAGGTTGATTACATATTTTTGAAAATGCACTTTGGCAAAAGGCATTTTCTGCTGAGTTTCATAGGTATTGGTTTTGATATCTTCGTAGTAAGTGCCATCTTCTAAGATGAGTTGGAGAAAGTTAGGGTTAGATTTAGCACTCCTCAATTCACCGCGTTTAGCATTGATAACTGTACGGTTTACTCTATCGGGTGTTTTTTTGTGAATGAGTACACTCTCCAAAAACTGGTCGTTGTCACCACTTTTTTTACCTACTTTAATACTGATATCTTCTCCTATATTAGAGAAAACCCCTTCGGCTATAGCCATTGCAGGTTTTACTTTGGCGATGTTCGACCTGAGGGTATACACCTCGCGATAGGCTACCGGAATCACATTGTTAGCCAAGAAGAAAGTGCCTATACTCAATAATGCCATTAAGATAATCAGTGGTCGCATTACACGCATCAGCGAAATACCTGAGGCTTTCATTGCAGCAAACTCATAGCTCTCGGCAAAAGCTCCAAAGGTCATAATTGAAGCAATTACCACTGCCAGAGGCATAATGATAGGGATGAGTTGCGGAATGAAATAAATGAGGAATTTGAATATAATCCAAAGTTCCAAGCCACGCCCTGCCAGCTCATCGATGTATGTGAAAATAGTGTGGAATACAAAGATGAGAATTAAGATAGAGAGTGCCCCGAGGAAATTTTTGAGGAACTGAGTAATGATATAGCGGTCAATGATTTTCATACAACTAAGCTAACGGACTAACAACTACATTTCGGTGATAGTATAACCGTCTTTTTTATATTTTTCGCGGTCAAACTTAAAGATGTTAGCCGATAACGGCTGATTGGTTTTGAAAGTATTCACTGTAATAGTGGTTTTAGTGCCGTTTTTGCCTATTTCAATAAGGTTGTAGATGTGTTTAGTTTGAATATCAATACCTAATAGGATTTGTTTTACCTCGCTATTAGCTTTTTGAGGTTTTAATTCTACGTATTGAATTTTGCGACCACGTACATTTTGTTGTATATCCCATTTGTACTTATAGCCTTTTTTGTAGAAGGTAAGCATTTTAGAGGGGGTAATGGTACTATCGTCGGAAGCGTTTTTTTCTATGGTAATTTCTTCGTTTTCAGGAACAATAGTATATGTTTTACTGCCGTCGTACATTTTAGTAGCTCCTAAATAGTTTAGCACATACTTATCTTTGGCAATAGTTACATTACCTTTAGTTTCCTGATTGATATTTTCAGCAATATTATCGAGGTTGTATTTAAAATCTATATAGATATTGTTGTAAGCCACCATTTTAGCATACACTTCATCTAATAGTTTTTTAGCTTTATCAACCTGTTGGGCTTGTATGGTTACGCTACAAAGAGCGATGATGACCAATAGTATTCTTTTCATTTTCAGTGTTTTTAATGATTTTAGTTCAAGATTACAAGCAATTTTCGTGCCAATCAAAGTAAAAGCCAAATAGTAAAAAGGCTATTTGGCTTTTGTTGATTGTTTTATCAATTATTTATTAATAACTATTTTCGTCAATTTCTACTTTGCCCCAGAATACTTTGTAAGCAAAATAAGTGTAGATAAGCAATAGAGGTGCACCTATCGCTGTGATAGTGAGCATAATCTCTAATGATTTTTGAGAAGCAGCAGCGTTGTAAACGGTGATGCTATTGCCTGTTTCTAAAGTAGTTCTCAAGAAAGTAGGGTGCAAGTTGAGTGCGGCTACTACCATAAAGAAAGCAATAGTGAGTATTGTGCCTACAAAAGCCTTTTTATAGTCTTTTTTCTTCATAAAGAATGCTATGCTCAAGATGCTGAGGAGCAATAGAGTAGGGAATACTTTTAGCGCAGTACTGTTGGCGATATTCTCAGCCAAATGCGGTGTGAGCATACTGTAAATCGCTACAGCTGTGAACACTACCACAAAAGCGAGATAAGCGTAATTGATGCGTTTCTCGATGCGGTGGTGCATATCACCGTGAGTTTTGATGAGTAAATACAAACCTCCGTGTACCATAAAAAGCAATAAAGTCATTACGCCTACAAGCAGTGCATAAGGAGTAAGGAATGTAAAGAGAGCGCCTCCTTGGTATACGAAGTTCTCGTCTAATGGTAATCCTTGTAATACGTTGGCAATCACTACTCCTAAGAGTACGGGTAACACAATGCTGCACACGCTGTAAACAGTGTCCCAAGTATTGCGCCAACGATCACTATCCTCTTTGCCACGTACCTCAATGGCTACTGCTCTAAAGATAATAAAAGTGAGGAATAGCATAAAAGGTGTGTTCATAGCCGAAAACAATTCGGCATACATTAGTGGGAAGCCTGCAAAAATACCAGCACCCCCAATTACTAACCACGCCTCATTACCATCCCACACAGGACCTATGGCATTCAGAGCTACGCGGCGTTCTTTTTTCTTATCGAAGCACAAATGCCACGCTCCTGCGCCGAAGTCAAAGCCGTCTAAAATAGCATAGCCTGTAATCAAAAATCCTATAATGATGAACCACCACGTAGGGTAGTCAATTCCTAAAAATGTTTCCATATCTGTATAATGTTATGCTGTTTGTAATTGTTCTTGAGTGTCGTGTTCATCAATACCGTGAACAATTTTCTTGTTCATCAAGTAGATGAATAAAGCGAAGAGGATGATATAAACAACGGTAAATAAGATAATTGCGAAGAGTATTTGGTTCGCTGTTACCGATTTAGACAACGCATCGCTAGTGCGCAAGAGTTTGTACACTATCCAAGGTTGGCGACCCATTTCGGCTGCAAACCAACCTACTTGATTACCTATTTGAG
The DNA here is from genome assembly GCF_002302495.1 of Capnocytophaga sputigena. Classification (NCBI taxonomy): domain Bacteria; kingdom Pseudomonadati; phylum Bacteroidota; class Flavobacteriia; order Flavobacteriales; family Flavobacteriaceae; genus Capnocytophaga; species Capnocytophaga sputigena. The sequence continues at coordinate 2,294,589 of NZ_CP022379.1, forward strand.
GCAAGAGTACACTCCATACAAAAATGTGCAAGAGCCAACGTTTGTCGTACAATTTGCCTCTCCACAATAGGAAAGAAGCATAGAGAGTAAGTGCGATGAGGAACATACCAATGGCTACCATTATATGATAGAATTGGAATACAGCATTCACTTGCCCTGGGCGGTCTTCCACTGGATATTGGTCGAGACCTGTTACAGGAGCTGCTGTGTCGTAATGAATCATATATGAAAGTCCGTTAGGGATTTTCACTCCGTGAGTTACCTCGTTTTGTTTATCCACCCAACCAAAGAGATAGAGATCGGCAGGACCTGTTTGAAAATGTCCTTCCATAGCTGCCAATTTCTCAGGTTGATTTTGAGCTACACCATCAGCTGAACTGTGTCCTGAAACTAATTGCAACAAGCACACAACAGTAGCAATGATAAGGGTTACTTTAAAGGCTTTTTTAGAAATTTCGACGTGGCGACCTTTGAGTAAATACCAAGCGTGTACGCTCAATACCAAGAAGATACCAGCTAAGAAAGCCCCTTGCCATACGTGCCATATACGATCTACACTTGAGGGGTTGAACACCATTGCCCAAAAATCGGTAATGACGGCTTTAGCTTGCAAACCTTCACCAGCAACTACATAACCTGCAGGAGTTTGTTGCCAGCTGTTAGCAATCACAATCCAGATAGCGGAACACATAGAACCTAAGAACACCCCAAGGGTTGCTAAGAAATGCCATATAGGTTTTACTTTGTTCCACCCGAAAAGTACAATACCAAGACAGGTACTTTCAAGTGCAAAAGCAAAAACACCTTCAGCAGCCAAGGCACTACCAAAAATATCGCCTACATAACGCGAATAGGTAGCCCAGTTAGTACCAAATTCAAATTCCATTACAATCCCTGTAGCGACACCCAAACCAAAGGTAAGTGAGAAGATGCGCGTCCAAAAGCGGGCGAGCGTGTCATACTCTTTTTTACCAGTGCGCAAGTAGATGCCCTTAAAGACAACCATTAGCAGTCCAAGCCCTATACTTAAAGGCGGATAGATGTAATGGAACGCAATTGTGAGCGCAAACTGCACCCGTGCTAAAATTTCTGTTTCCATACGTGAGTAATTTAATTAGTGAAATATGCGACAAAAATACGCTAAGTGATTGAGATTCCCAAAGAAAAACTAAAGAAATAACGCTAATTTATATTGTTTCTAATTAAATGAGCAAATTTGAAAATTAGTAAATTTGCAAATCGACAAATTTGCAAATTGATAAATTATTTGTATCTTTGCCAAAAACAAGACAATATCAGTATGATAAAATTACACATCACCAACGAAACCAATAGGTTAGAAGCCGTAATTTTAGGTACGGCTACCAGCAATGGACCTACTCCTAAACTCGAAGAAGCCTACGACCCTAAGTCGGCAGAGCACATCAAAGCAGGTACCTATCCTATAGAAAAGGATATGGTAGCCGAAATGGATGCTTTTCGTGCAGTACTTGAAAAATACAATGTAAAAGTATATCGCCCTGAAATTATTACCGATTGCAACCAAATATTCACTCGCGATATTGGTTTTGTGATTGAAGATACTTTTATCAAAGCAAATATCCTGCCCGATAGACAAGCTGAATTTCAGGCTATTGAATATATTGTCGCTCAAATGCCTCCTGAAAAAGTGATTACTCCTCCCGCCGATATACATATTGAAGGGGGCGATGTAATGCCTTGGAACGACCATATTTTTATTGGTACTTATAAAGGTGCTGACTATAAAGAACAAGTAACTGCGCGTACTAATATGGCAGGCGTTGCCTTTATCCAGCAGCTTTTTCCTCATAAAAAAGTGAAGGAGTTTGATTTGCTCAAATCAAAAACTGAAGCACGTGACAATGCCCTGCATCTCGATTGCTGCTTCCAGCCCGTAGGAAAAGACAAAGGGATTATCTACAAAGGAGGCTTCCGATCCGAAACTGATTATCAATATTTGGTAGACCTCTTTGGCAAAGAAAACCTCTTCCATATAGAGCGAGAAGAAATGTACAATATGTGTAGTAATGTGTTTTCTATCAGTCCAGAAGTAGTGGTTTCCGAAAAGAATTTCACTCGCCTAAACCAATGGTTGCGCTCACAAGGCTTCACTGTAGAGGAAATTCCATATTCCGAAATTGCCAAACAAGAAGGATTGTTGCGATGCTCTACCTTACCACTCTGTCGTACTACCGATTAACCAATTAGTAAATTAGCCCGTGCGGCTCGCACCAAATTATTTAGACTGCTTACATATTTAGGTGTTTTAATGATAAAAGTTCGCTGTATCTTGTGTTATTTACAGCGAACTTCTTATTTTTGCCCCTGAAAACACAACTGTAAGTAGTATCAATCACTAACAAGCTATGACACAACATTCTATCTCAAAGAACAAATCTTTCTACTGCATAGGGCTTAGTTACCAAAAAGCCGATGCGACTATACGTGGGATGTTTAGTCTTACCCCTGAAAATAAAGACCAATTGCTCTCTCAAGCTAAAGAAGAAGGCTTTGAGGAGCTTTTAGTTATTTCTACTTGTAACCGCACGGAACTCTATGGCTATGCCGAACACCCTTTTCAACTCATTCAATTGTTATGTGAATACGCTAAAGGCTCGGTAGATGATTTCCAAAAAGTAGGCTATGTAAACAAAAGCAAAGAAGCTGTAGAACATCTTTTTAGAGTAGGTACAGGTTTAGATAGCCAAATATTAGGAGATTTTGAAATCATAGGGCAGATGAAACAAGCCTTTGCGCTCTCACGCGACAAAGGATTGGCAAATGCTTTCTTAGAGCGATTGATGAATTGTGTAATCAATGCGAGCAAGCGCATCAAGAATGAAACAGCTCTATCCTCAGGAGCTGCCTCGGTATCGTTTACGGCGGTACAGTACATTATGCAAAATGTGCCTGAAGTGTCACAAAAAAATATCCTCCTCTTTGGAGTAGGAAAGATAGGGCGTAACACTTGCGAGAACCTTATTAAGCACACTCAAAATAAGCATATTACCCTTATCAACCGCACACGTGAGAAGGCTGAGCAGGTAGCAGGAAAATTCAACGTAGTGGTAAAAGATTTTGCCGATTTGCAAACTGAAATTAGCAAAGCCGATGTACTTGTAGTTGCTACTGGAGCAGCTACCCCTACTGTACACAAGGAATTTATCAACCCTAATAAGCCTATTCTCATATTAGACCTTTCTATCCCTAAAAATGTAGCTGAAGAGGTGGTACAACTCCCTAATGTAACCCTTTTGCATATGGATGAACTTTCTAAACGCAAAGATGAAGCCTTAGAACGTCGCAAAGAATCCATCCCGCAGGCTCTAGAGATTATAGAAGAGGTAAAAGGAGAATTTTTCCAATGGGTAGACAATCGCAAATTTGCACCTACTATTAAAGCGCTGAAATCTAAACTCGAAAGCCTTAAAAATGCTGAAATGGATTTTCATCGCAAGAAGATTAGCGATTTCAACGAGGAACAAGCTGAACTCATTAGCAATCGCATCATTCAAAAAATTACTACTCAGTTGGTAAATCACCTGAAAGACACATCGTCTATCGATGAAAGCATCAGTTGGTTACAAGAAGTCTTCCAATTAGAAGTGAGTGCTTAAAATTTTGAAAAATATACATAATAGCGAATTATAAACAAAGAGAGGCTGCCTTATATAGGCAGCCTCTCTTTTTAGGTTCAAATATTTTTTCAAAATTCATCTTTAATTTTTTAGAACACTGAGTCGTCTTCTATAAGTTTTAAAACATTTAAGTATTTAGAAGTTTTTAAGTATTTAGCGTCGTTGTAGTAAGCAAAAATCATTGTTTTATCTTTAATAGTATTGATTACTTGCTTGTAGATATTAGGGGGCAACACGGGGCAACCCAAACTTCTGCCCATACGTCCGTTGCGAGCGATATAGCTTTCGTTAGCATAATCGGCAGTGTGAATTACTACAGCACGTTTTGCCAAATTGCTGTTGTAACCTTTTTCATCGCCGTGGAGCGTTAGGCTATAGCCATTACTGCCTTCGTAAGTTTCTCCAGTGATATAAAAACCAATGCTACTTTTGTTAGATTCCTCTACATCAGAAAAAGAAGTAGCCAAGCGTTCTCCGCTTTTTTTGCCGTGTGCTACATAAGTGTAGTACACAATTTTCATTTTTTCTAAATCGATAGTATAAAAGCGTTTAGAATTACAATCTTTAGTGAAATCAATAATCGAGAAGAGTTCTTTATCGTTTAAGCGGTGTTGTTTTTTAAGTGATTGATAGCCTATATAAGCATAGCGAAAAGCCTCAAAGCTGAGGTCGTATTGGGCAGCGTTGAGCTCGCTGTATAAATCTTTGATGTTTAATTCTGCTTTTTTTAAAGCTAATTGACGTTCTTTACTTAAGTGTGTTTGCGCTTTAGCAAAGTACAAAAATGTACTCAAAACAAAGATAAGAAATAAAAAAAAGTACCTTTTGTTCATAGTGTTGTTAAGGGGTGTTTTAAAAAAAATAATACTAAGAAATCATTGCTGGGTGCAAAAGTAGTATATTTTTCCCATATTGTGTATATTTACACACAACTTTAACAATTATTTAACGTTGTAAACTGATTTGCGGTAGGTTTTACAAGCATTTGTAAGAGGAAGCTGTTTTTATGACGCAATAATTATACCGTTTTTTTAGGTTTCAGGGGGCAGGGGTTAGGTTTTAGGTTTTAGCAAATTGGCAAATTGACAAATTATTACTACTTTTGCTTTCTGATTGAAAATAACAACTTTATGCGCACACTGCTAATCGCTCTTTTCTCCTTTTGTTTTAGCACTGCTTTAGCCCAAAAAGCAGATGCCGAAACAGTGCGCTTTATAATGTCGCTTGATACGTTAAAAGAGAACCAACAAGCTGCTGCAATCAAACAATTTATAGCTGAAACATTTCCATCTCAGCAGGGGGGTAACTCTCCTGCTTATTGGCTTACCAAAGTGCGCTTGCTAAAAGCTGAAAAGAAAAAAGATAGTATTACTTATGCTTTAAATGCAGTGCAACTGAAAGATAATCAATATGAATTGGCAGTTTTGCACTTTGTAGAGAGTTTGCAAGCAAAAAATGAGTACAAATCGTTAGCGCCTCACCAAACTGTAAAAGCACTCTTGCAACAAACCCAAATAGCAGAACAACACCATTGCAGGAATGTGTACAGATTATACGATGAGTTGGCTAAATATGCTTACCTAAATGCGTTGAGTTTTGGCAATTACACCGAAAGCAAAAAATACGTACAACAATATATAGACCACCACCCTTACAAGCAGCATCCCCGCGTGCGACAACGGTATTACGATATTTCTTGTATGATTGCCCTCAGCGAGAAAAATATCAATGATTTTGAAAAATACTACGCATTAGCGGCTCCTTTAGCCAAAAAATTGAACGAGCCCGAAGCTCTCAATCGCTTGCATCAGTTTGAAGCTGAATACTACAAACTTACAGGCAAAAACGCACAATCATTAGCAATAATGCAACAGAGTTTTCAAGTGGCGAAAAAGCGCCATAATCTTTCCCCTCAGTTGCTGCTCAATATGTCGCGTACCTTTCTGCAAAACAAACAGTACGATTCGGCTATCTACTACTCGCGCGAGGCAATTGCGATGAATCGCGCTATCGGTGCTGACCCCGCAAACAGTTTTAACTACTATCGCGCTCTCAACGAGGCTTATAAAAAGAAAGGTGATTACCGCAATGCTTACTACGCACTAGATACTGTACTCACCCTTTTTGCAGCTCGCGAAAAATCCATACAAGCCGATAAAAACAACGAATTGCTCACTCAGTTCCAAACCGAGAAAAAAGACCTGCAAATCAGGACTCTGAAAATAAACAACGAGCTGAGCGAAAAGAGAATTTCTCAACAGAAGTTCCTCATTATAGCTATTGTATTCTTTCTGGGGGTAATTTTGGTGTTGTTTTATCTCTTTTACAACCGCAGGCTGTTGAAAGCTAAAAACAAACAACTTCAAGCTGAAAACAAACAATTGCTCTTAGAACAACAAACCCGACAACTACAACTAAATCCGCATTTTATATACAACGCAATCGCTAACCTGCAAGGACTTATCGGCGACCAGCAAACTGAGCGTGCCAATAGTTACCTCGTAGCTTTCTCTCAATTTATTAGAAAACAATTGGAGTTAAATCGCGAAGAGACTATCACCTTACAAGAGGAAATAGAAGCCATTGAAATTTATGTAAAACTTCAGCAAATGCGATATGAGAACCGTTTTACTTTTCACGTAGAAACCGATTTGGATACCGAAGCCTACTTGATTCCGCCTATGCTCATTCAGCCTTTTGTAGAAAATGCTATTGAACACGGCTTTAAAAATATCAACTACCAAGGAGTGCTCACGCTTATCATAGAGGAAAAAGACAACAAACTGCATCTTATCCTTATTGATAATGGCAATGGCAAAGGGGTGTCTAACCCTCATAAAAAATCGCTTTCTAAACTGATTACCCAAGAGCGTTTAGACCTTTTGTTTAACACCCAACAAAAAGGCAATGCTTATTTTGAAGCTGCCCCCTTGTCCCCTCCCGAAACTGGTTACCGAGTAGCAATTGTAATCCCCGTAATCCCCTCTTAACAGATATGAAAGTTTATATTTTAGAAGACGAAATTAATATTTTAAAATACCTCATCTCCTTAGTTGAGGCACTTCCGTTTGTGCAAATTGTAGGCTATGCTTCCGAAATTGCTAAAGCCGAAAAAGAAATTCCTATTTTGCAACCTGAGCTCATCCTTTCGGATATTCAGCTTGCTGATGGCAATAGTTTTACACTTTTTTCACGGATAAAAACTGATAGTTTGCAGATTATCTTTATCACCGCCTTCAATCAGTTTGCTATGGAAGCCCTAAATTTAGGCGCTTTTGCCTATCTGTTAAAACCTATAGACAAAACTACTCTAAACGATACCCTATTGCGTTGTTACCAAAAACAAGAGCAATACAAGTTCAACCAACACCAAATGCAATTGGCAATGCAGTATTACACCGAAAAGAAAGAAGTGACCAAACTCGCCCTCAAAACAGCTGATTGCATACAAATAGTGCCCGTACAAGATATTGTGTATTGCCAAAGTGATAAAGGCTATACTACCTTCTACCTCGCCGATAAACAGCAAATTGTAGTGAGTAAAGTGCTAAAAGAATACGAATCGCTGTTGCCCGAAACGCAATTTGTGCGTTGCCACCAGTCGTATTTGGTGAATAGCACCTATATAAAGAAGTACTACAAAGATGGACTCTTAGAACTTACTACCGGTCATACGCTCCCCGTATCCGACCGCAAACGCGAATACGTACAAGAATTTTTGTTGAAAAACTAATAGGCAAATCAGCAAATTGCCCAACTTCTTCCGCACTTATTTACCCAACTTCTGCGAATATTGAAATTCTTTTTTTTGTAACTATATATCCCATACTTTTGCCTCAAGAGAAACCTCCTCTTCCTTTATAGATTTTGGAGCTAACCTTTATCTATAAACCTTGAAATGAAAGTTTAACAAAAGTTTAACTTTGTTTTAACATATTGGGGGGGTAAATTCTTAACTTTGCCGCGTAAAATTTACAAACAAATAACGAAAATTAAAAAAAGTAACATCTATGGGACTCTTAGACAGGAACATCACCATTACTTTTCTCGAAGGAAAAGTATCTTTAGAAGACTTATTTGAGCTATTAAAAGAAAAGCTCGGTAACAAGTATGAGGTAAAATTTCTCAAAAAAGGTAGTGCAGCCGCTCAGTTTCTGGGAACTGGTAATGCTGAAGATCGCATTTTTGTAGCCAAAAACGCTTATCACCGTACGCTCATCACCACCAAATATGCTCCAATGACCGATGATATGAGCCGTGAAGATACTTACCTCGGTTTTGACCGCAGTACTATGAAAGGTTGGCTCAAAATGCTTTACTCTGAAGGAGGCTGGATAGGGCAATGGATTATCAGAACTATATATGGTAGCAACCAAGATTTTGATACCGATATCCTCGACGCTATCAACAGCAAATACCCTGTACAACAAAAAGACCAAAACGTAGGTATTTCAGCCTTGTGGAAGAAAAACAATTAATTTTAAATATAAATATCGTATGAAAAAAATCGTATTCGTAGTAGGGACAGTAATAGCCCTTTTGATTACCGCTTGTGGTGGTAATAGCAACTCTAAAAAAGAGGATAAGAAAATAACTTTTGCCGATAAAGATATTATCGGTGCATTGAAAACGGCTTTAGAGAAAAGTCCTTTAGCTGATAAAGAGTTTACTAGAGTACATTTTGGGAGTGAAGGTCCTATGAACGATGTGTTTAAGGATATTTCGGTTGGTTATTTTAATCCAGGTGACAAACAATTTTTCTCTCAAAATGTAGATGCCCAAGGAGTAGCGGTGGGTGAACCTCAAGCTCGTCCAAAAGACAGAGATGATGAGTTCATTTTCAAAGCAGCGGATATACCTTATGCTCGCATTGGTACTGAAATACAAGAAGCAAAGAAATTTTTAGCAGAAAACAAAGATTTTGCTGATTTTCATAACTTTACTGTTTCCGAAATTATCATAGATAAACAAAGAAGAAGCAAATTTCCCAATCATATAATGAATACCATCTATATTGATATGAATAAAAAGGGGGAATCAGAAAGTTATTACTACAGAGTCCATCTTTTAAAAACTGAAGAAGGTGGTAAGTTTGAAGTGTCTGAAAACTAATAAAAATGAATTTAACAGAAGCCCAAGAACTCGTACTAAAGGAATGTGAACGCGAAAAGAAAATCGCACTTCGCAACCTTATTCTCGTAATTGCATTGGTGGTGATTGTAATAACACTACTCGCTGTTTTTGCTTTGCCTTTTATCAGCAAGGCGCTTAGTAGCAGCGACAGCATTCCACCGCATATCAAGTATATCCTCCCTGTTGCTATTTTGCTTTCGCTCTACTACCCTATAATGCGCACTCGCACTATCTTTACCCGCGCTAAAAAAGTAGATGAATTTTTCGCTCTTTTGCAACAAGGTCAGGAGGTGCGTATCCAGAATGAAATAGAGACCTACCTCACTACCGTACCTTTAGGAAAAGTAAAGTATCAGTTAGACCCTATTACTTATTTATATGTGTCTATAGGAACGCAAAATTTTGAGTTGCCTATTGCTAAATATGCAGCCCCCGAACTGAAACGCGTGCTCAACCAGCCGCAAAATTTAGCTACTTACAACACTGTAATGCAGGAGCTTTACAGCGATGAAATAACTACTTCACAAGCAACAGCTCCTCAAGAAACGATTGTGCTCAAACCTGTTGAAGAGTTCCGCACTTTTGCCGAAAATGAATTTGGTGCTGAACTGGCTGCTATGGAAAAAGGACGTACCACTACCAAAAAAATGACTTATGTGCAATTCGCTTTTGCCTTTGGAGTAATAGGTTTGATAGGCTTCTTAGTCGCTTCAGGTAGATTGAGTTTTAGCAATCCTGTGAATATCTTTATCGTAATAGGTATCATCACTGTAGGGAGTTATGTGTGGGGTATGCTCTCCAAGCGATACGCTCAAAACCAACTCTCTGGCGCCGGTGATTATACCCAAGTGAAAAAGAAAATCTTTGGCAAATTAGTGAATTATATCAGTCCGCAGTTTGCTTATTACGAGAATGCACACATAGGTATAGCCGAATTTTTAGATTCGTTGTTATTCAAAGCGGAACGTTATACCCTTAAAGGAGGTGACCAAATCGTAGGGCATTACAACGGAATGCCTTTCCAATCGAGCAATCTCAGTGTTACATTTCGTCCTAATTTCCGCAACGAAAAAGAAGGTGATGATGTAGTTTTCTACGGGAATTACTTTGTAGCGCGTTCTCCCAAAAAGTTTGAACACCCTATTGTAATCCACCCCGTAAAAGGTTTCTTTAGCGACTTTAAAGACAATGAAATAGCTACTTACCTCAACCGAGGTGGAGAAAAAATACGCTTAGAAGACCCCGAGTTTCAAAAACAGTTTGAAGTGTATTGCGACGACCAGATAACAGCGCGCTATGTGCTTACTCCAGCCTTTATGCAACGCCTTAAAAAACTGAACGAACGTCACAAAGGGCAAGTGTATATCGCGATCAACAAGCATAATATTGTGATCGCTACCAATGAAGGCAATGCCCTTATGCGTACCGATAATTCGCCTACCGCGATGCTCTTCCAAAAGATAGACCTCACTATGGTAGAAAGTGTATACCGAGAACTTATAGAACAATTGCAAATGCTTGACACAATAGGGGGTAGGGGATAACCCTAACCCCTAAAACCTGACCCCTGAAACCTAACCCCCGCCCTATGATAACCTATATTTTAATCACAGTAGGAGTACTCCTATTAATTTTTGTGATTGCAGCGTTTAACAGTTTGTCTAAACGCCGCAACCAGATAGAGAATGCTATTTCATCATTAGACGCTTTGTTTATACAGCGTTCTGATTTGATACCCAACCTCATTGCCACTACCAAAGAGTATATGGCTTATGAGCAGGACACCCTTAGGCAAATCACCGAATTGCGCCGCCCAGTGCAACCTACACTTGCCGAGAATCCTTATCTGCAACCCGATGAAGCGAGCACAACTATCAGGAATATTATGCTACAAGCCGAAGCTTATCCTGAACTTAGAGCCAATAGTCAGTTTGTGCAACTGCAACACGCTCTCAGTGATTGCGAAGAGCAATTGGCAGCGGGTCGTCGTTACCTCAGTGCTTCCATTACTGATTACAACGACCGCATTGTAGTATTTCCATCCAATGTAATAGCCTCCCTTTTTGGTTTCAAAAAATACGAATGGCAATATGCCACTGAAGCCCAACGACAAAATGTAGATGTCGCAGGACTATTTTCTAATTAGAAAATTTGGTGATAATAATTTGGATAACCTACAAATTATTAGTACTTTTGCCAAATATTAGTAACAAATAAAAACTGTAATACAATGAAAAAACTTAGTATTTTAGTAGGCACTATGGTTGCCTTAGTAATGACCTCTTGTGGAGGTTCCCTTTTTGGAGATGACCTCATCAGTAAAGAAGGAATAGACAAAGCCAAAGAGGTACTCACCAAAGATCCTTTTGGCGACAAAGAGTTCAATTGGGTAGAACTCAAAACTAAAGGAGCTTTGAATAGCAAATTCGATGAAGTGGCTACCAGCTACTACGATCCAGCTGTTCAAAAAGATATGAAACAAACTTACAACAGCACTTCTAAATTGGGTGACCCTGAAGCCGACCAAACAGCAAGTATTAGAGCTAATGCAGGCTTAGACAAGGATAAAGAACGTTTCAAAGTATCCGAAATTCCTTTCGATAAACTTCTATCCGAAGCACAAGACGGTCTCAAATTCTTTAGCGGTTTAGAAGAAACTGCCGAGTATGAAGATTTCAACATAAACGAAATCTCTATGAAAAAAGAAAACGGCAAACTTAAAACCGTCTTCAAAATTGATATGACTAAAAAAGGTGAAAGTTCTTATCGCCGAGGAAGAGAACGTATCACTAACTACTACGAAGTGAGAATTTTCCGCGGTGAAAATGGTGAGTGGGATTTAGTAACTGATTAACTATGAAAAAGATATTCACTTTACTATTTGCTCTTACACTCGTGGCTTGTATGCCAGGCGATAAAGGAGCAAACCTCAACAGCCCCGAAGGACTAAAAGTAACTCAAGAACTTTTGCAAAAAAACTTTGCTAAGTACAATAATATTACAGAAGTTTCGTTTGGAACTAACCGAGGTGTGATAGATATCATCACAGTGAGGTTCAACAAAGGTGAAAAAGACTTCTATGCAAATTATGTTACCTATAACGACCAAGTAAATGAAAGTGAAACAGGCTTGTCTTCTAAGCAAGGTCGCACTATTAGTTTGAGCGAGGTTAATTTATCAATAGTGCCTAATTTGATAAAGAAAGCTGAAAGCCTTATTCTTGAAAAAGACAATAAGTTCAATACTTTCCGTATGGATAAGTTGAATTATGAAGTTCAAGAAGATGGTACAATAGAAGTTTCTTTTGTAATAGATGCTATACACCCAGCTACTTCCTACTACGGAGAGCGCAAAGGTGATAAAGGGCATCTCAGCTTTGAATTTAAAGCCAATGCTAAAGGCGAAAATGTAAGAGCCACCAAAGGTTTGACAATTTAGTACCTAAAAAAGCTCATAAAAAAAGCGACTCAGCTTTACGCTGAGTCGCTTTTTTTGTTTATTATCAATTCTCAATTGTTAATTGAGCAATGTATTTTCCATCTCTTTCTTCAACGGTGTATTGATGTTTTTCGGGGTAGAGCAATCTGAGTCGTTTCTTCAAATTATCAATGCCAATCCCTGAACTATACAAACTTTCTTGTTTAGGAATTATAGTGTTCTCACTTCTAAATAGTACCTTATTCTCTTCCACTCTCAAGCTAAACGATAATTCTGTTGCTTCCGTCGCTGATACCCCGTGTTTAAAAGCGTTTTCTACCAAGCTGATAAACAACAAAGGTGCTATGGTGAGAGGGGGGAGTTGCTTTGGGAAATCTACCCTTACCGTAGTTTTATCAGTCAGGCGCAATTGCATTAAGCTGATGTACTGTTGCAAGAAATCTACTTCCTCAGTAAGGCTAATTTGCTTTTGGTCGATGTTTTGCATAAAGTGGCGCATCAGTTTGCTAAGGCTATGCACGCTCTGTTGTGCCTTTTGAGGGTCAAAGGCAATAAGCGAATAGATATTGTTGAGCGCATTGGAAAAGAAATGCGGTTGAAGTTGGTATCTCAATTGAGTAAGGTCGGCTTGTAGTTTGTGTGCTTGAGCTTCTTTTTGAGCGATTTCTAAAGAAAAGTTGCGTTGGGCATAGCGTATTGCCATAGCAAAAACTACTGGCAATAAATTCGACAGAAAATCAAAATACATAAAAGCGTGGAAAGGAGGCATCTTGTGTTTACTCTTGTGAAGGGCAAAGTACGAAAAAAGCTCGTATTTGCTGTATGAAGCACATAAAATTAGTACCGCTACCATCAAAACAAAAAGCAAATACCGTTTTTTGAACCACAACTTATCAATAAGCCAATAGTAACAGCTATAGAACAAAAACATCAAAAAGGGCAATGATGTAAGCGAACGGTAAAACGCCTCCTCAAAGCGTTGATTGCCTTCGGAGATAAAGATAAGGGCAGGCAGAATACAAACCACTGCCCAAGACGCTATGTGTGTTAAAAATTTCATTTAATTTAGGTAAGAGATAAAAATTGCCTATACGGCTCGTATTATTCGTATCTAAGGGCACTAATAGGTTCTAACTCGGCTGCTTTGCGGGCAGGATACCAACCAAAGAACACCCCTGTAATGGTACATACTAAGAAGGATATTACGATAGAATACAAGGTGATACTCACTGGCCAACCTATGAACAGCGATACGCCTACAGTAGCTAATAAGCCAATAATTACACCTAATACCCCCCCAGTAATGCTAATAAGCACCGACTCGATGAGGAATTGTGCCAAAATATCCTTACCCTTAGCCCCAATAGCCATACGCAAACCTATTTCCTTAGTGCGCTCTTTTACTGATACGTACATAATGTTCATAATGCCTATACCGCCCACGATGAGCGAAATGCTGGCAATAGCTACCAATAAAATAGTGAGCATCTCGCTGGTAGAGCTAAATGTACTGATGAGTTCTTGTTGCGAAAACACATTGAAATCATTCTCTTGTGTAGCCGAAAGATTATGAGTGCGCTCCAAAATCTTCTTTACTTGGTTTACTGCATTCTCCGACTGACTTTCATCTATTACAGAAGCCACAATACTCTGCAAGAACGTTTGCGCCAAAATACGCTTTTGTACCGTAGTATAAGGGGCGATAATCACATCGTCTTGATCCTGACCGAAGTTGCTCTCACCTTTTTTGGTAAGTACGCCAATTACTTTAAAAGGGATATTCTTAAAGCGTATGGTTTGCCCAATAGGGTTTTCGCCATTAGTGAAGAGGTTCTTAGCCACTGTTTGCCCTATAACGGCTACTTTGGCAAAGTTAGTAATCTCATCTTCACCAAACATACTCCCTTCAGCCACACTCCACTCGCGTATAGGTAAGTATTCGGTATTCACACCGTAGATAGAGGTAGGCCAGTTGTTGCCCCCTGCTATACTTTGTCCGTTGCCACTCACTACGGGTGACACATATTTCAGCAGAGTACCTTCTTTTTTAAGGGCTTCGTAATCTGTCATTTTGAGTGATTGCATATCGCTCATACTCATACGCACGCCGCCCATCATACCCGCCCCTGGGCGGATATTGAGCATATTAGTACCCATTTTAGAAATATTCTCCTTGATGCTCTTTTTAGAGCCTTCGCCAATGGCAAGCATTGTTATCACTGAGCCTACCCCAATAATGATGCCCAGCATTGTAAGCATAGCCCTTGTTTTGTTGAGCAAAAGGGCACGCCACGCTATTTTAAAAAGGTTTTGTATATTCATAATGTTAATTAGCAAATTAGAAAATTAGCAGATTGGCAAATTCTGTGAGACTAGAAAGGTTCTCCTATAATACGGGTTTTATACTCTCCTTTTACTATTTGCCAGCATACTTTATAAGCATAGGCACCGTCACCACAGCGAACGAAGATATAGAGTACATCGTCTTCTTTATCATAATATACCTCATTATTATACGGATGTACCCATACTTGGTACAAATCATCGTAGGCACTTTTGGGGATAGAAACATTTTTACCATTAATATTAACCACAATACTCTTGTAGTGGTTTTCAGGAATAAAGTCCGCACCTTGAGCTCTCTTACCATCAATGATTAACTCCTCGTAATATTTGTGTTTTTTCTTGGTAATCTTATGTTTGGTTTTATCAAACTTTTGGGTAGTAATAGTTACACTAATGCCTTTACCAGCAATAGTGATACTATTGCCTTGCTCTTTACCTTTGCCAATAGAAGGAAATTCGCCTATCATCTTTAGGCGACTTTTATGCACATAGCCTTTATCTACAGCAATCCAATTAAAAAATATCTCTTCACCAGTTTCATCTTGTGTAGTATCAAATAAACCATACACAAGTGTATTATTAGGCAAAGTGCCTACAATTTTGCTTTTTACGCTTTCTTTGGCGCGAATGTTCACATAGCCGTCTTTGTCTTTTACTACGGCATAATCTCCAAAAGGACCTTGCGCAAAGGCATTGGTCGTAAGGAGAAAAAATAAAATAAGTAAGTGTTTCATATAAAGTATTTTTTTGGAGATATACTGATTTTTTCAACTTAGTTAAACTATAAAAAATGAGTTATATTGAGATGTTTTTACAAATACTCTCTATTCTTCCTCTGCTGCCCAATCATAAAAACCGATTTCTCGCAATCGGGCTTCATACTGCTCAATAGTTTGTTCATCGTACTTTTCTCTTTGGATAAACTTTTCCTTTCCAAAATAAATATCCATTGGGTTCAGTCCATAAAGTTGAGCGATGAGAGTTGCTAAGTTCATACCAGAATAATGCTTGTGAAGCACATAAATCATTAGCCTAAAATCTGTTTCCTCTATTTTCGGAAAAGCCTTTTTGATAAACTGGAGTGATTTCTCAAGCCACACTTTTTCAGGGGCTACTACCTTATTCAGCCAGTCGGTATACCACATCTCAAAGGTGAGTTTTTCTCCTTTTTCATTAAATTCAGGCGATAGTCCGCCATAATCCTGACGACTATCGAGCCATATATAGCCTTTTTCCTTACCATTCACCACTAAAAGATAGGAGGCTCCGTGCCCTATATGGCATATTTGCAAGCAACCACTGATGCGCTTTGTATCCATATAGGTTTCCACCTCCTCTTGTGTAGGGCGCTCACCTCCGTCCCAATCAATACTATTAAGCCATTCCTCTTCATTCCAATGCTCGGTGTAGGGGAAAGGGGTGGAGAGGTCTATAGTCCGGTCTTTCCACATCAAATCTTCCGTTGCTTCTTTAAGGGAACGCAGTCCGTAATCAGGTCCTACACATCCATTGGCGATTTGGGTAATGAAAGTACGATAATCTGCAGGTAGAGTAATACGATTTTCTTTCTCTATTTTGGCTACTTTTGCTTCTTCCAATACCGGATTCATATATATATCGCCAAATCGTTTTAGCTGAGGAAGTTCTAAGATGATTTGTATTTTCTTTTTGATTTCTTCTATATTCATATATGTTGAATTGTGCGAACACTGTTCGCACTTTTCGGCAAAGATACTGATTTTTCTCAACTTAGCTAAAGTTTTAAAGATGAGTTGCGAGAAATGAGTTGAAGGCTATATGTAAAAGACATTAGCTTGAGACTTGTTTTTTATACATTTTATTGAAGATGCTCACTAAAAAACGCCTCCAATTTATCAAACGGAATTACTCCAGCTTGATTGTCGTAAAAATCGGTGTGGCGTGCATTAGGGACAATTAGCAGTTCTTTTTTCTTACTTCCAACCAACTTGTAGGCATCTTCGCTCATATAGCGAGAATGGGCATTTTCTCCCGCAATCATAAGGGTTGGCACCTCAATTTCATTGGCATACGCTAACAGAGGGAAATTCATAAATGAAAGCAGCGTAGTAGCAGTCCAAACGTGATTAGAAACTGAACGCTCGTGAAAACCTCGTGGTGTTTTGTAAAACTCAATATAATCATTTAAGAATTCAGGCACTTTATCTGAAGGGGTATCCGGCATAGGATAACCTGGGGAGGGAGTTCCTGTTTCGGCATCTTTCCAACGGATAGCATTGAGCGAACGCTTCATTTCCAAACGCATTTCGGGTGTATTGGCATCAAAATAACCTTTGCTAAACACACGTGACATATCGTACATTACCATTGTTGCCACTGCCTTGATACGCGTATCGATAGCGGTAGCATTCAGGGCAAAGCCTCCCCAACCACAGATGCCTATGATTCCTATTTTTTCTCTATCAACAAAAGGTTGAATGCCTAAGCAATCTACTGCTGCCGAAAAATCTTCGGTATTGATATCGGGTGATGCTACATTGCGAGGCTCCCCACCACTCTCTCCCGTATAGGAAGGGTCGAAGGCTAAGGTTACAAAGCCTCTTTCAGCCATTGTTTGCGCGTAAAATCCAGAGGCTTGTTCTTTTACAGCTCCAAACCCACCGCAAACAGCAAGGGCAGCAAGTTTTTTATCTTCGCTATTTTTGGGGAAATACAAGTCGCCAATAAGGGTGATACCATAGCGGTTTTTGAATGATACTTTTTTGTGTTCAACTTTATCGCTTTTAGGGAAAATCTTATCCCAAGAAGCAACATTTACAGGGTTTTCAGTGTTTGAACTCATATTATTGAAATTTTAGTTTATACGATTTATTCATTATGAAAGAAGACACTCTTTACTTTTGCGTATTCTTCTTAAATACAAACCTATAGCCAAGTATATTAACGTTGGAATAAAACCAAAAAGAGGGGATAATAAAAGTGTTTTGTCGGGTGAAATAACAGTGAATCCTTCTGAAATGAGAGGGTTAAGAGCGTCTTTCATTGAGTGCATCAAAACTACCAATAAAAGTGAACGCGATAGAAAGAAAATTTCGGTGTACATTATTGTCCAAACAGCAATAACCACAAAGCTCACCAAAACAAATAGCTCTTTGCTATAAGGAAAAAAGGTTGCCATATAAGCATCGTCTAAGAATATGAGGTTGTATGGCAGATGCCATATTTGGCAGACAAATGCCACCACTACATAAATCAACCATTCATTTTTGGTGAGTTGTTCCATTTTTACAGTGAGATAGCCTCGAAAAGCCGTCTCTTCTAAAATGTTTTTGATAAAAACGGGTAAGAAAGCTGCTGCAAAAACAGGGAGATAGGCGGCAAGACTAAACTTACTCACATCTACCCAACCAAATAGTTTGCCAACAAACAGTGTTATACCAATAACCACGGGATAAACTGCAATAGCAAAGATATACCAGTGAGTGTTTTGCTTGAAACGAGGTTTTAAAGGAAAATCTTTCCAACCATCACCACCCAAAAGGCGGAGCAAAATCACACACACAATAGGAGTAACAATAAAAATTCCTGATCCTAAAGACTCTAAATTAGAAGGCTCACCAAGTAACTGGTTTACACCAATGCCTATCCATCCACAAGAGATAGCTACCAAGCTAAATAGGATTACATTGCGTAGTGTTTTTTTATTGGTTCTCATATTAAGGCAGGTTTATTTTAAAATTTCTAAAATTTTATCTTCGTCGTAAACAAGCATATCCACTGCAACCAATGAGGCGATACCGTGTGCCAACATCCAACCTTTAGCAATATCATTTTTCAGCTCTTCATCAGGTAGGTTTTGGTATTCCTCGCTATTTTTCATTATTTCAACCACTCGCTCACTTTCCGGAAAAATGTCAGTAAGTTTTACATTGGTAACATTATCCATATAAAAAGCCTTGAATAGAGCGGGCTCAGTGTGTGCCATCCGCACATACCCCAGTCCTAAATCCAAAAGAGTATTGCCTGTTTTTGAGTAACTGAGTACTACATTTTGTAGGAAGGGCAGTGCTTTTTTACAGATTTCAGCCTTAAGGTCGTCCATATTTTTATAGCACCAATAGATGGGCTGAGTAGAGCAACCTATTTGCTTGGCAATATTTCGGGCAGAAAGCACTGCAAAGCCCTCTTTTCTCACCATCTCAAAAGCTGTTTCTATAATTACTTCTTGCGTTATTGTTGTTGATTTCGGCATAAAACTTTGTTATAACATCTGTAATATAACACCTGTTATTTTTTTTGCAAAAGTAGTACAATTTTTTAAACCTGCAAATTTTTTGGGAAAAAAGATTCATCTTGTGCGGCTCGCATTTGCCTGTGCGGCTCGCACCGTCATTCGTATTTCGTCATTCGTAATTGTGCCAACTGTTCTTTGGCGTTTAGTCTATTAGTTACTTCCTTATCACTGATGATATGTCCGTCTTTCAGTACAACTGTGCGTTTGCTAAATTGGGCAATATCGTCTTCGTGGGTTACAAAGCCTATGGTGCTACCTTGGTCGTTGAGGCGTTGGAAAAGCTCCATTACTTCGTACGAGGTTCTGGTATCAAGGTTACCAGTAGCCTCATCGGCGAGAAGGATAACAGGGTGATTCACAAGGGAGCGCGCAATGGCTACCCGTTGTTGCTGTCCGCCCGAGAGCTCACTAGGCAAGTGGTTCAATCGCTTTTCTAACCCCACACTGATGAGGGCTTCGATAGCGCGCTCACGGCGTTCTTTAGCTGATACTTTAGGGTTGTACATCAGTGGGAGTTCCACATTCTCAATGGCTGAGGTACGGGCTAATAGGTTATACGACTGAAAGATAAAACCTATTTTCGTGTTGCGTATATGTGCTAAATCGTTCTTGCTCATATCTTTCACCGAGATACCATCTAAAATGTAATCGCCAGAAGAGGGGCGGTCTAAGCACCCCAATATGTTGAGCAAAGTTGATTTACCCGACCCACTCGGTCCCATAATGGTTACAAACTCTCCTTCTCTGATGGTCAGGTTGATGCCTTTCAGGGCGTGTACCGTCTCGTTGCCCATCTGGAAGTTACGCTTCATATCGCGTATATCTATAATGGCTTTTTTCATCTATTTAGCTTTTGAATTGTTTCTATTAGGGCGTTTTGGCATAAACGGACTGCTGCTATCACTGTTCTTACTGTCGCCTCCTGCCACTTGTGGGCGGTCGCCTTGTAGGTTAGTGGCTACTTTCTCACCAACGTTGAGTCCATTTACTACTTGCACGTTGATACCGTCATTGCTGCCTATGGTTATGGCTTTTTGGGCAAGACTACCATCGGTGTTCACTACCCATACGTATTTTTGTTTGCCCTTGCCGTGTTGTACTTTAGGAACTTCAGCTGTAATACCTTTTTGAGCGTAATATTGCAGTAACACATCGGTATCAGGAGTAAAGTTGATAGCTTTGGCGGGCACGATAGTTACGCCTTTCAGTTCATTGGTATAAATAGCAATGGTTGCGGTAAGTCCTGGTTTCAGTTTTTCATCAGGGTTTTCAGCCTCTACTATCACCGTATAAGTTACCACGTTTGATGAGGTGGTAGGCGATAGGCGCACTTGAGTAACGCGTCCTACAAACTCCTCTTGAGGGTAAGCATCTACGGTGAAACTCACGCGTTGCCCTACTTTCACTTGTCCTATATCGGCTTCATCTACATTTACTTCCACCTGCATACGCTTGATGTCTTTGGCTATTTTGAAGAGCGTAGGCGCACTCATTGAGGCGGCTACAGTTTGTCCTTCTTCAACTTCTTTGCTGAGGATAATCCCGTCAATAGGTGAATAGATATTGGCATAACCTAAGTTAGTTTTCGCCTGATTGAGGGTCGTAAGGCGTTGTGCAACATTGGTTTTTGCATTGTTAAACTGATACAACGCTTGCTCATAATCCTGCTGACTAATCACTTGAGCATTGTACATTTTTTGCTGACGCTCGTAATTCTGACGGTAATAATTCAGTTCGTTAACTGCCGAATTGTAGTTAGCCGTAGCGTTGATAACGTTCTCTTGTAGATTGGTTTTGTCGACTTCTGCCAATAGCTGCCCTTTTTTTACTTGGCTGTTGTAATCCACATAGATTTTGCTCACCAATCCCGATACTTGCGTACCTACTTCTACCTCATCTACCGGTTGCACACTACCCGTAGCAGTTACTTCGGTAGTAACATCACCTTGGGTAACTTCATCGGTTTGTAGTACAATAGGCGTTGGTTTTTCTTTCATAAAGAAGTGATATACCCCAAAAGCCACTACCGCTAATAGCGCAATAATAATAATTTTTTTGATGTGTTTTTTCATTGTATCTAGTCGTTAGTTATTAGTCATTAGTTGTTAGACAATGTTCTTTAGATTATTTTTTAGAAAGATGACCGTCGCTACATTCCCCCTCCTTGGGAGGGGGTTAGGGGGAGGACTCCCATATAAAACTTCAGCAACTGTACATAGAGTGCCGACATATATTTGTTTTGTAAATACGTTTGTTCGGCAGTGAGGTAAGCATTTTGGCTCACCAAAAGTTCCGTGTTGGTAAGTCCACCAAACTCGTGTTTCTTCGCTGCCAAATCGTAAGCTAATTTAGCATTATCGCGAGCCGTACGCGAGGCTGCTTGTTGCGCTTGGTGAGTGGTAGCGTTCTGCCAAGCAGTTTCTATCTTGGCATATAATTCTTTTTCAGCTTGTTGTTCTTCCAAAATAGCTTGTTGCTGGGTAATCTTGGCGAGTTTTACATTGTTCTTGTTTTTGTTTTGTGAAAAGATAGGAATATTAAGTGTAGCGCCTATCGTCTGACCGAAATTGCTGTCCAATTGCGTGCGATAACTCAAATCGTTGAGGTTTGAATAACCGGTGTTTACACCAGCTTGGAGTGATAGGGTAGGGGCATATCCCGCTTTAGCTATTTTGATATCCTTTTCAGCTATCTTCTGCTGTGATTGATAGATTTTTAGGTTAGGAAGCGTTTCTTTGGCTTGTGCAAACACCTCGTCTTTATTAGGGATAATCGCTGTATTCTCATCGTTAGGAAGGTCGAGAGCAATAGCAAAGTCACTATTAGGAGGAAGCTCCAACAGTTGTTTGAGCGTTAGCACACGGTTAGCATACTGGTTTTCTGCCTGAATGATAGCGTATTCATTGTTGGCGTGACGTGTTTCTATTTCTGCCAAACTCAGTTTAGCTATCGAGCCATTGGCAAACTTGGTTTGTGCTTGTTTGAGTTCTTCAGCCGAGGAGAGCGCTGTGTTTTTGGCTACTGCAATCCCTTCATAGCTGTAAAGTGCTTGCAGGTAGGCTTCCAGCACACTCAGGGTGATATTGTTTTTCGCTTCTTGCACATAGAGTTCGTTCTGTTCGAGCAACAGCTTGCTGCGGTCTATTTGTAGATTCAATTTATTCCCTTGATACAGAGGTACAGAGGCTGATACCCCAAAGTTGTTGGAGAACGTACGGCGCGATACCCGTTCGTTAGAAATTTGGTTGATTGCCGACCCGTTGTTGAGGTTCGCCGATGCTGAGCCACTTACCGTAGGTAAGCGGTTATCTTTCGCCTGACTGAGATTGATTTCAGCCGTTTGCTGGTTGAGTTCTGTTTTCTTTACAGAGATATTGTGTTGTATCGCATAGTTGATACAATCGGTTAGTGACCATTGTTTGGATTGCGCTGTTGTCCATAAAGGGAGAAATAAGAGAGATATGTATAATATTCTTTTCATAGGCTTTAGTTTTTTTAGATGAAAGAAGAAGGTGAAAAAGATATTAGGATAGTACAATGAAAATTATCACCCTCTTCTTTACAATTTAATAACCATTTTTTATCATTTAGCTGATGCAAAAGGTAGCCTATAAAGGTAGGGGAAAACAAACTTTATCGACGAAAAGGTTAATTTTGTCGACGAAAAGGGGAAATCTCTCTATCTCGAAAAAAATCTCTTATGTAATTTGCTAATTATCAAATTGGCTAATTGACAAATTATTGCTACCTTTGCCCCCGATAAAGAAATATGTAATGAAAACAATTCGTATAGGTACGCGTGATAGTGAGTTGGCTCTTTGGCAAGCTAAAACCGTACAACACCAATTAGAAGTTCTAGGATACTCTACTGAAATAGTTAGTACTAAGTCTCACGGCGATATAGAACTCAGCAAACCACTCTACGAAATGGGAGTTACAGGTATCTTCACTAAAGCCTTGGATATTGCCCTGCTCAACGGCGAGATAGATATAGCAGTACATAGTATGAAGGATGTGCCTACCGCTTTGCCCGATGGGATTGTAGTAGGGGCAGTGCTCAAGCGGGGGAACCCTCACGATGTGTTAGTCTACAAAGGCGATCTTTCGTTTTTAGATACCGAAATAGCAACCATCGCTACCAGCAGTTTGCGACGCAAAGCACAATGGTTGCACCGCTATCCACATCACAATATAGAAAACTTGCGTGGCAATGTGAATACTCGCTTGCAAAAACTTGCTGATAACCCTTGGAATGGGGCTATCTTTGCAGCAGCAGGCTTGGAACGCATTGATAAACTACCTGAAAATCACTTGCGACTCGATTGGATGTTTCCCGCTCCAGCACAAGGGGCTATAATGGTCACACTACACGAGGACAACGTGCCATTACAAGGTGTGCTTTTGCGCATTCACGATGGTAATACCTATGTGGCAACGCAAGTGGAACGCGCTTTCCTCCGTGCTTTAGAAGGCGGTTGTACGGCACCTATCGGAGCTTTTGCTCAGTACGACGGACAACAAAAAGTGTATTTTAAAGGCGGATTGTGGAGTGAAGATGGTAAAAAAGCGGCTGTAATAGAAGAAATTCTCACTCAAATAAACGAACATACAGGTGAGCAACTCGCCGAAAAAGTAAAATCCAAATTTGAAAATTGATAAATTAATTATTATGTTATATATCAAACAATTATTACAAAACGGAAAAAGCATACACGAGGAAATTACCCTCAAAGGTTGGGTGCGTACCTTTCGCAGCAACCGATTTATAGCCCTCAACGATGGCTCTACTATCGATAACCTCCAAGTAGTAGTAGATTTTGAAAATACAAACCCCGATATACTCAAACGCATTACCACAGGGGCAGCTATTGAAGTAAAAGGGAAATTAGTAGAAAGTCAAGGCAAAGGTCAGTCGGTAGAGTTACAAGCTACCGAGGTAGTGATTTTAGGTGATAGCAATCCCGAAGAATATCCTATCCAGCCTAAAAAACACTCATTGGAATTCTTGCGCGAAAATGCTCACTTGCGTGTGCGCTCTAATACTTTTAGTGCCGTGATGCGCGTGCGTTCTACTTTGGCATTTGCTATACATAAATACTTTCAGGACAACGGATTTTTCTATGTAAATACACCTATTATCACCGGTAGTGATGCCGAAGGTGCTGGTGAGATGTTCCGTGTAACTACTTTGGATGCTAAAAATCCACCACTTACCGAAAATGGTGAAGTAGATTATAAAAAAGATTTCTTTGGTCGTGAAACAAACCTCACAGTGTCTGGTCAGTTAGAAGGTGAAACCTTTGCAATGGCGCTCGGCAAGATTTATACTTTTGGACCTACTTTCCGTGCCGAAAATTCTAATACTTCACGTCACTTAGCTGAATTCTGGATGATAGAACCCGAAATGGCGTTCTATGACCTTATCGACAATATGGATTTGGCAGAAGATTTCATCAAATACGTGCTCAAATATACTTTAGAAGTGCGTCGTGACGACCTTGAGTTTCTTGATAAACGTTTCTTAGAAGAAGAAAAAACCAAACCGCAAAATGAGCGCAGTTCTATGTCGCTTATTGAAAAACTCGAATTTGTAATTCACAATGAGTTTAAACGTGTGAGCTATACTGAAGCAATTGATATTCTCAAAAATAGCAATCACAACAAGAAGAAGAAATTCCAATATCCTGTAAACGAATGGGGGGTAGATTTGCAAAGCGAACACGAGCGTTACTTAGTAGAAAAACACTTTGAGTGCCCTGTAATTCTCTACGATTATCCAGCGAATATCAAAGCGTTCTATATGCGATTGAATGACGATGGTAAAACAGTACGTGCTATGGATATCCTCTTCCCTGGTATAGGTGAAATTGTTGGAGGTTCGCAACGTGAAGAGCGTTACGATGTGCTCAAGCAAAAAATCGCCGACCTCAATATGGATGAACAAACGCTCTGGTGGTATCTCGACCTCCGCAAGTTTGGTACAGCTGTACACAGTGGTTTTGGTCTTGGTTTTGAACGTTTGGTACTCTTTGCTACAGGAATGACTAACATTCGCGATGTGATTCCTTATCCACGTACTCCACAAAGCGCTGAGTTTTAAGAAATGATTATAATAAAAAAGAGGGTTATCGCAACGATAACCCTCTTTTTTTTAGTAAAAAATATTTTACATAGAGTATTTGTTTACTTTTTCTTTAGCTTTGATAAGATCAAGACCAAGGCTGTTAATTTTTTGCTGTTTGTTAAGCAATTTACCTTTTAGTTTAGCTTCGTCTTGAGGAGAAAGAGAACCTTTAGCTTTCTTTATGTCAAATTTAGATTGCTCTTTAGCTAAATCACCTTTAGCTTTAGCTATTTTAGCTTCTACTTTACTTACTTCACTATTAGCTTTGCTTAATTGTTCTTTTCTTTTTAGAGCAGCTTTTTCAGCTTTAGCTCTTTCTTTAGCAGCTTTTTCTTCAGCTTTAGCTTTTTCTTTAGCGGCTTTTTCTTCGGCTTTTCTAGCTTTTTCAGCTTCTTTTCTAGCTTTTTCTTCAGCTTTAGCTTTTTCTTTAGCGGCTTTTTCTTCGGCTTTTCTAGCTTTTTCTTCAGCTTTAGCTTTTTCTTTAGCGGCTTTTTCTTCAGCTTTTCTAGCTTTTTCAGCTTCTTTTCTAGCTTTTTCTTCAGCTTTAGCTTTTTCTTTAGCGGCTTTTTCTTCAGCTTTTTTAGCTTTTTCAGCTTCTTTTCTAGCCTTTTCTTCAGCTTTGGCTTTTTCTTTAGCAGCTTTTTCTTCAGCTTTTATAGCTTTTTCTTGCTCTTTTTGCAATTTTTGTTCTGCTTTTAGTTGTTCTTTTTGAGTTTTAAGTTCTGCTTCAGAAGTTGCTTGCTCAACAGTAGTTATTACTGGTGCAGTAATAGTGGTGTCGATTACAGAGCCTACCTCTTCTACTTGAGCCAAAGATACCTGAGCTACAAAAAGCCCAGCAAATAAAGTGATTGTACGTAATTTCATATTTGTTATTATTTAGTTTTTTACGGTGCAAAAGTAAATAAAAAATATTTACAAATGTTTTTTTTTACAAAAGTTTAACATAAAAAAGTCGCCTACTAATGAGGAGTCGTAGGCGACTTAGGGAGTAATTAAAATATAAATAGTTATGGATTATTGAACATTTCCTCTGATACGCAAGCCTTTTACAGGTTCTTTTTTAGCGTTAGAAGTTACAGTAATCGTTTTGCTGATAGGGCCAACACGATTAGTATCGTATTTTACTTCAATTTTCCCTTTAGCTCCAGGTGCTACAGGTTGGTTTGTCCAAGAAGGAACGGTGCAACCGCAAGATGAAGCTACGTTAGTAATTACGAGCGGTGCTTTACCAGTGTTAGTAAATTCGAACACACGCACGCCATCGGCACCTTGTTTGATGTTACCGTAGTCAATTTCTTCAGATTTGAAAGAAATCTCAGCGTCTTGGGCATAAGCCATTACACCAAAAAATGCTAAAAATACAAATGTTAAAAACTTTTTCATAGTATAAAAATTAAAATAAATAAGTTTGTTTTACGAATAAAATAGTTACAATAACCGTGCCAAAAACTTCGTCCTCCTATCTTCTAAATACGAAACTCTATTTTCCTTATTTGCATAATAATAAATTAATTTGTATCTTTGCGCCCTTGATTCGATAATAAAATTATGGCAGAAGAATTAGATAACGAACAATTAAATCCTGCTGACTATTCAGCGGATAATATCCAATCCCTCGAAGGGATGGAACACGTGCGTATGCGCCCCTCTATGTACATCGGTGATGTAGGACCTCGCGGTTTGCACCACCTTGTTTATGAGGTGCTTGATAACTCTATCGATGAAGCTCTTGCCGGTTATTGCGATACAATTTCGGTAACTATCAACGAAGATAATTCCATTACAGTAGAAGATAATGGTCGTGGTATCCCCGTTGATATACACAAAAAGGAAGGTGTTTCTGCCCTCCAAGTGGTAATGACCAAAATCGGTGCAGGTGGTAAATTCGATAAAGGTTCTTACAAAGTGTCTGGTGGTTTGCACGGTGTGGGGGTTTCTTGCGTGAATGCCCTTTCCGACCATTTGAAGGCTACCGTATACCGCGATGGCAAAATATGGGAACAAGAATATCAGCGCGGGGTTGCTCTATATCCTGTAAAGCAGGTGGGCGATACCGATAAACGCGGTACTAAAGTTACTTTCCACCCCGATGAGTTAATTTTTGAACAAACTACTGAATATAAGTACGATACTCTTGCCGCTCGTATCCGCGAATTGGCTTACTTAAATAAAGGTATTACAATCACCCTTACCGACCTCCGTAATAAGGACGAAAAAGGTAACTTTATTACCGAGAAATTCTATTCAGAAAATGGATTGAAAGAGTTTGTAAAATTCCTTGATGGCAACCGTATGCCTATCATTGGCGGAGTGATTGCTATGGAAGGTGAAAAGAATGGTATTCCAGTAGAGGTTGCTATGATTTACAACGACTCTTACAACGAGAACCTACACTCTTACGTCAATAATATCAACACTTCCGAAGGGGGAACTCACTTACAAGGCTTCCGCATGGGGCTCACTCGTACCCTTAAAGCCTATGCTGATAAATCGGGCTTGCTCGAGAAAATGAGTAAGGATAAAAAGAATCCTGTAGAGATTGAAGGTGATGACTTCCGTGAAGGGCTCACTGCAGTTATTTCGGTGAAAGTGGCTGAACCTCAGTTCGAAGGGCAAACAAAAACCAAACTTGGTAACCGCGAAGTTACTTCGGCTGTATCTCAAGCCGTTGGGCAAATGCTCGAAGATTATCTCGAAGAAAATCCTAATGATGCCAAAACTATTGTAGAGAAAGTCATTTTGGCAGCTCAAGCTCGTCAGGCAGCGCGCAAAGCACGCGAAATGGTACAGCGTAAGAGCGTGATGAGCGGTGGTGGTCTCCCTGGTAAACTTGCTGATTGCTCTGAAGAAGACCCAACAAAATGTGAACTCTTCCTCGTAGAGGGGGATTCAGCGGGAGGTACTGCTAAACAAGGACGCAATAAAGATAACCAAGCGATATTGCCACTTAGAGGTAAAATCCTCAATGTCGAAAAAGCAATGCAACACAAAGTGTTCGATAGCGACGAAATTAAGAATATCTATACTGCTTTAGGGGTAACCGTAGGTACTGAAGAAGATGCTAAAGCGCTCAACTTGAGTAAGCTACGCTACCATAAAGTGATTATTATGTGTGATGCCGATGTCGATGGTTCTCACATTACAACTCTTATCCTCACATTCTTCTTCCGCTATATGCGCGAACTCATCGAAAATGGTCACGTATATATTGCTACACCACCACTTTATTTGGTGAAAAGTAAAGGTAGCAAACGCGAAGAATATGCTTGGAACGACAAACAACGCGATGCGCTTTCTGCCGAAATGGGCAATGTAACCATCCAGCGTTATAAAGGTTTGGGTGAGATGAACGACCACCAGTTGTGGGATACAACTATGAATCCCGAGCACCGCACCCTCCGCCAAGTAACTATTGATAACGCTACTGAAGCCGACCGCGTTTTCTCTATGCTAATGGGAGACGAAGTGCCTCCTCGCCGTGAGTTTATCGAGAAAAACGCTAAATATGCTAAAATTGACGCGTAATATGATTATTTATAGGGGCGTTTTGCAAAACGTCCCTACTTTATAAACAGCAACTAAAACACTCATTCTATCAAAAAATTACGAAAAATACTCGTCCGTTTCTTCCTTATAACCCTTGTGTTACTAGGGGTTACGGCTCTTCTTTTGACCTTGCCTGCCACTCAAACCTTCATCGCCAAAAAAGCAGTGGCTTATCTGAATAAGGAATTTGGTATCGACTTAAATATCGAGCGTATTCACGTGAAAATCAATGGTGATGTAGATGTGAAACGCATTCTTATTCGCGACCATAAACAGGATACACTCATTTCAGCTAAAAAACTCACTACTTCTATTTTAGACTTCAAACAACTCATTGAGGGTAATCTGTACTTTGGAAATGTCAAAGGGGATAGCCTCGTTTTCAATATGAAAACTCACAAAGGTGACACCCTTTCAAATCTTGATGTATTTGTAAATAAATTCGATTCGGGCGAACCCAGTACGGGTAAGTTTGTGATGAAAGCCAAAAGTATAGAGCTCAAAGATAGTTATTGTTATATCTCCGATGAAAATAATCCGGACCCTTCTATACTGAAAGTCAGCCGGCTCAACACAACGATTAACGATTTTAAAGTCTTGGGTAGCAAAGTGTTTTTTGAGATGAAAGAAGCAAACTTTCGTTTCAACGATAAATTGGAGGTTACCCACGCAAACACCTATTTTAGTTATACTGATAGTTTGATGCAGGCAAAGGATTTGCGACTGCAAACACCACAAACGGACATTCAAGGTACGATAACAATGCTGCCTCACAATGGTAGTTTTGGTGATTTTGTAAACAAAGTAGTTTTTGATGTCAATCTGCCTAAAGCTAAGATAAACACTACTGATTTGAATACTTTTTATAATGGTTTCAGCGGTGGTAGAGATATAGTGTTAGAAGGGGTAACTATGAAGGGTACCTTGAACAATTTTGTGATTCCTCAAGGTAAAATATCCTATCAAAATACACTTATACAAGGTGATTTGGCTTTTCAAAATCTGCTTTCTGAACACGCTAATACTGCTGTTATTGGCAAGGGGATACACGCCGAGAGTATTTATAACGATTTGGCTTATTTAATGCCGGAAGTCTTGGGTAAAAGTATTCCAGAGGAACTGCAAAGGCTGGGAATGTTCTCCTTAGATGGTGATTTTGCTTACCGAACTACTTCTTTGCAAACAAATGTGTTACTGAAAACTAATGATGGAGAAGCTCATATCGATGGCTCTTTAGACGACCTTACTCACACCGATAAAACAGCTTTCAAAGGAACACTCACTACCAATCAATTTCATTTAGGCAAAATTTTAGACGACCCAAGTATAGGGGCTATCAGCACCGATATGTTGGTACGTGGTGAGGGATTAGATTTCGCTACGATGAAACTCTATGCCAATGGCACCATTCATTCCGTGGGCTATAACGGTTATAACTATCAGCGCATAGGTATCAATGGGGAGTTTCGCAATCAGGTGTTTAGCGGTAAAATAGATGCTCGCGACCCCAATCTTAAAATGAGTTTCAACGGACTTGCCGACCTATCGGGTAAAAACAACAAATTCGACTTCCAAGCCGATATCGCTATAGCCGATCTGCACGCTTTGCACTTTATGGAGATGGACAGCATCTCACAGTTCTGTGGCAAGGTGGTGATAGATATTTCGGGTAATCAATTAGATGATATTGTAGGAAAAATAGCCTTTAAAAATACGAACTATATTAATTCAGCAGGCGATTTTTCTTTTAAAGATTTTGAAGTAGTTTCAACTCTCAACAATGGCATCAAAGAAATTACAATTAATTCTCCTGATATTGTCAGCGGGAATGTAAAAGGTAAGTTTAAATTGCTTGAACTCAAAAAAGTACTCCAAAATGCTGTGGGAAGTATCTATACCCACTATAATCCTTATAAAATAGAGAAAAATCAATATGTAGATTTTCATTTCAATATCTACAACAAAATTGTAGAAGTGTTTGTCCCTAAAGTGAAAATAGGCAGCAATACTTTTGTGAATGGTAATATAGATGCCGATAAAGGAAGTTTTAAATTCCAAATGAAATCGCCGAGCATCAATGCCTACGACAATCAAATTGATAGTCTTAGCCTTGAAATTGACAATAAAAATCCGCTGTACAACACTTATTTTGAAGTGAAAAAAGCTGATTTTGGTGTCTATGCAATTCAGGATTTCAACCTGATTAATACTACTATTAAGGATACTCTTTTCTTTCGCACCGAGTTCAAAGGAGGAGATACTGGTAAAGACACTTACGAGCTGAATTTCTATCATACACTGAACAAGAAACAAGAGTCTATTATTGGTATTAAAAAATCACTCATAGATTTCAAAGGGAATGCGTGGTATATCAATCGTGAGAATGCGATGAATGAGTACAACAAGATTGTCCTCAACCGTACTGCCGATACTATTAAGGTGAGCAATTTCAAAATGGCACACCAAAACCAGTATATAAACCTCAGTGGACTCATCACAACTAAAGATTACAAGAATCTGCACTTAGTGGCGCATAATGTGGCGTTAGATAAGATTGTTCCCGAAATGAAGGGACTCAACCTCACGGGAACGCTCAATGGCAATGTGTCGCTCACCCAGCGAGGAAACTTGTATTACCCTTCAGCCGATCTCTTTATTCAGTATTTCAAACTGAACGGCTACGACTATGGCGATTTAGAAGTAGGCATCTTTGGTAATAACGATTTGTCGTCATTTGATGTAGGAGCTTTCTTTTCCAATGGTAGAGCTCTTGGATTTGCCACACGAGGAAAAATCAATCTGGACAAGAAAAAAGGAACATTACTCGACCTTACAGCTCATTTTAAAGACTTTGCTCTCTCTCCTTTCAATCCCTTTTTGGAAGGTATTTTCTACGACCTGCGCGGTACTATGTCAGGACAAGTGAAGATAAACGGGAGTGTAACCGACCCGCTGATGGATGGTACGCTCACCTTGCATAAGGCAGGTGTAGGGATTACTTATCTCAAACTCAATACCGATATACAAGAAGGGGCACGTATCAAGGTGAACAACAAAACTTTTGATATAGACAATTGGCTACTTACCGATACAGCCTATAAAACCCAAGCTACCCTCAATGGTTCAATTCGTCATAACCGTTTGTTAGATTGGTTTTTAGACTTGAAATTGCAAACCCTTGGCAAGCGTTTTATGGTGCTCAATACCCCTTATACTGATGATGCGCTTTTCTACGGAACTGCCTTTATGAAAGGGAATGCTACGATTAAGGGGGCTTTAGATGAGATTGCTATTAAGGTAAATGCAAAAACTGAAGAAGGTACGTCTTTCAAAATACCGCTCAGCGATAGTGAGAGTGTAGGTGACGATTCGTTTATCACCTTTATAGAAAAAGGAGATAAGAAGGTGAAAGTAAACCGAGATTTAGAGTCTATCAAAGGATTAGAACTGAATTTTGAATTGGATATCCTCCCTACTGCCGAAGTGGAAATCGTAATGGATAGGAAAACTGGCAGTAGCCTTGTAGGGCGTGGGGCAGGTACACTCCTTATTGAAATCAATACCAATGGTAAGTTCAATATGTGGGGAGACTTTATCACCTATTCAGGCTTTTACAATTTCAAATACGAAAACATTATCGATAAGCGCTTTACAGTACTCCCAGGAGGTTCTATTTCTTGGAGTGGCGACCCGTTAAAAGCGACCTTGCGTGACTTGAAAGCCGCTTATACCCTCAGTGCAAACCCAAGTACACTATTAGAAAGTAATCAGTACAACCGCAAAATCAACACTCAGGTAGTCATCAAGTTAGAAGGTGAACTAATGCGCCCCGAAACCTTGTTTGATATTACCTTCCCCGATAGTAGTCCAAGTTTAGTGTCTGAACTCAACTACAAGTTAGAAGATCAAGACCGCAAGCAGTTACAAGCCTTCTCGCTTTTGGCTCAAGGCTCGTTTATAAGTGAGAAAAACACCGATAATCGTTTGGTTGCCTACAACCTTTTTGAAACAGCGGCTGGTTTGTTTAACCAATTGTTATCTGATGAAGACAACAAGCTGAACTTGGGAGTATCGTACGAGGCAGGTATCAACGATGGTTCTTCTGATATCAATAGCGACCGTTTAGGTTTCACTGTTTCTACTCAAATTACTGAGTGGGCGAGTGTAAATGCCAAAGTGGGTATTCCTGTAGGTGGGGTGAGCCGTACTGCCGTAGCGGGGAATGTAGAAGTACAATTCCGCCTCAACCCTGATGGTAGCCTCATTGCCAAAATATTCAACCGTGAAAATGAATGGCAACAATATATGCTCGATCGCATAGGCTATGCCCAAGGGGTAGGACTCACTTATTCAGTAGATTTCAATACCTTCAAAGGGTTGATGCAGAAAATATTTAAAAAAGGTGGCAAAGTTCTCGAACCAAAGAATGAAAAATAGAAAGAAAAGCATTTTTTCGTCGTTCATCGTTCGTCATTCGTAATTATTTCGTACTTTTGCCCCCAATAACTCAAAAAACAAACAAGCGTATGGCTAAGAATGTAGTGATTGTAGAGTCGCCTGCAAAGGCTAAAACTATTGAAAAGTTCTTGGGTAAGGACTACAAAGTGGTGTCCAGCTATGGGCATATTGTAGATTTGCCTTCTAACGAGTTAGGGGTAGATATCCACAACGGTTTTAAACCTAATTACCTCATCTCTAACGATAAGAAAAATCTTATAAAAGAGCTTAAATCACTCACTACTACTGCCGAAACTGTATGGCTGGCTTCCGATGAAGACCGTGAAGGAGAAGCTATTGCATGGCATCTTGCCGAAACTCTCAAACTGAAAAATGAGAATACCAAACGTATTGTTTTCAACTCTATTACCAAATCGGCTATTGAGAATGCAATTAAGAACCCTCGCACCATCGATTACAATTTGGTAAATGCACAACAAGCACGCCGTGTACTCGACCGCCTCGTGGGTTATGAACTCTCCCCAGTATTGTGGAAAAAAATTAAAAGTGGGCTCTCAGCAGGGCGTGTACAATCGGTAGCGGTACGCCTTATTGTGGAACGCGAACGCGAAATACAAGACTTCAAAACGCAATCGTCTTACAGAATTACCGCCGAATTTACAACTTCTGAAGGAAAGGTGGTGAAAGCTGCCTTACCTAAAAATTTTGATACTCAAGCAGAAGCTGAGGCTTTCTTGCAACAGAATATAGGAGCGAACTTCAAGGTACAATCCTTAGAAACAAAACCTGCTAAAAAAATGCCTGCGCCGCCTTTCACTACTTCCACGCTTCAACAAGAAGCTGCGCGCAAATTGCATTTTTCAGTTAGCAAAACAATGACGGTAGCCCAACGCTTGTACGAATCTGGATTTATTACCTATATGCGTACTGATAGCGTGAACCTTTCACAAGAAGCTCTTAGCACTGCCAAAAATGCTATTGTACAGATCTTTGGAGAGCAATACAGCCAAGTGCGCAACTTCGCTACCAAAAGCAAAGGGGCGCAAGAAGCTCACGAAGCAATTCGCCCTACCGATATGAGCCGCTCTAGTATTCCAGCAGAAACCGACCAAAATAAACTCTACGAACTGATATGGAAACGTACTTTGGCTTCCCAAATGGCAGATGCTCAAATAGAGCGTACCACCGTGAAAATAGAAGCCGATAAGCACAAAGAATATTTCGTTGCTAATGGTGAAATGGTACAGTTCGACGGATTTCTAAAAGTGTATTTAGAAAGCACCGACGATGAGGAAGAAGAACAAGAAGGAATGTTGCCTAATCTTAAAAAAGGAGAAGTACTCGTTAATAAGCATATCACTGCTACAGAACGTTTTACACGTCCGTTACCTCGTTATACTGAGGCTTCATTAGTGAAAAAATTAGAGGAACTTGGTATCGGGCGTCCATCTACTTATGCACCTACTATTTCCACTATTCAAAATCGCGGTTATGTGGAGCGTAGCACTCTTGAAGGAGAAGTTCGTCCTTATCACCAACTCACTCTTAAAGCTAATGTGATTACCCCAAAAACTCTAAGTGAACGCGTAGGCGCCGATAAAGGTAAACTTATCCCTACTGATATAGGTAGTGTGGTAAACGATTTCCTCGTAAACCATTTCGATACCATAATGGACTATAACTTCACGGCTAAAGTAGAAAATAGCTTCGACGAAATAGCCGAAGGTAAAGAGAACTGGACAGAGATGCTTTCTGATTTCTACAAACATTTTCACCCTGTGGTAGAAAATGTAGAAAAGCACACAGGTCGCGAAACAGGTGAGCGTATACTTGGCACCGACCCTAAAACAGGGCGTCCTCTCAGCGTACGCTTAGGGCGTTACGGTGCAATGGCACAAATAGGAAACCCCGATGATGTCGAGAAGCCTATCTATGCGAGTCTGTTAGCTGGTATGTCTATAGAAACTATTACTTTTGAGGAAGCCCTCAAACTCTTTGAACTCCCTCGTCAGTTAGGTATTATAGAAGGTAAGAATGTAGAGGTGAATGTAGGTAGATTTGGACCTTATGTGCGTTATGGTGAAGCATTTATATCGCTTGATAAAGGAGAAGATGTATTTAGTGTAACCCTCGAACGTGCAAAACAACTCATTGGCGAAAAGAAAAAAGCTGATGCCCCTATTGCTACTTATCAGGGAGTAGAGGTGACCAAAGGAGTAGGTCGTTTTGGACCTTTTATCAAGTGGAACAACACCTATATCAATGTGCCTAAGAAATACAATTTCGATCATCTCACCCAGCAAGATGTACAAGAACTTATAGAAGATAAACTCAAAAAAGAATCAGAGAAAATAGTAAGAGAATGGGATGAAGGAACTATTCGCATAGAAAAAGCGCGTTGGGGGCGTTTTACCCTCATCAAAGGTAAAACCAAGGTAGAACTCCCTAAAGATACCGATGTGGCAACATTCACTAAAGAACAAGCCCTTGTACTCCTCACCGAGAAAACTCCTAAGAAAACTACTGCCCGCAAGAAAACCACTGCTAAGAAGTAGGTAATTGTAAGGTTAAAGGATTTTCAATTATTCAAAGAAATAAAATAACAAAAGCGCAACGCCCTTCAAGGCTTTGCGCTTTTTTAACTTGTAAAAGCTAAAGTTACTTTCTCTTATAGATATAAACTGTAGTTTCTGTAGCACTACTACTTTGGTTGAAATCTTCAAAAGTAAGAGTGAGTTTGTTGTTGGCTATAGAAAAAGTAGCTTTATCAGCTTCGCCTATTCTATCTCCTTTTTCTGTTAAAACAATCTGTTTTCCAGTAATAGTGTAAGTGCCTTCCTCCAGATTTTCTTTACATTGATTATTTGCAGGATTTTTGTCGTAAGAAACTAAAGAATATTTGTTATCAGCAGTAAAAGTGTAAGTATTTTTCTTTTCGCATTCATTAAGAACTTTTGCAATACCATTTTCTGTTTCACTTTCAATAATCCAACTTCCTACTAAATTATTATTATTATTATTATTTGTTTGATTATTTGTTTGATTATTTGTTTGATTATTTGTTTGATTATTTGTTTGATCGTCCGATTTTCCACACGATGTTACAAAAATTGCTGCGGCTATAAAAGCCATTTTTAAAAGATTTTTCATTTGTTTATATTGTTTTTATTAGTTCAACGGTGCAAAAATACAAATTTAACGTTCTCTCGTATCTTAAAGCATTGTTAAATATCACTTAAACCATTTTGTTTTAATCACTTTATCAAAATTTGTAGTACAAATTCATACCTCTTACCTCTTATCTCTTACCTAAAAAATACTTTTGGCACGAATTTCGCTACCTATTGTCAATAAAATACTATACACTTTATGAAAAAGTTATTATTACTATGCTTAGGGGCTCTTGCCTCTGTAAGTTGGGCTCAAGAAGTAGGCTCAGCTGGACGTTTATTACAAAACGAGTACCACCAAAACAAACAAGCACGCGCTGTGATGGGGCGTGGAGGTATCTCGGTAAATATTGATTGGGAATACGATTATAACGGTGGTTATGCCGAAGTGTTTATCCGCATTCCTGAACGTGGACGCTTTACGGTGAGTATAGGCGATCAAGAAATTACTAGCACTACTGGTATGTATCGATTTTTCGACCTAACTGCTACTCCTCAGCCTCTCAGTATCTGGCAAGGACGCACACTGATTTACCGCGTAACTATCAACCCTCACGATAATACTCGTATGATAATGGATTTCTTTTCGCGTGATGGCTTGTATTTGTTAGACGAAATTACTTTGAATAACAATCAGCCTTCCTATCACGGTCGTCAGTGGAATGATGTGTGGAATCGCTCTTACGGAGGAAATTATGGAGGTGCTCCTATGATGCGTCAAAGTGATTTCAACAACTTCTTTAAAATGTACAAAGATGAGACTTTTGATAAAGACAAACTCTCTTTCTTTCGCGCTCAAAAAAATATTGTCTCATTTACCACCGAGCAAGTAGGACAATTGATGGAAGAACTTTCTTTTGACGATAATAAATTTATCATCGCTCAAGAAGCCTACCCCAATGTAGTAGATCCTCAAAATTACTACCAGTTGCAAGCTAAATTTACTTTTCCCTCTGGTAAAAAGAAACTTTCCGAATTCTTGCAATCAGTACGTAGATAATGAATGTTATAATAGTATAACGAAAAACTATTACTTAGAGGCTTGGCATATTCGATAAAAATCGTATCTTTGCCTCAAATTTTTAACAACAATACAAAAAACATATTAGTATGGCATTAGAAATAACAGATGGAAATTTTGAAGAGTTGGTACTTAAAAGCAGCCAACCTGTATTAGTAGACTTTTGGGCAGTGTGGTGCGGTCCTTGCCGTATGCTTGCTCCCGTAGTTGAAGAAATCTCTAAAGAATACGAAGGTAGAGTAGTAGTAGGTAAAGTGGATGTGGATAACAACCAAGAGTTTGCTGGTAAATATGGCATTCGCAACATCCCTACTGTATTGGTATTCCAAAACGGTGAAGTAGTAGGTCGCCAAGTAGGAGTAGCTCCTAAAAAGACTTACACCGATGCTCTTGACGGATTATTGTCATAAGTACCACTAACACTTTGACAAACAATAAAAAAGGCTATCAACAAGTATTAAATTGTTGATAGCCTTTTTTATTTTCCTCCAAGAATAGAAGCTAAAGAGCTTCACTCACTTTCTGTGCAAGGGCTTTAAACTCTTCATCGGTGAGTTTAACCTTGTGTTGGAAAGTCATTTCTTTCATTTCGCTAATAGGAATGAGGTGTACATGTACGTGAGGGACTTCAAGTCCTACAACTGCTACGCCTATACGCTCGCAAGGCACTACTTTTTCAAGAGCTTTGGCTACGCGTTTCGAGAAAGCCATCAAGCGCAAGTAGTGTGCATCTTCCATATCAAAGATATAGCTGATTTCTTGTTTAGGTACACAGAGGGTATGTCCTTTAGCGTTAGGATTGATATCAAAGAAAGCGATAAATTCATCGTCTTCAGCTACTTTGTAGCAAGGAATTTCTC
Source organism: Capnocytophaga sputigena (assembly GCF_002302495.1). Taxonomy (NCBI): domain Bacteria; kingdom Pseudomonadati; phylum Bacteroidota; class Flavobacteriia; order Flavobacteriales; family Flavobacteriaceae; genus Capnocytophaga; species Capnocytophaga sputigena. The sequence continues at coordinate 2,332,620 of NZ_CP022379.1, forward strand.
CATTGATAATTTTTGTAAAGATACTCATATTTTTAACTTGTTACCTGTTACTTGTTATGTTATCTACTTATTTCTAAGATTTCCATTTTAAGAGTGCCATTAGGTACTTTAATTTCAGCAATTTCACCTACTGATTTACCCAAAAGTCCTTTGCCAATAGGCGAACTTACCGATATTTTCCCTGCTTTGAGGTCGGCTTCACTTTCGGCTACAAGGGTGTAGGTAATTTCCATCTTGTTGGAGAGGTTTTTCAGTTTTACTGTCGAAAGTACAAGCACTTTGCTCACATCAAGTTGAGATTCATCAATGATGCGGGCATTAGCTACTAATTCTTCAAGTTTAGCTATTTTCATTTCCAGCAAGCCTTGTGCTTCTTTAGCAGCGTCATACTCGGCGTTTTCTGATAGGTCGCCTTTGTCGCGGGCTTCTGCAATAGCTTGAGAGGCACGAGGGCGCTCTACATCTTTTAGCTGGTTGAGCTCATCGCGGAGCTTTTTCAGTCCTTCAGGGGTGTAATATGATACTTTTTTCATAATGTTCTTTTTAGATGTTGTTATGTTTATATAAAAATAAAAAATCCTCAAATAGTCTCTCTGAGGATTTCTGGGCGCAAAGGTAATACATTTTTTTGAATTGGCAAAAAATAAAATATCAAATCGAATCGCCAAATTGGCAAATCAGCAAATGGACAAATGGACAAATCAGCAAATGGACAAATCAACAAATCAACAAATTAATTTGCATATCTCATTTTTTTTTTAAAAACTTTGCGCCTATTTTTTAAAAGTAATTATGAGAGAAAGATTATCAACAAGCTATGTTTGGCTATTCTTTTTGCTGATAGTAGGCTCTATGAGCGCTCAGCAAATAGAAATTTCAGGAACTGTAAAGGATAACAAAGGTGAGCCTTTATTAGGTGTTTTTATCTTAGTGAAAGGTACCCAACGAGGTGCAACTACCGATTTCGACGGACATTACTCCCTAAAAGCGAATGTGGGTGATGTGCTCAAGTTTTCTTTCTTAGGAATGAAAACGGTAGAGAAAAAACTCACTGCAGGCACTAAAGAGCTCAATATTACTATGCAAGAGGATGTGCAACAACTCGAAGGCACCGTAGTAGTAGGCTATGGAGGTAAAAAAGTTGCCAGTCGTACAGTCGCTTCAGTTGCTACAGTAAAAGGAAAAGATATTGCCGAAACACCTAATGCAAGCGCTATTGACGCATTGCAAGGTAAGGTAGCTGGCTTAGTAATCTCTACAGATTCTGGACGACCAGGAGCAAACTCTTCTGTACTCATACACGGATTAAATACTTTTTTCTCTGTTTTCGACGAAACTATAGTTTCAGAACCTCTATATATAATAGATGGTGCTGTCGTAACCAGCGATATAATGACAATGTATAACCCTGCTGATATTGAGAGTATAACAGTGCTCAAGGATGCGGCTTCTACTTCTATCTATGGGGCACGTGCTGCCAATGGCGTTATCTTAATTACTACTAAAAGAGGCAAACGCAATGAGCGTACTCATATTGCTATCAATCATCAGTTAGGATTTTCAATGCGTACTAATGTAACCCGAAAATTCTTTGAAAATATGGCTACTCCTGAGGAGTATATGGATTTTTGGATACTCAAGGAACCTAGTGCTTTAACTTCACTTGGTAGACGTTTGGGATATACTGAAACCACCCCTAGAGAAATTGCCGATAGAATTTTAGCCGAAAATCCTTACAATACGCGTTGGGATAAAGTTTTCTTTCACGATTTTGCTCCTGTTTCACGTACTGATGTATCTATCTCAGGAGGAAGTAATACAACTTCTTATTTCCTTTCCTTAGGTTATTTAGATCAGCAAGGAATAAAAGCGCGTTCAGATTATAAACGCTATAATCTCAATGCTAATTTAGATACACAAATAGCCGAGTGGCTAAAGGCTGGACTTTCTATATCGCTAGCACATACTGATATGCAATCAGTTTCAGGCGGTGGTGGTGCTGAAACTGATATTTTGTCACTGCCTATCTATTCACCTACTCAAACCGATGGAAAACGCAAGAATTATATCCCTTCTATTACAGGTCATCAGAATGGTTTTTATCATCCTGATTATTTAGCTGAAAAATACCCTGCCGATAGATATAGTGATAATATTATGCCTATAGGTTATTTGCAGATAGAACCAGTAAAGAACTTGACTTTCAAAACTCAATTGGGGATACAATACAATGTAGATGAAGATTATAGTAGAGGACCTCTACCTTCATTTATAGAATACCGTTATGATACCGATTCTAACAAAACAGTAGGACAAACCGAGCGACAAATGAGCAAATATTTGCAACGCACTTATACGAACTTGTTAGAATATAGATGGAACATAAAAGAGTCTCACAATTTTGATTTCTTGTTAGGACAAGAGTCTGTGGAGTCAGTAATGCGTTCTTTTAGTGCTTCTTCAAAAGGGCAACCTTCCGATAGGCTAACAATGCTTAGTCACGGACCTAAAGAACCTACAGTGCGCGATAGCCAGTCGGAAACTGGGTTTAACTCCTTTTTCTCTCGTTTAGAATATTCGTATAAAAATCGTTATTTCTTAGATTTATCAGCACGTCGTGATGGTTCTTCAGCTTTTGGAGCTAACAACCGTTACGCAAATTTCTGGGCGATAGGTGCGATGTGGAAAGTCAAAGAAGAGAAATTTTTGCAAAACGTGAATTGGCTTACTAGCTTAGATTTGCGTTTTAGTACAGGTATTTCGGGTAACTCATCTATTGGTGATTACCGCAATAGAACTTTGATAAGTCCTTCTAATACTTACAAGGAAAAATCAGGTTATTTCCTTTCTATGTTAGGTAACCCCGATATTATGTGGGAAGAACAACAGAAAACTACATTAGGGTTACACATTTCAATAGTGAAAGGTACCAATATCAACTTAGAGTTCTACGAACGCAATACTCATAAAACTCTTGCACAAGGCTATATCAACTCAGCTTCGGGCTTTACTTCTATCCCTCACAATATAGGTGATATGCAAAATAGAGGTATTGATTTTACTTTTTCTACTATTGCTTTCAGAAGCAAAAATAACAATTGGAATATCCGTCCATATTTCAATATGAACTACAATCAGCAAAAAGTAACATCGTTGTATCTAAACAAAGAATTTTTTGCCAATAGTTTCAGTTATGCAGGCTATAGACTAAATGAAGCACTACAATGGACAATGCCTATATTCAAAGGTATTAATAAGGATGGGAATGCAGAGTGGTATTTGCCCAATGAAACTAACTATATGATTCAGCAAAAAGACGATAGCAAAACAACTTACCAATTTGATGAAAAACAACTTATGCAAACCACAGGTAAGAAAATGTATGCACCAGTCAATGGTGGTTTTGGAGTAGCAGTCACTTATCGTAATGTGTCGTTAGACTTGGCATTCTCATATTCTTTAGGTAAATGGCTCATCAATGAAGATAAGTATTATACACTCAATCAAGGAAGTTTTGGAGCAAAGAACTTTAGCAAGGACTTGTTAAACTACTGGAAACAAGAGGGTGATGACACCGAGTTACCAAGACTAAACAGTGCTTACTATATGCGAAAAGATACCCGATTGTTAGAAAATGCATCATATATGCGATTGAAAAGTGTAAGTATAAGTTATGCGCTTCCTCAAGAACTAATAGACCAAATGAAATTCTTTTCAGGAGTTCGTTTATATGCATCGGCACGTAATATTTTCACCATCACTAAATATTCAGGCGCCGACCCTGAGTTCTCTAATACATTATCAAGAGGTGGTTATCCTCCTACTCGACAATTTACTATGGGTGTTGAACTTAAATTTTAAAAACAAATGAAAAAGATATTATATACAACATTGTTATTTTCGGCGATTAGCTTATTGCCAACAGCTTGTGCGCGCTTGGATTTAGATCCTTATAACGAAGTGGACGAAAGCAAACTATTCAGCAACAAACGCGATGCTGAACAGTGGGTCAATGGGATGTACAATGCCTTGCGCAATGCCAATCAAGGAGAACAGATGTATGCCTCCGATATCCAAGCCGATTATCTAAATGCAGTGCAAGGGGCAATGGAAAAACTTCCTAATATGCACCGTTGGTCAATTTTTGGAGCTTCAGAAAATACAACAGCTACTATATGGAAAGAACGATTTTTAATCATTCAAGATATCAATATAGCGCTTAAAGGCTTCCCTAATATACCAGAACAAAATGAAATAAAAGAACTTACAGGAGCATTGTATTTAGGGCGTGCTTATTGCTATAGCTATTTAGTTACGCACTTCTGTAAACCTTATAATAGTGGAACAGCTACTACCGATTTAGGTTTACCTATACTCATAATTTCTTCATTGAAGAATTTTCCAGCACGTAGTAGTGTAGCCGAAACTTATGATTTTATCCTCAGCGATATTCAAAAAGCCGAAACTCTATTGGCAGGTACAGAAGGAACAGCAGGTGCTGATACTTTCACCCTCGATGCTGCCAGAGCTCTCAAAGCAAGAGTCTTGCTCTATCAAAACAATTGGGCACAGGCTTACCAAGTAGCACAACAGCTTATCAATACAGGTAATTATCCATTAGCAACTTCTGCTGATGTTTTGAGTAAAATATGGGCTGAAGATGATGATACCGAGAGTATTACACAATTATATGCTGCTATCAAATCAGGAGTGTCTGAAACTTCAGGAAATACAAATGAACTTTATTTAAGTGAACAAGAAAGTTTCTTTTTCCCAGGGCAAACAGAAGCAAGTCCTAATGTGTTGCCTACTCAGGATTTTGTAGATTTATTTACGGCAGCCGACTGGCGTAAAGATGTGTTTTTAAAACAAGTAGAAATAGGTTTCTTTAACCTTTATGCAGTGAATAAATATCCTAGAAATACAAAATTAGAACCTACTGATAGTTATTTCTTTTATTATGGGCATAGAGCTAAACTCTTCCGTATAGCCGAAACCTACCTAATAGCTGCTGAGGCTGCTTATAGAAATAATGACGAGACTAACGCTAAAAAATATTTAAACCTATTGCGTGCTGCCAGAGGGCTCAGTGCTGTTACTACTTCGGGTAGCAACCTCTTTACCGATATACAAAACGAACGCAATAGAGAGTTAGCTTTTGAAGACTTCCGTCTATACGATATCAATCGTTGGGGATTAGCTGTAAAACGTGGTACCCCTCAAAACTTAAACTCTATCAGAAATACCCCGCCTGAAGATTACAGTGAACTCAATATACAAGTAGGAAGTGCAAGCTATTATAAAATAGTATGGCCTATACCTGTGAATGATATTGATTATGAACAAGGTAATTGGAAACAAAATACAGGTTGGTAACCCTATGATTAGCAAATTAGCAAATGTAAAAGTTTGCTAATTTGCTAATTTTCTAATTTATAAAAATATGGAATATTATGAATTGTACAACAAACTAAAAAAGATTTTCGATATCCAGCGCAATACTGAAGTGCCAGAACTGGGTATTCGTATTTTGCATAACAACTTCTTTTCCGAAGGAGCTAAGCATTACCTGCCAGGGAATCCGCATTTGTTTTGCCAAGAGCATAATTTAGCATTCTCCTCTCAACTCAATGATGCTCAAGACGATTTGCACTGGGCTGACTATGATGTGGATTGTAATATCCACTTCCAATATCATATTGTGCAACCTCTCAACACAGAAAAGTCCGATGGGGTGATTATCGTTTTTCACGGGCTCAACGAGAAAAAATGGGATAAATATCTGCCGTGGGCTTATGGTTTGGCAACTCAAACAGGCAAAGCGATAGTGCTTTTCCCTATAGCATTTCATATGAATCGCGCCCCTGAGCGTTGGAGTTCTCGCCAAGAGATGTATGCCATTGCTCAAAAGCGTATGAATGAGTTCCCCGATAATTCCGAAACTTCTTATGTGAATGCAGCGACCTCCACACGTTTAGACGCTTTCCCTCAGCGACTATTTTGGTCGGGATTGCAAACCTATAACGATATAGTGCAGTTCATCACCGACTTAAAAGCGGGAACTTTCCCTACCATTACCCCAACGGCTACAATAGACCTCTTTGGCTACTCCATAGGTTCTTTCCTCTCAGTAATACTGATGATGGCAAACCCCAAAGGATATTTTGCCAATGCCAAACTCTTCTGCTTTTGTGGGGGAATGACTATCGATCGTATGTTCCCCATCTCCAAATATATAATGGACGGTCGTGCTGCAATAACAATGCAAAAAACCTTTGCCGAGTTGCTGAGCACTAACTTCAAGAACGACGATCGTCTAAGGCATTATCAAGATAGTGAACTTCATTTGGATGAAAGCTGGTTCAAAACGATGTTGCGCTATAATTATTACCAGAAAGAGCGTGAGCAACGTTTTTCGCAACTCGAAAATCAAATTAAAGCTTTGGTATTAGAAAAAGATGAGGTAACACCTCCTATCGAAGCTCTCAATACCCTAAAAGGTGGTTATCGCAATATCAACATAGAGGTACAGATAGACGATTACGATTATCCTTATACTCATATGAACCCCTTTGCCCTTACTATTAAAAATGCCCCTATTGTAACAGCAGCCTTTAATCGTTTTGTAACATCTGCAGCAACTTTTTATAATAGATAAGAGAAAAGTCTCCTTTGTAGCGGGGACTACTTTCTAACAACTAAACAAAAAATAATAATAATAATGAACACAGAAAGCATCATCAAAGAAATCCTACCAGGGGTAGCTGCTACCTTTGACGAATTAGATCTTCCTAAAAAGCCTTATGGTAGAAATGAACTTTGGGAAGGTATCACCGATTATTTCAAAATAAAACAGAGAAAGAACAAAATAGAGTTTCATAATAATGAGGAAGAATATACTTGTCCTTTTATTACCATTAAAGACTTTGACCAGTTCTCTGATGATTTTATAGACAATGAGTTGCTTCCAGCTTTGGAAGAACAACTTACTCAAATGTTCTTCAACCCTGAGTTGTATTATCGCTTTCAGTACAAACTTACCTTAGTGTTTGATTTTCTTTCAGCCACTGGGCATCACGCCCGCAAACAAGTGCGATTGGAACACCCCGAGCGCAAGGCAGAACTCAAAGAGCGCTTGGATACCTATGTGCAAAAGGTAATCTATGAAGCTACCGAGAAAATGAAAGAAAAAGAACTGCATAGCTTCTTTGACAAGCTCTTCGATTTTGAACTCACTGGCTATAGTGAGGATAAGGTGGTTGAAATCCTCAATAAAGGCATTACTCTCATAGACCCCAAATGGGAAAAGACTTTAAAAGAATATCAATGGTGCTTGCTCTACCATACACGAGAGTGGAAAGAAAAGGTTTTTATGAAACTATATTACAAAATAAAAGGAGGAGATTGGTCAAAAAAATATACACTCAAGGAAGGTTTGCAAGCAAAAGATATAGATAACGCCAAACTAAACCTATTTGTGGCACAAGCCCTTTGGCGTATCAAATACAAAGAATATAGCTGGGATGTAAAGTTTGCTTGTGAGGATTTAGAGCGAGCCGCTAAGGAATTAGGCTCTAAAAAAGCGGCGATGTACCTTAAAGAGGGGACAGGTATCTTGCCTAACGAGCTTATCCATTACAAGGATAGTGAAGTGGAATGTGACGCGAATGATGTTTTTGCAGAAATCAGTGTGAAAATCAAACAAGAGTCGGCTACGGCTTATGACAAAGCATTAGATTTTATCATCGCCCTGCTCAACGCCGATTTCCCTGCCAGCTACTATATTAAGTTCAGTAGTAAGGCTCCTAAACAGTTTTTAGACATCAAAGGCATTGCCAAATCGCCTACTCATCGCTTCTTTGCCCAAGCACTGCAATATGAGGAATTGCGCCCTAAATTAGTAGCTTATGCTGAGGTGGCTATGAAAGAATTTCAGTGGTATAATGATGTAGAAGAGGGCGAGAAAAGCTGTATGCCGGGCAGTTATGCCGTCTTTGGTTTGGGCTTGATAGGGGAGGAGTACTTTCCTTTGGTGAGCCAATACTTTTCGCTGTTGGATGACGAGCACCAAATGGTACATAAATACTTTGTGAGCGTCCTTATCGACCGTTATGGAGTGAATGAAAAATCCTTACCACTTATCTGCCAAGGAATCACTTCTGCACAGTTTGATATGGTATTTAAGAATTTGGAAAAAGAAATGGAAAAGCCAGAGAACAAGCAGTTACTCACGAATTTTCTCAAAGAAAAAGAAGCCTTTTTTATTGCTAACAAAGAACCAGGTTTCTATAAATATTACGAAGAAGATATCTATTACGCGATCTATGGCAAGCAATGGAAGAAGAAAATAAACTCATAATTTATGAATGAAATAACCAACATTACCGATTACAAAGACTGGTTGCAATCCTTAAAAAGGAGAATACAGCAAAGCCAAATAAAAGCAGCTATACAGGTAAATAGTGAGTTGTTACACCTTTATTGGCAAATGGGAAAAGATATAGTTGAAAAGCAAGCACAATCCAAGTGGGGCGATGGTTTTTTGCAAACGCTTAGTGCTGATTTGTGTGAGATGTTTCCTACAATGAAAGGTTTTTCTTATAGGAATCTAAAATCAATGCGACAATGGTATTTGTTTTATAATCAACAAAATACAATTGGGAAACAACTTGTTTCCCAATTAGAAGTTTCTTTGTTTAGTGTGCCTTGGGGGCATCATCTAATGATTATGCAGCGTTGTAAGGATATACAAGAGGCTATTTTCTACGTTTATAAAACAATAGAAAACCACTGGAGCCGGTCGGTATTGGAACATCAAATGGGGCTGAATTTATATGAGCGACAAGGGAAAGCGATCACTAATTTTCAGCAACAGTTACCTATTGCTACTTCTGATTTAGCTCAGGAACTTACTAAAGACCCTTATGTGTTCGATTTTCTTTCAATAACAGAAAGTTATACCGAAAAAGAACTTCAACAGTATTTAGAAGATAATATGACGAAGTTTCTGTTGGAGCTTGGGAAGGGCTTTTGTTTCTATGGAAAACAGGTACATATAAATGTAGGAGGAGATGATTTTTATATTGATTTGCTTTTTTATAACGTACAACTGCACTGTTATGTAGTGGTAGAACTCAAAACAACCAAGTTTAAGCCAGAACACATAGGACAATTGAAATTTTATGTAACAGCAATAAATAGACAGTTGCGCACTGAAGCTGATAATCCTACTATTGGCTTGTTAATCTGCAAAGATAAAAATGATGTAGTAGCTGAATATACCTTAGATGATATACATAATCCAATAGGCATTTCATCTTATAAATTATTTGATCAGTTATCAAAGGATTACAAATCATCTTTGCCAAGTATAGAAGAAATTGAAAAACAATTAAACACCATTGATACGAGTTTGTAGCTCGTGTCCTAAGATCTAATGATAGATACCCACACACATTTATATTCAGAAGAATTTGATACCAACCGCGTTGAGATGATAGCACGCGCAAAAGCAGCAGGCGTAACCCATTGTTTTATGCCAGCCATTGATAGCAGTTATACCCAACGGATGTTCCAATTAAAAAACGAATACCCTGATTATGTTTTCTTGATGAACGGTTTGCACCCTTGTAGTGTGAAAGAAAATTATAAAGAAGAACTCGCTCACGTAGAAGCCTTAATGCCTACACATCCTTTCTGTGCCATTGGCGAAATAGGTATCGACCTCTATTGGGATAAAACTTTCCTCAAAGAACAGCAAGAGGCTTTTGTTTGGCAAATACAGCTGGCAAAAAAACACCATTTGCCTATTGTTATTCACTGCCGTGAGGCTTTTGATGAGGTTTTTGAAGTTTTAGAATCCGAAAAAAGCGACGACCTCTTTGGCATTTTTCACTGCTTTACGGGAACTGAAGAGCAAGCCCATCGCACCATTGGTTATGGATTGCATTTAGGAATAGGAGGAGTCGTAACTTTTAAAAATGGAAAAATTAACCAATTCTTAAAAAATATTGATTTGTGCCATATAGTTTTAGAAACTGATAGTCCTTATTTAGCTCCCGTGCCTTATCGCGGAAAGCGTAACGAAAGTGCTTATATTGTGAAAGTTGTAGAAAAACTATCGGATATATATGAGCTTCCTGAAAGTGAGATAGTCCGTCTTACTGATATGAATGCTATAAAAATATTTAACATTTAATTAGGTGTTATCAAATATATTTCGTTATTTTGCCTTTCGTTATATAAAGAATAAGCAAACAAAATCGCTGAAATGACCGATTATTTTAAATCCATACGTCCGTTTAATGACGACGAAGTGCCTAAAGCCTTATTGCAAATTAAAGATACTCCTTTGATTCGTGCAATGATGGCTTATGCATTTCCTGAAGATACTCCTGCACAACGAGAGAAAAGACTCCTCGCTTGCCAAAAAGTATCCGATTTTCAGGTGGATATAATGTACCAAGTGGTTACTAAAGCAATCGAAAAAAGTATTACTGAATTTACTTGCGATGGCTTTAGTGATTTAGACCCTAAAAAAGGTTATGTATTTGTTTCTAACCACCGCGATATTATCTTAGATACTTCCTTGTTAAATGTTGCTCTGCACGACAATCATCTCTCAATGACTGCATCGGCTATGGGCGACAATCTACTCAAGAAAAAATACCTCAAAATATTGGCAATGCTCAACAGAAACATTGTTATATATAGGAGTCTGCCCCCTCGTGAGGCTTTAGAACACTCCAAATTGGTATCCGAGTATATACATCATTGCATCACCGAAGAACATCGCAATGTGTGGATTGCCCAGCGCGAAGGGCGTACTAAAAATGGTGATGACCGCACCCAGCAAGGTGTCTTGAAAATGCTTACCCTTAATACCCCCGAAGGCGTAACCCCTTTGCAATACCTCAAAACGCTCAACATCGTGCCTATGTCTATCTCCTATGAGTTTGACCCCACCGATGTGCTAAAATTGCCCGCACTCATCGCTCAACACAATGGCGTAGAGTACGTGAAATCTAAAAAAGAGGATTTTGAGAACATCATTCAGGGGCTGATGGGACAAAAAGGACGCGTGCATATCTCAGTAGGTCAACCTTTTTATGAGCAAATCGATACTATAGAAGCTACACATCAGCACCTAAACAAACAACTACAAGCCTTAGCCGAGTGCTTAGACCACGCTATCCACCAGCAGTACAAATTGTTCCCCGCTAATTATATCGCCTACGATTTGCTCAACAACACCTCTATATATAAAGATTGCTACAACGAAAAAGAATTTAGACAGTTTGAACGACGAATGAACAACCGAAGCAAATCTGAAGACCTTTCTCAAGAAAAATTTTTAGAAATGTACGCCAATCCTGTAAAGAATAAATTCGATGGAAACTAATAAATCAAAAGTATTGCTCATCTATACGGGGGGAACAATCGGGATGATAAAGGACTACCAAACGGGGGCTTTACGCGCTTTCGAGTTTGATAACCTCTACAAACGTATCCCCGAGTTATCTCATTTAGATTGTGATATTTCCGTACACTCCTTTGAAAAAGTGATCGACTCCTCCGATATGAACCCTCAACACTGGATTGAAATCGCCGAGGTAATTGAAAAGGAATACAATCACTACGATGGTTTTGTAGTGCTTCACGGTAGTGATACAATGAGCTACTCAGCTTCAGCTTTGAGCTTTATGCTACAAGGGCTTACCAAACCCGTAATATTCACAGGATCACAACTCCCCATAGGTGACCTGCGCACCGATGCTAAAGAAAATCTCATTACTTCCATACAGTTAGCTGCCCTCAAGGAAAATGGTGAATCTGTAATACAAGAGGTGGGACTCTATTTTGAGTACAAACTCTATCGCGGCAACCGTACAACCAAAGTAAATGCCGAACGCTTTCAAGCCTTTGCCTCTCTCAACTATCCATTATTGGTAGAGAGTGGCGTACATCTAAAGGTAATGAAAGAAAATCTCCTGCCACGCAAGCGAGGCGCTACCTTAGAAGTGTGGAAAGATTTTGAGACGAATGTAGCAATCCTCAAAATGTTTCCAGGTATAACCCCCGCTGTGCTCAATGGCTTTTTTAATATTCCCAATCTCAAAGGGGTAGTACTCGAAACCTATGGTTCAGGCAATGCTCCTACCGATAGCTGGTTTGTAGAAAGTCTCCAAAAAGCAATTGAAAAAGGAATACACATCGTGAATGTAACCCAGTGTTCCGGAGGCAGTGTGATAATGGGCAAATACGAGGCAAGCGAAGCCCTCAAAAAGATGGGAGTGATAGATGGAAAAGACCTCACAACCGAGTCGGCAATCACAAAATTGATGCTTTTACTTAGAAAAAATATTTCTCATAAAATGTTCAAAATCAAGTTTGAAGAAAATATAGCTGGAGAAATTTAGCAAAAAATTAAGAAAAAATTTGTGAGATAGAAAAATATTTTGTTACTTTGGCATTCAGAAACAGCATAGAGAGAGGTGTCCGAGTGGTCGAAGGAGTACGCCTGGAAAGTGTATATACGCCACAAGCGTATCGAGGGTTCGAATCCCTTCCTCTCTGCTTTATTTCTAAAAAAATATTATTAAACATTAAATTATCAACTAACAAATTAAAAGATTAAACAAATGAAAAAAATGTCATCTAAGCTACTTCTAGTAGCAATGTTAATTTTAAACGTAGCTATGGTTAGTGCTCAGGAAGCAGCTGAAGCAGCGCAACAAAGTAAAGGCTTCCACCAAGTGTTTAAAGAGCGTTTCATTGAAGGTGGTCCTGCCTATATGGCTCCTATCTTGCTCTGTTTGATCATCGGTTTGGCAGTAGCTATCGAGAGAATTATTTACCTCAATTTAGCAACTACAAATTCTAAAAAATTGATCGCTGATATCGAGCAAGCTCTTGATAGCAAAGGTCTTGAAGCAGCTAAAGAAGTATGTCGTGATACTAAAGGACCTGTAGCTTCTATTTTCTATCAAGGTTTAGACCGCGCTTCTGAAGGTATTGATATGGTTGAAAAATCAGTAGTATCTTATGGTGGTGTTCAAATGGGACAATTAGAGAAAAACGTTTCTTGGATTTCTCTCTTTATCTCTATCGCACCGATGTTAGGGTTTATGGGTACCGTAATCGGTATGATCGAAGCGTTCGATAAAATTAGTACAGCTGGTGGTTTGGATGCTTCTTTGATCGCTGGTGATATCAAGGTTGCCTTGCTTACTACCGTATTCGGTTTGATCGTTGCGATGATCCTTCAAGTATTCTATAACTACATTATTGCTAAAATCGACGCTATCGTAAACGATATGGAAGATGCTTCTATCTCTCTTATCGACCTTTTAGTAGCAAGAAAAATTAAATAATTTACTCACCCATTAAATAACTTTTAGTATGTATAAAATAGCAAAATACGCAGCAATAGCTTTAGGCGTAGTGGGTGTAGTATTATGGGCAGTTATGTCTTTCAATAGTGATAAAGACCCCAATACACTTGATTACACTAATGCTTTCTATGCTGCTCAGCAAGCTCTTTTGGTATTAACCTATGTTTTATTAGGTATTACCCTCGCTGCAGTACTTATTTCAGCAGGAATGAACATCGCTTCATCTCCTAAAGCTCTTAAGAAAACGCTTATCTATACTGGTGGTTTCGTAGTGGTTCTTCTTTTAGGTTATGTCTTCTCTTCAGGAGCTGCAGAGCCTAATGCAAGTGAAGATGTGAAAAAAGCTAGCGAATCCGTAAGAAAATGGGTAAGCACAGGTCTAATCGCTTTATATATATTGGTAGCTGTTGCGGTAGGAGCTCTTATCGCTTCCAATGTGAAAAAAGCACTAATGAAATAAAAAATTATGGCAAGACGTTCAATACCTGAGGTAAATGCAGGATCTATGGCCGATATTGCTTTCCTTTTGTTGATATTCTTCTTGGTAACAACAACCATTGAAAGTAATACAGGGATCACTGTAAAATTACCTCCTAAACCACAAGAAAATACGCCACCACCTCCACCAGTGAAGGAGAAAAATGTATTGGTAGTGGTAGTGAATAAAAACAATCAGTTGTTAGTAAACAACCAATTGAAGGAACTTAAAGACGTTAAACAAACAGCTATTGACTTTTTAGATAACAATGGTGATGGTACCTGCGCTCATTGTAAAGGTAAACGTGATCCATTATCTTCTGATAACCCAGATAAAGCTGTTATCTCTTTGCGTAACGACCGTGAAACTTCGTACAAAACTTATATAGCTGTACAGAACGAACTCATTGCAGCTTATAACGAACTCCGCGAACGTGAACGCCAAAAGAAATTCCCTAACGAGGTTCCTTATGTTCAAATTGAAGAAGAGTTCAACGCGGCTCGTACTCCTCAAGCACGTAAAGACCACCTTGAACCTATTATCTTGGAACTACAAAAACGCTTCCCAAGAAAACTTATAGAAACCGCGCCTAAAAAGCACTAAAAACTAAAGAGAATATGTCAAAATTTACTAAAAAGAAAAGTGGTGAAGTACCTCCAGTTTCTACGGCTTCTTTGCCTGACATTATCTTTATGCTTTTGTTTTTCTTTATGACTGTAACAGAATCAAAAGATAGTGACTTGATGGTGCAGAATAAGTTGCCCGTAGCCGATCAAATTCAAAAATTGGACAAAAAAGACCCTGTAGTATATATCTATGCTGGTAAACCCCTTCCTAAATATCAATCTAAGTTTGGGGCTAATGCCAAAATTCAAGTAAATGATAAATTTATAGACGTTTCCGAAGTAAGCCACTATATCCTTAACTATAGAGAAGGTTTGCGTGACGCTCTTAAAGACGTTTATATCACTGCCTTGAAAGTAGATGCTGATACTAATATGGGACTTGTGAGTGATATTCGTGAGCAATTGCAAGAAATAAACGCTTTGAAACTCAACTATATCGCTCGTCAAGGGTCTCCTTTGAATCAAAAATAGAAACTTTTTTAAACTTTCTATCATAAAAAAAGACACATAAAACTATGTGTCTTTTTTTGTTATTCTCAAAATTAATATTACCTTTGCACTATTAAAACATTTTAATAGTAAATATTTATGAAAAAAATTATCTTATTTTTTGGATTACTTCTCTCTGCAGGAGTAGCCTCAGCTCAATCAGCTGGTGATGTACAAATCAATGGTGGGATAGGCTATTCTGGTCCTGGCTTTATGGTTTATGGCTCCGCCGATTTCGGTGTTGCTGATAAAATCACCATTGGTGGTGAACTCTTTTACCGCGGTAGAAATTATGGTAATGTAAAATACAATAGCATTGGCTTTTTAGCTAATGGTAATTACCACTTTGCTAAACATATCAAAGGAATCCCTTCAAATGTAGATTTCTATGGCGGTTTGTCATTAGGCTATTACAACTGGTCTAATAATAGAAATAATTGGTACTATGATAGTCCTTACTACGATTCAGGATTTGCGGTACGCCTCCAAACAGGTGGTCGTTACTTCTTTACCGAAAACTTCGGTGTGAATGCTGAACTATTTGTAGAACACAACTCTTTCGCTGCAGGTGGTTTCAAAGCTGGGGTTACCTATAGATTCTAAAACTTATTTTTGTACTTTATACATTAAGAGGCTATACTCTATGCGAGTATAGCCTCTTTTGTCGCTTTAATTTCTTTTCAAAAAATATTCTTTAAACAATCGCAGTTGCCCATACTCATATCTCCTTTGAGTCTTTTCAATTATTCCTGCCAAAGAACTGAGATCTTCCTCAGCAGTAAATAGTTCGTTTAATTCCTTAATAGCTTCTGTAGTGAAAATTGCCTCTACAATATCTATTGGTAAAACTTCCCTTTCTATCAACTTGCCTAAATGTCCATAGATAGTTCCTTCAGTAAGCATACGTTCTTTAGCTATCTCGGCTACTGTTTTGTTCTGTTGCCATAATTGCAATGTGATGTCATAAGTAGAAATCTTTTCTTTCTTCTCTTTTTTAGATTTCTCTTCTTGAATGCTTATTTTAGGCGGATTGGTGAACAATTGTTCATTTTTCAAAGTAGTATATACTCTCTCCATTAGCTGGTTGCGCATTGCTTCCATTTTCTTAGGTTGTATATTTTCTTTGCTAAAAGGTTCTTGTTTTTCTAACAGCACTACCATTTGCTCTAAACGGAATAGTTTCTTAATGAGTTCTGTGAGACTATCGTCTAACTCTTTCAATTCTTTGCTAAACTCTTTTACTTTCTTCAGTCCTGCTACTTTGGTTTCTACATATAACAATTCGTACCATATCGTTTCTAATAGCGGACTAAAATAGGCAACAGCTTTCTGTATTCTCTCAAAAATTGTTTGTATAGGAGTTGGATTTTGGAAATAGCCTAATAGTTGCTTGCTGAATTTTTCAGATACAGCCACAAGCCCTTTAACTCGCTCATATTGCTGCATTGCCCAGCCTTTGTAGGCGTTTTTGTTGCCCAAATCACCTATGTAGTTATGGCTATGGGTGTACCATTCTTCTAATAAAGGCTGCCAATTAAAAGTTTTCAGTATGTATTCTTTCAAAAAGTCTATTCTACCCTCACGGCAGGCTTGTTGCAATTCCTCTTCAGTAGCTTTATTGTCGGCGTAGTCTATCACTTTCTCATCGTTATCAATGCCGTTTTGCATTACCGATGACAATAGTACTAATCCATCTAAAGAACGCAAGCGAGAGAATGCCACATAAGCTTGCCCAGAAGCAAATACACTTGCTAAGTCTAACACTGCTTTTTCAAAAGTCAGCCCCTGACTCTTATGTATGGTAATCGCCCACGCCAATCGCAAAGGGTATTGAGTGAAAGTGCCTAAACATTCTTCTTCAATATCTTTGGTTGTGTCGTTCACTTTGTAGCGTACGTTTTCCCATTCGTAACGCTCTACATCAATAGTGATGCCATCGTCTAAAGCAACGCTCACTTCTTTCTCACCAAGAGCTACCACGGTTCCCATTTTTCCGTTAAAAAATAGGTGTTCTCCTGAGGGGTCATTCTTGATAAACATCACTCTGGCGCCTTCTTTTAGCTGAATTACCTTTTCAATAGGGTAGAGATATTCAGGAAAATCGCCTACCACATCGGCTTCGTAACTGAATAGGGGAGAGGGGAGTTTTTCTAACTCCTCTTGGTTCATTGCATCGGCTTTATTGTTGTGAGTGGTGAGGGTAATATACTCATTTTTGTGCTGTTTGGCAAACTCTGGTTGCACGTGTGAAGCCAATTGTCGCAAATCTTCTTGGGTGAGTTTATTGTCCCTCAGGTGATTGAGTATAGAAATGAACACCCCATCGGTTTGGCGGTATATTTTTTCAAGCTCTATATACAGCAGTGGGTGCTGGGTGATTACTTGTGATTGGAAAAAGTACATTCCTGTGTAGTAATGTTTTAGCACCTCCCATTCTTCTTGTTTTACTACGGGCGGCAATTGCAGTAAATCGCCTATAAAAAGCACTTGTGCCCCTCCAAAAGGTCGCCTATCCTTGCGGATAAACTGCATCATATAATCCATCGCGTCTAACACATCGGCGCGTAACATACTCACCTCGTCTACAATTAGCAGTTCCATATTCTTGATAACTTGCTGTTTGTTGCGATGCATTTGGAAGTGTTTTTTTAGTGATTGTCGGTTTTCAAACCTAAAAAACTCATTGGCTATAGGCGGATTTTCAAAGGTAGGCAAAAATGAAGCAAAAGGCAGCTGAAATTGAGAGTGAATAGTAACTCCTCGCGCATTGAGTGCTGCTATTCCCGTAGGGGCAACCACCACTGTGTTTTTATAGCTGGTCTCTATGATTTTGTGAAGCAAAGTAGTTTTTCCAGTTCCTGCTTTTCCCGTTAAAAAAATATTTCTATTGGTTTCGTTGATAAGTGTAAGAATACGCTCTTCCATACTCTTGTTCGGCTGATGTAGTTTTATGAGCACAAAAGTATAAAATATTTTGTGAAATAAAAAAAATAAACTACCTTTGCCACAAAAGATTAGAAATTGAACTATGAATACACCTGTATCAGAAGAAAACTTAGAAATAGTTAAAAAGGTACTTACCAAATACTTAGAAGATAACGGGCATCGCAAAACTCCTGAAAGATATGCCATCGTAAAGGAAATTTACGAGTATAATGATCATTTCGACATAGAAACGCTCTATGCCAATATGAAAGATAAAAAATACCGAGTGAGTAGAGCAACCCTCTACAATACTATCGAACTACTATTAGAATGTGGTTTGGTACGCAAGCACCAGTTCGGGCAAAACCAAGCCTACTACGAAAAATCGTATTTCGATCGTCAGCACGATCATATTATTCTTACCGATACAGGAGAGATTGTAGAGTTCTGCGACCCTCGTATCCAAACTATCCAAAAAACAATAGAAGAAGTATTTAACATCAATATTACCAATCACTCTCTTTATTTCTACGGTACACGCAGAACCGATACCGCCCCAACCCAAGAGAGTACTACAACTAAATAATCAAACAAAATGGCAGTAGATTTATTATTAGGTCTTCAGTGGGGAGACGAAGGAAAAGGAAAAATCGTAGACGTCCTCACCCAAAACTACGATATCATTGCTCGCTTTCAAGGAGGACCCAATGCTGGTCATACTCTCGAGTTCAATGGTATCAAGCACGTGTTACACACCATTCCATCGGGTATTTTCCACCAAGGTGCAGTGAACATTATAGGCAACGGGGTGGTGATAGATCCTATCATCTTCAAAAAAGAAATAGAAGCACTTGCTCCTTATGAAGTCAATCTGAAAAAAAACTTACTGATTTCGCGAAAAGCTCACCTCATTTTGCCTACCCATCGCCTTTTAGATGCCGCTTCCGAAGCTGCTAAAGGCAAAGCCAAAATAGGCTCTACCCTCAAAGGAATAGGCCCTACTTATATGGATAAAACAGGTCGTAATGGGTTGCGCGTAGGCGATATAGAACTATCTGACTTCAGTGAACGCTATCGCAATCTCACCGATAAACACGAAGAAATGCTCACTAACTATAAGGTGGATATACAATATAACCTTAAAGAATTAGAAGCCGAGTTTTTTGAAGCTGTGAAAGTACTCAAAGAGTTCCAACTCATCGATAGTGAAGAATACCTCTACCAAGCCCTCAAAGCAGGCAAAAAAATACTTGCTGAAGGCGCACAAGGCTCTATGCTCGACATCGATTTTGGTACTTATCCATTTGTAACTTCCTCTAATACTACCGCTGCAGGAGCTTGCACAGGTTTAGGGGTTGCCCCTCGCAGTATCGGCGAGGTGATAGGTATTTTCAAAGCCTATACTACTCGCGTGGGTAGTGGTCCTTTCCCTACTGAATTATTTGATGAAGTAGGCGAAACAATGACCCAAGTAGGTCGTGAATTTGGTGCGACTACCGGTCGCCGCCGCCGTTGTGGTTGGCTTGATTTGGTAGCTCTTAAATACGCCGTACAAGTAAACGGAGTAACCGAACTCACAATGATGAAAGCCGATGTACTCAGCGGTTTTGAAACTCTGAAAGTTTGTACATCGTATTTATACAAAGGGAAAGAAATCAAGCATTTGCCTTATAATATCGAAGAACAGAACGTAACGCCTGTCTATACCGAACTCAAAGGCTGGCATCAAGATCTCACAAAGCTCAACTCCTATGAGCAACTCCCTAAAGAACTATTGGATTACATCAGTTTCTTAGAAAAGGAATTAGAAGTACCTATCAAAGTAGTATCTGTAGGACCTGATAGAACACAAACCATTATGAGATAATAAAAAAGGCTATTCTTAAGAATAGCCTTTTTTGTGTTTTTAAGTTACCGCTTATTTGATAAAAGTGAATCCTTCAAAAGATTTTCCTACGATAGGAAGCGGTTTTTTCTCTTCTTTTATAGCATTAATCAATCCAAAGATGAATAATACCAAAAGAACAATCCATAATACTGTACCTACTAAGGCTAAAGATTCTGAAACTCTTAAAAGAATTTGAATTACAATACCAAAAACAAAGGTTATAAGGAAAAGTCCAAAACCTTGTCTAAGGTGATAGATAGATTTATCATCTTTAGTGCCTGCAAAAAAGGCAATTAGCCAGCCAATCAAGCCAAAATAGCTTAAAATTGAAGTTACTTTACTACTCATAAACTGATTTTGTTTTATTTAAAAATTAATTTGCTGCAAAATTAAATAATATTTTCAATATTAGAAAATAAAAATGAAAAATAATTAACCCAATTAATATCTTAACAGTTTTGATTAAAGAAACTATAATATGCTACCTCTTACTTCTTGCCTAAAAAAGTAGAAATATTTTTGTTTTCTAAATTAAAAGTTGTACATTTGTAGCGAAAAACTAATTGTATAGAAAAATAACTATGGAAAAAACAGTTAAAAGATTCTTAGACGTTATTCTCAACCAAGCTACCCCTCTTATTGCAAGCCTCAACAAAGGCGTTAGCGAAGCACAAATCGCTGCCTTTGAAAATGAAATGGGTATTACACTCCCCACAGAGGTAAAACAATTATATCAAAATTTCAACGGACAAAAAGAAGGTGAAAACGATAGTTTCTTTTTAGATGGAATGCGCTTTATCCCTTTAGAAGAAATCAAACGCACTCAGCAACATTGGCTCGAACAGTTGGAAAGTGTTCCTAATTGGCAATCTCTCCACTTCGATAAAGAAGAAGCTATTGATATGTGCTGGGATGGGGTACTAAAAAATCAATTCTATAACCCTAAATGGATTCCATTCCTCTCCAATGGTGCACGCTTTATGTTCATCGACCTCGACCCTGATAAAGAAGGTGTTGTTGGACAAATAGGCGAAATAGATTTGGTGCTTGATTCTATCGAAGATTCTTTTATGGATTTAGAATGCGACTCTATGGAAGATTGGCTTGAATTCCTTACGGATGATATCGAACAAGGAATCGTGTACTACGACAACGAAATGCACTCCCTCATCGATGCAGTTGATTTTGACGAAGAAAATGATATACCTAATATTTTCGCTCCTACCCCTGATTATGTATCCGAAGGTGGCTCTAATGTCTATAACTATTCCGAAAAAGACCGTAGTGATTTCGTATTCCCCGATCGCTCTTGTGTGTATATGGACGAGATTTGCGACCATTTCGAGAAATATATCGGCAAAATAGATAGTGTGTTCCACGAACTCATCTCAGAGTACGTACATATTGATGTACATTGGATTAAACCTACCCCCGAAACGCCTTACCACGTACTATTTACCACCGGTATGAGCGATTATCCTATGTATTTGCCCGAAGGTTTGGAAGACCCGAACGATTATAGCCACGCCGAGTTAATGGTTTATCTCCCCGAAAGCTGGCCTATCAGCGATGAGGCTTTTAAGGACGACGATAACTATTGGCCTGTGTACTTCCTTAAAATGATAGCGCGTTTTCCTCACCAATACAAAACGTGGATGGCTGAAGGGCACACTATCCCTAACGGTCCTGATGCCGAGCCTATCGCCAACACCGATTTTGGGTGCATCCTGCTGATGCCTCCTTACTTATCGGCTCCTCAAGATTTCTTGAAACTACAAGCCAAAGACGGTACAATTATCAATTTCTACAGTATTTTGCCTATCTATCCAGAAGAAATGGATTTGAAATTAGAAGAAGGAGTAGATGAACTTCTCAACCTTTTTGATGAGTACGAAATCTCTGAAGTAATAGATATTCACCGCAAAAATGTAGCGTTATAAACATAAAAAAACAGATGAAATCTCTTGAGGTTTCATCTGTTTTTCTTTAATATCTCTGCCAGCATCTTCTTGGCTCTTAGCAGGGTAATCTTCACACTGCTCATCGGAGATTGCATTTCTTCGGCAATCTCTTTATAACTTTTCTCGTGCAGGTATCTCAGTTGTATAGCCGTTCTGTAAGGTTCTTTCAGTTGCTTGATGCTTTTTAAAAGGTAGTCGAATTGTTGCTCCATTATGAGGCTATCTTCTATAATAGGAGTCTCATCTATCAGTGTTTTAGATTGTTTTTCCTCTCGGTCTAAATGCAACAGTGTTTCATTCTGTTTTCTAAGGTTATCTATATGAATATTTTTAGAAATAGTGATGAGCCAAGTGCGGAAAGAGTAATGTTCGTCGTAAGTATGCAGCTTGTCAAACGCTTTAGCAAAGGTTTGTATGCTAATATCCTCTGCTTCTACTTCATCATTCACGCGCTTGAGCTGAAAGTTGTACACATCAGTCCAAAACTCATCAAGCAACCAGCTAAAAGCTCGTTGCTTCCCTGCTTTTGCAGCGGCTATATTTTCAGCTACTGCCTCTGCCATTACTTATTATTTCTGCACTCTTGTTCATCGGGTAAGCGACCGCAGAAGCTGCAAGCCTCTCCCTCAGGATTCAAATGTGGATTTTGGCTTGCACAAGTGCCAGCGAACTTACCACCTTTCTTGCCCCAAATCTTAATTGCCATACCAGCTACACATAGCAGTAATATACCAATAGTTAATAATATTAATTTCATTTTTTAGTTATTTAAGATTAAAAAGAGACTCTACAGATGGAACTCTCTCACAAGTAAAACCTTCCGCAAAATCTGTACCAATTAGCCTACCCAAATCGCGTGCTCTGTAAGTAACGCTATCCAAAAAATTCTTATCCGAAATAGGGGTAGTAGGTTCATTGCTATTGCTGTCGTAAAACTGAGAGCCGTACGCTAACACAGCATTCACTTTGGCTTCCATAAATCCTGTGATATCTACCACAAAATCAGGGACTATGTTCTTCCACTGAATGTAATGATACACCACTTTAGGTCGCCAAGCTGTTTGTGCTACGCCATCGAGAGTAGTTTCGATGCGGCGCAAACCGCTGAGAAAACAAGCATCACTCACGAGTTTGCTACCTTTGCCGTGGTCGATATGGCGGTCGTCTATGGCGTTGCAAAGCACTATATCAGGTTGATATTGGCGTATTTTCTTGATAATCTCTATTTGGTGAGCTTCATCATTTACAAAAAATCCATCGCGGAATTTTAAATTTTCGCGTATGCTTACCCCTAATAATTCTTTGGCTTTAGTCGCTTCTTGGTGACGTATTTCAGCACTGCCACGTGTGCCCAATTCCCCTTGAGTCAGGTCGATAATGCCCACACTTCTGCCTAAACTAATCTCTTTGGCAATGGTGCCTGCTGCCCCTAATTCTACATCATCGGGGTGCGCTCCAAAAGCTAATATATCTAATTTCATCTTGTTACTTGTTAATTATTATTTGTTAATTGTTACTTGTTAATTGTTTTCTGTATTTCAGCTGCAATTTTATCTAACATCTCATATCTACTGCGATAAAGAGACCGTTTGCTCGATTTGATTTCTTCCATAGACTTACGTTGCATTTGAATGGGTAGTTTGAACCATCCATCTTTATCGAGAGAGCCATCGGCTTCTTTCCATAAAGTATCATAGCTAAAACTGAGTTTGTGCAACCATTCTATATGGATAAAGTGCTTTTTATTATGAGCCTGAATTTTACTGCCTACCCCATAGAGAGCACTAAATCCTAACTGTCGGCTAAACTCCTGAATAATAAATATCATCAAAGCTTTAGGACGAAGAGCATACATTTGTTTTTGTAGTTCTTTGATAGCATTCTCAGTTTCGGCACTTTTGTTGCCTTGCACGCAACCTATACGGCATACCCATTCTTCATTTTCTTTATCAATCACAAACGAGGCTTCACAGATAGCCTCTTGATAACTATCACAATGTAGTGAAACAACTAATTCGCCCTCTTTGCGGTAGCGATCATTATGACCTAAATAGATTTGTCCTTTCTCGCCATTGTATTTCATTGTAAACTCAGCCAGTTTAATGGGAGTTTCTGTTTCTACCATACGTTTTAGCAAAGGTCGTTGTTTGATAAAAGCATAACAATTAATCAAGGCATTCATCCGTTGTTGTTTTGTCCACCTTGTAGACATATACACTCTAAAAGGCTTAAAATAGAAACGCGGACGTTGTGAAAGCACCCATCTATACTCTTCTGATTGTATCAAACTAAACCATTTTTTAGCAAATGGAATGTTTAATAGAGTATGGAAGAGTATCTTGTTCTTTTGCTTTTTAATGTATTTGGGATGCTCCTTGGCAAAGCCTTGTTCTGTGAGTGTAAGGGCATCGTGTAGCAACTCTTTTATCGTCATTAATTCTCAATTGTCAATTGTTTATAGAGACTTGTTTTCCAGCCTTTTTTATCTACATATTGCAATAACTGCTCAAAACGTGCTATCATCTGCTTACCACTATTACGCATTACGTACGTTGGAAAATTGAATTCTTTTTGGTGTAAATTGGTGAATTCCCAAGGGTGGAAGTACAAAGTAGCATAGCCCGTAGAGGCTACACATCTATTTAGCAAAAACTTATAAATCCACAAGGGGAAATTGTGAAATGATAGCCAAAATAGAGGAACTCTAAACCAACTCACTGCCGTAGGGATTTGCCATAAGCCATTTTCGTTGAAAAATCGCTTTGGCACGTGTAATTTGTTGTACCTCCCTGGTAAAAATGTAGGGTTTACCGATGAATTGTAGTGATATCCGGCTTTTTTTACCTCCTCAGCACTTACTTCGAGCATTCTCGGCATACGCAATCCCTCAATAGTTACCCCAAATTGCTTTTCTAAAGCCTCTTTAGAGCTTTTGAGGTGCGTATTCTCAAACTCGGAATGGTAATAAGTGTGTGAGGCTAATTCGTGCCCTTCGCTGAGAAGTCGCTCTATAAGGTCGGGCACTTGCTGAGCAAAGACTACTGTTGAAAAAAAAGTAGCCTTGGCGTTGTGTTTTTTGAGTAGGTTTAATATAGCGGTAAGCCCCTCGCGTGAAATGGCTATTTGTCGCTCGAAAGCAATGTCGTAGCCGTATTCTTTGGGCATATCAAACTCTTCTATGTCGAAACTTAAATAAATCATTTTTATAGTAATTAGTTTCCTCTGTAAGTAGAATAACCATATGGAGATAATGTAATCGGGATGTGATAATGTTGATTATCTTTTATCTCAAAAACTACTTCTATAAAGGGGTAAAATGTTTTTTGTTTCAATTTTTCAAAATAAGGAGTAATATAAAAAGTGAGTTTATAAACCCCATTATTATTTTTATTAGATTCTTCTTTCAAAAAATCTTTAATTCTCCCATTGTTATCTGTGTATTTTTCATCTATCAATACCCAGTTTTGATTTTTATCTTGCTTAGATAGAGCTATCTTTACATTTGGAGCAGGTTTGCCTTGTGAAATATCTAAAATATGACTTGATAATTGATATTTCTCTTGTGCTTGAATAAATGTGCTAAAAAGTATTAACAATATTAGAATTGGATTTCTCATTTTTATGTGTTTTTATTTACAATTTTTCTTCTTGAATAATATAACAAGGTCGGTCTTTAGTTTGTTTAAAGATTTTTCCTATATAAATACCTATGATACCTAAAATGATGAGTTGTAACCCGCCAAAGAAAACAATCGTCATAATCAGTGAAGCCCACCCCGATATTTCAGTACCACTTGCAAAGGCGTATATCACGTAAGGAATGTACAATAGTGATAGGGCAGAGAATGCAAAGCCTAAAAATACAGCGAAATATAAGGGTTTGATGCTGAAAGCCGTAACACCTGTAATCGCTAATTGTAGCATCTTCTTAACGGTGTATTTACTTTCACCTGCAAAACGAGAAGCTGCAGTGTAAGGGATATAAGTTTGGCGGAATCCTACCCAAGGCACGATGCCTCGCAAGAAAGGTTCGTCCTCTTTCATAGAGCGAATGACCTTTACCACCGATTGGTCTAAGAGTCTAAAATCAGCTGAACCTTCTTTGATTTCTATATCCGAAAGCAAATTGAGAAGTTTGTAAAACTGTTGAGAGCTTTTTTGTTTCTTTTTAGGAGTATCAGCGGGATAAGTGCGCAAAGTTGCCACTACTTGATAGCCTTCTTCCCATTTGGCAATAAGCTCGGGCAAAAGGGTAGGGGGGTGCTGCAGGTCGCAATCCATAGAAATAACAGCATCAGCAAACGAGTGGTCTAATCCTGCTTTTACTGCTAATTGATGACCAAAGTTACGCGAAAACGATAGATATTTCACGCGAACATCACTTTCAGCCAAAGATTTAAGCACCTCAAGCGAATTATCGCTGCTGCCGTCGTTTACAAAAAGCAAAGTATAGCTATAATCAGGGAGTTTTTCAGCAAAAACACGCTGTATAGCTTCATATAATGGATGTATATTTTCACTTTCGTTATAACACGGTACTATTATTTCTATTGTTTTCATTTTTCTTATCTCTTACCTGAATAAATAACATTTCATACACTATTGTAAGCCAAATCAAGGTTACAGGTACAGCTCTTAGTGAATACCGGATAATATAAGGTTCTTTCAGCGGTTTGAATAAATCAGTAGGGGAGAGTGAGCCTAACATAGCCAATATCAATAAGGTTATTTTGAGTTTAGGATGGAGCTCACTTACCATAAACCATATCCCAACCCCCACATAAGCTACTATATAAGTGCTATTTTCAGTGCCTGTACTAAACAAACAGAGGAAAATACTCACTGAAGCTAATAACAACAATCTAAAATTGAGGTTTTTGTACTGCTGAATGCGCAAATAAGGTAGCGCAAATAGCCCTAACCCGAGGAGAATGACTATACTGTTGTTGTTATAAATGCCTGTGCGTTGCAAAAAGCCTAAAAGTGATAGGTTTTGCAGGTTGTAAGTGGTGGTATTTAGGTTGGATACATTCTTTTCAGCCAAAGAAGCATACCAATCAAAATATTGAGAAACTACATAATCGGGTGAAGAGTAGAGCATTGGCAAACAAAATAAAATGATGAGCCAAAATAACCCCGACCAAATAAATCGCCATTTGTCCTTAGCAAAGAAGAAAAATGCTAAGCCTACAATGCCATAGAGTTTTGTGAGTGTACCTATTACAATGAGCAAGGTTGCCCAATGACTCTGCCTGCGTTCTATAAACACAAAAGCACCTACTAATAGTGCTATCACGCTGATATTGAACTGTTGCATAGCTGCCGCAGTATACATATCGTGAGCAGCAATGAGCAGTACCGCTATAATCGCCTTTTTAGAGAGAGGCAATTGCCTAATTGCCCAATACAAGAAAGCTGCATTTGCCATTATCCATAAAGTACAACCTATCCACTTGGGTAACAGGGCAAAAGGAGCGATAACTGCACTGAACAAGATGCCGTAATGGTTTGTATCGAAATACTCATCGGGGTAGGGGAGGTAGAGGGGCAATTGCTTGAGGGTGTGCCAAAATACCCCGTCAAAAATTAGATAGTTGTTGAACTTGCCTGCTATCCACACGTTCTGTACCACAGTTGCCAGCGCAAGGGCAAACCATAGTATCGTGATAAAGCGGTAATTTTCAAATAGTTTTTTTAGCATTCCTCTCGGTATTATTTTTCAATCCATTGTGTTACCTCGTCACTCGATGGTAAAGTTTTAGGGTCGATTACCTTTTCTAATTTACCGTCTCGCCCGATGAGGTATTTTTGAAAATTCCATTTTACTTTAGAATCTTCTACACCATTTTTCGATTTCTGGGTAAGAAACTGATATAGAGGGTGCATATTCTTTCCTTTTACTGATATTTTGCTCATCATTGGGAATGTTACTCCATAGTTGATACTGCAAAATGAAGCGATTTGTTCGTTGCTACCAGGTTCTTGTCCCAAAAAATTATTAGCGGGGAATCCTATAATGATAAAATCTTTGTCTTTATACTGCTGATAAAGCGCTTCGAGTTCTTTGTATTGAGGGGTGAGACCGCATTTTGAGGCAGTGTTTACAATCATTACTTTCTTGCCTTTGAGGTCGGCAAGAGCAAAGGGGTTGCCGTTGATATCTTCTACAGTAAACTGATAAATAGTTTGATTATCAGTGCTGTTTTGTGCTTGTAGGTTTTCCATAGTGAGGATGAATAAAGTGATAATAAAAATGAAGTGTTTCATAGAAAAATTAAAATTTGTGGCAAAGTTAAGCAAAAGGTTTGATTTATTAAAGAAAAACTTTATATTTGCCAAAAAATTAATGACTATGTTTTCAGAAAAAGCCTTTAAAATATTTGAAGAAAGTATCGCGCAATACCATATTGCCGATGATGTATATCAGCCTTTTGTAAATCCTTATCCCTCAACCGACTTGCTCAATCACTTGCTTTATCGCAAGAACTGGATTGACACCGTGCAATGGCATTATGAGGATATTATTCGCGACCCACATATCGACCCAGTGGCTGCCCTCGATCTTAAGCGCAAAATTGATGCTTCTAACCAAGATCGCACTGATATGGTAGAGTATATAGATAGTTATTTTTTGGATTTATATAAGGAGGTAAAACCACTTCCTGAGGCTACTATCAACACCGAGAGTCCTGCTTGGGCAGTGGATAGACTTTCGATTTTAGCACTAAAAATCTATCATATGCAGGAAGAAGTAAACCGCCCCGATGCTACCCCTGAGCATCGCGCTAAATGCCAAGAAAAACTGAATGTACTCCTCGAACAGAAAAAAGACCTCTCTACCGCTCTCAACCAGCTTTTAGACGATATTGCCGCAGGTCGCAAGTATATGAAAGTCTATAAACAAATGAAAATGTACAATGATGAGGAATTGAACCCTGTGTTGAGAGGAAGTAAATAATTATTGTACAATATAAACTTTGCCAAAGGTCATAAAGTTTGTCTTTCTACGACCTTTGGCAATTTTTTGTAGGATAATTAAATGTATGGTATTTTGATTCTGTTTTCTATTCTAAGGGTATAGCCTGTTTCTTCTTTGAAGTTTTTCATTCGTTGGAACTGACTTTCTTTGAATATAGGACGGGCTTTATTAGCTATATAAGCGCGTTTTTCTGTAAATTTATTACTTTGTTCTGTTTTCTCAAAATATTCAATAGTACGCTTTAATTGTTTTTCTCCATCTTTTACCCAATCATTTTTACTTTTCTTAGACTCTCTTTCTTTTAATTCTACAAAAACAACAGCTTTATCATACCAAAGCATACCGTCACAGCGGTTGTCCATTTCTTTTTTTTCTTTATCTCGCCAAATATCTATACAATAATCAATAGCGATAAAATGTACTTCTTTTAATTCTTCATTTTCTACTACAGCAATCCATTTATCTCCGTTTCGCTCATCAAGATAGGCAGGCTCTTTATTATCTTGTTCATCGCATAAACCAAAACGTTTCTTGTTTGAAACAGATTGACATTGGCTATTTAAAAAATCTATCTCCATTATTGTAAGTCTAAAAGGTCAGCAAAGAGTTCGTTAGTACGTCCTATTTCATCATTTAGAAAATTCTCGTCTGAAGGGATACCCTCGTAACTGTCTAAGAGTTCAACACTTCCTTCTTTTTCATTGAGTTGATAAATAGCCAAATCATCACTATTTACAACTGAAGAAATAGGTACTATCTTATTAAGTTGTTCTTCTTTTTCTGTTGTAACTCCTTGCTTTAATTTTCCTGCTTCCACTGCTACCGATACATAATTCACCAAATAAGGACTATGGGTTGTTATTATTAGTTTATTATCGGCTATTTCGTTATTGATTTTTAGCAAGCTATAAAGCATATCGCGTTGTGAAGTAGGAAAGAGGTTTTGCTCTGGCTCTTCAACAATATTGATAAAGGAAGTTTTGTTAAATTTTTTAGAGAGTACCGAAATAGCTATACGTTTTTGTTCGTCAGTAAATAGTTGTTCTATTTCTTTCCTAAATCTACTTATTTCCTCTCCACTCATACTAACTTTTATTCCACTATTTTTCCTTATTGTATTAACCAAATAATTTGACACCATATAAATAGGAGCAAAAGATTGGAAACCACTTGATGCTTCAGTCAGTTTTATTTTATAGTCTTCTCCTTTAAGACTTAATATATCATTTAACTTATCATAATCTAACATAGCCTTATTTATAGGCAACTCAAGACTTTTTACTATTTCTTTTGAATTATCAAACTCAGTAAGAAATTCTTTCAAAGCTTCTGAGGATAACTTTAATTCTTTAGGACTTTTTACATAAGCTATAAAATTTCGTTCGGAAGGCACATACATTATCTGAGGTAAAGAATAATTATTGTTTTTCTTTTCCTCAAACTTTAAAAACTTATTCTCATAAGTAATAATATAAGCTTCCCCTTTATATAGGATAAAAGTATTTTCTTTCAGATAATTTTCAATGCGATGATATGGTAAGAAAGTATTTTTAAATCTATTTTTCCTTTCAAACCATTTTCTATCATAATCACCTCTCACTAAGGCCTTTTCTATCCACATAAAGGTAGCTATTAACTTAGCAACAGTACTCTTGCCACTGCCTTGATTACCTATAAAAAAGGTTACTTTTTTAATCTCTATAGGAGCATTATGCATTTTAATAGCTCCAAAATGCTGAATAATGATACTACTCATGTTTTCTGTAAAGGTTTAATTTTGGGCACAAATATACAACAAAAAACTGCCCCAAACAATTTGAGGCAGTTTTTTATTTGCTAATTTTTAAAATTTGCTAATTAACGAATGCTTGCTTTGAGATATTCACGGTTGAGGCGTGCAATATTTTCAAGTGAAATACCTTTAGGGCATTCTACTTCGCAGGCTCCTGTGTTGGTACAGTTACCAAAACCTTCGTGTTCCATTTGGTTTACCATATTGAGTACGCGCTCAGTAGCCTCTACACGACCTTGAGGAAGGAGGGCAAATTGTGATACTTTGGCAGCCACAAACAGCATAGCCGAAGAGTTTTTACAAGTAGCCACACAAGCTCCACAACCTATACAAGCCGCAGCGTCCATAGAACGGTCGGCATCGCGTTTAGGGATAGGAATAGCGTTAGCATCTTGGGTATTACCAGAAGTGTTTACAGAGATATATCCTCCTGCTTGTTGAATGCGTTCAAAAGCAGTTCTATCTACTATCAAGTCTTTAATAACTGGGAAAGCAGTAGCGCGCCAAGGTTCAATAGTAATGGTGTCACCATCTTTGAACATACGCATGTGCAACTGACAAGTAGTTACCCCACGGTCGGGTCCGTGAGCTTCCCCATTGATGAAGAGCGAGCACATACCGCAAATACCTTCACGGCAATCGTGGTCGAATGCTACAGGTTCTTCTCCTTTTTCAATGAGTTGTTCGTTGAGTACATCCAACATTTCCAAAAAAGACATATGGTCTGAAATGTTGGTTACTTTATAATCTACCATACGACCTTTCTCTTGCGAGTTTTTTTGTCGCCACACTTTGAGTGTTAGGTTCATCGTTGCCATATCTTTCTATTTATAACTACGTTGTTTCAATTCAATATCTTTAAATACAAGAGGTTCTTTATGCATTACCTCTTCACTAGGGTTGTAAGTATTCACTACTTCTTTAGGATTACCAGTGTATTGCCAAGCGGCTACATAAGCGTAATTCACGTCGTCGCGGAGGGCTTCCCCATCAGGAGTTTGATACTCTTCGCGGAAGTGACCACCACAAGACTCGTTGCGCTCTAAAGCGTCTTTAGCAAATAGCTCACCAAGTTCAAGGAAGTCGGCTACACGACCCGCTTTTTCAAGCTCTACGTTCATACCAGTGAGTTCACCAGGTACTTTTACGTTTTTCCAGAAATCTTCGCGTATTTCGCGTATTTCTTTGATAGCTTCTTTCAAGCCTTCGGCGTTACGTGCCATACCTACTTTATCCCACATCACTTTACCAAGTTTCTTGTGGAAGTAATCTACAGAGTGGGTACCTTTATTGTTGATGAAGTAAGCCAAGCGCTCTTTTACGATGCGTTCTGCTTCGTCAAATTCAGGGCTGTCAGTAGGAATTTTACCAGTACGGATATCAGCGGCTAAGTAATCGCCGATAGTGTAAGGTAATACAAAGTAACCATCGGCTAAACCTTGCATCAAGGCTGAAGCCCCTAAGCGGTTAGCTCCGTGGTCGGAGAAGTTAGCCTCACCGATAGCATAACAACCAGGGATAGTGGTCATCAAGTTGTAATCTACCCAAATACCACCCATAGTGTAGTGAGTAGCAGGATAAATCATCATCGGTGTTTTGTAAGGGTTTTCAGCTACAATCTTTTCGTACATTTGGAAAAGGTTACCGTATTTAGCTTCTACGATTTTTTCACCGCGTTTAATAACTTCTTCTTTAGTAGGTTCTACGCCGTGAATTTTACATTGTTCTTTACCATAACGCTCGATAGCTGAAGCAAAATCCAAATAAACAGCTTCACCTGTTTCGTTTACTCCATAGCCTGCATCACAACGCTCTTTGGCAGCACGTGAAGCTACGTCACGAGGCACGAGGTTACCGAAAGCAGGATAACGGCGTTCCAAGTAGTAATCGCGGTCTTCTTCAGGGATTTCAGTAGGTCTTTTGCGTTTTTCGCGTATTGCTACTGCATCTTCCATTTTCTTAGGCACCCAAATACGTCCGTCGTTACGCAAAGATTCGGACATCAAAGTCAATTTAGACTGATAGTCGCCTGAGCGAGGGATACAAGTAGGGTGAATTTGAGTGAAACAAGGGTTAGCAAAGTAAGCACCTTTTTTGTGAATTTTCCAAGCTGCAGTAGCGTTAGAGCCCATCGCATTGGTTGAAAGGAAGTATACATTACCATAACCACCAGAGGCGATAACCACAGCGTGAGCAGAGTGGCGTTCAATTTCACCAGTAACAAGGTTACGAGCGATGATACCACGAGCTTTGCCATCTACAATTACCACATCAAGCATTTCGTGGCGGTTGTACATATCAATTTTACCACGAGCAATTTGGCGGTTCATAGCTGAATAGCAACCAAGCAAAAGCTGTTGCCCTGTTTGCCCTTTGGCATAGAAAGTACGAGAAACCAATACCCCACCAAAAGAGCGGTTATCTAAGAGTCCGCCGTAATCACGAGCAAAAGGAACCCCTTGTGCCACACATTGGTCGATGATATTGCCAGATACTTCAGCAAGGCGATACACGTTAGCCTCACGAGCGCGGTAGTCACCCCCTTTTACAGTATCGTAGAACAAACGATAGTTAGAGTCGCCATCGCCCATATAGTTTTTAGCGGCATTGATACCCCCCTGAGCAGCAATAGAGTGCGCACGGCGAGGAGAATCTTGGTAAGCGAATGCTTTTACGTTGTAGCCTAATTCAGCAAGGGTAGCTGCAGCCGAACCACCAGCCAAACCAGTACCTACCACAATCACGTCGATATTACGTTTGTTAGCAGGGTTTACGAGGTTGATATGGTCTTTATATTTCGTCCATTTGTCCGCTATAGGACCTTCAGGAATTTTAGAATCTAATGTACTCATAAGATTAAGCTGTTAAAAATTTAATGTAATGGAAGAGGGCTATGAAGATAAAGCCTCCGCAGATAATGTAAGAATACCAATTACCTACGCTGCTGATGAGTTTTTTGCGAGCGTCGTCTTTCCAGCCCATAGATTGGAAAGCAGATTGGAATCCGTGTAGCAAGTGCAAGCACAAGAACACAAAGCACAATACATAGAATCCCACACGTAGAGGGTCGTGGAATTTCTCTACTAATTCATCGTAGTAGCGGGTAGGGTCTGGAGCTAATTGCTCGATGTACTTGTAATTCATTTCACCTACCCAAAAATCATAGAGGTGAAGCCCTAAGAAAAGGAGAATTACAATTCCCGAAATGATCATATTACGAGACATCCAAGTGGAGTTAGCGCCCCCGTTGTAGCTGTAATATGCCTCACTACCACGAGCTTTTTTGTTTTGGATTTCCAAGACAAATCCCATAATGAAATGGAATAACACCCCAGCGAGCAATACAGGTTGCATAGCAAACTGAATTAGCGGGTTAGTGCCCATAAAGTGGGATAGCTCGTTGAAAGTACTCTCACTAATCACTGAGGTAAGGTTTACCGCCAAGTGAATGATTAGGAAGAGAATGAGAAAGAGTGCCGAGAGAGCCATCGCCACCTTTCTTGCAACAGATGTTTTAAATAATCCTGCCATTCGTTTTATAGTTTTTTTATATATTTACGTTAAATAATTTCGCTACAAAAGTAAGGCTTTTTAATTATCTATACAACAAAAAAATACACAAAATAACTAATTTATATTCGGTTTAAAGAAGAAGAAGCGAGTTACTCATTGAATGTAAGGATTTAACAAATTTTAGGAATTAGAAATTAGAAGTTAGCTACTGAATTGTCAAATTGTCAAATTAACTAATTGTTTGATCTCTTTTTCGGTGTTAAAACTATGCAAACACACCCTCAAGCGCTCCTGACCAGCAGGTACCGTGGGGGCTAAAATGGGCAATACCCCTATGCCTTGAGCTTGCAAACGCTCAGCAAGAGCTTTCACGCGATCGTTACCGCTTACTACCATTGCTTGTATAGCTGAATCGGAAGGTATAAATCCTTCAATGCCGTATTGGATTATCAACGATTTGAAATATTCTATATTGTGGTGAAGAGCATTCATAGCCTCCGTTTGTTGCAACTGTTCGTAACCTGCGCGAATAGTCGCTACACTATGCGGACTCATAGCTGTTGTATAAATAAATGAGCGTGAGAAGTTTACCAAATATTGTATCACCTCATCATTAGCAACTACCGCTGCTCCGTGAGCCCCCAAGCCTTTGCCAAAGGTGACAATGCGCGCGAAGATTTCAGTTTCTAATCCTAAGGCTTGTACTAATCCACAGCCGTGTTTGCCAAAAACACCTATAGCGTGCGCCTCGTCCACTGCTATATAAGCACCATATTGTTGCGCTAAAGCTACCAAGCGCACTAAATCCGGACTATCACCATCCATTGAAAAAATACTTTCAGTAGCGATGAGCACTGTTTTGTCACCCGTTGCAAACTTTTTGAGCAATTTTTCTAAATCGTCTAAATCGTTGTGTTTGAACTTATACGAATGTGCTAAACTGAGTGAAATGCCATCGCGTATAGAAGCGTGACTATAACTATCATATAAAATCACATCGCCACGACCTACGATGCAAGAGAAAAAACCTACATTGGCATCATAGCCTGAATTGTACAGAAGAGCCCCTTCAGCGTTATGAAAATCAGCGATATAGCGTTCGGTTTCTGTGAATAAATGAGAGTTTCCCGATAGCAATCGCGATCCTGTTGCGCCGTGAGGAGTTGTGTCGCTTATCAGTTGGCTAACACGCTCAGTGATAGTGGGATTTGTGCTAAAACCTATATAATCATTAGAGTAGAAATCAATAGCAAACGAGCGTTCACTAAGTTTGCGCAAGGCATTGTTCTTTTGGCGTTCAGTTAATTTTTCTCGGATGTGTTTCATATTGCAAAAGTAGAAAATAATGATGAATTACGAATGACAAATGACGAAAATTTGTTACCTTTGCCACATTCTAAGGCTTCCGAAGAAGAGTTTAAAAAGCATAACTATTACAATATCCCCGATTTTAAACAAGTGTGGGAAGATACGCGCTATGGTGGTACTTGGTATCCTGGAATGCCTGAATGAAAAAGCAAACTTTTCTAATTCTCTAATTTGCTAATTAACAAATTATTTATACCTTTGCCCATTGTAAAATTTTAACTTATCACTTTTAACCTTTAACTTTTATGAAAAAATTGTATTCGATGCTCCTCAGCATTTTTCTATCAGCAGGTTTTACCGCTTGCAATCAACCTCAAACCAACCCTAAATCTGAAAATTCTAATACGCCTATCAAGGTAGAAACACCTCAGCGCACGCAAGGTCAAACTGATGTGTTGAACCTTGTAACCGATAAGTTAGACACCGTACGTGTGGGGATTATCGGTCTTGGAATGCGCGGTTATAGTGCCGTGGAGCGCTATATGCACATTGAGGGCGCTAAAATTACCGCTATTTGTGATATTCGCCCTGAAATGGTGGAAAAATCTCAACAAGTAATTGAAAAAGCAGGTCGCCCACGTGTGCCGCAATACACTGGCAGTGAAGATGCTTGGAAAGCCCTTTGTGAACGCCCTGATGTTGATCTTGTTTATATAGTAACCGACTGGAAGCACCACACCCCAATGGCACTCTACGCAATGCAACACGGCAAACACGTGGCTATAGAAGTACCTGCAGCGCTTGATATGGATGAGATTTGGGCGCTTATTGATACAAGTGAAAAAACACGCCGCCACTGTATGATGCTCGAAAATTGTGTGTACGATTACTTTGAGATTACAACTCTTAATATGGTACAACAAGGACTCTTAGGGGAGGTGATTCACGGTGAAGGCTCTTATATCCACAATCTCGATGAGTTTTGGACAGAATATTGGAATAATTGGCGTCTTGATTATAACCATAAACACCGTGGTGATGTATACCCTACACACGGTATAGGTCCTGTTTGTCAGGCATTAAATATCCACCGAGGTGACAAGATGAACTACTTGGTTTCGGTAGATACTAAACCTTTTAGAGGTAAGGAAGTATACCAAAAAGTAACAGGTAAAGACGCTGCTGATTTTCAAAATGGCGACCTTACCATTACAATGATTAAAACTGAACAAGGTAAAACTATTCAAATTCAGCACGATGTAGTAACCCCACGCCCATATTCACGTATGTATCAACTTACTGGTACTAAAGGTTTCGCTAATAAATACCCTATGGAAGGCTATTTGTTACAGCCCGAAAGTGTGGCAAAAGCTGAAGTTCCTAATCACGAAAATCTATCGGCTCACAACTTTATGCCTGAAGATGCTAAAAAAGCGTTGATGGAAAAATACAAACCACGCATATTGAAAGATTTGGAAGAACAAGCTAAAAAAGTAGGCGGACATGGCGGCATGGATTTCATTATGGATTACCGTCTTATCTACTGTTTGCGCAATGGTTTGCCTTTAGATATGGACGTATACGATTTAGCCGAATGGTGCTGCTTAGCACCTCTTTCTAAACTGTCACTCGAAAATGGCAGTGCTCCAGTAGAAATCCCTGATTTCACTCGTGGTGCTTGGAATAAACAAAAAGGCTATAAACACGCGTTTGTTAATTAGTATCCCCTCCCCTTTCCCTCCCCCAAGGGGAGGGGGTAGGATAATATATTTTTTTAACTATTTATATTGCATTCTCCCCTCCTTGGGAGGAGGTGGGGAGGATTATAGAGCTTATGTCAAATGTATTACGCCTTCCTGCGGAACAACTCTACGCTAAGGAATTAGAGGCTTTAAAAGAAGAGGATAAAAAACAAGAAAAGCCCATAGGCTGGCAATTGTCGCCTAAAGCTGTGCTGAAATTTGTAACTGGTGGTACTGCCTGCGGGGTGGAAATTACTCCTAAGTACATCGGTCATAATCGCTTGGTGGAAATCGCTATAGCTACACTCCTTACCGACCGCTCTTTGTTGCTCATAGGTGAGCCAGGAACTGCCAAGTCGTGGCTTTCCGAAAACCTTACAGCTGCCATTTGTGGCGACTCAGGCAAAGTGATTCAAGGTACTGCGGGTACCAGTGAGGAGCATATACGCTATTCGTGGAACTACGCAATGCTTTTGGCTAACGGTCCATCGCACGAAGCCTTACTTAAATCACCTATTTATCGCGCAATGGAGACAGGAACTGTTGCTCGTTTTGAGGAGATTTCGCGTTGTGCTTCCGAAGTACAAGATGCATTGATTTCTATCCTATCGGAGAAAAATATAGCCATTCCTGAACTCAGTGAAGAATTGCCAGCTCAGCGTGGTTTCTCTATTATTGCCACAGCTAATACCCGCGACCGTGGTGTAAACGAAATGTCATCAGCACTTAAAAGACGTTTCAACATCATTGTGCTACCTGCTCCTGCTACTTTAGAAACTGAAGTATCTATCGTAACCAAACGCGTAGCCGAAATTTCTAATAACTACAAGCTGAAAGCTGCCTTGCCAAGCAATGAAGCCATAGAGAAGATTGTAACAATTTTCCGCGAATTGCGCAAAGGAGCTACTTTAGATGAAAAACAAAAACTCAAATCGCCTAGTGGAGTTATTTCTACCGCTGAAGCTATTTCGCTTATCACCAATAGTATGGCATTAGCAGGTAGTTTTGGTAACGGCACTGTTACCGATGAAGATTTAGCATCGGGATTGCAAGGCGCTGTAGTGAAAGATGAAGATAAAGATAAAATGGTGTGGAAGGAATACCTTGAAAATGTAATGAAGAAACGCGGAGCATCGTGGCGTGAACTCTACAACCAATGTTCGGCAATGAACAACTGATAATTATTACATTGGTATATTGGCAAAATTGCACATTTCCACATAGTAATAAATAAGCGAATTGTATTCAGGATGTGCCTGCATCCACTGATGCAAGATAGGTATAAAGGTGGCGATAATTTCTTTATCGCCACTTTTTAATATATGTTTGCTATAAGTTCGGTAAATTTGTTCTGCTAAAGGTGTTATAAGCGTACCTTGGTATGATTTAGGGGCAAAATCTTCAGCGCGCAGAAAAGGCATTACATCAGTAATTACTTCCAAATATTCATCGCGGTCTTTGTAAACTTTGTGCAACTGCTCTGCTAAGGCAGAAAATGCTTCAGAAGGCATCGTGAAATACATACCTTTCAAACTCTCGTACAGCACATCAATGAGTGCTATTCTTCCTGTTTTGCGCAGCTGAGCGAAGAGTTTTACATATTGCCAAAGCAGTTGGTCAGTGATGAGTACTTCTTCAGAACTGAAATGCAGGTCTTTGAGGGCTTGTACATATTGTAGGAAAACATCTAAATCGTTTTCGGCTACTGCCCTCTTGCAAAAATCGTAATACACCCAGCCCAACGAATATTTGTTGATACTGCTATCGTTTTCCTTAAATTCCTCGAGAGCAATACGCAATGCTTCATCCAATTCACCTGCCTTTCGCAAAGCTGTTACCTCACTTACCATCATTTTTTTACAACTCTAAAAAGGGTGATTTTCTCATTGCCCGAAGCAACCATAGTTTGTTCATCTACAAAAAGGAGTGCGTGATAGGATTTATTCGAAAGTTGTTGCCAACTTTTGCCTTGGTCGTTAGAGAAGAAAAAACCATTAGGTGAAGTTGCCACCAAAGCATTCCCCTCACTA
The DNA here is from genome assembly GCF_002302495.1 of Capnocytophaga sputigena. Lineage (NCBI taxonomy): Bacteria > Pseudomonadati > Bacteroidota > Flavobacteriia > Flavobacteriales > Flavobacteriaceae > Capnocytophaga > Capnocytophaga sputigena. The sequence goes on from NZ_CP022379.1 coordinate 2,371,745, forward strand.
TTAGGGATGTATTGCACACAACTGGCATAGCCAATAGCCTTGTCGGTCGCGATAGGCTGCCATGTTTTACCTCCATCAAAAGTGAGTGCACCAGAGCCTTTGCGCTCTGTAGGTTGTTTATAATCACCACCGAGAACGATGCCCTGCTGGTCGTTGTAGAAAGCTATGGTGAAAGCCCCTTGAGTAGCTGAACCTTGGGCGAGAGGTAAGGTAGCGAGGTCTTGCCATTTATAGCCCTTGTTGTCCGAGAACAACACCCTACTTTTGCTACCGCCTGTCACTACCCATAGTTTGTTGCTATAGTGCGCCAAAGCCGAGTTGCTAGCAGCGAATACACTTTCACCCTCTTCGAGTTTGGGTGATTGTGACCACGTGAGTTTCGTCCATTGTTGTCCACCATTGAGCGTTGTTACTACCGATAGACGATTGTCAATAGGGTCGCCTATAGCGATGCCAAATTGGTCGTCCGTAAAGCGCAATACATCGTAGAATACATCAGGGTGTTCCTCGCGATATACTTCCTCCATACCACTTTGTTCAGCTTTGTAAAGCAATGCAGGGTTACCGATAGAGAGCATAAAAAAGTTCTGACTCGTAGCTGCCACAGATCGGAAATCCGAAATGACCCCGCGATTCTTCAAGTTAGAAGTCGCAATAGTTTGGTTTTGAGTGTTGATAAAGCCAAAGGTAGCGTCGGAGCCTGCAAAAGCCACGTTTTTCTCTAAGAGCACCATTGCTCGCACACTTATCTTCTCTAACGGAAAGGACTTTACTTCTACCAATTCGATAGTAGTGTCCTTATAAGGATTGGAGTGCTTACACCCCGCGAGGCAAAGCAATATAAAAATAATAGCAATATGTTTCATATCTCAGTGATAAACAAAGGCAAAGATAATGTTTTTGGTTGGAATAACAAAGAAAGGATGTGTTTTTCCTTCAAAATGTTGTATCTTTGTCGCATCACACATTCAAATAATTTCTCATTTTCTAATTACTTATGTATATCCGTTCCTTAAATATTACCACTGATAGAGTGCAAGGATTTCCTTATAATACTGAAGCTGTGCGCTATGCTAAACATATCAATCTTGATCAGCCCGTAACATTCATTGTAGGTGATAATGGGGTGGGTAAATCGTCTCTTATTGAAGCTATTGCCTACAAACTCCACTTAGCTCGTATCAACAATACGTTAGGCTTTCAAGAAGAATCGTTTGAACCTATTGCTGAGCTCGCAGAAGATTTAGAACTTGATATGATACGCGATGGTCGTGGTTTTTTCTTTCGATCAGAGGATTTTGGCGATTACGTAATTAAAGGTAATATTTTTGATTCGTTTGAAAGTCAAAATCCTACCTATAAGAATATGATGTTTAACTACGGACAAAATTTAGCGTCTTTTTCTCACGGAGAAGCCTTTTTGCATATCATTACTCAACGTGTAAAGCGACAAGGAATCTATATTTTTGATGAGCCAGAAAGTGCCCTTTCGCCCTTACACCAACTATCACTCATCTACTTCATACGCGAACATCTCAAGAAAGAGCGTTCACAGTTTATCATCGCCACCCATTCTCCAATCCTAATGGCAATGCCCGATGCACTAATCTATGAAGTTACCAAAAATGGAATGCAAGCTACCCCTTTGCAAGAAGTAGAACATTATATCATTACTAAAACTTTTTTGAACAATCCTAAGGCGTATTTTAGAGAAGATTAGAGAATCTTTACCACTTCCCCTAAATCTAAATACACTAAATATTTTCCTTTTACTTGCCAGCCTATGGCTGTTAGGTTTTGTTGGTAATGTTGTAGTTGGGTGCGGTATTGATCGTTGGGTTGTCCGGTTTTGTAATCTATGATATAGACTTCGCGAGTGGTGGGGTTGTAGGCAAGTCGGTCGGGACGGAAATAGTTGCCATTAGCATCTATAAACTCACGTTCCATAAAGTATTCGTAGTCCTCACTAAAGAAGGGTGCTAAAGTGCTGTCTCTGAGTAATCGCACCATTTGGGGGTGCAATAGCTCGTATTGTTCGGCAGTGAGAGTACCCTCTTGTAGCGCATCGTTGAGTACAGTGTCGAGGTCGGTGGCATAAGTGATTTTTGAGAATAACTCGTGAATGAGGTTACCGCGCTCCAAGGCTTCTTGTTGGTGAGTGTCCCATAGCAGGGAAGCTCCCGTCGCAATCTTGTAGTTCGGCTGCTGCCAACCTTTTTGAAAAGGAATAGGTGATTCTTCAGCTGCTGCTTTCTCCTTCTTCTCAGGAAATACAGGGTTCCCAAAGGTATATTCCACTACATTCTCATTCCACTGTTCGTTTTTTTCTAAAAACTCTTTAAAGAGCGTGCCATACGTTCCAGCACTGCCTTTGGGGAGTGAGGTGATTACGTATAGGAACGATTCGGGGCGCGTCATCGCTACATATAGCACATTTAGCTGGTCGAGGAGGTTTTGTTCGTGCAATTGTATCATCAGTTCTTCGGCTTGCGGGGCGTAGTTCACTAAACTTTTATTGCTGTTTATCAGCAGATAGTCAAAACCGTTAAACTGTTCGTGATCTACAGGAAACCAAAGTTTTTCGGTGTGTGTATCAATGAGTTTGCTATCGGCGAAAGCGTAGATAATCACGGGGGCAGAAAGCCCTTTACTCTTGTGTACTGTCATCACCGTAATAGCGTTTAACCCTTCGGGTGAACTGATACTGAGTTTTTCTTGCTGGTCGTCCCAAAACTCCAGAAAATCGGCTAAGCCTCCTTTGCGCGCATTCTTAAAATCGAATACAATATCCATAAAGTGAGTGAGATAAGCATCGGAAGGACGGGCAAGATCAAAGCAATTTACTGCCAAAGCTACCCCTTCATACAGAGAATATTGGTTGAACAGCTCTATAGAAAACTGGAAATCGGCAAGGAAAGTATTTACGGGCTCCTCTACATATTTGCTGAGGAATAAGTGAGGGTCTTTAGTTGATTTAAAGCGCAGATAATCAAAGAGTAATTGCAGTTTGAGTTCTTCACTTTCGGGGTGGTATAGCAAACGCAACAAGGTAACGAGAAACTGTACTGATGCCACGTTTTTCAGCAATAGCGAATCGGGAGAAATTACATTTCTTTGGTGTTCTGAAAGGAAAGAAGCAACGGCAGCCCCTTCGCGGTTAGTGCGCACCAATATAGTAATATCCTTATCGGCAGCCCCTGCACGGTTAGCATGTTCTATTTTTTCTAAAATGGCTTCACAATAGCTGTGTTCGCGCGGTGAGAGTATAACGGCATTGCTGTTGTTATTCTCTTCCGTAAACATATCCTCTTCTTCTGTAGTGATAAACGAGAGATTGAAATAGCCTTTGGGTAAGGATTGTTCTTTTTTGTTTTTGGGATATTCTTGTGCAGCGTTTTTATAAAGGTTTTTGTAAGTCTCACTTTGGAAAAGGTCTGCTGCAAAGTTGAAAAAGAGGTTGTTGAAATCGATAATGGCTTCTAAACTTCGGAAGTTTTTGTCGAGGTCTTTTACTTCTCCTTTGATGAGGAAAGGGTTTGCTTCATTGTTATACAGACTCATAAACTGCTCAGCCTTGCCTCCTCGCCAACGATAAATCGATTGTTTGGCATCGCCTACAAGCAATACCGACCCGCGTTGTTTGTTTACCTCACTTTGTACTGCATTGAGGATAAGCGGTATAAAGTTCTGCCATTGCAGCACTGAGGTATCTTGAAACTCATCGATGAAATAGTGACGGAATTTCTCGCCAATACGCTCGTAGATAAAAGGTACGGGTTGGTTGCTGAGTTCTGAAGAAATCACCCCGTTGAACTCCCATATAGGCAAGATGTTTTCTTCTTCTTTAATGTTTTCTATTTCTTTTTGTATGCGGTTGAGCAAAGCCAAAGGCACAACATATCTCAGCGCGTTGTTTGCAAAGGCAAGGGTGCCAAAAGCCTCTTTGATAGCCAAAAACAGGTTGGCAATCACCTCTTGCAAACTATCGATAAGGGCAGTGTCGTACTTCTTAACTGCCGAATTAGCATAAAGCGGTTCGCCTTGTAATAGATTGTTTTGCCAACCAACGCCCCACGAAGGTTCCTTAGGGTTGTTGGCGGTCAGTTTATCGAAGAAATCGTATAAATAACCTCTGTTAAAAGCACCTCTGTCTAAATTGTGGTCGCGCATCAGTTGCATAAAGTCATCAGCGGAAGTTTTAATCGTTTTTGAGGCATTGTTGCGCTGGTTGAGTAGGGTGTTTTTAAGGGCTTTAAAATCAGATATTTCCTTGTCTTTCAGCAATTGTAAAGGCTCATAATAGTTTTCGTTAGTGAGCATTTCGGCTACGTCAAGCAGTTCTTTAGTAGTATCCCAACTCTTGTCGTCATCTATTTTTTCGTTGGCAAAATCGATGAGTAGCTGGGTGAGTTCAGTATCATTCCCTGCTTTACTCATCAAATTATCCACCGCGCGCTCCAGTAAAGCCTTGCTATCCAATTGTACTTCAAAGAAAGGATTGAGGTGCAAATCGTGTGAAAAGCGGCGTATCAGTTGGTGGTTGAAGCCATCAATGGTGCTGATATTAAAGGCTGCGTAGTTGTGCAGTATATGCTCCAAAGTTTTAGCTGAACGCATTCTCAGTTCCTCATCGGGGAGCTTCAAATCCTTTGCTAACTCGCTAAACATAGGGTGAGGATTGGTGAGCATTTTGTCCTCACTGAATACGCCTAAAAGCTCAATGATGCGGTTCTTCATTTCAAAGACCGCCTTATTGGTGAAAGTAATGGCAAGCAATTGCCTAAACAAATCGGGGTATTTGCTGCCGAGGATAATTTGCAAGTAAGCCTTTACGAGGCTATAGGTTTTTCCAGAGCCTGCCGAGGCGTTGTATATAGTATAATTTGCTGGTTCAGTCATTTGTTGATTGTTAAAACTGTGCTGCAGGAGCGGTATCGTTATTGAGTTTTTTGTCTATAGAGTTGTTTTTTCCTTTAGAGAAATCATAGCTAACACCGAAGACTAACATATTGCGGTTGTTCTCTATGTGGGTATAACTATGTTGGTTTACCAAACCTTCGTAACTGCTCTTCATCTTGTATTCCGAAGGCATTCCTAACCAAAACACGCCACCTTTAAGTGTCCAATTACCTAACTGGTATTCTATAAAAATATCATTATTATTTTCATAAGTGCTCATCGTATTCCCATCTATGTAATAAACAGGAAAATTGAAACTGTAATCAATCCTCAAATCTTTATAGGTAAAAGTAAGTGATAGGTTGTTGTCGATATAATCATTGCGAGCGCGTAGTCCAGCTTCAGTAACCAAAGTTTCACGTGTAGGGGCTATATTAGCCGAAAATACAAATAAATCATTCTTTAATGGTTTGAAAGTACCATCTAATGAAAAGCCAAACTCCTCGTGATATTTACTGTTTTCATAAGTGCTGAGTAGTCCGTTGCGCACGGGGTCTTTGATATAAATATCAGTAATCACACGTTGAGTATTTTTGTAGAAGGGTTGAAGGTTAAAATCGGTGTATTCATTGTTGAAAGTATACGAAAGTCCAGTCCAAAATATATGTTGTGATTTTAGGTAAGGATTTCCTGTCTCCAAAATGTTCGGCGCTTGCTGCACTATATTGCTACTGAGTTCTGCACTACGCGGACTGCGGGGTACATAGTAACTTGTGAGGCGCAAACTCTGGTTATTAGCTAATTCATACCCCAACACTACTTTTGGGGTAAATACCCATTCGGTAAAAGTGTTTTTGGCACTACGGTTATGGGTGTGGGTAAGCCCAGCACTGGCTCTGTACATAAAATTAGCCTTTTTGCCTACAAACTCGGTGTACAAATACTGATTGGTATAGGTAACATCGTAAGCCGAAGTACCTGCCAAGTTACGTAAGTCGTTGTTGATAAAAGTACTGCTAATGCGGTAGCCCGAATTGAGTTTGCCTATATCAAACTGATGAGTATGTGCTACTTCACCTACCCAACCGCGTTGTTTTACTTTCAAGTCCATATCATCGTTGTACACATTTTGTGCAGTTGAGGTCACCCATTCCTTTGAGAGGCTCTCTTTGCTTGTGTTGTAATAACTCCCCACGACGTTCACGCTCAATTCATCACGTTTGCCTAATTTTTTAGAGAAGTATAGGTCTACTTTGGGGCGCAACCAGTGGTCGTGACTTTTACCTGATAATGTGTGATGGCTAACCGTTGTACCTTGTGTAAATAGATTTATGCCGTTGCTATGTGCAGAGCGATTCAAAAGCTCCATTCCTGCTTTAACTTGAAAATTGTAGTTTTGTGGTACTACTGCGCTATAACGCACCGAAGCGTTGTGCGCATTATAGCTAAACCCTGATTTTGACTGTTGGTCGTTTGCATAACGCACACCTGATAGTTCATAATCGGAATGTTTTTCATAATGTCTGTTGTTGTAATCGCGAAACTCCAATTTGTATTCCACTCCCAATGTATGTTTCCCTTTAGTGTAGTTACCATAAGCCGAAGCATCTACAAAACCCGTAGTAAGTGCCGAAAGCCCATCTACCCCTACCGAATACCCCTCTTTAGCCGAACGAGTGATGATGTCCACTACTGTGTCAGCCCTATTGCTCCAGCGCGCAGGCGGAATATCGTAATAGTCAATTCGTGCCACGTTTTGAGGAGCGATACCGCGTATTTGTAAGTCAGTTGCCTCTACACCGTTTATCAATACCAAGAGCGTACCCCTTTTAAGGGTAGCAATCTGGTTGGTTACAGGATTGAGGTGCAGGTTGGGTAAACTGCGCAAGAGGTCTTTGGCATAACGAGCTTGTTTCACAGCTTTCTTTTCAAAGGTAAAACTCGCCTTATCGGTATACTGTGTTTTGCGCTGTGCTTTTACAATTACCTCATTGAGCACAATTGTATCCAAAGGTGTTTCAGACACTACTTCTTGCGCTGTAGTGGTCATAAAATAAACTAATAGTAAGGTGGTTAAAAGGAGTTTCATATTTTATCCTGCAAATTCATCTAACATATCCAAAGATGGTACAAAGAAAAGTGTTCCTGTTTCGGCAGTGCTGAAATCTAATAGGCGGTCGTAATTGCCAGCGGGATTGCCTATAAACATATTGGTAAGCATCTTTTCTACTGTACTAAACGTATTGGCATAGCAGATGAAGTAAGTACCCATTTGGTGACTTATAGGGTCGTGGAAAGGCATATTGTCTCTCACTACTTTTAAGTCATCGCCTACATTAGCAAGTGCTGAATGGGAATTTGACGGTTTGGTGTCGTCGTCCATTTCTATATCCATTTCTTTGCTACGTCCTATTACTTTTTCTTGTTCGCTAACGGGGAGCGCACGCCAAGCGTTCATATCGTGTACGTATTTTTGTACGAATAGATAACTTCCTCCTTGATAATCGGGGTCTTCATTACCTACTACGGCAAACTGTTCGCGTTCTGCGCCACGTGGATTTTCGGTGCCATCGACAAAGCCAATGATAGCACGTCCGTCCCAATATCTAAAACCTTGTACATTTACAATACAGTTGGCAATGGGTTGCATTACCTCGCTAATGGCAGCTGCCATATCGTAAGCCAAACTTTGGTTGTGTGCGCGGATATGAAAATGCAAGTCGCCTTCGGTGGCTACAGCCGTGTGTTTACTCCCCTTGATAGGCTGAAAATCTTTGAGTTCTTTAGGGAGCGGTTTGGGTAGCCCCAAAGCAAGCCACGCGCTGTGGCTAATGCCTATGGTTACACTGGCACGACCTTCGGGAAAGCGGTCGGCTACCGAGTTGTTGAGGTTGCCTACCAACCCACATACTTTTTCAAAAGTGCTGTTTAGTAGTTTTTTCGTTATATTCTTCTTAAATGCCCATACCAAAAATACAGTATTGTTATTAGGCAAATCAGTTACATTTTGATAATTCATTATTTTTATTTTTAGTTGTTAGCAAATCGGTAAATTATCTCACGACTCTTTCTTGACGATTGATAGACTCTTGGTGAATGGCTTTAAATACCTGAATAACAAACTCTTCACTGAGATTGCGTTGTTCGCCTTCTAAAATCATTTTGCCAAGGATTTCGTGCCAACGGGTGTTTTGCAAAATGGCTACGTTGTTTGTTTTTTTCAAACCGCCAATCTCATCGGCGATATCCATACGTTTTTTGAGTAAATCCAATAACTGCTCATCAATAATATCGATGCGTGAGCGCAAATTTCCTAACTGACTTACATAATCTTCTTCTGAGGCAGATGTTTTTCGAATACGCAAATCGTTCATTATTTCAACAAGGCGCTCGGGGGTGACTTGCTGGGCAGCGTCGCTCCACGCGGTATCAGGATTGCAGTGGGTTTCAATCATCAATCCCTCGAAATTGAGGTCGAGAGCTGTTTGTGATACATCGAATATCAAATCGCGTTTGCCGGTGATATGTGAAGGGTCGCAGATAATTGGCAAATTAGGGAATTTGTTTTGCAGTTCAATCACCAATTGCCATTCAGGAATATTGCGGTATTTGGTTTTTTCGTAAGTAGAGAAACCGCGGTGTATCACCCCTAAATTCTTAATACCCGCACGTTGCAGGCGTTCTAAAGCTCCTATCCACAAAGGAAGGTCGGGGTTTACGGGGTTTTTTACTAAGATAATCTTATCAGTACCTTCTAATTCATCGGCTATCTCTTGAATGATAAAAGGGCTCACGGTAGAGCGCGCACCTATCCACAACATATCGATATTGTGTTCTAAAGCGAGCTTTACGTGGTCTTTATTAGCTACTTCGGTCGCTGTTTTTAAGCCTGTTTCTTCTTTTACGTGTTGTAGCCATTGGAGTCCTAAGGCGCCTACACCTTCAAACATACCAGGACGGGTACGAGGTTTCCAAATTCCAGCACGGAAGAAAGATACATCGGTATTTTTGAGGCTATGCGCTATTTTTAGCACTTGTTCTTCGGTTTCGGCACTGCAAGGTCCCGCAATCACTACGGGGTGGTTGAGGTGCAAATCGTCTAACCATTTTCTGTTTTCTTTTGTTATTTCCATTGTATTATTAGGTCTCAGGAGTCAGGTTTCAGGGGTCAGGGGTCAGGTTTCAGAGTTTGGTTCTTTTTAAGCGTAGGGCATTGCTGATGACACTTACTGAACTAAAACTCATTGCTAAAGCTCCGAGCATAGGGGAGAGCAAAATGCCAAAGATAGGGTATAGCACTCCTGCAGCAACGGGGATACCTACAGCGTTGTATACCAAAGCAAAAAATAGATTCTCGCGTATGTTTTTCATTACCGCTTTGCTGAGTTTTTTGGCTTTTACAATACCATTTAAATCGCCTTTTACTAAGGTGATTTCAGCACTTTCTATAGCGATATCAGTACCGGTGCCCATTGCGATGCCTACGTTGGCTTGTGCCAAAGCAGGCGCATCGTTGATACCATCGCCTGCCATTGCTACGATTTTTCCTTCAGCTTGCAAACGCGCTACTTCAGCTTGTTTGTTTTGAGGGAGCATACCTGCTTTGTAGTTGCTGATGCCTATTTCTTTGGCTATCGCAGCGGCAGTAGTAGGGTTATCGCCTGTAAGCATTACGATTTCTACCCCCAAGTCTTGTAACTCTTGTAAGGCTTGAACAGTAGAGGTTTTTACTCTATCGGTGATGGTTACTACCCCAATGATTTCTTTTTCTATGGCGAGAAGTGAAACAGTTTTTCCTGCTGCTTGCGCTGTTTTTACTACAGTTTGTATTTCTTCGGATAAAGGAGCACCGATTTCTTCCATCAATCGTTCATTGCCAAAGAAATAATTTTTTCCTTCGTAAGAGGCTTTTACCCCTCTGCCCGCCAAGGCTTCAAAGTTAGTAAAGGGTAGGGGAGTAGCACCTTGTGCTTGAGTGTATGCATTGGTAGCTTTTGCTAAAGGGTGTTCACTATGCTGATTGAGACTATAGAGCACTTGTAACAAGTCCTTTTCACTTCTGTTGCCAAAGGTAAATACTTCGCTCACACTGGGTTTCCCCTCAGTAAGTGTGCCTGTTTTGTCGATGACTAAAGTGTTTACTTTGTTCATCACCTCTAAGGCTTCGGCATTGCGTATCAAAATACCGTGTTGCGCTCCTCTACCTACGCCTACCATTACCGACATAGGAGTTGCTAACCCCAGCGCACAAGGACAGGCAATAATGAGCACAGCAACCGCATTGAGCAAGGCATATATATAAGCGTTTTCACCACCCAATACAGACCATACTATAAAGGTAATTACCGAAATGGTGATAACAATAGGCACGAAATAGGAGGCTATCTTATCGGCTAAGTTTTGAATAGGTGCGCGACTACTGCTGGCTTGTTGTACCAATTGCACTATTTGAGAGAGCAGGGTGTCACTACCTACTTTTTCGGCTTTCATCACAAACGATTGAGCACCATTGAGCGTACCTGCCGACACTTTACTGCCCACTCCTTTTTCAGCAGGAATGGGCTCTCCCGTAATCATACTCTCATCTATGCTTGCATTGCCTTCGGTAATTACACCATCAACGGGGATTTTCTCACCAGGTTTTACACGCAGCAAATCGCCTAAGGTTACTTCTTCTATAGAGACTCTTATTTCCTCGCCGTGAACAATTTTAGTAGCCTCATTAGGAGCTAAATTCAACAGTTTTTTGATAGCCCCTTGCGTACGACTGTGGGCATCGGCTTCAAGCACTTGTCCTAAAAGTACTAAGGTAAGGATAACAGTAGCCGCCTCAAAATACAAGTGTACTGAGCCGTGTTCTTTGAATTGTTCAGGGAAAATATCGGGGGCTAAGAGACCTACAACACTGAAAAGCCACGCTACGCCAGCACCTATCCCGATGAGGGTAAACATATTGAAGCGCAAGGTGCGGATACTTCGCCAAGCCCTTTCAAAAAATACCCAACAGAAATAGAACACCACAGGCAAGGAGAGTGCAAACTGCACCCAATTCCACGCACTTATAGGCATTAACTCATACAGCGGATTGTTGTGCCACATTCCGCTCATTGCGATGATAAAGATAGGGAGTGTAAAAGCTACGGCACCCCAAAAGTGACGGCGTAACTTTTTGCGCTTTTGCTCTTCCGCACTTTCACCTTCAGGAGCCTCTGTGCTTACTTGCTCTACTAAATCCATACCACACACGGGGCAATCGCCAGGGTGGTCGTAGGTTTTGTCGCCCTCGCAGTGCATAGGGCAATAGAAAACGCCATTGCCTTTAACTTTTTTGGGAGACTCTTGGTGGTGATGATGTTGTTGAGCTCCTCCTACTTGCTCTACTAAATCCATACCACATATAGGACAATCACCAGGGTGATCGTAGGTTTTATCGCCTTCGCAGTGCATAGGACAATAGAAAACACCAGAGCCTTCAGAATTTGAAGACTGATGAATGCTATAATGAGTACCCTCTAAGGCTTTTTCAAGAGCTTCAAAAGGGATTTCTCTATCAGTTTCGACAGTAGCTTTTTTAGTAGCGAAATCTACGGTAACAGCTGTTACGCCTGCTACTTCAGAGAGCTTTTTTTGTATGGTATTGGCACAACCTGTGCACCCCATACCTTCTATATTGTATTCCATAAATTGTAAATGTTAAAAAGTTATTTGTTTTACGCTGCAAAGATACAGCAAAACATCTACTTGGATATTACACAATTTTGTATTTAATTTGTAAGATTTTAAACCTCATCTAAAGACTTACGTTTGTTATCTTTTATCTGCTTGAAAAAGCTAGGGGTGAGTCCTGTAACTTTTTTAAACTGATTGCTTAAGTGCGCTATGCTTGAATAGTTGAGTTGATAAGCTATTTCACTAAGCGTCAGTTCGTCATATACTAAGAGTTCCTTTACTCTCTCAATCTTTTGAGCAATAAAGAATTTTTCAATAGTTCTGCCTTCTACCTCAGAAAACAAACGCGATAAAGCCCCGTAATCTCGACCTAATTCACTGCTGAGTATTTCAGAAAGGTTAAACGATAGTTTGTTGTCTTGGTTATGTATCAAATTGATAATGATAGATTTAATTTTTTCAATAAGAACACTTTTCTTATCGTTCATCACCTCAAATCCTAAGGGTAAGAGAGCTTGTTTGATAGCTTGTATCTCATCAGAAGAAAGTTCCTGTGTAAAAGTAATTTCACCCAAATTGATGCTTTGTGGTGTTAAACCTAATGCTTTTAACTGTTCATCGAGTACTATTATACAACGATGGCAGACCATATTTTTTACAAATAACTTTGTCATATATTTCTTTTAAGGATTAAGATATTATAAAGTGCTTAAAAGTGATACCCAAAACCTATATTCATATAGATAGGATACATATCAAAAGTAATTGTTTTAAAGTCCTTTTTAAAGATATTATTTGTTCCGTAGGTGAGTTCAGCATTGATATTGAAATGCTTGAACGCTTGCCAAGAGCCTCCTATCAGTACGCCCCAATGCCAATGGCGGAGATGATTGCTAAAATCATAAGAAGCGGTTTGCCCGTTAGAAAAACTTACTTTTTCGCCTATTGGGCTACCTTCACGTAAATAACCTTCGGTTACATAGCCTGAGAAATTGCCGTCCATACGGTAAGAAGCGAATATTCCCAAATGAATTTTCCAACGGCTTGCAAGGCGATAATTCACTGCTATAGGTAAGGTGATGAATGAACTTTTATAGACTGTATGCACATCGCCTGTCCAAAAACCAGCCACGTGGTTACCTTGTTCTATAATCTCCATTCCGTAGTTCTTTACATTTGCATCAGTTTCCATACCTTTTTCTTCTAAGCGCAAACCTGCTGAGATACCCCATTTAGGGGTGAGCCATTTGGTGGCAGTACCTTCAAAAGAGCCGTTGAATTTGGGGCTGTACCCTTTTATTTTGCGAATTTCTTCAGGAAGGGGCGTAGGGCTTGCTCCCCCGATGTTTACGCCCGCTTTTAGCTCGTATTCCCAACCTTTTTCTTCTGATTGTACAAGCGTTTCAGTACGTTCATTTTGAGCGTGTAACAAACTGCCGAATAGTATTAAACATACAACAAAAATATTTGTTTTCATAACCTGATTATTCATAGTGATCCCATTCCTTTAATATGATAGATCATTTTTAGTAACTATTGATGTTTAACGAGGAATGACAGCAAAAACTGTGCAAAAACCGCATTTAGCAACAAAAAAAGAGGTTAGCTAAAAAAGCTAACCTCTTAAATAATTTATTTTAGGAAAGACATTATTTAATATCTTCAGAATTTAGAGTGAAAGTTATTTTCTTTTGAGAGCAAGTGAGCATTCCGTTATAGAGTTTTTCAACTCTGTTGCCATTTACATAAAAATCAATGTCATAAATCTTATTATAAACATTTAGATTCATAAAAACTTTGGTGGCACCTGCCTCTAACTCATAACTTTGACCTTTGAATTTTACAGTGCATTTCTTGTCGGTTTTGTTTTCAACAATCACTTGTCCGCGTTCAGCAGTATCAAATTTTACGTTTTCAGTTTTATCGCTAGTGAGTGATATTTTTCCTTTTTTATTGGTGCCACAAGGGAGGGTAACTGAATAATTGTAAGTAGCCATTGCTAAAGGAATCATTACTCTACCTTTATTATCAGTTCTTAGAGAAAGATTATTGATACTTACAGTAGCGTTTTCTACAGCTTCATTTTCACTATCGGTAACTACAAAAGTAACGGTAGATTTTTTAGGGATGTTGATAGTAGCTTCTTTTAGAGTTCCATCAAGATCTACATCTACTGATAGATAATGAGGTTCTTCCTCAGTAATGATAAAAAAGTGATAATCGGTAACATTTTTATCTGCGGGAGTAAAAACAAATTGTATAATTCCATCATTATCAGTAACGCCTTTTAGTTCTGATTGGTATTCGGCTACTTGTTCACCTGAAAAAGCTATCATATTGATAATGCCTTGAAAAGCTAAGGCACCACCTATACCATATACTTTTTTATTAGCAACGGGTTTGCCGTCTTGGGTTACTTTGATTTTTACAGTAGCCTTACCATCTTCTTTTTTCTTTTTAACGATGAGGTTTACGATGTTATCACCAGCGCGGATTTCTTTTTCAACGACATCGGATACTGGCATACCATTTTTCTCTAACACAAAGTAAAGGGTTTTACCAATGTGTTTATTTGCTTCAAACTTGGTGTCAGCATTTTTTAAAGGTACATTAGCTATCGTTTTAGGGTTTTGATTTGCAGGAGCGTCTGTAACTTTTAAGTTAATGCCGTTCACTTCACCACTTACAATTACTTCCACTACAGCTGTTTGGGTAGTGTTAGTAGTTGTGCTTGTTTGGGTAGTACTAGTAGTTGTGCCTGTTTGGGTAGTACTAGTAGTTGTGCCTGTTTGGGTAGTGCTAGTAGTCGTGCCTGTTTGTGTGGTGGCAGTGGTAGTGCCAGTTTGGTTAGTAGAGGTTTTAGTACCTACGGGATCAGTAGTCTCGTCGTCCTTAGAACAACTTATCACGAAAAGAGTGAATAGGCAAAATATTGCCCAAAAAGAATACATGTTTTTCATACTATCTATAAATTTAATGTTATTGGCTTTGTTTTTCGGGACAAAAGTATAACAAACTTATAATATAAACAAATAAAAAATTAACTTTTTTTATAAAATTTTACAATTTAAACGTAAGTAAAAGTCAATCTTTTAGTTACGATTTTATTAAAATTATTTTCTTTAATTTTTTAATTTAAAGGAGAGGAAAATATTGAGGTGAAGAGTTTAAAAAAAATGTGAGGACGTTTGCATAACATCCCCACAAGATATAATAAAAAATAATTGATTATCAGTTCGAACAGCTTTGGCAAAGTGTAACTATTTAGAAAGTTTTTGTAAAATTACTTAGAAATGATACCCAAAACCTATGTTCATATAGATAGGGTACATATTAAAGGTAATGGTTTTGAAGTCTTTTTTAAAGATATTGTTTATCCCATAGGATAGTTCGGCATTGATGTTAAAGTGTTTAAAGGCTTGCCAAGAACCTCCTATTAGTGTCCCCCAATGCCAATGACGCAGATGATTGCTAAAATCATAAGAAGCGGTTTGTCCGTTAGAAAAACTAACTTTTTCGCCTATTGGGCTACCTTCACGTAAATAACCTTCGGTTACATAGCCAGAGAAATTGCCGTCCATACGGTAAGAAGCGAATATTCCCAAATGAATTTTCCATCGGTTTGCAAGGCGATAATTCACCACTATAGGTAAGGTGATGAATGAACTTTTATAGACTGTATGCACATCACCTGTCCAAAAACCAGCCACGTGGTTACCTTGTTCTATAATTTCCATTCCGTAGTTCTTTACATTTGCATCAGTTTCCATACCTTTTTCTTCTAAGCGCAAACCTGCTGAGATACCCCATTTAGGGGTGAGCCATTTGGTGGCAGTACCTTCAAAAGAGCCGTTGAATTTGGGGCTATACCCTTTTATTTTGCGAATTTCTTCAGGAAGGGGCGTAGGGCTTGCTCCCCCGATGTTTACGCCCGCTTTTAGCTCGTATTCCCAACCTTTTTCTTCTGATTGTACAAGCGTTTCAGTACGTTCATTTTGAGCGTGTAATAAACTGCCAAATAGTATTAAACATACAACAAAAATATTTGTTTTCATAACCTGATTATTCATAGTGTAATTGTATTTCATCAACATAAAGAGTACTGCCTACAGCTGCTGTAAAATCAGCACCTTTTTCACTAGAACTGAGTATTATAGCGAGGTTGTACTTTCCTTCTTTTAGTTTTTTAGCATCGATAGAACGACCTTTAACTGTTTTAAAAGGAATAGAGAATTGCACCCAGCTATCACTTTCCTTCTTGTCGGTTAGTTGTGCTATTAGCACGATGTTATTGTGTGTTTTGATGTTAGTACCATCTAAATGAGGTACTTGGGCAGTTGTTTCGTAAAACACAGCGTAAATATCACATTTGTCTTTTTGGTTAGGTATCACATTGCCGTTTTTATCGGTAAGTTTTTCACCTGCTTTGTATTTGTAGTAGCCAGAAAGTTGAGTAGGTTTTCGCTTGAAAGGAATCCCGAAATGGGTAGATTTTGCAGGACTGAACAAATCTATTTCAAAAGCCCCTATAAAGAGATTACCTGCTGCGATAGGAGCACCAAAAGTTTTTCCTAAAACTCCGGTGCTTTGTGTTACAAGTTTTACGCATTTTCCTCTGTAGCCATTCTCATCTTGACTTGTAGGGAACTCATTGGGTTTAGCATCGCTTTTAGTAAATTTAAAACCTGCATTTCCGCTACTCCAAGCAATTTCTTGTCCGCTTACTGAGGTGTCATAAAAAGTGTAGTAGCCATCAGTGATACGAGCATTTTCAAAGTGATAGTGGGCGATAATATCATTAGTAAAACAGCTCACTTTATATGTTTTCTGCCATTTGCCATCTTTGGAAGTTACCACATAAGTTTGAGGGGTAGAAAAATCGCGGGTTGTACCACTGGTAGGGCTGATAGTTGCACCTTGTGTGAGGGTAAAGCGCGGGGCGAGGTTTTTCACGTTATCCAAAGAGTTTACATAGAGTTTTACCTCGGTATTTTGGATCACAGGTTTGCGAATCAGTACATTGCCATCTACTTCACAAGTGAGGATATCGGCTTCAGCATTGGGAGCTTCGCTTTTGATACAACTTTGCAGTGTGAGGAGCAAGGTAGCAATGATAAAAATGTTTAGAAGTTTCATATTTATTGAGTGTTGAATTAAATAGACTACAAAAGTATGAAAGAATTAGCAAATGACCAAATTGGGAAATTAGCAAATTGTTTTTGTTTGTTAAAACGAAACTAATAGAAAAACCGCTATCATTTTTTGTTCATTATTTGTTAAAAATAATGAAATTATTCATTTACAATATTTTAGTTTATTACAGCTATTGCTTACTATCAAAAAATAGCCACAAATTTGATAGTGATTGACCATTTTTTGATAGTGGTTTGCTTTCTTTTTCCCTACCTTTGCCACCGAAAATTAATCGAAAAAACATACCAATATGATGAGTAGAAAAATAAACAAACGCATTTTACTATCGCTTTTGCTCTGTAACTTTTCGGGTGCTCTTTTCGCCCAAGAGGTAAAAGGAGTGGTAAAAGCAAAAGCTGATAACAGCCCTATGATGGGTGTAACGGTGATGGTGAAAAACAAAACAGTAGGCGCTTCTACTGATTTTGACGGGAATTATACCCTTCATCCCGTCGCTGCCACCGATAGTTTGGTCTTTTCATACATTGGCTACAAAACCCAAACCGTAGCTGTGAAAGGACGCAAGAATATAAGTATAACCCTAGAAGAAGAAGTAACTGCCTTAGAAGGGGTTACCATATCGGTAGGGTATCGCGCTGAACGCAAAACCGACCTTACAGGGGCAGTATCGGTAGTAAAGGTAAACGAAATGATGTCTACCTCCGAGAACAACCCTATGAAAGCCCTACAAGGTCGTGTAGCAGGGATGCAAGTAACCGATAATGGTGGTCCTGCAGGGAAAGCAACCATTCGCATTCGCGGTATCGGTACACTCAACAACAATGACCCTCTTTATATTATTGACGGAGTACCTACCCAAGGCGGTATGCACGAACTAAACTCTAACGATATTGAGAGTATACAAGTGTTGCGAGATGCTTCGGCTGCTAGTATCTACGGGTCGCGTGCTGCCAATGGGGTGATTGTTATTACCACTAAAAAAGGTAAGAAAGGTGTGCTAAAAGTAGATTTCGACCATTATACTACTGTATCGATGTTCCACTCACGTATGAAAATGCTCAATGCTAACGAGTACGCACAAGTGCTTTGGAAAGCGGCGGTGAATCGTGGCAACAACCCTAACCAAAACCCATTAGGCATTCACTATGATTACACTACCGATGCCAACGGACACGCTACCCTCAACAATTTGTACTACCCCCGTGAGTATTTTGATAAAACAGGTAGCCCTATGTTACCTTCTAATACCGATTGGTTCAAAGAAATCACCCGTATGGGGGTAACCGAATCGTACAACCTTTCAGTTACTAATGGTACTGAAAAAGGGAATTACTTCCTCTCTTTGGGCTATTACAACAACGATGGACTTGTAAAAAATACTGACTTCTCTCGTCTTTCAGCTCGTATCAATACTGATTACAAGCTCTTTGGAGATGTGGTAACCATAGGTGAAAATTTCACCGTAAACCGTACCAGCGAGGTAGAACAACCGCACCAAATCACCGAATCGGCAATGATAGCGGTACCTTTTATTCCAGTACGCACTACCGATGGCAAACACTGGGGCGGACCTGTAAACGGATTGCCCGACCGTCAGAACCCTGCACGCCTTGTAGCCGATAATAAGGATAATCGCTACAACTATTGGCGTATGTTTGGAAATGCCTTTGTGAATATCCAGCCTATCAAAGGATTGAATGTGCGTTCTAACTTTGGTATAGACTATGGCAACTTCTATAAACGTGTGCTCAACCGTTCGTATGTTTCAGGATTTATGGAAGAAGGCAAAGAAAAAACTTTCTCTCAACTCGAGCAAGCCCACTGGACAAAATGGAACTGGGCTAATACTGCTACCTACGACTTTGAACTCGGCAAGAGTCGTTTTGAAACCCTTGCAGGGATGGAGATGTACTCACAGAACGACCTTAATTTCGCTATCAAAGGGAATAACCTCGCAGTAGAAACACCTGAATATATGTGGCCTTCATTGGCAACTGGGGGTGTGAGTGGTAGTGGTTCAACTACGGGCTACAAGCTGCTCTCTTTCTTCGGAAAAATCAACTATGCTTTCGATAATAAATACCTCGCTTCAGTAACCCTCCGCCACGATGGTTCTTCACGTTTTGCCAAAGATAATCGCTGGGGTACTTTCCCTGCGTTCAACTTAGGATGGCGCATCTCTCAAGAGTCCTTTATGGAGAAAATCAACCATACTGTTTCCGACCTCAAATTGCGTTTTGGTTGGGGACAAAACGGTAACCAAGATATCAACAACTACGCTATCTACGACATCTTCGACCCTTACTATGGGGTAACAGGCGACTTTATATGGAATGGTATCTGGAAAACCTCTTACGACCTCGACGGTAAGGGCTCAGGACAATTGGCTTCAGGATTCCGTCGTACACGTCTTGGTAACAAAAACCTCAAATGGGAAACCACTACCCAAACTAACTTTGGTATCGATTTCGGTTTCTTCGATAATAGCTTGTATGGCTCAGCTGAATACTATATCAAGAAAACTAAAGACATCTTGGTAGAACCTCCTTATGCAGGTATCAAAGGAGAAGGCGCTTACCAATGGGTAAATGGTGCTGCTGTTGAGAATAAAGGTTTAGAAGTATCAGTGGGCTATCGCAATGAAACTAAAGGCGGACTCAAATACGATATCAATGCTAATGTCGCTACCAACAAGAATAAAATTACAGAGCTCCCTACTTCAGTAATCAACTCTTATGGTGGTAATGGTAAATGGGACAATGGTTTAGGTCGCCCTATAGGTTCTAATAACTTCTATGGCTATGTAGCCGATGGTATCTTCAAAACTCAAGAAGAAGTAGACCAACATCCACAACAAAATGGTAAAGGTATCGGTCGTATTCGCTACCGCGATTTGAACAACGATGGCAAAATCGATGAAGACGATCGCACTTGGATAGGCAATCCACAACCCGATTTTATCTATGGTCTTAACCTCAATTTGGAGTATAAAAACTTCGATTTCACTGCTTTCTTCCAAGGCGTACAGAACGTAGATGTGGTTTCTAACGTAAAACGCCACACCGATTTCTGGAGTGTACAAGATACGTATGGTAACAAAGGTCGCCGTTTGCTCGATGCTTTCGACCCCGTTACCAACCCTGATTCTGATATTCCAAGTGTATCAAGCGTAGACGACAACAACGAAGGACGTATGTCTACTTACTATGTGGAAAACGGTTCATACCTCAAACTTCGCAACGTACAATTGGGCTATACCTTGCCTAAAGAACTATCTGAAAGGATAAAACTCAGCAAGTTGCGCTTGTATGTAAGCGGTCAGAACCTATGGACACTCAAAAGCAAATCGTTCACTGGTAAAGACCCTGAAAATCCTAACTACGGCTATCCTATCCCAATCACCTTTACGATGGGACTCAATGCTAGTTTTTAGCCCACTAAAAATAACAGACAAATGAAAAAGATAATATATACCACCGCGATATGTGCAGCGCTTTTTACAACAAGCTGCAGTTTTTTAGACGATAATCCACAAGGGATTATGAGCGAAAAAGAGGCAATCTCTAAAGCTGATGGACTTGCAACCGCTGCTTATGCCTCTTTAGGTAACGACCACTACGATTCTCCTTTTAGCCTTTGGATATATGGCAACGTGCGTGCTGATGATGCTTACAAAGGCGGACAAGACGTGAGTGATATTCAGGTATTTCACTTCTATGAAACTGCCCAAAATATCGACCCTACTTATGCCGAAGCCGATAAATTCTGGTTTATGTGTTACCAAGCAATTTCGCGCACCAATACCGCTCTGAAAGCCTTACAACAAGCATCGGATGCCGAAGTGCCTAATCGCCAATCACGCATAGGCGAAATGTACTTTTTGCGTGGACACTTCTACTTTATTCTTAAAAACGTATTTGGTCACATTCCGTTTGTAGATGAGAATACTCCCGATGCCGATTACGAAACTACCCCTAATACCTTGCCTAACGATGAGCAATGGCAAAAAATAGCTGCTGATTTTAAGAAAGCTTACGACCTATTGCCTGCCACTCAAGCACAAAAAGGGAGAGCAACCAAAGGGGCAGCAGCGGCTTACCTTGCTAAAACTTACTTGTACAAAGCCTATCGCCAAAGTGAAAACAACAGCGTAACTAGTATCAACAGCCAAGATTTACAAGAAGTGCTCACCTATACCAGCGCTGTGTTAGGCTCTACTTACGGTTTAGAAGAAGATTTTGCCTTCAACTTCCTACCTGGGGGCTATGAAAATGGTAAAGAGTCGCTCTTTGCGGTGCAATACTCAGTAGACGATGGTACTCAATACGGAAGTCTCAATTGGGGTGATGTGCTATCTGTACCTCAGAAGTTAGGCTGTTGTGACTTCCACAAACCAAGTCAAAACTTGGTCAACGCCTTCAAAACAATCAATGGATTGCCCGATTTTGATAACTTCAACAACAACGATTACAATGCGGCTAACGATAAAGCCGACCCTCGTTTGTTCCACACCGTTGCCTTACCTGGCTTGCCTTATAAGTACAATGCCGATTTGATTTACAAAAACGACTGGAATCGCAATAGCAATGTGTACGGCTTCTATGCCTCCCTCAAAGAAAATGTAGACCCTTCTTGCTCTTGCTTCCGCAATATCAACCCTTTCCGCGGTAATTCTAAGAACCGTATCGTAATACGTTATGCCGATGTACTCCTAATGCGCGCCGAAGCCCTTATCGAGCTCAACCGTAGCAACGAAGCCTTGCCACTTATCAACCAAGTGCGCCAACGTGCCAAACAAAGTACTTCTATGATTCCTTATGCAACCAATGCTGATATCGCCTTATACCAAGATGGCGTAAATATCACTTGGAATCAAGAAAACGCACGCAAAGCACTCCGTTGGGAACGCCGTTTAGAGTTTGCTATGGAAGGCAGTCGCTTCTTCGACCTTGTGCGTTGGGGTATCGCCGACCAAGTGCTCAACGACTATTTTACTAAAGAGAAAACACGTCGCCCAGCAATATTTAGCAGTGCTTATTTCACTAAAAACAAGAATGAGTACATCCCTATTCCACAAAACCAAATAGGGTACGTAAAAGGTATTTACAAACAAAATGCAGGATTCTAATATGAAAACAACAGTACACAAACTCGCCCTCGGGATGGCAGCTTTGCTCGGCTTGTTTAGCTGCGACGAGAAACACGAAGGCGAACTTATCAACGATAAAGAGGCTAAAATCAATGCCTTCCAAGCCAATGGTATCGATGGAATTATCGACGAGGAGAAACAAACCATTACCGTTTACGCTCCTTGGTCGGCTACGCTTACCAATATGTCAACCTCCCTCAGCTTGCCCGAGGGAGCTACCTCAGTGCCTAAAGGTGCTACGGGAGTAGATTTGAGTAAAGGTGCCAAGTATCGCATCTTTAATGGCAACCTCTATTGGGATTATACCGTTACCGCTCAGTACCCTAAGATAGAGAACTTTGTAATCGGAAAATACAAAGCTACTATCGACCACAGTACGGGTAAAATAAGTGTGAAATACCCCAAAGGAGAAGCAGTAACTGCGCTAACTCCTACTTTTAGCACTACCCCTAATGCTACTGTAAGCCCTGCTTCGGGAGTTGCCCAAAACTTTACTCAAAGCGTTACTTACACTATGAACTACCGTGGTGAGAGTTTTGCGTATAATGTAGAGATTATACCTACCAACTTTGCGCCTATTGCCTTTGTAGGTACAGCTAAGAGTGCTTCTGCTATCGCCAATGAAGACGAGAAAGCTGCCTACACTTGGCTTGCCGAAAACTACGATACCGCCAAATACATTTCATTTAGTGACATCAAGGACGGTAAAGTTAATCTTACCGACTATAAAGTGATTTGGTGGCATTGGGATAACAACAAAGAGTTGCCTGCTGAAGCCAAAGCAGATGCTGTTGTGAACAAGATGAAACAATTCTATGCTGCTGGAGGTTCGTTCTTATTCTCTTCTTGGGCTGTACAGTACGTAGTCGATTTAGGTATCGCCTTAGACGGCAAGGTGGTAAACAATATGTGGGGAGAAGGCAACAGTCCATTTGCAATTGGTGATGACTGGGGTATTTGCTATAAAGGCAACGAAAGCCACCCCCTTTTCAAAGGATTGACTAAGAAAACAGGTTCTAACGATGTCGCCTTCTTACTCTCTAGAGGGGTAAAAGCCAAAGCACATAATGCCTTATGGAACTTTGAGTGGGGTGATTATGCCAATAATGTAGCAGGCTGGCAAACTGCCAGTGGTGCTAAGTTATTAGCAAGTTTCCACTGGAATGATGCTATGAACCGCGCAGCGATTTTTGAATATATCAAACGTGGCAATGCAGGTCGCACCATTTGTATAGGTATTGAAGGCTACGACTGGTATAACGAAGATAATTCACCTGCTAATACCTACAAAAGCAATATCGAATTGCTTACTGCCAACGCTTTAGAATATTTAGCAAACTAATAAATAAAGATGATGAAAAGAACACTTACATTAGCGCTTTGCGCTACCGCCCTAATAGCTTGTGAAAAAAAAGAATATTGTAGTAACGACCCTAATGCGGCTCCCGATGCCGCTACTTGTTATGCCGTACAAGATTACGGTCGTACTTATAAACATTTCTTTCAGCCCAAGAACGCTTGGGTGGGAGACCCTATGCCGTTCTATGACAACGGTAAGTTCCATATCTTCTATCTCTACGACCAACGTCCAGCACCTGCAACCTTCCACCCTTGGTATAGTGCAACCACTACTGATTTGGTGAATTATACTGATAATGGTGAAGCAATCGCTTGTGGTGCCGACGGTTCGCACGAAGATGCCCTCGGTACAGGTTCAGTATTCAAAGATGGGAATACCTATTACGCTTTCTACACAGGGCATAACGGCGATTTAGACCCCAAAGAAATCATCTATTGGGCTACCTCTACCGACTTGAAAACGTGGACAAAGGATACACAACACTCCTTCCGTGCCCCTGATAAGTATGACCGCAATGAGTTCCGCGACCCTATTGTCTTCAAAGAAGGAAGCAACTACAAGATGCTCGTTAGCACCCGTGCCGATATAGGAGGAGGTGTATGGAAAGGTGTCGTAGCACAATTCACCTCTACCGACCTTAAGAACTGGACGAAAGACCCGAATACTCCTTTCTTTTATACTGACCCTTCTGCCTTTATGGTAGAGTGTCCCGATGTGTTTACACAAGGAAACTACCAATATTTGATATTCTCCAACATCGAAGAAAGCGTACGCCGTGTGCAATACAGATACCGTCGCGTAGGAAGCACCGATTGGATTACCCCTGCACAACAAGATTTAGACGACCGTGTGTTCTATGCCGGAAAAACCGCTACCGACGGCACTCACCGCTATATATGGGGGTGGAATCCGTCACGTATCAACTACGAAGATAACGCCGCCTACCACTGGGGAGGTTCATTGGCAGTGCACGAGCTCACTCAAAACGCCGATGGAACCCTTAACGTGAAAATGCCCACTGCTTTTGATAGCAAGCAAGCCATATCTGCCTCACTTGGCAATATAGCCTTAGACAACAATAACCGTGTGTTCGACCGCCTTGGCACTGGGTTTAACAAGATAGTTGCCAAAATAAAAGCCAATACCGCCACCGAGTTTGGGGTGATGTTGGGTGCTTGTGGTAACCTTTATGAAACCTACCGCGTAACGCTTAATCTCAACAAAGGAGAGTTGCAACTCAACCGCGTGATTAGAGACGGAGGCACTGCTACCATCAATAGCATAAAACTCCCCACGAACGCCAACAAGGAATACACTGTGAAAATAGTGCAAGAAGGCTCAGCAGCAGCAATCTATGTGAACGATGTAGTAGCCCTTTCTATCCGTTGCTACAAGATGAACCAAAACCCTTGGGGAATCTTTGCTAACGGAACAGCCAACTTCCAATTCTAAGAATTGAAGAATTCGCAACGTTTTCTAAAATTCGTTATTAATTTCTTAAGTATTGATTAAGTGGACACTATGTGGTTATTAAGTGGTGCTAAGCAATAGAAAACCCATTGAAAAAAACGCAATATTTTATCTAAAACATTGCGAAAAACGCAAAAAGAATTATTCTTTCATTACTTTATAAATTGTGGTATACATAAACTTTGTCAAAGTCCATAGACTTTGACAAAGTCTATACCCCATAAATTTGTAAAAACCAAATAAAATAACTACATTTGCCACACCAAAAAAATAGAATAAACAAACCCCCATCACCTTTGCAGCTTGCCCCTCTCCTTGGGAGTAGTCTCTGAATACTTGCAAGAGAGTATGTGATGAACGGGGTGAGGATTTAAATAAAAGTATATGAATAACAAACTAATAGCAGGATTAGGAGTCTTAACGCTCACTGCCTGCCAGCAAAACACCGATGACCTCATTATCGAGGACTTCGAATCAGGCACTTATGCCAATTGGGCGGTAGAAGGCGACGCCTTTGGCGCGACTCCCGCCACCGGTAGCTATACCGGTCAGCAGCCCGTAACAGGCTTTGAAGGCAAGCACCTTGCCAATAGCTTCAACAATGGCGACGACTCTCGTGGAGCACTAACCTCCAAAGAGTTCACCATCGAGCGCGATTACATCAACTTCCTCATAGGAGGAGGCACACACCCCGATACCTATATCGAGCTATTAGTCGACGGAAAAAGCGTGCTACAAACGCGTTCCCTCTACGAAACCGAAACCCTACAATGGCTCACTTGGGATGTCAAAGCCTATAAAAACAAGAAAGCTACTATCCGCATTGTCGATAACCAACGCGGCGGTTGGGGGCACATCCTTATAGACCAAATCGAACAAGGCAACAAACAAAAAAGCGTTTTTATGACTGATTACACCCGTACCTTTGAAGCCAAAGACAAGTACCTGCTCATCCCTATCGAAGACCAAGCAGTTGAAAACAAAGTTCAACTCTCGGTAGAAGGTGACCCCGTAGGCGAGCCAATGACCATCCGTATCGCCCAAAACAAAATCGACTACTGGGTGCCTATCGCTATCGAGGCGTACAAAGGCAAGAAAGTAACCCTTACTTTCGCAGTAGCCAAAACTACCGATATGGGCTTAGCCGAAATCAAACAGTCGGCTGAATATAACTTCAACTACAACGAAAAATACCGTCCGCTATACCACTTCACCCCCCAATACGGCTGGATGAATGACCCTAACGGAATGGTATACCTCGACGGAGTGTTCCACCTCTTCTATCAATACAACCCTTACGGAGCGCGCTGGGGCAATATGCACTGGGGTCATACTGTTTCCAAAGACTTGGTGAATTGGGAATACAAACCTTTAGTATTAGCCCCCGATAAGTTAGGAGCGATTTTCTCAGGCAGCGCAGTCATCGACCACGATAACACAGCTGGCTTTGGCAAAGGTGCTATGGTAGCTATTTTCACCTCAGCAGGCGAACGCCAAACACAGTCTATTGCCTACAGCCTCGATGGCGGAAAAACCTTCACCAAATACGAAGGTAACCCCGTCCTCACCGATGCTAATATCATTGACTTTCGTGACCCGAAAGTATTCTGGCACGCACCTTCTAAACAATGGGTGATGAGCCTTGCTACTACCCAAACGATTACCTTCTATGGCTCTAAGAACCTCAAAGAATGGACACGCCTCAGTGAGTTTGGAGAAGGCTTAGGCGGACACGGTGGCGTGTGGGAATGCCCCGATCTCTTCCCCCTTACTTATGAAGGAAAAACCAAATGGGTGCTCTTCGTGAGTATCAACCCAGGCGGACCTAACGGCGGAAGTGCTACTCAGTACTTTATCGGTAATTTCGATGGCAAAACCTTCACCCCCGATACTATGAACTATCCACTTTGGTTAGACTACGGACGCGATAATTATGCAGGCGTAACGTGGAGTAATGTTCCCGCCACCGATGGTCGCCGTTTGTTCATAGGCTGGATGAGCAACTGGGATTACGCCAATGAAACCCCTACTGAAAACTTCCGTAGCGCGATGACCGTTGCCCGCGTTTTGCGTTTGGTGCATAATGGCGAGCACTTGGTAGTAGCCAGTGAGCCCGTAAAAGAGTTGGAGAGCTTGCGTCGTGAAGCAGTGCTTTTAGGTGATAAAACACGTACCAACACCTCCGATGCTATAACGTTCGAAAACTTCTTGCCCAATAATCAAGGAGCTTATGAACTCACTTTCACGGTAACCCCTAACGAAACCGATAGCTTTAGCTTTGCCCTTGAGAACGCCAAAGGTGAAACTATTAAATACCTATTCGACGGCGCTAATAAAACTCTATCGGTAGACCGCAGTAAGAGCAGTGTAGCTTTCAATGCCAACTTCGCCGAAACGCTTATCAAAGCACCAATGGTAGCTAAGAAAAGCTATACCGTACGCTTATTGGTAGACAAATCTTCTACCGAACTCTTTGTGAACAATGGTGAAGTAGTACAAACCAATGCGGTATTTCCTACCGAAGTGTACAATACTCTCCGCTTCAATACCAGCAAAGGTACCCTCACCCTTAACGATGTAACTGTCTATAAATTGAAATAATAATCCTCTCCCTCTGCCCCTCTCACAAGGAGAGGGGAGTGCGTGAGACTAATAATATATTCATAGTATGCAACAAAATAATAACTATCTAAAATATTTATTGCCTGTACTCCTATCATTCTTCTGTATGGGCTTCGTAGACCTTGTAGGCGCCGCTTCTAACTTTGTAAAAGACGATTTTGGCTTGACCGAAACCACCGCCAAAGCGCTCCCTGCAATGGTATTCTTTTGGTTTCTGCTTTTCTCAGTCCCCACAGGCGTACTGATGAGCAAAATAGGTCGTCGTAAAACCGTACTCCTCAGCTTAGTGATTACTATCTTAGCGATGGTAGTGCCCTTTATTAGCTACAACTATACCACTATGCTGGTAGCTTTCTCCTTGCTTGGTATTGGTAACACACTGATGCAAGTATCGTTAAACCCTCTGATGTCAGTCATCGTAAAAGGTGACAAACTCGCAAGTTCACTCACTTTTGGTCAGTTTATCAAGGCAATAGCCTCGTTTTCTGCCCCCTTGCTGATGAGTTTCTGCTTTGATAAATTTAATGATTGGCGACTCTTCTTCCTGCTTTTTGTAGCTATTTCGGTAGTAACTCTCTTGTGGCTGGGAGCTACTCATATTGAAGAAGAAAAAAACGATAGTAAGAACGCCACCTTTACCGAGTGTTTTGCACTGCTTGCCAACCCTTATGTACTCTTGTGTTTCATTGGTATTATGTGCCACGTGGGGATAGACGTAGGAGTTAATGCCTCAGCGCCCACTATCTTTATGGAACGTTTAGGGCTTACCACTACCCAAGCCTCTTTTGCCACCAGCTGGTATTTCTTGTTCCGTACCATAGGATGTCTGTCAGGAGCTTATATTCTCACCAAAGTATCTCCTAAGAGTTTCTTTACCCTTAGTGTGCTTTGTATGGTAGCCTCAATGGCGATACTGTTCTTTTTCAGTGATAAGACAATGCTTTACACTGCTATTGCTTTGGTAGGTTTCGGTAACTCCAATGTATTCTCAATCATCTTCTCGCAAGCCCTCTTGCAGAATCCTACTAAGAAAAACGAAGTATCAGGCTTAATGATTATGGGACTCTTTGGTGGTACTATCTTCCCTTTTGCAATGGGCTTAGCCTCCGATGCGATGAACGGTTCACAGATAGGAGCCCTTATTGTCCTCAGCATAGGAGTATTATATCTGTTGCTAATGAGCACCCGACTCAAAGCCAACGCCTAACAATATAGTTGGAAAACTCTGCCTTGTCCGCCAAGTCTGCCTCGTCAGATAGTTCAGATAGTTCAGAAAACTCAGAAAACAATAGAAATTCTCAAAAAGAATTTATAACTTTGTACGCTGAAAAAGAAAAGAATTAACAACAACACTCTCGCCTCACACCCTTAGAGGAGGGCAGGGGAGAGGATAACATATAATACAATGAAAAATACAGTAGTAGGATTGGGAGAAATCCTTTGGGATGTCTTCCCTGAAAGAAAAGTATTAGGCGGCGCGCCCGCTAATTTCGCTTACCACGTGTCGCAATTCGGCTTCAACGGCTATGCTGTGAGTGCCATTGGTGGCGACCTCCTCGGTAAGGAAATACTAAAAAGTTTAGAAGAGAAAGAACTCAACTACATCATCGAAAAAACTGATTTTCCTACAGGTACCGTAAAAGTACAGTTAGACGGTCGTGGGGTGCCTACCTATGAGATTAGCGAAAATGTAGCGTGGGACAATATTCCATTCTCTTCGCGAATTGAGAACTTAGCAAAGAACACTAATACCGTGTGCTTTGGGTCATTAGCACAGCGCAGTGAAGTATCGCGTGCCACTATCCACAAGTTCTTAGATTTGATGCCAGCCGAGAGTCTCAAAGTATTCGATATCAATCTCCGCTTGAAATACTTCAGCAAAGAGGTAATCGCCGATTCTTTAGACAAGGCAACTGCATTGAAAATCAACGATGAGGAGATAGTAAAAATTGCCGAAATGTTCAATTTGCAAGGAACTGATGAAGAAGTATGCAAGCACCTATTGGAGAAATACAACCTCAAATTCCTTATCTTAACACAAGGTACGAGAGGTAGTTATGTGTTCACGCCTAATGAGAAATCGTTCTTAGGTACGCCTAAGGTTACTATCGCCGATACAGTAGGTGCAGGCGACTCGTTCACGGCTGCTTTTGTAGCCTCTTACCTCAATGGTCGTAGTATTGCCCAATCACATCAATTGGCGGTAGAAGTATCGGCTTACGTGTGTCAGCAACACGGTGCGATGCCTCGCCTTGCCGATGCTCATTTAGAGTTGTTTAGATAAAATGACTTTTAGAAGGTATCATATACTTTTTTTATACTTCGCTCTCTTTGCTTGCCTCGCTTGCCAAAGGGAGCGAAACCCCCGTTATGTGATAGGGGTGTCGCAGTGCAGTGAAGACCTTTGGCGACAAACGATGAACGAGGAGTTAAAACGCGAAGTAGCCCTTTATCAGGCTGATGCTGAGGTGCTCATTCGCAGTGTGAAAGACGATACTCCCAAGCAAATCGCCGATATAGAGTGGTTCATAGAGCAAAAGGTAGATGTGCTTGTCGTTTCACCTAACGAGTCGGAAGCCTGTACACCAGTTATTGAAAAGGCTTACCAGCAAGGTATTCCCGTGATTTTGGTCGATAGAAAAATCGCTACCGAAAGTTATACAGCCTATGTAGGAGCTAATAATTACCAAATAGGCAAAGAAGCAGGTCTCTATGCTATAGGTGTCCTCAAAGGCAAAGGCAATATAGCCGAAGTGCGTGGTACTAAGGGCTCAACCTCCGATGCCGATCGTCATAAAGGCTTTGTCGATGCTCTCAAAAACGCCCCCGAGGTGCAAATAGTAGCCGAAACTTGGGGCAACTTCCTTCAAGCTGATGCTAAAACGCAAATGCAACAAATCTTCCAAGAGCACCCTCATATCGACCTTGTGTTTGCGATGAACGACCCAATGGCAGCAGGTACGCACGAGGCTGCAATGCAGTTCAATGGCAAAATTCCTTTTATCATTGGGGTAGATGCCTTGCAACAAGTGGGCATACAAAATATAGAAAATAGCGTGCAAGATGCATCGTTTATCTACCCTACAGGCGGTGAAAAAGTCATAGAACTTGCGATGAAAATCCTCCACAAACAGCCTTTTCAGCGCGAGAATATCCTCAATACCACAGTGGTAGATAAGAGTAATGTGCGCATTTTGCAGTTGCAAACCGAACAAATTGCTGAAAAACAAGCCAAAATAGAGAATATCAATAAGCAACTCAGTGAGAGCCTTATCCAGCATACAAACCAACGAATGCTGCTCTACCTTTCTATTACAGCTATTGTGCTTATCACTGTCTTCTTACTGATGGCTATTAGGGCTTATCGCGCTAAAAGTAAGACTAATAGCGAACTGAAACGCCAAAAAGAACAGTTGGAAATCGTCTCTAAACAATTAGAAGAGGCGACCCAAGCCAAATTGCTTTTCTTTACCAATATCTCTCACGAATTTAAAACTCCCTTGTCTCTCATCTTAGGACCTGTGCAAACACTCTTAGCGCACAATTCTCTCCCCAAAGAAGAACAAGACTTGTTATTCCTCATCAAAAAGAATAGCAACCGACTTTTGCATCTCATTTCCGAAGTAATTGAGTTCCGCAGTTATGAGAATAACAAAATGCAAATGTATTTCACCAAAGGCAATTTGAAGAGCTTCCTCACCGAACTCAATTCTTTTTTCACCGACCGTATCAAGCAAAAGAAACTCAATTTTCAGTTCCTTGCCGAAGATACTTCTTTTGAAATGCCTTTCGATAAGGAAAAAGTAGAGAAAATCTACTTCAACCTGCTTTCCAATGCGCTGAAGTTCACACCTCAAGAAGGACGTATTTCTGTATCTTTAGAAAAACAAGGAGAATATGCAGCTCTACGTGTGTTCAACAGCGGTTCATATATCCCAAAAGACAAACAAAATGAGGTGTTTGAACACTTCTACAAAATAAACCCCGATAGCGAAGGTTCGGGTATTGGCTTGGCGTTGGTACAAGCCTTAGTAGCCTCACACAATGGTACTATCAGCGTGGAGAGTACAGAGGGCGAGGGGACAACTTTCCTCATTCGCCTGCCTTTCACCCAAGAACAAATATCGGCAAAAACAGTATACGATAGCAATTACATCGAAACCCACCTCGATTTATTGCCTTCATTGCCAGCATCTGACGAAAAACTCAAGTTGCCAACAGCTTCACCCTCAGCTCCTGAAAAACCTACCGTACTGATTGTGGAAGACAACGAGGATATGCGCCAGTTTATTCGCTATATCCTCAGTGATAGCTACAATCTTATAGAAGCCGAAAATGGTGAAGAAGGCTTTGAAGTCGCTAAAAAACACCTCCCCGATGTAGTTATTAGCGATGTGATGATGCCTAAAACCGATGGTTTTGATTTGTGTCAGTTACTGAAAACCAACGTAGCTACCAATCATATTCCTGTGATTTTGCTCACCGCCTATGCTTTAGACGAACAGAAACAAGTAGGCTTCGAGAGCGGTGCTGATGCCTATATCTCCAAGCCTTTCAACGTAAAACTGCTGAAAACAAGGGTACGCAAACTTATCGAGAACCGCAAGAAGATACGCGAGAGCTTTAGTAATTTCCTCCTAAACGAAACCAAACAAGAGACTTTAGGCAAGGTAGAACAACAATTTATCACCGATTTCACCCAATATGTTGAAAACTCTATCGCCAACCCCGAACTGAATATCGACGAAATTGCCGATGCCTTAGGCTTGTCGCGTTCTAACCTATACCGCAAAATCAAATCCCTCACCGACTATTCACCTAACGAACTCATTCGCACCATACGAGTAAAATACGCCAAGCAGTTGCTCAACAGCAAAGCCAAGAGCATCTCGGAAGTTGCTTATGAAGTAGGCTTCTCCTCACCATCCTATTTTGCCAAATGCTTTAAAGATTTTTACAACGAAAGTCCAACAGAATATTTAGAACGCATTAGGTAATAACTTTTTGCATCAAAAAATAATATAAAAAGATGAAACATATTATGATTATAGTTCTATCTCTTATAAAAGATAGGATGATTCCTATAAACAAATAATCAAAGTAATGGAAAAGATATATCAATTAAGAAACATATTAGAAAAAGCTTTTAAAACAGAAGGGCAAGAACGATTTGATAATATCAATTTTTTTCTAAAAGAAGTCTGGGAAGATGAAGCTATCACAGATGAGAAAATAAATGATTTACTAACGGATATTGCTTATGACTTAGAATTTTATGAGCCTTCTAATGGGAATTGGAGTATAGATACTTCTATTTACTATGATGGAGAAAAAATGGATAGAATGTTAGATGAAGCAATAAAAAATATAGACACTTTGTTAGTAAATTTAGGTTATAATGACAACTTCAAACACAAAATAGTGGAAGAATGTCGATTAATAAACTTGCTAAAAAAGGCTCTAATAACTGAAGAGTGAGAAAGAATAGAAGCAGTAAAAACTTTTTAAGATATAGCTTGGAATGAAACAATCTGTAATGAGGCTATTATTGATCTCTTAACAGAAATTGCTTATAACTTAGAAATTTATGAACCAAATGAAGATTGATACTAATAAACCTTATATAACAATATATCCACGATGAAATTTGAAATAGAAATATTAATTAATAAATACGGACAAGGATTAATACCTTTGACTGTTTTGCAAGAAAAATTTGAAGCTTATTCATTGTGTCAAAAAAGAAGTTTTTTACAAGAAATGAGCTTTTTAATTATTCAATCAAAACCTAAAGAAGAAGATGTAGATTTAGCTATTAAGAAAGAAAAGCTAAAAAGTGGTTACACACCTTGTGTATTATTAAAAAAAGGAATAAGTTCTTATAATTTAGAAAGAGTGATTAATCTTCCTGAAAATGAAATGGGGAAAATTTTTATATTATTTATGGGTATATTTAAAATAGCTTATATTAGAAGATTTAAAGAAGAAATGAATAACATAAATAAATGGTGGTATTGGGATTTGTCTGATAATAGCAATGTAGAGAGAATACTAGAAGGTTGTCATAATTCAAATTAAAATATTTATGAAAAATATTTTTGAGTACATAAATGATATTTTATCAAACTGGGATCCTCTTGATGTAGGAGAGGATTTGGCACAAGATGAATATCAAAAGTATATTCCCTCTATAGTAAAAAGATTAAACAACAAGAGAGAATTAGCACTTTACTTGGAATGTATTTTAACAAAAGAATTGAATACAGGCTACAACAAAGATAATGATAAACACAGAAAGGATCTTGATAGAATTATACACGAAATGTTGAGTTTTTAAAATGCACTTTCAACTTATTAAAGACGATTTTTACAATAATATATTAGGGAAGATTGAATATTACTTCCCTTCATTCCATTCTATTTTTCACAAAGAGGACGGAATATATCCTATTTTAGGAGAGTTAGGTTCTTTATATAATCTTGAATTTAATTTAAAGAAATGAGATATTCAAGAGAAATTGTAAATCAAATAAAGATAATAGACGAAGTGCTCTATTCTCTGAACTTACCTTCAATTTTGAAGAATGAATATTTTGTAACAGACGCTATAAGCTGTGAAAATTATTTAAAGTTACATTATAATAAACCTAATAACATTTTCTTTTCAATAATATTAAATTCCTTTGGAGTACAAATAGATATTGATGAAGCAAAAGAAATATTAGATTTATCACTTTCCTCTCCAAAAGAAGAAAAATACTTTAAAGAATTTGTAAAAATTCTTTTTACATCTTTTATTAGAATAAAAAAATACGGTAAATATTATATTAAGATTAGTTTTTTCAATCAGAAAAGAGAATGTGTTAAAACGATTAGATACATTGAAATTAATTCTTTTTCTTTAAATTTTAAAGCTACTTTAAAAGGATATCCTCCTTTGTATTTATCTTGGTAAGATAAGATTATAATAAAAGTTCTAGTTTAAAAATTCGTACGTTTACCTTGAAAAGGACAATTTCAAAAGTATCAAAGAAATTATAAAGGTTATAAAGTTTTTAAAATCAAACCATAGTAGTATGAAAATAGAC
The DNA here is from genome assembly GCF_002302495.1 of Capnocytophaga sputigena. NCBI lineage: Bacteria > Pseudomonadati > Bacteroidota > Flavobacteriia > Flavobacteriales > Flavobacteriaceae > Capnocytophaga > Capnocytophaga sputigena. Next base: position 2,406,156 of record NZ_CP022379.1, read on the forward strand.
AGAGAACTCAAGCAAGAAATTAACAAAGAATGGCAAAGTGCTTTCCCCCAGTTAGGGAGCTATACTCAAAATAAATTTTTTAAAGTTTTAGGGACTCTTATTGTTGGTATAGAATTGATAAAGGTTCCTTTTATGGAACAATATAGACCTCATTTTGTTATCTATACTCTGTTTGATAAAGATTTAGGCACAAACCTCTCTGAAGAAATATTATTACAAGAGTTTTATAATAAGAAAGGGTTTCAGTGTGATATACCTTATTTAAAACACAATGAGTATTTTAAAGAAGTGGTAAGTTGTATTGATAAACAACTTCCAATTTCTTTAGAAGTAGACATACAAATTGATAAAATAAATGTTCTTTTAGAAAGTTATATTAGAAAAGCCCCTTTTAATGGAGGAGCTACTAACTCTTTCAGTTATGCAAAATATCAAGAAATTAAAATGAAGATAGCCTTGTATCTGAATAAAGAAAGAGCTCAACAAGTATTTAGAGATATTTATAATGTAAAATGGGATAATAAATCTTTTGAAGAATCTAATGGTTCTATAAATAGTTGGTTAGTCTCTTTGCAAGAAGTGATAGATAATAGGGATACTTTTCTAAGACAAATTGAAATTAACAAACAAAGTAAAAAGATTTTAAAATTACCTTATTCAGAGATTGTTTTATAGCTGTAAAATATTCGTAAAAGTTAGGTAATGTGATAACAATAGTTTTCTTATGAATTTAACAGATAAATTAATAGCACTACTAAAAAAAGGAGCTCCTGTATATGGAACAATACAAAAATCTTTTTCAAAGAATGATGCCTTAGAGATTTTAGAAGAGTGTCTAAAGAGTAGAATTGCTATTTTAGGAGGAGATGTAGTCAATGTTAATAATAAAGGCTATTTTGAACATAATTATGACAATTGGAGTTGCGAAAGAAAAAAAAATGAGTCTGATGCTGATTATGCTTTGAGAAGTGCTAAAAGAGCTATTAAATACATTTTAGAATATAAAAAGGATAATGCTTATTTTATTCTTGTACTTGATGTAAAAGATGAAACTATTAAACAACATCTTTTTTTTAATGAGATGATTTTGTAACCTATCACCAACGAAGTAGGCGATACCCATTTAGAAAAATACCCTTTCCCTGCTATTTAAAGCCCCTGCTCAGATATATGTAAAAGACAAAGAACGCATTAGCTTTGAATATGATGCTTTTGAGAGCAGAGCCGCGATGTACTACGGCAATACAGACCTTAAAAAACAAAAACGCCGTTATGTTAAACATTATAAGATGGTACTATGGAAAACCTTCTGAATCCAATGAATATTTTTGGAATTATTTTTATGAAAATTACGGCAAATGATCGACGTGCTTTATTATTATATTTATCTTTTTTATGCAAAGGTTATGCCTGATGATTATCCACATTCAAACACTGTTTGGGCATTAGGTTTTATTTTCTCTTTAATAATCAATGGACTGATTGATATACCATTAGCATATTTTTTTAATTGTTATTTAAGTACAATTCAAAAAGTAATCATAATAATAATTGTGATGACTTTGTTTTACTTGAAATATAATAGAAGTGGTAAAGGAATAAAAATAGTAAAAAAAGAGAAACCTAAGTTTTTTGGTAGTAATACAGCTTCTATAATACTTACTATTCTATTCTTTTTGATAAGTATGTTTTTCTTATTTTTTAGTGCGGATATAGTAAGGGAAATATTAGAGATGAAAAAAGCTGCTACCTCACCTATGTAAGTTATAAAACTTTAGCATTTAACCTCAGTTCGATATAGCAAAAAGAGGGTAGATTTTTAAATGCGAATACCGCAAAAAATCGTCATTCGTAACTCGTCATTCGTAATTATTTATTATCTTTGCCCCAATTAAATTAATTATTATTACAATGAAGTTAAAACATATCACCCTTTTAGCAGTGGCATCCTTAGTGCTTGCTGCCTGCAACAATCCCCAAAATCCCTTGCAGAAAGAAGTGCAACCCCCTCAAAAACCGTTGATTAGCTATGTAGACCCATTTATTGGCACCGGCGGACACGGACATACTTATCCTGGGGCAACTACGCCTTTCGGTATGATACAAGTCAGCCCCGTGAATGGTCTTAGTCACTGGGATTGGTGTTCTGGTTATCACCATTCCGATAGCCTTATGGTTGGTTTTGGACATTTGAGCCTCAGTGGTACGGGTATAGGCGACCTAAACGACATTTTGCTAATGCCTACTACTAAAGAGTATGACCTCAGCGTACTCAAATACGGTCGCAAAGAGCAATATCCCGTGAATGCCAAAGAGTTTCGCGATATGGTGCCTTATAAATCAAAGTACAGCCATAAGAACGAAAAAGCAGAACCTGGCTATTACCAAGTGTATTTAGAAGATCCCAAAGTGAATGTAGAACTCACAGCGGCACAACGTTATGCTGTACATCGTTATACTTTTGAAAAAGGAGCAGAACAATCAGTACTACTGAACTTGGGATTTGCTATCAACTGGGATAGCCCTACAGTAACCTATATACAACAGGAAGCGGAAGATTTGATCACTGGCTATCGCTATAGTGAAGGCTGGGCACCTAATCAAAAAGTATACTTTGCTATTCAGTTTTCTAAACCTATTAAAAAAGCAAATCTCAATAAGGTAATTACGACCAAAGACCCTAAAAAATTAAAAAAAGTAGATAGAGTAAAGGAATTTGAAGATGAATTAGAAAAAGAATTACAAGAAAATGAAAAATACAGACCAGTGCGTTTAGAGATAAACCCTCACTTGTTAGATGAAATGAGACAAATTCCTTCAGGTCAGTTCTTTTTTAATAATAAGAATAAAACTCTTGAAGTGAAAGTAGCACTTTCATCAGTAAGTGAAGATAATGCTTTAGAAAATTTAGGGTTTGAAAAAATGGTAGATACAGATGATCCTAAAACACGACAATTTGCTGATTTTGCAGATAAAGCAATAGGAAGCTTTAAGTATGAAGGTGTAGAGTTGTTTAGGACAAGAATAGAAATGACTTCTGAAAGTCGCCATTTTCAACAAATAGCTGATGAATCGCATCCACTTAATTTTAATAAAGTGAAAGAAGAAGCTCAGCGACAATGGGAGAAGAATCTCAGCAGTATAGTAGTAGAAACTCCTGTTGATTCTCTCAAAACCATTTTCTACACTGCTCTCTATCACGCGCAAGTAGCGCCTGTAACTTTTTCTGACAAGAATGGATGGTTTAGATTGCAAAACGACGAGATTGTAAAAACCGAAGGCACAGCTTATTCTACCTTATCGCTTTGGGATACTTTCCGTGCCGAGCACCCATTGCTTACCCTTTTGCAACCCAAAGTAACTGCAGATATCATCAACTCAATGTTAGCTTACTACCAAGTGCACAAAGTGTTACCCGTTTGGACACTTTATGGCAATGAAACCAATACAATGACGGGCTATCACTCTGTTGCGGTGATTGCCGAAGCCTACCTTAAAGGAGTACGTGGTTTTGATGCTGAAAAGGCTTACGAGGCAATGAAAACTACAATGATGCAAGATGATCGCGGACTCAAAGCGTACAAAAAATATGGTTACATACCTTATAACGCAGGGGTAGACGAATCGGTTACTATTACCCTTGAATACGCTTACGACGACTGGTGTGTAGCGCAAATGGCTAAAGCCTTAGGTAAAACTGAAGATGCCGACTTCTTTACCAAACGCTCAGAAGCCTATGCTCACTTATTTGATAAAGAAACGGGCTTTATGCGTGGTAAAAGCACTGATGGTAAATGGCGCACACCTTTTGACCCTAAACGCTCCGACCACCGCGAAAACACCGACTATACCGAAGGTAATGCTTGGCAACACAGCTGGTTTGTGCCTCACAACGTACAAGGACTTATCAACCTATTTGGAGGCAATGAACCTTTTGTAACACACTTAGAAAAACTCTTTACCGAAAGTTCTGAAATCACTGGTGATAACACCTCTCCTGATATTTCAGGACTCATAGGGCAATACGCGCACGGCAATGAGCCTAGCCACCATATTGCCTATATGTTCAACGTAGCAGGACAACCTAAGAAAACCCAATATTGGGTAGATCGCATCTTGCAAACTCAGTACAACACTACCCCTAACGGACTTAGTGGCAATGAGGATTGCGGACAGATGTCGGCTTGGTACATTTGGAGTGCTATGGGCTTATACCCTATGAACCCAGCTTCTACCGAGTATCAATTTGGTCGTCCACTATTTGATAAAGTAACCATACACTTGCCTAACGGAAAAACGTTTACAATCATTGCTAAAAATGTCTCTAAGGACAATAAATATATCCAATCTGTAAAACTCAACGGCAAGGAATACTCTCAATGGCATATTTCTCACCAAGACCTTCTAAAAGGCGGTGAATTAGTTTTTGAAATGACAAACAAATGAAAAGAAACATCTTAATCACAGGAGGAGCTGGTTTTATAGGCTCTCACGTCGTAAGGCTATTTGTAAACAAATACCCTAACTATCACATTTTTAACTTAGACAAACTTACTTACGCTGGTAACTTAGAAAACGTTGCCGATGTAGCCAATGCCCCTAACTACACCTTTATACAAGCGGATATTTGCGACTACGAGCGTATGAAAGCCCTCATCGCTGAACATCACATCGATGGAATCATTCACCTCGCTGCCGAAAGTCACGTGGATAGAAGTATTGAAGACCCTTTTATCTTCGCGAAAACGAACGTGATGGGTACTTTGAGCCTCTTGCAAGCAGCTCGTGAAGCGTGGAAAGATAATATGCAGGGCAAACGCTTTTATCACGTTTCTACCGATGAGGTATATGGAGCTTTAGAAATGGATAATACCCTCTTTACAGAGCAAACTCCTTACGACCCTCAATCACCTTATTCGGCTTCTAAAGCCTCATCCGACCATTTTGTGAGAGCTTATCACAACACTTACAAATTGCCTGTAGTGATTTCAAACTGCTCTAACAACTATGGTTCTCACCAATACCCTGAAAAATTGATACCAGTGTGCATCTACAATATTGTGGATAATAAACCACTACCAATCTATGGCAAAGGTGAGAATATCCGCGATTGGCTTTTTGTGGAAGATCACGCTCGCGCTATCGATACCATTTTCCACCAAGGAAAAGATGGTGATACCTACAATATTGGAGGCTTTAACGAATGGCGTAATATCGATTTGGTGAAGGTAATCATCAAAGAAGTAGATAAGCAATTAGGTCGCCCCGAAGGTACTTCCGAAAAACTCATCACTTTCGTAACCGACCGTGCTGGTCACGACCTCCGTTACGCTATTGATGCTACTAAATTGAAAAATGAACTCGGTTGGGAACCTTCCTTGCAGTTTGAAGAAGGTATCCAAAAAACCGTAAAATGGTACCTTTCTAATAGATAAGAGGTAAGAAATAAGAGATAAAAAAACAGAGGCTACTCATTAGTAACCTCTGTTTTTTTATTCGTCATTCGTCATTCGTCACTCGTCATTCGTCATTTGTTTATCGTCTACACACCACTTGGTTCATATATTTTAGATTTACGACGCTGTATTCGTTCAGTTTGTTAGTTTTTTCTAACTGTTTATAGAAGGCTTTGAGATTAGCTTTCTTAAGCGCTTCGTCTTCAAACTTGCCAAAAACAACTTTAAAAGTAGGCACACGCATCAAAAATTCGTATTCGCCATTAGGTTTTACCAATACTTCAGTGATATTCTCAGCCATCCATTGGTCGTTTTGTATAAACTGCATCAGTGCGTAGGAGGCTTGCCAATACTGCTCGGTATTACCTCTAAGTACAGGCACTCGCGCCGAGTAAGAACTTGAGAGTGGCATCTTCTTTCCTTGGGTATCCATATAGTACACTCCCGCTCCGTCGTACACACGAGCGATAGGTTCTCGCTGTTTAATTTTAGCATTTAGAGTGCCATCAATAGTGCAAAACACTTCCGATTTCTCAATCATCACATTGTTGTCTAAGAGCTTTTCAATTTCATTTAGCCTAAGAAGTCCCATAGGGTGTTGTGCTTGAGGATCTTTGAAGATAGTGCGGCGTATAGCCTCATCGGTAACGTACATATTCTCATCCTGATGGTCTACCACCACCTCTTTCACTACACGCATCTTGTTGCGCCCCGATGCAAATATTTGTATGCAAAAGGGCAAAAAGATGATTACAAGTATTTTTAATATCTTTTTTATCATAACATAATCGACAGATTAACAAATCGGCAAATCGACAAATCAATTAGTATCGTAGCCAAAACGCCTCAATTGTCGCGCATTGCTACGCCAGTCTTTATTTACTTTTACAAAAAGTTCTAAGTGTATTTGTTTGCCAAAAAACTTCTCTAAATCAGTGCGAGCTTCTACGCCTACTCGTTTTAAGGCTTCCCCTTTATGCCCTATGATGATGCCCTTTTGGCTTTCACGCTCTACCATTATTACCGAGCGAATGTGAATAATCGTCTCACTATCGGCAAAACTTTCGGTCTCTACTTCTACCGAATAGGGGATTTCCTTCTTGTAGTGCAATAGTATTTTCTCGCGTATAATCTCATTCACGAAAAAGCGCTCTGGTTTATCGGTGAGTTGGTCTTTAGGGAAGAAAGCAGGCGACTCGGGCAAAAGTTCTATAATGCGGTTGAACACTACTTCAGTTTGGAAGTTGCGTAAAGCCGAAATAGGAAAAATCTCGGCACGAGGCACTTTTTCTTTCCAGTAGGCTACTTGTTCCTCTAAGATATTTTGGTCGGAAGTATCCACTTTGTTGATGAGCAACAACACTGGTACTTCCAGTTTATTGATGCGATTAAAAAAAACTTCATCTTTCAGTTCTTTTTCCCCTATTTCTACCATATAGATAAGAATATCAGCATCTTCAAAAGCACTTTTCACAAAGTCCATCATCGAGGCTTGTAAGGCGTATGAAGGTTTGATAATCCCAGGAGTGTCCGAAAAAACCACCTGAAAATCATCACCACTTACGATACCAAAAATGCGGTGTCGTGTAGTTTGTGCTTTAGAGGTGATAATAGAAAGTTTTTCGCCTACAAAGGCGTTCATAAGGGTAGATTTCCCTACATTAGGGTTCCCTATAATATTTACAAATCCAGCTTTATGCATCTGTTAATTGTTAATTGTCAATTGTTAATTGATTGTATCATTCCTTTCCCCCAATGTGGGTGATTAGGTGTTTTAGGAGTGAAATGGTTAAATTTTTCTAAGGCTATTTTAACTATAGGTGCTGCTTTTTCCTTGCCACCACCTAATATTTTAGGTTTATAGTAAATTCCGATGGCACGAATCACATAAGGACGTGGGTTTTCGGTATTTGCCTTGATAGCTTTTTCAATGTATGCCTTACATATTTTTCCGTATTTAGACCCGCGAAACATCGGGTTTACTTTCACTTTAGCACTGTTTAGATAGGCGTATAAAGCATTGATTTCCGATACATCGGCATCAGGTTGTTTTTCAGCTATCTTCAAATATTTCTCCGCCTGATTGCAATAACTATCAATCATATCTCCCTGCGACATATCAGCGAGGCGTATGTTCACATAAGCCGCATAATAATTCACGATCCAATGCGAAGCCGCTGAGGTAGCAAGAGTTTCAAAATCTTTAGCTAAAGTCTGTAATTCTTTAGTAGTATAACTTTTGTCAAGGAGTTTTACTTTTTCAGTAAGCGTTGTTTCCACATCCTGCCCCCAAACCACAGAAAAAACTAATAACAGAAAAAAAGTAATATATCTACTCATTCGTAATTCGTCACTCGTCATTCGTAATTTGTCATTATCTCCTTCCTTTCGGTTTTTTAGCAGGTGCCGATGGGGTAGGAGAGGAGGTAGTTTGTGGGGTATCTGCCTCTTCTTTCTTTTTCTCCTTTTTGTAAAGAGGAATCAGGTAGCTGAGTGTGTAGTTGAACCCTACGCCAAATCGGCTTCCTTCGTACACTCTGCCAAAAGCAGGAATATAGTAGTTAGGGAAACCGCTGTTGTTCGTTTGTGCTACCAATAGCCCTACGCGCACACTTGCCCCTGCATAGAGGTTGCGCAAGAGTTCCGCTTTGATGCCTACAACTAATTCCAACCAGTGTGCTGTGCGTCCGTCGTATTTTTTTAGGAAAGAAGGGTCGGAGCCTATGATATTTTCAGTCCAATACTGGTTGTCCTTGTGAATTGTATAGGAAGTAAGGTCTTGAGAGAAGAGCGAAATGCCATAGCGAGCCCCTACGTAAATCATATTTTCCATACCGTACCAATTGCCATAGGTATTATAATCAAAACCCGCACGCAAAAACTGACCTTGGGTAGTATAAGTATAGAAATCCTCGTTTTTATCTCTCTTTTCGTGTCCTAATTCTGCCGCGAAATAGTGGTTTGTTGTCAAGCGATAATCGCCTACCAACTCAAGTCCGTAGTAATCTTTGTCAAAAAAAGGACGTACCAACTTACTCAGGTCGGCACCCACGCGCAAGCCATACCGTTGTTTGTACACGGGGGCTTCTTGTTTTTCGGGTAAGGCGATGGTAGTTTGTGAAGTCGTACGGGTAGCTGTTTGTGCCTTTAATCCTGCAACCCACAACATACTAATGATACAAATGTATATGAGCTCTTTTTTCATTATCTACGGTAGTGTTCTTGATGTTCAGACCTTTCAGCCAAGAGTTGCTTGCATCTTGAATAGTAGCCGAAAGAGTGTTATAAGTGATTTTTACCCCACAAGCCTTGCTTACGAACGATTGTTCGGGGGTATAAGTGAGTGTAAGAGTTGCCGTGCTGGTGGTAGTCCCCGAAACCACTGTTTGAAACAGATAAGTGGTAGGTGATTCTAATCGCAAGGGCAAAGCAAGTGAATCTAAAGTAGTGTTGCTCACCAAAGGAGTCGTGTTACCCTCACCATAGACAGTAAGATTTGCGACACTAAAAGGCGTACGAGTGTTGTTTTGGTTGTAGAATCGCACCACCAAGCGAGGCGTATTTACGTTGTGGTCGCAAAGATCATCCGACTCACAGCTTATCAATGCTGAAAGTGAGAGAATTAAAAAAGATATGAAGATAGTTCTTTTCATTAGGAAATATAAAGTTGGCGCAAAGATACAAAACAATTGATAATTAACAATTGCTTATAAACAATTATTTACTATCTTTGTCCTTTAAACTTTTAACAATTCACTTTTCACTAATACAGATGGCAAAGAAAAAGAAAACCCTCCCAGCAAATTTTGGAGAGCTTTTAGAAGCTAATGATTTAGACGCGCTTAAAGCCGTTTTCAATGAATGTGAGCTAAACGCTTATGACCGCTATTCGTTTAAGACCCCTGCGCTCTCTTTTTATGATATTTCTTTAGAGTTAATGGACTGGCTCATTGCTCAAGGAGCAGACATTAATATAAAAGATGAATACGAGCGCACTCCGCTACACTATCACGCTCAGGTGAATAATGTAGAAAAAGTAGCACTTCTATTAGAAAAAGGGGCTGATATAGAGGCGCAAGATAAATATAAGAATACTCCTTTGCACTTTGCGGAGTACAATGCCGAAGTAGCCCAGTTATTCATTCAAAAAGGTGCTGATATAAAAGCAAAAGACAATATGGGGCATAATGTAATGGAGCGTATGCTTGCCAGATTAAGCAATGGCTATCTTGTAAAAGCTGCCAAAGCCGCTGAGGTATACCTCAAAGCAGGGCTTAAACCTACCAAGTTTGCCAAAGAACAAATCACTTGTATAGGAGAAGATTTTGAGTTTCACCGCAACGATTTCAACCCAGAGTATTTGGAGGAAACCGATGCTGCCCTCCAAGAACTATATAAACTCTTCAATGTACCTCCCGTACCGCACCGTATCCAGCACGACGGACAATCGTCTATTATACTCACGGGTGATACTTGGGAGAAACGCTATATGCAAGCGTGGGATAGCTTAGTGCCTAGCAATGGTAGTGCTTCCACAGCGCAAGGCGAGGTAGTACGTATTGCAGGTAGGGTGAATGATGAACTTCTGCGAAATGCTATGGGCAACTGGGATAGGGAATACCGTAAGATGTTGAATGCTATTAGTGGTTATCTGCAACAAGGTAATTCGCTTTCAGAAAATGAACTCGCCGAAGTATCCGATATTCAAAAACATATTTTGGAAGATGATGGAACAGGTACTAAACGCCTATGCGAATTGGCGACCGCTTGGGTCGTACAGAATCCTCAACCTATTGCCTTAGGCAAAGTGAATTATAAGTATTAGGGGTCAGGGGGCAGGTGTTAGGTATCAGGTGTCAGGTATCCGATTTGTCAGCCTCGTCTGATGTCTATTATTAACAAGATTTTTTAATTTAAAAGTGCAAGGAGATTATACTTATTATCTGCTTTCGGCAATAAAAGCCCCTCATAGGTGTAAATAAGGTTTATAATAATGAGTTTAATAAGAAAAAAAGATCCTAAAAATCAATTTATTTTCGCGAAAAAGCTACTGAAAATAGCACGTATAATACTAATTGTATCGGTAATTTTCAATCTATCATACGCTTTGTTGAAAGAACCTTTAGTTGCATTTGGTGATGATGATGTTATAAGTAAGGTAATTAGCTTATTCTTGCCGTTACTCTTTTTTATATTATTGTACTTATTTGCTTATTTATGGGCACTTGATCGGCATATTGCCTATAATCAATATGCAAAAGGAGAGTTACCTCCTATCAGGGTTAAAGCCGTGAATGATAGAATTATTCAGGTTTTACTACTTATTTCCTCTTGTACTTTTTTTGTGTGGATATTGTGGAGTGTAGTACAAAAAATTATAGAGAAGCAGAATGGAGAAAATAGTTCTTTTGTAGAGTATATAGAAATAGCTGTTTTAGTGGCTATTATAGTAGCTTTTATCTATGATTTTATAAGGAGTTATAGAGGTACTTTCTACGCTTTAGAAATACGAAATGAATCGCTTTATATTTTTTACAAAGAAGCACTTACCCATACAGTTCCCTTAAATAGTATTCATCATATTCACTTTTTTGCCAAAAAGCAAGGAAAGTCTACGAGAATACATCCTCGTATGCAGGTCTATACCTCAAAGATAGAGCGGATATTGCACATAAAACTGAGTATTGACAACTACCATTTATTAAAGACTTTTTTCTCGCGGAAACGGATAAAAATAATAGATGAATATAGTTCTAGATCTAAAAAATAAATAGAGAGTATAAATGGAATAAATTTAATATTATGACCTTAGTAGAACAATACCTTGAAGGCTTGAAACAAGCCTATATCGATAACGGTGGAGAAGAAGCGTGGCAAAACCTTATGGCTACAGCCCACGGCGCTACCGAAGCCGATTTGCAAGTCCTCCGCAATCGTTACCCACAAGTGCCAGAGAGTTTGCTGGACTTACTCCGTCATATTGACGGCACTTATTGGCGTGAATATGAAAAAGGCACAGTGAGCGACCTTATTTTAGGAGCTGATGAGGATATGGGAGATTATCCTTATTATCTGCTTTCGGTTCACCAGATTGTAGCAACTCAAAATGAAGCCTTTGATTTTTATGCTGATTATATCAATCGAGAGTATGAAGAGGTAGAGATAGACAATCGCATTACGAGTGATGCTTCACAACTTCATAATTGGTTGCATTTTTCCGATTGTATGAACAATGGAGGTACCTCACAGCTTTTTATAGACTTTTCGCCTTCTGCTACAGGTAAAGTAGGGCAAGTAGTACGATTCCTTCACGACCCCGATGAAATGGTAGTCATAGCCAACAGCTTTGATGATTACCTGAAAATGCTTATGAAAAATGGCTATTGCTTTGTAGATGAAATGAATTTTGAGGAATAAATAAAAAAAATTATGCCCTATGAACAATAATGTTATCACTGCGCAAGAGCGCAAAAACAGAAGTATCGCAATACTTGTGTCGCAAGGAGTACCTTATATAGAACATTTGCCCTTTCGTTATGAAACAGAGGAAGTAACCCCTCGTGATAAAAAAGAAGTCATAGAGCGGGCGGTATGCTCATTTGCTTCTATAATGTGTGCTTTATCTATCAGTAAAGGTGAATATTCCCAAGAGGATAGAGTATATGCAGAAGATTTTCTTTCGGAAAAATACAATGCCCTTGAGTTGCTAACCCATATGGAACAGCAGGTGATTGCAGGTACTATAAGTGAGGCAGGAGCTATGAATGCCACTTGGAAATACGAGTCATTATGGGTATTACTATGGGCTCTGGGCATCGTAGAAGAACTATCATTCCCCAATGAGATTTGCGATTGCGATTTGATAATGGATACAATGGGCGAGTTTGAGGGGCTTGATGACTTTATGGCACATACCACCCTGCGCCCCATAGAAGAAATCTTACAAGCCTTAGACTTGCACTATCGCTACCACTGGACAACAGTAAATGCTCGTATATACGGTTCAGACTTAGCAGGTTTAGACGAAGATATCGTAATGGAACGCCGTGCAGGTTTGGAATGGTTGTGTTGCAAAGGAGAAGAGAACGACAACCTTACCGATAGCGACAACGCTTGGGATTATCCCGAACTAGGCACTTAATAATTTAGAAGATAAGGAATAGGAATTAAAAGATGTTCCTCAGACTTGTCAGCCCCGTCCGATTTGTCTGACCCCTAACCCCTATCCCCTGAAACCTAACCCTTGAAAATGAAAATCATCTCTAAATTCAAAGATTACTACGACTATAAAGTCGCTGACTACGGCATAGACGAAAACCTCATCTATGACCGCCGTTTGCCACCAGAGGTAGGAATGAGCCTCCCTCAGAGAAGTTGGCTCACCTTTGACGACCCCACCGATGATGAGGCACTGTACTCAGCACTCTATGTGGGCACTGCGCTTGTGCACCTCTTTGCTACACGCTCTAAAATATACACTCATTGGGATTTTGCCGACCCTGAGGATTGGCATTACAGCATATATGATTTGTGGTATGGCGACCGCTATGTGCTGATGAATGACGGGAAAGAAATTAGGATAACCTCCTACTTATCGGCTACTTGTGATACCCTGCTTGAACAGATGGAAGCCTCGCGCGAGCGGAATATCTTTCAGCTGGAAGACCGACCTCCTTGGTTAGTGTTAAAAAGTCCGTTGTTGCTCATTTATAACAAAGACCACAGAGGAGATAATAGAGCAACCCATTATGTAAATTTGCAGGAACTCGGCATCTATATCGACCCCGATTTTGTATGGCAGCACATCGTGCAATACCTTTCCGACCTCAAAACCCAAGCCGAGCAATCACCCGAACTACCCAACGACCTAAAAATAGACAGCAAAGGCTTTGACAAAAAACGCTCTTTCCGCCCCAAAATGAAGTAATTTGTTAATTGCCAAAGTTTTAATTGCTCGTCGTGCTACGACCCTGGGCAAAGTTGAATACTCTGATAATCAATCATTTTTGAAGTATGTTATGTACGAAAGCCAGCGATAGCTGGGTATGTGCTGCAAACGCCCTTATAAAAGGACAACTTATTAATAAAACCTTTTGGACGACACTCTTTAATTAACGTTAGTTTGATATGCGAATCAAGGTTTAAAATAAATTTTCAAAGAGTAATGCAGTAGCTATTTTTCCAAAGATATGGACAAAAAGTCCTTTGCTAGAGCGCACTTTTCCAGCATAAGGAAGAGTACCTTTTTGATAAGCACCTAAGGCGTGTAGTTTCACACCATAATACCACATTTTTTTCGAGGAACAATAGCTTTTATCAGTAAAATCACGAGCTACTTTTCCTTTGCCATTTCCTTTACAAGTAACAATAGGACAAGAGTCTAAAATATTGATAGACATTTCTCTTTGCTCTGACATTCCTATTAAAATTTGTTCAATAGATATATGCTTAAAGACTTCGCTAAGTCTGTTTAAACGATTATTAAAGGCTTGATAAGAAGGTATTTTAGGGAACCAATCAAGCCAATAATCTTTGATGAAATTATACATTTCTTTTATTTTGTACTTGTGTTCAACACCAGTGCAAAATAGATAAATTGTAATAACTTCTTGATCTGTAAATACAGGTTCGTTGTTATTGCTAAATCGCTGACAAAAATATTGTAAATAATTATCGTATTTTTGACATATTGTTAAATATATTTTTACTAATTTTGTCGCCGTAGTCTGATTTATCATTTATATCTGATTTTTTTTTTGACACCACAAAGATAGTGATTTATCAGACTACTTTTATTTTTTCTACTTTTTCATAAGGTATTGGGAGGAATATAAAGTTCTACAACTTTAAATTACCCAAAGTATTAAAAAATAATTGGTAGCATATAATATGGGCAGTAGCAGCTACATAGCAACAGCAAATAACTATGTTATAGAAAAAGAATAAGTACATTTGTAACAGTAAAAAACACCAACCTATTGTCTAAAATGGGGAGGATACTAAAGGAATAACTTAATATGTCACAAAAGGGAAGCGTATTTCAAAAAGGAGGAGGTGGGACAAACTTTGAACAACTCGTTCAAACGGCGTTTCTTACAACTCTTATTATTCATGGTAATGCTCCATGTCTTGATTCTGCTGAATTATTGGAGGTTGCACTACAAGTAACTAACAGAGGCTATGAAACTGATGATTTTATGGTTACGGCAAAATCAGCAAGTGGTGAACATCGTGTATTGATTCAGGTAAAACACGACATATCATTTACTGTTGATAATAGAATATTCAAAGAGGTAATTAATGCTTTTTGGAAAGACTATAATAATACTTCAATTTTTGACAAATCAAAAGATAAACTGATTATAGTAAAGAATGGTTTAACTAAAGATGAAAGAAATCATCTTAAATCGCTTTTTAATTGGGCAAAAAATCACGCAACAGAAGCAGATTTTATTACCGAAGTAAACAGGATAAGAGGAAAGAAAGACCGATTAGATGTTTTTCGTGAGGTGCTAAAAGAAGCGAATAATAATACATATTTGACAGATAAAGAACTTTGGGAGTTTTTGAAATGTGTTGATGTTTTGGAATATGATTTCCTAAACGAAGGGAGTATTGATAAAACATATTTTCTCAATCTGATTAAGCTCAGTAAAAACAAAAAATCGGCAGCAACCGAAAAAGAAATTTGGGACAGTATTTTTGCTTATGTTGCTACGCTTAATCCAAATGGTGGAAGTGTGACACTTGAAAGTATTAGAGATAAAGATTTCTTTCAGCATTTTGATAACACACATTTAACTCCATACTTCAAAGCCGTTGAAAAACTTAAATCAGACAGCAATGAGATTTTACGACCAATAAAAACTTATATTGGAAAAGGAGAAAGCGAATTTCATTTACAACGATCAGAATTAAGAGAAAAAATTTTAGTAGGTCTAAGTAATTCCCAACTAACGATTGTAACAGGAAAACCTGGAGTTGGGAAATCAGCTGAAATCAAAGAGACCCTTGAAAAAGATTATCCTAATGCAAGTGTATTTGTTTTCAGAGCAGACCAATTCAATGAATCTACGCTCGCCAATGTTTTCTCAAGTCAAGGGGTAAATGAAACAATACAAGATATTTTCTCATGTATCTCCCTCATTCCTGAAAAAATTATTTTCGTTGATAGCTTGGAAAAGCTATTGGAAGCAGACCCTGAATGTGCCTTTAAACAGTTATTAGCGTTACTTAAAGAGCACCCAGAAATTAAATTAATTGCTTCGTCACGGAAATATGCGATTGATTTAATTACATTAAAATTTGGTATTGATAAAGACAATATATGTATAATTGACATTCCAACGCTTAATGAAGAAGAATTAAAACTTGTAGCTGAAAAGTTTCCGCAGTTAAATAGTGTTCTAAAAAACGACAAAGTCAACAAGTTGTTGCAAAGTCCAAAATATCTGGATTTCTCAATCTTAGCAATCGGTAAAACAAACGATGATTATACTAATGTTTCGCTGACAGAATTTAAGGACAAGTTATGGAACTCATTAGTTGTAGATTCTACCAACACGAAAAATGGACTTCCAATTAAACGTGAAGAAGCTTTTAAAGAAATTGCAGTAAAGAGAGCAAGAGAAATGAAACTCTTTACTAGACCCGATAAGTCTGATGCAGAGGCTATAGCCTGTTTAGAAAATGATGAAATTGTATTTCAGGAAAACAACAACAGGAAGTATTCCCCTACTCACGATATTTTAGAAGATTGGGCATTAGTAAAATATGTTTCTTCAAAGTTTGAAGACTTTCCAAATCCAAAAGATTTTTTCAGCAATTTAGGAAACGAGCCGGCTATCAGACGAGCATTTCGTCTTTGGGTGGAAGACTATTTAATTGACAACAACGATAAAATAAATGAACTGATCAAGGTAACAATTGCTGACCAAACTATTGAAAAATATTGGGCAGATGAATTGTTGGTAGCTGTATTTAAGTCAGAAAACAGTAATTCATTTTTTACTTCTTTTGAGAAAGAACTTCTTGAAGACAACTCTGTTTTCTTCAATAGATGTTTGCATATCATAAAAACTTGCTGCAAAGAAAGCGACCCAAAAACGAACAACAGCAATTTGCTTTTGCCAATTGGTTCGGGTTGGAAAGAAGCATTGTTTTTTACGAAAAAGAACAATAGTCAATTAGAATCAATAAAACTTTCAATACTCAATTTTCTCACTGATTGGTATTACCGATTACTTTTTCAATACAAAAAAATTGAAAACGCAGAATTAGAGGCGGCAAAATCTATTGTCCTAACCTATTTGAAAGAAGTTGAAGAAGAAAAAGAATTTTGGCAAGAAGAAAATGCTAAAGGTAAATCATCAAACTTGATTTCAATTTTATTTGACTTGGCTTCAATTTCAAAGGAAGAGATTAAACAACTTATTGCAAGAGCATTTACCAAGAAAGAAAATCGGGAATCTTGGAGATTAAATTCTTTTTACAAAAATGTAATTGAAAGTTGTCTTTCAGGTATAGGAAACCAGCGTTTGATAAAAGAATTGCCTGATTTGATTATTGAAACAGCTTGGAAAAGTTGGAAATATATACCAACAAAAGAATCTGATTATCCAAATGAAATTAGATTTATATCAAGACAATCTTTGAGTGATGAGGAATGTTGGGGAATAAGAGATAGACATTTCTTTTTCCCTTCGGGAATTTACAAAACGCCTTTTTACAATTTATTGTGGATTCACCCAATCGTTGGTTTGAAGTTCATCATTGATTTTATCAATTATTCGGTTGAATTTTATGTAAACGCTACTTGTGAATATAAACATAAAATTTCTCAAATTGAAATAGAACAGAATGACGGAACAAAAACAAAACTATATGCGGCGTGGGAATTATGGGCGGCTTACAGAGGTTTAAGCGTTACAAACTACGCATTGGAATCATTGCTAATGAGCCTTGAGAAGTTTTTATTAGAAACGGCTAAAAGAAAGACAGATGTTAGTAGAGAGAACTTGAAGTTTATATTTGTTTATGTTCTTAAAAACAGCAATAATGTTGCTCCAATAGCAGTTTTAACGAGCGTTGCTATTGCTTATCCTGGAGAAGTTGAAGAAGCGATGTTGCCATTATTGTCTGTCAAGGAATTTTATGAGTGGGATTTAAGTCGAGCACTTCACGAAAACTCAGCGCTTGCCCCAATGGATGGACGTATTTCATTTGCACAAAAAGAGCGTTGGGAATCAAATCAACTTCCACATAGAAAAAAATATCAAAGAGGGCTTCGAGATTTTATTTTAGACTACCAATTTAATGTTGGAAAATTAAATAAAGAAATTCACCAAATAATTGACAAACTAAAAGCACGAAATGAAGGTAAAGATGTTATATGGAAAAAGAATTTAACTGAAATGGATATCAGAAACCATAAAGTTGGAGAATTTGATGAAAAACTTGGTGGTTTTCTAATTCAACCTGAATACGATGATGAAGTTGTAAAGTTTATTGAATTCAATAAAGAAAGTTTTGAAGCAGATACAAAGTCTTTGAATATTTCAGGACAACTTTTAAAAACTTACGAAAAGAAAGAAATTATTGATTTTTCATCTTGGTTATCTTGCTATGAGCAATATTCTTCATCAAAATCCTTAAATATCCTTTATGACAGACCAATTACGTTAGCTGTATTAGGACTGAGAGATTTTTCAACAAACATAAATGAAGAGCAAAAAACAAAGTGTATAGAAATAATTACTGATGCAATAGTTTCTATCCTAAAAGATACATTTAAAAGAGATTATAGCCTTAATATGAGCATCAACATAATGGAAAAAGATATTGCTTTATCTTCTTTCCATTTACTTTTGCAAAATGTTGATAGCGAAGAAGATAAAAACGGTATAATAACTACAATGATTTATATGCTATTCGCACCGTTCCAAGACCACGAATTTGACAAAATCATACAATACTTTAGAGAAGTATTTTTCAAACAATTTCCTAATGAAGCAAAAAGAGTTTGGCTTGGTCTCATTAAGTATGCTTGTTACAAAAAAGCAAATCCTAATTTCTATGGAAATCAAGATGAAAAAAGTTTGAAAAAGGAAAATGATTTTGTTCAGAAAATTGCATCTAACAAAAACTTAAAATTAGACCTTGCAGAAATAAGTTTAGAAAAATCAGAGAGTTATTTATTGGCAAGAGCTTTTGTAATTACGCCATACGACACAGCAGATAAAGATTTTATATATTTCATAAACCACATATTACCAATAGTTCTTGGCGACTTAGCTAAAGAAGAAGATTATTCATATAAGAGAGGAAGAGAATCTCGACAATTTCATCACGAATCAATTTCAGATATTGAACAATATCTTGCCAATTTATTTTTGGATGCAAATTTTGATTTTTCAAAATCTGTTTTAACTACATTGGTCAATTCATTGTTAAAAAATACGCAAAGACAAAGATTTGAAAGAGACGATTTGTTTCAATTTGTGAATATTACTTTGGATTATTTTGTATTGAAATTATATGACAATGGAAATTTAAAAATTGATCAAACAAAATACTCACAGCAACAGACCAACTTTTGGAATCTATGGGAAGTTCTGTTTGATTTAATCCCAAGTGATGGAACACTCCCGCTAATTCAAAAACTTCTGTTGGACATTAGATATTTGCTATGGGATTATCAAGGTAATCCAAATGAAAGTGATTGGAGCGTTTTAAATGGGAAAAAAGAGTTTTATAAAAAAGTGTTTCTTGAAAAAGGGAAAAACAATGCTTCATCAGTAATAAACGTGTTTTCTACAATTGGAGGAAAAGAATTTTTGCCCGAAGGAATAAGTTGGCTGTCAGACCTTTTCAAATCAAATAACATTGCCTCTTTGTCATTGACATCTGTTTCATCGGAGAGAATGATAAAACGACTTTTCTATAATCATATTTCAAAAATCAAAAACGACAAAAAACTAATTGACGATTATGTTTGGATTTTAAATAGGATGGTTGATTTTGGTTCGTCAGAAGCATATTTATTTAGAGAAAATGTAATTACGTATAAAAGCATTAAGTAATGCGAATCAAGGTTTAAAATAAATTTTCAAAGAGTAATGCAGTAGCTATTTTTCCAAAGATATGGACAAAAAGATCTTTGCTAGAGCGCACTTTTCCAGCATATTGTATTTGAGTCTTTTCATTTAACCAATTAAAGAACGATTCAATAGGTTGTCTTATAAATGAAACAGCCTTATTATACAAAGATTCAAAAGCAAAATCTCTCTGTTTTAATACTTCTGACTTGTTCTTTTTCATTTTTATAGGTGTTATCATTTCACTATTATTTGATTTCAAAACTTCATTAACAGCAGTACTTTGATAAATCTTGTCAGCAATAAAACAAGTATCTGTTAGCTCTTGCCAATTTTCTTTGAAAACACTTAAATCATTTTCACTAGCTTTGGTAACAATATAATCTTTCAAATAAGGAAGAGTACCTTTTTGATAAGCACCTAAGGCGTGTAGTTTCACACCATAATACCACATTTTTTTTTCGAGGAACAATAGCTTTTATCAGTAAAATCACGAGCTACTTTTCTTTTGCCATTTCCTTTACAAGTAACAATAGGACAAGAGTCTAAAATATTGATAGACATTTCTCTTTGCTCTGACATTCCTATTAAAATTTGTTCAATAGATATATGCTTAAAGACTTCGCTAAGTCTGTTTAAACGATTATTAAAGGCTTGATAAGAAGGTATTTTAGGGAACCAATCAAGCCAGTAATCTTTGATGAAATTATACATTTCTTTTATTTTGTACTTGTGTTCAACACCAGTGCAAAATAGATAAATTGTAATAACTTCTTGATCTGTAAATACAGGTTCGTTGTTATTGCTAAATCGCTGACAAAAATATTGTAAATAATTATCGTATTTTTGACATATTGTTAAATATATTTTTACTAATTTTGTCGCCGTAGTCTGATTTATCATTTATATCTGATTTTTTTTTGACACCACAAAGATAGTGATTTATCAGACTACTTTTATTTTTTCTACTTTTTCAACTCTTGATTCGCATTTGATATAATAAAACACTGATTTTACAATTTTGTATCATAATATATTTACAAAATAATTCACCGTCAGGTGAAAATTCGTGAGATAATGTAAAGAAAAGAGTTTTTTTAGTTCCAATTTCGTGAAAATTCGTGTAATTCGTGGGAGATTAAAAATGTTTTGTTGATTGTTAAGCAATTACTTACGTCGAACTCACATTAATTGCCAAAGTTGAATACTCTGATAATCAATCATTTTTGAAGTATGTTGTGTAGGAAAGCCAGCGATAGCTGGGTATGTGCTGCAAACGCCCTTCTATTAATAAAACCTTTTGGACACTCTTGTTAATTGTTAATTATTAATCGTTAATTGAATGAATTATCTAAAAGAAATACAAATCCTCAAAACCGAGCTTGCTCTTCCCTTGCAGAAAGCCAAAACCCTATTAGAGCAAACTGCAGGTGATATCCCTGCCGCCATAACCCTCTATCACCAAGAAAATATAGCCACTATAATGGCAGAAACCGAGTGCGAGCATTGGGAAGCCAAAAGTGTATACGAGCGTTTCAATTATAATGTCGAAAAGGCTGTAAAACAAATTTTTAGCACTTCATTAACTATAAGTGTTGAAGATAAAAGAGACACTAGCGAAAGAGGTATGGGCTATCTCATCAGCGCTTTAGATACCGATTTGAACAATGTTTCCAAGCGCTCTACCTTCATCCCAATAGAAGATTTTGATCAATATCTTTTAGAAGATTTCAAGTCCGTATTTCCCCTATACCAACCTCAATGGAATAAAATAGAACCCCATTTCAATTGTACGACCAGCAATGTCTTTGACTCTACCACGTACCGAAAAATCATCACACAACTGCGCCAACGTACATTTACCGATGATAAAGTAAAGATTTTTATACAGAAAGTCATTGCCAATTTAGAAGAAAAACTCCCCACCTGCGCCTATATAGAGGTCTATGGGAATATATAAAAATAAACAAATGAAAGAACAACTCCACCGCATTCAGCAAAAGCTTGCCCAAGCCAAAGCCGCCGATAAAAATTTAGAAGTATTTGGTGCCGATGCTCATCAGTACCACCTCAACCCACCCGTAAGTGAGGTAGAAGTCCTTGCTTTTGAAAAGAAATACGGCGTGCAACTCCCCGAATGCTATCGTGCCTTTATGCTTACTATAGGCGATGCCAAAGCTAAAAAATCAGACTTTATAGCAGGACCTTATTACGGTTTGTATGCCTTTGGTACTTGTGTAGATGAGTTGCTCTACGAAAAAATAGAAATCTACCTCAAAGCGCCTTGCAACCTTTCTCCTGATATGACTCAAGAAGAATGGGATGCACTCACTGATCCGCTATTGCCCTCTGAGGAAGAGGAGGAAGAAGACGACGATAAGTATTTTGCCGAACGAGCAAAAGTATTTGGTGGACTCTTGCCTCTTGGAAGTCAGGGCTGTACCTATGAACACGTCTTGGTGCTCAATGGCAAATATGCCGGTCGCGTAGTAAATGTTGATTTAGACCTCGCGCAACCCAAATTTGCTTTCGAAACGAACTTCTTAGATTGGTACGAACGCTACCTCGATGAGGTCATTTCGGGGCAACTTATAGACGACCGTCCTACTTGGTTTGGCTACCATCGTGGCGAACCCGCTGAGGTGCTCCTCAATGAATATGAACACACTACCGACCGCAAAACTCAAACCGACTGCCTCGAGGGGGTATATCATAAAAAACCACCTTTAGAACCTACACTATTAGACAAGATAGAAAAGCTCATTGCCTTAGATAATGAAGATAGAACCTTCTTAATTGAAATTCTTAGCCAATCCTCTTATGAGCGAGCCAAACCTTACTTGCAAGATTTGGTAAACAAAGATCCTAAAAAGGTATTTCAGTTCGTATGGTGGTATGCAAAAGACCATTGTGCCGACTGGGTGTCTGTTGTAAAAGAGCTATTGCCTACCATTACCGACGAAAGAACTTTTGATTTTGCTACCTACCTCCTTACGGAAGGAGATGACAATTTCGAGGAAGTGATCCTGCCCTTCACCGATGATGAGAATCCCCAAATACGTAGTACTGCCTACTATACACTCGGCAAAAGCAAGAAAAGAGAACAGTACCTCGATACCTTTATCAAAGGGCTACAAGAGACCGATACTGGTGTCCTTTGCACAGTTATGCAAGCCCTTTCTGAGATAGATGACGAGCGCTTATTACCTTATTACAAAGCAATAGCCAAACGTTTCCCTGAAGAGAAAGACTATGTCCTCTCCAACTTAGAACACCGCTTAGCTTCTTTTGGTCTCACCATTGAAGAAGCGAGAAAATAGAAAGATGCAACTAAAAAAGACCATAGAAAACCTTTGGATTACTAAACTCCTCGTTGAAGGACTTAACAAAGCCTTTGCCTATAACGAGCACTTGGGTTGCTTTTTGATGATAGCTATTTTCTGCATTATCTATGTGCTAATATTCCCTATAATGTTAGTGACATTGCCAATTCTTGGGTTAGTGAATTTGTTTAGGAAATAAATAGTGAAGAATGAACCTAAATAGAATAATACATTCAAGGCTCTTAAATACCACTATTGATAAAGTAATCAAAATCAATGCCTACAACCCATTATTAGGTTTAGTTGTAATAACAATAGCTCTTTTTGTTTTCTTTATACTCGTAATCCTTTCAATAATAGTAGGATTACCTATACTTGGCTTAGTGAATTTGTTTAAAAAAATGATAAAATAAAATATGGAAATACAACATTTGTTGGGCAGACCTATCCATTCTCCCGAAATAAAAGAATTTTTTGCAAAATATCATTTACCGCAAAACCCTAATCCTGAATATGATGCTTACGGCAACTTGTTTTGGGTACCAGTTAATAATGAAGAAAAGACCATTCGCTGCCTCTTTACTGGGTATGTGAGATATGCTCCCGCTTATGGAGAGCCTATTGGTAATTATAACAAGGAAAAAGACCAACTTATTTTGCATCAAATCACCATTGATTCTGAGAATGCACCCGATGGAAAAATTTCTGATATAAACCTGCCTTTTGGATTGAACATTGGCGATGATAAAACAACCATTGAACAGAAAATAGGCAAGAAGCTTACGCGTAAAGAAGTGAGTGATTATGGTTCTACTTATGATGTTTTATTTGAGGAATTTAGCTTGTTAGTGGCTCTGAATCCTCAGGAACAACTGGACAGGCTAATGTTATTCAAATTAGAACTCTATGAAAAGAAACGCATCCGCCTAAAAGCCCTCCTCAAATCACAAAACAAAAACATAGACCCTAATCGTATTCCTGAAATACAAGCCTTTCTCTCCGAAATCCCTATCCCTCAATGGCGCCAGCGTATGGCTGAGGGCGATGATATGTTTTCAGAAGAAAGCATCACAGCCGTAGAAACAGCCCTTACGGAATATGTGCAAACGCTTTGTGAAGCAATACAAAAGAAAAATGCGACTACCGTTTATAACTCTATGGGCAAATTGGTAAAGAAAATCAATAAAATCAATGACAAATACGGACTTATAGAAACAATGGAGCGTGAAGAACTTTGCGAGTGGCTCAATACACTCATTCGCAAAACAGGTTTAGAATTAGCCGATAATGTAGATATCACCGATGAATACCGCGAGTGGTAAAAAATACAGAAACAATGAAAAAATCATTAGAAAGCCTTTTAGAAAAACAAGGTATTGCCTTACTCAATACCCTCTCTAAAGAAGAGCGACGCGCTCGTACCGAAACTATCAAAGCGCGCTATCGCGAGGCAGGCTATGACGATTTGCCTCACGAACTCGTTACCTTCCTTACTGTATTCGACGGCAAGGATATCAAGCGCAACGACGGCTATATGGCTTTTATATACTCACAAAACCTCCCTACTCGCCAAGAGATGCTATACTATGAATCAGACGCAGGGGTTACCGAGCTTATTCCCTTTGGCGATGTCAATGCCGATGAAGTTCTCTGTATCGATAGTGTAGGTAGTGTATGGGGTGTGCTCGACCTTACCTCTTGGGCACCAAGAAAGACCTATTACCATTTCTATGGAGGCGACCTCTATACCGCCCTTGAAAATATCATTAAAGGCAAAGTAGAAGAAACGATTATATGACCTTAAAAACACAATACTATGGCAATAGACGGCGTAAAAATCATAGATAGCGATAGTGGCTACGATATTTATAACAACATCACCGAGCGTTATAAAGATGGTGAGGATATAGAAACAATCAGACAGGATTGGCTCAATGAGGAAGCTAATTTTTGTATTGATGAACTTTTTACAGAAATCTATTGGACGGCTTTTGCATACGCTCTCTGGAAAATAGGCTATCCAAAAGATGAAGTGCGCACCAAAGCTTTGCAACTCATAGAACAAGGATCAACACCGCTCTGGAATGAGATAGACAACAAAGCCCAAAAACAACGACAGAAAGCGCTTGATAAGCTCAAACTGCAACTGCAAGAGGACAACCCCAAACCTCTTGTGAAACCTGCCCTAAAGAAACCTAAAACACCTTATTTTGAAGTAGGAGATGTGTTGTCAATAACCATTGATGAGCGTTATGGCATCTGCTTTGTGTCAGCTGTAGAGGTTACTCCCCGAAAAATAGAGTATCATCTTGCTCCTACTCGATATTTAGCCCCTACTTATCCTACAATGACCGACTTTCTGCAAAGCGAACTTGCCTGTGGGAAAAACAATCAAGATTTCGCTCTCAAAACCGATTGCTGGTTCAACCATAAAGATTTAGGAGTGATACTGCCTTCCCTTAAAAAAATAGGGACAGTACAGTTGAAACCTTATAGTTTATGGACGCTCTCACCCGCTCATAGCATAGAGGATATCTATGAAAAAATCATAGAAGACAAAAAATACTTTGGAGGGAAACTCAAGAAAGTAGAGGAGTTGATAGACACTATTAAAGAGCAATTATAAAACCTTAAAAAGAAGTTATTATGCACTTATATCCTTCTATATCTTCAGAGTTAGAACTGGCAGGGAAACTTATAATTCCTTTGTTAGTATTTCTCTTAATTGCTTTCGTGTCAAAAAAAGTAGAGAATAAATCTATTTCCTCTCTACTTGAAATCTTATTAGCATTGGGCATAATGGTCTATAATATAGCTGTAGGAATCTTTTTATTCCGGTGTGTGCGACCAATAATTCCCTATTGGGAGTTAGATCTTATAGAATGGTATCCTGTACCTCTATTTTTTGCGTTTTTCATTTTAGTATTTAACATCCTTTTCTTGCTCAGGTATAGAAATAAACTCTATGAAAATGTATTGTTTGTGCTGAGTTTAGGATTGCTGTTATTTACGCTCTATGAGTTTGTAGTTACCAAACCTTTTAAGCAACAAGATGGAGCTGAATTCTTATTAGATGAAAATCTTTTAGAACACGCCCCTCTACTAAATTTTATAATTAATATAGCAGTAAGTTTGAGTTTTATACTATTTATTGGATATAAAAGAAAATCGAAATTATGAAAAACACCCTTTGGCTTTATAAAAATCCTTATCAGATAGAGATAAGAGAAAAAGAAGCTCACCCACCACAAGTAGCGGTTTATCTCTATCAGACAGAAGAGGAGATAAAAAACGTAGTCCTCACGGGAGGAGGAAGCGTGAGCAGTCTGTGGGAGAAAAGTGCACTGTTAGACGGCGATAGACTGCTCATAGCTTGTGGCAATGAGGTATTTTGTGTCCTTTTGCCTACATTAGAACTCCTTTGGCATACGCAGGTGGATATGGCTACTTGCTTTGAGATAGTCCCCTATCAAGATGATTATATTACCCACGGCGAGGTGGAGATAGTACGCCTCAACAAGCAGGGAGAAATCCTCTGGCAGTTCAGTGGGAAGGATATTTTTGTGTCGCCTATAGAGCGCACTCCCGCTTTTAAGACAACCTCACAAGGTATTGATTTAGTAGATTTTAATTATGAGGAATACCACATTGATTATGACGGAAAGTTAATAAAGTAATTTTCTTATTCATATACCCAGCAGTTCTTGCAGGTTTACTCACATACCCAGCTGTGAGCCCTCGCTGGCTTTACTCACATACCCAGCTGTGAGCCCTCACTAGCTTTATCTCTTACCTCTTATCTCTTACCTAAACTTGTATCACTCCTAAGTTAAACGCTTTTTCAATGGGGGCATTGTTAGCAGCTTCTATACCCATTGCTACCCATTGGCGGGTTTCTAATGGGTCTATAATGGCATCCGTCCAAAGGCGAGCAGCAGCATAGTAAGGTGATATTTGCTCGTCGTATTGCTCTTTGATATGCGCAAAAAGAGCAGCTTCTTTTTCGGGAGTGAGTTCTTCTCCTTTTTTCTTTAAGTTGGCGGTTTCTATCTGCAAGAGCACCTTAGCAGCTTGTGCGCCCCCCATTACCGAAATATTTCCACTGTGCCACGATACGATAAGACGCGGGTCGTAAGCCTTACCACACATAGCGTAGTTGCCTGCACCGTACGAATTGCCTATGACCACAGTAAATTTAGGTACTACCGAATTAGCCACAGCATTCACGAGTTTAGCCCCATCTTTGATAATCCCTCCGTGTTCTGATTTAGAGCCTACCATAAAACCGGTAACATCTTGCAAAAAGAGCAAAGGTATTTTCTTTTGGTTGCAATTGGCAATAAAGCGGGTCGCCTTGTCGGCACTATCCGAATAGATAACCCCTCCAAACTGCATTTCCCCTTTCTTATTTTTTACCACTTTGCGCTGGTTCGCCACAATGCCTACTGCCCAACCCTCAATACGCGCATAGCCCGTGAGGATGGTTTGTCCGTAACCTTCTTTATATTCATCAAATTCTGAATTGTCTACCAATCTAAGGATGATATCTTTCATATCATAAGGCTCTGAGCGCAATTTAGGCAAAATACCGTAAATTTCATTAGGGTCTTTCAGCGGTTTGTGTGCTTCAATGCGGTTAAAGCCTGCTTTTTCGGCATCGGAGAGTTTAGCCATTGTACGGCGTACACGGTCAAGGGCATCTTTATCATCGGTTGCCTTATAGTCGGTTACACCACTGATTTCGCAGTGGGTAGTGGCGCCGCCTAAGGTTTCATTATCGATATTTTCGCCTATAGCAGCCTTTACCAAATAGCTGCCTGCCAAGAAGATACTACCCGTTTTATCTACTATTAGAGCCTCGTCACTCATTATAGGCAGATAAGCCCCGCCTGCTACACAACTGCCCATTACTACGGCTATTTGGGTGATGCCCATACTGCTCATTAGGGCGTTGTTGCGAAAGATGCGACCAAAGTGTTCCTTATCAGGGAAAATCTCGTCCTGCAAAGGCAAGTACACCCCTGCGCTATCTACTAAATAGATGATAGGCAAGCGATTTTCCATTGCAATTTCCTGAGCGCGTAGGTTCTTTTTGGCTGTGATAGGAAACCACGCACCTGCCTTTACAGTAGCGTCATTGGCTACTACTACACATTGTTTGCCAGCAACATAGCCTATCACTACCACTACACCTGCTGAGGGACAGCCGCCGTGTGCTTCGTACATTCCCTCACCAGCAAAAGCGCCTATTTCTATTTGAGGTTTATCTTTGTCTAAGAGATACTCTATGCGTTCACGAGCCGAGAGTTTGCCTTGGCTGTGTAATTTTTCGAGGTTTTTTTTGCCCCCGCCTTCTTTTACTTTTTTCAGGCGTTTACGCAACTCGCTAAGGGCTAATTTATTGTAATCTTCGTTTGTATTGAATTGAATGTCCATATTTGATTAATATTGTACATTTTACATTTTGCCATCATTGGCAGTTATCCGAAAAATCTTGGATAACTCAATTTTTACCTAACTCTTTCATCGCTATTTCAGTTTTAAGTATTTACCTGTGTAGCTTTGTTTATTTTTAGCGATTTCCTCAGGGGTGCCCGTTGCTACGAGATTGCCTCCTTTGGCGCCGCCTTCTAAACCTAAATCTATTACATAGTCAGCTGATTTGATCATTTCGGTATTGTGTTCGATAATGATAACCGAATGCCCTTTTTCTATGAGAGCTTGCAATGAATCTAAGAGTTTGCGAATGTCGTGAAAGTGCAAACCAGTGGTTGGCTCATCAAAAATGAACAACACTTTTTCTTTGCTATCCGATTTTGATAGGAAAGAAGCCAATTTTATCCGTTGGGCTTCCCCTCCCGATAGGGTAGAGGAGGACTGCCCCAGTGTTACATACCCCAAACCTACATCTTGCAAGGGTTTGAGTTTTTCGGCTATTTTGGTTTGTTTGTGCTTTTGGAAAAAGGCTACGGCATCATCGATAGTAGTGTTTAGCAGGTCATCGATGTTTTTGCCTTCGTACATCACCTCAAGAACTTCTTTTTTGAAGCGTTTGCCGCCACAAGCCTCACAAGTGAGATGCACATCAGCCATAAATTGCATTTCTATGGTTACTTCACCTTCGCCTTTGCACACTTCACAACGACCTCCATCAACGTTAAACGAGAAGTGTTTGGATTGGAAATTGCGCATCTTTGCCAACTTCTGATTTGCAAAGAGGGCGCGAATATCGTCGTAAGCCTTGATATAGGTAATAGGATTTGAACGAGTTGATTTGCCAATAGGGTTTTGGTCTACAAATTCCACACTTTGCAAGTGCTTGTATTTGCCTTCTATTTTGGTAAACTGACCGATTTTCTCTCCGCCTAAGTCTAATTCTTTCTGAATAGCAGGATAAAGTAGCTTTTTCACCAAAGTAGATTTTCCGCTACCCGATACCCCTGTAACTACCGTGAGCATATCCAAAGGAAAAGTAACATCGATGTTCTTAAGGTTGTTCTCACGACAGCCTACCAGAGTGATGTGTTGCGGAGAAGTGCGTCGTTTTTTGGGTACTTCAATTGCTAAACGTCCGCTGAGGTATTTCCCCGTAAGGGTATTGGCTTTTAGGAGTTCCTCATAAGTGCCTGCCGCTACCACTTCACCGCCGTGCGTTCCGGCTTCAGGACCTATATCGATAATATAGTC
Organism: Capnocytophaga sputigena; assembly: GCF_002302495.1. Lineage (NCBI taxonomy): Bacteria > Pseudomonadati > Bacteroidota > Flavobacteriia > Flavobacteriales > Flavobacteriaceae > Capnocytophaga > Capnocytophaga sputigena. The sequence goes on from NZ_CP022379.1 coordinate 2,435,718, forward strand.
AGCAGCTTTCATAATATCCTCGTCGTGTTCTACCACAATCACCGTATTGCCTAAGTCACGCAAGGATTTTAGTACGCCTATCAGTCGTTCGGTATCGCGCGGGTGCAGACCGATACTGGGCTCATCGAGTATGTACATAGAGCCTACCAAACTACTGCCCAAGGAGGTCGCTAAGTTGATACGCTGGCTTTCTCCCCCTGAGAGTGTGTTCGATTTTCGGTTGAGGGTTAAGTAACCTAAGCCCACATCGGCAAGGAATTGCAGGCGGTTGTTGATTTCTAACAACAATCGTTTGGCAACCTCTTGCTCGTAATCGTTGAGCTTGAGTTCTTTAAAGAAAACTTGTAGTTCTTCAATAGGCAATTCTACCAAGTCCGAAATGCTTTTACCTGCTATTTTCACGTAGTTAGCCTCTTTGCGCAAACGCTTGCCGTGGCATTCGTGACAACGCGTTTTTCCGCGATAGCGCGCTAAGAGCACTCGGTTTTGTATTTTATAACTTTTGTCCTCTAACTCTTTGAAAAAATCGGTGAGTCCTGTGAAATACTTGTTGCCATCCCAAACCAATTGTTTCTGTTTATCAGTGAGTTCAAACCAAGGTTTGTGTATGGGGAAATCGAATTTATAAGCATTGTTCACTAATTGGTCGAGATAAGAGCCCATAGTCTCGCCACGCCAAGGGTAAATTGCCTTTTCGTAAACCGAAAGCCCTGTGTTAGGCACGATAAGATCTTCGTCAAGACCAATAGTATCGCCATAACCGTCGCATTGGGGGCAAGCCCCATAAGGGTTGTTGAAACTGAACAAGTGTACGTTAGGCTCTAAAAAAGTGATGCCGTCCAACTCAAACCGATTGCTGAAATGCGTTTGTACCACCCCATCTATTTCCTGAATATAGCACTCGCCTTTGCCTTCAAAAAAAGCGGTATCTACAGCATCGGCAAGGCGGTGCTGAAAATCCTCATCGTGACGCACAATTACCCTATCTACTACCAATTGGAAATTGTCGAGATTCTTAGGCAAGTTGTCTTCCTCAAGGCGGATGATTTCTTCTTTGTGCAGAATGCGTGCATAGCCTTGTTGTAATAGGAGTTTGAGCACTTGCTCTACCGTACGGTCTTTGGGGATATTCACAGGAGCCAAAAGTAATAGTTTTGTACCTTCGGGATACTGCATTACTGCATCTACCACATCGGTAACGGTATGTTTTTTTACCTCTTGACCTGAAATAGGAGAATATGTTTTCCCGATACGTGCGAAGAGTAATTTTAAGTAGTCGTACACCTCAGTGGAAGTGCCCACGGTAGAACGAGGGTTAGAGGTGTTTACTTTCTGCTGAATAGCAATAGCTGGGGCTATCCCTACGATATTGTCTACTTTGGGCTTGTCTAACTTACCCAAAAACTGACGTGCGTACGACGAGAGGCTCTCCACATAACGGCGTTGCCCTTCGGCGTAGAGCGTATCAAAAGCCAATGATGATTTACCTGAGCCTGAAAGCCCTGTAATCACCACCAACTTGTTGCGGGGAATCCCCACCGTAATATCTTTAAGATTGTGCAGTTTAGCACCTTTTATAAGGATTTCTTCGGTTTTCATTTTTAACTATCAAGGGGGCAAAGGTACGACTAATTTGCTAATTAGCCAATACTTACGTGATATAAAAAAGAACTACCCAAAAAAGGATACTTTTTTAGGTAGTTCGTGTCTATTTAGGTTTTTATGTTTTTTATTCGTTTTGCACCATTTGTGAGTTTGATTCTATTTCATCTTGTGGTATTTGGTATACCCAACGTTTATCGCCAGCGGGTACTTTTACCATAAAAGTATGGTTGCTGCCAGCCTCATTTCGGTCTACCCCTAAATGCCAACGTTTGAAATCGAAGAATGAAGTACCCTCACCCCATAACTCTATGCGGCGCTGAGTGCGTACTTCGTCTCGCATAGCCGCTTGAGTGGTAGCAGTGAGCGTGTAAGAAGGGTCGCGATAGTCGTGCATAAAGTCTTCAAGGGCAGTTTTAGCAGCGCTCAAATTGTTCTGTTCTACCAAAGCCTCTACATACAAAAAGAAAGGGTCTTCTATGCGTATGAAGCAGTAATCACTTAAGAAACGCTGGTCGGTAGCGTATTTCACATTGGCGTAATTGGGTAATCCATAACGATCGGCGATTGTGGGGAAAAGTGTACTATTGATATATATTTTCTTACGTACATCAGTATCGGCTATCTTAGCATAGAGGTTGCTGTACATATTTTTATAAGCTCCTGAACCCCCAGCATAGCCTTGTGTTATGGTATTATCGATATGCGAATAGAAAGACCCAAAGGAAGTTGTAGTCTGCTGAGTGATATCATACCCCCAAAGCCAAGAGGTATTACTGATATCCCATTTAGCTCCTTGCACTTCAGCCATAGAAGTATAATTGAAATCGGTTGCGTTGAGTACAATTTGGGCGTATTGGGCTACCTTTGCCCACTCCTCTTTGTGTGCATACACTTTGGCAAAATAAGCAGCAGCGACAGCTTTGTCTACATCTTCTTTGCTTTCGGTGATGGTAAAGCGGGCATCATCTACCACTGATAGGTCTTCTTCCATTTGACGATATACTTCGGCTACTGTGGCACGCGGTAGTTTGCCATCGGTAGGTTTGAGCATTAGGGGCACCCCTAATTTAGACTCGTTGCCTTTGTAAGAATGTTGATACAAATTCACCAAATAGAAATAGTAAATCGCGCGTAACGACTTGAGTTCAGCATATTTTTGATAGAGCACTTGCTCAGCGGGAACTTCCGAAAAATAATCGGCTAAAATCGTGTTGATAGCACTGATTTGTCGATAGAGGAAAGACCACATAAAGCTAGTGCGCGAATAGTTTGCATTGCGCATATCGAAATAATAGTCATAGCCAAACCAGTGATATGATGCTTGTACCATATCAAGCCCTGTAAGGTCTGACGACAGATGGATAGACTTCAGCCCAAACGAATCGTGATAGTTACTCTGTAGTGCTACATTGTTGTTGTAAATACCGTTGAGTTCTACTTGTAGGAGGTTGGCTTTAGTTTGTACATCGGCTTTGAGTTCCTCTTTGCGTTGGTCGGTGAGGTACTCGTTTACCTTGGGGTCGAAATCACTCTTAGAACAAGCAGTAATAAGCAGTGATAGAAAAGCGGCGGAAAGTATATATTTTTTCATAGCTTTTACGATTTTAAAAATTGAGTGTTAATCCCATTGATACCGTGCGGATTGGGCTATATACTGCATAGTCATTGCTACCTGCCAAGCTGGTGCGGGGGTCTAATCCTTTGCGTTTGCTCCACAAATATACGTTGTCGGCAGTGATGTAGTAACGCAGTTTTGTGAGTCCTAATTTTTCAATTACTTCACGGTTGAAAGTGTAGCCTAAACTCACATTGCGCAGTGATAAATAGTCTGATGATACTATAAAACGATCGGAAAGACTAAGCACCTTTTGGTTTGCAAACTCCAATCGAGGAATGTCGGAGGTAGTGTTTTCAGGAGTCCAACGATTGCGAATATCAGTATGCCAAGTTCTACCCAAGTCGCCAGAGTGCATTAGGTTAGCGTACTGAGAGTCGTAGAATTTACCACCGAATTGGTAAGAAAATTGTACCGCAAGGTCGAAATTATAGGCGCTAAGCGTTGTGCCAAAGCCTCCTTGCAAATCGGGGATAGAGGTGCCAACATATTGTTTGCTAGAACTATCGTAATCAGCACTGCCTTTTAGTTCATATTCACCCGTAGTCGCATTTTTTACATAAAATTGCGCATCACCATTAGCGGGATTTACGCCTCCCCATTTCACCATATAGAAATCGTAGATACTACCACCCTCTTTTAGTATTTGATAGCCGCTTGAGAGTCCTTTTTCGCGCAATTCTTCAGGTAGGCGAGTGATTTCGTTTTTGTAGTGCAATCCGTTTAGCGAGATTGTCCACTGCACATTGTCGGTGCGTACTGGGGTTATTCCTAGTGAAAATTCAAATCCTTTGTTCATCATATCGGCAACGTTGCGCGGTTCTGAAGAAAAACCAGTAGAAGCAGGCAGCGGCATATTGAATAACAAATCTTTAGTTTTCTTTACAAAATAGTCAGCCTCTAAGGTAAGTCGGTTTCTAAAGAACCCTAGTTCTATCCCTGCATTGAGGTTGCCACTCTCTTCCCAAGTAATATTGCGATTACCTTTATAGCTGGCTTCAAGCCCTGGGGTATTACCATTGGTACTTACGCTATAGAGCGTCATATAAGGTACGTACGAACGCCCACCTCCAGGGAGGTAAAGAGCATCGTTCCCTTGTACCCCATAGCTGAGTTTTAGTTTTATCAAATCAACGAATTTCGCTTTTTCTAAGAATTTTTCTTCGCTGAGCAACCACGATGCCCCAACTGACCAGAAAGTACCCCAACGATTTTCGGGAGCAAAAACCGAAGACCCATCGCGGCGCAAACTGCCTGATAGATAATACTTATGTTTATAATTAGCATTTATCTGACCGAAGTAGCCTTCTACAAAATAACGACGAGAGTATGAAGTGAGCGAACTGAGTACAGCCGCATTGTTGAACTCACTATTGCGCGGATCTACAAAATTTTTCTTAGATCCTTCAATGGTACCAAAACGCTTCAGATAAGTTTCGTGTCCTAAAAAGGCTTCAAAACCATAGTCGTCCCAGTTTTTATTATAGCGCAACAATTGGTTGAAGGTCATTACTATATTATCCGATTTGTACTTAGTAGATGAGCCACCATAGTTCTTGCCAGCTCCTCCTAATGGGGTAGTGAAGTAATTCACATCGTAGAAATTGGCATAGAAATTACCATTGGCAGAAAGGGTAAGATTTTTATGTAGCGTTGCATCTAATGAAAGCGACTGATTGAAATAGTAATCGCGATTGTAGTTCAAGTTCTCGCGTTGTGTTGCCACGGGATTGGTATTATCGTTGAATTTTCGGGTAATCCCATAGTCGTAAGTACTCAAGCGATTGCCATTGGCATCGTGTTCATAGATAGGGTAAATAGGAGCAATGGTACGCGTCCACGCAAAAGGGTTGTCGTAGCCATTATCTTCTGTACTTCCTTGTTGTTCAGTATAAGTAATCATAGAGGAAGCATTGGTCTTAAGCCAAGAAGTGATATCCCCCTTATAAGAAAAACGAGTTGCATAGCGATTGAAATAAGTATTCATATTATACCCTTCATCGCCTAAATAACCAAAAGAAAAATAGAAACTATTGTGTTCTGTACCTTTGGTCATACTCAAATTGTGTTCTTTGCGCACACGGTTGTTGAAGAGCGCTTTCTCCCATTGGTTGAAAGTTGCCGCATCAGAATATTTGATAGAAGCTGCAGGGTTGAGTTTGCCGTTAGGGAGCACCACTTGGTCATCGGCTACATTATAGATGTTGTAACCACTACCCACATTGCCAATGAGCGACTTACTAGCATTGCTGCGCGCCAAGGCATCAGCCTGATTTTGAGTGTACAAATTCTGATTGTAGAGTGCAGACCAAAGGGTTTCGTAGTATTCGGATGGGCTGCTGATGATATCGTACTCAGGAATACCGCGATAGTTGAAGCCCAACTTACTGTCTAAAGTGATAGATAAGCGACCTTTAGAACCACTTTTGGTAGTGATGAGTACCACCCCATTAGCGCCACGAGCCCCATAAAGTGCTGAAGAAGAAGCATCTTTTAGTACGTTCACACTCTCTATATCGCTGTTGTTGATAGCGTTGAGTGTTCCTTCAAAAGGTACACCATCTAAGATGATAAGTGGAGAACTAGAAGCATTGATAGAGCCAATCCCCCTAATGCGGATAGCCGAACTACTCCCTGGTTGCCCTGAAGAAGTGGAGATTTGTACCCCTGCTACAGCCCCCTCTAAGGTTTTGGCTACATCGGTAGTTTGTTTAGCCTGAATAGTTTCGGCTTTGATAGTAGCCATAGAGCCTGTAAACGATTTTTTATCGGTAGTTCCATAAGCGACAGCTACTACCTCAGTACCTTCAAGCTCAAGTACATCAACAGAAAGAACGATGTTTAGGTTGTGTTCCTTACCTACTTTTACCTCTTTAGGAGCATAGCCGATAGTTGAGAATACCAAAATATCCCCCTGATGAGCTTTGATTTCAAAGTTTCCATTCCAATCGGTAGCCATACCTTTATTGGTGCCTTTGATAACAATAGCAGCCCCAGGCAATTCTAGACCGTCCTGATCTTTTACGGTACCTTTGATAGTTACTTCCTGGGCTATTAGCCAAAAAGGAAAAAGTAAACAGAAGATAAACGAAGCGATTTTGTGTGTGTTATCCATACTTTTATTTGTTTTAACGGCTCAAAAGTATCAATATCTTTCGTAATAACAAAATAAAAGTTTCAAAATTAACAAATATTAACTTTTTAACACTTTTTTATAACATTCTCGATTTTTAACAGAATATCAAAATAGAAACCGCTGTAAAGATATTTTTTGAAAGATTGTCAGTTTTGAAGGTTGTTTACTGAAGAAAACGCAAAAATAATGACGAGGGATGATGATGTAAAAAAACTTTGCTAAGAGTCCTAAAACTCTTAGCAAAGTCTAATTTTTAATTCGTAATTCCTAACTCCCTACTTCTTGTACAATTCTAAAAACTCGCGTACAATTTCAAAGTCGTCAAAATGGTGTCTAACCCCTTTAATTTCTTGGTAAGTTTCGTGTCCCTTACCGGCAATGAGGATGATATCGCCTTTTTGGGCGTTCTTACAAACGGATTGTATTGCCTGGCGACGGTCGGTAATGGTTTGTACTTTGTGGAAGTGTTGTGGCTGTACCCCTTGTTCCATTTCGGCAAGAATCGTCTCAGGTTCTTCATTGCGAGGGTTGTCAGAAGTGAGGATGACATTGTCGCTGAGGGTTGTAGCGATATCAGCCATTATAGGGCGTTTGCCTTTGTCGCGATTGCCCCCACAACCCATTACAGTAGTGAGCGTCTCGTTGTGAGTGCGTATATCGTTGATGGTTTTCAGCACGTTTTCAAGCGCATCGGGGGTATGAGCGTAATCCACTATGGTAATGACTCCCGTAGCCGATACGGCGTACTGAAAACGTCCAGCCACGGGTTCTATAGCACTGATGAGTGTAAGAGCATCAATTTCATCAATACCTAAAAGTGTAGCTGCTGCATATACTGCCAAAAGGTTATAGGCATTGAACTCACCTATGAGTTTTGTCCATACCTCGTGCTGATTTATGCGCAACAACAAGCCATCAAATCTGCTTTCGATGATATAAGCTTTATAATCTGAATAGGTTTTGAGAGCGTAAGTTTTCTTTTGGGCTTTGGTGTTTTGTAGCATAAAAGCCCCATTTTTATCATCGTTGTTTACTAAGGCAAAAGCGGTAGCAGGCAACGCATCAAAGAAACGCTTTTTCACATCGCGATAGGCAGCGAAGGTTTTGTGATAGTCGAGGTGATCACGGGTGAGGTTAGTGAAAATACCACCTGCAAACTGTAGCCCTTCGGTGCGATGCTGGTCGATACCGTGCGAACTGACTTCCATAAAGCAGTATTTCACCCCTTGTTCTACCATTAAATGCAGATAATGATTTAGTTGAAGAGGGTCGGGGGTGGTGTGGGTAGCTTCAAAACGCTGGTCGTCTACGTATACTGCTACGGTAGAGAGCAAGCCTGCTTTTTGTCCTGCTTTTCTAAACAATTGGTAGAGAAGCGTTGCAATAGTAGTCTTTCCGTTAGTGCCTGTAACGCCTACTAAGGTAAGTTTTTCGGAAGGATTACCATAGAAGTTAGCTGCGATAAGAGCTAAGGCACTATGGGTATTAGGTACAATGATATAGCTCACATCGGGGAAGAGCAATTGGGGTAATTGTTCACAAACGATAGCGGTTGCCCCACTGCGAGTGGCTTGGTCTATATATTCGTGTCCGTTAGATTGAGTGCCAGAAATAGCAACAAACATACTTCCTTTTTCCACCTTGCGAGAATCAAAGCAAACAGAAGTAATAGGTTTGTCTTCTTCATAAAGAGAAGCCTTTATAGAGATGTTTTTAAGTAATGTGTTTAAATTAGTCATTAGTTATTAGTTTTTAGTTGTTGGGAGTAGTTTTTATATGATAAGTCTGTTAATTAGCTAATTTATTTATTAGATTTTACTTGTTTAATTGTTTTAGATTGAAGTAATGATTTCATTTGAGTGATAGCTGTTTTATTGAGATAAATTAATCTTTCCGACTGAGACAAACCTTGTCTAATTAATAAAGCGTTTATACTTTCCATATTGCTCAAGACAACCAATTGTTCTATTGTTGCATAATCTCGTATGTTTCCTTTTTTATCTATATTGCTATTTCTCCATTCTTTTGCTGTAACTCCAAAAAGAGCAACATTTAATAAATCTGCCTCATTTGCATAAATGTTTTTTGCTTGTTCATTACTGATTTCTTGTGGAATAAGATTATCTTTTATAGCATCAGTATGTATTTGATAATTTACTTTTGCTAATGTTCTTTGTAAATTCCATTCTAATTTGAGTCTGCTATTTTCATCATCTTTAAGTCTCTGAAATTCATTAACAAGATAAATTTGAAATTCAGGACTTAACCACATTGCAAAATTAAAAGCAATATCTTTATTAGCATAAGTTCCTCCATAACGTCCTGCTTTCACTATCATACCAATAGCATTAGTACGCTCTATCCATTGACCAACAGACATCATAAAACGATTTGTTCCTGCTTCTTGTCCAATTACCCCGAATTCGGGGTAATTAAAATTTGGATTATTGATATTTTCCCATATTCCTAAATATTCTAAAGTGTTTTTATTACTTATCCATTTTCCTATTAAGCCACTTCCTTCCTTAAAAGTAGTTGTCATATCAGTCAAACAAATATAATCGTTATCATATTGATTTATTACAGTTATATCTGAATTTTTTACTTGTATTTTAGCCATAATGTATTTATTGATTGATTATTGTATATGTTAGTATTTTTTATACTAATTATAAGGAGTATAGCCAGGGTATTGGGCTTTCATTTCGTTGATAAATTCGTCCCAGCCGTATTTTAAGTATTTCTTATTGGGAATAAACTCTCCTGCCCCTATATCTAAATCACCTGAACAAGGTACGCGAAGATGTGCCCAACTCACTTGTTGTGTTTTCTGTGTTTGTTTGCTTGTCCACGTTCCAATAAAAGCATTGTTGAAATAAGGGTCAGCTCCTTCATAGAAATCGTTATACTCTAAATTGCCTTTGTTAGAAATAGCCCAACAAAGTAATACTTTCCCCTTAAAAATACCTGTTACAGGAAGGTTTTCATATTCATCAAAAAGAAAGTTACCTTCAGCAATTCCTTCTTCCTTAAAGTCGGTTTCTTCAGTATTTACAAGTGTTTTTAGTGTGTTTATAATAATAGTTCCTCTAAACTTACGGGTGTTTTTAGCTACACGTGTCCAGCCTTCTACTTGGTATAATGATGGTTGTGTATTATCTTTTTTAATACTTGTAAACTGAACTACCAATCGCTTTTTGTGAGTGCCAATCGCACCTAAAAAATCAGTTTCTTTATATAAAAGAACAGGAGTAAAATCCATTTTAGCAATAGAGAGATTGCAAGGTTTTACTTTAGTATAAAGACTTGTTATTGTTTGCTCTAAATCTTTGTAAGAGCAAGGTTGCGCTACAGCTAATGAGGTGATGAAAACGAATGTTGTGATAAAGAATATTTTCATTTTACAAAGGCGAATGTTCAAAAACTTTTTTAGGAGTTCAAAAGTTGCTCTCGGTACTGTTTGTTCTTGTAACATTGTAAATCATTTAAATCTATTAGAAAAGCCTTTGAAACGAAATTCATATCTCTTTCGTTAAGATAAGGTACTTGTTTTACTATTTCTATAAAGGCTTCTAAGCCCCCATACAATTGTATAGCGGCATAAAAATCGTTGTCCCACCCTCTTTCTACAATACGTTGTACAACTATTAATTTCCCTTTCTCCCAATTGAAAGTAGAGAGGTCATAGTCCCAAAGTAAAGTAGAAGAAATTTTCAAAGGGGATTTGTCTTTCCAATCATCAAAGAGCATTATTTTTAGTCGTTAGTTCTATCAGTTAATTCTCCACATTGTAAAACTACTATGGTATTGTTCGCTACTTTGGTGCCTTTAGCAACTGATTGACTACTTACCTTGCCTTCGCCCGAAAATTTTACTCGTAAGCCCATATTTTCGAGTAGGGCAATAGCGTCCATTACATTCATACCCGTAAGATCGGGCATTACAGTTTTGTATTTTGCAGCCTTAGCGTAGTAATCTTCATAGTTTTTAGTAGTCTTTTCCGATACATTTTCTACATCTTCTACGGTGTCCATCAACAGTGAGTTGGTATAGATTTTATGAGCTATACTTTTGAAAACAGGTCCCGATACATCGGCACCATAAATCCCCACGCTGCGGTCGGGTTCGTGAATGACTACTATACAAGAATATTTTGGGTTATCTACTGGGAAAAATCCTGCAAATGAGGATATATAACTCAGTTTGCTTGCATCGGCATTGGCGTAGTTCTTACGAGCAGTTCCTGTTTTGCCTGCCATCGAAAAATCGGGAGAATAGAGGCGATGTCCTGATCCGTATGAGCGTCTCACCACATCGGCAAGCATTCCTTTAGCTTTATCAGCTGTTTGTTTAGAACACACTTTTCCGTTGATAATCTCAACATTAAACTTTTCTATCGTCTTATTCCATTCTTTTACTTCCTTGATCATTCGGGGTTTTACCATTACTCCGCCATTGGCAATAGCATTGTAGAAAGCCAAGCTCTGTAAGGGGGTGATTTTCACGGCATAACCTATCGACATAGATTCGAGAGTTACCCCACTCCACAGTTTGTCGCGTGGTGTAGGAATAAAAGGCTCTCCTTCTCCTAATATGGGCAAACCTAACTGCTGGTTGAGGTTCATACTTAGCAATTGGGTAGTAAAATCCGAAGGGTTTTTCGCAAATAGTGAGTGTACTAACTCGGTCATCCCCACGTTTGAGGATACCGAAAAAGCTTTGTTTAAGCTAATGCGCCCTGTGAAGTGATGTTGTGAATCCTGAAAAGTCTTATCGTAGTACTGTTGTTTCCCGTCTTTTATATCCACTACATAAGTGGTGTCGATATTGCGGGTTTCCATAGCAGCGACAACTGTCATCAATTTGAATACTGATCCAGGTTCGTGAGCTTCGCCTATAGCAAAGTTATAACGCTCGGTATAGGTGTCGGTTTTTTTGTTTAACTCAAGATTAGAAATAGCTTTTATCTCACCTGTACTCACTTCCATTACAATCACACAACCGTGTTGCGCTTTGTATTTTTTAAGCTGGGTGAGCAGTGCGTGGTGTGCAATATCTTGTATGTTGATGTTGATAGTAGAGACTACATCATAACCATCTTTAGGTTCTATAATATCAAACCCACTAGCGAGTTTCCACTGTCCTTTGGCAATTTTCTGTTCTAAACGTCGTCCTTTGGTGCCCAAAAGGTAATTGGCATAAGCACCTTCAAGCCCTACGCGGGTAGTGTAGCCAGTTTCATCGGTACGGGCATAACCAATACTGCGGTGGGCAATTCCTCCTAACGGATATTCGCGTTTGATGTTTTTCTCTATAATGATTCCTCCTTTGTAAGGACCTTTGTTAAACAGTGGAAATTTTTTGATACGCGCGTATTCACTATAACCTAAATTGCTAGCTATCAGTAGATATCTGTTCTTTAAATTGCGCTCTTTTTTAAGTAGATTCAAATAGTAGTTACTTGGACGACCAAACATTATTGAAAGTGAATCACTTAGCGGCTTTACATATTTGTTGAAATTGGCTTTAGAAGGGGCTATCCCATCCCAACGAATATCGTAACGAGTTACCGAGGTAGCCAATAAACTCCCATCATCGGAGTATAAATTGCCCTGACTGGGGATAATATCAGCCTCGCGCAAGGTAGTTTCGTCTACTTTGGCGCGATATTCCTCTCCCTCTATTTGTATTTTGATAAGTTTTATGGCAATCACTACAATCATTAGCAGGATTACCAATGCTACGAAATAAGTGCGAGCCGTTATTTTTTTGTCGCTTTTTTCCAATGCTTTATCTCCTTTTTGTTATGTTATTCTTCTACGATTACTTTAATTTTTTGTGGTGGTTTCTCTGGCTGTTTCAGTCCTTTAGAATCTAATTGCTCTAATAGTGATGATTCTAATCGCACTTTCTGCAAACGCGAACGCACATCCACAAACTGACTTTTGAGTTCATTCACCTCTTCATTCAGTTTGGCTATTTGGTGTACTTTAGCATCTACCCGCTGTGAGCTGGTAATCACTATGATAATCAGCACAAACAGAAAGCCTACAAACATCCAGCTTTTAAAAGCGTCTTTGCCTACAAAAAACTTTCCGCGTAGTATATTTTTAATTTCGTCGGTAGCTCTTCCCATTTTTTATCTAAAAGTTAAGAATTAAGAGTTTATGCGTTCAGCAATGCGAAGTTTAGCACTGCGCGCTCGGTTATTCATTGCAATTTCACTATCGGTAGGAGTGATAAGTCCGCCTACTTTTTTAAACGGAACTGACACATTGCCAAACCAATCTTTTTCGGGAGTGCCTTCTAATTGTCCGTCGCGTATAAAGCGTTTCACGGCACGGTCTTCAAGCGAGTGATAACTGATGAGACTGATGCGTCCCCCAGGTTTTACCACATCGGGCAGTTGTAATAAAAACGATTCTAAAGCCTCCATTTCGCCATTTACCTCTATGCGTATCGCCTGATAGATTTGCGCTAACACTTTGTTTTCTTTGAACTTGGGTAGAAAACTCTTTACAGCTTCTTGTAACTCACTGCCTAATTGAATAGGCTTTTGTGCTCTATAATTGATAATCGCTCGAGCGATAGCTTTGGCATTTTTTAGTTCGCCATAGTTGAAAAACAATCGGCTTAAATCTTCTTCATCATATTCATTTACAATTTCTTTAGCCGAAACCGTTGCATTTTGGTTCATACGCATATCCAAAGTACCTTCAAAACGAGTAGAAAAACCGCGTTCGGCTACATCAAATTGATGAGAAGAAACCCCAAAATCACCTAAAACCCCGTCTACTTGCGTAACACCATAGAAACGCAAGTATTGTCGCAAATATTTGAAATTCTGCTGAATGAGTGTAAAACGGTCGTCGGCTATTGCATTGGCAGCTGCATCAGTATCTTGGTCGAAAGCAAAAAGTCGCCCCTCATTGCCTAAATGTTTGAGGATTTCACGCGAATGACCGCCGCCGCCAAAGGTGACATCTACATAAGTGCCATTGGGCTTAATTGCCAAACCCTCAACACTTTGTTGCAACAAAACGGGAATGTGATAAGAGGAATTATCGTTCATATTACAGAATGTTCTAAATCAAAGGGCAAAGGTACAAATAATTAGCAAATTAGCAATAGTTTGTTTTTTCAGTTTCTTTTTGTAAATTTGCTGCCATAAACTAAAAATTGACAAGAAATGTCGGTAATTTTAGCTGACTGCTAAACACTAATCCTATGTTAAAAGATATTTTAAATTTCCGCAGGGCGGTACGTTATTTCGCTCCTACGCCCATTAGTGAGGAAAAGGTGCGTGAATGCCTTAGGCTCGCTACACTAGCACCTAGTGGTTTCAACATGCAACTGTATGAGTTTTATCATATTACTGATAAAACTTTGTTAGAAAAATTAGCACAAGTCTGTTTGGGGCAGCTTTCAGCAACCACGGCACAACAGATGGTCGTTTTCGTGACTCGACAAGACAAACACCGTCAGCACGCTGAGATGATTTTGGAATTTGAGCGCGGTAATATACAGCGCAACAGTCCGCCTGAACGTCAAGCCAAACGCATTAAAGATAGAGAGAGGTATTACGGCAAACTAATCCCCTTTGTATACAGTCGTTTTTTCGGCTTACTAGGTGCTTTTCGCAAACTGTTTGGGGTGGTCATCAGTTGGTTTCGCCCTATGGTGCGAGAACTCTCTGAAAGTGATATGCGCGTGGATGTACATAAAAGCTGCGGGCTTGTAGCGCAAACTTTTATGTTAGCAATGGCAGAGGAAGGGTATGATACTTGTCCCTTAGGTGGGTATGATAGCCGTCGTATTAAGAAACTTTTGCACTTGCCTTATGGGGCTGAGGTGACTATGGTTGTAGCTTGTGGCCTTCGCGAAGAACGCGGTATATGGGGTGAAAGGTTTAGATTGCCTTTCGAAGAAGTGTATAGGCATAAATAACAGAAAATATGAATTTACTCACTAAAAATATAAAGCGTAATGGCTATATTGTGGTAATTTGCTATATAATATTAGTTTGTCTTTACAATGTATTCAATCATATAACAAAATTAGGAATGCCTGAGTTACATTCCTTTTCATTAGAAGGATTACAAGCCCTTGTAGGAACTTTTGCTGTACCTATGATGCTGCTCTTTGAATCGTATAGACATGGTGATTGGGTGCTGAATACCCTCAACAAACTCTTAGTTATTGCTCCATTCCTACTTTATATACTCCTCCCTATTGTTCTAAAAAAGAAAACTTCTTTCAATTCCAAAAACTATTTTCTCACCATAGATGTTATCACATTTTTGATATACGGACTTATAATGCTACCTACTTTAGCTGTGGGTTTATCGGCTGTTATAGCAATTCCTGCCTATATTTTTATGCTGTATTATCGAAATCAACAGTATAAGAAAGGACTATTTAATTGAAAAAAACGTCATTCATTATTCGTCATTCGTAATTATTTATTATCTTTGCCCTGTTTAATTAACAACCTTAATAAAAATGTATCCAATAAAATTTAAACCCATCCTCAAAGAACGTCTTTGGGGAGGGACTAAACTAAAAACATTATTCAACAAACCTATTGAAAGTGATATTACAGGCGAAAGCTGGGAAGTATCAGGAGTACCAGGCGATATCTCCATAGTAGCCAACGGCGCTCTTGAAGGTAAAAGTCTCCAAGAACTTATTGATTTGTACCCTAATGAACTATTAGGCAAACACGTACACCAGCGTTTTGGTCGCGATTTCCCTATCCTTATTAAATTTATAGATGCACGTGAAGACCTCTCTATACAAGTACATCCTAACGATAAATTGGCAAAAGAACGCCACAATTCTTTTGGTAAAACCGAAATGTGGTATGTGCTTCATGCTGATGCAGGTGCTGAATTGATTGTAGGATTCAACAAAACGGTTACCAAAGAAGAGTATCAACAGCATTTAGACAATGGTACGCTTACTGATATTCTCAACTATGAAAAAGTGAAAGACGGCGATACTTTCTTCATCAATACAGGCAAAGTGCACGCCATAGGTAAGGGAATTATCATTGCCGAAATACAACAAACTAGCGACATCACCTACCGCGTGTACGACTTCAACCGTCGCGATAAAAATGGCAACTTGCGTGAACTCCACACTGAACTCGCTCTCGATGCCATCGACTATGAGAAAAAAGACGACTTTAAAGTGCAGTACACTCAAAATGCTAATGAGGTGAATAAAGTGGTGAATTGCCCCTATTTTATTACTAATTTATTGCCTCTTACAGCTGGTTTTGAGAAGTCGCTTGCTCAAGATGATTCTTTCCATATCTATATGTGCGTAAAAGGTGAAGGTA
This sequence comes from Capnocytophaga sputigena, assembly GCF_002302495.1. Taxonomy (NCBI): domain Bacteria; kingdom Pseudomonadati; phylum Bacteroidota; class Flavobacteriia; order Flavobacteriales; family Flavobacteriaceae; genus Capnocytophaga; species Capnocytophaga sputigena. The sequence goes on from NZ_CP022379.1 coordinate 2,451,417, forward strand.
CCATCGGTGATGGCACTACCGAATTGCCTATCAAACAAGGTGAAACAGTGCTTTTCCCTGCTTCTTGCCACAAGTTAGAGGTGAAAACTAAAGGGATGGATTTATTAGAAGTGTTTATTTAGACAACTAAAAACTAAAAATATGTATACATCAAGAATTAAGGGATTAGGATTTTATGTCCCTGACAATGTAGTTACTAACGACGACTTGTCGAAACTAATGGATACTAGCGATGAATGGATTCAAGAACGCACTGGTATCAAAGAGCGTCGTCACGCCCTAAAAGGCAGTGATACTACTACCTCAATGGGGGTGAAAGCGAGTTTAAAAGCTATTGAAGCCGCTAAAATTAATAAAGAAGAAATTGATTTTATCGTATTTGCAACCCTCAGCCCCGATTTCTACTTCCCTGGTTGTGGGGTATTAGTACAAAAAGAATTAGGCTTGCCAAACGTGGGAGCTCTCGATATTCGCAACCAATGTTCGGGCTTTATCTATGCCCTTTCAGTAGCCGACCAGTATATCAAAACGGGGATGTACAAAAATATCCTTGTGATAGGTGCTGAAACCCAATCACCTGCCTTAGATATGACTACTCGCGGTCGCAATATGGCGGTGCTTTTTGGTGATGGTGCAGGGGCTGCTATCGTTTCTCGCTCCGATAACCCCAAACGTGGTATTCTCTCTACTCACTTGCACAGCCAAGGTGAGCACGCCGAGCAATTAGCAATGATAGCCCCTGGGGTAGGTACCAAATGGGTGCCTCAAATATTGGCTGAAAACGACCCTGATGATGTGAGTTATTATCCTAATATGAACGGTCAGTTTGTATTTAAAAATGCTGTAGTGCGCTTTGCCGAAGTGATTGAAGAAGGACTAAAAACTAACGGACTTTCTCGCGAAGATATCAATATGCTGATTCCTCACCAAGCTAATTTGCGTATCTCACAATTTGTACAACACCAATTCAAACTCACTGATGAGCAGGTGTTTAACAATATAATGAAATACGGTAACACTACCGCCGCTTCTGTGCCTATTGCTCTTACTGAAGCAGTTCAACAAGGCAAAATCAAGGACGGCGACCTCGTAGTACTTGCTGCCTTTGGTAGTGGTTTCACTTGGGCAAGTGCCATCATTCGTTGGTAGCCACAGCGTGGCAGACAATAAAAAAAGCTGTTGAACATTATAATTTGTTCAACAGCTTTTTTCTATCTCCTAACTTCTAATTTCTAATACAATAGGACAGTGGTCGCTGTGTTTTGCCTCAGGAAGGATAAGCGCACGTTCCATTCGGTTTTCTAAAGGGGCTGATACTAAGTGATAGTCAATCCGCCAACCTTTGTTGTTGTTGCGAGCATTGGCGCGATAGCTCCACCACGAGTACTGATGTGGCTCTTTGTGGAAGTAACGAAAACTATCAATAAAACCACTCTTCATAAACTTGTCTAACCACTCGCGCTCTACGGGCAAGAAGCCTGATACAGTAGCATTGCGCACAGGGTCGTGTATGTCTATAGCTTCGTGACAAATGTTGTAATCACCACAGATAACGAGGTTAGGCACTGTTTGTTTGAGCTTATCAATATACTTTTGGAAGTCAGCCATAAAAGTGAGTTTGAAATCCAAACGATCAATGTTGGTGCCTGAGGGCAAATAGAGACTCATTACTGAGAGTGTCTCAAAATCAGCACGAAGCACCCGTCCTTCCTTGTCCATATAGTCAATTCCTGTGCCTACTTCCACGTGTTTAGGTTCGATTTTAGAGAGAATAGCCACACCGCTATAACCTTTCTTTTCGGCACTGTGATAATATTGGTAAGTATACCCTAATTCAGTAAATACTTCTGTAGGTATTTGGTCTTCAAGGGCTTTTATCTCTTGCAAACATAGTACATCGGGGTTAGCACTTTTCAGCCAATCAGCAAAGCCTTTGGTGAGGGCTGCCCTTATGCCATTTACATTGTAACTGATAATCTTCATTAGTAGCCGGTTCCTTTCTCTCCTTTTAAGATAGCAATTCCGTTAGAAGTGCCTATGCGCTCAACACCAAGGTTTACGTATTGGATAGCTGTTTCATAGTCGCGTATACCTCCAGAGGCTTTTACTTTAGCCTTGTGTTGCACACATTCTTTCATCAGTTTTACATCGGCAAGTGTTGCGCCCCCGGTACCAAAGCCGGTAGAAGTTTTTACAAAATCGGCTTGAGCGTCAAGAGCTAAACGGCAAGCTAAGCGTTTTTCTTCGTCGGTAAGGTAACAAGTTTCAAGAATTACTTTTAGTACGCGATTCTCGCCTACACAGCGTTTAAGAGCGATAATTTCGTCTAACACTTGGTTCACCTCCCCCGATTTGAGCCAACCTACATTGAGTACCATATCAATCTCATCAGCGCCATCGGCAAGGGCTTCACCCGTTTCAAAATATTTAGCTTTAGCCGACATTGCTCCTAAGGGGAAGCCTACTACGCTACACACCTTGATATCAGTGCCAGCTAAGAATTTTTTAGCAGTTGCTACATAGCTGCTATTCACACATACCGAATAAAAATCGTAGTCCACAGCCTCTTTACAAAGAGTTTCAATCTCGCTAATGGTAGCTGTAGCTTTTAGAAGCGTGTGGTCAATTAGTTTGTTTAATTCCATAGTTTTTTTAGTTAAGAGGTAAGAGATAAGAAAGTGTGATGTTTGATACCTGATGTCTAACACCTGACACCTAATCCCTAATACCTATTTTAATATATTCTCGTTGATTGTAATTTTCTTTAAATGTTATAGATATATACAGATAGTTGTTTTTGCTAAAGAATATTGGTTCTTTTTCATTGTAATCAATTGTCCAATATTGAGGGGTAACAGTAATAAGTTCTTTTAAAGTGAATGATTTTGCTTGTTTTACTTTATAAAACATTAAAAATGTTCCCAAAGCATTGCTATGTGTTCCTATTACATAGTTTTTATCAGGTGATAAGAGTGGTTCGCCCTCCATTTTAGTCTGATTACCTGTTTGTTTATCAATAAAAAGAATTTCTTGAGCTCTATAAACTGTATATCTCACTACATATTGATTTAAATCAGGTATTTCACCTAAATAATCGTATATCTCAGCATCTCCATCATTTTCAGATTGCTCAGTGTCTTCCATTCTAACGATTTTATTTTTACAAGGAAGTTCAATCACACCATCTTGTTTTTCAATTCTTAAGTTGTCGTTAGAGAGGAAATAATAGCGATGTTTCAATGCTTGTAGATATTCCTGCTTTGAAATCTTTGCTATAGTAAAATATTTCCCAAAATCCTTAGTGTCAGAAGTATCTCCCATTGTTTCTAAAAGCTCTTTTTCTGTAAGTTTAACCTCTTTAGCAGAAGTTTCTGTTTGTATTTGAGGTTCTTCAGTAAGAGCTACATCTTGCTCTGCCTGCTGTTGCCCTTGAAAAAGGTTACAGCCAGCAAACAATAGTGTTAAAATAAGAGAGATAAAGTATTTCATAGATTAGTTATAATGCTGTTTACTAATTTCTAATTTCTAATTCCTATCTTGATATACATTCGCTGTTTGTTAGGATTATTATGCTCGTCAAAAAAGTTTGGGATAACATTCATCGGGGCGTATAAGAAACCATTTTTACTAAAAAAGATGGGTTCTTTATCAAAATCATAGGCTGCCCACCATTTTGTGTATTCATTTACTAAAGTTTCAATCACAAATGGTTTAATGCTTTTTATGCGATACAAAGAAATCGTTCCCACTAAATCCTCATAAGCTCTCCCTATTGTAATGATATACTTCTTATCGGGAGAGAGAAAGGGAAAACGCTCAAAATCAGTTTGCTTACCAGTGGTTTTATCTATAAAAATATAAGCATAAAAATCTTCAGAATCTTCAAAAACTAAATATTGATTGAGAATAGGAACATTCCCTACATAAGCATAGGTTGTAGAAAAAGGATCTTCAACGTTATCAGACTGGTCTTTTAGATAAACTGTTTTATGCTCACAAGGGAAGGTAAGTTTGCTATTCTTTTTTACAATTGCAAGGGTGTCTTCTATGAGAAAATCTATCTTATTTCTAAGAGCTTCTTGATATTCTTTATAAGAAATTTGATCTATACTCAGGTATTTAGAGATACTATCGTTAGAATTTCCGTTAATATCTACGTTTTTTATAAGATCATCCCCAGTGATTTTAGTTTTCAGGGTATTCCAATCGCCTACATCTTTCTTTTTTATATAATCTCCTCTGTTAGTTTTGTAAAACTCAGTTCCTTCTGCACTTATTTTTATTTTCTCTCCGAAAAGATAATAATCTTCCCGTTCTTCCTTATCAATGACATACAACTCCTTCTCCACTGGCACAAACGTTTCTACCTGCTTTTCCTCTACTATAGCACTTCCCTCTGCTGGTTGTTTTCCTTGAAAGAGGTTACAGCCTATGAGATAAAATAGTGATATGTAAAGTATAAGCAATTTCATTTATCGTCATTCGTAACTCGTAACTCGTCATTATTTCACCAGTTTCATTTCGTTTAACAGATAGCCTGCTCCAGCGTATTTATCTATAATGAAAAGCACATAGCGTATATCTACCATTATGTTGCGACATATTTTAGGATCGTAGTGTATATCACTCATTGTGCCTTCCCATACGCGGTCGAAATTGAGCCCGATGAGGTTGCCTTGCGCATCAATAGCAGGACTTCCTGAGTTTCCTCCTGTGGTGTGATTCGTCGCTATAAAGCACACTGGCATTTTGCCATTAACACTATAGATGCCGTAGTCTTTTTTCTCGTAGAGCTCACGTAACTTAGCGGGTACATCAAATTCGTAGTCATTAGGTACATATTTTTCCATAACCCCGTCTAAATAAGTTATATAATCATAAGTTACAGCATCTGAAGGGGAATAGCCCGTTACCTTGCCATAAGTAACGCGCAAGGTGCTGTTAGCATCGGGGAAGATGCGGTCTTGAGGTTTAGAAAACTCTAAAATAGCCTTCATATAAGTGCGTTGTAGAGCAGCTATTTCACTGCCTAAGTTTTGATAAGTAGGCATTACAGTTTCATAGAAATGAGCGATGATTTGGTCTACAAATTGTACTCCCACATCGTTTTTGAGACGTTTTTCAAAAGCGTCGTCAGGAAGATTGAGCACTTTGTCCATTTCGGCTTTAGAGGCTAAAAACGATTCTTTGTAAAGTTTATCGGCTAAAGCGTGCGCATCAAATTGGTGGAGGTTAGGAGATAGCAAGGCTTTAGGCATTGTTTTAGCGTAGTAGTTAATCGCTTGTTCAAACACAGCTTTATCTACGTTTATATCGTAGTTTTTGAATACAGTTTCAAAGTTGTTTAAAAGGTTTTTCTTTCGGTCAGCGAACGATTGAGAGCCTTTTTCACGTAAGGCATTGCGAAGTTGGAGTATTTTGTAACCATTGGCAATTAGGTCGATATTGCGTTGAGCGAGTTCCCAATAGAGGTCGGTTGCTAAAGCATAATCTTGTATTTTAGCATATTTTTCAGCAAATTGAGGTAAAATATGTCCGTATTCAGCAGTTTTACCGCGTTTTTCAACTTCTTTTATAAATTTCTGTTCTTGAGCGCGTTTGATAGCCACAGCATTCGATTTTTTCAAACCTTGAGTTTCGCCTATCCATTTTTTCCAATAGTTAGCAACGCTAGCATATTTAGAGGCATATTTGATTTTTATTTCGTTATTGGCGCGCATAAATCCGTCTTGGGTTTTGAGAATCACATCTCGAATGCCTATTTTAGCAGGGTTGAGTACATTCACAATTTGTTCTACAGCTACGGCAGGAAGGTACTCTTCAGTACGACCAGGATAGCCAAAGACCATTGTGAAATCACCTGCTTTCACGCCTTTGAGCGATATTGGGAAGAAGTGTTTAGGGCGATAGGGGACATTGTCTTTGGAGTACTCGGCAGGGCGGTTATTTTTGTCGGCATAGACGCGGAAGAGAGAGAAGTCACCTGTATGGCGAGGCCACACCCAGTTATCAGTGTCAGAACCAAATTTACCAATAGAGGAAGGGGGAGCGCCTACTAAGCGTACATCTTTAAAGGTTTCAACTACAAAAAGGATATATTGGTTGCCTTCATAAAAGGCACGAATGCGGTTTTCTTGCCAGCTTTCTTTAGGTGAGTTTTTTACTAAAGAGGCTATATTTCTTTGTATTTGGGCTTCACGTAGGGTTTCATCGCTGAGGTTTTGTGTGTCGGCGAGTACTTTTTTGGTTACATCTTCAATGCGAACGATAAAGGTAACTACCAAATTCTTGTTAGGTAATTCTTCCGATAGATTTTTAGCCCAAAAACCATCAGTAAGATAGTCGTTTTGCACAGACGAATGTGCCTGTATTTGTCCGTAACCACAGTGGTGGTTTGTAAGCAAGAGTCCTTGATTAGAAATTATTTCGGCAGTACAACCGCCATTGAAATGAGGTACAGCATCTTTCAAGCTTGATTTGTTAATGCTATAAATATCGCTTACCGACATTTTCATACCTAAGGATTTCATTTCCTTAGCATTCATACCTTCGAGAAGAGAGGGTATCCACATACCACCTTGTTGAGCTGTTAAAGTAAAAGGTAAGAAGTAAAAGGTAAGAAGTAGTAGAATGAAATTGATTTTTTTCATAGTATTGATTTAAATTAGTGCGCAAATGTAAGGAATATTTTTCTAATAAATCATTAATTTACAAATTATTTGTATTTTTGCGGATTGAATACTAAACGGGCAATTTTTAATTGTCAATCGTTAATTGAAAAAATATGATTTGGGAAAAATTACTTTCATTAAATAAATATGGGGATATTACTCCACGACCTCGCCTCAAAGAGGACGAAACACGTCTCAGTTTTGATATGGACTACGATCGTGTGGTCTTCTCAAGTGCTTTCCGCAGTCTGCAAGATAAAACACAGGTAATTCCGCTTTCTAAAACAGGTTTTGTGCATACCCGCCTCACTCATAGTATAGAAGTGTCAGTGGTAGGGCGCAGTTTGGGGCGTTCGGTTGGTAAACATCTGCTCAACAAATACCCTCACTTGCGCGAATTAGGGTATCAAACCAATGATTTTGGGGCTATTATTGCAGCAGCAGCCGTGGCACACGATATTGGTAATCCACCTTTTGGGCATAGTGGTGAAAAAGCGATAGGTGAGTTCTTTCAGTTTAAAAAAGGAACAGCTATCAAGCACCTGCTCAGTGATGCCGAGTATGCCGATTTGTGTAACTTCGAGGGAAATGCCAATGGTTTTAGAATCCTCAACGAAACGCGCTTAGGAGTAGAGGGTGGTTTGCGCCTTACGTATGCTACTTTGGGGGCTTTCACTAAATATCCTAAAGAATCATTGCCTATACGCCCAACCAATAGAATAGCCGATAAAAAATATGGATTCTTTCAAGGTGATAAGGCTTTCTTTAAAGAAGTAGCAGATACTTTAGGGCTCAAATCGAATAGTGAGGCGGGTGAATTGCGTTATGCGCGCCATCCATTGGCTTTCTTGGTAGAGGCTGCCGATGATATTTGTTATACTATTATAGATTTTGAAGATGGTATCAACTTGGGGCTTATCAGCGAAGAACTCGCTTTAGAATATTTAGGGGCTATCATCGATAATCGCATCAATACTCAAAAATACACTAAACTGCAAACAAAGGAAGAGCGCATTGCTTATTTGCGTGCTGTAGTGATTGGAGCATTGGTGCAAGATGCTACCGATATTTTCTTACAGAATGAAGAAGCAATTCTCGCAGGTGATTTTCATCAGTCCTTATTATATAATAGTAAATACCGTCACCAAATCACCGATGTAATCGATTGCAGTGTAGAACGCATCTATCAATCGGACGAAGTAGTAGAGAAAGAAGTTTCGGGCTATGTGATTTTACAGCATTTATTAGATATCTTTTTTACGGCAATTATCAATAGTGAGAATGGAAGGGAAACATCATTTGACAAACTTTTGCTAAAAAAATTACCTGAAAAATACCGCAAAGAAGGGTCTATATACGACAAAGTGATGGGCATTACCTGCTATGTAGCGAGCCTTACCGATAGTAATGCACTGGAATTACACCTAAAAACTGCCAGTCGCACCTCAAATATGTGATAATGCAAAATGTTCATTATCAGTAGGGTTTGAAAAAAGTTCAAAAAAAAATAAAAAAAAGTCTTCAAAAAATTTGCAGGTATTGAAAATAGTTGTACTTTTGCAACCGCAATGAAGAAATGAATTGCACAATTTACTGATAAATGGTCTGGTAGTTCAGTTGGTTAGAATACATGCCTGTCACGCATGGGGTCGCGGGTTCGAGTCCCGTCCAGACCGCTTCATAAGATTTAGTTGTGTTGTTTTGTGTAAATATTTTTACACGGGTTTATAGTAAACCAATGAAAGCTTTCCTTTCTCCAAGGAGAGCTTTTCTTATTTTAATATCAATACATCAAAAATTAGCAAATTAGAAAATTGACAAACAACCGGTGCAGCTCGTACCAAATTATAATATGATCAAGCTTATTGTTTCCGATATAGATGGTACTTTGGTAAATAACCAAAAGGAAATCCCCAATAGCTTTTGGGAAGTGTTCAAAACTATTGAACAGAAAGGTATTCTTTTTTGTGCAGCAAGTGGCAGACAACTACAGAGTTTGCACGAGCTTTTTGCACCTATCAAAGAGCGAATAGCCTATGCTCCTGATAATGGGGCATCACTTGTGTATCAAGGTAATACACTTTTTGAGCGACCTATCGCTTTTACTTCTTTCTTTCCTATCTTGCGTACTTGTAATGAGATTCAGCAAATAGGGGTAGCCCTTTGCGGAAAGAAAAGCGCTTATGTAAAAACTGATGACGAGTGGATTTTCAATGAGATTGCTCGCCATTATCCCGCCCATACTCATGTAACCGATTTTGCCGCTATCGATGATGATATTTTTAAGATAACAGTGTGTGATAGAGGTATTTCTCGTTTCAATTCATATCAGTACCTCAAACAGTATAGCAATGAGTTTAACGTAGTGGTATCAGGAGAAATATGGCTGGATATCACGGGTAAAGATGTGAATAAAGGGGATGCTATCGCGCACTTACAATCACAACTGAACATCTCTCCTGATGAAACTGTGGTATTTGGCGACCATTTAAACGATGTAGAGCTCATTCAGCAGGCTACTTATAGTTATGCAATGCTCAACGCGCAAGAGGAACTCAAAGCGCTTGCTAACTATGTAACCGAATACGACAACAATCACGCAGGTGTAGTGCATACCCTCGAAAAATTATTGCAATCATAAACCTAAAAATATATTACAATGGACTATAATAAAACAATTTTCACCGAAACTTATAAAGTGCGTAGCACTCAAGTGAATTTAAACAATCAGTTAGGATTATACGGACTATTAGGAATGCTCCAAGATATCGCTGCTGAACACGCAGCTTATTTAGGATTTGGTTACAAACAATTAGTGCAAAAAGGCTTCTTCTGGGCACTGATTCAGCAAAAACTTAAAATGAACTACTGGCCTCAGTGGAATGAGCGTATCACTGTGAAAACTTGGTCGTTACCAGTACAAGGGGTCTATGCTTTCCGCGAGTTTGAACTCTATTACAACGACCAAAAAATAGGCGAATGTGCTAGCACTTGGATTACAATGGACATAGCAACCCGCCGCCCTATAGAACTCACTGAACAACAAGAAATTTTTTACCCACGTACCGATGGAGGTCTTAATTTCCGCACCGAACGCATTGCTTTACCCGATGATATGCAACAAGTGAACCAATTTAAAGTGCGTGTGAGCGACCTTGATATGAATGCTCACGTGAACAATGTGAAATACACTCAATGGGCATTGGATATGATGACTGAACGCAACCACCGTGAGTTTACAATCAAAGAGTACGATATCAACTTCCTTTCCGAAACTTTTATGGGCGACGAAATGCAAGGCTTTAAAAGCAAAGGCAGGTATTTAGACGATGCTCATAATTTAGTAGAACTCTATCACTATGCTCAGAAAATAGGAGGAGCAAAACCCGCCTTCATTTCTCATTGGATAGCCGAAAGAATTTAACAAAAAACACCAAATATGAAACCAGCTATTATCATCACCCTCACTGCCTTGCTTTTCGGCTCTTGCCAAAGCGTACATTATCTTCCTACAACAACTCATTATACTATCAATCAAACAATTGACAAAGAGTTGTACATCTCCAATCACGACCAAACTAACCCTAAAAAAGTAGCTTTCTACTACGAAAATCTGCACAATGTAGTCATTGATGGAAAGGGACAGAATTTAGTGTTTCACGGTACGATTTTGCCTTTTGTAGTGAAAAATTGTAGCAATCTCACTCTTCGTAACTTCTCAATAGATTTTGCAACCCCTTACCTCCGACAGTTACAAATTACCGAGGTAGATAGCCTCCACAACAGTATAAAGGCGCAACTCTACCCTCAAGGAAACTACAAAATTGAGAATGAAAAACTCTACTTCACAGGTGAAGATTATCAGGAAATGCCTTTTGGAGGAATGGTTTTTGCTCCAAATAAACACTTGGCTTACCGCCGTATCGATGTCCCTTTCTCACCTACAAAAATTGTTGAACTTGCTCCTAACGAATTTTATATAGAGGGAATGGGCAAATTGCCCTATCTACAAGTAGGTGAGCGCTTTGTGTTACGTACTTATTCCCGACCTACACCTGCTATTTTCGTAACCGAAAGCAAAAATATAACTCTTGAAAATATCACAGTACACAACGTACAAGGGATGGGGCTGTTGGCTCAACTCACTGAAAATATGACTCTTGATAAGTTTCGAGTAGCGATAGAGGAGGGGAGCGAACGTTTTTTCACTACTCAAGCCGATGCTACCCATTTTTCAGCTTGTAAAGGAAAAATACGCTCGGTAAATGGTTTGTATGAAGGTATGGCTGATGATGCTATCAATGTGCACGGCACTTACTTGAAAGTCATTACTCGTGAGAATGATTATACTATCAAAGCGCAATATATGCACCCTCAATCGTGGGGATTTCTTTGGGGAAATAAGGGTGACCAAGTGCAATTTGTCGCTGCTAAAACAATGGAAACTATAGGTGATAAAACTTATAAAATTCACCAGATAAAAGCTGTTGATAAACCTACTGAAGTAGGGGCGAAAATTTTTGAAATTACTTTTGATAAGCCTTTACCTGCTGAGGTAAACCCCGATACTGCTTGTGGAGTAGAAAATCTCACTTGGACACCTAAGGTACTTTTCAAAAATAATATTGTGCGCAACAATCGGGCACGTGGGGCACTTTTTAGTACCCCTAAAAAAGTGATGTGCAGTAATAATCTATTCGATCATACCCACGGGGCAGCTATCTTGCTCTGTGGCGATTGCAACGGCTGGTACGAAACGGGTGCTTGCCGCAATGTAAGCATCAAAAACAACCATTTTGTCAATGCACTTACTGCCAATTATCAGTTTACGAATGCTATTATCTCTATCTACCCCGAAATCCCTAATTTAGAGGCACAACAAAAATATTTTCACTCTAATATACGCATTGAGGACAATGTTTTTGAAACTTTCGATGAACCTATTCTCTATGCTAAATCAGTAGAAAATCTTATCTATCGCAATAATAAGATTATCAAAAATCAGGACTTCAAACCCTTTCATTGGAATAAAGAACGCTTTAAGTTAGAACGCACTAAAAATGTGAAAATTAAATAATAAATTAGTAAATCGACAAATTGACAAATCTATTATTATGAAACTATATTATGTATTACTGCTTTTGGTTTTTCCTCTTTCAGCACAAATAAATGTAGTGCCACAGCCTAATGAAGTACATTACTATAAAGGCAGTTGCAAGGTAAATACTCCTATTACTTATGTAAAAGAACCTGCTATTGCCAATCCCGAAGGCTATCAGTTAGTTATCCAGCCTCGGAAAATTATCATTAAGTACAGCGCTGAAGCTGGGAAATACTATGCTACACAAACACTTAAGCAATTGATATTTCAGGTAAAAAAAGAACGCAAGGACTCCTTGCCTTGTCTCACCATTACCGATGCCCCTCGTTTTGCTTATCGCGCCCTAATGGTAGACCCCGCACGCCACTATTGGAAAATAGAGGATTTGAAAAAGTATATCGATGTAATGTCGCAATACAAATTCAACTACTTACATTTGCATCTCAACGACGATCAAGGCTGGCGCATAGAGATAAAAAAATACCCCAAGCTAACAGAAGTAGGTGCTAAACGAACAGATTTTGAGGGAAGCAAGCGCAATAATGAAGGCTTTTATACCCAAGAAGAAATGAAAGACTTAGTGCGCTATGCTTTAGAGCGCAATGTGCAACTTATCCCCGAGTTTGATGTGCCTGGTCATAATGATGCGGCAGTGGCAGCTTACCCATTTCTCAGTTGTAATGATACGATTATAGGGGTGCGTACTACAGCAGGGGTTTCTAAGAATTTGTTATGTGTATCCAAAAAAGAAGTTTTTACTTTTATAGATGATATTATCAGTGAGTTATCAGAGGTGTTTCCTTGTAAATATTTTCATATAGGTGGCGATGAAGCTCCTTTGGATAAATGGCTTGAAAATCCGAAAGTGCAACAGCTTAAAAAAGAACTACAAATTACGAACAACCAGCAACTGATGAGTGAGTTTTTCAAAAGGGTAAATGAGTCCTTAGCGAAAAATGGCAAGCAGCCTCTCATTTGGATGGAACTCGAAGTGCCAACTTATCCTCAAAATAGTGTAATGTATTTGTGGCGGATGCACACTACCCCACAGGTATTAGAACGCGCTAAAAAAGATAACTTCAAAGTAATATGCTCACCGGGAGAGTATGCTTATTTTGATTATCCTCAAGCCAAAGATGATTTGCCTAATGTAGACTGGATGCCTACCCTCACGCTACAACAAGTATATAAATTTAACCCTGCTTTTTCTCTTACTTCACAAGAAGAAAAACAGTATATTTTAGGAGTAGAAGCTACCTTATGGGGCGAAAGTGTAAAAGACCTTTTTAGGGCTTTTTATATGACCTATCCGCGTGCACTTGCCCTCTCCGAAGTAGGCTGGACACAAATGCAACAGCGTTCTTGGAAATCGTTTACTGATAGGTTAGAAGGACAACTCAGTTACTTATTACATCAAGGAGTGAATTATAGACCTCCTGTGGAGTTAGCCAATTAAATGTCAATTATCAATTGCTAATTATCAATTATTTACTATCTTTGCATTCTGAATGAAAAATTTCTGGATGAAAAAAACATTTTTTTACATATTACTTTTAATTTTTGTTTGTGGTGCACAAAATATTGTAGCACAGAACAATGAGCCTAAAACTAAACGTATAGAAATTGTCTATGGGGGTGAATTTACTATTGATAATGTAAAATACCCTGGAGCGACTATTTTTAAATCGGATGGGCAGCGAGTGCAGTTTCGCCATCAAGGATTAGATGTATGGTGTGATTTGGCAGTGCTTTATGAGGAGAAAAATGAGGTAATCGCTCACGGCAATGTAGTGTTGCAACAAGGCGATACTTTGCAGATGAACAGTCAATATATATCGTATAAAGGAAATACTAAAACAGCAGTAGCTCGTGAGGGGGTGGTGTTGCGCAATGGCAATATGACTCTTGAGACCGAAGAACTCTTTTTCGATCGCAACAAACAAGAGGCTTACTACAATAATTTTGGTAAAATAACCGACCCCGAGAATGAACTTACTAGCCAAACGGGGAAATATTATGTAACTACTAAAAAAAATCAGTTTACCAATTCAGTAAAGATTGTCAATCGTGATTTTACAGTCAATTCTCAGGTGTTAGACTATTATCACAATTCTGGTAATGCCTATTTTTATGGTAAAACTACCATTGCAGGCGCTGATTATAAGGTGTATTGTGAGCGTGGTTTTTATGATACAAAGCGAGAGCAAGGCTATTTTATGAAGCACGCTAAAATAGAGTACAACCTCAAAACTTTAGTGGGAGACAGCTTGTATTTTGATAAACGCCGACAGTTTTCATCGGGTTCTAACAATATTTTCATTTCGGATACTATAAACAAGACCTTTGTGCGTGGTCATTACGGCGAGATTCACAAGGCAAAAGATTCGATGTTTATCACCAAAAAAGCGGTTGTAATTACCTTAGTAGAGAAGGATTCGATGTATATGCACGGCAAGCGTATTTTGGTTACAGGCAAACCTCAACACCGCGTGATTCGCGCTTACCCCGATGCTCGTATCTTCAAAAGCGATATGCAAGCCAAATGCGATTCCATCCACTCTAACGAAGCTAACGGGCTCACACAATTGGTAGGCAAACCTGTAGCGTGGACAGGGGAAAGCCAAATGACGGGCGACAATATCCACCTGATAGCCAATACAAAAACTCAACAGTTAGACTCCCTCAAAGTGTTCAACAATGCTTTGGTGGTAGAAAAAGATACTTTGGGCGATGGTTATAACCAAGTGAAAGGTAAGCTCTTGTATGGCAAGTTTAAAGATAATGCATTGCGACAGATAGACTTTTTGCAGAATACTGAGTCTATTTACTACGTGTACAACGATGCTAAAGAGTTGGTAGGTATCAACAAACTCACTTGCAGCCATATCAAGCTCTATTTAGATAAAAAACAGCAACTACAACAAACTGTGTTTATTACACAACCTTCGGGGAATTTATACCCAGAAGAAAAATTGCACGTGAACGATCGCAAGTTTAAGGAATTTATCTGGCGAGGCGACGAGCGTATTCGCAGTAAAGAACAGATATATAGTGATGCTGAGAAGAAGATAAAACCTAAAGAAATAAAGGGAATGAAGTCCCCTGAGGAGATAGATGAAGACGAAATGATATTAGCCAATCCATCTCTGAAAAAAGAACTCAAAAACGCTAAAGAGAAATCCAAAGCCAAGCAAAAAAACAAATAAGAGATAATCTTGGCACTTTTATTGTAACATATTCATTAATTATAAAACATAAACTAGTATGAAAAAATTTATTATCGCACTATCGATGTTGGCATTAGTTACCACATCGTGTGTATCTAAAAAGAAGTATGCTGAGTTAGAAGCGAGAAACAAACAAACTGAAGATTTGCTAAACACTGCTACCGTAAAACTCAATATGTGTTTAGATGAAAAGAATAACTTGTCATACAAATTAGAAAGTCTTAAAAACCAAAACGATTTGCTCAAAGAGAACAATCAGCAGCTCATCAACAATATGGGCAACCTCACTACACTTACCCAAAAAGGTGCTGAAAACCTCGAAAAATCATTGGAAAGTTTGCGCGAAAAAGATTTAACTATCAAAAACTTGCGCGATGCAGTTACCCGTCGTGACTCTGTAAATCTGGCTTTGGTGCAAAGTCTCAAAGGTGTATTGGGTAACTTGGACGATCAAGATGTAGATGTGAAAGTAGAAAAAGGAGTGGTATTCATCAATATCTCCGATAAAATGCTCTTTAGCAGTGGTAGCTACACCATCTCTAAAAACGCTAAGAGCGTACTCGAAAAAGTAGCTAAAGTAGTGAAAAACAAACCTGACTTTGAGTTTATGGTAGAAGGTCACACCGATAACGTGAATATCAAAACAGGTTGTATCCGTGACAACTGGGATTTGAGCGTAATGCGCGCTACCGAGATTGTACGTGTATTGCAAAAAGATTTTGGCGTTGCTCCTGAACGTATGACTGCAGCGGGTCGTAGCTACTATGTACCATTAGCAAGCAATGGCGATGCCAATGGACGTGCTCTAAACCGCCGTACTCGTATTGTAGTATTGCCTAAACTCGACCAATTCTATACTATGATTGAAGAGGGAATGAAAGACCCTGCCATAGGAGGAAAAGGAAAATAATGCGAGCCACACAGATAATTAAATTAACAAAATGAAATAAGAGTCAGCAGTTAGTTTTAACTAATTGCTGATTTTTTTGTATAGGAAAAGCTTCTTTTGGTATAGAGAATCAGAAACTTATTTTGTGTTAAAAGTTTTTATTTGTACTTTTGCCCCTGAAAAAAATAATAATTATTTTATGAAAAAGTGCTTTCTACTACTTTTTTTAGTAGCTACAACTGCTGTATTTGCACAACACAAGTACACCCTTAGCGGTTCTATTTCCGATGCTTCTAATGGTGAAAAATTATTAGGGGTAAACTTCATTGTCAAAGAACTCCATACGGGTACTTCTACGAATGAGTATGGCTTCTATTCTATTACTTTACCCGAAGGTAAATATACTATTGTGATTGACTATATAGGTTTTGGCACTCACCAAGAAACTATAGAGCTCAACAAAAATATCCGTAAGGACTACAAATTAACTCCCGAAACTATAGAACTCAAAGGGGTGGATCTCAATGCACAAGCAGTTCCTAAAACTGCGGTGCGCAAACCTGAGATGAGCGTTGCTACAATTCCTATTACTACCGTCAAGAAACTTCCTGTATTGGTGGGTGAGGTGGATATTATCAAAACCTTAATGCAAATGCCGGGGGTGAGCAATGCTGGTGAAGCTTCATCAGGGTTTAATGTGCGTGGTGGTGCTGCCGATCAGAACTTAGTTCTCTTAGACGAAGCTACAATCTTCAATGCTTCTCACCTTTTTGGATTTCTAAGTGTGTTCAATGCTGATGCCGTGCGCGATATGAAGCTCTACAAAGGCGGAATTCCTGCACGCTACGGCGGACGTATCGCTTCTGTTTTGGATATCTATCAAAAAGAAGGTAATAAAAATAAATTCGCTGCAACGGGCGGTATAGGGGTACTTTCCTCACGCTTGCTTGCCGAAGGTCCTATCGTGAAAGACAAAGCCTCGTTTTTAGTAGGAGGTCGTGCTTCTTACGCTCATCTATTCCTCAAACTGAGTGACAATAAAAATTCAGCTTATTTCTACGATCTCAACACTAAACTTTCTTACCAACTCAACGAAAACAATGCGCTTTATCTTTCAGGGTATTTTGGGCGTGATAGTTTTATACTTAGTGAGAACCTCACCAATACTTATGGCAATGCCTTAGTGAATTTGCGTTGGAATCACTTGTTTACTGATAAACTTTTCTCTAATCTCTCGGCTATCTACAGCAACTACGATTATAAGTTTGATTTTAGTTTTATTGATATGAAATGGACGTCGGGAATTGAGAATTTTAACCTCAAATACGACTTCAAAAACTATATTTCCGAAAAATTCAAACTTACTTACGGAGTACAGGGTTTGTACTACATATTCAAACCAGGGAAAATTGTGCCTAAAACTTCAGCTTCTACTATCAAAGAACGCATACTCGAACATCGTTATGCTGCCGAAATGGGCTTCTATGCCGATGTAGAACAAAAATTAGCTGAAGCTCTTACGGTGTCTTACGGCTTGCGCTTTAGTAATTTCTACAGTTTAGGCAAACGCACCGTGAATATTTATCCTAATGACAATCCCGTGGGCTACAATGCTAACCGACAAGTGTACTACCAAGGTACTGCTATAGGTACTAAATACTACGGCAGTAACCGTATTATCGATTTGTATTCTAATTTCGAACCGCGCTTTACAATGAGCTATGCTTTTAGCGATACCAAATCAGTAAAAGCGAGTTATGCACGCACTGCCCAATATGTACATCTCATTTCTAACACAGCCTCTCCTTCGCCTTTGAATGTATGGACGCCTAGCGATGAGTTTATCAAACCTCAAATCGCCGACCAAGTGGCATTAGGTTATGCTTCTAATGTTTTTGACGATAAATACAGCATAGAGGTAGAAACTTACTACAAAAAGGTGCAAAATCGTTTGGATTATATCAATGGGGCAAACTTAATAGCTAATGAAGCTATTGAACGTGTCTTGCTCTCAGGAGAAAACAGAGCTTATGGCTTGGAAGTGCTCTTGCGTAAAAATACAGGCAGACTTACTGGTTGGATAGCCTATACACTCTCAAAATCGGAAATGCAAACCAAAGGTCGTACCCCTGAAGAAATAGGTATCAACTACGGCGATTGGTATAATGCTCCTTATGATAAGCCTCACGACCTCTCGATTACAGCTACTTACGAGCTTTCACCTAAATGGACGTTTGGTGCTATATTCAACTTGCAATCGGGATTGCCTGCAAACTACCCTGTAGGGCGCTATTCTTACTTAGGACAAACTGTCCCCGATTATAGCAAACGCAATGAATACCGCTTGCCTACTTACCACCGTTTAGACTTATCGGCTACTTATACTCCACAATCGGATAGAGCAAAACGCTGGAAAAGTGAATGGGTATTTGGGGTTTACAACGTGTACAACCGCAAAAATGCTGTGAGTGTTTCCTTCCGTGAAAACGAAGATACTCATAAAAATGAAGCCGTGAAACTCTCCATCTTTGGTATTATACCTAGTGTAACTTATAATTTTAGTTTCTAATTCTATAAATAGTTGAATAAAATGAAAAACCTTTCTATCATACTCCTCAGTGCCTTTGCTTTGACTTCTTGCGAAGAGGTTATCGATTTGAATTTGGATACTGCTCCT
Source organism: Capnocytophaga sputigena (assembly GCF_002302495.1). Taxonomy (NCBI): domain Bacteria; kingdom Pseudomonadati; phylum Bacteroidota; class Flavobacteriia; order Flavobacteriales; family Flavobacteriaceae; genus Capnocytophaga; species Capnocytophaga sputigena. The sequence goes on from NZ_CP022379.1 coordinate 2,469,982, forward strand.
AAGAAATTAGTGATTGATGCAGCGCTCGACTGGAAAAAAGGAGAAGCCAAAGCCTACCCAATAGTTGATATCAGCTATACCGAAGCTTATTTTGGTGAAACACATTCACCTGCGGTAAATAATGCAGTGGTGAAGATAGTTTCGGGTAGCCAAACGTACAGCCTTACCCTTTGGGATGGTACCTCTACTATCACTTCTGATAATCTAAATGAATTAAAAGGAGGTAGCCGTTATGTATTTCCTGCGGGTATCACCCCTGAGTTAGGCAAAAACTATGAATTGATTGTAGAGCTCGACGGACAAACTTATACTGCTAAAGATAAAATGCTTGAAGCCCCTGTAATACCTTCTAACAAAATAGTGCAGAAAGAAAATGGAGGCTTTTTAGCAGATCGAAAAGAGGTGCGTTTCTATTTCGATGGTATTAATGATGGGGTTGCTAATGCTTATCTACTAAAGTTGTCGCAGAGTAATATTTCTAAAACTGTTTATGGCACCTTGGACGATAATTACATAGCTAATAATAAATTCTTCTTTATAATGGCAGGGGTTGATAATGACGAAAAACTCAACAAGGGCGATGTGGTGAATATTATTCTCTACCGTATTCATCCTCAATATAAGGAGTTTGTGCAAATGCTAGTTAGACTATCAGAAGGACAAAGCCCATTTTCTATTCCTACGCGCCCCATAGGCAACATCGTGAATACAACTAACAAACGTGAAAACCCTCTTGGTGCTTTCCGCGTTGCCCAATACACTACACTTCAATATATAGTAAAATAATCGTCCGTGTGGCTCACACTACCATTTGAATTGAACTAAAAACTCGTGAGAGTTACGCGATTGCAAGTTGAGATGGGTTTGGAAGTAACTTTCAAACCCATAACCTATTGCTACATAGTAATCAGGGATTTCAAAGAATACATAAGCATTTACAGCTTTATCAGTGCGATAAGTGACACCTAATTCGGCGCGATTAGCAAAATTGCCTGCGACAGTAAGGTCGATAGAAGGTTTTTCACCTTTGCCAAATCGCGTTTGGAAACGTGGTTTTACAGTGAAATCGGTAGTTGCACGCCAATAGTAGCCCACCATAGAATAGAAGAACATATTATCGGCAATAGAAGTCATTACTTCGTTATCCATACGCACTTTGTCAGAAGCCAGCATATTAGGAATTGCCATACCTATATAGAAATCAGGATGGTCGTAGTAGAGTCCCGCACCAAAGTTGGTTTGAAACTTCCCTGAAATACTTTGCAAATAAGGGTCGTTGTAGTAAGTGGGGTGCTTACGATTTCCATTAGGGTAATACATATTATACATATTGTTGTAGGTGCGCAAATCACTGCCATCTACATTAAAAAAATCTCCCCCAAACTTTATACCTCCTATCAAATTAGAGTTGTAAGTAATAGGGATTGAGTAGGAAAAATCGGCATAGATACCAGCTTGTTTCTGTATAAAAACTTTGTTATTAGCAAGCGAAAGTCCTACCCCTACGCGATCGGAAAGGCGGTGAGTGGTGAAGAAAGTTTGCGTTTGAGGCGCTTCGGTCATTCCGCGCCATTGGTTGCGTATATCCACCGAGATGGTGTGTCCTCTCTCTAAGCCTACCGCTGCTGGGTTTACCAAGTTTTGGTGCTGATAGTAAAATATATAAGAGGGGTCGATAGTTTGTGCTTGAACTACTCCAGCGAGTAATAAGGCACTTAAAAATATCTTTTTCATAGTTTATCTTCTTTTAATAATTGATGTAAATCCAGTATTTAGTTTGTTTTTCGTCAGAGCCATCGATGCTGAATATCGCTATATACGAGCCTCGAGCTACCAATGTTCCATTAGACATTTTGCCGTTCCACTGGTTCTTGTAGCCTCTTGCTTCATATACTAACTGACCTAAATTGTTATATACATAAAGAGTGTTACGCGGATATTTTTCGGCGTGAGCAATCGTATAAGTATCGTTGATACCGTCACCATTAGGAGTAAAGGCATTGGAAATGAGTACGTAATCCACTTGTGGGTCTTCTTTATTTGGAATACCATCCCCATCAATATCATCATCACAGCTATCGCCTATACCATCACTGTCGAGGTCAGCTTGATCGGGGTTGTAAATCAGCGGACAGTTGTCTTGAGTGTTAGGAATGCCATCACCATCGATGTCGTTGTCACAAACATCGCCTATACCATCGTTGTCGCTGTCCTTTTGGGTAGTGTTGGATGCGGTAGGGCAATTGTCGAAAGCGTTCAAAATACCATCGCCATCTATATCATCATCACAAGCATCACCTATGCCGTCGCCATCAGTGTCTTTTTGGTCGGGATTGGCTACAAACGGACAGTTATCAACACTGGACATTATGCCATCGCCATCGGTATCTTCATCTTCTTTTATAGTAATAGTTCCCGCATTTACTGCTAAAAAGATATTCTCTTCAGCTTTGATCATAAAACGCCCTTGAGTAGTTTTTAGACTTGCGGGTATTGTTACTTCAGCTTTGCCATTATTAGCTAAGCCAGTAGCCAAAGTATGTGGAAAAGTAGCTCCATTATCAGTAGAAAAGAGTATTTTCACTTTATTTACTGATACGAGAGCTTTATTAGTATTGGCAACATCCCATTCGATTTTCACCTTCTGTCCTACTACCCAAGTGCTATTTTGGTTGTGAGAAGTTACTTTAAAAGGACCTGCATCGGCACTTACTACTACCTCAATGGTTTTATAAACAGTATTTCCCGTTTGATTACTTGCCAAAGGACGGTCAATCACCATAAACGTCCAATGGAGGGTGCGTCCAATGTTGAGTACCGTTTCCCAAGCATCGCCTTTTCTGGGGCTCTGCTGGGTGAGCGTGCCTGCTACAATGCGCTCTAAACGAGGTATATAGCGATACGATTGTGTAGAGGGTTTCATAGAGCGGGCTGTAGCTCCAAAACGTATCGTAGGTGAGAAATAGTAGCTGTTAGAAGTAGTATAATTATCGGCTTGTTCCCAAGTGTATAGCAAGTCATCACCATCAACATCGGTGGCAGAACCTTCTAACAGATAGGCAGTGCCGTACGGAATGGTATAGCTTTTTAGGTCGGGTATTTCAGGAGGTGTGTTGCCTGTAGGATTTTCCGTAGCACACGATTTGCTTTGCAGGTTCTCGGTAATATCGTACACTGTACGGTGGTGCAAATAAGGGTCGGCGTGTTGTTGCACGTCGTAATCGCGGCTAACACCTGCATAACTCATTATGGTAGTGCCGCTTCCTGGTTCCATTTGTGAGCCAGAACCAAACTCTCTGCGGTATGAAAAAGTATGTCGTGCTCCCATTTGATGTCCTATTTCGTGAGCGACTACATCTATAGCAAAAGCACTGCGAAGGATTCCCCTTATTTCAAAAGGATAAGACGAAAAACCTCGCCCTTTTTCATCACTTTCACACACACAACCTATGCATCCTGCGTTACCTCCATTATTGCCATTGTGGAATAAGTGCCCTATGTCATAGTTAGCATTGCCTATCTTATTGTCAAGTACTTGTTGTAGAGTAGTAGAAGTGTTGATATAATTATTCCAATTACTGTAGTTAATCCCCGCAAAAGGGTCTGTATTTTCATTGTCGAAAACGATGCTGTCGTCTGAAACCAACTGAAAGGCTATAGAAAGCTGTTGTCCATATACTTCATTCACTTTGTTTAAGATATTGACAATCTGTGTAAAAGCAGGTGTTTTTCCTCCAAAATACGTAGTAAACGAATAGGTACAAGCTACGGCAATTCTAAAAGTGCGATGCACACTAGCGCTTGAAAAAGTGGCGCGTTGTAGCGATTGACTTTCTGCTACAAGTGCTGGTACATCCAAAGTTTTGCAGTCTACCAAAGGTTTTTCGGTATTTTCATATTTATAAACTCTATAATGAACTCCTTCTTGATCTTCAGCTTCTACAAAACTATAATACAAATTTTGTTGCATAATTGCATCCAATCCATAATCACTCCACGTAAAGCGGATATGTTGAGTATCATCGTCTACCCCCTTGCCCACAAAGGTTTTAATAGAAGGAAATTTGCGTGCTACCGCTTCCGAGAGCACTTGAGTAGGGGTAATATAATAGTTGATAAGTTTTCCCTCGGCATTAGGAATGGCAATGATAGCAGCACTTCGGCTTGTTTCACTTGCTTGTAACGCACGTGCAAAGGCAGCTTTATCTAAAATGAAATACTGAAAAGAAGGGTCAGTGGAATGAGTGCTACGCTGGGTAGTGAAATTGGTTTTGCGCCAATAACTTTGCGCTGACACTCGTCCTACCCATAGAGAACAAAATAATAAGAAGATTAAAAATTGCTTCATATAGTTATTGGTTATGGTTATTAACTGAGGTAATATTCAAAAGCCTTATAAATCTCTTCAAAAGGAACAATACAGTCAATTTTTGGTTTGCCAATGGCTTCTAAAAGCACAAAATAAACATTGCCCCCTACGTTTTTCTTATCAAAACGCATCAGCTGACAAATATCGGTGATTTCTTCGTTAGAAAAAGATTGCTTGGGGAAGTATTCAGCTAAAACAGCTTTGATATGGTCGCATTCAGCTTGCGGGAAGCCTAATTCTTTTACCGAAAGATAAGTAGCGAGCACCATCCCAATGGCAACAGCTTCTCCGTGTAACAAGCGTTCTCTTTCAGGGTTTTGTAAACAATACGATTCTATCGCGTGCCCCAGAGTATGACCATAATTCAGCGTTTTTCGCAAACCTTTTTCGGTAGGGTCTTGGTGTACAACCTCATTTTTTATCGCTACCGATTCACGAATGAGCACTCCCAAATATTCTACGGGCAGTTCATTTAGCTGACACATTTGTTGCCAATACTCAGGCGAACTGATGAGACCGTGTTTGAACATTTCTGCCATTCCGCTGCGAAGTTCTTCAGCAGGTAGGGTTGCCAAAAAGCGAGTGTCGACCACAACCCCTAACGGATTGTTGATTACCCCTATAAGGTTTTTTAAAGCACCCAAATCTACCCCAGTTTTACCACCTACCGAGGCATCAACCATTGCCAGCAGACTCGTAGGCACGTTTATAAAATCGATACCGCGCATAAAAGTAGAGGCGACAAAGCCCCCCAAATCGGTAACAACGCCTCCACCTATATTGATGAGCAACGACTTGCGGTCAGCCCCCAATTCAGAAAGGGCATACCACACTTGAGTGCAAGTATCGATGTTTTTATTGGGTTCACCGGCTTCTATTTCTATGATTTCTAAGGGGATATCGGTAGCCAAATCGGGGAGGAATACTGGCAAACAGTGTTCGTTAGTATGGCTATCTACTAAAAGGAAGAGTTTAGAAGGACGGCGTTCAGCTATCAAATCATTGATAAAACGCGTTCCTTCTTCGTTAAAATATATGCAGTAGTTCTGTGCTTCAATTGTAGTGCTTCCCATAAGTTTTTTATTTCTAATGGGCAAAGGTAAAAAATAATTACGAATAACGACTTACGAACGACTATTTTTTTACGAGGACTGATACTGTTCGTAAGCGGCTTTGTGGTAGTGAGCAACCTCATCAGCTAAAGATTGAGGTGCGATAACCTTTACCGAACAGCTAAACGAACAGAGTTTCATCACCAAATCGTAGGGAGCTTTACCATTAGGAAAAGCAAGAGTGAGTTGCACGCGTAGTTCGTCCTCATTATCTATTAGAGTTACTTGAGAAGGATGTAGTTTTAGCGATTTGATATACTTACCTTGTTCATAATCAAAGGAAAGTACTACCTTTTGCAAGGGCTCGCCTTCAGTAATAGCAACCCCATAGAAATGTTCAAAAAACGACTCCATATCTATTTTTTTGCGTTTCACTTGGATGTCGGTTACCTCTAAGTTGCTGATACGGTCGAGAGCAAAAGCTTTGAGTTTGATAGGCTGTTTGTTATCAGTCGCAATGAGATACCAACGACCTTGATATTCTTTCACTGCATAAGGCAGTACCTGATATGCTTTAGTAGTTTCCCAGCCAAAGGAAGTATGAGTAAAGGTAATCAATACATTTTGAGAAATAGCTGTAAGGATAGGGTCGAGCATTTCCAACCCCTTTTCAGGTTGTACTTCTAAGAGGAGAGTACCCGTATTTTTTGCCTTGCGGTGCGCATCTACTAACAACAGATGGTCTAATATGCTTTGTTTATTGGCAATGCTATCGGGGTTGATAGCCCATACTTTTTCCTTTGCATTAAGGGTGATGTCAATACCAAAAGCGATGTATATATCGTCGAAATCCCTGCGAATAGTGCGGTTACTGAAAGCATATTCATCGTCTTCATCAGCTAAATAATCGGCAATACTCTGAGCCGATAGCCCATTTTTATGAGTAGTAAGCAATCTAATGATATGCACCAAACGTGCTATTTGAATAGGTTTTGCCATAATAAGTGAAAAGTGTTAAGTAGTTAAATTGCGTTTAAAATTGTTTTTTGTTGTTCTTTGAAATTATTTAGCAACCGCTCAATATTTTCTTTGCCCACAGGGTTTTGGCTGTGCACTGTAAAATCGGGCAAAGGCAACTGACGGTCTAAGCAGTAATCCACCAAATATTTAGCACAGTCATAACCCGAAAACTCTTCGCCCAAATCGTGGTCAAACGAGATAAAATCAGGCAAACCATAACGCTGAAGATAAGCTACAAAATCCTCATAGCTATACACGCGCTCAAAGCCTTCAGGAGTAGTACGGAGGTCGTCTAAGTAAAGATTCATTGTATAACTTTAGAAATAATACTGCAAAGATATAATATTAAATGGACAAACTATGACCGATGGTGGTGTTTTTTGAAAAAAAATATTCCCACTTTTTTAGGAGTGGGGAGGGGAGAAGGTTTATTCTTTAGAAGGCTGATAAAATTTCAAAAGAGCTTCCATTTCTTCTTGATGTTGTTTAATCTCTTGGGTATTCCATTCTTTTTCTTTTGAGAAAGTTTCGAACATCATCAGTCTTTTAAGACTTGTATTATTATAAAATGATTTCTTTTTGTATTCAGGATGTTCTTTATTAGCTGATGAATTTTCAGAGTTACTGATTAAGCAAAGGTTTCCAAAACTATGGAGTATTTTCTCTCGCTTCTCATCTTGTTTGTCAGGAGGTAACGTTTTGTCTACCTCAATAGTTGAAATTTTATTCTGTGGTAATAAATGCTCCTTAGAAGGCAATTGTCTGAAATAGAATTTTTTGAAATGGTCTCTAACTTCCTTTATTCTGTTGGTGATAGATTTTATTGCTTCAGGACTGTCTACTTTATCTTCCCCTCTTACATAGTCATAATATACCTCCCAAAGTATATACTCAAAGTAATAGAATATCTTAGTAGAAACTGACCAAAAGGAAATTTCTCCTAATGAGATATCTTTAATTTCCTCTTCTAATTCTAATTCTGATTTTAATTCTGATTTTAATTCTGATTTTAATTCTGATTTTAAAACACTATATAAGTCTTTCTCTTCTACCTTATCTCTTAATAACCTCAAGAGCCAATCCTTTTTGTCATTAGAAACAGTTGCATAATGAAACATAGCCTGTAACATCTCTATTTTCTTTTCTTCATCAGTATTTTCAAAAGCAGTTTCCTTTGTTTCTACTCCTTCTTTTTCAAATTCATATCCTCTTATTCCCCAATTGCTTTCCTTGTCGTTTGATAGGAGACTATTTTTAATGATATACTTATCAAAATAGATTCTATATTTGAGTAAAGCTACGATAAAAGTTTCTGCATCTTTATAGTCTTTAAATGTCTCTAAAAGTTTTTTATCATCAAAGGAAGTTTCTTTTTTAGGATTTATAAGGCGATATACATAAAGTAAGAAAGTAGGAAACTCTAATACAGAACGATAATCATACGTTTTGCTTTCTTCTCCTTGCTTAAATCCTTCAGGAAGTGTTTCTATACCCCTTTCTAAAAGGGCTACTATTGTTTGATGCTGATTGTTTTTACTACTCTTATCTTTTCCAAGTGAAGACACAATATCATCAAATGAGAATTCCTCTTTCTCTAATAATTCCTTAGGAAGTCCATTATTCCAAATATAGTCTCCCATAAAAGAACATGCCTCCCATACTTTTGCAAAAACTTCCTTTTGCATGTCTGTTTCTAATTTATCCATAAATAGAGCCTTTAGTATTTCATGCTTTTCTAATTGCTCTCCTCTATTATTCATTATTTCAAAATAATGATTTAGTTCAGTTTCTTTAGGTAATTCTGTTCTAAAAATATGAGTTTGTTGTAAGAATTTATTTCTAAATGCTTCTTTATCTTCGATATCATTAAGAACACTTTTAATAATCTCAATCCCTTGCCTTAGCTTTATGTTTTTTGTTTCAGGAATTTCAGGTAGGCTATCTATACCTTTAGAAAGCTCTCTAAAAAATAGTTCACACTCAGAGCGTGCTTGAAAGTTGAGGTTAAAAGAAGTTTTTTTATCTAAAACAGCTTTGATAAGATTTAGGGTAGTATGGCGTTGTTGTCCATCAACGAGTTCATAGCTACTATCATCTCTTCTAAAGGTGACTAAGGTACCTAAATAATACTGTTCATTTTTTCCTATGCTATTAATATCCCTAATAAGACGCTCTATTTGAGGTTGTTCCCATTCGTAATTTCGTTGATAAATAGGGATAATGTAAGAGTCGTTACTTAAAACTTCTTTTATTGTTATGGCTTTTTTTATTTCTTTATTATTCGTCATTGTCTTTATGGGTTAAAAAATCAAAAATAGGTTTTACTCCCTTTACATATTCATTTTCATTCCACTCTCCTTTAGGAATATAGTTACAAAATAAATCTATTTTTAGTTCCTCAGGTGAATAACTCTTAGGAATAGACTTAAAGAAACGAAAGGCTTTGTAGTGGTTTAAAATACTATTTTCTGATATTGCTTTATTCTCTAATCGCAGTTGATATACATTCTTGTAAAATTCTTTATAATAGACACTTTCATTGAAAGCTTCAAGGTTAAATCTATCTACAAAAAGCAAACAAATATTCTCAAAAAGATTTCTTACCTTTACATCACCTACTCTCCAAGAACCCCAATATTCATGACATCTTTCTTGATAGAATGCTTTAAACTCTTTATTCCCTTCAAGAAGTTGTTTCTTTAGTTCAATATAATAGAACACATAATCGAAAAAACTTCGCCCATTGATGATATTCATAGCTATCTGAAAAGGATAATGTTGTGCAATACCAAAATTACGTAGTAAGAAATCTTTTTTTGTATTCTGTATAGTTCCATCTAAAATTCTTAAAGGCAATTCATAATTGTATTTTACACCTTTATAAAGGCTTATACCCTTAAATTCGTTTAAATCTGACTTATAAAATGAATATTTAGGATCTCCTTTTATCCACTTTCGTATTCTGTACAAATGGTTATTGAGAATGTCAAGCAGAGGATTATCTTTATCAAGGAGGTAATCTTCCCATTTGATAACATATTGCTCTATTTCTTTATCTGTATAACCATCTTTATCCATTTCTCTCAGATGAAATGCTTTTAATAGATCGTGCGGATAAAGTTCTTTTCCTCTTGAGTTTTGGGTGTCAAACAATTGAAAAGCTTCATCTTGATGATAAACTGTAATAACAACAAACTCACATTTATCTTTTAACTCGTTTAAGAACATTTCTTCATTTATTTCTAATCTCTTAGCACCAAACCATTGTTTGATTTGGTCATAATTATAGACGAGATTATTTTTAGAAATCTCATTAGTATATTCTTGGTTCTGAAGTAACTTATCTTTTTCACCCAAATAATATAAGATAAGTGAAAGGGTGGTTAAGCGTTGTTGTCCATCTACAATATTATGAGTATTACCTTCATCGTGGACAATAAGTGTTCCTACTCGATAAGTTCGCCTGCCAATATAGATATTTTCATATAAATCATCAAGTAACTGAATAACATGAGATTTATGCCATTTATAAGGACGTTGATAAGGAGGTATGACATAAGTATTATAAAGCTCTTTTAACACTTTCTCCTCTAATTTAGGATACTTAGAATCTTCCATTTTGAAGTAATTTTTTAATCTTATATGACAAATGTACAAACTTTTTTGGATATGTATTTCTTTTTGTGTAAAAAAGTTTTACTTTTCCTTTTTCTGCCGGCAAAAATACACCCCTAACCGGTCAAACTACGACCAGCTAATTAGAAAAATTGCTAATTTGCTAATTTCTCAATTATTACTACCTTTGCCCAATAAAAGAAACAAACTTTATGGAATTTACTTATACTTTATCCGAAATAGACGCTATTGCCGAAAAAATTCTTCCTCATTTGCAATCCAAAGTAGTGATTTTCAAGGGAGTAATGGGCTTTGGTAAAACAACCCTTATCAAGGCTTTGGTACGAGCTTTAGGCAGTACCGATAATGTCAGCAGCCCTACTTTTAGTTTGGTGAACCCTTATGAAGGCACTAATGATAAGATTTACCACTTCGATTTCTATCGTATCAAAAATGAGGAAGAAGCCTTTGATATAGGCTTTGAAGAATACCTCTACTCTGGCGATTGGTGTTTTATTGAATGGGCAGAAAGAGTTGAAAAATACTTGCCAGAGACTTATACCATAGTCGAATTGATACAGATAGATAAAAATCATAGAAAATTAAGAATTAGCGAATTAGCAAATTGATATTATGATTAAACATATTCTCAATTTTAAACGTCCGTCGGGGACATCACGGGGGGTGCTTACCTCCAAAGAAACCTTCTTTTTGGTAATAGATCAAGAGGGCAAAAAAGGCATAGGGGAATGCAACCTCTTTCGTGGATTGAGTGCTGATGATGTACCTGATTATGAAGCAAAACTGCAATGGGTAGAACAACACCTGCATTTGGGTGAAGAGGCATTGCTCAAAGAACTCGTTGCCTTTCCTTCTATACAATTTGGTGTGGAACAAGCCTTTAGGTCGGCAGCAGCGTCACAGTGGTACGAACTTTTTCCTTCTGATTTTACAACAGGAAAAGACGCAATTCCTATCAACGGACTTATTTGGATGGGCTCTCCCGACTTTATGAAAGCGCAGATAAAAGAAAAACTCGCTCAGGGATTTCGTTGCATCAAAATGAAGATAGGCGCCATCGATTTTGAAGAGGAATATCGTATTTTAAAAGCCTTGCGCAATGAGTTTTCAGCAAGTAATATAGAGATAAGGGTGGATGCTAATGGTGCGTTTCAAGCAACTGAAGCACTGGTGTATTTAGAACGATTAGCTGCCCTGCAATTGCACTCTATCGAGCAGCCTATACGCGCAGGACAGTGGGAAGCGATGGCTGAACTATGTGAACAAACACCCCTGCCTATCGCCCTCGATGAGGAATTGATAGGGGTATTTACTTCTGAAGAAAAACAACGACTTTTAAGAGAGATACAACCGCAGTATATCATTTTAAAACCTTCGCTCATAGGAGGTTATCGAGGTTCTGAAGAATGGATAACGCTTGCCGAAACATTGGGTATAGGTTGGTGGGTAACCTCAGCTTTGGAGAGCAATATAGGGCTCAATGCCATCGCGCAGTGGACGTACACACTTCACAGTCCAATGCCTCAAGGTTTAGGTACTGGAGCATTGTATACTAACAACTTACCTTTTCCGCTCTATGTAGAAAACGGACATTTGGGCTTTAATCCTTGTGAGCGCGTAACATTTCCCTTTTCATAGGCGGACCTGGTAATCGTTCCACCATAAAACCACAAGCCTGCATCGCACGGCGCACACTACCTTTAGCAGCGTAAGTTACCAAATAGCCTCCTTGTTTGAGGGCAGCGTACATTTGTTGAAAAATAGCTTCTTGCCACAGTTCTGGTTGTACTTGCGCCCCAAAAGCATCGAAATAAATAAGGTCGAAAGTGTCGACATCATTAATAGTTTCAAAGCGTTGTAGTCGTTTTTTGAAGCTGAAGGTAGGAGAGAGAGCAACAGTTTCATCCCACGGGCAGCAGTGCATCTGTTCAAAAATAGGGGATAGGGTAGGGGAGAGCACTTCCGAAAAATTCATTTGTGAGGCTTCCTCCCACGGAATAGGATAGGCTTCTACCGTTTCGTAGTGAATGTTCAGCTGCAAGACTTTGTGTTCCTTGTAAGTAACCAAAGCATTGAGCCCTGTGCCAAAGCCAATTTCTAAGATAGAGATGCTCTGTTGTTCAAATAGTTGCAGTCCATTTTTGATAAACACGTGCTGAGTTTCTTGAAGTGCGCCGTGTACTGAGTGATAGGTCTCATCTAACTGCGGAATATAGAGGCTGGTAGAGCCATCGGAGGTTTTTATAAGTTCGTGAGTCATTGTTTAGCTAACAAGTGAAAATTGTAATATATTACATCTTTAGGTATATATTTTGCATAATCTCAGCATCTAATTTTTTAATTTTTATAGTACTTTTCTTTTTATTATTGCCATTATAGCAGTCGATTTGATAGGTTTTATCAGGTAAGGGAGTGATTTTTGTGCCGTAAAGCTTTCCATCTTCATTGATTAAGAACCCTATAACTTGTTCATTTTTTAAAAGCTTTGTAAATTCTTCTTCACTTTTATTGAGTAGATAAGATAAAAAATTAAGACGTTCTTTAGAAGAGATAGCTTCTGTTTCAAAAGCATTGTTGAGTCCTTTTACTAAATCACTAAAAGCTTCAGTAATAGAGTGTTTATATGTTATAGGTAAAAGAGTGTACAAGGAGGTAATGAAAATATCAGAAGCTATTGTTTCTTCATTGTCATATCTTTTTATTAAAAAAAAGTATTCTTTAAGTTGTTGCTTGTCGTCTAAATAGTAGTATATACTTGCGTTAGGCGTTCCTTTTTCTACAGTGATACTATGTTTTCTTGTATGAAAAGTACGTCCTCCTGACAGTAAATCACCTACTAATTCATCGTCTTTTTTATAGATTTTTAGGTTCATCAAATCTTCCTTATCCTCATAAGCTACTGTAATAAAATCCTTTTCTAAACTAAACAACCAAGCGTTGATTATATCGTGATACATTACAAACAAACACTTATGCGGACTGCCATTTTTGTAATTAGTGATTGTTAGATAAGTAACTTTGTCAATTTTTCTTTCTTTAAATACAGTGCCATCGGTTACAGCCTGCCCGTTTTCTACTTTTGCTATCTCATCTAACTTGATGGGATAGTTATTATTTTCTTTTCCAAGAGGAGCAAAGCAGTATTCTTTTATTTTTTTACCCTTTTCGTACTCATCTACTCGAAAGTTTAAAGGCATTTTACCTTTTTGAATGAAAAAACCTTCATAAGGTTGTCCTTTTTGATAAGTTCCCGTATATGAAGATTGCGGTTTTTTAAGAATAATAAAAACGTTGCTATGTGTAGTTAGTTTTTCACCCTTGGCGTTAAGGCGGTATAGTTCATAAAAATTTTGAGGGTACTCCCATCCTCCTACAATAGAATCGCGTTCCTGCGCTGAGGTATATCCTATGAAAAAAGAGATAATAAGTATACTATAAATTGTTTTCATTTGTTTAAAAAGTGTTATTTGTTAAATATAATTATTTCATAATTAGTATATTGGTGGATACACAATAAAGATTTTTGTCTTTTAAGCGACAAAGTTAAAAAATATTTCGTACCTTTGACAAAAATTTAAGAATTAAAAACTAAAACAATATGAATTTAAAGATTGAAAAAGTAAAAGAAAGTCGTATCAACCAAATAGACTTTTCAAAACTGAGTTTTGGTAAAACTTTTGCTGACCATATGTTTATCTGTGAATACACAGATGGACAGTGGCAAAACCCAACCATCAAACCTTATGCTCCTATTACCCTTGAACCTTCAGCAAGCGTATTCCACTACGGGCAGGCTGTTTTCGAGGGAATGAAAGCTTATAAAGATGACAACGGACACGTTTTTCTCTTCCGTCCACAAGAAAATTACAAACGTATCAATAAATCCTGCTCACGATTGGCAATGCCTGAGTTCCCTGAAGAATGGTTTGATCAAGCACTTCGCACTCTTGTAGATATTGATAGTGAGTGGATAAAACCAGGATTTGGCAATGCTCTCTATTTGCGTCCGTTTATGATTGCTACTACTGCTGGTGTGCAAGCTGCCCCTGCTAAAAACTACCTCTTTATGATTATTACCGCCCCAGTACAGGCTTATTACAAAGGCGATGTGAAAGTAAAAATAGCCGACTATTACAGCCGTGCGGCTAATGGTGGTTTTGGTTTTGCTAAAGCTGCAGGTAACTACGCAGGTCAGTTTTTCCCTACCCAAGAAGCTGCTAATGAAGGTTATCAACAAGTGATGTGGACAGACGATGCTACGCACCAATTCTTAGAAGAAGCAGGTACAATGAACCTATGGTTCCGTTTTGGTGATACCCTTGTTACTTGCCCTACCAGTGAGCGTATTCTCGATGGGGTAACTCGTAAAAGTATCATTGCAGTAGCCGAAAAATTAGGTATCAAAACCGAAATTCGTCCAGTGAAAGTAACTGAACTTATCGAAGCTGCTGAAAAAGGTGAATTGAAAGAAGCATTCGGTTGTGGAACGGCTGCGGTGATTAGCCCTATCTCTGGATTTGGCTATAAAGGCAAGGATTACAGTGTAAATCGTCCTGCTGAATTATATACCGATAAAATCAAACAAGCTATACTTAACATTCAGTATAACAAGGCTGAAGACCCATTTGGATGGAGAGTACAAGTGAAGTAAGAAAAAAATAATTGAAAAAAAGTTGTTAAAAAATTTGCAGGTTTCAAAAAAGGTTGTACCTTTGCGCCCGTAAAACAAAAACAACAATGGCCTCGTGGCGCAACTGAATAGCGCATCTGATTACGGCTCAGAAGGTTACAGGTTTGAATCCTGTCGAGGTCACTAAAAGCTCTAACAAAAGTTAGAGCTTTTTTTATTGTACTTTGAATAATATTTTTTCCATTAGAACTTTCTGCAACCTTAATATCTACATATTTCATAGTTATTAATATGAATCAATAGTTGAAAAATAATAATCCCTGATTGACAGAATGTTATCTCTTTTGCATCATTACATTTTGTCAAAGTCTAAGGATTTTGAAAAAGTCTATAAAACTGATAATCAATTACTTTTAAAGTATGTTATGTAGGGGCGTTTTGCAAACGCCCCCTTAAAAATAAACTCATTTATTTGTGATCTATTTTTGTTTAACTATAAATTGAAAGTATCACAATTTTTATTTTCATCCTCAACACCTTCTATATTTCTAATATACTGACAAATCCACAAATCGTCAAATCAGCAAATTGTTATCAACACCTTATTAACAATCTATGTGAGTAAATAATTACAGTAAGTATCATTCTTTTTTGTACTTTTGCGCTATGAATGAATCTGAAAATATAATAACTCCTGAAATTACACCTCAATACCAGCGTTTTACTCAGCAACAGACGAGTATTGAACGCGGTAAACTCCCCCCGCAAAACCTCAATGCCGAAGAAGTAGTGCTCGGCGCTATGCTCATTGATAAACGCGGTGTTGACAATGCTATCGATATGCTTAGTCCCGATGTGTTCTACAAAAAACAACATCAATTAATTTATCAAGCTATCTTTGAACTTTTCAACCAATCGTTACCTATCGACCTTATCACGGTTTCTGAACAATTGCGCAAAGATGGCAACTTAGAAGCTGCAGGAGGAGAACTTTATCTTATCAACCTCACTCAGCGCGTATCATCGTCTGCCAATGTGGAGTTCCACGCTCAATTGATTTTGCAGACGTTTATCAAACGCCGCTTGATAGAACTTTCATCTGAAATTATAGAAGATGCTTACAACGAAACTATCGATACTTTTGAGCTGCTCGACCAAGCGGAACAAAAACTTTATGAGGTTACCCAAAACAACCTAAAACGCTCTACTGAAACAGCAGGTGATTTGGTGTATAAAGCGGTAAAGAAAATTGAAGAATTGTCTAACAAAACTGATGGATTTAGTGGAGTGCCATCAGGGTTTACAAAATTAGATGAACTCACTTCGGGGTGGCAAGCGAGTGACCTTATTATTGTGGCAGCGCGTCCTGGTATGGGGAAAACAGCCCTCACGCTCTCTATGGCACGCAATATCGCTGTAGGGCAAAAAATTCCAGTGGCTTTCTTCTCTTTGGAAATGTCGTCAGTACAGCTTATTACTCGTTTAATCTCCTCAGAAACAGGACTTTCTTCCGAAAAACTTCGTACTGGTAAATTGGAAGCCTACGAATGGGATGTGCTCAACAACCGCGTGAAAGACCTCGAAAAAGCACCCCTTTTTATAGATGATACGCCTTCTATTTCTATTTTCGACCTTCGAGCTAAAGCACGCCGACTTTCCTCACAATATGGTATTCAGCTAATTGTAATTGATTATTTGCAGCTGATGACTGCTGGAGGTAGCAAAGGAGCTGGTAACCGCGAGCAGGAAATTTCTACCATTTCGCGTAACCTCAAGGCGCTTGCCAAAGAGCTCAACATACCAGTAATTGCGCTTTCACAATTATCGCGTAACGTAGAGGCACGCCCTGGTCATAAACGCCCTCAACTATCCGATTTGCGTGAATCAGGAGCGATTGAACAAGATGCTGATATCGTATCGTTTATCTATCGCCCTGAGTATTACAAAATAATGGAATGGGATGACGAAGCTCAAACGCCTACTGCTGGACAAGCCGAATTTATTGTAGCAAAACACCGTAATGGTGGGTTAGACAATATACGTTTGAAGTTTGAAGGACATTTAGGTAGATTTGCAAATTTAGATGAATATAGTAGCGGTGGATTCTTATCGGCAATACCTCAGGAATTTACTTCTAAAATGAATCAAAATGTAGCTTTTGATGCCGTGCCAATGGCAAATCCTGCTCAGGCTTTTGGTGCTCCTTCCACCACCTCTTCCGAGGACGATATACCTTACTAAAAATACTCTTGGAGGGTGTGAATATCCAAGAACCCTTTTTTGCCATTCTTCTCTATTGCATAAAATGATGTCGAGAGAGGAATGGCTTTGTCGTATTGGGCTGAGGTTTGCGGGTAGAATCCTATTTTGCCGTCCTTGTATAAGTAGATCACATCGTTTTCTTTCTGCTCAATTTTATCGAATACAAAAGGCAATAACTGTTTGCCTTTCATATATTTTATAACAGTAGGGAGCATCCCAAGTATAAATATGGAGCTTCCATCTTTGTCTTTAAAAAAGAAATTGTTGTAGAGATTTTGTATTTCTTCATCTGTATAGTTTGTAGCTTTTGAATAATCGTAGTAAAAAAGTCCTACTTTTCCTTTGCGTTTTACACTGACTAAGTGCGGAAATAAACGTGTTCTTTCCTCTTCTTTTTTATCCCAACTTAAGTAGCTTCTCTCGTAATAGTTTGTTGCATTTATAAAGGCGACCTCCTCTTCAGCATTGCGGTCTATGAGGCGGTATCTCTCATCAGCTACTTCACTACCACTCATCAGAGGAGTATCTTTAAAATCTATATAATGAGTAATCTGCCCCTCAATCGTATCTTTATTGAGGCGATACACCTCCTCGCGAAAACTGAGCCCACAATAACCTCTATAAGCTTTTGGTAATTTTGTAACTTTCTGTCCATCCATATCGTATAGTTCTACTCCTTTTTCAGTAAAAGCTTCTATACCTATGTTGTACAAATAAGCTACTTTCACCCCTTTGAATTTGATAGGTTGATGCTGGTAATTATAAAACTCTAAAGAATTTTTATTCTTGCCAATGACTCCGTATTCATTGTAGTAAATGGTGTCATAGGATTTAGGTAACACTTTGTGGTTAAAGCGATTTACTAACTCATATTGTTTTCCTTGGGGTCGAAGTGTCAAAAACTCATTTACATTCCAATAGTTTACCCATTTGGTATAACGCATCTCTATAGGAGGCAGTTCTTCCATTTTGCTAATGTTTTCTTGCCAACTATAGCGATCTAATGCTGCGATTGTATTTTTTTCTTTCGGAGGAAAATAAATTTTTGAGATATAAGGAGTGTTATCTCTGCTTTTTAAGTCGGAGAGTAAGAAAAAGTATCTTTCTTTACCTGCATCTAAAACGAAATAAGCATAATATTGGAATTCGTAAGATTCCCATCGCGGTAGAGTGTCTTTAACAATATGAGACCACCCCTTCTCGTCTTCAATGATAAGTCTCTCACCCTTATATGCTTTGGTTTCAAATTCTAATTTTCTTTCGCTGGCTACCGAAGTATTGAGCAAACTAAAGCAATGTGTCTTCTGCTTTTTTAGCATCACAGTAGGGTTACCAAAGTTTTTGCCAATCATTTCATCAAGTATAGTAGGGCGCACATCTTTCATTTCAATAAAAGCATCTTTTCGCAAGTCTAAATCATTGTAGCTAAGTTCTTTGTCATCCATTGTCCAATAAGGAGTATAGGCGTAGAAAGTACTATCGGGCAAGGATTCCCTGCGAAAGTTGAGTTGCATCGCTACATAGTTACCGTTCTTCTTTTGGTGATAAAAATGATATTCTTTATCGATAACTGCTATGAGCGAAACATCTTTAGAAGGAAGAATAAATTGCGCTTGTAAGGGCAATATCCCACACAAAACGCATAAAATTAGTGCTTTCATCATATTGAAATTAAAAAAAGTAGTATCTTTGCGGAGTCAAACAGACTTCATTATGATCAAATCATATTTATCCAAAATATTTGCCTCTATCGTTAAAAAAAAGATAGACCGTTGGGCTAAGGCTCCAATAGACACACAACAAAAAGTATTCCAGTTACTTATAGAACAAGCTAAAAATACAGCTTTTGGGCGCGACCACCATTTTGAGGAAATTAAAACCTATCAAGATTTTGTGGCTCGCGTACCTATACGTGATTATGAAGCCTTGCGCCCTTATATCGATAGAGTAGTGGAGGGCGAAAAAGATGTACTTTGGAAAGGCAAACCACTCTATTTTGCCAAAACTTCGGGTACTACCAGCGGGGCGAAGTATATCCCTATTACCAAAGCCTCAATGCCTTTCCATATTCAGGCAGCACGCGATGCGATTTTGTGTTATATACACGAAACTAAAAAAGCCGATTTTGTGGAAGGAAAGATGATTTTCTTGCAAGGAAGTCCTATTTTAGGTGAAAAAAACGGCATCAAAACTGGGCGACTTTCGGGTATAGTAGCGCACTATGTGCCTGCTTATTTGCAGCGCAATCGTATGCCGTCGTACAAAACCAATTGCATAGAAGATTGGGAAACCAAAGTAGAAGCCATTGTTACTGAAACTTTTTCTAAAAATATGACCCTCATCAGCGGGATTCCTTCGTGGGTGCTGATGTACTTCGAGCGGTTATACACGCGTTCAGGTATCAAGATAGGAAAATTGTTTCCTAACTTCAATTTGTTTATTTATGGGGGGGTGAATTTCGAACCTTATCGTCAGCAGTTTGAGCACCTCATTGGTCGCAAAGTGGATAGCATAGAACTCTATCCCGCCAGCGAGGGATTCTTTGCCTATCAAGATAGCCAGAAAGAGAAGGGAATGCTCTTATTGCTCAATTCGGGTATTTTCTACGAGTTTGTAGAAGCCGACACTTTCTTCAGCGATGCCCCCAAACGAGTGGCTTTGCAGGATGTACAACTGGGGGTAAACTATGCGCTCATTATATCTACCAATGCCGGACTTTGGGGCTACAATATAGGCGACACGGTGCAATTTACCTCGTTGGTGCCTTACCGCATAGTAGTTACGGGGCGCATCAAACATTTTATTTCGGCTTTTGGCGAACACGTGATTGGTAAAGAAGTGGAAGAGGCAATGCGTGAGGGCTTAGAGGCTACGGGAGCACGTATCACAGAATTTACGGTTGCTCCTCAGGTGAATCCGGCAGGAGGTGAATTGCCTTATCACGAATGGTTTGTAGAATTTGAGCAAAAACCTACTGATATGAAACGCTTTGCCCAAGTGATAGATGAGGCATTGCAAAAACAGAATATGTATTACTACGACCTTATACAAGGTAAAGTACTCCAACCCCTTAAAATAACCGAAGTCCCTGAAGGTGGTTTTGCCTCTTATATGAAGTCACAAGGCAAACTCGGTGGACAGAACAAAATACAGCGATTAGCAAACGATAGAAGCGTAGTGGAACGATTAGTTAAAAGTGAATAGGATAAGCAAAAATTACTGCTACGGTTTTTCCGTTTTGTTGACCAGCAGTAAGACAAGGCAAACTTTCAATAATGCGTTTGGCTTCATCTTCAAATGCTTTAGGTAATCCAAGACTATTTACTCTCAATACTTTTGAAAAACCATCAGTACCTATACAAAAACTTACAAGTACTCTACCTTGCCCACAAAATTCTATAGGGTAGCACAAATGTGTTGCGATATGTTTGTCAAGCTGTTGTTTAAAACAAAGAAGTTGTTCATTGTTAGCTAAGTTTTTGCATTCTTTAAATATTGGCTTTTTATCTACTATCCCATAAGGAATCGTGTCAAGATTTGATACATCTGAAGCTATTGGTTCTCCACAACGTGCTTGTGAGTAACTTGTTGATGTTACAAAGAAGAATATTGTAAAGGTAATTATTGCTTTCATTGGTATCTTTAGTTTTTAAAATAATTCAAATCGTATAGGCCACAACATTTTTACTACTACAGGTTTCCCATTCTGTTTGGCAGGAATAAAAGGCGGAAGACTTTCAATAATAGATTGTGCGACAACTTCCCAATCTTTATCTGTACTTTTCATTTGAAGTACTTTGGTAGTGCCATCGGGATTGATACAGAAACTCACATTCACCCTTCCTTGAATAAAGCCGCAAGTCCCTTGAGAGGTAATGCTTTTGATGTATTCCCTTATAATTTTATCCATCTGTTCTTTGAAACATTGGATTTCTTGAGTTTTAGCTACCTCTTTACATTCTGCGAATCTCGGTTTTTCCTCTACATTAGCATAGAAAAGAGTATCGGTTTGCGAATAGCTGTTGTAGTAAGTAATTGCAAACAAAAGTATTAGTAATAACTTTTTCATATTTGTTATTAATCGTTTGTTAGCTTGAAATTGATAGGACAGCTAAATTTTACAGCTATAGGTTTGCCGTGCTTTTTACCAGGGATAAGTCGGGGTAAACTCTCAATAACAGATCTTGCTACTGCTTTGAGCTCCTTGTCAGTACTTGTTATTTTGAGAATTTCGACAGTTCCATCAATTTGGACTGTAAAATCTACTACTACTCTGTCTTGTATTCCTTCTTCTAATGCTTTTTTAGGGTAGCAGAAATGCGTTTTGATATGTTTTTCTAATTGTTCTTCAAAGCATTGAAATTGTTTATCCCATCCTAAGTCTTTACAATCCACAAATATAGGTCTTTGTTCATAAATAGAACAAAGCACACTATAATTTGTTTCTTCATCATTATCTTGCTGGGCATAACTATTCGCTATGACAGCAAAACACAATAAGAATACAAAAGTTTTAGCTTTCATTTTAGTTACTCAATTTGAAATTGATAGGATAATTAAAGGTTACTGGCACAGGTTTTCCGCCTTGTTTGCCTGGAATAAAAGTAGGTAGTTTTTCAAAAATCTCTTTGGCAGCAACTTCTAAGAGTTTGCTAATTCCACGAACATCCCTAATGGTTACAGAGCCATTAGAGTTAATTTGAAAACTTACATTTACCCTGCCTTGTATACCTTTGTCAAGCGCTTCTTTAGGGTAATAGAAATACCTAATTATGTGTTTGTTGAGCTGTTCTTTAAAACACTCTGCTTCTTTTTCTTTAGAAACATCTTCACAAGCCATAAATTTAGGTTTCTCTTCTACTACGTGAAAAGGAATAGGGAATTCTTCTTCTTGCACCCCTTTGGCGTTAAAATCGCAACTTACTATTTGTGCATAGCTATAGCCTGCAAAAAGAAAAGTAAATAGTATAAGTATTTTTGTTTTCATTAGGTTTAAAATTGTTTATAAAAATAGTCGTTAGTAATTGGGTGTTAAGGATAACAACACAATACTAACGACTAAGGTTTAAAAATTAATGACTTAATTTGAAATTAATAGGGTAGGCAAAGGTTACAGCAGTAGGTTTGTCGCGCTGTTTGCCTGGAATCAGTTTAGGAATGGAACTGATGATGCGTTTTGCTTCGTCCTCTAATATTCTATCGGTACCACGTACGCCCAAAATGGTGATAGTACCATCGGTATTGATGCGGAAACTCACATTCACACGTCCTTCAATGCCCATATCAAGTGCAGCCTGTGGATATCTGAAGTTGTTTTTCACGTGTTTGTCTAAGTGTTCTTTAAAACAACTCATTTGCTCACTTCTGGACACGTTTTTACATTCTTGGAAAAGAGGTTTATCCTCAATCACTGCAAAAGGCAATTCTATTTTTTCCTCTTCCACATCTGGTACTACTGGAATACTTCCTGGTGCTAAAGGAGTGGGATCACTAGGGTCAGTATTCCCGATAAGTACCTCTTCCACAGGTTTGTCATTCTCTATTACCTCAATTTCCTGAGTAAGTACTGGTGGTGGAGGAGTTTGCTGAGGCATTTCGGGAGTAGGAAGTTCAATTGCTACGGGATCTTCCTCTATCACAGCTTTGTCATTTACAGCATATTGATAGCTGAGGTTGTCTTTATTTTGCATTTTTGCCTCAAATCCCCATAAGGTAAACCCAGAGATAGCGGCAAAACCAATTGCAAAGAACAACCCACTTTGTTTAGCCAAATCGGCTTTAGGGTTCTTTTTAAGTTGCATAATGATTTTTCTTTAAAAGGTTATTAAAATACTATCAACAAAGGTTTAAAAAGCTTTCTAACTGTTTGTTATAAGCTGTAATTCAACAAGTGTGCCAAAATATAAGAGGGTTGAAAATTACTAACCGTGAAGTTCAAAGTTGATAGGATAATTTAGTGTTATTTCTACTGGTTTCCCATCTTTATCTTTGGCAGGAATAAGTATAGGGAGACTATCAATAATACGTTTACTTTCATTTTCTAGAAGTTTATGAGGACCTTTAATACTTATAACACTAATACTCCCATCAGTGCGGATACAAAAAGTTATGTAAACCCTACCTGTTATATGTTCCTTTATAGCTTCTTCAGGATATTCAAAAATTTTTCCTACATGCCTATCTAAGTTTTTTATAAAACAAATATATTGTTCTTTTTTTGACATTTTATCATTTTCACATTCTTTAAATTGGGGAAATGTTACTACTTCAGTAGTTTTTTCTTTTTTATCCTCTGTTTGTGCATAGCTAAAACCTACAAAAAGTAGTGTTAAGAGTATAAGTATATATTTTTTCATTTCAAAAAGATTTGAAAGTTATTATCTAATCAGTTGATAACTATAATTTAAAAAAAATAGGGTAAGCAATAGTTACAGTTATAGGTTTCCCGTTTTGTTTGGCAGGAATAAGTTTAGGCATACTTTCGATAATGCGTTTAGCCTCTTGTTCTAAAAGTTTATCAACACCTCTTAGTCCTATAACTTCTATGTTGCCATCTTTTTTAATGCGAAAAGATACATTTACTCTTCCTTCTATCCCAACCTCTTTAGCATCAGTAGGATATTTTAGTGTGTTTTCTATATGTTTGTTCAGTACTTCTTGAAAACATTTGAAAGTTTCACCTTCAGGAACATCTTTACATTCCTGAAATCTTGGTTTTTGTTCTACTCTGGAGTAGGGTATATCAGTTTCTTCTTCTTTGTTTTGTGCGTAGCTAAAACCTACAAAAAGTAGTGTTAAGAGTATAAGTGTATATTTTTTCATTTTTTGGAGAATTTTAAAAGTTATTGCCTAATAAGTAATTAATAGGGTAAGCAAACATTATAGGGGTAGGAATTCCGTTTTCTTCAGCAGGAATCAATTGTGGAAGTTTTTCAATAAGACGTCTTGCGTTTTCCTCGAAGATTTTATCGGTTGCACTAACATTAATGATTTCAACTTTCCCTTGGGCATTGATACAAAAAGAAACGATAGCTTTCCCTTGTAGTCCTTTTTCTTTAGCTTTTTTAGGATAGATAAAATGTCTTTTCACGAATTTGTTTAATTCTGTTTTAAAGCACAACGCTGCCTCTTCTTCAGTTGCATTTTTACATTTGTCGAATTTAGGGTAACGACTGATAAGATTACCGTCAGGGTCTTTTAATTGAGCATAGCTAACAATAGTGAAGAACATAGCTAAAAGTGTAAAGATTAGATTTTTCATAATGATATGAATGGTGATAGGGGTTGATAAAAGTTGTGTAATTAAAAAAGTCAGTAGTAAGGAGTCCTCACTACTGACTTTATATTTTGTTAATTTAATTAGTTAGAAAGTGTAAAGTTGATAGGGTAAGCAAACGTTACAGGGGTAGGTTTACCGCGTTGTTTACCAGGAATCAATTTAGGTATAGACTTGATGATACGTTTAGCTTCTTCTTCAAGTAATTTATCAGTACCACGAACACCAAGAATAGATACAGTACCATCAGTATTGATACGGAAACTCACATTCACACGTCCTTGGATACCCATTTCAAGAGCAGCTGGTGGATATTTGAAGGTGTTTTTCACGTGTTTGTCCAAGTTCTCTTTGAAGCATTGCATTTGTTTGTCTTTAGGAACGTTTTTGCAAACTTCAAACATTGGTTTATCTTCAATTACAGCAAAAGGCACATCAATAGCAACTTCTTCTTCTTGAGGAGTTTCAATTTTTTGTACAGCTACTACTTCTTCTTTTTTGCTGGTTTCGGTACTAGCGAGAATTTCTTCTTTAATATCAGTTTTGTTATCTACCACTTTCACATCTTCTACAACAGCAGGAGCTGGTGGTGGTGGTGGCGGTGGTGGAGTATCAGGGTGCTCCATTACGAATTGTTCTTGTTCTTCGTCGAGATTTTTGTCGGCATCGGATAAGGTGACTTTATCTGGCCCTTTGTCTTCGCGAGTGTACTCAAAAGCGAAAAGAGATAGTCCAGAAACAAGAGCAAATCCTATTGCAAAGAACAATCCACTGCTTTTAGCCAAGTCGGCTTTTGGATTTTTTTTAGGTTGCATAATGATTTTTCTTTTTAAAGGTTACTAATATAGTTGAAAGAAATTATTTAAATAATTCTTTATATCTTGCTATAAATATTAAAGCAACAATTGTGCCAAATGTATTGAAAAGCATATCTATAGAGTCGGCACTACGAGTAGTGGTGAGCAGCCCTTGTAAAATCTCCATTGTAGCTCCTAATAAAAGGGCAGTAACAAGTGCCCATAGGTATACTTTTTTAATAGGTTGTATCCATCGTGTTTCTTTCCCAAATGAGAGTACAAACAAGGTGGTATAACTAAAATAAAACCCAAAATGCACTATCTTATCAGCATAAGGAATACGCGGAGGTTTGGGCATTTTGTTAGAGGAGATGAGACTCAAGCAGATAACTGCTATGGTACAAATCACCCATAACCAAGAGTATTTATAATTTTTAAGCATTGATAAGGGATTGATAATCACTTGCAGAAAGCAAGTTATCCCACTCTTGTGGTGCGCTAATTTTTATTTGTATCATCCAGCCCTCACCATAAGGGTCAGTATTTACCATTTCAGGTTTTTTAATTAAGGCTTCGTGAAAGGTAAGCACCTCACCACTCATTGGCATAAAGAGGTCTGAAATAGTTTTGATAGCTTCAACAGTACCAAAAATAGTGTCTTTAGCTAATGTACTTCCTACGGTTTCTACTTCAACATATACAATATCACTGAGTTGCTCTTGAGCAAAATCGGTAATACCTACAGTTGCAATATCACCTTCAAGGCGAATCCAAGCGTGATCGGCGGTATATTTCAGTTCAGTAGGGAAAGTCATAGTAAATAATATTTTTTAAAAACGAGCCAAAGGTAAGATGTTTTTTTGAAACTGCCAAATTTTTCTTAAAAAAAGTTTATAAAAAGAAATTGGCTAATTGTTAAATATCGGTTGTTAATTGTTAAATGTCAATTATTTTACTATCTTTGTCCCTAAAAAATAGCGTTATGAAAAACAAAACTCTTATACCACTCATTTTTTTAATGCTTTTTGGTGTAGTTTCTGCTCAAAATAAAGATTTAGTGGGAAGTTATAAAGGTAGAGGAGGAGGTATTTTTCTCTTTCCTAACAAAATATTTGTACTATATGGTTATATGACGATAGTGCCAGGGACTTATGAAGTGCTTCCCGATGGAATAGTACTCTTTAAACCTAAGAAGAGTCCTCTCTTTTTAGTTTATGGCAATCACAACAAAAACTTAAAACCTGATGAGGTACGTATTCGATTTGCCAACTTTGAAGATGGAAAAAATTATCTTCAGTATGAGAACGGCAAAACGTTCTCTGTGTTCAATGAGAATCCTAATTGTTTACCAAGTCGTTACGTACATACATTTAGTAAAAAAGAGATAGGCAATACCCTAACACTTATTGCTGATTTTTCAAATGAGTTGCCTTTGCTAACGCAAGGACTTAAAAATACAGCTCGTTTTACTTTGAATGACAATAATGATTTTCTCATTTGGTATGGCGAGCATTCTCATTATCAACTTGATGGAGCAGGAGCTTTGGTAGAAAAAGAAGGGCATACTTGTTTGATTTTTATCAATGTGGGGACACTTGAACAGAATCAAGAAGCTGTAAGAAGTATTAAAAAGCAAATAAAAAAAATACCTATAGAGGAACTTAGTGAATTCGCCTTTGCTAAAGAAGACGAGGATGAAGTTGATAAAGAGCTGGAAGAAATGCTTCGATTTGATGTATTAAACGATCCTCAAGCAATGTATATGGAGCTTAAAGATGAGACAGTTTCGTCTGATATTGAAGACTCTTTTTTGCAGTATGACGCCTCTAAAAATGTTTATAAAGATCCTTATAACAATATTGAGTATCACAAGTTTAAAATATTAGAACTGCAACAAAGTACTACAGATCTTAAAAAGCTGAAAATAGAGCCTCAAACTATTTTTCACTACGAATGTGAACAACCTTCAAAACGCAGAATATATGGCACCTCAAACTAAAATTGTTACTCGTTCATTGTCAATTGTTAATTAATTTATATCTTTGCCCTCTGAAAATAAACCAAATTAATAGTTAAGTCTATGGAATATTTAGATTTTGAACAGCCAATCAAAGAGTTAGAAGAACAAATGCAAAAGTGTCAAACCATTGGAGATGAGAGTGATGTGGATATGACCGACGCTTGCAAAAAAATAGAAAAGAAGCTCAACCAAGTAAAAAAAGAGATTTATGGTAACCTTACGGCTTGGCAAAGGGTGCAAATCTCTCGACACCTTGAGCGTCCTTATACTTTGGATTATATTAAGGCGCTTGCAGGAGATACATTCTTAGAATTGCACGGTGATCGTACTGTAAAAGACGACAAGGCAATGATAGGAGGTTTTGGCAAAATAGATAATCAAAGTTTCTTATTCATTGGTCAACAAAAAGGATCAAATACTAAGATGCGCCAATATCGCAATTTTGGTATGGCTAACCCTGAGGGATATCGCAAAGCCCTCCGTTTGATGAAACAAGCCGAGAAATTTAATATTCCTGTAGTGTGTTTTGTAGATACCCCAGGTGCTTTCCCTGGTATTGAAGCCGAAGAACGCGGACAAGGGGAAGCTATTGCTCGTAATCTTTTGGAAATGGCTCGGCTCAAAGTACCTACGATTGTGTTTATCATAGGTGAAGGAGCTTCAGGAGGAGCATTGGGTATCGGTATTGGTGATAAGGTATATATGCTTGAAAACACGTGGTATTCAGTAATTTCACCAGAATCTTGTTCTTCTATTTTATGGCGTAGTTGGGAGTATAAAAAAGAGGCTGCCGAAGCTCTCAAACTCACCGCTCCCGATATGAAAAAACTCAAACTCATTGATGAAATCATCAAAGAACCTCTTGGAGGGGCACATCACGATCGCGAAATGATGTTCAATACCGTGCGCAAGGTGATTCTCGACGCCTATAAAGAACTCAAAAAACTTCCTGCCGACCGCTTAGTTGAAAAGCGTATGAACAAATACCTCAATATGGGAGTGTATAAAGAGTAGTATCAATCATTGAACATTAATCATTAAAAAAAATGTTATCAGAACAAGAAATCATTCGTAGAGAAAAACTCTCTAAATTGAAAGAATTAGGGATTAATCCATATCCCGCTCCATTATATCCTGTCGATACTACTTCTAAGGATGTAGCCGATCATTATGAAGAAGGCAAGCAAGTAGTGGTTGCCGGTCGTTTGATGTCGTTGCGCGTACAAGGAAAAGCCTCGTTTGCTACTTTACAAGACAGCGAGGGCACAATGCAGTTGTATTTCAATCGCGATGAGATGTGCTCTGGGGAAGATAAAACACTCTACAACGAGGTATTTAAAAAACTCCTCGACTTAGGCGACTTTATAGGTGTAGAAGGTTATTTATTCATCACCAAGATGGGTGAAAAAACTGTAGCCGTTAAGAACTTTACCCTCTTGTCTAAAGTATTGCGCCCACTGCCAATGCCTAAAGTAGATGCCGATGGCAAAGTGCACGATGCTTTCACCGACCCTGAACAACGCTACCGTATGCGTTACGTAGATTTGGTAGTAAATCCACACGTGAAAGAGGTGTTTATCAAGCGTACGAAACTGTTCAATGCGATGCGTCAGTTTTTTAACGATGCAGGTTATTTGGAGGTAGAAACACCTGTGTTGCAAGCGATTCCAGGGGGAGCTAGTGCGCGTCCGTTTATCACTCACCACAATGCGTTGGATATTCCACTCTATATGCGTATTGCCAACGAACTCTATCTAAAACGCCTTATTGTAGGAGGTTTTGATGGGGTGTATGAGTTTTCTAAAAACTTCCGCAATGAGGGAATGGATAGAACTCATAACCCAGAATTTACTGCGATGGAAATCTATGTGGCTTATAAAGATTACCATTGGATGATGAACTTCACCGAGCGTTTGCTTGAACACTGTGCTATGGCAGTGAATGGTACTACCAAAGCTACTTTTGGTAAACACGAAGTAGACTTTAAAGCTCCTTATCCTCGTGTTACAATGACCGACGCTATCAAACACTTTACAGGTTTTGATATCACAGGGAAAACAGAAGAAGAATTAAGAGCCTTTGCACATTCTATTGGTATTGCAGTAGATGAAACAATGGGCAAGGGCAAGCTCATAGATGAGATATTTGGCGAAAAATGCGAGGGCAACTTCATTCAGCCTACTTTCATCACTGATTATCCTAAAGAGATGTCGCCACTTACCAAAGAACACCGTGACAACCCTGCACTTACTGAGCGTTTTGAACTAATGGTATGTGGTAAAGAGATTGCTAATGCTTACTCTGAACTCAATGACCCTATCGACCAACGAGAGCGTTTTGAAGAACAATTGCGACTCTCTGAGAAAGGTGATGATGAGGCTATGTTCATCGATCAAGATTTCTTGCGCGCTCTTGAATATGGTATGCCACCTACTTCTGGTTTGGGTATCGGTATGGATAGATTGATTATGTTCCTTACCAATAATGAAAGCATACAAGAAGTACTTTTCTTCCCACAAATGCGTCCTGAAAAGAAAGCGGTAGAGTTGTCAGAAGATGAAAAAGTAGTGTTCGAACTACTAAAAACTTCAGAAAAACTTCTTTTAGAAACTCTTAAAACGCAAACAGCTTTCTCTAACAAGAAATGGGATAAGGCTATCAAAGGACTTACTAGCAAGAAAGTTGCTAAAGTAGTAAAAGAAGGAGAAGAACTGTTTGTAGAATTAACAAATTAGTCAATTTTTCAATTAGTAAATTATAGATGCCAAAGGTTGTATTATAATCTTTGGCATTTTCTTCTTTAAAATATAGTAATGAATATCACTGAAAAAATAGCTTATAAAGAAAGATTAATTACCCGAACAAAAGTGATTTTAGCACAAGGGAAATACCCTACTGAACTCCTTGAACAGATTAAAGATGAACGTTTGCTCAAAGAGGTAATGAAGGAAATGATGCCCTCAGCAGGAACAGCTTACGAGCTTTTAAACGATGAAGAAAAACAACAACGTGACCGTTTGTTGGCTCTAAATATAAAGTTTAAAGATTATTTATATGGATTTATGTTGTGCAAAAATATAGGTTATTTACTTTTGATAACAGCTATATTAGTAGGAATTAGTGTTGTGATGCAATTCAACAACAATGGTATTTTTGGTGTATTGAGCTTGCTAAACAGCGCTTTGCTGTTGTATTTGGCTACAGAGAAAAAGAAGTTGTTGCATTACCACTGGCAGTTATTTTATGTATTTCTATTGTTTTATATTATAGAACTAATAGTATGGCAAGTCCCCTCTCCTTTTTTGTATTTTATTGATGCCGATGTGCTTGCTTCAAGACACGAAGCTAAAATGAAGTTGGCAAATTTAGCAACCCCATTGGTTTATGAAGGGGTGAGATTGGCAGCACTTTTAGGAATTTATAAAGGATTCAAAAAAATCAGCCAATTTGTTAAAGCAAATTAACAGATTTTTTTGTCAATTAGCAATTATGAATTATCAATTGAAAATCATCTACTGCTTTTGTAGAATCCAAAGAAAGTGATATAACCATAACACGCTACTAAGGTGAGAAAAGCCAAAATAAATCCTACTTGGTCGGTAAAGAAACCAAATAAGATAGGAATCAGTCCGCCACCTACAATCATAGTACATAATAGTCCAGAAGCCTGAGATTTCAGTTCGTCAATACCCTCACAAGCCAAAGCAAAAATAGTAGGGAACATAATAGAATTGAAAAGGCCTACTGATAGCAAACTTATCATTGAAAAAAGGCCTGTAGTGTTGATAGCTAGTAAGATGAGCGCAACATTGCATAAAGCTACTGTCGTCAGCATTTTAGAGGGAGAAAAACGCCGGCTAATTCGTGCTCCTATAAATCTTCCTACCATAGCTCCCCCCCAATAGAAACACAAGAATATGGCAACCATAGCCTTTGGATCGGCATTGATGAGGTTGGGATTGTCGAAAATGACTCCTAAGGCTTGCCACATAGGTTCTCCTATAGGGCATTCCGATATTTCAGCCATATTGATTTTTACTAGATAATTAATAGTAAAACTCCCTATAACAACTTCAGCACCTACATATAAAAAAATAGCAATGCTCCCTAAAAGCAATGATTTTCTTTTTAAAAGAGAAAAATAATTAGTGTGATTTATAGTTTCTTCCTCCTCGGCGGGATGACAAGGCAGTTTCGCAATACTAAATGCAATAGCCAAAGCAATTACTATTAATGAAATATATAGAAAAGGAATTTGTACAGCTAGTGCCTCATTTTGTAAATAGATACTTTTTTCAAAAGAATCTAAAAGTTGTATTTCGCCCCCTGTTTTCACTTTATCCCTTAATAAATAGACGCCCCCAATAATAGGAGCCAAAGTAGTCCCTAAAGCGTTGAAAGCTTGAGAGAAAGTGAGTCTTCTGGGGGTAGAGCTTTCCCTGCCTAAGGCAGCAATGTAAGGGTTAGCGGCTACTTGTAAGAAGGTAATGCCACTACCTAGTATAAAAATAGCTGTCATAAATGCCCAAAAAGAGCGTATTTCGGCAGCAGGGTAAAAAAGCATAGCACCTAGGGCAACAATAATAAGTCCTAAGGTAATACTTCGTTGATATCCTATTTTGTTGATAATCAATCCTGCAGGGATGGAAAATAACAAATAAGGTAAAAAGAAAAAAAAGAGTATAAGTCCTGCTTGAGTGTAATTGAGTTCAAAAATATCTTTTAGGTAGGGAACTAATAGTTGTACTAATACTGTAATACCACCAAATAAGAAAAATAGAATTCCAATAAATACAAAAGTTTTAATACATTTTTTTGTTTTATTCATTGTAATTGGTCAAATTTTAGCCTGCAAAAATACATTTTATATCTAAATAAACGTTAAATTTTAACAATATATTTTTGTTATAATTGCAACTAATAAATGTAAGCGTCTTATTATCAACCTTGTTGTGGTTTTTTATTGTTAGAGATAAAATTTATAAATTACCTATATATTCAATGCTTGATAATATGTTGATTACTCTGTTTATAAAAAAACCAACAAAAAAGTTTGCATTTCATAAAAAAACACTAATTTTGCCGCTGAAATAAGAAGTGAAACGGCTTTTTGTTTTTTTAGTCACTTTGTGTATGAGCAATCTACTAACTATCGGCTGAGAAACTAATTAACTAAATATAAATGAAAAGCTGGTTTTTAAATGTCGCAATTTTATTGCTTGCAACAATTACCTATGCCCAAAGCGGAACAATAACGGGTGAAGTAATTGATGGTGAGTACAATGCACCTCTGATGGGGGCTAATGTATTGGTTAAGGGTACCTCCCACGGTGTCTCCACCGATATGCAGGGTAAGTATTCCTTAAATGTAAATGCCCCTACAGGCACCTTGGAGTTTTCATACCTCGGGTATGTAACCAAGACCGTTCCTTACAAATTAGTAAACGGTAAAGCACACGTAAAGGTTACTCTTTCTACCGACCAACAATCGTTGGGCGAAGTAGTCGTAACTGCAAAAAGTACGCTGTTAGACATTGCTAAAGAGCGTAAAACACCAGTAGCTGTCTCTACTATTCAAGCTACTGAAATTGTCGAAAAATTGGGTACACGTGAACTTCCTGAAGTACTCAATCGCACACCTTCTGTCTACGCCACCAAAGGCGGAGGAGGATTTGGCGACTCTAAAATCAATATGCGCGGTTTTGATAGTAAAAACATTGCTGTAATGGTAAATGGTATGCCTGTAAACGATATGGAAGGCGGTACCGTATACTTCAGTAACTGGTCAGGACTTTCAGATGTAACTTCTGCAATGCAAGTACAACGCGGCTTGGGAGCTTCTAAGTTAGCAATTGCATCAGTAGGGGGAACTATGAACTTTATTTTGCGCGCTTCCGATATGCAAGAAGGCGGAAATATTGCCTTTAATTATGGTACTAACAAAGAGTATAAAGGTACTGTTTCTTACAATACGGGGAAAAGCCTCACTGGTTGGTCTGCTTCTGTGTTATTCAGCAAAAATACTGGACGTAAATATGTTGATGGAACTCAGTTCGATGGCTATAGCTATTATTTTGCATTAGGTTATGAACCTTCTAAAAAACACAGTTTCCAATTTACCTTCACAGGGGCTCCTCAATGGCATAATCAACGCAATGTGAGCCCGCTTATCTCCGATTATCAAAAATATGGTTCTGAAGATAAGCCTAACCGTCGATACAATTCTGATTGGGGATACTTAGATGGTGAAGAACATACTATTAAAAAGAATATTTACCACAAACCCGTAGCAATGCTCAACTGGGATTGGAATATCAACGAAAGTACTTCTCTTAGTACCGTGATATATGGTTCATTAGGTCGTGGTATGGGTACAAACTCATCAGGGGTAGCACACTCAATCTCTTCAAAAACTTCTAGTGGAACCACTACTTATTCACTTCAAAAAAACTATCTAAATTCTTTCCGTAAAGATGATGGGCAAATAGATTTTGATAAGGTTGTGCGCTATAACAATGGTGAAACTGTAGATAATTTGCTACCTATGCAACATCCAAGAGAAGCTGGTAAGAACGTAACAATTGCTAATCCAGGTGGTGGCCGTGCATTTACAGGTTATGGTGAAGGCTTTACCTTAAATGGCTCAGTAAATTCACACGACTGGTATGGTATCCTTACTAACTTGCAACACCAAATTAATGACCGTTTCACTGTGAATATGGGATTAGATGGTCGTTATTACTATGGTTATCACTATCAAGTAGTAACTGATTTGTTGGGTAACAACAGTTATACCGATAATACACGAAATAACAACAAGAATTTGGCAACCCCTACTGTAATTCGCTCTGCGGTATCTACTAGACCATCTTGGAATCCTTTCCAAAAAGTAGAACCTCTTGAAAATCGTATAGGCTATAGTAGCGAAGGAGAGGTGAAATGGATGGGACTTTTCTCTCAATTTGAATACTCTGACGATCATTTCTCAGCTTTCGTACAAGGATCTACCTCAATGCAGTCCTACCAGCGTATCGATAACTTTTTGAAAGATGGAGTTTCTCGTGCTGTAACTACAAATCCTAATACGGTAATGTATACTAAAACAGGATTTAAGAACTTAATAGGTTATAATATCAAAGGAGGAGTGAATTATAATATCAACGAACAACATAATGTGTATGCTAACATAGGATATTATTCTAAACAACCTTTCTTCAACGCTGTATATCCTAACAATCTAAACTATTTAAATCCTTCGCTTGCCAATGAAAAGATATTTGGAGTAGAAGCTGGATATGGTTTTAAATCTAAATTCTTCAGTGGTAATTTAAACCTTTATCACACTACTTGGAAAGATAGATTCCTTCGTCAAACTTACACTTTCGGAAGTTCTTCAGGAGGACGTGGCAGTAATACAGGCTATGCAAACATTTTGGGTGTTCAAGAAATACACAATGGGGTGGAAGTAGATTTCAAAGCTACTATTACTGATTACTTAAAGCTCAATGGTATGTTCTCATTTGGTGACTGGTATTACAAAGGCGATGCCTCAGGAACTCTTTTGAATGAGAATGGTAATGCTATAGACTTACAAGGAAATGAGGTGCCTGTTGGTAGGGCTGCTGAACTTAAATTATACTTAGATAAAGCAAAAGTAGGACAAACAGCTCAAACAACAGCTGCTTTAGGGTTATCTTTCCTCCCTCGTTTTGCTAAAGGATTAAATCTTGATATCGATTGGCGCTATGTAGATAACCTATATGCTAATTTAAATATAGGTACTTTTTCTGAAAAAACAGTAGCCGAAAAAGGAGCTATAAAATTACCTGCTTATCATTTGTTTGACCTTTCAGCTTCTTATAAATGGCAACTTACTGATAAACAACGTCTCACTTTCTCAGCTCACGCTTATAACCTATTAGATACTTACTATATCGCTGAATCATACACAAGTATCCATACTACTGATCGTAGTAAAACTTATCAAGGTATTGATGTAAGAAACCAAGTATACTTCGGCGAAGGTCGTACCTTTAGCTTTGCTGTACGATATAACTTCTAATAAGTAATTAAGTAACAAATAATAAGTAATAAAAGGCTGCCCATCACGAGGGCAGCTTTTTTATTGATAAAATTGCAAATTAACAAATTGGGGAATTGACAAATTTTTCGTATCTTTGCCCCATTCTAAATTATTAATTGCTAATCGTTAATTGTTAATTGAAAAATATGTTGCTATTCGCAAAAAAATATAAATCTATCTATGAAATCTTTGAGACTTATATGCACTCATCTAACTATGAAGATATCGACTTCGTGTTTGATGTAGTGAACTACTTTCGTCGCAAAAGTAAAGATAAAAAAACTCCTATCAATATCGATGAACTCATAGCCGAAATTAAACACGATCCCGAGCGCATCGCTTTCTTCCAAGAAAAACTCCACAATGTATTTGCTAACAAACAAAAAGTACTTCTTTTTACCGATGCTGGCTTGCTCAATAGCGTTTCATTTTTCAAGGAATTGCGCCGCCGTATCAGCCGTCAGCTCTTGCCAGATCAACCTTCTCAAGAGAATATCCAATACGTACTAAACCAAATATTTTATCGCCCTTCCGATGCTAAATGGGTGTTGCAAATCCCATTAGACAATTGGAAGGAACTTTTCGATATCCTCTCTTTTAATACTTTTTATGAAGATACAGAGCGCAAAACAACCTCTAAACAAATCCTTTTGGCGATAATGATTCTCTCACAACGTATGGGAGGACTCGCTCTACAAACTGATGTACACCGTATGGTGCCTGAGTATGCTCAACTCAATAGTCCTTTTATTGCTCTCGACGATGAACTAAACCAACTAGCACGTACCCTTTCTAAAGAAAATAAACCTTATCTCTATATACAAGAACACGAATTAGACTATAAACAACTCAATATCTTAGCTGCCCAATGTGAGGATTTTGTAAACAAAGCCGATGCTAACGCCGAAAAATATGGGGTAACCTTTAGCGTGAACCAAACACTTTTGCTTATCCGTCAGCAGATTAAACGCATCAAGCGTCTTTATAACTACTTGTTTATAGAAAAAGAAGCCGACAAGCGCGAAAAAGCAATTGCTTTCTATTTAGATATGGTAAAAACCAATTCTAAGAAAAACAATATTCGCAAATTGATAAATGATAGTGTTTACAACATTACCTACGAGATTACAAATTATACCGGTAAAACGGGGGAACATTACATCACTTCCACAGGTAGGGAGTATTTCAAAATGCTCAAAACCGCTTTATGGGGAGGGGTAATTGTGAGTTTTATGTGCTTGATAAAGCTCTATATGTCTATGGACCCAGACCAAAGTGCGTTTTTCCGTGCTTTGAACTATAGTTTAAACTATGCTATTGGTTTTGTGATTATTTACCTCACAGGATCTACTTTAGCTACCAAGCAACCTGCAATGACGGCTTCTACCATTGCCAAAACCTTAGAGAACCTAAATGACAACAATGATAAACAAAAACGCCGTCAATATACTGAGTTCTCAGCACTCTTCACGCGTTTATTCCGTTCGCAGTTCATCGCTTTTGTGGGCAATGTGTTTGGAGCTTTCCCCGTGTCAATGCTTTTGGTGATAGGAATGAGTTATTTAGAGGGCTATAATATTGCCACTAAAAAGAGTTTGCATCTGTTAGAAGATCTCAATATATGGCACTCACCAGTATTTTTACACGCTTGTATTGCTGGGGTATTTTTGTTTTTATCGGGTATTATTGCCGGTAATGTTGCCAGTGTGAATAACTTCAATAACTTCTATTACCGCCTATCCGAGCACCCTTTCCTCAAAGGATTTTTTGGCAAAATGCGTATGCAACGCGTTGCCAATTGGATGCAAAAAAAGTGGCCAAGTATTGTTTCAAATATTTGGTTTGGAGTGTTTATGGGGAGCGCTTGGGCTGTAGGTGAGTTCTTTGGTTTACCTATCGATATACGCCACATCACTTTTTCAAGCGGTAATTTCGCTTATGGCTTGTATGGTATGAATTTTATCATCAGTTTAGAAAATATCCTTTGGTGTGTTTTTGGAATAGGTATCATTGGTTTAGGGAATTTTATAGTGAGTTTTGGTCTGTCGTTGTGGATAGCCTTGCGCTCTCGTGAAGTTCCAGCTTCCGAGCTCAAATACTTAGTTAGGTGTGTATGGCGAGCCTTCAAAGAACGCCCCAGAGCTTTTTTCTTCCCCGTAAGAAA
The DNA here is from genome assembly GCF_002302495.1 of Capnocytophaga sputigena. Taxonomy (NCBI): domain Bacteria; kingdom Pseudomonadati; phylum Bacteroidota; class Flavobacteriia; order Flavobacteriales; family Flavobacteriaceae; genus Capnocytophaga; species Capnocytophaga sputigena. Next base: position 2,507,291 of record NZ_CP022379.1, read on the forward strand.
TAAAAAATCTTAATCTCCTAACCCCTAACCCCTGATACCTGATACCTGACCCCTAAAACCTATTCTGGCATTGCCTTCCACTGCTGAATATGGTAATTGTATAGAAATATAAATAGGAAAGCCACAGCTAAAAGTTGGTAGTAAAGTGATTGAGAAAATTGGTCGATATCTACTTTTAGCAAAGCAATGGTGAAAATAGCAGCAGGGAAGAGCAATAGGCTGAAACAGATGAGAATACCACTATAGAGTTTGGGAAGCAAAGGTGCTCCTATAACCGAGACTATCGCTACAGCAAAGTAAGTGAATAGATATATCCATACAACTAACTGAAAATCAATATTACCTACAATAGCAATTATAATGCACAACATCGCTAAAATGAGTGCTAAAATACTGGTGAAAACAATGGTGAGTAAGAAAGTTCGCAATTTGGTAATATACACACAGAAGATGATAAGTGCAATCCCTAAGGCAAAAAGTGAAAAAGGAGCTTTGGTGATAAAGAAATGAATATTAGTTAAATCACTAATCTCGGTGCCTGCAAAAGAAGAAGTACATAACACCCCTAAAGCAAATGATACAGGGAGAGCGATTATACTCAGGGTTACAAGAAAAAAGAGTACAAAAGTTCCAAACAACTTTAGCGGACTATTAGGATAAAACCAATTAAAGGCATTGAATCTGTACAAATCCATCAGCCATTTCACAAAGAAGACAATAAGCCCAATGCGATAGATTTCAAATGGAAGTGCCCAAAAGCCTTCAGCAAATCCCATTCCTCCTCTGTTAGGAACAATAAGTCCTAACAAAAAGAATAACAAATGCGCGCCAAGAGCAACTATTAGCATTGGCACTGCTCGGCTACTCCAAATTAATGGATAATGTTCTAAAAGATACTTTTTCAATTGATAATCAACAATTAATAATTAATAAAATCTGCCTCTTGCCTCCTGACATCTGCCCCCTGACACCTGATACCTGACACCTATTCCGGCACTGCTCTCCATTGGTGCAGTACAGGAGCGTATAACAATATGAAAAGGAAATTAGACAAGAGTATCCCATAATTCAATACAGGCATATTGTCAAAAGTCTCTTCTTTGAAAATTAATAAGATAGCTCCGTAAAGGGCAGGGGTAAAGAACAGCAGTGAAAAGTTGATGAGAATCCCCGAAAAGAGTTTGGGCATTGTTGCTAAATTAGTGACAACTATCAATATAGCAATAAAAGGAATTGCCACATACATCCAAACAACAAGTAAAAAAAACAAATTGGCATCAGAAAAAATACTGAATAAAAATGCCGACACCATCCCTAACGCGAGTGATAATACCCCCGAAAATACAATTGTAAGCAATAAGGTTCTAACCTCAGTAATCCGTACACAAAGCACTAACAGTGAGATAAAAAGCGATGCGATGAGCAGCCCTTGCACAATAGTTCCTTCCTCAGCGCCATAAAACGGTCTATCAATCACAAGTAAGTGCGTTTTTTCACCAGCCATAAACGAAAGAGAGAAAGTGAGTACCGCAAATATAATTATAAAGTATTGTGTATATAAACCGAGTAACTTCAGCTGATTGCTGGGGTAAAAATGTTTAAAAGCATTGTTTTTAGAGAGTTGCATTAGCCAGAACACTAATAGCAAGATACTCACAATAAGGTGTAACAAAAAAGGAAGAGGGAAAAATTCTTCTCCTATGGTATAAACTCTTTCATATATACTGCCTTTATCAACGATATAGCCCAACAGAAAGAAAAAAACGTGTCCGCAAGCAGCGAGACCTAACATTGGCAACAGCTTAGTGTTCCAAATCAATGGATAATTTTCTAATAAATATTTTTTCAATTTACAATTTACAATTAATAATTAACAATTTACCCCCCCTAAAACCTAACACCTGTCCCCCGACCCCTGACACTCTACTCCGGCATTGCTTTACACCTCTTGATAACTCCTGTATAAAGCCCTATAAAAAGTATGGTTAGCAATATACCAATACCCCAAAAAAGCAATTCTCGTAGGTTATCCCAAAACGTTCCATAATGGTCTTTTATAAAGTGCCACAAATGAAATTCTTCTACAATGTCTGTAAAAACAACAGCTATTATAGGCAAAAAAAAGTAAATAGTATTATTCATAGCAATCTCTCTATATAGCTTGTTTTTAGAATTTACAGAAATGCCGAGTAGAACGAGGAAACTTGCGCATGCTATTGTGATAGAAGTGAACAAATCATTCTCATTGCCCACAAGATATAAAATAAGTAAACCTAACAAATTGATAAATAGAAAAAACAAACTTCCAAAAACAATAGCTAATAGCACCGTGCGCAATGAGGTGATGCGCACCGTGAAGAGCAACAATGTGAGTACAAAAGTTATAGCTGTAATAGTATTCAATTCGTCTTTTACTATTTCTATAAACGTATTGGTCTTCACATTCTTAGCATTTCGCGCAATAAAGAACTCTTTTATTTGGTTTTCATTACTATATCGTACTTCTTTGTAAGGAGAGTCAAAATTCTCAGGGTACTGTTGCAAAACGCTATGGATATAGCTATCACTATACCGCCAATGAACTTTAGCTTTCTCACCTGCTATAAACGAAACATAAGTGCTTGTCATTCCAAAGATAATCACAAGGTACACTACAAAACGCCCAAACAATTGCCAACGACTTACAGGGTAGAAACGCTTAAAAGCATTATTTCTAAAAAGAAGTATAAGCCAACCTATTGATAACAATACCATTATAATAAAACTTAACAACAAAGGCAATTCTTTGAAATTATCTCCCAAATAGTAGTAATAATTACTCATTGCTTCATCATTGAGCATTATAAATCCCAAAGCGAAAAAGACTAAATGAGATAAGAATATCAGTGGTAATAACAGTACCACCTGCGTATTCCAAATTGCTGGATAACGTTCTAATAAATATTTTTTCAATTGATAATAAATGTTTTATAATTAATAACCTATAACCCCTAAAACCTGTCCCCTGATACCTATCCCCTGACGCCTGACCCCTAACCTCTACTCCGGCAATGCCTTCCATCGTTTGATAACACTCGTGTAAAGTCCTATAAACACAAGTGAAAGCAGTATTCCTCCTATCGAAACTATAAGTTCTTTTATATTGTACCAAAAGTAATAATAAATTTCCTCAGTAATTGATGAAGGATACCACCAATCATATCTCTCAACAATAGCTATTAGAGTAACAATTGTCATAGGCAAAAAACCAAATAGTGAAATATTCATTGCAATACCTCGATATTGTTTTTTATCAGAGAAAATAGATAAAGCAATTGTTGAAAGGTAAGTCAACCATAAAATTTCCAGCACTACATATACATCTCGCATTCCAAACATATTGCTACTCAAAACAAATATGAGCACTAAGCCGAGCAGCAAGCACAGCACTCCACCACAAACAATAGAGAGTAACACTGTACGCAACGAGGTAATACGTACAGTAAAGAGCAATAATGTGAGCACAAAAGTAGCTGTTGCAACCATTGTGATTTCCTCATTGTGCCCCACTATAAATAAACGTTCTTTGATATCTTTAGCATTGTTGGCTATGTGGTATTCCCTTTGTTGTGCTTCAGGAAGTCTCTCTACATCCTCAAAGTTAAAATTTTCAGGATATTGTCGTAATACATTGTGTATATAGCTGTCGGTGTATCGCCAATGCACTTTAGTATTCTCGCCTACCATAAATGAAAGTCCTGAACTGAGTATGCCTCCCATAATAAACAGATATATCACAAACTGCCTGAATAGTTGCCATCGGCTCACAGGGTAAAAGCGTTCAAAAGCATTATTCCTAAATAAGCGAATGAGCCATCCCACTAATAGCAATACAATGGCGATAAAGTTCATCACCATAGGCAAGCCTTCAAATCGGTTTCTCGAACTGAAATAATAGTTACCCATAGCCTCATCAGTAACCATAGCAAACCCCCACGTAAAAAAGAACAAGTGGGTCGCGAGAATAAGAGGCAAAGCCCATATTAAATGGCTGTTCCAAACCAAAGGAAAGCGTTCTAATAAATATTTTTTCAATTGATAATGAGTGTTTTATAATTAATAACCTATACCTCCTAAAACCTAACACCTGACCCCTGACACCTAACTCCTAACTCACAAAAAATCTCCTTGTACTAGCCGAAATATTCCGTATATAAGTAAGCTCTATTTTAGCTTTACCAAGAGCTTCTAACACAGTAGAATATTCAGTGCCTTCGGCAAAATAAGCAATGTAAATACCTCCGTTGTACTGTAATTTTTCAAGATTTAAAGTGCTAAATACGGCTAATAATTCTTCTCTGCTGTTAGTGGTGTCAATTTCTACAATGAGTGGGGTAGGGGTGTTCTCTTGGGCAGTCTCAACATTTTCGCGGTATTGTCCATTTTTGAGGAAAATTACCTTGTCAGATATTTTTTCTACTTCAAAGAGTTGTTGAGAGCTCAATATCAAAGCAATAGGGTGATTTACTGAGTTAGCTATCATTTTGAGGTCTTCTAATATTACCTGTTGTGCCAATACGTCTAAGTTCCCTAAAGGCTCATCTAAAAGCAATAATTCTGGCTGACGTAATAGGGTGCGCGCTAATTCAAAACGCATTTTATACCCTGATGATAGTGCATTCCAGTTTAGATTGCGGTATTTCCACAAACCTAAACGGGCAATTATTAGCAGAGTGCGTGGTTCGTTTTCTTCAGCAGGGATACCATAGCACGCCAAAGTAAATTTGAGATTGTCTTTCAAACTACCATACCATTTGTCGGTGCGTTGGGGAATGTAAGCTAATTTAGTGCGTAAATCGTATTCATTAGTGGGCGTTTTTTTGAAGTAATAGGTTATTTCGCCCGAATTATAAGAGAGGTCGTGCGCTAAGATGCGCAAAAGGGTTGTTTTCCCATTGCCATTTTCACCTACTAAGCCATAAACTTGTCCTTTATTAATAGTAAGTGATACAGGACCTAATGAAAACATTCCCGAATTGTAGGTTTTTTTAATGTCTTTAGCAACAAGCACAGCTTTTTCAGTTATTACCTCCTCTACGGTGCATTGCCCTACTTCTTCAAGTAAGGCAGAAGCCTTTTCCGTAAGTTGATCCAACTCATTAGGATTGTTTTCCTTCCAGTCGGTAAGTTCTATAGCCTTTAGGTAGAGGGACATTTGTTGTGTGTCGGCTACACAATCTAAAAGTTTGCGAAAGCCTAATTCAGTATCTTTTTGTGCAAAGAATTTAAGAGCATCTTGCACGCGGAGTTGATGTTTTGTCATAAACGAATAATTTGATGCGACAAAAATAGTCAATAATTAGTAAATTAGCAAATTAGTATAAAAAAAAACATCTTTCGTAACTCGTAATTCGTAATTATTTATTACCTTTGCGCTTATTAATTCTAAATTATAAAATTTTAATTGTAAGAATATGTCTCTAATAAAATCTATATCAGGCATTCGCGGTACTATAGGGGGAGTACCCAATGACAACTTAACCCCCATTGATGCTGTAAAATTTGCCGCTGCTTATGGTACGTGGCTTAAAAAACATATTTATAAAAACCATGTGAAAGTGGTTGTAGGTCGCGATGCGCGTATTTCGGGTGAAATGGTGCAGAATCTTGTGCAATACACCCTCGTAGGTTTAGGAATTGATGTGGTAGATATAGGTTTGAGTACCACCCCTACCGTAGAAGTGGCGGTAACTATGGAACAAGCCGATGGCGGTATTATCCTCACTGCCAGTCATAATCCTAAACAGTGGAATGCCCTCAAACTGCTAAACAGCAAAGGTGAGTTTCTCAACGCTCAGGAAGGCGAAGAAATCTTGCGCATTGCTGCTGCCAATGAGTTTACTTTTGCCGAAGTAGATGCTCTGGGGCATATCACTCATAACGATACTTATATACAACGCCATATCGATGCGGTGCTTTCGCTCTTGCCATTGGCAACTTTGGAAGCTATTCGCAAACGCAAATTCAAAGTAGCGGTCGATGCTGTAAACTCTACCGGAGGTATCGCTATCCCACTTTTGTTAGAACGCTTGGGGGCTGAGGTAGTACCACTCTACTGTGAACCTAACGGTCAGTTCCCGCATAATCCCGAACCTCTTAAAGAACATCTTTCCGATATCTGTGCTAAGGTAGTGGAAGTAAAAGCCGATTTAGGGGTGGTGGTAGACCCCGATGTAGACCGCCTTGCGCTTATTACCGAAGAAGGCGAAATGTTTGGTGAAGAATATACCCTTGTAGCCTGCGCCGATTATTACCTCAGTAAAAAGAAAGGAAATGTGGTGTCTAACCTCTCCTCTTCACGTGCTTTGCGCGATATAGCCGAAAAACACGGGGTAGAATATGCAGCTGCTGCTGTTGGTGAGGTGAATGTAGTAACCAAAATGAAAGAAGTAAATGCTGTGATAGGAGGTGAAGGCAATGGTGGTGTTATTTTTCCCGAATTGCATTATGGTCGCGATGCCTTAGTAGGGGTAGTGCTTTTCCTCTCACTTTTGGTAGAAAAAGGTATTACAGTGAGTGCTTTGCGCCGTAGTTACCCTGCTTATTTTATGAGCAAAAATAAAATCCAACTCAGTAGCGGGCTCAATCCAGATAAAGTGTTGCTCGCAATGCAAGAAAAGTACGCAGACGAGCAAATCACCACTATCGACGGACTTAAAATTGATTTTCCTTTCAGCTGGGTACACTTGCGCAAATCGAATACCGAGCCGATTATCCGCATCTATACTGAGGCTAAAACCCAAGCAGAAGCCGATGCTTTAGCCACTCGCTTTATGGAGGAAATGGCAGCAATCAGTTAAGGTTGATTGCTTGATAATCAGTTGTACTCTTTTAACACTACATTTCCTTTGTAAAATACCCGCCCAACTAGTCCGAATTGTCCGACTCGTCTAACTTGTCCAATAAAATAAATTTTAGTACTTAATCAATTGTTAGGTAGTCCCCTAAGGACTAACAATTAACCCCTAATGAACTAACATCTAATAACTAACAATATGAAACAAATTTTATTATTCTGCTTTCTGTTTATAGGAAGCCTCTACGCACAAGAGTACGAAGTAACTGGAAAGGTTACTGATGTCTCTAACAATCCTTTACCTGGAGTTTCAGTACTCATCAAAGGGACTACTAGAGGAGTTACTACTGATTTTGATGGTAAATACACTATCAAAGTAAAGAATGGTGATATTTTAGAGTTTTCTTTTATAGGAATGAAAATCAAGCAAGTAAAAGTTTCCGGACAGAAGATTATCAATGTAGTTTTAGAAGAAGATAACGTTGCCCTTCAAGAAGTGGTGGTAACAAGTTATGAAACTGCAAAAAGACGAGACGTAACTAGTTCTTCTATACGTATAAGAGGTGCAGGAAGTGTTAGTGGAATTTATCGAACAAAAAATAGCTATACTTTAAATAGTTCTCGCGAGACTTATAAAGCGATAGATGAAGGCGGCTTTAAGAAAACAACAAAAGACCCCGTAACTACTTTCTCTGCCGATGTAGATAGAGCTTCTTATAGCAATGTGCGCCGTATGCTCAACTACGGACAAAAGCCTCATAAAGATGCTGTGCGTATAGAAGAGCTTATCAACTATTTTGACTATGATTATGCTCCACCAGCCGAAGGAGGCAAAACCCCTTTGAAAGCTACTACCACGCTAAGTACTTGTCCTTGGAATCCTGATAATTATCTGTTGCGCATTGGATTACAAGCAAAGAAAATAGATTTTACCAAAGCGCCACCTTCTAATATGGTATTCTTGATAGACACCTCAGGTTCTATGGATGAGCCCAATAAAATGCCTCTACTCAAAGCATCCTTCAAATTGCTTTTGGATAACTTACGTCCAGAAGATAGGATAGCGATTGTAGTTTATGCAAGCCAAACGGGTATCGCTTTACCTTCTACTCCAGCGAAAGAAAAAGAGAAAATCTCCAAAGTAATAGACGATTTGGTGGCTAGTGGATCTACTGCAGGAGGAGCAGGATTGCAAACTGCCTATGAAGTAGCCGAAAAAAACTTTTTACCCAAAGGTAATAACCGTATTATCTTGGCTACCGATGGTGATTTCAACGTAGGAATTTCTTCACGTGATGAGTTGCAACGATTGGTAGAAGAGAAGCGCAACAATGGAATTTACATTTCGGTATTGGGCTATGGTATGGGTAATTACCGCGATGATATGGCAGAAACTATTGCCAACAAAGGGAATGGTAACTATGCTTATATCGATAATTTTACTGAAGCTAAAAAAGTATTGGTAAATGAATTTGGCGGTACGCTCTACACCGTAGCTAAAGATGTGAAATTACAATTAGAATTCAATCCTCAATATGTGAAAGAATACCGCTTGGTAGGCTATGAAAACCGCGCTTTAGCCAATGAGGATTTTGAAGATGACAAGAAAGATGCTGGTGAGATAGGTGCAGGACATACCGTAACTGCTTTGTATGAATTGGTACCTGCCAAAGGCGCTACTACCGATGGGTTGCGCTATCAAAAACAAGTGAAAGAAAGATTTGCTAACGAATTAGCTTTCCTCAAAATACGTTATAAAGACCCTGTGGTAAAAGATGCTAAAAGTGTAGAAGAAAGCACTCCTATTCCTTTTTCTCTCACTGATCTCACCCAAACCGATGATGATTATCGCTTTGCCGCCGCTGTTGCCGAATGGGGAATGCTCCTAAGAAATTCTAAATACAAAGCAAAATCCTCATATAAACAAGTAATAGATTTAGCTAAGAATGCGATTGGAAAAGATGAAGAGGGCTATCGCAAAGAGTTCATTCGCTTGGTCGAACTTTCTGAAAAAATAAAATAATAAACTAATAAACAAACTAACAATAATGAAATATTCAATAACTTTAGGAATGCTTTTGCTTACGATGATTACAGCAAAAGCTCAAACGCTCGCCGAGCGTATTAATGCTAAAAATACTACTTTAATTGATGTGCGTACCCCCGAAGAATTTGCTAAGGGTACAGCCGAAGGAGCAATTAATATCCCGTTGGAAGAAATAGGAACCCGATGGCAAGAATTAAAAGGAAAAGAGAATGTTGTACTCTTTTGTCGTAGGGGAATTCGTGCTGGCAAAGCTCAAGATATTCTCAAGAAGCATAATATTGCAGCTGTGAATGGCAAAACTGTAGAGCATATAAAATCTTTGCAAAAAGTAAATTTAGCCGATAAACTTACTTTCCGCAATGATAAACAAACTACCTATTTTGTAAAAGATGGTCAAAATGTGAGACAAGTAGCCATAGCTTTAGGTGAAGGAGCTGTACTAAAAAAACATACTACTAATATTCCAGCAACCCTTATTATGGTAAAAGGAACTGTACGTTTTCTTATCAATGGTGAAGAAATTGTTCTCAAAGACCTCGATACCTATCAAATCCCTGTAGATGTAGAACACGAAGTGATAGGAGTAGAGAAAGAAAATGTATTTATAGTAACCAAAGGAAATTAACTTGAAGTAACAAATAGGTAACAAGTAACAAAAACTATTTGTGAGCTCATACCTTTTGCAGAATTGAGTACTCTGTTTAGAGTATGTTATGTAGGGGCGTTTTGCAAACGCCTCTATCAAATCATCAAATCGTTATCTGTCGCTCCCATCACTCTCATTACTCTCACTGCTCCCACAGCTCCCATCACTCTCACTTTTCCAGATTGTCCCCTTCAAGGGCTAATCGCTAAATCATCACATTGCCAAATTGTCAATTAATCTCACACCTTCTGCGTATACCACTATAAAAGCGCGATACTCTTTGCCTGCTTCTTTTGTATTGATATGTTGCAAGTTATGAGCATCAGTGATAGTGAAATACTCTAAGGTAAAATCGGGTTCTTTGGCAAAAGTATCCACCACCCACGCTTCTACTTCAGCAGGTGTATGAGTGGCAAAACGCTCTTTGGCAGCCAAAAGAGTGCGATAGATAAATGAAGCGCGCTGTGTCATTGCTTCACTTAGCAGAGCGTTGCGTGAGCTGAGGGCTAACCCTTCACTATTGCGCACGATAGGGCAGGGGACGATAGTCACTGGAAAGCCTGTTTGTCGTACCATTTGTTGGATGATGAGCAGTTGTTGATAGTCTTTTTCACCAAAGTAAGCTCTGTTGGGTATTACAATTTCAAAAAGTTTTTTAACAATAGTACCTACACCATCAAAATGCCCAGGTCGTGAACTGCCTTCCATTACTTTGTCTAATCCTGCAAAGTCAAAAGGTTGAGCTACTACCTCTTCACCGTAAATATCATCAACGGTAGGGGCAAATATAATTACCTCTTGACTGTATTGGGCAATCTTCTCAGCATCGGCTGTTAAGGTACGCGGATATTTTTCTAAATCCGTAGGATTATTGAACTGTGTAGGGTTCACAAAAATGCTTACAACAGCTATATCATTCTCTTTTTTAGCTTTTTTTATGAGTGATAAATGTCCGTCGTGTAAAGCGCCCATAGTAGGTACTAAACCTATTGTTTTTCCTTGATTTTTAAGGGTTTCCATAAGTGAATGGAGTTCCTTTTGCTGTGTGTAAATCATCGGTATAAAATCTTTTTTGGGTGCAAACTTATATAATTTTATGGATATGTGCATATTTTTTTGTACTTTTGTGCCTTCTAAGAGCAAAATAAATTAAAGAAATACTCTTTATGAAAGATAAAAAAGTACTCTACGTGTCGTCGGAAGTGTTGCCTTATTCGCCTTATAGTGAGTTGGCTAAAATGTCGTTTGAAACCCCTAGAATGGTGAATACTAACGGCGGACAAATACGTATTTTTATGCCTAAGTTCGGTAATATCAACGAGCGTCGTCACCAGTTGCACGAGGTGATACGCCTATCAGGTATGAATATTGTTATCAACGACATCGATGTGCCGCTCATTATCAAAGTAGCCTCTATCCCCAAAGAACGCATTCAAGTGTACTTTATTGATAATGATGAGTATTTCGCACGCACTGGCACACTCTTTGATGAGGAAAACAATATGTATCCCGATAACGATGAGCGCTGTATTTTCTTTGCAAAAGGCATTGTAGAAACAGTGAAAAAACTCAATTGGTTACCCGATATTATCCATATACACGGTTGGGTTTCTGCTTTGTTGCCACTTTACTTGCGTACTTACTATAAAGATGAACCTATCTTTTCCGAAAGCAAAATTATTACCTCTGTGTTTGATAGTGATTACGAAGGTGCTCTCGATGCCTCACTTATCAACAAAGTAGCTTTTGATGGCATTAGTAAAAAAACAATTGACCCCCTCAAAAATCCTACTTACTACAACCTGATGCGCATCGCTATCAAGCACTCCGATGGCGTAATTGTAGTGAGCGAAGATATGCCCGAAGATTTTAAAACTTATCTCAAAAACTTAAGAAAACCAGTGATTTACAACAGCGATAAAGAAACTTTCCAAGATTCCTATCGCGATTTTTACACTAAAATACTAAAGAAATAACAGCAAACGAATGAATAATACTTACAAATTACTTTTTTTCCTTACTGTACTAACACTTTTTAGTGCCTGCTCTTCCGATGATTTCAACGAAATAGATGGCGCACTTCTCAAAAATCCTAACTACGAAACTAACGTGTTCACAGCTACTATTTCAGTGAACCAAGTCAAACAAACTGCCGTACAAACCAATGGTTTAGGAGGATATTTGCTCGGGCAATACACTCAAGCTCCTTTTGGTACTAAATCGGCTACTATTGTTGCACAAGTAGGGCTTCCAGCCGCTAATCCTTCTTTTGGTAGCAAAACTCAAGCACTAGAAATTAGTGAAAATAAACCTGAAAATGAAAAGGTGATGAATGCTTATTTGTATATACCTTTCTTCAATCCCAATAGTTCAAGCAACAATGCTACCTATAGCCAAAATGTTGAATACCAATTAGATTCCATCTATGGCGACAAAAGTGCTTCTTTTCGTGTAGAAGTGAAAGAAACTAACTACTTCCTCAGCGATATAGGTACCGACCTAAAATCAAAAGTCTATTATTCTAATAATACTGATATACTCACAAACTTAGGTAGCTCAATAGTTTCAACTACTACTTCAGCTACAACTATTAGTAATAAGGCAATCGCTCGTTTCCAGTTTGATGATCCCCAAACTACTGCCGATGAATCTAAAACTGTACACGATGTCTTAGCCCCTGGTTTGCGTATTCCTCTTAGTACTTCTTTCTTTCAATCTAAAATATTAGACAAAGAAGGTAGTAGTGAATTAGCAAGTGTTACCGACTTTAAAAAGTATTTTAAAGGAATACAAGTCAGTGCCTCTAACTTCTCTAAAGATGTGATGATGCTCCTCAATATGGCAAATGCCAAAATACAGTTGGAGTATAGTTATACCGCTTATGTAAGTGGTAGCACAGCTACTAAAACTCAGTACAGCCGTTATGATTTGCCTCTCAATGGTATTGCTGTAAACCTTTTCAACAATGCAGGTGAAAGTCTTACGGATACTAGTAAAACTTATTTGAGTGGCGCTTTAGGGCAAACTGCTTCTATTACAATTTCAGATACCGATATCGCTCGTATCAAATCTGAAAAATGGTTAGTTACCGATGCGAGTTTGTTCTTTTATGTAGATGAAAGCGTGACTTATAGCAAAACTCCTGAACGCCTTTATATCTATAATGCTCAAACGGGGGCTGTGTTAGCCGATTATCAGTACGACCCTACCGCTAACAACACTACTTCTGCCTATTCACACTTGGTGCATTTAGGAAAATTGCAAAAAGAAAATGGGGTAGGTAAATATTACCAACTAAGAATTACTAACCATATTCTTAATATGGTAACTAATAATGGTGCGAATGTACCTTTAGCAATTGCTATAGGGTCTAATATAAAGCAAACAACAACAGGTAGTTATAAAAGTGCAAGTGGTGAAGGCAAAATTGCCAATACAGCCCTTGCTACCCCTTTAGGAGTAGTGATTAAAGATGTAAAATTGATTGTCAACTATACCAAAGTAAAATAAGTATGGACTTAAGAGACCAACTTAAAAATCTTTTCCCCGACCATATAGAAGAGGAAGTACCTCAAGAAATACCATCTACTATATGGTTGCAAGATGAACCTCTACTTTGTAAATACGAGAAGCGCAAAGGCAAACCTGTAACAGTAATCGAAGGTTATAACGGAGCCGATAGCGATTTCAAAATATTAGCTAAAGAACTAAAAACATACCTTGGAGTGGGCGGAACAATAAAAGATGATACAATACTCATACAAGGTGATTACCGCGACACTATTATGCAACTCCTTAAAGAAAAAGGATTTAAAGTAAAATGTGTAGGAGGTTAAAGATAATTAACAATTCATAATTAACAATTATAATATGAAATTATTAGAAGGAAAAACAGCTATTATCACTGGTGCTAGTCGTGGTATCGGTCGTGGTATAGCCGAAGTGTTTGCCGCTCACGGAGCGAATATTGCTTTTTCGTATAGCTCATCGGTAGATGCTGCAAAAGCTCTAGAAAAAGAATTAGCCGCACAAGGTATAAAAGTGAAAGGCTATCAAAGTGATGCCTCCAACTTTGCACAATCACAAGAATTTGTCGATGCTGTAGTTGCCGAGTTTGGCACTGTTGATATCCTTGTAAACAACGCTGGTATCACCAAAGATAACTTGCTAATGCGTATCAGCGAAGAGGATTTCGATAAAGTAATTGAAGTAAACCTCAAATCAGTGTTTAATATGACCAAAGCAGTACAACGTGTGATGCTCAAACAGCGCAAAGGCTCTATTATCAATATGAGTAGCGTGGTAGGGGTAAAAGGTAATGCTGGTCAGTCTAACTATGCAGCCTCTAAAGCGGGAATCATCGGTTTTACTAAATCTATAGCTTTAGAATTGGGGTCTCGTAACATCCGTTGCAATGCTATTGCACCAGGATTTATAGAAACTGAAATGACAGCTGTGCTTGATGAAAAAGTAGTACAAGGATGGCGTGATGCTATTCCTCTTAAACGTGGCGGACAGCCTGAAGATGTAGCCAATGCTTGCGTGTTTTTAGCCTCCGATATGTCGGCTTATATCACTGGGCAAGTGCTCAATGTAGATGGCGGAATGCTCACATAATTTTGTTATATCAGAAAAACTTTTTACTTTTGCCGAATGTTAATGAAAAAATATATCATCATCGGTCTGCTCGGTGTGCTTTTTGCCTCCTGTGGTGAGTACCAAAAAGCTCTGAAATCTACAGATGGGAGCGTAAAATACATAGAAGCTGAAAAGCTCTATAAGGCTAAAAAATACAAAAAAGCAAATCGCCTTTTTGAACAAATAGCCTCAGAATATGCAGGAAAACCTCAAGGGGAACGCATCTACTATATGTATGGTGACGCTTGTTATCAACTCAAGCAGTACAGTTTAGCTTCCTATCAGTTCGAACGTTTGCAGAAGCTGTACCCTCGTAGTGAAAAAGCTACCGAAGCCTCCTTTTTAGAAGCTAAATCGCTTTACTTAGAAACACCTAAATATAGTGTAGATCAAACCTATACTTATCAGGCGCTCGAGAAATTGCAGTACTTTTTGGATAGATACCCTAATAGTGAGTATACCAAAGAGGCTAACGAGCTTACCTTAGATTTGGTAACGCGTTTGGAAAAGAAAGATTTTGAAATTGCCAAACAGTATGATAAAATACGCGACTATCAGGCTGCGATGAAATCGTTAGATAATTTCTTAACCAATAACCCTGGAAGTCCTTTCAGAGAAGAAGCCCTATACACCCGTTTGCACTCAGCCTATGAGTGGGCAATCAATAGTGTGGAAAGCAAAAAAGAAGAACGCCTCAATACAGCTAAAGAAGCCTATGACAACTTGTTGCGCGCTTACCCTGAAAGCAAATTCAAAAAGGAAGCTGAGAATATGCTCGCTAAAATTAATACATCACTAAAAAGTTTTACATCACAAAAATAATTACATTATGGATTTTAAAAAAATAGATGCTCCTACCTCTACGGTTACTTACAACAAATCGGCTATAGAAGCACCTACTGGTAATATTTACGAGGCGATCTCTATTATTGCCAAACGTGCTAATCAAATAAACGCCGAAATTAAAAAAGAATTGGTAGAAAAGTTAGAGGCTTTTGCTACTAATAACGACAGTTTAGAGGAAATCTTTGAGAACAAAGAGCAAATAGAAGTATCTCGTTTCTACGAGCGTTTGCCTAAACCTCAAGCTATTGCTGTAAAAGAATGGTTAGATGGTAAGGTATACTATCGTGAAACCGAATAAAAATGGGTATTTATAAATTGTTTGTTAGGCTTTAAGTAGTAAGCTATCGCTTGCCGTTTAAAGCCTTTTTCAATCTATTTAATTATGAATATAGTACTTGGTATTACAGCAGGAATTGCCGCCTACAAAACGCCTCAATTGGTGCGTTTGCTCACTAAAAAAGGACATAATGTAAAGGTTATCCTTACCGAAAATGCGAAGGAGTTTGTAACACCTCTTACTCTCAGTACAGTGTCTAAAAATCAGGTGCTTACGAGTTTTTCATCTCCTGAGGGTGATTGGCATAGTCACGTAGAGTTAGCTTTATGGGCTGATGCAATGCTCATTGCGCCTGCTACTGCAAATACCATTGCTAAAATGGCTCACGGGGTATGCGACAATCTGCTGTTAGCTACTTATTTTTCCGCTAAAGCACCCGTATTCATTGCTCCCGCAATGGATTTGGATATGTATGCCCACCCCACGGTCACCGAGAATTTAGCAAAATTAGCATCCTATGGCAATCATATTATTCCCGCAACTTATGGCGAACTAGCTAGCGGACTTGTAGGACAAGGACGTATGGCTGAACCCGAAGATATAGTGCTCTTTATAGAAAATACAATCACCGAAAATCTTCCTCTTAAAGGTAAAAAAATACTTATCACAGCAGGTCCTACTTACGAGGCTATTGACCCTGTGCGTTTTATAGGAAACTTCTCCTCTGGCAAAATGGGGATTGCTCTTGCTAATGAAGCCGTACGACAAGGCGCTGAAGTACATTTAGTGTTAGGACCATCTTCTGAAAAGAATATTCACTCACAAATTCATTTACATCGGGTGGTAAGCGCTCAACAGATGTACGAAGTTGCTGTAACCGAATTTTCTACTTGTGACATCGCTATCCTCGCCGCAGCTGTAGCCGACTATACTCCTGAAACTGTAGCCCCCGAAAAAATTAAAAAGAAAGGCGGTAATCTCAGTCTAACCTTAGTTCCTACCGTCGATATATTAGCTTCTTTGGGTAAAATCAAAACTACTCAAACGCTTATAGGCTTTGCTTTAGAAACTGAAAATGAGGTGGCTAATGCCCAAACCAAATTGGAGAAAAAGAACTTAAATGGCATTGTGCTCAATTCGTTGCGCGATGCAGGAGCAGGTTTTGGTACCGATACTAATAAAGTTACTTTTATTACTAAAGAAACACAAATCAGTTTTCCTTTAAAAACTAAAGAAGAAGTCGCTAAAGATATTTTGGCGCAAATATTTGGCATTCTTATAGAAAAGTAATATCTTTGTACTTTCAATCTTATAAAAAATAAAATAAATGAAATCATACATCTTCCCTGGTCAAGGAGCCCAATTTGTAGGTATGGGGCTTGACTTATATGAAAAATCTGCTGAAGCCAAAGCACTTTTTGAAGCAGCTAATGGCATTCTTGGATTTTCTATCACCGATATAATGTTCAGTGGTACTGATGAAGACCTTAAACAAACCAAAGTTACCCAGCCTGCTATATTCTTGCACTCAGTAATCCTTAGCAAGGTGCTCGGTAAAAATTTTGCTCCTCAAATGGTTGCAGGACATTCATTAGGTGAATTTTCTGCTTTAGTAGCCAATGGGGCTCTCTCATTTGAAGATGGTTTGCAATTAGTAGCCAAGCGTGCTGCTGCTATGCAAAAGGCTTGCGAATTACAACCTGGTACAATGGCTGCCGTATTGGGTTTAGAGGATGCTAAAGTGGAAGAACTTTGTGCTACAGTCGATGGGATTGTAACTCCTGCCAACTATAATTGCCCAGGTCAGTTGGTGATTTCAGGTGAACTCAAAGCTGTAGAGACGGCTTGCGAAAAGATGAAAGAAGCAGGCGCTAAACGCGCTCTTGTTCTTCCCGTAGGTGGTGCATTCCACTCAGTACTGATGAAACCTGCTGAAGAAGAATTAGCTGCAGCAATTGAGCAAACAACATTCCACAAGCCGTTATGCCCTGTTTATCAAAATGTAACCACTACAGCCGTAAGCGATGAAAATGCTATCAAAACCAACCTTATCAAGCAACTTACCGCTCCTGTGAAATGGACACAAAGCGTACAACAAATGATTGCTGATGGTGCTACCGAATTTATTGAAGTAGGACCTGGTAAAGTACTACAAGGTTTGGTGAAAAAGATAAATAAAGAGGCTGTGGTAGCCTCGGCTGAACTATGATACAAGTAGAAAATTTACATAAATCTTTCAATGGAACTGAAGTGCTGAAAGGCATTTCCACTACATTCGAGAAAGGCAAAACAAACCTTATTATTGGGCAAAGTGGTTCAGGAAAAACAGTATTCCTCAAATCACTCTTAGGACTCTTTACCCCCGATGCTGGCGACATCATCTACGATGGTGTAAAATACGCCGATATGAAACGCAAAGAACAAGTAGCCCTCCGCCAAAAAATGGGAATGGTATTTCAAGGTAGTGCCTTATTCGATTCGATGACGGTGCTTGAAAATGTGATGTTTCCTTTGAAGATGTTCTCCCAAAAATCAGCTGATGAAATCCGTGAACGTGCTGATATAGTGCTCAGCAGGGTGAATTTGGTAAATGCCGAAAACAAATTGCCTTCCGAAATTTCTGGAGGTATGCAAAAACGAGTGGCTATTGCTCGTGCAATTGTAAATAATCCTAACTACTTGTTCTGCGACGAACCTAACTCAGGTCTCGACCCTAAAACCTCTATCGTAATAGATAACCTTATTCAGGAAATTACCCAAGAGTTCAATATCACCACTGTTATCAACACTCACGATATGAACTCCGTAATGGAAATAGGGGCTAAGATTGTTTTCTTGAAAAATGGATACAAAGAGTGGGAAGGTTCTAAAGATACAATCTTCCGTACAGACAATGAAGCCGTTACCGATTTCGTATATTCATCGGAACTCTTCAAAAAAGTGCGAAAGGCGTATTTGGAAGAACACGTCTAAATTACAACTCTTTTATCCGTATTTAGCAAATAATTACTATCTTTGCACCCACTAAAAAACTTAAAAACAATTTATTAAAATGACAAAACACAAGTACACCAGATCGCAAACTAGTTTGCACCCCGAAATCATCGACCTATTGAATGAACAAGTAAGTAAAGAAGCTGAAGCAAGCTCTCTCTATTTAGCTATGGCTTCTTGGGCTGAATATAATGGCTACTCTCGCAGTGCCGAGTTCTTTTATGACCACGCTGTAGAAGAAAGAGATCACATGATGAAAATCTTCCGCTTCCTCAACGAAAATGGCGCACGTGCTTTTGCTCCTAAAGTAGGTGAAGTACAACAAGAATTTGATTCACTTAAAGAAGTTTACGAAAAAACTTTGGAACACGAAATCAAAGTTACTCAATCTATCTTCGCGATCTTCAAAAAAGCACGCCAAGTAGACGATTACGCTTCTGAAAACTTCTTGCAATGGTTCGTTCAAGAACAGTTAGAAGAAGAACGTTTGGTACACTCTATCCTCGACCTCTTCGAATTCTACAACGAGAACGATTCGCCTATAGCTCTCAAACTTATCGACGAACGTATTCCTTTAGACGAAAAATAATGATTTTAGTAACTGGCGGAACAGGGCTGATTGGCAGCCGCTTGCTTTTTTACCTTACTCAAAACAAGGCGCATAAAGTAAGGGCTATCTATCGCAGTGCCCATTCGTTAGAGAAAGTCGAACAACTTTTTATACAACAATCCCCCAATGGAGCGGAACAATTCTGCTCTATTGAGTGGGTACAAACCGATATAAGTAACATTCCAGCGCTTGAACAAGCATTTGCGAATGTTACTTTTGTTTTTCATTGTGCAGGCTTTATCTCTTTCCAACCTAAAGATTTTGCTCAACTCCTCAAAGTGAATGTAGAGGGAACGGCTAATATCGTAAACTTGTCTATTGATTTTAAGGTAAAAAAACTCTGTTATGTAAGTTCTGTAGCTACCCTTTCTGCCTTGCCTCACACACCTATTGACGAGGAAAACGATTGGAATAATGAGGAAAATAATACCGATTATGCTATCAGTAAGAACGGCGGTGAGATGGAAGTATGGCGTGGCTCTCAAGAAGGATTGCCAGTAGTTATTGTAAATCCTTCAGTGGTGTTAGGTGCTGATTTCTACGAGCAAGGATCTGGTTTATTGTTTAAAAAAGTAGCTAGCGGACTAAAATATTACCCCACAGGGGGCACAGGTTTTGTGGCGGTAGACGATGTGGTACGTGCAATGATTGCCTTACAATTCTCCGAAGTTACGGGAGAACGTTTTGTGCTAAATACAGCTAATCTTACTTATCAATCAGTTTTTGAAAAGATAGCCAAAGGATTAGGAGTGAAAGCTCCTACTAAAAAGATTTCACATAAAGTATTGCGTCGTTTGGCGCGTTTAGACGGCTTTTTAAGTTTCTTGGGTATCAAAAAGCGAACCCTCACTCTCCAAACAGCCGATGCTCTCGGATTGGTAACCACTTATAATGGTGATAAAATTAAAAAGTTTGTTGATTTTCAATACAGTGATATTGATGAAGTAATCCAAGAAATTTGTCATAAAATAACGTGAGTTAGATATAACAGAATGTTGATTTACAGCACTGTATCACAATTTATTTACAAAATAATTCACCGTCAGGTGAAAATTTGTGAGATAATATAAAGTAAAGAGTTTTGTGCACTCCAAATTTCGTGAAAATTCGTGAAATTCGTGGGAGATTAAAAATATTTTGCTGATTGTTAAATAATTACTTACGTCGAACTCACGTTAAAATAAAAACTACAACTTTTGGAAGCTCTCTATGATTAAAAAACTTTTAAAATATTTCCTAAAAACTCTACTCTTTGTAGTAGGTTTTGTAGTACTCTATGGGGTGCTGTGTTTGCTGTTGCCATTGATTCCCATTTCTGCAGAAAAAACCACAGAGCCCAAAACTATTACTATCTACCTTCTCTCTAACGGAAAGCATACCGATTTAGTCCTCCCTACTCAAAATGAGTTTATAGATTGGACTACCAAAGTCTCCCCTGATGATACCAAAGGAAAAAAAAGAGGCGATTGGTTGGCTTTTGGTTGGGGCGACAAAGGCTTTTACCTCAATACCCCTACTTGGGCTGATTTAAAGTTCTCTACAGCAGTAAAAGCTGCTTTTTGGATGAGTGATTCGGCTATGCACACCACCTATTTAGGAGGTAGTGAAGGATATGAAAAAGTAGCACAACTAAGTCTTACAGCTGCACAATACAAGCGTTTGGTAAGCTATATCGACCAGCAGTTCGACAAAGATGCACAAGGTAAATATATACCTATACCCACCAATGCCGTTTATGGCACTACCGATGCTTTCTACGAAGCTAAAAGTACTTACAACTTTCTCTATACCTGCAACACTTGGGCAGACTATGGACTTCGCGCTGCCGGACAAAAATACGCCCTCTGGACTGCCACCGATTCAGGAATATTTAGGCATTATAAATAATTAATAATTGAGGTGTCAAAATAATTTCATGTATTTGCGCTCTGAAAATTAATGTATTATGAAATTATTTAAGGGACAAAGCCTCTTAGAGTTTACTGAACGCTTTAAAACAGACTTAGATTGCGAAGAATACTTAGCTTCCATAAAATGGGAAAAAGGGTATTGTTGCCGTAAATGTGGTCATAAAAAATACCAAGTCAGAAAAGATTTTTATGGATTTGATACAGAAAGTCCTACTGCAGAAACACTATTTTAAGCAAAAAGTCCGCAAAACTATGAAATCCCGTGAATTGCACAAATTGAATGATAGCGTTTAGGTTGATGAATTTACCATAGGAGGAAAAGAGAAAGGAAATACACCAAGTAAAGTCTTGGATACGAGGTATATATTCTTGGGTTTCAGAGTTTAATATAGACCGCTATTTAGCAGAATACAGTTTTAGAATCAATCGCTCACAGAGCAAAGAGACTATCTTTAACAATCTAATAAAAAGATTGATTGAAAGAGAACCTATTTTCCAACCTCTGTTAATATGCCATTAACTTGACACCTCAAAAAATAATTTAACAAAATAATAGATATATGAATAAATTTTTATTTGGAAATAAGAATAATCGCCAGATATGGATAATATTTATTGTAGCTAATTTGCTTTATTCATTAATGATTTTTATAAGTATCCCTCATTTGCAAAAACTTTCGCAAGGCTTACCTATATTGGATATGAGGGCAGGCGGCTATACTTTGGAAGAGGTGCAAGCACTATATACAGCCTTAGGAAGTGAGGGGCGAAGTTACTATCTTTTTCCTCAGTTATTTTTTGATATATTTTATCCAGGGCTTTTTGCAGTGACTTATACTTGGATTATCATCAGGCTATTACAACAACTCTCCATACAAAATAAATGGTTAAAAGGTTTGTGTTATTTACCATTGATTACCAGTTTTTTTGATTATTCTGAGAATATCAGTATCTTCATTACTCTCAAAAGTTATCCTGAGTTGTCCCCTACGCTTGTTCAATTGGGAAGTGTCTGCACATTTCTAAAAAACATTAGCGGGATGATGACTTTCAGTGTGATGATTGTACTGTTTTTGGTATGGGTTGTAAGGAAATTAAGACAGAATAAAAGCTCAAATTAATAAAGAAAAATTGAGGTGTCAATTAATATAATTAACTTAATAATGCGTCATTCGTCATTCGTCATTCGTTATTTGCTTTTCCCCTTTGCAGTGATCTATGGGGCAATCGTTCGTTTGCGCCATTGGTGCTATAACGTTGGCATTTTTAAAGTACATACCTTTGCAGTGCCTACAATTTGTGTGGGCAATGTAGCAGTAGGAGGTACCGGTAAAAGTCCGATGGTGGAGTATCTAATTAGGCAGCTAAAAACAACCCAGCGCGTAGGGGTGTTGAGCAGAGGGTATAAACGCAAATCTAAAGGTTTTGTATTAGCTAATGGAAATAGTACAGTATACGATTTAGGCGATGAACCTTTTCAGTTTTGGAAGAAATTTAAAGATAATATTATATTAGCTGTATGTGGTAATAGGGTGGAAGGAATAGAGCAGATGCTTGCGCTACCAGAGCCTCCCGAAGTAATCATTTTAGACGATGCTTTCCAACATCGTCCCGTAAAAGCAAAAATCAATATAGTACTTACAGCTTATAAACAGTTATTTACTAACGATTGGCTACTGCCAATGGGGCAACTCCGTGATGTAGTAAGTCGAGTGCAACAAGCTGATATAGTGGTAGTAACCAAATGTCCTACTTCCTTGTCTCAAAGTGAACGTTCTCTTATTGAAAAACAGTTACAAAAAAAGGCTCATTGCCCTATAGTTTTTGCTACTATAGCTTATGATGAACAAGTGTTCAAACAAGATGAAGCTATCTCTTTGTCAAACTTTATCAAAAAACCTTTTACTTTGGTAACAGGTATTGCTAATCCACAACCTCTATTAGTGTATTTAAAAGAACAAGGAGCAGATTTTCAGCACTTAAACTTCCCCGATCATCACCATTTTAGTTCAGAAGAAATACAGCAATTGCAAGATAAATGTATTCTCACTACCGAAAAAGACTATGTGCGCCTACAATCTCATTTACAAAACTTATACTATTTGCCCATTGCAATGCAGTTCCTCACCCCTTCCGATGAACATATATTTGGCACGGTTTTTGAAAATCTGTAAACACGAAATAATTTCAAACTTTTATCAACTATGACAAAAAAACTCATCGCTATTGTAGCTTTTATTTTAGCAACAACTGCTACCCTCGAAGCTCAAGAAATTAAATGGATGACTTTTGACCAAGCTATTGCTGCTCAAAAGAAAAAACCTAAAAAAATATTTGTAGATGTATACACTAATTGGTGTGGTCCTTGCAAAATGTTAGCTAATAACACCTTTAAGAACAAAGACTTAGTGAACTATGTAAATGATAACTACTACGCTGTGAAATTCAATGGTGAAGGTAACGAAGTAGTAAATTACAAAGGTCAAAAGTTTGAGAATAAGGATTATGATCCTGCAAGAGCTCAATCGCGCAACTCACTCCACCCGCTCACCAATTACTTGCAAGTGCAAGCATACCCTACAATGGTGTTCTTAGACGAGAAAAACGATTTGATTACAGGTATCACTGGCTATATGTCACCTACCCAATTAGAACTCTACTTGAAAATGTTTAAAAATGACGAACATAAAAGCATTACTAACCAACAAGAGTTCCAAGTATATCAGTCAAAGTTCAAACCTACATTTAAAAACTAATAAATACACTTTTTCATAAACACACGCGAAAAACTCTTGGCAAAATGTCAAGAGTTTTTTAATTTTTTATTATCTTTGCCACATAAATTGGCAAATTAATGCCCGTGCGGCTCGCACTAAATTGGCAAATTAGAATTATGGCAAAAATACTTATTATAGAAGACGAATCGGCTATTCGTCGTGTACTCAGCAAAATATTAGTAGAAGAAAGCAAAGAGTACGAAGTAGAGGAGGCGGTTGATGGTATCGAAGGCGTAGAAAAACTCAAAAAAGAGGACTACGATTTGGTGCTTTGCGACATCAAAATGCCTAAAATGGACGGTATGGAGGTACTCACCGAGATTAAAAAGGTGAAACCTGAAATCCCTTTTGTAATGATTTCTGGTCACGGCGACCTTGAAACCGCTGTAAATGCAATGCGTCTTGGGGCTTACGACTATATCTCAAAACCACCCGATTTGAACCGCTTGCTCAATACAGTACGTAATGCTCTCGATAAGAAGAAGTTAGTAGTAGAGAATAAACACCTCAAAAAGAAGGTGAGCAAGAGTTATGAGATGATAGGAGAAAGTGCTCCTTTGCAACAAATCCGTCAGATGATAGAAAAAGTAGCGCCTACTGAAGCTCGTGTGCTTATCACGGGTTCTAATGGTACAGGTAAAGAGTTGGTAGCTCACGCTATTCACTACCAGAGTGAGCGCAGTGAAGCCCCTATGATAGAGGTGAATTGTGCAGCTATCCCTTCAGAACTCATAGAAAGTGAACTCTTTGGGCATATCAAAGGGGCATTTACTTCAGCAGTTAAAGATCGTGCAGGTAAGTTTGAAGCCGCTAACAATGGTACAATTTTCTTGGACGAGATAGGCGATATGAGCCTCTCTGCACAAGCCAAAGTATTGCGTGCTTTGCAAGAAAATAAGATTACCCGTGTAGGTAGTGATAAAGATATCAATGTAGATGTACGAGTGATAGCTGCAACCAATAAGGATTTGAAAAAAGAGATAGCTGAAGGTCGTTTTCGCGAGGATTTGTACCACCGTTTGGCAGTAATTCTTATTCGTGTGCCTTCACTCAATGAAAGAAGAGATGATATTCCATTACTTATTGATTATTTTTCAGCAAAAATAGCCGAAGAACAAGGTATTAGCCCTAAGAAATTTAGCAAAAAAGCTATGGAACTTCTCCAAAAACAAGATTGGACAGGTAATATTCGCGAATTGCGCAATGTAGTAGAGCGACTTATCATCTTAGGAGGTAAAGAAATCTCAGAAGACGATGTCAAAGCCTTTGCAGGTAAGTAACCTCTTATCTCTTACTTCTTACCTAAACAAAATGAACAAAATAAAATCTTTTCTAAAACCCTTAAAAACCAAACGTTTCTGGAAAGTTACTGCTCTACTATCACTGTGGTTGCTCTTAGTAATCATTGCTTGTAACGTGCAGGTAACTAAAGAGACTAAAAACTTGTTGTACACTCAAGTTGCTGAGGTGCCTGCACATAAAGTAGGTTTACTTTTAGGAACTAATCCTTATTTAAAAAGTGGGGCGCCCAACAAGTATTTTCTTTATAGAATAGATGCTGCGGTTGCCCTATATAAGGCAGGGAAAATTGAATATATTTTAGTGAGTGGCGATAATCATAGAAATGACTACAACGAGCCCGAAGAAATGAAAAGAGCCTTGATGAATAACGGAATCCCTGAAGAACGTATTATCTTAGACTATGCGGGTTTCAGAACCTTAGACTCCGTAGTGCGAGCCAAAGAAGTATTTGGCTATGATACATTCATTGTTATCTCACAACGTTTTCACAATGAGCGTGCCCTTTTCTTGGCAAAGCATCACGATATACAAGCTATTGGTTTTGATGCGCAAGATGTTACTGCCTACTACGGTTTTAAAACACGTGTACGCGAGTATTTAGCACGCACCAAACTCTTTGTAGACTTGTGGTTTGAGGTACAACCCAAATTCAAAAAGTAGTAAATTGATAAAAAAGTATTATCTTTGCGCCCTTTCCTAATCCACAACCTTTAAACACTATAATCACTAACGAC
The DNA here is from genome assembly GCF_002302495.1 of Capnocytophaga sputigena. Taxonomy (NCBI): domain Bacteria; kingdom Pseudomonadati; phylum Bacteroidota; class Flavobacteriia; order Flavobacteriales; family Flavobacteriaceae; genus Capnocytophaga; species Capnocytophaga sputigena. Next base: position 2,532,907 of record NZ_CP022379.1, read on the forward strand.
TAAAAATGGCTATAATAATAACAGATGATTGTATCAACTGCGGGGCTTGCGAACCTGAATGTCCTAACAACGCTATCTACGAAGGTGCCGATGATTGGCGCTATAGCGATGGTACAGCCCTAAAAGGACGAGTAGTATTGCCCAGCGGATTGGAAGTAGATGCCGATGAGCCTCAACAAGCTATCAGCGATGATATTTATTTTATCATTGCCGATAAATGCACCGAGTGTATAGGTTTTCACGATGAACCTCAATGTGCTGCGGTATGCCCTGTAGATTGTTGTGTGCCCGATGATGCTCATCAAGAAACTGATGAGGAACTTTATGCTAAAAAGCGATTTATTCACAACGAAGAAGCTTAGTTTGGCATAACATTTGACTTTATAAGGGTAAGATTTTTAATGTATTACCCTTATGAAAACAAATGTATCTTTAATGCTGTTATCAGCTTTGTTATTAGCGGCTTGTGGTAACCCCGAAGGTCACCGAAATTCAAGCAATTCAGCCAACCAGCTTCCACCTCCTGCACCTGCTACAACAGTGGAAGAACTTACAGCGAACAAAATGGCTTCGCCTGAAACACCACCTCCGCCACCCCCACCACCTGCGTATGATGCTGTAGTAGAAGAAATGGAAATTGCCAATTCTGAAGAACCTTCTCAACAGCAACCGCGTAGTAATGAAACCTACAAAGAGATTTCTGAAAATCCATTTGTAGCAGTAGCGCAACAACCCGTTACCACTTTCTCTGCCGATGTTGATCGCGCTTCGTATGCTAATTTGCGTCGTATGTTAGGTTATGGTCAGTTACCTCCTAAAGATGCCATTCGCATAGAGGAGATGATAAACTACTTCGATTACGACTATCCTGCACCTACTAAGGAGGCTACTTCTCCTTTGCGCGTGACCCCCGAATTAGCTCCTACACCTTGGAATCCTAAGCATTTGCTATTGCGCATTGGTTTGCAAGCTAAAAAATTGGATTTGGCTCAAGCTCCACCTTCTAATATTGTTTTCCTAATTGATGTATCGGGATCAATGGATGAGCCTAACAAACTCCCTTTGCTAAAATCTTCTTTCAAACTCTTGCTTACTCAGCTCAAACCTACCGACAGAGTGGCGATTGTAACTTATGCCAGCGGTACAAAAGTAGCCCTTTCGTCTACTCTTGTAAAAGAGAGACAAAAAATAGAAAAAGTACTTGATAATCTGTATGCAAGTGGTTCTACCTCAGGTAGTAGTGGTATTCAATTAGCTTACAAAGAAGCTCAAAAAAACTTCATTAAAAATGGTAATAACCGTATTATTTTAGCTACTGATGGCGATTTCAATGTGGGGATTAGTAATCCAAGAGAGTTAGAAAAATTCATTGAAAAACAGCGCGAAAGTGGTATTTATATGTCAGTTTTAGGTTTTGGTATGGGTAATTATCGCGATGATATGGCTGAAACCATAGCCGATAAAGGTAATGGTAACTACGCTTATATCGATGATCTTACCGAAGCTAAAAAAGTATTGGTAAACGAGTTTAGCGGTACGCTTTTCGCCGTAGCAAAAGATGTGAAGTTGCAAATCGAGTTCAACCCTAAATACGTAAAAGAGTATAAGCTCATAGGTTATGAAAACCGTATGCTTGCCAATGAGGATTTTACTGATGATAAGAAAGATGCAGGTGAAATAGGTGCTGGGCATACTGTCACAGCCCTCTACGAACTCATTCCATCGGAAGGTAAAGTGGCTCAAAATCTCCGTTATCAAACAAAAGAACTCAACGAAAAAGGTAAAGGCAATGAGTTAGGATTCCTCAAAATACGTTATAAAGACCCTAAGGTAAAAGATGCCAAAAGTGTAGAAGTAACCGAACCTTTGTTATTTGCTAAGAAATCTTTAAATGAAACTTCTGTAGATTTTCGCTTTGCAGCTAGTGTAGCCGAGTTTGGTATCCTTCTGCGTGGTAATAGCAATAAAGCCCAAGCTACTTACGATCAAGTAGTAGAATTAGCTAATGGTGCTATAGGCAAAGATGAAGAAGGCTATCGCAAAGAATTTGTGCGCTTGGTAAAAAGTGCAAAATTGTTGGCTAAATAGTAAAAAATTACTATATTTGCCCCGTAGCTTTAAAAAAAAGTTTTTATGAAAAAAGAAGTAACTGATGTATTAGTAATAGGCGCAGGACCTTCAGGATGTGTGTCAGCTGCCTATTTGCACAATAATGGCGTAAAAGTACGCGTAGTAGAAAAAACTAAATTCCCGCGTTTGGTAGTGGGGGAGAGCCTTATTCCGCGTGTGATGGATCATTTTGACGAAGCGGGTTTTATGCCTGCCTTGGAAGCCCAAAAGTACGAAGTAAAATGGGGTGCCCGTTTTATCCGTGGTGAACAAGTATGTCAGTTTGATTTCGGTAAAAAGTATGGTAAAGGTTGGGATTGGACGTGGCAAGTGCCCCGTGCCGATTTTGATAATGTTTTAGCTCAAGAAATTATTCGCAAAGGCGTACCTCTTAGCTTTGAAACCGAAGTTACTAATGTGCAGTTTTTTGATGATCATCAAGTTACTACTGTTAAAGACAAGAATCGAGAGGTGTATGAAATCACCTCTAAATTCGTCATTGATGCCAGTGGCTACGGTCGTGTATTGCCTCGCTTGTTAGACTTGAATTCTCCTTCTAAATTAGACGACCACTCTGCTATATTCACTCATATCAAAGAAGAAAATGTGCGCCCGGTAGGTGAAGAAGGTACTTTGATTTCTTTTGATATTTTAGAGAGAGAAGTATGGCTCTGGGTGATTCCTTTCTCTAATGGCAATACCAGTGTAGGAGTCGTAGGGCCTACGCACTACATCAATAGTCTATCGGCTTCTGGTGATACTGCTGAAGCTTTGCGTAAGGCTATCGTAACCTCAGATTTTTACAGAGAGCGCTTCCAGCATTCCGATTTTCTATTTGAACCTAACAAGATACAAAGCTATTCTTGTTCAGTGAAAAAACTCTTTGGCAATGGTTTTGTACTCACCGGTAATAGCACCGAGTTCTTAGACCCTGTATTCTCATCAGGTGTGGCTTTTGCAACTGAATCAGGTATGTTGGCAGCTAAATTGGTAAAACGCGAACTTGCGGGAGAAAAAGTAGATTGGCAAAAAGAATACACCGACTATATGCAACGAGGTATCGATGTGTTCACATCTTACGTAAAAGAGTGGTATACAGGTAATTTGCAAACACTTTTCTTCCATCAACCAGGTAATGAAGATGTAAAAGAAAAAATCTGTGCTGTATTAGCGGGTTATGTATGGGATACCACCAATCCGTTTGTAGCCAAACATAAGCATATCATCGAAAATATGGCGTATGCAATCAATAACGGCTTAGGAATGAAAGAAGCGTAAGTGTTTTTTGGCTAAATAGTAAAAAAGTATTACCTTTGCGCCTTTCATAACTCTTAATTTAAAAACTCTAAACAAAAAAAGTGCAAACAGAAGAAAAAGAACTATACAGCTTCTCAGAAGCACCTGATTGGGCTAAATCCCTTTCAGATAATGAAATGGTACAACTTTTAGTAGAAACTGATTTCTCTCGTGAACAAACTGATGAGGGACGTGACTACTGCTATTTCTTACATAAATACAGCAAAGTAGATAATAATAGTACTTCCGATTATACGTTGATGGCTTACACCCTCACTCAACCCGAAAACTTGGAACGTGCCTCTATGTACGATATGGTACTTGAGGAAAATGAGTACTTTAGCATCCATCGTATTAGTGTGTATCGCAACGGTCAGCTGATTGATAAAACTGCCGATACTACTATAAAAGTATTGGATAACGAAGGGCAAAGCGGTCGTGGTATTATCAGTAGTTCTAAAAAGCTGAACTTCTCTATCAAAGACCTTCACCTCGATGATATCCTCATTTTGGAAGACACCAAAGAAAAGGTGTTTACTGAAAAAGAGTTCTTGCGCCGTGACTTTATGAAGTACGTATATGTAACCCCTGATACTTATTGGGCGTATGGCAAATACCACTTCAAGCTCATCAACAATCGCAACAAACGCGTGGCTTATAAAGATGTGTTCTTCCGCGACGAGCAAGGTAACGTAATCCCAAGTCAGGTGAAGTATTTAGCACAAGGAGAGGCGTTTGAAATAGTACAAGAAAACTATATCAACCCAGTAGACCCTAACCGCGAAATCTTCCCTTTTATAGACTTCGCTACCGATAGTACTTGGAAAGACTTGTCTAACTATATCTATCCGCTTTACGAAGAGGTATTCAAAGCGCAACCCGCTGATTTTGCTCCCGATTTGGTGGAAAAACTCAACAGTATGGCTACCCTCGACGAGAAATTGCAATACGCTATAGAGTTCGTGCAAAACAACATCTACTACGTGTACAACGCCGATGAGATGAACGGACACAAACCACAAGCGCCCGCGCTTACTTACCAAAATAAACAAGGTGACTGTAAAGCGAAATGTGTATTGTTGAAATCTATTCTCAACTATCTTGGCGTAGAGGCTTCAGTGGTGTTGGTGAACTACAATTCCGATTACTATATGCAGTTCTACCTTCCTTCATTGCTTTCGTTCAACCACGTGATAGTGAAAATCAACTATAAAGGGAAAGAGTACTTTGTGGACGCTACTGCTCGTAATGAGTTTGGTAGATTGGAGAAACGCGCTGTGATTTCTTTCTGTCACTTTATGGAAATCTTGCCTAACCAAGAGTTACAAGTGCGTAAACCTACCTATTTCGATGATTTTTGTATCGATGAACGCATCACTTTAGAAGCCAAAGGCAATATAGGTAAAATTCAATTGCTTACTACTTATCGTTATAATCGCGCTAATTCTATGCGTAGTTACTTCAAGTCGAGCAATAAAAACGAACGTTTGGACAGCTGGAACAACTCTTTGTTCTACGCACTCAACTATGTAAACGACCGCAAAGGCAAAGATTTTCGCGAGATATTCAAAGATGCTACTTTGCAAATAGTAAAGGATGACAAGGTGGAAAATGAATTTGTAGTGAAGTACGAAGCAACCATCGAGCAACCTTACTTTGTAGATAGCGAAGGTCGTCGTTTCTTGATGTACTACGATGGTAGTGTGTTGAAAAACAGCATTCGTGAACACCAGCACAGCGATGCGAGTTTTTGGCATAACTTCGATAGTGAGCGTTATGAAATTGAACTCAAAACCGATGAAAATATCGATACTAAGGAAAAATACACCGTACAAGAGTGTGATATCAAAAATGAGTATTTCACCCATAAAACCCAAAAGTTCATCACTAAAAACTCTGGTAAGGTGATTGTAGAGTACAATCCGCTCACAAATATCGAATTGCCATTGCATAAGTTAGAACCTATCCGTGAAGATTATCACACTATGGCTGATAGCAACTTCGGTATCGGTATCGATGTGGTAGAAAAAGGATTCTTAAATTCTTTAAAACGACTTTTTAAATAAGATACTTACACTTTGCCAAAGGTGCGAGCCACACAGGCATAGAACCTTTGGCAAAGTTTTATTAATAAAAATAATGAGTGCACTGCTTCCAACCATAGAAACCCAATCTGAAGCCGAAATTATTGCTTTTCAAGAAGAAAAACTGAGAGAACTATTGCAATATCTCAATAAAAAATCGGTTTTTTATCAAAATCTCTTCCGCAAGCACCATATCCGTATAGAGGATATCCGCACTCTTGCCGATTTACAAAAAATACCCACAACCCATAAAGACGATTTGCAGCGTGAAAACGATGCTTTTCTCTGCGTGCCTAAAAGTGCTATTGTAGACTATGCTTCTACCTCAGGTACTATGGGAACGCCCGTTACTTTTGGTCTTACCGACAAGGATTTAGATCGTTTGGCGTACAACGAAACTATCTCATTGGCTTGTGCAGGCATTCAAAAAGGCGATGTAGTCCAACTGATGACTACTATCGACCGCCGTTTTATGGCAGGTTTAGCTTATTTCTTAGGCATACGCAAAATGGGGGCAAGCATCATTAGGGTAGGGGCAGGAATTCCTGAATTGCAATGGGATTCTATCCGATTGTACGAACCTAAATACCTTATTGCAGTGCCTTCCTTTGTGCTGAAAATGATAGAATATGCCGAAAAGAATGGTATCGACTATCGCGCTTCTTCCGTGAAAGGAGTGGTGTGTATAGGTGAGGCGTTGCGCAATCAGGATTTTAGTCCTACACTCTTAGCAAAAAAGATTACTGAAAAATGGCAGGGATTGCAACTTTACTCCACTTATGCTTCTACCGAGATGAGCACTACTTTCACCGAGTGTGAGTACCAACACGGAGGGCATCACCACCCCGAGCTCATCATCACTGAGGTATTAGACGACGATGGTCATCCCGTACCCGATGGCGAGAGTGGAGAGCTAACGATTACTACTTTGGGAGTGGAAGGTATGCCACTATTGCGTTTTCGCACAGGCGATATAGTAGCGATGCACAACACCCCTTGTAAGTGCGGGCGACATACGGCACGAGTGAGTCCTGTACTGGGTCGCAAACAGCAGATGATCAAATACAAAGGAACAACCCTCTACCCGCCAGCCCTAATGGATTTGCTTACAGGCTTTGAGGCTATAGAGAATTACATTATAGAAATCAATACTAATGATATCCTCACCGATGAAATTCTTATCAAAATAGGAACAAAAACTCCTACAGAAGCCCTTCGCGAGCAAATATGCAACCATTTTCGCGCTAAACTAAGGGTAGTCCCTAAGATTGAGTTCTGCGATATAGCCCTCATTGAGCAGCAGCTCTACCCGTTAGGCAGTCGCAAACCGATGAAATTTGTAGATAAACGCAAACCATTAAATTAATTATATATGAAGACAAAAAAACTATTAGCAATCTTATTTTTATGTGTTACTTTAGCTGTAACAGCCCAAGATTTTCAAGAAGAAAGAGGTAATTTGTCTTTCCTAAAAGATCAAAAAGTCGTAAATGTAGAGTTCAAATACGATAATTTGCGACTAATGAAAGACAATGTTACCGAAAAAGAATATGTAGATGAACGTCGTGAATACCTAAATAATAAAGATAAAGGAAATGGTGATGTTTGGTTTAAGAAGTGGGAAAATGCTAAAGAAGGTATTTGGAAACCCAAGTTTTTAGAGCTTATGGTAAAGACTATTACATCATCTAAAGGTATTGAATTTAAAGAAGGAGTTACTGATGCCCCTTATACTCTCATTGTGGATGTACAATGGATATACCCAGGTTGGGATGCTTGGGTGATGAAACAAGCTGCCAAAGTAACAATGGTCTTGAAATTTGTAGAAACACAAAACAAAGATAAAGAACTATTTCAGTTGCGTTCTATTGAGGCTCCAGGTGATCAGTTTGGTAATAATTTTAGCAATGAATCACGTATAGGCGAGGGCTTTGCAAAAACCGCTAAATCCTTTGGAAAGCTCATTGTCAAACGCCTTAAAAAATAATAATCACAACACTCTTAATTGCAATACCCTTTGTCAAAGTCTTAGAGACTTTGACAAAGTTTTTTTGTTTTCAAGAATAGAGATTTGTTAAATCTTTATCTAAAACCATTCGATTGAAAGCAAAAAGCCCTTTTTCTATTTCTCGGGCTGTTTTGTTATGTTCTTTTGCAAGTTTTCGCAGAAAATCTAAATAATTAAGCCAGCTATTAGAAGTAATAACTTTCCATTCAATTTTGTAAAGAGTCTTTAAAGCTTGCATACAGCGTTCATCAATAATCGGATAGTTATCACTATCTGTTACACTTAAAATTGCAGAAGCGACCGGAATTCTTACACCTTTGAGTTCTGTAAGCTTCTCTATTTTTTTCTTCTCATCACTTTCTGCAAAGGCTTCTCTAGTGATTTTCTCTACAAGGGCAGCATCGTTAGAATCATATCTTTTTTTAGCACGACGTGATTTTCACAAGCAAATTTGCATAAACTCATCTTTGGTAAGATAACCTTTTTTACGCCATTCTTTTCCCTCTTCGTAAAGCCTTTTTTCTACATCGTAAGACTCTATGTAGAAGTCTAATCTTTCAATAAATTCGTTCATTTTAATTCTTTTAGTACTTTATTTTTTAAAAGTGAAAATTTCTCACTAAATTCATAAAAGTTATCTTTTTCAATGATTTTACTATATTTGTTGAATAATTTTTTTAGTTCTTCATTAGGGACATTTGCTAATTTTCCTACAAAGTAAAAGTAAAGACATCAATTGTCACTTATCACTTTTTTCTCCCATTCTTCGTAGAAAGTGGGTTTATACAGTGATAAACTATTATCTTTTAATGAAGTAAATACCTGTACAGTTTCTCCCGTACAAACTAACTCATTAGCTTCGTTGTAGATAAAATACTGAAAGATGAGTTTCGCTACATTGGAGGGAATATATTGAGTTTCAATACGCAAGCGTTCGCCATATCGTACCATTTTTTTGTGTTCGCATACGCTCTTCACAATAGGGGTTGCATAGCCTTCGCGCTCTACATCAAGGTAAGAAATGCCGTACTTTCTCCCAAAGGCTTCTCGTCCGTCTTCAAAATATTTGATATAGTTGCCGTGCCACACAATACCAAGCGGGTCGGTTTCGCTAAAGCGTACCGTAATAATAAAACTCTCAGATAAATTCGCAGGTTTATACGTTTCTTTTGGCTTTGTCATAATAAATAGAGATAAGAATACAAGTGATGAAAAAGAGCAGTAAAGCGCCTATTTTAGGCAACAAACTACTCGCAGAACCGCCTCTTAGTAATACCTCGTAGAAGGCTTGTAATCCCCAGTTCATAGGGGAAATATTAGAAAGTAATTGCATAATATGGGGCATTGCAAAGGTAGGTATCCACACACCTCCAATGGCTGCAAAAAGCACTGTGAGGGTAGCTCCCAAGGGCGCTGATTGTTCTTGTGTTTTTGCTAAAGTACCTAAGAGTACCCCCAATCCTATTGCTGAAAGCCCTGAGGCTATGGCGACTAACAACAAGGGTAAAAGTTTACCTCCCACGTCCAATGTTGGTAAGCCTAAATAAGGAAATACGAACACCCCCATTACTACCATCAAAGTGAATTGTAGTAAGCTAATCATCAGAAAAACAATGATTTTAGCGGTGAGCAATGCCCAGTAGGGTAGGGGACTCGTGAAGAGTCGGAGTCCTGTGCCTTGTGTTTTTTCCTTTACAATACTTGCCGATAGCGGTATGGTTATGAAGAAGATAGCAAAGAGAGCCCACGCGGGTACGTTGTGCTGGGTAGCGTTGGGGATAGCAGCAGTAGCCGTATTAGGATTGATTTCTCTAAAACTTACTAACGCTTCAGTTTTTGGTAAACGCACCCCTTCCTCTAACTGACTCTCAAAGGCTTTATAAATAAACTGATTTTCTATTTGGTATAGCAATTTGTCAATGCCACTCTTCACACTTTCTTTAAACGAAGTCTGTAAAGTAGGGTCAAAATAGAGGCGTATTTCTTTGGTTGTATAAGCCGTTTCAGTAGGCGTTACGGTTTCTCCTGCAAAAGTGCTGATAATCGTCTCCACATTCTGTTGCACTTTAGTTTGCAAGCTGGAGGAGAGTTCAGCGGGAATTACAATAGCCAGCAGGTAGTTGCCTTTCAGCACCTGCTCACGCGCCATAGCTTCGCCTATAGGTTTTCCGTCCAGCGTTTTCACCATTTCGAAAGCACTTCTTTCTAAACTCTTACTGATATTTTTAGCAATTTCACCGCCATCGTTATCCACTAACAGAACGGCTGTTTTCTGCTCACTGATATTCTTAAAAGCCCCGTCCTGCAAAAGCGTAATGGTTACCACCAATAGCAATGGCATTGCAAAGAGAATGATAAGTGCCCCCACATCGCGCAACAGCAATAAGGCTTCTTTTTTTATAGATTGAAACATAATGGTTTGAATAGGGGGCAAAGATACAGATATTTTGCTAATTATTTCCTAATTTCTAAATCCTAATTCCTAAAATTTTTCGTCATTCATAATTATTTTGTACATTTGCGCCTTGATTTGTTTCTTTCTTAAACTTATATAACAAATGAAGAAATTTATTCTATTAGCTATAGCGTTCATCACCTTGCAGTCTTGCAGTGTAACTAATGTATTTACTTTTCATAACGATGGAACTATTTCCACTGATATGACCTTAGATATGAGCGAAATGCTCGCTATGGAAGCTAAAGCAAAACAGGGTGAAAATAGCCTGAAAAATGTGAATATGCCTAAATTTCCTAAAGAATGGCAATCGGTATATGACTTTCAAAAAAATATAGGTAGCAAGGATTCTATCTCAGAAGAAGAGGCTACTTTGCTCAAACGCTCTATGATTAAAGGGTTGTTTAAAGACGATAAAGAAGTGGGATTTGAGCTTCGTTTTAGTCATTTTCCTCCTGAACAGTTCGCTTCTATCACTACTATTTTAGACAAAGGAAAGCAGAAAAACACACCACTGCAATTGCCTTCTTTTAAATGGGAAGGTAAAGAATTGCATATTGATATGAATATTTTCGATTCCAAAAACGATGATGAACAAGCAGAGCGTCTTGCTCAAATGAAAAAAATGTTCAACATAGAGCTCAATAATACCCTTGTTTTTGAAAATAAAATAAAGAAAATAAAAGGCAAACATCCTTTTATTCAAAAAATAGATGCACACACTATAAAAATAGATGTAAATGCTCCAGAAGGCAAAAAGAAAAAGAAACGCGATAATGAAATTGTGATTATAACAAAATAATTGTTATTTTCGTTTTTGGCGAAAAAGTAAAATAAGAAGATGCGTTATTTTCGTTTTTGGCGAAAAAGTAAAATAAGAAGGTGTGTTATTTTCGTTTTTGGCGAAAAAGTAAAATAAGAAGGTGTGTTATTTTCGTTTTTGGCGAAAAAGTAAAATAAGGAGAAGCCCCATTTTAATTGTTAATTGTTAATTGTTCATTGAAAAATGTTATACCATTTACTAGAAAATCTTGAAAAATATTACGACTTTCCAGGGTCGGGATTATATAAATATTTGTCGTTTCGTGCAGGTTTGGCTTTGATGCTCTCTCTGCTCATTTCCACTATTTATGGGAAACGCATTATCAGTTTTTTACAACGCAAACAGATAGGCGAAACGGTACGCGATTTAGGTCTTAGCGGTCAGAATGAAAAAGCAGGAACACCTACAATGGGGGGGATTATCATCATCCTTGCAACTCTCATTCCCGTATTGCTCCTCGCAAAGTTAGATAATGTCTATACCTTGCTCCTCATCATCACAACTGTATGGATGGGAACTATTGGCTTTATCGACGACTATATCAAAACTTTCCGCAAAAATAAAGAAGGTCTTAAAGGGCGTTTCAAAGTATTAGGACAAGTAGGCTTGGGGATTATCGTAGGGGCAACCCTTTATTTCAATAGCAATGTAACTATTAAAAACGAAAAAACAGGTATCGGGCGTGTGCGCACTGAAGTCGTTGCCCAAAATAATACCGATAATGTAGTTGTCCCCGAAGTAAAATCTACTAAAACTACCATTCCATTTGTGAAAAATAACGAGTTTGACTATGCCGACCTTATTGCGTGGACGGGTGATAACTATCACCACTATGTGTGGCTCATATTTATCCCTATTGTCATCCTCATTGTTACTGCTGTTTCTAACGGTGCAAACCTTACCGATGGTATCGACGGACTGGCGGCGGGAAGCTCGGCTATCATAGTCCTGACTTTGGGTATTTTTGCTTGGATTTCAGGTAATATTATCTTCTCAGAATACCTCAATATTATGTATATTCCAAGAGTAGGAGAAATGACGGTGTTCATCGCTGCTTTTGCAGGGGCTTTGGTAGGTTTCTTATGGTACAACACCTATCCTGCTCAAGTGTTTATGGGCGATACGGGTAGTTTGACTATAGGGGGGATTATCGCTGTGATTGCTATCGCTGTACGCAAAGAATTGCTCATTCCTGTACTTTGCGGTATTTTCCTAATTGAAAACTTATCGGTGATACTACAAGTAGCTTATTTTAAATATACGAAGAAAAAATATGGCGAGGGCAAACGCATCTTTTTGATGTCACCTTTGCATCACCATTATCAAAAGAAAGGTTATCACGAAAGCAAAATCGTAATGCGTTTCCTTATTGTAGGTATCTTTTTAGCAGTTATCAGTATAGTAACACTGAAAATTAGATAATTCTCAATTCTCAAGTATCAAAGGATTTAGGTTTTCGTTAAACCATTTATACCGATTGATAATCATAATATGAGTGCCGTTTTTCACTACAACGGCATTTTTTATATACTGAATAGGAAAAACAGGGTCTTTATCACCGTGAATGTGAATTGTGCGGGGTAAAGGCTCTTTTTGTTGCCAATTCACAATGCGATCTATCGACCAATCAAGGTAGGCAGGTGAGCGCATCCCGATGTATTTTTCGTATAGGGCAATGCGTTTGCTGAGCACTTCAGAAAATGAAAATCTCTTCCAAAATTCTAAATCGCTAATAGCGCGTGTAGGTAATAACTTGTGCAGATTGGTATAGCGCGCCAAAAGCATTTTTTTAGGCAGTTCATATTGTGTTTTCACACTCGATACAACTATCAATTTCTTGTAGTTGTCACATTGTTTAGCAATTTCTTGTATGATAATCCCTCCAAACGATACTCCCAAGAGTATGGGAGAAGGCTCAGTAATTTCTTCAGCAATACGTCCTGCATAGTGCGCTAAACTCTCGTTTTTCTCTGGAGTAATCCAGTCGAGCAAGTGCACACGGCAGTTACTCGGGAATTGCAAGCGCTCAAAAATCTTAGGACTGGCTGCCATTCCCGGCATTAAATAAATAGCAGGATTATCTTTTATATTCATTTAGTATTGTTTTTTTACGAAAAATTAGTAACTTTGCAGCGAAATAATTTGGTAATAATCTTACCTTTTATCTCTTATTTTTTCACTAACAGAAGCAAAGTTACAACTTTTTGTTGAATAATACATATTACTAATTAAAAAACTAAAAAACGCAATACAATGGAAGTAATAGACAGTGAATTCTCACGCCAGTACCAAGCCAAAATCAATGGTGAACTTGCCTTTGTAGACTACGCTATACAAGAGCGCAAAATATTCTTTACCAAAACCTTATTGCCAGAAGCGACCGATGAAGCCCTTATCGATGAGTTCTTCAAAGGGGTCTTAGCGCTGGTAGCCCAGAAAAAATATAGGGTTGTGCCTGTGTGTCCTGTGGCTATTGCTTTTTTCAAACGCAATAAGGAATATAAAGATGTATTACCCGCTGGCATCCGAATATAAAATAGTAAATCATTAATTGTCAATTATATGAAAGCCGTATTTTTAGACCGCAATACGCTCTCTGAGCGCATAGATGTAGATATCCCAAAAGGGGTAGTTCAATGGGTTGCTTTCCAAAAAACTGCCCCCGACGAAATTGTTCAACGCCTCAAACCCGCTGATATAGCTATAGTAAATAAGGTAAAAATTGATGAGAGTATCCTCAGGCAGCTGCCTAACCTCAAGCTCATCCATCTCACCGCTACGGGTATGGATAATATCGATAAAGAAGCAGCCAAAGCATTGGGCATAGAAGTGAAAAATGTAGCTGGCTACTCTACCGAGAGTGTTACCGAACACTTTTTTATGATGTTGCTTTCAGCTATGCGCGCTCTCAAGACCTATCACGAAAATGTAAGCGATGGCACTTGGCAAAAAGATGGTCGTTTTTGTCTTACTGAACCTCCAGTGTTTGAATTGCACGGCAAAACCTTAGGAATCATAGGGGTAGGTAATATCGGTAAAGCTATTAGCAAAGTAGCTGAAGCCTTCGGTATGAAAGTGCTATGGGCTGAACGTCAAGGCAAAGCACCACGTAGCAAAGAATATACTGATTTTGATAAAGTATTAGCGCAGAGCGATATCATTTCCCTCAACTGCCCGCTTACCCCTGAGACCAAACATTTAGTAAATGAAGACTTTGTGTCTAAACTTCGCAAAAAACCATTGCTCATCAATATGGCGCGCGGTGCAGTAGTCGATCCTCAAGCAGTATACGAAGCTATTGAAAGTAACCGCATTATGGGCTTTGCTACCGACGTATTTGAGAGCGAACCTCCTTTGGCTACTGATCCTCTTCTAAAAATAGCCGATCATCCTCGTGTGATTTATACTCCTCACGTAGCTTGGGCAAGTGAGTATGCACAAGATAAATTGTGGCGCATCCTCAAACGCCAAGTTGAAGAATTTATTGTAAAATACAAAGCAGAACACAAACAAAATGAAAAAGCATAATTTTAGTGCAGGTCCCTCTATTTTAGCTCCCGAGGTATTCCAAAAAGCCTCTCAAGCCTTGTTAGATTTTGAAGGGACAGGCTTATCGGTAATAGAAGTATCTCACCGCAGTCCAGAGTTTGTACGCGTGATAGAACGCGCGCGTGCTTTGGCATTGGAAATCGCTGGTTTAGATGATTCGTACACCACACTCTTCTTACAAGGGGGAGCAAGTATGCAATTCCTAATGGTGCCTTACAACCTGCTCGAAACCAAAGCTGCTTATATAGATACAGGAACTTGGGCTAACAAAGCTCAAAAAGAAGCTGCGCTCTTTGGCAATACCGAAGTAATCGCTTCCTCTAAAGCTGATGGTTATAAGTACATTCCTAAGAATGTAATTGTTCCTACAGATGCTAACTATCTGCACATCACTACCAATAATACTATCTATGGTACTGAATTTCACAGCTTGCCACAAACTGATATTCCTTTGGTAGCCGATATGAGTTCTGATATTTTCTCGCGCCCATTAGACTACAAACAGTTTAGTTTGATTTATGCCGGTTCACAGAAGAATTTAGGCGCTTCGGGCTCTACTTTGGTGATTGTGAAGAAAGATATATTAGGTAAGGTAAGCCGTAAGCTGCCTTCAATGATGGACTATCAGTTGCACATCAAAAACGATAGTATGTTCAATACACCTTCTACTTTTGCAGTATATGTGAACTTATTAGTACTCGAGTGGATACAAGCACAAGGTGGATTGCAAGCCTTAGGCAAACGCAACCAAGCTAAAGCCGATTTGCTTTACGGAGAAATCGACCGCAATCCATTAGTAGTAGGCTATGCTAACAAAGAAGACCGCTCTCTAATGAATGTAGTGTTCAACCTCACCGATGAAAGCACCAAAGAACGTTTTGATACTTTGTGTAAAGAAGCCAATATCAGTGGGATAAAAGGACACCGCAGCGTAGGAGGCTATCGCGCTTCTATCTATAATGCTTTGCCTTTAGAAAGTGTACAAGTATTAGTGGATGTACTCAAAGAATTTGAACGCACTGCATAATACATCTTTTAGTTGAAACAATAAAAGAGCCCCCAAAGAGCAAATACTCTTGGGGGCTTTTTATTCAATGAAAAAACTTATTTTACTTCAATACCATTGGCAATTCCCTCGGCATCAGGGTTGATGAAGGTGTATTTGCCTTCACTATTCTCTACCATTAGTATCATTCCTTGACTTTCTACACCGCGTAGTTTGCGAGGAGCAAGGTTCACTAAAACAGTTACTTTTTTGCCAATAATCTCTTCAGGAGCAAAACTTTGCGCAATTCCTGAGACGATAGTGCGCTGGTCGATACCTGTATCTACTTTTAAGATAAGGAGTTTATCGGCTTTAGGCATCTTTTCAGCTTCCAAAATAGTACCAATACGAATATCCATTTTTGCAAAATCATCATAACTGATGAGCTCTTTTTGTGGAGCTACAGTTACTTCGGTATTGGCTTGAGCTTCTTGTTTGTTCGCTAATTTGGTGTTCTCTAAACGTTGTAACTGCTTTTCGATAGCAGCATCTTCAATTTTTTCGAAAAGGAGTTCCGCAGTGCCAATGCGATGTCCTGCTTTTAGCAATTCGGTGGCATTTGTTTTTAGGTTCTCCCAAGTGATAGCCCCCAATTGCAACATACGTTTCAGTTTCTCAGAAGTGAAAGGCAAGAAAGGTTCGCTGGCAACTGCCAAAGCAGTGGCAATTTGCAAAGCGACGTACATTACTGTTTTTACGCGTTCAGGGTCAGTTTTGATGAGTTTCCAAGGCTCTTCATCGGCTAAATACTTATTGCCTAAGCGCGCCATATTCATCAGTTCTTGTTGAGCTTCACGAAAACGATAACGCTCTAACGATTGTTCTATCTTCTCGGTGAGTTCTGTGATTTGGCGAAGCGTTTCGGTGTCTATGTCGTTGAATTCTCCTGCAGCAGGTATAACTCCTTCGTAATATTTCTGCGTTAGCACAGCCACGCGATTGATGAAATTACCAAAGATAGCCACAAGCTCGTTGTTGTTGCGCGCTTGGAAGTCTTTCCACGTAAAGTCGTTGTCTTTGGTTTCAGGAGCGTTGGCGGTAAGGGCATAGCGCAATACATCTTGCTGATTAGGAAAATCTTGCAAGTACTCGTGTAACCATACTGCCCAGTTTTTGGAGGTAGAGAGTTTGTTGCCTTCTAAGTTGAGGAACTCATTGGCAGGAACGTTAGTAGGCAATATATAGCTGCCTTCGGCTTTGAGCATTGCAGGGAAGATGATGCAGTGGAACACGATGTTATCTTTCCCAATAAAATGCACTAATTCAGTGTTTTTATCTTGCCAATAAGGACGCCAATCTTTGCCTTCGCGTTCAGCCCATTCTTTAGTAGATGAGATATAACCGATAGGCGCATCAAACCACACATAGAGCACTTTGCCCTCAGCGCCTTCTACAGGTACAGGAATTCCCCAGTCAAGATCACGAGTTACAGCGCGTGGTTTTAACTCGTCATCAAGCCAACTTTTCACTTGCCCATATACATTGGGTTTCCAATCGGATTTATGACCTTCTAATATCCATTTTTCCAGAAACTCTTGGTAGCGATTGAGGGGCAAAAACCAGTGTTTGGTAGCTTTTAGCGTAGGTTTGCTTCCTGTGATTGACGATTTAGGGTCGATGAGATCGGTAGCGTTGAGCGAACTACCACAACGCTCACATTGGTCGCCGTAAGCCTCGGGGTTGCCACATTTTGGGCAAGTACCAATCACAAAGCGGTCAGCAAGGAATTGGTGCGCTTCTTCGTCGTAGAGTTGTTCTGATATTTCTTCTATAAAATCACCTTGTTCATATAGTTTTTTGAAGAAATCGGAAGCTGTTTGGTGATGAATAGCGGCAGAAGTGCGCGAATAATTATCGAATGAAATGCCAAAATCGGCAAATGATTGCTTGATAATCGCGTGGTATTTATCGATAATAGCCTGAGGGGTAGTACCTTCTTTTTTAGCTTTGATAGAGATTGCTACTCCGTGTTCATCGCTTCCGCAAATAAAGGCTACATCGTTGTTTTTCAATCGTTGATAGCGTGCAAAAATATCGGCTGGCACATATACTCCCGCCAAGTGACCAATATGGATAGGTCCATTGGTATAGGGTAAAGCCGCCGTAATGGTATAACGTTTAGACATCTTTTGAGTTTTGAATTATGAATTTGAACGGCAAAAGTACAAATAATTTGTCAATTAGCCAATTTGTCAATTAGCTAATTGTTAGGATTTTTCATAGAAAGGGATTGTGATATCAAAGATTTCGCGCAAAAGCTCTTCGGTATATTCATTGTACAAAGCGAGAGTTTGAGCGGTTACATCATAGTCTTTTACCTTGTCGATATAGGTATGGAAAGGCAAAAGACCTTTTTGCAAACGCTTGAATGATAGGTTGGCAACTATCATTTTTTCATTGATATTTAGGTGTTTGGTAATCATATAAGCATAAGTGAGCAGCTGGAAGGCTTTGCCGTACTTAATATCGGTAATGAGGTTATTCCAATCTTTGATGCGCACATCGGTTTCCTCTACAATACCCGTTTTGTAGTCGATAATGTGCAACACCCCATTGCGCCTATCCACACGGTCGATAATCCCCTTGAAATAGATAGGGAAGGGGAGGTGAGGAGCTTGGAAAGGTATCTTTATTTTCTGTTCTAAATAGAGAGGAATAATTTCGGTACCACTTTTTATTTCGTTGAGTTCTAAAGCTAAAAAACTGCGTACATACTTTTCTATTACATTGAAGATGAGCCAGTTTTTGCCCGTTCTAAAATCAGTACTTCTATATTCTTCCTCAAAGCGTTTTTCGATAGTAGGGAGTACCAAAGGTTGCATTTTTTTGATATGCTCTTCGGTGAGTATTTCGTTTAAGAAAGGCGTGTACAAATCTTCTAAAGTGCCGTGAACAATATTTCCAAAAGTACGTGCTTCAACAGTTTCTTCTACCTCTTTTTCTTCGTATATATGCAGTACTTGTTGCTCGTAGAAAGTGAGCGGATTGCGGATGTAAGTAGTTAGTGCTGAAGGTGAAATGCCTTTCTCGGCAAGGACTTTTAGCGCATCGATTACAGCAGTTGTTTTTTCGATGGTAAGCGGTCGCAATATGGCTGGATATACTTCAGGAGCTTTGATTTGGTGTATCACCTTGTGGGTGGGGATTTTCTCAGCTAACAATTGGAGGATAAACCTACTTTTTTCTTTGCTTTTCAGGCTGTCCATCTCGGTGTCGTAAAACAAGTGTACTTGCTTGGCACGCTGCAAAATGCGGTAGAAGTTATAGCTATACACGGCATCGCGTTCCTTGAAAGTAGGTAGTTCTAACACGTGTTTCACATCGTAAGGAATAAGCGAATCACCACTTTTGCCTAACGGAAGTACCCCTTCGTTTACTGAGGTGATAATCACGCGGTCGAAATCCAAACTACGGCTTTCCAGCACCCCCATAACTTGCAAGCCTTCCAAAGGCTCGCCGCGGAAATTGAGCGAACTCTTCTGTAAGACATCTAAATAGAAATGATAAAGCGTTTTCACCGAATCGATATAGCCGTATTGCTCTTGCAACTGCTTCAACTGATTGAATAACTGAAAGAAGCGATAAGCATACTCTTGAGTGAGTAGGTGAGTATTGCTCTCAGGGTCTATTTGTGCTTTTAGGCGATAGATAAGCGTAATAGCATTGTCGATAAGGGTAGTGATGAGAGCCTTGCCTTTGGCATCGGGGAATAGCAAAGTAAGCATTTCGTGTTCGGATTCATCTACCGACTCAAATAGCTTTTTACGAGTGATATAAGTGAGGTTGTGCGTTTTGATATACTGCGAAATATGGCGTACCACTTCTTCTTTCAGTAAGGTGTGCAAGAAAGGTTGAGAGAGCAGGTTCAGTATATCTTTATGATAAAAACTCTTGGAGAGATGCAAGCGGAAATAGGCGACAAAAAGGTCGTTGAGAGGCGTTTGCTGCAAAGGGTAACCCATCGTGATGTTCACACTTGTTTTGGGTTGTACAGCTTGTAGCACGGGGATGAGCAGATTCTCATCGGCGATGATGAGGGCAGTTTTTTCCAATGCTTTGGTAGGCGTGTTTTTGAGTAGTTCGGCTACACTATGCGCCTGATTGATGCTTTTGGGTACTCCCGTGAGATAGAGTTCTTTTTCTTTTTCGTAATTGCTTTGTATGAACTTAGGTTTGTGAGTTTGGTAATAGCGCCAACTGTTAGTATATTTGCGCAAGAAGAACCCTGCATCGTGAGTAGGGTTGTTCAAAAAATAAGTATCGCCATCCCAATAAATTTCACCGCCTATATCCATTAATATAGATTGAATCACGTGCTGTTCTGCTTTGGAAAGGGCGTTAAAACCGACGAATATATGAATAGTATTAGTGTGTGTTTGCAGGTATTTGGGGAGTTTTTCAACAGCTTTTTTAGCGATGAAACCGCCATAACCTTTACCCATTTCGGTGAGTTTGCGGTTGAGAGCGAAATAGTAATCGCCGAGGCTATTCCAGAAAGCTAAGTGCTTTTTCTGCATCTCGCTAAGCTCGTCCATACCCGACCAGTGTTCGGCTTCTTTGAGGGCGTGGATATAAGGAAAAATCTTATCGGGGTTTACTAAATACTGGTCGATTTCGCTAAAATCTTTGAGAGCCGTTTGTCCCCAGCTGAGGAACTCTTCAAAGCTATCGGGGGTGTCTTTACAAGTTTTTGTGTAGCAATCGTAAAACTCAAAAAGCAAAGGCAAATTGCTGATAGGCTGTACCCCTGAAATACGTGTAAATAGGTCGGCTATACCGATGAACTCAGGAGCAATAGTAGCCTGCTTTACCTGCTCGGCAAAGTGTTTTTTGAGGAAGAGCGCAGGGCGTTTCCCTGTAGTAACAAACACAAGGCGCTCTATCTTATCGGGATAGTTTTCTAAAACATCGGTAATAACTTCTTGTAAATAACTCATAATCAATTAACAATTGACAATTAACAGTTAACAATTTGTCCTCCCAATATCTAATAGTGAGTACTCGTTAGCTTTCCAGAAAGGGGACAATTTGTAAATATAGTTGTAAATCAGCTTTGTATAAAGTTTTTTATATTTTAATTTCTGAATTCTAAAAAAGATGGATGAGAGCGTTGGTTGTTTTGAGGGTTGTTGCTGTTTCTCTTTCTATTTCTGTTTTTGTTTTTAGAGTTGGATAGTATTATTAAACCTATAGAAGCTAATAAAAGGAGTACTCCAAAACCAATACAAGCTATTTTGGCAAGTAAGGACATATCACTTTCTTCATAAGCAGCAAGCAAAAGGATTGCAGCAAAGCCAAGTATTGCTATTGGAATAGTGATACGAAAAACTACAATCCCCAGCATTTGCTTGTAACGCGTCATATCTTTACCCAAAGCATAAAGCACAATTCCTACGAGGAGAAAATCAAAAAACAAGGCAAAGAAAATCATTACGGATAGCATTTTATAGAATCCTCTATCTGTTATAAACACATTTCCTGTAGAGGGATTGTAGTTTACTTTGCAATACATTGTTTCTTCCTTGTAAGAATATGAACTATTGTAATGCACAGCTTCCTTTGTAATTGTATCTTCTTGTGAGGTTACTAACTGAAACACAGGTACTTTTACGGTAACTTCTATTGTATGGTCGCTACTATCTGTTTTCTCTCTTGTTTCATATACAAAATCTACGATTTTAGCGTTGTAAGTTTCACTTTGGTTTAAGTCTTTTATATATTGAACAACGGTTATCGGGAGCAATATCCCAGCTAAAGTAATGGGGGATACTATTGCAAAAAAGATAAGATAAGTAAAAATACTGGATTGAGGGCGAAATCGCTTTACAAAGTAATAAGTAAGGAGTATTGCTATTAAAAGAAGTATGTAGATAATAGAAGAGCCCATAATTTTCTAATTTCCTTATTTTTTTAATAACCGCACTCCCATATAGCCTAAAGGCAATGCCATAACTCCCAAATAGAAAGCGTGTTGTATCACTATCTCAGGGGCATAAACTACTACTACTGCCAGACCAAAGAGCGCACCCCCTAAGTGAGCTGTGTGCCCTAAGTTGTCACCTTTTTGTGGGTTGAACATCATAAATACTGAATAGCCAAAGTACAATGCTCCAAAGAGCCAACCTGGTAAGAAGTTTACACTCAATGTTTTAGGATATAGAGCAATAGCGGCAAAGATAATCCCCGATACAGCTCCCGAAGCTCCTATGGCAGAGTAATAGGGTTGATGTTTATAGATACGCAAACTAAAGATACTCCCCAGTAGCATTGATCCAAAATAGATGAGCAAAAATAGTAGGTTACCCATAGAACCGATAATCACATCTTGAAAGAAATAGAGTGAAATCATATTAAAAATGAGGTGTTGCCAATCGGCGTGGAGGAAACCAGAAGATAACAGACGCACATAATCGCCTTTTTGCACCGCTCCTACATTGAACTTGTAGCGGTTGAAGAAACTCGCATTGTTGAAACCTTGATAGCTTATTGCAATTGTAGCAACAAGAATAATGATAAAAGTGATATTCATAAGTTTTGTATTTTTAAATCCATAATAAAATAGTGAGTACTACTATAAGAATGAGTGCTAGTGGTGAGATGAAGCGTAACCACTGTTTGTAGTTGATATTTACCATTGCTAGTGAAGGCAATATGAGTCCGGTAGGGGTGATAAAAGCCATTATTCCCATTCCAAAGAGGTAGGCATTCACCACACTATGTCCTTCTACTCCTACAACTGAAGCTAATGCCCCTATAATAGGCATCGTGAGCACTGCCATTCCGGAGGAGGAAGCTATAAACAAACTGAGTAGCCCAAAAATAAGCATTAGCATTGGCAGAAAGACCATAGGCGACATTTCTTGCACAAGGTCGGTAGCGTAATGCAAAATAGTACCCGATATTTGTCCGTCGTTCAATATAAACGATACACCTCTGGCTATCCCAATGATAAAAGCAACGCCTAACAAATCACGGGCTCCTGCCATAAATTGAGTAATAAATTGCTGTTCACCACAGCGTTGCAAGAATGCAATAGCAATGGCAGCAACCAAAAAGAGAGCAGTCATATCCATAAAATCCCATTCCCACTGCGATACGCCTATGATCATAATCACAAATGAGAACGCAAATACTAAGAGCTCTATTTTGGTAGAAAGTTTGAGTGAAGCGGTAGGTTCGGAGCTGTTAGAAGCATATATTTCGGGAATAGCTACTCCATATACAATTGATTTTTCGGGGTGTTTGCGCACTTTTTCGGCATAGCGGATAATATAAATAATACTTATCACAACACACAAAAACAAAGCTATGATGCGAATACTCAATCCCGATGTCCAATCTACCCCCGCGGCATCGGAAGCGATAATCACTGCAAACGGATTGGTAGTTGATGCCAATGTACCTATGTTGGCACCTATGTAGATTACAGCCAACGGTACCATTAGGTCGTAGCCTGCTGCCAAGAAAATAGGAACTATCATAGGGTAGAACACAAAAGTTTCTTCGGCTAAGCCAAAAGATGTTCCTCCTAATGCTAAAAGAGTAGTGAGTAGAATAATAAGGATACCCTCACGTCCTTTGAGTTTGTGAGCCAAATAGCCAACTCCCATATTTAGAGCTCCCGAACTGTTGAAAACGCCTATAAATCCGCCTAATACTAATACGAACAATATAATGTCAATAGTGTCGTAAATTCCTTTGATAGGAGCGAAGAGCACTGATTTAACACCTTGATAATGCGGTTGGCTCTGTACATACGTATTGGGAATTGAGATAGGTTTGCGTATTTTCTCTTCTTTGAATTTGCTTAACTGAATGTTGATACCCAAATCCTTGAGTTGTTCTTGTGTAGCAGGTAGAGCATAAGTACTATCGGAAGTGTGAATTACAAAAGTATTGTTTGCTTTGTTATACTGTAAGGTGTTATAAGCCCCCGAAGGTAATAAAAAAGTAAGGCTGGCAGCTAAAATAATTACCAGCATTAGTACTGTATAGGGAGTAGGGAATTTTAGTTTTTTCATTGGTTTGTTACATTGATTACTTCTTCAATGAAGTGTAATACAAAATCGCTGTTTTTCAGTTCGTAACTGAGACTTATAGGGGTAATGTTTTTGATAAGCAGTTTGCCATTCTGGTCGCGAGTATATCGTTTTTCTGTAGAGGTAAGGGTTATTTTGCCTTTTTGCATAGTGATGTTTTGTAACTCATAAAGTTGCCACTCTGTACGATGGTCGGCAAAGAATACTTTTTCCTCGATAATCTTGGTGTTGGCAATCACGTATTTGCCTTGTAGTTCGCCATTTTCATTGATTCCCATTGGGAAGACATCAAAACCGCCGTTTTCTTGGAAAATATCAATCACCTCTCCACTCTCATCGTATTGTATGGGGCGTAGTTCTTTGAGCTTTCCATTTTCGGTAACCAAAGTAATACTACTCCAGTGTTTTTTATGTTTGGTTAAGAGTACTTGCCCAGTATGTAAATCGTAAATAGTTTTAATCCACACCTTATCCGATGGATATTGTGCCAAGAAGCAGAAGTGCTGAAGTTTATCTCTTGAAAGCACTTCAAAAGATAATTCGCTGTAGTCAGGTTTTACTTGTACATTGTAAAGAGGTAGAGGAAAAGGGTCGCCATAAGGGTTTTCATCATAATAGAATTGATGTGTATTAGGATCATAATCCAAACACGCAAAGTTTTCCTCTTCTATACCTCCTAATACTACTGAAAACCAATCAAAACCACCTATTTCTACCCTGCAATAATACAAATCTATTATTGTAGGGATAGGCTTAAAGCCATACGCCAAGGCTGCTTCACGAATAAAATCAGTAAGCTCTTTGGTATAGCCAAGATACAAAAATCCCCAAAGGAATTCAGGCATTTCTTCTTCCTCTGGGTTATTAAAAGTAGAGAGTTGCTCGCAGAGGGTTTGTATAGCTTCTGCGAGGTAAGTCTGTTTGTCTGTGGCTTGGTCAGCTTTTTCTAATTTAGCCAAGAAAGCCTCCAAATATGTGTTACAATCGGTGATGTTTTCTTCAGTATAGTAGCGGTCTTCCTCAATAGTTGTTGAGAGTTCTGCACGCATTTGGGCGATGATTTGGTCTTTTTGAGTAATGAATTGGGACATTTGTTTTATTTTATGATTGTTTGGCATAGCAACTATAACACAAAGGTGTTGCTACGGTTACTTTTTTCTCTTCACCACAACAATGGCAGTACTTTTCTTCATAAAAACGATTACCATACTTCGCCCACTCCTGATAACAACTATAGCATAGAGGTCTCAGTGGGTCTAAAGGAATAACTGTATTACAACGTATGCAATGTCCTTTCTTTTCTTGTGGAGCAGCTTGAGCAATAGGTTGTACTATTTCTTGTGTTATAGCTTGTGGAGTCTCCTCTTGTACTGCTTTTTCAGGTGCAGGCTCTCTTTCTGTGCGTTGTCTGTTCTCCGCATTTACATAGTTTTCAGGCACAAAAGAAGAGTAACGGATAGGTTTTACAGCTCTGTTAGAGAGTACATCATCTACCAAATCCAAATGTATAGTAGAGCCTACATAGTCTTTTGCCAGACCTAAAAACTTCTTGTTGTAGTTAGGGCGTTTGGCAAAGATAGTGTAACCGCTGTCGAGCACACTCATAATAGTATTTTTAGAAGTCTCGAAGAAGTTGTTTTTGTTCACAAGGTCGGTGAGGGCTTTTTCGGCAAGTACGCCAAACTCTACATTGTTTACCAAGGAATAGTCCATAAGGTTCATAGAGGTAATGACCGACTGTTTTTCGTTCGCATAATACTTGCCGTGTAATTCGGGGATATAAACAATGGTGATATTAGGGAAGTTTAAAAAATATTCTATTTCTTCGCGCTTGAAACTACGCTCTTTATTGCGTTCATTTTTGCCAAAGCCAATGAGAATATGCAGTTTGGAGTTATGGAGGTGTTGCTTAAAGATATTGTCTTTGAGGTAATCACCCAGCTGAATATAAGGCGAAATGATGATAAGTTCTTTTTCTGCCTTAAAAAGAGTGTCGTAAATAGTGTCGGATAGCGGTTTTCCTGTTAAAAAGTCCATAGTATATTTTTTTTATTATGAGGCAAAGGTAATAGTTAATTAGCAAATTAGCAAATTAGCAAATTTGTTGGTTGTTAGTGATTGATTGGAATAATTTATATCCTATATATTTTTTGAAATTGGGGTGTGTATTTCTATAGAAACAATCCCAATAACTGGCAATACGGCTCTCTATACGCTTTTGGTAGAGAGGATTGGCACGAAAGAAGACCTTCAATCTATCACGAGTGTTATTAGGAAGTTCGCGGTGAAGCACTTCTAATATTTCTATCACATAATCACCAAAAAGTTTGGCTATAAAGGGCAAGGCAAAATCTTCTTTTACTGCTAACAATTCTCTTAGGTAAAATTCTCTTAAATGACCATTACAATGACACAAATACAAGCAATTAAGCATTTGCTCTTGAACCAAAGTCAGGTTTTGAGTGTTGAATTCTCCAAAATAGACTCTTTGAGGTAACTCTAAAACTTCTCCATTGAGGCAAACGACTTCCGTTCCTATAGTTTTGAAACTCTTAGGGTCATTTTGCTGTAGAAAATCTGCAATTTTACCAGCATCTTTGTGTAAATAAGAGGGAAAGGCTTTTTGTATCATTATTTGTCTTATTTTTGTAAAGGAGAGGTATCATAACCCAATGATTGCAAAAAAAGTAAACCGTTTAAAGGAACTGTTTTGTTGCTGTCTGTCCAACCTTGTGTTTCTGCCCAATCAATAAGTTTGGGGATGTATTTAGGTTCATTAAGGTTGATATTATCCTTGGTTTGTGTAGTTTTATTTAACAAATTGATGTTGCCATTGAGGGGTTGCCCCATAAACTCATCTTCAATGGTAATAAAATCAATACACAAGGGCGTATTTTTCTCTCCACTTAAGAAAATACGCACAGAAAGTAATGAGGTATTATCTCCTTTAGTGTTGTAAGCAGTATTTACACGATATAAATACTCTTGACCTTTATGAACTAATTTGCGTAATTTCTGTTTCATAATTATTTTTATTTAACGCCTTTTTCATCAGCCCATTTGTGATATTTTTTAGCTTCTTGAGCGTGTTGCAAAAAGGTGCGTGAGAACTTGTGATAACCAAAGTTTTCAGTATCGGCAGCAAAGAAGAAATAATCGTGTTGTTCGGGATTGAGTACCGCTTCAATAGATGATATATCGGGCATAGAGATAAGTCCCACAGGTAAACCGTAATTTTGATAGGTATTATAAGGATTTTCCAAACTTGTATGCAGTCCTGTAACGCGTTTGATAACGAGTGTGTAGTCTCCCAGATGGTTTTTGTAACCAAAAATAGCAGTAGGGTCGGCTTGCAACATCATATTGCTATGCAAGCGGTTGAGGTAAACTCCGGCAATGCGTGGGCGCTCATCAACTTTAGCAGTTTCTTTTTGTACGATAGAAGCCAATATACTGACCCCTATAGGCGTAAGGTCTTGCTTTTGAGCTTGAGCTTTGCGTTCAGGCGTCCAAAAACGCTCATACTCTTTGAGCATACGGTCGCGAAATTCTTCTGCCGAGGTATTCCAATAAAACTCATAGGTATTAGGAATGTACATCGCCAATGCAGTAGCATCGGTGAAACCGTTTTCTTTGAGGAAGTTAGGGTTTAAGAAAGCACGCATTAGAGTAGCGCTATCGGGTTCTATTTGAGTAGCAATGCGCCCAGCAAAATCTTCTAATCGCTCCTGATTGTTGAATTTGAGTTTTACAGGAGTATTGCGATTGCGGAGTGTGCGCACAATATCTATATTGGTAGCCCCTTTTTTGATGATGTATTTACCTGCTTTTACTTTATCGGCATAGCCCATACGTTTGGCTACTTGAGTAAAAGAGGTAGGGTCTTTCAGTAGTGGACTCATCACGTGTAATACCTCGCTAAAATCAGCTCCTGTAGGGATATATACTATTTCTTCTTTGGTTTGAAAGGCTGTATTACCTACCAATACAGCGCGATAAATAAAGAAGCCTACTACGGCTACAGCGGCTATAACCGCTCCTATAATCCATTTTTTCATAGTTGTTTTATTTTAAAATTTCCATTCTATGGTTTTGTCTTCTTTTTCTCGAAATTCCTTTTCTTTAGCAATCTCATTTTGTAGATGCTTAGCATACCGACCGAAGTTCAACAAGGTTTCTAAACTAAGTGCTCTGTAAGTTTGTTTGATTTCTGAAATAGTCATTGGTTTCTATCTTTTAAACAACTGATACCCCCATTTCGGGATGAGATAAACGCCTATGAGACAGGTTACCATTACGGGTGAATAGGAATGGGTGAAATAGCTTATTAAGATATGCCATACCAAGAAGAAAGTCAATCCTGTGAGGTATATCCCAAGAGCAATTCTTGTAGCTTTTTCGCTCTTTCGACATAAAAAAGCAATGACTGCTACCAAAGTAAGTTGCCCAATAGAAGCCCACACAAAATATTCAGGGTGAGCTTTTGCTAAATGAGCATTCTTAGCAATTCTAGGGAGTTGTAACCATTGGGGTATCTTATCTACAAAGTCGATATACCATTGCCAGAATGAAATACTCTCTTCTACTTGATGCAAAGCGTGTAGTCCCATTATAGGTAACCATAAATGTATGTATCTATTGGTTTGCATTTTGCAAATCTTTTATCTGATGGCAAAGATACTAAAAAAAAGAAAAACCGAAAACTTTATACTATAAAAGTACCAAATCTTCGGTTTTAAAAATATTATGAATACAAAAATTCTATAACATACGTCTATTCTTGACGTGGTTTTTGGTTATTATTGTGTCCTTTAGGGCGGTCGTTACGAGGTTTACCATTGTATGGTTTATCCGATTTTGGACGGTCTTCTCTCGCAGGACGGTCAGGACGCTCTTCGCGTGGTGGACGTGGCAACAAGGCTTTGCGTGATACTCTTGTTTTCTTAGTTTTAGGGTCGATGCCAAGGTATTTCACTTCTATGATATCACCTTCTTTAAGAGCGTCTTCTATTTTTTCGATTCTATCCCAAGATACTTCTGAGATATGGAGCAATGAATCTTTACCAGGTACAAACTCTACAAAAGCACCGAACTCTACCAAGCGTACTACTTTTACAGTGTAAGTTTCTCCTTCTACAGGTTCAAATTTCACTGCGTTTACAGCTTCGATAGCTTCTTGGATACCTGCTTCATCAGTACCTAAGATTTCTACAACACCCAATTCGCCCACTTCTTCCACCACAATGGTAGTATTGGTACGCGCTTGTAAGTCTTGAATATTCTTACCACCTGTACCAATGAATGCCCCGATGTACTCTTTAGGCATATCCATCTTAACGATTTTAGGCGCGTGAGGTTTCACAGTTGGGTTAGGTTGAGCAATCGTATCGGTGATTTTACCTAAGATGTGCATACGTCCTTCGCGGGCTTGGTTTAAGGCTTTTTCAAGTATTTCGTAAGAAAGACCTTTGATTTTGATGTCCATTTGGCAAGCGGTAATACCATCGGCAGTACCGGTTACTTTGAAGTCCATATCACCTAAGTGGTCTTCATCACCTAAGATATCAGAAAGTACTGCATAACGTTCGCCATCGGTGATGAGTCCCATAGCAATACCCGATACAGGTTTTACCATTTGTACCCCTGCATCCATTAAGGCTAAAGTACCTGCACACACAGTTGCCATTGAAGATGAACCGTTAGATTCCAAAATTTCAGAAACTACACGAACGGTATAAGGGCAATCCTCAGGAATCATACGTTTAAGGGCGCGTTGTGCCAAGTTACCGTGACCTATCTCACGGCGTGAAGTTCCGCGCAATGGGCGTGCTTCACCAGTAGAGAAAGGAGGGAAGTTGTAATGCAAGTAGAAACGTTCTTCACCTTGTTCTGAAGGCAAATCGATTACGTTTGCTTCGCGTGAAGTACCCAAAGTAACGGTAGTAAGTGATTGGGTTTCACCACGTGTAAAGATAGATGAACCGTGTGCTGATGGCAAGTAGCTTACTTCACACCAGATAGGGCGTATTTGAGTAGTGTTACGACCATCTAAACGGATGTTTTCATTTAAGATAAGATTACGAACAGCTTCTTTTTCAGCATCTCCAAAATAACGAGAGATGATAGGAGTAAGCTCTTCTAATTCCTCTTCGGTAAAGAGCGCCAAACACTCTTCTTTTACAGCCGCGAATTTCTCACCGCGTTCTTGTTTAGTAGTATTTTCTTTGGCTATAGCATAACATTTATTGTAAGCCAAATCGTATATTTTTGCTTTTACTTCTTCGTTTTCTACCTCAGGCTCGTAAGTACGTTTTTCAGTTTTACCTACTTTTTCAGCTAAACGCAATTGTGCTTCAATATGAGGTTTGATAGCTTCGTGTGCAAATTTGATAGCTTCAGCCATATCTTTTTCGCTCACTTCGTCCATTTCACCTTCTACCATTGCCACGAAGTCTTTAGAAGCACCTACCATAATATCAATATCAGAGGCTTCTAATTGTTCACGGCTTGGGTTTACGATAAACTGACCGTTTACACGACCTACGCGTACTTCGGAAATAGGACCATCGAACGGAATGTCAGAAACTGCTAAACAAGCAGAAGCAGCAAGACCTGCTAAAGCATCAGGCATTACATTCTCATCGTGAGAGATAAGCTGAATCATCACTTGTGTTTCAGCGTGATAATCTTTAGGAAATAGAGGGCGCAATACGCGGTCTACCAAGCGCATTGTCAAGATTTCTTGATCACTAGGGCGAGCTTCACGTTTGAAGAAGCCTCCAGGGAAACGACCTGCTGCTGCAAACTTCTCACGATAGTCTACAGTAAGAGGTAAAAAGTCAGTTTCAGGATTAATTTCTTTTGCAGATACTACAGTAGCCAATAGCATTGCATTTCCCATTTGCACCACAACAGCACCGTCGGCTTGTTTAGCCAACTTGCCAGTTTCGATAGTGATGGTACGACCATCACCTAATTCGATGATTTCTTTTTTTACTTCTGGAATCATTGTGAATTGTTAATTGTAAATTAATAAATTTTTTATTAGTTGTGTTGTGGGCTTTAGGGTTTTTAACCAATGAAAAACTGCTGTAATAAACAAAAGGAGGCACAAAGCCTCCTTAGTATTGCTTATTTTCTGATGTTTAGTTCTTTGATAATCGCACGGT
The DNA here is from genome assembly GCF_002302495.1 of Capnocytophaga sputigena. Taxonomy (NCBI): domain Bacteria; kingdom Pseudomonadati; phylum Bacteroidota; class Flavobacteriia; order Flavobacteriales; family Flavobacteriaceae; genus Capnocytophaga; species Capnocytophaga sputigena. Next base: position 2,563,484 of record NZ_CP022379.1, read on the forward strand.
ATCTCTCGATATCGTTGTTTTTCAAATAATCGAGCAAACTTCTGCGTTTACCTACCAATTTCACCAATGAACGCTCGGTATTGAAATCTTTGCGATTTACTTTCAAGTGTTCTGTAAGGTGATTGATTCTAAGGGTAAAAAGAGCGATTTGCCCTTCTGCTGAACCAGTGTTGGTTTCTGAACCTGCGTACTTTTTAAAAATTTCCGCTTTTACTTCTTTAGTTAAATACATTCCAATATTAATTTAATGATTATTATGTACAAATTTTTTCGGGCGCAAAGGTAGTAAAAATTTTCTAACTACCAAAGAAATAGCACTTATTTTTATTTTTTATTCACTTACATCTTCTAAGTGGACGAGTTCTACACCTGCTTTTTCGAGGAAAGCTAAGCCCTCGTTGTCGCGATAGCCTTCCTTATACACCACGCGTTTGATACCCGATTGATAGATGAGTTTGCTACATTCTTTGCAAGGCGACATTGTGATGTAGAGCGTTGCTCCTTCCGATGATTGGGTAGATGAGGCAACTTTCATTATCGCATTGGCTTCGGCGTGCAATACATACCAATGAGTATTGCCTTCCTCATCTTCGCAACAGTTGTAAAAACCGGTGGGTGTACCATTGTAACCGTCAGAAATAATCATACGGTCTTTTACCATTATAGCACCTACTTGCTTGCGTTGTGAATAGGAGAGTTTAGCCCATTCCATTGCCATACGCATATAGGCTTTGTCATACCGCAATTGCTTTGCGCGCTGCTGTTTCGTCATCTTGTAATTGTTTTTTAAGGAGGTCGATAGTAGCAAATTTCTGTTCTTCACGTAGGTATTGTACAAACTCAATGGTAAGTTTTTGGTCGTAAAGGTCGCCGTTGAAGTCAAAGAAATAGACTTCAATAGAAGCTCCTTTCCCTTCGATAGTAGGGTTCTTGCCAATGCTCATCATTCCATACACTTTTCGTGCGCCAATGTAACTATACACGGCATATACGCCATCTTTAGGAATGAGTTTATATTCTTCGGTTACTTGTATATTAGCCGTAGGGTAGCCTAAGGTACGCCCCAATTTAAGTCCGTGTACTACCCTGCCTGTGAGGCTATAAGGAGTCCCGAGATAATGAGCGGCAGTGGTAACGTCGCCTTTGTTCAATGCCTCTCTAATTTTGGTGGAACTCACCGATACTTCATCTACTTCTTGCACCGATATTTCTTCTACAGCAAATCCATACTTTTTACCAAATAAACACATATCGTCTATATTAGCAGTACGATTGCGCCCAAAACGGTGGTCATAACCAATGATCACCGTTTTTACATTGAGGCGTTGTACTAAGATAGTACTTACGAACTCCTCAGCAGTAAGTTGAGCAAAAGCCTCATTAAAGGGTTGCACGACGAGCAAATCGACACCTAATTGCTGGAGTAGTTGCTTTTTCTCTTCCAAAGTGTAAATAAGTTTTAAGCCTTTGTCGTGTTGTACCACCATTCGCGGATGCGGAAAAAAAGTGAATACAGTAGCTAAAAGCCCCTCTTGACGTGCAGTGGTTACTACTCTTTCAACAATTTTTTGATGTCCTAAATGGACGCCATCAAACGTGCCTATGGTGAGCACCGTAGGCTGTTGGGTAGTAAAAGTAGTAATATCGGTTATTTCTCTCACTTGTTGTAGAACTTGTTGTAAATGTCTATGTATTTTTCTTTAATAACACGTCGTTTGAGTTTGAGGGTAGGGGTGAGGTGACCACCATCTATTGTCCATTCATCTGGGGTGAAATCAAAAAGTTTTACTTGTTCCCACTTGCCGAGATGACTATTTACTTTTTCAACTTCTTTGGCAATACGGTCGTGAACCGCTTGATTTTGTATGATTTCTTCGTTGGTTTTACCTAATTGTACTTTGTGACGGCGCGCCCATTCTTTTACAAATGGGAAATTGAGCTGAATAATAGCAGCAGGCATTTTTTCGCCTTCGCCTACTACCATTACATTCTCAATAAAGCGAGAGAGTTTCAACTGGTTTTCTATCAGCTGAGGCGATACGTACTTACCGCCTGAAGTTTTGAAGATTTCCTTTTTGCGGTCAGTGATTTTAAGGAAGCCATCAGCGTCAAGCTCACCTATATCGCCTGTGTGGAAGAAACCATCGGTGATGTTTTGATCCGTTTGCTCGGGGTCTTTATAGTAGCCTAACATTACGTTTTCGCCTTTCACAAGTATTTCACCGTCTTCGGCAATTTTTACATCTATATTCACAATAGGTTTCCCTACGGTACCTATTTTCCAATATCTACCCGATTCGCGGTTTACTGCAATAACGGGAGCGGTTTCGGTAAGACCATAACCTTCCATAATTTTCAGCCCTGCGGCAGAGAACACCTTAGCCAAACGCGGGGAGAGAGCAGCGCTCCCTGAGACAATCATCTGTATACGCCCGCCTAAGGCTTCGCGCCATTTACTAAAGATGAGTTTGCGCGCTAATTTTAATTTGAATTGATACCAAGCGCCATTGGCTCCATAAGGTTCATACTTGAAACCCAATTCGAGAGCCCAAAAGAAGAGTTTGCGTTTAATGCCTTTGAGTTCAGCACCTTTTGCAAAGATTTTGTCGTAAATCTTCTCTATGAGTCGGGGTACAACTGTAATGATATGTGGTTTTACTTCGCGTAAGTTATCACTGATTTTATCGAGAGATTCAGCAAAATAAATGCTTAGACAATCGTACTGATACAAATAGGTGAGCATACGCTCAAACACGTGGCACACAGGCAAAAAGCTGAGTGCTGTAGAGCCTTCGGCAATAGGCAAACGGTCTTGGCAGTTCAGTATGTTAGAGATGATATTCCAATGAGAGAGCATTACCCCTTTTGGGCGGCTGGTAGTGCCCGAAGTATAAATGATAGTCGCCAAATCGTCTTTCTGTATGCTCTCTTTGCGCGCTTCCACTTCTGCTTGATTGCTCTCATCGGCGCCTAAATCGAGGATTTCTTGCCAATGATGAGCATAGGGAACTTCGTTGAAGGTAAAAATAGTTTTTAGATGAGGCAATTTATCTTGGATAGAAGAGATTTTCTCCCATAGTTCTTTATCGGAAACGACACAGAATTTACATTCCGAATGGTTGAGGATATACTCGAAATCCTCTAAGTTGATAGTGGGATAGATAGGTACGTTCTGTGCGCCTACTTGCAGGATGCCGATATCCATTATGTGCCATTCGGTGCGATTAGTACTTGAAATGACCGCTATTTTATCATTTTTTTCAATGCCTAAGCGCAATAAGCCTCGGCTTACGGTATTCACTTTTTGGATATATTCAGCGGTAGAGGTTTTTTTCCACTCACCGTTGTATTTAGTAGCAAAAGCGACCTCTAAAGGGTGTTTAGATTGTTGATAATAAGGTATATCGAATAAACGATTTACGGTATTCATTGGTTTAAATTTTTGTTACAGAGGGCAAAAGTAATAAATAATTACGAAATACGAAATACGAATGACGAAAAATACTTATTACTTCAATTTTATCATCAAGTAATATTTATTAGGAATTATTATTAATTTTTCATAAGAAAGTATTAATTTTGCACTATAAAAAAAATATTTTTCTATGATTGGAACTATGACGTCTACAGTTGTTATTGAACTAATAAAGTACACTGTTAAAAAAGAAGGATATAGCTGTATTAGACAGCTATTTTTCCCTAAAAAAAAGTACGCAAGTAGATTGGTTAAAATTACAACAGATACAACACGAGAATTTGGTGAGAAATGTCCTATTATAGAAGATATAAATGGAAAAATTCCTTTTTATCACTCAGAAATTTTATATAAAAAGCTACTTGAACATAAATTATTTGAAACTAAAAAAGTGGATTTTGATGAATTATTAGATGAATTTAAAAGAATTCCTAACATTATAGAACCGACTAAAGAACAAATAATTTCTTTTTATAATTTATTTTATAGTAATCTTGAAAAAGATAAAGAGCTTAAAAAACTTTTTATAGAAGAAAATTATAAAGATAAGATATTTGAAAATTCTGATAAATTAGATGCAATATCTAAGGAACTGAACATATCTTCAAGCAAACTAAACTTTAAAACATTAAATCTGGGCGATTTTACCAACGTTGAGATATTAAAAATAGATAATTATGAAAAAAGATATATAAAAAGAGAAGAAATTAATTATTTCACAATAAATGAAGAGAATGAAACCTTAGAGCATTTTTTACAAGAGAAAAATAGAATTGTATTATTAGGTAATGCAGGTATAGGGAAAACAATTGAACTAAAGTGTCTATTTAATTCCCTATGGGATAAAAGAGAAGAACAACAGAATTTTCCTTTTTTTATTACTCTTAAAAACTTTAGGGGAACCTCTACTTTTGAAGATTTAATACCTTTGAAAGAATGGAGAGAATTACCTATAATTACATTTATTTTAGATGGTCTTGATGAAATAGCCAATATTCAGGATTTTATATCTGCATTAGAAGTATTTTTAGATAACAATAGAGAATATAGAATTAATGTAGTTATTAGTTGTAGAACCAATATTTATGAAAAATATATTGCCAAAATAGATAATTTTGAATATGTTTTTTTGGAAGGACTATCAGAACTTCAAATAAGTAATATTTTTAAAAGAGAAAATGGTATTCCCTTACCATTTAATGAACTGAATCGCTTTAGATCTTTTTTAGAAAATTCTTTTAACCTAAATCTCTTCTGTGATTATTATAAGGAACATAAAAATTTTCCCAACAGTCAATTAGAGATTTGGAATATATCTATTGAAAAAGAATTAAATCTTTTAAATAGAGAAAAATTCAAAAAAAGAGAATCTATCAACACTCCTCATATAGAATATTGTTTGGAAAAAGTGGCTATTGTGAATGAATTAATGCAGCAGAACTTTATATCGGAAAATGATTTATACAACTTATTAGGTAGGGACAACGAAATTTTTGAAGAAGTTTCTTTTATAGAAAAGACACCTAATTCAAATATCTTTACATTTAGACATAAGAATTATCAGGAGTTCTTTGCAGCCAAGTACTTAGCTAATAAAAATGGGAAAAACATCCTATCTTTTATAAAAATAAATTCAGAAATCAACAAAACAAAACCTTCATTATTTAACACGATTGGCTTTTTGTTAAATATTTTACAAAAAGACAAATTTGAAAACATTAAAGATTGGCTTTTGAATAATGAACCTGAAATACTTTTTTTAGTAGAAAAGGATAAATTGAATGTTGAACAAAAAAATGATATCTTTAAAAAGCATTTTACAAATATAGCTATTGAAAAGAAACATTGGTTTGCAGGAACTCAGCCTTTCTCTATGAATAAAATGGCAGAATTTGCTAATATTGATTTTCTTATGTCAGTAATTAATAAAAATATACATTTTAGAACTACTATATCTGCTTTAAATGTATTAGCTTTTACGGAATGTTCTGATGAGGATAATGATAAAATAAAAAATACTCTTAAAGCAATAATACTTTCAAATAATCAAATACAAGAATCTTTACAAATAAAAAGTGAGGCTTTAAGAACTTTTAGAGAAAAAGAGTTCTATAAAGATATTTCTTTCCTTAAAGAAATTGCCACATATTTTAAAGATAATTATTCACGAGAAATTCATCATCTAATAATTACAATACTTCATAAGTTAGAAGATATTGATAATTATTTTGATATACTAAAGAATTCTTTATACAAATTATACAAGATAGAACCTAATAGAGAAATAGATAATGTAATAAGAGGAACTAAGGAATATTTTGCTCAAATAGCTTTAAAAATACAAAATAGAGATCATTTTGTAGAAATACTAAAAATTATTGTAGATGATAATTTTGATATTAGGATATCAGAATTTTATAAATGTAATTTTAAAGAAAAGTTTATAAAAAAAATCCTTTCTTTTATTATATCTAATAAGGATATTTCGTCTATTATAGATATATTTATGCAATTAGATGATTGTCAACTTTCTAATCTATATGATCCTAACAACATTTTTCCTACATTAGTTAATGAAATGTCTGATCAAAAGATTAATGTATTCAGTTATATTATTGATAAATATGGGGTAACAGAGAATAATTATATGATTATCACATTATTTAATGATGAAAAATGTATTGATTACTTAGTTGAAAAATATAAAGAAAAAACAATAAAAATCTCAGACGACACTCTTGCTACTATAAGGTTTTATTATTCAAGACATAATTATCGTTCTGCCCTTTATTTTGACAATCATTTTTCTTTCTTAGGTCATACTTTTCCTAATATACTCTATACAGAAGAAGAAATTGAGGAGAATAATAAAAAATACATAAAAGCTTCTCAGGAAAACTATGACATTTTATTTGATAGGCAAAAAATAGAGCAAAGAATAACTAAAATTTTTGAAGATAATGACATTACAAAAATAAGTGTCGATATAGTTCATGAACTTGAATATGAATCTTATAGAAATAACTCATACTATGGTATTAGAAATAGTTTATATTTACTTATTATTGAAGTTTTAAATGGAGATGAAACAAAGACTAAGGAAGAAATCATCTCAAAACTTGAGAATGAGTATTATATCTTATATCAAATAAAATCTATGATTAAAGATAAAGATATACCTTTTGAAATTAATCATAATCATATCAATTATATAAAAGAAGCTTGCTTATCTCTTGAAAATAATTTTGACTATAATAATATTATATCTTTTGATGATGAAAATTACTATTCTTCAATTTATCCTAATTACAATATCTTAGAAATATTGTACTTTTTTGATAAAAAGTATGGAGTGAATTACACTCGACAATTTTACTTAGGAACTTTGAGGTATTGCAATATCATTGGAGAAATGGAAGATAATATTCATTTTATTGAAAGTAAAGTAGATAAATCAAATTTTAGAGATAAAATCATTTACAATATTAACCATATAAAAATGGATTATGGCTCTTTTAGAGAGCATGTTAGATATGTTATCAAGCATAAGATTGAGGAATGTTATCTTAAGATAGAAGAAGCTATTTTAGATCATGATTCTTCTATCTTGAAAGAATATATAGAAGTACTACCAAAAGAAAGAAAAGAAAGTTTTCTAACAAAATGTTGTACAGATATTAATACATATTTATTTTGGGAAGCAATTGATAGTTGCATGAAAGAGGATATAAATATTGATTTTATTCTTGATAAAGCAAAAGGATATTTAAAATCAAATAGAATTGAGTTTATAGCTAATGCTTTAAGTGTTCTTTTCTATTGTAATGATCCAAAGGCTTTAGAGTTTTATATAACACATCTAAGAGTCCTTAAAAATAAGAATATTGACTTAAGAGATGATTATAAAATTAACAACAAAGCTATTTTGAAGTATACTAATCTTAGCAATATAGAATTATTAAAAGAAATATTCCATATTATCTATGATGGAAAAATTAAAGAGAATACTTTTGCTTACTATAATACAAGACAAGATATTCAATCTTTACTAATCAGTTTTTCAAATAAGGATTTTGAAAGGATTAATAACTTATTGAAAGATATAAAAAAGGAATGTGTAGATAGTGATGCAAAAACCTTTCATATTAATCACTTAATAGATGTTTCAAATAATTCATATTTAGCTTCTCTTTCAAAACCTTTAACTTTCATAGAAGCTGAAAAATTACTCTACAGCTAAACTATTTTTAAAGAATTTTATCTCTTTATTAAACAAAGAAAAGTCTATTTGTAGGAAAAACAAATAGACTCTTTTTTTATTACCAAATTATTCTACGGTTACTGATTTGGCTAAATTACGAGGTTGATCGACGTTGCAACCGCGCTTGATAGCGATATAATAGGACAACAACTGCAAAGGTACTGAGGCTAAAATAGGAGTCAATGCCTCACTGATTTCGGGTATCTCAATCACATGGTTTGCTAACCCTGCCATTTGAGTATCGCCTTCGGTTACTACGGCTATAATTTTACCTTTGCGCGCCTTTATTTCTTGTGCATTAGAAACTACCTTATCATAATGTCCTTTAGATGGTGCGATGAATATCACCGGCATATTCTCATCGATAAGGGCGATAGGTCCATGTTTCATCTCGGCAGCTGGATAGCCTTCGGCGTGAATATAGGATATTTCTTTGAGTTTTAAAGCCCCTTCCAGAGCGGTAGGAAAGTTAAACCCACGACCTAAATACAAGCAATTGGTAGCTGTTTTGTAGCTTTCGGCTATCTCGGCGACCTTGTGATCTACTGTTTTGATAGTAGTTTCAAGCAACTGAGGTATACGTTCTAATTCCTTACAAAGGTGCTGATAGGTTTCCATACTGAGGGTGCCCTTTTTATGTCCTAAATGCAAAGCGATAAGGGTAAGCACCGTAAGTTGGGTGGTAAAGGCTTTGGTAGAAGCTACCCCTATTTCAGGACCTGCGTGAGTATAAGTGCCTGAATGGGTGATACGTGCAATTGATGAGCCTACTACATTGCAAATACCATAGATAAAAGCGCCTTTTTCTTTTGCTAATTTGAGGGCTGCTAAGGTATCGGCGGTCTCACCTGATTGTGAAATAGCAATAACGATATCCCCTTTATTGATAATAGGGTTGCGATAACGGAACTCTGAGGCGTACTCTACTTCTACAGGAATGCGCGCGTATTCTTCTAACAGATATTCACCTACCAAGCCTGCGTGCCACGAAGTCCCACACGCTACAATAACGATGCGTTTGGCATTGAGGAAGGTTTCTAAATGATTATCAACTCCTGATAGTTTGGTAGTATGATCGGGCAAGAGGCGACCGCGCATTGTGTCTTGGATAGACTTAGGTTGCTCATAGATTTCTTTGAGCATAAAATGGTCGTATCCGCCTTTTTCAATGGCTTCGAGGTTGAGTTTGAGTTGTTGTACAAACGGACTCACCTGCTCATTACTGCCTATTTTAATCACTTTCAATGGTTTGTTGAGGTGAATGGTAGCCATTTCGCCATCTTCTAAATACACAGCATTTTGGGTATACTCTATAAAAGGAGAGGCATCGGAGGCGATGAAGAACTCTCCATCACCTACCCCTATTACCAACGGACTACCCAAGCGGGCTACTACTATTTCCTCAGGGTTGCTTTCCTCCATTACAGCAATGGCAAAAGCGCCAACTACCTCATTGAGGGCATAGCGCACGGCAGTCTCTAAATTGACGTTTTCTTTTTCTTTGAAGTATTCGATGAAGTTTACTAATACTTCAGTATCAGTATCAGAATGGAATACAAAACCCTCTTTGATGAGGTTTTGCTTGATACTCTCGTAGTTCTCAATAATACCGTTGTGTACAATGGCTATTTTGCCAGAGTTAGAACGATGAGGGTGTGAATTGATGTCGTTAGGCACTCCGTGAGTTGCCCAGCGGGTATGCCCCATACCGCAACCATAAGTAGGAACATTCTCGCCTGCTTTGGCTACTAAATCGGATACTTTGCCTTTGGTTTTTTCTCCGTAAAACTGATCAGCGTTTAAGATAAAACCTGCGCTGTCATATCCACGGTATTCTAAGCGTTTTAAACCATCAATCACGATGGGAAAAGCGGCGCGTTTGCCTAAATAACCTACAATTCCACACATATTTTTAAGTTTTATTATTATTTCTTCTTCTACTGAGTTCTAAACCCTAATGGCTAAACTCTCACACTTTCGGGGACTAACACCGTGTAATCACCGTGATTGCGAATAACATCGCGCACAATAGACGATGATATAAACGAAGTGCGTGCTGCCGTAAGTAAAAAGACAGTTTCTATTTGAGATAATTTGCGATTAGTATGCGCAATAGCTTTTTCGAACTCAAAGTCGGCTGGGTTGCGCAAACCTCTGAGAATAAATTGCGCATCGATTTCTTTGCAAAAGTCTACTGTGAGCCCTTGATAGGTAGTAACTTTTACTTTGGGTTCATCGGCAAAAGCTTTTTCGATAAACTCTTTGCGTTGTTCTACCGTAAACATATAGTTCTTGTCACCATTAACACCTATGGCAACTACAATTTCATCGAATAGGTCTAAAGCACGTTTGATAATATCGTAATGACCTAAGGTAATGGGGTCAAACGACCCTGGAAATAAAGCTCTTTTCAATGATTAACAATTAAGTATTAATGTTTCAGTACTCGTTCTATTTCGCTTTCGAATAGTTCTTCAAGGTTGATGCCTGCTACTTTAGCTTGTTGAGGCAATAAACTTGCTTCTGAAAGCCCTGGTGTAGTATTCATTTCGAGCAAATAAGGTGTATCACCTACGATGATGAACTCACTTCGGCTGAAGCCTTCCATTTTTAACAATCGGTATACGCGTTCTGCCAAAGCGTTGATTTTAGCAGTCATTTCGGCAGAAAGGCGTGCAGGAGTAATTTCTTGTGACTTACCGTTATACTTGGCATCATAATCGAAGAAATCGTTTTCGGATACAATCTCAGTCATTGGGAGTACTTTTATTTCACCGCGATAGTTGATTACCCCGATAGAGATTTCAGTACCTTTCAAGAAACTTTCAATGAGGATTTCGTCGTCTACTTCAAATGCTTTGTCTATATACATAGGCAGTTGAGCCTCTTCATATACTTTATACACTCCAAAACTACTCCCTGATTTATTAGCCTTCACAAAGCAAGGCAAGCCTACTTTGGCTACAATATCAGCTGTATTATAGTTTTCACCTTTGTTGAGATAGTAAGAAGGGGCTGAAAGAATGCCAAAAGGTTTGAGTACTGATAGCATATCGCGTTTGTTGAATGTAAGAGCCGAAGCATACATACTACATCCTGTGAGCGGTAAGCCAATCAAATTAAAATAGGCTTGCAAATAGCCATCTTCACCTGGGGTGCCATGAATGGCATTGAAAACGGCATCAAAAGTAATTTTACGTCCGTTTACTGTTACCGAGAAGTCGTTTTTATCAATAGGATGTTCGTTATTTTGAGCATCTACATACACCCATTTATCGCGGTCAATACGAACGAGGTAAGGTACATATTTATCTTGGTTGAGGTTTTTGGCTACTACTGCAGCACTCTTTAAAGAAACGGGAGCTTCATTAGAGTAACCTCCCATTATGATTGCTATATTTTTTTTCACTTTTACAAGTATTTTTTCTTATATATTTTCTATTTTTAGAGATTAATATCTCTTGCAAATTATTCGTCTAAAAGGGTACTCACTTCATTATGAAGGATAGGTATATATTGAATTACTATTGCCCAAATAATTTCATCAGACACTGTATCATAGCCGTGTATGATTCTATTTCGCACATCAACTATTTGCCGAGCTTGTGTAATTTGAATCTCGTTATCTTTCTTTAAAATGCGATTCATAGCTTCTCCTATTATCTCAATATTTCTCTCTACAGCTCTTTTGGTTTTTAGGTCGCTTCTAAATTCTTCAAAAGTAGTATGTTCTTCAGAATAGCTTTCTATTTCAATAATAGCATTAAGTATATATCATATAGCCAAACTTTTATTTCAATCTGCATAAATAAGTTGTTTTTTTGAGTTGATATGCTCTAGGAAATAAGGGTTTTTAACTGCTTTTTCTTCTAATAAATCAATCTCTCGATTAAAAATAGCTTGTAAGGCAAATTTTAAATTGAAATAGTTGGAAGCATATTCTAAAATATCTTGTTGTTTGAAATCAACAATCAGATCTATATCACTATTCTCATTAAATTTTGGAGTAAGCACTGAACCAAAAGCATATAAGGATTTCACCTTGTGGTTTTTACACAAGGTGTCTATCTTTGTTTTGTTATGTTCTAAAAAGTGATTCATAACACATAAAAATCTAATAGAATAGTATTACTTCTGACGGAAATACACATCAATAGGCACACCATTAAAATCGAAGTTCTCACGGAGTTTGTTCTCGATAAAACGTCGGTATGGGTCTTTTACATACTGTGGCAAATTCGCAAAGAAAGCAAACTGTGGCATAGGGGTAGGCAACTGGGTGCAGAATTTTATCTTGATGTACTTTCCTTTGATCGCAGGGGGTGGATAGTTCTCAATGATAGGCAACATCACCTCGTTGAGTTTGCGAGTAGGGATACGCTTGGTGCGGTTGTTATACACTGCTACCGCAGTTTCTATCGCTTTGTAGATACGTTGCTTGTTCAATGCCGATACAAACAAGATAGGCACATCGGTGAAAGGTTCTATTTCTTTGCGGATAACTGCTTCGTACTCTTTAGCGGTATTGTTTTCCTTCTCTACCAAATCCCATTTATTAACCAATATCACGATGCCTTTGCGATTGCGTTGCGCCAACCAGAAGATATTAGCATCTTGGCTTTCAAAACCTCGCGTAGCATCAAGCATTAAAATACATACATCGGAGTGTTCTATGGCGCGAATAGAACGCATCACTGAGTAGAACTCCAAATCCTCTTTTACTTTAGATTTACGGCGGATTCCCGCTGTATCAACTAGATTGAACTCAAATCCAAAGCGGTTATATTTCGTGTCGATAGCATCGCGTGTGGTGCCTGCTATATCGGTAACAATGTAGCGGTCTTCACCTATAAGGGCGTTGATAAAGGAGGATTTACCCGCATTAGGTCTTCCCACTACAGCAAAGCGCGGTAAGGTGTTTTCTTCTTGTGGTTCTTTTACGGGTAAGAGTGCTACCAAATCGTCAAGCAATTCTCCTGTTCCACTACCATTTACGCTTGATAGGGCATAGAGATGTTCAAAGCCTAAGGCATAAAACTCGTGCATATCGTTGCGACGGTTGTTGCTATCCACTTTGTTTACCGCTACCAATATTGGTTTATGGCATTTGCGCAACATCTCGGCTACAGCTTCGTCCATACCAGTAAGCCCTTCTTCTACGTTTACCATAAAGATAATCGCATCGGCTTCGTCTATGGCTAAGGCGACTTGTTTGTTGATTTCTTTCTCGAAAGAATCATCACCACCGGCTAAGTAACCTCCTGTATCTATAACAGAAAAAGAAACCCCATTCCAGTCGGTTTTACCATAATGGCGGTCGCGTGTTACGCCACTCACAGCGTCCACGATAGCCTCACGGCGTTTTATCAAACGGTTGAAAAAAGTGGATTTACCTACATTGGGGCGTCCCACTACAGCTACTATAGCATTCATAATATACCTACTTATTTTTTGCAAAGATAGAAAATAATTGACAAATGGCAATTATCTTCTTATAAACGCTGTTCTTTTTTGTACGGATTAGGGCGATAACCTTCCATTAATGCATCATTTTCCATTATAAACGGAATGGCATTGGGTTGCTCCCATTCTACATCATAACGATTCATTAAGTAATCGCTAAGTTCTGTGCGATTGGCAAATTTTATCGCTTGATAAGGTTCTTGGAAAGCGAGTTTTTCGATAAAGAGTAACTTACCTTCAAAAGGCACTAATACCCCTACGTGCCCCACAAAGAGGGTGTTCTCCTCTGGGGTGATTTGGGAATGGAAGACTGCTGATATGAGCGATGCTTTAGTGGGGTCGTTTTTATAACGGAAATTGATACCGCGTTCTTTCCACGCTTGTTGCATCGCCTGCAAATGGGTGTTTATATCTTTGGTATTAGTAGTGGGCACCTCGGTAAAAAGGGTGAAAAAGTTGTTTTCTTCCTCTGGGGTAAAAAACTTTTTAGGGGTATTGTGCAAAGACTCTCGGTCTATAAAAAGCACCTCGTCTTCCTCTTTGCTAGCAAACTTTTTATCTGCAGGGAAAGTAATCAAATCACGCAAGAGGGTAAAAGAGGTTAGTCGACAGTTATAACCCTGAAACATAGGGTATTTAGCTGTCCAAATATTTTGTATAGCAACCTCATCGTATTTAGGTAATAGGCTATCAATAGTTACAAATCCTTTTGGTACTAAGCCTGCTTTATCGCCTACGGTTTGGTTGAAGAGGGCTACACTCTCCAAAAAAGAAGTTACATTTTGTTCAGCTATTCCGGCTGCTATAAGGGCTTTTTGCACTTCTTCTTGAGTAGCGGTGTCTACCAAATTAGAATAAGTGAGCGGAATGCTCGTTTTTTCAGTTGTTGCTTTCTTCTGCTCACAAGAAATCGTTCCTAATGAGAGAATTGCTATTAATATAAGTTTTTTCATATAATGTTATTTTATTGTTTTTTTAATGTATATACTAAACTTGTATGCCTCTCTCCTATAAGCGGAAACAAGAAATCTTCAAGGGTATGATGATAACGGAATCCACATTTTTCAAGTACTCGCTGTGAGGCAATATTTTCCTTGTATGCGCTTGCCCATAACTGGGTAAGGTGCAACTCATCAAAAGCATATTGCAGTACCCTTAGGGCTGCCTCAGTAACATAGTCCTTGCCCCAAAAGTCTTCTCCAAGCCAGTAGCCTATTTCGGCTTCATTTTCCCCTATAGGAAGATTGCTCTCTCCTTGTAAAAGCAAGCCTATGCTACCAATAGGTGTGTTATTGGGCAGACAAATAGCAAAACTATGAGGCTTGCTAAGCACAACCTCAATAATATCTCGGCTCTCATCTACACTTTTGTGAAGAGGCCAACCGCACCTCTTGCCTATAATAGGATTGTGTGCTTGTGTGTATAAGGCTTCGGCATCGGTAATTTTCCAAGGGCGAAGCAAAAGATGTTTTGTTTGAAGTGTTTCCATAAGATTAGATATTATAAACACACTTTGCCAAAGGAGCGAGCCGCACGGGCAGATAACTTTGGCAAAGTGTGCAATGTAAAAGAAATTAATAGCTTGTCGTGCTACGACTTGAACATTCCTTTAATCTCTTCTAACATTTTAATTTGTTTTTTTACAGATTCAGTTTGGTTTAAACCGCGTTTGATAGTGATACCTTCATCTAAGACATTTGTAAGCATATCTTTAGCTGCAGGATTTTCCATATCTTTAGCGATTTCTTTGAGTGATTTAGCTAATAATTCTACGTGTGAAGTATTATCTAAATGCATAGCCCATTCATAACCTTTTTTGAAGTTGGCAGCGGTATCGGGGTTATCTTTTTCAAAGAAAGGATAGTATATAAAATAAGGAAGTATTGCAGGGAGATATTGCTCCATTTGGTTGTCTACAATTACTCCTGATAATCCTGCTAATTGGTCGGTATCAAAATCTTTGATGCTTCCTTTTTCAAGAATACTCTTAGCGCGTGCGGGCTCAGTGCGAGCTATGCCATTGATAGCAGCATTTTTGATAGCTCCTGAAGGAGATTCAAGGTTTTTCTCGAATATAAGAGTATATTTCTTTTTGTCCTTAGAGGTTGCTAATACCCACATAGCTGCTGATTTAGCTAAGTTTTGAGGATCGGAAGAAGCGATTTTTTCAACCATAGCCATTTCTTTGGCATTGAGATCGTAGTTGGCAAGTTTTTGCAATGCTAGAACGCGCACTTGGAAGAAAGGATCTTTAAGAGCCGCAATTAGAATATCTTTACCATCGGGTTCCATAGGGGCACTTACAGCTTGCAATCTGCTTTTGAGTGATTTGGCGTGTTGCATTTGGAATAAATACTCAGCCCACGATTTTTGGTATTGTTCATTCATCAATATCACTCCTTCAGGGTTAATGTCTATGAGGGTAGGCATTTTTCTCATTGGGAAGGTGAAAACATTCTCTTTGCGAGCATCTACCCAAACAGTGTGTCTCATCACGCGATTGTTGATATATAAATCTATATCCAATGGGAATTGGAACAAGAGGTCTTCACTTTGTGTTTGTATCACTTTGAGAGTGAGTTTACCTTTGCTAAAACTCTTTTCTACATTCACCACAGGGTTACCATTGCCGAAATACCATTGATTGAAGAACCAGTTGAGATCTTTACCACTTACTTTTTCTAATGAAAGGCGCAATTGGTGAGCTTCTCCAGTACCGTATTCATTGGTTTTGAGATAATCGGTAAGTCCTGCAAAGAAAGCTGCATCGCCCAGATAATTGCGCAACATGTGCAGAATAGCTCCTCCTTTGTTGTAGGAAACTAAATCGAACATATCTTCGCGAGAGTCATAACCAAAACGCACTAAATCTTTTACAAAATCGTTGGGGCGGTGTTGGTATTGGAGGGTGTTGTTGCTCAAGTGGTATTCGGCAGCATCTTTGCCGTATTTGTGCATCAACCACAAGTATTCACTATAGTTAGCAAACGACTCGTTTACAGTGAGGTTTGACCAGCTTTCGGTAGTTACCAAATCACCAAACCAGTGGTGAGCTAACTCGTGTGCAATAATAGGCTCCCAATAATTTTGGTCGGCTAAAGCACCTGCTGTTTGATAAGCACTTTCGGCGTGGCTTACAGCAGTAGTGTTTTCCATTGCACCACTTACAAATTCGCGCACGACCATTTGGGCATATTTAGACCAAGGGAAATCGTAGCCAAAACGTTCGGAGAAGAAAGTAATCATCTCGCCTGTGTTGCCAAATATCTGTTTAGCAACAGGTTCGTATTCTTTTTCAACATAGTATTCAATAGGCACATTACCACGCCAAGGAGTATCTTTTACCACTGCAAATTCTCCTGCACCCATAAAGAAGAGGTAAGGAGCGTGAGGTTTATCCATCACCCAATAGTCGGTGCGCATATTGCCTTTCTTGTCACTGCTTTTTAGCAGACCATTAGAAAGGGTAACAAAGCTTTCGGGCACAGTGATTTCAATTTCTTGGGTTGTTTTTTGGTTAGGCTTGTCGATGGTAGGGAACCAGCAGGAAGAACCTTCAGTTTCACCTTGTGTCCATACTTGGCGCATAGGTTTATCGGGTTCTCCTTTAGGGTTGATGAAGTAAAGCCCTTTGGCATCAGTAATCGCTAAGCTACCCTTATCGGTTACTTTTTCGGGCTGAGCTGTGTAGTGGATATAGATGGTGTAGGCTTCATCTTTTTGGTAGGTTTTGTTGAGTTTTATTTTTAGCAAATCGTTTTTATAGCTGTAAGAAAGCCCACGTTGTTTGCCGTTTTGATCTAAGGCTACCTTGTGAATAATCATAGCTTTAGCATCAAGGATAAGGCTATCGGTAGCGTAAAAATAAGGGGCAGCGGTGAGCCATTCTTCTCCGCTGAGGGTTTGGTTGTTGAAGTTAAAACTTACCTTTAACTTGGTGTGCTTCAAGGCAGTTTTCTTTTCAGGAGTTGCACGGTAAAGACTTCTACCCGAAGTATCGGTTTGTGCAAAAATGTAGCCCGTGAACAATAGGGCAATGATGGTAAAAAGTGTTCTTTTCATCGGTTTATCTTATTTGCTTGAAATATACTAATAATTTATTTTTCAAGGGATGATTTCAACCGCAAAGATATATCTTTTTACTATTATAGCGAAATAAAACGCTAAAAAATTATAATCGCCCTACTTCTTCAAGTTCGTTTGTATGGACTTCTTTGGCTTTTCCAAACTGATAAGTGAGGTTTAGTTTGACTTGCCGGCTTTCGCTATTGCCGTAAGCATAAAGGTCTAAATTAGACAAATGGCTCTCGCTATCCCAGCGCTGGGTATGGAAAATATCGGTAAAACTAAAGGTGGCTGTAAGGCGATTGTTTAAGAAAATGCGCTGTAACCCAAGGTCTATACCGCCTGAAGATTTGGCTATCTCATTGATGCCTGCTAATCTGCGTGAATTGTAAACCGCTGTGAGTTCGCCTTTGAGTTGCCAAGGCAAATGAAAGTAATTTTGCATTGTTATACTATACTGCCAACGATTGAGGTGTAACTCACTGCCTTCCAAAACAGTGCCTTTGTTCTCTATATAACTGAGATTAGGAGTAATAGTTGTCTGGCAACCCTTGCCCCAATTCAGTTCTTGATAGAGTGAAAATAGCAAATGGTGCTGACTGCCTATATTTTTAGGAATTGAAATGATTTTGTTGCTTTGAAAAGGCTCACTGATACTGCTAAAAAAGTCGGTAGAGTAGCTGTAAGTCATTGTGAAAGAAGTTTTTTTGTACGAAGCTGAAAGCGTAGCTTTTTGTATTTTTTCGGGAGCTAAAAACGGATTTCCTTTCCAATACGACAATTCGTCTAAAAGATATTCAAATGGGTTGAGATTCTGGTATTCAGGTCGGTTGATGCGAGTGCTATAGCCTGCAAATAGCTGTAGGTCATCGTTGTATTGATATTGCAAACTCAGGGTAGGGAAGAAGTTAGTATAGTGTTTTTTATGCTCTTGTTGGCTATTTCCACTACCCGCAATAGGCAATAATAGTCCGTTAGAAAAAGTAGTTTCGTTGCGTACCCCTACCTCAGCAGACAAACGGTCGGTAATAGGGTAGTGATATTGCGCATAAACGGCAAAAATACGCTCTTTGAAGTCGAAAGCATTAGAGCGGTTTACATCTATGATGTTATGGGTAGCCAAGTGTCTGTAAAACTGAAAGCTATTGTCCGAAAACACTTGTGAGTACTTAGCTCCTGCTGTAAGGCTGCCTCCCCATAGCGGTAATTCCGAACGAAAAGAAGTAGCGAAGATATGTATTTTGCGGTCGTTTTCGGAAAGATATAACTCGTGAGAAAGCACATTGCCCGCAGGTGAACGGTAAGTATTAGGTTGCCAATTCCCTGAACCACCATCGAAAAAAGCGTAATCAATATCCAACTGGTAACGTTCGTTATCGGAAGGAGCAAAAGTGTAATAAGCATTGGCACTGTAGCGGTTCGCTTTTTGCATAAAGTAATCGTTGTAGCCCGATAATGTTTTTTCCAATACATTAGCAGCATTGAAAAAGCGAGTGGTTGTGCTAGTAGTTCCTTTGCCAAATAGGGTGTTGGCAGAGAGTTGCACACCTAAAGTATGTTGTTCATCAGGCAAATAGTCATAACCAATATGTCCTGCAATAGTTTTGCGTTTTTCGGTATCATCGGTGGGACTTTCGTAACGCAAGCCATTTTGTAGGCGCTCGCTGCCGTAATCCATTGCGTAATGCCCTAACTGATGATTGTAACCCAAACGCAATATACCTTTTTTTACGCTGTGTTGCAATTGGAGTTCCGTATTTTGGCGCAGATTCCACCAATACGACAGTCCGTTGTTCAATGAGAAGAACGTACCTTCCACCGTTTTTTTATCTAATACTATGTTCACGGCACCTGCTCCCCCTTGAGCCTCGTATTCGGCAGGAGGGTTGAGCAATAATTCCGTTTTTTTGATTTGCGACATTGGGATAGATTTCAGATAACTTGCCAAATCATCGGGTTGCATATAGGTAGGTTTCCCATTGATGAGCACCAATACATTGCTTTTCCCGCCAATGCTCAAGTGATTTTTGCTATCTACCACTACATTGGGAGTGCTTTTTAGCGCATCGAGAGCCGTTCCAGAGGCGTGTGTTAGGCTGTTTTTAGGTGAAAACACAATCTTGCCTTGTTCCATATATACAGCAGCTTTCTTTTGAGGAGCTGTAATGACTACCTCTTCTAAAGTAACTGATGTTTTTAGTTCGATAGCAAGCATTTCAATAGACTTGTTCAGCTGAAAAGGTTCGCCTGTATACGACAAATAGTTGCCTGTGCCTTCAATATAAATACGCAATTTGCGAGGGGAAGAAGTAAAGCTAAAGAGTCCGTTAGCTTCGGTAAGAGGTTCACTTACAATAAAGTTTGTGTCGGCATCTAATACTTTGATAGCTACATTGGCGATGCCTTCGAGTGAAGCGTTATGCACAAAACCTTTTACGGTGTACTGTGTTTGTGCAGAAAGGGTTGTGAGTGTGCATAGCAGGCACAATAAGAAACTCAATCTTTTCATTATACAATAGTTGTTGGTGAATAATGGTGCAAATGTAAAAAAAAACACACTCTACAAAATAAATGTGTTTTTATTGTGATTCAATGGTTTTTATAATATGCGCTAATAGTTGCAAAAATACTTTTCTATTGAAATTATTGTTTAGAATAGTGCTGCCTACAGCGTTGTACCACCATTGTTCCTCAATGGCAGTTTGCATTGCTTTAAGTTGTGTTACAATAGTTTCGGCAGAGAGTCCTACAAGTGCCTTGTGGATATCCTCAGGTATAAACGAAAACGCTTGAATACCACAGCACTCCCTAACACATGTTACCTCTAACTTATCAAAAAATGTATTTAGCGGTGCAATATAAGGGTCGAGATCTAATAGCTTCCCATTGTAATCTACTGGGAGTTCTTCGATAAAGAGGTTGTTTCCAATGAGGATGGGCATAGAGAATGTTTAGTTTTCAGCAGTATATTTTTCTTTGATATAATCAGCTACTTTATCAATTTCAGGGAATAAAGTACTTTTGTTTATACCTAACTTATCTAATTCTTTTAAAATCGATTCTTTTTTTGAGTTTTTTATTATTATTTTATTATTATTCCCTTTAATAATCCATTCCTTTTCTATTTCAGGCATTGGCTTAGTAGTATTATGATCAAAAGAAGGCTCTACTCCAAAAATTAAAAATGCACCTTGTTGCCTCACAATACGTGGATTATCTAATTTTGGCTTCACAGCAAGAATTTTAGCTATATCATTAGGGTTTATAATTGGTTTAAAATAGGATTTATCTTCTCTAATATAATGTAATAATTTTTTTAAATAATTTATATTTAAAAATTTAATAACTTCTTGCTGTTCTTCTTTTATATTTTCCTGAAATATATAAAGCAATTGAGATTTTAAAAGTTTTTTTATCTCATCATCTATATTTACTTTATATTCTGATGTTATTTCTTGAATTATTTCTTGAATTATTTTTTCAATTTTTTGATCTATATTTTTTATATAAATATATTTTTTTAGTTTTTCTCTTCGAGGAAGAGTATAATTAAATAAATTATCTGATTTTTTTTTATCTAACTCTTTTAATTTTATCTGAATTCGTTTATTGTATATTTCTTTTATTTTACTTTCATAAAAATCATCCTTTTTATAGGAAAAATTTCTATCATATTTTGATAGATTAGCTAAGATAGTAACTTTATCACTATCAGAATAACAAACACTTTCGTTAGGAATATTAAAAACTATAACTTCTCCATCCATATCCTTTTTTTTATAGCTAGTCTCTCCCTTTTCATTTATAACTTTTTCAATTTCCTCAACTTCTTTACATGCAAAATATAAAGCTACTAAAGCATTTGTTGTTAAGTCTAATATTCGTGTAGGTACTCCATAATGTTGCATCAGAGCTAATGATTCTATAGTGCTTTTTCCATTAAACTCATAAGGTACTTTAGCAATTGTTTCTCTATAGATTTTATCTTCATTCTTTATAAATCTTTCATCTCTATAAATAGAGGGTTTTAACTCATAATTTTTGTCAGAATGTCCTCTATAGAATAAAGTATATCCGGATTTATTCTTTATGCCCTTTATCTCGTTTAAAAAATCACTTACACTTTCTATGTATATTATATTCTCTTTGTTTTCTATATTTTGTGTGTCCATATTTTTTATTTATTAAAGAGGTATTACAAAATTTCTAAGATATAATGTAAGTTACTAAAGTAACTGCCTGACCGTGCTACGGTCTAATCATTCAACTTCAGTACCGCCATAAACGCACTTTGTGGGATTTCGACGTTGCCGACTTGGCGCATACGTTTTTTACCGGCTTTCTGTTTCTCTAAGAGCTTACGCTTACGCGAGATGTCCCCTCCGTAACATTTGGCAGTAACGTCCTTACGCAAGGCTTTGATGGTCTCGCGCGAGATGATTTTAGCCCCAATAGCTGCCTGTATCGGGATATCGAACTGCTGGCGCGGTATGAGTTCGCGTAGTTTCTCGCACATCTTCTTACCTATGTTGTAAGCATTATCAGCGTGGATAAGAGCCGAAAGGGCATCTACCGATTGTGAGTTGATGAGAATATCCACTTTCACAAGGTTGGAAGCACGCATCCCAATAGGTGAATAGTCGAATGAGGCATAGCCCTTGCTCACTGTTTTAAGTCGGTCGTAGAAGTCGAACACGATTTCGGCAAGTGGCATATCAAAGTTCAGCTCCACACGCTCAGGGGTGAGGTAGTGCTGATTGGTGATGACACCACGTTTTTCAATACAGAGCGACATCACCTGACCTATAAAATCCGATTTGGTGATGATGCTCGCCTTGATATATGGCTCTTCCACACGGTCTAATTTAGAAGGGTCGGGGAGGTCAGAAGGGTTATTTACGATAATCGCTTTTTCAGGTTCTTTTTTGGTAAAGGCGTGGTAACTTACGTTGGGTACGGTGGTAATCACGGTCATACCAAACTCGCGTTCCAAGCGTTCTTGTACGATTTCTAAGTGCAGCATACCCAAGAATCCACAGCGGAATCCAAAGCCCAAAGCGGCAGAGCTTTCGGGGGTAAACACGAGCGAGGCATCGTTTAGTTGGAGTTTTTCCATTGAGGCGCGCAACTCTTCGTAATCTTCGGTGTCTACCGGATAAATCCCCGCAAATACCATCGGCTTTACGTTCTCAAAGCCGTCAATAGCTTCTGTACAACCGTCTACTGCCGAGGTAATGGTATCCCCCACTTTCACCTCGCGTGCATCTTTGATACCAGTGATAAGGTACCCCACATCGCCAGTACTAATTACCTGCTTGGGTACTTGGTTGAGTTTGAGGGTTCCCACCTCGTCGGCATCATAGATTTTGCCGTTGGACATAAATTTGATTTTCTGTCCTTTGCGTATTTCACCATTCATTATGCGGAAGTAGGTTTCCACCCCGCGGAAAGAGTTGTACACCGAGTCGAAAATCAATGCTTGTAGTGGGGCTTTGGGGTCGCCAGTAGGGGCAGGAATACGCTCGATAATTGCCTCCAAAATCGCCTCTACGCCCAAGCCTGTTTTACCACTGGCAGGGATAATGTCATCGGGCGAGCAACCGAGAAGATCTACAATATCATCTTTCACCTCCTCGGGGTTAGCACTCGGTAGGTCTATTTTGTTGAGTACGGGAATGATTTCAAGGTCGTTTTCGAGCGCCAAGTAGAGGTTAGAAATCGTTTGAGCCTGAATGCTTTGCGCAGCATCTACGATGAGGAGAGCCCCCTCGCAAGCAGCGATGGAACGGGATACCTCATAAGAGAAATCCACGTGACCTGGGGTATCAATAAGATTGAGGATATATTTTTCGCCTTTGTACACATATTCCATTTGGATAGCGTGGCTTTTGATAGTAATACCGCGCTCGCGCTCCAAGTCCATATTGTCTAAAAGTTGGTCTTGTTTTTCGCGTTCAGTAACGGTTTGGGTAAAGTCGAGCAAACGGTCGGCTAAAGTACTCTTGCCGTGGTCGATATGTGCTATAATGCAGAAATTACGTATGTTTTTCATTGTATAAATTAGTCGTTAGCTATTTAGTTGATAGTTGTTAGTACAAGGTAAATACCACAACTATCAGTAATTAAGGGCGCAAAGGTAGTAAATAATTAGTGAACTAGCAAATTTAGAAGAAGATAGGATTTCAGAGAAGTCTGAGCTTTGACAACTAAAAATTGTTCGTTGTTATTTGTCTATTGTTTTTTATTTTGTAATTTTGCCGCCAATTAATAACAAAGAGGACAAATTTGTACTGATTGCAACCTCTTGGGGGTGTTCCCCAAAAAATGCTAAAACAGTTCTTCTTTACAATGGCGTCCCCTGCTAAATCATAATTATCAATGGGATATTTATTTACCTCTGAGTCCGTTTCAGAAGGACATCCAGACAAAATCGCTGACCAAATTAGCGATGCACTTATTGACAACTTCCTCGCTTTCGACCCCCACTCTAAAGTGGCTTGCGAGACATTAGTAACTACCGGTCAGGTTATATTGGCTGGCGAAGTAAAATCAAACACTTACATCGATGTACAACAAATCGCGCGCAACGTGATTGAGAAAATTGGCTATACCAAAAGCGACTATATGTTTGAAGCCAAATCGTGTGGAGTACTTTCGGCTATTCACGAACAATCACCCGATATCAATCAAGGAGTAGACCGCGGAAAACCTGAAGATCAAGGTGCTGGCGACCAAGGAATGATGTTTGGCTATGCGGTGAACGAAACCGAAAATTATATGCCACTCGCTTTAGACCTTTCACACGCTTTGCTGAGAGAATTGGCAGCATTACGCCGTGAAAACAAGGAGATTACCTATTTGCGTCCCGATGCTAAAAGTCAGGTAACTCTTGAGTATAGCGATGACAACAAGCCGGTGCGTGTGAACACGATTGTGATTTCAACCCAGCACGACGACTTTGATACTGAAAAGAAAATGCTTCAAAAAATTAAAGAGGATATCGTGAAAATTCTCATTCCGCGTGTGATTAAAAAGTATCCTCAATACGCACCTTTCTTTGACGATAAAATTATTTATCACATCAACCCTACAGGTATTTTTGTGATTGGAGGTCCTCACGGCGATACAGGGCTTACTGGTCGCAAAATTATTGTAGATACTTACGGTGGTAAAGGAGCACACGGTGGGGGAGCATTCTCTGGTAAAGACCCGAGCAAGGTAGACCGCAGTGCGGCGTATGCTATGCGTCACATCGCCAAAAACTTAGTAGCAGCAGGCGTTGCCGATGAAATATTGGTACAAGTGAGTTATGCCATAGGGGTAGCTGAGCCTACGGGAGTGTATGTAAATACTTATGGTACTGCCAAAGTGAACCTCACTGATGGTGAAATAGCTAAAAAAATACAAGAAATCTTCCCTTTGCGTCCGTATGATATAGAACAACGCCTAAAATTGCGCAATCCTATTTACAGCGAGACTGCTTCTTATGGACATATGGGGCGTACTCCTGAGGTTGTAACCAAAGTATTCTCATCGCCTTATCACAAGACGAAAACGATAGAAGTAGAGCTCTTTACTTGGGAAAAATTAGATTTCGTTGAAAAAGTAAAAGCAGCATTTTTTTAATTACGAGTTACAAATTATAAATTACGAGTGATAAACTTTGCCAAAATTGAAACTTTGGCAAAGTTTTTTTATTCTTTTCATTGTTCATTGTTATTTTTTTCTTACCTTTGTGCTATCAAATAAAAAATAGTATGAAATCTTTTTTACCCAATATGTT
This sequence comes from Capnocytophaga sputigena, assembly GCF_002302495.1. Classification (NCBI taxonomy): domain Bacteria; kingdom Pseudomonadati; phylum Bacteroidota; class Flavobacteriia; order Flavobacteriales; family Flavobacteriaceae; genus Capnocytophaga; species Capnocytophaga sputigena. Next base: position 2,588,531 of record NZ_CP022379.1, read on the forward strand.
TTATTATGGCTTTCCTATAGTGCTTCTCAGCACGATAGATAAAGAAGGAAAAGCTAATGTAACTCCTATTTCGTGTAGTTTTACTATAGGTACAAATGCTGTAATAGCCCTTGTAAAATTGAACAAAGTCTATCATAATGTAATGGAAGTGCCTGAAGTGGTATTCAATTTTCCTACAGCGGCTATGTGGGAGCAAGTAGATACAATAGGTCCTTATACCGCTCAAAACCCTGTGCCTGATGTGAAAAAGGATAAATACACATATACAGACGACAAGTTTAGTATTGGAGGATTTACCCAATTGCCCTCAGAAAAAGTGCGCCCTCCACGCATTGCCGAGTGTCCTATGCAAGCAGAAGCTATAGTAAAACAAGTGAATGACCGCGATACGTATGCAATTGTAGAGTTGGAAATAGTACAAGTACACGCTGAAGACTATTTGGTGATGGAGGGAGACAAAATCAATCCATTAGAGTGGGAACCACTTATCTATAACTTTAAACATTATTACGGATTGGGAGAACATAAAGGAGTAAATTTTGGTATCAGATAATGGCTTATCTAAGGTAAGAAAAAAGAAAGCTTTGCAAAACTCTTACAAGGTTTAGCAAAGCTTTTTTTATATTCATTATTGTTATTTGCTAATTATTTTTTATCTTTGCTTCATTAAACAAAAACATTATACAAGATGATGAGAAAAACAGTAAAAACCGCACTGTTGTTTTCGTCGGCAGCACTCATCGTTGCTTGTGGCGGAAATAACAAAAAATCAGAAAATGCAATGACAGACAAAAATGCTGACAAGGGGCTTTCCCTTGCTGAAATGGACACTACGGTGCGTCCGCAAGATGATTTCTACAATTATGTGAACGGCACTTGGGCTAAAACAGCCAAAATACCAGCCGATAAACCTACGTGGGGCTCTTTCCATATCCTCCGTGAGAAAACTGATGAGAATTGTTTGCTTATCTTGGATAACCTCCTCAAAGAAAACTTTGCTCAGGGTACTGAAGGTCAGAAAATAAAAGACCTCTACGAATCGTTTATCGATTGGAAAAAACGCGATGCCGAAGGACTCAAACCTATTGAAGGACTTCTTGCTAAAATTGATAATATCAAAACTCTTGCAGACCTTCAAAAATATCTAGAAGAGGTAACTCCTGAGGGTGAAAACCCTATTTGTGCTTGGGGTGTATATGCCGATATGAAAGATTCTAATATGAATACTGTGTATCTCGGCAACTTTAGCATCGGTATGGGACGCGATTACTACCAAAAAGACAACAAGGAGAATACTGAGGCTTTACAAAAGTATCAAGATTATGTAATGGCTATCTTCAAAGTGCTCAAAGACGACAAAGCAGCTGAAAAAGCTAAACAAATGGTAGATTTTGAACGCTCTATAGCCAAACTAATGCTCACCAATGAGGAAGATCGCAATCCTAACCTTAGCTACAACCCTCAAACAATGGCTGAGCTTAGCAAGTTAGTGAAAAATATAAACTTGCCTCAACTCCTTAAAAACGTAGGCGTAAACACTGATAAAGTGGTTGTTTCAGAAATTCGTTTGTACAAACAATACGATAAGTTTATCAACGAAAAGAACTTGCCTCTTATCAAAGATTACCTCAAATATCAATTAGTAGCCGATAATGCGAGCAACCTTACCAAAGAACTCGATGAGCTTTCTTTTAACCTCTATAGCAAAGAGTTACAAGGGCAGCAAGAACAACGCCCAATGAACAAACGCGCGCTAAGTGTGATCAATGGTATTTTGGGTGAAGCCTTTGGTAAGTTGTATGTAGAGAAGTATTTTCCACCTAAAGCTAAAGAAGAAATGGTTACTTTGGTAGACTATCTCAAAAAGAGCTTTGCACAGCATATCAAAGATGTAACTTGGATGTCAGATGCTACTAAGGAAAAGGCTTTGGCTAAACTCAATAAATTTACAGTGAAAGTAGGTTACCCTGATAAATGGGAAGATTACTCTAAACTGACTATTGAACCTGCCGCTAAAAGTGTATATTACACTAATTTGCAACGTGTGAATGAATGGGCTTACCAAAAGAGTTTAGAAAAAGTAGGCAAACCTGTAGATAAAACTAAATGGGGTATGTCACCTCAAACAGTGAATGCGTACTACAATCCGTTGTATAATGAAATCGTGTTCCCTGCGGCTATCCTGCAACCTCCTTTCTTCAATTTTGAAGCCGACCCTGCGGTGAACTTCGGAGGTATTGGTGCTGTAATAGGTCACGAAATGACACACGGATTTGACGATAGTGGTGCTGAATTTGATGGTGATGGCAACTTGCAAAACTGGTGGACTCCTGAAGATAAAAAGAACTTTGAGAACGCTACCAAAGCCCTTGCTAAACAATACGACCAATACGAACCTGTAAAAGGTGTATTTGTAAATGGTACTTTCACCAGTGGTGAAAATATAGCCGACCTCGGTGGGGTAAACATCGCTTTTGATGCTTTGCAAATGTACTTAAAAGACAAAGGGAATGTAGATAAAATAAGCAATTTTACTCAAGATCAACGTTTCTTTATCTCTTGGGGTACTGTATGGCGTACGCTTTCTACTGATAAATACCTTACAAACCAAGTAAAAACCGACCCTCATAGCCCTGGATATTTCCGTTCGTTTGGTCCGCTTGTGAATGTAGACGCTTGGTATAAAGCCTTTGATGTAAAAGAAGGTGATAAACTCTATAAAAAACCTGAAGACCGCATCAAAATTTGGTAGGTGAGCACCGCACTGATAGTAACTCCTACTAATCCGTGCATTGCAACACTCTGCCCTGTAACATACAAATTCTTGATGTGAGTTTGTGGCATAAAAACGCTTTCCATTATATGGTTAGCGTTTTTTTTGTAGCCGTACAATGCTCCCGTAGGGTTTCCTATATAATCGCGGTAAGTGAGTGGGGTAGAGGTGTAGTAATGAGCAATAGCACTTTTGAGTGTAGGAAATTGTTGAGTTACTACATCTAATAAATCCATAGCACGTTGTTGCTTGAAAACTTCATATTGGTTACCTCTTGGGTTACCCTCGGTATTGGTAGTGAAACTATCTTGCCAGCGATGCAATTCATTGGCGTTCATATAGGTGAGGATAGTAACATTATCAGTATATTCCCTGCCGTCTTTGGGTGGGTTCATAGAGAGCATATACGAAGTTGGGAAGTCGTTAGTAGCGTAATTAGTAGCGTGGTAAACACTATTGTTATCCTTAAACCAATACACATTATAGGGCAAGTAACGAAAAGCATTTGGTTTGAGTACCAAATGCAATGAAAAGGCAGCAACCGTAGGTTGTAAGCCCTGCACGCGTTTGCAAAAAGAAGGCTTAAAAGGCGTTTTGCCTGTGATGTTAAGCAGTTGCTTTACATCTATAGCCGAAATAATTTGTTTTGCAGTAAACCGCTCTCCTTGTTTGGTGAGTACTGTGTTGATAGTATTCCCTTCACTGTATTCAAAGCCTATAACCTCTCTTTGGTTGAAAAGGTCAGCACTGTATTGGCGTAGTTTTTCAATGAGTAAGTGGGTGATTTGGCTACCCCCTTGTGTGAGTCGCCAAGCGCTTTCTATATACGAATTGACCGATAGTGCGTGCACGTATAAAGGTGTCTGCTCATCAGCGCCTCCATAGAGAAAGTTAGAGCCTAAGAGCACCGCTTTGAGTCGGTCATTGGTAGTAATATCATTGAGGAAGTCCAAGAGTTTCAAAGAAAGCGTATGCACATCGTAATCGGCTACGGCTTGTTTATGGCGGTAGAGTGGAAACTTATCGCAAATAGATTGCATCGTGTGGGTGTATGCTTCTAAGGCTTTCTTTTCATTGGGGAAGTAGGCGAGGAGTTGTTGTACGAAGTTCTCATACCCCTGAGCGTGAGGATACATCACGTTAGGTGTATCGCCAAAACAAATACGGTCGTAGCCGTTTGTATCAAGGCGTTCTAAGGAAAGATGAGAGGCAATACCTACATCTTTAAAATACTCATATAGTACCTGACCTTCTGCGAGACTTCCTATGTAATGCACTCCTGTATCAAACAGCGTATTATTGCGCACAAAAGTTTGCAAGTTACCTCCATACTGCTCATTTTTCTCCAATACGCACACGCTCTTTCCTGCTTTTGCTAAGAGCAAAGCCGAAAAGAGTCCCGAGAGCCCGCTACCTATTACCAAAACATCGTATTGCTTCATTGTCTATATTTCAAAACTCGTTAAAAACTTATCGATATACAGCTCTTTCTCTTTTGATTTATACTGCTGAATAAAGCGAGGGTGTTCCAATACTACCATTTCTCTAAATAAAACCGCTTCTTTATTCAACTTTTCTAAGAAAGTAGCGTTCTTTTTGCCTAATACGAATACCTTCTGAGTGTCTACTCCTAAGGCGATATGTTTTTTTAAAGTTTCTATCATATACTCCTTTACTGATTTGAAGAGCGCCTCATCATCGTAATAATTAGCATTGAGCCACTTGCCATCTTTAGCTTTTCGCACAATAGCCAAAGGAAAAGGTGAATTGATATAAAAATCATTGTAGAACTTAGTGACTCCACCGTATGCTTTTATCATATCATACATAAAAACAGATGATACTTCGTGGGTATGTGCCGACTTCATTACAATACCACACTCGCTTTCCAATCGCTTGGTATCAGTAAAAGGAACCCCTGTAACCCCTGCTCCGTGCCTACTGGGGTTGATACCTATAATAAATTTCCGTTGGTGATTATCGTTGTAGAATTTGTGATAAAAAGCACGCATCACTTCCATAGTTTCAGGGTTATCCAAATAAGGATTGAGTACATCAAAACCCTCAGGCAAGGATTGGTTGTATGCTAAATGTGTGTTGAAGTTGATAACTCTATCGGCAAAAGTATTATTTTTCATTACTAGTGTCTCCAAAAATATGTTAAAGTTTGTTTGTAAATAACTTATTGTCAAAAACTTAATTCTTAAAAATTATGTCCGAGACTTGAAATGAATATTTGCATTCTGAACTTAACTTACAATAAAAATGTATTCAGAACGCTATGTTTTTTCTCAACTCACAATATATTTATCTCAAAATAATATTAGAGTATTCTAAATATTCACTTTTACGGATTGTGGCGCTGTCCAAAAAGTCTCAAAATCACTTTTGCATAGCTACACTTTGCCAAAGTCTGAAACTTTGGCAAAGTTGATTGATCTGATAATCAATCACTTTTAGAGTGTGCTATGTAGGGGCGTTTTGTAAACGCCCACATAAATAAAACTTTTCGGACAGCCTCAATGGGGGAGAGGCTTTTAAATGAAGAAGTTCTTAATTATCTAAAGCCTCTTTACTAATCATAACTATTATTTTCCAAATTTCACTGCAACCCAGTTGTTGCGCTCCAAGTGCTCAATATATTGCAAACCGTATGCTGCTGCTTTTTCGCGAATAAGCGGAATATCTTCCTTGTAAAAACCACTGAGCAAGAGAGTGCCTCCTGCTTTGAGGGCTGGCACATATTGTGGTATATCATTCAAGAGAATATTGCGGTTGATATTCGCAATAATAAGGTCAAAATCCTTTTCATTAGCTAGTGAAGAAGCATCTCCCAGCTGTACTTTAATCTGTTTACAGCCATTGCGTTCTACATTTTCTATAGAGTTCTCCACACACCATTCGTCTACATCAATAGCAAGCACCTCAGTGGCACCACGTTTAGCAGCCATAATAGCAAGTACGCTTGTGCCACAACCCATATCGAGCACCTTTTTGCCTTTGAGTTCTTCCTTTAGAAGGAATTGCAACATCATATAGGTAGTCTCGTGATGACCAGTGCCAAAACTCATCTTAGGGTCAATCACAATCTCATAAGGGGTATGTGCTTCAGGGTGAAAGGTAGCGCGTACAGTACACTTATCATCTACCGTGATAGGCTCAAAGTGTTTTTCCCATTCCTCATTCCAATTCACCTGTTCAATCGTTTGATAGCTGTAACTGATTTGAAATTCTTCACTGCGAAGTATCTGTATGTCAGAGAGTATGTCAGCATTCCAAAAAGGTTCTTGTATATAAGCCTGCAAACCGGTTTCGGTATCTACAAAACTCTCAAAGCCCACTTCAGCAAGTTCAGCAACTAATATTTCAGAAGCAATACCTATAGGAGTAATGGTAAAAGTGTATTCTATATAATTCATTTGAAGAAAGGTAAAATTTATTTAGAGTGCAAAAATAAGAAATAATTGCAAAAAGAAAGTGATAAATAAGAAAAAAGTTATATCTTTGCGGGGTGTACAATAGAATTGAAAAAACAGATTGACAATTAAATAGTAACTATTATGAAAATGTACGACATTGTAATCATTGGTTCAGGTCCAGGAGGCTATGTGGCTGCTATTCGCGCTGGACAATTGGGCTTCAAAACTGCCCTTATAGAAAAGTACAATACTTTGGGAGGTACTTGCCTCAATGTAGGTTGTATTCCATCTAAAGCCCTACTCGATTCCTCTCATCATTACGAGGAAGTAACACAACATCTTGAGGCTCACGGCATCGAAATTGCTGGAGAGGTAAAATTTAGCTTAGAGAAAATGATAGATCGCAAGGCTGCTGTGGTAGAACAGACCTGCGCAGGAGTGAAATTCTTGATGGAAAAAAATAAAGTTGATGTTTTCACAGGAGTTGGTAGTTTTGAATCACCTACGGAACTGAAAATAACAGCTTCAGATGGAACTTCCGAAACTATAACAACAAAATATGCTATCATCGCTACAGGCTCTAAACCCGCAACTTTGCCTTTTATCAAACTTGATAAAGAACGTGTGATTACCTCTACCGAAGCTCTCAAACTCAAAGAAGTACCTAAACACCTTATCGTAATAGGGGGTGGGGTGATAGGTTTGGAATTAGGACAAGTGTACAGCCGCCTTGGGGCTAAAGTATCAGTAGTCGAATACACCGATAGTATTATCCCTACAATGGATAGAGGTTTAGGGCGTGAACTCACTAAAGTGCTTAAAAAACAAGGTTTTAACATCTATACAAGCCATAAAGTAACCGAAGTTACTCGCGACGGTAATATAGTAATTGTAAAAGCAATCTCTCCTAAAGGGGAAACTATTAGTTTAGAAGGTGATTACTGCTTGGTAGCCGTCGGTCGTCTTCCTTATACTCGTGGGCTCAATCTTGAAGCTGCTGGCGTACAAAAAGACGAACGGGGTAGGGTAGTAGTAAACGATCACTTGCAAACTAATGTGCCTAATATCTATGCTATAGGCGATGTGGTACGAGGGGCTATGCTAGCTCATAAAGCTGAAGAAGAGGGGGTATTGGTAGTGGAACAACTTGCCGGACAAAAACCTCATATCGACTATAATCTCATACCGGGGGTGGTTTATACGTGGCCTGAAGTTGCCTCAGTAGGAAAATCTGAAGAACAACTCAAAGCCGATGGAATTGCTTATAAAGTAGGTCAGTTTGCTTTTCGTGCTTTGGGGCGTGCTCGTGCCAGTATGGATACCGATGGCTTTGTCAAGATTTTAGCTGATACTCAAACTGACGAAGTATTAGGAGTGCATATCATTGGAGCTCGTGCAGCCGATATGATAGCTGAAGCTGTTACAGCTATGGAGTTCCGTGCTAGTGCTGAAGATATTGCTCGTATTTGCCACGCACACCCTACTTTCACCGAGGCTGTAAAAGAAGCTGCCTTAGCAGCAACCGAAAATCGTGCTATTCACGCATAAATCAGATGGTTAATAACTAACAAAACTTTGCCAAAGCTAATAGCCTGCAATGCTATGACCTTTGGCAAAGTTATTTTTATATACCAATTTTGCTATTTTGGCACAATCTTGGTGGATACATCCTTATAGTGCGATTTTTTTGTGAAGGAGTGATTTGTTTTATATATGATTAAAAATCAGCTTAATAACTACATTTTTCAGAAAAGTAGAAATGTTAAATAAAATAAAAAATAACAAATAATGAGTGTTATGTCATATAAAACACCTATATTTGCGCCTTGCATAGAATAGTATATATGTACAAAAAATTACACATCCTATTTATAGTATTAGTGGCGCAATTCGCCTCAGCACAGCGATATGAGTTAGGTGTCTTCTTAGGAGGAAGTAACCCCATTGCTGATATTGGTCGCACTCACTACGTGTACCCTAACGAGTTTGCTTTTGGTGGATTGTTCAAATGGAACTTCCACGAACGTATGTCTGCTCGTGTGCAGATAACTAAAACTGCCCTCAGCGGTAATGATGCACAATCGGATATACCAGGAAAACGCAATCGTCAGTTTTCCTTCCGTACCGATGTTACTGATATGACCGCAGGGGTTGAGTGGCATTTCTTTAGCTACAAAATCAAAAATCTGCTCGATCGTCCTATTACACCTTATATTTTCGGAGGTATTACAGGATTTTGGCATGATGATTTGTATTTTGATCCTGCTTATCCTAAACCTACAGATGCTATCGATACTTCTCGACGAGATTTCGACTTTGCAGTCCCTGTAGCTTTTGGTGTAAAAGCTAAAATTACAAACCGATTGGTTTTGGCAGGTGAGGTGATGTTTCATTTTACCTTTACTAATAATATAGATGGTACGGCTCCTAAAAACCGTCCTTTTATATTTGGTAATATAGGTAGAAGTTATGATTGGTATACCCTTTCTGGACTTACACTTACCTATACTTTTGGAGAATGGCCTTGTTATTGTAGAAATTAGTGAAATTTAAATGGAAATAACCAAATACCCGAAACACTTGGCTATTATAATGGACGGCAATGGGCGCTGGGCAAAAAAACAAGGTTTGCTCAGGGCTTTTGGTCACGAAAAAGGTGTACAAACTGTAAGACAGGTAGTCGAATATTGTGTAGAACACAAAATTCCTTATCTTACATTGTACGCTTTTTCTACTGAAAACTGGAATCGTCCTGCTTTAGAAGTAAAAGCCTTGATGGAATTATTAGTGAAGTTCTTAAAAAAAGAGGTGGATAGTTTGCTGAAAAACAATGTGAAATTGAACACTATAGGCAATTTAGACCGCTTTCCACCCAAAGCTCGTGAAACATTGCTCGCTACTATTGATAAACTAAAACACAACACTGGAGTTACCCTCACTTTAGCCCTTAGCTATGGGGCGCGAGAGGAATTGCTCACCGCTGTAAAACAGATTGCTACTAAGGTGAAAGACGGCGAATTAACTGCCGATGCTATCACCGAGCAAACGCTACAACAACATTTGTACACTAATAATTTGCCCGATGTAGATTTGCTCATCCGCACCAGTGGAGAATATCGTATTAGTAACTTTTTGTTATGGCAAATAGCCTATGCCGAACTCTATTTTGCTGAGGTACTATGGCCAGATTTTACAAAAAAACATTTAGAGGATGCACTCCTCAATTATCAAAATAGAGAAAGACGATTTGGAAAAACAAGCGAACAACTTACGTAAAACTATGCTGAAAAAAATTATATTACTCGCCTTTTTGGCTCTGGTAAGCCTTGTGAATGCACAAGAAGAAAGAATATCATTAGGACAAGGAAAAAAATACACCATAGGTGGCATCGAAGTTACTGGTGCCAAACGTTATAACGAACAAACTATCCTCACTACTTCTGGTTTGAAGGTAGGAGATGTAATTGAAATCCCCAGTGAGAAATTCAGTGCAATTATCCATAAATTATGGAGTTATAAGTTGTTTAGCGATATCAATATCTATATCAAAAAGGTAGAGGGAGATACAGTTTTTTTGGAATTAGCTATTAAAGAAACTCCTTCCCTTGTAAATGTAAAAGTAACAGGTATTGGGCAGAAAAAAAGTGAAACTCTCCTCAAAGATGCAGATATTAAAAAAGGTGCTAAAGTAAATGAGAGTTTGATTGCGAATACCCGAAACTATATCACCAATAAATATCGAAAAGATGGTTACCTAAATACTAAAGTAACTATTGATACTAAGGTAGATACTACCGATGCTAACGGAGTGGATATGCTTATTCATATTGATAAAGGTAGTAAAGTAAAAGTAGATAAAATAGTTTTTGAAGGTAACCAGCAGTTCAGTTCAGCCAAGTTGCGTAAAAAACTCAAAAAAACCAAACAAATACAATTTGGTCGCTTTTGGAAACGCTCTAAGTATGTGAAAAAGAACTACGAAGAAGACCTTACAAATCTCATCGACTTCTATAAAGAAAAAGGCTATCGTGATGCTCGTGTGGTAAGCGATTCTCTCATCAAAGAAAAAGATGGTAATGTAAGTTTAAATATTGCTGTAGAAGAAGGCAAACGTTATTATTTCGGTGATATCCGCTTTTTGGGGAACTCAGTCTACAACGACCGCGTACTCAATCAAATTTTAGGTATCAAAAAAGGCGATGTGTATAACGGAGTGTTACTCAAAAAACGCGTGCAGGACAATACCAAACCCGATGCTGAAGATATTACCAACTTATACCAAAATAGTGGTTACCTTTTCTCTCAAGTACACCCTGTAGAAACTTCAGTGGTGAACGATACTATCAATTTTGAAATACGCATTGTAGAAGGGAAACCTGCTTATTTCAATAAAATAACAGTAAAAGGTAACGAAAAAACAAATGACTATGTGATTTATCGCGAATTGCGCACCCGCCCTGGTTACCTATATAGTAAAGATGCAGTAGTGCGTACTGTGCGTGAATTAGGTCAGTTACAACTCTTTGATGCACAAAACATCAACCCCGAATTTAAAAACGCCGATCCTAATGCAGGAACAGTAGATATTGAGTATAACCTTACCGAAACAGGTTCAAGTCAGGTACAATTACAAGGTGGTTATGGAGGAGGTTCTTTTATTGGAACAGTAGCTCTATCGTTCAACAACTTCTCTATCAAAAATATATTCAATAGAAAAGCTTATCGTCCTGTACCTATGGGTGACGGACAAAGTTTATCACTCAGCTTGCAAGTGAGTAGATACTATCGCACTTATGGATTCTCATTTGCTGAACCTTGGATGGGAGGCAAACAACCAGTGCAGTTCTCAGTGTCATTTAGCCGTACTGAACAATTTGGTTATAGCTATAGAAGTTATGATGTAGATAAAAGCCGTCGTGTATATATCACTGAGTTTAGTTTAGGATTAGCAAAACGTCTTAGAGTTCCAGACGACTATTTCCAAATCGCTCACACACTCACTTATAAACACTATGATTTGAAAGATTATCCTAATTTAGGACTCTTTACTTTCAAAGATGGTTCATCTAACTCTTTTGCTTACACTATTGCTTTATCACGTAATTCTAGCGGACCTAACCCTATCTATCCAATGACAGGTAGTAGCTTTACTATCAGCGCAAAGGTTACCCCTCCTTATTCTTTGTTTAATGGAGTGAATTATGCTAAGTTGTTAGAAGAGCGTACACAAGCTATAGCGAATAACGATAGCGACAAAATAGCCTCTATAGACCAAGAACGCTTCCGCTGGTTAGAATTCTATAAATTCAAATTCACTTCAGCTTGGTATACTAATTTGTACAGCAAGTTTGTATTGAAATTTGGAGCCGACTTTGGTTATCTTGGGGCTTATAACAACAATCGTGGTATAGTACCTTTTGAACGCTTCTTTATGGGAGGTGATGGATTAGGTTATTACAATATGGATGGTCGTGAGAATATACAAATGCGTGGTTATGAGAACTACGGATTATCTTCAGATAGTGGAGAAACTATATTCAACAAATTCTCATTAGAGTTGCGTTACCCTATCACTCTCAAACCTATGGCTTCTATCTATGGTTTGGCATTTGCTGAAGGAGGAAATGTACACGATGGATTCTCAAACTTCAATCCTTTCCAACTTAAGCGTTCAGCAGGTTTAGGCTTGAGACTCTTTATGCCACAATTCGGTATGTTGGGTATTGATTTTGGTTATGGATTTGATAATCCAGCCAATAGTACAAACCGCAGTGGTTGGCAAACTCATTTCATTTTTGGACAACAATTCTAATTTTTGGCACGATATTTTCTATGAAAAAGTTATCAGTTCTTTTTGCAGTGCTATTGGCAACAATAACACTTTCATTTGCACAGAAGCCTTCCCGTATAGGCTATGTGGATATGGACTATATTTTGGCTAATTTGGAAGAATACAAAGTAGCAAACCAGCAGTTTGCATTGCAAGTAGAACAATGGCAAGCAGAGATAGAAAAACGCCTGAATAAAATACAAGCTGAAAAAGATAAGTTAGAGGCTGAAAAAGCATTACTTACTCCCGAATTGATAAAAGATAAGGAAGAGGAAATCGCTTTGATGGAGTACAACCTCAATGCCTACAAACAGCAAAAGTTTGATGCTAAAGATGGAGAGTACATCAATCAAAAGTTTTTGCTCGCCAAGCCTATTCAAGACCAAGTGTTCAACATAGTGCAAGAGATAGGTAAATTGCGCAAGTATGACTTTATTTTTGAAAAAAGTGATGCGACAATGTTGTTTTCTAACGAGCAACACAATCTTAGTAAGGTAGTACTTCGCGCTCTGAAGAAAAAAGATAACGCTGCCGATCGCAATAAAGATATGGCAGAGCTCTTAAAAGAAAGTTACGATTTTGAGTTTGTAGAAGAACGTGTAAAAAAACGCAAAGAAGCTGAAAAAGCACGTGAGGAACGCCGAGTGCAATATGAACAAGAGCGTTTGCGCAAAACAGAAGAAATGAAGCAACAGCGTGAAAACTTCAGAGCCCAACGTGCTAAAGAACAAGCAGAACGCCAGCAAAAAGCTCAACAGGAACGCGAAACTTTGAAAGCTCAACGCGAAAAAGAACAAGCGGAACGCGTGCAGAAAATGCAACAAGAACGTGAGACCTTAAAAGCTCAACGCGAAAAAGAACAAGCGGAACGCGTACAGAAAATGCAGCAAGAGCGTGAAGCTTTAAAAGCTCAACGTGAAAAAGAACAAGCTGAGCGCATTCAAAAAGCTCAGCAAGAGCGTGAAGCTTTAAAAGCTCAACGTGAAAAAGAACAAGCAGAACGCTTGCAAAAACAACAAGAAGCGGGAACACAATCTCGCACAACAAACTAAGTAAAAATTTTAAAATAACTAATATTACAAACAAAGATGATGAGAAACATTAGAACATTGATGATTGCATTGGCTCTCTTTTTTGGAGCTACAACAATGCTCACTGCACAGGTGAAAGTTGCCCATATAGATGTGCAAAAACTTTTGGAAGAAATGCCTGAAAGAAAGTCTATAGAAGCTCAATTGAAGAAAATGGAGCAAGGTTATATGAACGACATTCAAGCTGCTATCAAAGAATTGCAAGCTAAAGCTCAAAAATATGATAATGAGTATGCAGCACTCTCTGAAGCTCAAAGAAAATCAAGAGAAGCTGAGTTCCTTAAAAAATCTGAGGAAATAAAAACAATGGAAGAAAATATCCGTAAAACTCAACAAACAGCTGCCGAAAGTTTACAAAAAAAACAACAAGAACTTGTAGAACCTTTGCTTAAAAAAGTAAAAACTGCTATTGAAAATATTGCTAAAGAAAAAGGCTTGCAATACGTATTAGATTCAAGTGCAGGTTCAAGTGTGATTGTTGCTACAGGTGAAGACCTCTATGGCACTGTAAAAAAGAAATTAGGTTTCTAATTGAAAACTACACATATTTAAATGGTTTATTTACAAAAAGTGTTCGCTATATGAACACTTTTTTTTATTTTTGCACCATCAAAATAAGATTATAGAAAAATGAGTGATGTTACATTCTCCACAGCTCCTATAGGTTTATTTGATTCGGGGGTAGGAGGAACTACTATTTGGAAGGAAATTAATGCCTTAATGCCTAATGAGAGTACTCTTTTTTTAGCTGATAATAAGAATGCTCCTTATGGAGAAAAAACTAAGGAAGAAATCATAGCACTCTGTGATGCCAATACTCAATTTTTGTTAGCTCAAAAAGCTAAAATTATAGTAGTAGCTTGCAATACAGGTACGACTAATGCAATTTCTTATTTGAGAAATAAGTATAAGGATGTACCTTTTATAGGTATCGAACCTGCTATCAAACCAGCAAGTTTACAGAGTGTAACTAAAAAAATAGGGGTTTTAGCCACTCGTAGTACTCTTGCAAGCGATCTTTTTGCCAAAACAAGTGAGCATCTCAAGCAAGAAGAACAAGTGGAAATTATAGAGCAAGTAGGTGAGGGGTTGGTAGACCTTATAGAAGCAGGACGTATAGAAAGCCCCGAAATGACTCAATTGTTGCGCCGCCACCTTTTGCCAATGGTCGCCTTAGGTATTGATTATTTAGTATTGGGCTGTACCCATTATCCCTATTTGTTACCACAGATACAACAACTCATTCCAGCTCATATCAAAGTTATAGATTCGGGCTATGCTGTTGCTAAACAAACGAGAAATATACTATTACAACACCATTTGCTCAACGAAGATACAAGTATGACACCCAGTCACCTTTGGCTTGCCAATGGTAATACAGAAGTATTAAAACAATTTGCCCCCAAAGAAAAAGGATTAGAAAACTTGCAAATTTCTAATTTCTAACTTCTAATTCCTAATTCCTATTTTTTAGGGATCCTAATGTAATAGTTTTTGCCATCTTTGTTGTCAAGTTTTCTATCACGTAGCCAAGGATTGTAATTTTTTAACTCTTTGTAAGTGATATTTTGACTTTTAGCAAAATCACTAAGATTTTCTATGGTGCTATCTACCATTACATTATAAGTAGGTAATTCGTTGTACAAGTGTTTTTTATCGAAGATAAATCCATACTTTTTGGGGTGCTTCATTATTTCTTTTACAGCCAAAATACGGAATACATAACGCGAAGTTTCACTGTTTAGGTACAAATCGTAGTAGTTGTTTGTTTGCTGAAAAGTAGTCTGTTTGTTCATTCCTGCTACACCAGCGTTGTAGGCAGCTGCAGCCATTGTCCATGAACCTGTGCTACGTTTGGCTTTATTTAGGTAATCACAAGCAGCTTGCGTTGCTTTTTCTAAGTGATAACGTTCATCAACTTGGTCGCTTACTTCTAAACTGTACTCTTGAGCAGCAGCTTTCATAAACTGCCAAAAACCACTAGCTCCTGAAGGCGATATAGCATTGGTGAGTCCGCTTTCTATAACAGCTAAATATTTAAAATCGTCAGGAATATTGTTGCGTTTGAGTATAGGTTCTATGATGGGGAAATATTTGTTGGCGCGCTTGAATAGCAACAAACTGTTAGACTGCCAATAAACATTCACGAGAAATTCTCGGTCTAATCGTTCGTATACATCAGGGTCATCCATAGGTACTTTTTCACCTGCAAAATCTAATTTTTCAGGTAGGTCAATAGCGTATGTTCTGTAGTTATCAAAAAAATCATCTTTGTGATTAGAAGAAGTTTCTTCACTAGCAAGAGGATTCTCAGTTAGTTCAGCTTCTGCTTGTTCAAAAATATTGTGGTCTTCTTTCTTAACCGACATAGCGTTTACTAAGAACCCTGAAAGCAGTACTACACCACCACTGATAAGAATGTATTGTAATGTTTTTTTCATTATTGTTTTCTTTTTTAAATTAAAACTTTGCTAAAGACGGATTGCGACTTTAGCAAAGTGAAATTACGCTAAGGCGTTGAGTTTTCCAATCAAGATAGCTGCTTTTTCTTCAAACTCTCTTCTTACTTGTTTGAGATGAGCACCTCTGTTTTCTACTGATTTATCAGCTACTTTATCAATAAGTGAGTCAAAATCATTTAGGATTTCTCCTACAAGAGCTTTGCCCTCTTTGGTTTCCATTTTCCCAGTGAAATACACAGCGTCAATGATATCTCCCAACACATAGTTGATCTCTTTTTTTAAAATGCGAATGCTTGCCATACGTTTTTAATTTATTGGTGATTTGCCGGCAAAGTTACAAATTAATTCTTATCTTTGCAAAAAATAAATCAGTTATGTACGTATACAATTTAACGATGGTAGTGAGTGATGAAGTGTTTTTACTTTGGCAGAATTGGCTGCAATCTGTTTATTTACCAATAGTAAAAACATCAGGAACTATAGAAAAAGTACGAGTATTCAAATTGTTAGACGCTCCCGAAAAGCATTATGCAGTACATTGCGAAACCTCATCTCCCACTCAGTTAATGCATTTTATTGAAAATACTATCCCTCAACTTTTACAACAAGCAGCTGAAACTTTTGGAGAGAAAGTTCTTTTTTGGGGAACTCAACTCAAAGAAGTGAAAACTCAAGACTAGATGAGAAAAGAATTTGGCATAAAAATTGATTTATGACTATTAGCTATCAACTATTAACTCATTGCTATTAACTAAAATAAAAATGACTATGAAAAAGAATGTAAAACTTACAAGTGTAATGAAACAACTTGTCTTGGCAATCGTAGTTTCATTCACATTCACTTCTTGCGTCGGCTACTACTATGCCGATGGCATTTATAACGACCCCGTGCCCGAAAGGCCACGTTATGTAGAGAGAGAAATGCCTCCTCAACGTTATGATTATCCACCTGAAAATCGTTATGCTGATAATGGTTATAACAGCTATTTTAGAGATAAAGCCAAACAGTATGAAAATCCTGTTGTTGATAGTAGTTTTACCCATTTTACCGATGTAAATAGTTACCGTTCTAATGCCTATGCTTCAGGAACTTCTTCTTATGGAGGTTGGGGTTCTAACCCTTCACAGGTGAATGTAAATGTCTACAATCGCGGTTGGGCAAATCCTTACTATGGTTATTACGCTTATCCATACTATCGTTCTTATCGTTCTGGTTGGAGTCTATCTTTAGGTTGGGGTAGTTATTACGACCCTTATTGGGATAACTACTACTATGGAGGCTACTATCCTTACTATGGTTACAATCCTTACTATGGTTACAATCCTTATTATGGTTATGCTCCTTATTATGGTTATAATTCATTTTATGGCTATGGCTATTACCCTTATGCTTATGGCTACTATCCTTATGGATATTATTACGACTATTACCGTCCAAGAGATTATTACTATGAACCCAACTATTCCTATGGTAATAGTAGAGGGCGTGCTATCATAAGAGAAGATGGACGAAGGGGCGATCCAAATCGTTATAGTGATTATGACAGAGGTTCTTATAATCGTTCACAAACACAAGGTTCTTATAATCATCGCTATGACAATGAAACAAATAGACCCTCTTATCAAAATCAGAATTCTTCTTACAATAGCAATCCTTCAGGTTATGAATTAAGAAGAGCTTATGAATCTAATAATTCTAACTATTCAGGTAGAAACTCTAATTATGGCAATAGTAATTCAAGTGGAAATTATAATAGTAGCAATTCCTCTAATAATGGAGGAGGATATAGAAGTTCTAACCGTGATTAAAAATATTAACAAATGAAAAAAGTCAATCATATATTACTTTTATTAGCTTTTCTTTTTGTAGTGAATATACAAGCACAGAATTATACTGATGCTTTACGTTATACAACAGAAGAGCTTACAGGTACCGCTCGTTTCAAAGCAATGAGTGGCGCTTTTGGAGCCTTAGGAGGTGATCCTTCGGCTTTCAATATAAACCCTGCAGGAAGTGCTGTCTTTAACGCAAGTGAAATTTCTTTTTCTTTAAATAATAATAATCAAAAAAGAAATATTGCCTTCCTTGATAGAAATCACAAACAAAGTAACAATGATTTTAATCTCAATCACTTTGGTCTTGTTCTAACACTACCTGATGCATCACCTACTTTTAAAAGAATAAGTTTTGGATTTAATTACCAATTAGCAAAAACTTTTGATAATGATAAGTTTTCTTATTCAGCTTATAATAGCAAAGGCTTAGATGATTATTTTTTGTATTACGCTACTAAAGGTAACGGAGGTAATCCTTTCAGCTTTGATACTTTTGCTAATGGATACAATTATAGACATGCTAATCAGCAAGAGGAAATAGGTGAATACTATGCTAAATTAGGACGTACAGAAGGTTATGCTGCTCAAATGGCTTATTTAGGTTTGATGGCAAATGTCCTCTCTCCACAGTCTCTTACAGCTACTAATACTACTTATATACCTAGTGGCTATAATCAAGAACGATTAGAAACTTATAGAATAGATCGTTCAGGTTATATAAATAAATATAATTTTAACTTCTCTTCTCAAATAGGTGATTTTATTTACTTGGGAATGAATTTAAATGTACATAACATTAATGAAAAAGCACTTTATAGCTTGAAGGATGAAAATTTCCAAAATAATAACCCTTTACTGCGATATGCTAATCACAAACAATATATCAATACATTAGGTGAAGGAATTTCACTACAATTGGGAAGTATAATTAAAATAACTGATAATTTACGAGTAGGAGTCGCTTATCAATCACCTACATGGTATAGTCTCAAAGAAGAATCACGCCAAGTTTTATATGCAACTTTAGGAATTGCAAGCCGTACGTATGACTATGATGTTGAGCTCATCAATCGTTATGGAGACCCTATTTGGTATGAACGTGAATATAAATTTCGTACTCCTGGCTCATGGACAGGTAGTATAGCTTATATTATCAAAAAAAGAGCAATATTGAGTGTAGATTATACCTATAAAGCCTATGATAATATGAAATTTAGAAGTAACAATATGAAAGCGGAGAATACTATTATCCAAAACGAATTAGGAGACACTTCTTCCTTGCGATTGGGTGGCGAATTCCGTATTCCTTTTAAATTGTTTAAAGAACAAGAAACAAGCAGAAACTACGTAAGTCTCCGTGCAGGTTATCGTTATGAGCAGAGTCCTTATAGAAAGAAAATAGCTCCTGTAGGAGACCTTAATGGGTATTCATTTGGGGCAGGGATTACCTTAGGAGGCATTCGTTTAGATGCTTCTTATGATATCGCTAAACAAACTAACCTATACCAAATGTACGAAACCGTCCTTACTGATAACGCACAGATCAAATCAACTTATGGTAACTTCTTGTTTACCTTTACGGCACAGCTCTTTTAATTAAATAATATTAGAATTACTTTTGTATCATATTGTAGGGGCGAATTATTGCAATTTCCCCTCAAAAAAAGAGACGGTAATAAAAAATTGCCGTCTCATTTTTAGTATAATGAAATTACACAGAAACTTAGTAGATGCCGTGATAGAGGGGCTTACCTTTATCTTCAATGAAGGGCAATACGCCGATAAAGTAGTTGAAAAACAACTCAAAAAAGATAAACGTTGGGGTGCTCGCGATAGGGCTTTCATCGCCGAAACTATTTATGACATCGTGCGTTGGAAACGCCTTTATGCCGAAATTGCCGAAGTACACGAACCCTTTACAGTGCATAACCTGCGCCGTATGTTTGCCGTGTGGGCAACCCTAAAAAGTATTACCTTGCCCGATTGGGGTAACTATTTTGAAGATACGCCTGCTCGCCGAATTAAAGGTAAGTTCGATGAACTTTCTAAACTTAGAAAATTCCGTGAATCAGTACCCGATTGGTTAGATACCTTGGGAGTACAAGAATTAGGCGAAACCTTGTGGAATGACGAACTGCACGCTCTCAATAGTTTAGCGCCCGTAGTATTGCGTGTCAATACCCTCAAAACTTCTTTGGAACGCTTGCAACAGTTTTTACAACAAGAAGGAGTAGCAACTTATCCCTTGCGTAACTATCCTAATGCGTTGCAATTAGTAGAACGGGGCAATATCTTTAAAACCCAAGCCTTTGCCGATGGTCTATTTGAGGTACAAGATGCTTCCTCTCAAAAAGTTGCTCCTTTTATGCAAATAGACGACAAGGTGAAACGCGTAATCGATACTTGTGCAGGGGCAGGAGGCAAAACACTCCATATAGCCAACTTATTGCAAAATAAAGGTCAGGTGATTGCAATGGATATCTATGAGCAGAAGTTACAAGAACTCAAACGCCGAGCACGCCGTAATGGGGCTTTCAACATAGAAACCAAACTGATAGACCCTAAACAGCTCAAACGCTTGCAAGGCACTGCCGACCGTGTTCTTATCGATGCCCCTTGTAGTGGTTTGGGAGTATTGCGCCGCAACCCCGATGCCAAGTGGAAATTACGCCCTGAGTTTTTAGACGAGATACGTGCTACCCAACAAGAAATCTTGCAACAATATAGTAAATTACTCAAGAAAGGAGGCAAACTCGTTTATGCAACTTGTTCTATATTGCCGAGTGAAAACCATCAACAAGTAGAGAAATTCTTAGCTTCGGAATCCGGAAAAGATTTTCGCTTAGAAGCTGAAGAAGTGATATTTGCACATCAATCAGGTTACGATGGCTTCTATATGGCGAGACTCGCTTTTTAGGTATGTTGTAGGGGCTAATAGCAATTAGCCCTACTATTATAAACCTTTTGCATAGCTACACTCTGCCAAAGTTTTAATTGCTCGTCGTGCTACGACCTTTGACAAAGTTGATTGCCTTGATAATCAATTACTTTTAAAGTATCACAATATATTCACAAAATAATTCACCGTAAGGTGAAAATTTGTGAGATAATATAAAGCGAAGAGTTTTATACAGTCCCAAATTCGTGTAAATTCGTGAAATTCGTGGGAGATTAAAAATATTTTGCTGATTGTTAAGTGATTAATTATATTGAACTCACATTAATTACTTTTGTAAATTAGGATTGTTAGCAATTACTAAGTAAGTAACTTAGAGGCTTTAAGACTTTATAAAAGCTTGTTATTGCCTATATCATTATTTTGTTGTAATTTTGCACTCTTAAATAAAACGACCAAATGAAAAAACTCATTACATTACTACTTATTGCTTTTGCAACTATAGCAAATGCTCAAATACACAACCCTGTAAAATGGAAAACAGCGGTTGAAAAAATCAACGATAACGAATATTATTTGGTAGCAACAGCTTCCATTGAGGCAGGTTGGAAACTCTATGGGCAAAACATCCCGCCTAACGGACCGGTACCTACCTCATTTAAATACGCCCAAACGCCTGCTTTTGAGTTGGTAGGAAAAACTGAAGAGTCTAAACCTATTGTAAAACACGACAAGGTGTTTGATATGGAAATTGCTTATTTCTATAGACAAGCAGTTTTCAAACAACGTATTAAACTCTTGGGTGAAGTTACTTCTATGTCTATCAAAGCAGAAGTAGAGTTTATGAGTTGTGACGATAGCAACTGCTTGCCCCCCGATTCAGTAGATTTAGAATTTTTCCTTTCAGGGATTGCTGCGGCTAATCAAGGCGCAACTCCTCAGTTTACTTTTGGTAATAATACCGAGGAAAATAACACTGTTCCTGCAACTACCGTAAGCCAAACTACAGCACCCAAAGCTCCTGTTCAAACTCCTATTTCACACCAAGGTCTTTGGACAATATTCTTTATATCTTTCCTTTCTGGCTTTGCTGCCTTGCTCACTCCTTGCGTATTTCCTATGATTCCTATGACAGTGAGTTATTTTACCAAACAGAGCAAAACTAAAGCTAAAGGTATCAAAAATGCTGTAATTTATGGAATCTCTATCATTGTGATTTATGTGTTGTTGGGTTCAGCAATTACAGCTATCTTTGGAGCAGATGCTTTGAATGCTTTAGCAAGTAATTTCTGGTTCAACCTTATCTTTTTCTTGATATTGGTAGTGTTTGCCATTTCGTTTTTAGGAGCGTTCGAAATTACTTTGCCTAGCTCGTGGAGTACCAAAGTAGATGCACAAGCTGATCGCAGTGGTTTTGTAGGAATTTTCTTTATGGCATTAGCTTTGGCAATAGTATCTTTCTCTTGCACAGGTCCTATTGTGGGTACTTTATTAGTACAAGCAGCTTCCGAAGGAGGTATCGCTCCTATTATCGGTATGTTCGGCTTCTCATTAGCAATAGCCTTGCCTTTTGCCTTGTTTGCAGCCTTCCCTGGTTGGTTGCATTCATTGCCTAAATCAGGTGGCTGGATGAATACCGTGAAAGTAGTATTAGGATTTTTAGAATTGGCGTTAGCGTTCAAATTCCTTTCTAATGCCGACTTAGTATTGCAATACCATTGGATTGAACGTGAGGTATTTATCGCTATTTGGATTGCTGTTTTCGCTGCCTTATCACTCTATCTTTTTGGAAAAATACGCTTGCCTCACGATGATGCTACCGATCGTATTTCTGTAGGTCGTTTGCTATTAGGCTTACTAACCCTTAGTTTTACAATTTATATGATTCCAGGGCTATGGGGTGCGCCACTCAACCTTATCAATGCATTTCCACCTCCGCAACACTATAGTGAATCTCCTTATGGTGTAGGTTATACCGCTGGAGGAGGTAGTACAAATGTAGATGAAGGGGCTCTTCCTGATGGGGCTCACTTGTTCAAACCTCACAATATCGTTACTTTTAATGATTATGAAAAAGGATTGGCTTATGCCAAACAAGTGAATAAACCTGTAATGTTAGATTTTACAGGATGGTCTTGTGTGAACTGCCGTAAAATGGAACAAAACGTATGGCCTAATCCTCAAGTACTCGATGCCCTTAGAAATGAAGTGGTATTGATTTCATTATATGTAGACGACAAACGCGAACTCCCTGAGAGCGAAGTGAAACCATCGCAAATCAGAGAGGGCAAGATGATTAAAACTATTGGGCAAAAATGGAGTGAATTTCAAACTCTCAAGTATAAAGCTAACACTCAACCTTTTTATGTGTTGATGAATCACCAAGGAGAGAACTTGGTAGCACCTATTGGTTATACCCTCGATACCGATGACCCCGATGAGTTTTACAAATGGCTCAAACAGGGGATTACAGCCTTTGGCAAATAATATCATTCAATGAAAAACAAACTCTACATACTCCCAATTCTTATAGGTTTAAGTTTGGCATTGGGGCTTATATTAGGTCGTCAGTTAGCGAACTTCTATATTCCCAAACCGCCTCCTCCCGTGCCTATGCCTATCACCGATATAGATACGGTACCCGAAAATCCTTATAAGGTAAAACTCGGTAAACTTATAGACTATATAGAGGAAGATTATGTGGATAAGGTAAATACCGATAGCATCGTAGACCTTACAATTAATAGTATTTTGCGCAAGTTAGACCCTCATTCTACCTATATCTCTAAAAACGATATTGAAGAGGTAGCCGAAACAATGAGTGGTAAGTTTGTCGGTGTAGGTATTAGCTTCTATATGTATAATGATACAATTGCTGTGATCAAACCTGTTGAGGGAAGCGATGCAATGCACAAAGGTATCCGCTTTGGCGATCGTATCTTGATGGCTGGACGTGATACGCTGTTTAAAAAACATTTAAACACCGATAAAATCAAAAATATCCTCAAAGGTGAAATGGAATCTAAAGTCGATTTGACAATCTACCGCAAAAGCAGCGATAGTATTTTCAAATTGTCTATAGAGCGTAAGTTTATCCCTATTAGGAGTATAGATTGTTTCTACAAGGTGAATGATACATTGGGCTATATTCGTATGAATCGCTTTGCCGAAACCACTACCGATGAATTTACATCTGCTTTGAAAGCCTTAGAAAAAGAAGGTATTAACAGTTTGATTTTAGACTTGCGAAACAATTCTGGAGGCTTTCTCAATGTAGGTATACAAATTGCCGACGAGTTTCTGCATAAGAACAAGATGATTGTATTTACTAAAAACAATCGCAAAGAAATTGAAGAAACTTATGCCACCGATGGCGGTCTTTTTGAAGATAAACCTCTGTTCGTCTTAGTAAACGAGAATAGTGCCTCTGCCAGTGAGATTGTTGCAGGAGCTTTGCAAGATAACGATAGGGGAGTGATTGTAGGACGCAGAACTTTTGGTAAAGGATTGGTACAAAGCGAAATGCCCTTACCCGATGGTTCAGCAGTACGTCTCACCACTGCCCGTTACTACACCCCTACAGGGCGTTCTATCCAAAAACCGTATAATTTGCGCCACCAGCGCCGAAGTTTTGAAATAGATGAGGCTTCTATCCCCGATTCACTGAAGTTTATCACTCCTAAAGGGAAAGTGGTATATGGAGGAGGTGGAATTTACCCCGATGTATATGTCCCTATAGATATGAAACCCGAAACTTATATGGTGAATGAGGTACTCAATTCGGGGCTTACTAATTTCTTTCTGTTTGAGTATTTAGATAAACACCCATCACAAAACAGACGACCCTCTAAAGCGTATTTCATCACCGATTATAAAATATCGAAAGAAATGCTAAAAGCCTTTGCCATTTTCCTGAGAAACAGACGTATCCAAATAGATTTCAATAGAAATGTTGGTGATATATCTAAACATCTCAAAGCGAGTTTAGCCGAAATTTGGTTCAATGATAATGTGGCAGGGCTCATTCGCAATCAAAATGATTTTTATATAGAAAAATGTTTGTATTACTACAAAGCAAAACACACAACTGTTACTCCTCATAAAACAAAAACAAGGAGAAGAACTGCTAATCTATAAAAAGATTTTAAAATATATATGAGCAAGAATTTAACATCACGTAGTGAAGACTATTCTAAATGGTATAATGAATTGGTTGTAAAAGCCGATTTAGCCGAAAGTTCAGGCGTGCGTGGCTGTATGGTAATCAAACCTTACGGCTATGCTATTTGGGAAAAAATGCAAGCAGAGCTCGACCGTATGTTCAAAGAAACGGGGCATACCAATGCTTATTTTCCGCTGTTTGTCCCCAAAAGTTACTTTGAAGCTGAAGAAAAAAATGCTGAAGGTTTTGCTAAAGAATGTGCGGTAGTAACCCACTATCGTCTCAAAACCGACCCTAATGAAAAAGGAAAATTGATAGTAGACCCCGAAGCTAAGTTAGAAGAAGAACTCATTGTACGCCCTACTTCCGAGGCAATTATCTGGAGTACTTACAAAAACTGGATTCAGTCTTACCGTGATTTGCCAATACTCATCAACCAATGGGCAAATGTGGTACGTTGGGAGATGCGCACCCGTTTGTTTTTGCGCACTGCCGAGTTCTTGTGGCAAGAAGGACACACTGCACACGCTACTAAAGCCGAAGCGCTTGAAGAAGCTGAAAAAATGATGAATGTTTATGCTACTTTTGTAGAGAACTTTATGGCAGTGCCTGTAATTAAAGGATTAAAAACTGAAAGTGAGCGTTTTGCAGGTGCCGATGAAACATTTTGTATAGAGGCAATGATGCAAGATGGTAAAGCCTTGCAAGCAGGAACCTCACACTTCTTAGGTCAGAATTTTGCCAAAGCCTTTGAAGTGAAATATGCTACCAAAGAAGGTAAACAAGAATACGTATGGGCGAGCTCTTGGGGTGTCTCAACCCGCTTGATGGGTGCCTTGATTATGACCCATAGTGATGACAACGGATTGGTTTTACCTCCTAAATTAGCTCCTATACAAGTAGTGATTGTACCTATATATAAAGGTGAAGAACAATTAGAGAAAGTGCGTACACACATCCAACCTTTGGTAGAAGAACTTAAAAAACGTGGTATTAGCGTGAAATTCGACGATCGTGATACACAATCACCAGGATTTAAATTCCACGAGTATGAACTCAAAGGGGTACCTGTGCGTTTAGCTGTAGGACAACGCGATATAGAAAATAATACTTTTGAGGTAGCTCGTCGCGATACCCTTACAAAAGAAACCGTAACAGGTGATCAAATTGTAGCACATATCCAGCAACTATTAGAGGATATACAAGCTAATATCTATAATAAAGCATTGGAGTACCGCAACACGCATATTACTGAGGTAAATAGCTATGACGAATTTAAAGAGTTACTCGAAACCAAAGGAGGTTTCCTTTCTGCTCATTGGGACGGTACCCCTGAAACAGAAGAACGCATCAAAGAGGAAACAAAAGCAACAATACGTTGTATTCCATTAGATGCCAAAGAAGAAGCTGGAGTATGTATTTATTCGGGTAAACCTTCTACTAAACGTGTACTATTTGCCAAAGCCTATTAAAGAATGTAAAAAAAATAATTACTGTATAATTATAAAATGTTGTATTTCAAACGTTTTATAAAGATGGTGTAAAATTTTTCACATTTTATTTGGTAGATATAAAAATAAGATTTATCTTTGCCATATAAATTTTAACTAAAAACATTTATACGATGAAAAAAATCATTTTATCATTAGCAGCAGTATTTGCTTTTGGTGCTGCTTCAGCTCAAGAATTAGTTTCTTCTAAAGGTGAAGAATATCTACCTAAACAAGGAGACTGGTCAATTGGTTTCAACGTTGGAAACGCTCTAACTTACTTAGGTCAAGCTTTTAATGGTTCTACTTCTAACCCAGGAAACGATCTTTTCAGAGAAAGTTCTAACGTTTTAGATTTCAGCACTGGTGTTCTTTCAAGCACTGTAAAAGGTATTACTTTTGTAGGTAAAAAATTCGACGAAGATAACAAAGCAACTCGTTACACAGTTAACTTCAACTTCAATATCGATAAACAAAAAGATGTTGATGCTTCTACCGCTTTCGGTTTGACTGTAGGTTATGGTAAAGAGTGGAGAAAAGGTACTACTCGTTTGCAAGGCTTCTATGGAGCTGATGCTTTAGTAGGTTTCACTGCTCCTGCTAAAAAAGAATTTGGCTTCGGTCTTGGAGTACAAGGTTTCGCTGGAGTTGAATACTTCATCTTCCCTAAAGTAGCTCTTGGTGCTCAATACACTTACGGAGTTGGTCTTTTGTTTACTAACAACGGTAACGCTGAAACTAACAAATTCTCTTTCAACATAGGAAATAGATCAGGTTTTGGTATCTTATCAGCTACTTTGAACGCTTACTTCTAATAGGTAGTTTATAAAAATATAGAATAGGCTTCTTGTTTTATCAAGAGGCCTATTTTATTTTTGCTTTTATAGATACAACTTGTGATTATATTTTTGTATATTTGTAGCCAAGAAAGAAAGATATAATAATATGAAAGCAAAATTTTTATGGCTGTTATTGGTCAATGTTACTTTGGCTACAGCTCAGGTACAAGTAATTCCTGCTCAACTCTATCAAAAAATAGTAGAGCGAGGTTATGAAACACAAGAAGTAGTAACGCGTTTGGCTAATTACTACTACACTAATCACAACGAGACTCAAGCGCTCAAATACTATCAAAAACTTATAAAAGGTATAGGTTATCAGTTAGATCCTATAGAACACTATCGCTATGCAGTGCTATTGCAAAAGGTAGGTAAAAAGAGTGAAGCTAAAAGGCAAATGAGTGTTTTTGATGATAAAATGCAATTGCTTTTTACTAAACATCCTAATACTACTTCTAATGATTTAATGGGATTAGTTACAGATGCCGAGAAAGGTACAGTTGTAGCTGGAGCCCAAGTATTTTTGATAAATGCGGCAGGTGAAACCCTTACCGATACTAGTGATATAAATGGTTTTTTTGTATTTTCGGTTAATAAAATATATCCTAACTTCCAAGACGCTTATATCGAAATCCAAAAGAATAATTATGAGCTGATGAGTCAGCCTATTTCTTTAACTACAGCACAACAGAAAATATATTCTTTATTTCCTAATGTTTTTGAAGTAAACAAAGGAGATAATTTGGCTAATATATTTAATATCGATAATATTTATTTTGATTTTGGACATACCAATATTCGCAAAGATGCTTCAGTACAATTAGCTAAAATAGATGCCTTTCTAGAAGATAATCCTACCTTAAAAATTATCGTAAAAGTACATACTGATAGTAGAGGAAACGATAAATATAACAGAGAACTTACTGAAACACAAGCAAAATCTATTGAGCAATGGCTCATCAAACGAGGTATCGCTTCTCACCGTATTATTGCTAAAGGCTATGGGGCTACTCAGTTAGTAAATGGTTGTGAAAAAGGAGTGCCTTGTACTGAAGAAGAACATCAGGCAAATAAACGTGTAGAGTTTATTGTTGATTAAAACTTGATATGTTAAATATTAATAAAAAAGATTTAATTTTTATTGTTGTTTTGTTAAAATAAAATTCCTATATTTGCACCGTATTTACTAAATGATACGAGAAAATGTGTAGGAAAGTACAAATATTCATTAGCAGTCTTCTGTTTTTCTTTTCAATAAGTACGGCTATTAGTCAAAATATTATCAATTGGATTAATGTAGATCCTGCTGTTCATATTGCTTTAACAAATTTTGAAGCTCCTTTAGCAATTGAAGTAAAAATTCCTAAAGGTGAGACTTCTGTAAACTTAAAAGTTTTTTTTCCTGAAGGAATAAACTATTCTAGAATTGAAGTGCCTCAACAAGAAGGAACACTTGTTAAGGTCGAAAAAACAACTGATTCTACAATCAATCAGCCTATTTTTATAGTCACAACTAACTCTGACTCCCCTGTGAAACTCTTGGTTTATAGAAAATTTACCAATCAAATAAAAACAGAAGTAAACTATAGTGATGTAGTAGAGGCTATTGTAGGGGGAGAAGTAGTAGAGAAACGAGTTTCAGCATTCTACAAACTTAAGTCTCCAAAGTTAGAAATAGTAACAGAACCTATAGAAGTAGGAGAAAAAGGAGAAAACAGAAGAGGTTTTAGTGTTAAAAACTTAGGAGAAGGTGCTATAAAGGAATTTTATCTTTCTGTACAATATCCCGATAACATAAAGAATAAAGCTCTTAGCTATAGGAAAAATAATGGTAAAGAATATTTACTTGTTCCAGAAAATATAGTTCCTAAAGAACTTGCTAACAAAGGACGGTATTTTTATAAAGTAAATGCAGATGTACTGAAAAAAGAAAACAATATTCAAGTTTCTTTTTCTGAAATATATGAGATAACCAATTGTTTTTCAGTTATACCTATACAATATCAAGTTTATTGGGGAAGTGATTTAACAACGGAAGGTTTATTTGAAGCCTCTAAAATTACTGAAAAAATAGTTTCCAACTATACTGTTTCAAACTTATTGTCCTATCAAGAAGGCAAAATAAGGGGTGAAACTACAGATGAAGTGCTGTATAAAGGGAAAATTAGAATAAATACAATTGATAAAACAATCCAAACGGGTGAAAAATCATATTTTAAAGTACAATTACCAGTAGGAATTACACCTGTATTCTCATTGGGAGATTTAAAAAGTGTAGTGCCGTTATCCCAAAATGTCACAGAATATACATTCTTATTGCCTCAAGGGAAAAAGAAAGAAGATTCTTTTGATTATACTTTAAAATTACAAACCAATAAAAAACTGACGTTTGTGCCTTCTTCAAAAATGGTATATTATACCACAGAAGAAAGCGGTAGAGAAACTTGTACGGCTACTCCTCTCTATACCTCAATCAAAAAAGAAATAACTATCCCTATAGAGGAAACACTTTTACATCCTATAAAACTACAAACTACCGATGATACTTTTAGCCACACCACTACCACCCAAACGATCGTCTTAGGTAATATCCTCACTAATGACAGCTATAACTCTCAATCGGTAACGACTGCAAGTGTTACCATTAGTACAACCACCACGTTGACAAATACCCCTTACATCAAGAATGCTACTGGTGAAGTGTCCTTACCTGCCCATACGCCAGCAGGCACTTATACAATAACTTACAGTCTTTGTGCCAAAACAGCCCCTTATAATTGCAGTGGAGTTGCTACCGTTACGGTAATTGTTAGCCCATCTCCTATAAATTTACAAACTACTGACGATACATTCAGTCATACCACAACTACCCAAACGATTGTCTTAGGCAATATCCTCACCAATGACAGCTACAACACTCAATCGGTAACGACAACAAGTGTTACCATTAGCACAACTACCGCGTTGACAAATGTCCCTTACATAGCGACAGCTACGGGTGAAGTATTTTTACCTGCTCATACCCCTGCAGGCACTTATACGTTAAGTTATTACCTCTGTCCCAAATCTGCCCCTTATAATTGCAGTGGAGTAGCTACCGTTACAGTAAAGGTCACCCCTTCACCTATAAATTTACAAACTACCGATGATATTTTCAGCCATACCACTACCACCCAAACGATTGTCTTAGGCAATATTCTCACCAACGATAGCTACAACACTCAATCAGTAACGATGGCAAGAGTTACCATTAGCACAACCACCGCATTAACAAATGTCCCTTACATCGCTACACAAACTGGTGAAGTGTTCTTACCTGCTCACACTCCTGCAGGGACTTATACACTGACTTACAGTCTTTGTGTTAAAACAGCCCCTTATAATTGCAGTGGAGTAGCTACCGTTACAATAATCGTTAGCCCTTCTCTTATAAAACTACAAACTACCGATGATACTTTCAGTCATACCACTACCACCCAAACGATTGTCTTAGGCAATATCCTCACTAATGACAGCTATAACTCTCAATCAGTAACGACTGAAAGTGTTACTATTAGCACAACCACCGCATTGCCAAATGCCCCTTACATAGCGACAGCTACGGGTGAAGTGTTCTTAACTGCTCATACCCCTGCAGGCACTTATACACTAACTTACAGTCTTTGCGCTAAATCTGCACCTTATAATTGCAGTGGAGTTGCTACTGTTACAGTAATCGTCAGCTCTTCTCCTATAAATTTACAAACTACTGATGATACTTTCAGCCATACCACTACCACCCAAACCATCGTCTTAGGCAATATCCTCACCAACGATAGCTACAACACTCAATCAGTAACGACGGCAAGTGTTACTATTAGCACAACCACCGCATCAACAAATGTCCCTTACATCGCTACACAAACTGGAGAAGTCTTCTTGCCAGCCCATACCTCTGCAGGCACTTATACAGTAACTTACAGTCTTTGTGCCAAAACAGCCCCTTATAATTGTAGTGAGGTTGCTACTGTTACAATAATCGTTAGCCCCCCTCTTGTGATCGCTCGTGATGATACTTATACCGTTACAATAGGGACAACCACGATTACCGAAAGTATATACAGCAATGATAGCATAGGAGAGCAAACTCCTAATGCTTCTTTGGTTAATTTTCAATCTATAGGCGGTAGTAAAGATACTGATAATTTCTACGTTTTGTCTGTTAATTTAGCAGGAAATGTACTTATTCCTCAAGGTACGCCTACAGGTACTTATACCTTGCGATATCGCATTTGTGATGTAAAGGATACTCATAATTGTGCTACTGCTACTATTACAGTGATTGTTACGGAAATTCCAATAGCTCCTATTGTCGCTCGTGATGATACTTACACCATTACCATAGGGACGACTACGATTACCGAAAGTATATACAGCAATGATAGCATAGGAGAGCAAACTCCTAATGCTTCTTTGGTTAATTTTCAAGTGATAGGAGGTAGTAAAGATAGAGATAATTTCTATCTTTTATCTGTTAATTTAGCGGGAAATGTACTTATTCCTCAAGGTACACCCATAGGTACTTATACTTTGGAATATCGTATTTGTGACATCCATCACCAGTCTAATTGTGATACGGCTATAGTGAAAGTATCAATTACCTCTCCTCCTGTACCTCCTTCTTCACTTGTGGTAACTCCTGATGAATTTACTTATACGGGGAATTCTATTGTTGGGAATATACTTGCTAACGATACAATCGATGATAATCCTATAGAATTTCCAAATGATGATATTAATATTGAAGCAGAAGAACCTACGGATACAGCTCCTTACATAGAAACCTCTACTGGAAATGTGATAGTACCTACTCATACCCCAGCAGGCACTTATACCCTCAACTACGAGTTGTGTATAGAGAATCTAACTATTTGTGATGCCACAACAGTGGAAGTAATAGTGCCTGATAACCCAACACCTCCTTCCCCTCCTAAACCTCAAGAAGATGAAAAGGCAAGCCCTACAAATGTACTGATAACCTATAACGCAATTTCTCTCAATGATGATAATAAAAACGATTATTTCCATATAGAAGGTATAGAAAAATATCCTGATAATATAGTGCGTATTTATAATAAAGAAGGACTAAAAGTGTTTGATGTTGTAGGCTATGATAATAAAAACCAATCATTTAAAGGTTTTACACAAGGAAAAGTAGCTGTAAAAGAATCTTTGGAATTATCCTCAGGCACTTACTTCTATTTTATAGAATACACCGATGAAAACCATCAACTACAGAGAAAAATAGGTTGGTTATATTTGAGAAAATAAACTATAAGTGAAAATATTTTTTACAAGAAGCTGTATTATTTATAAAAAAGATGTACCTTTGCCCGATTTTATATCAAAAATAACTAAGATAAATAAGTATAGAAAGTTTAATAAAATGATAAAAAAAGTACTTTTTTCAGCACTAACAATGTTATTTTGCAGTGAGATTTTTGCACAACAAGAGTCTCAATACACACAGTATATGTATAATACTATGCTGTTTAACCCTGCTTACACAGGGTCTCGAGAGGTAGGAAGCCTCTTTGGAATGTTCCGTACCCAATGGGTGGGTATCAGTGGTGCACCTACTAATGGAAGCATCAGTTATCACCAGCCTATGGAGAGTTTGCGCAATGTAGGTTTGGGAGGTAGTATTTTCCGTGAAAGTATAGGACCTCAAAACCAAACAGATTTAACAATCGATGTGTCATACACGTTAAACTTTGAAAATTCTAAATTGGCATTCGGTATCAATGGTTCAGCAAGTTTGTTTCAAATAGACTACAACAAGTTGGATGTAAAAGATAAAACCGATCAAAGCCTTTCAGGAAGTGAAAGTGTATTTTCTCCTAATATAGGAGCAGGCTTGTATTGGTATACTGATAAATACTACATTGGTTTTTCAGTGCCTAATATGCTCGAAACTACTCACTACAACAAGAGTTCAGTATCAGTGCTTAAAAATGCACAACACTTGTACTTGATAGGAGGTTATGTATTCGATTTGTCAGAAAATACAAAATTCAAACCAGCAGTACTTTCTAAAGTATCATTTGGAGCGCCTTTGCAATTGGACTTTTCAGCAAACTTTATGTTCAACGAGAAGTTTGTATTAGGAGCAGCTTATCGTTGGTCTGCAGCGGTGAGTGTAATGGCAGGTTTCCAAATCAACGATCGTTGGTTTGCAGGTTATGGTTATGATTTTGAAACTACTGAGTTGCGCAAATACAATTCAGGTTCACACGAAATCTTCTTGCGTTACGAATTGGTGAAAACCTACAAAAAAATCGTATCACCTCGATTCTTCTAATCTTGTAATGCTTTAAAAATTAGATAATAAAAAGAAATCTATTGAATTCTATGAAAAAACTTTTTTTAGCTATAACATTGGCGATTTTGCAGTTAGGCTATGCTCAAAGCGATAAAGAAGCATTGAAGAAAGCAGCGCAATACTACAAGAATTTAGATTATGTACAAGCTATTAATGCTTATGAAAGTATTGCAAAGAGAGGAATAGAACCTCAAGAGCTTTTAGAAAATCTTGGCAATGCTTATTACTACAATGCCGATTATAATCAAGCTAATAAGTGGTATGCAAAACTTTTTGAAGGCAAAGATGCTAAAACTAACAAACCTTTCAATATCAAACCAGAATACTACTATCGTTATGCTCAAACACTCAAAACAGTGGGTGACTATGATAATTCCGATAGAATAATGGATAAATTCTCTGAACTTGTAGGTAAGTCGGATAGCCGAGCAGCTCTTTTCCTTAAAAATAGAGATTATCAAACAGAGATAAAACGCAATTCGGATAGGTTAGAGCTGAATTTGTTAAAAATCAACACTAAAAAATCTGAATATGGTACAGCTTTCTACGGTGATAATATCGTATATGCTACTTCTAAAAGCGGATTCCTCAAACGCCGTTCCGATTGGACAGGGGATAATTTCTATAGTCTTTATGAAGCCAATACCGATAGCTTAAAAGCTACTAAAAAAGCTAAATTAAATGGTATCAATACCAAATTCAATGAATCGACAGCTGCTTTTACCAAAGATGGCAATACAATGTATTTCACTCGCAATAACTTCATCAACAACGAAGTGAAGACTAATGGAGACCAAACGGTGCTCCTCAAAATCTTTAAAGCAACTAAAGATAAACACGGCAAATGGGGTGATGTGCAAGAAATGCCTTTCAATAGCAATATCCACAGCGTGGCACACCCTGCTCTCAGTCCCGATGGTAAGTATATCTACTTTTCATCGGATATGAAAGGTACTTTAGGCTCATCAGATATCTATCGTGCTAAAATCCTCAAAAGTGGTTATGGCAAACCCGAAAACTTAGGCGATCGCATCAATACTTCAGGGCGCGAGTCTTTCCCTTTTATCTCAGATGATAATGTGCTTTATTATTCATCAGATGGTTTCCCTGGTTTGGGTGGTTTGGATATCTATGCAGTGAAATTAGATGAAGAAGGCAACCCTATTACTAAACCTGTAAATATAGGTCGTCCCGCTAATAGTGCCGAAGATGATTTTTGTTATGTCATTAATAGTCAAACTAAAATAGGTTATCTTACTTCTAATCGCCCCGAAGGAAAAGGAAGTGATGATATTTATAGTTTCTACGAGCATACTCCATTGCATTTCACTTGTCAGTATAGCTTATCAGGAGTAGTAAAAGATGCAGATACTAAGCAAATTATACCAATGGCAAAGGTAACACTTTGGGGAGCTAATAATACTCTGTTAGAAGAAACTACAGCCGATGCCAATGGTAATTTCACTCTTCTCTACAATGCCGATTGTGGTGATTTACAATTGCTTCTCAAATCGGAAAAAGAAGCATACAAATCGGGGCAACAATCAATAGCTCTCAATGGCAATCAGAAAGTAACAGCCGAAGTGTTGCTTACTCCAATTCCAGCAACGCCTAAAATAGCTGTGGGTACTGATTTAGCTAAAGTGTTGAAGATAGAAAACATCTATTTTGACTATGATAAAGCTAATATTCGCAAAGATGCTGCAGAGCAATTGGCTAAAATCGTAGCTATAATGAAAGAATACCCTACAATGAAAGTGGATGTACGTTTGCATACTGATAGTCGTGGTTCTGATAAGTACAATTTAGCACTTTCTGAGCGTCGTGCTAAATCTACTATCAAATGGATTGTAAGTCACGGTATTAAGAAAAATAGAATTACAGGTAAAGGTTATGGTGAAACGCAATTGGTAAATGGTTGCTCTAATGGCGTACCTTGTACCGAAGAGGAACACCAAGCTAACCGCCGAAGTGAGTTTATCATCGTACAATTCTAATTGTACATATCAATATTTTTACTTTGCCAAAGGTTGTAATGCATTACTACAACCTTTGGCAAAGTTTTTAATTTTGTAACCTATTCAAAATCAGTGCTTAGAAAAATATTTTTACAAATTGTTTCAAAAATATTTGGCAGTTACAACTATTAGTAGTTACTTTGCATCACAAAGTGCTTCACTATGGAAGAAAATAAATATTTAGAGGATCTACGTGAAATACGCCAAATGATGCGTAAATCTACCCTTTTTCTTTCGCTTAGCGGACTTTCGGGGGTATTGGCAGGTGTGTATGCTCTTATGGGAGCAGCAGGAGTGTATGTATTATTGCAACACCATTATAACTATTATCCGTATGTGTATATCGAAAGCAAAACCTTTAAAGCTATTATAGCTATTGCTTTAGCAGTGCTTGTAGCTTCTATTCTCACAGCTTATTTGTTTTCAGTACGCAAAGCCAAACGCAATGGCGAAACTTTAGTAACACCTACTGCTAAAAGAGCATTGTATAACTTTATGATTCCACTACTCACAGGAGGCTTACTCAGTGTGTTGCTTATCAAAAATGAGTACTACGGACTGTTAGCTCCTATGACACTTATTTTCTACGGTTTGGCGTGTGTGAACGTGAGTAAATACACCTTTGGTGATGTGCATTATCTCGGTATTACCGAAATTATTTTAGGCTTATTAGCTGTATATTTCCCTGGTTACGGACTCTTGTTCTGGACATTAGGTTTTGGCGTATGCCATATTCTCTATGGAGGCATTATGCACTTCAAATATGAACGAAAATAATAAATGATGACTGAAATCTTAAAACGCTATATTGATGCTTCTAATGCTTTTCGCAAAGCAGGAGGTTCTCACGAGGGAGCTATCGCATTGTACGATTTGTTGTACGATTTGCAAGCTAAAAACCAGCGCACTAAAGAGGAAGAGCGTATCCTCGCTGATACGTACACCTTATTAGAATACCACCTTTCGGCTTATGAGACTTTCGCACGCATTGCCGACACTACTAATTATAAGGAGAAAAGCAAACTATTAGTTTTGGAAGATAAAGCCAAAACGCATAAAAATACTTTTTGTATCAAGGATGTTCGCAAATTGAAAGTAAAGAAAAAGCAGACTGCCTTTAAAATAAGTGACTTTGAGAAAGTAGAAGATTTTGAGTTGGAATGTGAGTATGTGCTCTCAACAAAAAAAGTAGTGATTTTTAACAAAGAGGTAGAAGAAGAGGATTTTTCATTCTTTATAAACAAAGAAACATCCTTAGAAAGCTGTTTGCATAGTATAAATGAATATTTAGAATGGCTTTCGGATGCTAAAGCGACACTCATTAACTACTACAATGAGCATTGTATTGAATATACACCTCAGGCTGATGACAATTGGTACAACACTTTGGAAGTCTACAGTGGCAGTATATGGGTAGGTGGTAAAGAGATTTCGGCACATATCTCGGCAGGAGATATTTTCACCCCTGACCATTTGTTAGAAATAGATTTTAACGACAAAGAAATTACTGATATAGGTTGGGACGGATAGAGTAAAATATTATGAAAGCAAAAATTTTTATCACAACACTATTCTTCCTTATTGGAGCAACAGTTTTAAAAGCCCAAAATGAAAGTAGTGATACACAAAAGGCTATTGCTACTTTGAAGGAGTTTTACAAAGTAATATACGATGATAATTTAGGAAGGAAAGAAGAGCAATTTTTAAAATATGTATCTAAGGAATTGTTCAATAAAGTATTTCCTCCCTCTCCACCAGGCGAAGACAATTCACCAGGGTATGATCCTTTTATACAAGCACAAGACTATGAAGCAAAAACTCTTAATCGCAGTTTGAAAATTACCTCTTTAGGTAATGATAGATATAGAGTATGTTTTTTGCTTTCTGACTGGGAAAAGAAGAAAACTTGCGTAGATTATCAATTGAAGAAAAATAACAAAGGGAAATATATGATTACTAATATTTTGAGCGATAAAAATTTCTATATCAGACCTAAAAAGTAATAGTTTTAATCCCTAACACTTGATATCTGACATCTGAATTGAAAACTTTTTTAGCACATATCAATAAGGCTTTTGACCACCGCATTCGCTTAGCGATTATGTCGGTGTTGATGGTCAATGACAGTGCCAACTTTAATACCCTAAAAGAACTCTTAGGGGTAACCGACGGCAATCTGGCAAGCCATACCCGTGCCTTGGAAGCTGAAGAGTATATCACTATTGAAAAATCGTTTATAGGGCGCAAAACTAATACAACTTATAAAGTAACTGAAAAGGGTCGCGAGGCTTTCCAAGAACATTTAAATGCACTCGAGAAGATTATTGGGAAATTAGCAGATTAGTAAATTTGCCAATTTGCCAATTTGCCCCCGAACCCCCGAAGGAGGACGATCCGTAAAGGAGGAATATTATCTCCTTTCTTTTTTATATATACACTTTGAAATACAAAGTGCTTTAGTGTTAATTATTAATTGTAAATTTAAATATTATGTATCCAGAAAAACCATCAACAACATCTAATGTATGGCAATCAAACACTTTTCGTTTGATGCTTATTGGGGCACTTACTTTGGTATTGCTCATTCCGCTCTTATTAGTGCAAAACTTAGTGAGAGAACGCAAAGAACGTCAGCAGGAGGTTATCAATGAGATTGATAGCAAATGGGGGCGCGAGGTCTTTTTCTATGGACCTATTCTCAAAATTCCTTATAAGGTGTATAGCGACAAGAACAAAAACATTTTTGAAACTCAATATGCTTATTTCTTCCCCGAGGAATTGAAAAATACTTCAAATGTAAAAACTGAAGTGAAGAAGCGCAATAACTATGAGTCGGTGGTGTTTAATGCAACTATGGATTTTACAGGTAGTTATGTAGCTCCTAACTTTACAACTAAAGGAATTGCTAATGAGGATATCAGTTGGGATAAGGCTACAATTCTCATCCGTACTACTAACCTTGCAAGTATTAAAAACGGGGTAAGCATTCAATTAGGGGGTAAGACTTACGCTTTTGAACCTATCTATGAGCAAAGTGATAATGAAAATTATTACTCTGACTATGAGAGTAAAGCTAATGAGGTGTCCTCACTTGAAACAGGTTTTATCAACTATCAGGAGTTTTTAGCAAATCCATCGTTTAGTTTTACGGTGCAGTACGATGGTAGCAAGAAGATAGCTATTGTACCTATCGGGAAGACGACAGAGGGCACACTTACCTCCAATTGGGCTGACCCCAGCTTTACTGGTGGCTTTTTACCTTATACCAAACAGATAAATACCAATGGGTTTAACGCTTCGTGGAAGGTGTTGCACATCAATCGTCCGTTTGCACAACAATCGTTTGGAAGTTTGCCAAGCATTGCGCAATACACTTATGATGTAGATTTTATCATTCCTGTAGACCAATATCAACAGAATGAACGCGCTACTAAATATGGTTATTTGGTTATCTTTCTTACTTTCTTGATATTCTTCTTGATACAAAGTATCAGCAAGATAAAGATTCATATCTTTCAATACTCAATGATAGGTTTATCCCTTATCTTGTTCTATACCTTACTTATTTCTATTACTGAACACAGTAGTTTCTCGCTTGCTTACTTTATATCATCGGTAATGACGGTAATACTTATCAGTTTGTATTCTGTTTCTATACTGAAAAACAAGAAGTTCCCTACTTTTATAGGACTTTCATTAGCGGCACTCTACGGCTTTATCTATGTGATTATTCAGCTTGAAAACTATGCTTTATTAGTGGGCAGTATCGGTTTATTTACCATTTTAGCTATTGTGATGTACGTATCGCGAAAAGTAGAATGGGAGAGCAGGGGGTAGGTATCAGGTGTCAGGTATCAGGTGATAAAAAAAGGGCTGCCGGATTTTTCTGGCAGCCCTCATTGTGTAACTACACAATTTTTAAATAAAAGCAATATTACGTATGAAAAATGTATCTTCTAAAGTACTTAATTTAGTTGGATTTCATCTACAAAGAGTAGGGCAGGGGTGCCTTTACCTTCGTGCCATTCGGGGATTATAGTACCTTTGAGCACTACTTTTACATAGCGGGTTTTAGTTTTAGCAAAATTCAAACTGATAGGTACTCGCTTGATAGGGTCGGTTTTTTCGGCAATCTTCAAAGGTTGCTGAGCGATGAGTTGGAAGTTTTTGCCATCGGGGGAACTATAAAT
Source organism: Capnocytophaga sputigena (assembly GCF_002302495.1). NCBI lineage: Bacteria > Pseudomonadati > Bacteroidota > Flavobacteriia > Flavobacteriales > Flavobacteriaceae > Capnocytophaga > Capnocytophaga sputigena. The sequence continues at coordinate 2,627,898 of NZ_CP022379.1, forward strand.
AGCAACTTCTGAGGCGGGGAATATCCAGTTAGGGGTATCGGCTAAGCTACCTGCTTTTAAATTGCTGATTTCTTCTTCTTTTCCCAAATCAATCACTGCTTCTACTCCTACACGACCGGGGAAACCTACCCAATGTCCATCGATATAAGAATCTTCCCCTATTTGGGCATCAACCAAGGCTGTAGCTCCTCCAAAAGTATATTTAGGGTTGGTTTCGGTGAGTAATTGTATTTTTTTGTAAGTAGCTTTATTGAATAAGGATTGATAGCTAAATACTCCGCTTATAGTATCCTTATGTACGGCAACAGCTTTGAGTAGTAATTCATTGCTCAACTTAATAGGTTGGGTATAGAGTGTTTTGCTCGCATTGGGGGTAGAGCCATCGGTAGTGTAGTACACTTTGCCATCACCTACGGTGAGGAGCTCTACTTGAATGCCGTCTTTATTGGCAGCTGGTTGGATTACTGGGGTAACTCCCATTATGTGTTTGGCGTAGTGATAACCTTTTAACTGATAATAGTTTAGCAGGTTTCCCAAACGTTTTAGGAAATTAGGAAAATTCTTTTTCTCGGGGGCTGTCCATTGCACTTCGGCTAAGGCAGCTAATCGGGGTAAGAGCATATATTGAGCGTGTGCAGGGCTCGCGATGTACTCTGTCCATAAATTAGCTTGTGCTCCTAAGATGTATTTACCTTGTTCAGGAGTGAGTTTAGGGTCGATAGGCTCATAGTCGTACACCTTTTTTACGGGGAGGTATTCACCTATTGAAAGCGGTTCTTTGGTAGGGTCTTCTCCTTGATTATAATCGAAATACAAACTGTAGTGAGGGGTCATAATAGCACGGTTGTGGCGTTGTGCTGCTGCGATACCCCCTTCGGTGCCTCGCCACGACATTACAATAGCATCTTGTGAGATGTTGTTACCCTCTAAAATCTCGTCCCAGCCAATTACTTCTCTGCCTTTCTTTTTTAGGAATTGCTCTATGCGCGATACTACATAACCTTGCAATTGTTGCTCGGCAGTGTGTTCTCCATCGCCTTTTAAGCCTAAAGTTTTGATTTTAGCCTGACATTTAGGACATTCTTTCCAACGTGTTTTGGGACACTCATCACCTCCTATATGAATGTATTTAGAGGGGAAAAGTTCGGTAAGTTCATCAAAAACGTCTTCTAAAAACTTGTATGAAGCCTCGTTGCCAGCACAAAGCACATCGTCAAACACTCCCCATTTGGTACCTACAGCATAATCTTTACCGGTACAACCTAACTCAGGATAAGCGGTGAGTACAGCGAGAGTATGCCCAGGTATATCAATTTCGGGGATAATGGTGATATAACGGTCTTGAGCGTATTTTACAATTTCCTTTATTTGCCCTTGAGTGTAGTATCCGCCATAGGGTTTGCCGTCGAATTGATGGGGTTTATCTTTGAGCAAATGTCCGATAAGCGTTTCTTTACGCATAGAACCTACCTCAGTAAGGCGAGGGTATTTTTTGATTTCAATACGCCAACCTTGGTCGTCGGTGAGATGCCAATGGAACTTATTGAGATTGTGGAGTGCGAGTATATCAATATACTGCTTGATGAAATCTACAGTAAAGAAATGACGACTCACATCAAAGTGCATACCGCGATAAGCAAAGCGCGGGGCATCGTTTATTACTACGGTTGGAAAAACTAAGGCTTTGGGGTGAGTTACATCAATAGATTTGCGCAAAGTTTGAATACCATAGAACACACCGGCAGGGCTTGCTCCATCAATAGTGATTTGGTCGCTTGTTACAGTGAGCTGATAAGCCTCCTGGTTTGCATTTCGCAAATCGGTTTTCAATATAATGCGTTTGCCATTGGTTACTCCGGCTTGTGTTTTTATAGGCATTCCTGAAAGTTCTTGGATATAAGAAGCTAAAAAGGAAGCATTCTTTTCCTGTAAAGTGTTGCCTTGCGGATAAGTAATTACTGTTTTAGCATCTAATACAAAAGGTTGCTGCTTAGTGTACTGAATAGATTGTGGTAGTGGAATTACCTCGTAATTCACTACAGGTTTTGTTTCTTCACAGCAAGCCATTAAACATAAGGCAAGCGTGCTGAATAAAAGTTTTTTCATTGGAAAGTTGTTTAATATTGGATTGTTGGTATATAGGTTACACGATAAAAGGTATAAGGCAACGAAAGAGTGCGTTTTATTTCGATCGGAGTACTTCTATTAGTAATGAGTACTTGTTTTTGAGTACTCAACGCAAAAAGTACGTGCTGATTATCTATAAATTGTACATTACTACGAGTGCCAGAGGACATTCCCTTAGGCAAAGCAACTTCCAAAGGAACACTCACAGTTTTCATTTGTTCGTTCACATTATAAATAAGAGCTCTTGAACCAGTAAATTGGTTGTTGCGAGCATTGTCTATCACTAATACTTCGTTAGGCGCTTGTACTATAGCACAATGGATACCGTGAGATAAAAGCTTTTCGGTAGGTTTGATGGTGCCGTTTTCACCTACGCGATACATCAATTCGCCTGTTTTACCATTGATTTTCCAGAGTTCACTATCGCGATTGGTGGTCATATAGTAATTGCCTTCACTATCTTGATCGATGGAATTGGCGTGTATCCAGTCTTCTTTTATTTTCTTTTGGGCTATATTAGGATAGTCAATCGGATTTAGGTGGTCGAAACAGCTCCACGTTTTTACAATTTCACCCTTTGGGGTCATAATCACAAAACCATCACCTGTTACAGTATCGGTTTGAGAGCCTCCTTTAGAACTGAGGTCTACTGTTTGATGAATATAGGTTACTAAGCCTATATTGCCATCGGGGAGGGGACGGCATTCGTGATGTACTTCGCGGTTGTTCAGTTCGGGGATAGAGGCAAATTCTTTTTCCAATTCGATGTTGCCAAAGAGGTCTATTATTTTTAGTTTTTTAGAATTGAATACAAATAATCCTTCTCCAGGGGCATCGGTGAGCAAGTAGAAACGCTGTGTGCGAGAGTCGTAGTTCACAACAGCAGGAGTATCAGGCACAGGTTCATACCACACTACAGTTCCGTTCATATCCATTAGGTAGATATGTTTTGAGCTGCGATTGTTAGCTAATAAGAAACCCTCTATTTTTTCTTTAAATTTGTCTTCTAACAAGGTTGCATTAGGCAAAAAAGTCTCTATACTTTTGGTTTTAAAAGTTTTTAGAGGTGATTTTACACCTGTTGTGGTAATAATTTGGCAGGTATAGTCGGTATTGGGCTTGAGAAACAAGAGTGTTTTGTGAGTAATGCCCGTAGCTTTATAGGTGTTAGTTTGTTGTACTTTTTGAGGGTTTGCAGTCTCCCAATAAGCAATATGATAGGAAGTTTCGGTGCTAAAAGTAGCAGTTACTTCAGCACGAAGATTATTAGTTTTACTCAAAGCTACCTCAAAAGCGGTAAGGCTACCCTGATGAGAAGGGGGTAATGAATCGTCTTTTTTACAAGAAACTAATAATCCACCTATGGCTAAAAACAAAATAATGATTGACTTTTTCATATTTTTAAATCTTTGTTGTTTTTCTCTAAGTTAATTGTTTTAATAAGGAAAAGTGTTATTCTTTATCGGGATTTACAGGTTCAATAGCATTAGCAAAAGGCTCATACATTACATAATCCCATAAAGCATAATGATCTTTGGTAGGAATATGGTCGCCTATAAAATCTATATTTTCTACACTACAAAAAATACGGAAAGGATACTGTTGCCCATAGTTGAGTTCCTTTTGAAGGTATTGTACTCCATTGATGAGCCACGTAGCAATATAATGGTCATTCTGCGGATTGATAGTTAATTTAATCTGAAAAGTGTGCCATTGGTCGCTGTCTATAAGTACCTCAGCATTTTGCGCCCAAGGATTATTTTGGCTAGTCATAAAAACTACTACCTGTCCCTCTTTTGCGCCTAACTTCTTTCTGCGTTTGGCATCACCCGAGCCTACTTCAAAATCTATTTCGTGACCTTCACTGTTATATAAGAAAGAGCCTATACTTGCCCAAGCACTTGTTTCCATTGGGGGAATGTAAGCGCGCCAAGTATAAATGCCTGCACCATAACGATGTGTAGTTTTTTGTTTTTTGCGTTGTTCAGTGTGAGCTTTTGTCCATATTTTTAGAGCCCAACCATCTTCGGCATAAGAATCTCCCACTACCTTAGCATAAGTTTCTTTATCTTTCCCCTGCGGATAATCCTCATCTTGATTACCTAATAACCAACTATCAAGCGTTTTGAAATCCCATTGCATCACTTTGGTTTTATCAATGGTTACCTCAGGAATATCACTGACTTGCTTGCTACAACTTATAAAAGCCGTTAAGCACACAATCATTAAAAATAGATTTATCCGTTGCATAGGTTTAATTTTTTGTATTCAAAACACTTTTAAGCTTTTATTTTAAAAACAGAGGCTGTCTCGTTGTTTGAGGTGAGACAGCCTCAGAAAAAATCAATTTGCCATTTATAGAGATAAACATTGATTCACTACTAATAGGCGGTATATTCAATAAAATTGAAAGTAGCACTATACTCACCATCTACTAGGGTTTCACCTGGCAACCAACTTCCTCTATTAGATTCTGCTGAAAGACTCCATTCAAATTTCATTTGGTCTTCTCCAAAGTTAGCTACTGCTAAACTTTTTACAACATTTTGATCAAGAGAAAATTCAACGCCATAATTATTACCTACTTTTTTAAGGTCGATAGTAAATTTGTAGTCTTTATTAGGTTTTAATACAGCTACATACTCTTCTATAGCGGGTGATACAGATTGTACAAATAGTAGCAATTCTCCTGTTTTGGCACCTAAGCGTTTACGTTCTGCTTCATCTCCATAACGAGCCATCATTATAAAGAAACGTTCCGGAGACTCATTGTAGAAAGTCATACCTAATTGTATCTTAGCAGATTTATTTACTTCTGGCAAACGAATAGAACAAGTGTATTTACCATAACCAGCCTGAGTTTTATTAAATATTTTTGAAACACTACAGTTGGCAGAAGTTGTAAGTACTAATTTTCCATTCTCTATTTTATTATTAACTTCTACATTAGCTCTTGCCCATTTTCCCCAATCATTAGGGAAGTTTTTAAATGTCCATACTTTTTTTTCTCCACTATCAGGTTCTGGTTCAGGGTCTTTTGGATTGATTTGGTTTTGAGGTTCTGTAGGGGCTATAGAATATGTATAAGGGGTATAAGTTACATAATCCCATAAGCCATAATTATCTTTATAAGGCCAGTTATCACCTACGAACTTTAAGTTTTCTGTACTACAGAAGATGTGGAAAGGGTGTTCTTGTCCGTAGTTGAGTTGCTGAGCAGCACATTTCACTCCATCGATAAGCCAAGTAGCGAAATACTTGTTGCCTACTAATTGTAAATCGATTTGGAAGGTGTGCCAAGCATTTTTCTTGATTTTAATCTTTTGGTGTAGGGCAGGATTGTCCTGACTGGTGATATAAGCAATCACTTCATCATCAGCGGTTTTTAAAAGATCACGGTCTTTGCTAGTACCAGATCCTACCTCGAAATCAAGTTCGTGTTTATCGCTATTCCACAACCAAGAGCCTATACTCACGCGTTCATTAGTTCCTAAATCGGAAATATAGGTACGCCACGTATAGAGACCAGCTCCGTATTGTTTTTTAGTTTTTAGTTTTTTACGTTCTTTACTAGCTAAATTAGTGAATATTTTCACTACTTTACCATCTTCAGCATCGGTATTGTTCTCCACAGAGGTTTGTGAAATATTAGCATTATCACCTTGACTGGCATTAATCCAATCGTCGGTATTGTCGAAATTCCATTTGAGTTGATTGGCGGTATTAGCAGTTCCCTTTTGAGGGGTGCCTATTTCACTTTTAGGATTGTCGCTAAAGCGCCCATCTACATCGCTTTTGCTACAGCTATTCAAACTCAGGATAGCTGCTGCCATTAGTATGGGTTTTGTATAGGTTTTCATATTAGTTTACATTTTAAAATTATTGTTCTCTAAAAGAACGATTGTTTTGCAAATCGGGGTATTTGTTGCTATATACCCCTGGTATAGGATAATATCTACGTTTGTCGTAAGTTTTCAATGGATTGCTAAACTTAGGATATACTTTCCATTGAGGGCTTAAATCATAAGGGTTAGGTACTTTATTAGGGTCTCTTCTAGCATTGAGATTAGCTTCTTTAGCTTCAAATTTTTGTTTTACAGTGTCCATATAAGTATCTAAGCGGTCTTTCCACAATCCCATACGGATAAGGTCTACGCGGCGTACACCTTCCATATTAAGTTCAAATAAGCGTTCGTCGCACAATTTGCTTCTCAACTCTTCTTTAGAAGGGAAGTTAGCTAAAGTATAATTGTGAGTACTGTTTTCGAAAGCACGTTCGCGAATCTTATTGATTAAATCAACTGATTCTTGATTAGGGCCATTGAGTTCGTTTAAGATTTCGGCTTTACATAGCAATACATCGGCATAACGCAATAGTATGAGGTTGTTAGGTGTATTGTAGTTGTAAGAGCCTGTTTTGGTATATTTGTATTTTTTAGTATATACCGCATCATTTTCAACTATTTGAGGATTACTTGCTTCATTTCTAAGTGTTCCTACTTCACTAAGTTTAGGAGATACGTACTTAATAGGTTTCCCGTACACATTGTCGTAAGAGGTTACAATTAGCTCTTTCAAACGTTGGTCGTCGCTGTGGAATTTCCAATACAATTCCAAAGGCATATTGATATTGTTCCATCCCATATCGTATTCCCAAGGGGTGAAATACAAAGCCAAATCGGAAGAACCGGAAGGTACCTTATCACTTGCACGAATAGCAAAGATAATTTCGTTGTTGTTCAATGTTTCTTTTTTGGAAGGGTCGAACACATCAAACACTTTGGTTTGCAAGGCATATTTGCCAGAAGCAATTACAAGGTCGGCATAAGTTAAGGCAGCTTGCCAAGCAGCGGTAGCATCTTTACCTTCTTCACGCAGACGACCAGCTTTACGCATATAAAGACGCATTAAGTAACCATAAGCAGCTCCCTTGGTAGGGCGACCATTGCCACCTTCTTCGCTTGCACTCCACTGATCGGGGAGGTTATTGATAGCGATGAGCAAATCTTGTTCTATTTGGTCGTCTAATTCATCTACTGTAGCCAAAGTAGGGTTGGCATTAGAATCGTAGAAACCATTGGTAATCAGAGGTACTCTGTAGAAAGCATTTGTAAGCTGATAGAAAGCGAAGGCACGCATAAAGCGAGCTTCGGCTAAAAGCTCAGGTTTTTTATCAGCCGTTTTGAAACGAGATTCAGGAATCATTGTTATATTGTCGATAGCTGTGTTAGCACAACCTATCATTTGCCAGTTTCCGTTATAACATCTCGCGAGTTCCACATTTCCTGAAAGTCCGTTTTCGTTATAAATTTCAAAAGCGATACCTTCTTTATAACAATCATCGGTAGACATATCGTTGATGTAGAAATTGCTTGTGTGTGTAGCTCCAAGAAGATAGCGATAAATTCCGTTTACCCCTTCTTGTGCATTTTCTTCAGTAGTATAGGCGTTATCCTTATTGTAAACCGAACTTAAGTCTTCTTTCAGTTCACAAGCTGTAAATGATAATCCTAAGAGGCCTACTAATGTATATAGTTTATAATTCGTTTTCATTCTTCTTCTGTATTAAAAAGTTAATTTCACTCCAAAGTTGATTGTGCGATAAGCAGGATAAGAGTTCAAATCCAATCCTTGAGCAACAGCACTGCTGCCATTGGTGCTGATATCGGGGTCGAAACCTTGATATTTAGTGAAAGTGAGCAAGTTTTGTCCTCCTATGAACATACGCATTGCTTTAAGGGTTTTTACATTCCATTGGCTACCAGTGAAAGTATAACCTAATTCAACATTGCGGAGTTTTACAAAATCGGCATCCTCTACAAAACGAGAGTTTACATAAGAACCATATTGCAATCCAGCTGTTTTTTGATAACCATTGCGAGGTACGCTATTAGAAGCGTGAGCACGTGTCCAACGGTCGGATGAGGCTGCTAAACGGTTGTTGTCTTCCAAGTAGATACGAGTAAGGTTGAGCATTTTAGCTCCTAACGAAGCTTCAAAGAAGAAAGAAAAATCAAATCCTTTGTAAGTGAAACTGTTGTTAAGCCCTATGATAGTTTTAGGGATACCAGTACCTAATACAGTGCGGTCGTTCGCGTCTATTTTGCCATCGCCATTGAGGTCTTTAAACTTAGGATCACCAGCTGCTGAGTTAGGTTGAGGAGCATAGCTTTCACCTTGTTGTATAACTCCTTCAAACACATAACCATAGATAGCACTTAAAGGTTCACCTTCTTTGAGCATCATATATTCTTTTTCTTCATAAGACCCGTGAGGACGTATGTATTGAAAACGAGGTTTTCCGTTGTTGAGTTTTAATACTTCGCTGCGGTTGTGAGCAAAGTTGAAAGCGGTATTCCACATAAATCCATTTTTATTGATATTAGTGGATTTGATAGCTATTTCAAAACCTCGGTTTTCTATTTCACCATCGTTTACCATCATAGCGGTATACTCAAAACGGCGACCATCATTAGTATAGTTAGGGAATCCTCCTGAAGGGTGAATAGGATCGGGGTTTAGCAAATCGTTTGTGCGTTTGATATAGTAATCAAAACTAAGTTCTACACTTGCAATGTTCAAATCAATACCCGCATTCCATTGTGCAGTAGTTTCCCAACGAAGTTTTGGATTGTAAGGATTAGAAGGATACATACCCTTAGAGTTGAGGTCATTACCTATATACACATCGCGTACTGAATATTGGTATTGAGATAAACCAAAACGGATACCATCATTACCACTAAGACCATAGCTGGTACGCAACTTGATACGAGAAATAACAGGTTTTGTCCAAGCCATAAATTTCTCTTCGCCTAAGTGCCAAGCGATTGAACCAGCAGGAAATATACCCCAACGATAGTCGGCTCCAAATACTGAAGAACCATCGACACGTACAGAAGCATTGAGTATATAACGATTGTTGAAGATGTACTCGGCACGACCAAAAGCTGAGGCTTTTTTGATAGATGATTCGCCAGAGCCTATCCAATCTAAGTGTTGAGCAGCACCAATGTTTTTAAAAGAGAAGACATCGGAAGCAAAACCATAAGCCTGTACTTCATCACCTTTACCTCTTTGATAGATATAAGAACTACCTGCAGTTACTTTTACATCGTGTTTACCTTCCATTTTGGGGTGATAAGTAGCAACACCTTCAATTTGGTGTTTTACGTTTTCTTCGTGGCTAAGGAAAGCCTGACCTTTATACGACTGTCCGATAGAAGTAGAACGATCGTAATATTTTTCAGTTTTTAAATGGTCGTAAGCATAAGTGTAACGGCCATTGATAGTAAGAGAAGGCAATAAATCAATATCGGCATAAGCAGTAGCGTACATTGTATTGAAATGACGATAGAGTTGCGCTCCGTTCATTTCTTCAAATACAGCAGGACGACGATCTTTAGTTCCAAAAACATCAAAACCTTCTTTGTTTTTCCAAGGCTCTAAGTTGAAGATGCGGTACATAATATTCTTATCGGAAGAGATAGTACCCATATCTAAGAATTTCTTTTTAGATTGAGAAAAACTCACATTAGCTCCCGCTCTTACTTTAGGGCTAATTTTGTATTGTAAATTGGTACGACCTCCATAACGACTGTAATCGGTATTAAGCAAAATACCAGGTTCGCTGAGGTAGTTAGCCGACATAAAAGCAGAAAGACGATCTGTACCCCCTGAAACAGAGAATTGGTGTAATACAGTAACAGCATCGTGAGTGGTTTCTTTGAGCCAATCAGTACCTTTGCCACGATAAGTAGCTTGTTGTGCTGTCCATTTATTATAGGCAGCATCTTGGGTTTGCTCATACAAACGGCGAGTAAGTGAAATGGTTTGTCCTGCATCGAGTAAATCCCAGGGGTTGTACATATTCTTATAAGAAGTTTGGTTAGAATATTCTACATTAAAAGCTCCTTCTTTACCTTTTTTAGTAGTGATAAGAATAACCCCATTGGCACCACGGGCTCCATAAATAGCTGTGGTAGAAGCATCTTTTAAGATTTCTATAGACTCGATGTCGTCTATACTAATTTGCGACATATTGTCGGTTTGAAATCCATCAATTACGTATAAAGGCTCATTTTCGGCACTTACTGAAGAAGCACCACGTACACGGATAGATACATTACCACCAGGTTCTAATGAGTTCTGACGTACTTGTACACCTGAGGCACGTCCTTTTAACATTTGTGACATATCGGCTACTACACCAGCTTTCACATCACCTGTTTTGATAGAGGTGATAGCACCTGCTAAGTCACGTTTTTTAGTAACACCATATCCTACTACGACTACTTCTTCCAATTTTTTTTGTTCATCAGCCAAAGCAATGAGCAAAGGCACTGGGGTATTGGCAGTTACTTTTACATTTTGGGTAACATAACCCATAAAAGACACTTCTAAGGTCTGTCCCACCGCTACATCTATGGTATATTTACCATCCATATCGGTGCTGACACCTTTGGTAGTTCCTTTCACTACTACTGAAGCACTCATCAAAGGCTCCTTAGTAGTAGCATCGCTGACAGTTCCACGAATGGTGCGTTGTTGAGCATAACTCCAACTCACTAATAACAGTAGAACTGATAAAAATAGATTTCTTTTCATACAATGGTTGTTTGTTTTTGTATCGTTTGATGACACAAAGGTATAAATAACGTGCAAAAACGATTTCTTTTGTTGTCTAAAAAAGGTATAAAATTGTCTAATAGCTACTAAATATTTGTAAATCAGTGTTTCATAAAAGGAGTAGTTTCATAAAAAAAGCTGTTCGAAAATATCAAACAGCTTTTAATGAGATAAAGTATTAACTTATTTCCAATCTTTTTTCTTGGAGGTTTTACCAATACCAGGGTTGAAGCTATTGGTTGGGTCGAGTGAATTGTAGAAGTTTTTAAGGTCGTCGTTAGCGTGATATAAGTGTCCGACGTTATGCTCGGCGGGATATTGAGCGCCACGAGTATCTAATATTTTGAGCATCTCTTCTTCTATTTCTTCACAATTGTAACCTTTTTTAATTACATAATCCTGATGGAACACGTGACACATAAAATGCCCGTAGTACAATTTGTGAAGAATCTTAGCATCGAGTTCAGGAGGAAGTTTTTCAAACCAATCCTCATCATTACGACGCAAAGCGATGTCTAAAGCCACGATATCTTCTACCTCATCTTCGTGTACTGAGCGATAACGAATGGCTGCAGAAGCTACAGCAAAGCGCAAGAGCATTGCTGCTTGAGCGAGTTTGGCATCACATTCTATATAAGCTCCTTTGCTACTATCAGAAAATTCTTTTTGCAAATAAGCACGTGCTTCTTCTACTCCTTTACCTCCCATTTTTAAAATGAGGTGGTGTTCGTATTGGTTGCGATAATCCCATAATATTTTAGGGAGGTGTTGAGGCATTAGTTTAGAGGTGAATTGCAAGAATTTTTCACTGAAATGGTTGGGCATAAAAGGTAGCTTTTTAGCTACACGATCTCCCCAAGCCTTCATAGAAAATAGTTTAGGTAAGTATTCAGTACCGATATTTTTGATATACCAAAAAGTGTCTTTGCCGTATTTGGCAGCAATATCAAAAGCGGTACGATGAATATATTCACCAGAAATAGGAATTTCTTCGAAAGTTCCAAGCATATCACGGCGCAGTTTAGTAAGTACGGCTGTATCGTTAGTACCTATGTAGAATACGGCAGTTTTTTTCTCGGCGGGGAAAGTATCTACACGTACTGCGAAAACTCCTAAACGACCTGCGCTACCTGAGGCTTCATATAGGCGAGCAGGGTCGGCATTGAAGCGGGCAGGAGTATCAGCATTGATTTCGCGTACATGGTTACAATAGTTGTGATCGTGTCCTTTTTTGCCAGTGGAATGGATATCCTTTTGCTGGTATTTTCCTTCTTGAAGATTAGTGAGAATTTCTTTAGGAGAATTTCCTAAATCAATACCTAAATGGTTGATGAGCTCTAATTTACCGTCGGCATTGCGTTGGGCGTAGAGAGCCATTTCGGTATAAGCAGGTCCGCGTTGAACTAATGAACCACCAGAGTTATTACACACGCCTCCAATTACAGAAGCCCCAATACAAGAAGAGCCAATCACAGAATGAGGTTCACGATCGTATACTTTCAGTTCTTGTTCCAAATGGTTGAGAGTTGCGCCAGTGAGACATACCGCTTGTTCCCCTTCGTTGATAAGCTGAATATTGTCATTACGCATAGTGTTGATAATAACCACATCGCGGTCGTAATCGTTACCAAAAGGGTTAGACCCTCCCGTAATACCTGTATTGGCAGCTTGTGAAATTACAATCACATCGGCTGCGACACAAGCCTCAAGTACTTGCCATTGTTCCCACAAAGTTGCAGGACGGACTACGGCAATAGCATTTCCGGTACCAAAACGATACCCAGTGCGGTAACGTTCAGTTTTTGAAGGGTCGGTAATAACGTACTTTGCGCCAACGATGTGGCGCAAGGTTTCTAATAGGTTTTGTGAGTTCATTATTATTTTTTAGATCTATAAGTAAGAGTCAAACCAAATTGGGGTTGAGTGAGGAAATCGTTGTGGATAAAAGGTTCTAAAGTAAGACGTTCATCTACATTGAACTGCTTGAGGTGGGCATCAACATTAGCCTCGATAATATTTAAGGTGTACAAAGCTACTCCTATGAGAATAGAGAGTTCCTTATTACGGCGATAGAACTGTATGCCTCGGCGCAGTCCATCGGTGCTGAGACGTGGTTGTCCATCAGAGCGATTACCATAAAACTCATCATCAGTAAAGCCTTGTTGGCGACGTTTGTAGGCGGAGAGATAACGATCGTATTCCTTAGAGTTTTGTACATAGAAGTATATAGGGGTTCCGATAGCAATATATACCAAAGGTACTTTCCAGTAGCTTTTGTTGTATATCTGTCCTAAACCAGGGATAACAGCCGAATAGAAAGCTGCTTTGGCAGGCGAAAGAGGATCGGTATTCCAAGGAACTTTTTTCATATTGTCTTGCATAACGGCTACTTGCATAGAATCGGAGGGTACTTCTACCACTTCCTCTGTATCGTTTTGTGCGTACGAAATACCCACTCCCATAAGGAGTGCCATTATGAAAACAATTGTTTTACTCATTTTTTTTGTGTAATAAACTTTGAATGCGTTTGAAATCTTCCTCTGAGGTAAAAGGGATAGTAAGGCTACCTTTACCATCTTTGCTCATTTTTACGGCGACTTTAGTGCCAAAAAAATGATTGAAACTACTCATATTTTCTTTGATATAAGTAGGTACTTCAGTTTTACTATTGCTTTTAGGGATTTGAATACTTACCACATTAGGTGTTTCGGGGTTTTGCAAGCGGCGCACTAACTCTTCGGTATCACGTACAGATAGGTTATCGGAAATGATACGTTGGTACACTTCGGCTTGTTGTTCAGGGTCTTCTATAGCAATAATCGCACGACCGTGCCCCATAGAGATAAAGCCATCGCGTATACCTGTTTGAATGATAGGAGCAAGCTTCAGCAAACGCAAATAGTTAGTGATTGTAGAACGTTTTTTACCTACGCGTTTGCTCATTTGGTCTTGAGTGAGGTTTACCTGCTCAATGAGCTGTTGGTAAGAAAGAGCAATTTCTATAGGGTCTAAATCCTGACGTTGGATATTCTCAACCAAAGCCATAGTAAGCGACTCGTTGTCGTCGGCGATACGGATATAGGCAGGGATTGTTTTGAGCCCAGCTAATTTAGAAGCTCTAAAACGGCGTTCGCCAGAAATGAGTTGATATTTGTTTTCTCCGTCGAGTTTGCGTACGGTGATAGGTTGTACAACTCCTAATTCCTCAATAGAGGAAGCGAGTCCTTGTAGTTCCTCTTCATTAAAAGAAGTACGAGGCTGAAAAGGGTTTGTTTCTATTAGGTCGAGTTCAAGCTCTATGATATTTCCTACGATTTTATCGGCGTTCTTATCTTTGATAGAATTGATAGCCACTTCGGGGCTATTGCCAAAAATAGCTGAAATACCTCTCCCCAAGGCAGGTTTTTTAGCAGGTTTCGTCATTATGCAGTTTTATTTTTATCTATAATCTCTTGAGCTAAGTTGATGTGATTAGTAGCTCCTTTACTAGTAGCATCGTAGTTGATGATAGTTTCACCAAAACTAGGAGCTTCGCTAAGGCGTACGTTGCGTTGGATAATGGTTTTGAATACCATATCACTGAAGTGTTTTTGCACTTCTTCTACTACTTGGTTAGAAAGGCGTAAACGAGCATCATACATAGTGAGCAATAAGCCTTCGATATCTAAATCGGGGTTGAAGGTTTTTTGTACACTTTTAATAGTATTAAGGAGTTTGCCTAATCCTTCTAGAGCAAAGTATTCGCATTGGATAGGCACAATCACCGAGTTAGCTGCTGTAAGAGCGTTCAGTGTGATGAGACCTAAGGAAGGAGCACAGTCGATTAAAATATAATCATACTCATCTTTGATAGATTCTAAGGCTTTTTTAAGCATATACTCACGTTGTTCTTTATCAACCAATTCAATCTCAATAGCTACTAAGTTGATGTGAGCTGCAATAAGGTCGAGGTTAGGAGAACTAGTTTGAACAATCATATCTTTAGCCTCCATTGTATGTTCTAAAAGCTCGTAAGTACCGTGCTCAATAGAATCTACATCAATACCTAAGCCAGAAGTAGCATTTGCTTGTGGGTCGGCATCAATGAGTAATACTTTTTTTTCTAATACGCCTAAGGAGGCGGCTAAGTTCACAGAGGTAGTGGTTTTTCCCACGCCCCCTTTTTGGTTTGCAATAGCTATTATTTTACCCATAGATTTAGTGTTTTTAAAAGTTAAAGGGAAGCCCTTGCTTGGCTACATTAGCTAATTCTAATTCATTGAGTTCTGTAGCTTTGGCAATAGCCTTGTTGAGTGTGATAATCAAATAATCTTCTAAGGCTTCTTTGTCTTCTAATAAAGCCTCGTTTATTTGAATGCTTTTAATTTCTCGATTGGCAGTAATAGTTACTTTTACACTGCCATCAGAGGCAATTTCATCAACTAATACGTGATTTAAGCGCGCTTTAGCCTCTTCTATTTTTTGCTGGGTTTCTTTGAGTTTCCCCATCATTCCCATCATATCTCCAAACATAATATTTTATTTTTTTCAGAGGGCAAAAGTACAACTTTTTTTGAAACATCACACAAAAAATACAATCAATAATTGAGCGACCATTATTCGCAAGAAGGTAGTAAGCGGATAAACACTTGCATACGTAAGGGCTGGTACTTCAGAATTATTCATTTCATTGGCAAATGCCAAAGCAGGAGGATCAGTAGAGGCGCCAGAGAGCAAACCACAAATTTCCAAATAGTCTAACTTTCCTTTGATACGGGCTACTAAAGATGTAATAATGAGAGGTATAAGGGTGATAAGACCCCCCAATCCCATCCAATATAAACCTTGACCGTGCAATAAGGTTTGGACAAATTGCGCTCGAGCATCTAAGCCCACACTAGCGAGGAAGAGCACGATACCAATTTCTCGCACCATTAAATTAGCACTTTGTGATACATAATGGGTAACTGAGAATTTACCACCATAACGGCTGATAAGTATTGCTACAATGAGAGGACCACCCGCCAAACCTAAGCGGACTGCTCCAGGTATACCAGGTATAGAAAAAGGAATGCTACCTAAAAGCACCCCAAGAGTGATACCCATAAAAAGTTCGGCTATATGAGGGGTTTGCAAGCGGCGTTTGGAGTTTCCAAACTCTTTGCTCACGAGTTGTATATGAGTCTCGTCGCCTATTACAGTAATCGTATCGCCAAACTGCAACTTGGTATGAGCAGAAGGCACAAACTCTACCCCTGCACGGAATACACGGCTAATGGTTACTCCAAAACGTCGGCGTACATCTAATTCGGCTAAGGTTTTGGTAAAAATAGCACGTTGTGTTACGTTGATGCGACGTGAGGTGTAACGCATATCTTTTTCATCAGGGAAATAATCGGTAATTGATACACTATCTCCCATTAGGGTAAAGAACTTTTCATTCTCTTTTTGGTTGGCTACAATTAGAACTATATCGCCTTCTTCTATGAGAGTTTCGGCATTAGCTAATAAGATTTCACCTTTTCGGCACATACGTGAGATAGTAAAATCAAAATCAAGTGTTTTTTTGATAACACTTAATTTTTTTCCAAATAAAGAAGGGTTGGTAACTTTGATAGCAAAGCGGTTGATTACCACTTGGTCTTTAGAATGGCGTACAGAATTTAAGCGTTTTTCAGAATCTAAATTTACTTTGAAAATACTTTTTAAACCTAACATTACAATGATGATACCCAATACACCAAAAGGATAAGCTACTGCGTACATTGTAGTGAGCGAGGGAGCTTCTTCACCAAATTTTTCGGCAAGAGCAGCATTGGCAGCTCCTAACCCAGGGGTATTGGTTACAGCACCTGACATTATCCCTACTAAGGTTGACATATCAGTTTGAGTAATGTAGTGAATTGCTATAACAGTTGCTACACAAGTAACGATAGAAAGAATAGCTAATAAATTGAGTTTGATACCTTCTCTTTTAAAAGCTGAGAAAAATCCGGGTCCTACTTGTAATCCTATGGTATACACGAATAAAATAAGCCCAAATTCTTTTATGAAGTGCTGAATGTGCATATTAACAGTAAAGCCCATTTCAGCCATAGCAATACCTGCAAATAGTACCCAAGCGATACCGAATGAGATGCCAAATATTTTTATTTTACCTAAGGCAACTCCTACTGCGATGACAACGCTATACACTATCACGGTGTAGGCAACACTTTCGTGGTTAGTCATCAAATTCCAAAGCCAGTCCATTTAATGTTTAATGATTAATGTTTAGTGTTTAATGATTAATTAAGCCCCCGAACCCCCGAAGGGGGACAATCCACAAATATAAGTGTTCGTAAGGGAGCTGTTTTTATATAGATTTAAGAGAAACTTTGCCAAAGATGTGAGCCACATGGGCAGAGAACTTTGGCAAAGTTAAAATTTTATTTTATCCTAAGAAAGGGTAGCGATAGTCTACAGGGGGTACAAAAGTTTCTTTGATGAGGCGTGGTGATACCCAACGCAATAGATTTTGGGCAGATCCAGCCTTATCGTTAGTACCTGAGGCACGTGCGCCACCGAAAGGTTGTTGTCCAACGACAGCTCCTGTAGGTTTATCGTTTACATAGAAGTTACCAGCGGCGTTTTCGAGGGCTTTTACGGCTTCGTCTATGGCATAACGACAAGTAGCAAATACAGCTCCAGTGAGAGCATAAGCTGAAGTTTGGTCTACTAATTTAAGGGTTTCCTCCCATTTAGAGTCGTCGTATACATACACGGTTACTACAGGACCAAAAAGTTCAGTTTCCATAGTGGTGTAATGAGGATTGGTAGTAACAATCACAGTAGGTTCAATGAAATAACCTTTGCTCTTGTCGTAACCACCACCTACGAATATCTCGGCATCTTTATCTTTTTTAGCTTGGTCAATATATTTAGCTAATTTATCGAAAGAATGTTCGTGAATAACGGCAGTTATAAAATTTTCGAAGTTTTCGGGAGAGCCCATTTTGAAGGATAATACATCTTCTTTTACGAAGGCTAAGGTTTCATTGGCTTTAGATTTAGGTAAGTAGACGCGAGAGGCAGCACTACATTTTTGTCCTTGATACTCAAAAGCTCCACGAGTAATAGCGGTAGCCACTTGTTTAGGGCAAGCGCTTGGGTGCGCAAGGATAAAGTCTTTACCCCCTGTTTCGCCTACGATTTTAGGGTAAGAATTGTAATTATGGATGTTGTTACCTATTTTTTTCCAAATATCTTGGAATACATTGGTAGAACCAGTGAAGTGGATACCAGCGAAGTGAGGGCTGACAAGTAGTGTATCGGTAATCATAGCGGCATCGCCGTGTAGTACATTGATAACGCCATCTGGCAAACCTGCTTTCTTAAATACTTCTACTATCATATTGGCTGAAAATACTTGCGAAGCACTTGGTTTCCATATTACTACGTTACCCATTAGGGCAGCACTTGCAGGTAGGTTGCCAGATATAGCGGTAAAGTTGAATGGAGTAACGGCATATACAAAACCTTCTAAGGGACGGTATTCTACGCGATTCCAAACACCTTCAGAAGAGTTGGGTTGGTCGTTATAGATATTAGCCATAAACTCTACGTTGAAGCGCAAGAAGTCTATTAGCTCGCAAGCAGAATCTATTTCAGCTTGGTGCACTGTTTTAGACTGAGCAATCATTGTAGCGGCGTTCATTTTAGCGCGGTAAGGACCAGCGATAAGGTCGGCTGCTTTTAAGAAAATAGCGGCGCGTTCTTCCCACGCGAGAGCAGCCCATTTCTTACGAGCTTCAAGGGCTACAGCTATCGCTTTTTCTACCTCTGCTTTGCCAGCGTTGTGGTAAACGCCCAAGCAGTGCTTGTGGTCGTGTGGGGGGTGCATCTCGCTCGTATTGCCAGTGCGTACTTCCTCACTGCCAATGTATAGCGGAGCGTCTACACGGGTGTTCCACAATTCTTTGTAAGCTTTTAGCACCGCTTCGCGCTCAGGGCTACCTGGTGCATAACTCTTTACGGGCTCATTTACAGCCTTAGGTACTTTAAAAAATCCTTTTCCCATTGTTATTTTGTGTTTTAAGTTTGTTGATGTATTAAAAATTTTCGGCTAAGATACAACAATTATTTGAACCACCAAAATTTAGAAAGGAAATCATATAAAAACTTTGCCAAAGGTCATAACTTGTTGTATTATGACCTTTGGCAAAGCAATGTTATTTATTTTTGTTTTACAAGAAAGTACCACTACTTTCAGGAGAGAGGTCTGATGAGAGAATATCATTATAGTCTTTTTCGATTTCATCTTTACTTACACCAAATTCGCGCACAGCATCCTCTATTTGTTTATCTTCTGCTATGATATCGTGGTAAATGTGTATTGGGACTTTCACCTCCATAACTTTATTAGCAGGAAGGGTACTATAAGTTAATCCAGCGGGTTTGGTAGCGAAATAGCCTAACACAATATGCAAATTGAAATTTACATAAGCTCTTTTGATTTCAAAAAAGCCTTTTAAACCTATTTGCTCTTTACGAAGCACACCTTTGGGAGCATTGGGGTTATTGTCTATACCTGCCCCTCCTTTGATATACAACTCTTCAGGATTGGTATCGCGGTATTTGTATTGCAAGGCTTCAGCTTGGGTAGGCACTGTAGTATTGCTAGCTACTGCTGTGAAATTATCAGCGATAAAGAAGAATTGATAGTGATTAGGTGCCTGACCTGTAGTCAACAGTGAGTTTATACGTTTACCCTCTTTATCATAGAAGATAAGTTCTATTCCAGAGAGAGATACTCCAGCTTGATCATTACTTCCTTCCCAACGGATAGCGGTAGGATTATCGTTTGCTGGGGTAATAACGCCATTTTTGTTCTCAAAATAGAAGCGTTGTACTGTTTTGAGGTATTTCACGGGGTAGTCGGGGTTGCCGTGGAAATAGCCGTGAGAATGCCCTTTGGTAAAACGCACTTCAAGTCGGCTCCACTTAGCTACAAACTCTTCGGTAGTAGCTGTGGTGGTGGAGGTTGTGGTAGCGGTAGTGGTAGAAGATTGCGTAGTAGGAGGGGTTACTTTATTATCGTCTTTACTGCAAGAGACAGAAAGAAAAGTAACAAATATTGACAGCAATGAGATTTTAAAAAGGTCGTATATATTTTTCATTGTTTTTTAATGTTAAAAAGGTTATTGTTTAATTTGTACAGGGAGTGTCATATCGGAGTCTAATTGAAAGGCACTAGAATACTCCACAACATTGTAAGGGCGTTCTTCTTGGGTTTGAGGGTTGAGTTTATTAGCAATAATAAAGTGTGCTAACTTGATACGCAACTTATAATCGCCAGCCGTAGCCTCGTCTTTGATGTGAAAAATGCCTTTTAGACCGATAGGGTCGCGTAGTTCGGGGTGTTTTTTATCCCAAGTGCGCAAGCGCAAATTCACCCCTTGAGTGCCGTAAGTACCATTTTCAGGGTCGGTATCTTGATATTCATAACTTACAGCTTTGTTCATAGCGGTTACCATCGCATCTCTTCCTTCTTTATTTCCAGGGTAATTTCCTTGAAATAACTGAAAGAAATGTTGGTGGATAGGTGCCATTTCAGCAGTTACAAACTCGTGGTTCATACGAGCTCCATTGTTGTAATAGACAATCTCAAAACGGTATTCGTGTCCTATTTGCCATTGTATAGGGGTATTGATGTCATATACTATATCTTTAGGTGACTTATTAGCGGTGCGCTCTTGTACCTCGTTAGTGCCTATATCGGTAATGATAAACTGCACCTTATCAGGCATATCGTGTCCTCTGTCCTTAGTTTCATCAGTAGGAGCTTTAGGTTGGGTATTGTCTTTACTACAGCTGCTTGCTGCAAAACATATTATAGCTATTAAGCTAATAGTTTTTAAAAAATGTGATATTTTTTTCATTTTGATGTTTTTTTTAAAAATTATAAATCAATCTTACGAATACATTTCTACCCAAATCGTGTGCGTAATACCTAAAACGATTGGTGTATTCCTTGTATTCAGTGTTTAAAAGGTTTTCAGCAGAAAACCTTATTCCTAAAGTTTGCTGCTCACCTATCTTCAGAGTTATTCCTATATTAGCCTCAAAAAGGTGATAAGCATCAGGTGTAGTAGGAACTAACTCTTGTGAAGACTCAAAGCGAGTTTGTTTGGCTACAAAAGTATGCCCTATACCCACGACGAAGTTTCTTAGCAAGCCTCCATTGGGATCTATATTCCATTTTAACTGCTGATTCACACGTGGAGCTGGGATAAATGGAA
The DNA here is from genome assembly GCF_002302495.1 of Capnocytophaga sputigena. NCBI lineage: Bacteria > Pseudomonadati > Bacteroidota > Flavobacteriia > Flavobacteriales > Flavobacteriaceae > Capnocytophaga > Capnocytophaga sputigena. The sequence goes on from NZ_CP022379.1 coordinate 2,648,912, forward strand.
AATAACGTTTGGTTTGCATCTCATTGGCAAATACTACAGAGCCTTTCACTTCATAACTTAGCTCGTTGTCACTTTGATTATACCATTTCACCAGAGGTAATTTTGCTTCGAGGTCTATGCCTCTAAAGAAAGCATCTGCTTGAGTGTACTGAAAGATAGGGTACACACCTGAAAAGAGAGTGCGCACTTCTCCCGTAGGATAATCGTAAATGTAGTTCTTTATCCATTGTAAATACATATCTACATTCACTCGTAGTCTTGGGCGATTATAAGCAAAAGAGGTAAGCCATTTAACCCCTGTTTCCGATTGTAGTGTCTCATCGCCTAAGTCGTAGGTGCCTGCCCCGTGGTGTAACCCACTGCTGTACAGCTCATTTACGTGAGGAGCACGCCACGCTACCCCTATATTTGTACTGATGTCTATCCATTTATAGTGGTACGATGCTCCTGCTGTATAAGTCAGATTATGAAACTGATGTTCGCCCCCGTAGCGTTGCGAATACATATCGTAACCATCAGCATTGAGGTATTTGTAGTCATACCTAATCCCAGCTTCAGCCATCCATCTATTAGAGTGATAACGCTGTATCCCAAAAGCTCCATAACTAAGGGAAGCAAAGTTAGGGATTACAGGCACAACCCCAGTACCAGGTTGGTTATAGTTATCTTGCTTGCCAAAACTACCTCCTAAGGTTGTTTGCCAATAATTATAACTATTTTCCCAATCTACATCAAGGGTGTGAGTGGTGAGCTCCATATTCAGCGCAGGGATACGTGTTCTATCCATTCGGCGCACACTAAACTCTTGGCGTATATCCTTCTGAAAAGCGTATTGTGCGGTGAGTTTACCGCCAAAAGGCAAATAGTAAAACGCTTTAGTTTTCAATAGATGATGCACTACCTTTTGTTTAGGAGCGTTGATAGTGTACGAAAACGGATAAGTAGTCAGCGGCCTGCCGATTTCAAACCTGCCTAATAGGTCGTCTAAATTACCGATGTGAGAACCATAAAACACACTACTTTCGTTCTCATAACGGCTGTAAAACACTTCAGCAGTACCTTGCTTTTTTTGTACACCCGTAGCTACTGAAAAGTTTGCCTCACGAGCAGCGGTATTGTTTAGCAGATAGCTGGCAGTACTAAGGTCTCCAGAGCGTTTCAGCGTACCTTGTACGCGCCACGCCCACGAATGGGAATTAGGTACAGAACCTTCTATACTCGCTGTTAGGGCTGTTTTTCTACCATTAGAAGCGAAAGAGGGGAGCAGTCTCCCGTGTACACCGTCACCATAAGGCAATTTCTTAGGCGCTATGAGGATTACTCCCCCAAGAGCATCTGAACCATATCGCACAGCATTAGCTCCTTTTACTATCGTTATTTGGTCGGCAACCATAGGGTCTATTTCAGGAGCGTGATCAGCTCCCCATTGTTGTCCCTCTTGGCGCACCTCATTGTTGAGTATCAAGATACGATTGCTGTGCAAGCCGTGAATGACTGGTTTAGCAATGCTAGCTCCCGTTTGTATCATTGAGACCCCAGCTACTTGGGTAAGTACTTTGGCTAATTCGTCACCCGAATGCTGTATAAAATTCTCTTTTTTGATAACATTTAGGATGCAAGGCAATTTGCATTCCACTACAGAAGTGTTATGACCTACCACCGTTACTGCATCTAACTGACTAACAGTTTCTTTCATCACCACTTTATAAGGTTGAGCAATGGGTATACTGATAGTAGCTTCGTAATCGTGATAGCCGAGATAGGTAATTTTGATAGGGTAAGTCCCTTTAGGGGTTTTCTCAATAGTTACTTTTCCATTGCTATCGGTGAGGTAGTGTTTGCCCATAAAGTGCACTACAGCTCCTACCAAAGGCAATTGCTGTGTATCTTCTACTTGCAATTGTAATCGGCTTTGCCCAAAAGAGGAAAGCACACACAAAAGCAGCAGAAGAGATAATATCTTTTGCATAAGAATTTAATTTGAAAAATAGTCGGTTTTTCAATTTGCTAATTTAGCAAATTGACTCATTGACAAACCAACTGGGGGACCTCTTGAAAAGATAGCAAAGGTGGTTTGAGGAATGCTTTTTTCAATAAAGAAGAATATAGTAGAAACTGTTTGCTCCCATAAATGATAGGTAAAGAAAGAAGGAGTAAAAAACTGATGTAACTGCAAAAAGATACAATCATAATGAGTATCTACAGCTGAAAGATGCGATTCGTGATGACATTCATCACCTGTAGCTATAGCGCATAATTCTTCCTTAGTGTGGTGATTATGAAAGAATTCACCCACTGGGAAAGCTACCTTTAGCATACATAAGAGAAGCAAAAAGGCAAAGATGCGTGTATATACAGATTGTTTCTTCATCGTTTTCAATTTGCAAAATTACTAAATAGTTATGAAATACCAAAGAATTAATAGTTAGTTTTTATCATTAGAGAACTTAGATTTACTAAACAACTCTTACTTTTTTGCTAAATTGCTAATTTTTCTATACTTTTGCCCCTTGATTTATGACAATACAGAAACTCATATCCTTCATTTATTCTACCAAGCTGATGGCAATCCTCTTCATTGTTTTTGCTGTTGCTATGGCAGTAGGAACTTTTGTAGAAAATAGTTATGATACCGATACCGCCCGCATTTGGGTGTATAACACTTGGTGGTTTGAGGCGATAATGGGGCTTTTTGTGGTAAATTTTATAGGGAATATCTCCCGCTATCGATTGCTCAAAAAAGAGAATTGGGCAGTGCTGGTATTACACCTTTCTTGGGTGTTTATCATCGTAGGGGCTGGGGTTACGCGCTACTTTGGCAATGAAGGTATGATTTCTCTACGTGAAGGAGAAACTACAAATACTTACCTTTCCGACCGCACTTATATCACTGTAATGGTAGATGGCAATTATCAAGGAGCTCCCTTGCGTAAAAAGAAACAAAAAGAGGTGCTTTTCTCAACTCATACTTCTAATCATTACAAGTGGACATCCGACTTTAAAGGCAAACCTTTTAGTATTACTTATAAATCGTTTAAACGTATAAGTGAAGGAATGAATGCCTTGGTATTGGAAGTTGTTTCAGGTAATCAGCGCAAAGAAGTAACAGTAATGGGCAAACGCGATGTGCAACACCCTTCTACCACTATAGATTTGAATGGCTTGCAGTTTCACCTAAGCTACGGAGCACGCGAAGAAAAATTGCCTTTTAGTCTCACCCTCAACGATTTTATAGCTGAAAAATACCCTGGTACTGAGAATAGTTATGCTTCCTTTAAAAGCAAAGTAACCGTGAATGGGGGAGGGGAGACCTTTCCTTATGATATTGAGATGAATCATATTCTCAATTATCAAGGTTATCGTTTGTTTCAATCTTCTTTTCACCCCGATGAACAAGGTACTATACTCTCGGTAAATCGTGACTTTTGGGGTACTCTCATCACTTACATAGGTTATATACTACTCTTCGGCAGTCTGCTGGCATTTATGTTTTTAGGTAAATCTCGATTTAGGAAACTCAATCAGCAACTTAAAGACCTACAAGCCAAAAGGGTTGCAATAGTTTTGGCATTGTGTTTTAGCTCTTTGGCTACTGCCCAAACACCTATGATGGTACCCAACAAAGCCCACGCTGAAAAATTTGGTGCAATGCTCATTCAAGATGATGGGCGCTTTAAGCCTGTGAATACCTTCTCTTCAGAACTTTTACGAAAACTTAGCAAACACGATATTTATAAAGGTTTAACTTCCGATCAAGTTTTGCTTTCTATGCTCCTCAGTCCGCAAGCGTGGTATGAGTCGGACATTATCTATGTGAAGAAAGCTAATGACAGTTTGCATCGTTTTTTAGGAGTCTCCGAAGGAAGTAAATGGGTAAAACCTAAAGATTTTTTTGATGCAAAAGGGCAGTACAAACTCGCCCCTTTATTGAAAGATATTTACAACACAAATACACCTAACCAATTTCAAAAAGATTTTAAGGAAGTAGACCAGCGTATTGGGTTGCTCAACAGAGCGCTACAAGGCGATATCTTTAAAATATTTCCTGTGCCTAATGACCCTAATCATAAGTGGATTTCGCACTTAGATTACGTAAACGACACCCTCCAAATCACCGACCCACTGTACAAACAATTTGTAAAAAACGCACTGCCAGCTTACCTTATCTTGCTACAACAAGCCACTGAAACAGGCGATTATAGCAAAGCTGAAAAAGTGCTTAACAATATCAAGCTACAACAAGAATTCTACTCAGCTGAGGTATTACCTTCACCTGCCAAAGTACAAACTGAATTGTGGTACAACCAAATTAATATTTTTGAACAACTTTTTCAGGCGTATTTGTATCTTGGCACAGTGCTATTTATAGTGCTATTATGGCATATATTTCTGCCAAAACAAATTTTTAGAAAACTTACTCAAATAGGTATTTTCCTGCTGTGGCTCTGTTTTATTCTGCATACTGTGGGACTTGCAGTGCGTTGGTATCTCTCAGGTCATGCACCTTTTAGCGATGCTTATGAGAGTATGATATATGTAGGTTGGTCGGCTATTTGGGTAGGACTTTTCTTTTCTCGACGTTCCCCCCTCACGGTTGCTGCTACCGCTTTTGTAACCGCTATGATACTGATGATTGCGCATTGGAATTGGATGGATCCTGCTATTGGAACTCTTCAACCTGTACTCAATAGCTATTGGCTGATGCTGCACGTTGCTGTGATTGTAGGTAGTTATGGACCTTTTGCTTTAGGAATGCTCTTAGGTATTATCAACCTCTTACTGATGATAGTCACTACCCGCAAGAACGCTCATAAAATCAACCTTATACAACAAGAACTCACTATTGTAAACGAATTAGCTCTTACAGTGGGGCTCGTGATGCTCACCATAGGCAACTTTTTAGGAGGTATGTGGGCAAACGAAAGCTGGGGACGTTATTGGGGCTGGGATCCAAAAGAAACTTGGGCATTGATTAGCATTATGGTTTACGCCTTGGTGATACACCTGCGCTTGATACCCCATTGGCGTGGACGATGGGCGTTCAACTTTATGAGCATTGTTGCCTTTGGCAGTATCCTAATGACTTATTTTGGCGTGAATTTCTACCTTACAGGTATGCACAGCTATGCTACAGGCGATAAAATTATCACCCCTGCTTTTGTGTATTATGCTGTGGGTATAGTGCTGTTGTTAGGACTGGTATCGTATTTGAGAGTGAGAAGTGCATCACAAGTTTTACCTAACTCTAATACTAATTCCTAATTTCTAACTCCTAAATTGTTAATTATTAATTGTAAATTGTTAATTGAATGAAGTCTTATATCAACGGAATAGCCTGCATATCGGCTCAACCTACTTTCTTAACTCCTCATTTCCTCGATGAAGCCCTAAAGGTTACTCCAGAGGAAGTCTGTTACGCTCAAGAACCTTCTTATAAAGAATATATTGCCCCTAATGCCAGTCGTCGTATGGCTAAAGGAGTAAAAATGGGTATAGCCACTGCTACCGAAGCCTTAAAAGAAGCGCATATCACTACCCCCGATGCTATTTTGGTGGGTACAGGTATGGGGTGTCTGCAAGATTCTGAAAAATTTCTTACAGCACTTATCAACGACAACGAGGAGCACCTTACCCCCACGGCTTTTATACAATCTACCCACAATACTGTTGCGGGGCAGATAGCTCTTTTGTTGCAGTGCAAAGGAGAAAACTTTACCTATGTAAATGGGGCTGTATCATTTGAATCAGCTTTGTTAGATGCTAAAATGCAAATGGAACAAGATACTATCAATACGGCTTTGGTAGGAGGTGTAGATGAACACAGTCCGCACACTTTGTATTTATATGATTTAGTAGGGCTTGACCAAAAGGGAGAAGGTGCAAGTTTCTTTGCATTATCAACAGAGGCTACCCCCAATACCTATGGAGAACTTGTGGATGTAGCTTTGTACAATGAACTCACCCCCGATCAACAACAAACAGCCCTTAACGACTTTCTTTCTCGCCACCATCTTACCCTCTCTAATATAGATTTGATACTTACTGGTGAAGCAGAAAACCGTTCTTGGCAACGCCCTACCTTGCATTATAAAACCCTGAGTAGTGAGTATTACACAGCCTCAGCTTTCGGATTTTGGTTTGCTTGTCAAGTACTACAAAAGCAAACCCTTCCCGCCATTTGTGAACTTCCTCTCTTTACCCCCATACAATATATTTTATTAGTAAATTCATATAGAGGCAAAGATTTTAGTTTTGTACTGTTGAAGAAATAAAAAAAGCGACTTTTAGAGGGCACTATATTTTGCTAAAGTTGAAAAATGTTATTGGTGCTACAATCTTGGGTAAAGTAGATTCCCTTAATAAAGGCAGTATTCTTACGTTTCAACAAAAAATAACTCAAATATTTGTAAGGAAGAAAAATGTATGTTACTTTTGCCGTACTAAAACAACTTTTATTGTAGAAAAACTAAAGTATTTGCCGTTAGATGAAAATTTGTAAAATGATGTAATACAAGAAGTTTTTTTAGTCTTAATTTCGTGTAAATCCGTGAAATCCGTGCGAGGTTTTCCTTAACAAAGTATCAACTCTATATCATTTAAACATTGAACAAATATCTTTTTACAATCGCAATATTTATCAGTACTCTTGTAACAGCATTTATACAAAATGCTCCTTGGTGGGTATATGTGTTATTAATAGTGATGTTTTTAGGCATTATCTCTTGGGGCGTATTCGATATCCGCCTCTCTTATTTTGTTAAAACACAATACTTCTTAAAGGGGCGTCCAGCAAAAACAGTAGCACTAACTTTTGACGATGGACCCTCAGAACTCACACCACAATTCTTAGACCTTTTGCAGCAATACAATGCCAAAGCAGTCTTTTTTTGTGTAGGTGAACAAATACAAAAGTATCCAGAGGTCGTCAAACGTATGCAAGCTGAAGGTCATTTAGTGGCAAATCATACCTTCACCCATCAACCTAAAAATATTCTGCACGCAAAAGCCCTTGCCGACGAAATTCGTCATACCGATGAAGCATTGGCGCACTTGGATATCGTTACCCCATATTTCCGACCTCCATACGGAATCACCTCACCACCCGTTGGTAGAGCAATTCGGGCAACAGCTAAAAAAGCTATAGGATGGGATGTACGCTCATTAGACACCGTAATACACGATGAAGACAAGCTTTTTCATCGCATTGTGCGCAAACTTACCAATGGCAATATTATATTGATGCACGACCGTCTGCCCCATACCCTCACCGTTTTGGAACGCTTATTGCAGTACCTCAAAGAAAATAACTATACAATTACAAACAATTTAGAATGAAAAAACTCTTAATATTTCTTATTTGTGTTGCACCTTTAACAATCAGTGCCCAAGCCCTTACTGAAGCCCAAATACGCGACTTCAAAACGCTGACCATTGCTAAAAACAAGTCAATCCAAACAATGCAAGCAGATTTTACTCAGAAAAAACACTTGGATTTTATGAGTAAGGATATTGAGACTTTTGGTAAAATGGCATTTGCTAAACCTGATAAACTGAATTGGCAATATACCAAACCTTACCAGTATCGGATTGTTTTTCAAAAAGATAAAATTACAGTAAACGATGCAGGTAATATCTCACAGATGAAAGCTGATAATAAAGTCTTCAAAAAAATAAATAACCTTATTGTGAGTTCTATCAGTGGCGATATGTTCAATGAAAAAGAATTTGCGATGACTTTTGCTAAATCCGGCAATAGCACATTAGTTAAATTATTGCCTAACGATAAGACACTCCTAAAATATGTGAGTGAAATTCATCTATATTTTGATGCCGACAGTGTCGTGGAACGTGTAAAGCTCATCGAACCTTCCAAAGACTACACCGAAATCTTATTCAACAATAAAAAACTAAATACAAAAATTGATGAAGCAAATTTTAAAATGTAGTCTGTTTGCTGTCTTGCTTGCTAGCTGCTCACCTTCTTATAACCTCCCTGCTGAATACCAGTCGGTTGTTACAACTCAAACAATTATTGCAAATCCCCACATAAGGGTAGGAGAGGAGTATCTCTATCGTGCTACCATTACGGCTTATGGACATACTTTCAGCGGACTCTTAGCAGCTAAAATTGCAGCAGATAATACTTGGCGAGTAGCCCTTACAACCGATTTTGGCAACACGCTTTTCGATTTTGAAAACCAAAAAGGAAAGATTAAAACGAACTATGTAACCCCCGACTTGAATAAGAAAATTGTCATTAATACCCTTACAACCGACTTTCAAAAGTTACTACAGACTCATTTTACAGTCATTCAAAAATATACTGATGGTACAATTCAGGTGCAAAAATGCAAGGATAGTAGTGATACAATCTATCTGTTCACTTTAGAGAACAACCTCTTCAAACAGCTTAATATGCAAGGAGAAAAGTTGTACACCACCTATATATATAATTCTAACAACATAACCATAGAACACCATAAACTTACCATAAAAATAGCTTTAGAACCCCTTGTTAATTTTTAGTTCTCAATTGTCAATTGTTGTAAAAGATGTTAAAAGATTTTTATACCCTCAATAGTTTAGAAAAGCAAGATACTGAAAATTATCTCTGCACCCTTACCCTAAATCCTCAACACCCTATTTTCGAAGGACATTTTCCTAACAATCCTATCACACCAGGGGTGTGTATGATGCAAATTATCAAAAATCTTACCGAGGAAATTACAGGGCATAAACTTTTCTTAGCCAAAACCACTAATGTAAAGTTTATGGCGCTTATCAACCCTATAACTCACCCCGTATTGCAACTCACACTCGCCATTCAATATAAAGATGCTGATATACAAGTGAAAAATACAACCTCTTTTGATGAAACAGTCGCATTAAAACTTACGAATTTATACAAAATACTATCTTAAAAAGTTCGTTTCCTTACTCATTATGTAAAATGAAAAAAAAATAGTTGAAAAAATTGCGCTATGTAAAATAAAATAACTACTTTTGCAATCATTTTAAAAAAAGTATAACAAACAAATAACACTAAAAAGCAATATTAATAGTGGAAAAGGAACGAAAAAAATTTACAGAGAAGAGTTACGAGAAGTTGAAAAATGCAATTCAAGAGATTGTAAATGAGGAGGATAAAAAAGATGTATACGCACTATCTTTTTGCTACACTTGTGATGATGACGATTTGCGATTTCCTAAAATCACGCTGAGCTATAATACCCTTTCAAACGTAAAAGAAGAAAGTTACAATGCCGCTTCTAAAGAAGACGCTAAGTGGAATTTTGATTATTGGTTACAAACTGAAATGGAAACCATAGGAGGTAAAAAAGACAAACTGTTGAAACAGTGGTTTGCTAAAACTCCTCACTTCTATACAGATGAAGAAAACGATCGAGCTATAGAAGAAGATGAAGATTTGTATGACAAACTCCTTAAAAAAGGAGATAGATTTTGCAAAGAATTTATAAAAGAAGCGATCGCTCTTGCTAAACAATTATTAGATGAAGGAGAAATAGAAAAAATATTCGGTCGCAATATACCTATTATTATCCACCAACAAGATTTTGAAGAAACACCAATTCTTTGGACTAAGAAAGCCAATCCTGCCAAACTCATTAAAGAGTTTTTGGAATACTGGGATGGTGATGACGATGAATAAAAGAACAATCTACACTTTGCCAAAGCTACGAATACCTCAAAAGGCTCGTATCTTTGGCAATTTTTTATATTTATTCCTAATTTTTAGTGATATGCAAATACTATTTATCTTATTATCTCTTTTTTCTACAACTCTTTGCGCACAAGCAACTTTCAATGCACGTGAAGTAGATGCTGTCGCTTATGATGATAGTGGTAATTATACATTCTTCCAGAAATTAAGAAATGGAAACTATAAGGCTTTAGATTTAGATTTTGATGTTAAATACCCCATAAAAGATAATTTTTTTAATTTTTTATCTCCTTATTGGAGGAAAGATGATGAAGAGTATTCTGAAGAAGAGATTTTAGAAGACAATACTGAAATAATATTTACTAAAGATATAAGTAAAACTTCATTTCAGGATTTTGTAGGAAAAACGTATTGGTGTGATACAGTAATATCCTCTGAAGAGAGAGAAGAAGGACATATTATTTGTGAAATGGTAAATAATCATACCGCAGTGCAGGCACACATAGCTAATAAGATACCCACTTATGGTTTTGGTCAGTATATTATTGATACTCCTAAAGATACACCTCGTTGGCTTACTTTTGATACAAAGCAATATGCTATTTTGATGCTAAAACTAAAAGATAGTAAACAAATATATCTGTTTATTAATGAGAATGGAGATTTGGAGAAAGTTTTTATTCCTATGGGAGATAAAATAGTTTTGATAGATGAAGCTAAGTACACTTTTAGAAAAATCACATCAGAAATATATAATCTCAAAAATTATCGTTATAGCACTCGTGATTTTGATGATTATTTTGAAATATTCCCTAAGGGTAAGAAATATGAAATTATAGACATTTTTAAGAATAAAGCTCTTTTGGGAACCTATGACACTATTATTAGGAATGAGACTTTTATCATTACTAAAAATAAAGAAGAGGTAAATATTTATAACCAATTCTTTCAAAAACTGAATTATGGAAAGGTAAAAAGCGCTCATTTAATTAATTTAGCAGTTGAGGTAGAGGATGAACAAGGAGTAAAATATTACGATAGCACAGGGAAGAGTATACCTAAATCAGCATTGAGAGAATTTAGCTGTGGTACGAGATAGTTAGTACTCCTTATAAATATCTTACATCTAAGAAGCTATTTTTAAAATTCCTACTAATAAAAATTATTTTTTATTCTCAACCCTCCCACCCTCAGTCTCCATTTTCCAGCTTGTCCCCCTTCGGGGTTGTCGGCAATTGCCGAGTAAGTGAGTCGGGGTTATCCCATCCCTCCGAGTTTCTCCTAGTCCCTCCCACAACTCCCACCGTTCCCACCGCTCTCACTACTCCCACAGCTCTCACTACTCCCACAGCTCTCACTACTCCCACAGCTCTCACCACTCCCACCGCTCTCACTACTCCCACAGCTCTCACTACTCCCACAGCTCTCACTACTCCCACAGCTCTCACTACTCCCACAGCTCTCACCACTCCCACAGCTCTCACCACTCCCACAGCTCTCACCACTCCCACCGCTCTCACCACTCCCACCGCTCTCACCACTCCCACCGCTCTCACCACTCCCACCGCTCTCACCACTCCCACCGCTCCCACCGTTCCCACCGCTCCCACAACTCCCACCGCTCCCATCCCTGCCCGTACGGCTCGCACCCCCCCGAGTTTCTCCCAGTCTCTCCGAGTTTTTCATCAAAAAATATTTCCCTCATTTTCAACTAACTACAAAAAACTTTCAAAAAAAGTTGCGAAAAAATTTGCAGGATAAAAAAAACGCCGTACCTTTGCACCCGCAAATGAGACGGACAGCCGCTCTCAGAAAGCGAAAAACAACACGTACATTGACATAATGTTGTACAGCACAAAACAAAGATTTAAAGAATCGAGTGAAACCTGAAGTCAATAACTTAAGAATCGGTTAAAGATATTAAAGATTTTAACGATGAAGAGTTTGATCCTGGCTCAGGATGAACGCTAGCGGCAGGCCTAACACATGCAAGTCGAGGGAGAGGTTACCTTCGGGTAACCAAAACCGGCGCACGGGTGCGTAACGCGTATACAATCTGCCTTTCACATAGGGATAGCCCGAAGAAATTTGGATTAATACCTAATGGTATATAGGAGCGGCATCGTTTTTATATTAAAGCTACGGTGGTGAAAGATGAGTATGCGTTCTATTAGCTAGTTGGAGAGGTAACGGCTCCCCAAGGCGACGATAGATAGGGGTTCTGAGAGGGATGTCCCCCACACTGGTACTGAGATACGGACCAGACTCCTACGGGAGGCAGCAGTGAGGAATATTGGACAATGGTCGGAAGACTGATCCAGCCATGCCGCGTGCAGGATGAAGGTCCTATGGATTGTAAACTGCTTTTGTAAGGGAAGAATAAGGAGTACGTGTACTTTGATGACGGTACCTTACGAATAAGCATCGGCTAACTCCGTGCCAGCAGCCGCGGTAATACGGAGGATGCGAGCGTTATCCGGAATCATTGGGTTTAAAGGGTCCGTAGGCGGGCTGATAAGTCAGAGGTGAAAGCGCTTAGCTCAACTAAGCAACTGCCTTTGAAACTGTCAGTCTTGAATGATTGTGAAGTAGTTGGAATGTGTAGTGTAGCGGTGAAATGCTTAGATATTACACAGAACACCGATAGCGAAGGCATATTACTAACAATTTATTGACGCTGATGGACGAAAGCGTGGGGAGCGAACAGGATTAGATACCCTGGTAGTCCACGCTGTAAACGATGGATACTAGCTGTTTGGAGCAATCTGAGTGGCTAAGCGAAAGTGATAAGTATCCCACCTGGGGAGTACGCACGCAAGTGTGAAACTCAAAGGAATTGACGGGGGCCCGCACAAGCGGTGGAGCATGTGGTTTAATTCGATGATACGCGAGGAACCTTACCAAGGTTTAAATGGGAACTGACAGAGGTAGAGATACCTCCTTCTTCGGACAGTTTTCAAGGTGCTGCATGGTTGTCGTCAGCTCGTGCCGTGAGGTGTCAGGTTAAGTCCTATAACGAGCGCAACCCCTGCCATTAGTTGCTAACGAGTCAAGTCGAGCCCTCTAGTGGGACTGCCGGTGCAAACCGTGAGGAAGGTGGGGATGACGTCAAATCATCACGGCCCTTACATCTTGGGCTACACACGTGCTACAATGGCCGTTACAGAGAGCAGCCACTGCGCGAGCAGGAGCGAATCTATAAAGACGGTCACAGTTCGGATCGGAGTCTGCAACTCGACTCCGTGAAGCTGGAATCGCTAGTAATCGGATATCAGCCATGATCCGGTGAATACGTTCCCGGGCCTTGTACACACCGCCCGTCAAGCCATGGAAGCTGGGGGTACCTGAAGACGGTCACCGCAAGGAGCTGTTTAGGGTAAAACTAGTGACTGGGGCTAAGTCGTAACAAGGTAGCCGTACCGGAAGGTGCGGCTGGAACACCTCCTTTCTAGAGAAAACCGAAAGTTAATGACGAGTTACGAACGACGAATGACGAACAAAAAGTTATTAAGAGTTCCTAACGATATAGGACACCCATTCTTTAAATCTTGCTGACAACAAAAACCGACTGATAATGATAGAGAACGATTAATATAGGGTCGTAATTCGTAATTCGTCACTCGTAATTCGTAATTCGTCTCTCGTCATTATAAAATAGTCTCATAGCTCAGCTGGTTAGAGCGCTACACTGATAATGTAGAGGTCGGCAGTTCGAGTCTGCCTGGGACTACAAGAAGCTAAAGAAGGAAATTCTAGAAGCTGAAGAGAGACGAATAGCGTAAATCGTAATTCGTAATTCGTAACTCGTCATTAAGCACGGGGAATTAGCTCAGCTGGCTAGAGCACCTGCCTTGCACGCAGGGGGTCAAGGGTTCGAATCCCTTATTCTCCACAAGAACAGTACATTGACATATTGGGATAAAGAGCATAAGAGATCAATAATAGATTATTGATTATCTAACGAAAAATATTAAAAAGAATCAAAGAGAACGAGGTATTTATTGATAAATCAATAGGAACTACAAGCGCGAAAAGTTATGTAAGGGCGTATGGGGGATGCCTAGGCTCTCAGAGGCGAAGAAGGACGTGATAAGCTGCGAAAAGTTGCGTGGATTGGCACATACGAGTTGATACGCAAATATCCGAATGGGGCAACCCAGTACATTGAAGATGTACTACATCGTAAAGATGGGCAAACCCGCTGAACTGAAACATCTAAGTAGGCGGAGGAGAAGAAAACAAAAGTGATTCCCAAAGTAGTGGCGAGCGAAATGGGAACAGCCCAAACCCATATTGTTACGGCAATATGGGGGTTGTAGGACCCAGATATAGGTTGTAAAGCTGGATTAGAAGTGTTTGGAAAGACACACCATAGAGAGTGAAAGTCTCGTATAGGTACAGTTTTATAAATCTTATGGGTATCCTGAGTAGGTCGGGGCACGTGGAACCTTGACTGAATCCACCGGGACCATCCGGTAAGGCTAAATACTCCTGAGAGACCGATAGTGAACTAGTACCGTGAGGGAAAGGTGAAAAGAACCGTGAATAACGGAGTGAAATAGACCCTGAAACCATACGCCTACAAGCGGTTGGAGCAGCTACGGCTGTGACAGCGTGCCTTTTGCATAATGAGCCTACGAGTTACTGTTACCAGCGAGGATAAGTATTTCAGATACGAATCCGCATCGAAAGAGAGTCTGAATAGGGCGCAAATAGTTGGTAGTAGTAGACGCGAAACCTGGTGATCTACCCTTGGGCAGGTTGAAGCGCTGGTAACACAGCGTGGAGGACCGAACTGGTTGTCGTTGAAAAGACTTCGGATGACCTGAGGGTAGGGGTGAAAGGCCAATCAAACTGGGAAATAGCTCGTACTCCCCGAAATGCATTTAGGTGCAGCGTTGATGTGAGTTTAATAGAGGTAGAGCTACTGATTGGATGCGGGGGTTTCATCGCCTACCAATTCCTGACAAACTCCGAATGCTATTAAATGCTCATCAGCAGTGAGGGTATGGGTGCTAAGGTCCATATCCGAGAGGGAAAGAACCCGGACCATCAGCTAAGGTCCCCAAATATATGCTAAGTTGACCAAACGCGGTCTGACTGCACTGACAGCTAGGATGTTGGCTTGGAAGCAGCCATACATTTAAAGAGTGCGTAACAGCTCACTAGTCGAGCGGTTGGGCATGGATAATAAACGGGCATAAGCATATTACCGAAGCTATGGGGTTATTACTTAAGTAATATACCGGTAGGGGAGCATTCTATTGGCGTTGAAGCTAAAGGCGTGAGCCATAGTGGAGCCTAATAGAAAAGAAAATGTAGGCATAAGTAACGATAAGGCAGGCGAGAAACCTGCCCGCCGAAAGATCAAGGTTTCCTCAGCTATGCTAATCAGCTGAGGGTTAGTCGGGGACTAACGCGAACCCGAGTAGGGGTAGTGGATGTACAACGGGTTAATATTCCCGTACCATTAATCTAATAAAAGTGACGGAATGAGATAGCTACCGCGTACTGACGGAATAGTACGTTTAAGGAGTTGTTATGACTTCAAAAGTACACTGAGGCTTCGGCTGATGTGAGTGTGGCAACAACGTTTCCAAGAAAAGCGAAGATTAATGCCCGTACCGTAAACCGACACAGGTGATTGGGATGAGAATTCTAAGGCGCTCGAGAGATTCATGGCTAAGGAACTAGGCAAAATAGACCTGTAACTTCGGGAGAAAGGTCGCCTATCTAGCGATAGGCCGCAGTGAAAAGGTCCAAGCGACTGTTTATCAAAAACACAGGACTCTGCAAAATCGAAAGATGAAGTATAGGGTCTGACACCTGCCCGGTGCTGGAAGGTTAAGAGGAGAGCTTAGCGTAAGCGAAGGTTTGAATTGAAGCCCCAGTAAACGGCGGCCGTAACTATAACGGTCCTAAGGTAGCGAAATTCCTTGTCGGGTAAGTTCCGACCTGCACGAATGGTGTAACGATTTGGACACTGTCTCGGCCATGAGCTCGGTGAAATTGTAGTATCGGTGAAGATGCCGATTACCCGCAGTGGGACGAAAAGACCCTGTGCACCTTTACTATATCTTCGTATTGGTCTTGGATAAGTGATGCGTAGGATAGGTGGGAGACTAAGAAGCGGCTATTCCGGTAGTTGTGGAGTCATTGTTGAAATACCACCCTTTGCTTATCTGAGGTCTAACCCTGCTAGGAGCAGGGGACAATTCGTGGAGGGTAGTTTGACTGGGGTGGTCGCCTCCAAAAGAGTAACGGAGGCTTCTAAAGGTTCCCTCAGCACGCTTGGTAACCGTGCGTAGAGTGCAATGGCATAAGGGAGCTTGACTGAGAGACCAACAAGTCGATCAGGTACGAAAGTAGAGCATAGTGATCCGGTGGTTCCGTATGGAAGGGCCATCGCTCAAAGGATAAAAGGTACGCCGGGGATAACAGGCTGATCTCCCCCAAGAGCTCACATCGACGGGGGGGTTTGGCACCTCGATGTCGGCTCGTCACATCCTGGGGCTGGAGAAGGTCCCAAGGGTTGGGCTGTTCGCCCATTAAAGTGGCACGCGAGCTGGGTTCAGAACGTCGTGAGACAGTTCGGTCTCTATCTACTGTGGGCGTTAGAAATTTGCGTGGATCTGACTCTAGTACGAGAGGACCGAGTTGGACGCACCTCTGGTGTATCTGTTGTCTTGCCAAGGGCATAGCAGAGTAGCTAAGTGCGGATGGGATAAGTGCTGAAAGCATATAAGTACGAAACCCGCCACAAGATGAGATTTCTTTTAAGGGTCGTGGGAGATGACCACGTTGATAGGTTACAGGTGTAACGGTGGTAACATCATAGCCGAGTAATACTAATCACCCGTAGACTTTTCGCGCAGCATTCTTTTTAACAAAAATGTTAGTCACAACAATTGTTAATTATTAATTATCAATTGTTAATTGAAAAATATGTTTTTTATCCCTATATGTTAAAAAAATAAGGTTACAGGTCGTAGGTTATAGGCATCAGGGATTCCCCTGAAACCTAATCCCTAACCCCTGACAACTAAAAGATTTAAGGTGGTTATAGTCAAAGGTCTCACCTCTTACCATTCCGAACAGAGCAGTTAAACCTTTTAGCGCAGATGGTACTACGGTCACGTGGGAGAGTATGTCGCCGCCTTCTTATAAAGAGCAATTCAGATAAAGAATTGCTCTTTTTTTATTATTTAATGTTTAAGTGATACTTTTTTGCAAAAGCCTTTATAGTGTTTTGTACTTTTGAGTAGGTATGGAGTAGAAAAAAAATCTGGTGGTATATTTCTTGTGGGCTATTTAGGTTATAAGAATAATTATTTATGACATATATACATAGAAAAGATGTTTTTGGTAAACTTTTTAGAGGTCTTACTTTAGATATAGGTACAGAAAAAATAGATAAGGACTTTCTAATGTCTAATCATATTAATAGTTTGGTCATAAGAATGTCTACAAATGAAGAAATAAATAAGTTAGAAGATTTAAGTAATCTACCTTTTTTAGAGGGACTTTCATTTCCTGATGTATATTACCCTACACTTGATGTGCTAAAAAAGTTGTCTCATATAATCTATTTAAAAATTCAGGGAAAATCAGGGACGCCTATTCCTTTTGATTTCCTCCCTAAGTTATGGTGTGTTTATTTGAATTATGATAAAAAAACTTGTACTTCTATTTTCAAAGCTCAACAGCTGGAATATTTATTCATAGATAATTATGTAGGGAAATCCTCAGAAGATTTTGTAGTGTTTAGCAAATTAAAAAGATTAGGCTTGATGAAATTTAAACTCTCTGAATTTAATGCTATTGAGAATATGTGTAATATAGAACATCTTGGGATGGGGTATAATTCAAAAATGACAGATATTAGTTGGATAAAGAAAGCACCGACTTTGAAATCAGTTGCAATCAGTAATTGTAGTAAGATTACTAATTGGGAAATGTTAGGTAATTTGTCAAATTTAGAGACCATCATTATAGAGAATGCTGGTGAAATATCTTCTATTGATTTTCTCTCTAATTTACCTAACCTAAAAGAAGTTCGTTTTATCGGGAAAACTTATGTAAAGGATAATCGCATCAAGCATCTTCTGAATAATAATAACTTACAAAGATTTTTTATTCCAATAAGAAACAATTATGACATTACTATAAATGATTTATTTTAATAAATGGTTATAGTAATGTTTTTCAGGTATGTTGTTAAAATCTTAACTTTCCTCTATTTGATTAAATATTTATGGCAAAAGAAGGACTTTTTACTATGGAAACTTCTTTAAATATTCTTAAAAATCTTTTTAAAGAAGAGCATATTTATTTTGATAAACAGTATGATGAGTTTACTTTAAAGTATAAAGGTTTCTGCTTGTGGATTTATGCTTATAAGGAGGATGGGGGTGATATTTTTGAAAACGAAATCATAAAACTAAATTTGAATGTTAAGTATGAATCTCAAATACCATCACAAGTGATTGCTGATTTTAAGAATGCCAATCAAGGGTTAAATTAACTTGTTGATTTCAAACCTCCCCCAGCCCCCTCCAAAGGGGGAGATGCGATGCAAAAGCGATAACATTCTGTTAATCACGGATTATTATTCAACTCTTGATTCATATTAAGAAAAAGGCTTTAATGTTAGGACTTAAAGAAAGATTTTTATGAGAGTAGTTATTCAAAAAGTAACCCACGCTTCAGTGGATATAGAGAAGCAAAGGGTAGCCTCTATCAATAAAGGCTTATTAGTATTGGTAGGGATAGAAGATAGTGATACTGATGAGGATATTGCGTGGCTATCAGCGAAGATAGTGAATTTACGCGTTTTTGAAGATGAAAATGGTGTGATGAACCTCTCGGTGAAGGATGTAGATGGCGAGGTGCTTGTTGTGTCGCAATTCACTTTGCATGCAGCTACTAAAAAAGGTAATCGCCCCAGCTATATCAGGGCAGCACGACCTGAGGTGGCAATCCCTATCTATGAGGCATTTGTAAGACAAGTGGAAACATTACTTGGCAAGCAAGTGCCTACGGGGCAATTCGGAGCAATGATGCAGGTAAATCTCTGTAACGATGGTCCAGTAACGATTTTGATAGATACAAAAAATAAAGATTTTTAAATGTTGGTAATTACTTTTTATCTTTGGTTAGGAGGTTTGTTGAAATAGCAAAATTACATCTTTTTTTGAATAGTTGTAAATTGTTGATTGTAAATTGTTAATTATTTTGTACTTTTGTGCGCTTAATATTTTTTACGTTTTTTTGAATATGCAAAAACCTTTGATATTAGTAACAAACGATGATGGTATTACCGCTCCTGGTATCCGTTATTTAATTGATATAATGAAAGAATTAGGCGATGTGGTGGTAGTAGCCCCAGATTCGCCTCAAAGTGGTAAAGGTCACGCTGTTACCCTTGATACTACTATGTATTGCGATCCTGTACCCACAAGTCAAGAAGGAACTAAAGAATACGCTTGTAGTGGTACTCCTGCTGATTGTGTGAAAATAGCCAAACACGAAGTGCTGAACGGTCGTCTGCCCGATTTGTGTGTGAGTGGTATCAATCACGGTTCCAATGCTTCTATCAACGTGATATATTCAGGAACGATGAGTGCAGCTATTGAGGCGGGTACTGAGGGAATTCCTGCTATTGGTTTTTCGTTGTTAGACCCCAGTTGGAATGCTGATTTCTCTCAAGCGCGCTCTTATATCAAAAATATTGCTGAGAAGGTGCTTGCCAATGGGTTGCCTAAAGGAACAGTGCTGAACGTAAACATCCCAAATATCAAGAAGGAAGAAATTAAAGGGGTGAAAATATGCCGACAAGCACGCTCTCGATGGATAGAAAGTTTTGACAAACGTATAAATCCGCAGGGAAGAGTATACTATTGGATGACAGGTACTTTTGTGAATGAAGATAAAGGTACTGACACCGACCAATGGGCGCTTGAAAATGGCTATATATCGGTTGTGCCTATTCAGTTTGACCTTACTGCTCACCAAAATATTGAACCGCTAAAACAATGGGATTTATAGATATGAACTACAACCGAAAAAATCAACTTATAGGTTTTACAATAGGGATATTGGCTAATGCAATTGGGATATTAGCTTATATCCTTATTTTTTCTAAAAATAGTATTGCTCTTACCCTTCAAGATGCTTATTACAGAGGCTATTTAGGAAAACTCATTATGTTGGGAGCCTTGTTAGACCTTGCTGTTTTCTTCTTTTTTATCAATCGTTATGAAAACGAACGTGCCAGAGGGGTACTTATTGCTTCGGCAGTGCTTACAATCATTATTTTAATATTGCAATTTACTTAAAAATAATTAATATTATGAGAATTAGAGAATATTCAGTGTTTTTATACCGAATTTTATTGGTATATCTCTTTTACGCCATAGCTCGTGGCTTGTTCATTGCTTTTAATATGAGTGCAATGGGCGATGATATGAGTTTCGGAGTGATTCTAAAGCTCTTTTACTATGGACTACAATTTGATAATTCCGGTATTTTCTATGTGAACTTACTTTTTATCTTCTTGAGTTTGATTCCTTTGCGTATCAATACAAAGCCCATTTACCAAAAAGTACTGTTCTACATTTATTTTATTACTAACGGACTAGCTTATGCTACGAATTTCGTTGATATATTGTATTATCCTTTTAGTAAATCACGCCTTACGAGTGCTTCGTTTGCTGTGATTGAAAACGAGCAGAACAAAATGAGTTTATTTGGCAGCTTTTTAGTAGGTTACTGGTATATGTTTTTACTCTTTATTTTACTCATTTGGCTTTGGATATTCCTTTACAAACGAGTGAAAGTAACCGAAGTGCAGCTGGCGCCTAAGCCTTATTTTATCACCTCTGTATTGGCTTTAGCTTTGGCAGCAGTGGGGATAGTGTATGCTATTCGTGGGGGTACTTGGGATCACTCTTCTCGTCCTATCAATATAGTAGATGCAAGTCGCCATACTAATATTTCAGGGCAAGCCGATGCGATTCTCAATACGCCTTTCACGCTTATTCGCACTTTGGGTAAGAATAAAGGTTTTAGAGAGTATCATTTTATAGATGAGGCTTATATAAACAAAAATTTGAAACCTATCAAGCAGTATAATAGAGATGTGCCTAACCAACCTAATGTGGTGGTGTTCATCTTAGAGAGTTTTAGCAAAGAATATTGGGGTGCAATGAATAAGAGAACGAATATTCCTAATTTTCAAAGCTATACACCTTTCTTAGATTCTTTGGCACAATATTCTTATGTGTTAGATGATGCTTATTCTACAGGTCGCCAATCTATTCACGGAATGTCATCGGTATTGGCGGGAATTCCTACCATACAAGTAGCCTATATGTCGTCGCCTTATTCACAACAAAAAGTACAATCTTTGGTGTCTATAGCCAAAGAAATGGGGTATGATACTTCATTTTTCCACTCAGCACCTAATGGTTCTATGGGATTTTTAGGCTTTTCCAATATTTTAGGTTTTGACCATTATTATGGGAAAAACGAATATAACAACGATGCCGATTTTGATGGTATGTGGGGTATTTGGGACGAGCCTTTTTTCCAATATATGTGCAGTGTATACAACCAAAAGAAGCAACCTTTTTTAGGCACTATCTTCACGGTATCATCTCACCATCCTTTCAAAGTACCTGAAAAATACGAAGGTAAATTTCCTAAAGGGAATGTGGAAATTCATCAGTGTATTGGTTACACCGATTACTCCTTAAAACGCTTTTTTGAATGCGCTAAAAAAGAGCCTTGGTTTAAAAATACAATTTTTGCTTTTGTGAACGATCACCCTGCAATGCCTTATTACGAGCATTACAAAGAGCCTATAGGTGGCAAAGGAGCAGCCATTATGTTCTATAGTCCTAATCCTGATTTAGTTCCTACAGGGGTATATTCTGAAGTTACTCAACAAATAGATATTTACCCTTCATTAGTGGATTTGATGGGCTATAAGAAACCTTTTCGCTCTTGGGGGCATAGTGTGTTTACAAAACTACCAGACGAAACTCCTCGTGCTTTCATCTCGGATGCTCACGTATACCAAATGAAACAAGGTAATTATATCTATATTATAGATGAATATGGCAAGGTGAATGGTGTGTATAAAGGAGAAGATACAGCTCTTAAAAACAATCTTTTAGGCAAAGAAGATAATGCCGAAATTCAAAAAGGTATCAAAGATCTGAAAGCCTTTATGCAGGATTATATGGACAGGATTATCCACCATAAATTAGCAAATTAGGTGTCAGCAGCACAAGCAAATAAATTAGCAAATGAAAAAGCGCGGTGTTTCAAATGATAAACATCGCGCTTTCTTATCTTTTATCTCTTACCTTTTACCTATTCAAGAGTAAGAAGGTATTTCTCTGCGTCCAACGCTGCCATACAGCCTGAACCGGCAGCAGTAATGGCTTGGCGGTAGCGAGTATCGGCGGCATCACCTGCAACAAATACACCTGCTACATTGGTGAGCGAAGTGCCTGCTACGTTTTTGATATAGCCTACTTCATCAGTATCAATATAAGGTTTAAAAACATCGGTATTAGGTTTGTGACCGATAGCTACAAAGAAACCTGTAATGGCTATTTCGCTTATTTCTCCCGTTTTGTTGTTGCGGACTTTCATACCTGTAACGACTTGTCCGTCACCGAGAATTTCTTCAGTTTCGGTATTGAAAAGCACTTCTATTTTAGGTGAATTGAGTACGCGTTCTTTCATAATTTGCGAAGCGCGGAACTCATCACGACGTACGAGCATAGTTACTTTTGAACAAAGGTTTGCCAAATAAAGGGCTTCTTCACAAGCCGAGTCGCCTGCTCCTACAATAGCCACGTGTTGATTGCGGTAGAAGAAACCATCGCACACAGCACAAGCCGATACGCCGCCTCCTGTTTGGAGGTAGTGTTGTTCGGAGGGTAAACCTAAGTATTTAGCAGAAGCTCCCGTAGCGATAATCACGGCATCGGCGTGGAGTTCTTGGTCGTCTACCCATACTTTGTGAGGGTGAGTAGAGAAGTCTACTTTAGTTACCCAGCCATTGCGAATATCAGTGCCAAAACGTTTAGCTTGTTGCTCTAATTGCATCATCATCTCGGTGCCCATCACGCCTTCAGGATAGCCGGGGAAGTTTTCTACCTCGTTGGTAGTAGTGAGCTGTCCGCCAGGTTGTTCTCCTTGGTAAAGCACAGGGTTTAGGTTAGCGCGAGAGGCATAGATAGCTGCAGTATAGCCCGCAGGACCTGAGCCTATAATGAGGCATTTTATCTTTTCAATGTTTGCCATAGTAATTTTTTCTTTTAATTAGGGTGCAAAACTACAAAAATAATACCAATCTACAAACCTGTCAATTTGTCAATTCATATTTTCTAAAACTGATTCATTATAAAACTTTCAACAGAATATAACTTTTCGCCAATACTGATATATAGACTGTTGGGTGTGTTTGCTTGTAGGTAGTGTTGTAGAAAGGTTTTTAGTATGTTTTGGACATCGCTAAAAGTATTATCGTAATGATATAGGTAGATGGTTTTTACTTCAAAAGGGATTTGTGCTAACCATTCCTTAGTAAATGCTCTCTTTATACGATTGTATTTGTAGAAACACACCCATTGATAACCGTTTTTATGGGAATATATTTGGGTGTAATTTACCGAACTTGTTATTTTGTGAGAAATATCTTTTAAATAATCGCTAATGGTTATATTGCCGTCGGCGAAAAATAGGTATACTTGGTCGGTAGCTATGGAAGGGAGTTTATAATCGGGGGTTGATACTTTTTCTTTCCATTTGCGCAAGATTTTTAGTATTAAGTCACGGTTCTTTTTGCTTTTTACAAAGGTGGGGAGCTTGGCTACCATTGTCATTCCCTCACGTTCGCGTAGGTCAGAGGCGATGTAATCTTCCATTACCTCTAAATGGCTCATATTTCTTGCCCAAAATAGGTTGCCGCGCACATTCTCTTGAAAAAAATAGGGCAACCCGAAAGTACTATCGCATTTCAGTCCGTTAGAGGGAGTGGGGTTGGACTGTCGGTAGGATTCGTATTGGGGTTTTACGAGATATTCTTCGCTGCATTTGGGGCATTTTACTTGCCGGAATTCATTGGTTTCTTTTAGTCCGCCTTGTCGTTGTTCAATTGGGGTGCCACAATTAGGGCAGTTGAGTTTTACGATAGCTGCAAACAACTCTAATTCTTCAGATTTCTTTTCAAAACCACAGTGTGGGCAACGTACTTGGCAATTGGTAACAATGGCGATTTTTTGGCACTCGGGACAGGTTACCCAGGTGTCGTCTTTCCAAAGAATAATATGTTTTTCGGTATATCGTTTCATTAAAATATATCCAGAGTTCTCTCTTCCTCAAAACCATCAGGGAGGGTGAAAACTACAGTATAGCGCCCTTTAGGGAGATAGACTTTACCATCGGTAGCGGTGGATAGGAATATCTTTTGGAGGCTCTTTTCATAAGCTAATTTACCTTCGGGCGAGATGCTCAGGTCGTAAGGAATATAGTTAAAACCTTTATTGCTCTTGTACTTGAAGGTTTGGAGTGTTACTCGGCCTTTCATTATTTTAATAGGCACTTCCACATTGTCATTGACAGCAAAGGCGTAGAAATACACTTTAGGTTGTACGGGGTCATCCCACTCGCTCGCGGCATTGCCCCAGTTGGGTGAATAAGGGATTGTGATAGGGGTTTCTAATGGGAAAAAGGCTTGAGTAGCAATGGCTGCACGTAGTTCTTGCATCATTTTCACCGAAGTGCGATAGATACCACGTCCTAAAGTAGCCACTGTCATTTCGCCATTTGTGTCGTCTATATAAATATCAGCAACACCAGTTTCGGGTAGTCCTTGACTGAAAGGTTGCCAGCTTTCGCCTAAATTGAAGGTGATATACAAGCCGTTATCGGTTCCGGCATACAGAATTTGCTCGTTCTTAGGGTCTTCTTTAAGAACGTTCACTTTGGCATCGGGGAGGTTAGAGTGAATGTCTGTCCAGCTTTTTCCGTTGTCGTTACTCATAAAAATAATGGGGTCGCCTTGAGTTTCATCGGTGCTGATAAGGGTTGCCAATACGCGGTTGCGTTGGTGCTTAGAGGCGATAAGGTTGTTCACTTTTAGGGCGCGAGGGAAGGCGTTGTAAATCTGTTTCCACGATACGCCCCCATTATCGGTGGTGTAAATCATACCATCATCGCTACCTGTATAGAGCAAGCCAAACATAAAAGGCGATTCGGCAATAGCTGAAATCGTGCCATAAGCCTTGTTCCCCTGCTTGTTACCATTAGTTACATCGTCGGAAATAGTGCGCCAATTGCGACCTTTGTCCATTGAGATATGTAACTTATTGCTCCCGATGTAGATGATATCTTTATTTTGAGGGGATATGAGCAGTGGTGCTTTTTCTCCGAAGCGCAAAGGAGCTTTATTTTCACCAAAGTAAGCACTTCCGAGAGGGAAAAGTTGGTCTCTATCGGGGAAGAAAGTGAAGAATTTGCCATAAGGTTCGGCGGCATAGCTGTCGTTGCCAAACGAAAGGGAATGTATGTTTCTTTTGAAAGTATTCCAATGGCTGTTGTTCTGAGCCAATACAGCTTGATCACTCACATAATAAGGTGTTTTGCTCGCTTGGTCGTAACACAACTGATTGAAGGCTATGGCTTGAGGTACGTTTTTAGTGGCAAAACTTTTACCATTGTCGTAAGAGAGTTGTAGTCCGTTAGGGGTAGTACAGAACAAAGTGCCTTGTTGTAAGTAGAGTTGTTCATAACTATTTTGTAAAGACAGCGGCTGTTTGCTTCTCCACGTTTTGCCACCATCGCCAGATTCGAGCAGAGGATACCCCCCTATAAACAAGTGGTTTTTATTGGTGAGGTTTACGGCAATGCCTCCGAATTGTTCTCCATTTTGATAGTACATATCGTTGAGAGGTTGGTTATTAGCTTTTTGCCAAGAGTTACCGCCGTCGTTAGTTACATACACTTCAGCGCCTATAATCTCTTGAGTGCTTACGCCTAAATAACTGAAAAGTTTTGCAGGCGAAGTAACCTCGGCGGCTATCATATCCTTGAGGTTTTGTGCGGTATATTTCTTATCCTGACCGATATTGTGCAGGAGGATGTTCAATCGGTTGTTGTCTAAAGTGAGAAAATCGGCTTTGCTCATCGCATCGAAATCCTGAGCGGTAAGGTGGATACGCGCTGTTTTTTGCAGACTGTTATTGTTTTCTTTTTTCTTAGGATTGCGGTTATCAACCACGGCATAATAAATTTGCGAATTGAAACAAGTAACCCCTATTTTTCCGATGTTATTTCCTTTGATAAATCCGTTGTTTGCAGTGATTTTTGTCCACGAATTTCCACCATCAACACTCTTATAAACAGCGCTATAGCTGCCATAAGGGAGGTCGTCCCACTGACTGCTGTTCACGTCCCACGCTACGGCTAAAAGCACACTGCCATCGGGGGAGAGGCTGATTTGGCTAATACCAGCACGGGTACTTACAAATAGCTTTTGTTGCCAAGTATTACCACCGTCGGTAGTTTTGAAGATACCGCGTTTTTCGTCGGCTTTGTAGGGGTTGCCTAATACTCCAGCGATAATTTCTTGAGGGTTGATAGGATTGATGTACAAACTGCTGATGTGCTGTGCGTTAGCCAATCCGCTGAATTTGGTTGTTTTGCCTTTGTCAGCAGAGATGAAGATGCCGTAGGGGGTAGCAAGTGCTAAAGTGCCTGAAGTCCAGTCCATAGCGATAGCGCTGATAGATTGGGTAGGAAGGGTAGGGCAGAGAGGAGTATAGGTCTCGCCGCCATTTTGGGTGAGCCAGATACCTCCGTTTTCAGGAGCGACGAGAAACTCGTTATTGTTTTTAGGGTTTACATTCAGCGCACTGATACGGTTACCTATTTCTTTTACGATTACCTGTTCAAAAGGCGTTTCACGCACCCACGAACGCACTTTGAGTTCTTCTTTTTGGCGTAAAGGCAGAGGGAGCAACTCTTGAGCAGTAAGGGTTACACTGCTTATTAATAAGGATATAGTACAAAAGATATTGTTTTTCATAGTAATGAATACACTTTATTGATTTGAAGTAATAGGGAATACAATATATTCTTTCATCACTTCGTTATAATGATTGTAACACTCATATACAAAGGCAGTTATTTGAGGTTTGAGTTCTTCAAAGCGCCCTTCAGCTGAAAATTCTTTATAGATGATACCATCAGCACCTCCACACAATTCTACCCATACTTTTATTTTTTTGTTGTCTAAAAATCTATAAGATACTTCTATATCACACAAATCCATATCTCTTTCATTTAAATAAGCATCTTTCCATACGATTTGAAAGTATTTGAAATACATAGTCTCTTCCTCTCCTTTGTGAAAGAAATCTCCAGAATCAAAACCTTGTATTTCTTCTCTTCCTTTAAATCTGTTAAAACCTTCAGCGAAAAGCATATCAATAAAAGTGCTTATTTCAGAAAAATCGGCATAGTAAAAACGATGAAAAATACTTGTTAAACTATTGAAAGTCTGAAATTTTGTAGTTTCTGAAACGTCTGTTTTTTGAGTTTCTATATTGAAAACTTCATAAGTGCAATTGCCACTGTTATAGGCAGTAAATCGTTTTAAATGCGTTTTATTGGTTTGAAAAGTTACTTCAACACTTCCTTTATCAACATCGTATTGTATATGTTCATCTGTTATAGGAATTTTTCGATATGTTTTTATGTTTTGTATAAATTCTTGAAGCATTTTATCTTTTTAGCCATCTTCTTTTTCAATTTTCGGCTATTGCATAATTTGGTTTTATAACTGCAAAAGTACAATAATTTATTGAATTACAATAGCTGAATACCGTTTTCTTCGCAAAGTTGCAGCATATCGTCTGTCCAGATAGAGGCTTGAACTTCGCCTATATGCGCTTTTTGCATCAGTAACATACAAATACGCGACTGACCGATCCCCCCACCGATGGTGAGCGGGAGTTTTCCTTTGAGCAACATTTGGTGATAGTCTAAGGTTTTGCGGTGTTCGGCATTAGCAAGTTGCAATTGGTGTGCTAATGATTTTTCGTCTACTCGTATACCCATAGACGAGAGTTCTAACGCGCTGTTTAACACGGGATTCCAGATGATAAGGTCGCCGTTGAGTTCCCAATCGTCGTAGTCGGGGGCACGGTTGTCGTGTTTTTTACCTGAGCGCAAGGTTTTACCTATCTGAGTGATAAAAATAGCCCCTTTTTCTTTGGCAAATACTTCTTCGCGTTTTTGAGGCGATAGAGTAGGGTAGCGGTCTTCTAACTCTTGCGAACTGATGAAGGTTATTTCTTTAGGTAAAAAAGCCTTACATTTAGGGTAGTGAGCAACGAGAGCGGCTTCAGTTTCTAAAAATGCGTTATAAAGCTGGTTGACTGTTTGTTGTAAGTATTCCAAGGAACGGTCGGAAGGAGCGATAACTTTTTCCCAATCCCATTGGTCTACGTAAATAGAATGGGTATTATCTAAAGTTTCATCACGACGGATGGCGTTCATATCGGTATAGATGCCTTCGTGTAGTGCGATGCCATAGCGTTTCAGTGCCAAGCGTTTCCATTTGGCAAGAGAGTGAATGATTTCGATAGTTTGACCTTCAGCATCTTTCATTTCAAAACTCACAGGGCGTTCCACACCATTAAGGTCGTCATTGAGACCTGTATTGCGTTTCACAAATAGAGGGGCGGAGATACGAGTGAGATGTAAGGCTTCAGATAAAGCTTTTTCAAAAGTATCTTTGATGAGTTTGATAGCGCGCTCAGTGTCCATAATGCCATAAGGCGATACATAGTTTTTAGGAATGATAATCATAATGAGTTGATTTTCTGATTTATCAATTTGACAATGAAAGCAAACTACAAAATTTATACCATATTAAGAATGAGGGGAGTATAAAAACATAAAAAAACACCTGCCATTTTGTCACCTTTGCTTATTTTGGTATTCTTTTCGCTATATTCGCCCAGTAAATAACAAATTAAGAGATATGGGTTTAACCTCTTATCTCTTACCTCTTAACTAAATAAAAATGAAAGGAAATATAAACGTCTCTGTGGAAAACATCTTTCCACTTATTAAAAAATTCTTGTATAGCGACCACGAGATATTCTTGCGTGAGCTTATCTCTAATGCCACCGATGCTACTCTTAAACTGAAACACCTAACTAGCATAGGCGAGGCAAAAGTAGAATATGGGAACCCTATTATAGAAGTGAAGGTCGATAAGGACAATAAAACCCTTCATATAACCGACCAAGGTATCGGTATGACGGCAGAAGAGGTCGAAAAGTACATCAACCAAATTGCCTTTTCAGGAGCTGAGGAGTTTTTGGAGAAATATAAAGATACTGCCAAAGACGCCGGAGTGATAGGTCATTTTGGATTGGGCTTCTACTCTGCTTTTATGGTAGCCAAACAAGTGGAAATCATCACTAAATCTTATACCGATGCTCCAGCCGTACGCTGGGTATGCGACGGTAGCCCTGAATTTACCTTAGAGGAAACCGACCTACGCACTGAACGCGGTACTGAAATTATCTTACACATCGCCGATGATTCTACTGAGTTTTTGGAAGACTTCCGTATCGAAGAGTTATTGCGCAAGTACAACCGCTTTATGCCTATCCCAATTAAATTTGGCACGAAACAAGAACCGTTACCTCGTCCTGAAAATGCCCCTGAGGATTATAAAACGGAATATGTAACGGTTGATAATATTGTAAATAACCCTAATCCTGCTTGGACGAAACAGCCAGCCGATTTGAAAGATGAGGATTATAAGGCATTCTATCACGAACTCTATCCAATGCAGTTTGATGAACCCTTGTTTCACATTCATCTAAACGTAGATTATCCGTTCCATCTTACCGGTATCCTCTATTTCCCTAAGCTCACTAACGATATGCAGTTGCAGAAAGACCGCATACAGTTGTATCAAAACCAAGTATTTGTTACCGATAACGTCG
This sequence comes from Capnocytophaga sputigena, assembly GCF_002302495.1. Classification (NCBI taxonomy): domain Bacteria; kingdom Pseudomonadati; phylum Bacteroidota; class Flavobacteriia; order Flavobacteriales; family Flavobacteriaceae; genus Capnocytophaga; species Capnocytophaga sputigena. The sequence continues at coordinate 2,678,639 of NZ_CP022379.1, forward strand.
AAGGAATAGTGCCCGAGTTCTTAACAATGCTCAAAGGGGTGATAGATTCGCCAGATATTCCGCTAAACGTATCGCGTTCTTACCTCCAATCCGATGGTAATGTAAAGAAGATTGCTAATTACATCACTCGTAAGGTAGCTGATAAGCTAAAATCACTCTTTACTAATAATCGCGACGACTTCCAAAACAAGTGGAACGACATCAAGATAGTGCTCGAATATGGTATGCTTACCGATGATAAATTCTACGAAAAAGCAGCCGATTTTATGTTGTACCCCACTACTGATGGCAAGTATTACACTTTGGCAGAACTAAAAGAAGCAATAAAAGCTAAGCAAACTGACAAAAATGATACATTGGTAGTGTTATACGCTCAAAATAAAGAACAACAATACACAGCTATTGAGCAAGCTAAAGAAAAGGGCTACGAAGTGTTGTTATTGGATAGCCCTATCGTATCGCACTTGATACAGAAGTTAGAAGGAGATAATGAAAAACTTACTTTCACTCGTGTAGATGCTGCTCCTGTAGCTAAGTTAATTCAAAAAGAAGAACCTACTATTGCTAAACTCTCAGATGATGAAAAAAACACCCTGAAAGTTGAAATCGAGAAGGTAATTCCTAAAGAAGGCTATATGGTGCAGTTAGAAGATTTAGACAGTGATGATACGCCGTTCGTTATCAATCAACCCGAGTTTATGCGCCGTATGAAGGAAATGAGTGCTACCGGAGGAGGTGGTATGTTCGCTATGGGAGGCTTCCCCGAAGTGTATCACGTAGTGGTAAACAGCAATTCTCCTTTAACCGATGCTATCCTCCACTCTAAAGATGAAGTTCAAAAAGAAAGTCTTATCAAGCAAGCCTTTGATTTAGCACGACTCTCACAAGGTCTTCTCAAAGGTAAAGAACTTGCTGACTTTGTAAAAAGAAATTGGGAAATTAACAAATTAGCAAATTAGTAAATGAACACCATTACACTTTGCCAAAGGTTTTAGTAGCTTGTTGTGCTACGACCTTTGGCAAAGTTTTTTATTTTGGAAAGATAGAGCCTTTTTGTGTAGTTTAAAAGAAAGTTATATATTTGCACATTGATTAATTGAAAAACGATAATTTAAAATAATAATGATAGAAATCTTAAAATCCCGTAGTGGTAATTGTTGTGAGCTCTGTGGAGCTACTGAAAACCTAAGTGTATATACTGTGCCTCCTGCTAGAAACGAAAGTACAGATGATAGCCTTTTAGTATGCGGTACTTGCCTTGGTCAAATACAAAATCCCGAAATGATGGATAGCAACCATTGGCGTTGCCTCAACGATAGTATGTGGAGCGAACACCGCCCTGTAAAGATAATGGCGTGGCGTCTCCTCAACCGACTCAAAAACGAAGGCTGGTCGCTCGACCTTCTCAATATGATGTATTTAGATGAGGAAGAATTGGCTTTTGCCCAGGCTTCCGACGACCATTTGGAAGAGAGCGAAAAGGTAATTCACAAAGATAGCAACGGAGCAGTACTCGCTAATGGTGATAATGTTGTGCTTATCAAAGACTTGAAAGTAAAAGGCACTAGTATGACAGCTAAACAAGGTACTGTTGTGCGCAAAATCACTCTCGACCCCGAAAACGCTGAATATATAGAAGGTAAAGTTGATGGACAACAAATCGTTATCCTCACTCAATACGTGAAAAAAGCCTAATAATTTTATATCACACACTTAGCCAAAGTTTCTAATGTTTATATGACTTATATCTTTGACTAAGCTGATTACACCAGAATGTGTCTATTTGTTAATGAGAAATTTAATAAATAGACATATTTTTTATTTGTTAGTTTAAAAATAAAATTATACCTTTGCAGAGAAATTACTAAATATTTTTTGTAAATAACTTTGAATTGATAAATCTATATATTGGAAAATTAATATATTAATTTCTTATGAAACAACTATTTACCATTATTGCATTATGCTTCCTTGGCTTTGGTTATGCCCAAAAGGGAATGACTTTTACTCAAACACAAATGCCTTTGGCTACTGATAAAGATAATCCTATTACCTCATTTGTACTACCTATAAAGCAAGGAATAGAGATAAAAGAACTTTTCTTGCAGTTTAAAAGTAAAAAGCTCAATCTATCTGAACTCTCTGTTTATGTAGGAGCTAACGCTAAAAGAGAAAAGGCAACACTTTTTGCTAAAACTTCAAATCTCGGTTGTAACACCAAACTACAAGGAAACTTCAAAGCTACTAATGATACGCTTTTTGTTTGGGTTTCTGCCCGTACTACTCAAAAACCAGACCTCTTACAAAAACTCTACTTATCAAAGGTAAAACTCATCACTAATGAGGCAAAAATCACGCTCAACAATGCTAATAAAGAAGGACAGCGTTTTGCTATTGCTCTTCGTCAGCGTAAACAAGACGGGATAGAATGTTACCGTATACCAGGGCTTGTAACCACTAATAAGGGTACGCTGATAGCCGTTTATGATAATCGTTACAACAACTGCAAGGATTTGCAAGAAGATATCGATGTAGGAATGAGTCGCAGTACTGATGGTGGACAAACGTGGGAACCTATGAAAAAAGTGATTGATATGGGTGAGTGGGGAGGAAAACCTAACCGCCTTAATGGGGTAGGAGATCCTGCAGTTTTGGTAGACGAGCAAACCAATACTATTTGGGTGATGGGCTTGTGGCAGCACGGCTTAGATCCTCAAACAATGAGTTGGTGGGGCTCTAAAAGTGGAATGACTCCTGAGGAAACAGGGCAAATAGTACTAGTGAAAAGTGAAGACGATGGCAAAACGTGGAGTGAACCTATCAATATTACTTCTCAAATCAAAAATCCTGAATGGAGACTCTTTTTCCAAGGACCTGGAAGAGGTATCTCTATGAGCAATGGTACCTTGGTATTTGCAGGTCAGTTTAAAGATAAAGATCAAGTGCCTCATTCAACTATTATTTATAGTAAAGACCACGGCAAGACGTGGCACGTAGGTACAGGAGCCAAATCACACACTACTGAGGCGCAAGTAGTAGAACTCTCCGATGGTTCACTAATGCTCAATATGCGCGACGACCGCAATCGCTCTAATTATGAACTTTCTGATAATTATCACGGGCGTTCTGTAGCCGTTACAACCGATATGGGCAAAACGTGGGTAGAGCACAATACCTCTCGCACTGCTCTTACTGAACCTAATTGTATGGCAAGCATTATTTCTTATAAAGATAAAAAGGGAAAAAAGTATTTATTCTTCTCTAATCCTAACGATGCAAAAAATAGAATAAAAATGACTATCAAAACAAGTGATGACGATGGTAATACTTGGGATAAACTTCCCTCAGTATTATTGTATGAGCAAGCTGCTATGGGTTACTCTTGTCTTACAGTAATAGATAATAAATATATAGGTATTCTTTACGAAGGTGATGGAGATTTGTACTTCCAAAAAGTGCCAATTAAAGAATTTATAAAATAATAATAAAGATTGATATACATTTTGATATTCTTGTAATCAATCAACAAGTCACTTATTACAATATTTGCTGCCAATTCATAGTATCTTTGCTACTGTCGAATTGGCAGCCTCTTTTTATATCCAAAAACTCTAATTTTACCTTCTTTAAAAATTAAAACTAATCTTACAAAAACAGAAAAAATCTCCTCTAAAGACATCCAACTTAATAACTTTTTAAAAACTCAAAATGAAAAAAGACTTTTTCTGTATACTTATGAGCGTTACTTGCTTTAACAATAGTTTAACAAGGTTTAACTTTTGTTTAAAACGTTGATAAACAACTGTTTGATTAGGAAAATATTTTTCACTAAGTTTAGGTATATGTGAAACTATTGTAACTCTCATAAAAAAAATATACTTTTGTAAATTATTTATGTGTATCAATAAAAGTTCATATTACCTTATGAAAAAGTTTCTAATAGCAATTGTATGTTTTTTAACAGGATTCACTACTTATGCGCAAGAGTGTTTTGATGTACAACTAACACCTACAGCAGGGCAGTGTTTTTCAGATGCAAAGTTGAAAGTAACAGTGCAACCTAAGTCACCTATGCCTTCAGGTTGTACAGCTTCTGGAAACTATTTAGTAGAGCTTGTAAAGCCTGCTGGAGCACCAAGTGTGCAAAATATATCGGGCAATCCCGCAACTTATGAGTTTAATAGCTTACAAGCAGGTGCTTATACTGTAACAGTTAATGATGCTGTTACAGGTAGGAAAGTAGTAAAGAAAATTGCGCTTACTACTACCTACAAAACTATGAATATCAATAGTTTGCAAGTAAAAGCTCCTAGTTGTAATAGTTTGATAGATGGACAAATAGAATTTAAAATACCTTCAGGAGGTATAGGTCCTTTTCAAATAACTATCTTCAATAGTGCAGGTACAATATTAGTACCTGCTAAAACCTATACACGCCCTTCTCCTGTTACTAATTTTATTAGTATAAAAGGAGAAGCAGGCAAAGAATTGCGTTCGGGCAAGGTGACGGTTGAAATTAAGGATTTAGCCAATGGTAACCCCGACTGTGGAGATACCCAACGTATACCTGTGGATATACCTGCCGCACAAAACACTCCTGAGTGTTTCCCTATAAAAATAGGTGCCTACTATTTTAATATGGGGAACAATTGTAATTTTAACCTTCAGTTTTCATTAAATAAAACAACAGGAGGTCTTGTAACAGAAGCTCCTTATCAACACACTACTTATTTTAATGGTAAAGCAAAAATAGAGTTCCTTAATAGAGCAGCAGGTCCTATAATACCTGATTTCGAAAAAGGAATTTATAAGGTAAAAAATTATATATTCAAAAAAGGAGATAAAATACGTATTACAGTAGTAGGAGGGGTAAATACTATTACTGAAACTTATGAACTTTCTAATGATTTTTTAACACCTCCTTCTTGCAATGCTCCTACTAATGATAGAGGATTGGCAGTTGCCGATTTGTCTCAAAATGCTTGTGTGCCAGGGGGCGCTCGACTTCTTTGGGAAGTAATTACTTCTTATACTTCTCGTGAATTAACAGATCTCGTAACAAGCACTAAAAAAAATGTTTATGTAACTTTTCATAATACAGAGGGAACCTTTCCATATAATTTTACAGTAGAAAAATTAACAGGAGGTACTTGGAATACAGTCACTGGAGTAACTTGGAGTGGACAAGGAACATATCAAGAAGTTCAACGTCGAGCTACTGCCGATTTAACTGCTTCTGGACCTGGTAGATACCGTTTCCGTTATAAACACCCTAATAATTGTAGTGATATTTGCTCTCGTGAGTTTGATGCACAGCTTCCTAATACTTCTAATCCTGCAAAAGCATTAGATGATTGGCAGTTCGCTTATGGTATCTATGAAAATACAGGTACTATATTTAGGCAATTTATAGGTAGCGATAAAAATATAAGCTATCCTGTTACTATCAATTTAACACCAGCCGATGGACGTAAAGCCATTTCATTTGCTACGCGTTTGCCTTTTACTGAAACCGTTACTAAAACAATTGTTTTCCCACTTACTCTCACAAATCCTGGAACTATCAATTATTCTGGTTGGGGAGATTTACCAGCAGGTACTTACTCTCTTTCTGTTACTGATAATTGTGGTAATACTGCTACCAAAACTATAGTAATAAGTATGGTGAGAAAACTTACCGATAAACTTACTGTTAATTCTAATTGTAATAGTGGTTATGTTACCTATGATGTAGGAGAAATGTATGGAACCACTACTAATTTACAAATGATATTAAAAAGTGAGATTTCTACTGGAGTTTACAAAGCTATCAATACTCCAGCTACTATGAGTAGGTTACCAGTTCATACTTTTTCAAACTTATCACCAGGTAATTATGCTATCCAACTTACTCACTTATATTATCAATTACCTAATAACAAAATAGTAAATGGTAATGTAAAATCAGTTCTACAAACAAAGAAAAATACATTTGATGTATTCGATCATTATATAGAAAAACAATTTACACTGAAACCACAAGCCTCAATAGTGCCTCAACACTCATCAGCGGCTTGTAGTGCAGCAAATGGCTCTGGTATTATTTCTGTAGATGTTACAGGACAACAAATTACTTATCCACTTACTTTTTCATTGTATAAAAAACCTAATCTTACTACACCTATAGATACTAAAACTTTCCAAGAAACAGACCCTAATAATACTTATACTGTATTTAGAAACTTACAAGATGGAAGTTATTTGGTAAGAGTAAGACATCAATGTCAAACAGTACAATTTGATGAAGAGGTAAAAATTGATAACGTTTCTAATCCTATAGTGTCACTTAGGGCTGCCCCTTCTTGTAGAGGAGATCAAGCTACTCTTTACCTCAGTCTTTCAGACTTATTGTTTGATGTCCGTTGGTATCAACTTAACTCATCAGGACAACGTACCACAAGTACTCCACTTGGTACAGGGCAAGTATTTAGTAATCCTATCTCCGAAACTACTACTTTTGAAGTAGAATATAAACTAAAAGATAATATAGGCTGTTCAGGAACTAATACTTTGATGACCAAAACCGTAACGGTTACATTACCTAAGGATACAACGCCTCCAGTAATTTCAGGTTGTCCTTCTGATATTACAGTAATAGCTGATGCTGGCAAATGTAGCAAAAAAGTATCGTGGACAGAACCTACTGCTACTGATACTTGTTATGATGCTACACGTGTAACTCGCTCTCACGCTCCTAATACTGAGTTTGGCATTGGTACTCATACCGTAGTATATACATTCTCTGATATTTATGGTAATATAAGCACTTGTACTTTCAAGGTGATTGTACAATCACGTGCTTTAGAAATGACTGTAAATGCTCGTTATACCAATAGCGCAGGGGCAACAGTAACACAACTCAATCCTAATGATGAGTTTATATACGAAATTTCTTACCAAAATACAGGTCAGAATGCTATTAGTACTGCTTCACTCACTGTGAAATTGCCTACTAATGCAAAAATAATTACTAATGGTAGCCCTAATCTAACAGGAGCTACCCAAGGAGCTATTGCCCCTGGACAAAGTTATGACCCTATAACTAAAACCTACTTATTTAATATACCAGGGGCTACTATTCCTTCAGGTGGTGCTGTTAAGGTAATCAAAATCCCAATGAAACACACCGGCGGTTGTGTAGAAGCCTCTAAACCTTGTGGTAACTACTTCACTATGGGATACCAAATGAATTATGGTAGTGTAACTCCTGGTTGTAATATAGCACCTCAAGCCAAAGAAGGAACTCATTCTATGACTATCAACACAGTGGGTTGCTCACGTCAAGAAGTGTTCTGCCCAGGTAATACGCTTAATCTTACTGCCGAACAAGGTTTTGATACTTATAAATGGTTTGTAAATGGGACTCATCAACCAGCTTATACTACTTATCAGTATACAGGAGCTGGAACAGCTGGTACTTACAGAGTAGAGAAAACAAAAGTTTGTGATGGTGTTCAAATCACTAGTGAAGAGGTGATTAACTTCCAAGCAGCTACAAATGCTACCGATCCTATCCGCTCTCAAGCGAACAATGTAGGGGTTACTTGTCCTGATAATAATATTTGGACAAGCCACTTCTATTTGTGTGATGGTAATAGCAAAACCATTAACGTAAACTATGTGAACACTACTTTCCAATGGCAACAATGGAATGGATCTTGTACCGAATCATCTTCTGATTGTAGAAATTTAGAAGACCAATGTTGGTTGCCATTACACACTAATAATAGTTTCCAACTCAATACTTCAGGTAAATACCGCTTAAAAGTACAAAGTGGTAGTTGTACCAATTTCTTTTATTTTGAAGTTTTCACAGCTGGTTTAGGTGGTAATGTAGGTGATGTAATTCACCAAACTGATTTTAGCCAAGGCTCTGTAAAAGTATCAATGAATACTAGTGGTATCAGCTATAACATTCGTATATTTGATGAGAATGGTGCAGAAGTGAAAAATATCACTACTACTAGTAACGAAACCCGTATAAACGGACTTTCAAAAGGTAATTATACTGTGAAAGTAACTTCTCCTCAAGTGGTAGGTTGTGAGTTCAATGGTTCTTTTGAGATTAAAAAACTCAACAAGATGACAATGACTGCTACTTTCAAAGGATTTAAACAGTGTAATACAGCAACCTTTGAATTTAAAGCAGAAGGAGGAGAAGCTCCTTATCGTTTCTTCTTATGGACGATAGATGGTGTACAACAGCACGCTAACGAGCCTGCAGCTTTAGCCTCTACGCCTATTGCTACTCAAAGTGTAGGTGAAAGTTCTAAAACTATAGATGTGCCTAATATCACCCAAATAGGAGAATATGTATTCTTAGTAGGTGATGTGCGTAATGGTGCATTTGCACTTTCTAATAAGGTGATGGTTACACCACCAGATCCTCATAAATTTACCGTATCAGCAACTGCCGAGATTGCTTGTGCAACCCAATCTAATACAGGAATTATCAATACTATATTCGATGTTCCTAACCAAAAACGCAAAGTGAGCCTCTATGCTCTTGATGCTAACGGCAATCGATTGCCAAACCCACGTACAAGCCCAGGAGGTCTTTTCACAGGATTAACTGCAGGTACTTACGAGATATTTATAGAAGCCCAAGTAGGGGTTACAACTTGTACTTATAGCAAGAAACCAATTGTAATTAAACCTACTCAAAATCCATTACAAGGTTTTGCCTCTATAGTAGCCGATAAATCTTGTGATACTAATAATCCTAAACAATATAAAGTAGCTGTAGCTAATATGTCAGGAGGAACTGCTCCTTACCGTTATAGTTTCGATGGTGGAGCTAGTTTTGGAACAACTGCTATAGGCTATATGGGAGGCTCTGGTAATGTATTCGTAGAAGATAGCAAAGGCTGTCGCATAACATTACCTATTAAGGTAGCTCCTGAGGTAATTCCTTCAGTAGGAATAAGCTCTATTACCTATCGTTGTGATAGTGGTAATGGGGTAGTAACCCTTACAATTTCAGCTACAGTTTCTCAAACTTATGAGTATAGCATTGATGGTGAAACTCCACAAACTATCAATGGTACTACTGTAATGCGTGAACTCACTCCAGGGGTACACTCTCTTACAGTATACTACAAAACTGTAGTTACCGATACTACTACCAATGTGCTCTTTAGAGAAGATTTTGGTACAGGTAATGACGAATGCCTCTCTGGTGCTAACACAGCTTTCACTTGTGCAACTACTGGAACTCTTTCAGATGGTAATTATATCCTCACCAAAGCAGTAACCCTCCAATCTGGTTGGGTAACAACTCCTCCTGCCGACGCTTCAGGCGGTCGCTATATGGCGATAGCAGGTAGTGGAGGTAATGAAATGGTATATGAAAAACGTTTGAATGGAATAGAAGTGAATAAACCTCTTACTGTGAGTTTAGATGTGATGAGTCTAATCCCTACAGCAGGAGTAGCACCGCGTTTCAATGTAGAAATTCGCAAGAGTGATGGCTCTCTATTAGTTAGTAGATATGCAGGTACTGCTGCTAATGGAGCTGGTTGGACAACTCTAAAAGCTGATTTTTCAGCTACCGAAATAACTGGATTTAGTGATAACCAACTTATCATAAGAATTATAAATATAGCAGTCAATACCTATAATAATTTAGGTAACGACTATGTAATTGATAATATAACAGTATTCCAGCAACCTAAAGTTTGTGGTAATAGCATTACGCAACTCATCAATATAGAAGCTAATAAGCAAATGCGTATTGAAAAATATGGAGCTGACAAGAATGTAAGCTGTTATGGTAGCCACGATGGTGCTATAGGTATAAGGGTAGTGAATCCAGTTTCTAACCAAGTGAAATATACTATTGATCCTTATCAAACTACTTGGACTACCACTACTCTCAATGCTCAAGGAGTCTTTACCATCACAGGTCTTTCAGCTACCCAAAATGGTGTAGTTACTGTACAAGATGCAACTCAAAATTCTTGTGTAGTATCACTTGCTGGAGGTTATAAAATAGGTGAACCTAGTGTAATTACTCCTACTGTAGTAGTAACCGATAAAGCTACTTGTTTCAATAATCAGAAAGCAAAAATGAGAGTTTCGGCTACGGGTGGTACTCCTAACTATCGCTTCCAAGTAGGGCTTGTAACAGGTACACTTAGTGCTATGTCAGCTCCTTCTATCAATCCAGTAGAGTTCCCTAACCTTTCACCTGGTACTTATAGTTTAGTAGTAACCGATAACAACAATTGTACTACCCAAACTACTTTTGAGATTGTAGCTCCAACTACTATTTCAGCTACTGCCGAACCTGCTTCTTATTGCTATCAATTTGGTGATGCCAAATATGTATTGATTAATGTCTTGAGCGGTAATGGTAATTACAAAGTACAAAAACAAGGTAGTACAAGTGTTTATGCTTTCTCTTCAGGTAGCTTTACTTATCCTGAAGAAGTAGCTTCTGGCACTCACACCTTTACAATTACCGATGGCTATGGTTGTGCTACAACTGTAAGCACTAAAGTATTTGATGCTCTTAGCTTGCAAGTATTGCCTACTCATCAACAGTACGCTGATTGTAAAGGAGGAAGCGTAACCTATACCCTTACAGCAAAAGGTGGTGACCCAGCAGCTATCAAAACCTTTAGGGTGAGCACTGATAATGGAGCTACCTATACTACAATAGGTACAGCTGTAAGTCAAATACCTTATTCTACAAATGCAACAACTAATACTGATTTCAAATTCCAAGTGCTTTACTATCCTGATGGTAGTGAGTGTAAGGCAGAACAGTATGTAACTTTGCGCAGTGATCCTCCGCGTTTGCTTGTAGGAACACTCACTGTTACAGCAGCTACTTGTGATCGTGCTAATGGAACTTTACAGTTATCTCCATCCGATTATTATGTAGGAACGTCTTCACACACTGTACAAGTACTTGATGCTGCTAATGCAGTACATACAATGACGGCTTTAGCTCCTGGAGTTTATACTCTCAAAATCACTGATGACAGAGGTTGTGTGTTTACACAAAACTTTACAGTAAATGGTGAGCCTCAACTTACAGCTACAGTTACAGTTACCAAGCAAATTAGCTGTAACTCTTCCACTGCCGATTTAGCAGTGAAATTGATTACAGGTGGTAAAGCTCCTTATACTATTAAGGTAGAAAATACAACTCATAACACTACACAAAGTGTAACTCATAATAGTCAGGCAGCTAATACTACACTGCCATTTACAGGATTGAACTATGGTAACTACAATATTACTATTGTCGATGCTAATGGTTGTGAAACTCACTTGCAAACAGTAGTGAATGCAAATACTACCTCTATTACGGTACGTTATGATACACCTACAGCTTGTAGTACTACCCATAATGCTTACGTGAAAGCAGCAGGTACAGCCTCATTCACTACTACTGCCAATGCTTACTTTGCGGTATATCGTACAGGTATCCAAAACCCAATAGCTCCTTGGACATCTACTAAGGTTGTTCCTAATAGTACAGGAGGTAGTGATACTTGGTATAAAGGTAGCCCAGTAGTAGGTGGAGTAGAGGCTAATGTACCTAACCTTACTCCAGGAGTGCGTTATACCTTTGTAGTATACAATGCTGATACGGGTTGCCGTTATACACACGAGGCTACTGTACCAGTGCCTACACACTCTACTTTGGCAGTAACCTTATCTCAAACGCCTACAACCTCTTGTGCTGGAGCTAATGATGGTAAAGTAAATTATACCCTTAGTGGCTGGCAAGCTGGTAGTACTATTACTTGGAAGATATACAATAATAATACTCATCAGCAAGTAGATGCGGGTACAGCGGCAGCAGTAGCTACACCGCAAACCGCTGGAACTTCTTTGCCTGCAGGTCATTACTATATTGTATTTACCGAAAGTCCAAGCAACTGTACACAAGCTCTTCACTTCGAAGTGAAAAAATCTCGTTTGCAAATGCAGATATCTGCAACAGCTACTCAAAAAGCTTCTTGTAATACTTTGGGTGAAGCGTGGTTGAATATCACAGGAGGTACAGCTACTTATACTTATGGTTATGTAGCTTCAGGAGGAGCAGCTCCATCTGTAATGACTCGTACTATTCAGGCTTCAGATTATATCAAATTACCTGCGGGTACTTGGGATGTATATGTACGCGATGCTTATGGTTGTTTGCAATCTGCTACGGTTGCCATAGGAGCTTTTGATACCCCCCATATTGATAATGTTGCTACATTGTCTTGTCAAGCATATAACAACCATAATGGTAAAGTCCCTGTGAAGGTGACTCTTGATAAGATAGGTCAAGGGGCACACTACTATAGCTTAGATGGCAGTGCCGAAAGAGTGATTGTTTGGACGATAGCTAACCAAGCGTTTGAGGTAGAAGTAGATCCTATTATAACACATACTATTACAGTAAAAGATGTAAATGGTTGTGTAACTACAGCTACTTTCAGTACTACAGCTATTATTACCGCTTCGGCTACACTTAGCAAAGTCAAAACTTGTGCAACCCCTACAGCTGCTATCAGCGTAACTGTAGCTGGAGGAATAGGTACTTATAGCTATACTTTAGAGCATATAGATAATGGTAGCATAGCTGGACAAATCATTGTTCAAAACCAAGCATTGTCAGCAGGAACTACTACCATTACAATTCCAGCACCAGCCGATGAAGGTGTTTACCGCATTACTATCTATGATGCCGAAACAGAAAGCTGTCCTATAGTAAAAGAAGTAACCCTTCCTGCTCCTGTATTGCCTAATATAGATAACTTAGTAGTACAATCTTATCACGAAAAATGTAATTTAGGTCTTACAGCTACTGGTACTGGTGTTATAGAGGTTGCAATGCCTACTGATAGTGATAGTTACACATTCCGTATCCTTAGTGCTACCGATCGTACTACAGGAGCAGCAGTTCCATTCACAGCTACACCAAGCTCTGCGGGAACTCACAATGCTACCTTCACTCAGTTGCACGGTACACCTATAGGAGTATTATATGTATTGCAACTTACAGTAAACTCAACAGGTTGTATAGCTAATTTCACAGCTGAAATCACCTCTCCAGAGCCATTAGAATTGCAAGTAGGAGTGATTAGTGCTACAGAGTATGTTTGTGAGGGTACAAATGGATTATCAACACCTAAAGTAAGTGTAGATACGACTAAGATACGTGGAGGTATTCCACCATATACCATTGAGTTCTTTGATAATGGAGGCAATAGTTTAGGAAATGGAACAGAGTATACACTTCCGAACTTAAATGGAGGAACTTTCTACGCTACAGTAAAAGATGCTTCAGGCACCTGTGCTACAAGCACTACAAGCGTAACAGTAGCACCAGCCTTTGAGTTACAAACTCTAAGTATTACCACAACAACATCAGCTACTTGTGTGGTAGATGAGGTAATAAATATCAGTGTAACAGCTACACCTACATATATAGCAGGCACACCATTGCGTTACGTGATAAAAGGAACAGATAATGCCTTTGCAACTATTACCACAACAACGGCAACCAGCTTGAGTTTGACCCTCACAGGTTCACAAAACTTGGCAGGTTCAAACTATACGATAGAGGTCTTCAACGAGAAGACAGGCTGTAGTATTACGGGAGTTTATACCGTAAAAGATGCTAATACCTTTGAGATGACTTCTCATAACCCAGTGAGAGCTGTTTGTCATAACGATAATGGTAGCATTGCGATAACCTTAGTAGATAAAGATCTCTCTAATGGCGATCAATCAACAGCAGGCTTTACATATACTGTTACAGCAGTAAGTGGCGGAGCGACAACTACGGGTACAGTATTGGGTAATACCACAACACTTACCCTAGTAGGCGGCTCTTACGATATTGAAGCAATATCAAATGCTACAGGTTGTAAGGTAGCTAAACATCGATTTGTGATACCATCGAACCCAGCCGAGATAAAAGTGATTTATGTATCACAAAAAGTATCGGTAGACTGTAATAATGAAAATGGGGTTGTAGCCCTTACAGTCATCGGAGGTCAACAAGTCTATACAGTAACCCTTACAGATCCAGTAACAGGAAATGTATATACAAAATCAGATATTCCAGAAGGATCACCAGGAGTAGAAATCACACAAGTGAAAGCGGGTAATTATAATATTACCGTAATAGACGCTTTAGGTTGTACAACAGCTACCGGAACCCTTAGTGTAACAGTAGCCCCATATAATGCTATCAATACAGCGAGCATTACTGTAGCGACAACTTCAATCACTTGTATAGATGCTAAAGATGGTACACTCAAAGTGTCAGGAGTAGCAGGAGGTGCTCCACCTTATCACTATATGTTAATAAGAATATCAGCAACAGGTAGTGATTTACCAGAGATAGCCACCACCGATAGTGAGGTAACTTTCAAAGGTATAGAACCAGGAACTTATCGAGTGGATATCTATGATGCACAAAACTGTTCAGTTACAGTGTCAGGAAGCTATACCTTTGTAAATCCATCGCCTATCACTGCCGATATAAACACACTCAATTCTACGTTTGTAACTTGTAAAGGAAGTGATAGTGGTAAGGTAGAGATTACAAATATCACGGGAGGCACCCCTACTTATACGCTTACAATAATTAGAGCCGACAACGGACAAAAGGTAACTCCTGAAGTAGAAACCACAGGAACAAGTCATACCTTCAATGATTTAGGTCCAAGTCCTAAGGATAGTTACTATCAGGTAGTAATAAAAGATAGCCACGACTGTACAATGACTAAGACCTTGACCTTCACAGTAGAAGAGTTGCCAGATGTTAGTATCAACGAATTTAAATACTATGGTACTTGTCAAGCGAACTCAAATAGTTATGTAGATTATTTAGAGGTACATTTCAACAATCCATCACCTGACTATAGTAAGATTACTTATAGTTTGAATGGAGGAGCATCAGCTACATTCACACGTACGGTAGGTAATATAGCTTATATTGATAATTTCAACAGAGCTTCAGTTACCCAAACGGTAGAAGTAACCTATACGGTAGTATCCTCTATTCCAGGAATGACAGGCAGTTGTAGTGCTTCCGAAACAATCACAATTGATCCTTACACACCGCTTACTGTTACACGAGTAACGACCAATACAACACTTAATACATTAGAGGTATTGGCACAAGGCGGTAGAACGAATAACTTTAGAGGTTATACATACTACTTCAATGAGGTAAGTAAAGGAGATAATCCGGTGTATAAAGTCAACCATAATGATCCTGAAAAAGAAATTGGAGGTCGTCGTTACAAGGTAGTGAATGTACGAGTAGAGGATGCCGAAGGTTGTACTGTTACAGCGACTTACGAGGTAGAGTATTTTGATATAGAAATTCCAAACTACTTTACGCCCAATGGAGATGGAGAGAATGAGGTATGGAAGCCTAAGTATTTAGACAATAATGTAAATGCCCGCATCTACATATTCGATCGTTATGGACGTCGATTAGTGGTGTTAGAATCAGGTCAAGGTTGGGATGGTACTTATGAAAAACGTCCAATGCCATCAGGAGACTACTGGTATATCATCGAAATCAACGATCAATTATACGATAAACGTGAGTTCTATGGTAACTTTACTTTGTTCAGATAATAAAGCAAACTGATAAAATAATGAGAGAGCTATTCGCCAGAGTAGCTCTTTTGTTATTATTTCATAATTTGTATTTCGTAATTCGTAATTTGTAATTCGTAATTCGTAATTATTTTGTATTTTTGCCGCCAAAAAGATTTTTATTATGACGGAACACGAGCTGCTAAAAGCCCGTTGGGAGGAAATTGTACAACGCCTCTCCGATACTTTTACAGAGGGTGAAACTCTAAATGTCGATGGTATCATCTACCTCATTGGTGTTCAAGAACTCGGACAAATAGGTCGTTCTTATGCCAAAGATGAAAAAGTAGATCTAATGCATATCGCTATTTGCAAACTCTTAGAACCCTTTGGTTATTATAAATATGAATTTACTGACCCCGATGGTTGGCCTCATTATACTTTAGTACAAGAGCTCCCAGCTCTCAAACCCGGAGAACAAACCATACTGATGAAAAAAGCTATTGTCCAATACTTTTTGGATAGAGGCTTTTTTCTAACGACTAATGACTAAACGCTAACGACTAAATGAAAAAAGTAGCATTCTATACTTTGGGTTGTAAACTCAACTTTGCCGAAACCTCTACTATCGCACGTAGCTTTGAAGAGGATGGCTATATTCGTGTTGATTTCGACGACCCTGCCGATATATACGTGATTAACACCTGCTCAGTTACCGAAAACGCAGATAAACAATTTAAACAAATCGTACGCAAAGCACTGAAAACAAACCCTAAGGCATTCTTGGCGGCAGTGGGTTGTTATGCTCAATTAAAACCAGAAGAACTCGCTTCAGTAGATGGGGTTGATTTGGTATTAGGTGCCAAAGAAAAGTTCAATATCACTCAATATATTGATGACCTCACCAAAAATAATGAGGGCATCGTGCACTCTTGCGAAATTTCCGAAACCGATTTCTATGTCGGAAGTTATTCCATTGGCGACCGTACGCGTGCATTCTTAAAGGTGCAGGACGGCTGTGATTATAAGTGCACTTATTGCACTATCCCAATGGCACGTGGTATTTCGCGAAGTGATACCATCGAAAATATATTGAGCAACGCTAAAAAAATATCTGATAAAGGTATCAAAGAAATAGTGCTTACGGGGGTGAACATAGGCGATTACGGCAAAGGTGAATTTGGTAATAAAAAGCACGAACACACCTTTTTAGAATTAGTGCAGGCTCTTGATAATGTTGAAGGAATAGAGCGCCTGCGTATCTCATCAATCGAACCCAATCTTATCAAAGACGAAACTATCGACTTCATAGCACAGTCTAAAAGTTTTGTGCCTCACTTTCATATCCCATTACAGAGTGGAAGTAACGAAATCCTTAAAAAGATGAAACGCCGCTATTTGCGTGAACTTTATGTTAGTAGGGTAGCCAAAATACGCGAAGTGATGCCCGATGCTTGTATTGGGGTAGATGTGATTGTAGGCTTCCCAGGTGAAACTGATGAACATTTTTTAGAAACCTATCATTTTTTGAATGATTTAGATATATCTTACTTACACGTATTCACTTATTCTGAGCGTGACAATACTGAAGCAGTACTTATGGAGGGTGTAGTCCCCGATGCAGTACGTGCTAAACGCAGTAAGATGTTACGGGGATTGTCAGCTAAGAAACGCAATGCTTTTTATGAGAGCCAGTTAGGTAAAGAAAAAACAGTCCTTTTCGAGAGCGATAACAAGCAGGGATATATTCACGGGTTTACTGAGAATTATGTAAAAGTAAAAGCCCCTTGGGATCCTGCTTTAGTGAATACCCTCCACAAAGTAAAACTTACCAAAATAGATGTAGACGGAATGGTGCGCTTTGAGTTTGTATAAGTAGAACAAAGAAATTTAAAAATAATAAAACAACAATGGTACACTATAAAACAGAATTAATGTTAGAATTCCCTGGTTTTGTACTTTTCGATCCAGTAGTACTACAAGAATTTGTACTTGAAAAAGGAATAGAAGATGACGATTTACTGAAATACTTCATCAATAATCCTACTATAGGTGAGGAAAGTATCCAACGAGGAATATTACTGCCTATCTATAATATAGAGCCTTTTGATTATGAAATACTCATAAACACAACTACCAAAAGTGAAATTCCTACTGAATGGGTAGTTTTTAAAAATGAAGTCTCATTACCTCTACAAATAAAAAGCGGAAGATTAGCTGTGGAAGATATCTTTATGATAATGAATTGGGATTATGAAAGCAATTATTCCGATTTTGCTAATGAAAAGAACCTAAATCCTCAACCTGCTGTAGAAGGAGTAGAATTAAATGGAGACACAGGAGATAGATTTGATATTCCAGCAGGTAATTACGGGGTAAAAGTATTAGGCTTCTTAGATGTAAATGAACCTGATATTTTTGAGAGTAAGTGTGGCTATGAATTGTTTTTTGAAAAGATGGATACTTTGCCTATAATTCCTGAAAATATAGATGTAGATAAGTTGGATTATAAAGTAAAAGTAATATATGAAAGATGAAAATCCTTTTAACAATTACCCTATCTCTACTGCTTTTTTCCTGCAATAACTCTGTGATTAGCTTCAAAAAATCTTGCAATGCCGAAACAGCAAAACAAACGGTTGCCGAATTAGCAGAAGTAAAAGCTAAAATAAAGCAATTAGAAACACTTATAGGAAATAATCCTACTTATTGGGTGCAAGATAGTATACAAAGAGATAACAAAACCTATTATCGTTTGCAACTGCTCAACAAATTGTCGTATACCGATGTGCATCTCTATACTTTTGCAATGCCAAAAGATGATTGTAAACAAGTGTTTTGGGAACAAAAAAAAGGGACTCTATTGCCTTATGCCGAAATCGAAAAACAAACGAAACAAGCAATAACTCAACAGAAACAATTTCCCGCTTTTTTCAAACAATTCACTACCGATATGGCTTTTAGGCAACAACATTTGTCTGAACCTCTTTTGCGTTTATTGCTACAGAAAGATGGCAGCCTACTCCTTACTGAAGAAGAATTACTTACTGATGAGTTTAACGAATTACAAACTTATAGTTTTAATTATTACCCTGATAGTGTGTTGTGCAATGACCCCGACAAGGCTATAACCCTTGTATTTATTCCTGTAAATAATACTTGGAAACTTACTCAAATTTGGCATTAAAATGGAAGATTTTATTCAGTTTTTATCGCAAATCGACCAGATTTATCTCTGGGATTTAATCGGAACGGCTGTCTTTGGTGTTTCCGGTGTATTAGTAGGCTTAGAACGCCGTATGGATATCTTTGGAATGCTCATCTTAGCCTTTGTAACGGGGGTAGGAGGAGGAACACTCCGCGATATTATGATAGGTAGTGTCCCCGTATTTTGGATGAAGAATCTCACTTATATATTAATGATTGTCATTAGTGTAGTGATTACCATTCTATTCAAAAAACAGTTCTCAGAACATTGGAGCAAATCGCTAATGTTGTTTGATACCATTGGGCTGGGGGTTTTCACTATCATTGGTATAGAAAAAGCCCTGCGTTTTGGCTTATCGCCTACCATAGCTATTATTTTAGGTACAATGACGGGTAGTTTTGGAGGAGTGATAAGAGATATATTAGCTAACAAATTGCCAGCTCTTTTCCATAAAGAAATTTATGCAACTGCTTGTATTGCAGGAGGTACGGTCTATTTTCTTATTGATGATTTCGTTAATCATAATTTAGTAGTATTCATCACCATAATGGTAGTGATTTCTGTGCGATTGCTGTCGGTAAAATACCGTTGGGAATTACCAAAATTCTAATTCCTAATTCCTAATTTCTAAAAAAATACATAAAACCTTGTGTATATAAACATTTTGTACTACCTTTGCAAATTGAAATTTTAGATTAAATATTTTTAAAAATGAATATTAACAGAGAGCAAGTAGATGCTTTAAATGCTGTCATTAAGATAGCAATTGAAAAAAACGACTACGCCGATAAAGTAGAGAAAGTACTAAACGATTACAGAAAAACCGCTTCTATCCCTGGATTTAGAAAAGGTCACGTGCCTGCGGGAATGATTAAAAGACAGTACGGTAAAGCTGTGAAGTTCGACGAGATCAACCGTGTGTTGCAAGACTCGTTGTATAAATATATAAACGACGAAAAACTCAATATCTTGGGTAATCCACTACCTAAAGAAAAACAAGATATCAACATAGATGCCGACGATTTTACTTTTGAGTTCGAAATTGGCTTAACTCCTACTATCGAAGTGAATTTAAAACCTAAAAAAGCTATAGTTCGCTATGAAATAGAAGTAGCCGATGACCAAATCGATAAACAAGTAGAACGTATCCAAAAACAATTTGGTAAACTCGTTGCTAAAGGTGAAGTAATCAATGATGATAGCCTTGAAATTACAGGTACTTTCTTCAACGAAGAAAAATCTATCGATTCTCAAGCTACTTTCACTTTAGAAAAACTTAGTGATGCTGCACGCAAAGAGTTCATCGGTAAAAAAATAGGAGACCAATTCCAATTGCAAACTAAAGGTTTGTTCAAAGATGTTCATAGTCTAATGCACTACCTCAAAGTATCTCACGATGAGGCTCACCACTTGGAGGTGGAAGTTACTTTCACTTTGGAAGAGGTAAACGAACGTCAAGGTGCTGCTTTAGATCAAGAATTGTTCGACAAACTCTTCCCTGATGGAAGTGTAACTACTGAGCAACAATTGCGTGACAAAATAAAAGAAGGCGCTCAACACCAATACAACGAGCAAGCCGACCAGCATTTCCTCAACACAGTTACCGATTATTTAGTAGATAATACTAAATTTGACCTCCCTGAAACTTTCCTTAAAAAATGGTTACGTACAGCAGGTGAAAAAGAACTTACTGAACAAGAAGCTGAGGAAGAGTACAGCCGTTCAGAAAAAGGTTTGCGCTACCAGCTTATAGAAGGTAAAGTATTGGAGGAAAATAACTTACATCCTAAGTTCGAAGAGTTGAAAGATTTTGCTCGTGATTATATCAAAGGTCAATTAGCGCAATATGGTATGCCTACTGATGACGATAGCTATGTAGATGGTATCGTTGATCGCGTATTGCAAAACCGTGAAGAAGTACAACGTATTCAGCAACAATTAGTATTTAAAAAACTCATCGACTTCTACAAAGAAAATGTTAAAACAGAAGTTAAAAAAGTAACTTTTGATGAGTTTGTAAAAGTAGCTTTCCCTGAATAGTAATTTTTACAAAATACTATAAACCAGTCCAAAATTGCTAATGATAAATACTATTTTGTATCTTAATTTAGCAATTTTGGACTACATTTATTAAAAGATGAAACAAGAAATTCTCAACCGAATACAAGCTCTTGGAGGTGATATTAGCAAGGTAAAAGGTACTTCATTAGCCGATGACCTATTAGCTATTACCTTCAATACAGTGCTTTATCCCAAGCCTCAGGATACTCCTTGGGCAAAAGCCGATGAAAAAGAACCTATTTATGGATTAGGTGAATGGGTAGACGCTAATATTAAACTTTACCAAACTGATAAAAAGGCTTTCTATGATCAAATGATTGCTGAGTTTTATCAACTTACGGAAAAACCTTACGGACAACACTTTTGGACAGCGCATCTCTTTACCCCCTTCAAAGAAGGTACTGAGGATTATGAAGAGTGGTATGATGATTTTTCTGATGATGAATTTACAGATCTTACAGAAATCGTTGAAGTTACAGGCGACGAGACTCCTGATCTTATACAATTGTTTTATACCTCTGGCTATCCTGACCATATATACATAGCCTTAAGTGACCCCAATCCTGAAAATCCCACCCTTTTTGGTACCGATCACGAGGTATTTTTTGGAGAAATAGATAATATGGGTTCTTTGGAAGACTATCTCAATACTCTGATGACCCCAGAGGAACTTATCAATATTGTAGAAAAAGCATTAGTGGATTATAAATCTTAATTATCACAATACTAATGGCTAACAAACTAACAACTAATAACTAAACAAATGAATTTATCAGACGAATTTAAAAAATACGCAATTAAACAGCACGGAGTAAATAGCCTTTACTACGATAAAATTGTAGGTAGTATGACTCCCTATATTATGGAAGAACGCCAGCTAAACGTAGCTCAAATGGATGTTTTCTCCCGCTTGATGATGGACAGAATCATCTTCCTTGGCACTGATGTAAACGATCAAGTAGCGAATATCGTTACCGCTCAATTGCTTTTCTTGGAAAGCGTGGATAGTGCCAAAGATATCCAAATCTATATCAATTCTCCTGGTGGTAGCGTATATGCAGGATTGGGTATGTACGACACTATGCAGTTTATCAAACCCGATGTAGCTACTATCTGTACAGGTATCGCTGCCTCAATGGCTGCCGTATTACTATGTGCAGGCGCTGAAGGCAAACGCTCAGCATTGCCACACTCTCGTGTGATGATACACCAACCTTCAGGAGGAGCACAAGGGGTAGCCAGCGATATGGAAATCAATCTCAAAGAAATGTTGAAACTTAAAAATGAACTTTATGAAATCATAGCCAAACACTCTAAACAACCTTTTGCTAAGGTGTATAAAGATTCTGAGCGTGACTATTGGATGATAGCTCACGAAGCTAAAGAGTATGGTATGATAGACGAAGTATTAGAAAGAAAATAATGGCTAAAAAACAAGTAGAATATTGTTCATTCTGCGGTCGTGCAGAACCCGAAACCGAGATGCTTATACGCGGTATGGCTGGTAATATATGCAACTATTGTGTAGAACAAGCCAATATCATTATAGAAGAAGCATTTGGAGCTAAAGCTCAAAAAGAAAAAGAGACCGTATCAGGTGATATGACTCTCAAAACACCTCAAGAAATTAAACAATTCCTCGACCAATATGTGATAGGTCAGGATTTTACTAAAAAAATACTCTCTGTAGCGGTATATAACCACTACAAACGTCTGCAACAACCCAATGCCGATGATGAGGTAGAAATCCAAAAGAGCAACGTGATAATGGTAGGTGAAACAGGTACTGGTAAAACCTTGGTAGCCCGTACTATTGCCAAAATGCTCAATGTGCCTATCGCTATTGTAGATGCTACAGTGCTTACTGAAGCTGGCTACGTGGGTGAAGATGTGGAAAGTATCCTCACACGCCTCTTACAAGCAGCCGACTATGATGTGGAAAAAGCTGAAAGAGGTATTGTGTTTATAGACGAAATCGACAAGATTGCCCGTAAGAGCGACAACCCTTCTATCACTCGTGATGTATCAGGTGAAGGAGTGCAACAAGCGCTGCTGAAACTTCTTGAAGGATCTGTGGTGAACGTACCTCCTAAAGGTGGACGCAAACACCCCGATCAAAAATATATAGAGGTAAATACCGAACATATTTTGTTCATAGCAGGAGGAGCTTTTGATGGTATTGAACGCGTGATTTCTAAACGCCTCAATATGCAATCTGTGGGTTACAATTCGTCCAAAAATACACAAGTAGATAGGAAAAATTTGGTACAGTATATCATACCAAAAGACTTAAAAGATTTTGGTTTAATCCCCGAAATTATAGGTCGTTTGCCAGTGCTTACTTATATGAACCCATTGGATAAGCACACGTTACGTATGATTCTCACCGAACCTAAGAATGCCATTATCAAGCAGTACAAAAAACTCTTTGAAATGGATGGTATCAATTTTGATATAACTGAAGAAGCTCTCGATTTTATTGTCGAAAAAGCCTTAGAGTATAAACTCGGTGCTCGTGGATTGCGTTCACTATGTGAGAATATCCTCACCGATGCAATGTTTGAGCTCCCTAACTCAGGTGTCAAAGAACTGAAAGTTACTAAAGAGTACGCTGAAGAAAAACTCAATAAATCAACTTTGCAAATTGCTTCCTAACTCTTAACTCTTACCTAAATAACAATGGAAAAAACACAAATCATCCGCAATAGTCTACTAAAAGCTGTTTCCTACGAGACCTATCGCAATCTAATAGATAAGTATGAAGCCGAAGGTAAGTCAAGTGGAGAAGAACAGACTGAAGAACGTGTGTATTACACAGCGCTCAACCAAAAACGCTATAAACGTTTGGATAAAACGATAGAAATACCCGAAGAAAAGGCGCAATTCTTTATAAACTACCCTAAAAGCGTTTGCTTGTTGGTGATTACCGAAAGTTGGTGTGGTGATGCAGCTCAAATTGTACCCGTAGTGCATAAAATAGCTGAACTCAACCCTAAAATCACTATGAAACTCGTTTTTAGAGATGAAAATGAAGAGTTGATGAATCTTTTCCTAACCAATGGTGGTAAGGCAATTCCAATAGTAGTGTTCTTAGACTTAGAGGATAAGGTGTTGGCACATTGGGGCTCTCGTCCGTCAGTGGCTACCAAAATGGTAGAAGAAGAAAAAGCTAAAAATGGCAAACTTTCTCCTGAGTTCAAAGAAGAACTACAAAGATGGTACAACCAAGATAAAGGTGCTACCATTGTAGATGATTTCAAGAAGATTTTAGAAACTATATAATAATAATTTTAATATGAAAAAACTTACTTTTGTTGCAATAGCTGCATTGTCTTTCTTTTCAGCTACAGCCCAAGAAGGAACTTCTACACGCACTACTACGCGTTCTACAACTCAAACGACTTCTATAGAAGTAGTACAAGAGGAAAAAATCCCTACTACACTATCTGAACAGTTTCAGTATATGGTCGATAAGTCGAACTCTTACGAGAGATTTAAACTGATTGATAAAACTAAATTGGCTGTTTTTCAACGCAGTATGAATGATAGTATCAACAGTGTGAAGTCTCGACTTGAAGCAGAAAAGCAAACAGTAAAAACACACGAAAATACTATCAAAACCCTCAACGATAATATCACAGAGCTACAAACAACACTTGATGAAACTAAAAACCAAAAAGATAGTATGAACTTCTTTGGTGCTTTGCTTTCCAAAGGTCTGTATAATACTATTATGTGGGGAATAGTGTTAGTTTTGGCGGTGTTACTCATTTTCTATATCTATAGATATGCTAACGGAAATGTAGTTACTAAAAAATCTATCAGTGACTTAGCTGAATTACAAGAAGAATACGAAAACTATCGCAA
This sequence comes from Capnocytophaga sputigena, assembly GCF_002302495.1. Lineage (NCBI taxonomy): Bacteria > Pseudomonadati > Bacteroidota > Flavobacteriia > Flavobacteriales > Flavobacteriaceae > Capnocytophaga > Capnocytophaga sputigena. The sequence continues at coordinate 2,703,381 of NZ_CP022379.1, forward strand.
AGCAGCTATTGAGCGTGAACAAAAAGTGCGTCGCCAGTTGCAAGACGAAATAAATAAACACCGTTAAACCGATGCGTATTGATATCATATCAGTAGTCCCCGAAATAATGGAGAGCCCCTTTGCCTACTCTATTATGAAGCGTGCTATTGATAAACAATTAGTGGAAGTGCATTTCCACAATCTTCACGACTATGCTAATAATGCTTATCGTCAAGTAGATGATTATCAGTTTGGTGGAGGAGCAGGAATGGTGTTGATGATAGAACCTATTGATAAGTGTATTTCAGCCTTAAAAGCTGAAAGAGATTATGACGAGGTAATATTCCTCACCCCCGATGGCGATACACTCCAACAAAAGATGGCTAATCAGCTTTCGTTAGCTGAAAATATTATTATTTTATGTGGGCACTTCAAAGGGGTAGACCAGCGTGTGCGCGACCATTTTATCACTAAAGAAATCTCCATAGGCGACTATGTGCTTTCAGGGGGAGAATTAGGGGCAGCTGTGCTCTGCGATGCAATTATTCGTCTCATCCCTGGTGTTCTCTCCGATGAAACTTCAGCCCTTACTGATTCGTTTCAAGACAATTTGTTAGCACCTCCAGTCTATACGCGTCCAGCTAACTACAAAGGTTGGGAAGTACCCGAAATCCTCACCAGCGGTAATACACCTAAAATAGAACAATGGCGTGAAGATATGGCTTATAAACACACTAAAGCCAAACGCCCTGATTTGTTGGAGTAAAAAATAATCCTTATGAATAAAAACTTAGCTTACACTTATGGAGCTTCTGATGTCTCTCTTTTAGGAGAAACAATCGACCAGAACCTCCGCCGAACAGTAGAAAAATTTCCTCATAAAGAGGCGCTTATCTCCGTACATCAAAACTATAGAGTTACTTACACTGAATTTTATGAGCAAGTAACAGCAGTAGCCAAAGGGCTCATTGCTTTAGGTGCAAAGCCAAGTGATAGAGTAGGTATTTGGTCTCCTAACTGCTATGAGTGGACACTCTTGCAATATGCTACTGCCAAAATAGGCGTGATAATGGTGAATATCAATCCTGCTTATCGTACCAGTGAACTGATTTATGTAATCAACCAATCAGGAATATCATTTATTTTTGCAGCTCCTGAGTTTAAGAGTAGTAACTATAAAAAAATGATTGATGATGCGCGTGAATTTACTGAAACCCTTAGAAAAGAAGTCTATTGGGGAGATAGCTGGGAGCGTTTCTTAGAGAATGGTAAAAAAGTTACAGACGAGAAATTACTTTCTTTTGAAGAAAAAGTACAGTTCGACGATCCTGTAAATATACAGTATACTTCAGGTACTACAGGCAACCCCAAAGGAGTTACTCTTTCCCATCACAATATCCTCAATAATGCCTATTTTATTGGTATCCGTATGAATTATACCGAGAAGGATAGGGTGTGTATTCCAGTGCCTTTTTACCATTGTTTTGGGATGGTAATCGGAAATCTCGCTTGCACAGTTCACGGGGCTACAATGGTAATCCCTAACGATAGTTTTGATGCTACCAAAACTCTTGAAGCGGTAGAAAAGGAAAAGTGTACATCGCTTTATGGAGTGCCAACAATGTTCATTTCAGAACTCTATATATTAGACAAACATCCTTACGATTTGTCGAGTTTGCGCACAGGTGTAATGGCAGGAGCTTTGTGTCCTCCAGAGATTATGAAACGCGTGAAAGAGCAAATGAATATGCACGAAATCACGATATGTTATGGTATGACCGAAACCTCTCCTGTATCTACACAAACCAAAATAGGAGCACCTTTCGAGAAACAAATTCACTCAGTGGGTACTATCCACGACCATTTGGAGATTAAAATTATCAATCCTGAGACTAAAGCAATTGTAAAACGTGGAGAAAGTGGAGAACTCTGTACACGTGGCTATTCAGTGATGTTGAAGTATTGGAATAGTCCGCAGGCTACACAACAGGTAATAGATGAACAACGCTGGATGCACTCAGGTGATTTGGCGATGATGGATGAAGATGGTTATATCCACATTTCAGGTCGTATCAAAGATTTGATTATTCGCGGAGGTGAGAACATTTCTCCTAAAGAAATAGAGGACTTCCTCTACACGTATGAAGGGGTGATGGATGCTCAAGTTATTGGAGTACCAAGCAAGAAATACGGTGAAGAAGTAATGGCTTGGATCAAAACTAAAGAAGGAGTAACCCTCACTGAACAAGAACTCCACGATTTCTGTAAAGGTCGTATTGCCCACTATAAAGTACCTCGTTATTGGAAGTTTGTCGAGGAATTTCCAATGACTATCTCGGGTAAAATACGCAAGGTGGAAATGCGTGAAATATCCGCAAGAGAACTTGGTTTAGATACCGAAGAAGAATTATAGATAAAAAGGATCAATAGTTTTTGTAACTAAACTATTTGCTATCAAGAGTTGGTTTTCTGGTAAAGCCAACTCTTTATTTTTGGTAATCAAATCATCGGCTTGGGCAATGAGGGCGTAGAGATAATCAGTGATAGAATGTACCCAGCAGCTGATAGGTATTTTGGCAATAGCACGCAATTGGCGGAGGAGTACAATCATTTCAAAGCTATTCGCAGGACTATCTACTAAAATGCGCAGTTTGTCGTTAAAAGGTAACTCTCTGATAAAATCTTGTTGAGTACTGTTTTCTAAAAGAAGGGAAGCAGGAATATAAGTGTATGTTTCTTCACAAGTAAGTACTTGAGGTAGTTCTTCAAAAGTACTAACAACCATTAGTTCATCGGTGATAATGCGCAAAGGGGGCACTTCTTTTAAATACCCCATTGCGTGAAATCCGCGTTCATAAGGTGGCACGCCAGCTATGGCATTATGCGTTTCTGTCATAGTCTTCTTGTTTTAAGCGTTTTTCAAAAGGTTCCCACAAGCGTTTGAGCTCTAATACTTCAGATGATTTTTTTTTGCTAAAAGGATAGAAATCCCAATCTTTACGGCTGTATAAATCTATGGGAGGTAAAGAAGCGCACTGCTCATTAAAAAGTGCTTGCTCTCGTTGTGATTTCTGTTTTATGTCCTTTATCAAGCTAAAGTTTTTTGTGATAGCAGAAAGTCCGCCCTTTTTTGTAATCTGGTCTAGCATCACAAGGGCTTTTTTGTACATTTCATAACTGAGACTTTCTATAGCATACATCCCATTAAGCAGAGTAGCGTTGCGTGTAGCTGTGATGTTTTGAATGGTTGCTACATTCGCTTTTTCAGTATTTAGATTGTTATTTTTAAAGAAAAGAGGATTTTTAGGCAGTAGATAATCAGCACCTCCTAACACGGCAGCTTCATAAGCTAATTGTACATAGTTTTCGTTGTATGATGATTTCAGTAGCGATAAACCTCTACTTGATACTTCAGCAATGAGGCAAAGGGGTAGGGTAGGGGCTTGCTCACTTAGTAACCGGCGAAAAGCGCGTAATTTAGCTATTTCTAATAAAAAAGTACCTCCTACTGCTACTTTTACATTGAGTACATCAGCAGTGTGAGGATTTTCTTTGATTTGGGCTACCCCAAAGGCAATTTGTTGCACCATTGAGGCGCCTGCTTTTTGGTAAGTTGTAGTATCAATAGTAAATGAGTTAGTAAATAGATACTGCAAGTTTGCAGGTAGCCATTCTTCTACTTCTTTTTGAGTAAGTTTAGGATGTATATCCAACAAAAAGAAAGATACCGATTGGTCTTGCCAAAAAGCGATACGCTTGAGTGTTGCTTCTTTATCAGATATGAAAAGAGGGACAGCTACTTGTGTTTTAGTGTTGATAGCATAAGGACTTTTTACATTTTCAGCAGTGTAAAAAGGCAAAATAGGAATATCTTCTGCTGAAGTGAATATAAGCGACTCGTAGTCTCTTCCCTCCAGCAGATATTGTAATTGTTGTTTCCATTGTTTTGCAACGATATCCATTCCTATTTATCTATTATTACCTAACACTTATTGTTTCTTGCTCTATCCTTTTGCTTTTTCGTTAGGGCGCAACACCATACGATATGATTGGTCTTTACTGATATAATAACCTACCCAGTTGTACAAAGCTCTCATTTTGTTGCGGAAGTTTACCAGTGACATAATGTGTATAAACGCCCATATAGCCCACGCGATAAAGCCTTTGAGGAAGATATTCTTAGGCAAATCGGCAACGGCTTGGTTACGACCAATGATTGCCATTGAACCTTTATCTACATAACTGAAAGGGGTAGGATTTATAAAATCTTTATTGAAGTTCTTTCCTAAGTTGTTCGCTTGTTGTAAGGCTACTTGCGCAAGCTGAGGATGACCTTCAGGGAAGTTGGGGTCGGCAGTCATAATACTTGAGTCGCCCACTGCATAGATGTTATCAAAGCCCTCCATTTTGTTATAAGCATCAGTTTTCATACGTCGCCCGCGACCTAAGTATTGTTTATCGTCAATTCCTTTAAAGGCTTTAGCCGAAATTCCCGCTGCCCATATCAGGTTGCGTGCATCAAGTATAGTGCCGTCCGAAAGGTGTACTTCGTCATTTACAAAATCGGTTACGAGTACTCCTAATTTGAGTTTTACCCCTTTTTTAAGCAAGGATTTTTCAGTATATGCTTGAGCTTTTTTACTCATTGGGGCAAGTACAGTATCTTGTCCGTCGATGAGGTAGATGTCGCCTAAATCATCATAAGTGAGTTCGGGGTAGTCTTTGCGCATAATATTCTGTTTCATTTCAGCAAAAATACCTGATAGTTCTACTCCAGTAGGTCCTGCTCCTGCAATAGCAAAAGATAGCAATTTGCGGCGTAATTCTTTATCTTTAGTACGGGTAGCACGTTCCAAGCGGGTATATACTAAGTTGCGGAGCATCAAAGCATCACCTACGGTTTTCATAGGCATAGCTTTTTCTTCTACATTCTTGTTGCCAAAGAAGTTAGATTCTGCTCCTGTAGCCATTACCAATATGTCGTACTGCAATTCGCCATTGCTCAAAATAATTTTGTTTTCTGAAGGAACGACTTCTTGCAAAGTAGCCATCCTAAAACGTGCATTTTTATACTTTCGGAATAAGCGACGGAAAGGGTAGGAAATGGATGAAGGCTCCATAAATCCTGCTGCCAATTGGTATAATAAGGGTGGAAAGAAGTTGTAGTTATTCATATCCACCAAGGTAATTTTATATTTTCCAGAGCGGTTTAGTTCTTTTACTAACTCTAAGCCAGCAAAACCACCGCCTACAATCACAATATGTTTTTTGTTTTCCATAATGATCATTGCTAATTAGTCAATTTGCCAATTTGGTAATGGCTAATTGTTGTTTCTTTTTATTATTTTGATTATTAAATATTAAACTGATTTTTTACTTTTCGCTGTTTTCTTCTTCTTCCTCTTTTGGGAAAATCTCAATCTTAGGTTCTTTAATGGTCTCCTTGTTAGACAAACTGCGTTCTAACGACAATAGCAAACTTGGTAAGAGCAATAAGTTTGTCATCATAGCAAAGAGCAAAGTAGCCGATATGAGTCCGCCGAGGGCTTTGGTACCTCCAAAGCTGGAGAGCAAAAATACTGAGAAACCGCAGAGTAGTACAATAGAAGTGTAGAACATACTTACCCCTGTTTCGCGCAAAGCAGCATATACTGATTTGCTAATCTTCCAATTGCGCGCTACCAATTCCAAGCGGTATTTAGCCAAGAAGTGAATAGTATCGTCTACCGAAATACCAAAGGCAATACTGAACACAAGGATAGTAGAAGGCTTGAGCGGAATGCCAAAATAGCCCATCAGTCCTGCGGTGATGAGTAGCGGTAAGAGGTTAGGAATGAGTGAGACAACTATCATCTTAAACGAACGGAACATATACGCCATAATGAGCGCAATGAGCAAAATAGCTAAGGCTAATGACCAAATGAGGTTGGTAGCTAAATAGTTTGTCCCTTTGGTAAATAAATAGGCTTTTCCTGTTATTTTTACATCAAAACGATCACTAGGGAAGAGCTTTTGGGCTTTGGTGTAGATGTTTTCCTCTATTTGTTGCATCTTTTCAGTACCAATATCCTTCATAAAGGTAGTGATACGTGCTGTTTGCCCTAAAGAATCTATATAAGCAGAAAGCATATTGGCATTGCCTTTAGAGTTCTTTACATACGAAAGAATGAAATTTTGCTCTTGAGTAGTAGGTAAACTGTAATATTTAGGGTTGCCGTTGTAATAGGCTTGTTTGGCGTATTTTACTAAGTTTACTAAGGATAGAGGTTTTGATATTTCAGGGATTTCCTCAATATGAGTGCAGAGTTCATCAATGCGTTTGAGGTTAGCTAATTTAGTAACACCATTTTTTTGTTTAGTATTAATGGTGATTTCCAAAGGCATAATCCCTCCATAATTTTTCTCAAAGAAGCCAATATCATCAAAGAAAGCAGCTGATTTAGGCATATCTTCAATGAGACTCCCTGAAATTTTAATTTTGTAAATACCTATGATACTCAAAATGAGCAACGCAATAGCGCTTGTAAATACCGCAATGCGATGGTGTTTAACTGTATTTTCAATGAATTTGATGAGCCCGCCAATCCAGTTGCGGTGCAAATGCCTAAGGTGTTTTTCCTTAGGAATACTCATATAGCTATAAATAATGGGGATAACCAATAGTGAGATGAAGAAAATAGACACTACATTGATAGAAGCTATTACCCCAAATTGTTTGAGCAAAGTACTTTCAGTAAAAATAAAGGTAGCAAAACCGATAGCTGTGGTGAGATTGGTGAGCAGGGTTACATTCCCCACATTGCGGATTACCCTAATAAGCGACTTGGCTTGGTTGCCGTGTTTACTAATTTCTTGCTGATATTTATTGATGAGAAACACACAGTTAGGGATGCCAATTACAATCACTAACGGTGGAATCAATCCTGTGAGAATAGTAATTTCGTAACCGAAAAGCCCCAAAAATCCAAATACCCACATTACCGCAATAGATACAACGCCCATAGAGATAAACATTGCTCTGAACGAACGGAAGAAGAAAAAGAAAATGGCTGAGGTAGAAAGTAAGGCAGCCAAGATAAATAGCCCTATCTCATCCATTATATTTTGAGCGCTAAGGGTACGAATATAAGGCATACCCGAAGTGTGCACTTTGAGTCCAGTTTGCTGTTCAAATTTTTCTACAATGGGAATGAAATCGTTGAGGATAAAATCCTTACGAGCTTGTGTATTGACAATCTTCTTGTTCATATACACGGCTGTTTGCAAGGTGTTATTTTTCTTGTTGTAGATGAGCCCTTCGTAGAAAGGTAATTTTTCGGAGAGTATTTGCTGGAGACTATCAGCTTGCGCTTGAGTTTTTACTTCTCCTTCAATGAATTTATGAGTAACAAAGCGTTGCTGAGCTGTATCCTTTACCAAAATAGGCAGATTATTAATAGAGATAACTGCGTCTATTTGTTTAAATTGCTTCAGTTCATTACTAAGGACAATCCATTTGTTGAGCACTTCAGGCGTATAGATTTTTTCATCGTCTAACGCCATTAAAATCAAGTTACCTTCTTCACCAAACTTATTGAGGAAGTGTTTGTACTCCATATTCACAGGGTGATCATCGGGGAGCATATTCGCTTCGGTGAAAGTAAAGCGAACGTTTTTCCACTGAGAAACCAATCCCCCAGTGATAGCGATTATGAGTAGTAGAAAAGCAATTCGGTTGCGCAATATTAAGCCAGCTATGGTATTCCAAAAACTGGCTTTTATCCATTTAAACATTTGGGTCTCTTCTTTAAATTTGCGCGCAAAAATAAGAATAATTTGCCAATTAGCAAATTTAAGTTATACCTTTCTATTCATTAGCTTTAGAGCAAATTCTTTTAGATAATGACGTTTTTCATCGCTGATGGTGAGCTCGGTGAGTGCACTGAGGGCTCTACGGGTAGTGTGCTCTATTTCTTGGCGTACAGCTGTAGTTGCTCCAGTGGCTTCGAATAATGCTTTTACTGCGTTGATTTTCTGCTGACTATCTTCGGTAGTAGCGTAGTGTTGTAACAGTGTTTTTCGCTGTTGTTCATCGGCTAATTTTAAGGCAGTTAGATAAAGAATTGTCTTTTTATTTTCGATGATATCACCACCTATACGTTTGCCAAAAGACTCATCGCCAAAAGCGTCTAAATAGTCGTCTTGCAGTTGGAATGCTAAACCTAATTCTTCGCCAAAAGTATAGATTGGCATTTGATTTTCAGGAGAAGCATTAGCTATGATAACCCCCATTTGTAAAGAAGCTCCTATCAGTACAGCTGTTTTGTAACGTATCATCTGTAAATAATCGGGGATACTTACTTCGGTTTGAGTTTCAAAATCCATATCCCATTGTTGTCCTTCACATACTTTTAAAGCAGTACGTGAAAGTATTTTAGTAAGAAGAGAAAAAATTTCAGAAGGATAGTCGTCTAATAATTGATAGGCTTTAACTAGCATTGCATCGCCAGAGAGGATAGCAATATTGGTATTCCATTTTTTGTGTACAGTAGTCTCTCCACGTCGTAAAGAAGCCTTGTCCATAATATCATCGTGAACGAGGGAAAAATTATGGAACATTTCTATAGCCATAGCCGCATTAAGAGCTTTGTGGTAATCAGCATCAAAAAGATCGGTTGCTATGAGAGTGAGGATGGGGCGCAATCGTTTGCCTCCCAATTGCAAAATGTAACGCATAGGTTCATACAAATTGCGGGGTTCTTTTACAAAAAGTTTAGAGTTGAGATGGTCTAAGAAGGCTTCTCTGTATTGTTCTACTGTTTTCATAGGGCAGATTTTTTTAATTGTTGAATTACAGTTCTCACCGACACAAAACCTATTTTTTCTTCAGGTATTTCTTGAAGTTTGAACCATTCTAAGGCTTTGATTTCGTCGGGGGCAACAATGTGTACTTGTTCTTCAGCTAATTTGCACTCAAAGAAAATATCCATAGTGCGGTAAGGTACGTTTTTGTACAGATAGTTGTTAGGAAAGGTAGTGATGAATCGCAATTGTTCAGGCTTTATAATCATTCCCATTTCCTCTTTTACTTCACGGCAAGCAGCTTCTTGAGCAGTTTCCTCGGGGTCGATAAAACCTCCTGGAAGGTCTAGTTTGCCTTTATCGGGATCCATATTGCGCACTGTAAAGAGTATTTTATCTTGATGACGAAATACTACAGCTACAGCAGCAGCAATATTATGAAAATAGGTAAAACCACAATCGTGGCAGAGAAAGCGTACGTTGTTAGGGAACTCTATATGAGTAGAAGTACAATTAGGACAATGTTTAAAAATACTTTCCATAAAAAAATAGTAATGTATAAAATCAGGCGACAAATATAGTGAAAAAAGTATTATACTCAGTATAAAATTTCTTTTTTAGTTGAATTAATATGAAAGAGACTGTCTAAAAAAGTTAAAACTAAACTTTTTAGACAGCCTCTTTCTGTAAGAAAATCTATTTACTAAATATTATTTCTTTTTCGCAGCTTTTTCAGCTTTAGCAGCGTCTTGAGCAGCTTTCATTGCAGCACGAGATACTCTTATTTGGCAAACTACAGTGTTATCTGGGTGCATAATTTTGTAGTTTTCTTGAACTAATTTAGTAACATATAATTTGTTACCCATTTCCAAACCTGAAATGTTTACAGGAACGAAGTCAGGCAAGTTATCAGGAAGTGCTTTTACTTTGAGTTTGCGGTTAACAATACGCAAAGTACCACCAGCCATAATACCAGGAGAAGTTCCTTCGATTTGGATAGGTACTTCAATAGTAATTTCTTTATTCTTGTTCAACTGATAGAAATCGATGTGGATGATTTTATCAGTTACAGGGTCAAACTGAATGTCTTGTAGAATGGCATCGTAAGTTTTACCATTTAATTCAATCGCAGCGGTGTATACATTAGGAGTGTACACGATGTTTTTGAATGCTAATTCAGGTGCTGAAAAATGCAGAACATTGTCTCCTCCGTATAGTACGCAAGGAACCTGTCCAGCATTACGTAAGGCTTTGCTAGCTGCTTTGCCCACGCTTTCTCTTTGAGATCCTTTGATTGTAATTGATTTCATTTATTTATATATAGTTATTAAGTTACTTATTTTTAGCTAATCCCTAATTTTTACATTATAAATTTAGAACTGATAGGTTCATTGTGGTGTACTTTGTGCATTACGTCGGCGAATAGTTCAGCACAGCTCAATACTTTTATTTTGCTTGAAGGTTGTTTTAGAGGTATTGAATCAGTTACGATTAATTCTTCTAAAGCTGAATTTTCTATGCGTTCGTGAGCATTACCACTAAGGATAGGGTGAGTAGCAACAGCTCTTACACTTACAGCACCTCTATCTTTCATTAGTTGGGCAGCTTTTACTAAAGTGCCAGCAGTATCAACCATATCATCGACTAATACTACATTTTTACCTTCTACATCTCCAATAAGTTCCATTGTTTCAATCACATTGGCTTGTTTGCGCTGTTTGTAGCAAATTACTACATCACATTTTAAAAACTTAGAATACGCATAGGCTCTTTTAGAACCACCCATATCAGGTGAAGCGATACACAAGTTATTTAAATTCAAACTTTGCAAATAAGGCAAGAAAATACTTGAAGCAAAAAGGTGATCTACGGGGCGTTCAAAGAAACCTTGAATTTGGTCGGCGTGCAAGTCCATTGTCATAATACGAGTAGCACCTGCCGCTTGTAAGAGGTTAGCTACCAATTTTGCTCCTATGGGTACTCTAGGTTTATCTTTTCTATCTTGGCGAGCCCAACCGAAGTATGGCATTACCGCAGTGATATGGCGTGCTGAAGCGCGTTTGGCAGCGTCTATCATTAGCAAAAGCTCCATTAAATTATCCGAATTAGGGAAAGTAGAGCATATTAAGAAAACGCGTGCCCCTCTAATTGATTCCTCAAAAGAGGGCTGAAACTCGCCATCACTATAATAAGATAGTTTAACTTCACCGAGCTGAGTGCCGTATTTTTCTGCAATTTTCTCAGCAAGTTCTATGCTTTTAGAACAAGCGAAGATTTTTGAATTAGGGATGGTTTCACTAAACATTTTTATCAGTAAGCATTAAGGTATAAAAACTTCTAATTTTTCAGGGCGCAAAATTACAAATATTAATGATAATAGCAACTATAACCTTAAAAAAATATTCTGTTTATTACTTTTTTTCTTGACTACGACGTTTTTTTTCTGCTCTTAGAAGAGAAAGCTCGCGTCCTGTTTGTCCGGCTACTGAGGTATTTTCTTCAGCTCGACGTATTAAGTAAGGCATCACCTCACGTACAGGTCCGAAAGGTAAGTATTTAGCTACATTATAACCTTCCTTAGAAGCATTGAAACTGATATGGTCACTCATTCCGTATAGTTGAGCTATCCATATACGTTTGTCGTTAGGTTCTAATCCTTTTTCTTTCATTAAGTCCATTACGAGAGCGGCACTTTCTTCGTTGTGAGTACCTGCAAAAAGCGCAATTCGGTCGATATGCTCAATGATATATCGTACAACAGCATTGTAATTATCATCAGTAGCTTGCTTGTTAGGACAGATAGGGGTAGGGTAACCTTGTTCGGCAGCGCGTTCATTTTCTTTTTCCATATAGGCGCCTCGTACGATTTTTACACCTATATAGAATTCTTTGTTTACGGCACGTTCGTAGAGCCCTTTTAAATAAGGTAAACGGTCGTGGCGATACATTTGTAAAGTGTTGTACACGATGGGTTCTTCTTTGTTGTACTTTTCCATCATTTCTTCTACGAGGTCATCGGCAGCGGTTTGCATCCAACTTTCTTCAGCATCTACTAAAATAGGTATTTTGTACTCATAGGCACGTTTACAAGCAGCGTCAAAACGTGCTTTAATACGTTCCCATTCTTTTGCTTCTTCATCAGTAAGGGGTTTATTTTCAGTGATTTTTTGAAAGATAGCAAAACGTCCAAATCCCGTAGGTTTAAATACTACAATAGGGATGCCTTCGTCGCGGTGGAGATTGCCAAAATCGATGGTTTCCATCGTCTTTTCAAAAGTTGCTTCAATAGAGCTCTCTTCGTCTTTTCCTTCTACAGAGTAATCGAGCACAGAGCCAACGCCTTTTTGGTGCATTTTTTTGATTACAGGTAGACAGTCTTGTTCAGAGATGCCACCACAGAATTGTTTGAAAACTGTGCGCTTGATTAGCCCTTCTACAGGTAGGCGCAGTTTTAGAGAGAAGTTAGTGAGGGCAGTGCCCACACGGGTAAGGGTGTTACTACCTATGAGTTTAAAGAGGCGGTAAGCCCAGTTGAGTTCAGATTGGCTTTTGAGGGCAAAAGCCGTTTGAGTGTCGGAGAAACGTGTACTCATAACAATTTTTCAATTAACGGTTGATGAGGCAAAAGTAATATTTTTCTTTTGATTGTGCAAATTTTAATTTCGTTTTTTAAATAAAAGAAAAAATAGAGAAGTTTCGGAGTTGTTTTTGGAAAGAGTGATTTATCAAAGTTTAGTGTTTTAATAAATTTATTACATTGATAGATAATCAGTTGTTTTTGTGTTTGATGCTAAAAAGGAAGATCTATCTAAATTTTAGGAAGCTTTTTGTTCTTTTATTCTGGATATTTGCTGGTATCTTAATAGATATTAAAAATATCTTTAATAGTTTACTTCCTATCTTATCTGCTACATAGACCACAATATAAGGATATCTCTTCATAGGAATCCTCATTAAAATTTTAGGTCTTATTTTCATTTTATAAGGTAATTCCATATTCAGAAGCTAATTCATTAATCATAACATCAAAATCATCACATTCCTTGAAAGGAGTATTACGAGCTTCAATTTTATCAAAAAAAAGCTACTAATCTTGGCGTCATTTCAATAGGCTGAAGTATGTCCTCTTCTTGAATGATAGAAACATTTAAAGACCTTATAAAATCTTTTATTGAATTTAGTTTATCTATATCAGAGGTAGCAAATGTTACAGCTGTTTCCATAGTCAAATATTTTTAAGAGTTAATATAGAAGCAAAAAAATCACTACTTAAAAAAGTAATGATTTCTAAATTTTCTTACTCTACGTTTGAAGGAAAATATCCTTTAGAGAATGTACTTTTTTTAAATTGTTGGGAAAATGTTGTAAAAAATCACGCATCAAAAAATATAAGCCCTTGATAAACAAGGGCTTATGACTTAGAGCTGTACTCGGAGCGGGACTTGAACCCGCACAGGCATTACTGCCCACTGGATTTTAAGTCCAGCGTGTCTACCGATTCCACCATCCGAGCTTTTTTATGATAGACATAAAAAAAGAGCGAAAAACGGGGTTCGAACCCGCGACCTCAACCTTGGCAAGGTTGCGCTCTACCAACTGAGCTATTTTCGCTTGTTATTTGTTTCAGTAAATTTGCATTTGAGGAGTTACTTTGTTTCTCATTTGCGGTGCAAAGGTACGACAAATATCTATTCCTGCAAATTTTTTAACAACTTTTTTTTAACTTTTTTTATATCTTTTTTCTAATTTACATTCTTTCAGGAACTTGTATTCCTAACATTTTGAAAGATTCTGCGATGAGTTCGCCTATTTTTTTGCTAAGAGCTACTCTAAAATGGCGTTTGCTTGTATCTTCTTCACCTAAAATGGAAACATTTTGATAGAATGAATTAAAGTCCTTTACCAAATCATATACGTAATTAGCAACTACAGCAGGGCTATAATTATCGGCGGCTTCTTGCACAATAGAAGGGAAAAGGGTGATGCTCTTTAGCAAAGTCTTTTCTTTTTCTTGCAAAACACTAGGTAGTGTTATTGCCTCTTTATTATCGCCCATTTCAGCATATTTACGCAAAATAGATTGGATACGAGCGTATGTGTATTGGATAAATGGTCCTGTATTTCCTTGAAAATCGATAGATTCTTTAGGGTCAAACAAAATACGTTTTTTAGGATCTACCTTTAATATATAGTATTTTAGGGCTCCTAAGCCAATAGTGTGATACAAATCTTCTTTTTGAGCTTCGGTATAGCCATCGAGTTTGCCGAGTTCCTGTGAAATTACTTTGGCAGTCTGTTCCATTTCAGCAATTAAGTCATCGGCATCTACAACGGTTCCTTCACGGCTTTTCATCTTTCCACTAGGCAAATCTACCATACCATAGCTGAGGTGGTACAAGTGTGAAGCCCAATTGTAACCCAATTTTTTCAAAATAAGAAAAAGTACTTTGAAGTGGTAGTCTTGTTCGTTACCCACAGTATAGACCATTCCTTTCACATCAGGATAGTCCTTTACACGTTGGATGGCAGTACCCATATCTTGGGTTATATATACTGAAGTACCATCGGCGCGGAGTACTAATTTCTCATCTAAACCATCGGCGGTGAGATCGCACCAAACAGAGCCATCTTCTTTTTTGAAGAATACCCCTTTTTGTAGACCTTGTTCTACGATGTCTTTTCCTAATAAATAGGTATTGCTTTCGTAGTAGTACGAATTGAAATCTACTCCTAAATTCTTATAAGTAACCGCAAAACCATCGTATACCCATCCGTTCATTTGCTTCCAAAGTTTCATTACTTCAGGGTCGCCTGCTTCCCATTGGCGAAGCATCTCTTGAGCTGCTACAAATATAGGTGCTTGTTTTTCAGCTTCTTCTTTGGATTTTCCTTGAGCTATTAGTTCTTGTATTTCTTCTTTATACGCTTTATCAAATGCAACATAGTAGTTTCCTACCAGTTTATCTCCTTTTAATCCTGTGTTTTCAGGAGTTTCTCCATTGCCAAAACGTAGCCAAGCTACCATAGATTTGCAAATGTGTATTCCTCTATCGTTGATGATTTGGGTTTTATACACTTTATGTCCGGCAGCTTTTAAGATTTCGGCTACTGAATAACCTAAGAGATTGTTACGGATATGTCCTAAGTGCAAAGGCTTATTAGTGTTAGGAGATGAGTATTCTACTAAAATAGCCTCTTTGCTATTAGGTGTTGTTAACCCAAACTGAGGATTGTCTTTTATTTCTGTTAAAAAGTTGAGGTAATAAGTATCAGCGATAACAAGGTTTAGAAAGCCTTTAATCACATTGAAATCGGTTACTAAATTACCTACTTTTTCTTTGAGGTAAGTTCCTATTTGTTCACCTATTTGCACAGGATTGCCTTTGATGTGGCGCAAAAGTGAGAAGACTACAAGGGTCACATCGCCTACAAACTCTTTTTTAGTTTGTTGCAATTCTACATTTTCTAAACTTACGTTGTACAGTTCTTGTACGGCTTGTAGTATATGTTGTTTTAGGATGTCATTTAAATTTTGCATATATTAATTTATCAATCTCAAGGGTTATTAACTTTTGTAGCATATTCTGAAATAACTCGTTTGTCAAAATAAGGTTCTTCATCAATATGTAGTAATACAGGCAAGTTAGTATGGTGTAAAATCACTTCTTCAGTAGATGGGGTAGGGGATCCGCTAAATACTATACTATGAATGTTTAAGCCTCTATTTTTTAGTGTTTCATAAGTGAGTAATGTGTGGTTGATACTACCCAAATAATGACGAGAAACTAAAATGACTTTATCAGTAGGGTGAATTAGGTCAAGCATCATATCTTTTTCATTGAGAGGAACATACAATCCGCCTGCTGCTTCTATAACAAGTGTATTATTAGTTTCAGGTCGTACAATTTTAGAAAGTTCAATCCGTACACCATCTAATTGAGCCGAAAGATGTGGACTTGCAGGGGTATGTAGCCCATAGCTATTAGGATGAAATACAGTGCGTGTATTGCTGATAAGTCGTTTTACCTTGTCGGTGTCTGAGTTTTCTAAATCGCCTGATTGTATAGGTTTCCAATAATCAGCTTGAAAAGCCTCTGTAAGAATTGCTGAAACAATGGTTTTGCCAACTTCGGTGGAGATACCCACCACGAAATAAGTGTCTTTCATTTTGAATGGTTTGTTTTGAGAGCGCAAAAGTACAAAGTAATTGGCAAATGAGCAAAAATAGCGATTAGTTTTTAGTTTTTAAAATCCAAAAATTTTCTTAAAAATATTTGCACAATTATTAAAAACTTACTACTTTTGTGGCGTGAAAATAACCATTGATTGAGTTTTTATAACTCATCATCTTTAAATAATAGATTATATGAAAGTTACAGTAGTAGGCGCTGGTGCCGTAGGAGCAAGTTGCGCAGAGTACATTGCTATTAAAGACTTCGCGTCTGAAGTAGTGTTAATTGACATCAAAGAAGGTTTTGCAGAAGGTAAAGCTATGGATTTGATGCAAACCGCTTCCCTCAATGGGTTCGATACTCGTATTACAGGGGTAACAAATGATTATTCAAAAACTGCAGGTAGTGATGTAGCTGTGATTACTTCTGGTATTCCTCGTAAACCAGGTATGACTCGTGAAGAGCTTATTGGTACCAATGCAAACATCGTGAAATCAGTTGTTGAACAATTGGTGAAATATTCACCTAATGTGATTGTGATTGTAGTGAGCAACCCTATGGACACTATGGCTTATTTGGTACACAAAGCTACTAAATTACCTAAAAACCACATCATTGGTATGGGTGGTGCACTTGATAGCGCACGCTTTAAATACCGCTTGGCAGAAGCGCTTAACAGTCCAATTTCAGACGTAGATGGTATGGTAATCGCTGCTCACAGTGATAGCGGTATGTTGCCTCTTACACGTTTGGCAAGCTATCGTGGTGTGCCAGTAACAGAGTTTTTAAGTGCTGATCGTCTTAACCAAGTAGCCGAAGATACTAAAGTAGGTGGAGCAACCCTTACTAAACTTTTAGGAACTTCAGCTTGGTATGCTCCAGGAGCTGCTGTATCAGCCTTAGTACAAGCAATCGCTTGTGACCAAAAGAAACTTTTCCCTTGCTCAGTATTACTAGAAGGCGAATACGGACAAAAAGATGTGTGCGTAGGAGTTCCTGTAATCATCGGTAGAGATGGTGTTGAAAAAATTGTAGAGGTAAAACTTAATGATGCTGAAAAAGCTAAATTTGCAGAAAGTACTGAAGCAGTACGTGAAGTAAATAAAGCTTTAGCAAGTGTATTATAGTCTGCCTTAAGACCTTAAAATTAGAATAAAAGCGACTTTTCCGAAAAAAAGTCGCTTTTATTTTATTTGATGTTCCCATTCACAGAAGGGGGGTAATCCGCAAAAAATACTTATAACTATTAAAATTTCTTTTATTTATGAAATATATTCTTGCATTTTTTGTCACTTTTATTGCTACGGCACAACAAACTGATTTTGTGCTCCTCAAAAGTCTTTCTTCCGATTTTGTATTTGATATGAAATATGCAACTCCTGATAACTTCCTCAAACAGGCTGTTTATGAGTGTGGAGAATGCTATCTGCGCAAAAAAACAGCAGAAGCTTTGGTAAAAGCTAATGAGGAGTTTAAAACTTTAGGATATCGCATCAAACTATTTGATTGCTATCGACCTCTTGAAGTACAAAAAAAGATGTGGAAAATACTTCCAGGAACTCATTATGTAGCCAATCCTGCCAAAGGTTCTAAACACAATCGTGGAGCAGCAGTTGATCTTACTTTAATAGATAAGGATGGTAAAGAATTAGATATGGGTACTCCTTTTGATTTTTTTGGTGAGAAAGCCCATCATACTTGTACTACCCTTCCTAAAAAAGTACTCGAAAATCGCAAGTTGCTAAAAGATATACTCAACAAATACAACTTCAAATCTATTTATTCGGAGTGGTGGCATTACGAATACCGCCCTGAAATGCAATCCAAAGTTGAAAACTTCCAGTGGCAATGTGAATAATTACGAATTGTGAGGTGTTATTTGAGATTGTTAGGGAGCTCTAAAATTTCAATGCTTTTAACTCTAATTGCGTTGTTAACTAAGGCACGAGTATACTCAGGGTAAGGTTGTCCTGCTGCAGGGGCTCCCATATTACATTCACCATCGGAGCCACCTCCTCCATTAATCCACAAATAAGCATCGGCGTGAGCCCCAGTGGTTTTCGTGGTGCTACGCGGACCTAAAGCCGCATTGAAGTTATTGCAAGAATTATAAGGAGCATTAGCATTCTGGTGTTTAGGACGGTTGATGCCACTGCGCCCTGTATCAATTACATAACGTACATTTTTGAAACCTTTAGTAGCTAAATAAGCTACAAACTTCTCAGCTCCTGCTTGTTCTTCAGCAGTGCCTCCTAAACCTGAAACATTCAGTGCAAAACCACGCATATATTTTAAACCCCCATCTATAATAGCGTTAGCAACAGCTTCAGGATATTGGGTAACCAAACCAGAATTTCCCGCGTGAATATAGCTCGCTACATTAGGGTTGTTCTTATTTAATTTTTCGGCAGCATAGCGCAACAATTCAGCTCGTTCATTGTATTTAGCTGAACCTTTTGGATGACCACAGTAATTAATAGCATCGGGTTCTATAATTACTACTGCGCGACGTTGCCCAATGATAGCACTCACACGATCTATCCACGCCTTGTAAGAAGCACCATTAGGGTGTCCGCCTTTAGAAAACGATCCACAATCGCGTTCAGGAATACCATACAATACTACTATAGGTGTTTTGCGTACACGTTCGGCGCCTTCTACAAAGGTTTTCAACCAACCATTATTCTTCTCACTGTTAGGGCTTACACCATCATACCATCCGCCACAAGGGGTGCCATAGACTTGGTAATAGAGTTTTTTCAGTTCTAAGTTAGGTTCTTTCTTTACAGCATTTAAGCGAGAAGGTTCTAAATAGAAATCCCAATCATAAGGGATATTGTTTTGTGGAGGTTGTGGAGGGGTAGGGGGAGTAATAGGAGGACTTGTAGGAGTTTGTGTAGTTGTGCTTAGTGTAGTTGAAGTCTGCGTAGAGGGGACATTTTCATCCCCTGATTTTTCACAGGCAATAATGAGCCATAGAAAAGCTACTAAGGATACTAATTTATTCATAATTTTCTTTTTTTAATGTTTTAAGACTACAAAGGTAGTACTTTATTTTTGATTTTGCAAATTTACTAATCTGTAAATTTGTTATTTTCAAATAAATACTATACCTTTGCCAAAGTTTTTTACTTTTTTTACTAATGAAAAAAACATATATCACTTTTTTAGCATTTTTATGCTGTTTTATTTTAGGCAATAATTGGTTACAAGCACAAGAGTTAGTGCCCATTCTCAGTCAGACTCGTTTGCACAAAGATAATTCTAAATCAGGCTTTGATGGACCTTATATTTTTTATACTGACAAAGGAATTGTTGTAAAACAAGTTGGTGAAAAAAAAGGTGTAGTAGTGCCCTCTGTTCGAATATTTGCTAAAGATATAAAAGGTAAAAAATTCACGGCACAACTCATTGATAAAGAATCTTTTAGTTTTAAAATTAAAAAAGAACTAAAGAATGAAAAATCTGTGTACAATATGCCTGAAAAACTTATTGCTATTTCGGATATTGAAGGTGAATTTGAGGCTTTTAAGCAGTTCTTGATAGCTAATGGGGTGATGAATGCTAAATACCAATGGAAATACGGCAAGGGGCATTTAGTAACAGTAGGTGATTTTTTTGATCGCGGACTTTGGGTTACACAGACTCTTTGGCTTATCTATCATTTAGAACAACAAGCTGAAAATGCAGGGGGTAAAGTACACTTTATACTTGGCAACCACGACTTGATGAATATGAATAACGACTTCCGTTATGTGCGCAAAAAATACTTCCAGAATGCTTCTCTATTACAAGATGAATACCTACACTTCTACAAGCCTGATACAGAATTAGGGCGCTGGTTGGCTACCAAAAATATCGTTGAAAAAATAGGTGATTATGTGTTTGTACACGCTGGTATTTCTATAGAAATTGCCAATTTAGGACTCACTGTACAAGAACTAAATAACAAAGCTCGTGACTACTATTTTGATAATCTAAAAGCACGAAAACGCAAAGATAGCTTGTATAGTATTCTCTATCAGTTTGGTATAAGTCCTACGTGGTATAGAGGTTGGGGCAAACAAACTATTGATACAACCGAAGCCGAAACTATTTTAGAACGTTGGCAAGTAGGTAAGTTTGTTATAGGGCACACACTTCACAGTGAGGTAACTTACCTGATGAACAAACGTGTTATCGACCTTGATGTAGCTCACGCCAAAGGGGTAGTACAAGGTTTGCTGATAGAAAATGGCAACGAATATAAAGTAGATAATAAGGGAGAAAAATCAGTGATTATTGAGAATGCTGAAATCCCTAAAGATGATGACTAACGAATAAAGACTAAAAACTAACAACAAATGAAAGGAATTATATTAGCAGGAGGTTCAGGCACACGCCTTTACCCCATTACAAAGGGAGTTTCTAAACAATTACTCCCTATTTATGATAAACCAATGATTTACTATCCGTTATCGGTATTGATGCTCTCGGGCATTCGAGAGATATTGGTAATTTCTACCCCTCAAGATTTACCTGGTTTTGAGCGCCTCTTAGGTGATGGCTCTGATTTTGGCATTCACCTTAGTTATGCCGAACAACCTAGTCCCGATGGCTTGGCTCAAGCGTTTATCATAGGAGAAAAATTTATAGGTGATGACGATGTGTGCTTGGTATTAGGAGATAATATCTTTTACGGACAGAGTTTTTCAAAAATGCTTTCTCAAGCAGTAGAAAATGTAACAAAAGAACGTAAAGCTACCGTTTTTGGTTACTACGTAAAAGACCCTGAACGCTATGGAGTAGCCGAGTTTGACAATGCAGGTAATGTACTTAGCATTGAGGAAAAACCAGTACAACCTAAATCTAACTATGCAGTAGTAGGGCTTTATTTCTATCCTAATAAGGTGGTGAAAGTAGCTAAAAACATAAAACCTTCTGCTCGTGGTGAACTAGAGATTACTACGGTAAATCAGAAATTTCTGAATGATGGAGAACTAAAAGTACAACTTTTAGGGCGTGGTTTTGCGTGGCTTGATACCGGTACTCACGATTCACTTAGCGAAGCATCTAACTTTGTAGAGACCTTAGAAAAACGCCAAGGACTCAAAATTTCTTGTTTGGAAGAAATAGCCTATCGCAAGGGGTGGATTACCGCTGAAAAATTGCAAGAACTCGCCAAACCAATGCTCAAAAACCAATATGGACAATACCTTTTGCAGATAACAAGTAATAGGTAACAAGTAATATGGCAAAACTAAAAACAGCATATTTCTGTCAGAATTGCGGTGCGCAATATAGCAAATGGCAAGGACAATGTTACACTTGCAAGCAATGGAATACCATTGTGGAAGAAGTCGTACAGAAAGACACAGCTCCTGCTTGGCAAGAAAAAGAATCTCCTATCAAAAATAAGGCTACTAAGTACATTCCTATTTCTCAAATCGATACCCAGCAAGAGCCACGCCTCAATAGCAACAATCACGAACTGAACAACGTGCTAGGGGGGGGCATAGTACCTGGGTCGGTAACACTTTTAGGAGGAGAACCAGGGATAGGCAAGAGTACGCTATTGTTGCAAATAGCTCTTAACTTGCCCTATCGTACACTCTACGTATCAGGAGAGGAAAGTGAAAAACAGATAAAAATGCGCGCCGACCGTATTCCGCATAAGCTCGATAATTGCTTTATTCTCACTGAAACTAAGACGCAAAATATCTTCCAACAGATAAAAGAACTCTTGCCCGAAATCGTGATTATCGACTCTATCCAAACCCTTCAATCCGATTATATAGAGGCATCAGCGGGGAGTATTTCTCAAATTAGGGAATGTACCTCCGAACTGATTAAGTTTGCTAAAACTACTCACACTCCTGTAATACTTATTGGGCATATTACTAAAGACGGACAAATAGCAGGACCTAAAATATTGGAGCATATGGTGGATACCGTTCTGCAGTTTGAAGGCGATCGTAACCACGTATATCGTATCCTACGCTCACTGAAAAACCGTTTTGGTTCTACTTCCGAATTGGGTATTTATGAGATGCTTAGCAATGGATTACGCGAGGTGAACAATCCTTCAGAAATTCTTATTTCCAAAACTGATGAGACGATTAGCGGTACTTCTATAGCTGCCACCTTAGAAGGTATGCGTCCGCTGATGATTGAAATACAAGCCCTCGTGAGTACAGCGGTATATGGTACGCCTCAACGCAGTACTACGGGCTTCAATGCCAAACGCCTCAATATGCTTTTGGCAGTGCTTGAGAAACGCGCAGGATTCCGCTTAGGTGCTAAGGACGTCTTCCTTAATATCACTGGAGGGATTACCATCGACGACCCTGCAACCGATTTAGGGGTGGCAATGGCTATCCTATCGTCCAACGAAGATATAGCGATTGAAAAGGACGTCTGTTTTGCCGGCGAAGTAGGATTAGGCGGTGAAATACGCCCTGTACAACGTGTAGAGCAACGCATTACTGAAGCTGAAAAATTAGGATTTAATACCATTTTTGTTTCTAAATACAACAAAATAGCTCTCAAAAATACGAAGATAAAAGTTATAACAGTCGCTAAAATAGAAGATGCGATACAAGAATTATTTGGATAAGAAGAACGCCTTATGTTGAGAAAACTCTTTAAAGATACCATTATTTACGGCATTGCTACTGTACTCCCTCGTGTGCTAACTCTATTGCTCACAAGGCTGTACGTGAATAAACTCGATACTGCCGATTTTGGTATCTATTCAGGGTTGTTTGTCTACCTTATCTTGGGGAATGTACTGCTGTCTTATGGTATGGAAACAGCTTTCTTCCGTTTTATGAATAAAGGCGAACAGAAGAAAAAGGTGCAATCTACCGCACTTACTTCTCTTACAATCAGCTCTTTGTTTTTCCTGCTGATTGCCTACTTATTGCGACACTTTATTGCTTCTTGGCTGAATTACGATGTGCAATATATTGTCTTTGCCATTTATATATTGGTACTCGATGCCTTAGTGGTCATTCCGTTTGCTTGGCTTAGGAATAAAGGCAAAGCCAAACTTTACGCAATGGTAAAGATAGGTAATACAGCCTTAAATTTAGCGCTTAATATCTACTATCTAAATTATTTGTCTGCTGAAAATCTCGCAACAAACGGTGGCGTATACTACATTTTTTTAGCCAATGTGATTGCTAGTTTAGCGACATTTATTGTGCTACTGCCTATCTACCTCAAAATACGTTTCAAATTCTACTATCCTCTTTGGAAAGAGATGATGATCTACGCTTTTCCCGTACTTTTGGCGGGCATCGCTTTTGCTGTGAACGAAGGTTTTGACCGTGTGTTTTTGCGTATGCTCCTCCCTGTTGATACAGCCGATGGAACGATAGGTATCTACTCGGCTTGCTACAAAATGGGGGTGTTTATGAACCTCTTTGTCACTGCCTATAAACTTGGTATAGAACCCTTTTTCTTCAGTAGTGCCCAAGATAAGAATGCACCTAAAACTTATGCACGTATCACCGAATACTTCATTGTGTGCGGAGGCTTTATTTTGCTCTTTATTACCGTATTCACTGATGTTTTTAAACTTATTTTGATACCTAATAAAGCCTACTGGGATGCGCTCTGGATTGTGCCTATTATCTTGTTAGCTAACCTTTGTTTGGGTATTTACCACAGTCTTTCGGTATGGTACAAAGTAACTGATCGCACGAGCTTTGGAGCGATTGTATCCTTAATAGGAATGGCTATCACGGTAGTGTTCAACTTTGCACTTATTCCTTGGCTTAGCTATAGAGGAGCTGCGCTGGCTACTCTCATTACCTATGCTGCAATGATGTGTATCTCCTATTATTACGGACAAAAGTACTACCCGATACCCTATAAAAAAAGGAAGATAAAAATCTTCCTTGGTATGAGTGTACTTTTCTCTTTTGTGAATTTCTACGCCTTTGGCAATAGCATTTATATAGGTATTTTGTTTCTGCTTATCTATGGCTATTTAGCGAGCTTTGCAATCAAGCTAAAAGCGTTGCGGTCAAAAGCGTAGCGCGATAGGCAGTTAAAGTTGGTCAAATAGCAACATCATTTCCTCTTCTTTTTGTCGCATTAGCGCACTGTCTTTGGGGGTTTTATCTTTATACCCACAGAGGTGCAACAACCCGTGTGCCAATACTCGCAACAGTTCTCTTTGGAAAGGCACTTTAAAGATTTCGGCGTTTTCCTTTACGCGTTCTACCGAAATATAAATATCCGAATGGAGTACTTTTTCCTCAGTATAATCAAAGGTGATGATATCGGTGAGGGTATCGTGTTGCAAATACTCTACATTTATTTTATGCAAATACTCATCATCACAAAAAATATAGTTGATATTGCCTGCCTCTTTACCTTCGGATTTAGCAACACTTTTTACCCAGCGTTTTACCGAATTCTTATTATAAGGGAAGACAAAAGGAGTTTCGTTAAAAAAAGAAGTCATAATCTAACTATTTTTTTCTTTAGGCTTATAGGTGCTGATACCTAATAGCGCATAAATAGGAGAAAAATTGATGAGAATGGTTACCAATAGCAAAATAGAAACGCCTGATAACACCGAAGCAATAGTTATAGAAAACTCGTTGAAATACCCCAAAATTGCCGTAATCACGATAATAAGCAAGCGGATATTCTTGTCTAAAGTGCTTATATTTCTTTTCATATAGTTATGTTTTTTAACAATTTGAGGACAAAGGTACAAATAATTTGTAAATTAGCAAATTTGCAATTAGTAAATTCATTAAACTCTTCTATGTGTAAAAAATACAATCTCATTATCAAGTGTTTAATAAAAATGTTACTATTTTTATGGTAAAAAATTAACAGAAAATTTGCACACTACAAATATTTGTTGTAATTATGCACCCTAAAATATAGAAAAGATAAGAAGCGTTAGCTTTTGTCCTGTCGTGCTGGAAACTGGAAACTTTCACTACAACACAGAGCAAAAGGTTTAATGCTCATCGCCTTTATAGGCGTGAGTGAAACCTATTTGTGTTGTAAGGTGATTCCAGTACCTCAGGCGGCAAACAGTGTTACTCACGCTTTTTTTATTGTCTTCTATTTAAATTATATCGCAAAAAGCGTTAGCTTTGTTCTGTTGCCTGAAAACTGGAAATTTTCAAAATTGCAACACAGAATAGGTTAGCCACTCAGTGCAAAGGAAGCACCAAAAAAAGTGCTTTCCTTTGCCGTATGCAACTTCTTCTAAATTTAGAATAAAGTCCTCTTCGCTTTTTTACGTGTATCGTAAACAATTCTAAATAATTATACTAATGAAAAAGATGTTTTTTATAGCAGTAGCTATGTTTGCAATGCTTACCACTGTGAGTTGTGGTAAAGAAACCATTACTGAGCGTATAGAAGTACGCAAAGGCAACCTTATTCATTCTGGTTATGGAGTTCCCTCATCTTCTTTGGGAGAAATAGGCGATTATTATATCGACCTACAAAACGTACATCTCTACGGAGCCAAAACCTCACAAGGTTGGGGTACCCCTATCAACCTAAAAGGTGAAAAAGGCGACCGTGGTGAAAAAGGTTTTATGGGTTGGCAAGGTGATAAAGGTGAAAAAGGCGATCGTGGACAAAAAGGTGACCAAGGTGAAAAGGGTGAACGTGGACAAAAAGGCAACCAAGGCGAGAAAGGTGATCAAGGAGAAAAAGGAGATCGTGGAGAAAAAGGAGATAAGGGCGACAAAGGTGAAAAGGGTGAGATAGGGCAAAAAGGAGACAAAGGAGCTAGCACTGGTGAGAAAGGCGATAAAGGAAAAGATGGCGCTAGAATTTACGGAGGTACTTCAGCTCCAAGACCTTCTTTAGGAGTAGAAGGTGATTGGTATATTGATACCTTAAACAAAAAACTCTACGGACCTAAAACTAATAGTGGTTGGGGGCAAGGTGTAAGTATTTTTAACGATTAAACAACAAACACAATGAAAAGAAGTATTATAATAACGGTGTTTTGCGCTTGTGTAGCTTTCCTCTTTTGGCAGTGTAACAAAGAAAGCGTTGTAGAAAAAGTAGAGTACCAGCGTGGAAACATAGTACATTATGGCAGTGGAGCTCCTTCCTCTACCATAGGCGAAATAGGGGATTACTATTTTGACCTTTCAGTATCCGACCTTTATGGAGCTAAAACCGAAAGCGGTTGGGGTGATCCTGTTAGCCTAAAAGGAGATCGCGGTGAGCGTGGAGAACAAGGAGAACAAGGTGAGAAAGGCGAAAAAGGAGAGACTGGTGACAAAGGCGAAAAAGGCGATAAAGGAGCTCAAGGTGATAAAGGACTTACAGGCGACAAAGGAGAACAAGGCGACAAAGGAGAGCACGGAGAAAAAGGTGTTAAAGGAGACAAAGGTTACCAAGGAGATCGTGGTGAAAAAGGAGCAACGGGAGAGCAAGGAGAGCAAGCTGGCACTAAAGGGCAAAAAGGAGCAAATGGAGCACCTGCTACACGTATTCATTTAGGGCAAGGAGCTCCCGATAGCAATATAGGAAACATAGGAGATTGGTATGTAGATAGCCAAAACAAACGTATCTATGGACCTAAAAAATACAATGGTTGGCGAGAGTACATAGATGAATATGAACATTCTATAATTAACAGTTCTGATTATACGCTTAACGAAGATAAAACTGAATTGATACGTTGGAATAATTTGAGAACTACTTTTATAGATATGAATATTATTTCAGACTTTAAAAATGTCAAGATAATAAAAGCAGGGGCTTTTCAAAATTGTAAGAATTTGGTAAATATAAAAATATCTGATAAAGTAACGACTCTTGAAGATCCTTATTATAGAAATTATTATGATCATAAGGAAGGTGTTTTTGATAGTTGTATTTCTTTGAAATCAGTGACGATTCCTAATAGTGTAACAGGTATAGGAAGTTATACTTTTAGAGGTTGTACTTCTTTAAAATCTGTTACTATTGGTAACGGTGTAACAAGTATTGGAAATAGTGCTTTTTGGGGTTGTACTTCTTTAGCATCTATTACTATACCTAATAGTGTAACAAACATAAGGGAAGGCACTTTTATTGGTTGTACTTCTTTAATATCTCTTATTATTCCTAATAACGTAACAAGTATAGGAAGTAAGGCTTTTTTAGGTTGTACTTCTTTGAAATCTATTACTATTCCTAATAGTGTAACAAACATAGAAGAAGAGGTTTTTTTGGGTTGTACTTCTTTAGCATCGATTACTATTCCTAATAGCGTAACAAGTATAAAAAGTTGGGCTTTTAAAGGTTGTACTTCCTTATCATCTATTACTATTCCTAATAGTGTAACAAATATTGGATATGCTATTTTTCAGGGGTGTACTTCTTTATCATCTGTTACTATTCCTAATAGTGTAACAGATATTTCAGGAGCCTTTGGAGGTTGTACTTCTTTATCATCTGTTACTATTCCTAATAATGTAACAAATATTTCAGGAGCTTTTAACGGTTGTACTTCTTTATCATCTGTTACTATTCCTAATAATGTAACAAATATTTCAGGAGCTTTTAACGGTTGTACTTCTTTATCATCTGTTACTATTCCTAATAATGTAACAAATATTTCAGGAGCTTTTAACGGTTGTACTTCTTTAGCATCTGTTACTATTCCTAATAGTGTAACAAGTATTGGGGAGAGTGCTTTTTCAGGTTGTACATCTTTGAAATCTATAGTTATTCCTAATAGTGTAATAAGTATTGAGAAAAATGCTTTTAGAGATTGCTCTAACTTAACAACTTTTACACTTCCTGAAAATATTGAAACTATTGGAGAATATGCCTTTTCAGGTACTAAAATAACATCTGTTACAATTCCTAGGAAAGTTAAAAAACTGAGTGATTATGCGTTTTCTAATTGTAGAGCATTAGAAACTGTTACAATACTTTGTGGTTATAATGATTACGATAAGAGTAATATTGAAAATCAAGCTTTTAATAACACTAATGTTAAACAATTAATTTTAGGGAATAGCTTTATAAATTTAAGACATATTTATATGCGAAGTGTTGAACATATTATCTTACTTGAAGGAGTAGAAAAAATAGAAACTCTTCCATTTTCAGAAAAATTAAAGGAAGTATCATTTTCTAACACAGTAAGAATTATTGATGAAAATGTTTTTAAAGGATTCAAATCTTTAAAGTCTTTAACCTTTCCTAAGAGTTTAACATATATTGGAAATACAGCTTTTGAAGGAAGTGGAATTGAAAGCTTAACATTTGAGTCTAATACTCCTCCAAAAATAGAGCTTTTTAGTTTTTATATAGAAAATAGAAAAATAAGAGTATTAACAATTTATGTTCCTAGAGAAAGTGTTAATTGGTATAAAATGATATGGAAAAATAAGTTTACTAGTCAAGGTAATCAAGTGTGGATTGATCCTAAGTCATAATTGATAAGTGTAGTGTTTAATAAAGATTGTTAAAATTAGTCTATTTATCAAATAGATAGATAATAAGACTTAAAATCTTTATCTAATAACTTCTAAATTAATGTGTAAAATGAAAGTAGAAAAAGTAGGTTCGAGCTACAAAAGCAGAGAACCTCCAAGAGAAAAAGCTGTAAATACTAAAACTAACTTTTTGAATTGTTTTACAACAACGTTTAAATACTTTTTAAACTGCTTGTAAAACTTCTAACTGAGTACAAACCATAACAAAATAACAAGTATGAAAGTAATACTTATTCAAGGTGCTGAAAACACTGGTAAAACTACATTGTGTAACCAAATAGATGAGTGGTTGCAAAGAGAATCATTAAAAGAACAAAGAAATAATTTTAGAATAGAAATGACAAAACATTTCTCTAAGAAAAATGACTTTTTTGCTGTATATGACATATACACAAATAAGACAGATAAAGCTCAAGAAGAACTAGATTCTTTTAAGGCAAGAATTTTGATTAACTCAGGTTCTGAAGCAGAATGTATTACTTTTTTTAAAAAATTTTATAAAAATGATCGAGGAAAATACTATAAAAGTAATCCCCAACCAGATCTTCTTATTACTGCTATTAGACCTTTAGGTACTGATTTATATGATAAAATGAAAGACGTTTTAGGATTGAATTTAAGTGATTTAGAGAACGTAAATTTATCGCCTAAAACAAACTATTCATACAAAGAAGATACTTTTAATAATCTACTAATTCAATTAGAAAAAACACCACTTGAGCTTATAAAAGAAAAAATTAGAGCTCTTTTTTAAACCAATAAGAACCCCCCGCTGTATTTCTATATAGTGGGGGTTTCTTTTGTGCTATAGTGTCTATAAACTTAGAGGGGGGGTACCAAATGCTTTTGTATAATACTCTTCAAAATTGTTGGTTATCAATATAATCAACTTTGCGAAAGGTCATAAAATTTCATTTTTCACTTTTCACTCTTCATTTAATAGTTCCATTTGAGTCCTAATGAGTAGGTTCTTCCTTTTGAGATGCTGGAGTAGAAACTGGTAGTAGGGGTGATGTAATTGAAAAGGTTGTCAATTCCAGCGGTGAGGGTGAGGTGATAGGGCAGTTTGGAAAAAACTTGTAACAGCCATATACTATAAGGTTCGTAATAGGTATAGAGTAGGTTGTTGCTGGTGTCGGTTTCGTGAATACGAGTGGCACTCACGTATTTGCCACTAAACACTATATTAGGAATGTAGAGGGCATTGTGTTTGGGGATATATTCAGCTTTTAGGGTAAGGGTATGTGGACGGTTTTCGTTGGCACTATTGCTAATGTAATAGTACGCATACGAGGCTTTGAAACGCAAGGCTTGGGTAGGGCGATAAGAGGCTGCGAGTTCAGAGCTTATAATTTGTGTTTTGTCCTTGAAATTGATATAACGGATGGTGTCGCTGGCAACTGTCCAACGATAGTCTATTTTGTCTTTCATTAGTGAGAGTTGCGTCATAGCGGTAATATTTACTTTGGGGCTATCAAAATCTACGGAAAAATTAAAATTGTTACTACTTTCGGGTTTGAGGTCTTTGTTACCTATTATTTGGAAACCACCTCCCCAAGGGTGAAACCAATTGGTGTAGAGTTCTTTAAGGGTAGGGGAGCGGAAGCCCGAAGAAAAGCCCCCTCTAAAGGTGAAAGATTCTACTTTTAGCATTCCTGAGAGGCGATAGGTGAAATGTTCTTTAAAGAGAGAATGGTAATCTACACGCACCCCAGTAACCAAAGTAAAGGCTGGAGAGAGCGTCCATTCTTGTTGGATGAAAAGGGTATAGTTTTGAGCGTTTTCTTTAGCTTCAGTACCTGTTTCGTTGAAACGGAAGCTGAGGAGTTCATCTGAAAATATTTCAGCTCCTGCTACTAAGGAATGTTTCGTCCATAACGATTGATTGTATTGTGCTCCTGCACGTGCTAAAGTGTTCTCGTAATTCTTTTCTTTTTCTTTTAATAAGGGAAAATAGTTAAACTTGTCGTAACGATCAAAAGCTCCTGAGAGACTTAGTTTTTTGCTTTCGGTGAGAGCTGTATTTAGTTTAGCCGACATAGTATAGTTGTAGTATCGTTCTCTTTTTCTTTCGGCATCGCGGTCGCCTTGGTTGCGTTCGCTGAAATAGTAGTTAGGTGTAAGAGTAAGGTCGGTTTTAGGTGATAGATTAAAAGAAAGTTTTGGGGTAATCCCATAGGTTGTAAAACCAGCAATGTTGAGTTCACTTTTAGGAGAGGGTTCTGCTACACCATTTTTGTAGGTAATGAGCGGCTCGCGGTCTTTTAAGAGATAAGGTTCGCGGAAATTATAGAAAGAAGTAAGGCGGATATTGCCCCATCGTTGTTTGCTGCCAATACCTATATTAGCTTTGTGACTTTCAATAGTTTCATACTGATAGCTGAGGTCACCTTCAAAAGATTTTTTGGCATTTTTAGTAATGATATTGATAACACCTCCCAGTGCATTCGATCCATAGAGAGAAGAACTCGCCCCTTTGATAATTTCAATGCGCTCTATATCCTCCAAGTTGATTCGGTTATAATCGATATTATCAAAAGTTTCACCTGCCATACGCTCACCATCTATTAAGAAAAGCACGTATTTACCTCCAAATCCCATCATATTGATGTTAGGCATTCCCCCATTGTACGTAAAGTTGATACCAGCAAACTCTGTTTCTAAAAACGATTGAAAGTTGGTTGCTTGTGATTTACGGATATCTTCAGCAGTTACAACTTGTACTGTAATAGGTACATTTTTTAAGTTTTTTTGAGCACGTGTAGCTGTTACGATCACTTCTTTTAAGTTGATAAGGTCGTTTTGAAGTGTATCGTTTTGAGCGAAGATAAGTGAGGAATATAAAAATATAAAGGCAGCAATATAAAACTTTTGCATATTGGGTAGATTTATAGAAAAGAGGCTGCCTATAGCAGACAGCCTCAGTTATAAAGCTTGTTTTTAAATATTATTTAAACTCGTTTTTATCGTTAGCGATTTGGTATTTAAAGGTTATGTAACCTGTTTCATCTTTGGCATTTTTATAATCAGTAAGTTGGATTTTAACAAATTTACCAGCAGGTGTTTTTACTATATATACCCAATTGTTATAGGTGTAACTAGGGGCAAGTTGTTTTCCATTGGGTTTATAGTCCATTGTGAGCCAGCCATTGTTGTGAACGATAGAAGATTTATCTATTTTTGCAACATTAGGCATTCTAGAAATCATATTCCAGAAGTTTTCTCCGTGTGCGCCAGATATTACGCGAGAGGCATTTGTAGTCCCTAATCCTCCTTGATTGTTTTGACCTCTTTCAAAAACATAGATAGAGCCATCTACTGTAAAGGAAGCGGTAGAAGAAGCGGTAGCAACTTTGTCCCAATCGGTTTCATTAGTAGTTAGTGCGCCACCATTACCACTGCCAGAAGTACCGCTGTTAGTTCTTACACTATAACGATTGAAAGCGATATCCCAATCGGTAGTGGTAGGGGTTGCTGTAGTGGAAGTTACTACACCATTTTCAAAAGAAAAGTACACCCATTTGTCATAAGATGAAGCATCAACTTTTTGCTCTTTGTAAGGGAGTTTAGGAGCTTCCGTTTTTTTGTCGTCTTTACTACAAGAAGTAGTAAACATCATTAATCCTGCTATAATTGCAGGGGCTAAAAATTGTAATCTCATATTTTTAGTTTTTATATGTTTTAATTTTAACGGTGCAAAGATAGTAATTATTTAGAATTATACAAAACAGTTTAGTATTTTATTTTGTAATACAGGGACTAAATTTTTCTATCGATTACGTAATTTACCATTAAGGTAAGAGCTTCTTTATAAGAGGAAGCAGGGAAATCGTTGAGAATATTGAGTGCTTTTTGTTGAAACTCTTTCATTTTGGCAGTAGCATATTCTAATCCGTTGTGAGTTTTTACAAAGGAAATCACTTCTTTTACACGCTTTTTGTCTTTGTTGTATTTCTTTACCGAATTGATGAGCCATTGCTTTTCTTTTTCTGTACAAGTATTGAGTACATAGATAAGAGGGAGGGTCATTTTCTGCTCTTTGATGTCTATACCAGTAGGTTTTCCGATTGCATCTTCGGTATAATCGAAGAGGTCATCTTTTATTTGAAAAGCCATTCCTATATACTCGCCAAAGAGGCGCATTTTTTCTATGAGTTCAGGTTGTTCGGGCTGTACTGAGCAAGCTCCCATTGCACAACAAGCCGCAATAAGGGTCGCTGTTTTTTGTCGGATAATCTCGTAGTAAACATCCTCTACAATATCTAACCGACGTGCTTTTTCTATTTGTAAAAGCTCTCCTTCACTCATTTCGCGCACAGCAACTGAGATAATGCGCAATAGGTCGAAATCACCATTGTCTATAGAGAGGAGCAAGCCTTTAGAAAGCAGATAATCACCTACTAATACAGCTATTTTGTTTTTCCAAAGAGCATTGATAGAAAAGAAACCACGGCGTTTGTTACTATCGTCTACCACATCATCGTGCACCAAAGTAGCGGTGTGAATGAGTTCTATAACTGAAGCACCCCTATAAGTACGTTCACTTACTTTACTGTCATCAGAAAGCATTTTGGCTACTAAGAAAACAAACATAGGTCGCATTTGCTTGCCTTTGCGATTTACTATATAATAGGTGATGCGATTTAGCAAGGCTACTTTAGACGACATTGAATTGCGGAACTTCTGTTCAAAAAGTTCCATTTCTTCGCGTATAGGTTCTTTTATTTGAGCAGTTATTTTCATTTTGTTTTATATAAATAAGGCTTCCTTTTGCAAAAGGAAGCCTTTAAAATTTATTCTGTAGGAGAAGTATTTTCAGTTTTTAAAGGAGTTTCCTCTTCATTACTATTGTGAGGATCTTTAAACTTGCGTTTTCCAAAAATATTCTCAAGGTCATCTCGGAAGATAACTTCACGATCTAATAGCAAGTTAGCCAAAGTGGTGAGTTTATCTTTATTCTCGGTGAGGATATCAATAGCACGTTGGTATTGCTCTTCTATGATTTTAGAAATTTCTTCATCGATGAGGTGAGCTGTTTTCTCACTATACGGTTTGGTAAAACTATAATCGGACTGGGCAGAATCGTAGTAGGTAAGATTACCGATTTTTTCGTTGAGCCCATAAATAGTTACCATTGCGCGGGCTTGTTTGGTTACTTTTTCGAGGTCGCTGAGAGCACCTGTAGATATTTTATTGAATACTACTTTTTCGGCAGCTCTACCGCCAAGGGCAGCACACATCTCATCGAGTATTTGTTCGGTGCGTACAATTTGTCGCTCTTCGGGTAGATACCAAGCTGCACCGAGTGACTGTCCGCGAGGCACAATAGTTACTTTTACCAATGGAGCGGCGTGTTCTAATAACCAGCTTACGGTAGCGTGACCTGCTTCGTGGAAAGCAATAGCCTCACGCTCTTCAGGAGTAAGGATTTTAGTTTTCTTTTCCAAACCACCTACAATTCTATCTACTGCATCAAGGAACTCTTGTTTGCTCACAGCTGTTTTACCTTTACGTGCTGCAATAAGGGCTGCTTCGTTACAAACGTTGGCAATATCAGCACCTGAAAAACCAGGAGTTTGTTTTGCTAAGAAATCGATATCTAAGGTTTCAGCAGTTTTTATAGGGCGCAAATGTACTTGGAAAATCTGTTTGCGTTCGTTCAAGTTCGGGAGTTCCACATAAATTTGGCGGTCGAAACGCCCAGCACGCATTAGGGCTTTATCCAAAATATCAGCGCGGTTCGTAGCGGCAAGTACAATTACATTGGTGTGAGAGCCAAAGCCATCCATTTCAGTAAGCAATTGGTTGAGCGTATTCTCACGCTCATCGTTAGCACCAGTCATTGCGTTTTTACCACGAGCACGACCTATAGCATCAATCTCGTCGATAAAGATAATAGATGGAGATTTTTCTTTAGCTTGTTTGAAGAGATCGCGCACACGAGAAGCGCCCACCCCTACGAACATCTCTACAAAATCAGAACCAGACAGAGAGAAGAAAGGTACTTGCGCCTCACCTGCTACCGCTTTAGCAAGGAGTGTTTTACCTGTCCCTGGAGGACCTACAAGCAGAGCTCCGCGAGGTATTTTACCCCCTAATGAGGTATATTTATCGGGGTTTTTGAGAAAGTCTACAATCTCTTGTACCTCTTCTTTAGCACCTTCTAAACCAGCTACATCTTGGAAAGTTACGCGAGTTTCTTTCTTTTCGTCGAACATACGCGCTTTAGATTTTCCGATACTGAATATGCCGCCAGGTCCACCAGCACCTGCCATACGGCGCATAACAAATATCCATAACCCTATGACAACTATAATAGGCAAGAGAGTGAATAGCAAATCGCCGATTACATTTTGTTGGGTTTTATTCTCACGAGTTGTGCTAAGGTTGTTATCTTTTACAATTTGGTCGAAGCGATTTTCGAAATTGCTCAAGTCGCCTAATTCAAAGCGATATTGAGGTACTTCGCCCGCATTAGCCCCCTGCATAAGAGAATTGCCTGTAGGTTTCACCTCTTTGTGTTCTTCTTTTTTAAGGGCATCCTCGGTGAGGTATACATTAGCCTCTTTGCGGTTTAAGATGATGATTTTAGCTACATCACCATTACTGAGGTATTCCTCAAATTTAGATTGAGGAATTTCTTTAGGTTGAGACCAAAAGCTCGCTCCTGAATAGTAATTGAATCCTATGAGAATGAGCAGTAATACGCCGTATAGCCAGTAGGCTGAAAAGCGATTTCCGTTACTTTTGTTATCCGACATATATTTAATAGTTAGTTTCTAAATTGATAAATTTGGCATCACCCCAAAGACCTTCGAGGTCGTAATGCTCACGTACTTTTGTTTGGAAGATATGAACGACTACATCTACATAATCGATGAGAATCCATTCGGCGTTGGCTTCGCCTTCAACGTGCCAAGGGTGTTGATGTTCATCGGCTTGGCTGACAATTTTTTGGATAGCTCCTGAAATAGCCGATACTTGGGTGTTAGAAGAACCATTACACAAGATAAAATAATCGCATACGGTATTTTCAACCTCGCGTAAATCCATAATGGTGATATCAGTGCCTTTTACTTTTTCTATACCAGCAATAATATTGCTAATAAGCTGGTTTGATGATATTTCTTTATTCAATGTTTTTTGTTTTTATAGTTTAAATTTACAAGTGCTTCTTGAAAGCGCGCAAAGATAATACTTTCCTTTCATAAAAGCAAAAGATTTTAATAGATAGGAAGTAAAAGATAGAAGGTAAGAAGTGAAAAAAGCTGTTTAGTATTATACTAAACAGCTGATTTTGTGATTTTTGATTTTTATATTTCTTTATTAAGATGCTTTGAAACTTTTGAAGAGAGCTTCCATTTTTTCTTTTTCTTCTTCGGCTAAAGCAGCATCTACTAAAATACGTCCGCTATGTTCATCGGTGATTATTTTTTTACGAGAAGCAATTTCCACTTGAACTTGTGGAGGGATAGTGAAGAAAGAACCACCAGAAGCACCGCGCTGGATAGGTACTACTGCCAATTTATTCATTACACTGCTGCGGATGCGTTGGTAGGCTTTTAGCAAACGATCCTCTATTTTAGCTGCATATTCTTCAGCTTTTTCTTTAAGGAAGGCTTCTTCTTTTTCAGTTTCGGCTAATACCGAGTTGAGTTCTGCTTTTTTGTGTTTGAGATGGGCATCGCGTTGGGCTTTGCGTTCGTCTACTTGTTTGATAGCCTCTTTCTTTTGGTCAACTTGCGCTTTACCTTCTTTGATGCGTTTTTCAGCCAACTGTACTTCCAATTCTTGGAATTCAATTTCTTTAGACAAAGAAGTGTACTCGCGGTTGTTGCGAACATTTTTTTGCTGGGTAGTGTACTTTTTGATGAGGGCTTTAGCCTCTTCAATTGTTGCTTTTTTCTCAGCGATACCCGCTTGTAAAGCATCTAATTCTTCTTTGAATTTAGCGTGACGTTTTTTGAGTCCTTCTACCTCATCTTCAAGGTCAGATACCTCTAAAGGTAGTTCGCCACGAGTGTATTGCAACTCGTCAATTTTTGAGTCGATTAGCTGTAAATCGTACAGAGCTCTTAGTTTTTCTTCTACAGTAATATCCACTTTTTGTGCCATATTTACGAATAATATTTGATAGGATTGGTATCCACATTTGATATTGAGAGGGCAAAGGTAGGAAAAATTTTTGAAAGATAGTCAAATAAAAGTGATTTTATGTATTGTTCACTTTCAAAATGACCTATATCGGCAAGGAGAATTTGCCCTTCAGCCTTGAAAAATTCGTGGTATTTGAGGTCGGCTGTTATATAAACATCAGCTTTTGCACGTTTGGCATTTTCTATAGCAAAAGCACCACTTCCACCTAAAACTGCTACTTTTTTTACATCTTTACCAAGCAATGCCGAGTGACGCACTACACTCACTTGCATACGTTCTTTGAGGTAAGCTAAAAAATCTTTTTCGGGCATAGATTTATTAAGTTCACCTATCATTCCCATCCCGATATGTTGGTGTTCATTTTCGAGTGTATATATCTCAAAAGCTACTTCTTCATAAGGGTGATTTTGACGAAGAGCCTGCAATATTTGTCGTTGTAAGTGTTTAGGGAAAATCACTCCTATTTGGGTTTCATCTTCAGTATGGAATACATTAGGTTCGCCAATGGTAGGGTGAGAATCTTCATTTCCTTTATAAGTGCCTTTACCTTCAAGATTGAAGCTACACTCAGCATAGTTGCCTATTTTGCCTGCTCCGGCTGCAAAAAGAGCCTTGCGAAGGTTTTCGGCATCGGATTTTGGTACATAAGTGATGAGTTTTTGAATGGTATGAGGTTGAGGAATGAGAATGCGTCTGTTTTGTAATTCTAAACGATTGCAGATAGATGCATTTACTCCTAAGAACTGATTATCAAGAGCCGTGTGCATACTATAGATCGCAATTTGATGCTGAATGGCTTTCATCACCACACGTTCTACATAGTTTTTTCCTGTGAGAGATTTGAGTCCGCTAAAGATAATAGGGTGAAAACTCACAATAAGGTTGCATTTTTTGGCAATAGCCTCATCTACAACCGCTTCGAGAGTGTCTAAGGTAATGAGTACCCCTTTTACTTCAGCATTGGCATCACCTACTAATAAACCAACATTGTCAAACCCTTCAGCATATTGCAGAGGGGCGAGTTTTTCTAATTCTTGAATAATGTCTGTTACTTTCATAGCATTCCTAAATGTTTACGCACCTCTTTTACAGTGCTTTCAGTGAATAGTGCTTCTAAGTTTTTCCATACACTATGGTAGCCATAAGGACCATTAAGCATTTCTTTTTTAGCTTGTTCTATCGTCCAATTATGATAAATGATACGATACATTGCCACCATTATACCTGTGCGGTCGGCACCGTGATAACAATGGATTAGTACAGCTCCTTGTTTTTGGTGTTCGCGTATAATTTTCAGTGTTTGTGCTATTTCAGGAGCTTTGATACGCCAAGTGAGCAAAGGGTGATTGATGAGCTTGATATTATCGGAAGCGTTGAAAATCTTTTTGTCACCTGAACGGGTGAAATAGCGTAGATTTACAATTGATTTGATAGGAATATTCTTAATAATAGCCTTATCTTCAGTTACTAATTGTTCACTTCTGTAGAGCAAACTGTCCACTTTGTACAAATTAGCATCGGCGTGAATGAGCGTTGCCTTATGTTGTGACCATAGAGGTAGCAAAGCAAATAAAATAAAGCAAATTAGAAGTGTTTTTTTCATAAGGTATTTTTTATTTCTTCATATCGTGTAAGGACATCATCCACATTGCGAATTGATTGTTTTGTCCAGTGAATAAGCGTATTAAGGCGTTCGTTGTCGCTAAGTTGCCAAGCTACTTCACTGCGACGGAGTTTATCGGTGAGCTGTTGCAAGACAATAGCCACGGCTACTGAGATGTTTAAACTTTCGGTAAATCCGACCATTGGTATTTTTAAAAAAGTATCGGCTTGTGAAAGTACTTGTGCTGAGAGACCTTCTTTTTCAGTGCCAAAGAAGAAAGCACTTTTTTTAGTGATATCAAAATCGTTGAGAAAATAGGCGTCTTTATGCGGGGTAGTTGCTACTATTTGGTAACCTTGTGCGCGAAGGCTATCAATACAACTTTGAGTGTCGTTATAACGAAATACATCTACCCATTTTTGAGCTCCCATTGCTATTTTGGCATCAAGGCGTTTACCGAAGCGACCTTCAATGCTATGTGCTTGCTGCACGCCAAATACTTCGCAGGTACGCACAACAGCACTAGTGTTGTGCATTTGGAATACATCTTCCATCGCTACCGTAAAGTGATTGGTGCGCTGTGCTATAATCTCTAAAAAACGCTCTTTGCGCTCTTCAGTAATAAATCGTTCTAAGTAAGAAAGTAGTTTTTTGTTCATAATATTTTTTCAAAAGCTTTACGGGAACTTCCTCTGAAAGTAACTTCACTACAATACTGATAACCTAATTTCTCAAAGAGGTGTAACATAGGGGTATTGTCAAAATTGGTATCAGCGCGCAGAGAGTGAATGCCATTATCGCAAGTGAATTGTTCTATTTGTTGCAATAGTATTTTTGCTAAACCTCTTCCTAAATGATTAGGTGCAATAGCCACCCTATGAAAAACTACAAAATCGCCAGAGGTGAGCCATTTGCCTTTGATACGGGCATATTCGGGTTCATCGTTGATAAGCAAGGCACAATAACCTACTATTTCGTCATCTTCTACAAGTACATAGCCATAACCTTTGGCAATATCGTTCGCTATTACTTGTTCATTAGGGTAACCATCTTGCCACTGATTGCTACCTTCGGTTTTGCGACGCTGGATAGCAGCGGATAAGATTGCCCAAATGGCAGAAGCATCGGCTGGGGTTGCTACTTTGAGTTGTATTTTTTGGGTCATATTCAATTAGGTAATCAGGTGATAGTAGGTAGGTAACAGAGGGCAAAAATAGAAAAAACTTTGCTCATTGACAAATTTTCGCTAACTTGCCCCGCTTTTAAGTTTTTTATGTTATGAATACAACCCCCAATGCAATTGAGGTACAACACCTCAGCAAACAATATAAAGAATCTACAGTTCTTGCCTTGAATGATGTATCATTTGAGGTGAGGAAAGGAGAAGTTTACGGTATTTTAGGACCTAATGGGGCAGGGAAAACGACCCTAATGTCAATACTTTTTGGAAGTATTAAGCCTACAATGGGGAGTTTTACTATTGCAGGACTTACCTATAAAGACCCCTCTTTAAGATATAAAATAGGCGTTGTGCCGCAAGAATATGCATTATACCCCACACTTACCGCAAGAGAGAATTTACATTACTTTGGGAGCCTATATGGACTCAAAGGGAAGGAGCTAAAAGCAAAAACAGATGAAGCTCTTGAGCGTGTTGCTTTATCAGCTGTAGCCGATAAGAAGATTGCTCATTTTTCAGGAGGAATGAAACGCCGTATTAACTTAGTAGCGGGGATACTACATACGCCCGAAGTGCTTTTTTTGGACGAACCTACTGTAGGGGTAGATGTACAATCTAAAAACATAATCATTGATTATTTAAAAGAGTTGAATGCAAGAGGAATGTCGGTATTGTATACTTCACACCATTTACAGGAGGCGCAGGATTTTTGCGACCGCATAGGGATATTGAGTGAGGGGCAGTTGATAAAAGAAGATACTCCTGAAAACCTTATCAAAGAAGTACAAGCATTTAATTTAGAAGAAGCGTTTATTCAGGTAACAAATAAAGCCAGTGAGGGCTCACAGCTGGGTATGTGAGTAATAGGTAATAAAAAAAGCTACCATTTGGTAGCTTTTTTATTTTCAATTCTATTTGATAATATCTTTGTAATCTATATTTAGTGCTTTATAACTATCTACTTTTTGAGAGGGTACATAAATATTACGTAAGTGTGTTTGAATAAATGCCTTTTTATTTATACTAAAAGCAGTAGGGTTATGTGCAATTAGAGTGTGCAAATTCTTACATTGCATAAAGGCCTGATCTTCTATTTTATTTACTTTTTCAGGGAGTATAACAGTTGTAAGTTTATAACAACCTATAAAAGCTCTTTTACCGATAGTAGTAACACTTGAAGGAATATCTATATTTTGCAAATGATTACAATTAGCAAAAGTTTGTTCCTTTATTTCTGTAATCTGTGTAGTTTTATTTTCATCAGCTTCAACAGTTGTTAATCTAAAACATCCATTGAAAGCCTTAGCTCCTATACTTTTCACTTTGTTTCCAATGACAAAAGTTCTCAATTCATATGACACTTGCTCTCCATTAAAAGCTAATTCAGCTATATTTTCAACATCTTTTAACTTAGGGTCAGCGTTCATATCAATAAAATGAGTATTGGAATTTTTCCATTTTAGAAGTGTTTTGCCGTCAGGGCTAAGCTCATAATCGGTAGTGATTATTTGTTGTGCAGAGAGAGATATACCAGTAGAAGGCCAGCCAGTATTGGTTTTAGGTCCATAGAATATTTTAGCTTCGGTATCAATGTAGTAATCGCCTTCTCTACCAGTATTAACAGGCGGATTACCTTGGCCTGCATATATTTTAGAGCCGTCTTTACCAGGGAGTCCTCTTTCGCCTTGATCTCCTTGAACTTTTACTCCTGTATTTTCAGTTCCTATATACCAATAGCCATTTTTGATGTTTGGTTTAGGTGCATCAGCTCCATTTTGACCGTCATTACCTTTTTCACCTTTAGCTTTAGTGTTTGATTTTATGCCATTGATTACCCAGTAGCCATCATTATCAATTGTAATAATAGGAGTTGTACCATCTTTACCATTAGTTCCATTCTCGCCTTTATCTCCTTTTTCACCTTTGGCTTTAACATCAGTTTTTGTGCCATTGATTACCCAATAACCATTATTATCAATTGTAATGGTAGGAGTCGTACCATCTTTACCATTAGTGCCGTTCTCACCTTTATCTCCTTTTTCACCTTTGGCTTTAATATCAGTTTTTGTACCATTGATTATCCAATAACCATTATTATCAATAGAGATGATAGGGGTAGTCCCATCTTTACCGTTAGAGCCGTTTTGCCCGTCATTACCTTTATCTCCTTTTTCGCCTTTGGCTTTAACATCAGTTTTTATGCCATTGATTACCCAATAACCGTTATTATCAATAGAAATAGAGGGAGTTGTGCCATTTTGCCCGTCATTACCTTTGTCTCCTTTTTCACCTTTGGCTTTAACATCAGTTTTTATGCCATTGATTACCCAATAACCATTATTATCAATAGAGATAGTGGGAGTTGTGCCATTTTGACCATTAGTACCATTTTGACCATCATCACCTTTGGCTTTTACATTAGTTTTTTGACCATTTACTATCCAATAACCATCTTCAGAGATAGTAGGAGTAATGCCATTAGTACCATTAGTTCCTTGAGCTTTTACAGTAGTTTTAGTATTGCCTATATACCAATAACCATCATTTCCGATATGTGGAATAGGAGCATCTTGACCATTAGATCCTTTTTCTCCTTGTAACCCTCTAAGACTTACGGGGGTTCCCCAGCCTTCAGCAGTTTTAGGTCCGTATAGGTTTACGGAAGTAAGATCTATATAGTAATCGCCTACACTACCTATAGTAGCAGTAGGGACTGTAGCGCCTGAGAGGATAGTATTAGTACGCTCACGCTCTACAATACGTTCTTCTATAGTTTTAGTACATTGTACGGCTGTAAGACTAAAACTTATAAACATTGTTAAAAAAACAATCTTTTTCATAAATGTTAGAATGATAATAATCTTGAATTATTAATAAATGTTAAAAAACAAATTTATTACTATCATCAAAAAATGTGCCATAGTGATTTTTTTATTTGTTATTTCTGTACTCTCTTGGGCTTAACCCAGTAGCTAGCTTAAAAGCAGTGCTGAAATATTTAGATGAGTTGAAACCTATATCAGTAGCGATATCACTGATAGATAAATCGGTAGTTTTGAGGAGTTGACAAGCTACTTCTATACGGTACTTATTTAAATACTCGGCAATACCTAAACCTGTAATTTGTTTCATTTTGTTGTACAAGCTGGCACGACTCATCGCCATTGCTTCAGCTATATTATTAGCATCAAGGTCAATTTCGTTGTAGCGTTTTTTGATGAGCTGGTTGAGTTTCATTATAAATTGTTCGTCAGCATTACTAATGGTAGTGAGGGCAGGCGAGGGGAGGAGCACTTCTTTTTCGTATCGTTGCTTGATGAGTTCTTTCTGTTTAAGCAAATTACCTATCACTGATAGCAATAAGTCAATGTCAAAAGGCTTAGAAAGATAAGCATCAGCACCTAATTTATAACCTATTTTCTGACTCTCACCATCACTCTTAGCAGTAAGTAATATTATTGGTATATGACTGATGTTGAGCTGTTCTTTTACTTCTTTACACAACTGATATCCATTCATTATAGGCATCATCACATCGCTTATGATAAGGTCGGGTTGGTGAGTTTTTAAAAGCAATAGAGCTTCTTCTCCATTCACCGCTTTAAGCACATTCTTAAACAACGGACGTACTTCACTATAAAGATAGTTGAGGAAATCAGTGTTGTCATCTACTAAAAGTATACTGTATTGACTCATATCACTCACACTCACAGCAGTTTTTTCGGGTACTTGGGTATCTGTTTCTTCGTTGTCAAATTTCTCTAATACATTATTGCTATTAGTATAAGGTAATTCTACATAGAAAATAGTTTGATTTCCTTCATCATAAGCTCCTATTTTTCCGTCGTGTTTTTCTACTAATTCTTTACAATAAGCAAGACCTATACCACTGCCACCTTGCTGGTGTTTCCCTTGCTGAAAACGACTAAAGAGCTTGTTGGGATCTATGTTTTGAAGTCCGATACCTGTATTTTCTACTTGAAAACGTACTATTTCGGAAGTATGAGTGCTGCGTAGTCTTATAGTGGCTCCTTCATTGCTAAATTTTACGGCATTCATAAGTAAATTAGAGAGCACTACGCGTATTTTAGCTGTGTCAATAGCTATAGGTGGTAAGTTTTTGTCTAATTGTAGGTCTAATTGTATATGTTTGCTTTCAAATTCTTGTTCAAAATCCTTACTACAATCAGTGATAAGATGATTAAGGTCTGTATAGGTTTTAGAAAGTGTATTTTCTAATGAGGTAGAGCGATTGTAGTCTAATATCCAATTGATGATGTTTTTCATTGTATTGGCTTGTCTAAAAGCTCCTTCTAATTGTGTTTTTTGGGTAGGAGGAAGAGTGGAGGTATTGCTATCACTCAACAGTCGTTTCAAGGGAGCATAGATAAGTGTCAGAGGGGTACGTAGTTCGTGGCTTACATTCGTGAGAAACTGAATCTTATCTTCATTCAACTCTTGCTGATGAAGAGCAATTTGCCATTTCAGTTGTTGCTTTTTGCGGCGCAGATAGCCCCATATTACTCCTGCTGTGATAGCTAACAGCAACAAACCCACACTTACAAAAAACCAAGTCCGTTGATACCATACAGGTAATACTTCAAAAGAAAGCAAAGGTGTATCGGGAGTCCACGATCCATTTTGAGTCATACAAGCTACTGCTACTTGGTATTTTCCTACTGAGAGTAGTGAGATATCAAGACGGTTGTCATAAGTTTCAATAATAGAGGTTTGCTCTTTGTTCTTGATTTTGAAACGGAAGAGTAATCGGCGAAACATATCTTTTTCATTAAGTCCTACATTTATTTTTAGCGAATTGAAATAAGGAGGTATTTCCTTTGGAAAGTTGTGTGTGCTATATATTTTGCCGTTTAATTCAATGTTTTGCAAAAAGAGTAGAGGAGGAGTGTTTTCTCCAGAACGTATGGCTTTGTTGATTTTTGCTAATCCTCCCACTCCTGCCATATAGATGTAAGGAGAAGCTTTAGTCTGTACATAACCTGTAAGTACATCGTTAGGTAGAAAACCATCATTATCATCCCATATCATTATTTTTTTGTCGGGGATATGGTAAGAAAAGAGTACATTGCTAGCGTTTATCCATAAGCGTTGTGCATCATCTAATTGCATATAGCTGATTTGCCTAAAAAGGTTTTCGGTGGCTACATTCACAAGTTTTTTATTGGATAAGGTATAGCTAAAAAGCCCCTTATCAGTTGCAATCCAAAAGGTATTTTGAGTGCTATCATAACACACCGCACTGATGTTACACTCATTCTCTAAACTAAGAAAAAAAATTAGGTCAGGATGCTGTACATCCATTTGGTAAAGAGTGTTGCCTTTGCTAAGATAGAGAGTGTTACCTACTTCTGCTTTTAATTGTAGAGCTATTTTAGGAGCGACATTTGGGGCAAAAGATATTTTAGTAAACTGCTTGTTACTTAGTCGATAGAGATAGGTATTTTTAGCAGTGATAAGTATTAGATCATCGCTAATTCGGTATACAAAAGGAGTAAAGCCAGTGTGACATTCTTGCTGGTTAGTGGTTTCATCACGAAGCAGAA
Organism: Capnocytophaga sputigena; assembly: GCF_002302495.1. Lineage (NCBI taxonomy): Bacteria > Pseudomonadati > Bacteroidota > Flavobacteriia > Flavobacteriales > Flavobacteriaceae > Capnocytophaga > Capnocytophaga sputigena. The sequence continues at coordinate 2,748,288 of NZ_CP022379.1, forward strand.
AAGGGGTGTACTTACGAGTGATAGTGTGGTATACAAAAAGCCCTTTGCTGTAGAGAGATATTAAAAGTTCGTTAGGCGAAAAGTAGGTGATAGATGATACCTTATCAGTATAAGTGTTTAGATGATGGGTGAATTGTTCTTTTTGAGGGTTGAAAGCATTAATTCCTCCGCCGTCTGTACCTATCCATAGTGTGCCATTAGGCGCTTCATAAAGGCTGATTACTGCTCGTTCAGAGAGTCCGTTATTACTACCTAAAGCACTGTCAGTATAGGTTTTGATATAGGTTTCTTTAAAAAGGAAAATACCATCACGTACAGTCCCTGCCCACATATTATGATTAGGATCTTCATAGAGAACAGTGATAGAGTTTACAGGGATAGAATGCACATTACCTGCACTATGTTGTATGTTGAAGAAACGTTGGTTAGCAAGATTGAATACTGATACCCCTCCACCATCGGTAGCAAGCCATATATTATTTTTATAAGGTTTGATATCTAAAATAATATCATTAGGCAGGGAACTATTTTGAGTGTGATAATGTCCTATAAATTCTCCTGAGAGGTGGTAGCGAAAAAGTCCTTTTTGAAAAACTGAAAATAAAACTTCTTTACGTTTACTATCGTAGTAAAGGCTGCTTAACGGACTGGCATTTTCGGTGATAAAAGCTTTTAGAAATTCATTTTTAAAAGAATAAAGATATAAGCCATCACTTTCAGTGCCAACTAAAACAGTATCATCATCTATAGGAAGTAGGTGTGTGATAAGACATTCTTTATCCTTAGCAAGAGTGTCTTTGCGTAGAGGTAAACGTTCAATTTTTTTAGAAGTGTAGTCATATTGATAGATAGCCGCATAACCTCCAAAATATACACCTTTTTTGGTCATACAGATAGAGAATAGTTGCTGGTTAATAATAGGTAGGAAAGTATCTTCATCTGGGTTGTAGCGCAATACACCTTTAGGGGTAATAGCCCAAAGATTTTGCTGCGTATCTTCTAAGAGCTGGAAAATATAGTCATCCATATATTTTTTTAGGTGGTTTCTATCTACTCTATTAATACCCTGCCTTGTTCCTATCCATAAAAGTCCTTTATGGTCGCGTACCATAGTAGTAACTCCTGATTGTGACAAACCGTGTTCTATAGAAATACGTTTAAAATAGTATTCAGTAGTGGGGTTTTGACTATGTCCCACTAATAAAAAAAAGAAACTTAATATTAAAAGAAAAGAAACTGGTAGTATTTTCATTATCATCTTCATTTATTTGGAGTGCAAAGGTAGTAATAATTTGTTAATTTGCAATTTAGTAGGTCTTACCTGTCATTGTTCTTTTGTTTTTTTAATAATATTCTCTAAAAGATTAAAACTTTCTATTTAATTCTACAACGAAAGTAGAGCAAACTTAAGTTCATTTCTTCTAATATCTATACTATTAACAGCTTTTGAGAAAAATAAAATTTTGGGTGTTAGGTTATTTTTATTTAAAATATTTGCATGGTTTCGTTTGATGTCGTATATTTGCGACCTCATACCACAAAAAGTTAATATGAAGGTACTAAATTTAAAAACACTCTTGCTGTTGTGCATTTTTGTACTTCTAGCTCAATGGGCTGCTGCCCAAACACGAACAGCTACTACTACTCAAACCACTACTCAGACTACTACTACAGCACAAGCTCCTATGAATACTAATACTCGAGGGGCTACTTCTATATCAGGTAGTACGAAGCCTCTATGGGTGCTCAATGGAGTAGTGTTAGAAGGTTCAATAGATCTCAAACCTGAGGATCTTGTGTCAGAAGATGCTAAAATGCTTATTGCTGCAGCTATACCAGGGCTTACTGCCGAAAGTATAGAGAGCTTTAAAGTGCTTAAAGATGCTTCGGCTACAGCTATCTATGGACAGCGTGCTATAGGCGGTGTGGTGGCGATTACCACTAAACGAGGTACTACGGGTGGTAGTAGTATTACTTATACTAATGAATCTACCTTTCGATTTATACCTACTTATGGGGAGTATAATATTATGAACTCGCAAGACCAAATGTCGGTGATACAAGAACTCATAAGAGGTGGGCACTTTAAGTCCGAAAACCAATCAATTACTGAAAATAAAGGAGTCATAGGGCGAATGTACGATTTGTTTTATGTATTAGACCGCAATGGTAATTCGGTAGTACCTAATACTGAAGCAGGGCGTACAGCTTATCTACAAGCTGCTGAACGCAGAAATACAAATTGGTTCAACAAACTATTTCAAACTAGTATAATGCAGAACCACACTCTTTCTTTTTCTTCAGGAACAGAGAAATCAACATATTACGCTTCTTTAAGTGCATTGTTCGACCCAGGATGGACAAAAGGAGACAAACTTAGTCAGTATTCAGGAAACCTAAATGCCAATTATAATTTATCTCCTAAGTTTAAACTTAATGTTATTTCAGATCTTTCCTATCAAAAACAAACTACCCCTAAGCAAGATATCTATGACTATGCTGTAACACACTCACGTAGTATGGACTCTAAGGAGTATTACGTAAATGATTTTGCTCCTTACAATATTTTCAACGAAATAGATAACGCTTATAAAAATATCAATATAGCCAACCTCAGACTACAAACAGAACTTACCTACAAGATTACTAAAAAAGTAGAAGCTACAATGATGGGGGCTATTAGATATTATACTAATCAACAAAATACAGAATATAAAGAAAACTCAAACTACGCACTATCGTATAGAGCAATGCCTAACTCATTAGTACGTAGCTATAATCCTAGACTCTATGATGATCCTAATGACCCTTACGACCTACCTAGTGTAGTATTACCTGAAGGAGGAATACGTGAGCGAAGAGATCGTACTATTACCAGTAACCACTTCCGTGCAACATTGCGTTATAATGATAGTTTTAAAGGAGGACTTCATAATGTATCGCTATATGCTGGAGCAGAAATGGATAACTACAAAAGTACCGATGATAAAAACCAAAACTATGGAGTACTATTTAGTTCTGGTAATTATAGCTATTATACCTATTTGTTTTTTAAAAAACTACAAGAGGAAAATAGTACTTACTATAGTATCTACAATACAACAAATAACTATCAAGCATTCTTCACTAATGGTAGCTATACTTTCGGTAATCGTTATACTATAAATGGAACTTTGCGTTATGATGCTTCTAACAAGTTTGCTGAATCGCGCTATATACGCTGGATGCCTACTTGGAACGTAGGGGTGAATTGGAATGTAACTAATGAAAAATTCTTTGATAAGCTAAAACCTCTTTCTCATTTATCGTTCAAAGCCTCTTTTGGGGTAACAGCTATTTCACCATCAGTGAGCAATTCACTCTCTCAAATTTACACTAATATGCCTTGGCGCAACTCTTCTAAACGCGAAATTGGATTGAACATAGTGGATAATGCTAATCATGACCTTACCTATGAAAAAAACCAAGAGTTAAACCTAGGTACTCAGTTTGGATTGTTTAACAATCGTATTAATATATCAGCTGAATGGTTTAATCGCAGAAGTTATGATTTGATAGGTAACATCGTAACACAAGGGGTAGGGGGTACTATTACCAAGAAGGGAAATATGGCAGAGTTACGTATACACGGAGTAGAACTCGGATTAGAAACTACTAATTTCAAAACCAAAGATTTTAGTTGGAAAACCTCATTCATCTACTCACGTTCTAAAAATGAGATAACCAAACTGCTAACCAATCCTACTGTACGCAATATGATAGGTTACTCAAGTAGTTCTAAATCAGTAGGAGGATTTGCCAAAGAAGGTTATCCACTCCGTTCTATTTTTTCAGTGCCTTTCAATGGATTGAATGATAAAGGATTGCCCACATTCTTAGATGCTAATGGCAATAGCACAGTAAGTGGAATCCGTTTTGACAATCGCAATGTAGATTTCTTAGAATATTCAGGTACACTCATTCCTACCGATAAAGGTAGTTTTAGCAACTATTTTACCTATAAAGGGATTTCATTAGGTGTTGTGTTTACTTATTCTTATGGTAATGTGGTACGTTTGCGTAAACTTACAAATTCGTACAACGACTTTTGGGTAGCACCTCGTGAACTAAACAATCGTTGGCAGTATCCTGGTGATGAGCATCGTACTAATATACCTGTACTCTACACTACTTATATGTATGACCTTTACGGTGGGTATAACAACATCATACAGGCTTATAATACTTATGATTACTCTAATGTTCGTATAGCTAAGGGCGATAATATAAGATTGAAAGAAATTTCTATAGGCTACACTTTTGATAGAGATTTTCTAAAGAGAAATAAATTACGCCAACTCAGTATGAAGCTACAAGGTACTAATCTTGCCTTGCTTTACGCCGATAAAAAACTAAATGGCGATGATCCCGACTATTTAGCTAATGGTTATTCGCCTATCGCTGCTAAACGACTTATTTTTACCTTACGAGTAGGACTTTAATTTTTAAATACAAAAGAAATGAAAAAAACATATATATTAATAGCTGTCTTAATACTAACACTTACTGCTTGTAATTCATTACTTGATGAGCTACCCGATAACCAAGTGCGTATTGATACTCCCGAAAAAGTAAGAAGGGTAGTTACAAATGCATATCCTACTGCTAGTACAGCAGTAGTAAGTGAATTGTCGTCAGATAATATAGCTGATATAGGTACAATAATATCCTATTCGAATTTCTTAAGCCAAGAATCTGCTTATTGGCAACGTATACAAGAATACTCTGACTCCGATGGACTTCAGAATATTTGGACAAGCCACTATAAGGCTATCAATCATGCAAATACCGCTTTGGAAGCAATTGAAAAAATGGGTAACCCCGAAGCTACTAAAGCTAGTAAAGGGGAAGCCTTAGTAGCAAGAGCTTATGCACACTTTTCGTTAGTTAATCTTTTTTCTAACCCCTATAATCCCACTACAAGTGCTACTGATTTAGGTATTCCTTATATGTTAGTTCCTGAAACAGAATTAGATGGTAGATATAGTAGAGGAACAGTAGCTCAAGTATATGCACAAATAGATGCCGACCTAACTGCGGGTCTGCCCTTGATAGATGATAGCAGTTATGAGATGCCTAAGTATCACTTCAACAAGAAAGCGGCCTATGCTTTTGCTGCACGTTTCTATCTGTATTATCAACAATGGCAAAAAGCCTTAGATGCTGCTAATGTAGTGCTTACTACTAATAACAATACTACTAAAAATATGTTGCGTAATTGGCAAGATTTTAGAGATGCTACCAAAACTGGAGGTACTGATATAGAGAAATTTGCTATTTATTATACCCGTGAAGATGAGACAGCCAACTTAATGTTGCATCCAGTTATTTCAGTGATTTCAACATCGTATTTTTCAACCTCTAACGCTAGACGATTTATTCACAATCATCGTATAGCAGGTGAGACATTAGCAACTACTAATCTATGGGATAAACAAGGTAATTCAGGCAAACCTAACTACGGCTATGAATTCTACTGGTTCACTCCTTTTGATGTGTTTGATAACAGACGTGATGCAGTAATCTATGGCAAGTTCCCCACATTCAAAGACAATAGTACTCGTACAATAATGATACCTTTTACTACTGATGAAACCTTATTGGTGAGGGCTGAAGCCAAAGTGCTTTTAGGGCAGTATGATAGTGCCATAACCGACTTGAATATGTTTACCTCTAAATTTATTCAGCAAACCACTATCAATGGTTATACTAGCAGCAATACAGTAACGAAAGCCGAAATCGTAGATTTTTATAATGGTATAGCCTACTCAGAAAGTACGGTAAATGGAGCTACTCAAAAAAAGCATCTTAGTCCTTCATTTACTATCAGTAGCGATGGAGTACAAGAGCCTCTATTGCACTATGTACTACAGTGTCGACGTGTACTTACTTTAGGAGAAGGTTTGCGTTGGCAAGATGTACGCCGCTATAATATAGAAGTAGCCCGTTATCAGAACGACAACTCAAATCGTAATGATGCTACTGTGAAAGCAGTATTACCTGCTAATGATTTGCGAAGAACAATTCAGCTGCCCGATGCAGTAATAGGCAAAGGAATGCAAGCAAACCCAAGATAACAAAAATATAAACTATGAAAAAAATACTATACATATTTTTAGCCTTATCATTTTTAGGCTGTGATAATGATGACAAACTTGCTGATGAGAGTGTTATTATTCGCAATGGAGAAGAGAGCCAAAGTTTGAATCTACAAAATGATTTGGACAAGTATTTAGATGAGACTTTTGCTAAACCGTATAACATACAGATATTATACCGTTTTTTGGAACGAGAAATCAGTAGAATTTATACTTACACACCTACTAAATACAACAAAGCAATAGAGTTTGCTAATGTGTTCAACTATCTATTTATAGAACCTTATGTAAAGCTTACCTCTAAACCTTTTATGAAAGAGCATTCATTCAATACTCTTATTCTAATAGGGGAGCCTGCATTTAACCCTACAGGTACTAAGTTAGTAGGACTTGCTGCGGCAGGTATAAAAATACACCTAACTGATATAAACCACTTAGAGCCTAATAATATCTATTGGTTGAACGACAATATCTTGGCTACCCTCTACCACGAGAATGCTCATACTTGGCATCAAGCAAAGTTATATACTACCGATTATGAAAAAATATCTGCAAGTGATTACAAGAACGATCGCTGGGTAAACGAGTGGAACTTAAATACTAAGAACTATCTAAGAGCAGGCTTTATAACTGCGTATTCAAGTTTTGACCACGATGAGGATTTTGTAGAACTATTAGCACGTTACATAGTCTACTACAACGCTACTTTGGATTGCAATTGTGCTACTACCGATAGTAGTTTAGATACTAATGGCGATGGTTTTAACGATGCTTTATATACCGCTTGGAAAGCTAAATTCAGCAACTATGGTAATCTCATTTCAGAAGATTATACGCCTTATGAATCAACTAGTGTATGGGAAGAGGTACTGAAAAAAGCAGATAGAAAAATAAGACCTACTGAAACATATACAGGCAAACAGAAAATAGAACAAAAAATAGCCATAATGAAAAAATACCTACAAGACGAATGGAATATCAATCTTGATGAACTACGTGCCGAAATACGTAGCAGATATCCTTACGTAGCAGGTAAGACCTTTGATGGCGTACCCGTACAAAGAAAAGATTTCACCCGATTAACACGTTAATACAACAATGAAAAAATATATATTCTTATCACTCTCATTTCTCATCTTTGTAAGCTGTAATTATAAAGAGGAAGAGACTTTTGAGCAAAAGGCTTCAGAGCGTACTGTAAACTCACTCAATAGTTACAAAAAGACTTTAGAAAATGATAGCTATTGGCTGCTGACTTACTATCCTGAGCAATACCGTGTAGGTTATTGGGTATATCCCTATCAACCAGAGGTCTTTGCTACCGATAAAGATTTTCCAAAAGCCCACAGAAGTATAGGAGGCTACAATTTTTTGATAAAGCTGAAAGATGGTCAAGTAACAGCTTCATCAGAAGCAAGTTATACTAATGATGAAGAAACTTCATACTTTTCGTATGACATAACTGAAGGTCCTACTATTAGTTTTGATACTTTTAATAGTGTATTGCATCATTTCCGATTTGTCTCATCGTCATTTCCTAATGCTCGTGGAGGTGAAACCGACTTTATAGTTCTAAAGTACGAAAATGATACCTTTACTTTGCGAGGTCGTACCTCTAACAATATTATGACCTTGAAAAAATTCACAGGTGATAGAGAAACCTATTTGAATAAAATACGTGATAATAGCACTACTCTTCAGTACAAAGGTCTTTCTCCTATAAATGTAGGAGGCACTGAGGTAACCCTTAAATTATTTCCTAGTTATAGGCAGCTCACTTTTATATATGACAACAATCAAAAATATGTACAATCAGCTTTCATCATTACTGAAAAAGGTATTAAATTGTATGAACCTATAAACATTAATGGGGTAACCTTTGATGAATTTTATTTTAATCAAGGTAAAACTGCCTTAGTAACCACTGATGGAAACATAACCACTAACTTTGTGAACTCTCCTATCACTATCAGTAGTAATGCTTTATATGTAACTTTTGATACATATAACGCTTCTGAAAAAATAATGGATATTTTCAACAAGGCTAAGAGAGCAGTAGAACAATCAAAAAACAAAACCCACACCCTACTGAATTATATCAGGTTAGTAAATATAATGGGGAATGATCAACAACAAACAGCAGGAATGCACGCTTACGTAGCTGAAAAAAATAATCTTGATAATACAAGTAGTGTATACTATGAAATGGACTTTGTAGGCGTTGCTAATAATGCTAATGAAGAACAAGTTGAAATTCTTATAAAAGATATGCCTAATGAAGGTGATAGCACTTACAAAAATAGTCTTTACTACTACAGAGAAGCAGAACGATTATTTTTAGACTTAGCTAAGTTAGGTCCTTATAAAAAATCAGTTTATAACGCTAATTACACATATCTAATAAGCGTGAAAGACCCTGATATTTGGTTTTTAGTATATACCCCTTAAAAAATGTTAAAAATATTTTTTTATTACAATTTTTATGCGTACATTTGCAGCGTTTTTCAGAGGAACTTTTACCTTGTCTAAAACTCAAAAAACATAAGTTAGTAAATTATAGAATTTTAAATAAAAAATTTAAGACATTATGAGTAAACCAAAAACACTTTCCGTTGATAAATACGGAATTAAAAACGCTAATGTTCGTTACCAATTGTCTGCTGACGAACTTCACCAAGAAACTTTGGACAAAAAATTAGGTGTTGAAGCATCTTCTGGAGCTATCGCTATCAACACAGGTGAGTTTACTGGTCGTTCTCCTAAAGACCGCTTCATCGTAAAAGATGATATCACCAAAGATCGCGTATGGTGGGGTAACATCAACATCCCTTTCGAACCTGAAAAATTCGATAAACTATACGAAAAAGTAGTAGCTTATCTTTCAAGTAAAGAAATTTACGTTCACGATGGCTATGTTTGCGCCGACCCTAAATACCGCACCAATATCCGTACTATTACTGAACTTCCTTGGAGCAACCTTTTCGCCTTCAATATGTTCTTACGTGTAGAAGATAGCGAACTCGCTTCTTTCAATGAAGATTGGTTAGTTGTTAATGCTCCTGGTTTCAAAGCTGACCCAGCTGTAGATGGCACTCGTCAAGCTAACTTCGCAATCCTTAACTTTACTAAAAAAATCGCCCTAATCGGTGGTACTGGTTATACCGGCGAAATTAAAAAAGGTATTTTCTCTGCTATGAACTTTGAATTGCCTGTGTTCCGCAACACTATGCCAATGCACTGTTCTGCTAACGTTGGTAAAGACGGCGATACTGCTATCTTCTTCGGTCTTTCTGGTACTGGTAAAACTACCCTTTCTGCTGACCCTAACCGCCACCTTATCGGTGATGACGAACACGGTTGGACTCCTGAAAATACCGTATTCAACTTCGAAGGTGGTTGCTACGCTAAAGTAGTAGACCTTACCGCTGAAAAAGAACCTGAAATCTTCGCCGCTATCAAAAAAGGTGCTATCCTCGAGAACGTAATTATGGATGATAAAGGTGTTGTTGATTTTGCTCGCACTGATATCACTGAAAACACTCGTGTTTCTTATCCTATCTATCACATCGCTAATATCCAACCAGGTTCAATAGGTCATAACCCTAAAAACATCTTCTTCCTTACTTTTGATGCTTATGGTGTATTGCCTCCAATCTCTAAATTGACTCCTGAACAAGCTGCTTACCAATTCGTTTCTGGTTATACTTCTAAAGTTGCTGGTACTGAGGTAGGTATCACTACTCCTCAAAAAACTTTCTCTGCTTGCTTCGGAGCAGCCTTTATGCCTCTTCACCCAGCTGAATATGGAAAACGTTTGGCTGAAAAAATCAAAGAAACTGGCGTAAACGTATGGTTGGTAAACACTGGTTACAACGGTAAAATGAAAAGATGCAGCTTGAAAGATACCCGCGCTCTTATCACTGCGGCTCTTACTGGCAAACTTAACAACGTTGAGTACAAAGAATTACCTATCTTCGGTTTCAAAGTACCTCAATCTTGCGAAGGTGTTTCAGATCAAAGCATCTTGAACTCAGAAAACACTTGGGACGACAAAGCTCAATTCAGCGCTAAACTCAAAGAATTGGCTGAATCATTTGTACAAAACTTCAAAGATAAAAAATTCGCTGAAGGTGCAAGTGCTGACGTCCTCGCTGGTGCTCCTAAATTGTAATTTAACTTTAAAGGACATAGTTTGAAAAAGGCTGCTTCCCATCGGGAGCAGCCTTTTTCTATCTCTTATTTCCTGATACCTAATACCTGAAACCTGTCCCTAACTTTGGCATAGTTGTTGCCTAATCATTTTATGATATAAAAACAAATTAGTAAAACAAAGAATATGATGAAAAATTATGTAACAATGATAGCTACTGCCTTCCTTGGTGGAGCTATGACCTTAGGAGGGTATAAACTCTTTATAGATAAACACGACGCTAAACAAGAGGCACTTGATTTGCTCTCGCGTCCTGCTTTGGTACAAACGAATCACACTACTCCTCAAAGAACAGTAGCAGGTGAAACCAACTTTGTGGAAGCAGCTAACAAAACGGTAAATAGTGTTGTGCACGTAAAGAACACTGTAAAATCACAGGGAGGCGTAACTTCTATCTTCGATCTCTTTTATGGTAATGGCGGAGGTGAGCAAACCCAAGTAGGTACCGGTTCTGGGGTTATCATTACCCCTGATGGTTATATAGTTACCAATAATCACGTGATTGCGAATGCTACTACTTTGGAGGTTACCCTTAACAACAATAAAACTTATACTGCTAAGCTTATAGGCACAGATGCTTCTTCGGATATTGCCTTACTGAAAATAGAAGCCGATGAAAAACTACCTTTTCTTACTTTTGCCGACTCCGATAATACTCAAGTAGGAGAATGGGTGCTTGCGGTAGGGAATCCTTTTAACTTAAATTCTACCGTTACCGCGGGAATTATTAGTGCAAAAGCACGTAACATCAGTGAACTTGGTAGCGATAAAATAGAATCTTTTATACAAACTGATGCTGTGGTAAATATGGGGAATAGCGGCGGAGCTTTGGTAAATCTCAATGGTGATCTTATTGGTATCAATACTGCAATCTCATCTACTACAGGGGTATATATGGGCTACTCGTTTGCAGTGCCTAGTAATATCGCTAAGAAAGTGGTGGAAGACCTGATAGAGTACGGGAATGTACAACGTGGGGTGATGGGTGTACGTGGACAAGCATTAGACTCCGAAGTAGCTAAGAAACTCAATGTAAAAGAAACAGAAGGATTCTATGTAGATTCAGTAGACGATGAGTCAGGAGCTGGTAGTGCTGGACTTAAAAAAGGTGACATCATCAAGCAAATTGACAACGTGAAGATACATAAATACTCTGATCTTAGTGGTCACATCGCTTCCAAACGTCCTGGTGATATGCTAAAAGTAATTTATGTACGAGAAGGTAAAGAACGTACTGCTAATATTACTCTCAAGAAAAACACTACTTATGTAATACAATCCTTAGGTTTGGAAGTGAAAAACCTTTCAGAAGCCGACCAAAAACGTTTTAAAACTAAAAGCGGAGTAAAGGTTACCGCTGCAGGTCAGTTCTATGAGTACAACAATATCAATATAGTAGGAAAAGTGTTGCTTTCAGTGAATGGAAAAACCATTAAAGATGTAGATGAATTGAAAAATATAATGTCTAATCTTTCTTCACGTAATCGCAACTCGTTAGAATTCCTAAACGAAAGAGGAGAAAAAGAAAGATTCTTCTTCTAATAAATATTCAATGAAGTTGTCCGAAAAGTCTCAAAATCGTATTTGCATCCCTATCTTTGCCAAAGTTTCTTGCTCGTATGGATCGTACCTTTGCCAAAGTTGATTATCTTGATAATCAATCACTTTTAGAGCCTTTTGAATAAGAGTGTTTTACAAATACCCTTACAAATAGAACTTTTCGGACATCCTCATATAATTACCCCTCCTCCAGCTCGTCAGCCTCGTCCAACTTGTCCGCCTCGTCTGCCTTGTCCGCTTCGTCCGACTTGTCAGCCTCGTCCGAGTTCCTCCGAGTTCCTCCGAGATTTTCCAAGCCCCTCCAAGTCTCTCCAAGTCTCTCCAAGCCCTCCAAGTCCCTCCAAGATTTTCCAACTCTCTCAAATCTCATAATAATAAAAAAAATCAACAATGATACACTATTTAAAAGCCGATGCTACGGCACCACAAACCGAAGGTAACATTATCATCACCCATATTTGTAATGATATAGGTGCTTGGGGTAAAGGTTTTGTGTTAGCACTTTCCAAACGCTGGAAAACACCTGAAAAGCAATATAAACAATGGTATAAACAAGGCGAAGGTTTCGCTTTGGGTGCAGTGCAGTTTGTAAAAGTAGAAAGTGATATATGGGTTGCTAATCTCATTGGGCAACATAAAATATATAAAGATGAGAACGGCAATCCCCCCATTCGTTATGAAGCAGTGAAAAAAGCCTTACAACAAGTAGCCAATTTTGCTCTTGAAAACAATGCCAAAGTACAAATGCCCCGCATAGGTTGCGGATTAGCAGGAGGTACTTGGGATAAAATCGAAGCTATTATCAATGAAACCCTTTTAGAAAAAAATATAGAAGTATTTGTCTGCGACTTATAATTTTTCACTATTCACTTTTCACTTAACCGATGAATATCAAACTTATAGCAGTAGGAAAAACCGATAATTCAGCCTTACAAGAGCTCATCACCACCTACGAAAAGCGACTTTCGTACTACATCAATTTTGAATTGCAACTTTTGCCTGATATTAAGAATAGCAAATCACTATCAGAAGAACAACAAAAAACAAAAGAAGGCGAACTGATTCTCAGTAATATAGCCTCTTCTCATCATTTGATACTCTTAGACGAACGTGGCAAAGAGTTTACTTCAGTAGCTTTTGCCGATGAATTGCAAAAGAAAATGAATGCCGGTATCAAGCAGCTCACTTTTGTGATTGGCGGACCTTATGGTTTTTCAAAAGAAGTATACGACCGTGCTAATGGTAAGCTCTCGCTATCCAAACTCACATTTTCACACCAAATGATACGCCTATTTTTTGTAGAACAACTCTACCGTGCTTTTACAATTCTCAAAAACGAACCCTATCATCATCAGTAATCTAAATTTCTCAAAACAACACTCCTTCTTCCATCCGACTCGTCTGACCTGTCTGACTCGTCCAACTCGTCCGACTTGTCCAACTCATCCGACTTGTCTAACTCGTCTAAATCCCCAGCGATTCTCCGAGATTCTCTAAGTCTCTCCCTCCCCCCTCATCACTACACTTTACTAAAGTTTCTTGCCCGTGCGGCTCGTCCCCCCACAATTCTTCCACGACATTTGTATTTAAGATAATAGGTTTATACTTTATTATCAAACTACAAAAAATAGTAGGAAATATTAGATATTTTTTAAGTCACTTTTGCGGATTGCCCCCCTTCCTCTCGGAAGGGGAACGGGGGTAGGCTTTTAAATGCAAATGCCTCACAATTCTCCCCCGCAAATTGGCAAATTCACAAATTATTACTACATTTGCCCCCGAAAACTCAAAATAAGAAAAAACTATGAAATGGGAAGGAAGACGTCAAAGTAGCAATGTTGACGATCGCCGTGGTATGCGCGGCAAAGGCGGACTTATCGCTGGCGGTGGTATCGTCGGTATCATCGTTGTATTATTGCAACTATTTGGTGGCGAAACAGGACAACAAGTAGCCTCTGTTGTAAACCAAGTAGCAGGTGGTAACCAAACACAACAAGCAGTAGAACGTGTAGAACTCACTGCCGAACAGAAAAAAATAGGCGAATTTACTGCCACAGTACTCGCTGATACCGAAGATGTTTGGGAAAAAGTATTCTCTCAAAATGGATTAGGTACCTATAAAAAAACTACCTTAGTACTCTTCACCGAAAATGTCAGCACCGGTTGCGGTAATGCTACGGCAGCTGTAGGTCCTTTTTATTGTCCTGCCGACCAAAAGCTCTATATGGATATGGACTTTTTTGAAGAACTCAAATCTCGATTCGGAGCTAAAGGCGGCGACTTTGCCATCGCTTACGTGATGGCTCACGAGGTGGGGCATCATATTCAAACGCTCTTGGGTATCTCTCAGCAAGTACGCCAAAAACAACAAGGGCTCTCCAAGGCTGCTGCCAATAAATGGTCAGTAGCTCAAGAGTTGCAAGCCGATTTCTATGCAGGGGTTTGGGCGCACCATAATCAAAAATATTTGGATACCGATGATATCGACGAAGCACTTAGTGCCGCAAATGCTGTAGGTGATGATGCTATACAAAAACGTATGCAAGGACACGTAGTCCCCGATTCCTTTACTCACGGTACTTCTGAACAACGAAAATATTGGTTTACCAAAGGCTATAATACTGGCGACATCCGTCAGGGTAATATTCAAACTATTTATGAACAAACAAGTAATCGTTAGAGATTTAGGCAATAAAGACTATAAAGAAACTTGGGACTACCAAGAAAACCTCTTTCAAAAAATTGTCGATCAGAAAATAAATAACCGAGCTAATAACACTCTCTTACCTACCGATAATTATTTTCTCTTTGTAGAGCACCCTCACGTCTATACCTTGGGTAAAAGCGGACATATAGAGAATTTGCTTATTGATGAAGAAGGATTAAAGAAAAAAGGAGCTACTTTCTATAAAATTAATAGGGGAGGGGATATCACCTATCACGGTCCTGGTCAAATTGTAGGCTATCCTATTTTAGATTTAGATAACTTTTTTACTGATATCCACAAGTACCTCCGCTTTTTAGAAGAAGTGATCATTCGCACTCTTGCCGAGTATGGTCTCAAAGCAGAGCGCAGTGAAGGTGAAACAGGCGTTTGGCTAGATGTAGGAACTCCTTTTGCTCGCAAAATTTGTGCAATGGGTGTCCGCTGTTCCCGTTGGGTAACGATGCACGGATTTGCCCTAAATGTAAATACTGATTTAGGATATTTTGATAATATTATCCCTTGTGGAATTCGCGGTAAGGCAGTAACCTCACTAAATGTAGAATTAGCCAAAGATAAAGTCGATATAGCCGAAGTAAAATCGCATATCCTAAAGCATTTCAAAGAAATGTTTGAAGCTGAATTGATATAAAAAGTTACCTTAATAACTTAAATGTAGAAGATGTTTTCTCATCAAAAAGGTAGCTTTTGCGGATTGCCCCCTTCCTTCGGAAGGGGGAACGGGGGTAAGCTCTAAAACGCAAAACGGACATTAGCCCTTCTCCGACCCGTCTACCTCGTCCGCCTTGTCTAATCTTGTCCAAAATCCCTGCGATTCTCTGAGTTTCTCTGCAATTCTCTAAAATAATCTGATTATCAATAATTTTGAAGTATGTTATGTAAGGGCGTTTTGCAAACGCCTACTTAAATAAAACTTTTAGAACACCTTCAACGGGGGTAGGCTTTAAAATGCAAAACGGTACATCAGTCCATCTCCGTCTCGTTCGCTTTGTCCAAAAAACCTGCGATTCTCCGAGTTTTTCTACAATTCTCTAAAATAATCCCTGCAATTCTCCCAAAACAACAATCAACTTAAAAATCCCCGTAATTCACTTGGAAGCAAGGTAAATGCAAATCCTTGCGCCACATATCTACCACTTGGTTGCGGTCATCTAAAAGAAATTCTACAAAGTATTTTCCTTGTATTTCACCTTCAAAAAGTTCCCTTTTTATGATGTTATCTTTGCGGAAATCGTTAGAGGTGCGCATCAGCAGTAAGTCGTAACCTATTTGGTGTTTATCGAGAAAACGCATTGTAGGTTCGCGGAATTTATCTTCGCGCCCCGAGAGCAAAATCACTTGGTACCCTTGTTGCTTAGCCATTTTCAATGCAGCAGCTACAGGTTCGTTCAGCAAATCGTTATCACAAGTTGCCGCGTTGTAAGGATCACGACCATTGAGCAAGGAAAGTGTACCATCTAAATCGCAAATCACAGCCTTAGGTAAGTTCTTATCTTGAGTAGCATAGCTGGTAGTTGCCACTTGTACTTTACGAGGAATAGGAGCAAAATCAAATTTTTCGAGAGTGTGCTTTAGATTAGCTACATTTCTCTCTACCACACTTTTAGATATGAATTTTCCCGTTTCTTCATAGCGTTTATCACAGCGTTTTACTAATTCGTCTACAGGTAAATCAAATACTTTAAAACTGATATCAGCGTATTCAGTATAAGTGTGAATCATATCCTGAATGGTGCGCAGCGATGTGTTTGTAGCATCGATAATCACATTGGTATCACTTTTTAGCAAGGTGAGCACCGAGGCTTCTACCATTTTGCTAATGCGCTCTTCATAGAACGGAATCATTAGCGAATCACCAAACTGCATCAAGCGAAAGTCATCGCGATTCACGCGTATCCAATTGTCTTCGGTACGTAAAAAATAACGTGCAAAGGTAGATTTACCCGACCCCGGGGCACCCACCAATATAAGAAGTTTACTCATAGTCTGCTGTCTAATTGATTTTCTACCTCTTCCCCTAAAATGCGGTCGAGTACTAAGTTTTTAAATTCGTAATTCTCTTCGTGAATCTCATTATAAGGCGTTTGCAAAAGCTTGGCATTGATAGCCCAATCGTTGATAGAACATTTCAGCTTACCTTTTATATTGCGTTTAGCGATTTGTTCTTCTAATCGGTCTTGAAAATCCACCCCGTAAATGAGTGTGAGGTAATCGTTGTTGCGCACTTTGAAAGCAGGCGGTATGCCTTGCATAAAAGCCTTACGAGGCTTGATAACTACCCCCTCTTCGTCATTGGCGTTCATTCGGTCTACCCAAGCGCGTATTTCGGGGTATTTGGCTTCAAAGTCAGCGGTATCCGTAAAAGTGTAGTGCAAAAATTCATCACTGTTAATACGTGCAAAACTGAGGTTGTCATTCACAAAATGTTCAGTCCCATCATCGTAGATTTCCTTTAAAATGTTAAAAGGTTTGAAGTAAACAGTTGCGTCTTTGCCAAAGATATCTAATTGTCTTTTAAACAGAGCAATATTCTTCTCATAATGAGGCAAATCGAGTAGCTTCATATCGCGTATCGATTGGTACTGACGAATGATGTGGGTAGGGTATTTATCTTTCAGTTCCTTGCCCGAAAATACTTTAGCGTCAGCCACAAAAGCGAGGTATTCAGGTTTTTGCTTGATAGCGTTTATTTTTTCATATAAGTCGCTCTGTTGCAAGTAGTCGCAATGTATTTGATGAGAGATGTAATAAGCCGAAAACTCATTGGTAATAAGTCCTTTACCTAAAGCCGACCACGGCATCAATTCCGATTGGATAATGCGAATAGTTGTGTTCTCCCAGCTGAACTTAGCGTGTAACTGAGCGAGCGCTGACACCCATTGTGAACGATCTAAATGATTGATTTTATAACCATTTCGGCTTACTAAATAACTATCTTCTAAGTTCTTATGCAAGTAAATATCACAATAAGAACCCATATATTTCTTCTGTATTAAAATCTCTTTGATGTCTCTGTCAAAGAACCATCGCAAGCCCTCATAAAGACTTTCAATTTCATTGCGCCCCACCGATTTAGGAGCTGGTGAAATTGTAGGCGAAAAAGCATTGATTTTGTTCTTGCAAAACCAATCAATACGTTTTTTTATAAGTGTTTTATCTTCCATCGCTTAAATTTGTGGCAAAGATAACAAAACACACACAATTACACAAATAATTTGCTTAATCAAACAGAATATACTACTTTTGTAGTCACACAATAAGAAAAACGATGAAAACCTATTTCAAAAGATTATTCATTTTTACAGCAATTATTTTTAGCTTTCAGGTTGATTGTATTAAAGAAGATGAGGTTTATACAGAACATAAACGTGCTCTGTTACAACACAACTATCTCATTGTAAATACTATCGATGGCACTCCTGCTGAAGTTGAGGTGAGTTATTCGGTTTATATCGCTGGAAATAAAGAAAATACTGTGATAACCGAGCGCAAAACTACTCCTTTTGTGATAGGAGGAGAGAAAGTAATGGCAAAGTACGACAGTATATACGAATCTAATGGTAGAGATAGGTGGCATCTCTACAATGAACCTTATTATGATTATCAGCCTAAAGGAAGTGATTATCTCGTGATAAAAAACACTTCTACTACTACCTTAGAATATGCCGTGGTAGGAGCTCAAAAAGTACGCTATTATGCTCTGCCTGAACTTAATAGAAAACCTCTCATCAGCCGTAAAGAACCTGTGAATATAAACAAAATGCTCAAAGATTACCCTTTGCCTATTTACAAGGGAACGCCTGTGCTGTATCTGTTTAAACCAGAACTCGCTCCACAAACTGATGTCTTTACTTTTTGGGAAAGCCTTTCGTCAGACGACAATACGCGAATAAACAAAATTACCCTTAAAACACCTACTTTTGGAAGTGTAACCCTCAATACACCAATGTCTATAACCGATGTCTTAGCTCTTTATAAAGAAGAATTTGAAAACGGAAACACTTTGTTTGATAGCTATTCCACTTATTACTCTCACCTCTTAGGAGAACCGAATAGAAGTTTAAAAACGCTTAATTGGTATGTGTCTGATGGTCTTTGGTATGGAAAATTATCTGCAGGACAAGAACTTATAAATGAAAAAGGCAAAATAAACTTTACAAATCTCAATAGCAAACCGAATAGACTATAAAGCAAAAAAAAATAGGGTTTGTGGGGTATATATCACTTTTTTTACTATTTTTGCCCCCCTAAACACTAATTGAATAAAAAAGAAATGTCAGAAAACAAATCACTATCTTTTGATGTACTCATCGAAATTCCCAAGGGGAGTCGCAATAAATACGAGTATGATTTTGAGTTGCGCAAAGTGCGTTACGATCGTATGATTTTTTCATCAATGATGTATCCTGCCGATTATGGCTTTGTGCCCGAAACCTTAGCTTTAGATTCCGACCCGTTAGACGTGCTCGTATTAGTAACCGAACCTACTTTCCCTGGCTGTGTAATGGAAGTTAAACCTATAGGAGTATTCCACATGGCTGATGAAAAAGGTCCTGATGAAAAGGTGATTTGCGTACCCGTTTCCGACCCAATATGGAATAAAATGAACGACCTTAGCGATTTGAACCCCCACCTTATCAAAGAAATCGAACACTTCTTTAGCGTATATAAAGATTTAGAAAAGAAGAAAGTAGCGATCAACGGTTGGGGTGACCTAAACGAAGCAGTGAAAATTTATCACGAATGTAAAGAACGCTATGTCAATAGTGGAAAAAATTTTTCAATAAACTAAACTAATGAGGCAATGAGTTGATTTGTACATCAACTCATTGCCTCATTACCTAATCAATAAATTGACCAATGCCTTTATTCAAACAAGACCCTTTCGGACATACCCTTTTCGTAAAGAAATGGCTCATTCGCGTTTTTGGACTCATTACCCATAGCAGGTATGATGGTTTCAATCAACTGAAGATTGAAGGCTCGGATATCATTCGTGAATTGCCTCCACAAAATGTGATGTTCATTTCTAATCACCAAACGTATTTCGCCGATGTAACAGCTATGTATCACGTATTCAACGCCAGTTTGAAAGGACGTAAAAATACCTTAGATAATATAGGCTATTTGTGGAATCCCAAACTTAATATTTATTATGTGGCAGCCTCCGAAACAATGAAATCAGGGATATTGCCCAAAATATTAGGGTATGCGGGGGCTATTCCTGTCAATAGAACGTGGCGTGAAAAAGGGAAAGAAGTACATCGTGAAGTACGCCAAGTAGATGTAGAGAATATAGGAATTGCTCTTGCCGATGGCTGGGTGATTACCTTTCCGCAAGGTACTACATCGCCTTGGAAGCCTATCCGCAAAGGTACGGCACACCTTATCAAGCAATACAAACCCGTGGTAGTGCCCATTGTAATTGATGGTTTCCGCCGTTCGTTTGATAAAAAAGGGATCAATATCAAAAAGAAAGGGGTTCAACAATCAATGATTATCAAACCCCCTTTGCAGATAGATTATGAAAATGATACAGTTGAAGAAATTGTAGTTCAAATTGAAATGGCTATCGAACAACACGAATCATTTCTCAAAGTAAAAAAATTAGAATCTGAGAATACGCCAAAGGTAGAAGGTCAAGAGCAACCCTAAACTTGCCAATCCTGCCCCCATAAGCGATGGGTAATTGGTGCTGAACCCATAGAGCAGTGGCAATCCTCCTACATAAGCTCCAATAGAATTAGCAGTGTTGAATCCCGCTTGCATAAAAGCGGCTCCCATCATTTCTGATTGAGGTGCGCAGCGGAAAATGAGCATATTCAACGGAGAACCTAATGACATCGACATTGCTCCACATACAAATGTAAGCACCCACGCTATAGGCTGAATATGTGAGAAAAAGAAGACCAATAGCAATACACTGATGAGCATCAACGAGATGTAAATAGTCGCTTTGATAGGCGATAGTCGGTCAGTAATCCAGCCTCCTAAGAGGTTGCCTACCACCATTCCCGCACCCGCAACTATCATCACCACCGATTTCATATCAGGGTTGATATGTGCTGTCTCTATCATCAAGGGTTGTATATAGCTGAACCACGCAAAAAGTCCGCCACAACCTAAAGCAGTAATACCTAAAACTAATAATGACCTTGGATTGAAAAATAAACGTACTTCGCGTTTGATACCAAGGTCTCTTTTGTTTTCTATATTGGGTAAGAAAAAGAATATCGATAGCATTGTAAGTAATCCTAACGACGATACACAGCCCATCGCTGTTCGCCAGCCTATCCACGCTCCTATGTAAGTAAGCAAAGGTACCATTATCAAATTGGCGACAGTAAGCCCTGCAAACATAATTGAAATGGCAAAAGCTTCTTTACCTTTAGGGGCTAACTGCTTGGCTACAATAGCACCTACCCCAAAGAATGCACCGTGGGGTAACCCCGAAAAGAAACGCGCTAAAAGCAAAGTAGTATAATTAGGTGAAAAAGCTGAAAGCCCGTTGAAGAGCGTGAAGAGAAACATAAAAAACAATAGTATCTTCTTAGGATTGTATGAGGCAGCCAAAGCGATGAGTGTTGGAGCACCTACAACTACACCTATAGCGTAAGCCGAAATAAGCCGCCCTGTGATAGCATCTTCTAAATGCATATCTTCGCCTATTACACGTAATAATCCCATTATTAGGAACTCGGTAGCTCCTAAAGCTAAACCTCCTATAGCAAGAGGCCACAGTTTTTTAATCATAAGTTTTCTTTTTTTAGTAATTTCTTTATATAATGCCTAATTTCTTCATCAAGAAGGTAGCGTTTTTGTTTTTGCACACCCCATCTCTCAGTTTGTAATCAAAAGTGAGTTCCCCATTTTCAATGATTGATTCAAAACACTTATTCTGCAATTGCTGCGGATATTGTTCGCTGAGGTTACACACTTCTATATCGTGAGTGGCAAGTACCCCTAAAGCCTGTAAAGAGAGCAAGCGTTCTACAATTTTGATAGTGCCTTGCTGTTTATCTTCAGAATTGGTGCCGCGCAATACTTCGTCTAAGAGTACAAAGCAACGTTCGCTTTCTAAAGTTTTTACAATTTGCTGTATACAGTTGATTTCGGCAAAGAAATATGATTTGCCATCGCTGAGAGAATCGGCGAGACGCATAGAAACGAGCAATCGCAAAGGGTGTACATTGGCTTTACGCGCACAAACGGGCAAACCTACCAAAGTGAGCAACATATTCACTCCTAAAGTACGCAAAAAAGTACTCTTCCCCGACATATTAGAGCCTGTGAGCAGTATAAAAGCCTGCTCATTGAGGATAATATCGTTAGTAATGCGCTGTTCTGAAGGAATAAGAGGGTGTCCTATCGCCTCAAAAGCTATTTCGTACTTATTATTAAGAGTAGGATATACAAAATCGGGGTGATTATAGCTAAAATTAGCAAAACTACATAACACTTCAATCTCCCCCACCGATTGCAACCACTCTTCTATATGGGCTGCATAACGAGCTTTCCATTGCAAAAGCTGTTGGTAACGATGTATGTGATAGAAAGAAAATGCGTTGAGAGGTATAGATACTAATATATTGCCTACGCTGTCTAAATCGTCTAACAAACGCGAAAGTTGGGCTATTTTAGCGCTTGCTTGCTGGTTTCTTTCGGGAAAACGCGCTTCTACTTGAGCAATACACTCTCTAAAAGCATAAAGCATTGTATAAGTCCGCTCAAATCCTAATTTTTCCTTAGCTATTTTGCCTATAAAACTAAAGAAAATTACTAAATTGACAGTGAGCAATAGTTTTCCTATAGTTTTTAGCAGTTCGTTATCCCAACCATAACCTATTAACAGACATACAACAAGCAGTATAGGTAAGGCTATAAGTGTATAACGCATTGTATTACTCAATAGTTTAATAGGGGCTTTTGCCCACGCACTCAGTTTGGTATAGAACTCCTCACTATCGTCTATTTGTTGGGCATAAGCAGTAAAGGTTTGTCGCCAAGTGAGGTCGGGGGTAAGGGCTTGTATTTGTTTTTGAGTATCGAGAATACGCTCAGGGGTAGGGGAGAGGAGGCGTTCTGCTAATAGCTTTCTCCCCAAGAAAGTATGTGTGCGATTGAGGTAATGATAAAGCGAGCGTTCACCTAAAATATCTAAATCATAAGCGTAAGGGTGATTTTCTTGCTGGAAAGCACTACCATTATCAGTGAAGAAAATATGTTGTTCTAAAAAAGCAATTTCCTGCTCATTGAGGCGTATTTTGGTTTTAGCAATAGTGCGAAGAGCACTTATCTTTTTATGTTTTACAATCAATAAAAAGAAGACGATAATAGCCAATATACAAAAGAGCCCCATCAGTATAGAGGGGGCTTTGATGAGTTGGTATACCAAGCCAATAATCAGTAACATAGCAACCAATCGCAGCAACCCCATTTGGTTGTATTGCTTGTTGAGTTTTTGGTATTGTGTTGTGGCTTCTGTAAGTTTTTCTTTATATGAGTTTGTCATTTTTTGTCATTCGTAATTATTATCGAATCCAATCATTCAAGCGGTTAGCATCTAATCGTAAGAAGATAAAGAGCAAAATAGTAAATGCCCAAAGTCCAGACCCCCCATAGCTAAAGAAAGGCAACGGAATACCAATGGTAGGTATCAAACTAATTACCATACCTATATTGATACAGAAGTGTACAAAGAGAATTGAGATTACACAATAGCCATAAACCCTATTGAACTTAGATTTCTGTCGTTCGGCTAATACTATGAGTCGTAAGAGTAAGAAGGTGAATAGTATTACTACAGTAGCTGTACCAACAAATCCCCATTCTTCGCCTATGGTGGTGAAAATATAATCGGTGTGTTGTTCAGGGATAAAACTTCCTTTGGTACGCGTGCCTTCCAAGAATCCTTTTCCTAAAGCACCTCCAGAGGTAATCGCCGATTCTGCCATATTGGTATTATAAGCAAAATCACGCTTCATAGCTGCAATTTTTTGAGGGTCGGTTTCAAGGCGTAACCACAAGTTTAGACGATTGCGATGGTGCTGTTTCAGTACATTGTCATACACGGGGTGAGTAGCGAAAGCTGTTAGCAAGCACAATAATGAGAGTATAAAAATATTCTGAAAAGGAATTCTGTTAGTTTTCTTTTTATGCCAAAATCCATAAGCTCCAATACTGATAATAGAGGCTAAAACGGTGAAAGTAGTACCAAATTTCAGCGAAGAGATAAACACTACCCCTGATAAAAAGAGGTAGAAGAGTAGGGCTGAAGGCATTCCTTCACGGAAGAGTGCAAATGCTAATGAGAAGAATACTAATAAACTCCCTACATCGGGTTGTAACAAAATGAGAAACGCAGGTACGCAAATGATAGCAATAGCGCGTAAGAGATCGGGAGTACGCCGAATATCGGTGTGAATATCACTTACATAGCGAGAAAAAGCAAGTGCTGTAGCTACTTTAGCAAATTCACTGGGTTGCACCGTGATAGAGCCTATAGCATACCACGCTTTGGCGCCATTGGTCTCTTTACCAAAAATAAATAACCCCGCTAATAAAACAATAGCAATGAGATAGAAGAGTACTGAAAAATTAGAGTATATTTTGGGGTCTAAAGCCAAAATAAAAGTAATCAGTAAGAAGCTGAGCCCTATAAAAAGCATCTGTTTTCCATAAAACTGATTGATGTCGAAAATGGAAGTAACATTTAGGTCACTATAAGTAGTGGAGAAAATAGCAATCCACCCGCACATTACTAATAATAAATACAATATTACCGAAATCCAATCGAGATTCTTTATAAGGCTATGTTTCATTGATAGTTATAAGATTATTTGAGTTTTTTACGAAAAAGGAAAAACAAGGCGTATTCAATAGCTAAGTTAAGCCATCTTTTTTCGTTGGTCAAGAAAGAGAACCAAGTATTAGCAAGTAGATTTCCAAGAGTGAGACTCTTAGCAGCTGTCGATACTTGTTGGGTGAGAGACAAACGGTCTATTTCCTTTTCTAAACGTAGTATTTTGAGGTCGTTATCAATTTCTTCAAAAGAATGATAGGTTTTATTCTTCGTCATCAGGTTCAGCTTTAAAATAGATTTCGGAGAGTTTTTCTAATAGGGGCTTCTCAATAAGTTTTTTTCGGAAAGCCAATACTATTACAGCAATCAATATATAGAAAGCTCCTACAATAACAAATCCTAAGGCATTGCTACCCAATGCTTCGCCTATAGCATAGGCTGTAGCAAAGGACAAGAAGAACAATACCAACAAACTCGCAAAAGCAACTATAAAGAAAGTAATGAGACCATAGGATGATTTACCTATAAATCTAAAAATAAATAATTTATAGTAAGCGATTTGCGAATTGAGGGCGGAATTTGCTTTTGTAGGAACTTCCTCAAAAGATTCTTTGATAGAATGGATAGACATAAGTGTTTATTTCTGTAGTTTAGCGTTAGCTTCTTTTAAAGCAGCTAATTTTTTTTCTAAGAAAGTAATCACATCTTCAGCTTTGTAGCTTGATTTAGAAAGTAAAGATTCTACTTTATCTTCTAAAGAACCTTTAAACTCAGCTGATTTTTCTTTTACACTATCGGTTAAACGTTCAAGCTGTTCTTTCAGTTTATCAGCTTTATCACTCACAGAGTCTTTAATTTTTTCGCGAGTGTTTTTTCCTTTGTCGGGAGCGAAAAGAATGCCTAATCCTACTCCAATGGCAGTACCTGCTGCCAAACCTAATAATACATTTGCTGTTTTTGCCATAATATTCTAAATTTAAATGTTTATTCTTTAAAGTATCAATTTCTATACCATTTGTAAGCTAATAGTGTGTTTTTCAGTAGCATTGCTATGGTCATAGGTCCTACGCCACCAGGAACAGGAGTAATGTAGCTCGCTTTTTCTTTTACTTCATCGAAAGCTACATCGCCTACTATACGATATCCTTTAGGGCTGATATCGTCTTTTAGGCGTGTAATTCCTACATCAATCACGGTTACGCCTTCTTTTACCATATCGCCTTTTAGAAATTCTGGGATACCCAATGCCATCACCACAATATCGGCTTGACGGGTGAGGTCAGCGAGGTTAGGCGTATGACTGTGGGTGAGGGTAACTGTTGCATTGCCTTGTGCTCCTTTTTGGCTGAGTAATATACTAATAGGACGACCTACAATGTGTGAACGCCCTACTACTACTACGTGTTTGCCTTGGGTAGGCACTTTGTAGCGTTTTAGCAATTCCATAATACCAAAGGGAGTAGCGGGAATGAAAGCCTCCATATCCAATGCCATTCTGCCGAAGTTAGCAGGATGAAAACCATCTACATCTTTTGTAGGGTCGATGGCTAAAAGTATTTTCTGCTCATTGATGTGTTTAGGCAGAGGTAATTGCACAATATAACCATCAATTTCAGGATTGGTGTTTAGCTTTGCAATTTCTTGTAGTAATTTTTCTTCACTAATATCAGCGGGAAGTTTTACTAAAGTAGAAGCAAAACCGACTTGCTCACAAGCCTTTACTTTACTACCTACATAAGTGAGGCTTGCACCATCGTCGCCTACTAATACAGCTGCTAAATGAGGTACTTTTTTACCTTGGTCTTTAAGTTGTTTTACCTCCTCAGCGATTTCTTGTTTGAGAGCTTCAGAAGTTTTTTTTCCGTCTAAGATAGTCATTAAGGGTTGTGTTTTTAGAGGTTAGAGAGCTTCTTCATCGGTGATATCGAGCTCTATTTGATTTAAGAGTTGTTTTACTTGGGCTAATGATTCGAATGAGTCGCTAAAAGTAACGGCTGTTTTGGTTCTGTCAATTTCGTCTACCAATGCTTTTACTAAATCAACAGGTACAAGTTCTTCTCCCCCTGATAAATCGGCATTAAAACCAATACCAATAGCCATTGTTTCTACTTGCATTCCAAAGCAAATTTCGATAAACTCTTCTAAAGTAGCAGATTTTACGATTCCTTTAGCCCATTCGTCGGCTTTACAAGCGGCAGCTTGTTTTTCATCTTCCCAAAAGAGAGCTACAGGAATAGCCTCTTTGCTTTCTTCAATATAGAAAGCTTGTGAGCCACACATTGCAAAGGATTCGTCTACCTCTAAGTAGAACACTTTTTTATTCTTTACTATGGTTTCAATGAATTTCTTTAACATATTTGTATTAATTTATTATCTCATACCTTGCATCATCTGCATCATTTTTCTACCACCACCGCCTTGCATCATTTTCATCATTTTACTCATTTGCTCAAACTGTTTCATCAGCTGGTTTACTTCTTGAATATCACGACCACTACCTTTAGCAATGCGTTTTTTGCGGCTTAAATCTATAATAGCAGGAGTACTACGCTCTTTTGGAGTCATTGAGTGTATAATAGCTTCGATGTGTTTGAAGGCATCGTCTTTGATGTCGAGGTCTTTTACAGCTTTACCAACACCAGGGAGCATACCTAGGAGGTCTTTCATACTACCCATACGTTTGATTTGTTGAATTTGTTCGAGGAAGTCGTCGAAACCAAATTGGTTTTTAGCAATTTTCTTTTGCAATTTGCGTGCTTGTTCCTCATCAAACTGTTCTTGAGCGCGTTCTACTAATGATACAACGTCCCCCATTCCGAGGATACGGTCGGCCATACGTTCAGGATAGAACACATCAATAGCGTCCATTTTTTCACCTGTACCTACAAATTTGATAGGTTTATTTACTACTGATTTGATAGTAATCGCTGCCCCACCGCGGGTGTCACCATCGAGTTTGGTGAGGATAACCCCATCGAAGTTGAGTACATCATTGAATGCTTTGGCGGTATTCACGGCGTCTTGTCCCGTCATTGCATCAACTACAAAAAGGGTTTCTTGTGGGTTGAGAGCTTTGTGAATATTAGATATTTCGGTCATCATTTGCTCATCAACGGCTAATCGACCAGCGGTATCTACTATCACTACATTTAAGTGGTTTTCTTTAGCGTACTGCACCCCTTTTTGAGCAATATCTACGGGGTTGCTGTTGCCTTTATCGGAGAATACGGGTACCCCTACTTGTTCACCAACGATATGTAATTGGTCAATCGCAGCAGGACGATAGACATCGCAAGCAACGAGCAAAGGTTTTTTATTTTTCTTGTTTTTGAGGTAGTTAGCTAATTTTCCTGAGAAAGTAGTTTTACCAGAACCTTGTAATCCTGACATTAGGATAACAGTAGGGTTCCCTGATAGGTTTATACCTGCAGCATCGCCTCCCATTAGCTGGGTGAGTTCGTCTTTTACGATTTTCACCATTAACTGACCAGGTTGTAAGGTGGTGAGTACCTGCTGACCTAAGGCTTTTTCTTTTACATTGTTAGTGAAATCTTTGGCTATCTTATAATTTACATCCGCATCTAATAAAGCACGACGTACTTCTTTTAGCGTTTCAGCTACATTTATTTCAGTAATTTTTCCATGTCCCTTTAGATTATGAAGGGCTTTCTCTAATTTATCACTTAAATTATCAAACATTTTTTTCTGTTTTAAAAACTTGGGCAAAGGTAGAAAAAAAAGTGGAAACTAAAAAGTAAAGAGATAAAAAATAAATAAAATGTGTTTGTAATTCAAAAAAACTTTGTACTTTTGTCGCATTATTAAACACAGAATTATGAAGAAATTTGGTGATGTCATCAATGTAAATACCCCAGTACTCCTTTGTTTTTACTCAGAAGGTATAGAGGTTTCACTGCATATGAACGCAGTGTTACGTGAAGTTGCTTCGGTACTTAGAGAGCGTGTAAAGGTAGTGAAAATAGATGTAAACAAGAATGCTGAATTGAGTAAGGCATTGAAGATAAGTGCCTTGCCAACAGTTATTATTTTCAATAAACTAAGCCTTATTTGGCGCGCTGAGGGCTTCCAAGATAGTGAAGTATTACTAATGGAGCTCAATAAATTTCTTTAATAATATTGAATATAAAAAATAACTTTGCTAAAGTTTTAAACTTTAGCAAAGTTTCTATTGTCTTGCTAATACCTAAACTCTAATTCTTCTTAATGGTTATAATGCGGTATTAGTAATCCTATTACTAAATCATAACTATTGATACCTTGCTTTTGTTTATTTGCTTTTAAGAATGCATCATAACTGGCTTTGAAAACAGGTTCGGCTTTGTTTTCATATTGTTTCCAAAACAAACGTACTTCTTTATAATTTTCAAAAATCCCTTTGTGAACTTGTGTGTGAAGTGCTTCATACTCAATAGGGGCTACTACAGCTACTTCGTTTAGGAAATAACGGAGGGCAAATAGTTCAGCACTATAATCAAAATAGGGATTTTTTGTTTTTTTTGCAGCTAAATAGCCTAAGTAATTAGCTTCTTCTTCAGCAGCATATCCTATTTGGTGAGCTATTTCGTGACAAGCAGTAATAGGAGTACTATAGCCTATCATCTTTCCATTCACTTGTGCTTCATTAGTAAATGGATTTAAATATCCACTATATCCCATATAGGTGAGTAAAGTACTATAAATAGAAGGTTTTACACTTTTTATAGCTTTAAAATCACTAATACCTTGTATTGTTAGTGGGTAGCCTTCAGTAGCAATGCGGTATATTTCCTTTTGAGAAAGCCAAAAATCTACTTTGGTACTATTATTAGGAGCTAATCGTGAATGGAGAGCATTGGCTCTGTTTATACATATTTGGGTAGCTTTAAGTAGTTGTTCCTCGCTATATTGTTTAGAAATTTTTAATGAGTCCTCCAAAGGTATTCTAAAATAGTTGAAGCCCCATAAAAAGAAAAAAGCAAAGACTATACGCACACTTTTAGAGAATATTTTATCTAAGGTATTTAGAGGTTCTGTCCATAGTTTCTTGAAGTGTTTTACCACTGTTATAACTAAACCAATAATAACCAAAGTGTACAAAATATCACCTACAGAGAAAGGTATCCACCCCAATAGAAAGTGAAGCACTTTAGCTATATACGGGTAGATACCTTTACTGTAGATATGTTCAGTAACAGAGGGGAAGCTGCGAAAAATGAGCCAGATTGCTATGTAAATAGCTAATATACCATATTTTTGCACTTGTTTTCTTTCCATTACTAATTATCTTTACCTTCTAAATCTCTCTCAAATTGTTTTACTTCTTTGAGTTGTTCAATAATTTTATCAATAATTTCTTTCTTATCTATCTCAATAGGGATTTCTACTTTGGTGTATTCCCAACGGATGATGAGGTTCAGTTTTTCATTAGAAAGACTCTCAAAAGAAAATTCTAAGGACTCTTGTAAATCTTTAGTTTGTATTACAGGAACTGTAAACTCTATAGCGTTTTCATTAGGGTCATAACTATAAGCACCCCAAGCATCAGCATCGTAGTTCAGTACTATTTTCCATTGGTGTTGTTCGGGAGTTATGAAAATGGCATAATCTCCTTTTTTTACTGGTTTACCACCTACTTTAACAGGTTGTAAAAAGCTGATACTCGTAGCTTGATTAGCTCCTGCACGCCATACTTTTCCGTAAGGAACCAATTCACCGAAAATCTTTCTACCTCGCACACTAGGGCGACCATAGTCTACCGTTACTTGACTTACTGAAAATTGTTGAGTAATTACTTGTCGCGGACTCGCCATTGGGTAGCTAAAGTTCTGGGCATAAGAGATGCAACTTGCTAAAATACCTATAAGAAATACGATTTTTTTCATACTATTCAAAATTGAGATTTAACAAGAAACCACGTGTTTTGAGTCCGTTGATATTACCTGTCCATTTACTATTAGCGTCTTTATCGGGGATTAATTCGTTGTTTACAGAGAACAAAGCTCTGAGGGAAGGGGATACCCTAAAGTAATGAGTATAGATATCTAAACCTATCCCCATTTCATAGAAAAATACGTTTTTAGTAGCACGGAAAGTTTTTTCGGAGTTATCGATAGTAAGTTTGTCATTACTACTTAGGTTGAAAACTACAGAAGCTCCTGCTGTTACATAAGGTTTGAAGTTATACCAACGTTTTGCGCTGAATTTCAATAATAAAGGAATATAGATATAGGTAGATTGAGCATCACGTAGTGCATCTTTGCTATCAGAAAAACCAGGGAAGATAAGTACACGTTTGTTGTATACTAATCCTGGTTCTATACGCAAATCGAGGTACTTCATCAAGCGAGCAGAGCCAGTAAGCCCTACATTGAACCCCACTTTACGGTCGGTTTGGATTTCTCGCAAACTTGCATTTCTGTAGTTGAGATCTTTGTAATCGATTTTGAAATCGAAGGTATTAGCACCAAAGTAATAACCCCATTGGTAGCGTTTTTCATCAAAGTGTTCCAAGTTTACCATAGGTTCTTTGAATTGTGCATACAAATTGGCGAAACCTACACAAAGGAACAAAAATAAAAGGATTTTCTTAAAATTTATTTTACTCATTATTTATTAAAAAATTCTATTTATTAGCAATATAGATGGTGGCAACCCCTCCTAAGGTTTTAGGGTAATATTTAGTTTGTTGATAACCTACTTTATCTAATATTTGTTGGAATTTTTTTCCATAAGGGAAATGAATTGCCGAGTTAGATAGGTATCGGTAGGCTGAACGGTCTTTAGAAAAGAGTTTACCAATAAGAGGCATTATGTAATTGGTATAACAATAGTATCCTTGTTTGAAAGGGAATTTCTCGGGTATAGAAGTTTCTAAAACTACTAATCTTCCATTAGGTTTTAGCACTCTAAATATTTCAGAAAGCCCTTTTTCTAAATCCTCGAAATTGCGTACTCCAAAGCCAACAGTTACGGCATCAAAAGTTGCATCAGCAAAAGGTAATTCTTCGCTGTCACCTTGTACCAAGTTTATGCGGTTTGAAAGTTGTTTTTTAGCAATCTTTTCACGTCCTACCGCAAGCATTCCTTCAGAGATGTCTAACCCCGTAATTTTTACCTCAGGTATAGTTGTAAGCGCAATAGCTAAATCACCTGTACCTGTAGCGACATCTAATACTGTAGAAGGATTGATTTCAGCTACTTTTTGGACGACGAATTTACGCCATTTTACGTCTGACCCCCAAGAAATTACACGATTCAAACCATCATAAGTTTCCGAGATAGTATTGAACATTTGGGTTACTTGTTGTTTTTTTCCATCTGTTGATCCTTGGTAGGGCGTAACGGTATTTTCAGACATATATGCTTAATTTTTGGCAAAAATAGTAATTAATTATTAATTAGCAAGTAACAATGAGCAATTAAACTGATTTTTCTATTTTCTTCTCAGCTCCTAACTTGTAAATCTTACGTAGAAGAACAAGTATCTCGTTGGCTATTTCTTTTTCGATTGTATCTTTATTAGGCAAAAGTCCGAAAAATTTTGCCCGCCACTCATCATCTTTAGGTTGTTAACCTGCACCCAACATCTGAATACCGATATAAGAAGTAAAATCTTCTCTTAGTACTATCCTGAACATCAGTGATGTACCCATACCTTCGGAGTCAAAAAGCTGAGCTTGGTAGGTGGTCGTAGGAGCTTCTGTTAAAAGCTCAAAATACGAGTGTCCTTCCAACAATTTATTCACTTCATTTATATCAATAGAAGTTACTTCTCTTTTAGGAATGATAAACTCTTTTTCCACTATGTGTTACTTGTTAGGAGATCTTTATTTAAAAGCCTTTGTATTATTTTTGATAATTGCTTCTTTTTCAGCAGCAGGCATATTATATTTATGATTGTATGCAGCGCCTTCCCAATCGCCATAAGAGTAGTTAGGTAGTACTATGAAACGCTTTCCAAACTCTGTTTTATTGTTGTGGACTGCTTCAGAACGTTGTTGAGGAGTACCTCCATCAAAATCTTTAGAAAAATCGGAAAGGTTATCACCCATCAAGAGTACGATGTCGTAATCTTTGGCGATTTGC
Organism: Capnocytophaga sputigena; assembly: GCF_002302495.1. Classification (NCBI taxonomy): domain Bacteria; kingdom Pseudomonadati; phylum Bacteroidota; class Flavobacteriia; order Flavobacteriales; family Flavobacteriaceae; genus Capnocytophaga; species Capnocytophaga sputigena. The sequence continues at coordinate 2,780,807 of NZ_CP022379.1, forward strand.
AATCGGCGATTTTCTTTACTTTTTTCTGCAGAACGCAAAATAAGGTTGTTATCAGAAGGTAAAGGGAAGTTGTATCTTTTTAGGTTTTTAGCAGTGCCTTCACGTTCTTTTTCAAGACGGTTAGTCACATAAAAAATGGCTACTCCTTTGCTATCAGCATATTTGAAAAATTCTAAAGCACCTGTTAGAGGTTTAGCTTCGCCCAATACAGTCCATTCTTCCCACGCTTTTTGTGAATAGCTAATCCCTTGTTTGGCACAATAGGCTTCAAAAGGAGAGTTGTCTAAAAAGGTTTCGTCTATATCGGTAACAATAGCCAAAGGTTTATCTCCTTTTTTAGCAAGAGCCTCATCTAATCGCAGTTGAGCAACATTGAAGGCTTGCAAGCATAAGGCTTCGTATTCGGCGGCATTTTGTTGGAAATAAGATGACCATAATTTGCCATTAGCAATTAGGGCACTTTCGCCAGAAGTAGTTTGTGTTGTAGTGGTGTTTTTGGTAGCGTTGCAACTAAGTAATAAAGCGGCTACCCCAATGAGTAAATAATTTTTTTTCATTTTTATTTAATTTGTCGATTTGTTAATTTTCAAATAAGCCAATTCGCCAAGCAAATTGGTCGATTATTTTGTCTACTATTATTTGTGCGAGTTTTTCTTTGCTTTCAAGTGTCCAGCCTGCGATGTGAGGGGTGAGAATCACATTATCAGCCTCTAATAGATATTTAAAAGATTCAGGCATTTGACCATCGCTAAAGAAATCTTCAAAAGACGCTTTTTCGTATTCTAATACATCTAAACCAGCTCCCAACACTTTGCCATTTTGCAGAGCGTGCACCAAATCATTAGTAACAACACTCTTGCCACGAGCAGTATTTAGGAACCAGAAATTTTTGGCAAAACTATTGATAAACGCTGCATTAATCATTTTTTCAGTTTGAGGAGTTTGAGGGGTGTGCAAGCTCACTATATCGGCTTGACGGAAAAAATCTACCAAAGTTACTTGCTTAGCATTCTCATCGCCTTTATCGGGAAGAATGTCGTAACAAATTACATTGCAGTCGAAACCTCTTAATTTTTTAGCAAAACTCTTACCCATATTGCCATAGCCTATGATGCCAACAGTCTTCCCATCGAGTTCCCAACCACGGTTTTCCTCACGCAACCATTTACCATTTTTAATTTCGTTGTTAGCTTTTTTAAACTTGTTCAAAAGAGCTAAAAGCATACCAAGAGCGTGTTCTCCTACAGCATTGCGGTTGCCTTCAGGAGCAGCAATGAGAGTAATTCCTTTGCTTTCGGCATAATTACAATCTATATTTTCAAGACCAGCACCTACTCTGCCTATGAATTTCAATCGAGTAGCTTTGTCTAAAAAAGTTTTATCTATAGGAAAACGACTGCGGATGATAATTCCATCATAATCAGCGATTTTAGATTCTATAATTTCTTTAGAGCTAGTGTAGTCCTCATAATTTTCAAAACCTTGTGCTGAGAGTTGAGAAAGCATCAAGGGGTGATTTTTATCTATATGTAATATTTTCATTTTTTTTAATTAAATATTAGCTAATACAATTTTATAAGATTTTTTCTCGTTTCCAAGATACAACAGGGAGTTCTCTTGAATAATGGACAGCTACTAAATTATTAGATGAAAGTTCTATAGCTCCTAACTGATAGACCATATCCACATTGTAAAGTTTTACAGAGTTCAGTTGCCATTCTCTATGATGAATTTGATAGCGGTAGAGGTTATTATTATGCTTTAAGTATAAACAATAACGCTCAGTAAGCCACAAGTCAAAAGGAGTTTTGTCTTCTATACGTGAGGAGATGTTAAAACCTACATCTAAATGGAAATTCTTTTGAGAGTTAGCATTTGTATAGCCTCTGTTGGTACGTTTGATTATTGATTTCTCGTAAGGAAGTCCCGATAAAGTGCGTGCTACCCAAGCTGAAAAAGCTTTCTCAGCTTCTATATTCAAGAAATATACGCCTGCTTTATCTCCTTTCTTTACATAGGTACGCACATTTATCTCGTAGAAATTTGAGAGAAAACCTACTGCTGGTAGATGGATAGGGCGTATCTGTTCCATACGAAAACAAACTACTGATACATAGGTTTTTCCTTGAAAGGTATCAAGTTCTATCTCTGCAGGAACTAATTCTCGTAAGTTTTTTTCATCTACTCTAAAATGCAGGAATAGAGCATCGTTCCACTCTTGATAATAAGCGAGGTTACCTTTAGGAATCTCCCAAGGACGGTGTGATACATCGTTGAATATAGTTGTGATATCATTCATAACTAAATGTCTAAAACCTAATAATCGTCTTATTTGTTCGGCAAAAGTACAAAATAATTATAAACTACAAGTGAGAAAATACAAATAATTTACTAATTCACAAATTTGCTAATTTGCTAATTATCTCCTACCTTTGCCGTCTAATAATAAAAGAATTATGTCATTATCCTATTTACAACCTATAGATGAGTCTTTTACCTTAGATGATTACAAACCACAACAAGTAGGTTTTCAACTACAAAAACACCTTCCATCTTTAGGATTGCCAGATCTTACAGATATAAAAATAGCATTCTTTTGTATAGAAACGATGGGGCAGTCGTTTTACCGTTTTCGTCAGCATTTGTATTCACTTTTTATGGGCAATTGGAATTTTGGTATTGCAGATTTAGGAAACTTGCCCTTAGAAGCTACAGAAGAAGATACACATTTTGCTATCAAAGAGATTGTAGCTGATTTGATTAAAGAAGGGGTCATTCCTATAGTGTTAGGAGGTTCACAAGATTTTACCTATTCACTCTATCGCGCTTTTGATAGCCTTGAACAAATGGTAAACCTTGTGTGTGTGGATTCTAAATTTGATTTTGGCAATACAGAAGAGTTGTTTGTAGAGAGTTCGTATATGAGTAAACTCATTTCAGAACCGCCTGTAAATCTATTAGATTTTACAAATTTAGGTTATCAATCGTATTATGTAGCCCAAGAGGAGTTAGATTTGCTTGAGAAAATGTGTTTTGAGGTACATCGTTTAGGTAATATAGTGAATGATTTGAAGATTATAGAGCCAGCTATGCGCGATGCTGATATAGTGAGTGTGGATATGACTTCAGTACAAGCAAAGGATATGATGGCTGTGGGTAATGTAAATGGATTTAATAGCAGAGAAATATGTGCTATTGCGCGTTATGCAGGTATTAGTAGTAATGTGCAAGTAGCAGGTATTTTTGATATTCCCAATACCGATTTGGCAGCCCAATTACTCGCAGAAATGGTTTGGTATTTTTATGAAGGTTTTACCTTCCGCATTAAGGAATTGCCAGTAATCAACGATGAGAATTACACTAAATATATTGTACCCATAGACGATATACAAATAGAGTTTTTCAAAAGTACCCAAACTGAACGTTGGTGGATGAAACCAGGAGGCGACAAATATTCTTCTCCTCAAAATCACGTACCTTCAGGGCTTGTGCCTTGTTTACCACAAGATTATGAAGAAGCTATTCGCGGTATTGTTCCTGAACGTTGGTGGCGTACTTATCGCAAATCGGTTTAATTATTGTTCTAATTTTTCAGTTAATTCAAACCAACGTTCTGTTTTTTCCTCTATAGCAGTAAGCGTTTGCTGTAGGGCAATTGATTGGTTTTGTATTTCATCATTGCTAAGTGTTCCTTCACTAAAAGCTGCTTCAATACTTGCTTTTTGCTCTTCTAATTGGGCAATTTCTTTTTCTAAACGGTTGTATTCTTTCTGTTCATTAAATGATAAACCTTTCATTCCGTCCTTACGCCAAGTATTTTTAGTAGTTTCTTTTTTAGGAGATTCATCTACCGGTGGAGTACTCTCTTCATATACACGATAATCAGTGTAATTACCAGGAAAATCTTCTACTTCGCCATTGCCTCTGAAAACAAAAAGGTGATCTACAATTTTATCCATAAAATAGCGGTCGTGAGAGACTACTACCAAGCAACCAGGGTAGTCTAACAAAAAGTCTTCTAAGACATTTAGGGTAACAATGTCGAGGTCGTTTGTAGGCTCGTCGAGGATTAGAAAATTAGGATTTTGTATAAGCACAGTGCAGAGATATAAGCGTTTGAGCTCACCTCCGCTGAGTTTTTCGACATAATCATACTGTTTTTTACGGTCGAAGAGAAAGCGCTCTAAGAGTTGTCCTGCCGAGAGGGTACGCCCTTTGAGCAAAGGGATATAGTCGCCGTATTTTTGTATTACCTCTATTACTTTTTGCCCTTGTAATACCTCTATACCCTCCTGAGTATAGTAGCCAAATTTGATAGTATCACCTACTACTATTTTACCACTATCGGGGGTGATCGTTCCTGTAAGAAGGTTTAAGAATGTAGACTTTCCAGTGCCGTTTTTGCCTATAATGCCTACTCGTTCTCCTCGTAAGAAATTGTAGCTGAACTTATCAAGTATGCAAAGCTCATCGAAAGCCTTGCACACGTTATGAAATTCTACAGTCTTGCTTCCCAAGCGTTCCATATTGATTTCCAATTGCACGAAATGCTCTTTGCGTCTTTTGTGAGCAGCTTCTTTAATTTTATAAAAGTCGTCTATGCGCGATTTAGATTTGGTAGTACGCGCTTTGGGCTGACGGCGCATCCAGTCGAGTTCTTTTACATATAGGTTTTTAGCTTTCTCTACAGAGGCTTGTTCTTGTGCAAGTCGTTGTTCTTTCTTCTCTAAGAAATAGGAATAGTTTCCTTTATAACTGAAGAGTTCGCCGTTGTCTAATTCTAATATTTCGTTGCAGACACGTTCTAAGAAATAACGGTCGTGAGTAACGATGAAAAGGGTAAGGTTCTCTTTAGCGAAATACTGTTCGAGCCATTCTATCATCTCTAAATCAAGATGGTTAGTAGGTTCATCTAATATCAATAAATCGGGTTTACTGATGAGTACATTGGCTAAGGCAAGGCGCTTTTTTTGTCCGCCAGAGAGGCTTTTTACTTTCAGCTGAAGATTATCTAATTTAAGACGCGAGAGGATTTGTTTGTATTGTGTTTCAAAATCCCACGCGTTATGGCGTTCCATTTGTTCAAATGCTTTTTGGTAAGCATCTTCATTTTCGGGGTACTGCAAGGCGTGTTCATATTCTTGGATAAGGCGCAAAATAGGATTATCAGTAGCAAAAATAGTTTCTTCTATTGTCAAATCTTCATTAAAATAAGGATTTTGAGAAAGAAACCCAATGTGTATCCCTTTGCGGAACACTACTTGACCACTATCGGGGAGATCTTTCCCAGCGATAATGTTGAGAAGAGTAGTTTTTCCGGTGCCATTTTTGGCTATAAAGGCTATTTTTTGGTCTTTATTGATACCAAAAGAGATGTTTTCAAGAATTATGCGTTCGCCAAAGGCTTTAGATATGTTTTCTACAGATAGTAAGTTCATTTTAGAAATTAAGAGGTGAGAGTGGGGGCAAAAGTAACAATAATTTATTAAATAGCCAATTGTCAATTTGTTAATTTGCTAATTAATTTGTACTTTTGCGCAAATTTTTTAAGTTATGAATTTTGATATAAAGGAGATTATCTCCGCTACTATGGTACTCTTTGCGGTGGTAGATATCATTGGGAGTGTGCCAATTATTATCAATCTACGCAAAAAAGCGGGACGTATACAATCTGAGAAAACAGCTATTGTTGCGGGAGGCTTGTTGGTAGTGTTTCTATTTCTTGGCAAACAATTGTTAAACTTATTTGGAGTAACCGTTGAAGCTTTTGCTGTAGCTGGAGCGTTTATTCTTTTTTTTCTTGCCTTAGAGATGATATTAGGCATTACCCTTTACAAAGGTACAACCCCCGAAAGTGCCTCTATTGTGCCATTAGCATTTCCTATGGTAGCAGGAGCGGGTGCACTTACAACAGTGCTTTCACTCAGAGCAAAATTCTATGTAGAGAATATTATTGTAGCGATAATTATCAATATGGTTATCGTTTATATAGTACTTAAATCGTCGGAACGAATAGAAAAATTCTTAGGCAAGCAAGGTATTACTGTACTTCACAACCTTTTTGGGGTTATTCTTTTAGCTATTGCTGTAAACCTCTTTACAGCTAATATCAAAGAGATGTTCTTTTCAAAACATACAGCTCCAGTTGAGGAAAAACTCAACTTGCCTAAAATTCCCACTAATGATGACAAAACATTTTTCTTAACCCCTAACACCTAAATAAAATGTTAAATAAAGCAGATAATTTTTTTCTCTTAGCAGGACCTTGTGCCATAGAAGGAGAAGATATGGCGATGAAAATCGCTGAACGTATAGTGAATATCACTCAAAAACTAAATATTCCTTATACTTTTAAGGGGAGTTTTAAGAAAGCCAATCGCAGTCGTGTAGATTCGTTCACAGGTATAGGCGATGAAAAAGCACTGAAAATACTCCAAAAAGTAGGGCAAACTTTTGGTGTGCCTACAGTTACTGATATTCATCAGGTAAGTGATGCAGTAATGGCAGCTGAGTATGTAGATGTACTGCAAATACCAGCTTTTTTGGTACGTCAAACCGATTTAGTGGTGGCAGCAGCTGAAACTGGTAAAGTAGTAAATCTAAAAAAAGGTCAGTTTATGAGCCCTGAAAGTATGCAATTTGCTGTCCAAAAGGTATTTGATAGTGGTAATAAAAAAGCTTTGATTACCGATCGTGGAACGATGTTTGGCTATCAGGATTTGATAGTAGATTTTAGAGGTATTCCTACAATGCGCCAATTTGCTCCTGTTGTGATGGATGTAACACATTCGTTACAACAACCTAACCAAACTACTGGGGTAACAGGAGGTCGCCCCGATATGATTGAAACCATTGCTCGTGCAGCCATAGTGAACAATGCTGATGGGCTATTTATTGAAACTCATTTTGACCCTGCTAATGCTAAAAGCGATGGGGCTAATATGCTACATCTTGACCTCCTTGAAGGACTTTTAACGCGTTTGGTTGCCATTCGCAAAACAATTAACGAATTTTAATGAACTATACTGAAGCACTCTCTAATCCTATATTTGAACTTATCAGTAATATTTCAGCTGAAATACCGCTTGAAAGTTACGTGATTGGAGGGTTTGTACGCGATTATTTACTAAAGAAAAAACTCCCTAAAGACATTGATATAGTGTCTATTGGTAGTGGTATTTCATTAGCTGAAAAAGTAGCTGAACAATTGCCTAATAATCCTAAGGTATCTATATTCAAAAACTTTGGTACAGCGATGATTAAAGCCGATGGATTAGATATAGAGTTTGTAGGAGCACGCCGTGAGAGTTATGAATCAAACTCTCGCAAACCTTATGTAGAGAGTGGCACACTGCAAGATGACCAAAACCGCCGTGATTTTACTATCAATGCAATGGCTTTTTCACTGAACAAAGATACTTTTGGTGACCTTATTGACCCTTTTGACGGCTTAGGAGACTTAGAACGGAAACTCATTCGTACGCCTTTAAATCCAGATATTACCTATTCAGATGATCCATTGCGTATGATGCGTGCAATAAGGTTTGCTACTCAGCTGAATTTTGAGATAGAAGAACAATCTCTAAAAGCTATTACTGATAATAAGGAACGATTGAAAATTATTTCTAATGAACGTATTGTAGAAGAACTGAATAAAATATTAGCATCACCTAAACCTTCTATAGGACTGAAATTGCTATATGAAACAGGTTTATTGCATTATATCCTTCCTGAACTTATTGCACTGCAAGGAGTACAAGAACAAGACGGACAACGCCATAAAGATAATTTTTGGCATACTTTAGAAGTGGTAGATAATATTTCAGAACATACCGATAACTTATGGCTGCGATGGGCGGCATTATTGCACGACATAGGTAAAGCTCCTACTAAACGTTTTGACAAGAAGATTGGCTGGACATTTCACGGACACGAATTTGTGGGAAGCAAGATGGTGTATCACCTTTTTAAACGCTTGCGAATGCCACTGAATGATAAGATGAAATATGTACAAAAAATTGTGAAAATGAGTTCGCGCCCTATCATTATTGCAGAAGATATTGTAACTGATTCGGCAGTACGGCGTTTAGTATTTGACGCAGGAGAAGAATTTGAAGATTTGATGACCCTCTGTGAAGCTGATATCACTACTAAAAATCCTAAAAAGTTTAAAAAATATCACGACAATTTTCAAATAGTACGTCAGAAAGTAGTGGAGGTAGAGGAAAAAGACCACATTAGAAATTTTCAACCACCAGTGAGTGGTGAAGAAATAATGAAAACCTTCAATTTACCTCCATCACGACCTGTAGGGGTACTAAAAGAAGCGATAAAAGAAGCGATTTTAGAAGGTAAAATCCCCAATGAGTACGAAGCTGCTAAAACTTTTATGATGGAGAAAGCAAAGAAGATGAAATTGATATAAAATTAAAAAGGCTGTCCGAAATAATTTGGACAGCCTTTTTTATATTTAGTAATTAGGTATTACTTTTTATGTTCTTCTTCTTTAGTGTGGTCAGCTTCATCTTTTACAGTATCGTAAATGAGAGGAGCTGCTACAAATATAGAAGAGTAAGTACCGATGAAAACCCCGATAATCATTGCGAACATAAAGCCACGCAAGGTTTCACCACCAAAGATAAAGATAGTAACGAGTACTGCCAAAGTAGTGAATGATGTGTTCAAAGTACGGCTGAGGGTAGTATTGAGAGCGTGATTGATTTTTTCTCTTGACCAATGAGGCTCACGCATTACTTCCCTAATACGGTCGTAGATAATCACAGTATCGTTCAGTGAATAACCTACTACAGTAAGGATAGCTGCAATAAAGGCTTGGTCGATTTCCATATTGAATGGCATAATGCTATAAGTAAGCGAGTAGATACCGAGTACCATTAGCACATCGTGTGCTGAAGATACAATCGCACCCATAGAGAACTGCCATTTGCGGAAGCGGAATAAGATGTATAGACCAATTACGATAAGAGATCCAATAACAGACCAGAATGCACTGCTCTTGATATCTTCAGCAATAGTAGGTCCTACTTTCATAGATTGCATAATACCAATCTTATCAGTAGAGGTAGCTTTGGCAAAGCTATCAAATGATGTGCCTTCAGGTAAGAATTTTTGTAATCCTTTGAACAAGAGTTGTTGTACTTCGTTATCTACCTCAGTACTTTCTTCTTGAACTTTGTATTTGGTAGAGATTTTCACTTGGTTAGGAGCACCGAAAGTTTTCACTTCTACATTTCCTAAAGTAAGTTTGAGTGCATCGGCTATTTGAGTAGGATTTACTTCGTGTTCAAAACGAATTTGGTAAGTTCTACCCCCCACAAAGTCAATACCTTGGTCGAGACCGCGAGTAAAGAGAGAGATGATACCTATTACTGATAAGATAATAGAGAAAGCATATCCTATTTTGCGTTTACCAATAAAGTTAAGATTGATATTACTGAACCAATTTTTGGTAATAGGGGTGCTGAAAGTAAAGGGATGTTTTTTCTCAACGCTATAGTCGATAAACAAGCGAGTGATGAAGATAGCGGAGAACAAAGTAGTTGCAATACCAATAAGCAAGGTAGTAGCAAAACCTTGGATAGGACCACTACCAAAGAACAACAAAATAAGAGCAGTAAGTGCTGTAGTAATGTTAGAGTCTAAGATAGATGATAAGGCGTGTTTGAAACCATCGACTACTGCTTGGTTGATGTTTTTACCTTTGCGTAATTCCTCTTTAGACCGCTCGAATATCAGCACGTTAGAGTCGACTGCCATACCAATGGTAAGCACGATACCTGCAATACCAGGCAAGGTGAGTACTGCACCAATACTTGCTAATACTCCAAATATGAGGAGAATATTAAATACGAGAGCAAGATCGGCATAAACACCTGCACGACCATAATAGAATATCATCCAAGCAAAGATGAAGATAGTAGCGATAAGGAAAGAGTTCATACCACTATCAATAGCTTCTTGACCTAAAGAAGGTCCTACAATTTCAGATTGTACGATATCGGCACTTGCAGGTAATTTACCAGCACGAAGTACGTTAGCAAGGTCAACAGCTTCATTCAAAGTAAAATGTCCAGTAATTTCAGAACGACCTCCTGAAATAGCACCTGTAGTTACTCCTGGGGCTGAATAGACGATGTTATCAAGTACAATAGCAATATTGGTGTTTTGAGAGAAGGCTTTACCTGTAAGAGCTTCCCAAATACGTGCTCCTTTGCCATCCATTTGCATAGATACAGCAGGTTGGTTGCGCACGTCATAAGTTTGTTCAGCCTGAGTTACCACATTTCCTGTAAGAGGAGGAGTGTTATCACGGTTACCTCTAAGGGCATAAAGTTCGATAAGAGAAGTTTTCTTATCGGGTTTACCCCAAGCAAAACGTACGTATTGTAATGAAGCAGGAATCAATCGTTTTGCTTCAGATGAGTTGAGATAGCTGTTTACTTGGGCAGTATCTTTCAAACTTACTGCAAAAAGAACAGGAGATTCGTAGTTAGGAGCAGATTTGAACAAATCAAACAATGGATTTGCACCATCTGTTTTTTGAGCTGGAACAGAATCCTTTTTTACATCAGTAAGTAGAGAATCGATAGCACTACTGCCAGATTGAGTAGCTGCAGCAAGAGTATCTTTTACTTTATCTGTGGTTTTAGCAGTAGATTTAAGTTGCTCATTGAGGGCTTGTAAGTAAGGGAATACATCAGTGTTTTTATAAGTTTCCCAGAACTCAAGTTGAGCAGTACTTTGTAAAAGAGCTTGTACACGAGTGATATCTTTAGCACCTGGGAGTTCTACAAGGATACGACCAGAGTTTCCAAGGCGTTGGATGTTAGGTTGAGAAACGCCAAATTTATCAATACGTTTGCGCAATACTTCAAAAGCAGATACGATAGACTCATCTACACGTTTTCTGATGATAGGACGTACTTCACTATCACTCATTTGGAAGTTGATTTGGTCGCTGAGAGTTTTATTAGCGAACACATCAGGGGAGGCTAACTTACCACCATTTTTAGCGTAAGCCTCGAAGAACAAATCCAAGTAGGTTTTGTCAGTTTTACGGAGCTGTTCATCGGCTTCGGCTAATGATTTGTTGAAAATAGGGTCTTTAGAGTTGTCAGCAAGACCTTTTAAGATGTCTTTTACGGAGATTTGCAGAATTACGTTGATACCGCCTTTAAGGTCGAGACCACGGTTTAATTCTTTTTCCTTCACTTCGGAGAGAGTGAATTTTGCAATTCCGAGGTTGTAGACCTCTTGTCCCATTTTATCGTCCAAATACTTAGCTTCTATAGCCTCGCGTTTAGCAATATAGTCAGCTTGAGTATTAGGCACTTTAGCCTCAGCAAAAGCTTTGGCTTCATCTTCTACTCTACCTGCCACATAGGTGAATGAAAGTTGATAAATACATATCAATCCAAACAATATGGCAAATAGTTTTACAAGTCCTTTGTTTTGCATTTTTTAATTGATAATTTACTTGTTTTACTTCTTCAAACGGCAAAAATACATATTTTGTGGGGATTACAAAAATATTCTTAAAAAAAAAGATAACATTTTTTGTTTGTATAAAAGGAGGAAAAGAGTTTTAATTATTAAAAATCAATAGTTTAAAGTGTTTTTATTAAGAAAGAAGAAAGCTTTAAACAGAAAGTATTTTTGCTAATTAAAAAAAAGAAAGTATTTTTGCTCCTATAAAGAAATAGGTATGAAAGAACGCAATCCTCTTATTGATGTGCTCAAAGGTTTTACTATCATATTGGTAGTGATGGGACACGCTTCGCAATGGTTTTCAGGTGATGACCGTACAAATCCCTTTTATGTAACTATTTACGCTTTTCATATGCCTTTATTTATGTTTCTTTCAGGCTATGTGAACTTTAATGCACGAGGTGAGTTGAATCTCAGCAAACGCTTTCAAGTATTAGTAATTCCTTTTTTTGTATGGTTCTTAATTTCAGCTATCTATCACGAATATATTTTTAATGAAATAGAATTATGGGAAAATCTTTGTAGGCTTATTTATGAACCTACACGAGGAATGTGGTTCTTATGGTTGCTTTTCTGGGAGTGTGCTTTGCTTTATCTTGCTTTGAAAATCAACAAATACCGCGAAATATGGGTAATGATAGGTTTATGGAGTATTCTTGTATTTTTGCATCGTGCCACAGGGGCACAACCTATCTTCTATGGTTTACCTCAATTGTGCTGGTATTTTATCTATTTTTCATTAGGTTATGCTACCCATAAATATAAATCTCAAGCCTTAAAAATTTTGCGCCCTATAGGCTGGGCAGGATTTGTGATCTTTCCACTTTTATTGTTTTTTTCAGTTGATAAATCTCATTATATACTCGATTCTCTTCGTTTGTATGCTTTGGCACTTACGGGTATTGCAGCTTCTTATGTTCTATGGGAAGGGATTTGTTATTCAGAAAATAAAGCAACACAATGTTTGAAGTATTTAGGAAGTATTTCATTAGAAATATATGTCACTCATTACTATATGCGTTTTTTGGTAGCCTATATCAAAGAGTATATAGGCGATAACTTCTATTTGAACGTAGTGATTTTTACGGTTTTAGCTGTCATCGCCTGTGATATTATACAACGTCTCATACAGCGAGTGAAATGGTTGAGGAGAATACTTTATGGTAGATTTTAATTTTTAATACTCTCATTTTCAGCTTTTCGAGCTATTTCTATATAAGTTTTGAACTCTTTACCGTATTTAGAATTAGCGACATCTTTGTTCAGTTTCCCGTAGATAGAATCTAAATATTTTACACGGGTATTAGGAGCATCGGCTAATACTACATAAGGAGTTACATAAGAATTGGGGTGAGAGAGGGCGTAATTTAACACAAAAAGGTGGCGACGGAAGTTATTCTTCTCGGAAGCAACGTTTAGTGAATCGACTAAGGAAGTTTTGCCAGCTTTGAAAGCATTTACTTGTTGTTCAAGTAGTTGAGCATTACGCATCCCAAATTGTCGCATAGTGTGTAGGTATTCATTGTATTCCTTTTGTGATTGAGAGCCACTGATATTGGCTCTTACCTCAAACATATCATAAGCGCTATTGATGTTGATAGTGGTAGGTTCACCAAAAAACATCAAGCGGTCACCGAGGTCAGTGCCAGCTTGTTTCTTCAAATCGAGGTAGATGTAAAAAACTTCAGGACTTTCTAAATGTCGTTTGAAAGTAAATTTACCATCACCATTGGCTACTACTGAGTCGATATTGGTAAGTTTATCATTTACATATTGTTGTAAATAGATAGTTCCCATTTTTAACCCTTCGATATTGCCTTCTACAATCATCGTGTTTTTGTCGTCCTTCTCACAAGCTACTATCATCAATAGTGCCGACATTGCCATTACTAATCTCTTCATTATAATTTAGTTTTTAGTTATTAAAAAGTGTGATGTTACAGAATTGTTATCATTGTTTGAGCTTTGTTCTGTGTTTCCTCGTATTCTTTTTCGGGTATGGAATCTTTGGTAATGCCACCTCCTACATATAAAGAGGTTTCGTTGGCAGTGATTTGCATACAGCGTAGATTTACATAGAGCGCTTGGTTATTATTAGATACCCATCCACAATAACCTGTGTAATATTGTCTATTATAAAGTTCATTTTCTATAATAAATTTATGAGCTTTATCAGTAGGGTAGCCACAGACAGCAGGGGTAGGGTGGAGGCGTTGGATTATTTCAAAAGCTTTATTTTCTTTTATTTTTCCTTTGATTATAGTGCATAAGTGCATTACTTTTCCAGCTTGTACGGTTTTGGGGGCTGAAACTTCAAATTTTTCAGCATATCCTTGTAACTGTTGTACAATGGTATCAGTAACTATTTGCTGTTCTTCTTTTTCTTTAGAAAGCCAATGAATCTCACCTTCTTTGAAAGGTTGTGTTCCTGCTAATGCCATTGTTTGAAAATTGCTACCATTACTTTGAAAAAGTGTTTCGGGAGTAGCAGCAAGCCAAGTTCCCACTTTAGGGTGATAAAACAAATAGCAGAATGCTGAAGGGTATCGTGTTACCATATTGGTAAAGCTCTTAAATGGATTTACCATTTCTTTGATAGTTATTTTGCGCGAAAGTACTACTTTTTCAAAAGTTCCTTGATGTATTTCATTAATAGCTTTGGTTACTAAATCTATATGCTTTTGTTTTTCGGTTTTGGTATCTTCTAAAATATCAATATTAGTATTTTCTACAATTGATTGTGTAGGTAAATGGCTTATGGTAAATTTGTTAGGAGTGATGATAACAGCAGGTTCGTTAGTATCGAAAGGAGCGAAAACAAATCCCTCTTGTTCTTCTTTACCCACATTGAAAAAATGAAGTGTATCATCTTCTTGTTCCAACAATATTACTGAAGTGTGATGTGGAGGTTTGTAGCACACAAAAGGTAAGTGTTCAGCATATTTGTGCTGTACTTGTTTTAGAAGTTCTTCAAATGAAATATAATCTTCAGTTTCTATTCTCATAAGTTAAATTGCACAATAGCTTATATGGTTTGGGTATCGTAAAAGGCTTTAAAGACACCATTTTGAGCTAAAAGTTCGTCTTTGGTACCTTGTTCTACTAATTTTCCTTTGTCGAGCATCAGTATTTTATCGGCGTATTTAGTGATAGACACACGATGACTCACTATAATTACGGTTTTGCCTTTTAAGGTATCGCGCAAATTAGTTAAAATCTTCTCTTCGGTATCGGTATCTACGGCTGATAAACAATCGTCTAACAAATAAATTTCGGCTTCTTTGAGCAAAGCTCTTGCGATGGCTACTCGTTGGCGTTGCCCGCCACTGAGTGATACCCCGCGCTCTCCAAGCACCGAGTCGTATTGGTTTGTAAACTCTATAATATTATTATGCACTACGGCTTTTTGGCAGGCTTCTATTATTTGTTCTTCAGTAGCATTTTTATTGCCAAAGCGCAGATTGTTGCGAATAGTGTCCGAAAACAAAAAGTTCTCTTGTGGCACTACCGAAATAGCCTTGCGCAAGCTGTGTAGATTTAATTCTCTTACAGGTTTACCTTCTATCAGTATTTCACCCTGATTAGCATCGTATATACGTGCAATGAGGTCTAACAGTGTAGTCTTACCACTACCAGTTTTACCTATAACGGCTACTGTTTGTCCTGCTTCTATGTGGAAAGATACGTCTTTAAGAGCTTCTATTCCCGTATCTTCATAACGGAAAGATACTTTATCAAATGTAATATCTCCTTTAATAGGCGTAAGTTCTCCTACCTGATTGCGTATCTGAGGCACTTCGGAAAGAAACTCGTTGATGCGCTTTTGAGAGGCTTCCGCTTGTTGCACAATAGAACTTACCCAGCCTACTGTAGCTACAGGCCAAGTGAGCATCATCACGTAAATACTGAACTCTACAATTACTCCAATAGATTGTATTTCACCAGTGTAATAGAGCTTTCCCCCAATAAAGATTACAAAGATAAGGCTCAATCCTATCATTAGTATCATTGTAGGGATAAAGAAAGCTTGTATCTTAGCGAGCTTGATGTTTTTCTGACGACCGTCTTCGGCAAGTACTGCCAATTGCGCATCTGTAGCTGCCTCATTATTATAAGATTTTATCACTCCAATACCCGAGAAAGTTTCTTGCGAGAAAGTAGAAAGGTCGGATAGATAGGCTTGTACCTTCATCGTTTCGATATTAATCTTTTTGCTCATTTTGTAGATAAGCAAAGAGAGAATAGGCAATGGGATAAGGGTGTAGATAGTAAGTTTGGGAGAGATGATAAACATTAGCGGAATTACGCAAGCAAAAAGCGTAATAGTTTGTACACTATACATAATAGCAGGACCTGCGTACATACGCACTTTTGATACGTCCTCGCTGATACGGTTCATTAGGTCACCTACTCGGTTGCGTTTGTAGAAGCTAAGTGATAACTGTTCGTATTTTTTAAATATCTCGTTTTTCATATCGTATTCGATGTAACGAGATACATTGATGATAAGCTGACGCATAAAGAACATTAGCACTGCCGATATGATAGTTGTACCGATGATAATAAGCGCGTATTCAATAAGTAAGGAAGTCATTTGAGAGGCATCTTTGTTAGTAGATTTAGCAAAGTCCTCAATGGCTGCGATAGAGTTTTTTACATATCGCGGCATAAAGAGAGAAAACACGCGTGATACTATAGTAATGAGTATCCCAAGTAGTAAGTGGTATTTATATTTAAAAAAATATTTACGTATATGTTTTAGATGTGCCATTGGCTTAAATTCTCAATCAGAGTGCAAAAGTAAGAATAATTTGTCAATTAGCCAATTTGTTGATTAGCAAATTAGCAAACTAAAAATTAATCAATCAAATAACTAACTCTTATAGCACGAAAATTACTAATAGACTGAAAACTGGTTTCAATACGTTTGATTTGTTCTTTAGTATGATGTATAGAAAGTTCAGAAGGTTTTACCTTCACTAAAACATCTTTCATATATTCGTTCCTGATGCGTGAAATTAAGGGAAACTCAGGACCTAAAATTTCTATTCCTTTTTTGGAAGCAAAAGCTTCTTTAAGAGCATTAGCAAACCATTCAGCACCTTCGTTTGTACGATTGAAGTTTGTGTGTTTCAGTGTTATTTTAATCATTTGTACAAATGGAGGATACGAGAAAGATTGGCGTTCCTCTATTTGACTTTGATACATCCCCTTGAAATCATTTTGTAATACTTGCTGAATTACAGGGTGTTGAGGATTGTAGGTTTGTATCATTACCTTTCCCTGTAGGGCACTTCTCCCTGCACGTCCTGAGACTTGTAATAATAACTGAAAACTACGTTCATAAGCTCGATAGTCGGGGGAATGAATGAGAGCATCAGCATTCATCACCCCTACTAAACCTATATTTTCAAAATCTAATCCTTTAGAAATCATTTGAGTACCTACCAATATTTGGGTTTCTTGCTGTTCAAATTTGGCTAATATTTTTTCATATCCGTATTTGCCATTGGTAGTATCTTGATCCATTCGGTCGATAGCTACTTGAGGAAAAAGTATTTCTAATTCTTTACTAATCTGTTCAGTGCCAAAACCTTTTGTTTTTAAATCTACACTTCCACAAGCAATGCAAGTTTTGGGCATTGGTATCGCATAGCCACAATAATGACATCGCAACTGATTGCTACTATGGTGGAAAGTGAGGCTCACATCGCAATGTGGGCATTGAGGGACTGTGCCGCAATGCATACACTGTACAATAGGCGCATAACCTCTTCTGTTTTGGAACAAAAGCACTTGTTTTCCTTGTGATAAAGTATTGGTCATTTCTTCAATAAGGATATCAGAAAAATGGCCATTCATACGTTTGCGATGTTGCTTGTCCTTGATGTCGATAAGTTCGATGATAGGGGGGAGGAAATTAGCGTAACGTTTTGATAGATAGACAAAGCCATATTTACCTACTTTTACGTTGTGCATACTTTCTATTGAGGGAGTTGCTGTACCTAATAAAGTTTTTGCTTTGAAGAGGTTAGCTAGCATAATGGCACTATCACGCGCTTGCAAGCGAGGAGCAGGGTCGAACTGGCGATAAGAACTATCGTGTTCCTCATCAATTACCACTAATCCTAAATTTTTGAAAGGCAGATATACAGAAGAACGTACCCCTACTACTAATTGTGCTTTCGAACAATTGTTCAGCACATTGTTCCAAACCTCTACGCGCTCGTTAGTATTGTATTTAGAATGATATACTGATAGATTTTTACCAAAGTATTTTTTCAATCGATTGATAAGATGAATTGTTAAGGCGATTTCGGGGAGCAAGTAAAGCACTTGTTTGCCTTCCTTTAGGTATTGGTCGATAAGTTCGATGTAGATTTCAGTTTTTCCAGAAGCTGTGACACCTTGTAAAAGTACCGTATTTTTAGTTTGAAACTGTTGTTGAACTTGATATAGTGCTTCGTTTTGTATATTATTGAGTGTTTTTTTTGCTAAAACCTCACTATCAGCAAAACTTACACGATCTTTTTGCAGGTAATATATTTCTAAAATACCTTTTTCTACCACCGATTTGAGTACCGCATTTGAAACCTTAGCTTCTTCTAATAGATTTTCAACTTTTAAAGGTAAAACCTCTCTATTGATATAATTGAAGTAAGCCATTATCAACTTCTTTTGTTTTTCTGTTTTTAACAGTTCTAAAGCTTTTTGCAAACCTTCTTGAGATTGGTAGTCTTCCGCTAAACGTATGAATTTCACGAGCTTTGGCACATATTTTTCAAAAATTCTTTCTGAAATACGAGCAGCACCTTTTTCTACCAAACTCTTTATGACCTTTAAAGTCTTCTTTTTAGAAATGATTTTGCTCACTTCACTTCCTTTTAATGCTGTTTTGTAGTGTAGTGCTTCATACACCTGAAATTCATCATCGCTAAATAAATTGGAATTGAGGTCTTTTTCAGCAATTTCGATAATAGTTTCACTTTCTAGCAAAAAAGCTGATGGTAAAGCCGATTTTATCACTTCACCTAAAGTACACATATAATAATCGGCAATCCACTGCCAATGAGTAATTTGCTCAGGGGTAACGATGGGAGTTTCGTCTAGAATATATTCAATATCTTTAGTTTCATAAGTAGGTTCATTGGTATGCACTTTATGAACTAAAGCTGTATATACTTTTGATTTACCAAACGAAACAGCTACACGCATTCCCATTTGCAAGAAATGCGCTTCATCCTCGTTGATACGATAAGTGTACAATTTAGGAAGTGGAAGTGGTAATATGACTTCTACAAAGTACATTAGTCGTGTTTTTTAAGTTTTAAAAGAGAAGCATTTAGTTCAAATCCTAATAAGAGAATATTGGCATTAATCCAAATATACAACAAGAAAATAAGCAGTGCTCCAATAGACCCATACAACTGGTTATATTGTGAGAAGTTTTCGATATAAATACCAAATAAATAAGTGGTTAAACCAAAAAGTAACACCGTAAGGAGAGAGCCTGCTGAAAAGAATTTACTTTCTTTGCCTTCTACTGTACCAAAATAGAATAATACACCTGTACCAAAGTAGGTGATCAAGGCGACAAATACAATTTTTGATATTTTGAGAAGCGTTTCGTAATCGGTGATAAAATTGATTTTATCAAGGTAAGGAACTAAATATATTTCGTAGTAAATGAAGGTAACTACTGCAAACAACACTAATAATGACAAGATGATAGCAACCATTAGAGCATAAAGATATTGTTTGACATAGGTGCGTGTGATTTGTCGGTGGTACGAAAATTCAAATCCACCAAAGATAGCCATAATACCATTGGTCATCAAGAAAATGGATAGGAAAAATACAGATGATAACAATCCTCCTCGTTTTTTTTCGGCAATATCAAAAAAGATATCAGAAAAGAAATCGTGAGTACCAGGGGGTAGCATATCATCAATAAAGCCCCAAAAATCTACTTGAAAATCATCAATGGGAATATATGGAATGAGGTTTAAGATAAACAATAAAAAAGGAAATATAGCTAAAAAGAAGCTGTATGAAATGGCACTCGCGCGATATGTGAGAGTACCTTTCATAATCCCTACAATATATAACTCAAGCAAATCATATAAAGAAAAAGCATTCTTAGCTAAACGTATTTTTTTTAGAAATCCGACGAATTGCTTGATGATAGGGAGGTTTTGTATTCTTTCTTTCAATGTCATCAGTAGTTTAGTTTTGAGAGGAGGAATCTATATTTTTAGTAGATTTTCGTTCTTTGAATTGCTCTTTTATTACTCCTATCAACCAATAAGGGAGTACCGAACACAAAAAGCACAATAGCCAAAAACCTATTAGGAAAATGACTACAAAAAGTAGAAAACCTATATATTGATTAAAGTTGAAACTCATATTTTATTTTCGTCGTCTGCTGAAAAAAGCACCTATATTCTCTGCTAAGCGTTTGAATATAGATTTAGGTTTTCTTATCTCATCCATTTCACGTGCAGATGCTTCTCTTTCAGTGAGGAATTCATCGGTGAGGAGTACTCTTTCAGCTCGTTTGAATATAGCAGTTGCTAATTTGTAGAATTTGCTATGTTGAGCATCTACTTTATAAGTGCTAAATTCATAACCATTGCCATCTTGTGTAAATAGGTTGATAGCAGTACCTTCTTTGTTTGGCTCATAATGATAAAAAACAAACTGGTAATCGCATAACTTATCGTCCCAATATTCTTTAGTAATCGTCATTCGTGAAGGAGTATTACCTTCAGCTTTTCGGAACTGAAAACCATATCGCCCTATATAAAGCACAGCATCAACATCAGTATAATCACTGTAATATTTTTGTACTTCAGGGAGTGAAAGCAGCTGGTTATAACGTTCTACTGTTACATTATCTCTAAAAAGTCTTACATAATGCACTACTTCACTATACCTACGCTGGAAGTATTGCCAGCACTCTTGTACGAAATAATATTCACGAGGGTTTTTATGAGCTTCTAAGTATACAAAAGGTGATGCCTCATTAGGTTGCCAAGAGATATGTAACTTTTCACCATCAGTAAATAAATAGAAAACTCGTTCGTTGCAATAGAAATATACGCCTCCTATAGCAGGATTTATTTTAGAAAGTGTAATGCGATAGAAGATTTCTCCTTCCCAATATTCATAATATCTTCCCGTTTCATCATCATTGTTTTCAAGTAGGGCAAAATCTTCGGGGTTAATGAAACGTTGTAAGTTTTCTAAATTGATATCGGTACTCTTAAATAAGAAAGTAAAACCATCATTGTTTAAAATCTTTTCCTCAATTTGCTCTTCTTCATAAAGAATTGCACTTCCTTTTTCTAAGGCTTCAAAAAGTTTATTGCGTTTTAACCAAGCCGACCAATTCCACAGTTCTATTTTCTCTTCCTCAACCTCTTTTTTAGTGTAGAGGAAGGTTTTAGGAAGTAATGATTTTAATAAATGATTTTTCTTAAATCTATCAGGATCATCTTTTTTGAGCCAATAACTTACTGTTACCTCATCGGCAGTTTCAAAACGTTCAAGGGGATAAACATATTCAGTTTCTATAAATACTCGAATATCTAATGCTTTTTTTACGGTGAGTTTCCCGATAGCTGTGTCCCCCCAAAAGAAGCCTTCTACAAAAAGATTGCCTTGTACATATAGTTCCTGTCCGCTAACTGCTATATTTTCAGCTGATAGGTTACCCAAAACAATAAGCCCACACGCCCCTTCATTACGCTGATTGAAGAGGTTACTCACTACAACATTACCTTGTACGAGGATAAAAGCAGGGACATCTAGTTCTTGATAATGATAATCAGGGAAGTGTGTGCTGATATCGTCTAAATTTACAGTACTTTTAGGATGCCAATCACCTTGCACTACTACTACATACCTATTTTCATAAAAAGTATGAGCATAAGAGTAGAACTGGCTATAACCAGCATATTCGCTATCGTTTGGAATGAGATGTTTGATTTCCTTGACGGTTTTTATTTGGTACTGCATAGTAATTATATCTATTTGAATAATCCTTTGAAGAATGAAACTATTCGTTCAAAAAAGTTTTTATCGTTATATACTTGCAAAAAATTGTTAGAGGAGGAAGCAGAATTTTCTGATTTTTCTTCTGTTAATCTATAGAATTTCTTATCTATAATTTTAAATGTTTTATTTCCATTTTCGTCAATATCCTCTATTTCACTTTCTATTAATACATACGTAAACTTAGGATTGTCCAAGCCATTTTCAGCAAGCATTGCTGCACCTATGAGGAAATTTTCAACAGAAACAATATAATCTAATTCTATTTTTTGATCATAAATTTCAATCTTCGCTATAGTCATTAACTCTTTGAAATCTTCTTCAATAACAACTAAATTGTTCTTTTTTAATTCCTCTTGTTCATTAATAATCTTTACTTGAATAGTTGCTAAAAAAGACTTTGCTTTATTATCTAATTGATCAAAATTTTCAAATACAGAAGTACATAACTCAAAGACTTTATTAAAATCCCAGTTTTCGTGTACAAGTTCTACTTCTATTATAAAACCTTCATTTGAAAATGTAGCGTAATGTACATTTTCATTTTCAGGATCTACTGTAAAATCACTTAGTTGTAATGGCTTCATATTTGATACAATTAGATTTAGTTACTTTTTTTATTCATATATTTTTAGTCATTCCCCAGTATTATACTAAAAAAATGTTCTAAAAATTCTTGAAAGTTATTGGCATATAGATGATCTTCATTTATCATATAATCTCGAATGTAAATAGGATATTCATTAGCTCGACCAGCTTCTTCTATTTTAAAAAAATAGGCTTCTTCGTCCATCTCTAAGAAAGCCAATTCATCTTTTTGAAATAGATTATTTTGCAAATTTATTAGATAAGTATAATAAATATCAATATCAGCATCCTCTTGATATTCAGGTGGCGCAATAGTTTTAAAATCAACTCCACAAATAGTGATAAATTCATAGTTTAACAACATTTCTTTATAACTATCAGGCAAGGGAAAACCTAATTTCTTTTCCGTTTGTTCAATCCAAGTTATATTTATGAAATCTTTAGTTCCTACAGCTATTCTGTCTTTATATTTTTCGATGATGGATTGTATCATTTTCTATAATATTATTGCCTTATTATATCTTATCTTATCTTTTAACACTATCTAATTACCAGTTTATGGTTTCTTTACCTACAGATGTAAGATAGGCATTAGTTTTGCTAAAATGTTTGTTACCAAACCAATGCCCTCTATTAGCACTCAAAGGTGAAGGATGACCAGAAGTGAGTATGCAGTGTTTGGAACTATCAATAAGGTTAGCTTTCTTTTTAGCATAGCTTCCCCATAACATAAATACTACATTATTACAATGTGTTGAAACA
This sequence comes from Capnocytophaga sputigena, assembly GCF_002302495.1. Lineage (NCBI taxonomy): Bacteria > Pseudomonadati > Bacteroidota > Flavobacteriia > Flavobacteriales > Flavobacteriaceae > Capnocytophaga > Capnocytophaga sputigena. Next base: position 2,803,721 of record NZ_CP022379.1, read on the forward strand.
GCTTTAATAACAGCATCAGTGAATGTTTCCCAACCTTGATTTTGGTGACTACCTGCTTCGTTGGCTCTTACTGTGAGGGTTGCGTTGAGTAGCAAGACTCCTTGCGATGCCCAACGTTCTAAATTACCACTGATGGGGTAGGGGACTCCTAAATCTTGTGTTATTTCTCTAAAAATATTTACAAGAGAAGGAGGGTGCGCTATGCCATCATGTACTGAAAAGCACAAACCATTTGCTTGCCCCTCACCATGATAAGGATCTTGCCCTATAATTACTACTTTTACCTTGTTTAGCGGACAGTGGTTGAAAGCCGAAAATATTTGCTTTCCTTTGGGATAACATATATTTTCGGCATATTGTTGTTTTACATATTCGGTGAGTTTGGTAAAATAAGGCTTGTTAAATTCTTCTTCTAATACCGCTTTCCAACTTGAGTCTATTTGTACGTTCATTATTTTACTTCTTTGATTTCCATATTGTCATACTGAACAATGTAAACGCCTTGGTTTTCATAACCTCCTCCTTTGTAAGAGTTTTTTAGGTAAGCAAACTTGTTTTCTAAGAATGAGGTTTCACCTATGCGAGTGTTAGTACTATTTAAATTACCTGATACACCTAAACGTAACACAGCATCCATAGTGAGATCGAAGCCACGAATAGCATATTTATTAGGCAAAATACCATAAGTTTTTTGATAGCGAACTGAAAAACTATCACTACCATTAGAGTATTTGTTTACAGTAGGGTAGGTGAAGTGTAGATCAGAAAGTTGATTGTTAGACAAACTACTTGAATCAAACACATTGCCTCTTTCTACTGTTGCTAATATAATTTTAGGGAAGGTATTGTTTTTCCTCACTTTCAAAGCGTTGTGCAATAAGCGTACCGCTAATGATACATAACCTATATCGTTAGATTGTAACAATACTACATTTTCTTTGCTGTAGTTCAATGCATTAGCAAATCCATTTGCTGACATTTCTGTTACTACTTTGGCGTTAGGAAATGCACGTTCTAATTTGTCTCGTAAACCTGTGTTTTTACTATCAGCTAAGATAATCATATTCTCATCAGAATAATTCTTGTTGAGGTAGTTAATCATCTGAGCTTGTTGAACTTCATCAGAAGGTAAGGTTTGATATACATTAGGATTTAACACAATGTTCTTGTTTGCTAAGGGAGCTAATACCGCCGTTTTGTTGTTTGTAATTAGTTCGGCTACAGTATTAAAGGATTTGGTAGTAAAGGGACCTATTACCACTTGTGAGTTTTGTACGCCAGCATTAGAAGTAATCTTTTTGATGTCACCTTCACTATCATAAACATTTACTTTGAACTTGTATCCCATTTTTTGGAGAGAATCCAAAGCGATGAGCGCGCCAGAATAAAAATCAGTAGCAACAGGTGTGATTTTATTATCAGTAAGGCGTGCTTTTAGAGCGGCAGCTTTGTTTGTAGCTCCTATGTCAGCTACTTTGAAAGGCAAGATATAGCTAATTTCCTTTACGTTGTTAGGAGATGAAGCTGAGCGCAATGTGTTGTTAGAGTTTTCAAAATCGTAATTAGGGGTACTAGTAAAAGCTGTGTTTTTATAGCGATCATAATTCTCTTTAGGAATCCATATTTGGGCATCATTTTTTAGACCATCTTTCATCGTAGGGTTGAGTTTTACAATATCAGATTGTGATAAACCAAATTTGCGTTCTAAACTGTAAAATCCTTCCCCTTTTTCTATAAGATAAAGTACTAATTCTTTATTGGTAGTAGGACGAGTAGGAACTTCAGGCTCAGAACTACCTACAGCTGAAGCAGGTACCCATATCTCTTGACCTTCTTTTAGATTATTAGCGTTAAAACCTTTTTCTTTTTTGTTGATACGTTCCAATTCTTCGACGCTTACATTGTGGTTTTTAGCAATTTTCCACAAAGTTTCCTGAGGTTTTACCACATAGCGTTTTTGCCCTTGTACTCCTTTTTGTACCATATCGTTTGTTTTGTTGAAAAGAGGGATAGTGATACGTTCATTCTCTTGTAACTCACGAGTGTAAAGGTCTAAGTTATAGCGTTTCAAATCGTCTATAGAAATATTATATTTCTGTGAAAGACCGAAGAAAGTTTCTCCTGATTTTACCAAATGAGAGGTAAAGCCTACTGGACGTTGAGTACTATAATGCTTTACCTTGCTGGTAGGGATATTGATGGTTACACCTTTCTGGATACCTTCTTTTACTCCAGGGTTGAGTTTGAGAATATCGGCAGGCGAAAAGCGATAAATTTTAGCAATGCTTTCAATACTTTCATAATTACTAGCAGTATGCTTTTGTTGAGCAAAACTTAAGGTAATACATAGTAAGGCGGTTAGTGTTAAAAATCGTTTCATAATGGCTTATGATTTAATTATTAAATTGTTTAACTATTAATTATTTATTCCCATTCTATAGTGGCGGGTGGTTTGCTGCTGATGTCGTACACAACGCGGTTTACACCTTTTACTTTATTGATGATATCATTAGATACTTTTTGGAGGAATTTATAAGGTAAATCTACCCAATCGGCAGTCATACCATCTACACTTTCTACAGCACGTAAGGCTACCACACGTTCATAAGTGCGTTCATCACCCATTACCCCTACGCTATTGATAGGCAATAAGATAGCTCCTGCTTGCCATACTTTGTTGTAAAGATTATGTTCTTTTAGTGCATTGATAAATATAGCATCTACTTCTTGTAAAATGGCTACTTTTTCGGCAGTGATATCACCTAAAATACGGATGGCTAATCCAGGACCTGGGAAAGGGTGTCGTCCTAAGAGCTCATCGCTGATGCCTAAACTACGACCTACACGACGTACTTCGTCTTTGAAGAGCATACGCAAAGGCTCTACTACCTTTAGTTTCATATAATCGGGCAATCCACCTACATTATGATGAGATTTTATAGTTGCTGAAGGACCTTTTACTGATAATGATTCAATAACATCGGGATAAATAGTACCTTGCGCTAACCATTGAGCATCAGTGATTTTGTGTGCTTCATCATCAAATACTTCAATAAAAACACGCCCAATAGTTTTACGTTTTTCTTCAGGGTCAGTTTTGCCTGCTAAGGCAGAGAGAAAACGAGTTGAAGCATCTACTCCCTTTACGTTTAATCCCATTCCTTCGTATTGTTTTAGAACACTTTCAAATTCATTCTTACGTAAAAGTCCGTTATTTACGAATATACAATGTAATTGTTTGCCTATGGCTTTATTAAGTAACACAGCAGCTACTGTTGAGTCGACCCCTCCTGATAAACCTAAAATAACTTTTTCATTACCTATTTGAGTTTTCAGTTGGGCAACTGTCATTTCTACAAAATTGCTAGAAGTCCAATTAGGAGTGAGTTTAGCTATTTTGAAAAGAAAGTTAGCTAATAACTTCGTACCATCAACAGAGTGAGTTACTTCGGGGTGAAACTGTATAGCATAAGTTTCTTCACCTTCTATGCGATAAGCAGCGTTTGTTACATCAGGAGTACTTGCTAAACAGACTGCGCCAGTGGGTAATTGTTTGATAGTATCACTATGACTCATCCATACTACACTTCCTTCAGCAATTCCTTCAAAAAGAGGTTCTTCAGGTTTGATATAAGTGAGGTGAGCACGACCGTATTCTCGTATGTTAGAAGGTGCTACTTCACCACCACCAAAGTGAGCTAAATACTGGGCTCCATAACATACTGCTAAAAGTGGCATTTTACCTTTCAATGCTGATAAGTTGGGGTGTAAAGCTTCTGCACTTCGCACTGAATAGGGAGAACCAGATAGTATTACAGCTGAGAAATCATTTAAATTCTCGGGTAAATGGTTATAAGGGTGCATTTCGCAATACACATTTAATTCACGTACTCGACGAGCGATAAGCTGAGTGTATTGTGACCCAAAATCTAATAATAAAAGGCGTGAGCCTTGAAAAGTGTTGTTATTCATCGTTAAGGGTTGCGGCAGCAGTGAGCACTGCTTGTTTCAAACTTTCTTTGTAATCAATCATTTTTTGTAAAAGTACAGTATTGGCACTAGCTAATATTTGTACAGCTAATAAGCCAGCATTTTTAGCAGCATTCAAAGCTACAGTAGCGACGGGTACTCCATTTGGCATTTGCAAAATAGAAAGGATAGAATCCCAACCATCAATAGAGTTACTACTCTTTACAGGTACCCCTATTACAGGTAGTGGCGACATAGCGGCAACCATACCAGGCAAGTGAGCTGCACCTCCTGCTCCTGCAATAATTACCTGAATGCCATTTTTATGAGCATTTGTGCTGAAATTCATCAGTTTTTCGGGGGTGCGATGTGCTGATACAATATCTACAACTGTTGTAATGCCAAAGTTTTTGAGAACATCAATAGCGTCTTGCATTACGGGTAAATCACTTTTGCTTCCCATTACCACAGCTACTTTCATATATTTATATTTTTTTCGGGCAAAGATACGAATAATTTGTCAATTAGCAAATTTGTCAATTAGCAAGTTACATATTAAACTATGATGAGTTAGATAGTTCATCTAAATTTAATTGTTAAAATTGTTAATTGTTGATTGTTAATTGTTAATTAATTTGTACCTTTGCCCATAAAATTTATGAAAGCCTAAAAAGCGACTATGGATATTTTATTAAAATCAGCACGGATTATTGATTCAGAAAGTGCCTATCACAATAAAGTTAGAGATATTCTTATCTCGGGAGGTGTTATTCAGCAAGTTAGTGAATCTATTCCTCTTACTAATGAAATACAAGTATTAGAAAATATTTATGTTTCACAAGGATGGACAGATAGTAGTGTTTGTTTTGGAGAACCAGGGTTTGAAGAAAGAGAAACTTTAGCTAATGGGATGCGTACAGCAGAGAAAAGTGGTTTTACTCATTTGTTAATCAATCCACTCACACATCCTGCAGTAGATAGTCAGTCGGGGGTAGTATATATAAAGAATAAGACAGCCCATTGTGCTGCAACAGCTCATCCTATTGGTGCACTTACCATAGAGAGCAAAGGTGAGTATCTTGCTGAGCTTTTTGATATGAAAAATGGAGGAGCAGTGGCTTTTGGTGATTATAAAAAAACTATTAACAACAGTAATTTGTTAAAAATAGCCTTACAATACACCCAACCTTTTGGAGGTATTGTAATTTCTTTTCCTAATGATACTAAAATTATGGGTAAAGGAGTGGTGAATGAACATATTGAAGCTACTCGTTTGGGACTGAAAGGAATTCCTGCTTTGGCTGAAGAACTTATTGTTGCACGTGATTTGGCTGTATTAGAATATGCAGGGGGTAAATTGCATATCCCAACAATTTCTACATCAAAATCGGTTGCCTTAATTAGAGAAGCCAAAGCTAAAGGATTAGATGTAAGTTGTAGTGTAGCAATACATAACTTACATTTTACAGATGAAGTGTTAGAGAATTTTAATACTAACTACAAAGTATTACCTCCTTTACGTGATACAGCTAATGTACAAGCACTTAGAGAGGCATTGAACGAGGGAGTTATAGACTTCGTTACTTCCGACCATAATCCATTAGATATAGAATTGAAATTTAAAGAGTTTGACTGGGCAGCTTTTGGTACAATAGGTTTAGAGAATGCCTTTGGTATTCTTACCCAATACACTTCTATAGAACAAGCTATACAATTACTTACTTCAGCTCGCAAACGTTTTGGCATTCCTTCTACACCTATTACTGAAGGAACTTCTGCTGATATGACTTTATTTACTCCCGAAAGTTCTTCAGTTTTTACAATAAATGATATTTTGTCGGCTTCTAAAAACAGTGCCTTTATAGGAGAGACAGTGAAAGGGAAAGTTATAGGAGTAATAGCTCGTAATCAGTTGGTGTTGAATTAGAAACTACAAAAAGAAAACTTATAATTAAAATGAGTAACAACAAAAAAATCCCATTAGAATATATTGTTAGAGAACCTCAAGTGAGAACTAAGCGTCCGCCTGTAATCTTTATGTTACACGGATACGGTAGCAATGAAGAAGATCTTTTTTCTTTTGCTGATGCTCTACCTGCTGAATATATGATTATCTCTTTTAGAGCACCTTATCATTTGGCAACCTTTGGCTATGCTTGGTATATGATTAATTTTGATGCTGAACAAGATAGCTTTAGTGATAATGCTCAAGCAATAGCTTCACGCGACCTTATTATACAGTGTATAGAAGAACTTTGCAAGTTATATGATTTGGACAACAAGAATATCACATTGTTAGGGTTTAGTCAAGGAAGTATTCTCAGTATGGCAATAGCTCTTTCATATCCTAAAAAAATACGTAATGTGGTTGCCCTTAGTGGGTATGTGAATAAAGAAATTTTAAAAGAAGGTTATACACGTGAAAATCACTCAGCTACTCGTTTTTATGTTTCACACGGAGCAAGCGACCAAGTGATTCCAGTAGAATGGGCGCGCCAAACTCCCGAATTTTTAAAGAATCTTGGTATAAAATACAAGTATGAAGAATTTCCAGTAGGACATACTGTGTCCCCACAAAACTTCTATTCTTTCCGCAATTGGCTTATCGAGTAATGCTATGTATAAAAAAATGCTTAAAACTAAATATGAGCTTTTCAAGCAGAAAGCCTATATCATTATCTATGGCACTAATACACCTTTAGGAAAGTTGTTTGACTTAGTATTATTGGCGTTGATTGTCATCAGTGTGATAATGGTAATGCTTGAGACAGTGCAAGGTGTAAATGAACACTTGCACGGTTTGCTTGTGTTTATGGAATGGGTCATTACTATTTTCTTCTCTATGGAGTATGTTTTAAGGATTATTACTAACAAAAAACCTTATCGCTATATTTTGAGTCTTTATGGTATTATTGATTTGATTTCCATATTACCTATGTATCTATCGTTTATTGTACAAGGAGCTAAAGCCATATCGGTAACACGTGCTTTGCGTTTACTTAGAATTTTTCGGATTTTAGATTTGGTGAGTTTTATGAATCAAGGTGAAGAACTCAAGATGGCACTGCGCACCAGCAGGAATAAAATTATCATCTTTATTTATTTTGTATCAGTGATATGTGTACTTTTGGGTTCACTGATGTATGTGATAGAAGGGCGCGAAAATGGTTTCACAAGTATTCCTCGCAGTATTTATTGGTGTATTGTTACAATGACTACAGTTGGCTATGGTGATATAGCTCCTGCAACTACTTTAGGACAAATGTTAGCTTCCTTTATAATGATTTTGGGGTATGGTATTATTGCAGTACCTACAGGTATAGTTACTGCCGAATACACAAAAAAGAAAAATCAACGACGACTCTGTAAGCACTGCCATTTTCAAAACCCTGTAGAAGCAAACTATTGTAACCAATGTGGCTCTCCCTTGAATGAACCTATAACAGATGCAGAAAAAAAATAAAAAAATACTTCTAACAGTAGTAGGACCTACAGCTATAGGAAAAACGAGTTTAGCGATAGATTTAGCTTTGCATTTTGGCACAGAGATTATATCTTGCGATTCTCGTCAGTTCTTCAAAGAAATGAGTATAGGTACTGCTGTCCCTTCTTCTGAAGAATTAGCCCAAGTGAAACATCACTTTATCCAACACAAATCAATATTCGACACCTATTCAGTAGGTGATTTCGAGCGTGATGCTATTACTTTGCTTAAAGAACTTTTCAAGCAACATAATGTAGTAATAATGGTGGGAGGGAGCGGACTTTACGCCGATACTGTAGTTTATGGTTTAGATGATTTTCCTGAAGTTTCCCCTGAGATTAGGAATGAATTGAATGAACTTTATCAAAAACAAGGTATTACTTATCTGCAAACAAGACTCAAAGATTTAGACCCCATACAATATACCCAAATAGATGTCCAAAATCCTCAGCGAATGATGCGTGCTTTAGAAGTGTGTATAGCTTCAGGTAAGCCTTATTCATCTTTCTTAAACAAAAAGGAAACTCTTAGAGATTTTACAAATATCACCATTGGACTTACTGCCGAACGTGAAGTTGTATATAATCGCATTAACGAGCGGGTAGAGCTAATGCTTGAAAATGGATTACTGATAGAGGCTCAAACACTTTTTCCTCATAAGAAACTCAATGCTTTACAAACAGTGGGCTATAGAGAATTATTTAACTTTTTTGAAGGAAAAACTTCTTTAGATTTTGCAATTGAAGAAATAAAGAAAAATACTCGTCGTTTTGCTAAACGTCAATACACTTGGTTTCATAAAAATAAAGATATTAATTGGTTTGAAATAAATCAATTAGATAAATTATCTATATGTCAGTTGCTTGATATGTGAAAATAAATTAGCCAAAGTTCAAAACTTTGGCTAATTTATATAATATTTAGTAATGTTACAATCTATCTTAAAAATTGTTTTACTTCTTCTTTTAAGTGACTTAGGGCATTAGCTGAAGGAGTAGCTTTTTCGGCAAATTCTTTGAATACGGATTCTACCATTGCTTGTGAATCTTTTAGTTCATCGTTGTGAGCAGCTTTTCTAATCATGTGTATAGTGGCTATTTTTGCCGTTCTGATGATTTGCCATAATTGATTGCTTAAATATATTTGTTGAGCCAAATTATGTTCAAATTCTTCATCTATAGAATTGATGAGAAGTATTTCATACTCTTGTTTAGAAAAATTGTGAGGAGGAACGCGCAAAAAGAGTTGTTGTGGAGTAATACGTTCTAAGAAAAGTGTCATACGCTCATAAGCTTGCAAGCGAATAGGTAAGGTGTACTTTTGATTTTCCTTTTGTAGTAAAAAGAAACGTTTTTTGTCCTCGTTTTGAATGTGCATTCTAAAGAAATAGAAAGAGATTACTCCTACAATAAGAGCAGGAATACAATACATAATGAAATTGACAATTTGGTCAGACATAAGTTTAAGATGCTTTATACAATAAAATTTTTTCTAAGTTAGGGCTGAATATATCTTCAAAAGCTGATATAATACGCCCATTTTTATCTATAATTACTGATTTGTTGATATTGTTGATAAGGAATTTCTGTGACAAATCCATAAAGTTGGTAGAATGGTATTGGTCTGTCCATTGATTTTCAGAAATTCTTTTGCGCCATTGAGTTTTATCTTGCCCTATATCAATACCCACAAACTTTACATTAGGGAATAGACTTTTAAGTTGGGCAATCCTATCAAAAATCAAGTTAGAGAGTTCCCTTTGGTTTACTGACCAAAAGTAGTATATAGTTACTTCAGGTTTTTGTATTTCAGAAAACTTAGTGAGAGTGCCTTTGGTGTCTATTAAATCGAAATCGGGAGGGATTTGTCCAGCCTGCAAAGCAATTACATTTTTGAATACTTTGTCTAATTCGGCTTTATGTTCATTATCTTTATTATACTTTGCAAATTTATCAAAATAATCTTGATATTGTGCATGTTCTTGGATATTAAAGATATAAGCATAAGCTGCATTTCGGTATAGATTATCTCTCAGACTTCCTTTATCAAATAAGCTATCAATGATTTTAATTTTTTCTAAGTGAAAACCTAACTCTCGGTTTACATCTACTAAAGTACTATTGTTGTGAGTGTACTTTGTAAAGGCTAAGTTGTTCACATACATTACCATATAGCTGTAATAAGGTCGGTAATACTCTAAAAAAGAGTTGTTATAGTCAATTTGTTTTCTATAGTTGTAGAATTCAGAGGGTAAAAGGTGGTTTATAAGATTTTTATTCTTATCTTGATATATAAATGGATATATTTCAATCTCTTTGTAGAGAGGAAACATACTGCTCACTAAGGCTATATTTTTAGCTTTATCAGAGAGATAAGGATGGTTTTTTATAAAATTATCACATTCCCTTTTCTTTATCATCAAAATAGAATCAATTTTTTCTTTATATGCTATAGGAGGGAGGGAATGATATTTTTTTAACTCGTCACTTTGGATATCAATGTTGTTTAGCTGTGAGAGCAAAAAGTTATTGATAGCAGCCCCCTTTCCTGAAAAGGAAATACTCTCCTCGAAACGTAAAATATTGGCATATACTACTAAACTATCCAAAGGTTCTAAATAAATATATTGATATTTACCTCCTATTTCAAAATTATACAGTTTACTTTCTTTAATATTTAAAGAGAAAGTAAAATTCTTATCTTTGTTAAGGAAAGTGGTATCAATAGCAATATCATTAGCGTATAAAATCACTAATGAGTCCTTAGAGTTTGGAAAAAAACCTGTAAAAAAAGTACTATTTGTATGTTGTTTTTTACAGCCTGTCAAGGCAATAATTAAGGTTAATAATAAAACTCTTCTCATCTTCATAAATCAAAAAAAACATTCAACTATTGGATGCAAAAGTACAAAAACTATCTAATCTAAAAAGTTAAATGCATGTTAAATAAATAGTCAATGTGAAATATTAACATTAATTAACTTTTTACATCTTTTTTTAACATACGATTACTCATTTTCTTTAGTAGCTTGAAAGAGGTATTTTTTTTCTTCATCAGTAAGACTATCGTAGCCGCTAGTACTTATCTTATTAAATAATTTTTGTATCTGATGTTGTTTTATTTTCTGATTTTCAGATAAATGAGGTGTTTGCGGTTCTGTAATAGTGGGAGGCGAAACAATATGGGGCTTTTTTTTGTATAAAAAGAAATATTTATAAATGAAACCTATTAGTAGTCCGCTTAAAATTCCTCCAAAATGAGCTATTTTTCCTCCGATATTTGTAGAAATATCTATACAATCAAATAATATAAGAGCAAGAAGAAAATATAGTAATTGTATTCTAAAAGTGAAAACGTATATTTTATAGGATGGAAAAATAGTAACCACGAAGAATAAAAGACCTATAACAGCTGCTGAAGCACCTAGTAAGGCATTGTAGCTAGCTATTTCTGGAGTGATGTACCCCCATAATAAAAAGGCAATACCTCCACCTATTAGACTAAAAAAATAAGTGTTTATAAAGATTTTTGTTTTAAAAAGCCGGAAAAAAATATGCCCTGAGAAAAAGAGGAAAAGCATGTTCCAAAAGAGATGTTCTATACTTATGTGATAGAAAGCATAAGTAAATAATGTCCAAGGTCGTTCTAAGAACAAGGGTAGTTGTTGAGGTACACATAACCATTGGTTTAGTTGCGACTGAAGTAATACTCCTCCATATACTAAACCTTGGGTAATGCTAAAAACTATTACTGTGAATACAATCACTTTATTAGCTGGATTAAATTTTTGTAATAAAAACTTCATTGCTATTGTTTTAGTATGAGTGTAGCAGTTTTTTCACTTGCTCCTTCACCTCCTAATTTTTCTCTGAGTAGTACATAATCTTTAAAAACTTCATACCGGTGACGATAGGTAGAGAGTTTATCTAATTCTATTTTGAGGTTCTTTTTAGTAAGATCTCCTTGAATGAGTTCAGTTACAACTGGTTTATCCATAATGAGATTCACTAATGAGATATATTTTAGTTTGATAATACGTTTAGCGATGTGATAAGAAATCCAATTTCCTTTGTAACATACTACTTCGGGGATATTTAATAAGGCTGTTTCGAGGGTAGCTGTACCACTGGTTACCAAAGCAGCATACGAAATTGACAATAAATCGTAGGTTTTTCCGCTTACAAAATGTACGTTTTCCTCTTTGATGAAACGTCGGTAAAAGTGATAGTCAATAGAAGGAGCACCTGCAATTACAAATTGGTATTGGTGATAATCATCTACTATGGAGAGCATTATCTTTAACATTTTAGCAATTTCTTGTTTTCTACTGCCAGGGAGTAAGGCTATAATAGGACGATGGTCTAAACCGTTTTCAGCTTTAAAAATAGCCTCATCTACTTCTTGTCGTTGAGCAATAGCATCAAGAAGAGGATGCCCCACAAAATGTACGCGGTATTGATGTTTCTTTTCGTAGAATTCCTTTTCAAAAGGCAAAATTACGTACATAGCATCTATATCACGTTTGATAGCTTTGATACGGTTTTCCTTCCACGCCCATATTTGGGGGGATATGTAGTAATGAGTAGGAATACCTTGCTGCTTAGCCCATTTGGCGATACGCATATTGAACCCAGGATAATCTACTAAAATGAGTATGTCGGGTTTAAATTCAGAGATGTCTTTCTTACAAAAACTAATATTTTTGAGGATAGTACGTAAGTTGAGTAATACCTCTAAAAAACCCATAAAGGCTAGATCTTTGTAGTGTTTTACGAGGGTGCCTCCCACTGCTTGCATACGATCGCCTCCCCAAAATCGAAAGTTTGCCTGAGGATCTTTAGCTAAAAGGGCTTTCATTAGGTTAGCAGCGTGCAAGTCACCCGATGCTTCTCCAGCGATAATATAGTATTTCATTTATTTATTTATTAAGGATTATTACTTTCATTTTGATGTCTTTAGTAGGCCAATTATCTCTGCCTTCAGTGGGAACTTGGTTGATTTTATCTACCACGTCCATACCTGCTATTACTTTACCAAAAGCTGTATAGTTGCCATCTAAATGATATGCACCAGGTTTTTGTACTACGATAAAAAACTCATAGGGTGAAGCGAATTGATGTGGATTGTCGATGTTGCTACTAGGCATAGAAACAATACCGCGATGGTGTTTGAAACCTTTTTTGGTATCTGGAGGTAATAAATAAGACCCTATGGTAGCTCTCCGACGACTTATTTCCCAAGTTTCGGAATTGCCTCCTTGTATGACAAAATTTTTTACCACTCGGTGAAAAACAGTGCCGTCAAAATATTTTTGCTTGGTGAGAAAGATAAAGTTAGCACGATGGTAGGGAGTTTCATTAAACAATTCAATATCAATATTTCCATAATCGGTAATGATTCGTACAAAACGCTCTTTGTTTTCTTTCTCATATTGATTGAGAAAGGGGATTACATTATCAGTAGTGAGTGTTTCTACAGTAGCTATCTTTTCTTCTGCAACAGTTGTTGTAGTGTCTTTTGAAGTTGTTGTACTACTTTGTGTAGTAGTTGTTTTAGGTGAAGGCTCGTTACAAGCTACAGTCAATAAGCCTATCAATAATAAGCATTTTCTCATATTTGTTTCATAAAATTACGCAACACCTCTATGGTAGCTGCTTCGTTTTCAATATATACCAGATGCCCCCCCTCTAATACAGCACTTTGCATTCCTATAGATTCACCTAAAGCTGTCATTTTTTGGTAAGGAATTAAAGCATCTTCTTTTCCTAAGATAAAGAGTTTTTTAGCTGAAAGATGTTGGAGTACAAAAGTGCGATCGGGACGCTCTTTCATTCCTAAAGAAGCGGCTACAATCCCCTCATTAGGTGTTGTGACACCAATATTGATGAGTTGTTGTAGAGCAACTGTCATTGTAGTGCGGTTTTTTTCGCTAAACAAATTAGTAACAGCTGTACGTACAAATAGTTCTTTTTCTTTTTCAATAACTTTCAATACACGATCACGATTCGCTTTTTTCTCGTCAGAGTCGGGTAGGGGAGTAGAGTTGAGCAATACTAAACCTTCAACATTTTTTGGAAAACGCTCTACAAAAGCAAGTGCTACGTAACCTCCCATAGAGTGTCCTACTAAAGTGCATTGAGTAATGTTCTCATAGTTTAAAACAGCTTTTACTTCATCAGCCATCATTTCCATAGTGTGTATGGGGGCAATAGTAGGGGTTTTTCCGTGTCCTAAAAGGTCTATACATAATATTTTATAAGTATCAGAAAGCGATTTAGAAAGTGCATTCCATACAGTGCTATCTTCTAAGAAACCATGAAGAAATACAAGTGTTTTGTTAGAGAGATTACCTTGTAAAGTATAGTAAGAAATAGGTGTTTTCATTTTAAAAAATTATAGAGAGGACAAAAGTAGTAATATTTTTTTAATTTGTTAATAAACAAATTGATAAATTGACAAATTATTTATACTTTTGCGCTATGAATATTATCAAATTAAAAACTATAGATTCTACAAATCGCTATCTTAAAGAGCTTGTACATTCTGAAACTTCATTACCTAACTTTCTCACTATATGGACACCTCAACAAACAGCAGGTGTAGGACAGTATGGGGCAAAATGGCAAACAGAACCTTATCAAAATCTTACTTTTAGTATACTTTTTATCCCTAAAAAGCTGTTGCTACAGCAGGCTTTTTTGCTAAATATGTCGGTTGCTATAGCTGTGGTGAGGGCAGTAGAAGATGTTTTAAGAGAACACTCACTCACTGAAGAGCTCTACATCAAATGGCCTAATGATATTTTAATTAATAATAAAAAAGTAGGAGGGATACTGATAGAAAATGTATTACAAGGGCAACAAATAGCTAAAAGTGTCATAGGTATAGGGTTGAATGTGAATCAAATAGAGTTTGAAGGGTTGCCTAAAGCTTCTTCGTTGAAGAATATTATCAAGAAGAATTTGGATATGGAACAGCTAATGAAGCGCATTATTAATAATCTAGAAAGAGAATTAACTGTAATAGAGAATTTTTCCTTTGAGGAGATATATAATGTATACAGAAATTATTTGTTTCGTTTAGAAAAAGTATCTACTTTTAGGTCGTCTGAAGGAATACATTTTATGGGAATTATAAAAGGAGTTACATCTATAGGAGAATTGATAGTAGTAAGTGAAGAGACAATTAAAAATTTTTCTCTCAAACAGATAGAACTATTGTACTAATTTTTAACACCTAATTAATGGTATCGTATTCAATGATAAAAACTTCTTCATCGTCATGTTTTAAATAATACACTTCACGTCCTAATTTTTCTTTACCTTCATCAGTATAGAGAGCCTCTAATTCTTTTTTGTCTTTTTCAATTTCTTTTTGCAAGAATTGTTTTTGTCGAGTGAGTTTATCTAATTCAGTGTTCATATTTCTATGTACCAAAAAGGAAGCATTGTCAAAAAAGAGCATATAGATAGTAAATACCCCTCCTATGACAAGATATTTTTTATATCCTTTGAAAATAGACGAAAAATTAGCTTTTTTTTTCATTATTGTTGAAAAATACGATTGTGAACAAGAGTTTTGAGGATTTCTATAGCTACAGTATTGCGACGATTGTTAGGGATAATGATATCGGCAAATTCTTTAGCAGGTTCTATAAATTCGAGGTGCATAGGTTTAAGGGTCGTTTGGTAGCGGTTAAGTACTTCGCTCACATCTCTACCACGTTCAGTAATGTCGCGTTTGATACGGCGGATAAGTCGCTCATCGGAGTCGGCATGAACAAAAATTTTAATATCAAATAATTGGCGAATATCAGGGTGGGAGAAAATGAGAATGCCCTCTACAATCACCACTTTTGTAGGTTTTACCAAAACAGTTTCGGGAGTGCGGTTGTGTTCTACGAATGAATAGGTAGGACTTTCTATTGATTTGCCTTCTTTAAGAGCTAAAAGATGTTCTTTTAGTAATTCAAAATCTATAGAATTTGGGTGATCGAAATTTATTTTAGTGCGATCGGCAAACGATAAATGACTCAAGTCTTTATAGTAAGAATCTTGTGATATAACAGTTACTTCTTCACCAGAAAGTTCTTTAATTATTTGATTAACAACGGTAGTTTTACCACAACCAGTACCGCCTGTAATTCCTATGATAAGCATTTTTAAAAATTTTGGGGCAAAATTAGTAAAAAAGAGGGGATTAAAAAAATAAAAAAATAAGAAACATTTTGTAGTGTATAAAAAAAGTATTACATTTGTCGCATTAATTAAAAAGAATTTTTCGATGAAAAAAATTATCTTAACTGCGTTATGCGTAGGAGTATTTGGCTTCTGCCAAGCTCAGAAAATCAATTTAGGAAAAGCTGCAAGTGCCGTTTCTAAAGGAGCTCAAGCACTTGCTTTTAGCAATGAAGATGCTAAAAAACTTTCAAAAGAATCGGTAGAATGGATGGATAAACACAATCCAGTAACCGATAGTAAAAGTCCTTATACCAAACGTTTGAATCGCCTTTTTGGTAAGCACAAGAGTGAAGATGGTTTAGAGCTTAATTACAAAGTGTATCACGTGATTGATATCAACGCTTTTGCTTGTGCTGATGGCAGTGTGCGTGTGTTCTCTTCATTGATGGATTTGATGACTGATGATGAACTTTTAGCAATCATTGGTCATGAAATAGGTCACGTGAAAAATGAAGATACTAAAGATGCTATTAAATCAGCTTATATGCGTGCAGCAGCTCAAGATGCTGCAGGAGCAGCTTCAGGAGCAGTAAGAGCCTTGAGCGACACCGAACTTGGAGAGATGGCTAATGCTATGCTTGAAGCTAAACATAGTAAAAAACAAGAGTCACAAGCTGATGAATACGCTTATAACTTTATGAAAAAACACGGTTACGATGTAGTAGCTGTTTACACTGCTTTTAAAAAAATGGCATTACTTTCAGGTGGTGATACTCAAAGCAAATTCCAAAAAATGATGAGTTCTCACCCCGATAGCGAAAAACGTGCTGAAGCTGCTAAAAAACGTGCTATTAAAGATGGTCTTTGGAAAGACCCAGGAGAGGTAACTCTACCCAAAACTCCTATAAAATAAATAATCTCTCTATCATATAAATGAGAAAAAAACAAAGAAAAGCACCTCGTACCCTCAGAAGAAACAAGTCTAACGCTTTCAAATACATAAGTGTATTTTTAGCGTGTCTTTTGTTATTGGGGATAGGAGGTGCTTTTTATATTAGAAACTATTATCCAGCCCTTTATCAAAAAATTCTCAATAAACTCACTTCTCGCAAAATGAATTCTACTTATGAGAGTGCGCGTATTGAACGCATAGTGAGTTTGTATTACGACAAAGTATTCGGTATTGACCTTTCTCACTATCAGGAACGCGATGAAATACAATGGGATAGTCTTTACATCAAAAACAAAACAGTTCGTTACCCCTTGCAATTTACTATTTTTAGAGCGACAATGGGCAACGAAACTACCGATAAAAACTTCATTCACTTTTGGAAGGAAGCTAAAAAACATCAACTGATACGAGGGGCTTATCACTACTATCGTCCCGATGAAGATCCTATATTACAAGCTCAATCTTACCTCAAAAACACTACACTTGAAAAGGGTGATTTCCTGCCTATATTAGATGTAGAACAATTGCCTAAGAAAAAAACAAAAGAACAGTTCCTTAAAGATATACAAACGTGGTTAGACCTCGTTGAAAAACGCTATAAACGCAAACCTATACTTTATACCTATATAAGTTTTTACGAAGATTATTTGTACCCTACTTTTAAGAGTTATCCTCTTTGGGTAGCTAATTACAACAATGTGTCAGTGCCTACCTCGGTATTTACTTGGAAGATGTGGCAATTTACTGAAAATGGCATTACCGCAGGGGCTAAAGTGAAGATAGACTTCAATGTTTTCAATGGAGACATTACCGAAATACAATCCCTTTTAATTAAATGACCAAGAAAGAATTACGGCAACTCTACAAACAAAAACGCACAGCCTTATCGGTAACTGAGCGAGAAATGATGAGCCTACAAATTGCTCAGCAACTTTCAATATGCGATATATGGGGGTATAATTGTTATCACCTATTCCTATCTATTGAAGAACTCAATGAGGTTGATACAACTCCTATTCTACAACTTCTTTACCAGAAAAACAAACAAGTAGTGGTACCAAAAATGAACTCTGAAAAGCGAACTCTTACTTCTATACCATTTACCAAAGATACTCTTTTACAGACGAATAATTGGGGAGTGCCAGAACCTAAAGATGGAATTGCTATTTCTGCACATAAAATAGAAGTAGTATTTGTTCCTCTTCTCGCTTATGACCTCTATGGTAATCGTATAGGTTACGGAGGAGGCTACTATGACCGATTTTTAGCAGAATGTCGTCCAGAAACCCTTAAAATAGGGCTTTCATTTTTTTTACCTGAAGAGAATTTTTCGTCTATTTCTCTCTCTACTGATGTTCGTCTTACACATATAGTAACCCCAGAAAAAATTATAACAATTAAATGATTATCAGTTGTTTTCGACTTATAGAAGCTTTGTTAAAGCTCTAAGTCTTTGACAAAGTGTTCTATAAATCCTCTAAATAATTTGTGTAATACTCTTATTTTCTTTATTTTTGCCCTCAAAATTAGTGAATTAAGTCAATTATCAATTGAAATGAAATATAAAAGAATTTTACTTAAACTCAGCGGGGAAGCCCTTATGGGGAGTCGCCAGTACGGTATTGACCCTGCTCGATTAAAAGAATACGCTACCGAGATAAAAGAGGTAGTAAAACAAGGAGTAGAAGTAGCTATCGTGATTGGTGGCGGGAATATTTTTCGTGGTGTAGCAGGTGCCAGCAATGGTATGGACAGAGTGCAAGGCGACTATATGGGAATGCTTGCGACTGTTATCAACTCGCTCGCTCTACAAAGTGCATTGGAAGATGAAGGTATCTTCACCCGTTTGCAAACAGCTATTAAGATGGAAGCTATTGCTGAGCCTTTTATCAAGCGTCGTGCTGTACGCCACTTAGAGAAAGGACGTGTAGTTATTTTCGGGGCAGGAACTGGTAATCCTTACTTTACAACTGACTCGGCAGCTGTACTTCGTGCTATTGAAATCAATGCTGATGTAATCCTCAAAGGGACTCGCGTAGATGGTATCTATACTGCCGACCCCGAGAAAGACCCTAAGGCAGTGAAGTTTGACCATATCTCTTTTAATGAGTGTATTGATAAAAACCTTAAAGTAATGGATATGACGGCTTTTACTCTTAGCCAAGAGAACCATTTGCCTATTATTGTATTTGATATGAACAAAAAAGGCAATCTCGCTAAAGTAGTAGCAGGGGAAAATGTAGGAACCGTAGTTAATGATTAATGGTTAATGGAAGCATTGTTTAATTGGTGTTGTGAAGTAATGCAATCATTGGCAAATTTTACAGGGTTTACCTATAAAGAAGTGAATGCTATTGTCTTTATTTTTCTAATGCCTATGGTAGATATAGCTCTTTTGGTACTTTTTGTAGTTAAACACGTACAATACAGAGAGAAAAAGCGCTTTATTAAACAATTAGAATCACACTACTAATGGAGCAAAATCTATTACATAGATATTTTGACCTTGCAGTAGAAGGCTTGCATTTATTAGCAGATTCTTTTGAAACTACTTATGAAGCAGTGAATATCTATTTGTTTGTGATTATACAACCATTATTGACAATTTTATTGATTGTAGGTATTTTCTTCTTTCATAAGAAGAACAATAATCTACAAATGAAAATTAAAAAGTTATTATCTAATAAAACTAATACTAATAAATAAAACAATATACAATGAACGAAGAAATTAATATTATCTTAGACACTACAAACGAGGCGATGCAAGAGGCGTTGCAACACTTGGACAAGGCTTTGGGCAATATTCGCGCAGGTAAGGCTAGTCCGCAAATGGTAAGTAGCGTAATGGTAGACTATTATGGAGCGCAAACCCCTCTTAGTCAGGTAGCTAACGTGTCAGCTCCTGACTCGCGTACCATTTCTATTCAGCCTTGGGAAAAGAAAATGATTCAACCTATTGAGAAAGCTATCCAGATAGCTAACTTAGGCTTTAACCCAATGAACAATGGCGAAATGGTGATTATCACTGTTCCACCACTTACCGAAGAACGTCGTCGTGAACTTGTAAAACAAGCTAAAGGTGAAGGCGAAGATGCTAAAATCAGTGTGCGCAATGCTCGACAAGATGCTAATAAGGAAATCAAAAAAGTAGAAACTTCTGACGATATCAAGAAAGATGCCGAAGAACGCGTACAAAAACTCACCGATAAATACATCAAAAAGGTAGAGGAAGTATTAGCTGCAAAAGAAGCTGAGATACTAAAAGTTTAGGTTTAGGTAAGAGATAAGAGGTAAGAGAGGATAGGGTATAGTAATATAATAAGTAATAAGAAATGACAAATAACGAACAAGTTAAGGATTTAGTGAATCGCCTGGGTGCGTTAAGGAGGTATCTTTGACATAGATGCCAAACGTATTGAAATAAGTAACGAAGAAGAGAAGACTTTTGCACCTGATTTTTGGGATAATACCAAAGAGGCTGAAAAGGTGATGCGTGAACTTCGCACTCAAAAGAAATGGGTAGAAGATTATGAGGAAGCTGAAAGTCTTACCTCGGATGTGGAGGTATTACTTGACTTCTTTAAAGAAGGTGAAGCTACTGCTGACGAGGTAGACCAGCAATACGCACAAGCCCTACACGCTATTGAGGCATTGGAATTTCGCAATATGCTCTCTGATGAAGGCGATGCGATGAGTGCTGTACTGCAAATTACTGCAGGAGCAGGCGGAACTGAAAGTTGCGACTGGGCTTCAATGCTCTTGCGAATGTACACAATGTGGTGCAACAACCAAAAGTATAAGGTAAAGACGCTCAACTTCCAAGAAGGTGATGTAGCAGGTATTAAAACAGTTACTATTGAAATTGAAGGTGAATATGCTTTTGGTTATCTCAAAGGAGAGAATGGTGTACATCGCTTGGTGCGCATCTCACCTTTTGATAGCAACGCTAAACGCCATACCTCATTTGCCTCGGTATATGTATACCCGCTGGCAGATGATACTATTGAAATAGAAATCAACCCTGCGGATATTACCTTTGAGACAATGCGCTCGAGTGGAGCAGGCGGGCAGAATGTAAACAAAGTAGAGACAGCAGTGCGCTTACGTCACCACCCTACGGGAATTATTATTGAGAACTCCGAGACCCGCAGTCAGCTTGATAATAAAAACAAGGCGTTGCAATTGCTCAAATCGCAGTTGTATGAGATAGAACTCAAAAAGCGTCAGGCTAAACGCGATGAGATAGAGGCAGGCAAGATGAAGATAGAGTGGGGTTCGCAAATACGCAACTATGTAATGCACCCCTATAAACTCGTGAAGGATGTACGCACTAATTACGAATCTACTGATGTAGATAGCGTAATGAACGGCGAACTCGACGAATTTCTTAAAGCCTACTTAATGCTTATGGGCACAAGTCGCACGGGCGATACTGATTAATGATTAGTATAAACTTTGCCAAAGGTTGTAGCACAATAGCTATTAAACCTTTGGCAAAGTATTTTATTTTTATGAAGAAAGAAATACTAATATGTAGTGATTGTAATTATGACAATTTAGTAGCTGAGATTTATATAGATGATAAATATATAGCATTAGTTAGTTATGATGATAATGGTAATTTCTTTGTTGAAATACCTACTATCAAGCTAATTAATAAGGATATGATAACTCATAAAGTTGATTACAATGTATTTATTAAGTTATTAGAAGAAGCTAAAAACAGTTTAAAATGAATAACAAAATAGTAGTTTACCAAGTGCTAACGAGACTTTTTGGGAATACTAATACTACCAATAAAGCGTGGGGCACTAAAGATGAAAATGGAGTGGGTAAGTTCTCGGATTTTACTGAGAAGGCTCTATTAGAAATAAAAAAGTTAGGAGCTACACATATATGGTTTACAGGAGTATTACATCACGCACTCACTACTGATTATACAGCTTATGGTATCAGTAATGACTTTCCGGCGGTAGTAAAAGGACGTGCGGGCTCTCCTTATGCCATAAAAGATTATTACACTGTAAACCCAGACCTTGCTGACAATCCCGCACAACGTTTGGAGGAATGGGAAGCCCTTATAGCACGTACGCACCAGTGCGGACTGAAAGTGATTATGGATATAGTGCCTAATCACGTGGCACGCCGTTATGAGAGTATTGCTAAACCTGAGGGAATAAGAGGTTTTGGAGAAGATGATGATATTTCGGTAACTTATGCAGTAAATAACAATTTCTATTACAACCCCAATGAGGCTTTTAAACTACCTGAAGGTATTTATGGCGAATATCACGAGTTTCCTGCTAAATGGACAGGTAATAGGGCACGTGCTTCTCAGCCCGATCGCAATGATTGGTATGAAACCGTAAAGCTCAACTATGGGGTACGCCCTGATGGTATTAAGGATTTTCCAGAACTACCTATAGGTTTTGAGAGTGAAGATACAGAAGTGCATTACCATTTTTGGCAAGACAAAACTGTGCCTAATACTTGGCAAAAGTTCAAAGATATTGCTTTGTATTGGCTTGAGAAAGGTGTAGATGGATTCCGTTATGATATGGCTGAAATGGTACCTGTGGAGTTTTGGAGTTATCTCAATTCGGCTATTAAATATCATAACCCAGAGGCTTTTCTGCTGGCTGAGGTATATAACCCCAATGAATATCGCTCTTACTTGCACTTAGGGAAGATGGATTACTTGTACGACAAAGTGCAATTGTATGACACTTTGCGCAATATTGTAGCACACGAACATAGCACTGATGCCATTGTCCCCATACAACGTGAGCTTTCTGATATTTCAGACCGTATGTTACATTTCTTAGAAAACCACGATGAGCAACGTATAGCCTCACCAGAATTTGCGGGCTATGCCGAAAAGGCTAAACCTGCAATGGTAGTTTCTACCCTCATTGGCGAGTCACCGGTGATGGTGTATTTTGGTCAGGAGGTGGGAGAGAGAGCGGCAGAATGGGCAGGTTTTGGCAGTCCGTCGCGTACTTCTATTTTTGATTATATAGGAGTTCCTGCTCATCAACGGTGGGTGAACAACAAACAATATGACGGAGGTCAGCTTAGTAATTCAGAGCGAGCATTACGTGATTTCTATCAGCGATTACTCAATTTAAAGGTCAATGGAGCTTATATTGATTTGCATCAATATAATCGAGAGCACACCGTTTATTACAACGACAAAGTGTATAGTTTTGCGAGAGGGAATGAAGAAGAACAATGGGTGATAGTATGCAATTTTAGTGAACACGAAAATTATGGTTTTGACTTGCAATTGCCAGCCTATTTGTTAGGCAGTTGGTTCTTGAATGACGGTACATATACCCTTAGCGATGCTCTTTACTACGAAAAGCAAACTACCCTATATATAGAAAATGGCAAAGGAAGATTGCGAGTAGATATAGCCCCTTTGGAGTCTTTAGTGTTTAGAATTTCTTGATAAAGTATTTATATTGGTAATAAAAAGTGAGAAATAAAACTTATGATAGTTTTGTTTCTCACTTTTTATTTTTTTTAGATATTTTCCCATTAAAGTAAGGGGAAATTATTTCTTCAGCCAATTATTTTCAAACTTACAATTTTTATATTCTCCATTTACTGAAATGTAAGTCTTTTCAATGTGTTCTTTCATCCACTTGTTGATAGTTTTTAACTGTTTTTCTTTGAGGGCTAAATCTTGTATTTTTACGTAATCCTTTACAAAATCGGCTTGGTGTTCATCAATACGATTTGTAATTTGGTAAATCTTATAAGTCTTTTTACCAGTTCTGTCTTCATCTAGAAAAGGAACTGACACCTCATTATCTTTTAGGTCTGAAATACGTGCGTAAAGAGTAGGCTCTATACGGGTAAGTTCAAAACGAGTAGAAAGATCTTCAGGGTTGATAAGCTGACCGCCATCGTTACGAGTTTCTTTTTCATCAGAGAAATTACGTGCAGCCTCATCAAAAGTGAGTTCTTTGTTAATGATGCGTTCACGAATTTTGGATATTTTTTCTTTAGCTTCGTTGAGAGCTTCCTCAGGGATATCAGGCATTAATAAAATGTGGCGTACACTTACTTCTTTACCACGAATCTTGTCCATTTGAATAATATGCCAACCGAAACTTGACTCAAAAGGTTTAGATATTTCGCCTTCTTGCAAAGTAAAAGCTACATCTTTAAAAGCTTTATCGAAAGCAGAATTACGATTGAAAGTAAGGACTTGTCCGCCAGTAGCACGGTCTTGAGAGTAGAGAATGGCTTTGGTAGAAAAACTCATACCATTTTCTTCTACATCCTTTTTAATATCATTGAGTTGATCTATTACTTTTTGTACTGAACTCTTAGGGGCAACTGGGTTTACCACAATTTGAGCTATTTCTAATTCAGTACCAAAATGCGGACGCTCATCGGCTGGTATAGCATTGAAGAAGGTGCGTATTTCTTCAGGAGTTACTTCTACATCTTTAATAATTTGTTGTTTCATACGCTGAGCGAGCATACTCACCTTCAAAAGGTTGAAAAGTTCGTCACGCATAGATTGTTCGTCATCTTTTTTGTAGAACTGTAATAGTTTTTTGATATCACCACCTAATTGAGCAGTTAAAAACTCAATACGTTGGTTCACTTGGTCGCGTACTTCGCTATCGGTGAGCTTCACACTATCTTGCACAGCTTGGTGAGCATAGAGTTTATCCTCCATCAGTTTGCCTAACATCTGGCAACGGTTGATTTCACGGGTATCTACTTCTTGTTGTTGCAAATCAATATACGCCTTGTCTATATCTGATTCCAAAATTAGATAATCACCTACTACAGCTGCCACGCCATCTACCTTTTTACGCTCGTTGTTTTGGGCAAAAAATGGAGTGGTAAACAACAACATTACAAGAACTGACCAAATTTTTGTTTTATTCATAAACTTTGTTATTAACTTTAAACGTTCTATTATCATATCAAAAGATGTGCCTAATTGCACTAACTAATTTGCAAAAGTAGTATTTATATTGGAAAAACGAAACATTCTACGTTATTTTATTTTAAAACTACCGATGAGCCACCCTATTGCAGGGAAATAAAAAGGAGCAGTGAATAACCATAAATACTCATAAAAATTGCTAAAAATAGGGTAGTTTCCAATAACTGAAAATCCCTTATAGACGATTAATCCTTCGGTGGTGATAAAACAAAAGAGAAATAGATAAATAAGCCAACGATTTACTTTATATACTTCTTCTAAAAACAGCAAGAGACCTATGGTTACAATTCCTAGAAAATTGAAGTGCAAATAACTAATTAGTAGGTCGATGTTTTTAAATAAATAGGGGGTAAGCACGGGGAAAGCACCAGTGAACATCATTGCTACTTTGGCAATAAAAAAACAGATAAAAACTGTTGCTAAAAAGCTCTTAGGTTGAGTTTTTAGGTATAGGCGCAATATCATTATTACAGAAGTAAGCCAAATAAGCACAGAAACTCCCCCAACGATATAGTAGATAGGATAACTAAAATAGCCTACCCACGAGATAAAAAGTGACCCTATAATTCCCGCTTGAAATAGAATAAATATGCGCTTGATAAGTTGAGGGTATTGTATATCCCAACCATATTTTTTTACAAAAAGTCCCATTAGGCTACTGAGCATCCATCCATTGTATTGAAAGTGCAAAAAGAAAGCAATGGAACACATATACATTTCAGAAAATTTACCAAACTTTACAATAGTTACAGGCATAAACCATATTCCTAAACTTGATAGAATAAGATAAAAGATGCCCATCTTTACAAAAGGGGAAGTAGCATATTTTATAAAGAATCTCGCAAAGAAGTAAGTACAAATGATAAATACTGATGAAAAACTGATAGAAATGGCTCCATATCCTTGAAAAGGGAAGCTACAGAGCATACCTAATACTGAGAATTGGGTAATGTAGAACAGCCATCGGTAGCGTTTGTGTAGTTGAGTGTTGAAAGGAATGAAAGTTCGCGCTAAAATAGCTGAAAGTAGTACATATACAAATCCTAAAAGCGCTAAATGAGAATGGGTATGCACAATATTCCGATAATTGAATACAAAAGGATAGTCGGCTACTTGTACTGAGCGCATAAAGATACCCAAGCACACAACTATGGCAAAATAAGCAAATGCCCATCGTATATCGGTTTGTATGTTTAATTTAGTATTCAAAAGTACCGTATTCGCTTTTTATAGTTAGACATTTTTTATCAGAAGCCTCTACATATCCTATTACTTGAGCAGGTACGCCAAATGACTGTGAGATAGCTATCAAATCCTCGGCAATAGCTTCAGGTACATAGAGTTCCATACGATGACCACAGTTAAATACTTGGTACATTTCCTTCCAATCGGTTTTAGATTCTTCTTGAATAAGTTGAAAGAGAGGAGGAACGGGGAAGAGATTGTTTTTAACAATATGCAAGTTATCTATAAAATGCAATATTTTAGTTTGTGCTCCTCCACTACAATGTACCATTCCACATATTTGGGTATTGTTGTATTTTTCTAATATCTTTTTGATAATAGGTGCGTAGGTGCGGGTAGGAGAGAGGACGAGTTTCCCCGCGTCTATAGGAGAACCTACAACACTATCAGTGAGGTGTTTAGTTCCTGCATATACGAGCTCTTCAGGAACTGAGGGATCAAAACTTTCAGGGAATTGATTTGCTAATGATTTGTTGAAAACATCGTGTCGAGCTGAGGTAAGTCCGTTGCTACCCATACCGCCATTATAAGAAGTTTCATAAGTAGCTTGCCCATAAGAAGCCAATCCTACAATTACATTGCCTGCTTTGATGTTTGCATTATCAATCACTTTACTACGTTTCATACGTGCTGTTACAGTGGAATCGACAATGATAGTACGGACTAAATCACCTACATCGGCAGTTTCACCTCCTGTAGAGTGAATATGTACCCCAAAGTTAGCCAATTCATTGATAAGTTCTTCAGTACCATTGATAATTGCTGAAATAACTTCTGCAGGAATGAGGTTTTTGTTACGCCCTATAGTAGAAGAAAGCATAATGTTATCTACTGCTCCAACACACAATAAATCATCTATGTTCATTATGAGGGCATCTTGAGCAATTCCTTTCCAAACACTTAGATCGCCCGTAGTTTTCCAATACATATAAGCCAAAGCCGACTTAGTACCTGCTCCATCAGCGTGCATTACAAGGCAATATTGGTCATCACCCGTAAGATAATCGGGGACTATTTTGCAGAAAGCTCTAGGGAACAATCCTTTATTGATATTTTTGATAGCTTTATGCACTTCGTCTTTCGCAGCCGAAACTCCACGTTGTGCATAGCGTTTACTTACTTCCATTATAGTTTAATTTTGAGAGGCAAAGGTAAGAATAATTTGTCAATTAGCAAATTGGCAAATTAATTAATTATCCTTATCTTTGCCAAAAAAAGAAATGAACAACATATATGCATTAGTAGGTAAGAATATAGATTATTCTTTTTCAAGAAATTATTTTACCGAAAAATTTAAACGCGAAGATGTGAAAAACAGTCAGTATGTGAATTTTGATATCCAAAATATTGATGAACTGACAGATTTATTGCGTGCTACACCTAATTTAAGAGGAATGAATGTAACCATTCCTTATAAGCGTGATATTATCAAGTTCCTAATAGCGATAGATCCTACTGCTTATGATATAGGAGCTGTAAATACCATACAAGTAACACCTAAAGGACTTATAGGCTACAATACTGATTGTTATGGCTTTCGAGAATCATTACGTCCGCTCTTACAACCCCATCACACTTTTGCTCTTATATTGGGTACAGGAGGGGCTTCAAGTGCTGTAGCGTACGCTCTTAAGCAATTAAGAATTAGAGCTCAATTTGTATCCCGTACTCCTAAAGAAGGTCAGTTAGCTTATGATGAACTCACCCCTGAACTTTTTCAAAAGTATACTTTGATTGTAAATTGTACTCCCTTAGGAACTTTTCCAAATATTACAGATTGTCCTCCAATTCCTTATGAATATATCACTCCACAACACTTGCTCTATGATCTCATCTATAATCCCGTAGAAACTACTTTTTTACAAAAAGGGAAACAGCGAGGGGCTACCATTTGTAATGGTTTGCAGATGTTAGTGTTACAAGCTGAAAAATCGTGGGAGATTTGGCAAAAAATAGTGAGCTAACAAATTAATGTTGCTCACTTATTACTTTAGTAATACGCACAAAATCTTGCCAAGGCAATTGTTCAGGGCGTTTATCAAATATAGAGTCTTGTTTTAAATTCTCATCTATAAGCAGTGATTTTAGGCTATTGCGAAGGGTTTTTCGCCGTTGATTGAAAGCCGTTTTCACTACGGTAAAGAATAATCTTTCATCACAATCTAAATGGAAGTCAGCTTTGCGTACTAATCGTATTACACCACTCTTTACTTTGGGCGGAGGATTAAAAACACTCTCAGAAACTGTGAATAAATAGCTCGTTTCATAAAAAGCCTGTACTAAAACTGATAAGATACCATACGTTTTACTGCCTTCGCGCTCGCATATACGTTCAGCTACTTCTTTTTGAAACATTCCACTAAACTCAGGAACATATTCTCGCAATTCAAGCAATTTAAAAACAATTTGAGTAGAAATATTGTATGGGAAATTACCAATAATAGCGAAGGGCTCCCCTATATAATCATCTATATTGTATTTCAAGAAATCATCGGCAATGATTTTTCCTTTGAGTTCGGGATAATGAGTTTCTAAATAAGCTACTGATTCCTTATCAATTTCAACGATGTGTACATCAACATCTTTTTTGAGTAAAAATTGAGTGAGTACCCCCATTCCTGCGCCTATTTCTATCACTTTATTATAACCTTTTAGTGATAGTGTATCAGCTATTTTTTGAGCGATGTTTAAATCCTTTAAGAAATGTTGCCCTAAATGTTTTTTTGCTTTTACTAATTCCATAAATCTAACTTCTTACTTTTCGGAGTAACAAAATAGCTAAGGTAAGGAAAATAAGGTTAGGTAAGACGACAGCCATTAGAGGAGAGAGTCCTCCTGAGGTTTGGGCAAGGGTTCCAAATACACGGTCGAAGAATACAAAACTAAATCCTACAACAACTCCTACCATTAGGTTGATTCCCATTCCTCCGCGTTTTTTTACTGATGAAACAGCTACACCGATAAGTGTAAGAATAAAGGCTGTACTTATAGCACCCCAACGACGATATTTTACTAATAGATACATATTTAAATTGGGAGAACCTTTCATCTTTTCGCGTTCAATGAACTTATTCAGTTCAAACAAGTTCTTGTTTTCTGCTGTATATTCCATCGGCATTAGGTCATCGGGTTTGAAATTGAATATAGTGTCTAACTGGTCACGTTTCACTAATATATCATCACCTTCACCTATTTTTCTTTTGGAATAATTGGTAAGTCTGTAAGTTTTTGTACTATCTATCCACTGAATTGTTTCGGCATTTATTTTTTCCTTCATCTTAATACCATCAAAATGTTCTACTGAAAAGTTATATCCTTTTTGTTCTTGGTAATTAAATGAACTTACATATAAATAATCATTATCAGAAAACTGATTGTAGAGGTCTGAAACACTTTCCACCTTTGAAGAGCGTATGTACTTATTCCAAAAGTCGTTATATACAGTACTAGCAGCTGGTACAATAAACATTCCCATAAAGAACACTATCACAGAAATGATGCTCGCACCCACGATATATGGACGCAAAAAGCGCATATACGATACACCTGAGCTCTGGATAGCAATAATTTCTGTATTATTAGCTAACTTTGATGTAAACCAAATGATAGAGAGAAATAATAAGATAGGGAATAAAATATTGGCAAAATAAACAATAAAACTGAGGTAATACCACAATATTTCGTTCATTGGTGCTTTTCTTTGTATCATCTTATCTACTTTTTCAGATAGATCTACAATAATTCCAATAGGAATAAAGAGGACTATCATCATAAAGAAAGTAAGAAGGTAGCGTTTTAAGATGTACCAGTCGAGTATTTTCATTTTTTTATTTTTTATAAACGATTTGACATATCGGTAACCATTTTGGTTTTCCACTGAAGGAAAGTACCCGCTATAATTTGTCGGCGAGCTTCTCTCACGAGCCATAAATAGAAACCAAGATTATGAATAGAAGCAATTTGTTTGCCAAGAAATTCATTGGCAGCAAATAAATGGCGCAAATAGGCTTTTGTGTAATAGGTATCTACATAAGTATGACCATCAGGGTCTATAGGAGAGAAATCATCTTCCCATTTTTTGTTTTTAATATTGATAATTCCTTTTGCCGTAAAGAGCATTCCGTTGCGAGCATTACGCGTAGGCATTACACAATCCATCATATCCACTCCCAAAGCAATATTTTCCAATATATTAATGGGGGTTCCCACTCCCATAAGGTATCGAGGTTTGTCTTTGGGGAGAATATCACATACAAGTTCAGTCATTTCATACATTTGTTCTACCGGTTCGCCTACTGATAGTCCTCCAATAGCGTTTCCATCAGCATTTTTGCTTGCAATATATTCGGCAGACTGTGTACGAAGGTCTTTGTAGACTGACCCTTGTACTATCGGGAATAAACTTTGATGATAACCGTATTTAGGAGGTACTTTTTCGAGGTGAGCAATGCATCTATCAAGCCACCTATGTGTGAGATGCATTGAACGTTTTGCATAACTGTATTCACAAGGGTAAGGTGTACATTCATCAAAAGCCATCATAATATCAGCACCTATACTGCGTTCTATTTCCATTACACTTTCAGGTGAAAAGAAGTGAAAAGAGCCATCAATATGACTTTTAAATTTCACACCTTCTTCTTTTATCTTTCGGTTGGCAGCCAATGAATATACTTGATAACCACCGCTATCGGTAAGTATGTTTCTATCCCAATTAATAAACTTATGTAAGCCTCCTGCTTTTTCTAAAATGGAGGTTTGAGGTCGTAAATAGAGGTGATAGGTGTTCCCCAAGATGATATCGGCATTAATATCGTTTTTCAGTTCGCGTTGGTGTACTCCTTTCACGCTTCCCACCGTTCCCACGGGCATAAAAATGGGGGTTTCAATCACGCCGTGGCTGGTAGTAATCTTTCCAGCACGTGCTTTAGTATGTTCATCTGTTTTTAGTAATTCAAATTCCATAGTTGAAATATTTTCGGGCGCAAAGGTAGGGAAGAATTTGCAAATTAACAAATTAGCAGAATTAGCAAATTAGTTAGTATATTATCTTTTAGAATAATTGAGTGATGGCGTAAATAGCCAAACCGACTAAACCACCTACCAAAGTCCCATTGATACGGATAAATTGGAGGTCTTTACCTACTTCTAATTCAAGTTTTTCGCTCAATTCACGTCCTTCCCAATTCTCTACCGTATGACTGATGAGTTTTCCGACTTCCTCTTTGTTTTTTAGCACAAATTGATAGGCAGTTTTCTGTGCCCAAATGTCTATTTGGTGTTGTAAAACAGTGTTGTGTTGCAGTTCATCAGTAAGTTGTTCAACTCCTTTTTGCAAGAGTTTTGTAAGTTGTAATTCTCCTTCAGGGGCATTGAGTTTTTCAGCAAATTCATATAATTGTGCTGTGATTTCAGCCCTGATAGGGTGAGTTTTATCTTGTGAAGTTTTTAAAGCTAATAAGTAAAGTCCATTGGCAACTTTTTTAGCAACTTTGTTTTTTACAAATGAAGGAGTAAGAGAAGAAAACTGTTCTTTGATTTCTTGATGTATGAGTTCCTCATTTTCAAAGAGATATGTGGCTATTTTTTCAAAAAATTGTTGGAGAAATTCTTGGTGTTTATTCTCATCTAAAAAGGAAATCAGAGCTTCACTTACTTTTTTATTGAGAGGAATGTCCTTTACAAAAGATTTAATCTTAGTTAGTGTACTTTCTTTTGAAAGTTGTTCTATTATAAAGGTAGAGATTTTAATATTGGTAATATAAGGACGTATTTGTTTAGGTTTCAAAAAGTTTTCCACTACAAAATCACCTAAGTTTTCACCTATATCATTTTTTCGTTCCTCAATGAGGTTAGTATGAGGAATGTTTAATCCTAAAGGCTTGTGAAAGAGAGCTGTAACTGCAAACCAATCGGCAAGTGCTCCTACCATAGCAGCTTCAGAAAAAGCCTTTATATAACCTATAAAAGTGAGTTCAGGAGCTTTTTTATGAGCTATCAACATTACTATATAAATGACGAGCATCAAAACAAAGAGTCCTGTAGCTATATTCTTGTGGTGTTGTAGTTTTCTTTTTTTATTCTCCATTTATTACTTGTTATCTGATAAAAAAGGCTGCTCAATGGATGAACAGCCTTTTTTGATTTTTATTTGTTGTAAACGCTTTCTTTTTTGAAGTGTTTAGCCAACAGATAATACACAACTGCACGGTACTTGCTTTTGTTAGATTTGCCGTATTTTTCGAGTACAACATCAATAGCCTTGTCTAACTCAGGACCATCTTTTAAGCCTAATTTTTTGATTAGGAAGTTTTGTTTTACACGGTCTAATTCAGTTTGGTCAGAGCCAGATACTTTAGAAGCATCATTGTTGTAAATACAAGGTCCTAAACCTACCGTTACTTTTGTTAAGAACTCTACATCTGGGTTCTTTTCACCACATTTTTCTTTTAAATCTTGGGTGTACACAGCGATTAAATCATCACGTTTACTCATAATTTTTTATATTTAAAATTATTAATGCGGTAAAAGTAGTTATTTTTTTATAAACTCAAAATATTTTAACAAAACTTTATCATTTATTTTTCGTGGTGTATGTACTTCTAATAGCTTTGGTACGTCGGATTTTTCGTAAAATTCACCTATTTTTCTCTGTAAATCAGTAAGATTAGTAGCTGACTGATAATTTATGTTGTACATTTTACAAAAATGCTCAGCTGTGAGTTTGTGAGGTGTCTCAAAAAAATATTCAAAGTTAGAATCGGTTTTATCACCTGGTAGTATTCTAAAGATACCTCCTCCTTGATTGTTAAGGAGAATCACTCTGAAGTTTTGTGGAATATATTTGTTCCAAAGAGCATTACTATCGTAGAAAAAACTTAAATCACCCGTGATAAAAACGGTAGGCGATGCACTCCCAACAGCAGCCCCAATAGCTGTGCTCATACTACCATCAATACCACTTGTACCACGGTTGCAAAACACTTTCCAAGAAGGGTGTGCTTTTATCAATTGAGCATATCTGATAGCTGAACTATTGCTTATCTGCACAATATAATCATTAGGGATGTTCTTAAATACTTCAGAATACACTTTTAAATCGGAGAAAGGGGTTTGATTGATATACTCTAAATGAGTTTGTTGTATCTCGTTTTTCACCTTTAACCACTGTTGTTGATAGTTAGAAGATACACTCATTAATTTAGGGGTAACCTCTTTCAGAAAAGTATTGATACCTGCTTTAAAATGAGCAGTTAAACAGAAATATGAATTATAATCTTTGTGTAAATCTACATTATAGTGATAGGCAGGTTGATAAGAACGCAAGAACTGTTTTATCTTTTTGGAAACTACCAGACCACCAAAAGTAAGTAACAGATCAGGGCGTAAGGCTTCTTTTAGAGTAGGGTCTTTTTCGGTATAAGTTAGCAATTTATCGATATAAGGAATAAAATGCGAATGGTGCAAGTTCGATGTAGTTTCAGTGAGTACCACTACGGAGGGGTCTTTGGCAAGCCATTCAATATATTGAGATTCTACACTATTGGGTGTTAATACCCCTACTAATACCATTTTTTTAGCCGAAGAGTTCCAATGTTTCACGAAATTAGTAGCTTTATCCTCATTAACAATAGGATTTTTGATTTCTGCAACGATGTTCTCAAAAGGATACTGTTCTTCGGTAGTGAGGTATAAGGGTTCTTCAAAAGGCACGTTGATATGCACTGGTAATTGCTCCTCTATAGCTGTATTCAACGCTCTGTTTAGTTCATAAAAGTTGCTTTTATCACTATGCGTTTCATCTGATAGATTGGCATTGTAGGCACTGTGGTTTGCTAGTACATTCACCTGACGTATGGTTTGTCCGTCGCCTATATCTATTTTACTTGATGGGCGGTCGGCAGAGATAACTACCAAAGGGATATTACTGTAAAAAGCCTCTGAAAAAGCAGGGTAGTAATTGAGTAAAGCAGAGCCTGAAGTACATACTACAGCCACAGGCTCACGCCGTTGTTGAGCAATACCTAAGGCAAAGAAAGCGGCGCAACGCTCATCTACAATACTATAACAGTTAAAATAAGGATCATTGGCAAAACCAATGGTTAGAGGGGCATTACGCGACCCTGGAGAGATGACAATGTGTTTTATTTGTTTGGCTTTACAGGCTTCTATTACGTGTTGAGCTAGTTTAATTTGTGGTCTTTTCATCTATTCAGTGAGCTTGTTTTTATGCTGATAATACTCATATAGGGCTACTTGAGAGCGCAAGGCAGGAGTGGTGTGAGGACGATAAGTATTGTCTTGCGCTTTGTTGATGATACGCGCCTTTACATTATCAGCCCAACTTATTTCAAAGGTATCTATCAACTCTTGCTGTATGGTTTTATCGTAAATAGGGCAACCTACTTCTACTCTGAAAGAAATGTTGCGCGTCATCCAGTCGGCTGAGGAGATGTATACTTTAGGGGTACCTCCATTGCCAAAGATAAACAAACGTGGGTGTTCTAAGAACTTATCGACGATACTGATTACCTCAATATTCTCACTCATTCCTTCAATACCAGGTACTAAGCAACAAATGCCGCGTACAATCATTTGTATTTTTACTCCTGCACGGCTGGCTTCATATAGTTTATCAATCATCTTGTAGCTGGTGATATTGTTCATCTTTAGCTTGATATACGCCTCTTTACCCGCTTTAGCATTCTTGATTTCCTCGTCTATCAGATGTTTAAGTTGCTTTTTTGTATAGTGAGGAGAGACTATTAGATGCTTGAATTTTTGCACATTATAGTTGGTATCAAAGAAGTTGAACACTTTGTTTACCTCTTTGAGAATCTCTTGATTTGCAGTAAACAGTGTGTAATCAGTATAGATTTTAGCTGTACTTTCGTTGAAGTTACCCGTACTGATAAAACCATAACGTTTTAGTTCTTTACCTTCTTTGCGTTCAATTACGCATATTTTACTATGCACTTTGAGTCCGCGTACGCCAAAAATGAGCTTTACACCTTCTGCTTTTAGTTGTTCAGCATATCGTATATTTGATTCCTCATCAAAGCGTGCTTGTAACTCTATCTGTACAGTTACTTGTTTGCCGTTTTTCACCGCATTGATGAGTGAATTGACAACTTGCGAGTTTTTTGCCAAACGATAAATGGTTATTTTTACCGACTTCACTTTGGGGTCAAGAGCAGCTTCTCTCAAAAACCATATAATGTTAGAAAAAGTATGGTAAGGAGTATATTGCAAATAGTCCTTTTCAGCAATTTTTTTTAATAAACTCTCATCGGAAGTAAGTCCTTGTACAGGTAGAGATTGTATGGGAGGATAGGTTAAATCCTTACGACCTAAGCTGGGAAAGCTCATAAAATCACGGCGGTTGTGGTAACGTCCTCCAGGTATTACACTATCCGTTTTTACAATTCCCATTTTCTCGAATAAGAATTGCAAGGTATCCTTATCAATCATTTTGTCGTATACAAAACGCACAGGTTCCCCTTTGCGCCGATCTTCCACACTGGTAGATATTTTTTCGATAAAACTTTTGCTCAAATCATCATCAATGTCCAATTCGGCATCACGGGTGATTTTTATCATATTAGCTGTAAGCGATTCGTAATTGAAGATGTTGAATATTTTATGTAAACAGAAACGAATTACATCATCCAGCATAATGATATAGTGTTTGTCACCTATCTGAGGTAGCTCTATAAAGCGGTCGAGGGTAGTAGGTAACTCAATCAGAGCATATTGTATTTTTTCTTTGTAAACACGTGATGAAAAGAACTTTTCTATACCTGATGCTTTTTCGTCCTCTTCCTTTAGTGTCATTTTAACAGCTAAATACGCTACGTCATCTTTCAGTTGAGGAAACATTTCCAAATCGTTGAGGATAATAGTAAAGAGAGCAGGGCGCACTTTATTATAGAAATATGTATTTACAAAAGCTTCGTGCTCGGGTAACAAGGTCTTTTCATCTACTATAAAAATCTGTTCTTTCTCCAATTCTTTGGTGATAGAGGCAATGATTTTCAAACTTTGATCTTGTAGAAGAATTACCTCTTTAGTAATTTCTTCTAAAAGTTCTTTAGCGTGTACTCCCAATTCTTTGTCGGAAGTTTCATTCATTGCAACGCGTTTCACTGTAGCGTAACGCACTTTGAAAAACTCATCTAAGTTGTTAGAAAAAATACCCGCGAAGCGCAAGCGTTCCAATAGAGGCACGCGTTCATCGGCTGCCTCCTGAAGTACGCGTGCATTGAATTTGAGCCAACTCAATTCGCGGTTGATATATTGATTTTCTGTTTTCATTTTATTTCATTTTAAGCCATTTCCACAGTTCTTTATAAGTAGGTTTTTTACCATACATCAAGATACCAATGCGGTATATTTTGGCTGCCAATTTGATGATTCCGAAGAAAGAAAGATACAGAATAACAAGAGAGATTGCTACTTCCCACCACGCTACCCCAAACGGTATGCGCATTAACATTACTATGGGTGAAGTGAAGGGAATGTACGAAAATACTACTGAAATGGTGCCGTGAGGCTCTTCGATTACAGAGAACATTCCTACATAGAAGCCTAATATTAAAGGGATTAATATCGGCATCATAAACTGCTGAGTATCGGTTTCGTTATCAACCATTGCGCCAATCATTGCATAAAGTGAACTATATAGCAAGTAGCCTCCTATGAAAAACAAGAGGAAGACTACGAAGGTTTCGGCAAAAGGGAAATGATATAAAGAATTTACTATATTATTGATATCCGATAAGTTACCTGCTCCTTGTACTGCTTGTGTAGAAGTATTTACATCAAAAAAAGAAGGAGCTAATGCTAACAATATCCCTCCTATAACAACCCATATTACAAATTGAGTGATGCCCGCTAACGAAGTACCTAAAATCTTTCCTAACATCAGTTCAAAAGGTTTGACAGATGAGATGATAATTTCTATAATTCGATTGGTTTTTTCCTCTATTACGCTGCGCATAATCATATTGCCATAGATGATGATAAACATAAAAATTAGATAACCAGCAATTCCTCCAATGCTTATTTTCATCAGGCTATCGAACTCAGAGCTCTTTTCCCCCGTGAAATTCTGTAACTCGATATCAATATGAGCTTTAGCTGCGTCTATTTCCTTTTTATCAATTCCTTTTTGAGTGAGATTATGTTGGAAAAGAGTGCGTTCTATTGCAGCTGTCATCTCATTAGTAAGTGATAAGGAGGGGGATTCTTCACTATAGAAAGCAATATTTTGGTCACCTTTAGTGGGAATGTATAACAATCCATATTGACCTTTTTCTAATACATTAGCTTTGGCATCTTTGAGTGAAATATTATTGAGATATTGAAACTGGGTTGTCTCGGTATTCTCAAAAGTATTAGCATAGAGTCCGCTTTCATCTACAATCACAATATCCTTAGCCTTGCTCTTTCGGTTCATATCACTTAAAAAGCCAATGATAAAAGCAAACAAAACGAATATAAGTGGACTTACGAACGTCATTATCACAAATGACCTATTACGTATTTTATTTAAGTATTCTCTTTGAATAATAATTCCTAAATGTTTCATAATATGAGCCTCACGGGCAGTTTTTAGTTTGACAATTTATTAATGGTTGAGATAAAAATCTCATCAACGGTAGGGATAGCCTCTACAAAATGAGTTACCTCGGCACGGGTTGTTAGGTATTGCAACAAATCGTTAGCGGTTTGTCCCTCTTTTTGCTTGATATGCAGTTTTAATTCATCGTACAATGTTTTGAAATGCGCTTCACTTAGTTCAAAATGCATTTTCAGTTCGTTTAAGAGAGCAGGTTTCTGGTCTTCAGGCAATTTTAAACCTACTTCGTAAGAATTGTTTTTATAAGCGCGTTTGATATCAATAAGTTTACCGTCTAATATTTTACGTGATTTATTGATGAGTGCAATATGGTCACACAGTTCCTCTACCGATTCCATTCGGTGAGTAGAGAAGATAATGGTAGCGCCTTGGTCGCGCAAGTAGAGAATTTCATCCTTGATAACATTCGCATTGATGGGGTCGAAACCACTAAAAGGTTCATCGAATATCAATAGTTTAGGGTTATGAAGTACGGTTACTAAAAACTGTATTTTTTGAGCCATACCTTTGGAGAGCTCTTGTACTTTTTTGTTCCACCAATCGCCGATATCAAGGCGGTTAAACCAAAATTTAAGTCGTTCGTTAGCTTCAGCTTTACTCAAGCCTTTTAATTGTGCTAAATATAAAGCTTGTTCACCTACTTTCATCGATTTGTACAAACCCCGTTCTTCAGGCAAATAGCCTATTTGAGCTGTATGCTTGGGTTGCAAAGGTTCACCGTCAAAAAAAACTTGTCCTGCATCGGGCAGTACAATTTGGTTGATGATACGTATAAGAGAAGTTTTCCCTGCCCCATTAGGACCGAGCAAGCCAAAGATGCTGCCTTTAGGGATGTGTAGCGACACATTGTTGAGTGCGGTGTAGTCGCCATATTGTTTACTGATATTTTCTATTCTAAGCATTTTGATAAACGGTTCGTGATAAAATGATTAATGATTAGTTTTCAGAGGGCAAAGATAAAATAATTCAAAAAGAAAAGCAAGTATAGGTAATAAAAAAAGTCGTCACTTCCCAGCAACGACTTTTCCTCATTAAAACAAAAAATTATGAAAAAAACTAAATTACTTCTATTTTTCCATCTTGTCTTTCAACTCTTGTAATACTTCAAGGTCTCCAAGGGTTGATTTTTCAACAGTAGATGAATTGGTGCTTACAGCAGCTTCTTTAGCTATTTTTTCTTCTTCTTCTTTGAAGATAGCAGTATGAGAAGCTACCACACGTTTAAATTCTTTGTTGAACTCAATTACTTTGAACTCAGCAGTGTCTCCTTTACCTAATTTTTTTCCGTCTTCTTTTTCTAAGTGACGTGAAGGAACAAATGCTAAGATATCGTCGTTGAAAGGAACAGTAGCACCTTTGTCTACCATTTTAGAAATGGTTCCTGTGTGTACAGTACCTACGGCAAATTCAGCTTCGTATTTGTCCCAAGGGTTGGGAGTAGTTTGTTTGTGTCCTAATGACAATTTGTGACCTTCAGCATCCAATTCGAGTACTACTACTTCAATCTTATCACCAGAGTTTACGAATTCTGATGGGTGTTTGATTTTCTTAGTCCAAGAAAGGTCGGTGATGTGGATAAGACCATCGATACCTTCTTCGAGTTCTACGAATACACCAAAGTTAGTGAAGTTACGAACAGTACCTGTATGTTTAGAACCTACTGGATATTTTTCAGTGATGTTGATCCAAGGGTCTGGGGTAAGTTGTTTGATACCCAAAGACATTTTGCGCTCGTTGCGATCAAGAGTTAAGATAACAGCCTCTACTTCGTCACCAAGTTTTACGAAATCTTGAGCAGAACGCAAGTGAGTACTCCAAGACATTTCAGAAACGTGGATAAGACCTTCAACGCCATCAGCGATTTCTACAAAAGCACCATAATCGGCAATAACAACAACTTTACCTTTTACTTTATCACCCACTTTAAGATCGTCGGCTAAAGCATCCCAAGGATGTTTGCTAAGCTGTTTCAAGCCTAATTGGATACGAGATTTGTTGTCGTCGAAATCGAGGATAACTACGTTCAATTTTTGATCTACAGAAACCACTTCGCTTGGGTGGTTGATACGAGCCCAAGAAAGGTCGGTGATGTGAATCAATCCATCTACGCCACCAAGGTCTACAAATACGCCATAAGAAGTGATGTTTTTCACAACACCTTCGAGTACTTGACCTTTTTCGAGTTGGCTGATGATTTCTTTCTTTTGTTCTTCGATATCTGCTTCGATGAGCGCTTTGTGAGAAACCACTACGTTTTTGAACTCGTGATTTACTTTCACAATCTTGAATTCCATTGTTTTGTTTACGAATTGCTCGTAATCACGGATAGGTTTCACATCGATTTGTGAACCAGGGAGGAATGCTTCGATGCCAAATACATCTACAATCATACCACCTTTGGTACGGCTTTTTACGAAACCGTTTACGATTTCGCCGTTTTCGTGTGCTAAATTGATTCTATCCCAAGCCTTAAGCGTACGTGCTTTGCGGTGAGAAAGTACTAACTGACCGTTTTTGTCCTCGCGGATATCAATAAGTACTTCTACTTTGTCACCTACTTTGAGGTTAGGGTTGTAGCGGAACTCGTTGAGAGAGATAACACCTTCAGATTTAGCGTTGATGTCGATAATTGCCTCTCTGTCGGTAATACGAGTTACAACACCTTCTACTACTTCATTGTCTTGAGTGTCAACGAAATTGTTTTTAACCAATTCTTCGAAGTTTTTTAATTGGTCTTCTTGTACGCTGTCAATACCTTCTTGGTATTTTTCCCAGTTAAAGTTTTGTAAAAATTCTTCTGGATTTTGAGTGTTTTCAGCCATTTGCTGATGATAAAATTTGTATTTCCTGATAGCAATTAGAGTATTATATAAAAGGGATTGCTATAGGAAAGAGTTAAACTTAATAAATAAAATAAATACTCTATTTTCCCTAAAATTTTGGCAAATGTAGTGATAATCTTCTGAATAGCCAAAAGTTTTTGTAAAAATATTTCTATGTAGAAAAATATATAGCTGAAAATCAGTGTTTTTTTATTCTAATGAGGTGTGCGTATTTTTTCCAGCTTTCGTTATTACGATATAAACTTATATCACTTGTAGTTACATAGATAGCTTGTAGTTTTTCGTCATTGTATGAAAAATTACCTTCCAAGCGTGGAGGTATTTCACTTTCAATATTAATAGTTTCAATGCAATTTCTTCCAAAGAGAAATTCACCTATAAAATTTACTTGGCTTGGGAAGCTAAGATGTTGTAATTTTTCGCAATCTTCAAAGGCAGCTTTTTGTATGGTAGTGAGTTGCCCTGTGAAGATTATATTACTGAGTTTATTACAATTGTAGAAGGCATCTCGACCTATAGTTGTAACATTTCTAAGATCAGGATCAGCTTGCATATCTATAGCGGTAACTTGAGTATCTAACCACTTCAGTAAAATTTTTCCATCCTCGCTGAGTAGGTATTTTTTATCAATATTTTCAGTCCTTATAATTGGATTTTTTTGTTTTAGAGAAACTGTTATAGTAGTTAGGAGATCAGAAGAGTTACGAAATAAAATATCTGTAATTCGATACTTAGGATCTTTTCCGTATTTATTGGCACCTATGGTTCCTTCTATGAATAACAAAAAAAATGGATTGTATAAAGGTATCAAAGTAAACCATCCACTTTTATCCATATCATGACTACGTTTAGCTGCTTGAGCAAAGAAAAAAAAGAAAAAAGGGATACAGAAGATATAGCCATTTAAGTCCATTAATCCTACTAAACAGATATGTGCTATGTAGCAAATAATAAAAGAGATTCCAAATTCAGTACGCCTAATACGTCCATCGAAAGAAAAAGGTTTTTTAAACATAGGTTACAAATTACGAATTACTATATGAAAAATAAAAACTTTGTCGGGGTCATTAGACTCTGACAAAGTTAGTGATTGTTATTTTTTATCTGCTGAAGGCGGATATTTCTCCAATATCTTACTTACAAAATTTTTGATAGCTTCTTCCTTCTTATCCATCGATTGTGGCAAATACCCCGTGCCTTTTCCTTGCCATACCAATTCACGCTTCTTCGCATCTATAATCTCAATGTAAAGAGTGCCCTCTGTATTTCGGCTTACATTATAAGTAGCTCCTCCCCAAAAAGGACCCCAACCCATTCCCCAGCCCCAGTAATACGGACTGTTGTCATACACATCTACATTCTCCCGATCTCGAGTGAATATGTTTACTAAAAAATCAGGGGTTTCAGAAAGTGTTAGCCCTTTAGCAGTAAGATTTTGCTCTATAGCTCGCAAAATACGTTTCTTATCCAAGTAGGATATTTGTACTTTATCAATACCTTCCTTAAAAAAAGCAAAAGATTTCATCGCCGAAAAATCGGCTTGACGATCATAATCAGTAGCTACATAAATGCTCGCACAAGAACTAAGGCCCAAAGCTACTGCTAACATTAGTAGAATAGTTATCTTTTTCATTTTGTTGTGATTTAGTGTTTCTTTCTTAACAGCAAAATCTATACCGAAATGAGACTACCTTAAAAAGTGATGTTGTAGGAGCGATTTATAAATCCCCTCTACAACATCATTAAAAGCATCTGATTATCAGTATACCGCAATCATACTTTAAAAAAAACTTTTTAAACTACCCATATTTTAAGGTAATCTTTCGTATAAACAGCAGTGGTGTAAGTTTTTGTACACTTCATCGTCAGCACGTTCTTTACCAGCGTCGTGTCCTACTTTGGCAATAGCTTTCTGCACATCGCTTTCGCTACATTTGCGTTCGTCAAAAATAAGAGTCATATTGCCACTCTTGATATTCCAATTAGCACTCTTTACGCCCTTTACGCTATAAGCCGCTTTTTCTATACGCGCCTTACACTGTTCACAGTTGCCTCCTACAGCAAACTCTACTTTTTTACTTTTGTTAGGTGCTTGTTGTGCACTTGCGATAGTGAGTCCAAAAAAACTCAAAGCTATCCATAATAAAATACGTGTTTTCATTTTATAATAATTTAAATCTTAATCCTGCATAATACATCTGTCCAAAGGCAGGAGCGTACTGCATTGTACTATCAAAATATGCGCCAAAAGGATTGTTGGCTGCCAAAATACCATTCTCTTGTTTATAATTGGTGATGTTTTCACCTCCTATATATACCTCAAATGTCTTAGAAAATACTTTGGTGATTTGAGCATTGAGTGTAGCAAATGATGGCGTATAATCGTCTAACCTATAGGCTATAGGGTTCGTAGCGGTTGTAGGCAAGCGTTGTTCTCCTAACCAGTTGAAGGTTACATCAAACTTCCATTGAGAATTCTTGTTCTCGTGGCGCTCAGGAGTCTCGTAAGCTACATTGGCAAACCAGCGATGCTTTGGGGTAAGGGTCTTCTCCATTTGTCCTTTAGTAAACTGCGTTTGCACATCATAATACTTATAGGCAGCCTTGAAGTCCAACCCTTTGGCAGGAGTAATACTAAATTCCGCTTGTAGAGAGTTCGCAAAACTATTCCCATTGAGGTTGTAAAACAAGGCTTGTTGGGGTGAGTTATCCAAATCTACTACTACTTGATTATCAAAATCTGTGCGGTAGAAATCTACTGAAAACTCTGCACTTTTACCGAATACTTTAAACGCTTGCAAAAAGCTCACTCCGTAGTTCCAAGCAATTTCGGGATTCAAACCATAGAGCTTGCCTCCATCACCTCCTATAATGGCAAGCTGACGTGCAGATGCCAAGAGTTGTTGGTTCTCTGCTATCACATTAGCAGCGCGTTTGCCTCGCCCTGCCGATACTCTGAAAGTCGCTTGTTTCCAAGGATTATAACGCAAGTGTAAACGTGGCGTAATGAAGTTTCCTAAATGATTATGACTATCAGCGCGTACTCCTGCCACAAAACTGAAGTTACTCAAATTGTCGTAAGTGTATTCAAAGAAAGCACCTATGGAGCGATCTACACGTGAGAAATCTCCCGCAAGAGCCGAAGTAGTGAGCACCTCATTATAATCGTCATAAGTTCCATTGAGTCCTGTGGCAAATTTGTGTTTGGTATCGGTGATGATAGAATTGTATATCAAATTACCATACCAACTCTTTTGCTGTATATCATAGCGGTTCAACCCAAAATAAGAATCTTGACGATGCGACTGAAAAGAGTTCTGCAACCCTATACTCTTATAAGGTGTGTCAGGAAATACATACCCTATTTTATTAGATGCACTAAAGCGCTCGGAGTTTACTTCACTGCCCCATGCATTGGTAGTTCCTTTGTCCGTTAGCCGATTAAAACGCAACTCTCCTGCTTGGCGCTCATCTTTCATATAGTGGAGATTCAAAAAACCTACCCACCCTTTTTCTGCATTCGCATACTGCCAACGATTCAACAAGTTGATTTGATTACCTATGGGGTTATCTATAAAACCATCGTGATTGTGGTCGGCTTTCTGCTGGCGTACATTGCCATGTGCAAAAAGAGTAGTCGCCCACTTATCAGATAATTTTTGATTGGTATGAGCATTGAGTTCATAACGATTATCTTCTGAAGCATACAAGTTTAAGAAGAAAGGACGACTACTGATAGGCTTTTCTATCTCATAGTTGATTTGCCCCGAAATACTCTCATACCCATTAATCACACTCCCTGCTCCTTTGGTTATCTGGATGCTCTCAATCCACGTACCTGGTACAAATGAGAGTCCGTAGGCTTGCGAAGCGCCCCGCATTGTAGGGATATTCTCTTCTGCCATTAGTATGTACGGACTGGTTAACCCCAGCATCTTTATCTGTTTGTTACCCGTAACAGCATCCGAGAAGTTCACATCAATTGATGGGTTAGTAGAAAAACTCTCCGATAGGTTGCAACAAGCTGCTTTCAGTAATTCCCCACTACTCATTGTGTGCACATCAGCTACTTGCCATTGCGATTTCATCGTGTTAGCACGCTTCTGGCTTACTACCACCTCTTCCAAAGTCGCTTCTGGTTCCAATTGAATATGTAAAGACGCATTACCGCTTACTTTTACAGTTTTCTTTTTATAACCAATATAGCTTACTGCCAAAGTATTAGAAGCATCTGTGCGTTTCAGCGTGAAAGCTCCTTCATTATCAGTAGATACACCTATTTCA
Organism: Capnocytophaga sputigena; assembly: GCF_002302495.1. Classification (NCBI taxonomy): domain Bacteria; kingdom Pseudomonadati; phylum Bacteroidota; class Flavobacteriia; order Flavobacteriales; family Flavobacteriaceae; genus Capnocytophaga; species Capnocytophaga sputigena. Next base: position 2,848,293 of record NZ_CP022379.1, read on the forward strand.
GTACCCTCCCAATACACATCTGCCCCTATAAGAGGTGCGTTGTTTTCGTCTACCACTTTCCCTTTGCTAAAATGTTGAGCAAAGACAGACAAGGGCAACAACAGCCCTATTAAAAAGATATATTTTTTGTACATTATTGTCTTGTTTTATTCAGTTTAGAAATTAGAATTTAAGGATTGGAAAACAGAGGTATATTTCTTACCTCTTATCTCTTACCTGAATAAAACACCCTCTGGCAGTATAATTCATAAAGAGGTGGCGCATTCAACTGCGTAAAGAAATCTCTCGTGATGGCTTTCTTTACAGTCTGAGGAATACTTACCACTTCCAAAGTAGGAAAAACCAAAGAACTTACTACAAAAGATTGTAGTTGCAGTTCCAACGCTTTTACTACTGAAGTACTATCAGAAATAGAAGATGATATAGCTGTATTGTCACAGCATTTTTTATGTGAAGATTCTGTTTTACTCTCATCACTATCGTCGTCCTCAGAAGCACAACAAGAGTCCATATCAGCACAATCACTTACTTCTTCATCTACAGAAGAAGTGATATATTCTAAAGAAACTGACGATAAGTGGTCTTGACAATAATGAAAAGAAATAGCCCATCCTGAATTAGAGAACAAGATGAGTGTAGATAATAATATGTTGATAAATTTTCTTTTCATAGTTTGAAAACATTAGCAGCAAAAACTATACCATTATATAGTTTTATATAAAAACTTTGCCAAAGATCGTAGTGCAATAGCAATAGAGAACTTTGGCAAAGTGTATTCGTTTTTTAGTTGTTAAATCTATAGGCTAACGTTTATTTTGTTGAGCTTTGCGTTGCGCTTCAGCTTGTTCCATCATCTCACGCATTTTAGCTTGGAATTTACTTTCTTTTTTAGGTTTTTTCTTGTTTTCTTGTATTTGAGCGTGAATCTTCTTCTCGTCTATAATCCAATACTTGATAGCTAACATAATACCTATAGTCAATAAGTTAGATATAAAATAGTACAAACTGAGTCCGCTGGCGTAGTTGTTGAAGAAGAACAACATCATTATAGGAGATAGATAGATGAGGAACTTCATATTAGGCACACCAGGTTGTTGAGGCTGTACAGTTTGAGCCATAGTCATCAATGAATAAATTAATATAGCGATAGAAGCTAACAAAGGGAATAAACTCACATGACTACCATAGAAAGGTATAGAGAAAGGGAGTTCGAAAATAGCGTCGTAAGATGACAAATCATGAGCCCATAAGAAACTTTTTTGCCTCAATCCAAATTCGGTAGGGAAGAAGTTGAAGAGCGCTAAGAACACAGGCAATTGTAAGAGGGCTGGGATACAACCACTGAGTGGATTTACTCCTGCTTTGCTATACAGAGCCATAGTTTCTTGTTGGCGTTTCATAGGCTCATCATATTTTTTGTTGATTTCGTCAATTTCAGGACGTAATACCTTCATTTTAGCTTGAGAAACATACGATTTATAAACGATAGGCGATAGCAATATACGTACGATAAAGGTCATCAAGATAATTACCAATCCTACAGAAAAATAATCAGCAAGGAAATTGTAAAGAGGAATGAATAGCCATTTGTTCAACCAACCAAAGATACCCCAACCTAATGGAATGAGTTCAGTAAGTTCGTATTTATCGTTATATTGTTTGAGAACGTTGTAATCACTGGGTCCGAAATAGAAGTGTAATGATTCACTCAATTCTCCACTTTTAGCTTGTATAGGTAAAGAAGTAAGGAAGTTTTTAGTGTATTTTACTTCTTTTCCTTCATTCATAGCAATATTGTGAGAAATGAAATTTCCTTTCTCAAACGGATTGTCGGAGATAAGAACTGAAGTAAACAAGTGTTGTTTATAAGCTACCCAACTAACTTTTTCTTCTTTTTGTTCGTCGTTACCAGCTTGGCTCATACGATTGATACGGTCACCTTCATATTGTATAGCAGCTTGAGTGTAACGGTTTTCATAGGTTACACTTTTCTCCATACGGCGAGCTTGCAATTTCCAATCGATGTTCATAGGTTTAGAAGTGTTTACAGCTCCAGCTAAACCTTGAGAACGCACTACTAAGTCGAGCATATATCCCTCTTTAGGCAAGGTGTATACATATTCTAAATAAGTATTTTCGGAAGTTTTAAGCTTCATAGAAAGCACTTGGCTACCATTGTTTTCACTTAGGGTAGGCTCAAAATACAAATCTTTGGTGTTTAATTTTTTGTCCTGAGCAGTAGTAAAGTTAAGACTAAAAGTAGCATTCCAATCTTTTACTAAATAAACAGGCAAAGAATCATAGGTTTTGAATTCTTTGAGTAACACTTCTTTAAGCTGTCCACCGCGGTTACTGATAGTGAGTTTAAGGTCTTTATTTTCTAATACAGTTACCTCATTTTTAGCTGAAGGTAAGGTAGTTGAATAGGCAAAGTTTCCTAAATCAGTAGGTTGAACAGTAGAAGTATTATTTTGAGTATTGGCAGCAGTTTTATTAGCTTGTTGTTCTTGTTGAGCTTTGCGCTTGGCTAATTCTTCTTGAGAAGGTTTATTATTGTTCATAAACCACATTAAGAGTACAAAGATTAAGGCAAAACCTATAATACTCTTTACATCGAATTTTCTTTCGTCCATATAATTGTTTTTATCTGTTGTTTAGTTCTTTTTAAGTTTATTGTTCAAAGCGGCTTTTACAAAAGCTACAAATAGTGGGTGTGGGTTGGCAACAGTACTTTTATATTCAGGGTGGTATTGTACCCCTACAAACCAAGGATGATTAGGTAATTCTACTACCTCCACTAAACCTGTGTCGGGATTGATACCAGAGCATTGTAAGCCAGCTTTCTCAAGTTGTTCTTTGTAGTTGTTATTAAATTCATAGCGGTGACGATGGCGTTCAGAAATATCTTTTTTACCATAGGCTTCGTATATTTTGCTACCTTTGGTGAGTTCACAATCCCAAGCACCCAAGCGCATAGTACCACCTTTGTGAGTAATTTCTTTTTGACTTTCCATCAAACTAATCACGGGGTAAGGTGTTTGTTCATTCATTTCGGTAGAGTTAGCGTCTTTAAGTCCTGCTACGTGACGTGCAAATTCAATAACTGCCATTTGCATTCCAAGACAAATACCTAAGAAAGGAATGTTATGCTTGCGTACATACTCAATAGCTTTTATTTTACCTTCAATACCACGACCGCCAAAACCGGGAGCGACGAGTACAGCATCTAAATGACCTAATTTAGCTTCAATATTCTCTTCGTTGAGATGTTCGGAATGAATACTCTCTACATCTACACGCACTTCGTTAGCAGCTCCAGCGTGTATAAAAGCTTCTAAAATAGATTTATAAGCATCTTGCAATTCTACATATTTACCTACTAAACCTATTTTCACGCGGTGTTTAGGGTTCTTGTAACGTTGCAAAAAAGTGTTCCATTGGGTGAGGTCGGGGTCGTTTTTACAAGGGAGGTCTAACTTCTTGAGTGCCACTTTATCCAATCCTTCTAAGAGCATTACATTAGGTACATCATAGATTGTAGGTACATCAATAGATTGGATTACAGCCTCACGTTTTACATTACAGAAGAGCGCTAACTTATAACGAAGGTCATCGGAGAGTTCGTGCTCAGTACGACAAACTAATATATCGGCTTGGATTCCACTTTCCATCAAGGTTTTTACACTGTGTTGCGTAGGTTTAGTTTTGAGTTCACCTGCAGCAGCGAGGTAAGGTACTAAAGTGAGATGTATCACGATACCATTATGCTCTCCTAAATCCCATAAAAGTTGACGTACAGACTCTATATAAGGCAAAGATTCTATATCACCCACTGTGCCTCCAATTTCTGTAATCACAATATCATACTCACCCGTTTTGCCAAGTATCTGGATACGTTCTTTAATTTCGTTGGTAATGTGAGGAATTACTTGTACTGTTTTGCCTAAGAACTCACCACGGCGTTCTTTTTCAATTACACTTTGGTAAATGCGTCCAGTAGTTACATTGTTTGCTTGAGAGGTGTGTACGTTTAGGAACCGTTCGTAATGACCTAAGTCGAGGTCAGTTTCGGCTCCGTCTTCAGTTACAAAACACTCGCCGTGTTCATAAGGGTTAAGAGTACCAGGGTCAACATTAATATAAGGGTCGAACTTTTGTATGGTTACCCTATAGCCACGAGCTTGCAAGAGTTTGGCAAGTGAAGCTGCAATGATGCCTTTTCCCAAAGAAGAGGTTACCCCTCCTGTCACAAATATATATTTGGTATTTGCCATTTCTATTTAATTTGCGCGCAAAGGTACGAATTAATTAACAATTAACAAGTAACAATGGACAAAAATTAGGGATTAGGAGATAGGGATAGAGAATTGAATAATTCATAATTTGTTAAATAATGTTAATTGATGATTGTCAGTTATTAATTATTTATTATCTTTGCCCTCAAATAAATTTTTATGAAGAAATTAATTTTAATCACATTACTTTTAATGATCTCTTCTTGTAAAACGAACCCTTTTACAGGGAAGAGTACCCTTAACTTTATGCCTAATAGCAAAGTTTTTCCAATGGCATTTAGTCAATATTCTACCTTTTTAAATTCAAATAAGGTGTTGAAAGGAACTAATGATGCTGCTATGGTAAAGCGAGTGGGCGAACGTATAGCCAAAGCAGCCAAATTATGGCTTGACACCAATGGTTATCAAGGTTATTTAGATGATTATCGCTGGGAGTACAACTTAGTAGATAGTCCTGAAGTAAACGCTTGGTGTATGCCAGGGGGCAAGATTGTAGTTTATACAGGGATTTTACCTGTAACAAAAACCGAAGCAGGTTTAGCTGTGGTTATGGGACACGAGGTTGCACACGCTTTAGCTGATCACGGTGCACAACGTATGAGTGCAAGTACCTTGCAGCAGATAGGAGCTATAGCAGGTTCTATAGCTTTACAAAGCAGCAAATATGCCGCTTATACTGACCAGTTTATGCTGGCTTATGGCTTAGGTTCTAATTTAGGAGTGATGTTGCCTTTCAGCCGTTCTAATGAAACAGAGGCTGATGCTATAGGTATTCAAATTATGGCAATTGCGGGCTATGATCCTTCTGAAGCTCCTGAGTTATGGAAACGTATGGCAGCATTAAAAGGAGGTAAATCAACTAGTTCGTTACTTAGTACACACCCTTCTGATGATTCACGGATTAAAAATCTTACAGCCCTAGTACCTAAAGCAAGAGCAGAAGCGGCTAAATTTGGTGTTACTAATTTTCAATAATTAGTAAATTTATTAATTGTTCCCATTCCTCCAAAGGCAGACAATCTACAAAATCGACAAAAAATAAAGAAATATGCAACAAATTTACGACAAAATTAACGAGACGGCTCGCATCATACAGTCGTACATTACAGAACACACTCCGGAGTTTGCTATTATTTTAGGGTCTGGACTTCATAAATTAGAAGATGAAGTGGAAGTTATTTCGGAAATTAAATACAACAATATTCCTAATTTTCCTAAATCGACTGTAGCCGGACACAAAGGCAAACTTATCTATGGTAAAATAGAAAACCGTTATGTACTGATGATGGCAGGGCGTGTGCACTACTATGAAGGCTATACAATGCAAGAGGTAACTTTTCCGATACGTGTGTTTGCACAATTAGGAATTAAACGTCTCATCGTTTCTAATGCTTCGGGAGGAGTGAATCCTAATTTTTCTATAGGAGATGTAATGGTGATTCGCGATCATATCAATATGTTTCCAGAACACCCTTTGCGAGGTAAGAACTTAGACCAGTTTGGGGTGCGTTTTCCCGATATGAGCAAACCCTATAATCACGCTATGATAGCTGAATTAGAAAAAATAGCTAAAGAGCACAATATCAAACTTCAAAAAGGTGTGTATGTAGGGTTGCAAGGACCTTCGTTTGAAACGCCAGCCGAATATGGTATGGTGCGTATTTTAGGAGGTGATGCCGTAGGGATGAGTACTGTACCTGAAGTGATTGTAGCACGTCATCAAAATATGGAGGTGTGTGCCCTTTCAGTTATCACGGATTTAGGAGGTCCAGAAATTTCACCAGATGTATCACACGAAGAAGTACTCAATGCAGCTAATATAGCAATGCCTAATGTAATTCTTTTAGTGAAAAATCTCATTAAAAACTACAGATAGTCTTTAGCTTTTTAGTCGTTAGTCGTTAGTAATGAGATACTAACGACTAACGATTCATTATTAGTGACTAATTACTCATCTTCTCTTCAATCAGTTTTAATACCTTTTCAGGACAGCGCACTGGTCTAAAAGTTTTTGCATCTACAAATACTAATATAGTGTTAGCTGTGGAAAGTAACTCTCCTCTTTCATTAAGAATCTCATAATCAAACTCAATTTTTGTAGAGGGTAATTCTTTTAGTTTGGTGCGAATTGTAATCAACTCATCATATAGGGCTGGTTTTTTATATTGAATTTGCAAAGAAACCACAGGCATCATAACACCTTCTTCTTCCATTGCTTTATAGGTAAAACCAATAGAGCGCAACCACTCTACTCTTCCTAATTCGAGGTATTGAGGATAATTACCATAGTACACCACCCCCATTTGGTCGGTTTCTGCATAGCGTGTGCGCAGTACATAATCAAAATATAATTCTTTCATAATTAGATAGATATAAACATTAACAAAAGATTAACATCGTTCCCTTATAAAATAAATTCAGAAAAACAAATGTTAAATATTTTTTTTATTCAAAAATTATTCACAATTTTGCTGACTGAAAAAAGAACAGTTTTATCACCGGCAAAATTAGTAAAAAAATCTAATAATCAAATTTTTAGCTAAAAAGTAGCACCCTAAAAA